>CAVQIZ010000003.1:0-507686 GCA_963712735.1 uncultured Chloroflexia bacterium | reverse complement strand
ACCAAGGCCGAGGCGGATGCGAGCGAGGAGCACTCCTGACCCTGGGTGCCTACGGCCGCCAGCGCCACGCCCCATCGTTTCGATCCCGGCCCGTGAGACACCCGCGCGGCGCGTCGTCCTTCAGCGGGAGAGGTCGACCGGCTCCTCGGTGCGCGAGCCCGGCGGCGCGAGCAGCAGGTCGATGACGAGGGCGGTCCAGCCCGTCTGATGCATGGCGCCGAGCCCGGCGCCATCGTCGCCCTCGAAGTACTCGTTGAACCAGAGCAGCCCCTGCCAGGCCGGGTCCGACTGGAGCAGACCGACGCCGCCGTAGAGCGGTCGCCGCCCGGCCCGGTCCGGCAGCCAGATGGAGATCAGGCGTTCGGCGAGATCGGCTGAGACCTCGAGCAGGGTCCGCTGCTGGCCGGAGCCGGTGGGGTACTCGACGGTGTAGCCGGCACCGAGGAACTCGTGATACTGCTGCAGCGACCTGATGACCAGGTAGTTGACGGGGAACCAGACTGGCCCGCGCCAGTTGGAGTTGCCGCCGTACATCGCCGTCGTCGATTCGGCTGGCTCGTAGTCGATGGTCGCGCCTGGGACCCCGGGGACCTGGTACGACGTAGCGAAGCGCCTTGACAGCGACCGAAGGCCATGCGGCGAGAGGAAGGCATCGGTGTCGAACAAGGCCTCCAGCGTGCGTTGCAGCTGGTCTGGATCAACGACCGACAGCATCGTTCCCTCGCCAGAGTGATGGACGTGTCGACCGGCCTGAGCGGCGCCATCCGACTCCTTGTCGGCCAGCCGTGCGAACCGATGTCGGAGACGCTCCAGGGCGCCGACCTGAGACGCGGGCAGCGTGACGGCAGGCAGCATGGGGATCGCGCCCACGAGCGTCTGGACCGTGATGGGCGTCTTCCTGCCGGACGCGTCGATGAGCTGGTCGTAGAACCAGCCATCGGCAGCGTCGTACATACCCGAGTCATCGATGGCATCGGTGATGAGCAGGTACTGCTCGGCGAACTTGACGACCATGTCGTCATACACCGGGTCGTCCTGGGCGAGACGGGCCGCGAGGATGAGCATGCTCAGCGAGTAGAACGCCATCCATGCGGTGCCATCCGCCTGGGCGAGACGTACTCCGGGTGGTAGTGACGAGCGATCGATGGGGCTGATGTTGTCCAGCCCGAGGAAGCCGCCACCGAAGATGTTCCGACCATCGGGGTCCTCCCGGTTGAGCCACCACGTGAAGTTGAGCAGCAGCTTCTGGAACACCCGCTCGAGGAAGTCCGTGTCCGTGGCCCCGTCGATCGCGAAGACGCTCAGCGCCGCAACGGCATGGACCGGTGGATTGACATCGTCGAAGTTCCACTCGTACGCGGGGAGCGCACCGTCGGGGTGCTGGAACCACTCCCGCAGGAGCACGAGCAGCTGGTACTTCGCGAAGGCAGGGTCCAGGTGTGCCCAGGCGATCGCGTGGAAGGCCAGGTCCCAGGCAGCGAACCACGGGTACTCCCAGGGGTCCGGCATGGCCAGGATGTCGCAGGCGTCGAGGTGGCGCCAGCCGGCGTTGCGGATGGTGGCGTGGCTTGGTGGGGGCGGAGGCTCGGCCGGGTCACCGTCGAGCCAGCGTCCGACACGGTACGGATAGAACTGCTTGCTCCACACGAGGCCGGCAGCCGCCTGTCGCAGGATCCGCATCCGCTCATCGTCGAGCTGTGCGCCCGCCAGCGCTGCGTAGAACGCATCGGCGTCGCGCTGACGCTCGTCGATCACGCGTTCGAATGGCTCTGCCGACCAGTGCGCCGCTGCGCGCCGACCGTCCGAGGAACGACGGGTCGCCGGTTCCGGGCGATGGAGGCGCAGCCGCATCTCGGCCTGGCCGCCGCCCGGGACCGTCAGCCGGTACCACCAGGCGGCCTTCGTACCGGTCGACGCCGGGTTGACCGTGGCTGCGCCACTGATGACGTGGTCGTTGATGCCGTCCTTGGGGAAGGGGCTGATGGGCGCGCTTCCGTAGAGCCGCCGCGCATTCGTCTCGTTGTCGCAGAAGAGCGCCGCGGGCATCGCGCCGTCAGGCCCCGCGGCGGCCTCGAGGCTGTAGCCCTCGAGGCGCGGGTGCCGGACCGTCACGGCGTCTCCATCGAGGCGGAGCTCCGGGATGTCAGGTGATCCCGACCAGCGCCAAGTGTTGCGGAACCACAGCGTGGGCAGGACGTGCAGCGTCGCCTCGTCGGAGCCATGGTTCGTGACGTTGACGCGGCAGAGGATCTCGGTCGGGGTCGCCTTCGCGTACGTCACCTCGACGATCCAGTAGCGTCCGTCGTCGAACACGCCGGTGTCGATGAGCTCGTACTCTGGCTGGTGGCGATCGCGACGCGCGTTCTCCCTGACGAGGTCGTCGTACGGGAATGCTGCCTGGGGGTAGTGATAGCGCCAGCGCAGGAGGGCGTGGCTGGGCAGCCCCTCGAGGAACCACCAGCACTCCTTGGCGTCTTCCCCATGGTTCCCTTGCGGCCCCGTGAGCCCGAACATGCGCTCCTTGAGGTAGGCATCGGTGCCGTTCCACAGCGCCAGTGCGAGACAGAGCTCCTGGCCGACGTCGGAGATGCCGGCCATGCCATCCTCGTTCCAGCGGTACGCGCGCGAGCGGGCATGATCATGCGGGAACGATCGCCAGGCATCGCCATCGGCGCTGTAGTCCTCCCGCACCGTGCCCCACGCCCGCTCGGACAGATAGGGACCCCACTCGTACCAGGGGTTGGCGGTGAAGAGGTCATCCTCGGCACGGCCCGTGGCTTGAGCGAGGCGGTCGTGCTCAGCAGTGCCTGTCGCTGGGATCATGTCACCTCCGTACGCTGCACCGCCATCATGGCACCCGGTCGAGACGGGGAAGAGGTCAGTCGGTCCGTGAGCCTCGACCGCGGCGTGCTCGACCCCCGGCGAGGAACCGTATCGCCGCTCCTGCCGCCTGGCTGCCGAGCCGCCAGGCTGTCATCCTGAGTGGCGCCACCCAGCGCGGTCGACAACGTCCGGTCGGCGAGCAAGAGGAGCCCTCATGACTACCGTGGAGCGCGGACTGAGCCACCCCCTCGGACCCACGATCACGCCGGCGGGGGCGAACTTCAGTCTCTACAGCAAGCACGCGACCTCCGTTGACCTGCTGCTGTACGACAGCGTGGGATCAGCCATGCCTGACCGAATCATCCCACTCCACCGGACCGGGGAGTACTGGCACGCGCTCGTGCCCGACGTAGGGCACGGACAACTCTACGCGTACCGTGTCGACGGTCCCTGGCAACCCGAGCGCGGCCTGCGCTTCGACGCTCACCACCGCCTGCTTGATCCGTATGGCCGCGGTGTGGCCGTTCCGCCGACGTACCGACGGAACCCTGCGTCCGTCCCGCTCGGGGACGCCGAGGCCATGAAGAGCGTGCTGGTCGATCTAAGCCGCTACGACTGGGAAGGTGACCGGCCCCTTGGCCGCAGCCTCCGGGACACCATCGTCTATGAGGCTCACCTCCGTGGCTTCACGGCCCATCCGAACTCGGGCGTCGAGGAGGGTCACCGGGGCACGTACGCTGGATTCATCGAGAAGATCCCCTATCTCGTGGATCTGGGCATCACCGCGGTGGAGCTGCTGCCGGTCTTCCACTTCGATCACCTCGCTGCTCCTCCGGGGCTGATCAACTACTGGGGATACCAACCGATCGCGTTCTTCGCCCCCCACGTCGCCTACAGCAGCCGGCACGATGCCCTGTCCGCCGCCGATGAGTTCCGCGACCTCGTCAAGGCGCTCCATCGCGCCGGCCTTGAGGTCATCCTCGACGTCGTCTACAACCACACCGCCGAGGGCGGTCCCGACGACACCACGTTCTGCTTCCGCGGCCTCGCCAATGACGACTACTACATCCCGGCTGCCGATCGGACCTACTACGCTGACTTCTCCGGCACGGGCAACACCTTCGCCGCCAGCAACCCCATCGCGCGCCGTCTCATCCTCGATAGCCTGCGTTTCTGGGTCAGTGAGATGCACGTGGACGGCTTTCGCTTCGACCTCGCGGCCATCCTTTCGAGGGACGATGACGGCCGGCCCCTCTCTGATCCACCCACGCTCTGGGATATCGAGACCGACCCGGTCCTTGCGAGCACCAAGCTCATCGCCGAGGCCTGGGACGCCGGCGGGCTGTACGAGGTCGGCAGCTTCGTGGGTGACCGCTGGATCGAGTGGAACGGGCGCTTCCGCGACGACGTCCGCTCATTCGTGAAGAGTGACCCGGGCCTGGCCGGGACCGTGGCCCAGCGGTTCCTGGGCAGCCCGGACATCTACGGTCGGCGCGGTCGGGAGGCCCAGGAGTCGGTCAACTTCGTGACCTGTCACGACGGCTTCACGCTGAACGACGTCGTCTCCTACGACCACAAGCACAACGAGGCCAACGGCGAGCAGAACCGTGACGGCAGCGATGACAACCGCAGCTGGAACTGTGGGATCGAGGGTCCCAGCGACGATCCGGCGGTCGAATCACTGCGCCTGCGTCAGGTGAAGAACCTGCTGGCACTCGACCTGCTCGGTGTCGGCCTGCCCATGCTCCTCATGGGCGACGAGGTGCGCCGGACGCAGCAAGGCAACAACAACGCCTACTGCCACGACGACGAGTTGACCTGGTTCGACTGGGGCCTGGTCACGAAGCACAGCGACCTGCTCGCGTTCGTGCAGGGGCTCACCCGCGGCCGGCGTCGGCTGCAGTCGCTGCTGGACGCCGCAGATGACGTCAGCCTCCTGGACCTCTTGCAGTCGGCCAAGGCACAGCTGAGCGGCGCACGCTACGGGCAGCCCGATCTGAGCGATGCATCCCGCAGCATCGCCATCAGCCTCACCGGCCGCGGTGCGGCCCTGCACCTCGCCCTCAATGCCTACTGGGAGCCACTCGACTTCGAGCTGCCGCCACAGGTCGCGGGGGACCCGTCCGGGCAGGATCATCGCTGGCGTGCGGTCCTGGACACGTCATTGCCGTCGCCTCACGATCTCGTCACGTATCAAGAGGCGCTGCCGATCGACGTCGAGACCTACCGAGTCGGGCCCCGCTCGGTGGTGCTGCTGGCCAGACCCGTCTGAACACGGACGCCGGGCGAAGTGTGGCCGAGACTCGTCGGTCAGGCCCTGTCGCCTTCTGCAACAGACACCCCTAAAGAGGCCATCTCACGCGTGGGGAGTGGAGCCGACACTCGGATTTGGACCGAGGACCTGCTGTTCACGAATGTGGAGGAGAGTGGCCGCTCGACCCCCCGCGACCGCAGGGCACGGCGAGCTTGGCCGCTTGATGTGCGCGATCCTCGCGTAGAACCGGCGCAATCCTGATCACCTAGCATCTCGTTGACATCGACTGATGTCTCCTACGCTAACGCGCCGCAGGGGTCACTTCAGGGGTCACGCCAGGGCCACATTCCCAGTGCTCGTGACCAGCAGAGGAAGTCATTGGTGTGCCGAGCGCCAGCATCCGTGTGGTGTCTGCTCGAGCGACGGGTGCCAATCTCGGTGCAGGTGGGTGTCGGACCACGGTCTTCGCGGAGCGCTCCGTCGGTGTGATTTGGTCGCGCTGACGGGATGGGCGCTGAAGAACGCTGCCCGCGACGCCGCGCTCCTCCTCGAAGAGCTGGATCTCCGGCGCGGTCGCGTTCAGCTGGTGGCCGATGAAGGCGGCGCCGGTAAGCGGACCCCAGTAGAAAAGCAGGAGGCGCTGCCGCGGATTGGTGCCCTGGAGGTAGCCCTTCGCGTCGAGAGCTAGCCGGACGAGGTCCGGCCCCGTGGAGACGTTGTTCGGCCCTGGCTCGGGGACGGCGATCGTTGTGGCGACTCCGGCGGCACCTCGCCCGTCTCTCGATCGCGGCGCGGCGCGGTAGTCTCACCCTGGGTGAGTCGACTATCCACCTCCGCGAGGCCTTGGCGTTCCTGAAGGCAGACGGTACCATCCGTCTTCCCCGGCGAGCGGGGACAGCCCAACCCAGGGTGGGCCCGATATCCGGCCGGTCGCTGCAGGGTTCGACGGAAGCCCGGCGTAGCTCTGGAGTGTGAGGGGCAGTGGTGACGAGGGGCAGGTCAAGCAGCTCGGTGAAGGCACGAAGTGGCTCTGCGCCGGGGAGCGATGGCGTCCGGTTGCGCAAGACGGTCCCACGGAGCGCGCAGGGTGCGTGGCGGCCTGCGGACGATCGGCCCGACCCGGTCGAGCTGATCACCAGCCAGAACGAAGCGCGGCTACCATTCTTGGTCCCGATTCGACACTGGCGCATGTCCCGGTCGCCGTTCGCGTTCTACCGTGGCGCGGCCAAGGTGATGGCCAACGACCTGGCGACGACGCCATCGACCGGCCTGCACGTCCAGATCTGTGGCGATGCCCATCTGTCGAACTTCGGGGTCTACGGCTCCCCCGAGCGCGACCTCGTGTTCGATCTCAACGACTTCGACGAGACGCTGCCCGGACCGTGGGAGTGGGACGTCAAGCGCCTGGCGACGAGCTTCGCCATCGTTGCTCGCCACAACGAGTACGACGCCAGCGAGGAGCGCGGTCTGGCCCGCCGCGCAGTCCGGATGTACCGCGAAGCGATGCTGCGTTTCGCCGAGGCTCTCTACAGCGACGTCTGGTACGCGCACCTCGACGTGGACAAGGTCTTCAGCGCGTTCAGCGGGCAGCTTACGAAGAAGCAGCGCAAGCGTGGCGCAGCGTACATCCGCGAGACGCGCGCCAGGGACAGCGTCTATGCCTTTGACAAGCTGGCCGAAGCGTCAGGGGATGGCGTTCGCATCGCCTCGCAGCCGCCCCTCATCGTGCCGATCCGGGACGTCCCTACGAGCGCCGACCCACAGCAGATCGACGCTCAGCTGAAGGCCGAGTTCAAGGCCTATCTCGATTCGGTCCCGGATCATATCGGCATCCTGTTGCGTCGCTACCACTACCGCGATGTGGCCATCAAGGTCGTCGGCGTCGGCTCGGTGGGCACGAGGTGCTTCATCGTGCTGCTGGAGGGCCGCGACGATCGAGACCCGTTCTTCCTGCAGATCAAGGAGGCTGATGCGTCCGTGCTGGAGGACTACCTGCCAAAGAGCGCCTACGACAACCACGGTCGCCGCGTGGTCGAGGGGCAGCGGCTGATGCAGGCGACGAGTGACAGCTTCCTGGGCTGGCACGCGAGCCGCTCCGGCAGCCACTACTACTGGCGCCAGTTCAAGGACATGAAGGGCTCGATCGAGATCGAGGGCGCGTCGCTCGAGTCGATGCGACGGTACGCGGAGCTGTGCGGCTGGACGCTCGCGCACGCACACGCCCGCTCGGGGGAGCCGGCCACGATCGCCGGCTACCTCGGCAAGGGGGACACCTTCGACCGGGCGATCGCCGACTTCGCCGTCGCCTACGCCGACCAGAACGAGCGCGACTACGCGGCCTTCACCGCGGCCATCCACGACGGCCGCATCGAGGCGCAGGATGAGCATTCACTTGGCAGCTGAGGCCATCCCCCGATGAGCCACCCGTCGTCCCCGTCCGGCCTGGCGCGGTTCCTGCCCATCCTGTCGTGGGTGCCCCGCTACCAGCGAATGTGGCTTCGCCCCGACCTCATCGCGGGCATCACCGTGGCCGCGCTCGTGGTGCCCAAGTCCCTCGGCTACGCCGGCATCGCCGGCGTGCCCATCGAATACGGGCTCTACGCGGCCGCAGCCGGAGCGATCCTCTACGCCATCTTCGGGCTGTCGGGCCAGATCGCGACAGGGCCCAGCTCGGCCCTGGCCGCGGTCGCCGCCGGCGCGCTGGTCTCCGCCGGCATCGCCACCGGCAGCGACGATGCGGTCGCGCTCATCGCCGCGGTCACCATCGCGTCGGGTCTCCTGTTCCTGGTCCTGCGGCTCTTCCGCATGGGCTGGATCAGCCAGTTCCTCTCCAAGCCCGTCATCACCGGCTTCCTCTTCGGGGCCGCCATCGAGGTCGTCATCGGGGAGCTGCCCAAGATCACCGGCACCTCAGCCGAAGGTACCAACTCGTGGCAGAAGCTCCTGAGCTGGGTCGAGGGGCTCTCGGCGACCGATCTCACCACCGTCGTGGTCGGCGTTGCCTCGCTCGTCCTGATCTTCGGGCTCAAGGTCGCGGCACCGCGCCTGCCGGGCGCGCTCGTCCTACTCGTGCTCGGACTGGCGGCGTCGATCGTGCTAGGCCTGGGCGAGCGGGGCGTGACGCTCATCGGCGAGGTCCCGCGTGGCCTGCCGTCGATCGCCTTCCCCGAGCTGGACTTCGTGGGCCAGAACATCACGGTCATCCTCACCGCGGCCGTCGGCCTGCTACTCATCGGCTTCTCGCAGACCGCCAGCGATGCCCGCTCCTTCGCCTCCAAGCACGGCGCAAGCGCGTCGACATCGACCAGGAGTCGGTGGCGCAGGGTGCAGCCAACATCGGCTCCGGCCTGCTGCAGGGCATCCCCGTGTCCACCAGCCTGTCAGCGAGCTCGCTCGCCGACAGCTCGGGCGCCAAGACGCAGCTGTCGTCGCTGACCACCGGTGCGGTGGTCGTGCTCACGATGATCCTCCTCGCGCCGCTGTTCTCGGACCTGCCCACGGCGGTGCTCGCGGCGATCATCATCCAGGCCGTGGTGAGCGGCATGATGGACGTGCCGCAGATGCGGCGGCTGTACCGGGTGCTGCGGACGGACTTCTGGATCGCCATGATCGCGCTCGTCAGCGTCCTGACCGCCGGCGTGCTGGCCGGTGTCGTGATCGGCGTCTTCCTCTCGCTCGGCTACCTCATCTACATCAGCGCGAGCCCCGCCATGCCGGAGCTCGGTCGAAAGCCCGGCACCCGGGCCTTCCGCAGCGTGGAGGACGAGCCGGAGGTCACCACCTATCCGGGCCTGCTCGTGATGCGCATCGACTCGAGTCTCTACTTCGCGAACTCCGAGGCCCCGGAGGATCGGCTGCGCGAGCTCGTACAGGCCGCCGACCCGTCCATCACCACCATCGTGCTCGACTTCGAGGGCATCAACTTCATCGACTCCCAGGCGTCCGAGGCCATCGGCAAGGTCATCGACCTGGCCGGCTACAACGACATCGACATCCGCCTCGCCCGCGTCAAGGGCGGCGAGGTCACGCGCGTGCTGGAGGCCGACGGGGTGCTCGATCGACTCGGTACGCCCGGCGTCTACCCGGAGGTGTACGCGGCGGTCGAGGACCTCATCGAGGACGAAACCGACGCGCGCGGACCGCGATCGGGCCGCGCTGAGAAGACACCCGGCAGGAAGGGAGCACATGGCCAGCACTAGGGCCGTCCGCCGGGACGCCAGGATCTCGACGTCCAAGCAGCTACGCAAGCGCCTGCACAAGTCCGAAGACCAGCTCTTGGACGCGTCGGCCAAGCGCGACCGGGCGCAGGCGCGCGTCGAGGCGCTCTCGATCATCGCCGACGAGCTTCGTGCCCAGCTGGCCGAGGCTGAGAAGGCTGCCACAGTCGCTCACGCGAAGGCTGCTGGTGACGGCAAGGCCACCGACGCAGCCGAGTCGGCACCGTAGGCCGCCGAGGGTCGCGCGACGTTGCGCTGAACGTCAGCACCGCGGAGGGCGCGGCGGGCCACGCTCGCGAACCGCACGATGATGCCGGCGTGAATGGCAATCGGGATACCGGGCACGTTCGCAGGAGCAGCGAGGAACCGATGAGATGACGTCGAAACCGCCACCGCCGCGGCCGAGGCCGTCGAGCCTGACGCCGGTGGGCAAGCTCGGCTTCCGCGGACGGGCGGCCACACCCGAGGAGCGCGCCCGCATCTTCGACGCGCTCTTCTTCGAGGGCGAACAGCGGATCCCCTACCTGCAGAAGTTCTTCATCCTCATGCTGCTGTCCTCCGCGATCGCCGCCTTCGGGCTCGTCAACGACAGTGCCGCGGTGGTCATCGGGGGCATGCTCGTGGCGCCGCTGATGACGCCCATCCTCGCGATCGCCGCGGCGATCGTGCATGGCTGGGGTCGCAGGGCCCTCGAGTCGCAAGCCCCGGCTCCGTAGGCTGGACCCGACGGTGCGCACCGCCAGGAGCGACCGGCGCGCGCGAGCGAGAGGAAGTCCAGCTGCGAGAGCGTGCGTACCTGTTCGCGGTAGCGTCGCGCTGCGTGCTGGGCGAGACGATGACCCACCTTGCGCGGGAGACCGTTGTCACCGGCTGCCACGACGATGCTGGCCGCCAGACGCATCACGTCCAACTCGAACGGTGCGGGGTGGGACTCGAATGGCTTCGACCGCCAGGCCGAGTGGCTTGCGGGCGCAAGAGAGATGACCCCGCCTCGCGACGAGTTGCTGCCGATGACTGACGCGGAACGCCAGCGATGGCTTGAAGCACTCGCTGGCTATCAGGACGAGCTGCAGTCGCTCATGGACGCGATCGAGGACTCGCTACTGGACGAGTAGACCTCGCCGCCACCTTCGATGGATCGGATCGCGCGAGCGTACGGCAGGGCAGCTGCAACAGGATATCGGGATGACGAGTGGGGCCGGATTTGCTATCGTGTTCGTACTCGGGCGGCTAGCTCAGCTGGTTAGAGCACTTGCTTGACATGCAAGAGGTCACTGGTTCGAGTCCAGTGTCGCCCACCATCTACCCACGGTGAAGCCACCGCGGTCGAGGCCGTCCCGCCGCGGGCTCGAGGAGTCCAGCGCCATACGCACGCCCGACCGCCGCACGCGCCCCGTCCGAGCCGCCGCGCGCACTGCGCGGGCGCACCCTACCCGCTGGGCGCGCACGCCGACGGGGACGGGCACCAGCTTCGCGGTCTTCTCCCGCGTGGCCGAGCGGGTCGAGCTGTGCCTCTTCGACGAGACCGGACGCGAGACGCGCGTCGATCTGCCCGAGCGAACCGGCTACACCTGGCACGGCTACCTGCCCGGCATCGGGGCCGGCCAGCGCTACGGCTACCGCGTCCACGGCCCCTGGGATCCCGCGCGAGGCATGCGCTGCAATCCGCACAAGCTGCTGCTCGATCCGTACGCCCGGGCGATCGAGGGCGAGGTCCGCTGGAGCGAGCGCATCCACGCGCACGTGCCGGGACACCCCTTCATCCGGCAGGAGAGCGACAGTGCCCCGGACGTGCCGCGCTCCATCGTGGTGGCCGGGTCCTTCGACTGGGAGGAGGACGAGCACCCGCGCGTGCCCGACGAGGACACGGTCATCTACGAGACGCACGTCAAGGGCTTCAGCCAGCGCCACCCGGGCGTCCCACCGGAGCTGCGCGGCACCTACGCCGGCATGGCCCATCCCGCTGCGCTGGAGCACCTGCAGCGCCTGGGCGTGACGTCGGTCGAGCTGCTGCCGGTCCACCACTTCGTCCACGACGGCTTCCTGCTGGAGCGCGGGCTGCGCAACTACTGGGGCTACAACACCATCGGCTTCTTCGCCCCTCATGCCGAGTACGCTGCCGGCGGCAGCGGCGGCCAGCAGGTCGACGAGTTCAAGGCCATGGTCAAGGCCTTCCACGGCGCCGGCCTGGAAGTCATCCTCGACGTCGTCTACAACCACACCGGCGAGGGCAACCACCGCGGCCCGATGCTCTCGCTTCGGGGCTTCGACAACGGCGCCTACTACCGCGTGCGCCCGGAGAACCCCCGCCACTACATCGACTACACCGGCACCGGCAATACGCTCGACATGCGCGAGCCGTTCGTGCTCCAGCTCATCCTCGACAGCCTGCGCTACTGGATCAGCGAGATGCACGTGGACGGCTTCCGCTTCGACCTGGCCTCCGCGCTGGCCCGCGAGGACCACCACGTCGACCGCGGCGCCGCCTTCTTCGACATCATCCAGCAGGACCCCGTGGTGCGCACCGCCAAGCTCATCGCAGAGCCCTGGGACATCGGCGAGGGCGGCTACCAGGTGGGCAGCTTCCCGCCGCCCTGGGCCGAGTGGAACGGCGCCTACCGCGACACCGTGCGCGACCTCTGGCGCGGCCAGCCGGACATGCTCCACGACTTCGGCCGCCGCTTCACCGGCAGCGCCGACCTCTTCGCCGACGAGGGGCGCCCGCCTGCGGCCAGCATCAACTTCGTCACCGCCCACGACGGCTTCACCCTCGTCGACCTCGTCAGCTACGAGCAGAAGCACAACCTCGCCAACGGCGACGGCAACCGCGACGGTGAGTCGCACAACCGCTCCTGGAACTGCGGCGTCGAGGGCCCCACGGACGATCCCGCCGTCCTCGTGCTGCGAGAGCGCCAGCGCCGGAACCTGCTGGCCACGCTGCTCCTGTCACAGGGGGTTCCCATGCTCCTCGGTGGTGACGAGCTGGGTCGCAGCCAGGGGGGCAACAACAACGGCTACTGCCACGACTCCGAGCTGTCCTGGTTCGACTGGGAACGGTCTGACGAGGCGATGACTCGACTTCACCCGCCGTCTCATCGCCCTGCGCCGGGCACACCCGGTGTTCAGGCGTCGCCGCTGGTACCACGTGGGCCCACCGCCCGAGGGCGCCGCGGAGCATCCGCGCGACATCGAGTGGTGCACACCCGACGGTGTGCGCATGAGTGACGAGCAATGGCACACCGACGGTGCCGCGGCGATCGCGGTCTACCTGTCGGGTCGCGACCTCGTCGACCGCTCGGGCCTGCCCATCGAGGACGATTCGTTCTACCTCGCTCTCAACGCCACCGCCGAGGACATGCGCTTCCGGCTTCCCGATGGCTGGCTCGGCGGCAGCTGGGAGATCGTCTTCGACACGGCCCGCTCCGCACCCTTCGAGCCCCGACGTCGTCGCATCCTCGGCGCCGCGGAGCCGGTCGACCTGCCGAGCCACTCGCTGCTGCTGGCCCGCCATGTCGTCGCCGGCAGCCGGGACGCGGGCTGACCGCACCCTAGTACTTCGGACTGGTTCTCACCGCACATGGGCCTGGGGTAGGCTGCGCGCCCGAAACCGCTCCACCCGCTCGGGGCGGCGCCTGCAGGAGTCACATGGTCCGGAAAGGGGAGCCGTCGATGGGCGCACGCGCTGGAGGCCCTGAAGAGGCGCGCGAGCCACGCAGCACCGGCTTCGAGCCCGATCCGCTGTGGTACAAGGACGCCGTCATCTACGAGGTCCCCGTGCGAGCCTTCGCCGACAGCAGCGGCGACGGCATCGGCGACTTCCGCGGCCTGACCAGCCGGCTCGACTACCTCGCCGACCTGGGTGTCACCGCCATCTGGCTGCTGCCCTTCTACCCCTCACCGCTGCGCGACGACGGCTACGACATCGCCGACTACGGCGCGGTCCATCCCGACTACGGCACGCTGCGTGACGTGCGCGCCTTCATCCGCGAGGCCCACAAGCGCGACCTGCGCGTCATCACCGAGCTGGTCTTCAACCACACCAGCGACCGGCACCCCTGGTTCCAGCGGGCCCGCACGGCGCCACCCGGCTCCGCCGAGCGGAACTGGTACGTCTGGAGCGACACGCCCGACCGCTACCCCGACGCGCGCATCATCTTCAAGGACTTCGAGCCCTCCAACTGGTCCTGGGACGGCGTCGCGGGCGCCTACTACTGGCACCGCTTCTACCACCACCAGCCGGACCTCAACTTCGACGAGCCGCGGGTGCGCGAGGCGCTGCTCAAGGTCACCGACTTCTGGCTCGAGGCCGGCGTCGACGGCCTGCGCCTCGACGCCATCCCGTACCTCTACGAGCGCGACGGCACCAACAGCGAGAACCTGCCCGAGACGCACGCCTTCCTGAGGGACCTGCGCGCCCACGTCGATGCGCGCTTCGCCGACCGCATGCTGCTGGCCGAGGCCAACCAGTGGCCGGAGGACTCGGTGGCCTACTTCGGCGAGGGCGAGGGTGACGAGTGCCACATGGCCTTCCACTTCCCGCTCATGCCGCGCATGTTCATGGCCCTGCGCATGGAGGACCGCTTCCCCATCATCGACATCCTGGCGCAGACGCCGAGCCTGCCCGCCGACGGGCCAGTGGGCGCTGTTCCTGCGCAACCACGACGAGCTCACGCTCGAGATGGTCACCGACGAGGAGCGCGACTACATGTACCGCGTCTATGCGGCCGACCCGCAGGCGCGCATCAACCTCGGCATCCGCCGTCGCCTGGCGCCGCTGCTGGGCAACAACCGCCGCCGCATCGAGCTGATGAACGGGCTGCTCTTCAGCCTGCCGGGCACGCCGGTCATCTACTACGGCGACGAGATCGGCATGGGTGACAACGTCTACGTCGGCGACCGCAACGGCGTGCGCACGCCGATGCAGTGGTCGATCGGACCGCAACGCCGGCTTCAGCGCGGCCAACCGCCAGCGGCTGTACCTGCCGGTGGTGACCGATCCGGAGTACCACTACGAGGCGGTCAACGTCGAGACCCAGCAGGCCAACCCGCAGTCGCTGCTGTGGTGGATGAAGCGCATCATCGCGCTGCGCAAGCAAGCATCCCGCCTTCGGCCGCGGCAGCCTCGAGTTCCTGCACCCGGCCAACCGCCGCATCCTCGCCTTCATCCGCGAGCACGAGGACGAGACCATCCTCGTCATCGCCAACCTGAGCCGCTACGCGCAGTGGACCGAGCTCGCCCTCGGCCGCTACGAGGGCCGCGTGCCGGTCGAGCTGTTCGGCTCGGTGGAGTTCCCGCGCATCGGCGACGAGCCCTACATGGTCAGCCTGGGCCCGCACTCGTTCCTCTGGTTCCGGCTCGCCACCGACCCGGTGGCGGCCGACCCTCACAGCAGCATCGACCTGCCCGAGCTGGCCTGGCGCGGTGACCTCTGTGCGCGACTCAAGCGACCCTCCGACGAGGTCGCCGACGTCCTGCTGCGCTGGACGATCTCGCGACGCTGGTATCGCGGTGGCACGCACCCGGTGGCCAGCGCGCGCATCAGCGACGTGGTCGAGCTTCCCTCGTCGCCGCCGGCGGTCCTGGCATTCCTGCACGTGGCCTACCGCGATGCCGAGCCCGCCACCTACGTGCTGCCGCTCGCGACCGACGTCGAGTTCGACGCTGACGATCTCGTCGCCGAGGCACCCGAGGCTGCCATCGCACGACTCGTGGGCGAGGGCGAGACGGCGCGCCTGCTCGACGGCACGCTACGTCCCCGGCGTCTACGAGGCGCTGCTCGGCGTGGTCTCCGGGCGCCGGCGCATCAAGGGCGCGCACGGCTTCCTCGTGGGCCATGCCGGCAAGGGGCTGCGCGCGCAACTGGCGGGCCAGGCAGCCGGAGCGCTCACGGCGACGCCGGTGCGTGAGCAGCCCAGCATGTCCAACAGCTCCGCCACCTACGGCGACCGGCTGATGCTGAAGCTCTATCGCGTGCTGGAGGACGGCCCCAACCCGGACCTCGAGCTGGGCCGCTACCTGGCCGGTGCCGGGTTCGCCAACGTCCCGCGCGTGCTGGGCTCGGCCGCGGTCACCCACGACGGCGAGCAGGCGACGCTGGCGATGGTGCAGGCGTACGTGCCACACGAAGGCAACCTCTGGGAGTCGATGCGCGAGGCGGTGGGCGCCTTCCTCTCGGATGCCGAGGCCGAGCCGCAGGCACCGGCGCTGGCCGCCGACGGTGACCGCTTCTTCCTCGACCTGGCGCAGGCGCCCGTCCCGGCCGCCGCGCAGGAGCGCATCGGCGCTGCGCTCCAGACCGCCCACATCCTCGGCTTGCGTGTCGGACAGATGCACCGTCACCTTGCCGCGGCCGACGCAGACGACCCCGATTTCGCGCCGGAACCGATGTCGCCCTTCTACGTACGCTCGCTCTACCAGTCGGTGCGGCGGCGCGTCAGCAGCGCCCTCGAGCTGCTGGAGGACCGGCGCGCGACGCTGCCGCTGCGGGACCAGGAAGCCGCGCGCGTGGTGCTCGAGGCAGCCCCCCGGGTCGATGCCCTGCTCCGGCGCCTGCGCGACATCAAGAGCGACGGGCAGCGCATCCGCGTGCACGGCGACCTGCACCTGGGCCAGGTGCTCGACACGGGCAACGACGTCATCATCATCGACTTCGAGGGCGACACCGGGCGCCCCTTGAGCGAGCGACGTCTCAAGCGACCGGCCCTGACCGACCTCGCCGGCCTCGTGCGTTCCATCCACTTCGCGGCCCACTGGCCACGGGTGGAGCGTGAGCTGCTGAGCGCGGACGTCGTCGAGCCCGACGGCCTGGCTGCCTGGTCCACGTACTGGTTCCAGTGGATGTCCGCGGCCTGCGTGCGCGGCTATCGCGAGGCCACCGCCGGCACCAGCTTCAACCCGTCGGACGACGACACCTGGTCGGTACTGTTCAAGTGCCTGCTGGTGTCGCGTGCCTGCGACGAGCTGACCTCGCGGCTGGGATCGCGCTCCGACTGGCTGGGCATCCCCCTGGCCGGGCTCGATGAGCTGCTCGGCGGAGCGGGCGACAGCGGCGACTAGCGAGCCGGCCTGAGGTACGATCGACGCAGGCCACGCGGACGGCGGTTCGCGGCCATCCCCAAGGTAGCGCCTCTCGGCCCTCGCGCGGCACGAGAGGCGTTCACGTCGATCAGGAGCAGATGACATGTGCGCAGCAGAGCGCGGCGTCGACGGTCGCGTCGGCGACGCCCACGACGAGGACGAGCTGGAGTTCGAGGCACCGCGCAAGGGCTCGGCAGAGGAGCTCCTCGACGCCAACGCGCACGATCCCCTGGACCCCATGCGCCACTCGGCGGCCCATGTCATGGCCGAGGCCGTGATGGAGCTGTTCCCCGATGCCAAGCTCGGCATCGGGCCTGCCATCAAGGATGGCTTCTACTACGACTTCGAGCTGCCGCGGCCGCTGAACCCCGAAGACCTGCGCGCCATCGAGAAGCGCATGAAGAAGTCGGTCCGCGCCGACCATCGCTTCGAACGGCGCGAGTGGGACCCTGACGAGGGACGCGCCATGCTGGCGGCCGCGGGCCAGTCGTACAAGGTCGAGATCCTCGACGACCTCCGACGCGAGGCGGAGCGACAGGGCCAGCCGGTGCCCACCGTGAGCACCTACTCCCACGGCCCCTTCACCGACCTGTGCCGCGGCCCGCACGTCGAGTCCACCGGCAAGCTCGGACCGTTCAAGCTGCTCAAGACATCCGGCGCCTACTGGCGCGGTGACGAGAAGCGACCCATGCTGCAGCGCATCTACGGCACGGTCTGGGCCAGCCGGGACGAGCTGGACCTGTACCTCTGGCGACTCGAGGAGGCCCGCAAGCGCGACCATCGTCGGCTCGGCGTGGCCCTCGAGCTGTTCAGCTTCCATGACGTCAGCCCCGGCTCGGCCTTCTGGCACCCCAAGGGCCAGCGCCTCTGGCGCACGCTGGAGACCGCCATGCGCGAGCTGCAGGACCGCCGCGGCTACCAGGAGGTGAGCACGCCCATCCTGGTGCACAAGAAGCTGTGGGAGCAGTCGGGCCACTGGGACCACTACGACGACAACATGTTCAAGCTCGAGTCGGAGGAGCAGATCTTCTCGCTCAAGCCCATGAACTGCCCCGAGTCGACGATCATCTACAAGAGCAAGGTGCGCTCCTACCGCGACTTCCCGCTGCGCCTGTCCGAGTACGGCCGGCTGCACCGCAACGAGCGCTCGGGCACGCTCTCGGGCCTGACGCGCGTGCGCCAGTTCATCCAGGACGATGCCCACTGCTACGTGCGCCCCGACCAGCTGGCCGACGAGGTCGAGGCGCTGCTGGGCGAGGTCGGCGAGGCCTTCTCCTGGTTCGGCCTGCTGCCCCGCTTCACCTTCGCCACTCGTCCGGACAAGGCCCTCGGCACGGAGGCCCAATGGGAGCACGCGGAGGGGCTCATCACCGACGCGCTCGAGCGTGCCGGCGTGGCCTACACCGTCAAGCCCAAGGACGGCACCTTCTACGCGCCCAAGATCGACATCTACGTCGACGACGCCCTGGGCCGCGAGTGGCAGATGGCCACCATCCAGGCCGACATGATGATGCTGCCCGAGCGATTCGATCTGACCTACATCGATGCGGCCGGTCAGCCGCAGCGTCCCATCGCCATCCACCGCGCCATCTACGGCTCCTTCGAGCGCTTCATCGGCATCATCACCGAGCACTTCGCGGGCGCCTTCCCGTTCTGGTGTGCACCGGTGCAGGCGGTGGTCATCCCCATCGCCGACCGCCACATCGAGGCATCCGCGGAGCTGGCCACGCTGCTGCGCTCGCGCGGCCTCTTCGTCGAGGTCGACGACAGCTCCAACCGCATGCAGAACAAGATCCGCCTGGCGCAGGAGCAGAAGATCCCCTACATGCTCGTGCTGGGCGACCGCGAGGTCGAGGCCCGCACGGCCTCGCCGCGCACGCGCGAAGGAGAGCAGCTCGATCCCGTCGGCTGGGAGGAGCTGGCCGAGCGCCTCGCCGAGCAGGCTGCCGCGCGCCGCCCGTGAGCGCGGCGCGGCCGGCCACGACGCAGCGCACCCGTGGTCCCGGACGCCGGGGTCCCTGTGCTATAGTCCGCCGGCGACCCGTACCGGTCGTGGCCTTGTGTCGCGCCTGTTCGGGACGAGTCGAATGAACAGCTGCAATGGTGAGGGAATAGCCTGAGCAAGGACCTGCGAATCAACGAGATGATCCGGATCCCGCAGGTGCGGGTCATCGACGAAGAAGGGGAACAGTTGGGCGTGATGCCCACCTCACAGGCCCTGCAACTGGCACAGGAACGCGGTTTCGACCTCGTCGAGGTCGCACCCATGTCCAGTCCGCCCGTCACCAAGATCCTTGACTACGGTCAGTTCAAGTACGAGCAGGCCCGCAAGGAGAAGGAAGCCCGCAAGCACCAACGCTCGGTCGAGTTCAAGGAGGTTCGCCTCAGGGTCAAGATCGGCAAGGGTGACTTCGACACCAAGGTCAAGCGCGCCATCCGCTTCCTCGAGGAGGGTGACCGCGTCAAGGTCGCCGTCCAGTTCCGGGGCCGGGAGGTCAGTCACGCCTACATCGGGCGCGATCTGCTGACACGGTTCGCCGAGCAGGTCGCCGACTACGGAGCCGTCGACCGGGCACCCGTGCTGGAAGGACGGTCCATGTCCATGGTCCTGACCGCCACGCACAAGCCGAGCCCGCCCTCCGCCAAGGGCGAGAGCGAAGCGAAGAACCAGAAGAGCAAGCAGGCGGCGCCGGCCGAACCGGCACCGTCGGCCGCCGAGCCCGAGGCCGAAGCCTCGCCGGCGACCAGCACAGGAGGCTGACGCCAGTGCCCAAGATGAAGAGCCACAAGGGAGCCCAGAAGCGCTTCGGCGCCACCGGCAGTGGCAAGATCTACCGCGTCAAGTCCTGGCGCGGTCACCACCTCGAGATCAAGTCGTCGCGGCGCAAGCGCCGCTACGAGGGCAAGACCATCCTTGACGGCTCCAGCAAGAACGCCGTCAAGCGGATGCTGCCGTACCTGTAGGAGCACCACCACCAGATGGCACGAGTCAAGCGGGGCGTCGCCGCCCACAAGCGCCACAAGCGCCTGCTCAAGTCCGCTGAAGGCAAGCGCGGCACGCATCGCCGGCTGATCCGCTCGGCGCGAGAAGCCCAGCTGCACGCGATGGCCTACGCCTTCCGCGGCCGCAAGGAGCGCAAGCGCCAGATGCGCGCGCTCTGGATCGCCCGCATCAACGCGGCGGCGCGCCAGAACGGCATGACCTACGGCACGCTCATGCATGGCCTCAAGACGGCGGGCGTCGAGCTCGACCGCAAGAGCCTGGCCGACATCGGTGTCCGCGATGCGGCTACGTTCGCCCGCATCGCCGAGGTCGCCAAGTCCGCCTAGCGACGAGCAGCCAGCCCGTCGTGGACGTCGCTTCGTTCAGCACGCAGCTCGAGGAGCTGCAGACCCGGGCCAGTCGCTGCCATCGCCGCTGCCGATTCGCCGGCCGCGCTCGATGCCATCGAGAGCGGCCATGCTCGGCCGCAAGGGCGAGCTGCGTGGTCTGCTCGGCGGCATCGGCTCGCTCCCGGCGGAGGACCGGCCCAAGGTCGGGCGGCATGGCCAACCCTGTGCGCGAGGCCATCGAGGCTGCGCTCGCCGAGCGACGCGTGGGCCTCGAGTCGGACGCCCTCGACGCGCGCCTCGCTGCCGAGGCGGAGGACGTCACGCTGCCCGGCCGATCGCGCTGGCGCGGCTCGCTGCACCCCTCCGCGAGACGGAGGCGGAGATCGCGAGCATCTTCTCCCAGTTCGGCTTCGTCGTCGTCGAGAGCCCGGAGGTGGAGAGCGACGAGCTCAACTTCGGCGCGCTCAACATCCCGGCCGACCACCCCGCACGCGACCTGTGGGACACCATCTACGTGCAGCAGCCGGAGGGCGCCGGGCGGGATGACCGCCTGCTGCTGCGCACCCACACCTCGCCCGGGCAGATCCGCGTCATGCGCGACAGCCGGCCGCCCATCCGCGTGCTGACCCCCGGCCGCTGCTATCGCTACGAGGCGGTCGACGCCAGCCACGGCTTCGAGTTCTTCCAGATCGAGGGGCTGATGGTCGACGAGGGCACCAGCATGGCCCACCTGCGCGGCCTGCTCGACGCCTTCGCCCATGCCATGTTCGGTGCCGAGCGAGCGACCCGCTTCCGGCCCGGGTACTACCCCTTCACCGAACCCTCGGTGGCCTTCGACATCGGCTGCGTCGTCTGCGAGGGGGCGGGCTGCCCGGCCTGCAAGCGCAGCGGCTGGATGACCATCCTGGGGGCCGGCATGGTGCACCCGGTCGTCCTGCGCAACGGCGGCATCGACCCCGAGCGCTACCAGGGCTTCGCCTTCGGCATGGGCACGGACCGCATCGCCATGCTGCGCTACGCCATCACCGACATCCGCGCCTTCCTGGCCAACGACCTGCGCTTCCTGGAGCGGCTGTAGATGCGCGTCCCCCTGTCGTGGCTGCGTGAGTTCGTCGAGCTCGAGCTCTCGCCCGAGGCGCTGGCCGAGCGGCTGACGCTGCTGGGCATGGAGGTCAGCGCCATCGAGTACATCGGCGCCGATTGGCAGCGCGTGGTCGTGGGCGAGCTGCTGGAGGTCGCACCGCATCCCAACTCGGGCAAGCTCTCGCTGACACGGGTTCGGACCGCCGCGGGCGAAGCCGAGCTGTCCATCGTCTGCGGCGCGACCAACATCGCGGTCGGCCAGCGTGTCCCCGTGGCACTGCCGGGCTCGGTGCTGCCGGGCGGGCGGCACATCGACATCACCACCATCGCCGGGACCGAGAGCCAGGGCATGCTGTGCTCGGGCGACGAGCTGGGCCTGACCAGCGACGCCGACGGCATCCTCATCCTGCCCGCGGACTCGGAGCTCGGGCAAGACATGGCCGACCTCGCCGGCGACGTCGTGCTGGACATCGACGTCAAACCCAACCGCGGCGACGCACTCAGCATCCTGGGGCTGGCCCGTGAGGTGGCTGCCACCACCGGCGGGGCGCTGCGCTGGCCGGACCTGTCGGTCAGCGAGAGTGGCGGCGACATCAGCGAGCACCTGCGCGTCGACGTCAGCGCTCCCGACCTCTGCCCCGTCTTCGTGGGTCGCTACGTCGAAGGCGTCACGGTCGCACCCTCGCCCTGGCGCATCCAGACGCGGCTCATCGCCGCCGGCGTGCGCCCCATCTCCAACGTCGTCGACGCCTCCAACTACGTGCTCATGGAGCTGGGCAAGCCCATCCACACGTTCGATGCGGATGCCGTCAGCGATGGCCACATCATCGTGCGACGCGCCGGGACAGGCGAGCGACTGGAGACGCTCGACCACGTCGAGCGGGAGCTGACGCCCGAGACCCTGCTCATCGCCGACCCGAGCGGCCCACTCGCCATCGCCGGCGTCATGGGCGGTGCCGCCAGCGAGGTCGGTGACGAGACCAGCAACGTCATCATCGAGTCGGCCATCTTCGACCCGGTCAGCGTCCGCCGCACGGCCTTCCGCTACTCGCTGCGCAGCGAAGCCAGCCTGCGCTTCGAGAAGGGCCAGGAGCACCGCATGGCTCGCCTGGGCGCGGATCGCACCGCGGCGCTCATCGCCGCGTGGGGCGGCGGCCGCGTCGCCCACGGCGTCGTCGACACCGCCCCCGCTGGTCCCAGCGCCGGACGCATCGCCTTCCGGCCGGCGCGAGTCGATCGCCTCCTCGGCGAGAGCCTCCCCGTCGACGAGCAGCGCGCCCTGCTGGAACGCGTCGAGATCCGCACCGAGCCGGCACAGGCCGGCGACCGCATCAGCGTGATCGGTGACCCGCAGCCACTCGAGGTCGCCATCACGAGCACGGACGAGGCGCTGGTGGCCATCGTGCCGGGGCACCGACGCGACCTGGCCATCGAGGCCGACATCATCGAGGAGATCGCCCGCGTTCGCGGCTACGAGACGCTGGCCGGTCGGCTGCCCGACACGACGATGCCGCCCTATCGACCGGACCCGCGGCGCGTGCTCGATGAGCTGCGGGCGTTGCTTGCCGGCGCCGGGCTCAACGAGATGATCACGCACGGGCTCATCGGTCCTGATGACCACGCGCGCCTGGGGTACGGCAGCGACGATCCGACCACCATCCGCGCCGCCAACCCGGTGACGGTCGACCATTCCGAGCTGCGCCGCTCGATGGTGCCGGAGCACCTGCGCGTGCTGCTGGAGAACGAGCGCCAGCGACGGGCCGACCTCCACGCCTTCGAGATCGGCGTGCTCCACGCGTGGCGCGACGACGAGCCGAGCGAGCGGCTCGCGCTGGGCATCCTGCTCGCCGGGAACGACGCGCCGCTGGGGTTCGACCGCCGTGCAACTCCGGCCGACGTCGCCACGGCCAAGGGCCTGCTCGAGCAGGTCGTGGCGCGTCAGCTGCACGCGCGCCTGCGCTACGAGGCAACGGCGGTCCGCGATGGCGTCGAGCATCCCGGACGCACCGCCGCCGTGATCGCCGTCGATGCCGACGGCAGCGGGCACGCCCATCGGGCGCGTGGGCGAGCTGCATCCGCGACTGCTCGAGCAGTACGCCGTCCGCGCCGACCACGTCGTCTTCGCCGAGATCGACCTCGAGGCCTACCAGCGGGCGGTCGCACAGCGGCTGCGTGTCGGCCCCCTGGAGCACCTGCCCAGCGTCGAGCGGGACATCGCCGTCGTCGTCGCCCGCCGACCGTCCGGCAGGTGAGATGGAGGCACTCATCCAGGGAGCACGGCGGATCGCACCTGCGCGCCGTGACGCTCTTCGATCGATACCGCGGCGCGCCCCTGGCCGATGGCGAGAAGAGCCTTGCCTATCGACTGCGCTATGAGACGCTCGACGACCCCCTGGATGACCAAACGGTCGAGTCGATGGTAGAGCGGGTGGTTGCGGTGTCTGTCCGAACGACTTGGCGCGCGCCTGCGCGCCTGATAGCGTTGCGCCCATGAGGTGCCTGTCATGACCATCGCGACGACCGACATCTACCTGTTGGTCATCATCGTCTCGACACTCGTGGTCGGGTTCTTCTGGGGCGCCGCGCGCAGCGTGCTGCTGCTCGGAGCCTGGCTGCTCGCCTTCCTCGTGGCCGCCTACCTGAAGATCGAGCTTGGCGACTACCTGATGCAGCAGTGGCGCAACTTTCCGCCCGGCTTCAACGACATGGCTGCCTTCGGCCTCATCTACATCGCGCTCCTCGTGGCGGCCCCCGTGGTCATCTTCATCGGGACCCGGGGCAGCCAGAGCGTCTCGCGCTACCAGGTCCTCGATGACCTCGTTGGCGCGCTCTTCGCGGTCTTCGCTGCCGTCCTCGGGATCGCCGGCCTGCTGATCGTCCTGTCCACCTTCTACCCGGCCGAGGGCGGCGTAGTCGATCCGGGTGGCGGTCCGCTGTGGACCGCCAGCTTGTACCAGTCGCTGCTGAGCTCCACCATCGGCGGCAGCATCGACCGGCACCTGGTGCCCATCATCGGAACGCTCCTGGGTCCGATCCTGCCCCAGGACGTGCGCGAGGTCTTCGGTTGATCCTGGCGACCGATCGCGCCATCGAGACCAGCAGTCCGCTCCCTCGACCGACCCGACCCAGGCTGCATCGACTGGCAGCAGAGCTCCTCGACGGGCGGCCGGAGCGTCGTGGCGCGGGCGCTGCTGGGGGTCTTCCTGGTGCATGACCACGGCGGCGTCCGCCGGGTCGCGCGCATCGTCGAGACCGAGGCCTACGCGGGACCTGAGGACCGCGCCAGCCATGCGCGAGCCGGACGAACCCCGCGTACGGCGGTCATGTTCGGCCCTCCGGGACGTGCCTACGTCTACCTCGTCTACGGGCTGCACCATTGCCTCAACGTCGTCTGCAGCGCAGAAGGGGAGGCAGCGGCCGTCCTCATCCGGGCGGTCGAGCCAGTCGAAGGCATCGCGGCCATGCGTGCGGCACGCGGCCGGCCCACGGATCGGACGGCGCGACTGGCGGCCGGTCCCGCGCGCACCTGCCAGGCACTGGGCGTCGATCTGCGCCACGATGGCCTCGACCTGCTGGCCGGCGACGAGCTCTGGCTCGCCACCGATGGCAGTGGCGGGATGCCGCACGATGACATCGCCGTCGGGCCGCGCATCGGCGTGGACTACGCCGGCCACGAGTGGGCCGCGCGGCCATGGCGCTTCGGGGTGGCATCCAGTCATTCACTGAGCCGACCCTTCCCCGCGCGAGCCTGATGGACGGTCGCTCCGCCGAGCTCCTCGAGTTCCCCCTCATCCGGGCACGCCTCGCCGCCTACGCCGCGTTCGAGCCGTCACGCCGGCTGGCGCAAGCACTGGAGCCCTCCGCCGATGCCGTCATCGTCCGGCAGCGGCTGGACGAGACCGACGAGGCACGCTGGCTGCTCTCGGAAAAGCCCAGGGTCGGCGTCGGTGGAGCCCGCGACATCGCGCCTGTCGTGGCCCGGGCGATCCGAGGCGGGCGGCTGGACCCGGCTGAGCTGTGGGCCGTGGTGGAGACGCTCATCGCCGCGGGGCGCCTCGTCGACGGCCTGCGTGAGCTGGACCGGCCGCTGCTGCACGCGCTCTACCGCAGCATCGATCCCTTGCCGGCACTGCGCACTCGCCTCGAAGCCAGCATCGACGCGAGCGGCGAGGTCCTCGACACGGCCTCGCCGGCGCTCGGCGGGCTGCGACGCAGCGTGCGCATCGCGCACGAGCGGCTGCGCAGTCGCCTCGATGCGCTGGTCAGAGGCGAAGTGGCGAGCGCGCTGCAGGAACCCATCATCACGTTGCGCAACGGCCGCTACGTCGTTCCGGTCCGGGCCGACGCACGCAGTCGCGTCAAGGGCATCGTGCACGACCAGTCGGGCAGCGGCCAGACGCTGTTCGTGGAGCCGCTGATCGCGGTCGAGCTCTCGAACGCCTGGCGCGAGGCTGAGCTGGCCGCCAAGGCGGAGGAGGAGCGGGTCCTCGACGAGCTCTCTACCCACGTCGCGGCAGCTGGCGAGTCGCTGTCGGCGAACCTCGATGCGCTCGCCCGCTTCGACCTGTGGATGTGCCGGGCACGGCTGGCGGAGGAGCTGGACGCGGTGCGGCCCACGCTCACCGACAGGCAGGTGGTCTCGCTGCTGTCTGCCCGACACCCGGGCCTGGAGGGCGCCGTGGTGCCCATCGACGTGCACCTGGGGGATGGCTACAGCGCGCTGGTCATCACCGGTCCCAACACCGGCGGCAAGACCGTCGCCCTGCGCACCGTGGGCTTGCTGGCGCTGATGCACCAGGCAGGCCTCCACATCCCGGCGGCGCCAGGGAGCGTCATGCCCATCTTCGGCGACGTCCTCGCCGACATCGGCGATGAGCAGTCGGTGGCTCAGTCGCTCTCGACGTTCAGCGGCCACCTGCGCACCATCACGCGCATCGTGGAGGAAGCCGGGCCGGGGACGCTGGTGCTGCTGGACGAGCTCGGCGCTGGTACCGACCCGACCGAAGGCTCTGCGCTGGCGCAGTCTCTGCTGGACCACTTCATCCGCGCCGGCGCGCTGGTCGTGGCCACGACGCATTACGCCGAGCTCAAGACGTACGCCCACAACGAGCAGCGCGCCCGCAACGCCTCGGTCGACTTCGACCTGGGCACGCTGGCGCCCACGTATCACCTCTCGATCGGCCTGCCGGGGACGAGCCAGGCATTCGCCATCGCCGAGCGGCTGGGGCTGCCCAGCGCGCTCGTAGAGGACGCTCGCTCGCGGCTGTCGGTGGCGCAGCAGGAGTTCGAGTCCACGCTGGCTTCCATCCGCGAGACGCAGGTGGACATCGCTGCGGCCGAGGCGCGCGCTGCCGATGCCGAGCAGCGCATGCAGGCGGCGCTGCGCGAGGCCGAGGAGGAGCGCCGGCGCGCACGGGCCGAGCGTCGCGTGGCGACTGCCGAAGCACGACGCCAGGCTGCCGTGGCCCTGGCGGCCATCGAGGCGGAGATCGCCGAGATGCGCGGCTCGCTGGCGCGCGAGACGCTGACCGAGGAGCGCCTTGACCAGGCCATGGCTCGCATCGACGCCCGTCTCGGCGTGATGCCCAGCGATGACGGCCCCGAGGAGCCGGCGGCACGACGACCCCGCTGGAAGGTGGGGGACCGGGCGCTGGCCGCAAGCGGCTGGAACGGCACCATCCGTGCACTCGACGTCGATCGCGGTCGAGCCACGCTCGACGTCAGCGGCATGCGCGTGGAAGTGCCCCTCGACGAGCTGGAGCCGGCGTCCGGGAGCGGCAGCGCAGGTGGGGCGGTCGGGAGCTTGCCGGGCACACCCAAGAGCGGGCGGCGCGGCGAATTCGGCGACGAGCCACGTTCGAGCTTCGCCACGGGCGCGGCCCAGTCACGTGCCGTCGGGGCGCGCGAGCGGCGGGCCCGCGCGGTGGCATCCAGCCTGGACCTTCGCGGCGCCCGTGTCGACGAGGCCCTGGCCCTGCTCGACCAATACCTCGACGACGCCACGCACGCCGGCACGGGCCGGGTGACGATCATCCACGGCCATGGCTCGGGCGCCATGCGCGATGCCGTGCGCGCCACCCTCAGTGGCCACCCCCTGGTACGAGAGTGGCGACCGGGTGACCGCGGCGAGGGCGGGGACGGAGCGACGGTGGTGACGCTCTGAGGGCGATGGGCTCAGCCGGCGGCCGGCGTCACCCCCTCGGCTGACGGCTCGGCCACCGGCGACGGCGATGCAGCCGGCCCCGGTGACGTGCCGGCCGTGGGCGTGCGTTGCGAGGCTGGTTCGATGCTCGCGTCGGGCGGCGGCTGGCTGGGAGCCGGGGTCGGGGATGGCTTGGGTGTCGGGGTCGGCTTGGGCTTCTGCGTCGGCTGCGGTTCCTGGCTGGGCTCAGGTGTGGCCTCGGGGGAGGGGCTGGGCTCGAATGACGCTTCAGGCGACGGCGACAGCTCCGGCGACGGTTCCGGGCTGGGGCTCTCGGTGGGGGCCTTGCTACAGGACCTCGTGGGCGGGAAGGGCCCGCCCCAGGACTGTCCGTATGGCTGGTAGTAGGGCTCGAAGAAGTAGGCCGTGTAGGTGCGCTTGCTGCTCGAGACGTTGGCCCCGACGCCCTCGCCATTGCGGGCACGCTTGATCCAGCCCCTGACCGCGTCGTTCCAGCTGCGCGTGAGCGACTCGGCATCGTCGAGCACGAGATAGCCTCGTGTGCGTGGCTGGCCCATGTCCTCGCAGCTCTCGTCCCAGCGATACCACCGGCCATCGCTGCCCTTGACCATCTCCAGGGGCACAAGGTAGGGGTCAGGCGCCGGCGCCGTGCCGCGCACGAAGAGCTCGCTGACCTGTCGCCGCGAATACGGCGACGGCTGGAAGCCGGTCCAGGCGTCCACGCTGGCGGTGGAGATACCGCTGGGCCGGCTGAAATCGCGCACCTCCCAGTCGCGCGTGACATCGGTGAGGAAGGCGTCCCACACCGGTGCCGCGACGTCGAGCGAGAAGACCGGGTTCGCCACCGTCGTGACCGGGCTGGCATTGCTGTTGCCGGCCCAGACACCCACGGAGAGGGCATATTCCCCGTTCCTGCGGCCCTGCCGCGACGGCGGTGCGATATAGCCGTAGGCGTTGAGGTCCTTGGCGTCGTTGGTGGTGCCCGTCTTGAGCGCCGCCGGACGGCGCTGGCCGTTGGCGGCGGTGAGCTGCGCCTTGGCCGCCCACACCGGGTTGACCGAGGGGTCGGTGTTGCCCGCGAGGATGTCGGTGGTGATGAATGCCGCCTGATCGGAGATGACCCGCTCGCCCTTGGGCGGCTGGTAGGTGTACTCGACGTCGTTGTCCGGGTTGACACTGCGGATCTCGAGGATGGACGTGTGGCCCACGTTGACGCCGCCGTTGGCCAACGTGGCGTAGGCCTGGTTCAGGTCGAGCGGGTGGACCTCCAGCGTGCCCAGCGCCATCGACAGGCCGGCCGTGGGGCGGTCCTGCTGGAACTCCATGCCGAACGCCTGGGCCTTGTCGAACACGTTGCCCGTGCCCACCAGCGAGAGCGCCTTCACGGCGGGCACGTTGAGCGAGAACTGCAGCGCGTTGCGGACACGCAGCGGACCCCGCTCGCGTCCGTTGAAGTCGGTGGGGACATAGCCGCCGCCGAAGTCGGTGGTCACGTCCATCAGCATGGTGGCCGCGGTCAGCGTCTTGTCGTGGATGCCGGTGGCATAGGTGAAGGGCTTGAAGGCCGAGCCGGGCTGCCGCCAGCCGTCGGCGAGCACGTCGAACTGCGGCTGCATCTTCTTGTTGACCTTGGCGCGCTCGTAGTAGTTGGCCGAGCCGACATAGGCGATGATCTCGCCGGTCTGGTAGTCGAGTGCCGAGAGCGCGGCGTTCCAGACGTTCTGCGTCCGTAGGCGCGCCATCCAGTCGGTGTAGGGGACACCCAGGGCCGCGGCCGAGCCCTGCGGATCTGCGCGGTGCGGTACGAGCGCAGCGGCTCGCACCCAGTTCTCGGCCTTCTTCTGGATGTCGTAGTCGAGGGTGGTGGTGACGCGCAGACCGCCCTGCTTGAGCGCATCGCAGGTCTCGGCTTCGTCACACAGCAGCTCCCGCAGCTCCTCGCGGACGTACCACACGAAGTGCGGCGCCTTCCAGGCCGGCTGTGACTGGTCGCGCAGGATGAGGGGCTCGGACATGGCGTCGCGGTAGTCCTGGGCGCTGTAGGTGTCGCCGCTGAGCACGCGCCGGGTGGGATCGTCGGCCAGCAGGCGCAACACCAGGTTGCGCCGCTGCACGATGGCCGAATCGGCCGGCACCTGCAGCTGGCCTGCCTCGTTCTCCTCGGCGTTGCGCACCAGGTCGTAGGTCGAGGGCGCCTGGGGCAGCGCCGCCAGGGTCGCCGCCTGCGCCAGCGTCAGGTCGGCAAGGCTGTTGATGTCGAAGTACGACTTGGCCGCGGCCAGCACGCCGTAGCTGTTGTTGCCGTAGAAGTTCTGGTTCAGGTAGGCCGTGAGGATGTCCTGCTTGCCCGACTCGCCGCGGTAGTAGTCGGTGACGCGAACCGCCTGGATGAGCTCCTTGATCTTGCGGTCGCCGAGGCGCTGCGAGGTGGCGATGACGTCCTCCGGCAGCAGCTTCTGGCGCACCAGCTGCTGGGTGATGGTGGAGCCACCGCGGGCGTCGCCGGTGAAGGTGTCGATGGCGGCCGCGACGATGCCGAGGGGGTCGATGCCGGTGTTGGCCCAGAAGGTCTTGTCCTCCACCGCGGTGACGGCATCGGCGAGCACCGGCGGCACGTCCTGCCACTCGATCGTGCGCCGGCTCTCACCGCCGGCGGTGATGCGCGCGAGGATCTTGCCGTTGCGGTCGTAGATGATGCTGTCCTCGGGGAAGACGATCTCCTCCAGCTGGCTGGGGTGGGGCAGGTCGCGGCTGTAGACGAAGGCGCCACCGACGACAGCCACGAAGCCCAGCATCGCCACCATCACGAAGAGGCTGAAGACGACGATGGCGCCGGCCTTGAGGGCGCCCGACTTGCGGCTCCCGCGACGGTCGGCGGGTGACGGGGGGCTGCGGCGGTCGATAGGGAGGGTAGGGCTGCATGCGCGGCCGACTCTAGCATCGGTCGCAGAGGTCGGCGGACGCTGCCGTGGCTGGGTTCCGGCACGCCCACGCGTGCGTCTGGCTAGCATGAAGGGATGCACACACAGACTTATCCGTTCACGGTCCGCGCGGCGTGAGCTCGTCGGCCCTGCTCGACGAGCTCAGCTGGCGCGGCCTCGTCCACCTCTCCTCGGAAGGGCTGGAGGCGCGCCTCGCCGCCGGTCCCATCAGCGCCTACATCGGCTTCGACGCCAGCGCCACGTCGCTCCACGTGGGTCACCTGCTGCAGGTGTTCCTGCTGACGCACCTGCAGCGTGCTGGCGGGCGGCCCGTCGTGCTCATCGGCGGCGGCACCGGCATGATCGGCGATCCATCGGGCAAGTCGTCGGAGCGCCAGCTCCTCGACGCCCCCACCATCGAGGCCAACTCCGCGGCGCTGCGGCAGCAGCTGGAGCGGTTCCTCGACTTCTCGCCCGGCCCGACCCAGCCCAAGATGCTCAACAACCTCGAGTGGCTGGCGCCCATGTCGGTCATCGACTTCCTGCGCGACATCGGCAAGCACTTCACGGTGCCCTACATGCTGGCCAAGGATTCGGTACAGGCGCGGCTGGCGGCGGGCATGAGCTTCACCGAGTTCAGCTACCAGACGCTGCAGGCGGCGGATTTCCTGCACCTCCACCAGCACGAGGGCGTGGACATGCAGATGGGCGGCGCGGACCAGTGGGGCAACATCACCGCCGGCCTCGAGCTCATCCGCCGCGTCGAGAACCGCGAAGCCGAGGGCGAGACCGGCGAGCGAGGGTCACGAGCCCAGCGCCTTCGGCCTGTGCAGCCCGCTGCTGCTGAACCGCTCGGGCCAGAAGATGGGCAAGTCGGAGAAGGGCGCGGTCTTCCTCGACCGTGAGCTCACCAGTCCCTACGACTTCTACCAGTACTGGATCAACGACGATGACGAGCTGGTCATCGACCACCTGCGCTGGCTGACCACGCTGCCGCGCGAGCAGATCGAGTCCATCGCCGATGGTCACGCCGAGGCGCCCGAACGACGCCTGGCCCAGGCAGCCCTGGCCTACGACCTGACCGAGCGCATCCACGGTCGCGAGGAGGCCGACCGCCAGGTGATCGTGGCCGGCGCGGCCTTCGCTGCGAGCGTGGATGACCCGGCCGTGCTGGCGGTGCTCTACGACGCGGTCGGTGGCTTCGAGTTCGGCCCCGAGGCCGGGGAGTGGACGGCGCTCGACGTGGCCGTGGCCGCGGGCGGCCAGTCGCGCGGCGAAGCTCGCCGGCTCATCTCGCAGGGCGGCTTCTCCATCAACGGGGAGCGGCTGAGCGATCCGGCCGCGCGCCCGCCGGACCTCATCGAGGGGCGCTACTGGTGGGTGGCCATGGGCAAGAAGCGCCGCTTCGTGGGACGCCGCGCCGGCTGACGCTGATCACCGGGTCGCGCTGCCGCCCGCGCGCGGCCGCTCAGGTGCGGTGGCGCGCCTTGAGGGTCTCGATGACCGCTGCCGGCGAGAGACCGCGCTCGGCGCAGAGCACCAGGGCGTGGTAGAGCAGGTCGGCCAGCTCGCCGGCCAGCTCGGCGCGTGGCCGCTCGCGACCCAGCCGCTCGGCGACCTCGTCGTCCTTGGCCGCCATCACCACCTCCGTCGCCTCCTCGGCGACCTTGCGAGCGGTGGCGTCGACGCCCTCGTCGAGCAGCTTGCTGGTGTACGAGCCCTCGGGACGTGTCCGCGCGCGCTCCTCGATGGTGGCCCACAGCCGCTCGAGCCAGGCGAAGTCCTGCGTGGCCGAGTCGGCTGCGGCGACGGGGGCCGGCTGCCCCGGTTCCAGGTCGAAGCAGGAGCGGGCCTCGGTGTGACACGTCGGCCCTGCCGGGCGCGCCCGGATGAGCACCGCATCGGCGTCGCAGTCGAGCTCCATCGAGACGACCGCGAGCGTGTTGCCGCTCGTCTCGCCCTTCTTCCACAGCGCATCGCGCGAGCGCGAGTGGAAGTGGGCCTGGCCGCTCGCGAGCGTGGCCTCGATGGCCTCGGCGTCCTGCCAGGCGACCATCAGCACGCGGCCGTCGTCGGCATCCTGGACCACCGCGGCTACCAGCCCGTCGGGACCGAAGCGCACGGCCGCCGGATCGAGTGGCCGGGCCCGTGAGCCGGGCATCAGGCCACTCCCTCGGTGAGCCGCACGGGCACACCGGCCGCCGCCATGTCGGCCTTGACCGCGGCGATGGAGTGGATGTCGCGGTGGAAGATCGACGCCGCCAGGACGGCGTCGGCGTTGCCGTCGGTCACGGCGGCGGTCATGTCGGCCGGCGTGCCGGCTCCGCCCGACGCGATGACGGGCACCTCCACGCGGGCGGTCACCGTTCGCAGCAGCTCGATGTCGAAGCCCTCCTGCGTGCCGTCGCGGTCGATCGAGGTCAGCAGGACCTCCCCGGCGCCGTTGGCGACGCAGCGATCGATCCACTCGACCGCGTCGAGCCCGGTGGGCACCCGGCCACCCTGCACCACCACCTCCCAGCGCCCGGGCTCACCGGGCACCGCGCGGGCGTCCACGCTGATGACCACGCACTGGCTGCCGAAGCGGCGAGCGCAGGTGGCCACGAGCGAGGGGTCGTCGACGGCGGCCGTGTTGATGGCGACCTTGTCGGCGCCGGCGCGCAGCACGTCGCGCATCTCCCGCGCCGAGCGCACGCCGCCACCGACCGACAGCGGCACGAACACCTGGCTGGCCGTGCGCTCGACGATGTCGAGCAGGGTGCCCCGGCCCTCGGGTGCAGCGGTGATGTCGAGGAAGCAGATCTCGTCGGCCCCGGCCTCCGCGTAGCGCCGGGCCAGCTCGGGCGGATCGCCCTCGTCGGTGAGGTCCACGAAACGCACGCCCTTGACGACGCGGCCGTCCTTGACGTCCAGGCAGGGGATGACACGCTTGAGCAGCATCAGGCGAGGACCTCCGCGCGGCTGGGCCGGTCGGCGGCGATCAGGTCGAGCGTGTTGCGCAGCATGTGCAGGCCGTCGCTGGCCCGAGCGCTCGGGGTGGAACTGGAAGCCGATGATGCGGTCAACGGCCACGAGGCTGGCGAAGCGGCCGCCGTGCTCGGTCTCGGCGACGACGATGGCGGGGTCGGCCGGCACCGGCGCGTAGCTGTGCACGAAGTAGGCCGGCGTGCCGTCGGCCAGTCCGGCCATGACGGGGTGGTCGCGCCTGACCTCCAGCCGGTTCCAGCCGATGTGCGGCAGGCTCGGTGCCGCCGGGATCAGCTCCACGTCACCCTCCAGCAGCCCCAGCATCGCGGGCATCGTCCTCGTGCGAGCGCTCGAAGAGCAGCTGCAGGCCCAGGCAGATGCCGATGAACCAGGTTCCGCCGCGGACGCGCTCGATGATGGGGCGCTCCAGTCCCTGCCGCCGCAGCCGGCCCATGGCCGGCTCGCTGGCCCCCACGCCGGGCACGAGGATGACCTCGGCACCGTCGAGGTCGGCGGGCGCCTCCGCCACGCGCACCTCGGCGCCCAGCAGCAGCAGCGCGTTGCGGATGCTGACCAGGTTGCCGGCGCCGTAGTCGACCACGGCCACGCGGATGGGCTCGCTCACGTGGTGCCCCCGGTCGAGCTCCAGCGAGCCCTTGGTGGAGGCCACGCCGCTGCGTCGCGGGTCGGGCGCGACGGCCATGCGCAGCGCGCGTGCGAGCGCCTTGAACGCGGCTTCCGCGAGGTGGTGATCGTTGCGCCCCCGGCCATCGACGTGCAAGGTGGCGCCCGCAGCCTGCGCGAACGAGGCCAGGGCGTGCTCCACCATCTGCGATCGAGAGCTCGCCCATGCGGTCGGCCCGGAAGGGCAGGTCGATGACCGCGTACGGCCGGCCGGAGAGGTCCAGCGCGCACTGCGCCAGCGACTCGTCCATGGGCACCCGCGCGGCCCCGAAGCGGGTGATGCCGGCGCGATCGCCGAGCGCGTCGCTGATGGCGCCGCCGAGCGCCAGCGCCACGTCCTCGACGGTGTGGTGGTCGTCGACCTCGATGTCGCCCACGGCATTGACCTCGATGTCGATGAGCGAGTGATGCGCCAGCGAGCTCAGCAGGTGGTCGTAGAAGCCGACTCCCGTGGCGATGGCGGCCGCGCCGCTGCCGTCGAGATCGACGCTCACCGTGATGCGCGTCTCGCGGGTCTCGCGGACGCGCTCGCCGCGACGTGGCTGACTCATGCTGACCTCCCATCGGACCAGGCCTGGATGACATCGAGGAACCGCTCGTTCTGCTCGCGGTTCCGTACCGTGAAGCGCAGATGACCCGCCAGCAGCGTAGCTGGGCCCGAACGTGCGCACCACGATGCCCCGCCGCAGCAGCGCCTCGTTGAGAGCGTCGGCCTCGCCGGGCGTGCCGATGCGACACAGCAGGAAGTTGGTGACGCTGGGTAGCGGTGGCAGGCCCAGTCCCGTCAGCCGCGCGGCCAGCCAGTCGCGCTCGTGGCCCAGCGCCGCGGCATTGGCGGCGGCGATCTCCGGCTGTCGCAGCGCGACCGCGGCCGCCCTGGCCGAGAGCGTGTTGAGACTGCCTGGCGGCCGCATCCGCTCCAGCTGCTCGATGGTGGAGCGCGCCGCCACCGCATAGCCCACGCGCAGGCCGGTCAAGGCGAAGGCCTTGGACAGCGTGCGCACCACGATGAGCGCGGGATAGCGGTCGCGCAGCGGCACCAGTGAGCGCGGGTGGAACTCGATGTAGGCCTCGTCGACGACGATGATGGGGCCGCCGCCGGGGAGCGCCGCACCTGCCTGCAGCAACGCCTCCAGGTCGGCCTCGGACTCGGGCGTGCCGGTGGGGTTGTTGGGTGCGCACAGCCAGACGACCGCGGCGCCGGGAAGTGCGGCGGTCATGGCGTCCAGGTCGAGGGCGTAGCCCGCCTCCGGGCCGAGCCTCGGCACGCTCTCCAGGCGCGCGTCGCGCTGGTCGCTGAGCACCGCGTACATCGAGTACGTGGGCACCGGCACGACCGAGCCGGACCCCGCCGAGAGGAACGTCTTGGCGATGATGTCGAGCACCTCGTCCGCACCGCAGCCGACGAGGATCTCGTCGGGCCGGGCGCCGACGTAGGCCGCGGCCGCTTCCGCGAGCTCGGCGTAGGTCGAGTCGGGATACTCGTGCAGCGGCGGGTCCCAGGGCCCGTCCAGCGCAGCGGGCAGGTAGGACAGCACCGCCGGGCTGGTGTTGGTGTCGAAGCGCAGGATGTCGCGCTCATCGAGCCCGTAGCGAGCGGCGATGACGCGGTTGGGCGGCTCCCAGGTGTAGACGTTGCTGCCGGCGACGAGCGCCTGTGTCGTCTCGAGCGACATCAGCCCTGGTCCTCGAAGCGGATCTCCACCGCGCGGCGGTGGGCCGTCAGGCCCTCAGCCTCCGCCACCGCGGCGACGGCCGGCAGGATGCGTGCGAGGCCATCACGTGTGACCCGGTTGACCTGCATCCAGCGTCCGAACGACTCCACGCCCAGCGGGCTGTAGGCACGTCCGGCCCCGGCGGTGGGCAGCACGTGGTTGGAGCCGGCGGCGTAGTCGCCCGCCGACTCGGGCGCGTAGGGACCCAGGAAGAGCGAGCCGGCATGGCTCAGCGCGGCCAGGGCGGCGTCGAGGTCCGCCACCACGCACGAGAGGTGCTCGGGTGCGTAGGCGTCGGCGAAGGCCAGCGCCTCGTCGATATCGGCGGTGATGACGACGGTGCCCGCTGCCCTGACCGATTCGGCCAGGGTGTCGCGACGAAGGAGCGTCGGCAGCTGCCGGGCCAGCTCGACCTCGACCGCGTCGGCCAGGGCCTCGCTGGGCGTCACCAGCAGGGAAGGGGAGTCGGGACCGTGCTCGGCCTGGCTCAGCAGGTCGGCAGCCACGTGGACCGGGTCGGCGGTGTCGTCGGCCACGACCATGACCTCGGTCGGGCCGGCGGGCATGTCGATGGCACAGGCATCGAGCACCTCCAGCTTGGCTGCGGTGACCCAGGCGTTGCCGGGGCCCACGATCTTGTCCACGCGGGCGATCGATTCGGTGCCGTAGGCCAGCGCCCCGATGGCCTGGGCGCCGCCCATGACCCAGAACTCCTCGACCTCCATGAGCCCGGCCGCACCCAGCAGGGCAGGCGACAGCTCGCCGTTGGCACCCGCCGGGCTGGCGACGACGAAGGTACCGACACCCGCGAGTCGCGCGGGGATGGCGCTCATCAGCAGGGACGAGGGGTAGGCCGCGGTGCCGCCGGGGACGTAGGCGGCGACCCGGTCGAGCCCGCGCCAGACCCGACCCACGTTGACTCCCGGCTCGGTCTCCACCCATTGCGCCGGGGGCGGCACCTCGACGGCATGGAAGGCCTCGATGTTGCGCGCCATCTGCTCGAGGCCGGCGCGCAGCTCGTCCGGCAGCGCATCCCGAGCCGCCTCCAGCTCCGCCCGAGGCACCCGGAGCGCGGGGGCGGACGTGGGCTCCGTGAGGCCGCCGCCGAAGCGCCGGTTGGCGTCGCGCAGCGCCGCATCGCCACCGGCCCGGATGCTGTCGACGATGGCGCGCGCCCTGGCCCGGATGTCCGGCGTGGCTGTGGAGGCGCGGTCGGTGAGTGCCCGACGCTCGGCCTCGGTCGCTTCGGCCAGCCGGAGACGCCTGAGGGTCGGGGCGGAGGTGTCGGTCATGGCAGGAGCTTCTCCACGGGGACGACGAGGATGCCGGTGGCGCCGGCTTCACGCAGCGGGACGAGGATGCGATGGACGTCGTTGGCGCCCACCACCGCGTGGACCGCGTGCATGCCTTCGTGTGCCAGCGGCAGCACGCTGGGAGATTCGAGCCCGGGCAGGATGGCCTCGATGGTCTCCAGGGCGCTGGTGGGAGCATTCATCATGAGGTACTTCACGCCGCGGCCGGCGATGACGGCCTCGACCATCGTGCGCACCTCGGCCGTGATGGCAGCGGCCTCCGGGGTGGCATCAGGGCGGCCCACGAGGATGGCCTGGCTGGCGAAGAGCGGGCCCACCGAGCGAAGGCCGTTCATGATGAGCGTCGAGCCGCTGGACACCAGGTCCACGATGCCGTCGGCGAGGCCCATCGCGGGCGCCACCTCGACGGCGCCGCTGATGGTCACGATCTCGGTCTCGATGCCACGCTGGGCGAAGGACGTCTCGGCGGCATGCGGGTGACTGGTGGCCAGGCGGAAGCCGGCCAGGTCTTCGAGCGAGTGCGCCGGCGAGTCGTTGGGCACCGCGGCCTCCAGCCGGCAGTAGCCGTAGCCCAGCTCGACCAGGATCTCCAGGTCGGCGCCGTTCTCGATGAGCAGGTTGGTGCCGGTGATGCCGAGGTCGGCCACGCCGTCGGCCACGAACTCGACGATGTCGTCGGTGCGCACGAAGAGGATGTCCAGCGGGAAGCCGTCCACCTTGGAGGTGAGCGCACGGGTGCCATCCTCGAAGCGCAGGCCGGCATCGTGAAGCAGCTGCAGCGACGGCGCCTGCATGCGGCCCTTGTTGGGGATGGCCAGGCGCAGGCGGCCGGACTCGCTGCCGGGGAAGGCGGTGACGCGCTCGTCGGAGCTGGCGATCATCGGTCGCCTGCCTTGTCCGGGCCCGCCACGCCGGCGGTGCCGGCTCCTGCGCGGTCGAGTGCCTCACGGTAGCCGCCGGTGCCGTGGTTGAGCCACTGTGCGATGCGCGTGACGGTGGCGGTGCTGGCCCCGGTCGTGCGCGAGATCTCGGCGTAGGGGATGCCGTCGTCCAGCAGCCGGACCACGTGCCACCGCTGCGCAAGGTCGTGCAGCTCGCGCAGGGTGCAGAGGTCGCGGAAGAAGCGCTCGGCCGCCTCCCGGTCGGGAAGGGCCAGGATGGTGTCTAGGAGGTCGCTCGTGTCTTCCGAGCGCCACTCGGTGGGGTCGGTGCTCATGGTCTCCTGCTGGGCGTGCTGGTCCGTGTCGTTATGGTAGCATAGTAGCATGGTAGAACGCTATCACAGCTGGCGCGGCGGTCCGCGATGGAGCTGATCCCGGCCATCGACCTGCTCGGGGGGCGTGTGGTACGGCTCTCCAAGGGTGCCTATGACGCGGTCACCGAGTACGGCGATGATCCCGTGGCGGTCGCGCGTGGGTTCCAGGCAGACGGCGCCGAGCGCATCCACATCGTCGATCTGGACGCAGCGCGCGAGGGGAGGGCGATGCAAGCTGATGTCATCGCCGCCATCGTGGGGGCTGTGGACGTGCCCTGCCAGGTGGCGGGCGGGATCCGAGACGCCGACGGCGTGGCGGGCGCCCTGGCTGCGGGCGCCACCCGGGTGGTGCTCGGGAGCGCGCTCATCAGCAGCCCCCTGCTGGCGAGGATCCTGGTCGAGCGCTACGGTCCCGACCGCATCGTGGCGGCGCTCGACGTGCGCGATGGCCGGGCGCTTGGAGACGGCTGGGTGGCGGATGCTCGCGGAGCCGAGGTCATCGCGCTGGCACAGACGCTTGCGGCAGCCGGTGTGCGCTGGTTCGCGGTCACGGCCATCGCCCGCGACGGCCAGATGAGCGGGCCTGACTACGAGTTGCTGGAGTCAGTGCGGGTGGCGGTGCCGGGGGCAGCCATCATCGCCTCGGGTGGTGTGTCCAGCCTTGCCGACATCCGCGAGCTGGCGGCTCGCCACTTCGAGGCGGCTATCACTGGCAAGGCGCTCTACGAGGGGGCGTTCACGCTGCCGGAGGCGCTGCAGGCCGCCAGGACGTCCTAGCCGAGAACGGTCCGATCGGGGTCAAGGAGGCACTGCGCGCGCGAGGCGCTCGCTTCCTGACGCCGCCGGTCGCCTCCGATTGGGAGGTGCGCGCGTTCTTCCGCGACCCCGACGGTCATCTGATCGAGATCAGCGAAGCCCGAGCCGGGTCGACCGACGAATAGTTCTGGGCGACGCACCCCGATATCGGTCCGCTGCCCCGGACAGAACGAAGACCGTCAACGGGTCGCGCCGGCTCCAACACCATGCGCCGATGGTTCCCTCGGTCGGCCGCCGGGGCAGCCCAAGCACGGCAAGCCATCGCGCGCGACCCTCGATGACTATCGTGGTCCCATCGCGGCGTCCACTCATGCCTGCGGCGTCGCTCAGGCAACGGAGGCGAGCGATGGATCGGGCCCGCGAGATCGCACCGGACGTCTACTGTCTGGGTCCGTACGGTCGCACGCAGACCAACGTCTACTTCGTACGGTCGAGCGAGTGGTGGGTGCTGGTCGATGCCGGTTGGGAGAGCGACTTGTCCCGCATCCAGGAGGCCGCAGCCGACCTCGTCGGTCATGACGCCGCTCCAGCCGCGATCATCCTCACCCACGACCATCCGGACCATGCGGGGGCCGCGCGCGCGCTCGCCGTACGCTGGGCATGCCAGGTGCTCGTCCATCCCGCCGAGCTGGCCATCGCCCGCGGTAGCTTCGCTGCGATGTGGCGGCACGCCGGGCCGCTCGACCGCTACATCATCCTGCCAGCCATCAGCGCCCTTGGCCCACGACGACGCGACGCCATCCTCGAACGGAACAGCCTGACGCCCGTCCTCGAGGTGCTCGGGCCCGATGGCGGGATCCCGTGGCTGCCCGGCTGGCGATGGGTGCATACACCCGGGCACACGCCCGGTCATGTCTCGTTCTATCGAGCCGACGACGGTGTGCTCATCACCGGTGATGCCCTCGTCACCCTCCAGGTCAACACGCTCGCGGGGATGGTGCGGGGGCGTCAGGGCCTGTGCGGTCCGCCCTGGTACACGACTGCGGATCCCGTGGCAGCCCGTGCTTCGATCAGGACGATCGCGAGCCTCGAGCCGCGCGTCCTCGCCAGCGGGCACGGCGACCCCCTCACCGGCCCAGACACGGCCAGCCGTGTCCATGACTTCGCCGACGCACTCTGAGCATTCGGCATCATGTGGTGAGGGTGACTGCGTGGACCACTCCTGCCCGACCTTGCGAAGAGTCGGATTTCCGTGCACCCGTCGCGTCGACGGGTGCGTCGATGCCACGACTAGCGGTCACCCCGCTGCCACAGCCCCACGGCCGCCCCGTCGTCGCGCACTGTGACGCGATACCGATCGCTTCCTTCGCCTCAAGATCGTTGGGCCGAAGGTCAACTGCACGCTGGTCCTGCTCGCGAAGATCGCGACGCGTCGTGCGGGTCTGCGAAGACCTGTTGCACGGACTGGCACCGACACGACACACGGCGTCAGAATGGGCTCGACAACGCCTTGACCGATACGGAGGTGTCTCGTGGGCGACAAGGGACCAGGTAGCAAGAGTGGCAGCAAGAAGCCCAAGGGCGGCCCGAAGCCGGGGGACAAGAAGAAGCGATAGAAGGTGCTCCACGGCCCCACCTGAACGGTAGTCATCCGTGCGCGGGACATGTGCAGACGAGCCGGTCATGGCGCGGTCCAGCTACTGCGCGTCCCGCGCGCTCGTCCAGGCCCTGAGACTCACCGTTCAGCGGCGGCCACCGCCTCATGAGTGCCGGTATGACCTGAGGGGGGTCTGACGTGCAGCCCTTGAGGTGCACCACCAGATGCGAGGTCAGAGAGCTTCGTGCCCTCTCGTCAACGGCCGCCCCTTGGGTCACAGCGGGCAGGACCCGCCGCGCCGGACGATACCAGCGAGGTGGCTTGCCGAGGATGATCACCTGGTCGGCCGACGAGACGCTCGTCCGCCGCTCCGAGATCCTCGCCGTCATCGCCAGTGGTCCGCGCGGAGACCCGAACCGCCGCCTGGCGACTCGCCGCCATCCGGTCGTCGTCGAGTCGGGCGAGTACCGCATCGGTGGTTACGTCCACACCGTGCCCAGCGCGGCCCCCGAAGACCGGTTTCGCGACGGGGGCCCGATGATCCCGCTGACCGAGGCCTGGCTCGAGTACGGCACGGGCGTCCAGCGCCGCCACCATGATGCCGGGACGGTCATCGTCAACCGCAAGCTGGCGAGCCATATCGAGGTCGTCGCGGAGCCGGTCGTCTAGCCTGCGATATGCCGCCCCTCGATCCGGTCGCTCTTGAGCACAGCGGTCTGCTCGACGCCGAGGAACGGCTCAGGTCCGAGATGCGCGCGCACGAACGCTCAGTGCGTCCACGGGGACGAAGTAGGTGTGTGCACGCTCGGCCGCCAGCTCGACCATGCGCGGCCCGAGGGCCGCGAGCACGAGCGGGGACGGGTGGCCCGGGCTCCGGTGCGCCGTTGACCCGTTGACCGAGGGGCGGCTGGCTGCCCCGTGGCACGCGGCAGCCAGCCGCGGGGGCTGTTGCGACTATTCGGCGGGCGGTTCCGGCATCTCCGGCACCTCGGGCATCTCGCCGGGGAAGACGATCCCGTAGTAGCCGAGTCCGTCGGCGCCTCGTCCTTGCATGAACACCATGGCCGAGAGGCCCTCGTATGCGCCGGTGCCACGATAAAGCGCTTGGCCGAAGAGCAGATCCATGTCGGTCGTACCGAAGTACTCGTCGCCCGTGCCAAGCCACGACCCCAGTTCATTGTCGATCCGAGTCGAGAACGACGAGACTCGGCCCTGCACGCCGTGGAAGTCCTCGTTGTAGGCGATCCGGAGCGTTCCGTTCATCCGCGGGTCGCTCATGTCGCTGAGGGTCATCTGCCAGGCTGCACCCAGCAGCGACACCTTGCCCTCGACCGCCAACTCCCGGCCTTCCTCGTACTGCACGCCCCACGTGCTCGTCCCAGTGAAGCCTGTCGCCTTGTGCGAAACGGCCGCGCTGGTCTCGCCGGTCGGCGCCGCGGGCTGTTGCGCTGTGTCGGGTGGAACCCCGACCTGAACAGCCAGGAACGTGGCGCCCAGAGCTAGCACCGCAACGATCGCGGCGATACGTGTCGCTGTAAGCATGTTGCTCGCTCCTTTCACCTCGACCCCGCCGGACCCGGCGCTGTGCGAGGCGCCGAACCCGAAACCGTGCCACCAGCGCCGGCGCTCCGGCTCGACCGTGGCGGGGATGGAATGCACGCGCTCGCTGAGCGCACCCGGGTCTGCTCGTCCAGCCCTGGAGCGATAGGTGCTCCGAAGCCGGCTCTCGAGGTCGCGCTCGATCATGGGGCGACCTCCTCCTGGTCTTGTTCGAGGATGCGCCGCAGCCGCTCCAGCGCCCGGTGGAGGCGCGAGGCCGCAGCACGCGGTCGGATATCCATGGCGGCGGCGATGTCGTCGACCTTCATGTCGCGGTAGAAGCGCAGCGCGAGCACGATGCGGTCATCGGGCCGGAGCCGCTCGAGGGCGCGTTCCATGACGACCTCAGCCGACACGGCCGCGGTCGGATCACTGCCTGCGATGTCCGGCACCGCCGAGATGTCTCGGACCTGGAGTCGGTGATTGCGCCGCATCCGGTCACGGCAGGTGTTGACGACGATGCGGTCGAACCAAGCTTCGAGGCGGTCGGGATCGCGCAGCATGTCGTACTTGCGCCATGCGGTCAGGAAGGCATCGTGGACAGCGTCCTGGGCCTCGCTGGTGCTGTCCAGCACGACTGTCGCCAGGCGGTAGCTGCGATCGAGGTGCCTGTCCACCAAGCGGTGGAAGGCCAGCTCGCGCTCGAGGCGGGCGTGCTCGTCCACGACAGCGCTCGGCACTGCCTCGCTGACCGACCGTCGGTGCTGGTGATCCAGCACGTCGATGACCCCCATCACGACTACTAGACGAACCGGGACACCCGAATTATTCACCCTTCGTCAACGCCCGGCGAGGGTGGCGGCTAGGTCACGGACTTGACAAAGCCCTATGGGATCTAGCGCACCTCAGCACGGACCTCGCCTGTGGCCCCGGCTGCACGCAGCCGCCGGGTCCTCGTCGTCTCAGACTCGCGAAGCCGCAAGGCTCAGCGAGGCCTGCCGCCGACATCGCCATGGATAGCGGGTTATGTCTGGTCGTCGCCGCCATGGCGCAGCACACTGCCGGGCCGTCCGGCCCTTGACCCGCTGGCCCGGGCGCGGAGGATGTGGGGCGATCGCAAGTGGGGATGGATGGATGCGGCGACTGACGGTGGTGTTCCTGGTCCTGAGCCTGATGGGCATCGGTGGTGGCTCCGCTGTCACGGCGCAATCGCCGACACCCGAGGTCGGAACGCACGCGGGGCCGGTCGTCCTCGGGGGCCGTATCGAGGTCCCCTCAGCGGGCTTCGCGCTCACCGTGCCCGAGGGCTGGTACGCCTTCGACCTCCTGGACCCGGGCCTCGGCGCGGCGATGGAGTCCTTCGATGAACTGACCGCGGCGCTGGCGCCGACGATGGCCTCCTTCAGCGTCGAGAGCGTGGCGCCGGACCTGGCGGCGGCGTATCCGCTCGTCGAGCTGCCCCTCATCGCACTCGCACCGCTCGATGGGCCGACCGCCGGCGAGAACTGCAACATGGCCGTCGAACCGATAGCCACGGCGTCACTCGACCTCATGGTGGCGGCCCAGCTGCTGACGATGCGGACCATGGTGGACTCGACCGCCGACCCCGTGCCCGTCTTCGTCGACCTGCCGTCCGGGCGGGCAGGCATGGTCGAGTATGCGACGCCCTACCCCGGGGGTGGCGAACTCGCGAGGACCGTCTACCTCCTGTTGCACGATGGCCGCGGCTACTCGCTGACCTGCATGGACGCGACGCGCCACGCCGACCGCTGGCTCGCCATCGCCGAGTCCATCGAGTTCCTGCCCGCCGAGGAGTAGCCGGGCGCGAGCCACTGGAGGCCACTCCAGAACCACCATGTATAGAGGGTTTGGTCTGGTCGTCATCGCCGTGGCCGCTGGGCCGTCCGGCCCTTGACCCGCTGACCGGTGCGCGGGACCGTGGTCCCGGCACGAGATACCGAGAAGCTCATCATGCGTTCAGCGCACTGCCTGAATTGCGGCGCACGAGTGGAGTACGGCGAACGGCTCTGTCGCGCATGCTTCACCGTCCTCGACGACGGCGGTTCGACGCAGGCCGTGTTGTTCATCGGATGGTTCCCGGCTGGCGTGGTTGCCGCCATCGCCGGAGTCATCGTCGCCCTTGCGGAGTGGGACTTGTTGGCCCTGCCGATCGTGCTGGCGGTGGGCACGTTCCTGGGCTGGGTCGCCACCATGGCCCTGTTCTTCGGGCTTCTCGAGTTCCACGCCCACCACCACCTCGGTGCAGGCGTGGCGTCAGGGCTGTACTTCTCCACATATCTGCTGGTCGGTCCACTCGTCGCATGCGTGGTCGCGATCCGGTGGTCTTGAGCACGCGAAGGCGCTCCGGCGCTCACCGGAGTAGCGGCTGAGTAGGACAGGCCGGGATCGCCATGTACAGCGGGTCATGTCTGGTCGCCGCCGCCATGGCGCAGGCAGCCGAGGCGGCCTATCGGGCTACTCGGCGGGTTCCAGCAGGTCGGGCGTGATAGGTGTGCCCGCGGGGATGTCCACCGCGGCCTTGCGCCCCCTGAGTTCGCCGGGGTCGGTGAAGACATCGGGGCCGACCTCCGCCCCCGGCACGTACTGCAGGGCTGGCAGCACGATGTAGCCGGCCACGGCGTCCCGGCCCGCGATCACGACCGCGACGGGGTCGGTGATGACCTCGGAGAACGGCACCGGCTCGCCCTCGTAGATGGCGGCGCGGTAGTTGCTGCCGTCCGCGAACGACCCGACATCGGTGTGCTGGTAGACGTGCGTCAGTTCCTCGTAGCCACCGGTGCCGTGGCAGATACCGGTGATGAGCAGGCCGGTCTCCTCCACCGGCAGGTCGGATCCTGTCCACGTGCAATCCCAGCCGCCGTCCGGCGCATCGAACACGTAGGCCCCGCGGAAGATGCAGAACGCCTGATCCGGCTCCACCCCATAGCAATCCACGTTGTAGGTGTTGAAGAAGTCGCCGCTGACGCGAGGGTCACTCGCTGCTACGTTGCACCAGGCGCCATCGTCACGCTCGTAGCCACCCCAGGCAGTCTCGGACCAGAGATTCGGCGTGAACTCGTCACACACCGCGGTGCCGGTGACGATGGCCGGTCCGGCTGGCGCTTCGTCTGCGGTCTCCTGCGCCAGCGCCGGCATCCCACCGAGCATTAGGCACATCAGCACGACGGCTCCCGCGATCGACAGTCTTCGCATGACTTCCCCCCTGCTGCGCGGGCCGCGCGACATCGCCTCCCGCTATGCAGATTCTCGCGCGGGTGTCCAACCACGCGATGGCGGTGGCCCAGAACCGCCATGAATAGCGGGTTTGGTCTGGTCGTCGTCGCAGGCGCGCACAGCCCGGGTGGCGCGAGTGACCTACTCGCCCGCGTACGGCTCCTCAGGGACGTCGGGCATAGCGGACGGGAAGATGACGCCGCTGTACGTGGGCGGCCATTCACGGCCGTCGACGAGGACGTAGGCCGTCAGGCCTTCGTATCCGTCCCGGCCGACGAGGATGATGCTGTCGGTGGCGACGTCGAGGTCGGTGCTGCTCATGCTGACGCCCTCGCCGAGCCAGCTCCCCCCGTCGTTGGTCAGCTCGGTGATGGACGCGTTGAGCATGTTGGGCTGGCGACCCGTCTCCATCGCGCTGAAGCCGTCCGGGTCGAGGACCCAGTTGACGACGGTGGCGACGTCCCCGGTGAGGCGAGGGTCGCTCGACACCCAGCTGTTCAGTCTCACGTGACCGGTCGTTTCGGAGAAGCCGTTCGGGAGTTCGGTCTCGGTTGCCACATCGGGCCATTCAGCGTCCGTGCTGAAGGAGCCCGTGAAGCTGGTGACGCCAGCCGGCGCTTCCTCGTCCTGCGCCGCGACCCCGATCGCCGACCCTGCCAGCAAGCCGAGCGCAAGGATGGAAACGACAGTGGTTTCAATCGGCCGCATGAAAGATGCTCCTTTGCCCTCGCGGTGCATCCGGGGACGGACAAGCCTTCTGCTGCCTGCCGGACCGGCGCGAGCCACAAGGCTAGTGGCCGCGTCAAGTCACTCCCCAGGACCGTTCCAGCATCGCCATGAATAGCGGGTTTGGTCTGGTCGTCGCCGCCATGGCCACGCATGCCGCCGGGCCGTCCGGCCCTTGACCCGCTGAGCGGGGCGGGGACGATGGGGGCATGCCACAAGGCTGGAGGTTCACCCACCCCGGAGACCCCCCTCCGAGATGGGGACTGAGCAAGACGGGTCGCCTGGTCATCGCGGTCACCGTCGCCGTCGGTGTCGTCATCGCGTTGATGATCATCGTGGCCAGGCCTGCCGGCGCCTCTGACGACGCGGCCGGTGATGGGGTGGAGATGCCTGAGTACGGTTTCGCGGTCACGGTGCCCCAGAACCGCCAGGCATTGCGGATGGTCTGGTCGTCGCCGCCAGGGCGCGGGCCGTCCGGCCCTTGACCCCCTGACCAGATCACGGAGGATGGAGACAGCCGCATCGGGGGGCCTGATGGTTCGTCTAGCTGTCTCTGCGCTGTTGGTCTGCGCCGTCGTGGTCGTGACTGGCGCGTCGGCCATCGCGCAGCGACCGAGGCCCAGCCCGATTGCCGAGGACCAGCGGTTCGAGTTTCCCGACCACGGGCTCGCCCTGACCGTCCCCGCTGGCTGGCGGGTCACGACGGGAGAGCAGGGCCTCCCGATCTTCGACCGTGTGCTGGTCGCTCGCGAGGTGGGCGGTGCGGGGCGATGCATCGTGGAGACGTTCCAGTTCGACGGTGTGCGACCAGAGGAGATCGCTTCCACGCTGAGTAGCATCCGCGGCTATCGCCAGGCCCAGATCGCCCCCGCGGCGGAACTGCCGGCAGGAGAAGCGGTGCGCCTGTACGCGCCCGACCTGCCCAAGCAAGGACAGGCCGGCACCAGCGACACGTACATCTTCGCGGCCGACGACGGGTACGCCTGGCTGACCTGCAGCACGACCGATGCCTACGCTGGGCGGCTGTGGTACACCATCGCCGAGTCCATCGAGCTCCTGCCCGCCGAGCCAGGGCGGTTGCCCGACGAGACGACGGGTCCCTCCTCCCCACCGGAGTCCAGTCGGCGGAGCGAGGTTCGCGAACCCGGCTACGCGGTGACGCCCCCAGAGGACTGGGACATCGAGATCGTCGAGGAAGACTCCGACACGGCCATCCTCATCCTGTCTGGGCCGGAACGCTTCGGACCCGACGTCGTGCTGCAGAACCTACTCGTCGCATGGGGGCCCGAGGGACGCGAGCGCGACACGCCGAACCTCTGCACGCTCGTGAAATCCGCGCCGATCGAGCTCACCGCCGACGAGTTCTTGAACGAGATCTTCGGGCAGTCAGAGGATCTGATCGTCGAGCCACTCCACGAAGGGCTGAGCCGGGTCTTCATGAACCAGTTCATGACGGGGCGCATCCGCACCGACAGCCCGGGCGCTGTCTACGTCGAGCACTACGCCATCGGTGGGGGCGACGCCGTCGCCTTGCTCTGGTGCACCGGCGTGCTGTCCCATCGTGAGGAGTGGCTGTCCATCGCCGAGTCCTTCGAGTTCCTGCCGGAAGAATAGTAACCACGGCCTGCGCGCCGTGAGCTGCAAGCCACGAGACCGCCATGAAGAGCGGAGATGTCTGGTCGTCGCCGCCATGGCGCCGGGCCGTCCGGCACTCGACCATCAGCGGTCGCGCCCACACGATGGCATGACTCGTCGGGAGGTCCGCGATGTACTCGCGCGGTGATCCAGAGTTGGATCGAGAGCTGCAAGCTGAGATCAATCAGAGGTCTCGCTGGCGGCGCGATTTGCCACTGCTCCTCGGCGTGATGGTGATCGTGCTGGCCATCATATTGCTCAGCGGGTTCCTGGATTCCGCTCGCGCATCCTCGCTGGACTACGACGAGCGTCCCGATATCGCCATGAAGCGCGGGTGATATGTGGTCGGTGCCACCATGGCCGCCAAGCCGCCAAGCCGCCGGGCCGCCGGGCCGCCGGGCCGTCCGGCCCTTGAACCGGGAGAGCGGCGCGGGGAAGAAGAAGGCATCCACAGCAAGGACGAAGAGGACTCGATTCGTGACGATGCTGGTGGTGGTGGCACTGTCGGCGGCCGATGCCGTCGCCGCTGCCGCAGAGTCACCCGAGCCCGTCACGACGGCCACAGGGCAGCGGATCGAGATGCCATGGGCTGACGTCGCGGAGACGTATCCAGTCGACTGGGAGGTCCTCGTCACACCCGAGGCACTCCCGAGGACACGCGCGGGACGGATGCAGGGGCCGGCCATCCCGATCTTCCCCGTGCTGGCGCGTGGGATCGCTCCGGCGTATGAGCAGCGACAAGAACACTGCGACCTGGGGCCGTTCGACCTCACACCCCGATGGCAACCTCTCCCGCTGACCACCCGCGACGTCGCCTTCTCGCTCGCGATCCTCCTCCTGCCTGACGACAGCTTCGGTGTCATCGAGATGGACGTGCCCGCTGGCCATGCGTCCCACCTCATCCAGCGCACGCGGCACCAGGGCCGGGACGTGTTCCATTCCGTGTTCGTCATCGCGAGGGATCCCGGCTGCGTCTGGCTCTGGTGTACGAGCCTCGACGAAGCGCCCGACGATGACTGGCTGTCGATCGCCCAGACCATCGAGTTCCTGCCCGAGGAGCAGGAGTAGGCAGGATCGCCAAGTACAGCGGTTCGGCCTGGTCGTCGCCGCCATGGCAACGTCCCGCCGCCGGGCCGTCGGGCGTTGACCGGCCGAGCGTGGCGACCGAGGCGGCCGACGCGGCGCGATCCAGCTACTCGGAGTTCGGTTCGATCCGGTCCGGCATGCGCGGCAACTCGCCCTCGAAGATGAAGCCTTCGTAGGGGCCGGGGGAACCTCCACGGCCGGTGTTCGTGAGCGTGGCCGAGAGGCCCTCGTAGTCGCCGTCACCATCCAGCATCAACACCTCGATCCACGTGTCCCGACCCTTCTCACCCGGTTCAGGTTCCAATGTCCATGCCAGGATCCAGTCGGTCCCGGACCAGCCGCCATCAGGACCGTCGAGCCGCACCACCGCCACCATCTGCGCGGCCATGACGGTCCCGTCGGGATGATCGCTCCGCCCTGTCTCCGCGCTGAACCGGTACTGCGCCCGCGACGGCAGACGCGGGTCGCTCCACTCCATCTCCCACCCGGCGAAGTCGACATCCTCTAGTTTGGAGACCGCGACCCCCGTAACGAAGGTGGCCGTGGGTGGCTCCAGCTCCTCTTCGTCTTGCGCCACCACCGCCAAAGACAGGCTGGCAACCAGACTGAGAGCGCCCAACCCCACGAGGAACGATCGCGACGTGCGCATGGACAAGCCTCCTCGGCCTGTAGGCGGGCCGGGTTCGCCAGTGGCTCGGCGCGGTCCCGGCGGCCATGGTGTGGACCGCGTTTCGCTGCCTCCCGCTACGTACCATTGTCCCGCCGCCGTCCATCGTGCTCGCTGTTGGTGCTTGAGCACCGCCACGAGTAGCGGGTTATGTCTGGTCGTCGCCGCCATGGCACAGGGGCGGCCGTCCGGCCCTTGACCCGCTGGAGAGTGGCGTGGAGACTGAGAGATGGCCACGCGAAGGGGATGACATGCATCACCCATCTCCGTTCCTTGGGGAGTTCGGCGACTGGCTCGACCGCAGCGCCTCCGGCGACCAGGCGTGGGACACACCGTCACCCGACAGCGAGGCGGATGCTCCCATCGTCGTTGGCGGGCGCATCCACGTCCATCCAGCAGGCTTCGGCCTCTCGGTGCCCGACGACTGGATCGCCTTCGATCTTCTGGCATCCCGACCTTGCCGAGGCGATGGAGCAATTCGACGACGAGTCGCGGTCGGTGATAGCCGGTCAACAGATGACCACGGCTCTTCTCGCGGGCGACCCAGCTGACTGGCGCAACAACGTCTACGTCGATACGTGGCCATGCGACGAGATGACCTTGGCGGACCTTGCGGTGATGCGGAAGGAGTCGGACGAGGAGTACTACGCCGCCGTCCGTCGTGAGCCGATCGTTCTGCCCTCTGGGAATGCACTACGCTCGTTCCTGTCCCAGGGACCGGCGGGCTCCGAGGAGGACGCCACCTTCGAGTGGCTACACCGTGGCTGGTACTACCTCATGGACTGCGTGGCTGCTACCCGTCGCGACGACTTGTGGCTGGCGATCGCCGAGTCCTTCGAGTTCCTGCCCACCGAAGGCTAGGCCATACCGCCATGAGTAGCGGGTTTGGTCTGGTCGTCGCCGCCATGGTGACGGCAGCCGTTATGCCTTCCAGCTCTTGACCCAATGAATGGGGTGCGGGACCGTAGTCCCGGCACGAGATACCGAGAAGCTCATCATGCGTTCAGCGCGCTGCCTGAATTGCGGAGTACGGACCGAGCACGGCGACCGGCTCTGTCCTGCATGCTTCACCGTCCTCGACGACGGCGGTTCGACCCAGGTCGTGCGGTTCATCGGCTGGTTCCCGGCCGGCGTGGTCGCTGCCATCGCCGGAGTCGTCATCGCCCTTGCCGAGTGGAACCTGTTCGCCTTGCCGGTGGTGCTGGTGGTGGGCACGCTCCTGGGCTGGCTTGCGACGGTGATCCTGTTCTTCAGCATCCTCGAGTTCCACGACAAACACCACCTCGGCGCACGTGTGGCGTCAGGGCTGTTCTACTCGACCTACCTGCTGGTCGGCCCACTCGTTGCGTGCGCGGTCGCTGTCCGTTGGTCATGAGCACGCGAATGCGCTCCGACGCTCATCGGAGAGACGGGTGAGTAGGGCAGGCCGGAACCGCCATGGATAGCGGGCTATGTCTGGTCGTCGCCGCCAGGGCTGAGCACGCGGCCAGGCCGTCTCCGCTCGAGCAGGCGCGGGGCGAAGACCTAGTCGAGACGCGTTGACAGTTCCAGAGCCTCATCGCCGAGGTCGAGGAAGTAGGACTGGACAGTCGGCCACGCCGCGCCGAGCTCATCGACTGACCGGCCCACGATCCGCTCGGCGAGTGCCTCGGTCATCAGCCCGTTCCGGAAGCCCTCGAACCAAAGCCCGGCGCCGCCGAGTCCCATCAGCAGTGCCGCGGAGGCCTTGAAGCCAAGCTCCACGAGTGATCGCGCACCGGTCCAGCCCGCGTCCCTCAGGCCATCGACGTAGCCGTCGAGAGCCGCCTCCCCGAACGCTCGAGCGTCGTTCGCGGGGACATCGAGGAATTGCAGGGTAGCCGTCACCATGGCTGCGATCTCGTCGCCCAGGTGTCCTGCGCCGATGAACTGCCAGTCGATGGCCACGACGGTTTGCTCCGCACCGGCCCCGCGGAAAGCGAGGTTCCGACGGGTCGCATCGTGGTGACACAAGGTCTGCGGCAGTCGTTCACGGATCTCGATGAGACGATCGCGCATCGTCCACTGCGCCTGTAGGCGCCTCACCATGGCATCGTCGAGCCAGGCCTCCAGCAGACCAGTGCGTCGCGCCGACGACATCGCTTCGATGCCTGGGCCTCCCAGCTCCAGCCAGTCGGGGATCCGACTCCGCGTGAACCACGGCCGCTCGGGCAGCGGACGACCCACGAGGTAGGTGCCGTTCCAACCCCCCAGCGCGCGAGCGGCCTCGCGGTAGTCGTCGAGGCCCCATACTTCGGGCCCGTCGTCATCGACGTCCTCGATCCAGATGACCATGCCCAGATCGTCCTCGTGCACGCCGAAACAGCGCGGCGCCGACAACCGAGGTCCGAGTTCGTCGAGGAGGCCGTCCCGGTATGCCTCGGGCTCGCGACGCCAGTACTCGAAGCCGCGCGGATCATCCCGAGGAATGGTGCCGTCGCCCCACGCGATCGCGCTCGGCCGCACAAGCTTCTGGATCGCGCTCCAACTGACAGGCTGTCCCCTTGAGCGGGCACGGCCACGCACTCTGAGCACGCCACCGCTTGTCCCGATCTCCGCGGTCAAGCCTCCGCCCAGGGGCATCTCGGACCAATCCAGCAACTGCGCCGCGGGGTCAGCGAGCGCGGCGCGCGCGACTGCCTCGACCGATGCTTCTGGCGGGGGCATCGGCAGATGGTACCGGAGGATTCCCACGTCCAGCAATCGCGCTTCGACGTCAGGAGGAGGCCTGGCGAAGCACCCTTGATCAGGCGAGTAGGCGATCGCCATGAATAGCGGGTTTGGCCTGGTCGCCGCCGCCATGGCGACACACGCGGCGAGGCCGTACGGCTCTTGACCTACTGCACGGGGCGAGCACTATGGAAACCGTACGGAGGTGCGGCATGGACTGGCTCGTGTACTTGCTCGCCGTGCTTGGGATCGTCGCCGGCGTGGTCGTTGGATTCGTGGTCTCCGGCTTGTGGATCATCGCCATTCCGAGATGGCGCGAATGCCGATAGACATCACGCGTTCCGCGACGGCGCTAGTGGCCGCCATGGCGACACACGCCGTGCGGGCCGTCCGGCCCTTGACCCCCTCACCGGGGTGCGGAGGATGAGCGGTAGCCGCACGTAGAGGATCGATGCGGCGAGTTCCGGCAAGGAGAAACGGGATGCGGCACCTCCTCCTCACCACCATGGCACTCACGCTCCTGCTCATTTCGGCCCCAGCGACCAGGGCCGCAGAGGAGTCGCCCGCGGCCGGGGCGTTCAGCCCGGCGGGCTCACTCACCGAGACCGGCGGCATCAACACCGCGACACTCCTGCCGGACGGACGTGTCTTCGTGCTTGGTGGTGGGTCGAACTTCCCGTCTGCGGCCGAGGTCTGGGACCCCGCGACGGACCGGTTCAGCCCCGCGGCGTGGCTGACGTGGGGACGCAGCTACGCGACCACGACGTCGTTGCCGGATGGCCGCGTCCTCGTCGTCGGTGGCCAGCCCGACGTGATCGGGAGTGCGTACCCGCGCTCCTGGGACGTCCTGCGCGTGGCCGAGACCTGGGACCCCGCGACTTTCAGGTTCCATCCGGCGGGCACCCTCACCCAGTCCCGTGCCACGCATGACGCGATCCTGTTACTCGATGGCCGGGTGCTCATCATCGGGGGCGACTTCGACGAGTACGGAATATCAGCGGAGATCTGGGACCCGGTGACCGAGACCTTCGGCCAGGTGGCATGGCTGACCGTGCCACGCTTCAAGCCGACCGAGACGCTGCTCGCCGACGGTCGAGTCCTCGTGGTCGGCGGCGGTGCCACCAACGAGCTCGGTCCTGACCCAGATGCAGCCGAAATCTGGGACCCAGCGACCGGCGCGTTCAGCCGGGCAGGCTCACTCATCGAGACGCGCATCAACCACACGGCCACGCTCCTGTCGGACGGCCGCGTCCTGGTCATCGGTGGCTGGGGCGGCTCGGACTTCCTGGCCTCGGCGGAGGTCTGGGACCCGACGACCGAGACCTTCAGCCCAACGGGCTCGCTTGACGAGGCTCGCAGTCTTCATACCGCCACGCTCATGCCGGACGGACGTGTCCTGGTCATCGGTGGCTGGCGCGGAGAAGGAGAGCTCACCTCCGCGGAGATCTGGGACCCAGCGACCGGCGAGTTCAGCTCCGCGGGCTCGCTGGGCGAGGGACGCGAGAACCATACTGCGACGCTCACAGCGGATGGACGTGTCCTGGTCATCGGTGGCGAGGGTGAGAACGGACCGCTCGCCTCGGCGGAGGTCTGGACTCCGACCGACTAGCTTCGGTCCCCAGGCTTGCCTCGCAGCGCCAGCAGCCACTCACCAACAAGATCGCCATGCATTGTGGGTTCGGTCTGGTCGCCGCCGCCATGGCGTTGCGCGCTACGGGCCGAGCGGCTCTTGCCCAGGGAGTAGGGTGGGGAGGACATGGGCAAAGGTGGTGGACTCGTGCGACGTAGCGTTGCGGCGCTGATCCTGGCTGCTGTCGTCTTGGCTTTCGGCGGGATGGTGATCGCGTCGGAGCCTCCGGACTCGTCACCGGTGCCGCCCGACGACTTGTCGGTCCTCATGCCGCAGGAGCTGGGCGGGATCCCCCTCACGGTGCGTGTCTTGACGGGACCTGGCGCCCTCGCAGACTCGGCAGGCACCGAGGCCATCGCGGATGTGCTCACCGCTCTTGGGAAGACGGCCGATGACCTCCGTATCGCCCAAGCCTTCGCCGCTGATCTGACCACGACGCCGGCCTACGCGATCAACGCCTTTCGTGTCGATGGCGTCGAAGGCAGGGTTCTGTTGGAGAGCATGTGGATGAGGACAGCAGAAGATGCGGGACTGCCGCCCGACTTCCCACTGCCGCTGGAGACCATCGGCGGCCGCACGGTGTGGCCCGTGTACCGAGGACCGGACAACCAATGGATCGTGATCTACGCGAGTGGCGAGATGCTGGTCAATGCGATCGGCGCCGGCGGATTGCCGCTCGAAGAGGCCATGCCCTTGCTCCCCTAGGTGGAGCCATTCGCCAGCGGCAGAGCCGCACGATGCGCCATGAATGGCGGGTTTGGTCTGGTCGTCGCCGCCGGGGCGAGGCGCACGCGGCGTGGGCCATCCGTCACTTGACCGGCTTGACGCGACGCGCCAACGATGGCGATACGCACCGGAGAACGATCATGAAACGCTTCGCGCTCGCGGCGGTGTTCGCCCTCCTGATCGCGGTGCCCACCGCGCTCGCTATCGGCGGCACGAGCTCAGCGGTCGACCAGGACGGGCTCGCTCCAGTGGAGGCGGACCCGACACCGATGCTCGAGGCGCTGTCGCTCCTCCCGCTCGGGATCGACGCCTTCGAGTTCACCGATTGGGCCGCGCTCAAGGCAGCTCATGGCGGTGCCGATGTGTCGAGCACCAGCCCGCTCGCTGAGCGCCAGCAGCTGATGCTGGACCTTGCTCGCTCTGAGGCCACGACGTTCCCGTTGGGTCTCGATCGTCTCGACACGTGGGCCGAGCGCTGGGGTTGGGATACCACCGACCTCGACTGGCAGGCCTCCTGCTGCAACGCCTTCGACTTCTTCATCCTCCGCTTCCGCGACGACTGGGATGCTGGGCCGTTCATGGCGCGACTCGAGGCGGATGGCTATGAGCGACGCGACCTGCCACACGCGACCTCGTTCACCCTTGAGCCGGGCACAGACGCGCCCGACCGCGACTACCTGGAGCGCGTGCTTGGGATCGAGGGGCCGATGGGAGACGCCCCTTCGCGTGCATCGGTCGCCATCGCGCCGGACGGCCGCACCGTCGTCCTGGTCCAGGGTCCCGATGCGCACGAGATCCTCGAGCTGGCGGCCGGTGCCGACCCGGCAGCCATCGCCGAGAGCCCCTTCGGCCGGGTCGCGACGGCGCTGGGTCGGCCGCTCGCCGCGAGGGTCTGGAACGGAGAGCACGGGTGTTCGAGGACGGGCGTGGAGCGCGATGCCAGTGCAGGCAACGCTCGGCTCGTGCAAGCCGTCGGCGAGCTGCATCCCTACGAAGCCTTCGGCATCGGCTACGAGCGGGCCGGTCCGGAGGAGCCTGCGGTGGGCCGCTATGTCTTCGCCTACGAACGCGCCAAGGATGCCAGGACCGACCTGCCCGGCCGCCGCAGGCTCATCGACGAGGGCGACTCGAACCGGTATGGCGCGCCGTACCGAGACAGCGTCTTCACTCTCGTCGATGCGGCCGCAGGGGCCCGGTTGCTCACCCTCGACGTGGCGCCGGTCGACGACGCACCGTCGTCGCTGTTTGACGCGGTCGTCGGCCACGACGCGCTCTTCGCCATCTGCAGCTGAGGCGCCGACTCATCCCCTCGGCCCGCTTCCACGCCCCGGCGATATAGCGTCCTGGCACGTGCCCCGGTAGCGAGTGGGTATCGCGATGCATGGCGTGGCTGGTCTGGTCGTCGCCACCATGACGAGGCCGGCTGCCAGGCCGTCCAGCCCTTGACCCGGTGACTGCGGCAGGGACGATAGACGAATCCGCATGAGGGGCGAATCGTGTCGAGGCCAGCGGTCCTGTTGGGGATTGCGCTCACGTCGGTGGGGTCTTGCGACCAAGGCTCGGCGGAGCCGACGATGTACGCACCCGACGAGACCGATACTCGCACCGCCATGACCGGCCTCGGCCCGGCCATCGAAGCGGGCCGCATCGTGCAAGCAGCCGAAGGCTTCGCGGTCACCTTCCCCGACGACTGGACCGTCCGGCAGCCGACACGCGAGGCGGAGTCGGTAGTTCAAGAGCCGGACCATCGCGTACCAGATGGCACGGACGTCCTGTTGTTGGCCTACTCCGCAGGAGAAGGACAGGTGTGCGTCATCATGGATGTCACGCGTAGCTATCAGGCCAACCGAGCCTGGGTCTCGCTCGAGGATGCCGTCGCTGGTGATCTCGAGGCATACGGGATCGACCCCACGACGGTGGATATCGACAGCGGTTACGTCGACGTCCCGCCTGGCCAAGCCGCATACACAGGCCGCCTGGCCGAGGACGGTCTGTACTCTCGGACCTACTACCTCGTCAGTCCGGATTCGTGGTACGTGCTCGGCTGCGGCTCGCGCGACCGTCCTGAAGACGATTGGCTCTCCATCGCCAAGACCTTCGAGTTCCTGCCGGCGACCCCCGGCCCTGTCGTGATCGGGGGTCGGATCGAGCTCGCCGATCCTGGTTTCGCCCTCGAGGTGCCCGATGGCTGGATCGCTGCCGATCTGACACACCCCGACCTCATCCAGCTGTTGGAGTCGATGCCGACGACCGGCTCCTGGCTCGGTGCTGCCTTGGAGGGTTCCCTCGGAGCACTGTTCGATGACCGGATGGCGATAGGCCACGAGATGGTGTTCTGGGCGTCACTGGCGGAGGAGGGGCCTCGCAACCGACAACACTGCGAGGCGTGGGTCCAAGAGTCAGCTGTGACCTCGATCAGGCAACTGGTCGAGCTGAACTCGGAGTACTTCGAGGACGACCCGACGCAGACATGGGCGCGGATCGACCTCCCTGCCGGTCAAGCTGCGCGCCACGACGTCCAGTGGTCGCCGACATCGTTCGGCTCCGAATTCGTCTTCCTCGACGGCCATCGACTCATCACCCTGAGCTGCGTGGAGGGCATCCCGGTCGAGGGTGTCGATCAAATGGCAAGGCGTGACGACTGGCTCTCCATCGCCGAGACCTTCGAGTTCCTGCCCAGAGAGGAGAAGCCCAGGTACTCCGCCCTTGGCAAGAACTCAGGTCCGGACCGGCATGAATAGCGAGTGATGTCTGGTCGTCGCCGCCATGGCGCCGCCACGGCGCCGGGCCGTCCGGCCCTTGACCCGCTGAGCGGGACGCGGAGGATGGAGCCGGAGGTGTAGATGATGCGTCCGGCACTCTCTGTCGCGAAGGCTTTCCTGGTCGCGATGCTCGCTGTTGTCAGCGCCGGCTGGCCCACGCACGCGCTCAGCCCGGAGGACGAACGGTCATCGACACGATCGGCTCCCGCCGCGTCGAGCCCCCTCCTCGATGCGCTCGCCTTCGCATCGCCCGACACCATCTCCTTCGAGTTCACCGACTGGACGGCACTCAAGGCCCTCCACGACGGCTCCGACATCACGAGCGCGAGCCCGCTGGAGGACCGACAGCGGCTGGTGCTGGACATGGTGCACGCCGAAGCGAGCCGGTTCGACTTCGGCCTCGACCGGCTGGCCACGTGGCCCGAGCTCTGGGGCTGGGACGACACGGACCTCGCCTGGGAGGCGACCTGGTTCCCGTTCGACGTCCGGGTCCTGCGCTTCCGCGAAGGCTGGGACTCGGGGCCGTTCATCGACCGGCTCGAAGCGCTCGGCTACTCGCGGACCGACGACCGCTACGGCAGCCTCTTCAGCGACCCTCCCGACTTCAGCGCTGGCCCTGACGGCGAGGCGGTCCTGGACGTCGACGAGCTCTTGCTGGTCGCGACCGTTCGACCGCCCTCGGTGGCCATCTCGAACGACGGTCGCACGGTCGCGATCGCGGAAGGGGACCGCGCCGACAAGCTGCTGAGGATCGCTGCGCGTGCCGACCCCGCGACGGTCGCCGCCAGTCCGTTCGGGCGCGCGGCGGCAGCCCTGGGGCAGCCAGTGACGGCGACCATCCTGGATGGGAACCGAGGTTGTGACTGGGCGGGCCGGGCGAACATCGACTACTCGGAGGAGATGAAGACGCTCGCGCGCTCCGTCGGCCCGCTCCATCCCTACCAAGCTCTCGCGATGGGCTACGAGCGAGCTGGTCCGGGCGAGCCGGCGATGGGTCGCTACGCCTTTGCGTACAAGCGGGCGAAGCAGGCGAGGGCCGACATGGCGGGTCGCCGCACGCTCATCGACGAGGGCTACTCGTCGCGCCATGGCCAGCGCTATCGGGATGCGGCATTCACGCTGGTCGCTGCCTCGGCTGGTGACCGGATGCTCATCCTCGACGTCGCGCCGCAGCATGACGACCCGAAGGTCTTCGGCGACCTGTTGGTCGGGCGTTCCCTGTCCTTCGCTACGTGTGGTTCGTAGGTGGCAGGTCGTGGGTTCATGAGCCGTGAAGAGGCGCGATGTCAAGCCTCCACCAGGCTCGCCTACAGCTACCAGTCGAGGTCAGTCACATCGCCCGGCGCGATGACTCCCGAGAAGTCGGTGGCACCAGGCGTGGTCTCGATCTTGCCTGCCACGATGAGGCCCTCGAAGTCGAAGTCCGCTCCGCTGACGGTCACCTGGGAGACCGCGTGGAGACCCTCGTAGGCCCCGATGCCGACGAGCACACTCGTGTACTGCGTCGGTATGCCGTTCTGGTGTCGCAGGCGAGGGGAGGCGACCTCCACCCACCCAGCGTCTGAGTCGCCGACCAGCCATGAGCCGAGCCACAGCACTGAGTCATCCCCGATCTCATGGGTCCAACCGGTGATTGCGACATCTCCGTGAAGTCGGGGGTCGCTGAAGGCTTCGAGCACCGTGGGGGCATTGCAGCTGAGCCCCGCGGAGTCGACTCCGTCGCACATCATGTCGAACCTCAGGCTGCCGGTGAACTCGGCCAGGATGCACTCCTCGTCGACACACCCTTCACCCGGCTGCCCGGCCACATCCATAGCCGAGCCCGCCAGCAGTACCGCGGCGACGAACGAGACGAGAAGCATGCGCATGTCGACCTCCCTCCACTCTGCCCATCAAGGACTCAGTCGCAAGGACGAGCAAGTGCCGTTGGTCCTGCGACCGCCTCGATCGCCGAGAGGTTGGTATTCCTTCCTGCCGATAAATCGGCAGACGATGATCGCCACAGAGTCGGCTGGCTTCAGGAGTCGCCATCTCTAGCGGGTTCGGCCTGGTCGTCGCCGCCATGGCGTTGCGGGCTGCGGTGCCGGGCCGTCCGGCCCTTGACCTCAGCTGTCGCGCGGTAGTGGACTTCGGCCATGTGGCGCGATCCCCGGATGCTGCGACACAGCCGACCGATGCAAGGCCCACCGAGCGGCCTCGATCTCCAGTTCGGTGCGGTCGGGTTGCCCATCCTGCTCGTCGCGCTCGTCCTCGCCGTGGCGCGACCGTTCGGCGACATGGTGGAGGCGATGGCGCTATCGCTCGGCCTCGTGGTGGTGCTCTTGTGGGTCGGCGCCAAGGCGTTCCCTGGACGCTGGCTCGGCCTGGCCATCTGGCAGGGTGTCCCAACGTCGCGACCCGGCCTGCTGAACCCGAGCTTCTGGCAGCACCTTGAGCGGCGCCCACTGGCCTACGCCCTCTTCGTCGGGCTCATCGCGGCCGCCTCGGGTATCGCCCTCTTCGCGAGCGATGATCGGGTCCGGCCGCTCCTCGACATCGCCATCGCCGCCCTGGTGATCTCGCTGGGGGCGGACTTCGCCATGAAGCGCTGGCCCCGCTTCCGATGGGTCGTCGTCATGATCGCGATCTTCGCGGCAGCGCTGGTGGCAGTGCTTCCGGTCCGCTAGCCAGGGCCCGGGTCAGCTTCTCCCGAACCACCATGGATCGGGGGTTCGGTCTAGACGTCGCCGCCCTGGCGGCGTTCGCGCGAACTCGGCCTGGCTGCCAGGCGAGCGCCTCGAGATCGCCCGACACGAGCACGCACGGGTCGTCCGCGACCTCGTGGACGACGTACCGGCCGTAGGCCAGACGGCTCTTGACCAGGCGCTCGGGTGGGAAAGCATGGAAGCATCCGCAGCAAGGAACGTCACATGCACCGGAAGCTCTCTGTCCTCGTGATCGGGATCCTGGCGGCGAGCCTGTCGGGATGCCAACTGGTGGAGTCGCTCCTGCTGGATGAGGCGGGCCAGGCCACCGTGGCGGGGACCTGCGCCACCTACCAGGTCGTCGCTACGGACAATCAGGACGTCACGCCCGAGATCCTGGAGCAGACACGCACCATCGTCGAGAACCGCGTCAACGCCACCGGCGTGGCCGAGCCCGTCGTCGTCACCCAGGGCGAGGACCGCATCTCCGTGGAGCTGCCCGGCGTCGAGGACGAGGCCGAGATCCGTAGCCTCATCGGCACCACCGGCGTGCTCGAGTTCATGCCCGTGCCGCCGGAGCTGCAGGGCCTGGTGGGTGAGGGTCCGCTGCCGGAGGGCATGCAGGACATCGAGCCGCTCTTCACCGGCATCGAGATCGCCAGCGCAGCCATCGCGCAGGACCAGACCACCCGCGAGCTGGTCGTCGACCTGCAGCTGAAGGACACCGGCGCGCGCCTGTTCGACGAGTACGCCGCCGACCACTACGGCGAGCAGTTCGCCATCGTGCTCGACGGCGAGGTCATGTCCGCACCGGCCATCCGCGCGACACGCTTCGGTGGACGGGCCCAGATCTCCGGTGGCACCGGCGGCTTCGCAGCCAGCGACGCCCAGTCGTTGGTCACCGTGCTGAAGTTCGGCTCGCTGCCGCTGGAGATCCGCGAGGTCGGCTTCGGAGCCTGCGAGGGACCAGGCCCCGCCGCGTGATCCTGTCGTTGTGGAACCGCCATGGATCGCGGGTTTGACTCGGTCGCCGCCGCCGTGGTGCCGCACGCTGCCGTGCCCTCCGAGCCCTGACCCGCTGAGCGGGGCACGATCAGCGTTCCGTCCGTCCTCTACAGACCAAGCTGCCCCAACAGCAGCGAGATGGCCCCCATGAGGACGAAGAAGACGATGCCGAAGCCCATCAGCAGGAACGCTTGTTGGGTGGCCGAGGCCTGGCTCCACCAAGCTGGCACCGACAGGAGCGGCCGGCCCCGCCAGACCTCGAATGCGAGGCCTGCCCCCAAGACGATGAGCAGGACCCCCAGGACGGCCTTCAGGTCCTCGCGTCCGCCGATCAACCCGGTCGCGAGCAGGCCGCCAGCGACGATCAGCGGCAGGCACAAGGCGTAGCCGACCCAGCGCTCGAGGAGTGCGAAACGCGAGCGGGAGCGATCGGCCGTCGGTCGCCCGTCACGGTCGGTGAACTGCAGAGAGCGCAGATGGTCCATCAACCTGGACACGATGGCTCCTTCGGTGGAGATGGCTTCGTCCTCGTTCACGCTGGCCCTGGTCGCGACCGCCGGCAAGTGCCTGGTGGACCGGACCCACTGGGTGTCTACGGTCGGAGTGCCTTCCAGGCGCGGTAGAGCGGCCTGAGCTCGGCGTCGGTGGCGTCAAGGACGCCGTAGGTGTCGGTGCGCTCGTCGGTCCAGCGCAGGAGCGCGTGGCCGCCGGCCCTCGACACATAGCAGAAATACTCCCCGTGGGCCCAGGTCCCATACCCATCGTCGCCATCACGACAGGCACCCGATCGCGAAGGCATGTCTGGGTTCTGGTCCGTACGGAACGACCAGTAGTCGGCCATCGACGAAGGGTCGGGGAAGCGGAACAGCGTCATGTAGGCGACCCGGGGGAAGCCCTCCGAGCTGATTCGGCCACAGTTGATGGCGGCTCCAGCGCCATAGGAGAAGGGGTCGTTGGCGACGGCGCTCCGTCGGTAGGGTTCGCAGACGAGATGACGTGGCAGCGAGGCCTCCAGATCACGCTGCGTCTCGTTCATCTGCCGCCCCCGGCGCCAGAGTGTCGGTTCGCCAGGTACGTCCTGGTTCCCCTTCCAGGCGAAGTCCTTCACCGCCTCGACGTCGCCCCTCCTGCTCCGACCCATCACCTCGCCGAGCACGAAGGGAGGTGATGTGACGATGTAGTGGGCCCGCCCCACGGCGTCGATGAAGCAGCCGCCACGGTACGGATATTCGAGTTGGTCCTCGGGAAGGGTAGGGACGTAAGGCCCGTCTGACGGTCGGTTCGGCCTGCAGCGTACGGCGTCGGCCTGGCCCCGCTCGAACCCGAACGCGGCCAACCGGTCGAAGTATGCGTCGAGCAGCGTGCGCTCCGACGCATAGAGCCCGATGCTGACCCCGCGAACGCTGGCGTCGCTGGGACGGCAGTCGATTCGCGCGACGACTCCGACCGGCAGGCGTCCCGACGTCGGCTTGCACGTCCCCTGGAGGTCGCGACGGATACCGAAGAGCAGGTCAGACTCGGCGGCCCGGCTGCCGAGCTCGTAGGTCGGCCCGGTCGAGGCGTCTGGATCCGGGGGCAGGGCAGGGTCCCACGTCTCCGCCGTGACCACCAGGCCGTAGCGACCCCGACCACCTGCGAGAAGCACGCGGCCATCGGGGAGAAGCATCGCGGTATGGAACGAGCGTTCCTCCTTCGGCGGGCTCGTGAAGCTGAACGTTCCTGACAGCGGGTCCCAGACCTCGGCGCTGCCTTCGTCCCAGCCACCGACGACGAGGACCCGCCCGTCGGGCAAGGCCGTCGCGGAGTGTCCCCATCGCGGTTCCGCGAGCGGGCCTGCCCCCGTGAACGTGCCCGTGCGCGGGTCCCAGATCTCCGCTGAGGCCAGCCGCCTCTCTCTGTCCCAGCCACCGATGATGAGGACGCGGCCGTCGGGCAGGAGCGCGGCGGCATGCTCGGAGCGAGCTTCGATGAGTGGCCCTGTCGGTTGGAACCTCGCGCCCACTGGATCCCACAGCTCCGCCGAGGCGCGAGCTTCCTCCCTTCCCGACGGCTCTTCGTGGAAGCCACCGACGACGAGGACGCGGCCGTCTGGCAGGGCCGTGGCCGTGTGGTCGGCGCGCGCCTCGGCCAAGGACCCCGCGGTGCCGAACTCGCCGGTCGCCGGGTCCCAGATCTCGGCCGAGGCGAGTGTTCCATCCTTCGAGCCACCAACGATGAGCACCCGGCCATCAGCCAGCAGCGTGGCCGTGTGCGACGTGCGAGCGCCCAGGAGTGACCCTGTCGGTTTGGCGGACGCCGTCGCCGGGTCCCAGGTCTCCGCCGTGGCGACGCTGCCCTTGCCATCATCGCCGCCGACCACGAGGATTCGGCCATCCGTGAGGCGCGTTGCCGTGTGACCCGTCCGCGGCGAGCCGAGGGGCCCTGAGCGAACGAAGGAGGCCGCCTCGGGGTCCCAGAGCTCGGTCGAGGAGAGGGGTCGGCCCTTGGGATCCGCGCCCCCGGCCAAGAAGATCCGACCATCAGGCAAGAGCGTCGCCGTGTGGCTACTACGAGTCTGCTCGAGACTTCCGGCCGAAGCGAACGCGCCGGGCACCGACGTCTCGTCGGCTGCCGATGACGCCGGGCCCAACGCGATCGTCAAGACCGCTGCCGCGATCACGACGCAGCGCATTCCCGCACCCCCTGATCGCATGATGGCGACCGAGCGCCCCGCGATAGGGCGCATGACCGTTCCCACGATGGTCGGATGGGTCGAATCGTGGGCTCCCGTTGTCTACGGTCAAGTGGCGAACGGCCCTCCATCCGCCCCACGACAAGGACGCGACCCAGGGAGGCCGTCCACCCACCGTCGCGGACCTGGGTTGGGAAGCGATCACCGACGTTCGCCGCCGGACGTCTGCACGCCGCTTGGGGTGCGAAACCCTCGTCAGTGACCAACGGTTCCGCCGTCCCGTGGGCGAAACGCGAACCGCCATGGATAGCGGATTTGGCTTGGTCGTCGCGGCCATTGACGACCGCACTGCCGGGCCGTCCGGCCCTTGACCCGCTGACCAGGGCGCGGAGGATGGGTGTATCCGCTGATCGAGGCAGTGACAGTCGACGCCATGAGGTACGGACCGAACTCCGAACAGGTAGAGGCGTACCTGCAAGAGGTAGCCATACTCGATGCCGATGGCTGGGCGGCGATGGCGCAGGTGCTGAAGGACTCGACCGGACTCCTGGAGAATGCGACGAGAGGCATCGACACCGCACGGTCCAGGGCCACGAAGAACGGGATCCTGAGCGAGGTCGATGCCGCCGCCCGGCAAACCCAGCAGACGATGGACACCACGCTTGACGCAGGCCCGGGACTGCAGGGAGTCCACGATCACACCGTGGCGCTCCATGACGCTGCGATGGCCGCGCTCAGGACGGCTGCCACGTCGGGCGCCTTGCTACTGGTGCTGCGACCACTCCTGACCGATGACGAGTTCAGTCAAGCGTGGCCGATGCCGATCATCGACCCCCGCAGCCTGCCGCACCACATCTACATCCCCCCGATGGGGGCTGTGGGATGAGCGCGCGTCATTCCCTGCGGCGCTTCCTCGAGCGTCTGCTGTCGTTGCTGCCTAGTGGGCCCGAAGACCAGCCACGCCCGACGTCGATCCCGGACCCGAACGAGCCCGGCATCAGCGCTGAGACCCGGCGAGCTCGGCTGCGCCTCACACTCCAGCGATACGAGAAGAAGGGCAGAGGAAGCGGTCGCTAGGCGGCAGCGCAGTGGACCTGTCGACCTGGCGGGCTTGGCCTGACGATCCTGGATGGACCTCGGCCCAAGGTCTAGTGGAGGCCCGCTCCCGGGGTCTGCCGCTGGTCGCAGACCCAGCAGACGCAGTCTCGTCCGCTGTGCTCTCGGTCAAGCCGATGGACTCCCGGATGGTCATGGGAGCCGGTGATGGCGTAGAGCCACGTGGTGATCGTAGCCTCGCTCGGTCGCCGGTTCCCGGGACCTGTTCCAGCCTTGTTGACAACGTCCGCGATCTCGTTGGTCGTGAGGGGACCCGGCGCGGTCCGCAGGGCCTCCACGACGGTGTCGATGTATGGCATACAGCCCCCGAAGCTAGGCGGGCCGGGTTCGCCAGTGGCTCGACGTGGCACACGCCGCCAGGGGCTGCCGGGCCGTCCGGCCCTTGACCGGCCCATCGACCAGGTCGAGCATGGAGATGAGCGTCCTCGAGGTGCCCGATGCGCCAGGTTGGCCTGATCAGGTCGAGCACGACGCGGTTCTTCGCGATCCTCGTCGTGCTGGTCTTCGTAGCGGGACTCATCTCGGCCCTCGCGTCGGGCGTCCCGATCTTTGGTCCCCAACGCATCGAACGCCCGGCGGACGGCTTCGCCGTGAGCCTCCCCAAGAACTGGGAATACGCCGATGCTGCCGTCTTCGACGAGGGTTGGTGGAATCCTATCCACGGAGCGCCCGCCCAACAGCACATCGAGTTCATCGAGAGCGGCGGCGTGCTCCTCGCCCGAAAGCCGGCTATGACGGACGCGGGCCACGAACAGTGCAGCATCTACGTGCTGTTGAGCGACCAGGCGCAAGACTTCGTCAATACGCTCGACGATGACCCAAGGGTCGTGTCGGTCGAGACCCGGCGTCTCGAGCTCCCTGGTGGCAGCTCTGTCGTTTGCGACGCACTGCATGATGACGGCTGGGTGTGGCGCGGCTACCTGGTGACTGACGGCGACCGGTGGCTCCTGCTGATGTGTGGCTCGATGAGCCCGCCAGAGGATCGCTGGATCCCGATAGCGGAGACCTTGGAGTTCGTGCCAGGAGAAGTGGGCGTGTCGGTCGAGGCCTGACAGGTCCGCGGCGATCGCGATGCATCGGGAAGCGCCCTGTAGAGCGGGTCGGTCGGGTCATCCGCGCCATGGCGCAGGCAGCCGAGGCGGCGCGATCGGGTTAATCGGCGGACGGCTCGACTTGGTCGGGCATCGGCGGCATCTCGCCCTCGAAGATCATCCCCTCGTAGCGGGACTCGCTCGTTTCAGAGTTTCCCGTGTTGAGGATGGTCGCGAACATACCGTCGTAGCCGTCATGTCCGGTCAGGACGATCATCGAGGTGCACTCACCGACAGGGTCGCAGAACCCGGTGGACGTGCCGGTCCAGTGACCGTCCGGACCATGGAGCCACAGGGTCCCGGTGAACGGCATCTGCTTGGACACCGAGATCTCGTACATGTCGAAGTTCAGGCTCCACAGGACACCGACCCCCAGTCGAGGGTCGCTCCACTCCACGGCGTCGCTGACCTTGAAGACCCGCGCATGGCCGATGGCATCCTCGACCCACCACTCCTCGTCGGAAGGGTCGGTGGTCGTCCCGGTTACCGTCCCTGTCACCAGCGTAACGCGTGGGTCGAGTATCGGTTCCTGCGCTGCTGCCGCAACGGCCAGCACCCCGATCAGCCCCAAGGCAGCGCCTCCTGCCAGCGCCAGCTGCCATCTCCGCACGACCTCCCCCTTCGTATCGTCGGGCCGGATTCGCCAGTGGCTCGGACACGGTCCCGGCGGCCAGGGTGTGGGCCGCACCTCATCGCCTCCCGCTACCGATGATTCTCGCGCGGTCGTCCGGCAGGGCAGCCGGCGTGGTTGTTGCTCAGCGACATTGTCCGGGCTGCGACTCCGTGGCGACGCAGCCGGGCCGGGCCTTCGCCGAGCTCGGCATCGGTCCGATCAGCGCCCTTCTCCGACCTGTGGCTGTACGACATGGATGGGCATGACCGGGCTGCCGCTCTCGAACGAAGCGATGCCCACCTGGAGATCGGCGGGGTGCCCGCAGTCCGGTTCGACGAGGTCCTGCCACTCGGGGAGTAGCCGTGGCCATCCGCACACAGGCCGTTGGCAGCACCTCACCGCAACCGGAGTGTGACGAGGGCGCGCGGGCTCGACTCCGCGGCTGGCAGCAACTCGATCGTCCTGGCCAACGAAAGCCAGTGGTCGGAAGGAGCTTCCGGAGCCGAGCACCGGAGCACCGCCATGGCGTCGTGCGAGCCGAGGACGTAGATGGCCGTGTCGCCGCTGTCACCGAGCAAGCTGCCCGATCCTGCGAGGCGCAGCAGCCCACCGTCGAGGACCTCTGGCACGGGTCGTTCCAGCCCGGGGCGGTCTGGCTGGAGTTCCTCGAGGTATCTCTTGGGCGTGATGTCCATCGACGTGAACAGGCTCAGGCCACAGGTCTCGTCCGACCCCTTGGTGCCCGGTGTGCGTCCGACCGCGACGGGCCAGACAAGGGCTTCAAGGCCCACGTGACGCGCCTCGTTGCCCTCGGGCGTGCCGGCGGGCCAGAGCGGAGAGACGATCCACTCCTGTGGGAACGTAACGGCGATACCGAGCTCCGGCACCTCGAAGCGCCCGCCCGGTCCCGGCAGGGACCGGATGATGCGCTCCAGGAGCTCGGGCTCGTCGGCCGTCACGAACCAGAGCGTGTCGCCCACGGGGGCGTACATCGTCACCGGCTGCGAGCCCGGGACGGTCTCGTCCCGGACCCTGGTCACAGGGATCCGATCCTGCCCGAGGTAGCGGTAGCGCTTGTCGGGTCGCTCGATGCCGAGCAGCAGCGAGATCGCCGGGTCGGCAAATCGTTCCGCCTGCGCACCCTCCACACGGAGCGCGGTGATCGTCGCGATCCGGCCGGGCTCGCGCTCGTGCAGAGCTGTTGCGACGGTCAGGTCGTCGATCGATCGCCCGACCGAATCGACCAGGGCCTCGGCACGCTCGACGGTGGTGACCGTGCCCCGGTCCTGCGGTGCCAGCCAAGCGGGTCCCTCACAAGCCGATGATGCGATGGGCGCGCCCTCGAGCTCGGCTGGGAACCGCTCGAGCAGTGTCGCGGTGCCGGGCTCCGCACCGTCAGAGGCACACACCGCCAAGTCGAGGGATGCCGGTGGGGCGGGGATCTCGGGGAAGGCCTCTGGATCCCAGACCTCGAGAAGCTCAGGCGACTTGACGCCCGCAGGGGGGAGGGCTCGGCCGCCGACGACCAAGACACGCCCGTCCAGCAGGAGGCTCGCGGTGTGGCCCTCCCGTCCGAAGGTCAGTGGCCCAGAGAGCGCGAAGTGGCCCAGCTCGGGATCCCAGACCTCGCCCGCGACCGGGTATCGGCCGTAGTTGCCAGCGCCACCGACCACGAGGACACGTCCGTCGGGCAGCGGCGTCGCGCTATGCGAGGCCCGCGGCACAGCCATCGAGCCCGCGGTCACGAAGATGCTGGTCGCGGGTTCCCAGATCTCGGCATCGGCGGTCACGACGGTCGATCGCTCGGTCCAGCCGCCGATGATGATGACGCGCCCGTCGGGGAGCAGGGTGCTGGTGTGATCGTAGCGGTCGACCAGCATCGTGCCGGCCCCGCTGACATCGCCAGTGGCTGGATCCCAGAGGAGCGCCGAGTCCAGGGGGCCGCGCTCCGATTCGCCACCGGTGATGAGCACCCGCCCGTCAGGGAGTAGCACGCTAGCGTGGTCCTCACGGGACTCCGGCAGGACGCCCGCCGTGTGGAATGCTGCGGCCTCCGGATCCCAGACCTCGATGCTGGTCACCTCCCCGGGACCCGAGCCACCGATGACGGCCACCCGACCATCGGCGAGGGCGATGGCATCGGCCTTGAACCGAGCCTCCTCGAGCTCGCCGGCGGGCGAGAAGGTGCCGCTTTGCGGGTCCCAGAGCTCGGCGGTGCGCACGAGCCCGCCGCGGGCGTCGCCACCGACGACCAGGACGCGCCCGTCGGGTAGTGTCACGCCCGCTGCCGATGTGCGCGCCTCCCCGAGGGGACCCGTCTTCCGTGAGGTGGCCGTGGCAGGATCCCATACCCGTGCCGACTCGAGGATGCCGCGACGACCCAGGCCGCCAGCGATGAGGACGCGACCATCGAGCAGCGTCACTGCCGCGTGACCGCTCAAGCCGCCCTTGATGGTGCCTGCCGGTTCGAAGGCGCCGCGCTCGGCCTTCGCTTCCCCGCTCACGCCCACGGCCGGCCCCCCGCCGACGATCACTGCCAGCGCCAGGATGCTGATAACGAGCCGTCGCATCAGGTAGCCCCCTTCCATCCACCCGGATCGTGTGCCTTCGGTGTCCTGGGTCAAGGGTCGAAGGTCCCGTCGACGTGCCGAGCCGAGACGCGCGCATGGCGTACATGACGACAAGGCTGACCGACTGTGGGCCGTCGCCGGCGCAGCAACGCCGTGCCGTCCGGCTCTTGACCACGTGACCGAGGCACGAAGGATGAGATGGGTGCATCGGAGGAGCAAGGTGGAACGTGAGCCCCGGGAGATCGGCGCCACGAGCGAACCCAAGCAGGCGGTTGAGCATGCTGCCCCGCCTGACCGATCTGGCACCGGGCTGGTCGTGGGGCTCGCGCTGGCCGGCGTCGCCTGCATCGTGTCGTATCTGCTCGGTATCCGATATGACTACCGCGGATGGCTCTTCGTCGCACCCTTCCTGTCGGCGGCCGGTTTCGCGCTTGTGCTCGGCGCATCCATGCGCCCCGTGCCCGCGCTTGTTGCGAGCGCCATCCTCGCTGCGGCGCTCATCGGCGCGTTCTGGCTGGGGCTCGACGCTCGGTACTGGTTCGCTGACCCATCCATGGGAGACGGCTTCAGGACCTGGGTGATGATCTCGCTGATCGCCGTTCCCGTGGCGTGGCTCATCGGCGTCGGCGTCCGATCCCGATGGCCTCGGACCCAGCGCAGCGGCATCGGTTCGCGCTAGCGCAGTCGCACCGCGGGCCGAAGGGCTCTTGACGCGCGGAGCGAGGTGCAGACGATCGAGACAGCGGCTTGGAGGAACGAGACCATGCGACGACCGATGATCACGCTGGTGGTCACGTGCCTGCTCGGCGCCACCGCCTCCGCCGTGCTGGCACAGTCGCCAGCGCCATTCGGGCTCGGTGGGCGGGTCGAGGTATCGGGGGCGGGCTATGCGCTGACACTCCCCGACGGCTGGGCCTATCTGCGACCCGCGACCGACGATGCCGGGACACTCGCGGCCTTCATCGAAGCTGAGGTCAAGGATCAGGACCTCGCGATGAGGATGGTGGTCTTGGCCACGGAGATGCGCCCCGACGACGTCACCCTCCTCGGCATGGACACGGGCCGTGGCAACTGCTTCGTCAGGAGCACTCCATCGGACGGCCTGACTCTCGACGTCCTCGTCGCCGCAGACCTGCCTGAGCCGATCGCCGAGGGTGATCTCACCAGACCTGAGGCGACGGTGACATACCTGACGCTTCCGGCAGGAGCGGCTGCCCGCATCGACATCAGCGAGGACACGGTGAGCGCGCCGTCCGAACATGTCGAGACGTCCGAGTACGTCATGACCGACGGGATCACCCAGTACCGGCTGACGTGCTCCGGCCCCGTGCGACCCGCGGACCACTGGCTCTCCATCGCCGAGACCTTCGAGATCCTGCCCTCGCAGCACACCCGCTGACGGGCAACGATCCCTGGTGGCCATTCGGCCCTTGACGTCGTGGCCAGGGGGGCGAAGCGTGGGCGTGTCGAAGCCTGGAGGAACAGATGCGACAGCCGACCATGGCGGTGCTGCTGGCGGGTGCGCTGGCTTGCGGTGCCGCGACCCCTGCGTTCTCCCAGTCATCCGAGGCAACGCCTGCGCCGCCTCCGTATCCCTTCGACACCGTCGACTTCGAGCTGGTGGCACCGTCGCTCTGGCGGGTGGACGAGCCCCCGTGGGATTGTGGCAAGGCGTATCCGCGCCAACCCTTCTTCGACGGCGCTGAGGTCTCCAGCGACGGACGTCTCTGGTTCCTGGACCCGCTGCGTGGCATCCGAGAGCTGGGCTCCTGTCCCATCGTGGGACCCAGCCCGACGTTCGGCGTCCGCGACCAGGCGCTTGGTCCCGATGGCACGCTGTGGCTCCTGAACGAGGACCGCCTGTGGACATGGGATGAAGATGGCTGGCGCATCCGGCTGGAGGGCTTCAACCAACCGGGGCGCGTTGCTGATGCCTCGGGGGGCTACTCCTACAGCACCGACTGCGAGACCGGCCCCTGCTACTTCTCGGTCGATGTCGCACCCGACGGCACCGTGTGGCTGGCCGGCACGGTCCTGACCGCGTTCGATGGCACCGACACCCGCGACTACATCGCCGGCCCCGCCTACATCGCAGTCATCGGCTTTGGTCCTGATGGGACCGTATGGGCACGGCAGGACGGGGCACTGCACGTCCTTGCGCCGTCCGGCCCGTCCGCACCGACCGCGACCATCAGCCAGCCCACGCCCGTCCCGTCACCGGCGCCAGCCGGAGCTCCTCTGGGCACGGTCCTGCGCTCACTCGACGGCGTGACCGGCGAGGTGGCGACGTGGACCGGCGGGGAGTGGATCGCTCGTCTCGACCCGGTGATGCACTCCGATGCGAATGCCATCCGGGGGCTGGAGGCGCTGGCCGATGCGGCTGAAGTGCGACTCGACGACATCACCATCGGCACGGCCCTGGTGGAGCGCACCCCGGGCAACTACGCTTCCGTTGCCGCCTTGCGGATCCTGGTGCCGAGATGTTCGACCTGCTCGACCCGGCCGTCGGGGCGATGGCATCGCAGATCGAGCGTCCGACTGCCAGCTGGGAGCGCGTGCAGGATCGCTCGCTCGTGCGCGTCAAGGACGCAGCCATGCCGGGCGTGTACCCGATCACCTTCTATCCCACCGGAGACACGCTCTGGGTATTGCAGGCCGACCGCCCGATCGTCGAGGCGATCCTGCCGGGACTGCCCGCTCAGACCGGCGGGCCAGCCGCGGGCCTCCGGTGCGAGGTGCTGCAGGAGCCGTTCCTGGAGTCATCCACCACCGGCGATGCAGAGAAGGATCGGGTCTACCTGTCCCGCTGCGTGACGTGTGATCAACTCCTGGACCTGGTGAGGTTCGCGCGCGTAGCCGACGTCGGGGTCGCCGAGCTCGTCCTGCGGGAGCGCTGTGGCTGGCCACACGGACCGGCCGCCTTGCTGGAGCCTTCCCAGGCTGCGGCGACCCGTGAACCGTCCGCATCGGCGGCCCGTGAACCGACCGACCGGTGGGGAGTCGAGACCGTCGCGTCCGGCTTCGCGATGCGGTTCCCGGCAGGCTGGCGAGTCGAGCTCGCCGACAAGGAGCTGGACGTCTATAGCGCCGAACCGGGGACGGCCTGGGAGGCGCTTCACGCGTCAACGACCGACGAGAGCATGGCCTGCAAGGTCGCGGTCGGCGTCACCGACCTCGCACCGAACCAGTGGTTCGCCACGGGCATCGACGGCGTGTCGACGCCGTACTGGGATCCGGAGGACCCCACGCTCCTGTGGGTCCCGACACCAGCGCTCCAAGGAACGAAGTCCGTTCACTCGACCGAATGGGGGCGCCGAGCGTCCTCGGATCTCGCCCTGAGGCACGACGTCCTCTATGTGCTCCAGTGCGTGGCCGACGACGACCGTTTCAAGAACCCCGACCGGACGTTCCAGCGGCTCATGTCGTCGTTCGAATTCACGCCCGACGTGGAGTAGGCTGCACGAACCCGTTCCGCAAATCGTCCGCTCCCACCGGAACCGTGAGCAGGACATCTGGGCGTTGACCCTGGTCTTCGCCCTCGGGTATGGGTTGCTGGGCTTCCTCGTCGTGTTGTTCCTGGTAGGCCCGGTGCTGCGCCACTCCGTATAGCCAGGCGGCCTCTCCCTGTCGTGCCGTCCGCCGGCCCCCAGCATCCTTGGGACTCAGCGCCTTCGCGCTCGTCCGGCCGGGCCACGCACGCCTGCGCTATGGTGACGGCCACGCCCCCCTCGCCCCCGATCCCCCAGGAGGCATCGATGCGGTCGACGGTCCATGTCCTGCCGGCGACGGAGCCGAGCGTCGCGGCCAACAGGTACGGCTCGTGGTGGGTCAGCGAGATCCAGCCCGACGCCGGGGGGACCGGGATCGCCGCCGTCGTCGGGACCTATGCACGAATGGGGGCAGCCGCCGTCGGCCAGCCCTCCCTGCCGGGGGTCCACTGCCGTGACTCGGTCGTCGATCCCTTCGTCACCTGGTTCGAGGGCACCGAAGCCGACCAGCCGCTGACCGAGACGGTGACCGGCCCCGGCGCGCGTAGCGAAGAGCCCTGGAGCATCGCCGTCGACCGACGGACCACCTACTACCCCAGGCGCAACACGGCCTCGCGCATCGACTCGCTGTTGGACGAGGAGCGCGTCATCGTGCGCATGGCAGCCACGGATGGGCCTCCAAGGACGGCGGTCTGCGATATCGCCGGCATGGGCACCGCCCTGGTCAACGTCCGCCCCGCCGGCGGCCTCGAGTAGCCGGGACAAGCTCGGCAGGAGGAAAGGGATGGGACAAAGGAGCATCGCGATCGTGGCGGCATCGCTAGCGTGGCTGGTGGCAGGCGTGCCCCATGTGGTCGCAGCCGCCGCGGACGGTTCGGCCACGGGGACGTGGTTCGACGGCATGGAGCCTGGTGTCTGCTTCGACGACGCCTGGACCGCTGAGGGCGACTTCGACTACAGCCAGCCCGCGGCAGTCGTGCCCTGCGAGGGTCCGCACGCCAACGAGGTCGTGGCTCGCATCCCGCTCGGCGACGGCGACTATCCCGCTGAGGGCCTCATCGAACGTGTCGACAGCGAGTGCCTCATCGAGCACGATCGCTTCGCAGGCAAGCCCATCGGCACCTCGCTGCTCTCGCCCTTCAACGTCGCGCCGACGCCCGAGGACTGGGAAGCTGGCGTGCGTGATGCCCTGTGCATGGTCTACTCGGATCTGCCGATGGTGGGCACGGCCGCCAGCGGCTCGCTGCGGGCCCCGGGCGAGCGACTCGCAGCCTACCGCGAGGTGGATGGGGTGCCCGACTTCTGGCTCGTCGACGCCGGCACCGGCGAGCTGGTGAAGAACATCACCGACAACGACCTCGTGGAGCTGCTGACATCCCCGTCATGGACGCCCGATGGCGCGTTCATCGCCTTCTCGGTGCAGGCGGGTGCGAACGACGAGCAGTCGGACGTCTACCTGGCCTCGGTCGCGGATGGATCGCCTGTCCCCGCCCTCGTCGGTCCCTCCGCCGAGGACGCGCTCGTCTTCTCCCCCGACGGCTCGACCGTGGCCTACATCGACGATGTGGCCGGCACTGACTACGACATCTACATCCAGGATCTTGTCGGCGGCGAGCCTACGCGCCTGACCGACCATGCCGACCGGGATTCGTCACCCCAGTTCTCACCCGACGGCTCCAGGATCGTGTTCCGCCGCCGCACCGACGGCGTCAGCGACATCTGGATCATGAACGCCGACGGGTCCGACCAGCAGCGCCTGACCGACAACGGCGGCGACAACTACGACCCGCGCTGGTCGCCCGACGGCGGCCGCATCGCATTCACCGTCAACCTGGGCTCCAACTACGACATCGGTCTCATGAACGCCGACGGCAGCGGCCAGACGCTGCTCACGACCCACCCGGCGAACGACGAGTTCCCCACCTGGTCGAGCGATGGCTCGGTCATCGCCTTCCACTCCGACCGCTACGGCGGACTCACGCTCTGGCTCATGCAAGCCGACGGCAGCGAGCCCTCCGAGCTGACCGGACAGGGACCCGTCGGCTATGCCATGTTCGGGCCACCGGCCGCGGACTGAGCGCCACATGACCGCTGGGTCGAGACGGAGCGCCAGCTATCCAGCGATCGAGCCAGGGTGTAGACTGCCGCGCCTTGGGGGACCCGTAGCACGAGAAGGGCCAGCTCGCCGGCATCCAGCCGCGAGCCACCGTCGGACCCAGCGGTCCGGCCACGATCAGGGAGGTTCTCCATGTCTGACAACAGGGCCACGATGCTGCGCCTCTACGACGAGGTCTTCAGCCAGGGCGATTTCGACCTCGGCGACGAGATCCTGGCCGACGACTTCGTCGAGCACGAGGAGCTTCCGCCCGGGATCCCGCCGGGCAAGGCGGCACCGCGGGCGCTGATGACCATGATGCGTTCTGCCTTCCCCGACTTCCACGCGACGGTCGAGGAGCTGCTCGAGGATGGGGACAAGGTGATCGCCCGCGTACGCTTCTCCGGCACCCACCAGGGCGAGTTCATGGGCATCCCCGCGACCGGCAAGACGTTCGATATCGCCGCCATCGACATCATCGAATTCCGCGATGGCAAGGCGAGCGCCCACTGGGGCGTGATGGACATGGCCGGGATGATGGCGCAGCTCGGGATCGGCGGGCCGCCCGCGTAGGCTCAGGACAACAGGCCGGTCGCCTGGCAGTCCGCGATGAGGGAATCGAGCGCAGCGGGGTCGGTGGTGCCCATGTAGCCCTGCACGATGGCCGCGTCCAATCCCAGCTCGGCGTATTCGAGCAAGCGCTCGACGCGCTCCCGGCCGGGCCTCACATCAGCGGGCGGGCCCCAGAGGTAGACCGATACCTTCAGCGTGGTGGGGTCGCGGTCGATCTCCTCGCAGCGTTCCCGGACGACGGGCAGCGCGTCGGCGACCTGGGCCGGCATGAGTGCATCGAGATTGAGCTCGTCGGCGAAACGGGCGGCCAGCCGCCAGGTCACGTTGGGTCCGTTGCCACCGATGAGTATGGGCACCGGCCCGTGCGCGCCCTTGGGCTCATGTACGGCATCGATGACGTGGGCATGCTGCCCGCGGTACGTGGCTCTTCCGGGCGCCAGCATCCGGCTGATGACCTCGAGATGGTCACGCAAGATGGCCAGGCGCGTCCTCGCGTCTGGGAAGCCGTAGCCGTAGGCGATCCACTCGTCCTCCTTCCAGCCAGCGCCGATGCCCAGCACGGCGCGACCGCCGCTGATGACGTCCAGGCTCGAGATGGCCTTGGCGGTGAGAGCCGGGTTGCGGTAGGCGGCCGCCAGCACCAGGTGGCCGAGTCGGGCGCGATGCGTGACCATGGCCAGGCCGGCGAGCTCGACGAAGGGCTCGAAGATGGGCGCTTCGACCACCGGCGGGTCGACCTGGAAGTGGTCGTTGATCCAGAGCGACTCGAAGCCGGCCTCCTCGCAGAGCTGCGCGATCTCGATGGTTCGTCGCCACGCCTGGGTGGGCGACAGACCGAGGTACTCTCGGTCGCACCCCTGTGGCAGGCTGATGCCCAGTCTCATCATCCGTTCTCCCGTCTTTGTTCGCTTGCGACTGCCGTGGTCGCCAGTGCGGGCCCCGCTCGGCATTCACCGCGTGCCGAGCCGATCCCGAGTGTGCCGGACCAGGCCCGACGAGCAGACTGCACCTTCCGGTCTCGATGCGCCAGCGGCGGAGTGGCCACCGCGACGGGGCCTAGAACAGCAGTCTCTTCAGCCAGCGCGGCCCCCGGCTCTCGTCGAGGATGCAGTCGAAGAGGTCGTCCAGCGCATCGTCGTACAGCTTTGTCGACCGATCGAAGAGCATCGCGTTGAAGAACGCCCGGTTCTCGCGGTCGACCGGATCGAGCCAGCGGTAGTTCGTGGCCTGGCCGCGGTAGTAGCGAAAGCCGGTCTTGGAGACCTTGCGGGCGGCCACCCACCAATCGTCGAACTCGGGAGTGGCGCACCCCATCCTGAGGACGAATCGCGGGTAGATGCCGGTGCCACTGTCACCCGCTTTCACGTCATCGAGATCGCCGAAGCCGTGCTGGTTGCGCCAGTGAAGTCCGCCGTTGCGGATCTTCATCATGTAGCGAGCACCCATGTAGTTGCCCCAGCTCTCGGCCTTGTGGATCCACTTGTCCACCTGGACGATGATGTGTGGGTGGCCGCTGTGAGCGCTCGCAGCAGGCGCCGTGAATGCCATTGCGGTGAGGGCGAGCATCACGCTCAGCCCAAGTACCGATAGACGCAGCCGTAACATCCGCATGATCACCCCCGATCGCGTGAGCGGGCCGGGTTCGCCAGTGGCTCGGCACGGTCCAAGGCGGCCATGATCGAAGGGCCGCGCTTCATCGCCTCCCGCTGCCTACGATTGTCTCGTGGACGTCCACCCGAGGCCGCGGTGGCGCAGGCGACTGCCTCGGATCGAGGTCCGAGTCTGTTCATCACCGCCACGGCAGCCAGGCTGGGACGTGCGTGTCCGCGTGCCCGAGCCCGAGTCAGCACCCACGGTGGGTCGCTACCCTAGCCTCATGCCAGCCGAATTCATCTACACCGCCTACCGGCTCGCCCGGCACTACCCGCCCGACCGGACCGTGCTGGAGGACATCTCGCTGTCCTTCTATCCCGGCGCCAAGATCGGGGTCATCGGCCCCAACGGCGCCGGCAAGTCGAGCCTGCTCAAGATCATGGCCGGGCTCGACGACGGCTACAACGGCGAGGCTCGGCTGACCCCGGGCTTCACCGTCGGATACCTCGACCAGGAGCCCCAGCTCGACCCAGCGAAGGACGTCAAGGGCAACGTGCTCGACGGCGTCCACGAGGTCCAGTCGCTCATCGACCAGTACAACGCCGTCATGGCCCGCTGGTCGGATCCCGATGCCGACTACGACGCGATCGGTGCCGAGCAGGCGATCCTGGAGGCCCGCATCGAGGCCGCCGACGCGTGGAACCTCGAGCGCAACGTCGATATCGCCATGGACGCGCTGCGTTGCCCGCCCGACGACGCCGACGTCAGGACGCTATCGGGCGGCGAGAAGCGCCGCGTGGCGCTGGCACGACTGCTCTTGCGCCACCCGGACCTGCTGCTGCTCGACGAGCCGACGAACCACCTTGATGCCGAGTCGGTCGAATGGCTGGAGCGCTTCCTGTCCGAGTACGCCGGTACCGTCGTCGCCATCACCCACGACCGCTACTTCCTCGACAACGTCGCCAAGTGGATCCTTGAGCTCGACCGTGGCCGCGGGATCCCGTTCAGCGGCAACTACTCGAGCTGGCTCGAGCAGAAGCTCGCGCGGCTGGCGAGCGAGCAGAAGCAGGTCGATGCCCGCCAGCGGACGCTTGCGCGCGAGCTCGAGTGGGTGCGTATGGGCGCGAAGGCGCGCCAGGCCAAGGGCAAGGCCCGACTGTCAGCCTACGAGCGACTCCTGGCCGAGGCGAACGACGACAAGGGCAGCTCCCGCGAGCTCGAGATCGCCATCCCACCGGGACCGCGGCTCGGTGACCAGGTCATCGATGTCGCCGGCCTGCGCAAGGGCTACGGCGAGAAGCTGCTCATCGAGGACCTGACGTTCTCGCTGCCGCGGGCCGGCATCGTCGGCATCATCGGGCCCAACGGCGCCGGCAAGACGACGCTCTTTCGGATGCTCGTCGGGCAGGAGGCACCCGATGCCGGGACCATCGCCATCGGTGACACCGTCGCGCTGGCGTACGTCGACCAGGGGCGTGACGACCTGGCCGCCGAGAAGACGGTGTTCCAGGAGATCACCCAGGGTGCCGAGTTCATCAAGACCGGGGCACGCGAGGTCCCGGCCCGGGCCTACGTCTCATCGTTCAACTTCCGCGGCACCGACCAGCAGAAGCTCGTCGGCCAGCTGTCGGGCGGCGAGCGGAACCGGGTACACCTCGCCAAGCTGCTGCAGACGGGTGGCAACGTGCTGCTGCTCGACGAGCCGACCAACGACCTCGACGTGGATACGCTGCGAGCGCTCGAGGCGGGCCTGGAGTCGTTCCCGGGCTGTGTCGTGGTCATCTCGCACGATCGCTGGTTCCTCGACCGGATCGCGACCCACATCCTTGCCTTCGAGGGCGATTCCCAGGTGCGCTTCTTCGAGGGGAACGTGAGCCACTACGAGGCGTTCCGGCACAAGGAACTGGGGACGGCGGCCGATCAGCCGCACCGGATCCGGTACAAGAAGCTCTCAAGGTCGTAGGGGCTGCGCAGGTTCCGTCAGCTACGCAAGAAGCGGCGACGTTGCGGTCGCCGTCAGCCGGTGCTGGGAAGGAATCGCTCCTGTGGCATGTAGCCCTCGAACACGAGGCCTTCGATGGTGCCGCCACCTGCTCCGCCGATCGGGCCCGTGACGATGGCATTGATGCCCTCATACGCCCCGCCACCCGTCAGCATGGCCTGGAGTCGAGCGTCCCCGTCGATAGCGAAGCCGTGCACGGGACCCACCAGGTATCCCTCGGCATCCTCGAAGGTGACATGGCCCCAGCACACCACGGCGTGCCGTTCGTCGCCGGCCATGAAGTGCAGGTCTTCATGCATGACGAGAGTGACGCGGTCCGGCAGCTGGACCTCGCCGTTCCAGGCGACGTCGTACTGCCACTTGCTGGTCATGATGCCAGGTGATCCTGGTGCCGGATCCGGTCCATAGACATGCTGTGGAGCGGTCAGCTGACCGGACAGGCGCTGAGCGGCGCCGCCGGGGATCCGGTCTTCGGCCGCGATGGTGGCACTCGCACTGACCATCAAGCAGACGATGATCGCGGTGCAGAGGGACGACTTGAACGTTCGCATCGGATCGCCTCCAAACACGCTCGTTCACGGGCCGGGTTCGCCAGTGGCTCAGCACGGCTCAGGCGGCCAACGTACGCGGGCCGTGCGTCCACGCCTCCCGCAACCTGACCAAGATGCCTCACGGACATCGGGGTGACAAGTGCCGCAAGTCCCATTCGGTCCTCGACGATGGCGACCAAGGGTCAACGCACCGACCCATCCCGAGCTCCTCCCCACAAGGCGTCCAACGCCGAGGGCTCGGAACACTCGATCTCGATCCTCCTGAACACCTGACCTGCCAGCGAGCCGACCATGGACAGGATCGCACCGACTGGGTGACCGTTCCGCGTGCCGGACAGACACCCCTCGACACGCAGGACGCCGAGTCGTGACGTGGAGGTGCCGCGGACCTCGAAGCGCAGCGTCCCATCAGTCGCGGCCGCCATCGCGTGAATGAGGCCGAGGATGGCTTCGCGTCCCTGGTAGTCACCGCCCAGGCCGGAGAACCCAGGTACATGCAGCACCGAAGCATCGTCGAGACGATCGGCCAGCCGACCGACGTCACGCCCATCGAGCGCGCGGTACAGCGCCCACAGATCATCGTCCGCCCACCGTTGCGCCATCCGCTACCACCCCCGGAGTAGATTCGAAGCCTGAGCCGGACCACTCAACGAGCGCTCAGCAAGCGCTCTCGCACGCGTGAACGCGAGAGGAACGGACCGGAGATGGCCACCGACTTCGGGATCCTGGGTGAGCTCCAGGTGATACGGGCTGGTGCGCCGTGCGGCCTCGGCTCGCGACGTCAGCGCTGTTTGCTGGCCCGCCTCCTGGTCTGCGCCGGCCAGCCCATCACCACCGAGCGACTCATCGAGGAGCTCTGGCCCGATGCCGACCTCGACGCTGCCCGCCATACGCTCCATGTCTACGTTTCCCGATTGCGCAACGTGCTTGGCGATGAACGTGAGCGCCTCACGAGCGACACCGCCGGCTATCGCTTGCGAATCGAGCCGGGGGAACTCGATGCGTGGCGCTTCGAATCCATGGCCACCGAGGGGCGCCGGGCGCTCGCCGATGGCGACGCTACCACGGCCGCTGAGCACCTTCAGGGGGCGCTCGCCTTGTGGCGAGGCCCCGCGCTCGTTGAGTTCGCCGACGAGCCGTTCGCCAGCACCGAGGCCGCGCGCCTGGACCAGTTACAGCTCGCTGCGCTCGAAGACAGGTTCAACGCAGAACTGGCACTGGGCCTTCACGGGCAGCTGATCGAGGAGTTGCGAACCCTCACGCTCGAGCAGCCGTACCGTGAGACCTTCTGGGAACAGCTCATGCTGGCGCTGTACCGAGCGGGCCGGCAGGCCGATGCGCTGCGTGCCTACGGCGAGGTCCGGACGCGGCTGGCGGACGACCTCGGCATCGAGCCCGGACCGGCACTCAAGGACATGGAGCAGCGTGTGCTGGCTCACGACCCGGGGCTTGCCATGAAGACCTGGCCCGCCGTGTCTACGACTGACGCGCGCGTCGCGACACCGGGCAACCTTCCTCTCCAGCGCACCACGTTCATCGGCCGCGACCGCGATCTCGCCATAGCCGGGGAGCTGCTGGCCTCGTCGCGGCTACTCACCCTGACCGGCGCTCCCGGCGCCGGCAAGACACGCATGGCGCTGCGTCTGGCGAGCGACCACGGTCACCGCTATCCCGATGGCACGTTCTTCGTGTCTCTGGCCAGCGCCTCCACGCCACCCCAGCTCGAGCCTGCCATCACCGCAGCCCTCAAGGCCGCGGACCCCGATGACCACGCCGCCTCGGATAACCCAGCCACGGGTGAGCACAGCCTCAGCGACCGCCTGTCTGGTCGCCATCTCCTGCTCGTCCTCGACAATCTCGAGCAGCTCGCCGGCATCGCCGAGCCGATCGACCGACTTCTCGACAGCGCGCCTGGGCTCACCGTACTCGCGACCAGCCGGGCTCCGCTCGGCGTCGCCGGAGAGCAGGAGTTCCCGGTCCTGCCCCTGGAGGTGCCACCGGCCGACGCTTCTCCCGACCCGGTGCAGATCCGAGCCTACGACGCGGTCGCGCTGCTCGTCACACGCGCACAAGCGGCGGATCCACACTTCGAGGTCACGCCGGAGAACGCCACGGCCATCGCCGGCATCACGAGCCGCTTGGATGGACTGCCCCTGGCCATCGAGCTCGGCGCCGGCCGACTGCGGGCGCTCACTCCCCAGAGCCTGCTCGGCCGCCTCGAGCGGCGACTGCCACTGCTGACAGCGGGCACGAACGACACCATCGGCCGCCACCGGACACTGCGGGCGGCGATCGAGTGGAGCTACGAGCTCCTCGCGGCCGACGAACAGCGGCTCTTCCGGCGCCTCGCCCCGTTCGTCGGCGAGTTCACCGCGGAGGCTGCCGCCGAGGTCGCCGACTGGCCGCTCGAGGAGACCTGGACCGGCATCGAGTCGCTGATCGCCAAGAGCTTGCTCTACCGACCCGTCGATATCGGCGAAGCGCGCTTCGCGATGCTCCAGACACTCCGCGAGTTCGCGGTCGAGCAGCTCGAGCTGACCGGCGAGCTGAAGACCACGCTGGCTCGACACGCAGGCTATTACCTGGGCCTGGCCACACGCAGCGGAGATGGCTCGCAGGTCAACCCAGAGGAAGCGACGATCGCGATCCTCGCGCCCGAGCTGGAAGAGATCCGGGCGGCACTGCGGCGATGCGCCGAGGGCGGCGATGGCGAGCTCGGGCTGCGGCTGGCGAGCGCTACGTGGCGCGTCTGGCAGGCCGCCGGTCGGGCGTCCGAGGGTCGCGCGTGTCTCGCTCAGCTGCTCGACCCACCGGGTCCCGATCCCACCGTGCGCGCCGACGCCCTGGTGGCCTTGGCGGGGCTTGAGTACTGGCAGGCCGACTATCGAGCCGCCCAAGCGGCGTACGAGGGCGCGCTGGAGCTCTATCGGGCTGCTGGTGATCGCATCCGCGCGGCAGAGGTGCTGTACGGCCTGAGCGTGACTGCGACCTGGGGCGGGGACCCGGCGGAGGGGGCACGCCTGGCGGCCGTAGCGCGCAGCGTGTTCGAGTCGCTGGGGGACAGGGGGCAGGTCGGCGAGACGCTCATGGCTCAGGGCTTCGCGCTGTGGCAAGAGAAGGAGTACACGGCCGCACGCCCGCTGTGGGAAGCAGCCCTGACGATCTCTCGTGAGCTTGGCGCAGACTCGCTCTCGGTGACGCAGCTCGCCGGTCTGGCCGGCATCGAGTACCACACCGGCTCGCCGGACGAGGCCGCGCGCATCGCCCTCGATGCCCTGGGGCTGGCGTGCGACCTGAACAACGTCGGCCTCTGTGTATGGCTGCTCGACTTCATCGCTGCGTTCACGGTCGAAGACCGACCGGCGATGGCCGTACGTGTGGCGGGTGCCGCCGATGCGCTGCGCACGGCATCCGGCGGCGGCATGCGTGTCGAGGACTTACATATCGAGCCGGCGCGCACGGCTGCAGAACGTCTTCTCGACCCGGGCGAGCTGGAGAAGGCCTGGGCTGAAGGAGGCGCGCTGAGCCTCCAGGGGGCGATCGACGCCGCACGTGCGCTGCGGCCCGTGAGCGCCAGTTGAGCCGGCGTTGACCGTCCCGCCCTTCACTTGACCCTGACGGTGCCCGGTGGCAGGCGGCGCGCTGCAGCCCCAACGAGGCGCTCAACGACGGAGGACGAAGACGATGCTTCGGAAGCTCGCGCCCATCCTGGCGCTGGTGCTCATGGCGGTCCTGGCAGTCGCCCCGGCGTCGATGGCGCAGGAGAAGGTCACAGGTGAATTCGACCTGGCCTGGAACGGTTGCTGGGAGGGACCCACTGACGAGATCCCCGACTGGATCGGCACGATCGACATCGACGGCGACGTGTACGACATGCTCTTCTTCAACCTGGGCGACGGCAGCCCGCCCAACCGGGACCGCGCCGGCTCCTACATCGAGATCTGGGCCATCTATGACGGGCTTGAGCTCACCTACGACGAGGAGTGCGCGACGGAGGCATACGAAGGTGACCTGGTGATGTGGGGCCATGACGCTGGTGTCAGCGACCTCGATGCCATGGAGTACAGAATGACCGGCACGGTCGTGGAGGCGTTCGGAGACTACGCCGACCTCACCGGGCAGAGTCTCGTCATGCACGGCACATTCGCCCTGGACGCAGACGGCACCCCGCTAAGCGCGCCGGGCGTTCTCGAGATCGGCTGACCTTCCTCCCCGGGCGGCGCCCACAGCCGCCCATGCGCTCGACCACCCTGCGGGCAGCCCCAAGGGGTGGTCGGCATACCTGCAGGTGGAGTGCCGAGCGTGCTCATCGTCGGCATCATCGTCGGTCTCGGCTGGTTGTTCCGTCCTCGGCGGCAAGTGTGACAGGGCCATACCTGGACGACCGCAGGGCCCACGTTCGCCGTCAACCAGCTCCCCGCTCTGGACCGCTCGAGAGACACGATCGCGGTCGAGGCGGCCATCGGATATCCCATGAATGAGCCGACGTCTGAGGCAGTGACGGATGCGCCGGCACTGACTTAGGCCCAGCCTCATGGTCGACCAAGGCCATATCGGAGACGACCGATGGAACATCCGCTCGAGTCGGGGAAGCGCTGGGTACTGGTGCCACGGCCGATGCGTCTGGCCGCCGTCCTGCTTGGCCTCTGGGGCACGCAGACGCTCGTGTACGGGTACTTCTACGGCATCACCCTGCTGCCTTCGCCACTCGACAGGCCGGTGGTCTCACTGGTCATCGGCATGGCGGCCATCGCGGCAGCGATCGGCATCCTGCGCGCGGAAGCTTGGGCTCGGGCCCTCAGCCTGGTGGTCATGGCCGTGTGGGCGCTCGAGCTGCTGGTGGCGATCGCTCGATCGGTCACGCCGCCCCTCGACCTGGCGTCGAACTGGCCGGCCGTGGCCTCCTGGGCCCTCGGCCTCATCCTGTTCGCTTTCGTCGGACGCGAGCTCGTATCGCGCTGGCCGGAAGCGCGCCCACAGGACCGACCCGGCAGCCGGCGGACGCTCGTGCTGCTGTCGATCGCACTCGTGCCGATCGTGGCCGTCGGTGCGGCCCTGCGACCCGCTGAGCCCGGGCCGTTCGAGCCGCCTCCGCCGCTCGGATCGTATCGCGAGGGTGGGCACATCGAGCTCACGAAGACGGGCTTCGCCATCGACCTGCCCGTCGACTGGACGGTCGAGATCCTCTCTCCGCAGCGTGATCCAGCGGACGCCCAGCCGGGCGAGGCCTGGGAAGCGCTACGGGGCTTCGATCCTTCCCGGCAGCAGACGTGTTCCGTTTCCGTGGCTGTGTCGCCGAGTGCGACATCGCTCGATGGCTACGATGTCGGCTCCATGAGCGGCGACGAACGGGCGCCCAGGTGGAGTGGTCCGGCGGACCGACCGACGCTGATGCTTCCCGACTCGAGCGACCGGGTCGAGCCGCCGGGTGGACCGCATGCCAGCCAGATGTCCACACAGGTGCGACAGGCGGGATCCATGGGCGGCCACGACATCCTCTACGGCGTCGAATGCGGGAGTGACGCCGGATCTCCCCGCGGCGGCATCGCAGCGTCGCTGACGCTTCTGCCTGCATCGCCATGATGCGGCGTGGTGATGCCGCGACTGCCTAGTGGCCCAGCGCGACGACCGATCCGATCGCGAAGGACGTCAGGGCGACCAGCCAGAGGCCGCATCCGGGGAACAGGGCGCAGCCCAGCCCGATGCGGTCCCTGGTCGAGACAAGGTCGCGCTGCTCCCGAGCGCCCCCCTCGGGGGCCTCCGTGGCACGACGCTCCGTCGCAGGGTCATCCGATCGACCGCCGTCGGACCCGGTGGAGACCTCTTCCAGTCCGGGGCAGCCTGCGACGGCCCCAGCCAGCCACTGCAGCAGCCTGCGCGGCCGGGCCTGCCTCCCTCGATCCACTCGCGCCATGGTGATGTCTCCCATCTGCCGATGCCACCGGGTCTGCCGATAGGGACAACATCGGGCTAAGGCGGCCTCGCCGCATCGGGCGGCGGCTCATGCCGTGCCTCATCCGTGCCGGATCCGCGCACGGCGAAGGCTACGCAGGGCGTGGGGCCGGACGGCACTTGACCACCCGGGGAACGGGGCGCACAGGATAGGTATCCGCTGCTGGGGTCGAACGATGGGTCGGTTCGCCATCTCCCTGCTGGTGACAGGCGCGCTGTGTGCGGTGATCGGCTTGGATACCGCCGTGCAGGCGTCGTCGCCCGACCTCGCTCCGTCCGCTTCGCCCGTCCCGTGTCCGGTCGTCGAGACTCCACTAGCGCAGGGATCCCGCGCCTCGCCCGCCCAGGTCGGGATCGGCGGTCGAGTCGAGGCGCCCACGGCCGGGTTCGCCTTGACACTCCCCGATGGCTGGCTCTGGGTCGCGACGGAGTCGAGTGATATCGAAGCACTGAGCGCACTCGTGATCGAGACTGATGCGGAGCGCGGACCGGTGGTCGCGGAACTGCTCTCGGCACTGCCGTGCACGCACACCTACCTGTTCGACCTCGTGGCGGTTGCCCCCCTGCGCGAGGACGGACCAGTGGCGGAGACTTGCACCGTAGGGGTCAATCATGCAACGGGCGAGTCGATCGAGGACATCCTGGAGATGAACACGGTTCCCGTCATCGCGCTTGGGGGTGAAGCCACGATCACCAACCCGGTCGACCTGCCAGGCGGAAGCGCCGGACGGGTCGACTCGGCCCAGATGTTCGGCGTGGAGACCGTCGGCGACGTCGTGCACTACGGCTCCAGGTACTTCTGGCTCGACGATGGGCGCCAGGCCATGTTGAGCTGCCTCGACGTGCAGCCACATGCTGATCACTGGCGTTCCATCGCCGAGACGTTCGAGTTCCCGACCCGCTAGAGGAGCGGTTGGCGATGCGGCGACGGCAGAATTCACTCCCGACGACGAGCCGACTCCTGCGTCGCCCCTGTCTCGCGCATCGCCTCCGTCTCGGACAGGTGCCGCGACTGACGGTGGCGCTCGTGGCCCTGGCCTTGTCGCTCGCCGCGCAGGGAACGCTCGCAGCCGACGAGCAGCCGTCCGAGACAGGAACATTCAGCCCGGCCGGCGCGCTGGCCGAGGCCAGGATGGGCGGTCACACCGCGACACTCCTGCCCGATGGGCGCGTCCTGGTCGTGGGCGGTGAAGGCCGGTGGGAACATCCGGTCCTGGCCGAGCTCTGGGACCCGGTGACCGAGACGTTCGGGCCGTCAGGCACCCTCGCCGAGGCGCGCTCTCGCCACACGGCGACGCCGCTGGCAGACGGACACGTCCTCGTCGTCGGCGGCTTCACCGAACGTGGCACCCGCGACTCGGCTGAGCTCTGGGATCCCGCGACGATGACGTTCAACCCGGCCACGGCTCTTGCGACAGCGCGGGCGTGGCACACCGCCACCCTGCTGTCCGATGGCCGCGTCCTGGTCGTCGGAGGTCTGCGCGATGATGTCGTCCTCTCGTCGGCGGAGGTCTGGGACCCGGCGACCGACACGTTCACGCCGTCAGGCGAGCTCAGGAAGGGGCGCTCGGAACACACCGCCACCCTGCTGTCCGATGGCCGCGTCCTCATCGTCGGTGGTGCGGACCGGCGCGAGCAGCCGCTGGCCTTGGCGGAGGTGTGGGATCCCACGACCGGGACATTCAGGCGGGCAGGCTCGCTTGCCGAAGGACGTTGGGACCACACCGCCACCCTCCTGCCCGATGGCCGCGTCCTGGTCGTCGGCGCCATCGGCCCGCGTGGCATCCTCGCCCCGGCAGAGGTCTGGGACCCTGCGACGATGGCCTTCATCCCGGCGGGCTCACTGGCCAAGGCACGCTCCGGTCACGCCGCATCGCCCCTGCTCGATGGCCGCGTCCTCGTCGTCGGTGGTAGCGGTCGACGCAGCATCATCGCCTCTGCGGAGGCCTGGGACCCCGCGACCGGCTCATTCGGGCCGTCAGGCTCGCTCGTCGAGGGACGGGCCGGCCACACCGCGACACTCCTGCCCGATGGCCGAGTCCTCGTGATCGGTGGCTACGACGAATGGGGACATCTCGCCCAGGCCGAGGTCTGGGAGCCAGCCATGGGCGCTCCATAGCGTATGCCGCAGGCAGGGGAGGCCATCGACACGGCGCCGGCGCGCGCAACAGCTAGCCGCTGTCTCGATGCCGCTCGAGATACCAGGCCGCGATCGCGGCGCCGACGAGACTGCCCAGCAGGCCAAGGGTGAGGTCGCCGAGGGTGTCTTGGTACGCGGTCGCCGCCTCGGGGGAGTTGGGGATGAACGTGATGAACTCGAGCATCTCCCAGACGATCGCCGCGACGGCCCCGAACCCGACGCCCAGCGCCACACGAGTGAGCCGAGCGGCGTCGTGAGGCCAGCCGAGAGTGACGAACGCAGCCGACAGCAGGATCCAGTTGCCGAAGTGGTTGACGTCGTCCCACCACTCGATGCTGTCGTACAGGTCGAGTGCGTTGCCCGCCGTGTCGATCAGGAACGGCAGCGTGAAGAGCAGGTCGGACAAGACAGGGAACGGACGCTGGCGCGCACGGAGCCACCAGACGATGGGGATGACGAGGACCGCCAATGGGTAGGCGAGGGCTCGCGCCTGCATGGCCTTATCCGCGTACTGGGGCAGCTCTGGGTTCGCGATCGCGTGCAGCAACAGCCCGAAGAGGGCCAGCTTGGCGGCGACATCGAGTGCGAGGAGCGTTCTGCGACTCATCGGGACCACCTGATCAGGATTCGACCCGGGCCTGCCCGAGCCTGACACAGGCCGGTCGCTGACATGCAGTCCGGCCGCGACGGCGTGCCGGTCGGCTCTGGCCTACGAGGCCAAGCGCCGTCGGCATCACTCGGTGCTACGGCCGCCGGGCTCCCGCTCGTCGTAGTCCGGCATGGGCTCGCTCGGCCCGCTCGGGTCGGTGGCGAAGCCGGCGCTCGATGGGTCGAGCGTGGGCCCCTGTACGAGGTAGACGCGGTAGATCGCCCTCCACGGCCTCCAGCCGTCGAAGAGCACAGCACGTCTCCCACCATCCGGCCACACCATGGAGGGCTCGTTGTTGACCGATCGCTTGAAGACGGACTTGGCGAGCGTCGCGGCAGTGGTCCACGATGCGCCGCGGTCGGCCGAGTAGCGCCACTGGAGTGAAGCCTCCGTCGCCTTGGTGGGCTTGAAGCCGCAGTAGAGCGTGCACAGTGGATAGGCCACCGCCATGGCGTCCTCGCCACGCAGCACCAGGGCCGGCGTGAAGGTCTTCTTGTCGTTCGTGACGATCGCCCGGATCGGCTCCCACGTGCCGCCCTCCCAGGTGCGCACGAAGAACTCCCGGTCGCTGGGCCAGGCCACGGCGAGCCGCCCGCCCTTCGCGGCCACGGCCGGTGGCCAGGTGCTGTAGCCCATGTCCATCGCTCCAGACCACGAGCGGGCGCCATCGGTCGATACCTTCACCTTCATGAGCGCGTCCTGGCGTGGCCACCAGGCCACGATGAGGTTGTCTGCGTCCGCGGCGATGACCGGGTCGGCGTAATAGCCCGAGGTGCCCTTCGAGCGCGTCGTCGCGAGCTGCTGCTTCGTCCACTGCTTGCCGTTGTCACGGCTGATGGCCAGCCACAGCTTGCCGCTGTCGGCGTCGGTCCAGACCACGTAGACGTTGGGCCCGTCGGCTGCGATGGCTGGTCTGTCGATGCGGCCGGTCTTCGAGGTCAGCTTGACGGGGTATCGCCAGCTGGCGGCCGCACCCTCCTTGAGGTTGGCGCGGAAGTACAGGACCCGTGGTGCCTTCGGCTGATAGGGAACATACTTCTTCACACCGACCCAGACCGCGTAGACAGCACTCCCCGAGGTCGCAAGCGCAGGGCTGATGCCGTGCATGCTCGTCTGGTTGATGCGCTTGGCGGTCGACCAGCGCGAACCCATGACGTCCATGCGAGCGTGGAAGACGCCGATATAGGGCCCACCGTCGCGAGCCCACTTGCCGTTGACGTTTGGCGAGACGCTGACCTGCTGCAGGCGGTCGATGCCGCCCTCGGTGGTCCCCAGGGCTTGGCCGCCGGTCCAGGTGTAGTTGCGCGCGGCCGTGCCCACTGCGCCCCACGCATAGTCCTTGAAGCCGACCGCATCGAGCGCGATGGCGCGCTTGCCCCGATAGGTGTCGTCCGGGATCCTGATCCTCGCGCCCAGGGCCTTCGTCGAGAGCGGCATCGCCGAGGCGCTGATCGAGCAGCTCTCGCCGGACGCCAGGGTCACGTTCGAACAGGCGTCGGCTTCGATCCTGAAGGAGGCCGCGTCATCGCCGATCAGCTCGGCCTGGCCGAGGTGCAACGCCGACGTGCCTGCCGACGTCACCGTGAACGTCTCGGTCTCCGAACGCGTCCCGACCTCGTGGCGGCCGAAGTCCTTGTTGCTGGGCCTGACCTCGGCAGCGGTATAGCCAACGGTGGCGTCATAGCGGATCTCTCCGTGGAGCCAGCCCGGCGAGTCGTCACATAGCTGCGTGAACGAGGCGGCGAAGGCGAGCAGCTCCGCACCGTCCGTCTCGATCTCATGGACGGTGAACGAACCCCTGGTGGCCGAACACTGATCCCAGTGATTCTCGATCTCCAGCGCCGGCTGGCCGGGCTCGATGTTGGCGGGGTTGGCTGCGGCCGCATACGCGCCGGCCGTCATGACGCTGCCCTGGGGAGCCCAGAGCGTCACGAACCAGTGCTGGCCGGCGGCCTCGAGGTGCAGGTCCACGCCACGGGGCAAGGCGGGCTCACGGACGGTGCTCTCGATGACGTGGAGGTCGCTGCCACTGGCGGCGATCGAGCGACCACCGCTCACCTCGTCGCCAGGCTCTCCATCGATGACGAGCGCGGTGATTGCACCGGCGGCGCGCACGGGTGGCGCGCCTGTGACGACGCCGGCTGCCGCGAACGCCGGTGCGGCCATCAGGCAGAGGCTCAGGAGGCCCGGCCACACTCGAGACAGAAGACCCGCTGGCATGACACCCCCCTTGGCGACGACTGTCCTAGGTGCCGCGATGCTACGCCTGCGCTTCCCGCGTGCGTGAGGTGCCAGAGGGCCTGGTCGGTGTCCAGGCGCACCGGAGCGTGCCTAGGGAGGTGCTTTCGGCGCCGATGGACGAACAGCGTTCAGAGCCACGCGGCGGCGCATCTATTCCCTGCCCGGAGGGCCGAGGCCGGTCGCCGACTACCGACGCAGCAAGCGCTACGGCCCCGGTGGTCCACGGGACCATCCGACCTGTGCCCCGCCGACTCGAGGCGGCATGTCCATCGATGAACACGGGGCGGTGTAGAGCCGCCCCGTTGTCGCCTTGGGATCTGTCCCCGCTCTACTGGTTGCCGCCCTGGCCACCACCGCCAGCTGGCCCGACCTCGATGCCAACGGTGGCCGTCTTCGCCGTGAAGCGAACATTCTGTGCGCCCTCGTCATCGGCTGCAGTGATGACGGTGCCGTTGGTGGCCGGGATCGTGAACACCAGCTTGTACCGGCCAGGCTCAGGCGCGTCAGCCTTGGCGATGCCCCAATTGTGCCCGTACACGACCTTGCCGCTGGAGTTGATCTCCGCCGACATCGGGCCGTCGTAGACGATCGTTCCGCCCGGCACCGACGTGATGGTGAGATTCGCTCCTGCGGCCCAAACCATGTAGGGGAACTGCACGACACCATCGGGGATCCCGAGTGTTCCATAGCTTGCCTGGCGATCGGGCAAGTCAGGCGTCAGGTTCACGATGTCGTAGCCTGGCGCGCTATCCTCGTTGTGCCACAGCTGCATCTCGACACGGATCGGCCTCCCGGCACGCATCGTCCGGTCATTGATGAGGTTGGAGCCCCATACCGCAGTCACGCGCGCTCCTGGCTCGTCGGAGCAGGGCGCACTCCAGGTCGCCGCGGATTTCTGCATGTAGTAGTCGAAGCCACCCCACTTCTCGGTTGGGCCAGTCGGAGCCTGCCTGCAATCGACTCGCAGCGTCGGAGCTCCGATCCGGTCGGGCACGAAGTACGTCGGCACCGAGAGGTTGTTGCCAGCCTCTTCGCCACCCGGCCGCGCACCGCCGTTCTTGGCGTTGGCTAGCGAGCTGGGGACGATGAGGGCCATCGTCAACGCGACCACTACCATGAGCCGTCTCAGGTGGTGGTTCCCTGCAAGGTTCGAGGCGCGATGGAAGCCATTGGCACGCATTGAAGTGCCTCCTGGGCAAGGCGAGCCGCTCGCGAGGCGGATGCTAAGGATTCGACCAGGCAGAGCGCGGCTCTGGGATCGTCCTTTCCACGGACTTCGCAAGGGCCTCGGCAATCCCGCGCGGTATGCCCATGCTCCAGGAGCGAAAGCGAAAGGAGTGGTCGCCGTCCAACCGTGTCACCCCGATTCTCCCATGTGCGACAACGAGGGCCACTTGCTGTCGGGCATCAAGCCGATTGCCACCTGGCTAGACGGCGCCACCCTCAACGAGGACAAGGAAGCTTGACCATGGGCTTGCCCGTCAGGTCGACCGCACTCGCATCTTCACGCTCATGGACGAGGCCTGCAGCCATGCGCGACGTACTGCACGACGACGGCCTTGGGGCTGGACAGCGCGTGATGTCTGCCGAGTCGCTGGATACAGCCGGGCGGTGTGCGTGGCTGAGCGGCAGGAAGGGGCTGGGCCGTCTGGCTCTTGGCGGCCTCGTGGCTCCGTGGCACGGTGGCGCTCCATGAGCGCACCACGAAACGACTGGCCACCGCCACCCCGTCCCCCGTACCGACCGCCGCCAGGTCCACCGCCGGGGCAGCCTCCGCCTGCCGGGTGGGCAGGCCCGGGTGCGCCGCCGCCACCACCCGCGGCTCCGTCCCCGGTGCCGCCTCCATCTGCCGTTCGGCGGAGGATCAGGGCGGGCTGGTGGCCGGCGTGGTGATCATCGGCATCGGGGTGTTCTTCCTGCTCGCACAAGTCATCCCGGACATCGGTCGCTGGATCCCCTTGCTCATCGGCTTGACCTTCCTGGCTGCCTTCATCCCCAAGCGCGAGTACGGCTTCCTCATCCCCGGCTGCATCGTCAGCGGTGTCGGGGTCGGGGTCATCCTCGCGGGCGTCGTCGAGGACCCCTGGTCGGGGGCCGCGGTGCTGCTCTCGATCGCGGGCGGGTTCATCGCCATCTGGGTCGTCAGTGTGCTGCTCAGGCGCGTCGACCGGGATTGGCCGAGGGGTTCGAGCCGGGATGCGGCCCAGGCCCTCTGGTGGCCCCTCATCCCGGGCGGCATCCTGACGCTCGTCGGCCTGATCGTGCTCACCGAGGCGGGGTTCGAGAGCGACCTGCTGCGCTGGTGGCCGCTGATCATCATCGCCGTCGGCATCGTCGTCCTGGTGTCGGCCCTACGACCACGGGGCGGCGGCCGCTCGCGCTGACTGAACCTCTTCACGCGTGCCTTCGGGTACCGGACGCGACCGAGCCCGGACGCGCTCGCCGTTGTGGCGGCGCTCGCCTCTGACCGCCATCGGTGGAGACAGACGATGGTGTTCGAGACTCCAGCGGACGCCGAGCTGCTGCCTACGCTACGGGGATGAAGACCTCGGTCCGCCACCTTTGCGGATCGGGCTCCGTGCTGGGATCCGTGAGGTAGGTCTCCCACATCGGGCCGGCCACGGTGCGCCCCTGCGCCGTGATCCAGTCCATCATCGCGGTGTAGGTCTGCTCGAGTGTGTCGTAGGGACCGATGTGCATGCCCACGGCAGCCTCGACCCCACCGATCTCGCCTGGCTTCACCTCGCCGCTTCCGGCGAAGGGAGTCACCACCGTGACCCCGGCCTCGTACTCGAAGGGCTCTTCCATGTTGAAGTACCGCGCGAACGGCGGCCCGGCTGGATCCATGCCCGATGCGCCGAGAGCGTGAAAGGTCGCCTCGAACGCCTTGCCCATCGACTCGCTGATGCCATCGAGGGGCGACGTCACGGCCACCACCGCGGTGTCCTGGCGGGGGATGGAGCGGATCTCGTAGTCAGGCATCGACAGACTCCTCTCTCGGGCTAGTGGCCGAGCACGCGGTGTGTCGCTTCGATTCTCTCTGACCCGGCAAGGCGCACGACGGTGACGCCACCAGCAGCCGGGCGCCGATAGCGGACACACGGTGATCGAGCGCACGGCCGCGCGCGGGAGGGCTCTAGGCCTGCCGCATGGCGCATCTCACGGCGCGGGCCTTCCGGCCCTTGACCCCGACGCAGACGCATACGAACGATGGCGATACGTATCGGAGAAGGATCATGAAGCGCTTCGCGCTCGCAGCGGTGTTCGCCCTCCTGCTCGTGGTGACCACCGCGCTCGCTATCGGCGGCACGACCTCGGCGGTCGCCCAAGACGGGCTCGCTCCAGTGGAGGCGGACCCGACACCGATGCTCGAGGCGCTGTCGCTCCTCCCGCTCGGGATCGACGCCTTCGAGTTCACCGATTGGGCCGCGCTCAAGGCAGCTCATGGCGGTGCCGATGTGTCGAGCGCCAGCCCACTCGCTGAGCGCCAGCAGCTGATGCTGGACCTCGCTCGCTCTGAGGCCACGACGTTCCCGTTGGGTCTCGATCGTCTCGACACGTGGTCCGAGCGCTGGGGCTGGGACACCACGGACCTCGAGTGGCAGGCCTCCTGCTGCAACGCCTTCGACTTCTTCATCCTCCGCTTCCGCGAGGACTGGGATGCTGGGCCGTTCATGGCGCGACTCGAGGCGGATGGCTATGAGCGACGCGACCTGCCACACGCGACCTCGTTCACCCTTGAGCCGGGCACAGACGCGCCCGACCGCGACTACCTGGAGCGCGTGCTTGGGATCGAGGGGCCGATGGGAGACGCCCCTTCGCGTGCATCGGTCGCCATCGCGCCGGACGGCCGCACCGTCGTCCTGGTCTGGGGTCCCGATGCGCACGAGATCCTGAAGCTGGCGTCACGCGCCGACCCCGTGGCCATCGCGGACGGCCCGTTCGGCCGAGTGGCAGCGGCTCTTGGACGATCGCTGGCCGCGAGCGTCGTGGGCGAACGGTACGTCTGCACAGGAACGGGGGTAGAGCGCGACCTCAGAGACGAAGACGCTCCACTCGTGGAAGCCATCGGCGTGCTGCATCCATACCAGGCCTTCGGCTTGGGCTACGAGCGCGACGGTCCGGGGGAGCCTGCGGTGGGACGCTATATCTTCGCCTACGAACACGCCAAGGATGCCAGCGCGGATCTGCCCGGCCGTCGCACGCTCATCGAGGAGGGCGAGTCGATTCGGTATGGCGCGCCGTACCGAGACAGCGTCTTCACCTCGTCGATGCGGCTGCAGAGGGCGAGTTGCTCACCCTCGACGTGGCGCCGGTCAGCGACAGACCACAGGTGCTCTTCGACTCGGTCGTCGGCCGAGACATGCTCTTCGCCATCTGCGGCTGAGGCCGACTACCTGACTGGTGGTCCCGTGAACCTCGTCGTGCCCGACTCGGGATCGAAGATCTCAGCGTGGCGAGGTGGCCGACCGCCTTCCCCGACGCCGCCGCCGCCAGCGATCAGGACGCGGCCGTCGTCGAGCAGCGTGGCCGTGAATCCGGCGCGGACCTCCTTGAGCCGTCCGACCTTCGTGTAGGTCTCCGTCACTGGGTCGAAGGCCTCGATCGAGCGTGTCGCGCCCTGCTTGTCCTGGCCACCGATGAGGAGCACTCGACCATCGCGGAGCGCTACCGCTTCGTGCTCGGCCCGCGGAACCTCGAGGCGCCCCGCGGGCTCGAACGTCCCGGTCGCCGGATCATAGAGGTGACTCGCCTCCAGCTCAGCCCAGCCACCCGCCAGCAGCACGCGACCATCAGGCAGGCTGGTGAGCGTGTGACCCTCGAGCAGCTTGCGATCGATGACCACCGGACTGGCAGTGCCGCTGACGGGATCAAGGATCGCAGCCTCGGCCTGGCCCCGTCTCCGGTTGGAGCCGACCACGAGGACGCGCCCATCAGGCAGTCTGGCCAGCTGGCCTTGACTCTTCACCACGCTCAGGTCCGGGAGCAGGCTGAACGTCCCCGTCCCCGGATCGTAGAGCTCGACAGTCGGACCATCGATGCCCATGACGCGGCCGCCTTCGAGGAGGATGGACTCAGCAGCACCACGCTGGGTGAGAGGTGCACCGGTCGGCGTGAAGCGACCGCTCGACGGATCGTAGACCTCTGCGGTGGCCGGCTCGTTGAGGCCACCGACCACCAGGACCGTGCCGTCGACCAGGCGCGTGGCGGTGTGATAGACGCGGCTCTCGCCCATCGATCCTGTCGGCGCGAACATCCCGGTCGCGGGGTCGAACAACTCCGCGGGGCCGCCCTCCACCCCACCGGCGATGAGGACGCGACCGTCCTCCAGCAGGGTCGCGGTGTGCTTCCAGCGCCGCGTGGTCATCTCGCCGGCCGGGGCGACGCCCACGGGGATACCGGCTGGCTGGACCAGGACCAGCTCCGGTGCGTGGATCCCGGCGTGGATGGCGCTCCCCGCGGACGGGGGTGTCCAGATCTCGGCCGAGGCGAGCATCGCGCCGCTCGGCGCTGCGGTCCCGCCGATCAGCAGGACACTCCCGTCGCCCAGGAGCGTTGCAGTGTGATCGAGGCGTGGCTGGGAGATCCTCCCACCACGCACGAACCGGTCCGTCGCCGGATCCCACATCTCGACCTCGTCCTGGCTAACCTCTTCGAACCTGGTGAACCGCCTGGTCTCCATGGCGACCACTTCGGCCATGCCACCGATGAAGGCGACGCGCCCGTCGGGCAGCAGGGTGGTGGTGTGCTGCTGGCGGCGTTCCACCGTCTTCCCCGCGCGTCCGAAGTCGAGCGTCGTCGGATCCCAGGCCTCTGCGGTCCGGAACACGATCGAGTCCATGCAGACAGCATTCCATCCACCGTAGGCGAGGGCGCGACCGTCGTCGAGCGCGACGATGTCCATGGGCCGTCGAGGCTGCCTGAAGGCGCCGGCGGGCTCGAAGCTGAAGGTCAGCGATCCCACACCTCGGCATCGGGCGTCTTGGCGTAGCGCTTGCTCGCCTTGCAGGTGATCGGGTCCGCCACGCCGATGGCCAGGACGCGACCATCGGCCAGGAGTACGGCGCGGTCGCGCGGCTCGACCATCCGTCCGGCCGACTCGAACGTGTCGGTGCCAGGGTTCCAGTAGAGTGCCTCGCGGCTGGGACCGCCGATGACGATAGCGCCACCGTCCGGCAAGGCCAGGGTCGTGTGGTACTCGCGGAGATGGACGATCGAGCCGGCGGGTCCGAACGTGCGCGTGGCAGGGTCCCAGACCTCCGCCTCGACGACGGGCTCAGCCCTTTCGGCCTCGTCGTGGAAGCGCCCACCAACGACCAGCACGCGCCCGTCCCTGAGCTCAGTCACCGTCCCTTCCATGCGCGGGGTCGCCATTGCGCCCGCAGGCTCGAACGCGCCCGTCTCCGGGTTCCAGCGTTCGGCCTCAGCCACCGGGATACCCTCGGCGCCGCCCCAGCCGCCGACGACGAGGACGCTTCCGTCTGGCTGGGCGAAGGCGCTGTGGCCGCTGCGCGCCGTGCCCAGTGAGCCGGTCTGCTGGAACGAGCGTGTGGCGGGATTCCATATCTCGGCCGTCGACAGATAGTCGTCTCCATTCCAACCGCCCACGACCAGCACCCGACCATCGGGCAGCAGTGTCGCCGTGTGCGCCTGGCGCGGGACCGCCATCGTTCCGGCCATGGATGCCGCACCCACATCGCCCGTTGTCTGTTGCGCGGCCTGCGCTGGCCGCGGACTGGCACCTGTGATCAGGACGCAGACGATGGCCACCACCAGCGTCTGTCTCGACCCACGCATGATCTTGCCTCCGTGCGAACGTTCGCGGCGGCGATCGGTCTGTCTTGTGACAGATCGGTCGCGGCACGCGCCGAACTTCGACCGAACCCCTGTCGGTCGTCATGGATGGCCCGGACCGAGCCCGGACGGCGCTACCGAACCCCCACGGTCCGCCTCGCCGCGATGCGCGCCAAGTGCCGTTGGTCCTCCGCCGTGAAGCCAGGGCGCGCGCGCTGATCACCGGCGATGCCCTCGCCACCATCCGAGGCGACACGTTCACCGGTATGGCGCCGGGGCGTGCGGCCTGGGCGCTACCGAAGCCGGCGGAGACGTCGGTCGTGACCTCCGACTCTTGAACCCCTGCGGGCTGCGGTGCCTCATGGACGAAGGCGAGCGGCGATGACACCCGATCCGTCGAAGGTGGTCGCCCATACACGAAGTGAGGCCTTCCTCGAGGAGGATCCGGTGTTCCGAACCGCGCATGTCAGGGCCGTCGCCAGCATGCTGGCGCTCCTATCAATCGTCTCGGTGGACGTGCCCGCCTGGGCGGCGGACCCGCCACCTGCGAAGGGGCCCGCGATTCCCGAAGGGTCGCTCGCGCAGGCCCGAACCGACCACACGGCCACACTCCTGCCCGACGGACGGGTCCTGATCATCGGTGGCGACAGCGGTGAAACGCTGGCGTCCGCCGAGGTCTGGAGTCCGGACACCGAGTCATTCAGCCCGGCGGGTTCGCTCGCCCATGCACGCAAGTGGCACACCGCGACACTGCTGCTCGATGGCCGCGTGCTTGTGACTGGCGGGCTCGGTGGCAACGGCGGTGGCCAAGACGAATTCCTCGCATCCGCCGAGATCTGGGATCCGGACACTGCGGCGTTCCGCACGACCGGCGCGATGGCCGACACGCGCATCCATCACACGGCGACGCGACTCGCGGACGGACGCGTCCTGGCGGTCGCCGGCGTCGTGGCCAGCATCGTGCCGCTCGCGTCGGCGGAGCTGTGGGATCCCGTCACCGGGGAGTGGACACCCACCGGTTCGCTCAGGCAATGGCGGGTGGGGCACACGGCGACCGAGCTTGATGACGGGCGGGTGCTCGTCATCGGCGGCGGCTCCTTCACCAGCGACGGCTTCGAGACGTTCGACAGCGCCGAGATCTGCGAATCCAGCCAGCGGTGCCTTCCGTCGCGCCGGTCGACTGACCGTGCCCCGCAGGGATCACTCGGCCACGCGCCTGACGGACGGCCGCATCCTCGTCCTCGGTGGTTCGATGACGCGGGCCAGCGGAGAGGACGTGTCTACAGCGGCCCATGCCTCGGCCGAGGTGTGGGACCCGCTCGGTCGCTCCTTCGACCCCGCCGGCTCGCTCACCGAGCTGCGCGGCGACATCACCTCTGGGCTGCTGCCAGATGGGCGCGTCCTTGTCATCGGCAGCGGAGGCTCCGACTCGGAGCTCTCTGCGGCCCGCACGGTCACGGAGTCGTGGGACCCGAGGACCGAGTCGTTCTCGCCGGCTGGAACGCTCGCCCAGTCCCGCAACGGTCAGACGGTCACGGTCCTGCCCGACGGCCGTGCCCTCATCGTCGGAGGGGTTGACGAGAGCGGTGACTATCTCGCGTCCGCAGAGGTCTTCGAGCCTCTGTCGACCGAATAGCCACGCCCCACAGGCACGACCGACATGCGCACGCTCTGCGTGTCGAGCACGGGTCGACGACCGCACAGGGACTACCTCCGATTGCGTACCATGCGGGTGCTGGCTACTCCGCGTCGCGGATAGTCATCGGGCTGCCGCCGAGACCAGAGGGGCAGTCCGCCACCGAGGTGTCCATGTGCCTGCCCGCACTCGATGGCCCTGAGGCCCGGTCGCGTGATGGGTCGGATGTGCAGTCGCTGAGGACGCAGTCCGACGCCGTCGCCGTCATGGTGCCCCTCGCCGCAGCACGCGCGAGCGCGCTGATGCCGCAGCCCGGCGCAGGACCGCGACGGACTCGCCGCTGGTCTCCCAGCTGGCCATGCATCTCATGGCGATCCTGGCTGTCGCCATGGTCGGCCTGGGCCTGGCCTTCATGTCGCTGGGGGGCCTGGGCACCGGGTCCGATCGCTCGGGCGCGGCCGATGGCTCCGCACCACCGGCAGATGGCGTCGCCCAGAAGGCGACCCCCATCGAGAGCCTGCCCGTACCGTGACGACGCCGTCGAGCCGCCGGCAGCCGGCACGACGCCGGACGAGCCCCGATCGTCGTGCCTGACGCCCAGTCACACCGCGTGGTATGCCCTCGTCCCCGAGTCCGACCTGCCGCTGAGCGCCTGGGTCGTGCCTGATGCCGACGAGGCTGCCACGCTCGACGTCGGCGTGGCGATCTTCGCCCAGCAGGCGGATGGCTCGCTGCTGGAGTCCGGCTGCGTCGACGACCACGGCGCTGGTGGCCCGGAGCAGCTCGTGCTGACGGCGCACCAGGGGCAGGCGTACTACATCGGCGTGAGCGCCGTCGACCGACCCGAGCCAGGGGAGGGCAGCCTGACGTTCCTCGCGCAGCGCAGCAGCCGGAGCACGACCTCTTCGCCTTCGCGCGCAGGGTCGGCGAGACGCCCTTCCAGGATGTCGCTGTCGACGCCGTGGGCGCCCGCACCGAACCGGGGGAGATCACCCCCAGCTGCGCCGACACCGATGCCACCACGTGGTACGCCATCTCGTCGCCACAGGATGCCGTCCTGTCAGCCACCGTCTCGCCGGCGGCGGGAGCTGAGGACGCCCTCGACGTCGCGATCGCGCTGCATACCGGCGACGCGGTCGATGCGCTCATGGAGGTCGCCTGCTCCGATGCCAGCGGTGTCGACGGCGCCGAGCACCTGGAGGTGCCCATCTTCGGCGGCGAGGAGTACTGGCTGCAGGTCGGAGCGGTGCTGTCGCAGGACGCCGGACCCGGTGTCTACACGCTGTCCATCGACGGCATCCAGACGATCGACCTGCGGCCGCTGCCGGACACGGTCCTGGGTGCCGACCCTGTGGCGATCAGCGCCGAGGCGAGCTCGGGCCTGCCCGTCGCGATCGAGGTGGCCGGTCCGTGTCGTGTCGCCGATGGCATGCTGGTAGCGGATGGGGCCGGTCTCTGCACGGTCACCGCCTCCCAGCCGGGCGACGCCGACTGGGCTCCCGCGGCCCCGGTGGCGACGACGCTCCGCGTCGCTCGTGGGCGCCAGACGGTCGACCTCCGACCGGTCGCGGGAGCGAGCGTCGGAGAGCCCATCGTGGTCAACGCCGCGGCCGACTCCGGGCTCCCTGTCCGTATCGAAGCAGCTGGCGCCTGTCGTCTCGACGATGGTGTGCTGCTGGCCGTGCGGGCCGGACTCTGCACCATCACGGCCAGGCAGCCCGGCGACGCCGATTGGGCGCCGGCCCCGCCGGTCAGCACCACGGTCCCGGTGGAACGCGGCCGGCAAGCCATCGAACTGGCGCCGCTGGACCCGACGACGGTCGATGCCCGCGTGATCGAGCTCACCGCGTCGAGTGGATCCGGGCTGCCGGTGACCATCGACGTGGAGGGGCCGTGCGAGCTCGACGGCCGCTCGCTGCGGGTGCTCGGCTCGGGCCGCTGCACCATCACCGCCAGCCAGGCCGGGCGACGTCGACTGGGCCCCGGCCGAGCCGGTGAGCACCATCGTGCGCATCGGTCGTGGCCAGCAGGCCATCACGCTCGAGCCCCTGCCGCAGGAGATCGGCTTCGGCGCCGCTCCGGTGGCCCTGCGCGCGACGAGCGGCTCCGGGCTGCCGGTGGCCCTCGAGCTGGAGGGACCGTGCGAGCTGGGCGAGGACGGGCTGGTGACCACCGGGGCCGGCGACTGCACCATCACCGCGCGTCCAGGCCGGCGACGTCGACTGGGCCGCCGCCGAGCCGGTGAGCGCCAGCATCACCATCGCGCCCGCCAGCCAGGCCATCACGCTCGAGCCCCTGCCGCAGGAGATCGGCTTCGGCGCCGCTCCGGTGGCCCTGCGCGCGACGAGCGACTCGGGGCTGCCGGTGACGCTCGAGCTGGAGGGACCGTGCGAGCTGGGCGAGGACGGGCTGGTCACCACCGGGGCCGGCGACTGCACCATCACCGCGATCCAGGCCGGCGACGTCGACTGGGCCGCCGCCGAGCCGGTCAGCGCCAGCATCACCATCGCGCCCGCGAGCCAGGCCATCACGCTCGCGCCCATCGACCGGCTCAGCGTGGGCCAGTCCGGCGAAGTGGTCGCTGCGGCCGACTCGGGGTTGCCGGTGACCCTCGACGCCAGCGGGCCCTGCCTCATCGACGGCCGCTCGCTGCGGGTGCTCGGCTCGGGCCGCTGCACCATCACCGCCAGCCAGGCCGGGCGACGTCGACTGGGCCCCGGCCGAGCCGGTGAGCACCATCGTGCGCATCGGTCGTGGCCAGCAGGCCATCACGCTCGAGCCCCTGCCGCAGGAGATCGGCTTCGGCGACGCTCCGGTGGCCCTGCGCGCGACGAGCGGCTCCGGGCTGCCGGTGGCCCTCGAGCTGGAGGGACCGTGCGAGCTGGGCGAGGACGGGCTGGTGACCACCGGGGCCGGCGACTGCACCATCACCGCCGGTCCAGGCCGGCGACGTCGACTGGGCCCCCGCCGAGCCGGTCAGCGCCAGCGTCACCATCGCGCCGCGGCCAGCCAGGCCATCACGCTCGAGCCCCTGCCGCAGGAGATCGGCTTCGGCGCCGCTCCGGTGGCCCTGCGCGCGACGAGCGGCTCGGGGCTGCCGGTGGCCCTCGAGCTGGAGGGACCGTGCGAGCTGGGCGAGGACGGGCTGGTCACCACCGGGGCCGGCGACTGCACCATCACCGCCAGCCAGGCCGGCGACGTCGACTGGGCCCCCGCCGAGCCGGTCAGCGCCAGCATCACCATCGCGCCCGCGAGCCAGGCCATCACGCTCGAGCCCATCGATCGGCTCAGCGTGGGCCAGTCCGGCGAGGTGGTCGCTGCGGCCGACTCGGGGTTGCCGGTGACCCTCGACGCCAGCGGGCCCTGCCTCATCGACGGCCGCTCGCTGCGGGTGCTCGGCTCGGGCCGCTGCACCATCACCGCCAGCCAGGCCGGGCGACGCCGACTGGGCCCCGGCCGAGCCGGTGAGCACCATCGTGCGCATCGGTCGTGGCCAGCAGGCCATCACGCTCGAGCCCCTGCCGCAGGAGATCGGCTTCGGCGCCGCTCCGGTGGCCCTGCGCGCGACGAGCGGCTCCGGGCTGCCGGTGGCCCTCGAGCTGGAGGGACCGTGCGAGCTGGGCGAGGACGGGCTGGTGACCACCGGGGCCGGCGACTGCACCATCACCGCGGGCCAGGCCGGCGACGTCGACTGGGCCCCGGCCGAGCCGGTCAGCGCCAGCATCACCATCGCGCCCGCCAGCCAGGCCATCACGCTCGCGCCCATCGAGTCCCAGCTGCTGGGCGATGGACCCATCGAGCCGCAGGCCGTCGCGACATCGGGCCTGCCGGTCAGCTTCAGCGCCTCCGGCGCCTGCCGCATCGATGCCGGAGTCGTCGTCCTGCTGCGAGGAGGTCGCTGCACCATCACCGCCAGCGCAGGCCGGCGATGACGACTGGACCGCAGCAGAGGTCTCAGCCTCGTTCCGGGTCGTGGCCCCCATCACCGAGGAGCGGGAGGACTTCTCCGACGACGCGCATGACCTCGCCACCCGGCGCACTCGTGGGCGATGGCGCACGCATCCGCTCGCAGTTCTCGGCCTGCTGGGGCCGCACAGCACCACTACGCCGTCGCCCTCGACGAAGGACGAGATCCTGCACATCGCCGCCACCGGGGAGGGGACGCTCTGGGCCGTCGCGGGGCCATCCGAGCTGGCCACGGCCGATGGCACGTGGACGGCGGTCGCTGTCGACCCTGATACGCGGCATCGCCCAGTGGGTGGCTGCCGAGAGCGGCATCCACTCCATCCGCGTCGAAGACGGCGGCGCGGCAACGGGGCCCGCATCGGCCTACACCATGGGCATCGAAGTCGACCGCGGGGGCCGCACGTCCGGCACCAGGCGCGAGCTTGAGAGCGCCCTGCTCGACCGCATGCGGCCTGTCAGCTGCCGGGTGCTGCGAGAGGACGAGGAGGTCAGTGCCTTCGCCTTCGGCGCCCTCGTGGGCGTGCGTTGTCGGCGCCTGGCGAAGGGCATCTTCGAGGTCAAGCTCCTCACGTTCCCCGATACCGAGCAGCTGCGGGCGTTCCACCAGGCCCGAGTCGACAAGGTGAAGCCGGCTCTGCGCGAGACCGCCCAACGCCTGCGCGCAGGGCGCGTGCAGGCGTGCGAGACTGGGACCACGGCCGCATCGCCTGCTGGACCCCACCCGGCCGCTCGCGAGGGGTCCTCCACTGGACCGACGAACGCACGAACACCTACGGGATCCTGCGCACGTTCGTGGACGACAACCGCGTTCGCCTGCGCCTCTGGGGCAAGCTGGTGCAGCGCGTCGCCTGAGCGAACGCGCGGCGAGCCTGGCCGGCGGCGACCCTAGCCCTCGTCCTCCTCCGCCTTGTGCTCGTCGATGATCTTCTGGGCCACGTGTGCTGGCACTTCCTCGTACTGCGCCAGCTTGGCGCTGAAGGTGCCACGCCCACCGGTGATCGAGCGCAGCTCGGTGGCGTAGTTGAACAGCTCGGCCTGCGGCACGTGGGCTGAGAGGATCTGCTTCCCGTCGGCCGCATCCATGCCCAGCAGCCGGCCGCGCCGGGTGTTGAGGTCACGGTTGACCTCACCCATGTACTGCTCGGGCACGCGGACCTGGACCTCCATGATCGGCTCCAGCAGGATGGGGTTGGACTCCGCGATGCCCTTGCGCGTCGCCATCGATGCGGCCAGGCGGAAGGAGAGCTCGTCGGAGTCCACGGTGTGGAAGGAGCCGTCGTAGAGCACGGCCTTGAAGTCGATGACCGGGTAGCCCGCCGTGGGTCCCTTCTCAGCGACCGCGCGGACACCCTTCTCGACGCCGGGGAAGAACTGCTTGGGCACCACGCCGCCGACGACCTTGGTGTCGAACTCGACGCCGCCGCCGGGGTTGGGGCTGATCTCCAGCCAGACATGGCCGAACTGGCCGCGCCCGCCGGTCTGCTTCTTGTGCCGGCCCTCCACCTTGGAGGTGCCGCGGATGGTCTCGCGATAGGGCACGCGCGGCGTGGCCGTCACGATTGACGTGCCGAACTTGCGCGCGAGACGCTCGCCGGCGACTTGGATCTGGTTCTCTCCCTGGCCCCACATGAGCTGCTCGCCGGTCTCGAGGTTGCGCTCGACCCTGATGGTGGGGTCTTCCTCCTGCAGCCGCGACAGCGCGCCCGAGAGCTTGTCCAGGTCGGCCTTGCTGGCAGGCTCCACGGCCACCGGCAGGGTCGGCTCGGGGTACTCGATGGGAGCCATCGTCAGCGGCGTCTCCTTGTCACTCAGCGTATCCCCGGTGACGGTGTGACCCAGCTTGGCGACGGCGCCGATCTCGCCCGCCCGCACCTCATCGACCGGCTCCTGCTCAGAGCCCTTGATGTAGAACACCTGGGCGATGCGCTCCTCCTCGCCGCGCTCAGCGTTCCACACGTGCCCATGTGACTTGATGGTGCCGGACCAGACGCGGAAATAGGTGAGGCGGCCGACGAACGGGTCCGCGGTGGTCTTGAAGACCTGCGCCAGGAGCGGACCCTGCGGGTCGGCCGAGACCTCGATCTCATCACCACGGTTATCGGTGGCCTTGACCGGCGGCTCCTCCAGCGGCGTGGGCAGGTAGCGGATGATGGCGTCGAGCATGGCGCTGATGCCGATGTCGCGGTTGGCCGAGGTGACCATCACCGGCGCCACCACGGAATCCTTCACGCCCATGTGCAGGCAGCGCTCGAGCTCCTCGTCGGTGACGGCCTCACCCTCGAGGAACTTCATCAGCACCTCGTCGTCGGCGTCGGCGGCGGCCTCCAGCAGCTGCTCACGCCGGAGCGCCACCTCGTCGGCCATGTCCTCCGGGACGGGGATCTCCTCCCGCTTGCCATCGGTATAGCGGTAGGCCTTGCCGTGGACCAGGTCGACATAGCCACTGAAATCGTCGGCCTTACCGATGGCGATCTGCAGCGGCGCGATCTTGGTGCCGAACTCCTCGCGCAGCGCATCGAGCGCGGCAGTGGGGTCGGCATTCTCGCGCTCGCAGCGCGTGATGACGAAGATGGCCGGCGTATGCGTCGAGCGTGACAGTCTCACGGCCGTCTCGGTCCCGGCCTCGACACCCCCGGAGGCATCGATGGTGATGAGCGCGCCGTCAGCCGCGGCGAAGCCGCTGATGACCTCACCCACGAAGTCGGCGTAGCCGGGGGTGTCGATGAGGGTCACGTGACTGCCGTCGCGGTCGAACGTGTTGGCCGCCAGCGAGAGCGAGAGCTGACGCTTCTGCTCCTCGGGCTCGAAGTCGAGCGAGGCGGTGCCCTCGTTGACATTGCCCATGCGGTTGATGACGCCGGCCTTGTGCAGCAGGTGCTCCGCGATGGTCGTCTTGCCAGAGCCTGCGTGACCGGCCAGGACGACATTGCGGAGTCGTGAGATATCGACGTGGGGCACGCGCAGACCTCCAGGAAGCGATTGGGGTCGGCGGAGGCATCTGGGCTGGCCTCGTCCCTGTGGCCGACCGAGTCGGGTTCGAAGTGCCAATCATATAGAATCCTTAGCCATGTCCGGACATTCCAAGTGGTCGACCATCAAGCGCCAGAAGGGCGCCAATGACGCCAAGCGTGGTGCCCTGTTCACGAAGCTGGGCAAGGAGATCACCATCGCAGCCCGAGCGGGGGGAGCAGACCCCGAAGCCAACTACCGCCTGCGCCTGGCGGTGGACAAGGCCCGCGTGGCCAACATGCCCCTCGACAACATCAAGCGCGCCATCGATCGGGCCACCGGCGGCGACAAGGCCGACGAGTTCGAGGAGATCGTCTACGAGGGCTACGGGCCCGGCGGCGTGGCCCTGCTGGTCGAGGCCGCGACCGACAACAAGAACCGCACCGCGGCCGATGTCCGCTCCATCTTCACCAAGGCCGGCGGTCAGCTCGGCGGCCAGGGCTCCGTCGCCTGGCAGTTCGAGCCGCGCGGGCTGATCAGCATCGAACGCGAGGGAGTCGATCCCGACGAGATCGCGCTCCTGGCCATCGACGCGGGTGCGGTGGACGTGGACACCGAGGCCGACCCCATCGAGATCAGCACCGAGGCTACCGAGCTGATGGCTGTGCAGGGAGCGCTCGAGGAGGCCGGCGTGAAGGTCGGCTCGGCCGAACTCACGATGGTCGCCCAGAACCCTATCGAGGTCGACGTCGACAAGGCACGCCAGAACCTGCGCCTCATCGAGGCCCTGGAGGACAGCGACGACGTGCAGCGGGTGACCGCCAACTTCGAGCTGCCAGACGAGATCATGGCCGAGGCCGCCGCCTCGTGATCGTGCTGGGGATCGACCCCGGCACCGCTCGTCTCGGCTACGGCGTCGTCTCCCGCGAGGGCAGCATCCTGCAGATGCTGGACTACGGCTGCCTGGAGACCATCAAGGACCGCCCGCTCGAGCAGCGCCTGCTGCTCATCCATGACGGCCTGACCGACCTGCTCGAGACCCATCGCCCGCAGGCCGTCGGCGTGGAGCGGCTGTTCTTCAACAAGAATGTGCAGACGGCGTTCGCCGTGGGCCAGGCGCGCGGCGTGGTGCTGCTCGCCGCGGCCCAGTTCGGCCTGCCGGTCTTCGAGTACGGGCCCCACGAGGTCAAGCTGGCGGTCACCGGCTACGGCCGCGCGCCCAAGGACCAGGTCCAGCGCATGGTGCAGCTGGTCCTCTCGATGACCGAGCTGCCGCGGCCTGACGACGCGGCCGACGCGCTGGCGGTGGCGGTGTGCACCGCCCACGCCGCCGTGCTGCCGCAGCCGGTGCGGGCATGATCGCCTCGCTCGACGGCGTCGTCGCGGCGGTCTCCGGCAGCGACCTCATCCTGGAGGTGGGAGGCATCGGCTATCGCGTCTATGCCGGGCCGCCCACGCTCACCGGCGCCGTCCCCGGCGCTCGCCTCAAGCTGCACACCCACCACCTGGTGCGCGAGGACGTGCAGGCGCTGTACGGCTTCCGCAGCACGGAGGAGCTGGCCTTCTTCGAGCTCATCACCACGGTCAGCGGGGTGGGGCCCAAGGTCGGCCTGGCCATCGTCTCGTCCCGTCCCGTGGCAGATCTGCAGCTGGCCATCCTGCAGGGCGACGACGCTGTCCTGACCGCCGTCTCCGGCGTCGGCAAGCGCCTCGCCGGGCGCATCGTGCTCGAGCTCAGGGAGAAGGTGGAGGCCGCCGGCGGCAGCGCCGTCAGCGACGGTGGTGGCGAGACCGAGGTGGTGGCGGCCCTCGAGGCGCTCGGCTACAGCCCGCGCGAGGGCCGTGAGGCGGCTCGCATCGCCGTCTCGGCGCTGGGCCCGGGAGCTTCGCTGGAGGACCGCGTCAAGGAGGCCTTGCAGGCCCTGCGCCAGTGAGTGGCGGCTACTGCAGGCCCCTAGAACGTCCGTTCCATTCGTGGTCGTTCTCTGCTAGACTCGAACGCCATGGATGATGACGCGCGGCTGGTGTCGCCTGACCTCGAGACGCCGGACGAGAACACGCTCGAGACGTCGCTGCGACCGCGCCAGCTGGACGAGTACATCGGCCAGACGCAGGTCAAGGACAATCTCTCCATCCTGCTCGCCGCGGCCAACCAGCGCGAGGAGGCGGCCGACCACGTCCTGCTGTACGGCCCGCCCGGGCTGGGCAAGACGACGCTCGCCAACATCATCGCGCGCGAGCTCGGCGTGAACATCCACACCACCAGCGGGCCGGCCATCGAGCGCCCGGGTGACCTGGCAGCCATCCTTACCAATATCGATGAGCGGGACATCCTGTTCATCGATGAGATCCACCGGCTCAACCACTCGGTGGAGGAGATCCTCTACCCGGCGATGGAGGACTTCGCCATCGACGTGATGATCGGCCGCGGACCGTCTGCGCGCAGCCTGCGCCTGTCGCTGAAGCCGTTCACCGTGGTCGGTGCCACCACCCGCGCCGGGCGTATCGGGGCGCCCCTGCGAGACCGCTTCGGCGCCGTCTACCGCCTCGACTACTACGCCCAGTCGGAGCTGGCGGAGATCGTGCGCCGGTCCGCCCACATCCTCGATGTCGAGATCGACGCCGCTGCGGTCGAGATGCTCGCCTCGCGCGGGCGTGGCACGCCGCGGGTCATCAATCGCCTGCTGCGGCGGACGCGCGATCACGCGCAGGTGAAGGGCGACGGGCGCATCACCCAGTCGCAGGCGGTCGCGGCCATGGAGGCCCTGGACATCGACCCCATCGGCCTGGACACCACCGACCGGCGGCTGCTTGCGGCCATCGTGCAGAAGTTCGGCTCGGGACCCGTCGGTGGCGCCGCCATCGCCGCCGTCATCGGTGAATCAGTGGAGACCGTGGAGGATGTCTACGAGCCCTATCTGCTGCAGCTGGGCTTCCTGGACCGGACGCCGCAGGGACGTGTCGCCACCGAGCTGGCGCGCGAGCACTTGCGCGAGCTGGGCTACGAGGTCCCGCCACCACGGCGCGCGGAACGCGACGATCCCGGACTGTGGGACGGCGTGACCAGCGAGGGCCGCAGCGAGGCCGAGTCGGCCACATGACACTGCCCCCCACCAGCCTCGCGGCGGGCAGTGTCCCCGCGCCGTCGGGCTACGCGCTGCGCACCCGTGGCCTCGTCAAGCGCTACGGACCGCGACTCGCCCTGCAGGGACTGGACCTGGCCGTGCCGCGGGGCGTGGTCTACGGCTTCCTCGGCCCCAACGGCGCCGGCAAGACCACGCTGATGCGCGTCCTCGTGGGTCTCATCCGTCCCGATGCCGGCGAGATGGAGCTGCTGGGGCGGCCCTACACCTGGCGCCAGCGCCAGCGACTGGCCGACGTGGGAGCACTGGTGGAGTCGCCCACCTTCTACGACTACCTCTCGGGCCGCGACAACCTGCGCGTGCTGGCCGCCTCCGGGGCCCGCGTCCCGGCGAGTCGCGTGGATGAGGTCCTCGCGCTCGTCGGCCTCGCCGACCGCGGTCGGGACAAGGCCGGCCGTTACTCGCTGGGCATGAAACAGCGGCTGGGCATCGCGGCGGCGCTGCTCTCGGACCCACAGCTGCTCCTGCTGGACGAGCCCGCCAACGGCCTCGACCCCGGCGGCATCGTGGCCATGCGCGAGACGCTGCGGTTCCTGACGCGCCAGGGCAAGACGGTCTTCATCTCGAGCCACATCCTGCCTGAGGTCCAGCAGCTGGCCGACGTCGTCGGCATCGTCAACGCTGGCCGACTCATCCGCGAGGGCCAGCTCAGCGATCTGCTCAGCGAAGGCGGCCACGTCACCGCGCGGGTGACCCAGGCCGACCTGCCGGGAGCCATGGCGGCCCTGGGTACGCTTGGCGCCCCCATCAGCGCGCGGCCCACCGGACCGCCTGGGCTGGCGCTCATCGACGTGCGCATCGGTCCCGAGCGCGCGGCGGAGGTCAACCGCGTGCTCGCGAGCGCTGGCATCTACGCCAGCGAGATCAGCTCGGGCAGTGACCTCGAGTCGGTCTTCCTCTCCCTGACGACGACAGCACCGCCGCCAGCGAGCGCCGCGACCGTGAGCTGGGGGGAGCGCGGCTAAGTGGCCCTCCTGCGCGTCGCACTGCTCAAGCTCGTCCGCCGCCCGGCGACGTGGATCGTCTTCGCCATCCTCGCGGGACTCATCGCGCTCGTGTTCATCTCGCTCGGCGCGACTGCGGGGAGCATGGAGTCGCTGGGCGACGAGTTCCAGGTCCGTGTGCTCCTCGACTTCCCCACGGCCTACACCATCGTGGCCGGCTTCGTGCTCGCGTTCGGTGGCCTCCTGGGCGTGGCCTACGGGGCCGCCATCATCGGCGCCGACTGGGCCTGGGGCACGATCCGCGCCATCGTCGCGCGTGGCGAGAGCCGCGTGCGCTACTCCCTGGTCACGTTCCTCGCCATCACCATCGTCATCGGCGTTGGCGTCACGTTCGCCAGCGTCATCGGCATCGGCTCGGCGATCGCCGCGGCTGAGATGGCTGGGCTGGGAAGCGACGGTGCGACCGATGCGGACACGTTGGCCTCGCTGCCGGAGCTGCTGGCGCGAACCTGGCTGGGTGTGACCCAGGCGGCGGCCATCGGCTTCGCCATCGCGATGGTCTTCAAGAGCCAGCTTGCGGGTATCGCTGCCGGACTCGCGTTCTACTTCGCCGAGCAATTCCTCCAGCTGGTGCCCGGCCTGCGCGAGATCCTCGTGTACTTCCCCTTCAGCGTTTCCGGCGCCCTCATCGCCACGACCGAGGAGTTCGAGACCAGCAGCGCCTTCGGCTCGTTCCCGGTCATGGACCCGGACACCGCAGTCATCTGGTCGATCGGCTACCTGGCCGTCGCCCTCACCATCGCCTCGCTCGCGGCATGGCGCGCCCAGATCACCCAGTGACCATCAACGCCACGCGCTCATCCCCCATCCGCTTCGAGGTGCTCGCGCACGGGGAGGGCACCCGCGCTCGCGCCGGGCGCCTGCAGACGCCCCACGGGCCGGTGGAGACACCCGTCTTCATGCCCGTCGGGACCAACGCCACGGTCAAGGCGCTCGATCCCGATGACCTGCGCGAGGTGGGCGCCAGCATCATCCTGTCCAATACCTATCACCTGTCACTGCGACCGGGTCATGAGCGCATCGGGCGCCTCGGTGGGCTGCATGAGTTCATGAGCTGGGACCGCCCTATCCTGACCGACTCCGGTGGCTTCCAGGTCGTCAGCCTGGGGGACCTGCGCCGCATCGATGAGGACGGCGTCACCTTCCGCTCACACCTCGACGGGGCGCTCCTCGACTACACGCCCGAGTACGCCATCGCCATCCAGGAGGCCCTCGGCTCGGACATCGCGGTCTGCCTCGATCAGCCGGTCCCACCGCACGCCTCGAGCCGCAGCGAGGTGGCGGAGGCGACCGCGCGGACGCACCGCTGGGCGGAGCGCTGCCTGGAGGCACATAGGCGGCCAGATCAGGCGCTCTTCGGCATCATCCAGGGCGGGCTGGAGGCAGACCTGCGCGCCGAGTCCACAGCCGCCATCTCGGCGCTGCCCTTCGACGGTCTCTGCATCGGCGGCCTGGCAGGGGACGAGACGCCCCAGCAGCGGCGCGCCGCACTCGACGTGGTCGTGCCGTTGCTGGCGGACGATCCGCGGCCGCGCTACCTGATGGGCCTTGGCTCACCGATGGACCTGCTTGACGCGGTCGACGCCGGCATCGACATGTTCGACTCGGTGCTGCCGGCGCGCGTGGCGCGCAACGGCACGCTGTGGGTCCCGGGCGGTCGGCTGAACCTGCGCAATGCCCGCTTCCTCGACGACCCACGGCCGGTCCAGGAAGGCTGCCCCTGCCGGCTGTGCCGATCGTTCTCGCGGGCGTACATCGCGCATCTGCTGCGTGCCGACGAGCTGCTCGCGTTCCGCCTGGCAACTTGTCACAACCTGACCTTCACCCTAGACTTCATGGCGCAGATCCGGTCCGCGATCGCGGCCGGCACGTTCCCTGAATCGATGCGGCGACTGCGTGCCACGAGAGCTGGCACGAACGGCGTCGACAGTGCCGATGAAGGGAGGGTGAAATCCGAGTGAAACCCCGCCGCCCACACTGGGTGGCACCAGATGGAGGCGTGAGGAACGATGGCAGGTAAAACCCCCTCCCGCCGTGAAGCCAAGAAGCCCAAGAAGTCGAAGAAGGCGAAAGCCACGCTCGAGCCACTCAGCCAGCAACCGATGCCGTCCGTCGAGGTCATCAAGCCAAAGCGGAAGCCGAAGGATGAGGAGGACTGGACCGAGTAGGGACCGACTCGCCAGACCGGCTCTCGGCTGACAGCCTTGGAGGTACACACCCATGACCGTCACCAGCGCCGGTCGCACGACCGGGAACGACAAGATCGCCAGCAACGAGGCCACGGAGCGGCCAGGCGAAAGAACGCAAGCAGGCAGTCGACGCTGCCATCATGTCCATCGAGAAGCAGTTCGGGCAGGGCTCGATCATGCGGCTCGGGTCGGACTCGCGGCAGCAGGTCGATGTCATCCCCACCGGATCCATCGCGCTCGACCTGGCCCTAGGCGTGGGCGGCGTCCCGCGTGGACGCATCACCGAGATCTTCGGGCCCGAGTCATCGGGCAAGACCACCGTCTGTCAGCACATCCTCGCCGAGGCACAGAGGCTCGGGCGGCGTCGTCGCCTTCATCGACGTCGAGCACGCCCTGGACCCGACGTACGCGCGCGCCTGCGGCGTGGACGTGGACAACCTGCTGGTGAGCCAGCCGGATACGGGCGAGCAGGCCCTCGAGATCACCGAGACGCTCATCCGCTCCGGTGGCGTCGACTGCGTCGTGGTGGACTCGGTGGCAGCGCTGGTGCCGCGGGCGGAGATCGAAGGCGAGATGGGCGACTCGTTCGTGGGCATCCAGGCGCGCCTGATGAGCCAGGCGCTGCGCAAGCTCACCGGCATCGTCAGCCGCTCCAACACCTCGCTCGTCTTCACCAACCAGCTGCGCGAGAAGATCGGTGTCATGTTCGGCAGCCCGGAAACCACGCCCGGCGGGCGGGCGCTCAAGTTCTATGCCAGCGTGCGCCTGGACATCCGCCGCATCGAGACCATCAAGCAGGGCACCGATGCCATCGGTATCCGTGCTCGCGTCAAGGTGGTCAAGAACAAGGTCGCCGCGCCCTTCCGCCAGGCTGAGTTCGACGTCATGTACGGCACCGGCATCTCCCGCGAGGGCGGCCTGCTTGACGTCGGCGTGGCCTCTGACGTGGTGACCAAGTCCGGAGCCTGGTTCAACTACGGCGAGACGCGCCTGGGCCAGGGTCGCGAGCAGTCGAAGGAGTTCCTGCGCGCCAACCCGGATATCGCGCAGCAGCTCGAGCACCAGATCCGGGCCAAGGTCGCGGACATCAGCGTGCCGGTGGAGGGCCTCAAAGAGGCCGAGTAGGTGCCTCGGCCACCACGCACGACGCAAGCGCGTCGCGAGGCAGCCGAGGCCCGGCGGGCTCGTCGCGCTGACGTCACCGATCCCGATGTCGTGATGGAGGCGGCCGCGGCATTCCTCGCGGTGCGCTCGCGCTCGGTGGAAGAGACCCGCCGGCGCCTCAACCAGCTGGGCTATCCGCCCGCGCTGTGTGACCAGGTCGTCGAGCGCCTGGTGGCGCTGGGCTACCTCGACGACGCCGCGTTCGCACGAGCATGGATCGAGAGCCGCGATCGCGCCCGCCCGCGCGGCACCGTCGCGCTGCGACGCGAGCTGCAACGAAAGGGCGTGCCCGACGACACCATCGGCGCCGCCCTCGGAGAGCGCGACACGCGGGTCGCTGCCGCTGACCAGAAGGACGGCGAGCCGCTACCCAGCGCCGATCGCGAGGCGGCTCGTCAGCTGCTCGAGCGGCGCGACGCCAGCCTGCGCCGGGAACCCGATCCTCGCCGCCGTCGCCAGAAGGCCTACGCGCTACTGGCGCGCAACGGCTTCGCTCCTGACGTCTGCCACGAGCTGGCCGCGGGCGTTGGCACCGACCTCGAGGCGGGACCCGACGACGTTTGACGCTCTTCGCGCCACACCGCTAGGCTTCTGCAACTGACCTTTCAGTGGAGCGGCGCCAAGGGAGTCATGGCCGCTCAGCTGTCTTCGGGCGGCGAACCCACAGACGTTGATTCACCTCCAGCCGCGGGCTGGACGGGAGGGACAAGTGAACGAACCCGTCATCGTGGCGGCCATCGTCCTGGTGGTGGCAGCCGGCGGGCTCCTTCTTGGATTCTTCCTGCGCGGGATGGTGGCCAACCAGGCCATCAAGTCCGCCACGGAGAAGTCCGAGCGCATCGTCGCGGAAGCGCGTGCGCAACAGAAGGAGCTCATCCTCCAGGCCAAGGAAGAACAGGTCCGCATCCAGCGCGAGGTCGACGAGGAGGGGAGGGCCAAGCGCGTCGACCTTCAGAACCTCGAGCGTCGCCTGCTGCAGCGTGACGAGCAGCTCGACCAGCGCACCGACATGCTCGAGGAGCGCGACCGCAAGCTGCTCATCCGCGAGCAGGAGCTCGACAAGCAGCGAGCCGAGCTGACGACCATCAAGAACGAGCAGCTCGCCGCGCTGGAGCGCGTCAGCGGTCTCAGCGCCGAGGAGGCCAAGGCCACCATCATCGAAGAGGTCCGCGAAGAGGCCGAGAAGGACGCCGTCCGCCAGGTCCGCGCCATCGAGCGCGCAGCCCGCGAGGGCGCCGAGGACAAGGCCCGGGACGTCGTCATCACCGCCATCCAGCGGGTCATGGTCGACCACACCGCCGAGGCCACCGTCACGACGGTGCCCATCCCGTCCGACGAGATGAAGGGCCGCATCATCGGGCGCGAAGGCCGCAACATCCGCGCCCTCGAGCAGGCCACGGGCGTCGACCTCATCATCGACGACACCCCCGACGCGGTCATGCTCAGCGGCTTCGACCCGGTCCGACGCGAGGTGGCACGGCTGGCGCTGACCAAGCTGGTACAGGACGGCCGCATCCATCCCGGCCGCATCGAGGACGTCGTAGCCAAGGCCCAGGCCGAGGTGGACGTCGTCATCCGTGAAGCCGGCGAGACCGCCGCCTACGACGCCGGCGTGCCCGGCCTGCCGGCTGAGATCCTGACGCTGCTGGGCCGGCTGCGCTACCGCACGTCCTTCGGCCAGAGCGTGCTCAACCACGTCAAGGAGACGTCCCACCTCGCGGGCATCATCGCGGCCGAGCTGGGCGCGGATGTGCAGGCAGCCAAGCTCGGCGGCCTGCTGCACGACATGGGCAAGGCCATCGACCACGAGGTCGAGGGTCCGCACGCGGCCATCGGCGCCGAGATCGCCACCCGGCACGGTCTCTCGCCCAAGGCCATCAACGCCATCGCCGCCCACCACCTGGAGGTGGACTACACCTGCCAGGAGGCGCCCATCGTCCAGATCGCCGACGCCATCAGCGCCTCACGCCCCGGTGCCCGCGGAGAATCCACGGACACGTACGTGAAGCGACTCACCGAGCTGCAGGCCATCGCCGACGGCTTCCCTGGCGTGGAGAAGGCCTTCGCCGTGCAGGCCGGTCGCGAGGTGCGCATCCTCGTGCGGCCCGATGAGATCGATGACCTCGCCTCCACGCGGCTGGCACGCGACATCGTGCGCCAGATCGAGGAGACGCTCACGTACCCGGGCCAGATCAAGGTCACGGTCATCCGCGAGACGCGCGCGGTGGAGTACGCCAAGTGACCCTGCCGCTCGCGGGCGGCAGCAGGGCGGGGACCCGGCAGGAGCGATGACCCGGCGCGAGAAGTCGCGCACGCTCGCGGCCGACCAGCTTCCGGCGCTGCCACTGCTGCCCGCGCCGGGCACGCTGCGCGTGCTTGATGATCGGCGACATCATCGGCAAGCCCGGCCGAGTGGCCATCGAGCGTGAGCTGCACGGCCTGCGCGAGGAGCGCGGCATCGACCTGGTGACGGCCAACGGCGAGAACGTCGCCGGTGGCATGGGCCTCACCATGTCGACCGCCGGCGCGCTGTTCGACAGCGGCGTGGACGTCATCACCAGCGGCAACCACATCTGGGACAAGCGGGAGCTCATCCCCCAGCTCGACGGCGAGCCGCGCATCCTGCGACCGCTCAACTACGGCGCCGAGACCGTGCCGGGCCACGGCTGGGGTGTGTTCCACGCAGCCGATGGCACCGAGGTCGCGGTCATCAACGCCCAGGGCCGCAGCACGATGATCCCCATCGACAATCCCTTCACGGAGATGGACAAGCTGCTCGACGAGTCCGCGGACGAGCTGCCGCCGGTCCGTCTCGTCGACTTCCACTGCGAGCTGACCAGCGAGAAGACGGCCTTCGGCCTGCATCTCGACGGCCGCGTCAGCGCCGTCGTGGGCACCCACACGCACGTGCCCACCGCCGACCAGCGGGTGCTGGCGCGCGGCACCGCCTACGTCAGCGACCTGGGCATGACCGGTCCGCTCGAGAGCGTCATCGGCTTCGACCCCGCGACCGTGCTGCCGCGCTTCCTCAACGGTCTGCCGACGCGCTTCGCCGTGGGCACCGGGCCGGTCTTCTTCAACGCCGTCGTCATCGATATCGATGCCGGCAGCGGCCGGGCCGCGAGCATCGAGCGCATCTCCCGCATCATCGAGGTGTGACCACGCTGCGGCGGAACACGGTCGACCTGCACACGCACACCGCGCGCTCCGACGGCGTCCTCGAGCCACTCGAGCTTCATGCGCAGATGCGGGCGTGGGGCTCACGCCTCGTCGCCATCACCGATCACGACACGCTCGCGGGAGCCCGCGAGCTGCTGGCCGCCGGTCTCGGCAGCCAGGATGATGCGGGGCCGCGGATCATCGTGGGCGTGGAGATCAACACCGCTGTCGACGAGGAGATCGAGGCCGTCGGCGGCAGCGAGGAGCGCCTCGGTGAGCTGCACATCCTGGGCCTGGGCGTCGACCCCGAGGACGAGGACTTCGAGGCCGTGCTGCAGGAACAGCGCGGAGGCCGTCGGCGCCGCCTCGAGCGCACGCTGGCGCGACTGTCCGGACTGGGCATGGACGTCCGAGGAGCACCTGCCGGTCGTAGCGGGCGGCATCGATGCGCTGGGGCGTCCGCATGTCGCGCGTGCGCTGGTGGGCGCCGACCATGCGGCGTCGGTCCAGGACGCCTTCGACCGCTACCTCGTGCCGGGCATGCCCGGCTACGTGCGGCGGCAGGGCATCGGTCCCCGGCGCGCGATCGAGGCCATCACGGCAGCCGGGGGCATCGCCTCGCTGGCGCACTCGCCCTGGGCGCCCCACGAGCCGGCCGTCATCGACGAGCTGATGCACTGGGGGCTGCGGGGCCTCGAGGTGCACTACCACCACTGGGACGACGAGCGCATCGAGCAGATGGCTGCCTTCGCCGACGAGCGCGGGTTGCTGCGGACGGGCGGCTCCGACTACCACGGCGACACGGGCTCCTACGCCGAGACACAGGCGACGGTCTACGTCCCCGACGCCGTGGGCGACCGACTCCTGACTGCCCTCGGCATGGACTGACCTCGACGGAGGCCAGCGATGAACGAGGCCGTCGCCTCCATCAGACGCAGCCACAACGATGCGGGCGGGAGAGTATCGCGCGAGGACCGGTCGGTCACCGTCGCCAAAGCCCTGATCGCCTGCCGCACGGTGGACCGCTTCGTCGTATCTTCAAGTCTCCGCACGGAAGAGGTAGCCACGATGACCGATCAGCTCGGCGGGCGCGAGCCCCCACGGACCCCCGCGACCCCAGGTCGCCGATTCAAACCACATGAGCTCGAGCTCGCGGACGGGGGCAGGCTCGTCCTCGGTGTCGACGGCTCCATCGACCGCATCGATGAGAGAGGCTCCATGGTGCACCGCTGGAAGCTCGACGATCCAGAGTGGCCGGATCAGGCGATCCGGTTCGGGTTGTACCCGCAGGCTCGCACTGTCACGCCGCACGGGCAGGTCCAAGGAACGAAGCCACCGCGCCGGTAGCGCTCTTGGGTCGACCGGCAGCAGACCAGGCGAGGAAGGCGATGGCGCGCAGCGTGCATGTCTCTGGCGCCTGCAGCGGTCGTCTTGCCACGATGGTCTGACCCACACCATCACCGGATCATGAGCTGTTGGTTCGTTCGACGCCCGCGCCCTCATCGGGTCTGATCTCGGCTCCGGGAGATGGAGAGGACGGTCGTGACTGTCGGCTCTTGAGCTCTTGAGCCCCGGGGCGCGTGATTCGAGGCGCACCGCACCGAGGGGACTGACATGCGAACGCTGCGCACGACCGTCGTTGGCATCGTGGCGATGGTGTTGCTGGCCGGGCCGACCATCGAGGTCGTGATGGCACAAGACGACGAGCCACCGACCTACACGCATGCCGCGGGCATCACGTTCGAATCTATCGAGCCTTCGGCCTGGAGGGTCATCGAGCCGAACGCGCCACGAGCGACTGATCTCGACTATCCCGACTGGCACCAGGGTGTCGAGGTCGCGCCGGACGGGATGGCCTGGGTCTGGGGCCCCGGCGGCATCCGGGCATTGGGCGGCTCACCCATCGGCGACGACCCCGCGGACTGGGATGACAGCATGTCCGGGCTCATCAGCAAGGCCTCTGGCCTGACCGTCTCCATGGACGGCACGGTCTGGGCGAACATCGACAGCCAGATCCGCTCCTTCGACGGCACGAGCTGGACGACACATGAGCTGGACTGGGCCGAGATCACCCCACCCGGTTCGGACGATCCCCACGCCATGTTCGTCAACGACCTTCCCGAAGGCGCGGTCTGCGCGACCTGGGAAACCTGGTATGACGAAGGCTATGAACGCCAGACGACACTCGCGTGCTTCGACGGCAGCAAGTGGACCGAGCACGAGGTCTTTCGTGACGTCCACTCCGTCCTAGGGATCGCAGGAACGCCGGACGGTGATATCTGGGTGGGCCTGTCGACATCCGGACCGGTGGGTCTGATGCGTCGACACGGGCAGGAGTGGGAAGGGGTGGAGCTACCCTCGGCCCCGCTGTGGTCGGTCCTGGCCGCCGGAAGCGACGGGGCACTGTGGACGACGGTGGAGCAGCTCGAGGACCCTGGGTCCGGGTGCTCTGCGCTGGCCCGCCTGGCCGACGGAGCATGGACCGTGTTCCCGCCGGACGATGCCGACATGTGCGGCATCGGGATGTTCGGCCTCGAGGTGGCCCCCGACGGCACGGTTTGGTTCGCCGGTGATGGCGTGATCGCCTTCGACGGGACCCAGTGGAGGCGCTATCTGGAGGGCACCTTCCCGATGGATATCGCTGTCGCTCCTGACGGAACGGTGTGGGTCGCGGCGGCGGAGGGTGTGTACGTCATTCGCCCGGAAACGACGCGCTAGGCGCCGCAGGCAGGCCCATCGCAGCCGGGAACATCGAGGAGCACCTGAGGCGTACGAGCGCAGCCGCCCGAAGCGTACGCGGGTAGCGGTCGTGATCAGTGAATGCCCCACAGCATTGCTGCATCGTGCCGAGCACGTCCACGAACAGCTGCGGCCGTGAAGATGGAACCGGATGAGGCTGTCTCGCACTCATCCATGTAGCAGGAGGCTGCGAGGCACGGCCCGCCGATCATGGCCGCCTGGACCGCGCCGAGCCACTGGCGAACGCGACCCGCGTGGAGATGGGGGATCGTCATGCGTACGTTGCGGCTGTCTCTGGTCGGGACGGTCATCGTGGTGCTGCTCGGCGGAACGGGCGGTACCGCACTGGCCCAGGGCGATGCGTCCGGCGAGACCGAGGCCATGTCGAAGGTGGTCTGGGAGCTGGCGATCCCAAGCGAAGCGCTACCCGACGACTTCGTCAAGCTGGTCATGGAGGACTGGACGCTCGATCCGGGCATCGACACAAGCGGCGAGTTCGCGTCAGTCCTGGGGAACGAGGCATTGCGCGGACGCGGCCTCGTCATCGAGAGCGGCGAGGTCGAGATCACACCGGCCACCGAGGCCATGCTGTGGCGAGGTGCGGAGGGTGACCCGGTGTCCAGCCCGGCCGGCGAGATGGTGCGCCTGGCCATCGGCGACGCCATCTACCTGCCAGCGATCCCCGACGCCGACGTGGACAAGGAGGTGCCCATGGCCTTCGTCAACCCGGGCACCGAGCCGGCCACGGCGCGCTCCTTCCACGTGCACCAGAATGGAGGCTCGTTCTACGGCTATCTGCCCGGCATCTCACTCGGTCCTTGGGACATGGCCGGTGGCTTCGATGCCACCACCCGGGAGGCCATGAACGGGGTCGACATCCTCTTTCGGCTGACGCGGATGACCGGCGCGCCGGGTGCGCTCATGCCCACCGCGGCTGCTCCGGCCTTCGGCCTGTACTTCGTCGAGGACGGTCACGTCGAGCAGGTGACCAGCGGACCGGGCGGGGAGTACGTCTTCGACTGGCCGGCAGGGAGAAACGGCCTGCTGTCACGGACTGAGAAGGTGGAAGCAAGCCTGCGCGTCGTCGGCGACCAACCCGCCACCGTGCTGGAGTTCGCGGCTATCCCACAGGTCGAGCCACCCGCCGAGTCGCCCCGTCGCGCCGCCTCGGCTGCCTGCGGCTTTCACCCGCACGATGGCCCGATCGTGACGGTTCACCTGTCTCGCGGAGGGTAGCCACGCCCCTGGCGCCGCTCCACTTTGCGACGGTGCCGTGGATCGGCTACGGAGCACGGGCCGGTGGCGTCCACTTGCACGACGTCGTAGGCTATTCCTGTGCCCGCCGTCTCGCTGTAGTCGGAGGCACGTTGATGCGCTTCAGGGATGCTGCAGGTCTGGTCGATCTGCCGATCTACGCGGTCGAGTACCGCTACCGCAACGAACCGGTGCTCACCGTGCTGCCGGTCCGCGGGGCCATCGGCGGGCGAGACGCGCTCCTCGTGGCGCTGCCCACCGAGCTCGCGGTCGTCATCGCCGACCCCGAGTGGCGCGAAGGCTGGATGACATATCTCGCGCCATGGGAGGTCGTCTGGCTCGGCGAGATCGTATCCGAGGCCGGTATCCACAGGCTCGCTGTCCATATCGACAGCCTGGTGCTCCAGGCCGAGCTGTGGGGGCCGAAAGGCGAGCGCGCCCTGGCGGACTTCGTCGTCACGGCCGTGGCCAAGCCCGAGCGCCTGCCCACGACCACGTGATCGTCGCCGGTCGATGGTCGGTGGCTCGATCGACCATGGCCATGCGGGCGCGTCGCCCGGCGCTCCGCGTCAGAGGTCGGTGCCGTGCGGACGCCTCGGCCTGGGCTGGGCGGATGGACATCCTCAACGCGGTGTGGTTACCCAAGTGGCTCGACCGACGTTTCCACGGGACGGAGAACCCGGACCGGCGACGGTTCCTCCGCGCAGAGCGTGCGCACGAGCGCGGACCGATCGGCAAGGACGCCAACGAGGACTGGTGAACCGCCTGCGGGAGCCGGGGTAGAGGCTGCGACCGGCTACCACGCGTGCGCGGAGCGGCTCAGGGTTGGAGCGGACCGAACGACAGGAAGAGCCAGGCCACGACCGCCACTGCGACCACGACCACGACCAGCGCCGCGATCGCGCGACGCAAGGCCCGGCGGCGGCGCCGCGAGGCATCCGCCTCCCGCTGTCGAAGCCTGGCCTCCTCGTCGGAGATGAACGGGATGCCTGGCTGCAGGTCGCCGGCCTGCAGCTGCGCAAGGGATGCGGGACCGGTGATACGCGGGTCCAACCCGCCGGTTCCCTGGCTCATCGCACACCTCCCGATCCCAGCGTCACCCGTGGTGGGGCCGACGCCAAGAGCCGAAGGTCCTTGCGCCCTCGGCGCTACCATTCGAGACCGTGAGACTCTCCATCTTCGGTGCCCGCGGCGTACCCGCACGCTGGGGCGGCTGGGACACCATCGTCACCGAGCTCGGCCCGCGCCTTGTCGAGGCCGGGCACGAGGTGACGCTGTTCGCCATGCCCCGCTACACCGGCGCGGAGGTCGGCCGCGACTTCGGGGGCATGCGTGTCGTCCGTCTTCCCACGCGCTACGGCAAGTTCACCGAGACCCTGCTGCACGAGCTGTTCAGCAGCCTGTACGCGCTCTCGCAGCCGCGACAGGACGTCTACTACGTGCTCGGCTGCCGGACCGTCTGGGCCTACCTGCCGCACCGGCTGCTGCGGCGCCGCGTGGTCTTCAACACCGACGGCCTCGACTGGAAACGGCGCAAGTGGGGCAGGTTCGCGCGCGCATACCTGCGGGCCAACTACTGGCTCGCTCGCCACATCGCGTCCCACCTCGTGTCCGACAGCAAGGAGCTGCAGCGGCTCTACGAGGACGAGTGGGGGGCCCACAGCGCCTTCCTGACCAACGGTGGCCACGTCCACCAGGTGCGTGACGAGGCTCGCCATCGTGAGGTCCTCGCCCGCCACGGGGTGGAGCCCGGTGGCTACTACCTGCAGGTCTGCCGCATCGAACCGGAGAACAATCCCGACGTCGTCGTCCGCGAGTTCGTCAGCTCCGACGCCGAGGCACCGCTGCTGGTGGTCGGTGGCGCCAACTACGACAGCGACTACCTCGCCGCCCTGCAGGCCACCAGCGACCCGCGCGTGCGCTTCCTGGGGCCGGTCTATGAGCCCGATGACATCGAGGCCCTGTTCCTCGGTGCGCGTGCCTACATCCACGGCCACGAGGTCGGTGGCACGAATCCGTCGCTGGTGACCGCGATGGGCTGCGGCCAGCTGGTCCTGGCCAACGCGGTGCCCTTCAATCGCGAGGTCCTCGGCGGCAACGGCCTGCTGTGGACCAAGGAACCCGGGTCGCTGCGCGCGTGCATCGAGGAAGTCGAGATCGACGGCGAACACCTGCGAGCTGAGGCTGCGGTAGCCTGCCGCGAGCGCATCCGCAGGTACTACGCCTGGGACAAGTGCGCGCGCGACCACGATCGCTACTTCCGCTGGCTCGCCGGCGAGGTGGAGGACTATGCCGATTCGTTCTGAGCTGCCGACGCTGCCGGTGCTGGACACGCCGTCGCTGCCCGCGCGTCCACCCCGTGCCGGGGCCCGGCCAGACACCGGCCTGGAGGAGTACGGCACCGAAACGACGGTGCTGCCCAGCTTCCATGTCTGGACGCTGGGCTGCCAGATGAACATGTCCGATTCGGAGGAGATGGCCGGTGCCCTCCTCGCAGCCGGCTGCAGCGAAGCGGCGGGCATCGAGCAGGCCGATCTCATCGTCATCAACACCTGCTCCATCCGCGAAGCCGCCGAGCACAAGGTCATCGGCCGCATGGGCGCGCTGGGACGGCTCAAGGAGGCCAACCCGGCCCTGCGCGTCGTACTCACCGGCTGCTCCGTGCGCGCCGACAACCAGGGCGTGCTGCAGCGTCGCTATCCCGCGGTGGACCTGTTCCTGCGGCCTGACGAGGAGCCCGAGCTGACCGCGCGACTCGGCCTGGCTGGACTGACCACCGCCGACCAGCTGGGCGGCAGCGGGTTCCAGCGCGTCGGCCGATCGGTCGCCGCCACCGCCGACCGCCTGCCCGGCACCCGTGCCGCGGCGGTAGAGGAGGGGCGCATCGCGCGCAGCCGCGGCGTCAAGGCCTGGGTGCCGATCGTCTACGGCTGCGACAAGACCTGCACGTACTGCATCGTGCCCTTCGCACGGGGCCCCGAGCGCAGCCGGCCGTATGACGACATCCTCGCCGAGGTCGGCCAGCTGGCCGAGGCCGGCTACCGCGAGCTCACCCTGCTGGGCCAGAACGTCAACTCCTGGGGCCACGACCTGGAGCCAGACGCGCGCTTCGCCGACATCGCCGGCCAGCGTGAGCTGGGCCGCAAGCAGGTGCGTGACGGGCGACCGGACATCGCCGCGCTTCTGCGCGGCATCGACGCCATCCGCGACCACGAGGGCGGACCGGGCATCGGGCGCGTCCGCTTCGTGACCTCGCATCCGTGGGACCTCACCGACCGGCTCATCGGTGCGATGGCCGAGTGCGCCTCGGTCTGCGAGCACCTGCACCTGCCGGTGCAGTCGGGCGACGACGAGGTGCTGCGGCGGATGGGCCGCCAGTACAGCGTCGAGGCCTACCTTGACCTGGTCGACCGCCTGCGCGCGGCCGTGCCCGGCATCAGCCTCACGACCGACATCATCACCGGCTTCTGCGGTGAGACCGAGGCCCAGTTCGAGTCGACGCTCGAGCTGCTGCGCCGGGTGCGCTTCGACCAGGTCTTCGCCGCGGCCTACTCGCCTCGGCCAGGCACACCGGCGATGCGGCTCGCCGACGACGTGCCCGCGGCCGAGAAGAAGCGCCGCCTCAACGAGCTGCTGGCGGTCCAGGAGGCCATCGGCCTCGAGCTGAACCAGGCCTGGGTGGGCCGCCGCACGGAGGTCCTCGTCGACGAGGTCCGCCAGCCTCGCGGGCACGACCACGAGGACGCCTCGGAGCGAGGACCACGCCTGGTGGGCCGCAACCGGGAGCACAAGCTGGTGCACTTCGACGGGCCGGAGATGCTGGTCGGAGAGCTCGTCGAGGTGCACGTCGAGCGACGCCGGCCCGTACGCCCTGGTGGGGCGCCGCGCAGGGGAGCCCGACCACGCCTAGCCTGCCGCCGCTCGTCATCATCGCCGGCGCCACCGCCAGCGGCAAGACCGCGCTGGCACTGCAGCTGAGTGCGTCGCTCCCCGGCGCCGAGATCGTCTCCGCCGACTCGCGGCAGGTCTACCGCGGCATGGACATCGCCACGGCCAAGCCGAGCGCGGCGGAGCTGCAGGTGGCGCCGCACCACTGCCTCGACCTCGTCGAGCCGGATGCCCCCTTCACCGCTGCGGACTACCAGCGCGCCGCACTGGCGGCCCTGGCGGGCATCGCGGAGCGTGGCGGCATCGCGCTGCTGGTCGGCGGCACCGGCCTGTACCTGCGCGCGATCGCTCGCGGCTTTCCGCTCGACGAGGGCAGCAGCGACCCCGCGCTGCGCGCCGAGCTCGAGGCCCGCAACGCCGACGAGGGCGTCGAGGCGCTGGGCGCCGAGCTGCAGCAGCGGGACGCGGCAGCGCGCGGACATGGTCGACCTGCGCAACCCCCGTCGGGTCATCCGTGCCCTCGAGCGTGCCATCCTCACCGGCTCGGCACTCCCGGCGCCGCCGCAGGGGTACCCCGCGCCCCTCGTCTGGCTGGGACTGCGCCGCCAGCCTCCGGCTCACCGACGTGCCATCGAGGCACGCGTCGACGAGCACTTCGCCGCCGGCCTGCTGGAGGAAGCGGCGCGGCTGCGCTCGCGCTACCCCGAAGACCTGCCGGCATTCAGCGCGATGGGCTATCGCGAGGCCTTCGACGTCCTTGCCGGGCGCTGTGACGTCGCGACTGCCAAGGCACGCGATGCCCAGCGCACGTGGGCCTACGCGCGTCGCCAGCGCACCTGGTTCCGCAGCGAGCCGGACATCACGTGGCTGGAGGCGGGGGAGGGGGCGGCAGCCGTCGCCGCCGACGTCCTGGCGCCGTTCCTCGGGCAGCTCGCCCATGGCGACTATGCTGGGGGGCGATGAGCCGTAACCAACCGATCGATCTGACACCACCGGTCGAGCACGCCTTCCTCGTGGCGGTCGACACCGGCGAGGGTGACGGCTGGACGGCGGAGGATTCCCTCGCCGAGCTGGCAAGCCTCGCCGACACCGCCGGGGCCGTCGTCGTCGGCGCCGAGTGGCAGAACCGGCGTCACGTCGATCCCAACTGGTACCTGGGCAAGGGCAAGGCGCAGGAGCTGGTCGACGCCAAGCGCGAGACCGGCTTCAGCCTGCTCATCGCCGACGATGAGCTGAGTCCCAAGCAGCAGAGGGCGCTGGAGGAGCTGCTCGGGGTCAAGGTGCTCGACCGCAGCGGCCTCATCCTCGACATCTTCGCGCAGCACGCGCGCACGCACGAAGGGCGACTGCAGGTGGAGCTGGCCCAGCTCGAATACCAGCTCCCGCGCCTGACGCGCCTGTGGACCCACCTCTCGCGCACCGGCGGCGGCATCGGCACCCGCGGCCCCGGCGAGACGCAGCTCGAGACCGACCGGCGCGTCATCCGCGCCCGCATCAAGAAGCTCAGGGAGCGCGTGGAGGGTGTCCGCCAGCAGCGTGAGACCGCCGGACGCTCGCGCGACCGCCGCCTGGTGCCGAGCGTGGCCATCGTCGGCTACACCAACGCCGGCAAGTCGTCGCTGCTCAACGCGCTCAGCGGTCGTGAGGCAGCACGAGCGGAGGACCAGCTCTTCGCGACGCTCGACCCGACCAGCCGCCAGGTCAGGCTCGGCGACGGCCAGTCTGTCGTGCTGACCGACACCGTCGGCTTCATCCACAAGCTGCCGCATCAGCTCGTCGATGCCTTCCGTGCCACGCTCGAGGAGGTCGTCCGCGCCGACCTGCTGCTGGAGGTCGTCGACGGGGCCGACGCGCACGCTCGCGAGCACCGCGACACCGTCCAGACCGTGCTCGACGAGCTGGGCGCCGGCGACAAGCCGCGCGTCGTGGCGCTCAACAAGGCCGACCTGTATGACGGCACCCACGCCGCTGCCGGTCATCCGGCGCCGCTGCTGGGAGAGCTGGTACCGGTCTCCGCGCTGACGGGCTACGGGCTCGATGCGCTGCGCCTGGCCCTGTCGGCGGCCATCGCCGGGTTGTGGGAGCTGGTGGACGTGACGCTGCCGTACGCCGAAGGCGAGCTGCTCGCGCGCGTGCGTGAGCGCGGCACCGTCGAGGTCGACTACCGGGAAACCGACGTGCACATCGTCGGCCGGGTCGTACCCTCGCTGGCAGGGGAGCTGCAGAGCGGCGTCCCTTCGCTGGGCCGCGGCGGGCAAGGAGGTCCACGCGTGAGCGAGCCGGTCAGCGTGGTCTGCCGCCTCACGCCCGACGGGTTCGTCTGCGACGTCCGCGTCGGGACCGACGCCGGTGCGACGCGCCACGAAGTGGCGGTCAGCCAGGGGGACCTGGCGAGACTGGCTCCGGGCCACTACGACCCCGAAGCGCTGGTCGCGGCGTCCTTCGCCTTCCTGCTCGCGCGCGAGCCGCGTGAGTCGATCCTGCGACGCTTCGAGCTGCCGGTCATCGAGCGCTACTTTCCGGGCTACGAGCAGGAGATCCGCTCGCAGCTGGAGCGTTGAGGCTACCGTCCGCGGGTCCCCATCGCCTCTGAGGACGCAGCGGTCAGAGATAGCAGGTTGGGCACGTGATGCTATGGTGGGCGTCGGTCACCTTGCATCACCTCGAGTGAGCGCGACGCTGCATCACCCCCATCAGGAGTCGGCATGGAACCAGTCTTCGCCTACATCGACCCGGGCTCCGGTAGCCTCGTCATCCAGGCGTTGATCGCAGGCCTGGTGGCGGTGCCGGTGATCTTCCGCCAGCAGATCCGCCGCCTCGTGCGGACGCTGCGTGGTGGGCACGAGCCGACCGCCGACGCAGCCGCCACCAAGGATGACGTCTCGACCGGCGCCTGACCCGATTTGACACCGCCCGCGGTCGATACGGCCGCCACCCGTGACGCCGGGTCCTACCGTGACCCGGCCGGCTTCGTCTTCCGCCGTGAGGGTGTTGTCTACCGCCAGATCGACCCGTCCTTCGCCGAGGACTGGGAGCACTACCTCGAGTCCGGCCTCTACGAGAGCCTGGCTGACGCCGGCATCGTCATCCGGCACGAGGACGTCGACGTGGCGCTGGCCGCGCGACCGCCGGTCCACCGTGTCATCCGGCCCGAGCAGCTCGATCTCATCTCGTACCCCTACGAGTGGTCATTCAGCCAGCTACAGGACGCTGCGCTGCTGACGCTGCGAGCGCAGTCGCGCGCCGCGGAACGAGGCATGACCCTCCGCGACGCCTCGGCCTACAACGTCCAGTTCCACCACGGACGACCGCTCCTCATCGACTCGCTATCGTTCGAACGCACCGAGCCGGGACGCCCGTGGCTCGCCTACCGCCAGTTCTGCGAGCACTTCCTCGCACCCCTGGCGTTGATGGCCAAGGTCGACGTCCGCCTCGGCCTGCTGCTGCGCGATCACCTCGAGGGCATCCCGCTCGATCTCGCCGCGCGGCTGCTGCCGGCCCGAACGCGACTGTCCTTCGGCCTCGGGCCCCACGTCCACATCCACGCGCGGGCGCAGCGACGACACGCGGCCGACAACGCCTCCGCCACGACGCCGGCGAGCAGCGCCTCGATGTCCCCCAAGCGCCTGGCCACGCTCATCGAAAGCCTGCGTGACACCATCTCGGGACTCTCCTGGGAACCGCAGGGGACAGCGTGGGCCGACTATGCCGACAACACCAGCTACGACGATGCCGCGACCGCGGCGAAGGTGACGGCCGTCGAGGGAGCACTGGCACGCAGCGGTGGATCGCGGGCCTGGGACCTCGGCGCGAACACCGGACGCTACAGCCGAGTGGCGGCGGACGCAGGGTACCGGGTCGTTGCGCTGGACGTCGATCCGGCCGCCGTCGAGCGCGGCTATCGCGCCATCCGCGCCGACGGGCGCGAGGACATCACCCCGCTGCTGGCGGACATCACCAACCCGAGCCCACCGCTGGGGTGGGGGAGTGCCGAGCGTGCCGGGCTGCTCGATCGGATCGATGCCGATGTCATCCTCGCGCTTGCCCTGGTGCATCACCTGGCCATCGGCGCGAACGTGCCGCTCCCGATGATCGCCACGCTGTTCGCGCGGCTGGCGCCGCACGCCATCGTCGAGTTCGTGCCCAAGGAAGACGCCATGGTCCAGCGCCTCCTGGCCTCACGACGCGATGTCTTCCCGACCTACGACATCGATGGCTTCCGGGCGGCGTTCGCGCCGCTCTTCGAGATCGTGCGCGAGGTCGCGCTCGAGGGCAGTCCGCGCACGGTCTTCGAGCTCCGTCGTCGCAGCAGCCAGGTGCCGGCGAGCGGCATCGCCGTGGACACGTCGGAACGCGTGCCCGTCACCGACTCGTCGCAGTAGCTCTGCTCTGCCGTTGTAGGCTGCGCCGATGAACAGGATCACCTGCCGCGCGTGGGGGGCCATCGCTCTCACCGTCCTGCTGGCGCTGGGCATCACGGCCCAGGTCAGTGCCGCACCGACGCAGGCGTTCAGCGACATCCAGGCCTCGCCGGTGACCATCACGCCGGACCCGAGCGGCCGCTCGGCCATCCTGGCGGTCGACACCAGCATCGATGTCGCCTGCTCCGTGGTCTATGGCGTCGACGATTCGTTCGGCACGATCGCGGTGGATAACGACATGGACGGCGGCGCACACGCCGACCATTCGCCCGTGCTCGGTGGGCTGCAACCTGACACCGAGTACCGCTACCGCCTCCAGGGAACGGCACCCGACGGGACGATCTACGTCAGTGACGTCATGACCTTCCGCACGCCGCCGGAGCCGGTCGGCGGACCCACCAACCTGGCGCTGGCAGGCACCGTCAGCGGCGTCAGCTCGGAGTTCTCCGACGCGTTCGCTGCAGCCTACGCCTTCGACGGCGACGGTACGACCGAGTGGTCATCGCGCGGCGACGGCGACGACGCCTGGATCGAGCTCGACCTAGGTGCGCCGCGCGCCATCTCGGAGATCGTCTTCCGAACGCGCTCGATGAGCGACGGCACCGCCACCACGCAGACCTACAGCATCACCGCCGATGGCCAGCTCCTCGGCCAGTTCTCGGCTGACAAGACGACCAGCCTTGACGTCACGGCGCAGCTCCTGCGCTTCGACGTCGTCAGCTCCAGCGGCGGCAACACTGGCGCGGTCGAGATCCTCGTGCTCGCACCGCTCGGCGACGCTCGATAGGGCGTCGATCGCCTGCACGACGCAGAAGGCTGGGCCCTCTCGCTGGGGATAACAGTTCCGATAATGCAAGTTATGTAACATTTGTGCAGCAGGGGCGACCGGCGGGCCGGGCGACCCCGAGCACCAGCTCATGAGCGGATCGCGACGGACCGGAGGCTCACGATGACCGAGGCACGGATCTATCACCTGGCCGTTCCCGAAGACTGGGGACGTGCGGCACAGGGTGGACTGTATGCCGTCAGCACGCGAGGTCTGAGCCTCGCCGACGAGGGTTTCATCCACTGCTCGTTCGCGCACCAGATCGAGCCTGTCGCCAATGCGTGGTACCGAGACCTCGACCGACTGGTCATCCTCCGCCTCGACCCGGAGACGCTCGCGGCCGAGGTACGAGTCGAGCCGTCCTCGGATGGGAGCGCCGAGCTGTTCCCGCACGTGTATGGACCCATCCCGATCGCGGCGGTCGCCGAGACGGTGGCATGGTCCCGGGAAGCCGGTCAGGACTGGACACTGCCGGACGAGATCGACATGGCGGAGTAGCACAGCAGGCACGCTGTGTGCGGCGCCCAAAACCCCACCATCTGCTGCCCGCGCTCTCTGTAGTGCTTGCGTGATTGCGCAAACACTGTAATGATACGTCACATCACATGCGCACCTGCCACCGTACGGGGGACCATCGATGACTCGCCGCCTGCTCTCGCTCGCCATCCTGACACTCGTGGCCGTCTTCGCCATCGCCGCCTGCGATTCGAACGAGACTGACGCCGCCCCTGGTGCCTACACGGTGTCGCCGACCGACGCAGTCGCGATGATCGAGTCGGGCGATCGCACCGTCATCGACGTGCGGTCACCGGGCGAGTTCGCACAGGCGCACGTCGTCGGCGCCCTCAACATCGATGTCGAGGGACCTGACTTCGCCGACCGCATCGCCGAGCTCGACCCCGATGAGCCGTTCCTGGTGTACTGCCAGTCGGGTCGCCGGAGCGCCCTGGCTGCAGAGCAGATGGCTGAGGCGGGCATCGCCGACATCGCCGACGCCGGTGGGCTGGCGGACCTCGCGCGGGCAGGTGCTGCGGTCGAGTAGCACGGGTCTGTCTCTGCACAGAGACAGACCCGCCGGCGGTCACACTGCTACCGTTCACATGAGTGGACACGACCGCCGGCATCACCATCCGCCGCATCACAGCGCAAGATGGCCCTGCCTTGCGCGACTTGCGCTTGCGCAGCATCGCCGACTCCCCTGCAGCGTTCGGTCAGCCCCTGGCGGAAGCCAGCGCTCGCCCTGATGTCGAGTGGCTGCGCAGCGCCCGACAGTCGGCCCACGGCGACCACCGGACCTGGCTCATCGCAGAATCCTCTGGTGAGACCCTGGGGCTGGTGCAGGGCCGCAAGCGCCGACCGTCCACGCTGCTGCTCTTCAGCATGTGGGTGGACCCCTCCGCACGCCGGCTGGGTGTCGGACGCATGCTGATCGCTGCGCTCGAAGCCTGGGCATCGGGCTGGGACGCGAGCGAGACCATCCTGTGGGTGATGGCGGACAACCGGGCCGCCATCGAGTTCTACCGCGACCTCGGGTTCGAAACGTTGGCGCGTGGGGAAGACGCTGGCGCCGGCGCGCGCTTCGGTGCCATCGCGATGCGGAGGCCCATCCACTCCCCCACTATCTGAACCTGAACCCGGACCCGAGTGTCTTTGCGCAAAGACACTGCGAGCGAGGCTACGGCGCGCCTGAGACCGGGTTGTCGTCCACCGAGAGCCAGGCGCGGTCGACCTTCACGTGGATGACAGAGGGTCGCCGAGAGGTGATCGCCTCTCGCAGCGCCGGGACGAACCCTGCGTCCTCGCTGACGCTCAGTCCAAGGGCCCCGCTGGCGCGGGCGATGGCTGCGAAGTCGACTGGGCCCAGGTCGGTCGAGCTCGTCGGGCGACCCTCGCGCAGCTGTTGTGCCGCGATCGTGCCCAGGCGCTCGTTGTCGAGCACGATGGCGATCGGATGCGCGCCTTCCCGCACCGCGGTCTCGAGCTCGTTCATGCTCGTGGCGAAGCCTCCGTCACCGCAGATGGCGACGGCGATACGGTCCGGATCGAGCAGCGATGCTGCGATGGCCGCCGGCAGACCGAAGCCCATCGTGCCGGAGGTGGCACCGAGGAACGTACCGGCACGCCGGAACCGGAACCCTCGCGCCACGAAGGCAGCCAGGTTGCCGGCGTCCGTCGTGATGGTCGCGTTGTCCGGCAGCACGGCGCGCAGCGTGGCGATCAGACGGCCCGGATGGACACCCGGGCCATCCCACGCCCCCAGCGGTGTCGCGGCGGCAGCGCGGTAGGCCTCCCGGTCGGCGGCAGTGCGTGCCACCCGCCGGCTGCGCATCTCATCGTCCAGCGCCGCGGCCCGCAGGTCAGACCACGCGGCATCAAGGAAACGCGAGGCGTCCGCGACGACCGACAGGGTCGGCGCCGACAGTCCGGCGTGTGCCACGCGCGGCTCCACGTCCACGTGGATCCAGCGCGTACCCGGTGAGGGCACCGTGTAGCCGGCGGTCGTGATCTCGGATAGCCGGGTCCCGATGAACAGGATGACGTCAGCGTCCGCAAGGCGATCGGTGACGGTCGGCGCGGCCCCGGCGCCCGTCATGCCCAGGTAGTTGGCATGATCGTTGGGAAAGACGTCCGGCCGCCGCCAGGCTGCGATGACCGGCACGGCCAGCACCTCCGAGAGCGCCACCAGGCGCTTGGTCGCGCGGGCGCGCAGAACGCCCGCTCCGGCGACGATCACACCACGTTCCGACGCCGCCAGCAGCTTCAGGGCGCGGCTTACGGTGGCCCGGTCGGCTGCCGGTCCTCGCGCGCCGGGCAGCTTGGGAGCGGGCTCGTCGGGTAGCTCGATCTCCGCCGTCTGCACATCGATGGGGACCGACAGCAGCACGGGTCCGGGTCGTCCAGTCGTCAGGCGCCTCCATGCCTTGCCGAGCACGGCGCCGGCCTGATCGGGCGCATCGATCTGGGCAGCCCAGCTCGCGAGGGAGCCGACGCTGGCAACGAGGTCGGCCTCCTGGAAGGCCTCGCGGCCGTGGAGCAAGGTCGCCACCTGGCCCGTGAGTGCCACCAGCGGTGCCGAGTCCTGCTGTGCGGTATGGATGCCCACCGAGGCGTTCGAGGCACCGACGGCACGGGAGACGGCCACGATCTGCGGCCGCCCAGTCGACTGCGCCAGCGCCTCGGCCATGAACGCCGCCCCACCTTCGTGACGTGCTGTGATCACCCGGATGCCGCTGGCTGCGAGATCGTCGAGCAGCGGCAGGATGGGCTCCGCCGGCACGGTGAAGCAGTAACGTGCGCCCATGGCGTAGAGCTGCCGCGCGATCTCGGCCGAAACGGTCCGCCGCACCATCGCCGGAGGCTCGGGCGCGGGCTCTTCTGCCGGCTCCGGGTGAGACTCAGCTGCCGGAGCCGGTTCGGAGAGCAGCTCCGGTGCAGACTCTGGCTCCGGTGGCGACTCTGGCTCCGGTGGCGACTCTGGCTCAGCTGGCGACTCTGGCTCAGCTGGCGCCTGCGGTTCGAACGGCGGCTCCGGCTCGCGCGTGGGCTCCGGCTCTCGACCCGGCGATCCATCGGCGGGCGCATCGGCCGACGCATCCCCCGACTCGGGCCGCGCAGGCTCGGATACCTCGGGAGGCACCTCGGGTGGTTGCCCCGGCTCAGCGTCGGTCACGCTACTGCACCAACGTGAAGATCAGCGAGATGACGATCAGCAGCGCGACCAGGGCAAGGATGAGGCGAGCCGCTCGGCTCTGGGTATCGATCATGGTTCCCTAGCGATAGTTCTTGAACTGGAGCGCAACAGGATACCCCTCGCCCTCTTCCTTGAGGCGCGCGATGACCGCCTGCAGCTCATCCTTCGATTTGCCGCTCACGCGGACCGTGCCTGCCTGGATCTGGCCCTTGACCTTGGGGAACTCGTCGCGCAGGAGCTTGGTCGATCTTCTTGGCGATGTCCTCGGGGAGCCCCTGCTGCAGGCCGGCAACCTGCTTGTAGGTCATGCCGCCGGCCGGGACCACATCGCCCCAGTCGAAGATCTTGAGGGAGAGCCCGCGCCGCACGGCCTTGGTGCCGATGAGGTCCTGCACCGCCGCCGCGCGCATCTCCGAGTCGGTCACCACGGTGACTTCCTTCTCTCCCAGATCGACCGAGACCTTGGAGCCTTTGAAGTCGTAGCGCGTGGCGACCTCGCGTCGAACCTGGTCGAGCGCGTTGACCAGCTCCTGGCGGTCGAACTCGCTGACGACATCGAATGAGATGTTGCCTGCCATCTGCTACTCCCCTCTCTGGCCGGACACGTCGGAAGGCTGGTGGCCGCTGTCGATGCCCACGATGCGTGAGCTCGGCCAGTCGCGCATGCGTGCGATGAGGCCCTCGTCGTCGAGCTCCAGCGTGCTGAAGCCTCGGACGCGCTCACGCTCCGCGGTCGCGACCCGGGTGAACGCCGCGTGCCAGCTGGCCAGCACGGTGCGACCCGAGACCCAGATGCGCTCGGCGTCGAAGTCCACTCGGACCTGCTCGGCGGCGACATCGTTCCAGTGCGCGCGGATAGCGATCTCCCCATCGAGCGGCTCCGCGAACGGGTCAGGGTAGTACACGCACGCGTCGGCGAAGAGCTCCAGCATCGCGTCGGGATCGCGGTCTTCCCGGGCGGCCTTGAAGCGGGCGAGCAGGTCCTGCCCGTCGCCGGGCGTCAACGTCGTGGGCACCCCCGCATTCTACTCGTGGCGGCGCGCCTGCTACTCGCGGCCCCGCGCCTGCAGCAGCGCCTGCAGGTGCTCGGCGATGACGTAGGATCGGCCACCGCCCATCGAGACCACGATGTCGCCGGTTCGCACCCGCTCGGCGAGGTGTTCCGCGGTGGCCTCGGGGGATCCGGTGGCCACTGCCGTCCGGCCACTCGCGTCAGTCACCCTGGCGGCGAGCTCGGCGGCACTGGTGACCGTGGTGTCAGGGTCGCGGCCGGCCCAGATGTCGGCGATGACGACGTGATCGGCCGTGCCCAGCGCCTCGGCCAGCTCGTCGAGCATGGCAGCTGCGCGGTGGAACGTGAGCGGTTCGTGCGCTACCCAGACGGGCCGACCGGGATAGAGCTCGCGCACGGTGGCGACCGTGGCACGGATGGCCGTGGGGTGATGTCCGTAGTCGTCGATGACCAGCACGCCGGCGGGCTCGCCCTTGACGTCGAAGCGGCGCCCGACACCCGTGAACGAGCTGAGGCCGGCGGCGATCTCCGTGCCCGACAGGCCGAGCAGGGCTGCCGCGGCTGCCACACAGGCCGCGTTCGCAGCGTTGTGGACACCGGCGAGTCGCAGAGGCGCCTCGATGGCCGGGATCGCGGCCGGGAGCCCCGAGAGGTGCAGGACTCGTCCGTCGAGTCGGTACCCGACCGCTCGCCGATCGGCGAGCGGTGCGACCGCGACGACGCGATCGCCCCAATCGGCCAGGCGCTCGGCCAGCTCGGCGCCGCCGTCGTCGCCGACGTTCACGATGGCGCGTCGCGTTGCCGAGCCGGGTGCGCGCAGCCAGCCCTCGAAGGCGTCGACGACAGCGCCGCGGTCGGCGAAGACGTCGGGATGGTCCCACTCAGCGTTGAGCACCACCGCCAGCGCCGGCCGGTAGGCATCGAAGTTGCCGGCGTATTCGTCCGCTTCGACCACGAACGCGTCGCCACGTCCCCAGCGAGCGGTCGCGCGGATCCCGCCGGTCAACGCGGCCGGAAGCAGGGCCCCCACGAACGCGGCGGGGTCGCGCCCCGCCCGCTCCAGGACGTGCACCAGCCAGCCGGCCGAGGTGGACTTGCCGTGCGTGCCGGCGACAGCCACCAGTCGGCCACCCTGGCTGAGCGCCGCATCGGCGACCGTCTGTTGCCAGGCCTCGATGGGAACGCCCAGGGCGCGAGCCGCGAGCAGCTCCGGATGGTCGGGTTGCACCGACGTCAGGGCCTTGGTGACAGCCAGTCGCGAGAGCGCGCCGCGACGCACGTGTGCAGCGTCATGGGCCGTCTCGAGGATGATCCCGCGAGCGTCCAGGGCTTCGGTGTACGGCGACGGCGCGCCAGGGTCGCAGCCGTCGACCTCGGCGCCGGCCGCGTGCGCCAGGATGGCGGCCGCAGAGGCGCCCGCGCCGGCAGCACCGATGACGTGGATGCGCTCGCCGTGGGCGATGGCGCGCGGCGGGCGCGCCGCAGCCAGGCCACGCGCGATGTCATCGGCCCCTCTCACGGCGTGCCGCTCGGCAGGTCCGCCGCCAGCACCGCGAGGAGCAGCCGGAGGGCCGCGGCTGCGCTCTGCTCCTTGTTGCTGCCACGGTCGCCCTCCCAGAGGTAGCGGCGCACCTCGTGGCCATCGGGGCCGGCGACCGCGACGTAGGTCGAGCCGACAGGCTTGGCGTCGCTGCCGCCGCCCGGTCCAGCCACGCCGGTGACGGCCACGCCGTAGTCACACGCGACCGCCCGTCGCACGCCCTCCGCCATGGCCACCGCCACCTGTGCTGAGACCGCGCCGTGGCGCTCGAGCGCAGTCACTGGCACGCCGAGAAGCGCGGACTTGACCGCGTCGGCATAGCTGATGACGCCGCCCTGGTAGTAGCCGCTGGAGCCACTGATGGCGGTGATGCTGTGGGCCACGAGCCCGCCGCTGCACGACTCGGCGGTGCCCACGCTGATGCCCCGCGCGAGCGCGACCTGCTGCAGGCGTTGGGCCAGGTCGACGAGCGTGGGCTCGTCAGGGTCCTGCTGGGCGAGCGTCGGCTCGGCTGCCGCGCTCAATCGACCGGCTTGGGCTCCTCGCCCTGCTTGATGCGCCACGTCAGCGCCTCCGGCTTGTTGCCCATGGCGCCGAACGCCTGCCCATCGACGGTCACGTTGGCCGCGCGCGCGTTGCCCACACGCAGGATGACGTCCGGGTCCACGGTCCACGTCTTGGCCCGCCCGTCCCTGATGACGAAACGCTCGGCGATGATGTCCCCGTCAGGCGCTGTGAGCTGCACGCGCGTCTGCCCGTCGATGGCCTCCACCTTCAGCAGCATCTTGTCGTTGAGCGACCTGACCGACACCTGCTCGACGGCCGGGTAGCCGCCGTCGATGGCCGCCGCCACGTAGGTGGTCCAACGGCCCTTGGGCAGCTGGAAGGTTCCCCGGAAGACGCCGTCTTCGACCGGCAGCGTGGCCGGCGGCGGCGGGTTCTTCTCCTTGTCGAGCTTGCCGTCCCAGACGAAGCTGACGACGACCTCCTCAGCATCGCTCGTACCCACCACCCGGACCTTGCCGTTCTCCGTGCGCAGGTTCTTCTGCGGCTGCGTGAGCGTCAGCTCCGCGGATGGGATGCCGGTGATGTTGGTGTCCGCCACGCCCTCCGGCAGCACCGGTCCCTGGTCGCCGGGAGCGAGCTCCGTCCCCAGGACCTCGACGCTGGCGATGACCCTGAGCGGAGCCGACTCTCGCGCAGTCTCGGGATCGGTACCGACGATGGTGAAGTGATTGTCACCCTTGGTCACCGGCAGGCTCACGCTCCAGCGGCCGCCGGCATCGGCGGTCGCCACGCGCACCAGGTCATCGGCACCCGAAGCCGCGATCTCCGTGCCGGCGGCACCACCACCGCTCAGCTGCACGAACTGCGCGCCCGGCTGAAGCTGGCGGATGGCCGGCCCGTTCAGGGTGATCTCGGGGTTCTGCGTGAAGCGCACCAGCTGCAGCCCGACATAGCCGACGAAGGCGAAGACGATGGTGGCCAGGACCAGGGCGACGACGAGGCCGCTGGTGAGCTTGAATCCACGGTTGGGCGCAGAGATCGGCTGAGGGGGCGGCTTGAGGCTGGGCGTCTCGGCCGAGCGTGGCTGCTCGATCTCCTTACGCCAGCGCGCCAGCACCTCGTCGGCATCCAGACCGAGGTACGTGGAGTAGTTGCGCAGGAAGCCCTTGGCGTAGACCTGCGCCGGCAGGTCGGCGACATCGCCACTCTCGAGGGCCATGAGATGGCGCGCGCGGATCTTCGTCTCGCGCTCGGCGCGAGACAGGTCGACACCCTTGCGTTCGCGGGCGGTCTGCAGGATCTCACCGACATGGGGGGCGCGCTGGGTCTCGAATGACCAGCGTTCCCCCCCTGTCGCTCGAGTCCCGACGCGTGCTTCCTGGCGCGCGGTCATCCGGCGATGGAGCCCTCACTCGTACACGGCTTTCGCCACGACCACGGCAGCCGCGACGTTGGGTCCAGTCTACTCGTTCCCCGTGGTTCGTGGCCAGTGGGATGACAGCCGGCGTCGCGGCCTAGGGAGCGTCCACGTCCTCCGCCGATCTGAGCCAGTTCTCGGGCCCATAGACCGCGCGCGGGACAGCCGGGTTGCGTGGGTCCTGGGGGCCCACGATGCCGACCTGCTCGAGCTCGTCGATGATGCGGCTGGCGCGGTTGAAGCCGACCTTGAGCTTGGTCTGCATCATGGACGTGCTGGCCTTGCCGGTCAGCAGCACCAGCTCCGCGGCGCGTGGCGTGAGCTCGTCCTCGGCCATCTTCGCCAGCCAGGCGAACTCGCCGCTCTCGCCATCGTCGCCGTCTCCCGACCCCGAGAGCACGTCCGGATCGTAGGGTGGCTCGGGCTCCTGCTCCCGCCAGTGATCGGCCACCGCCTGCACCTCGGCATCGGAGACGAAGACGCCCTGGATGCGGACTGGACGCGGCAGGTCGGCGGGCTGGTAGAGCATGTCGCCGCGACCGATGAGGTCCTCCGCTCCCGGCTGGTCGAGCACCGTTCGGCTATCGACGTTGGAGGCCATGGCGAAGGCGATCCGGCTGGGCACGTTGGCCTTGATGAGCCCGGTGACGACGTTGACGCTGGGTCGCTGGGTGGCGAGCACCAGGTGGATGCCGACCGCGCGCGCCTTCTGGGCCAGCTTGACGATCGGCTCCTCGACCTTGCGCCCTTCCTGGATCATCAGGTCGGCCAGCTCGTCGATCATCAGCACGATGTAGGGCATGCGGTCCTCGGGATCGAGGTCGGCCTGCGCGTTGTAGCTGGCGATGTTGCGCGACGTCGACTTGGCCAGTTTCTTGTAGCGCTCCTCCATCTCGCCGACCGCCCAGCCGAGCGCGGCGCGCGCTTCGTGCGCCTCCATGATCACGTCCGTGAGCAGGTGGGGGATGCGGCCATAGGGTGCCAGCTCGACACGCTTGAGATCGACCAGCACGAAGCGCACCTCGGTCGGCTTGGCGCGCATGAGGATGCTGGTGACGATGGCGTTGACGCAGACGCTCTTGCCCGAGCCGGTGGCACCGGCGATCAGCAGATGCGGCATGCGACCGAGGTCCACCGCGTACGGCTTGCCCGACACGTCACGTCCCAGGGCGAACGTGAGGGCGCTGGTGGCGGAAACCATGTCGGCGTCCTCGAACACGGCGCGGAAGCCGACCATCTCGGCGGTGTGGTTGGGGATCTCGATACCGACCACATCGCGTCCGGGGATGGGCGCCTCGATGCGGATGCTGCGCGCCGCCAGAGCCATGGCCAGGTCGTCGGCCAGGCCCTCGATGCGCGAGAGCTTGATGCGCGCGTCCGGGCGCACCTCGTACTGGGTGACGACGGGCCCGGTGTTGGTGCCCACGACGGTAGCGGGGATCTGGAACGAGCGCAGCTTCTCCTCGATGATGCGCACGTTCCGTTCGTGATCGAGCCGAGCCAGGCCGGCCGCCTCCGTGGCTGGGTCGAGCAGCGTCACGCTGGGCAGCCGCCACTGTTTCTGATACAGCCGAAGCCTGGCGACCTCGGCGGCGTCGGGGTGGCTGCGGTCGCGCGTGGGCGCAACCGCGTCCAGGGAGGACTCGGCAGCATCGGCCACCGCGATCGCTCCGCCGGATGGGGCTGGTGTCGCGAGCGGAGCGTCACCCACGAGTCCGGCGGCGACCGACGCGCTGACACCCGCGGCGACGGGCTTGCGGTCGGAGGCGCCACTGCCGGCCCAGACCGTCTGGCTCATGGGCGCAGGGCTGGGCAGCGGCTGGGGCAGCTCCGGTGGCGGCTCGAGCGCACGGCGACGGCCGCGTCCGCCGCCGGCGATGGGGATGGCGACGGCGGGATGATCGGCGGCCGCCCGACGTGAACGCAGCTTCTCCGCGGTGCCGGCGGCGCCGGCGACGAGCAGGGCCCAGGCCGCGCGTCCGCCGTCGATGAACGGCGTCACGAAGGCGACGAGCGTGATGTCGAACAGCAGGAGGATGCCCACGAGCACGATGCCCACGAGGATGACGAAGGCGCCGGCGGGGCTGACGAGGTCGGACAGCGTAGAGGCCAGGGCATAGCCGAGGGCTCCCCCGCCCTGCTGCAGGTCGGCGTCGCTGCCGCCCTTGCCGCTGAAGAGGTGGATGAGGCCCTGGCCGCCGACGAACACGATGAGCCCGCCCAGCGCCACGGTGATCCAGCTGTAGTCGACGCTGGGCGCCCGTTCCACCAGCACGCCTGCCACCAGCAGGAGGATGCCCAGCAGCCAGGCGCCCTGGCCGAACAGCGGCCTCAGGAAGCCATCGACGTAGCCGTTGAGCAGGCCGCCGCCGGGCAGGAACAGCGCGATGAGCGTGATGGCACCCGCCGCCAGCAGCACCACTGCCACCACCGAGCGCAGGGTCGAGGGCGAGACGATCGGCGGGCGGTCCTTGCGCGAGCGCGACCGGCTGCTGCTGCGCGTGCTCTTCTTGCGCTGTGCCATGCGGGCTAGACCTCCACGATCACCGGGAAGACGAGGGGGCGTCGGCGGGTCTGCTCATAGAGGTAGTTGGAAAGCCCGTCCTTGATCTGCGCCTTCAGCAGCCCAGTCTCGGCGAGGTGCTCCCCCGGACGCTCGATAGAGGCGCGGATGCGCGACGCCGCGCCGTCGAGCAGCCTGGCGTCGGCCTCCGCCACGAAGCCGCGCGTCACGACCTCGGGTGCCCCGACCAGGCGGCCGTTCTGCTTGTCCACGGTGACCACGACGAGGAACATGCCGTCGCGGGCGAGGGCGCGGCGGTCACGCAGCACGATGTCGCCGACCTCACCCACGGACACCCCGTCCACGTAGACGTAGCCCGCCTCCACCGGCTCACCGCGACGGGCAGAGCCGTCCGCGAGGAACTCGATGGGCTGGCCGTTCTCGAGGATGAGGATGTTATCCGGGTCGAGCCCCACGTCGGCAGCCAGTCTCCCGTGCTGCACCAGCATGCGGAACTCCCCGTGGACGGGGATGATGTACTTCGGCTTGGTCAGGTTGAGCATCAGCTTCAGCTCCTCCTGGCTCGCATGTCCGGATACGTGGGCGCGCTTGATGGCGTGGTAGTAGACGTTGGCGCCGGCCTTGAAGAGGTTGTCGATGGTGCGCGCCACGTACTCTTCGTTGCCGGGGATGGGACTGGCACTGACGATGACCGTGTCGCCGGGGCCGATCTCGACGAAGCGATGGTCCTGGTTGGCCATGCGGGCCAGGCCGGCCATGGGCTCACCCTGTGATCCGGTGGTCATGATGGTGAGCTGGTCATCGGGGATGCTGGCGATCTTGCCCTTGGGCACGAGGCCGGTGCTGGGCGGGCGCAGGTACCCCAGGTCTGCCGCGATGCGGGTGTTCTGCTCCATCGAGCGTCCGATGACCGCGACCTTGCGGCCGAACGTGTCAGAGGCCTGGTAGACCTGCTGGACGCGCGCGATGTTGGAGGCGAAGGTGGCCACGATGACGCGCCCTTCGAGGCCCTCCATGATGTCGTGGAAGGCGTCGAGGACGGTTCGCTCGGAGGGCGTCCAGCCCGGCACCTCGGCGCGCGTCGAGTCCGACATCAGGCACAGCACGCCCTCCTCGCCAAAGCGGGCGATGGCCTGGAAATCGACCAGCTTGCCGTCGACCGGGGTCTGGTCGAACTTGAAGTCACCGGTATGGACGATGTCGCCGAAGGGCGTGCGGATGCGCAGGCCCATGGCGTCGGGGATGGAGTGGCCGACGCGGAAAGCGGTCACGTCGAAGTTGCCCAGCTCCACCGTCTCACCTGGGTCGAGCGCCTTGAGCGGGTTGTTGCGGAGCTTGTGCTCCCTGATCTTGTTGCTCAGCAGGCCGCGGGCCAGGGTGGAGGCGTAGACCGGCACGCCGGGGAACTCCGGCAGCACGTACGGCAGTGCACCGACGTGGTCCTCGTGTGCGTGCGTGATGACGAACGCCTTGACCTTCGCCCGCTGTTCCCGCAGGTAGGCGATGTCGGGGATGACCAGGTCGATCCCGTACATCTCCTCCTCGGGGAACATCAGGCCGCAGTCGACCACGATGATCTCGTCACCGAACTCGAACACGGTCATGTTCTTGCCGATCTCGCCGATGCCACCAAGGGGCACGACGCGCAGGACATCGGTGGATGAGCGGGGTGCGCGCTTCACGGTCATCTAGAACAGTCCGATCTGGTCATCGGGGTGCGTCATGGGGTCATCCTCTGGTGCTGCGACGCCTGCCTCGCCGGCAGGCATGGTCGACTGGTTCGTGGGTCGGGTGGTGGTCTCGGCAGCATCTGCGCTGCGGCGCCCCGCGCGGGCGCGGATGAGTATCTCCGGCACGGCGGCCATGTCGCGCTGCATCGTCTCCTTGAGCGCGCCCTGCCGCAGGGCCGCGGCCGGATGGTACATGGCGTAGCCGACGGCGGCGCGGGCGCCGGTGGCAGGGTCGATCGGCCGCTCGGTGCCGTGGACACGGCTGATGCGGTCACCGGGCATGAACGTCTGCAGGCTGAAGCGACCCAGCGTGACCAGCAGGGCCGGGTCGAGCACCTGCAGCTGACGCTCTAGATACGGCGCGCAGGCGGCGATCTCGTCGGGCTCCGGGTCGCGGTTGTTGGGCGGCCGGCACTTCACCACGTTGGTGATGAAGACCTCCTCGCGACTCCAGCCGATCATGCGCAGCAGCTCCTCGAGGAGCGAACCTGCCGCGCCCACGAACGGCCGGCCCGAGCGATCCTCGTTCTGGCCGGGCCCCTCTCCCACGAAGACGACCTCGGTGTCAGGGCTCCCCTCCCCCGGCACCGCGTTGGTCCGCCCCGCGGACAAGCGGCAGCGATCGCAGGCACGGACCTCGGCGGCGATGGCGTCGAGTGCGGCCCGACGCGTCTCGCTTGTCACACCACTCCGGCAGCACGCTCCGACGCCTTGTCCAGCCACCCGTTCGTGGCGACCACCTCGGCGATCTGGACCGCGTTCGTGGCAGCGCCCTTGCGCAGGTTGTCGGACACCACCCAGAAGGCGAGGCCCTTGCCTGGCGGCAGGGAGGCGTCCGCGCGGATGCGGCCCACGTAGACCTCGTCGCGGCCGGCGGCCTCGATGGCCAGCGGGTAGACATCGTTGGCGGGGTCATCGCGGACGACTACGCCCGGCACCGCCGCGAACAGCTCTCGCGCCTCGGCGGGCGTCATCGAGCCGCTCAGCTCCACGTGAACCGCCTCCGAGTGCGAGGTGATGACCGGCACACGTACCGCGGTACACGACACGGGCAGCTCCGGCAGGTGCAGGATCTTGCGCGTCTCGATGACGACCTTCCATTCCTCCTTGGTGTAGCCGTTGTCGAGGAAGACGTCGATGTGCGGCAGCACGTTGAAGGCGATCTGGTGCGGGTAGACCGACGCGGTCAGCTCCTCGCCCACGACATGAGCACGGACCTGGTCCTCCAGCTCGACCACCGCCTTGTTGCCGCTGCCGCTGACGGCCTGGTAGGTATCGACGATGACGCGCTCCATGCCCACGCTGTCGCGCAGTGCCTTGAACAGGGGCATCAGCTGCATCGTCGAGCAGTTGGGATTGGCGATGATGCCCTCGTGCTCGGCGGCATCCTCGTCGTTGACGCCCGCCACCACCAGCGGCACACCGGGCTCCATGCGCCACTGGCTGGAGTTGTCGACGACGACGGCACCACGCTTGGCCGCTTCCGGGGCGAACGTGGCAGAGGTCCCGCCACCGGCGGAGAAGATGGCGATGTCGACGCCTTCGAAGGCGTCCGGCGTGGTCACCGCGACCGGCCAGCTGCGGCCGGCGAAGTCGACGCTGCGGCCGTCGGCCCGCGAGGCCAGCGGGCGCAGCTCGCCGACCGGGAAGCCGCGCTCAGCGAGGATGGCGATCATCGTTCGACCGACGAGGCCGGTGGCGCCGACGACGGCGACCGTGAGGGGACGTTGGGAGGACTCGATGGGCATGGTGTTATTCCTGTGGGAGTTCCATCGAGGGCACGTGACGATGATACCGCGTCAATGGCGCTCCCTCGACTCACCTACGCTACCGTGGAATGGTGATTCGTGAACGCTTCGTGGCTGCCCCGTGCCACTGACCGATCGAGGCCGGTCCGGCGGGGCCCGCAGGGTGCGCCACACCCCGGCGCGCGTGGCCATCCTCATCAACAACACCTATGTGGCCGACGCGCGCGCCTGGAAGACCGCTGTCTCCCTGGGCAAGGCGGGCTACGACGTCACCGTCATCGCCCGCTGGGGTCCCGGCCTTGCGACCACCGAACGGCTGGACCATCACACCGTCACCCGCATCCGCCAGCCGCAGCCACTCTCGTGGTTGCCGGCACCGAGCCTGCCTGAGACCGGCGACGACCCCGCGGGCCGCACAGGCGGGCTGCAGCGGCGCATCCGCGACAGCGTCGGGCGGGCGGCCCAGGCGCTGCGCTATCTGCAGATGTCACGGGCATGGTCGAAGGTCATCGCCGGCCAGGTCGAGGCCGCAGACGTATGGCAGGCGGAGTCCGTCATCACGCTCTCGCTGGCCGTGGCGCTGCGGCGGCACTTCGGCGGCGTGGTGGTGTACGACGCCAACGACATCGACAGTGAGGCCGGTCGCATGGCGCGCCTGCCCGGACCGTGGAAGCAACTGCTGCGGCGGCACGAGCGCCGCCTCGCCAGGGCCGCCGATGCGGTCGTCACCGTCTCTGACCCCTACGCCCAGATCCTGGCCCGCATCCTGGGCCGGCCGGTGGACGCGGTGGTGCGCAACGCGGCCGTGGTGGACGATCTCGACGCCGTGCCGCTGCCGGCCGACGTGCAGCGCAGTGACCGCTTCCACCGACGCTTCGACCTGCCGCCAGATCGCCGCATCGTGCTGTATGTCGGCCAGGTCATGCGTGGGCGTGGACTGCGGCAGCTCTTCGAGGCCATCTCGCTCGTCGACGACGCCGACCTGGTGGTGGCGGGCTTCGGGCCCGACTACGAGCGCTATCGCACCATCGCGGCCGCGCTGCCCCACCACGATCGCGTCCACTTCGCCGGTTCCGTGCCGCCGCCGGAGATCCCCGACTGGACACGCGGCGCCGACGTGGCGGCCATGCCCGTCCAGCCGGACACCCTCAACCATCGCTTCAATACCCCCACCAAGCTCTACGACGCCATGGGCGTGGGTGTCCCGGTGGTCGCCAGCAAGCTGCCGGGAATCGCGCCCATCGTCAACGAGACCGGTTGCGGTGAGCTTTGCGACCCGAGCGACCCGGCCGATATCGCGCGCGCGATCACCGCCATCATCGACGCTGCGCCCGCGGAGCGGCTGACGCTGCGTCTGCGCTGCCTCGCCGCCGCGCGTTCGACCTATGCCTGGCAGCACCAGGCGCGCGAGCTGTTGCGCGTCTACGACGAGCTCGGAGTCTGATGACGTGAAGGTCCTGTTCCTACCCGACTACTCGGCCGCCAATGCCTATCAGCGAGCTCTCTCCGATGGCCTCGGGGAGCTGGGCGTAGAGGTCAGTGCCGATCCCACGCGCTCGCGCCGCCTGTTGCCGGTCACCGAGGCCCTGCGACGCCACGGCCGGCCGGACATCATCCACATCCACTGGACCGAGCCCTATATCGCCGGGGGCAGCAGCAAGGTCAGCCGTGTCAAGGCCGCGCGAACGCTGCTCGAGCTGCGCCTCGCGAGGCGTGCCGGCGTCGGCCTGGTGTGGACCGCTCACGACCTCTTCCGACACGACCGCCGCGAGGACCCCAACGAGCTGAGGTTCATGCGCTCGCTCTTCGAGCTGGCCGATGCCGTCATCGTGCACTGCGAGGCTGCGGCCGCCGGGCTGCTCGAGACCTTGGCCCTCGGGCCCGAGGGCCAACACAAGATCGCCATCATCCCGCACGGGCACTACCGTGGCGTCTATCCCGATGGGCTGAGCCGGTCAGAGGCGCGTGAGCGGCTCGGGCTGCCCGATGCAGCGCGCGTCATCTCCTTCGTCGGCTGGGTCCGCTCGTACAAGGGTGTGTGGGAGCTGCTGGAGGCGTTCGAGCGGCTGCCGGAGCCGGATGCCCGCCTCGTCATCGCCGGTGAGACCGTCGACGGCGCGTATGCCGCCCGGCTCACGGCAGCGGCGAAGGGCGATGAGCGCATCCACCTCTCGCTCGGGTTCGTGCCCGACGAGGAGCTGCAGCTCTACCTGCGCGCCGCCGACGTGGTGGCTGCGCCCTTCCTCGAGATCTTCACCTCAGGTTCCGTGCTGCTGGCGATGTCCTTCGAGCGAGCCGTCATCGCGCCGCGCCGCGGCTGCGTCATCGACGTGCTTGACGACGACGGCGGCATCCTCTATGACGCTGACGACCCGCAGGGCCTCGAGGGCGCGCTGCGGGTCGCGATGACGGCGGATCTTGAGGCCATGGGGCGCCACAACAGCGCCGGCCTGGAACGGTTCGACTGGCACCGGGTGGCGGCAGCCACTCGGGATGTCTACGAGGCCGCGCTTCGCGAGCCCGACCCCGTCGACTGACCGAGGCGAAGGCTGTAGGCCTAGGCCTCGTCCCCATTGCGGGCGAGGTGTCGCTGCATGGCAGCCTTGCGGCTCAGGTTGACGCGACCCTGGCGGTCGATCTCGATGACCACGACCATGATCTCGTCTCCCACCTGGACGACGTCCTCGACGGTGGGCACGTGATAGTCGGCCAGTTCACCGATGCGCACGAGGCCCTCCTTGCCGGGCAGGATCTCGACGAACGCGCCGAAGCCCATGATGCGCGTGACCTTGCCCAGGTACAGCGCGCCGACCTCGACCTCGCGGGTGAGCGACTCGATCCACTGGATGGCCTTGGACGAGTTCTCCGAGCTGACGGCCGCGATCTCCACGCTGCCGTCGTCCTCGACGTTGATCTCCGTCCCGGTCTCTTCCTGGATCTTGCGGATGGTGGCCCCGCCCTTGCCGATGATGTCGCGGATCTTCTCGGGGTTGATCTTGATGGTGATGATGCGCGGGGCGAAGTCGCTGACCTCGCCACGAGCCTTGGGCATGACCTCGGTCATCTTGTCAAGGATGAAGAGGCGTGCCGCATGGGCCTTCTCGAGACCCTGGCGGATGATGTCCTCGTTGATGCCCTGGACCTTGATGTCCATCTGCAGCGCCGTGACACCCTCCGCGGTGCCGGTGACCTTGAAGTCCATGTCACCGAAGAAGTCCTCCTTGCCGAGGATGTCGGTCAGGACCACGAAGTCGTCACCATCGGTCACCAGGCCCATGGCGGCACCCGCGACGGGTGCCTTGATGGGCACACCGGCATCCATCAGCGCCAACGTCGAGCCACAGGTGGAGGCCATCGAGGTGGAGCCGTTGGAGGTCACGCACTCGCTGACCAGGCGGATGACGTAGGGGAAGTCCTCCTGGTCCGGCAGCACCGGCACCAGCGCCCGCTCGGCGAGGGCCCCGTGACCGATCTCACGCCGGCCGGGGCCGCGCATGAACTTGTTCTCGCCGGTGCTGTACGGCGGCATGTTGTAGTGATGAAGGTAGCGCTTGGACTCTTCAGGGCTGATGGTGTCGATGCGCTGGACGTCGCTGGAGGGGCCCAGCGTGGCGACCGTGAGCGCCTGCGTCTCGCCACGGGTGAAGAGGCCCGAACCGTGCGCGCGCGGCAGCAGCCCGACCTCGACCGAGATGGGGCGGATGGTGTCCGCGTCACGCCCGTCGATGCGGATGCCCTCCTTGAGCACCACCTCGCGCACCGTCTTCTTGTGCAGCAGCGTGGTCAGGGAGCGCGACAGGCCCGACGCCACCAGCGCGGCCTCGAAGGCTGCGTCGGCGACATCGCCTTCTCCGCCATCCTTGCGCAGGCGGATGGAGTCGGCTACGGCCGAGGTGAAGGCGTTGACGCGGACCGGCAGGTCCTGGGCCATGCGGTCGAGCAGCGCGGCCGTCGCCTCGGCATCGGCCAGGGCGCGATGGCTGGGGCTGGCCTCCAGCTCGAAGAAGTCGATCAGGTCCACCAGCTTGTGGGCGTCCAGATCGGGATAGCCGGCGCGCGCGAGCACGAGCGTGTCGAGGTAGGTCCCCGGCTCGATGTGGGTGCCGTCGGCCAGCGCGGCCTCGATGAAGCCGATGTCGAAGCCGACGTTGTGGCCGACGAGGATGTCGTCGCCGGCGAAGTCGAGCAGCGCTCGTGCGGCTGCCGCCGGCGCGGGCGCGCCCTTCACGTCGGCCTCCGTGATGCCGTGGATCTGCTTGCCCACGATGCCGCGGGTGGGCTTCACCAGCGTCTCGAAGCGGTCGGTGATCGTGCCACCGGCGATGCGCACCGCGGCGATCTCGACGAGCTCACCCGTCCGCGGGTCCTTGCTGGTGGTCTCGGTGTCGAAGACGACGAAGGCTTCTCCGGCCTCGACGGCATCGACGAACTCGACGACCGAATCGACCGCCGGCTCGATGTATGGGATGCGCTTGGCCTTGCCGACCTGCTCCCGCAGCTGCTCCTGCAGCTCGATGACCGGCTGGATGCTCTGGTGGCCGAACATGATGGCATCGGCCATGACGGACTCGGGCAGGATCTTGGCGCCGGCCTCGACCATCATGATGGCGTCACGCGTGCCGCTGACGATGAGGTCGAGTTCCGACTCGTCCATCTGGCCGGCCGTCGGATTGACCACGAACTGGCCGTCGATGCGGCCGATGCGGACGGCCCCCACGGGACCCAGGAACGGGATCTCGCTGATGGTGAGCGCGGCTGACGCGGCGATGGTGCCGATGATGTCGGGGTTGTTCTCCTGATCCGTCGAGAGGACGGTCAGGACGCATTGCACGTCGTCCTTGTAGCCCTTGGGAAAGAGTGGGCGGATGGGCCGGTCCGTCAGCCGGGCGGCGAGGATGGCAGCCTCCGAGGGGCGGGCCTCACGCTTGATGAACCCGCCCGGGATCTTGCCCGCGGCGTACATGCGCTCCTCGAAGTCGATGGTGAGCGGGAAGAAGTCGAGACCGGGCCGCGGCTCGGCGCGGTTGGCCGTGCCCAGCAGCATGGTGTCGCCATACTGCACCGTCACGGAGCCACCAGCCAGGCGGGCAAGTTTGCCCGTCTCGATGGTGAGAGTGCGACCGCCGAACTCGGTGGTCAGGGTGGTTACCGTCATGTGTCCTCCAGGGGACGACCGACGGACCGGGCGCGTTGGTACGAGTGCGCAGACCTCACCTGAGGTCTAACCTGGCGCAAGCGATGTCGTAGCGAGTGCGGGCCGAGCCCGCCAGGACCATGGCGCCTAGCGGCGCAGGCCGAGCCGTTCGATGACGGACTGATACCGGGCGGCGTCCGTGCGCATGAGGTACGCAAGGAGGCGACGTCGTGTGCCAACGAGCTTGAGCAAGCCGCGGCGCGAGTGATGATCCTTGGGGTAGCGTCGAAGATGCTCGGTCAGGCCCGCGATCCGCTCGGTGAGCAGTGCGACCTGGACTTCCGGCGACCCCGTGTCGCCTTCCTTCGTGGCGTAATCAGCGACGACGCTCGCCTTCGTTTCCCGCGTGAGCGGCAACTGGTCCTCCAGCCTATCCATATGTCTATCTGTTACCGCGCGGAAGCATAGCACACCGTCTCAGGATAGGCCTGTGCACGGCCACGCAACGACACCGCGAGCCGCCGCATGGACTGTCGAGGGCGCGGGCGCTCGTGGCTTAGGCCGATATTCTGCCTGAACGGCGCGTTGCGTGCAGGCCGAGCTGCCCCACCCGTCCCCGGTCGGGCAGCCCGGAAGCGATACGCTGTCGTGCATGAGCAGCCAGCGAGTGGTCCCGCACCGACCTGTCCTCATCAACGGCGCCGAGCTCACCATCGCCGATGTCGAAGCGGTGGCACGCGAGGGCCGCTGGGCTGTGCTCGACCCCGCGGCGCGCGAGCGCGTGCTCGAGGCACGGGCGGTCATCGCCGGATTGGTCGCGAGAGGCGAGGTGGTCTACGGTGTCACCACCGGGTTCGGCGCGCTGGCCTCCACCTTCGTGCCACCCGAGCGCACCCGTGAGCTGCAGGAGCGCCTGCTCCTGAGCCACGCGGCCGGGGTCGGTGCGCCGCTGCCGACCGAGGTCGTGCGGGCGATGCTGCTGCTGCGTGCCAACACGTTGGCGCTGGGCCATTCGGGCTGCCGGCCCGAGCTCATCGAGCGCCTGCTGGACCTGCTGCGGTTGCGCATCCATCCGATCGTGCCCGCGCAGGGCAGCGTGGGTGCCTCCGGCGACCTCGCTCCCCTTGCCCACCTGGCGCTGCCGGTCATCGGACGCGGCCAGGTGGAGGTCGACGGACGGGTCGTGGATGCCACCGCGGCGCTTGTGCAGGCGGGAATGGAGCCGCTGGTGCTGGAGCCCAAGGAGGGCCTGGCGCTGCTCAACGGCACGCAGATGATGAGCGCCATCGCCGCGCTGCTGCTGGCGTCCGCCGACCGGCTGGCACGCACGGCCAGCGTGGCAGCAGCCATCTCGGTCGAGGCCTTGCGGGGCACCGAGGCCGCCTACGGCGCAGCCCTGCAATCCACGCGTCCGCATCCGGGCCAGGTGCAGACCGCCGCCGAGCTGCGCTGGCTGTTGCGGGGCTCGACCCTGCAGCAGGCCCACCACGACGATGCGCACCGGGTCCAGGATCCCTACTCGCTGCGCTGCGTGCCGCAGGTGCACGGAGCCGCCCGTGATGCGCTCGACCAGCTCCGCCGCGTGCTCGACATCGAGCTCAACTCGGCGACCGACAACCCGCTCGTCTTCCCACAGGGGGGCAGCGAGCCGGAGGATGCACTGGCGGCCGGTCGTGGGCTCGTCATCAGCGGGGGCAACTTCCACGGAGAGCCCGTGGCGCTCGCGCTCGACTACGCCAAGCTGGGCATCGCCGAGCTCGGCGCCATCAGCGAACGCCGGGTCGCGCTGCTGCTCGACCCACGTCTCAACGACGGCCTGCCGGCGTTCCTCGGCGCGTCGTCCGGTCTCGACTCGGGCCTGATGATCCTGCAGTACACCGCCGCGGCGCTGGCGTCGGAGTCGAAGGTGCTGGCCCATCCGGCTTCCGTCGACTCGATCCCCACCTCCGCCAACCAGGAGGACCATGTCTCGATGGGCTCCATCGCGGCGCGCAACGCCCTCACCGTCCTCGAGCACAGCGAGCGCATCATCGCCATCGAGCTCATCTGCGCGTCGCAGGGCCTCGACCTGCGCCTGGGACTGCAGGCGGGAACGGTGCCCGGTACCGGCGTCGCGGAGGCCCACGCCCGCGTTCGGCGCAGCATCGCGCGGCTGGATCATGACCGGGAGCCCGGGCCGGACCTGGAGGCTGCCTTCGCCCTGGTCCGCGACGGGCAGCTTGCCGACCTGGCGGGACCACCGGTCACGCCGGGGACGTCGTGGCTGGGCCCGGACCCGCGCTGAGCCGCTGCACTGCCGGCTCCGGCGGAGCGTGTCAGCCCTGCCTGAGCACCTCGCGCGCCCGCTGCACGTCATGTCCCATCTGGACGATGAGCTGATCGACCGAATCGTAGCGCTGCTGTCCTCGGATCCAGCCGCAGAACTCCACGCGCAGTCGCTGCCCGTAGAGGTCCTCGTCACGGTCCAGCAGATGCACCTCCAGCAGGCGCAGGCGGCCACCGAACGTCGGCTGCGTGCCCAGCGAGACGACCGCATCGGCGTGTTCGCCCGGCTCCAGGACGCGGTCGCCACCCCAGGTCGTGCGCGCCGCGTAGATCCCGTCCGGCGGGAGGCACACCGGCTGGCTGAAGTCGAGGTTGGCGGTGGGGAACCCGAGCTCGCGGCCCCGCTGCTCTCCATGGACGACGGAGCCCACCAGGGCGAAGGGCCGCCCCAGCAGCTCGGCGGCGGTGTCCAGCTGGCCCTCGACGACCAGCTCCCGGGTGCGTGCGCTGGAGACACGAGCGCCACCCCAGTCGAGCGTGGGAGCCTCCACCAGCTCCCAGCCACCCCTGGCACCCATCTCACGCAGCACCGGCAGCGTCCCGCCGCGGTCACGGCCGAAGGCGGAGACCTTCGTCATGACCAGTGCAGCCAGGTTCTGCCCGCCACCGAGACGCTGGACGAACTCCTCTGCCGTGGTGCGGCGGAAGACCTCGTCGAAGCGCTGCAGGACGACGATGCCGGCGACCTGCCGCGCCAGCCGCTCCAGGCGCTCCCGCTGATCCATCAGCAGGTCCGGCGCACGACCCTTGACGACCGCGTCCGGATGCGGGTCGAACGTGACGACGACGGGCATCGCGCCCAGGCGCCGAGCCGTCTCCTCCAGCACGCGGAAGACCTGCTGATGGCCGCGATGGACGCCGTCGAAGACGCCGACCGTGACCGCCAGGCGGGTGTCGCGCGGCAGCCGGTCGACGCCGAGGATGTAGCTCACGGCTGGCTCGCCGTCTCGGGCTGGCTCGCCGTCTCGGGCTGGCTCGCCGTCTCGGGCTGGCTCGCCGTCTCGGGGCTGATGAAGACCTTGTCCGGGTACAGCCGTCCCTTGCTGATGTGGGCCATGGCCACCAGCCGGCCGCTCTCGTCGAGCACGCGCACGATGGCCGCCGACTCCAGCACCGCGGCCGGGTCGCCGGGGCCGGTGATCTGGCCACGGACGCGGATGATCTGGCCGCGCGCGATGGCGCTGATGTCCGACCCCGACACCTGCACGAGAGGCAGATGGTCGAGCCCGGTGTCAGGCGAGCGCAGCAGCGCCTGGACGTTGCCGGCCGCCAGCTCGGCACGGACATGCTCCAGCGAGTGTGCGTCCTCGATGCGGAAGGGGCCGCTGGCGGTCCGCGTGAGCGCCCCCAGATAGGCACCACAGCCGAGCTGCACGCCAAGATCGCGGGCCAGCGATCGCACGTAGGTCCCGGCGCTGCAGCGCACCTCCAGCTCGGCCATCGGTCGCTGCGGGTCCGTCGTGTCCCAGTCCACCAGGTCGAGCGCGTGGATGGTCACGCGCCGCGCGGCCAGCTCCGGCTTCTCCCCTCCCCGCGCCAGCTCGTAGGCCCGCCGGCCACCGACATGCACCGCGGAGTGGTCGGGTGGCACCTGCTCGATCTCGCCGCGGAAGCGCGGCAGCGCCTCTGACACCGCCTCGCGATCGGGCAGGGCCGCCGCACCCGGCGTCATCTCGCCGTCGATATCGTCGGTCGTGGAATGGGCCCCGAACACGACCGCTGCCCGGTAGGCCTTCTCATCGCTGCGGTGGTAGTCCACCATTCGCGTGGCCCGGCCCATGAAGACCGGCAGCACGCCCTTGGCGAAGGGGTCGAGCGTGCCGCCGTGGCCGACTCTCCGCACGCCGGTCAGCCGACGGACCGTATCGATGACGTCGTGCGAGGTAGGCCCCGGTGGCTTGGAGACGACGAGGATGCCGTCGATGCGCGGTCCGTCGTCGCGTCGTCGTGGCATCAGCGTTCTGACCGCTCGTCGAGCAGGCGCTGCGCGAGCCCGAGCACCGCGGGCACGGCTTCATCGAGCGAGCCGTCGAACGTGGCGCCAGCGGCACGAGCGTGTCCTCCGCCTCCGAAGGCCGCGGTCAGCTGGGTGGCATCGACACCTTCGTCACGCGTCCGCACCGAGAGACGCACGACATCGCCCAGGTCCTTGAAGAGGATGGCGACCTCCGCGCTGTCGGACTGAGCCAGGAGGTCGATCATCCCCTCCGCCATCTCCTGGGTCGCGCCGGCGATGCGGTAGTCGTCGTCGTTGGCCACGGACCATGCCAGGCGGCCATCGGCCGTGGTCTCGAGTCTCGAGAGCACGCGCCCGAACAGCCTCAGCTGCGCGTTGGGCTTGGTGCGGTAGATGCGCCGCGCGATCATCGGCAGCTCGGCGCCCGCTGCGACCAGCTCGGATGCCACGCGCAGGGTCCGGGGGGTCGTGTTGGAGTGCGCGAAGTTGGCCGTATCGAAGACCAGGCCGGCTGTCAGGTTCTGGGCGATGTCACCGCCGACCGCGTCGAAGCCGATCCCCAGGTGCGGCAGCAGCAGCGTGATCTGCTCGCACGTCGCTGCTGACTCCGCGTCGACCCAGGCGATCGAGCCGAACCCCAGGTTCGAGAGGTGATGGTCGATGTTGACGATGGGGACTCGCTCGAAGAGGCCGGCCTGCTGCTGCAGGACGGCGCCCACGCGCTCGAGGTCACCGCAGTCGTGGACGACGATGAGGTCGGGGTCGAGGTCCGGGTCGGGAGCCCGACGGACGCGATGGACCTGCGGCATGAAGTCGTACATGCGGGGGACGGGGTCGCTGCAGACGGCATCGACGCGGGCGCCGAGCGCTTCGAGGGCCAGGGCCAGGCCTAGCGATGATCCGAGTGCGTCGGCATCAGGGTTCTCGTGGCAGACGGTCATGACCCGTTTGCTCTGCAGCAAGCGTCGCGGGACCTCGGGGGGCACGGCGGCGATGTCCTCCGGCCGCAGCGAGCGCATGTCCTCAGCGACCACGGCGCTGCCTGGCTTTGCGCAAAGACACCCGGTCCACGCGGCGGCGATAGCCGGCCGGTAGCGGTGGCTCGTCGGTCTCGGCTGCGGCAGGGTCGTTCAGCGATGTCGGCTTGGGCAGCGCGGGCCCCTCGCCCAGCGGTTGGTCGACGTGCTCCCCGCTGCCCTCGAGCTCGGCTTCGACCTGCTCCAGCAGCTGCATCACGCGGGTACCACGCTGGGCGCTGTCGTCCTCGCGAAGGTGCAGATCCGGGACCCGGCGCAGCCGCAGGCCGCCGAGCCGGTGGCGCACGAAGGGCATCGCGCGCCCCAAGGCAGCCAGCGTTGCCTTGCGCTGCGCGGCGTCGCCGATGATCGAGACCCACACCGTGGCGTGGCGTAGATCGGCCGCCGTCTCGACGCTGGTGATGGTCACGAAGCCGACCCTCGGGTCATGCACTTCGCGCTGGACGATAGCGCTGATCTCCTCCTGCAGGAGGTGATCGACGCGCCGGCTGCGCTCGCTCACGGGCTACCTCGTGACGGCTCGCGCGATGGTCTCCGTGGTGAACGACTCGATGATGTCGAGCTCCTCGAGCTGGTGGAAGCCCGTGAGCGCGATGCCACATTCGTAGCCGGCCATGACCTCACGGACGTCGTCCTTGAAGCGGCGCACCGAGGAGATCCGGTCCGTCGCCACGAGCTGCCCGTTGCGATAGATGCGAGCTCCGCCGCGGACGATGCGCCCGTCGGTGACATAGCTGCCGGCGATCTGCTGGCTCTTGCCGACACTGAAGATCTGGCGCACCTCGGCACGACCCTGGACCGTCTCCACGACCTCGGGCTCCAGCATGCCGGCCAGCGCGGCCTCCATGTCCTCGGTGAGCTTGTAGATGATGTCGTACAGGCGGACCTCGACACCCTCCGATTCGGCCATGGCCTTGGCCGTGCCACCGATGCGGACGTTGAAGCCGACCACCACCGCGTCGGATGCCGCAGCGAGGTTGACGTCGTTGTCGGTGATGTCACCGGTGCCCTCGAGCAGGAAGTTGAAGCGGACCTCATCGGTCTGGACCTGCTCCAGTGCGTGCACCACGGCACCCAGCGAGCCCTGCACGTCCGACTTGAGGACGATACGCAGCTCCTTGGTCTGGCCGGTCTGCACCTGACGATACAGATCCTCCAGGGTCGTGTGGCCGGAGATCTCCGACTTGGCCGCCGCTGCCAGGAGGCGATCCTCGACCTGGCCGCGGGCGATCTTCTCGCTGTCCACGACGCGGACGACGTCGCCGGCCTCCGGCACCGACGAGAGGCCGAGCAGCACCGCCGCGGTCGCCGGGCCAGCCGACTTGATGCGCTTGCCCGCACTGTTCTCCAGCGCGCGCGCCTTGCCGTAGGTGTTGCCCACGATGATGGCGTCGCCCTGGCGCAGGGTGCCCGTCTGGACGAGGATCGTCGCCACCGGGCCGCGGCCGCGATCGAGCTCGGCCTCGACGACCGTGCCGATGGCCGGACGATCGGGATTGGCCTTGGGCTCGACGGTAGCGTCCGAGGTCAGCAGGATGGTCTCGAGCAGGTCATCGATACCTTCGCCGGTCTTGGCACTTACCGGCACCATGGGCACGTCTCCGCCGTACTCCTCGATGATGACACCACGCTCGGAGAGCTCGGTCTTGACGCGATCGGGCTTGCCATCGGGCAGGTCGATCTTGTTGAGCGCCACCACGATGGGCACCCCGGCCGCCTTGGCATGGTCGATGGCCTCGATGGTCTGGGGCATGACGCCGTCATCGGCCGCCACCACCAGCACCGCGATGTCGGTCACCCTGGCGCCGCGGGCGCGCATGGAGGTGAAGGCCTCGTGGCCTGGCGTGTCGAGGAAGACGATGCGGCGGCCGTTGACCATGGCTTCGCTCGCACCGATGTGCTGGGTGATGCCCCCACGCTCACCCTCGGCCACCGACGACTCGCGGATGCGGTCGAGCAGGCTGGTCTTGCCGTGGTCGACATGACCCATGACGGTGACGATGGGCGCGCGCTCCACGAGCTTCTCGGGCTCGGGCTCGTCGAACAGGTCCACCTTGGTCGCCGGGGCAGGCGCCGCCTCGGCATCCTCATCGGTGGCCGCGGCCGGGCCACCCTCGGCGACCTGGAAGCCGAGCTCCTCGGTCACCAGCGCGGCCGTGTCGCGATCGATGGTCTGGTTGATGGTGGCGAAGACGCCGCTGCGGATGAGCTCGCGGATGACGTCTGCGGAGTTGATGCCGATGAGCTCGGCGAGCTCCTTGACGGTGATGGAGTCGGGGATCTCGACAGCGCCACGGGTCGCCGGGTCGGCGATCTTGACGGCGCTCTCGAATTGATCGTTGCGCTTGCGCGGCTTGCGGGGGCCCCGCCGTCCGCGGGTCCCGCTGCGGCTACGTGCCATGGGTGCCTCCTGTGGTCGCTGCAGGAGCCCCGTGGGCGGACGTTGTGCCGAGGTCGGCCACGTCGCCGTGCTCCAGTCGTGTGATCAGCTCGATGGGTAGTGATGTGCGTAACGCTCGTTGCAGGGCGGAACGCTTGAGGGCCAGCTCGCGGCAGGCGCCGTCAGCACAAAGATACGCGCCGCGGCCGTCGAGCGTGCCGGCGCGGTCGATCTGGACGCGTCCGTCGGGCCGACGCACGACGCGCAGCAGGGCAGCCTTGTCGCGGCGCGTCCGGCAGGCGACACAGGTCCGCTGGGGAACAGGTCGTGCCGCTGCGCTCCCGGCCGGCGCTACTGCTGCACCTCCGTCGGCTCGGCGTCGGCTTCCACCGCGACGGCGGCGTCGACAGGCTCCGGCTCGCTCGCTGCCGTCGACTCGTCGGTCGTCTCGGTCAGCGACTGCTCGGATGCCGGAAGCTCGGCGGCGGGCCCGTCGGCATCCGGCTCGTCGGGCTCGGCGATGACCTCAGGCCGGGCGGGCTGCTCTCCCTCGCCGGTCGGACTGCCGGTCTCGGAGCGGATATCGATGCGCCAGCCCGTGAGCTTGGCCGCCAGGCGAGCGTTCTGTCCCTCGCGGCCGATAGCCAGCGAGAGCATGCGCTCGGGCACGGTGACCGAGGCGATGCGCTCGTCCTCGTCGATCTCGACGCTGACGACCTGTGCCGGGCTGAGCGCGTTGGCGACGAAGACCTCGGGGTCGTCCGACCAGGGGATGACGTCGATCTTCTCACCGCCGAGCTCGGCCACCACGGCCTGCACCCGTCCACCGCGCTGGCCCACGGTCGCTCCGACCGGGTCGAGGCCCTCCTGGCGGCTGGACACGGCCATCTTGCTGCGGCTGCCGGCCTCACGCGCGATGGCGCGGATTTCGACGGTGCCGGCCTGGATCTCCGGCACCTCCAGCTCGAACAGCCGGCGCAGGAACGCCTTGTGCGTGCGGCTGACGTAGATCAGCGGCCCGCGCGTGGTGCGGCGTACCTCCAGCACGTAGGCCTTGACGTGCTGGCCGATGCGGTAGTGCTCGGTGGCCGACTGGTCGGTGGTGCGCAGGATGGCCTCAGCCTTGCCCAGGTCCAGGATGACGCCAGCCGGCTCCACTCGCCCGACCGAGCCGGTGATGATCTCGCCCTCGCGGTGGGCGAACTCGTCGAACAGGGTCTCACGCTCGGCCTCGCGCAGGCGCTGGCGCACGACCTGCCCGGCGACCTGGGCACCGACACGGCCGAAGTGGGTCGGCTCCAGCTGCTCGTACTCGACGAGGTCCCCGAGCTTGGCCGCAGGATCGTGCTCCTGGGCCTCGGCGATGGACCACTCAGTGGCCTCGTCCTCGACCTCGGACACGACCAGGCGCGCGCGATAGATGCGCATCTCGCCCGTCTCGGCCTCGAGGCTGACATAGACGTCCTCGTAGCCCGGAGCCACGCGTCGGTAGGCGCTCTGGATGGCGTCCTCGACGGTGCGCACGAGCTGCTCGCGGGGAACGCCTTTCTCGGCGTTGAGCTGCAGGAGCGCGCCGATGAAGTCCCGGCTCATTCGTCGCCCTCCTTTCGGGTCTGCGTATGTGCGCCGCTCACAACAAAACGTGGGGGTCACCCACGTTCTGAGCGGCCAGCTGATCAGACGCGAAGTATATCACCCCGTCACCCGGTTCCCACCGGGGATGCCTCGAACGTGTAGCCCTGCTCTCTCAGCTCGCGGGCGTAGGCACGGCTGACGATCTCCCGTGCACGTTCGCTGTAGATGCTGCGGTAGTCGCGGTCGCGACGGGAGGTGGTGGGGTTGCGGTGGGGCAGCAGGTGGGGCTCGCTCACGCCGACCTTGCGCAGCGCCTCATCGAGTCCAGCCTGCATGGCCTCGAAGCGGATGATGTGGTCCGCGCCCGCGGTCCAGTCCTGCGGCACGAAGGGCCGGCGACCGAGCAGTCGATAGACGGTGCCGGGGGCGTAGCGGCGGGCGACGAAGCGCTCGAAGTCGGCGGCGGAGAAGTCGTCGCTCACGCCGGGCAGGCGCCGCAGGAGACGCTGCCAGGCCGAGACGGCACCGGCCTCGCGGTTGCGTGCGTACTCGGTCAGGACCAGGTCGAAGGGATTGCGCACACCCACGACCACGAGCAGACCTCGGCGCTCCTCGGGACTGATGAGCCCGGCCTCGATGAGCTGCGCCAGCGTCTGGTGCTTCTGTCGCAGCACGATGCGGCCACGCCCGTCACGTACGCGCTCCTCCAGCAGCTTGACGCCGCCGAGGTCCTCGCGCAGCAGGGTACCGAGCGAGGTCGAGCCGGTATGGGGCGCCTGCAGCAGCAGCAGGCCGATGTCACGGCAGAGGATGGCCATCGCGATCAGCCTACCGTCGTGCGGGCGATGAGAGCGGGGTGGCCTAGTAGGCGCGAGCGAAGAGGACGCGCCGCTCGCTGGGGGCGCCATCGATGACGCAGCGACCGGGCTCGTCGGGCGAGTCGAAGGGGATGACGCGGATGGTAGCGCCGTTCTGCGCCGAGACGGCCTTCTCGCACTCGGCCGAGCCACACCACGGCGCGAGGATGAAGCCGCCGGGCCCATCGAGGACCTCGGTCATCTCGCCGATGCTGTCGGCCCGGTGCGTGTTCTCCAGCTGGAAGGCCTTGGCACGGTCGAAGACGGCGGCCTGGTAGGCGGCGAGGCGCGCGGGCAGCTCCGCCGCGAGGCTCGCCATCGGCAGCGACTCCTTGGCGCGGTCGAGTCGGCGCACCAGCATGGCCGACTGGTTGGCCACGTCGCGCGGTCCGATCTCCAGGCGGTAGGGCACGCCGCGCAGCTCCCAGTGGTTGTACTTGTAGCCGGGCGTCTCTTCGCGCCAGTCGACCTTCAGCCGCAACGGGCCGGAGACCGTGCGGACATCCGCCAGCGAGGCCTCCAGCTGCTCGATGGCCGCCGCGACCGCGACTCGGTCGTCCTCGCTGCGGAAGATGGGCACGACCACCACCTGCGTAGGGGCCACGTTGGGCGGCAGCACCAGCCCCGAGTCATCGCCATGGGCCATGATCGTGGCGCCGACCATGCGCGTGGAGAAGCCCCAGGAGGTGCCATAGGGGTGAACGCGATCGTTGTTGCGGTCGAGGAAGGTGATGTCGGCGGCGCGCGCGAAGTTCTGACCGAGCATGTGGCTGGTGCCCGCCTGCAGCGCCTTCCTGTCGCGCATCATGGCCTCGACGGCATGGGTGTAGTTCGCGCCGGGGAAGGTCTCCGCGGGGCTCTTGCGGCCCTGGATGACGGGGATGGCCAGCCACTCCTCGGACACCTTGACGTAGCCGGCGAGACCGACCGCGACCTCCTCGGCCGCCTCCTGCTCGCTGGCGTGGAAGGTGTGGGCCTCCTGCCACAGGAACTCGGCCGTGCGCAGGAACAGGCGCGTCCGCATCTCCCAGCGCACGACGTTGTTCCAGCTGTTCATCAGCAGCGGCAGGTCGCGGTACGACTGGATCCAGTCCTTCACCGCCTCGGCGATGATGGCCTCGCTGGTGGGGCGGATGGCCAGCGGCTCGTCCAGCTCGTTGCCGCCTGCGCGGGTGACCCAGGCCACCTGCGGGTCGAAGCCCTCGACGTGGTCGGCTTCACGGTCGAGCAGCGATTTGGGCACGAAGAGCGGGAAGTAGACGTTGTCGTGGCCGGTGGCCTTGATGTAGCGGTCGAGCTCATCGCGCATCGACTCCCAGATGGCGAAGCCGTAGGGCCGGATGATCATGCAGCCACGGACGGGCGAGTAGCTGGCCAGCTGCGCCTTCAGGACGACATCGTTGTACCAGCCGGGGAAATCCTCCGACTGACGCGTCAGCTCGCTGACGAAACCGGACTTGGACACAGGGCCTCCTGGTGGGTCGATGGCTGCGGGCTCCGAAATCGTAGCGCAGCCGGGGTGCGCGCCGCGCCCGGGCGTGTGGGGAGCGGCAGCGTCGCGGTCAGCTGCGCCGGGCGGCCGAACCCGCGGCCGAACCGTAGCGACGATCGATGTAGTCCTCGAGGATGCCGATGAACTCCTCGACCAGGCCATCGCCGCGCAGCGTGTCGTGCAGTGCGCCATCGATGAACACCGGTGCCTTGGGCTCCTCGAAGGTGCCCGGCAGGCTGATGCCGATGTCGGCGTGCTTGGACTCGCCCGGGCCGTTGACCACGCAGCCCATGACCGCCACGGAGAGGTCCTCCACGCCCGGGTACTGCTGTGACCAGGCCGGCATGCGCTCCGCGATGTGACCCTCGATGCGCTCGGCCATCTCCTGGAAGAACGTGCTCGTCGTGCGACCACAGCCGGGACAGGCGCTCACCTGCGGCCGGAAGGAGCGCAGGCCCAGCGACTGCAGCACCTGCATCGCCACCTGCACCTCCTCGGTGCGGTCGCCGCCGGGGCGCGGCGTGAGCGAGACGCGGATGGTGTCGCCGATACCGTCGTCGAGCAGGATGGCCAGCCCTGCCGCTGACGCCACGATGCCCTTCATGCCCATGCCGGCCTCGGTGAGGCCGACATGGAGGGGGTAGTCACAGCGCTGCGCCAGCTCGCGGTAGACGTCGACGAGGTCGCGCACGCCGCTGACCTTGGCGCTCAGGATGATGCGGTCGTGGGCCAGGCCCGTCGCTTCGGCCAGCTCGGCCGAGCGCAGCGCCGACTGCAGCATGGCCTCGATCATGACCTCGCGGGCCTCGGCGGGCGCTGCCGCGCGGGCGTTGGCGTCCATCAGCTCGGTCAGAAGGTCCGCGTCGAGCGAGCCCCAGTTGACGCCGATGCGGACGGGCCGGTCATGGTCCATGGCGACACGCACGATGGTGGCGAAGTTCTCGTCGCGGCGCTTGGAGCCGACGTTACCGGGATTGATGCGGTACTTGGCCAGCGCCGCGGCCATGTCGGGGTGCTCGACCAGCAGCTGATGGCCGTTGTAGTGGAAGTCGCCGATGAGCGGCACCGCCACACCCAGGTCGTCGAGCTTGCGACGGATGAGCGGCACGGCGACGGCGGCGGCCTCGTTGTTGACGGTGATGCGAACGAGCTCGCTGCCGGCGTGCGCCAGCGCCGCCACCTGCAGCGCCGTCGCGTCGGCATCGGCCGTGTCGGTGTTGGTCATGGACTGGACCACCACTGGCGCCGACGAGCCGATGGTCACGCCGCCGACATCGACGGTCACGGTCCGGCGACGCGACGGGCGCTCGCCCTCGCTCACCCGAACAGCCGTCCGACGTCGTTGAACGTGACCGCCACCAGGAAGAGCATCAGGGCCACCCAGCCGGTGAAGTAGACGAGCCGCTCCGCAGCCGGGCTGACGCGGTTGCCGCTGGCCGCCTGCACCACGCCCATGACCATGCGGCTGCCGTCGAGCGGCGGGATGGGCAGAAGGTTGATGACACCGAGGTTGGCCGAGATCAGGCCCACGAACCAGAGCAGGAACACCGGCGGCAAGCCCTCGCGCACCGTACCCACGGCTCCGACCATGCCCACCGGACCGGCCACGTCGTTCAGCGCCTCGCCGGATCCGCTGAGCAGACCGACGACGATGTTGCCCACGGCCTTCAGCACCAGCGTCGACGTCGCCACCGTCTGCTCGAAGCCGATGACCATGGCATCCCCCAGGTCGTTGGAGGCCTGCTCGTAGTCGTAGGCTCCTGGCTGGAACCCGAGCGCGCCCTCGCCCGCAGCGATCTCCGCGGCCGTGCGCAGCGTGGCTTCCACGTCCTCGACGCTGCCGTCGGCATGCTGCACGGTGATGGTGACCGTCTGCGAGGGTCGGTCGGCCAGGTACTCGAGCGGCGCGATGCGGAAGTCCTCGACCCCGTCGCTGGCGGCCCGCGCGTAGTCGTCGAACACCGCGAAGCTCTGGCCGTCGATGGCCAGGATGGTGTCGCCGGTCTCGTCGTAGACCGCGTACGGGATGACTTCCCCGGTCGGATCGCCGTCTTCGTCGAGCACCTCGTGCAGCTCGTACTCGATGAACTGGCCGCCCACGAGCCCGGCCTCCGCGGCGGGCGAGTCGGGTATCACGTTGGCCAGCCGCACGGAGTAGACCGGTTGGGCCACGAGGGCGATGACGGTGAAGATGACGAACGCCAGCACCAGGTTGACCACCGAGCCCGAGGCCAGGATCGACCAGCCGCTTCCACAGCCGCTGGTTGACGAACGCGCTCGGGTCCAGCGACTCCTCATCGGCCAGGCGCTCACGCTCCTCGCGCTGGGCACGTTCCTCGCTCGAATTCGGTGCCGTCGGCCGGGCTGACCGTCTCCCCCTCCATGCGCACGAAGCCGCCGATGGGCAGCCAGTTGAGCGTGTAGGTGGTGTCGCCGCGGGTGAACAGGACGCGGGCCCTGGGCGGGAAGCCGATGCCGAACTCGTGGACCTTGACGTGGGCCAGGCGCGCGGTCACGAAGTGTCCCAGCTCGTGCAGCAGCACAAGGATCGTGAGGATGGAGAGGAAGAGCAGGATGTTGATCAGTCCGTCGAACATCACAGGCTCACCGCCTCGACCGCGCGAGCCCAGGCCCGTACCTCGCGGTCGATCGACTCCAGCTCCTCCAGCGCCGGCACATGGCTCACGCCGAAGCGGACCACGGCCGACTCCACCAGCTGGGCCATGCCCGGATAGGAAAGCTCACCCGCGAGGAAACGCTCGACGGCGACGTCGTCGGCGGCGATGAGCGCAGCCGTGGCCCCGGGACCGGCGATGCCGGCCGCTCGGGCGATGGTGATCGCCGGGAACCGCGTCTCGTCCGGCGCTTCGAAGGTCATGCTGGAGTGCTCCGTGAGGTCGAGCCGGGGGGCCGGCCCAGCGGCACGCTGGGGATAGGTGATCGCGTACTGGATGGGGATGCGCATGTCCGGTAGGCCCAACTGGGCCTTCTGTGAGCCATCGACGAACTCGACGAGCGAGTGCACCAGGCTCTGGGGGTGGATGAGGACGTGGACGTCCTCGTAGGGCACATCGTATAGCCAGTGCGCCTCGATGACCTCCAGGCCCTTGTTCATGAGGGTGGCAGAGTCGATGGTGATCTTGGCGCCCATGACCCAGTTGGGATGCCTGAGGGCATCTTCCGGGCGCGCCGTCGCCATGCGCGCGGCAGTCCACTCGCGGAAGGGGCCGCCCGAGGCCGTCAGGATGAGCCGTGCCACGCTGCCCGGATCCTCGCCGGCAAGGCACTGCCAGATGGCCGAGTGCTCCGAGTCGATGGGCCGCAGCCAGGCCAGTGGCGAAGCCATCGGTGAAGCCGGTTCGCGCAGCAGCGCCGCGTCGGCAAGCTGCTGGGCCAACGGCATCACCAGGTGCCCAGCGGAGACCAGCGTTTCCTTGTTGGCCGTGGCGACGACCTTGCCTGCCCGGAGAGCCGCCAGCACCGGGCGCAGGCTGACCACGCCACCGGTGGCCACGATGACCAGGTCCACGTCGTCACGCGTGGCCATCTGCACCATGGCGTCGGCCGCATCGACGACCTCGCAGCCGTCGGGCAGCTCCAGGCGGGCCGCGGCGTCGCGGTCCGCCAGGCTGACCTGGCGGGGTCGCAGGCGCAGGGCTTGCTCGGACAGCGTCTGCGCGTCCCGCCCCGCCGCCAGGGCGACGACGTCGAAACGGCCGTCGGCGGCGGAGGTCAGCACGTCGATGGTCTGGCGGCCGATGGAGCCGGTCGAGCCGAGCAGCGCCACGCCCGTCGGCAGCGACGGCCGCTCGTCGCGAACGGCCATCAGGCCACGATCAGCAGGTAGGCGTAGACGACCGGGGCCGCGAACAGGAACGAATCGACTCGATCGAGGATGCCCCCGTGACCGGGGATGAGGCTACCCGAGTCCTTGGCTCCGGCGGTGCGCTTGAGCATCAATTCGGCGACGTCGCCGGCCTGCCCGGCGACCGCCACGCACAGGCCCAGCAGCAGGCCGCCCGGCAGCCACTGGCCGGCGGCCGCCACCAGGGCGCCGGCCACGACGATGGCCGCGACCGTGCCGCCGATCACGCCGCTCCAGGTCTTGTTGGGCGAGATGTGGTTGAGGAAACGGCCACGCTTGAAGGTTCGGCCCGCAAGGTAGGCGAACGTGTCGAACGACCAGACCGTCAGCACCAGCACCAGGAGCCACGTCTGCCCGGCGCTCAGGAAACCGCCCAGCAGGGCGCCCGAGGGCACGTCCGGGGCAACCACCAGGATGGCTGCCATGAAGGCCAGCAGGGCGGCGTAGGTGGCCCCGAAGGTCCCGCCGACCCAGGCCAGGAAGCCGTCACGCACGTCAGGTCGGCGGAAGCCATCGATGGCCAGCACGATCAGGACCGCCGCCATGTACAGCGCGATGGCTCCCACGTCGACGATGTCGAGGCCCATCGCCAGCACCAGCAGCGGGGGCAGGATGACGCCCGGCAGCGGCTCGACGGGGAAGCCGGCCGGTGGCAGCAGGCGGAAGACCTCCAACGCGGCGAGCAACGAGAGTGCGGCGATGCCGAACGTGAGCCACGGCTGGCCCAGGAGGAAGACAGCGATGACGACCGCGGCGATGACCGCCGCCGAGATGGCGCGCTCGCGCATGGACCGCCCCCCTAGCGCCCGAACCTGCGCGCGCGGCGCGCGAACTCGGCGATGGCGGCATCGAGCTCGGCTGGTCCGAAGTCTGGCCAGAAGCGGTCACAGAAGTAGAGCTCGGCGTAGGCTGCCTGCCACAGCAGGAAGTTGCTGATGCGCTGATCGCCGCCGGTACGGATGAGCAGGTCGGGATCGGGCAGATCGGCGGTGTAGAGGTACGACCCCAGCGCTTCCTCGTCGAGTTGCGCGAGGTTGTTGCCGTCGTCGACGTAGGCACGCACCGCGTCGATGATCTCGGTGCGCGAGGAGTAGTTGAAGGCGACGTTCAGCACCATCCTCCCACCACCCGCCGTGGCGAGGATGGCCTGCTCGATGGATGCCCGGGTCCCGGCCGGCAGCTCGTCGAGTCGTCCCGCCAGGCGCACCTGCACGCCCTCCTCGATGAGGCGCGGCGTCTCGTCGCGGATGGTCGCCTCGAGCAGACCGATCAGCGCTTCCACCTCCAGGCTCGAGCGCTGCCAGTTCTCACGGCTGAAGGCGTAGATCGTCAGCACCCGGATACCACGCTCGACGGCGTGCTCCACGATGGGCCGGATGGCTTCGACCCCAGCCGCGTGGCCCTGTACTTCGGCCACCCCGCGAGCGCGGGCCCAGCGACGGTTGCCGTCCATGATGATGGCGACGTGTCGGGGCAGGCGCTCCCCGGGATCGGAAGCGCCGAGAGGCCCGTCCGTGCGCTTCGCCACCGACGCTGCAGGCACCTAGACCTCCAGGACCTCCGCCTCCTTGGCGGCACCCACGCGGTCCACCTCGTCGGTCCACTTGTGCGTCAGCTGGTCGACGGTCTCCTGCTGGCGGTGCGCCTCATCGGCACCGATTTCGGCGGACTTCTCCGCCTTGCGGATGGCGTCGACGGCGTCGCGACGATGGTTGCGGATCTCGACCTTGGCCTCTTCCATGCGCTTGTGGACGAGCTTGACCAGCTCCTTGCGCCGCTCCTCGGTGAGGGGCGGGATGTTGAGGCGCACGACCGTTCCGTCGGTGTTGGGCGTGATGCCCACGTCGCTCTTCTGGATGGCCTTCTCGATGGCGCCGAGGACGCCGCGGTCCCACGGCTGGATGACCACGGTGGTCGACTCGGGGACGCTGATGCTGGCCAACTGGTTGAGCGGGGTCGGAGTGCCGTAGTAGTCGACCTGGATGCGCTCGACGAGCGATGTCGAGGCGCGACCGGTGCGGATGTGGTTGAAGTCACGGTCCATCGCCTCGACGGCCGCCGACATGCGCGCGTCGACCGACTGGTCCTGGGCATCACTCATGCGTTCGTCCCTCCATGGATAAGCGTTCCGACCGGCTCACCGAGCGCGGCACGACTGATGTTGCCTTCCCGGTTGATATCGAAGACGAGGATGGGCATGTCATTGTCCATGCACAGGCTGACTGCCGTCGAATCCAGCGCCCCCAGCCGCTTCGCGAGGACGTCGGTGTAGGTCAGTTCGTCGTAGCGGATCGCCGACGAGTCCGTGACCGGATCGGCACTGTAGACACCGTCCACCTTGGTGGCCTTCAGCAGCATCGCGGCACCCATCTCCACGGCGCGCAGGGCAGCTGCCGTGTCCGTCGTGAAGTACGGGTTGCCCGTGCCGGCGGCCAGGATGACCACGCGGCCCTTCTCGAGGTGGCGCAGCGCCCGACGCCGGATGTAGGGCTCCGCGACCTCGTTCATGCCGATGGCGGTCATGACGCGCGTCTCCATGCCGGCCGATTCCATGGCGTCCTGCAGGGCAAGGCCGTTCATGACGGTGGCCAGCATCCCCATGTAGTCACCGGTGGCACGGTCCATGCCCTTGGCCGCCGCGGCGAGCCCGCGGAAGATGTTGCCGCCACCGACGACGATGGCGACCTCCACACCGGCATCGTGGGCGATGCGGACCTGCTCCGCGATGAAGCCGCACTTCGCAGGATCGACACCGTACTGGCGCGATCCAAGCAGGGCCTCACCCGAGAGCTTGAGCAGGATACGACCGTAGCGGGCGCCCTCGACGGGCGACGCGGCCTCAGCGGCTCGGAGGGAGCCGTCGGTCACAGCGCTTCCCCGAGCTCATAGCGGACGAAGCGGCGGACGCGGATGTTCTCACCGATGCGCGCGACCGCCTCGGTGACCAGCTGGCCCACGGTCAGCTCGGTGTCGCGGAAGGTCTGCTCGTAGAGCACGACGTCCTTGTACCACTTGTTGAGCTGGCCCTCGACGATCTTCTCGCGGATCTCGGCCGGCTTCTGCAGGGTGGCCTCGTCGGCGAGGAGCTCTGCCTTCTTGGCCTCGAGGTCAGCCGCAGGGATGGATTCGATGGTGACGTACTTCGGAGCCAGCCCGGCCACCTGCATGGCGATGTCCCTGACGAGCCGCTGGAAGTCCTCGTTGCGAGCGACGAAGTCGGTCTCGCTGTTGACCTCGATGAGCACGCCGAGCCGGCCACCGGCGTGGATGTACGAGGCGACCTGGCCCTCGCGAGCCTCACGGCCGGCCTTGCCGGCGGCCTTGGCCTGGCCCTTCTCCTTGAGGAACTCGATGGCGGCCTCGATGTCGCCGCCGGTCTCCTCGAGCGCCTTCTTGCAGTCCATGAAGCCCGCTCCCGTGCGGTCGCGAAGGTCCTTGACCTGTGCGGGCGTGATCGCAGTTGCCATGCTGGTGGCTATCCCTTTCGTCTCGGTAGCTAGGAAGCAGCCTCGTCGGAGGCCTCGTCGGTCGTCTCGCTCTCGCTGGCGGGTGCCACCTCTTCGGTGGCGGGTGCCGCCTCCGCGTCACCCGGGGCGTCGTCGGCCTTGGTGGCGGTGGCCTTCGCCTTGGTGGTCTTCTTGGCGGGCGTCTTCCGGGGCTTGGGCTCCGCTGTGGCCTCCCCTGCCTCAGCCTCCGCGGCCGCGGGCTCCTCGCTCGCCGGCGCCTCGACCGGGGCAGGGGCCGCTGCGGCGGCCTGCGCCGCCGTATCCTCAGCCGCGCCATCGGCCGGGGCGCCCTCAGCGGGCGCTGCGGCCGGCTCCTCGCCCGGCAGGACGGCCTCGTCCTCGTCGGGCTCGGGAGCGAAGCTGTAGGTGCCGCCGGCTGCCACCGCGGCGACCATCTCGTCGCTGGCGGTCTCGGCATCGCTGACATCGGCGCTGATCACCGGCTCCTCGGCAGCACGGGCGGCGCGGGCGCCCATCCCTTCGATCGCGGCGTCGGCGACGAGCTTGCACAGCAGCCGGATGGAACGGATGGCGTCGTCGTTGGCGGGGATGATGTAGTCGATCATGTCGGGGTCGACGTTGGTGTCGCCGGTGGCGATGACGGGGATCTCCAGGCGTCGCGCCTCGGTCACGGCGATCTTCTCGCGCAGCGGGTCGACGACGAAGATCGCGCCCGGCAGCCGCCGCATCTTGCGCACGCCACCGAGCTTGAGCTCGAGGCGGGCCATCTCATCGGTCAGCCGCGAGGCTTCCTTCTTGGAGAGGCGGTCCAGGTCCCCGCTCGTCTTGCGTGCCTCCAGCTGGTCAAGCAGGCCGACACGCTTGCGGATGGTCACGAAGTTGGTGAGCATGCCGCCCAGCCAGCGGTGGTTGACGTAGGGCATCTCGGCACGGATGGCTTCGTCGTGGACCGGCTCCTGAGCCTGCTTCTTGGTCCCCACGAAGAGGACGTAGTCACCGTTGGCGACCGTCTCGCTCACGAAGTCGAGCGCCTCCTCGAGCAGGGCCACCGTCTGGGCCAGGTCGATGATGTGGATGCCATTGCGCTCGGCGAAGATGAAGGGCTTCATCTTGGGGTTCCAACGGCGAGTCTGGTGCCCGAAGTGGACACCGGCCTCAAGCAGCTGGCGCATCGAGATGGACGGCATGGGGCGTGGACCTCCTGTGCGGTTGTTCCTCCGCGCGCCTCGTGATCCGCAGACCGACGGCCCATCCGGGCCGCGCGGCACCCCTGCGGGGAGCGGCGACGCGTGTGTGATGCGCAGCTGGCGCTGCGCTCATGGGACCCTCGTGGTCGGGGGCCCGCGGGAGTCTATCACGGAGCTGCCCCCGAGCGCCCACGGCGAGCGGCGACGACGAGCGCGAAGGCGGCCTCCGTCAGGGTGGCGCCAGGCCGCGCAGGTGGTGCTCCACGATCCAGCCTTCCTGACCGCGGCGCATGGTCAGCAGGTCCACGCGCCACCCTCGGCCACGCAGCAGCGATGGCGACAGGGTCGGATGCCCTTCGCGCCGCAGCGCCATCGCGGCGCGGTAGAGACGCGAGACCTTGCGTCGGTCGACCGATTCCAGCGGCGAGCCGAACGATCGACCCGAGACCGACCGGACCTCCACGACCACGAGCACTCCACCTGGACCGCCCTCCCGCGCCAGGATGTCGACCTCATCCCGGTCCAGGCGCAGGTTCCGCGCCAGCACCGCCCAGCCTGCCCGCGCCAGGTGGGCCGCCGCAGCATCCTCGGCGGCGGCCCCCACCCGGCCACGCGGACCGGCGGGTGGTCGGGCCAGGGGTGGTCGGGACATGTGCCCAGCCTGCTGACCCCCACTTTGCCGGAACCTCACGGGGGCCTATCCGGCGCTTGTCGGCCCGGCCGAGCCACGCTCCTACCGGTCCACCTCCTGTGCGTCGGTATCACCCTCCAGTGTCAGCACGAGCTGCTGACCTTCGAGGATGCCGCGGATGCGCTGGTAGCTGCGACGATGGTGCGGGCTGATGCCCAGCGCCTGCAGGCCGGCGACGTGATCGCGCGTGGCGTAGCCGGCATTGTGCTCCCAACCGTAGCCCGGATAGCGCAGCGCCAGGCGCGCCAGCAGGCGGTCGCGAGTGACCTTGGCCACGACCGAGGCACAGGCGATGGCATACGAGGACGCATCGCCCTTCACGATCGGCGTGAACGGCCCCATCAGCTCTTCCATGCCGCTGATCTTCTGGCCGTCCACCAGCACGTGGTCGTACGGCGGGAGCCGACGCAGCGCGCGGCGCATGGCCAGGAAGGTCGCGTTGCGCACGTTGAGCCGCTCGATCTCGACCACGGAGGCGGCGCCGATACCCCAGGCCAGGCTGCGCGCCTTGATGTGGTCCACGAGTCGCTCACGCTGACGCGTGCTCAGCGTCTTGGAGTCACGGACGCCGGGGATCTTGCGCGTGTGCGGCCTGACCAGCACCGCGGCCGCGATCACGGGCGCGCAGAGGGCACCGGTCCCGACCTCGTCCACGCCCACGACGAGGCGCGAACCAGCGCGCCATAACGCGTACTCGGCCTTCAGGTGCGGCTGGCGAGGTGGCACGGGGCGGATGCTAGCGGGGCTCCGCGCGTGCCGTGGCGCGGGTCCTCGTGCGGGGGCGGCGGCCGGGTCGGCCGCGATCGGGTCTAGGCGCGTCGCTCGCGCAACGTGGCGGCCTTGCCCACACGCTTGCGCAGGAAGTACAGCTGCTTGCGGCGGACCACGCCATGGCGTACCACCTGGATCTTGTCGATACGGGGCGAGTTGACCTTGAAGGTTCGCTCGACACCGACGCCGCTACGAAGCGCACGCACGGTGATGGAGCGGGTGATGCCGCCGCCACGCATGCGCATGACCGTGCCTTCGAAGACCTGGATGCGCTCACGATTGCCCTCGACCACCTTGACCGAGACGCGCACGGTGTCGCCCGGTGCGATCTCTGGCAGGTCGGTTCGGATCTGGTCGGCGACGATCTCGTCGAGAACGGTCACTGGCGTCACTTCCTGGCGGTGGAGCCTCGGCCGCTGTCAGCGGCGGGCATACGTGGGCAGGGGCTTCCTGTCTGGGTCGATGGCGGAGTATAGCAGGCTTGGCGGGCACGCTCGGGCACAGCCCCGTTCAGGCGTCGTCGCGACCCTCGTCAGCGAGCAGGTCCGGGCGGCTGCGCCGGGTCCGCTCGATCGCCTGCTGCTGGCGCCAGGCGGCCACGGCGCCGTGATCGCCGCTGACCAGGATCTGCGGCACGGTCTGGCCGCGGAACTCCGCTGGACGGGTCCACTGTGGATACTCGAGCAGGCCGTGCGAGAACGACTCCTCCGCCGTCGAGGCATCGTCGATGGCGCCGGGCAGCAGGCGCAGCACGGCGTCGATGACCGCCAGCGCCGGGATCTCCCCGCCAGACATCACGAAGTCGCCGACGGAGAGCTCGAGGTCGACCAGCGAGCGCACGCGCTCGTCGATGCCCTCGTAGCGCGGGCATACGAACACGAGGTGTGGCCGCTCGGCCAGGTCCTGGGCGCAAGCCTGGCGAAAGGGCTCGCCGCCGGGATCGAGCAGGATGCGAGTCGCGTCGGAGCCGATCGGGGCGACGGCGTCGAGCGCGTCGGCCACCGGCTCCGGACGCAGGATCATGCCCGCGCCGCCTCCATAGGGGTAGTCGTCGACGGAGCGGTGCCGGCCCAGGCCCCACTGGCGCAGGTCGTGCGCGTGGAGCTCGGCGAGGCCGCGGTCGAGGGCGCGCCCGGGGATCGACTCGGCCAGCGGCCCGGGGAAGATGGCGGGGAACAGGGTGATGACATCGATGCGCATCAGCCCCCTCCGGGCACCTTGCGCGGACGTTTGCGCGCGGCCTTGCGCTCCTCTCGCGTGAGCTCGTGTCGGCGCCGCCTGCGCGGTGGCTTCTGCGGCAGATCGAGCGCGACCGGGTCGACCACCAGTCGTCCCGCCGCCGGATCGAGCTCCAGGACGATGTCGCTGACCGCTGGCACGAGGATCTCGCCACGGTCGCCCCCCCGGACCACGTAGACCTCCCCTCCCCCGGCACGGAAGACGTCGACCACGGCCCCCAGCGTCTCTCCCGTCGTGGTGCTGACCGTCAGGCCCTCGACCTGGTGCCAGTAGTACGTGTCCGGGGGTAGTGGCTCGCCCGACAGCGCCTCGAGATATCGCTGGCGCAGGAAGTCGGCTGCCTCGCGCGACTGGATCTCGGCGAAGCTCACCAGCAGGCCCGGATTGGCCGGCCCGGTCCAATCGATGGTCAACGGCCGCGAGTCGCCCTCGACGAACAGCACGGAGCCAACGGCAAAGCGCTCGGGGTCATCACTCAGGACCTCGACACGGACAGCACCCCGCAGCCCGTGGAGTCCGTGCACGAGCCCGACGGTGACACGCTCGTCGGCGGGTGTCGCCACCTCTGGCTAGACGATCTCCAGCGAGATGGACTCACCCTCGCGGGTGGCTACGACCTTCAGGAGCGTGCGCAGGGCCTTGGCCACGGAGCCATTGCGGCCGATGACCTTGCCCATGTCATCCTCGGCCACGCTCAGCTCGATGACCTGGCCACCATCTTCCTCGTGGACCTCCACGCTCACGGCGTCGGGGTCATCGACCAGGGACTTGGCCACGAACGTGACCAGCTCGACGGCTGCCATCGTTACTTGGCGTCGGGCAGGATGCCGACCCGACGAAAGAGGCGCTCGACGGTGGCGGAGGGCTTGGCGCCCTGCTGCATCCACTTGGTGGCCTTCTCGGCGTCGACGTTGATCTCGACGGGCTCGCTGCGCGGGTTGTAGTGACCCAGCGTCTCGATGGAGCGTCCATCGCGGGCGTTGCGGCTATCAGCGACGACGAAGCGGTAGCTGGGCTGCTTGGTCGCGCCGACTCGGGTGAGGCGGATTCGGACTGCCAAGGGTTTCGGAGACCTCCTGTGGGGCGTATGCGTTGCCGCCAGCGAAACGTCACGCAGGCATGAGAACGCCGGGCACCGCTTGGCGATGCCCGGCGAATGGTACCGCGTACGCGGATTACTGGTTGACGATAGCGGTCATGCGCGTATGGGCCACGCCGTCATCAGCGGTGCTGAGGAGGACGATGCGATCGACGCCCGTGGCGTAGGGCGCGATGTCGGCCCACTCGGGCATCACCGCCGACAGCAGCGGATCGAGCGACGCGAGCAGTGAACTCACGTTCATGTACATCAGGCCGGCGTTGACGCTGTCCTCGCCGATGGCGTCGGCGTAGGCAGCGCTGGCTCCCAGCGAACCGGCGGTGTCACCGCTCAGGGCCGCCTCCACGAAGTCACCCGTGCCGAGGAGGAGCTCGCCGCCGCTGACGGCCACGCTGATGCTGTCGCCGAGCGTGATGGGCAGGCCCGACCCCGCGACCAGGTCATCGAGCGGGAGCATGATGGTGGTGACCTCTGTATCGCCGACCATCGCGGTCTCGACGCTGATGCCGGTCTGGGCGGGGTCCCCACCGAAGAGGCGGAGCAGCGCGAGCAGGTTGCCCACCCGATCCTCGGCGATGGCCTCGTCGGACACCTCGCCGGCCATGCCGACCCAGAGGCCATCCGAGCTCAGGCTGGCGCCGATGGCAGCGTCCTCCACGAAGTCGAGGACCTGCGGCAGGGGCGCGCCCAGCAGGCTGGTGATGGGGCTGTCCTCGCCGAGCAGCGCTTCGATGTCTCCGAGGCCGCCCATGGCGCCGTCGCTGGGCATCATCTCGGCCTGTGTGGCCAGCAGGTCGACGAGACCGTTGAGCGCCGTCTCGACGCCGCTGCCGAGCTCACGTGTCTCCACGTAGAGCTGGGTGTCGGCCGGGAACACGTTGGCCAGCTCCGAGTCGCCGACAGGCGCGCCGGGTGTCGACTCTCCCGGCGTGACCAGCACCTCCAGGTTCATGCGATCGGGCTCGGCGGCCAGGAACATGACCATGTCCACCGGCAGCATCGCTGCCAGGTCGCCCACGGGCAGCTCCATGCCGGTCTGGCCCGTGGCCATCATGCCGGCCAGGTCGATGAAGGACGCGAAGGACTGCATGTCGACGTAGGCGGCGCCCAGGTGCCCGCTGGGCACTCGCGCGAACGCGGTCGAGAAGCCGGCGTCATCGGCCAGGCTGGGGGTGTTGCCGTCGAGCACGTCGATGGCCGCCTGTACCTGCGTGATGTCGTTGGAGAGCAGCATCCAGCCGTCGTGGACGGCACCGCTGGTGGTCATGTCCGTGAGGATGGTGGTGTCGCCGTACGTCTCTTCGCTGACGTCGCCGGCCATCGAGGCGAGCATGGAGGCGGCCAGCTCGGCATCGGCCACGGCCAGCCCGATGAGCACGGCGGGATCACTGCCGCCGGACATGGCGCCTTCGAGATCACCCACGGCAAGACCGATCTCGCCGGTCAGGACATCGCCGATGAGGTCGACCTCAGCACCGTCGAGCCCCATCTCGCCGGCCAGGCCCGCCACGACCTCATCGAGCTTCATGTCGAAGCTGCCAGCATCGGCGAAGCCGGGGAAGGCGGTGAGCATCTGTGCCAAGGCGTCACCCTGCCCAGCAGGCATGTCCAGGCGCGCCTCGAGGTAGATCGGCGTCTCGGCCGGGACGAAGGCCGGTCCCTGGGACTCGCCGGCACCGTTCTGGGCGAACACGACAAGGCCTGAGCCGGAGATGACGAGGGCGACCGTGGCGACAAGGGCGACGGCCCAACGCCAGAGGCCGCGGCGACCGCGTGCAGGAGACGCTGCTGGGGATGACATTGCTACCTCCGAGACCTGGTGTGACGAGGGTTGGACGAACTCAACGCCGCTATTGTCTCACCCAACGGGCCGCCCTCGACCTAGGACAGGGGTCCCATGGGCAGGCCGGGGATCCTGCCCCCCCGGCCGCGCATCATCTTCATCACGCGCTGCATCTCGCCGAACTGCTTCACCAGTCGGTTGACCTCCGGCAGGCTGGTGCCGGAGCCGCGTGCGATGCGCCGGCGGCGAGAGGCGTTGAGGATGCCCGGATCGTTGCGCTCCTCGAGCGTCATGGAGCGGATGATGGCCTCGACGCGCGCCAGCTCGCCGCGATCGATGGCCTGCTGCGCCTGCTTGGCGGCGCCGCCGAGGCCGGGGATCATGTCGATGATCGAGCCCAGGGGCCCCATCTTCTTGACCTGCTGCATCTGCTCGAGGAAATCGTCGAGGGTGAAGGCGTTCTTCTTGAGCTTCTCGGCGAGCTTCTCGGCTTCCTTGGCGTCGTAGGACTCCTGGGCACGCTCGACGAGACTGACCACGTCGCCCATGCCCAGGATGCGCCCAGCGAGGCGATCGGGGTGGAAGACCTCCAGGGCATCGGTCTTCTCACCGGTACCCATGAACTTCACGGCCAGGCCGCTGACGGCGGAGATCGAGAGCGCTGCGCCACCACGAGCATCACCGTCGATCTTCGTCAGCACGAGACCGCTGACCGGTGTGTTGGCGTGGAAGGCCTCTGCCACCGAGACGGCCTCCTGGCCGACCATGGCATCCACCACCAGCAGGGTCTCCTTCGGCGCCACCGCGGCGTGGACCTCGCGGATCTCGGCCATCAACGCCTCGTCGACCTGCAAGCGACCGGCAGTGTCCAGGATGACCACATCGCGACCGGTCTGCCTCGCCTGTGCCACGGCGCCGCTGGCGATATCCACCACGCGTGTTCCCGGCGGGGCGCTGTAGACCGGGATGTCGAGGCTCTTGCCCAGCGTGATGAGCTGCTCCACTGCTGCCGGCCGGTATGGATCGGCAGCCACCAGCATCGGCTGGCGGCCCTGGCGCACGATCCAGCGCGCGAGCTTGGCCGACGAGGTGGTCTTGCCCGAGCCCTGCAGGCCGACCATCGCGATGACGGCCGGCGAGCCGTCGTAGCGGAAGGTACGGTCGCCCGCGCCGAGGATGGTGGTGAGCTCCTCGTGCACGATCTTGACCACCATCTGGCCGGCGTTGACGCTCTCGATGACCTCGGCGCCGACGGCACGCTCCCTCACGCGCCTCACGAAGTCCTTGACGACCTTGTAGTTGACGTCTGCCTCCAGCAGGGCCAGCCGGATCTCGCGCATGGCGACATTGACGTCGTCCTCGCTGATACGGCCGTGCCCGGTGAGGCCGGAGAGAGCGAGACGGAGGCGATCGGAAAGAGCGTCGAACATGCAGCTCAGTCTAGCGGCGCCAGCCGGGAGCTAGGCGGATCGACGATCCCTCGACGGCGAAGAGCGCGGCCACGAAGGCGTTGGGGTCGAAGTCGCGCAGGTCGGTCATCTTCTCGCCCAGGCCCACGAACAGGACCGGCACGTTCGTCGAGCGCTCGATGGCGAAGGCCACGCCGCCCTTGGCCGTGGAGTCGAGCTTGGTCAGGGCGATGGCCGTCAGGCCCGACGACTCATCGAAGGCCTTCGCCTGCATCAACCCGTTCTGACCGGTGGTGGCGTCGAGCACGAAGAGCACCTCCGGCTGTGCCTCGGGGATGCGCTTGCCGATGGTGCGCCGGATCTTGGCCAGCTCCTCCATCAGGTTGGCCTTCGTGTGCAGGCGGCCGGCCGTGTCGATGATGACCACGTCCATCCCGCGGGCCTTGGCGGCATCCATGGCATCGAAGACCACTGCCGACGGGTCGGCGCCAGCGGCATGGGCGATGACCGGCACGTCGATACGTGCGGCCCAGTCGCTGAGCTGCTCGATGGCCGCCGCGCGGAACGTGTCGGCCGCCGCCAGCAGCACCTTCGCGCCGAGCGACTTGAAGCGATAGGCCAGCTTGGCGATGGTGGTGGTCTTGCCCGTGCCGTTGACGCCCACGACGAGGATGACCGCCGGGATGCCCGGTCCGGGGATCCGCGGCCAGGGCACGGCCTTGCGCTCGGCGAACAGCCCGAGCAGCTCCAGCTGCAACGCCTTCTGCGGCCCCACGTCCGTGCGAGCCCTGGCGCGATCGCAGACCTCGACCGCGACCTCGGCGCCCAGGTCGGCGGAGATGAGTGCCTCCTCGACCTCCTCCCACGTCTCGTCGTCGGGCTTGCCACTGCCCAGCAGGTGGCGGACGCGCTCGGCGAAGCCCTGCCGGGTGGGGCGCAAGGCGTCCTGCAGCAGGATGCGCTCGGGTGGCGACGCCCCCCGCTCCGGCGCGGTCATGCGCGGACCGCGCCGGCGAGGCGCGGATCGTCGTCCGGCAGGTCGGCCAGCTTCAGCGAGATGACGCGACTGACCGCATCGTCACCGACGGTGACGCCGTAGAGCGCGTCGGCCGCCTCGATGGTGCCGCGGTTGTGGGTGATGACCACGAACTGGATCTCCTCTGCGAGCGAGCGGAGGGCGGATGAGAAGCGCCCGATGTTGGCCTCGTCGAGCGCGGCGTCCACCTCGTCGAGCACGCAGAAGGGTACCGGTCGTACCTCCAGCATGGCCATCAGCAGGGCCACCGCGGTCAGGGCGCGCTCGCCGCCGGAAAGCATCGCCAGCGGCTGGCGCTTCTTGCCCGGCGGCCGCGCCGTGATCTCCACGCCGGTGCTGGCGAGGTCGCTGGGATCCGTCAGGGAGAGCTGCGCCTCACCACCGCCGAAGAGCTGGTGGAAGCGCCGACCGAACGAGCCCTCGAGCGCCTCGAACGTCTGTCGGAACTGCTCGGTCATGAGGCTGCCCAGACGGGCGATCATCTCGCGCGTGTCACGGATGGCCTTCTCCAGGTCCTCGCGCTGCGCCTCCAGCGACTCCAGCCGCTGCTTGACCTCGGCCAGTTCCTGCACGGCGAAAGGATTGCTGGCACCGACATCGTTGAAGCGGCGGCGCAGCGCGGCGATGCGCACGCGCGATGGCGGCTCGGGAGCAGCCTCGTCGTCATCCGACCCGCCTCGCCACGCCTCGAGGGCGGCATCGAGGGCCGACTCGAGCAGCTCCGGCAGTTCGTCACTGCTCGTCGAGCGCACCGGCGCGGCCTGGTCGCCGTGGGTCAGCAGTGCGTGCAGGCCATCGTCGCCGATCGAGGCCAGCTCCACCAGCAGTCCCTCGCGCGCGGCGTCGACCTGCAGCCGCGCTTCCATCTCAGCGACCTCGCTCTGGCGGCTGCGGCTCTCCGCCAGGCGCAGCCGCTCGCGCGCGGCACTGGCGGCCGACTCAGCCGCCAGCAGGTCGTTGCGCTCGTCACGCGCCGAGGCGACAGAGGCCTCGAAGCGCTCGCTCTCACGCTGCAGGATGGCCTGGGCAGCAGCCAGCTCGGTGGCCAGCCGTTCACGCTCGGCGACCAGGTCTGCATCGCGGCCGCTGAGTGCGACCTCCTCCCGGTCGAGCTCTTCGATACGCGCTTCGGCCAGGCCCAGGCTGACCTCGGCCCGGCGGCGGTCCTCGAGGGCGCGCTCGCGGGCGGCACGGGCCTCGCCGGCCACGTCGGCCGCGGTATCGCGCTCGCGGCGCAGGGTGGCCACCCGCGCCTCCAGCGCTTCCAGCGCGCTGCGGGCCTCGGGGCTGGCAGCCTCGCCGGCATGGCTGTCATCGAGATCCTTGAGCTCGGTGGTGCGCTGGCGGGATTCGCCGCTGGCGGTCGTGTCTTCGCTGCGGGCGCGCTCCAGGAGCGCCTCCTGCCAGGCCAGCTCACGGGCGGCATTCTCCGCGGCAGAGGCGGCGGAGCGCTCGGTCTCGTCGGCTACCCGCCGTTCACGCCGGGCGGTGTCCAGCGCCACGCGCGCGGCGCCAACGGCGGTCTCGGCAGCCGAGCGCGCCTCCTGCGCGGTGGCCGCGCGTGCCGCCGCTGCCTCGAGCTCGGCGGCCACGCGTTCCTGTCGGCGGACGACCTCGTCGCGCGCGGCGCGACGCTCCAGCGTGGAGACGGCGGGCGCAGGCCGGATGACCCCGAGGTCGTCGACGACCACGCCCTCCTTCGTCACGAGGCGCCAGCCGGGCGGCAGCAGCTCACGCAGCGAAAGGGCGTCCTCCAGCGTGGGCAGCCACAGGCAGCGGGCGAGCAGGCGGGCGGCGTGAGCATCGGGATCGAGTCGCAAGGCACCCGACAGCGCCCCGCCACCGGCATCGCTGACGGCGTCCACGAGCCCCGCGGCGGCTCGGTCGGCGGCACGCGGACGACCATCACCGCCATCACGCAGCACGAGCACCGCCGCCGCATCCGCCAGCGCCGGCACAGCATCAGGGTCGAGCACGAGCCCGGCGAGCACCTCGCCCAGCGCCGCCTCGACCGCCAGGCGCAGCTCCGGCTCCACCTCCAGACCATCGCTGAAGCGACGGCCTCCACGCGCCCGGACCGAGCGCAGTACCGCGGCGTCGAGGCCCTGTTCGAGCTGCTGGTCCAGCGCTTCGCGCCGGGCAGACAGGCCCTCCTGCTCAGCACGCAGGCGGCTGAGTGCCTCGTTGGCCGCGGACGCCTCGGCGTCGGCCTCGGAGGCGGCGACACGGGTCGTGGCGGCCTCCTGTTCAGCGGCCTCCTCGGCGGCATGTGCCAGCGTTCGTGCCTCGGCCGCAGATTCGGCGCGCTCGGCCGCCGTCGCGGCCGCCTCGGTGGCCGTCGCCACCTGCTCCTCCTGTGCGCGCAGACGTCGCTCAGCCTCGGCTGCCCGCCTCGCGGCGCGCTCGGCATCGCTCGCCAGCCGGGCGCGGGCGGCACGGGCGGTGGCGGCACGCTCGGCATCGGCTCGCCCGGCCTGCCGCAGCTCCTCGGCGTCGCGAGTCGCTTCGGCGAGGCGCTGTTCAGCCTGCTCGAGGGCATCTTCGGCACCGCGGTCGGGCGCCGGCAACACGGCCGCCATGCGGCGCCGTGCATCCTCGGCACGCGCGGTCGCCGCGGCGCGCTCCTCGGCGAGGCGTTGGCGCTCGCGCACCAGCGCCGCGGAATCGCTGGCCGAGCGCGTTCGGCTCAGCTCGATGCGTTGCACCGCAGCGCGGGACCTGTCGAGCGCTTCTCGCAGCTGCTGCTCGGCGTCGGCGCGCTCGGAGAGCGCCCGGGTGAGGGCTGCTGCGCGCTCCTCCTCCTCACGCAGCACTGCGAGGGCAGCATCGGCCTCGCGGCGCGACGCTGCCAGCGACTCGGCGTGGCGGCGCGATTCGGTCTCGGCGGCAGAGAGGCGGGCCCGGGCGCCGTCGACGAGGGCCTCGGCCAGCTCCACGCCGGCCATCATGCGCGCCTCCTGCTGTTCGGCCTGGGCCGCGAGGCGGCGAGCCTGTGGGCGCAGCTCGGCGAGCACGTCGCGTACGCGCTCGAGGTTGGACTCTGCCTCGGCCAGCTCGGTCTCCGCCCGCTTGCGGCGCCGTTGGTGCTTGCGGATGCCGGCCGCCTCCTCGAACAGCGGGCGGCGCTCCTCCGGACGCAGCGCCAGCGCCTGGTCGACCATGCCCTGTCCGATGAAGAGGAAGGCGTTGTCGGCGATGTTGGCGTCGTCGAGCAGCTCGACGAGGTCGCGCAACCGGATGCGCTGACGGTTGAGCAGGTACTCGTTCTCGCCCGAACGGAAGAGACGCCGCGACAGCTCGACCTCGGCGAAGTCCACCGACAGCAGGCGGTCCTCGTTGTCGATGACGAGGCTCACGTCGGCCATGCCCACAGCCCGACGGTTGGCGCTGCCGGCGAAGATCAGGTCTTCTGCGCGACGACTGCGCAGCGCCCGGCCCTGTTCACCGAGGGCCCAGCGCAGGGCGTCCGCGAGGTTGGACTTGCCACTGCCGTTGGGCCCCACCACCGCGGAGATGCCGGGCCCGAACTCGACGACGGTGCGCTCGGCGAAGGACTTGAACCCCACCATGCGCAGCTCGCGCAGACGAGCCAGGCTCATGGCGCCCCGCCCGCCGCGGCGGGCGGCTCATCCATCCGCGCGAGGGCGGACTCGGCGGCCCTTGTCTCCGCCTCACGCCGGCTGCGGCCGTCGCCCACGCCACGGACCTCACCGTCGATGGCGACTTCGACCACGAAATGCCGATCGTGATCGGGGCCTTCGCTGCTGACGATGCGGTACGCCGGCGCCCGGCCACTGGCCGCGAAGGCACGCTCCTGCAGGCGACTCTTGGGTGCCTTGAGGTCATCGGCAGACACGAGCGACTCGAGCTCCGGAGCCGCGGCGTCGAGGATGAAGCGGCGGGCTGCATCGAGCCCCTGGTCGAGATAGATGGCAGCCACGATGGCCTCGAACAGGCCGGCCAGCACGGAGGAGCGGCCTCGCTCCCCGGAGTTCTCGGCCCCCTGCCCCAGGACGAGGGCGTCACCGATACCCAGACGGCGCGCGATGCGCGCCAGCCCGCGGGTGGAGACGATGGCAGCTCGACGGGTGGTGAGCACGCCCTCCGGTTCGTCGCGGTGACGCTTGAACAGCGTCTCCGACATGACCAGCGAAAGAACGGCGTCCCCAAGGAACTCGAGCCGCTCGTTGGAGTCGGTCGTGCCCTCGGGGTGCTCGTTCACATAGCTGCTGTGGACGAGCGCCTCGATGAGGAGAGCGGGGTCGTCGAAGACGAGACCGAGACGATCGGCCAGATCGCCGCTGCTCGCAGGCATCGGCCCCGGTCGAGGGTTACTGGTTGAGGTGCTCGTCGATGTAGTCGACTGCGTCCTGGACGGTGCGGATCCGCTCCGCATCCTCATCCGAGATCTCGGTACCGAACTCCTCCTCGAGGCTCATCACGAGCTCGACGAGGTCAAGGGAGTCGGCGTTCAGGTCGTCCACGAACGAAGACTCGGGCTTGACTTCGGCCTCGTCCACACCGAGCTGCTCGACGACGATCTTCTTGAGTCGCTCGTAGGTCGAAGCGGTCACTCTGCTGGTCCCTCCGTATGGGCTGTGGTCACTGTATCGCTCACGCTCCCGGAACCGGCAGGGTCTTGCGTCCCATCGGTCCCCTCTCGTTGCGCCGCCTCCCTGGCGACGCGCCCAAGAGCGCCGTTCATCAGCCGCCGGGTGGGCTCTCCGCTGTAGGTCCGAGCGAGCTCGACCCACTCCGATATCGCGACCCGGGCTGGCGTCGTCGCGCAGTGTAGCAGTTCACTCATGCCGCAACGCAGCAATGCGCGATCGATGCGAGCCAGCTGGACCACCGGATATGTCGGCGCGACCTCCTCGATGCGCGCGTCGATGCTGTCGCGGTACGCGACCACCGCCTCGACGATGCGACCGGCGTGGGCTGCGGCTCGGTCCCCGATGTCGCCTTCCGCGAGGCGGCGAGCCAGGGCTGAGGTCGCTGTGCGTTGACCGAACTCGGCCTCGAAGACCGCGGCCAAGGCGATCTGGCGGCCCTCGCGCTCGGGCTCATGGACGGTGCCCACCGGGGGCATCGGGCCGGCACTCGGCGCACCCCGCGCGGGCGAGTCGTCAGCCACCCTCGCCGGTCTCCCCGGGCGGTGCGGCATCGGCCTGCAGGGGACGGAGCGCGGCGGCCTTCCGCTGCGCGGTCGACTTGTCGACACCCTCCGACGCCAGCGTGGCCATGATGCGCCGGGGGATGTCGGCGCGCGCGGCAGCGGCGGTGACCTCCACCGCGTATCCGATCATCCGCCGCTTTGCGCTGCCGTGGGTGATGAGCACCGTGCCGTTGACGCCCAGCAGGGGTGAGCCGCCCAGCTTCTCGTAGTCGAATCGGCTACGGATGCGCTTGATGCCGGGACGCATGAAGAGGTAGCCCAGCGGACCGAACGGGGGTCGCTTGAACTCCGCCTTGAGCATGTCGAAGATGACCGTGGAGATGCCCTCGAAGAACTTCATCACCACGTTGCCGACCGAGGCATCGCAGACCACGACGTCCGCCGGGTGATGGGGGACGTCACGGCCCTCCACGTTGCCGATGAAGTTGAGGTGGCCGTCCCTGAGCAGCGCGGTGGCATCCTGCACGCGCGTCTCTCCCTTGCCCTCCTCGCCGCCGATGGACAGCAGGGCCACGGTGGGGTCGGTGACACCCAGCACCCGCTCGCTGAAGAGCGAGCCCATGTGCGCGTACTGGGCCAGGTTGATGCCGGTGGAATCCGTGGTCGCGCCGATGTCCAGCAGTGTCAGTGGTCCGGTCTCGGTGATCATCTGTACCGCCAGCGCTGGTCGGTCCACGCCGGGAAGACGCTTCAGGTTGAGGATGGCGCTGGCGACGCCGGCGCCGGTATGCCCGGCGGTGACCACGGCATCCGCGTTCCCGTCACGTACGAGGCGCATGGCCACGTTGATGCTGGCGTCGCGCTTGCGGCGGACGGCGACCGCGGGCGCCTCATCCATCTCCACCAGTTGGGAGGCGTGCACGATGCTGACGTGGCCCGGAAGCGGCTCGTCGATGAACGGCGTGATGCGTGCCTCGTCACCCACCAGGATGACCTCCACGTCGGTGTGAAGGCGCGCCCAGTCGACGGCACCTCGCACGACCTCCTCCGGCGCATGGTCGCCGCCCATGGCGTCGACGGCCACTCGGGGACGCTCGAGCTGGCCTTCCGTGCGGCTGCGTTTGAGGGCTGCGACATCCACGTCAGGCGGACCCCTCGGCGTGCTGGATGGTCAGCTCAGCCGTTCTGATCGGAGGACTTCTTCTCGCGGACCTTCACGGCCTCGCGACCGCCGTACCAGCCGCAGTTGGGGCAGGCGTGGTGCGAACGCTTGGGCTGGTGGCAGTGGGAACACTCCTCCAGGCTCGGGACCGAGAGCGCGTGGTGCGAGCGCCGTTCGCGCTTGCGGGTGCTCGAGACACGTCGCTTGGGGACTCCCATGGGATACCTCTGCTCCTTCTTGTGTGGTGGCTGCCGGGGTGGAGGCTAGCGCAGCTGGTCGCGCAGGCCGGCCAGGCTGGCCAGGCGTGGGTCGATGTCGTCGACGGGGTGACTGTGCCCCGGGTGATCGGTGAGGTCGAGACCACAGGTCTCGCAAAGGCCCGGACAGTCGGGCCGGCAGAGCGGGGCGATGGGCTCCGCGAGGGAGATGGCGTCACGGATGGCCGGCTCGAGGTCGAGCTCATGGTGATCGGACAGGCGCAGCACATCAGGCTCATCCCCTGCGCCGAGCGGCAGGCCGCTCTCGAGGTCGATCGAGGGCAGCGCCTCTTCCAGGAGCTCGATGCTGAGCGGCGCCTGCGCCGGGCGCAGACAGCGTGAGCAACCTTCAGCGAGGGCCGTCTCGAGGTGCCCTTCGACGAGGATGCTGCGACCCGAATACGTCAGCCGGATCTCACCGCGGACGGGTCGGGCCAGCTCCACGCCGTCGGCGATGGTCAGCTGTAGCAGGTCGATGGTGTGGCGCTCGCTCGTGCCCGGTGCCGATCGCAGCAGGTCAGCGACGTTATAGCTGGGCATGCGTCCGCTCGTCGGTCGCGGACTCAGCCTCCGCTGCAGCCGGGTCGCTGCCGTCGGCAGGATAGCGCTCATCGAGCGCGGAGAGGCCACGACGGATAGACTGCAGCGCCTTGACGACCTCGCCCTCCAGCTTGACGAGGACGTTGGCGGCGTAGGCGTCAGCGCCCTGCTGGATCTCCTGCGCTTCGCCGCGGGCCTCCTCGATGATCTCCTCCGAACGCTGTTCGGCTGCCCGCGTCAGCTCCCGCTCCTCGATGAGGAAGGCAGCCTGTTCCTGTGCCCGCGCGATGATGCGTTCGGCCTCGTCCTGCGCTCGCTCGACGAGACGCGACGATTCCTCGTTGATGCGCTTGGCCTGACGGACCTCTTCGGGCACGGCCACACGCAGCTGTTCGATGAGATCGGTGGCGGCCACCTTGTCCACCATCACAGCGTTGGTGCCTGGGAATCGGCGCCCCTGCTCGATGAGGGCATCGAGGCGCTCGATGAGGAACATGAGGTCTATGGCACGGACTCCTGCTGGACAGGGAAGGACGACTGGGCATTCTAGCCCAACTCCTCTGCCCTTTTACTCTAGCGGACCCGTCGAGTGCACCGCCGCACTCGCTCAGCCGTCGCGCTGGCGGCGCAGGCGGCGGGCGACGGTGGACGGGACCATGGCGCTGACGTCGCCTCCGAAGGCGGCGATCTCGCGTACCAGGCTGGAGCTCAGGTAGGCGTGCTCGATGCCGGTCATGAAGAACACGGTATCGATCTCCGGCGCCAGCTTGCGGTTGAGATGCGCGATGGCCTGCTCGTTCTCGAAGTCCGACAGCGCGCGCAGGCCGCGCACGATCGAGCTGGCACCCAGCTCGCGCGCCAGGTCCACCGTCAGGCCCTCGTAGGTGATGACCTCGATCTCCGCGGCAGCCCCGGTGCCCAACTCCTCGGCGATGGCCTCGCGGATCATCTCCGCGCGCTCGGCGGCATCGAGGCTGGGAGTCTTGCGGGTGTTGATGAGGACGGCCACCACGAGGCGATCGAAGACGTCGCGGGCGCGCGCGATGACGTCCACGTGACCGCGGGTGATGGGGTCGAACGACCCTGGATAGACGGCCAGGCGCATCAGCCACCTCCTTCTGCGGACTCGGGAACCCGACGATACAGGCTCAGGGCCGTCTCGCCGAAGCGTCGCTCGCGCACGCGCACCAGGGAGCCGCAGCTGACGGGGGGCAAATCCCTCCAGAAATGCTTGGCCGCGACGATGGCGTCGCCGTCCAGCCAACCGGAGCCGGTTTGGCCGAGGCGCTCGAGTGCGGCCCGCAGGTCGCCAGTCTGGGCATAGGGCGGGTCCAGCACCACACAGCCGAACGGCGCCTCCGGGACAGCGGAAGCGGAGACAAGGAAGAGGAGTACGTCGGCGCGCACCACGCGGGCACCGGCTGACAGACGTGTCAGCAGCAGGTTGCGATGGATGACCGAGACGGCTCGACCATCCTTCTCCACCAGCACCGCGGCGGGCGCGCCACGGCTGAGCGCTTCGATGCCGGCCGCGCCGGAGCCGGCGAAGAGGTCGAGCATGGGCCGCTCGTAGACGTCCTCGCGCTCTGACACGAGCATGGAGAAGAGCGCCTGCTTGACCTTGTCGCTGAGCGGCCGAGTGCCAGGCCCGGGTGCCTCCAGCCGCAGCCCACCGGCGCTGCCGGTCACGACACGGCCGGCGTCAGGCACCCACGGCCTCCTCGTCCACGCCCTCGCCGGCGGCGATATCGGCCAGCCAGCCGTCCGCCAGCACCGCACCGAAGGCGTCGTAGTCCGGGAGCAGCTGGCCGCGATCATCCAGCATCGCCTCTGCTTCCACCCGGCACTGCACCGCCAGCCGCTGATCCTCCTCGTTGGCCAGGCGCGCCAGGCGCATGCGGGGCAGGCCGCTCTGGGTGAGCCCCAGGACATCGCCCTCACCCCGCAGCCGCCAATCCTGCTCAGCCAGCACGAAGCCATCGTCGGAGTCGTGGATGGCCTTGAGACGGGCACGTGCCACGGTGTCGGCCTCGATGTCGGCCACGAGCACGCAATAGGAGGCCGCCGTGCCGCGGCCCACGCGTCCGCGCAGCTGGTGCAGCTGCGACAGCCCGAAGCGGTCGGCATTGAGCACGATCATCATGCTGGCCTCCGGCACGTCGACGCCGACCTCGACCACCGTCGTCCCGACCAGCACATCCAGTCCGCCGTCGCGGAAGCGAGCCATCTCGGCGTCCCGCTCGTCGGCGCGCATGCGACCGTGGACCAGGCCGATCCGGAGTGCCGGAAGCTGCTCGCGCAGCCGTGCCAGCACCTCCTCCGCGCCACGCGCCTCGGCGTGGCCCGCCGCGGCCGGAAGCGAGGGCGGTGTCTCGCGCGCCCCCTCGCCATCCTCGGCGCCCTGCGGGTCGATGTGGGGCACCACGACGAACGTACGATGGCCGGCCGCAGCCTCCTTCTCCACCTGGCCCCAGGTGCCGGCCAGGTCCGCGGGCGACTTCACACCGGTGACGATGCGCATGCGCCCGCTAGGGGCCGATCGCAGGTCGGAGACGTCGAGATCGGCGTAGAGCACCTGCCCCAGCGTGCGGGGGATGGGCGTGGCCGTCATCAGCAGCACGTGCGGGGCCTGGCCCTTGGCCGCCAGCGCCTCTCGCTGGGCCACGCCGAAGCGGTGCTGCTCATCCACCACCACGAGGTCGAGGCGGGCGTACGTCACCGATTCCTGCAGCAGCGCGTGCGTTCCCACGATCACCGGTGCCTGCCCGGCCGCGATGGCCTCGACGGCCGACCTGCGCCCCGCCCCACTGAGTGAACCGGTCAGCAGCGTCACCGGCACGGCCGCGTCAGCGAGGAGATCGACCGATGGTCTCCGCCAGCTGGCGTGCCAACAGGTCGGTGGGTGCCAGCAAGGCACCCTGGCCACCGGCCCCCGCAGCCAGCGCGAGAGCGTACGCGGCGACGGCCGTCTTGCCCGAGCCGACGTCGCCCTGGATGAGCCGCAGCATGGGGACGGTCTTGCCCAGGTCGGCACGGATGGCATCCATGGCCGCCAGCTGGTCCCCCGTGAGCGTCACCTCGCGGCCGACCCGCCGCACGAGGCCGCGCGTGATGGCCGCGCGCAGACGCTCATCGTCCGCCTCCGCCGCGACGATGCCGTCGCGCCGCTCATCGCGCCGCTGGCGCCGCCGCTGCACCATGCCGACCTGCAGTGCCAGCAGCTCGTCGCGGGTGAGGCGTCGCACGGCTGCGTCACGCTGCTCGAAGTCGTCGGGGAAATGGGCCGCAGTGACGGCGTCGCGGATGGTGGGCCCGTCGCCCAGCAGGCGTGCCGGCAGATACTCCTGCAGGTACTCGCCGTAGGTGTCGAGGGCGCCGCGGATCGCCGCGCGCAGGGTCTTGGCCGTCACGCCCGCGGTCAGCCGGTAGACGGGCACGATGCGGCCGGCGTGCAGCAGGTCGCCACCGTCATCGCGCTGGAACTCGGGATTGTCGATCTGCGGCTGGAAACGGAAGTGCTTGAGCTTGCCGCTGACGACGACGTCGTCGCCCTCGTTCAGCTGACGGTCGATGTAGCGGCGTCCGAACCAGACAGCGTCGACGGTGTGGTAGCCCTGGCGCAGGAGCGCGGTGGTGCGCGGCACTCGGCGCCGGAAGGTCTGCTCCACGCGGATGGTCTCGATGGTGGCACGCACGGTCACCGGTGTCCCCGGCGGCAGGTCCGGCAGCTGCGCGATGGGCGTGAACTCGCGCAGGTCCTCGTAGCGTCGCGGGAACGTGGTGAGCAGCTGGCCGACGGTCTCGATGCCCATGCGTCGACCGTGCCGTCGCAGCACCGAGGCGCCCGGCAGGCCGGAGTCACCGATGAGCGTGGCCAGTCCGTGGGCGGCCGGATCGGCCGAGGGCCGGGCTCGCGCCACGCGCCTACTCGACCGCGACGAGGAGGTGGTCGTGCGGCTGCCCGCCCTCCACGATCTCGACCTCGACCGACCAGCCGGCCTGCTCGATGCGACGGCACAGGGCCTGGCTGCGGCCGGGCCCCTGGCTGTTGCCGCAGTAGAGCGTGATCAGCTCGAAGTCCTCGAAGTGGGCCAGCGCTTGCAACGTCACGTCCTCCACATCGGAGCCGGCAGCGAGCAGGTGTCGCGCCGCGTCGAGGGCGATGATCTGGCCCTTCCTGACCGAGGTGCCGTCGACCACCGAGTCCCTGGCGGCCGTGACGACGGAGAAGGAGCGCAGGGACGAGGACTCCGCGGTCATGCGCTCGACGTTGTCCGCGGGCGCGGCGGCGGCATCGAAGGCGACAGCCGCCGCGATCCCCTCGGCTGCGTTGCGCGTGGGGATGACGTGGACCTCGACGAGTGGGGTCAGCATGGCCGCCTGTCCGGCCGCCAGCACAGCATCACGATCGTTGGGCAGCACGATGACCGTCGCCGACCCGGCGGCCAGGATGGCCTCGGCGATCTCACCGACCGACGGTCGCGTGCCGTGCCCGGGCGTGACGATGCGAGCGCCGAACGAGTGCAGCACCCGCGCCAGGCCGGGCGCCGCTGTCACCGCCACCAGCGCCACCGGGGACGTGTCGGTGCGGCTGGCGCGGGTACCGGTCTCGCTGTCGGGGTCGGCACCGGTATGGTGGGCGACCTGGTCGTCGAGGTCGACGATATCGACCTGGCTGAGACGGCCCCAGCGCAGCCCTGCGGCGATGGCGAGATCGGGCCGCTCGCCGTGCACGTGCACGCGCACCAGATGGCCGTCCCCCGCGACGACCACCGAATTGCCCACGTCCAGGATGGCGGTGCGCAGGGCGGCCACGTCGATCGTGCCCTCGGGAGAGGCCAGCAGATACTGCGTCTCGTAGCCGTGCTCGACCAGAGCGGGATCCGACGAGGTCTGCGACGCGTGCACGGCGGTCACGGGACCACGTGTCGCAGTCGGCCGGGCGGCGTCGGCGGCGGCGGCCGCATCGCGCAGCGCACGCTCGCGACGCACGTCTGCCTCCACCTGCAGCATGCCTTCGAGCACCCGGTACAGCCCCTGGCCGCCGGAGTCGACGACGCCCGCGTCGGAGAGCACCGGCAGCAGCATGGGTGTGCGCTGCACCGAGCTGGCGGCCGCCTCGATGACCTCGGCCAGCACGGCCTCCACGTGAGGCTGCCGTCCGGCGGCCGCCTCGGCTGCGTCGGCTGCGTCGCGGATGACCGTCAGGATCGTGCCCTCCACCGGCGTGAGCACCGATTCATAGGCCACCTCGGAACCCTTGCGCAGCCCCTGCGCAAGGTCCAGGCCGCTCGCCCGGCGCCGACCGTCGGCGCCGTGGGTCATGCCACGGATGATCTGCGACAGGATCACGCCGCTGTTGCCGCGAGCACCGGTCAGGGCGCCCCGGCTGAGTGCGTCGGCGACGGAGTCGAGGTCGCGCTGGTCGTCCGGCAGCGACTCGGCCGCCGCCAGCGCGGCGCGCATGGTGGCCAGCATGTTGGACCCGGTGTCCCCGTCGGGCACGGGGAACACGTTGAGCGCATCGACCTCCTCGACGTGGCGCTCGAGGTTGCGGGTGGCGGACGCGACGGCGCGGATGAGCGTCGGTCCGTCGACGTAGAGGCGCGTCATCGCAGCGGCTGCGCCGCCCCGGACCTACGCGTCGTCCGAACCTGACTATGGTCGATCACACGCAGTCCCTCTCTTGCGGCGGCCCGATGGTATAGTACGCGGCCGTGCGGTCGTGTTCGCGACCCACCCCCTGTCCAGCTACTCCTGAGGATGATCATGGCTCGCTCCTGCGCGAAGTGCGGCAAGACTTCCATGGGTGGGTACAACCCCCAGTCATCGGGGATGAACCGCGTCCGTGCCCGTCGCCGCTACAACGTGAATCTGCAGCAGCTCAAGGTCTACGACGGTGGCCGCGTCACGCGTACAGTCATCTGCACGCGCTGCCGCCGCACCCTGATGAAGTCCGCCTCCTAGGCGCGACCACTCACGCGTCGTAGCCCAGCTCGCGCAAACGCGGCCCACACAGCCGCTCGACCTCTTGCCGTTCGTCGGCGCTGAGGTCTTCCCGCCAGCGCCCAACCGAGGCGCTGCTGACGGCACCCTCGTAGTCGGGGCGGGCGCCGGCACTGCCCGATCCACCGTCGATCACATCCTCTGCCGTCCGGCTCACCTGCGCCAGCCACGCCGCCTCCGGCGCGACGCCGATGCCGTCGCAGATCGCCCGCAGCACACCTTCCGGGTCCGCCACGAGGTCCTCGTAGCGCACCTCCACGTAGCGCGGATCGTCGACGCCAGGCCATGCCGGCAGCTGTGTCGCCGAGCCACCGCCGGGCGTACCACTCGAGCGAGCGGGGCACCAGCACCTTCTGCCAGCTGCCATCGACCCAGCGCCAGTCGGGGTGCTGGCGCATGGAGCAGACCACGTCGCGCCCGTCGCGGATGATGTGCACCACTGACGCCTGCGGGAAGCGTGTCAGGATCCAGTCGAGGTTGCGGATGTTCTGAGGGGTCTTCTCCGCCCAGCGTGGCTTGCCCGCTCCGGCGCGCACGCGCGCAGCGAAGGCATCGATGAAGGCACCCTGCGAGGTGGCAGCAGCGCGCATCGCCTCCAGCTCGCTGCGCGGGATGTCGTAGGACGTCGCCAGCCAGGCGAGGTTGAACGCCGCCGGCACGAAGACCTTGGTCTCGGGCCCGCAGCAGATCGCCGGGTGCCGGTCGAACAGCTTGCGCAGCACCGTGGTGCCACTGCGAGGCGCCCCACCCATGACCACGTGCTCCTCGCTCGAGCGATAGCGGCGCATCCGCCAGCGCCGCTGGCGCAGCCGCTCCACGCGGTTGCGCACCCGGGCCAGTGTGCGTGCCTCGGCCACGCTCAGCTGTCGCTGTCGAGCCAGATGGTCATGGGTCCATCGTTGACGAGCTCGACCTCCATCTCGGCACCGAACTCGCCGCGACCGACGGCGATGCCACGCTCCTCGACGGCGCCGGCGAACACCTCCACCAGCTGCGCGGCGAGGTCCGGCTTGGCGGCGGCGATGAACGAAGGCCGGCGACCCTTGCGCGTGTCGCCGTAGAGCGTGAACTGGCTGACCACCAGCATGGCGCCACCGACGTCCGCCAGCGAGCGATTGGTGCGGCCCGCATCGTCGCGGAAGATGCGCAGGTCCACGGACTTGGCGGCGGTCGCGCGCGCGATCTCGACCGTATCGTCCGGTCCGACGCCGACGAGCGCCATGAGGCCCGCGCCGATGGCGCCACGCACCTGCCCGTCGACCCGCACGCTGGCGCGCGTGACGCGCTGCAGCAGCACGCGCATCTCAGCCGCTGCCGGCGGCGAAGGCGTCGCGGCCGCGGCCGGCCAGCTCCTTGACCAGCTCGACCTCCTGCGACGCGTCCTCACCGCGCTGGAACAGTGCCGAACCCACGACGCACACGTCGATGCCGTGACGACCGACGAGCTCCGCGGTCTTGCTGTTGACGCCACCGTCGACGTGCACCAGGCCGCCGCGGCCGGCGGTCGCGAGGGCGGCACGGGCCGCGGCGATCTTCGGCGCCGTCTCGGGGAGGAAGCCCTGGCCGCCCCAGCCCGGGTAGACGCTCATGATCATGATGATGTCGAGCTGATCGAGCCAGGGCGTCACGGCCTCGACCATGCGTGTCGGGACTGACCGCCAGGCCGGCTCCCTGGCCGGCCGCGTGGATGGCCTCGATGGCGGCGCTCTTGCGCTCTGCGCTCTCCTCGGTCTCGACGTGGAAGGTGATGGTCTGGGGGCCAGCCTCGATGAAGCGGTCCATGTAGCGCGCCGGCTCCGAGATCGATCAGGTGCACGTCCAGCGGCATGTCGGTCAGCCGGCGGAAGGCGGCCACCAGGTCCGGGCCGAAGGTGATGTTGTCCACGAAGTGGCCGTCCATGACGTCGAGGTGCAGGCGGTCGGCCCCGGCGCGCTCCATCTTGTGGACCACGCGATCGAGGCGGCTGAAGTCGGCGTTGAGGATGCTCGCCGACACCAGCACCGAGGAGGCGTCGCTCATGCACCACTCCCGGGCTGCAGGAGCCGGCTGGAGCCTGCCACGAGGGCAGCAGCGCTGCGGGCCTCGATGACGTCGCGGCGTCGCTGCACCGCCACCGGCGCAGGCTGACCGGCCCGCTCGGCTGCCAGCTGGCCACAGGCGGCGCCGATGTCGATGCCGCGATTGCGGCGCACGGTCGTGTGCAGGCCCACGCCACGCAGCACTGCCGCAAAGGCCTCGACGCGTTCCGGCGACGACGGCTGCCAGGGTGTGTGGGCCACCGGGTTCATGGGGATGAGGTTGACGTGTGCCAGGCGTCCACGCAGGAGCTCCGCTGCGGCCTCGGCATCGGCAGGCGTGTCGTTGATGCGGTCGATCATGACCATCTCGTAGGTGATCCGGCGGCCGGTGGCAGCGGCGTAGGCGGTGGCGGCCGCGACGACCTCCTCCAGCGGGTACTTGCGGTTGAGTGGCACCAGCACGTCGCGCAGCTCCGGTCGCGCCGCGTGCAGCGACACGGCCAGCTTGTACTGCCGGCGCAGGTCGGTCAGGCGCTCGATGCCCGGCAGGACGCCGCTGGTGCTGACGGTGATGTGCCGCTGGCCCAGGCCGAAGCGGTTGCCATCGCTGAGCGCGCCACAGGCGGCCAGCACGGCGTCGGCGTTGAGCAGCGGTTCGCCCATGCCCATGAAGACGATGTTCGTCAGGCGTCGCCCCTCGAGCGCCAGCTCGTTGCGCCAGTAGCGCGCCTGGTCGATGATCTCCGAGGTGCGCAGGTCGCGCCACAGCCCCAGCTCGCCGGTGGCGCAGAAGGGGCAGCCCACCGCGCAGCCGGCCTGGCTGGAGATGCACAGCGTGGTTCGCTCGCGGCGCGAGCCCCGGGCCGGGTAGCGCATGAGCACCGACTCGACCACGCGCCCGTCGTCGAGCGTGTGGAGCGCCTTGTCGGTCAGCCCGCCGTCCGAGCTGCGACGCTCGGTGCCGGTCAGGGTGCAGAAGCGGTAGCTGGCATCGAGCGAGGCACGCAGGGGACCCGGCAGGGTGTGGATGTCATCGAACGACTGGGCGCGACCCGACCAGACGTGGTCGGCGAGCTGGCGCGCGCGGAAGGCCGCCTGGCCGTGGTCGGCGAACCAGGAGAGCAGCTCCTGCGGAGAGGCGTCCGAGATCCCGGGCCGCGGGTCGCGCGGGCCGGCGGCCGGCAGATCGAGCAGGGGCAGGGCGCCGTCGACGGCGCCGCGCGGCGTCATGGCAGGGTCAGGCGGGAAGAAGGGTTCAGCGTTGGGCATCGAGGCCGAATGGTAGCGCCCACGCGCAGATGTGGCCGACGGGCCCGCGCGCCGCGCGTCCGCGGATCAGAGGCGCCGGCCACGGCGGTAGTCCGCCCCGGGCATGCGTCGTTTGCCCGCGGGCTGCACCTCGTCGAGCCGGAGCCAGCCATCCGTCGTGCTCAGCGCGACCGTCTCGCCCAGCGGCACCAGCTCGCCGGGCAGCGCCACCGTCGCCGCCGGCTCCACGCCGGCGGCCCACACCTTCAAGCGCTCGCCGGCCACCTCGAGCCAGGTGCCGGGCCAGGGCTGATAGGCGCGCACCAGCCGCTCCAGCTCGGCCGCGGGGCGAGCCGCGTCGAGACGGCCGTCATCACGTCGCAGCGGTCGGGTCAGGGTCGCGCCGGCCGTCGGCTGCGGATGCGCCGGCAGCGACCCCTCCAGCCAGCGCGGGAGTGCCTCGATGAGCAGGTCGGCTCCGAGGCGCGCAAGGCGCGCCTCCAGCTCAGGAGCGGTCTCGCTGCCGCTGAGCGGGACCTCCACCTGCGCCACGATGGGACCCGTGTCGAGGCCTGCATCCATCTGCATCAGCGTCACCCCGGTGCTGGCGTCACCGGCCGCGATGGCCGCCTGCACCGGCGCAGCACCGCGGTGTCGGGGCAGCAACGAGGGATGGATGTTGAGCGCGCCGTGGCGCGGCAGCTGCAGCACTGCAGCGGGGATGAGGCGTCCATAGTCGGCCAGCACGATGAGCGCCGGATCGATGGCGCGCAGGCGAGCCAGTGTCTCCTCGGTCCGGAGCGACGATGGCGTCTGCAGCGGCACGCCGCGCTCGGCCGCCAGGTCGGCCACAGGCGTCGGGGTCAGCCGGCCCGTGCGGCCCGCCGGACGCGGAGGAGCGGTCACCACGGCATCGACGCTGACCAGCTCCGAGTCGAGCAGGCCGTCCAGGGCGGGCAGGGCCACGAGACCGCTGCCGAAGAAGATCGTCCTGACGGGCGCAGCCATGGGGCGGCGATCAGGCCAGCGCCGGCATCTCCCGCTGTGAGCCCTCGACCTCGTCCTCCAGTCGGCTGACCGGGATGAGGTCATCGATGGACTCGAGGTAGTCGATGTAGAGCTTGCCGTCGAGGTGGTCCAGCTCGTGCTGCATGGCGCGCGCGAGGAGACCGCTGCCGACCGAGCGGATGCGCTTGCCGAAGCGGTCCTGGGCCTCCACCCAGACCTTCTCCTTGCGCCTCACATAGGCCACGTAGCCGGGCACGCTGAGGCAGCCCTCGAGGTCGTTGGCCTCGCCCGAGGCGCGCGTGATGACCGGGTTGACGAGCTCGTACAGCTGGCCATCGACCTCGATGACGCAGACCTGCTGGGCCTCGCCCACCTGGGGTGCCGCGAGCCCCACGCCGGGCGCCGCGCGCATGGTGTGGGTCAGGTCGTCGAGCAGCTCGTGCAGGTAGGCGCCGAAGCTGTCGACCGGCTCGCCCTTGAGGCGCAGCCGGGGGTCACCGAGGGTCAGGATGGGCTTCACGGTCATGGCCGCGATTATATGGCCTGCGCTTTAGAGCAGACTCTCGGGATCCACGTCCACCGACCAGGGCGAACCGGGGTCGCCGCCCAGCACCGCGGCGGGATCGGGACCACGGAGGACGAGGTGGAAGCGCCAGCGGCCCCCGCGCCGGGCGATGTAGGCCGGCACTGGCCCCAGCACCGCGACGCGGGCGCCGATCTCCGCGGAGCGGGCCCGCAGCGCAGCTGCCAGCGAGGTGGCCGCCTCGAGTGCCGCCTCCCGCTTCGACAGCGCCACGGTCAGCTTGATGAGTCGGCCGTAGGGTGGCGAGCCGAAGCGCCGACGGCGCTCGAGCTCGGCATCGATGAACGCGCGAGCGTCTCCGCTGGCCACGGCCACGATCGCAGGGTGCTCGGGCTGGTAGGTCTGCACGATGGCTCGCCCCGCCCGGGCACCGCGCCCGGCCCGTCCCACTGCCTGCGTCAGCAGCTGCCAGGTGCGTTCGGCGGCGCGCTCGTCGGGCAGGTTGAGGGCGATGTCGGCAGAGACGATGCCGACGAGCGTCACCTCCGGGATATCGAGGCCCTTGGCCACCAGGCTGGTGCCCACCAGCACGTCCGAGCTGCCCGCAGTGAAGTCGTCGATGACGCGGGCGGCGGCACCCTTGCGCTCCACCACGTCCCGGTCGAGCCGCGCGATGCGTAACCCGGGAAAGCGCACGTTGAGTTCCTGCTCGACGCGCTCGGTCCCGCCGCCCAGGTAGCGGATGCGTACCGAGTGGCACGCCGGACAGCGCCGTGCCACGGGCGCGCTGGCACCGCAGTGATGGCAGCGCAAGGCGACGACCGCGGCGTGGAAGACCAGCGGGCGCTGGCACTCGGGACAGATCTGGACATAGCCACAGTCCCGGCAGAGCACGACGCTGGCCGCGCCGCGCCGGTTGATCAGCAGGATGGCGCGGTCGCCGCCAGCACGATCGAGCTGCGCGAGCGCCGTCGCCAACGCTCCCGACAGCAGGCCACGGTTGCCCGCCGCCAGCTCCTCGCGCATGTCGACCACCTCCACCGGCACCGGGGCACCCGAGCGGCGGCCGCGCAGGCGGAGGTGTAGGCCCTGGCCCTCGCGCGCCCGGCCGAGGCTGACGATGTCCGGCGTGGCCGAGCCCAGCACTACCGGCGCGTCAGCGAGCGCCCCCAGCGCCACCGCCACATCACGCGCCTGGTAGCGCGGCGTGCGATCCGACTTGTAGGCCGGGTCGTGCTCCTCGTCGACGATGACGAGGCCCAGCGGGTCGGGTGGCGACAGCACCGCCACGCGCGTGCCGAGCACGACCGACGCACCGCCATCGGCGATGCGGCGCCACTCATCGCCCCGTTCTCCGTCGCTCATGGCGCTGTGCAGCATGGCGATGTCCACGCCCAGGTCGTGGCGCAGCCGGTCGATGAGCGGAGCCGCGAGGGCGATCTCGGGCACCAGCACCAGCGCCCCGCGGCCGGCCGCGAGCGTGGCGCCGATGGCGGCTGCGTACACGGCGGTCTTGCCGCTGGCCGTGTCGCCCTCGAGCAGGATGGTCTCGTGGCGGCGCTCGACGACGGCCGCAGCCACGACCGTCAGCGCGGCCGCCTGCTCCGTGTCGAGGTCGGCACCGAGCGGCAGGCTGCCGCGCGCCGGCTCTGCGCGACCGGCCAGCGGGCGACGCTCGAGCGTGCGGACGTCGAGCTCCAGCAGGCCGCGCCTGGCCAGCCCGGAGATGGCCGACGGGCCGTGCCGATCGGCCAGCCGCGCGGCCACGTCGGCGCCGGCGTGTCCAGGCTCGGCGAGCTCGCGCAGCAGGTCCTGCTGCCGCGCACCCAGCGCGGGGCCCCGAAGCCGCTCGCCCGCCGCCAGTCGGCGCGGCCACCTCGCGGCCGGCCTCGGTCAACGTGGCCCAGCGCTGCTGGCGGGGCCGCGACGTGGCCGGCCGAACCCGCCATTCGAGACGCACGCTTCCCTGCGCTTCGTACCCCCGCAGGATGCGCAACAGGGTCGCCCGGCTGGCAGCCTGCGGCAGGTCATCGACGCGGATACCGTCGGGGCCGGCCGCCGCCACCGCCAGGAGCAGATCGTCAGCAGCCTCTGCACTGCCCTCCCCGACCACGAACAGCTCGATGCGCTCGAGCATGCCCGGCGGCAGCATGGAGCGCACGACCATCGCCGGCGGCGCCAGGTAGTGCTCCGAGACGTGGAGCGCCAGGCGTCGCCACAGCCCACCCAGCAATGGCCCATCGGACCGCACCCGGGCCAGGAGCGGCTTGGCCTCCATCTGCGGAGGCACGCCCTCGTCCAGCACGACGCCGACGGCGCGGCGCCGGCCGAACTCCACCATGACCGCCTCGCCCAGGACAAGGTCCGACAACGCGAGCGGGACGCGGTAGGTGAACGTACGCCCTCCGGGCACGCCGGGGGCGTCGACGGCGACCTCGACGAAGCGCGGCTCCGTCATCGGGCGCTAGACGCGGATGCGCCGGTCGGGGAAGCGCTCGTGCTCGGCGCTGATGATGGCGTCGATCTGCTCCGCCGTCTCGTCGACGCGGTCGGTCTCGTTGACCACGACATGGTCGTACTCGTCCTGGCGCGCCAGCTCGAGGGCAGCGTTGCGTCGCCGGATCTCGAGGTCTCGCGGCTGCTCGGTCGAGCGCCCCACGAGGCGCGCGTCGAGCTCCTCGAGTGACGGCGGCACGACGAAGATGAGCAGCGCGGCGGGCACCGCGGCGCGGACCTTGTCGGCGCCCTGGACGTCGATCTTGAGGATGGCATCCCTGCCGCTCGACAGTGCTGACTGGACCTGGTCACGCGGCGTGCCGTAGCAGTAGCCATGCACCTCGCTGGCCTCCAGCAGGCCCTTCGCGGCGTCGAGGCGCCGGTAGTCCTCGGGCGAGAGGAAGTGGTAGCTGACGCCGGCGATCTCGTTGGGTCGCTGGGCTCGCGTGGTGACGGTGACGACGTAGTGGCGCGGGTGGGACGGCTGCCGCCGCTGCATGGCCTCGATGATGGTGTCCTTGCCCACGCCCGAGGGCCCGGAGATGATCACCAGCTGGGCGCCCGGCTGTCCCTCGATCGCGCGAATCGTCAACTCCCTCCTGCGTCGTCGGCGCGGAGCCCATCGAGCACGGCCTCCAGCGCCTCGGGCAATGGTGCCTCACATCGGACCAGTCGGCCGGACCCGGGCGACACGAACTCCAGCTTCCAGGCGTGCAGGAACATACGCTCGAGTCCGCGGGGCCCCCGGCGCACGACGCCTTTGGCGTAGACGGGGTCGCCTGCCACAGGGTGGCCGATGGACGCGAGGTGGACCCGGATCTGGTGCGTCCGCCCGGTGACCAGGTCGAGGTCCAGCAACGTCCACTCGTCGAAGCGCTCGCGGACGCGATAGCCGGTCACGGCTGGCTTGCCCTCCGCGGTCACGGCCATGCGCATGCGATTGCCGGGGTCGCGACCGATGGGCTTCTCGATACGACCGAGCTGGGCGTTGACCATGCCACCCACGAGCGCGAGGTACGTCTTGCGCACGCGCCGGGCCTTCAGCTGCGCCTGCAGTGACAGCTGGGCCGCGTCGTTGCGGGCGACGATGATGAGCCCGCTGGTATCACGGTCGAGACGATGCACGATGCCCGGTCGATCACCGCTCGCCCGCGGCGGCCAGACCGCCCGTGCCGGCCTCCATGCCCAGGAGCGCGTTGACCAGGGTGCCGCTCTCGTGGCCGGGCGCCGGATGGGTCACCAGACCGGCGGGCTTGTCGATGACGATGACGTCCTCATCGCGATACACCACGTCGAGCGGGATGTCCTCCGCGAGCAGTTCGCTCGAACGCGGCTCCGGGACGTCGAGCTGCAGTGCCATGCCGGCACGTACCGGGTCGCGGGCACGGACTCGCTCACCGGCGACGGTCAGACGACCGTCGGCGATGAGACGCTGCACCTGGGCGCGCGAGAGCCCGACGGCATCGGCCATGAAGCGGTCCGCGCGACTGCCGTCCGCCCCCGCGGGCACCACCACTCGCAGCAGTCCGCTCACGCCGGCTTCGCGGCGTCACGCCGGCCCGGGATGGCACGGTCGCCCAGCACGGCCGCGGCGAAGAGCGCGAGGATGCCCAGCGTCACGGCAGCGTCCGCCACGTTCCAGGCGTACCAGCGCCGGTCGCCGATGCCCATGTCGACGAAGTCGATGACGTGGCCGTAGAGGACGCGGTCGATGAGGTTGCCCACGGCGCCGCCGGCGAGCAGGCCGAGTCCGACGGTCACCAGCGGGCCGAGGCCGGCAGCGTGGCGCCACTCGTACCAGGTGATGCCCACGATGACCGCCACCGAGAGGACCGCCATGAGCATGGCGGAGGTGTCGAGGATGCCGAAGATGGCCCCGTCGTTGTACGTCTTGGCGATGCGCAGCCAGTCGCCCACGACCTCGGTCGGTCCACCCGCCTCGCCGGCCGGGATGCCGCGAGAGGCGAGGGTGAACGAGCGGTCGACCCAGACCTTGCTGAGCTGGTCGAGCAGCACCACCGCTGCCACCAGCCCACCGAATAGCGCCCACCGTCGGCGCCGCTGTCGCGGCGTCTCGTGGGCCTCGTCGTGTCCGACCGAGGCTGGCGCCTCAGCCATCCCCGGCCCCCAGGGCGACGGTCACGCTGCCGCGGTGCAGGGCGACCTCGACCGCGGCGGCGGCGGAGGGCAGCGCTGCCCAGCTGATGGCATCGGCCAGCGTGTCGGCCGCCACGGCCGCGAGATGCGGCGCCAGGAGATCGCGGGCGTCGTCCGGGCCATCGATGATCAGCGTGATGCGCTCATCGAGTGCCAGCTCGGCCTGCTTGCGCAGCTCCTGCACCGCCCGCGTGAGCTCGCGAGCATCGCCCTCGGCGAGCAGCTCGGGTGTGAGCTCCGTGTCGATGACCACGACGATGCCCTCGTCGTGGGCGACGGCGGTGCCCGCGCGCGGCGTGGCCAGGATCTCCACCTCGTCAGGCGCCAGCGTGATGCCGGCCAGCGTGACCGAGCCGTCGTCGTGGTACGTCGACCTCGTTGGCGCGGGCCGCGGCCATGATGGCCGGGATGGCGGAGCCGTACGTTCGGCCGATGATCGGCAGCAGCGGCTTGACGCGGCGGTCCACCAGCTCCGATTCGTCGCCGATGATCTCGACGGACTTGACGTTGAGCTCCTCGGTCAGCAGCGCCAGCAGCTCGCCGGCGGCACCGTCCGGCAACCCGTCGTCCAGGGCGCCCGACGGCAAGGCCAGCCACAGGCGCCCAAGGGGCTGGCGCACGCGGATGCCGGCGCGGCTGCGCAGTGTCCGACCCAGCTCGACCGCGCGGCGCAGATCGGCCATGGCGCGCTCCAGCGGCAGGTCGCGCAACGGCGCCAGCTCGTCGGCCGGCCAGCGGGTCAGGTGCACCGACTCGGGGGCGTCGGCCTGCGCCGGCACCACCAGCACCTGGTGCAGCTCCTCGGCCAGGAAGGGCAGGAGCGGGGCGATGGTGCGGGCCAGGCTGACCAGCGCCAGGTGCATCGTGCCGAACGCCGCGTCGCGATCCGCGGCCGCCTCGCCACGCGAGAGCCGCCGGCGCGAGCGGCGCAGCCACCAGGTCGAGAGGTCATCCACGAAACCGCTGATGGCGCGGGTGGCGCCGCGCGTGTCGTACTCGTCCATGCGACCGCCGGCGTCCGTCGGCCATGGCCGCGGCCCGCGACAGGATCCAGCGGTCGAGCTGGCTTCGACGGTCGTCGCTCGCCTGCATGCCGATGACGTCGCGCGAGGGCCGCCAGGCTCCCAGCCGGGCGTAGGTCGTGAAGAAGGCCAGCACGTTCCACAGCACCAGCAGCTCGCGGCGGGCCTCGTCCGCGGTGTGGTAGCCGAAGAGGATGTTGTCCTCCGGCCGCGCGCTGGCGTACATCCAGCGCATGACGTCCACGCCCATGCGCTCGGCGGCCTCGTTGAACTCGATGGCATTGCCCCACGACTTGTGCATCGGGCGGCCGTCCTCGCCGTAGAGCGTGGCGTAGCCGAAGAGCGACTTGAAGGGCCGCTCGTTGCGCAGCACGGTGCCCATGGCCAGCATCGAGTAGAACCAGTTGCGGAACTGTCCGGGGAACGACTCGGTCACGAAGTCGGCCGGGAACCACTTCTGCCAGTAGTCGGGATCGGTGCGGTAGTGCAGCGTGCTGAAGGGGACGATGCCGGCGTCGAGCCAGGGGTTGCCCACGTCGCGGATGCGTCGAGACTCCGCCCCGCAGCTGTCGCAGGGCACGACCACCTGGTCCACCCAGGGGCGGTGCGCCGAGCGACCCTCGAGCTGCTCGAACCCGGCGGAGGCCTTCTGGCCCAGCTCCTCGCGGCCGCCGATGACCTGGTAGCCGTCACACGCGCTGCACTCCCAGATCGGCAGCGCCAGGCCCCAGTAGCGCTTCTTGGAGATCATCCAGTCGGACATGGTGTAGAGCCAGTCGATCTCGCGGTCGTAGCCGAAGCTGGGATACCAGCTGATCTGGTCCACGATGTCCATGATCTGGTAGCGCAGGCTGGCCGCCTTCTGCTCGGGCGTGAGCTGGTCGCGCGGCGTGTCGTAGACCTCGCCCATCGAGATGTACCACTCGTCCACCACGCGGAACAGCAGCGCCGTGCCGCAGCGCCAGCAGTGCGGGTAGCGGTGCGTGTAGGGCTCCAGGTGGTAGAAGAAATCGCGCGCCTCGAGCTCCTCGATGATCTCGGCGGCGATGCCGGCGGCGTCCTTGCCGCTGAACGGCCCGAAGCCATCGAGGTAGTGACCGGCCTCGTCGAGCGGCGCGATGACCGGCAGCTGCAGCTTGAGGCCCAGCCTGAAGTCCTCGGCGCCGCCGCCGGGCGCGATGTGGACGATGCTGGTGCCCTCGTCCTCGCCCACCTCGTCCCACTCGATGACGCGATGGACGTAGGGAGCCCCGCCGTGCTCGTCGACGCCGGCGGCGAACGCCTCCTGCACCACGGGCAGGTCGTCGAACGCAGCGCGGTAGTGCCAGCCCAGCAGCTCGCTGCCCTTGCGCTCCTCGATGACCCGGAAGTCGCCCTGCACGGCGGTCTTCGCCGCCACCTTGCCCACCCAGTAGCGCTCGTCGCCCTGCTCGATGAGCAGGTAGTCGAGGTCGCGATGGACGGCGGCGGCGACGTTGGCCGTCATCGTCCACGGCGTGGTGGTCCAGACCAGCAGCGACTCGCCCGGCCGGTCGAGCAGCTTGAAGCGCACGGTGAGCCCGGGATCCTCCCGGTCGGCGTAGCCCTCGTTCATCTCCATCTGGCTCATGCCCGTGCCGCAGCGCGCGCACCAGGGCATCGAGTCCTTGCCGCGATAGAGCCAGCCGCGACGGTCGCACTCGGCCAGGAAGGCCCAGATGAGGTCGTTGTTCTCGTTGCTGAAGGTGAAGTAGGAGCCACCCAGCTCGGGCAGGCCCAGCCGACCGACGATCATCTCGACCGTGTCGCTGACCGGCCCGTGGGGACCCTCGACGGTGATGACCTGCGAGGGGTCCTGCTCCAGCAGGTCGCGCAGGCGTCGCAGCTCGTCGGGGTCGTTCCAGTCCATCCAGTAGCCCAGGCGGATCGACTGCTCGGTCTGCACCGCGGCGTAGGTCAGCACGCGCTGCTTGCACAGCCGCACGAAGTCGGCGATGCCGAAGGCCTCGATGTCCTTCTTGCTGGTGAAGCCCAGCTCGCGCTCGACGTTGACCTCCACCCACAGGCCCTGGCAGTCGAAGCCGTTCTGCCAGCGCAGCTCTTCGCCGAGCATGGCGTGGTAGCGCTGGAAGGCGTCCTTGTACGCCCGGCCCCAGGCGTGGTGCACGCCCATGGGGTTGTTGGCCGTGATGGGGCCATCGACGAACGACCAGTGCTTGCCACCGGCGTTCTGGGCTCGCAGCTGGGCGAAGATCGACCGCTCACGCCAGAAGTCGAGCGTGCGGTGTTCCTGTGCAGCGAGATCGGGCTGCGCTGCGACAGCCGGGAAGGGACTCTGTGTCATCGGGATGTGCAGTCTAGCCGAGCGCCGGACCGCGCCGGGTGGTGCCCGCACGCACCGCGGATCAGGGCCGCTGGCGCGCATCCGTGAGACGGGCTACGATGCCGCTCGATGGCCCCCAACGACGTAGCCGTGCGTCCCAGGCGAAGCGCCTTCGCCGCGGCATTCCTCTCCTTCCTCTTCCCCGGGCTGGGCCATGCCTATCTCGGTCGCTGGCTGCGCGCGCTCGCCTGGGCGGCGCTGCCCATCATCGCCATCGCCGCCGGTCTCGGCCGAGTGGTCACCGGCGGCCTCGGCGAGCTGGTCGAGCTGGTGGCCAACCCCGACGTGCTCAACGCCATGCTCATCTTCCTCGTCGTCGACCTCGTCTACCGGCTGCTCGCCCTGCTCGACGCCTACCGCCTGGCCACCGACCGCAGCGTCGGCTCGGGGGCCACGCGCCTGGCCTCGACCGCCGGCCTCATCGCGCTCGTCGTCGTCCTCGTGGGCAGCCACGTCGTGGTCGCGCGGCCCATCTTCTTCGCCACGGACCTCTATGCCGACATGAGCGAGCAACGCCGGCGACGAGAGCGAGATCATCAGTGCCGAGGAGCTGGCAGCGCGCGACGAGGACTTCCGCCTCATCACCGAGGAGCAGTTCGAGGAGGCCAGCGCCGGACCCGCACGACCCCGGAGCCTCGACCGCAGCCTGAGGCGACCGCCACGAGCGCCGTGCCCGACACGGCCGAGCCGACCGTCGCGCCGAGCCGACGACGCAGATGCGCCGCCGAGTGGGACGGCAAGGAGCGCCTCAACATCCTGCTCATCGGCCAGGACGGCGGTCGCCAGGGCCGCGGCGACGGCAGCCTGCTGACCGACACCATGATCACCATCAGCGTCGACCCCACCACCGGGCGGCTGGCCTTCATCTCGCTGCCGCGCGACACCTCGGGCGTGCCGCTGCCGCGCAGCTGGGGTGCCTACAACGCCCTGGGCGGCAAGTACAACAACAAGATCAACACGCTCTACTACCAGGCGCGCGCCAACCCGAGCCTCTTCCCGGGCAATGACAAGGAGCGCGGCTACAAGGGCCTCATGGGTGCCCTCGGCGAGCTCTACGGGCTCGACATCAAGTACTACGTGGCGGTCGACCTCAACAGCTTCCGCGCCGTCGTCAACACGCTCGGTGGCGTCATCGTCGACGTGCAGCTGCCGGTCATGGATGACAGCTACGCCACCGGCGATGGCCGCGGCAAGCTGAAGCTCTACATCCCCCCGGGCATGACGCGCATGAACGGCCAGGAGGCCCTCGCCTACGCCCGCTCGCGCCACGGCTCCGATGACTTCGACCGCTCCGCGCGGCAGCAGCGCGTCATCACCTCGGTGCGCGAGCAGACCGACATCGACAGCCTGCTGCAGCCGGGCGTGCTGACCGACCTCATCAAGGAGCTGAAGAAGGAGGTCAAGACCAACATCCCGCCCAAGCTGGTGCCCGCGATGCTGTCACTGGCCCAGAAGGTCGACCTCGACCGGCGCGAGAACCTCGTGCTCGGGAGCAGCCGCTACGTCGAGACCTGCTACCCCTGCGGCAGCTCCGGGCTGTGGATGCTGAAGGCCAAGCCGTCGGCCATCCGGCAGGCCGTGCAGAACGTCTTCTCCACCAGCCGGGCCCAGCAGCGCGCCATCAACACCATCGCCGACGAGGGTGCCGTCGTCCACGTCATCAACGGCCAGGGCGGACCCAACACCAAGGCCGTCAACATCGCCTCGCACCTGGGCAAGAAGGGCATCGCCGCCCTGGTGCCGCCGCTCAACGGCGGGCGCGCCGACGCGGAGGACTACGGCGCCACCGTCATCACCTTCTACAACGGTGCCGAGGACTCGATGCCGGAGACCGCCACCCGCCTGAAGCGCACCTTCAAGGACGAGGGACGTGAGCTGCGCTACGTCGAGGATGACGCCGCGGCGGCGGACATCGTCGTCACCGTGGGTGCCAAGACCAAGGCGCTGAAGCCCTAGTCGCTAGTAGACCGGGACGACCCAGTCGCGGTAGGCGTCGGACGCGCCCCGCACCGCCTTGAAGTACGTGTCCATGATCGCCGCCGTGATCGGTCCGACCCCGCCGTCGCCGATGGTGCGATGGTCGATCGAGGCGACCGGCGAGACCTGGGCGCCCGTGCCGCAAAGGAAGACCTCGTCCGCCACGTAGAGCTCGCTGCGGTCGATGGGCCGGACGTCGCACTCGAGGCCGAGCTCGCGGCGAGCGATCTCGATGATGCCCGAGCGGGTGATGCCCTCGAGGATGTCGGCGTTGACGCCGGGCGTGACCAGGCGGCCCTTGCGCACCATGAACAGGTTCTCGGCGCTGCCCTCCGACACCTTGCCCTCGTGCGTCAGCACGATGGCCTCCTCGTGTCCGTTGAGCGCAGCCTCGGTCTTCGAGAAGGCCGGGTTCACGTATGAGCCCACGATCTTGCCGCGTGAGGGGATGTTGAGGTCGCCCGTGCGCCGCCACGAGACCGTGCCGCAGCTGATGGGCTCATCCACGCTGATGTAGTCACCGAACGGGATCGAGAGCAGGTTCAGCTTCGACTCGATGCCGTGGAGCTTCACGCCGATGGCCTCGTCGGACTTGTAGACGGTGGCGCGGACGTAGCAGTCCTCGCGATAGCCGTTGCGCTGGAGCAGCTCGATGGTCAGCTCGACCATCTGCTCGACGCTGTAGTGCGGGTCCATCATCAGGATCTTGGAGGAGTCGACGATGCGCTCGAAGTGCTCCCGGGCGCGCAGCAGGTAGAGCTGCTCCTCGTCGGCGTTCCAGTAGGCGCGGATGCCTTCGAAGACCGCGGTCCCGTAGAGGAACGAGTGCGTCATGATGCTGACCTTGGCGTCCGACAGCGACGTCCAGCGCATCCTCGAACCAGCACACCGTGTCGTCCTGCGGACGCGCCCCGGGGCGTCGGGGTTGGGGATCGGACTGGGGGTCGGCCGGCGTGGGGGTTGGCTTCTGGGTCAGCATGCCCGGGAGTATACGCGGGCGCCAGACGAGCCGGTCCGCCCTATTTCGCCGTCGCCGTCCGCTTGCGGTGGACGAGACCGACGCCTGCGACCACGAGTCCCGGCGGGCGCCCATCCGTGGATCGGAATCGCCACCGCGGTGGCGCGCCCGAACCTGGAAACCGACCACGCCTCAGGTACAGCGAACGACCCGGCCCCAGGGACCGGGTCGTCATCGTGGCTGGCCCGACTGCGTCGTCGGGGGAGTCGTTGCCCTACGGGCGCATGTGCTGCGGCGCGTACGGCAGGAGGGCGACGTGACGGGCGCGCTTCAGGGCCACGGCCAGGGCGCGCTGGTGCTGGGCACAGGTGCCGGTCTTGCGACGCGGCTCGATCTTGGCGCGCTCGCTGATGTAGCGGCGGAGGCGGTTGACCTCCTTGTAGTCGATGGACTTGGACTTGTCGGCACAGAAGGCACACACCTTGCGGCGTCGGCGGTCACGGTAGAAGTCATCTCGGCGCTTCCGAGGTGGCATGTGCGGGTCCCCTTTCTGTCGTCGGGAAGCTAGAAGGGTAGGTCGTCGAAGTCTTCGGCAGAGCTGGTGGGCCCGAGATGCACCGGGGCCGGAACCGGAGCGGCTCGCCTCGGAGCCGGCGGAGGGTGCGTCGGGTGCATCACCCGGCGCGGGCGGGCCGTCCTCGCGGTCGCGGCGCTCCAGCGAGTTCACGCGATCGGCGATGAGCTCGGTCGTGTAGCGCTTGTTGCCGCTCTGGTCTTCCCACTGTCGGGTCTGGATGCGACCCTCCACGTAGACCTTGTGGCCCTTGCGCAGGTACTCGGCTGCCCGCTCGCCGCGGTCACCCCAGACGACGACGCGGAACCACTCGGTCTCGCTCTGCCACTCGCCCTGCTGGTCACGGAAGTTGCGATTGGTGGCCACGCTGAACTGCGTGACCGCCTGACCTCCGGGGGTGTAGCGCATCTCCGGGTCGCGGCCGAGATTGCCGATGATCATGCACTTGTTCAGCGACATGGCTGATCCTCCTGTGATGCGCGGCTAGTCGGTCGCGCGGGGAGCGGCCTCGCTCTCGGACTCATCGATCTTCTCACCATCGTCGTACTCGTCGTCGTCGTCAGATGGCGGAGGCGTGTCATCGTCGTCTTCCTCGTCGTCGGACGAGCCGTCGTCCCTGCGCTCGCCTCGGCGGACCGGGCGCTCGATGCGGGTGACGAGATGGCGCATGACCTCTTCGGTGATGTTCAGGCTGCGCTCAAGCTCATCGATGGATTCGCTGGGCGCCTCGAAGACGATGATGAAGTAGGAACCCTCGCGGTACCCCGAGATCGGGTAGGCCAGCCGACGGCGGCCCCACGGGCTGACCTTGACGATCTGACCATCACCCTCGGCGATGCCTCGGGTGGTGCGGTCAAGGATCTGCTGGACACGATCGTCTGCGGTGTCCGGCCGCAGCACGAGCATCAGTTCATAGCGACGCATCAGCGCTCACTCCTCCCAATGGGTCTGCCCCACTCGCGAACCGGGCGTGGTCGCCCGCCGGCGGAGCTGAAAGGACCGACGGAGGATAGCACAGGGGCGACCGCCCGCTGCCGGATGGGGCCTGGCCGGCTGCCATCCCCGGGGCTAGAACATCGTGACGCACCAGGGTGCACGTTCGGCGGCGAACATGGCATCCGCCCGACGCAGCCCACCGGGCGCCAGCTCCGTCACGCGGCCTGCGGCCGCCAGCTCCGAAGGCCGCACGCCTCCGAGGTAGATGGCAGCAAGATCCGCGGCGTCCAGCGCCAGGTCGGCCGGGGCGTCGGTCGGCTCCAGCTGCGCGGTCGCGTCCCACGGCTCGCCCTCGCTACGCAGCCGCCACCGACCCGCGTTCCATGGACAGAAGTCGTCCCGAACGTCCAGGACGAGCTCGTCTGCCGTGGCATACCGACGCGCACTCAGCGCCGCCGGCAGGTCGACGATGCGGACCCAGAGGCCGTCGCCCGCAACGAGCCCCAGCGCGCGAGGCTCGGCCAGCACCAGCTGCAGCGGGTTCGGCACAGGCGCCCGATGGATCTCGACCGTCCTGACCAGGTCGACGTCGAAGAGGTAGCGCCACAGCCCGCGCAGGGCCCGCGGCGTGGTCCACACAGCCTCGCTGACCTTCAGCACGTTCCTGGGTCCCCGGTGGTCCCAGTCCTCCTTCACCCTGTAGATGGCGTAGCCCTCGGCCTGACCGTCGGCCTCGAACAAGACGCGGTACTTGGGGCTCGCCCCGTGACGGCTGTACTCGGGGTCGGCCAGCGTGCCGCTGCGCCACCAGGCCTCGCTGCGCGAGAGCGCCCCCGGGGTGTGGGCGCGCATGACGTCGTAGACCGCTGGAACCACCTGTGCAGCTGCCTGCTCATCGAGGATGCGCACGACGCCCTCGAGCGGCGCCCTGGCGGCGAACACGGTCCGCGTCGTGTCGACCTCGCAGAAGCCGTCCCACGCGGCCAATCCGTAGCCGAAGCGCCCGTAGATGGCGCCCTCCGATGCCCACAGCACGGCCACCGGCTCCCCTCGCTCGTGCACGTCGTCCAGCTGCCGCCGCATGAGCGCCCGCAGGATGCCGCGGCGACGATGATCAGGTCGTACCCCGACCCCGGTGACAGCCGCGGCCGCGACCTCACCCCCGGGTACGGTCAACCGCATCGAGTGGGCCGTGGCGCAGCCCACCACCAGCTCACTCCCCTCGTCGCCGAAGGCACCGAGCCAGCGATCGGGCTCGGTGAGCTTGAGCCAGTCGTCGACCTCGGCCTCACTGAAGGACTCGCCGAAGGCGAGCAGGATCGGCGGCATGTAGCTGCGCACCTGGTCGGGCGCAGGCACCCGGATGTGCCAGTCGTGTGTGGGGTGGTCCGTCGTCACGCTCATGCCGCCATCGTGCCACGACAGGGCACCCCGGATACGGCTGGACAGAATGGCTGGCACCGGCGAGTGCCTCCAGCCCCCCACCTTCGAAGCAGCTACTCGACCAACCAGCCGGTCATCGGGCATCCGGCGCCGTCGCGGACAGGAGGCTGCTCGCCTAGTGCGTGGCGCTGTTCTCCACCGCCATCAAGCGCATGGCCAGGTTCTCCATGACCTGGGCACGCACGCTGGGCATCTCGGTCATGAGGGCGTCGAACTCACGACGGGCAAGCACCAGCAGGCGCGTATCGGTCAGCAGCGTCACCGTCGCGATGCGTGGCCGATCCGACAGCAGGGCCATCTCGCCGAGCACATCGCCTGGGCCTGCCTCATAGAGGAGGTGACCATCGCGCTCGACGTTCGCCCGACCCTCGACGATGACCACGGCCTCAGCTCCACGCTCGCCTTGGCGCATCAGTATCCGGCCGGCCGGCAGATCAAGGACATCCGCCAATTGGCCGACACGCTGGAGCTCATGCTTCCCGAGCTGGACGAACAACGGCACGCCGGCCAACAGGTCCAGCTTCTGATCCCTCGACGACATCCTCCCGGTACCTCCCTGCTCCCCGTTCCGCTAACCCCGAGACATGCCCTTGGCAATAGTATCGACGCCGTCGGCTGGCTGACTCATCGGACCGGCGACTACCCCGCGCCGGTGGATGCGTGCGCCCGCAGGAACTCCCGCACCGGGGCCATCGTGGCCTCCCAGCGGTCGCGGTGGACGCAGTGCCCGGCTCCTGTCACGTGGACGACCCTGCCGGCTGGCCACAGCCGTGCCGCTTCCTGCGCGGTCTCGGCGGTCACGATGGCGCCGAGCGCGGGGTCCCCCGTCACGAGCAGCCCGGGACAGCGCATCTCCGTCAGCGCCGTGCGCCAGTCGAACGCGTCGAAGGTGCCGAACTGGTCGATCACGGCCAGGTCCACCAGCGCCTTGGCGTCCGCCCATGGCCCGGACTCCTGCGGGTCCCAGCTAGGGTTGCGGACCGCAGCCAGCTGGTGGCACTCGTCCGGCGGGAGCGTCCGCCACGTCGCGGCGTCCGCGCGCATCTCCGCGAGTGCCTCCGCCGAGACCGGGATGAGCTCTCCCAGCGGTGGGTCCTCGAGGGCGCAGGCGCGGGCGAGGTCGGGGCGCGATGCCGCTAGTGCCGCCGCCGTGATGGCGCCCATCGAGTGCCCGAACAGGAGGGCATCCGTGATCCCGAGCCCATCGAGGAGGCCGGCGAGGTCGGCTACCAGGCGCGGCACGGAGAACCCGGTGGCGATGCCCTCCGATCGCCCGTGGCCGCGCGCGTCGGGCATCAGGATGTCGAAGTCGGCTTCCAGGTCGCGGGCGACGCGAGACCAGCAGCGGCCGTCGTCAGTGATCCCGTGCAGCAGGACCAGCACGGACCTGCCCGGCGGACCGGTGCGGTCGTAGCTGAGCCGCACGCCATCCACGCTGACCGTACCGGTCGTCCACGCTGTCTGGTCCATCGGAGTACCCTCCCGGCACGCGAGGATGGGACTCCCTCGCTCGAGTCTCGGCCCCATGCTTCTGTCAGGCCTGGTCCATGGCTCCCCGTCGATGCCGGCGCCACGTCCGCTCCTGGCCTGTCGCAGTGCCATGCTGCTCGGGCCTCCTAGGCAAGCCTAGCTCGCGTGGTGGGCGCTCACGTCGCAGCAAGGTCGGCCGGTGGGTGGTCGGGTCGACGGCGATCAGGCCACAGGGTCACCCGACGAGCACCGAGCATCGCCGCAAAGTGGCCAGCGCCCGGCAGTCCGACTAGAACTCGTCCGCATCGGGGTCGTACTTGACCTCGGCCGACTGACGGATGTTGCCGGCCTCCTTGAACACCAGCCCGTAGCCGGGCACGTTGATGCCCCAGAACTTGCCGGTCACGGTCTCGGTCCACTTGGGCAGCTCGCCCGAGAAGTCCGGGTCGTAGAGGTGCGAGGTGAAGCCGAAGGGGCCGGACACGACGGTGCCGGACATGTTCGGGCCGCTGCTGAAGTAGTCGACTCCGACCCTCCGATACTGGCCCTTGATCCAGGGGTCCACCAAGGGGATCGCGTCGTTCGCACCCCACCACTTGAGCGTCTCCCGTTTGGAGCGCCGCTGCGGGCGCGACGAGCGCCAGCGTCATCAGCACGGCCCCACACAAGGCTGCCAGCTTCCTCATGGGAAGACTCCCCCCATCTCACGCGGGTCGGGTTCGCCAGTGGCTCGGCGCGGTCCAGGCGGCCATGATCGACGGGCCGTGCCTCGCAGCCTCCCGCTACTCGCATGAGCCGCGGAGAGGCTGTCTGGTCCCATCCTCCAGCGCCCCTCGCTACCCTCGCTCCAATCCTTGGCAAGTCACCGTTCGTGTTCATCGTGGCCCTCGATGCGATGGCTGGACGCATGCACACGAGGTAGGGCGCACCGGGTAAGTGGATGGGGGGCCGGCATCCCGCCTGCCTGGGTCACCGGACCCCCGCAGTGGGCTTACCAGTCACACGAGGGAGGGGGGATGGTACTGGTGGACCAGGACCGACTCCAGACCATTCCGGACCCCACCGGGCTAGCCTTCCGCATCGTTGCCGACGGGCACCACTCTGGCGAAGTGGCCCGGTGCGCGTGGGGTGGAGCCGCAGCGTCAGGGTGGAGGAGCGGCTGGGATCACGCCATGGGAACGACCGAATACGAGCAGTCGTCCGGAGGTGTCGGGGTGGCGCCCATGTAGATGGTCTGGTTCGCGGCGCCGGTCTAGGATGGCCCTGGCGACATCGCTGGTAGAGCCGAGCGCCACAGGAGGTAGCCTGATGAGTGGATCCGCGGTGCGCATCGTCCGGCGCAACACCGAGGCCGGTGATGACAGCCTGGGGACGGCTGGGCTGGCACGGTTCGAAGCCTTCCACGACGAGGGTCGATGGGTCGGCTATGCGATGACGGTGCCGGGAGTCATGAGCGGCTGGCACCACCACGGTGAGAACGACACCTACTTCTACATGGTCAAGGGCGCCATCGACCTCGAGTTCGGACCCGATGGCCAGGAGCGAGCGTCCGCCGTGGCTGGCGACTTCGTCTGTGTCCCGGCTGGCGCCATCCATCGTGAGGGCACGCCGCCTGGCGAGCCGGCGGAAGCGGTCGTCGTCCGCATCGGGAGCGGGCCGACGGTCGTCAACGTGGACGGGCCAAACGGGTAGTGTCGTCGCGGGCCTGAGCTGGAGACTGGTCGGGTGGTGGTCGGGTTGGCGGCAGCCGTGACAGGGGCGTCTCGACGGCGTCGTCGAGCCTGATGCCCACGGGATGGTGCTCCTTCGACCACCGCACTCGGCGGTAGCACGGTGTCGGCTGAGGGAGCCGCTCGGTTGCCGCGTGGTCAGGGGGCCGAGTCCCTCGTCCACTCTGGAATGGTGACGCGCAACAGCATCAAGGAGATGGAAGGCGAGTGCCGTGCCACCTGTGAGGCATGGGCCGGGGCAGCGAGTACTGGGGCGGTCGCCCACGGTCGTCAGGATGTGGGTATGGGTAGAAGACGTAGAGGCCGATGCGGGCATGGACCCAGACGGAGCCATCGGGACCGAAGCCTGACCGATACGGGAAGCCGCCCATCCAGTCCTCGGCGTACTCGCGCCAGCCGTCCTCGTCGTAGACGGCGAGCGTGCCTTTGCTGCTCAGCCAGATCGACCCGTCGTGGCCAGGACGAGCCGCAGGCCATCGACGTTGGAGGCCAGCTCGATGGCACTGCGGATCGTCGCTCCACGCGGCGAGTAGGACGTGAGGTGGGGGTCATCGTGACGCACGCGGAGCTGCTGGCCGCGCCGGGCGAAGACGAGCGGGTCGGGAGCCTTCACGCTGGCGAGTCTACGGTCGCGCCTGCGTCAGCTTCAGTGGCATCGTCGCCGCGCAGCGAGCGGCTCCAGTCGAGCACCTGCGCCCCGGGGCGGGGAACTCCAGGCAGATGAGAGTGCCCATAACTTGTAGAGCAGAACGCATGGAGCGCTTGGAGTTCGTGGCCCGTCCCGCAGCGGGGCGGGCCTCTTCTTGTGTCCGCCTCGACGATGCGAAGAAGCGATCGATGACCGGGGCGCTGGCAGGGGGACTGATGGTGACGATGGTGCCGGGCAAGGCCTCAGCCGGGGAGCCCACGTTCTCGGGCAGCAATCTCTGCGAAGGCGGGGAGTTCAGCTTCACAGCCGTCATCATCGATCCTCCCGTCAGCACGCTCGGAAGCGCGATCGCGGAAGGAGCGAGTGCGTATGCTCGGGCCCGTTCAGGGTCATACGCCGCGGCGGCTCGACGTTCCCATACGCTGGGCTGCCATTCAACAAATCGGCCAAGCGGTCTGCCCGGTCGTCCAGTGACATGGCGAGGTGTGGCGGATACAGCCCGCACCCGTTGGCACTCCGGGTGTCGCCGAAGTAGAGCGTCAAGCCCTTGGCGAGCAGGTCGGCGAAGGAGTCGAATGCCTCAGCGATCCGCACCTCCGGGTCGACGTAGGCGGACGCGGCTGCGAGCTGGCTGGTGTAGTCGACCGAGGTATCGAACGCCACCCAGTCGTCAGCCGACGACCCGTCCATCTCCCTGGTCAGTCGTCGCGAACCGTCACCGACACGAGCAGAGGCCCGCCCCTCGCGGGTCGGGCCTCAACAGCCCATCTCCGTCAGGCTATTCCCATGGCCTCGGGAAGGTGAAATAGGCGTCGGTCTGCTCGACCTTGTAGTGGAACCCATCCCAATCCCACTCCTACGAGAACTCGCAGGGGCCGACGAGTTTCGGTTCCAGTCCGGGCGGCGGAGCGTCGTACCACGTCCACTGGGACACGCCGTCTTCGAAGAGCTCGATCATCGAGGTGCGGTATTGGATCGGGGTCTTGACGCTGTCCCAGTCGAGCGCCCAGCCCGGCGTGGACTTCGCCTTGACCGTGAAGATACCGAGATCGACCGGTGCGCTATCCGTGCAGTCGATGGTGATCTCCATTAGGAGCTTGTTCTTGCCGAGGTCCGGTGCGGCTGCGGTCGGCGCGGCGAACGTCAACACCAGCAGCCCGACAGCGAGCAGTACGAACATCCTCTTCACGGGACATCCCTCCATGCGCTGCGGGCCGGGTTCGCCAGTGGCTCGGACGCGGTCCCGGCGGCCAGGGTGTGGGCCGCGCGTCATCGCCTCCCGCTCGGATGCCATGAAGCCATGTCGCTACCGCTGAGTGCAAGATGCGTCGGTCACGAAGACGTCCGCCGCCGGGAGCACCCAGACACAAGAAGAGGCCCGCCCCTCGCGGGACGGACCTCGTGCGTTTGCCGCACATCGATCACCAGCACTCTGCCTGTGGCCGGGCTATTCCGCCGGAGCCTCTTCCGCCATCTCGGGCATGGGTGCCACGGGTTCGCCCATCGGCTCGACCGCGATACGGACACCCGACACGTCGCCGGGGCCGAGCTCGCCGACCGGCATGCCCATCGCCTCGGCCATGGCAGCCGGGAGTTCAGCGGTATACGTGCCCGCGAAGCTCTGTCCGTCGTCAGCGACCTCCACGCTGGCGCGCATGGTGGCCATCCCGAGGAAGCCGGCCTCCGGATCGACCATCGGGAACCGGATCGTGGCATCGGCCGTCCGGTCCCCGGTCGCGGTCCACGACCCGAAGCCCGTGCCCTCCACACTCGTACTGGCAGCGATCCCATCGGCGCCGGCGAAGAACAGCTCGGGCGGCTCCCCCGTGCCGGGCTCGATGAGCCAGGTCCCCACCATCGGATGACCGGCTGTTGACATCGACTCGTCCTGGGCGACTGCCCCTGGCACGGCGATCGTCGTGGCCAGCAGCAGGCAGGTCAGGACCAGGACCGAGGAGATGAACCGGCGCATCATGCGCCTCCTTTCCTCTCCCTCGTCAGGGATTGACGAGGCAGCGCGGGTCGGGTTCGCCAGTGGCTCGACGCGGTCCCGGCGGCCAGGGTGTGGGCCGTGCCTCATCGCCTCCCGCTCGGATGCCATGAAGCCATGTCGCTACCGCTGGGTACAAGAGGCGTCGGTCATGAAGACGCTCGCTGCCGGGAGCACCCTGATACGTAAAGAGGCCCGCCCCTCGCGGGACGGGCCCCTGATGAGGGGGCCAGGTGGCCCCGGGGCATGCGATGTTTCGGGCTACTTGACCTTGGTGCCCAGCGCGGCGCAGAGGGCGTCGGGGTCGACATACTCCCAGTAATTCCCCACAGCATGCGCCCAGTCGTGATTGCAGCCAGATGGATCTGGTCCTCCCCGTCGGTCATCGGGGTCGCAGCCTTCACGGCCTTCCAGCCCTCAGGGAACGTCAGTGCGAACCCGTGAGCGGACGACTCGTAGCGACCGCCATCGACGAGCTGCCCGACATCACCTTCCTCGGAAGGGAGCAGCGGGAACGCACCACCGACGAGCAGCCCGAAGCCGACGGCTGCACCCGCGTAGATGCCCCTGGCCTGACGGCGTAGGTCGGGCCTGCGGCGTATCGCGACCAGATACGGCAGGAACCCGATGAGCAGTCCGACGAGGAACCACGCCACGTAGGTCCCGAAGCGGGTCAGGAAGTCTTCGACTGGCGGTTCGGCCATCGGGTCCTCTGTGGTGCCCGCATGCTCCTGCGCCCGAACCTGGGGTCAAGGGCCGAACGTCTTCCCCCTCCCACCACGAACGCTCTCAGCCATCGAGCTCCCGTACCGCTCATCCAGGCTCCGCAGCACGGCCCTCACCGCCTCCTGCGGTGTGTCCCCGACCCCGACATCCAGTGAGTCCTTCCCGAGGTCGGCGGTCGCCATATAGCGCCCCTCGCGCCCGTGGACGTCCACATCGACGTAGAAGTCGAGGTCGGGGTGGGTAAGGCGCAGCTCGGCCACTAGCGGGGTTGGCCGGGAGGCCGGGCCGCCGGCGGAGGAACCCATGGCACTGGACCCTGCCCCGGCGGCTGACCTTGAGGCGGCGGTCGCCACGCCGGCGGTCGAGGCGGTGGCGCGTACGGCAGACGCGGTGACTGGCCGGAGGGCGGCGGCGGTACAGACGGTGGCGGCGTGTGGGGTGGAGGGGGTGGTGGCGCGTAGGTAGGTGGAGGTGGAGCCAGGGGTCGTTGCTGCCTGTGGGCCTCAGGCTGTGCCGCTGCTGGCGGCGCTGCAAACCCCATGACCTGATCGCCGGAGTCGGCTTCAGGCACGTCGTTGGAGGCCGTGGAGGCGTCAGGCGAGGACGCGACTCCTCGCTCGTCGGGTGCATCGCTGGACGGCGCCCGTGAAGGCGCATCCGCAGCCCAGAACTCGTAGCGACAGAAGCGGCAGATACGAGCCGCCTCGAGGATCGTTTCAGCGCAGTCGGGACAGGTCTTGGTGGGGCGTGCCTCGCCAGGACCATCCAGCGTGATCGAACCACTAGGGTCCGACTTGCCATCGGCGGCCTCTTTGGCGGACGCTTCGCCCGCTGGTCCGACGGGGACCATGAGCTCAGGCACGTCTTCACCCGCACGGCCTGGCTCCCACGTTCCTTCCTGCCCAACCATCGAGGTCCAGTTGACTCGCGGGTAGCCAGGCCACATCAGGTCGTACGTCTTGGCCGGATCACCATAGGCCGCGAGGATCGTCGGCCTCGTGCCAGGTTGCCACACGGCCTCGACCACGCGATAGCCCCGGTCGTGGAAGTAGTGAAGCTCGGCTCCGGTTAAGGAGGCGATCAGGTTCGCGGTAGCGGTCTTCTCATCGAACTTCAGCCAGCCTGGTGGCAGACCGTCCGAACCCTCCGGCTTGCGCGAGTCCTCTGGATCGAGAACGTAGTCGTAGGGAACGTAAAGGGCTTGCCACGAGTAGTGCCTGGCAAGTGCCGAGTCAGTGTCCCGCGAGGGCGACGAGCTGGTCGAGTCGGTGAATCCGGTGGTTGCTCTCGACGCCAGCTCGCCCGTCGGCAGTACCGCCTCGATGATCAAGCCGAGGGGGCCTAGCAGGCAGCCCAGTGCGGCACCTTCGACGCCGTCGCGGTTCTTCTCACCGGCGATCCAGTAACCGATGCCACCGAGGACCACGGCCCAGAGGACGCCGATGACCAAGAGGCCTTCCATTGACTAGCTCCTCTGCTGTCGATGTCCTGCTTGCGCTTGCTCGACTGGTACTAGCAGGGCCACGCGCCGCCAGGCAAGTGCCGACAAGCCCGGTCGCATAGGCGTCCGCTGCCCGCATGTGCACAGGCTGACCTCGTGGTCGGGCACGTCGTCGCGCCTAGCCGAGCAGCGCGATCGACTCCGCGACCTCACTCTCCATCCGATAGCGCCGCTCGCTCCCCTTCCCTTCGACCCCGAAGGGCATGGGGCCAGCCTGCTTGTAGCGCCCGCGCCAACGACTCGGGGAGGCCGAGGGGACGACGGGGAGCTGATGCGTCTTGATCCCCAGCGCCTCGCGGACCCACCCGATGGACAGCCACTCGTCGGGATGGGCAGCGAGGAGATCGAGGAACGCCTTCATCGGCGCTGACGACTCCTCGTACGCTTGCTTGACGACGGCCTCGAAGGCTTTCGGCTCGACGGGTACCGCATCACCACCGAGTAGGCGGTAGACCTCGTATACACATCGGACTCGCCTACTACCCTTGACCCGATAGCCTTAGGTCGGCATTCCCAAAGAGGCTGCTCAGTCTCCAGAGCCGTCGTTTCACGCTCACAACGTGGTGCCGGAGGTGGGACTCGAACCCACACGAGGGTTGCCCCTCAGCGGTGTTTAAGACCGCTGCGTCTGCCATTCCGCCACTCCGGCACGAGCGGGCCGCACGGCCGACCCGGCAAGCGTAGCGCGCGCGCATCGCTCAGAGGGCCTCCGGTCGGGCGAAGGGGCCAGTGACCCTGACCTCGCCGGTCTCGTCGAACGCGTCCGCGCCCGTCCCGATGACCCGGTAACGGTGGCGGATGACCGTCTCCCCGGCCGCCAGCATGGCGCTGACCGCACAGTACTTCCTGGCCGCGAGCTCGATCGCGTGGCAGACCGCCGCCACGCTGAGCCGGGGTCCCTCGACCTCGATGAGCAGATCGATGTCAGTGAAGATCTGCGGGTAGGCGGTGCGCTGGACCGCCCCCACGTGGACATCCAGGCGGCTCACGTCCTGCTGCTTCTTGCGCAGGATCGAGCGGACGTCCATGGCGGTGCAGCCCCCCAGGCCGGCCAGGACCAGCTCCGTCGGTCGGGATCCGCTGTCCCCCTCGCGGTCGTCCATGACGACTTCGTGGCCGGAGCCCGTGCGGGCGACGAGGCGCATCCCGCTGTCGCTGTGGATGTCGACGGTCTTGTCGGTCATGGTTCCCTCCGGTCGGCGCGAGGTGCTCAAGGCTGGTGGACCCCCGGCGATGCACGTGGCCGATGCAGCCCATCGCGGGCGGACGATCCGTGCGCGACGGTACGTTATGCTGCCATCACTGGCATGTCGAACCCGGGAGACCGTGCACCCGGCTGGCAGGCGCCTCCGTGGCCGGCCTGCCGGGCGACCGGCTTCACGCCTGGCGACGCCAGACCATGGTCCCCGGCCGACCGGTCAGCCAGCCAGGCGGCCGACGCGACAACCGACACGGATACCCAGGAAAGGGATGCGATGAAACGACGATCGGTGACACTCCTCGCCAGCGCCCTCGCGATGGCGGTCGTCCTGAGCGGCAGCATGGCCTTCACCGCGGCGGCTCAAGACCCCGACGCGACCATCTACGTGGGCTCGCTCTACGAGCCCCAGAACCTGGACAACACCGCCGGAGGCGGGCAGGGCATCACCGAGGCCTTCGACGGCAACGTCTACGAGGGCCTCTTCCGCCTCACCGACTCCGGCGACGTGGAGCCGCTCCTGGCCGAGGACTACACGGTCAGCGATGACGGCCTGGTCTACACCTTCACGCTCAAGCCGGGCGTCACCTTCCACTCGGGCAAGCCGCTCACGTCCGAGGACGTCAAGTTCAGCATCGAGCGCGTCTTCGCCGAGGAGTCGCAGTCGGCTCGCCGGTCGAGCTTCGGGGCCATCGCCAGCATCGAGGCGCCCACCCCCGACACCGTGGTGGTGACGCTGGAGGAGCCTTCGATCTCCTTCATCTACAACCTGAGCTACGTGTGGATGTACAACAAGGACGCCACCGACCTCACCACCACCGAGGACGGCACCGGACCCTACGTGCTGGACGACTGGACGCGCGGCAGCTCCCTGACGCTGAAGCGCTGGGATGACTACTGGGGCGAGCCTGCCGCCAACGCGGAGGTCGTCTTCAACTACTTCACCGACGCCACCGCGCTGAGCAACGCGCTGCTCACCAACGCCGTCGACATCGTCACCAACGTGCAGAGCCCGGACGCGCTCGTCGAGTTCGAGAACAACCCTGACTACGTGGTCAACGACGGCACCTCCACCACCAAGCAGCTGCTCGTCTTCAACGACCGCGTCGAGCCGTTCGACAAGGTCGAGGTCCGCAAGGCCATCTACTCGGCCATCGACCGCGCCAAGCTGCTCAACGCCATCTGGGGCGACAGGGGCACGCTCATCGGCTCCATGGTCCCCCCGACGGACCCCTGGTACATCGACCTCGTGGACGAGAACCCCTACGATCCGGAGCTCTCGATGCAGCTGCTGGCCGATGCCGGCTACCCGGACGGCTTCGAGTTCACCCTGGACACGCCGACCTACGACCCCCACCCGGTGGTCGCGGAGTTCGTCAAGAGCGAGCTGGCCAAGATCGGCGTGACCGTCAACATCAACCCCATCACGAGCGACGAGTGGTACACGAAGGTGTTCCAGCAGCGCGACTACGAGGCGACCCTGCAGGAGCACGTCAACGATCGCGACGTCGTCTGGTACGGCAACCCCGACTTCTACTGGGGCTATGACAACCCGCAGGTGACGGCCTGGGTCGCCGAGGCCGAGCAGGCCAAGACGGTCGAGGAGCAGACCGAGAAGCTGAAGCTCGTCAACGAGCAGATCGCCAAGGATGCCGCCAGCGCCTGGCTGTACCTCTACCCGCAGCTGGTGGTGGCCTCCGCGGACGTCAGCGGCTACCCCATCAACGGCCTCAACACCATGTTCCACGCGTACGACATCGTCAAGCAGTAACGATCGATCGGGGCCCCCGGCGCACGATCGGGGGCCCCGATCCATGACCCTCGGATCCCCAGCTCACCCGACGCCGGCAACGGCGGCGGGGCTAGCGAGACATGGCTCAGTACCTTCTCCGCCGCACCATCATCCTCGTGGTCTCGTTGCTGGTGGCCATGGTGGTGATCTTCCTGCTCCTGCGGGCGCTGCCGGGCGACCCGGCCAACGCCCTGCTCTCGATCAACGCCACGCCCGAGCAGATCGCCGCGGCACGCGCACAGGTCGGGGCCGACCTGCCCATCCACGAGCAGTTCGTGACCTGGTTCCGCGGCATGGTCACCCTCGACTTCGGCAGCTCCTTCGTGAGCACCCTGCCGGTCGGCCCGGAGATCGCCTCCCGGCTGACGCTGACCATCCCCCTCACCTTCCTCGCCTTCGGGCTGGCCTTCGTGCTGTCGCTGCTGATCGGGTTCGTCGCCGCCTACAAGGCGGACCGCTGGTACGGCGCCGCGCTGTCGGCCTTCTCGCAGCTGTTCATCGCCATCCCGGCCTTCTGGGTGGGCATCCTGCTCATCACCGTTCTTCTCCCTGCGGCTCCGGGTGCTGCCTGCCGGCGGCTTCCCGCGGGAGGGCTGGTCCGACCCGGCCGACGTGCTCCGGCACCTCGCGCTGCCGGTGCTGACCATCGCGCTGGTGATGGCCGGCTCGCTCTCGCGCTACGTGCGCAGCGCCACGCTGGACGTGCTCGGCAGCGACTACCTCCGCAACGCCCGCGCCATGGGCTCGACGATGAACGTGGCCATGCTCCGCCACGGCCTGCGCAACGGCGCCGTCCCGGTCATCTCCATCCTCGGCATCGAGCTTGCCACGGCCTTCCTCGGCGCGGTCGTCATCGAGGCCGTCTTCGCGCTCCCGGGCCTCGGCAGCATGCTGCTGAAGGCCATCGCGCAGCATGACTACCCCAACATCCAGGGCATCCTCTTCGTGAGCACCCTGCTGGTGCTGAGCGTGGGCTTCATCGCCGACGTCGCGCAGCGCCTCGTCGATCCACGCCTGCGCCACCGGACTCAGTCGTCGTGAGCGCGCTGGACCCGCTGGAGGCATCGGTCGATGCCGACCGCTCCCAGGCAGCGCAGCTTGACGCGCGGTCCCGGCGCCGCCGTTCGCTCGTCCTCGTCGCCGGCCTCGTCCTCGTGGGGACGATCGCCGCCATCGCCCTCGTGTCGCTGGCGTGGCTGCCGTACGACCCCAGCGACACGGGTGGCGGCCGCCTGGAGAGTCCGAGTCTCGCCCACCTCCTCGGAACGGACCGGCTGGGCCGGGACCTCTTCAGCCAGATCATGGTCGGCGCCCGCATCGCGCTGATGGTGGGCCTCGGGGCCGTCGTGGTGGGCGCCGCCATCGGCGTGCCCGTCGGGCTGGCGGCGGCCTTCGCGGGCGGCTGGCTGGATGACGCGATGTCTGCCGCCATGGACATCCTCATCGCCTTCCCTCTGCTCCTGCTGGCGATGCTGATCGTGGCAGTGACCGGGGCCTCGCTGCTCACCGTCACGGTGGCCATCGGCGTCTCCGTGTCGGCCATCGTGGCCCGGCTCACGCGCGTGGTCTCCAAGCGCGTCCTGGCCCAGCAGTTCATCACCGCGGCGCGCACGTCCGGGACCGGCACGCTGGGCATCGTCTGGCAGCACGTCCTGCCCAACATCTGGCCCACCATCAGCGTCAACCTGGGGCTGCTCTTCGGCGTGGCGGTGCTGGCGGAGGCGAGCCTCTCCTACCTCGGCCTGGGTGCGCCGCCGCCCAACTCGTCCTGGGGGCGGCTGCTGCAGGAGGCGCAATCCACGGTCATGACCGCGCCGCTGGGTGCCATCGCGCCCGGCGTGGTGCTGGTGATCCTGGTCATCGGCGTGAACCTGCTGGTCGACGGGCTGCGTGATGTCTCCGACCCGACGCTGGTCCGCGCCCGATGAGCCCAGGCGGCGCCCGATGAGCCTGCCGGAGGTGGCTGCCCCGGCCAACCTCTTGGAGGTGGCCTCGCTCAGCGTCACCTCGCCCGATGGCGTCGCGCGCGTGCGCGACGTCTCGTTCACGGTGGCACCCGGCGAGCGTCTCGGCCTCATCGGCGAATCCGGCTCCGGGAAGTCGCTCACGGCCTTCGCCATCATCGGGCTGCTACCCGCGGGGCTCGCGGCGATCCGGCAGCATCCTGCTCGACGGCACGCAGGTCATCGGAGCGCCGGAGCGGCGCCTCGTGCCCCTGCGCGGTCGGGTCGGTGCCTTCATCTTCCAGGAGCCGCTGACCGCGCTGGACCCGCTGATGAAGCTGGGCGGGCAGCTGGCGGAGCCCATCGCCCGCCACCAGGGCCTGCGCGGCGGGGACCTGCGGCGTGCCGTCCTGGAGGCGCTGGCCGAGGTGCGGCTGCCCGAGCCTGAGCGCATCGCCGACGCACGCCCCTACGAGATCTCCGGCGGCCAGCGGCAACGTGTCGCCATCGCCATGGCCCTGGCCTGCCGTCCGCGCCTGCTCATCGCGGACGAGCCCACCACGGCCCTCGACGTGACGGTCCAGTCCGAGGTGCTCGCGCTCCTCGACCGTCTCGTCGCCGACCGCGGCATGGCCCTCATCTTCGTCAGCCACGACCTGGCGGTCGTGTCCCGCATGACCGACCACGCCCTGGTGATGCGGGCCGGCGAGGCGGTCGAGCGGGGCACCATCGCGCAGCTGCTGGCGTCACCGCGGCACCCCTACACCGCCGCCTTCGGCGCCAGCGCGCGCCGCATCGAGTCCGGTCTCGCCGCCGCCCTGGCGCAGGAGAGCGACGCATGAGCGCCGTCCTCGGCCTCGAGGACGTGAGCTATGCCTATCGCGGCAGCGAGGCGGGACAGCTCGCCGTGGATGGGGTCTCGCTGGCCGTCACGCCGGGCCAGAACCTGGGCCTGGTGGGCGAATCCGGCTCCGGCAAGACGACCCTGCTGCGGCTCCTGCTGGGCCTCCTGCGCCCGACCACGGGCCGGGTCCTCTTCGACGGTGTCCCGTTGGACCTGGGCGATCGATCGCAGATGCGGGCGTTCCGACGCAGCGTGCAGACCGTCTTCCAGGACCCCTACTCGTCGCTGGACCCGCGCCAGCGGGTCGGGCGCATCGTGGGCGAACCGGTGCGCTCTCTGCGCATCGCGAACGGCCGTGACGCCGACGCGCGCGTCGCCGAGGCACTCGAGTCGGTCGGGCTGCCCGCCGTTGCCGCGTCGCATTACCCACACGAGTTCTCCGGCGGGCAGCGCCAGCGCATCGCCATCGCGCGTGCCATCGTCAGCCGTCCCCGCGTCCTCCTGGCCGATGAGCCCGTCAGCGCCCTCGACGTCATCACCCGCATCCAGGTCATGGACCTGCTGGCCGAGCTGGGCTCGAGCCGGGACCTCACCGTGCTCATGGTCTCCCACGACCTGGGCGTGGTCGGTGCCCTCTGCCAGCGCACCGTCGTGCTGCAGGCAGGGCGAGTCGTGGAACAGGGGCCGACCGCGGACGTGTTCCGCAGACCCAGCCAGCCCTACACGCAGCAGCTGCTGGCGGCCGTGCCGCGCCTGCCGTAGGTCTCGTCGCTCAGAGCTCGGGGGTCACCGTCGGCACGATGCGCGCAGGGGCGTGCTGCTCGAAGGCGTAGGCGATGCGCAGGACCGTGGGCTCGTCGAGGGGCATCCCCAGGATCTCCAGCCCGACGGGAAGTCCGGCCGGAGTCGCGCCCGCGGGCACGGTCGACCGCAGGCAAGCCGGCCTGGGCGGCGATCATCGTGTTGGTGGGGAAGGCCTCCACCGTCCAGCGGCCGGCTTCGAGCTCGGCGCGGGTGGGAGCCGTCACCTGCACGGTCGGGTACACCAGCGCGGCGACACCTGCCCCCGCCATGGCGTGCACGACCGCGCGCTGGAACCGCTCCCGCGCCGCCATCTTCTCGAAGTAGTCGGGGTCGTCCGATGGCGTCGCGGTGCCGCGTGACATCGCCTCGAGCCATTCCAGCGCCGGGTGATAGCGACCGTCCCGGACGATGTCGGCGATGGTCGAGTACGGCAGGCCGGGGCGATCGGCCAGGAAGCGGTCCAGGTCGTGGCGAGCGTGCGTGAGGTAGAGCGCGGTGGAGGCCATGAAGTCGTCCAGGGACGGGATCTCCACCTCGACCACCGTCGCGCCGGCCCCGCGCATGACATCCAGGGCCTCCTCGATGACGGTGTTGACCGCGGCGCGGTCGGGATCGGCCGGGGACCCGAAGACCTGTCGCAGCACGCCGATGCGGGCTTCCTGCAGGGCGCTCGCATCAAGCAGGGCCGCATAGCTGGGCGGTGGTCGCGCGGCGGCGTAGGCCGCCGTGAACTCGTCGGCGGGGTCGTAGCCGACCATGGCATCGAGCAGCAGCGCCGCGTCCCGCACCGTCCGGGCCATGGGGCCGGCCGTGTCCAGGAACTCGACGAGCGCGGACAGGCCCCGGCGACTGACGAGCCCCGGGGTCACGCGGAGTCCGACCAGGCCGGTGAACGACGCCGGGACCCTGATCGAGCCCCCGGTGTCCGCCCCGATGCCCACCAGCCCGAGGCTGGCCGCCAGCGCCGCCGCGGTCCCACTGCTCGAGCCTCCCGGGTCGCGCTCGAGGTCGTACGGGTTCCGGGTGGCCCCCGAGACCGACGAGAAGGAGAACCAGGACGTGGCGAAGTCCGGCAGCGTGGTCTTGGCCAGGACGATGGCACCTGCCTGCTTCAGGCGCGTGATGACGGTCGCATCGGTGCTGGGAACGTAGCCCTCCATGGCCACCGAGCCGAACGTCGTCGCGATGCCCGCCGTCTCGACCTGGTCCTTCACCAGCACGGGCACCCCGTGCAGCGATGCGGAGAGCCGGCCGTTGCGGGCGAGCTCGTCGTCCAGCCGGTCGGCCTCGCGCAGGGCGTCGGGGTTGATGGCAAGGATGCCGTTGAGGCTCGGGCCGGAGCGGTCGTAGGCCTCGATCCTCGCCAGGTAGCCCTCGACCAGTCCCCGGACGGTCAGCTGCCGCCGCAACAGGGCGGCGTGGACCCCGTCGATCGTCGCCTCGACCAGGGGGATGGCTTGGTCGCTCACGGGCACTCCCTATCGCACGACGCCCCTTGCCAGACCGCCTGGACCAGGCACGATCGTCTCATGGACCCGGCCTGCCGGTGCTCGCGCAGGCCCAGCCCGGAAACCTCGCGGCCTCCGGGCCAGACCGCTGACGGTGGCCTATGCGCCGGGCCGTCGGTAGGCCGGCGACAGCTTCGACGCCGCATCGACCTCCTCGGGCGTGATGAGCACGGTCGTGCGCGTCCTGATCGCTCCCGATGCAGATGCTGTCAGGGCCCCCGCAACGGCTGCCGCGTGATCGGGCAGGTCCGCGATGAGGTAGAAATCGTCGCTCCCGAAGGCGAAGTAGTACGACTCCACCGTCCCGCCGAGCGAGGCGACGAGTCGCTCCGTGGCCTCGCGGCGCTTCGTGCCGCCCTCGGCCAGGACACCCTGGGCTCCCTCGGGGGTGTAGCTGCCGGTGAACAGGAACTTGGGCATCGGATCCTCCTGCCGCGTGGCATCCGGGCGGATGCCCTCGGGGGTCGCGGTGGGGCAAGCCTAGGGCTCGACCGGCTCGTGTCAAGGCGGTGGGCGATGACCCCACGCGCTCCTTGGTCTCAAGTCCGACACACGCGTCCACTGAGCGGCGACACCCGCCGAACCGGACCCCTACCCCTCGGCAGTGACCAGGCGATCACCCAGCTAGACCCATGACCGAGAACCCAGGTCAGGGGATGGGATGGAGGCGACGACCGGATTCGAACCGGTGAATAATGGTTTTGCAGACCATCGCCTTAGGCCTCTTGGCTACGTCGCCCAAGTCCGCGGTCCCGATACGGTACCGCATCGTCTTGGCTGCCCCTCGAGGATTCGAACCTCGGTTCACGGATCCAAAGTCCGGCGTCCTACCACTAGACGAAGGGGCACCGTGGAACCCCGCCAGTCTACGAGGTGGGAAGAGGGAGTGGAGCGGAAGACGGGACTCGAACCCGCGACCCTCACCTTGGCAAGGTGATGCTCTACCAACTGAGCCACTTCCGCCCGATCCTATCGAGCAACCGACCGGCGCCATGTGATGGTGCCGAGAGCCAGATTCGAACTGGCGACACCGCGATTTTCAGTCGCGTGCTCTACCAACTGAGCTATCTCGGCCCGCCGGTGCGGTCCGGATATTAGACCACATCCTGGCAAGTCCGTGCACACCTCGGTGAGCCGCTCCGAGGGTTAGCGATTCTTCACCGTGCATCCCCTTACGAGAACGTTTGCCAGTGCTACATTCGAGGTGGCCGAACCTCCGTGCGCGGAGGACGGGGGAACCATCCCACCGAGGGACCATTCCCACTTGGGGCGAATCGCGGAACGTCCGCGCAGGCTGCACCCGCAGCCGAGCCCGACAGCTCACCTCGCAGGCCAAGCCGTGACTCGATCGAGGTGTCTCGTTGGCTTGGCCACGCATGCTGTCAACCCCGGCGTCGACCGCTGCCGCTGCCCTCCCCCGTCTCGAGGGCGTGCAGCGCAACTTCGCGCTCGACCTCTCCTCCGGCGTGGGCCTGGGTGCCACGATGGCCGTCGTGGGTGTGCTGCTGCCATCGCTGGCGAGGCGGCAGGGCCTCGATTCGATGGGTCTCGCGGTGCTGGCCGCACTGCCGTTCCTGGCCAGCCTCGTCACGCTCTTCGCCGGCCGGGTGGGCCCGCGCACGCCGGCACGCATGGCCGTGCTGCGGGCGCTGGGCGCGCTCAGCCTGCTCATCGTCCTCGTCGCGCCCGACCCGCTCTTCATCGCCGTCGCCATCCTTGGCTACTGGATCGCGTTCTCCCTGGGCGCGCCGCTGCAGCAGCGCATCTGGGCCACCATCTATCCGACGCGTACCCGAGGCCGCCTGCTCGGCTACATCGGCACGGGCCGCTCGGCTGCCGGGTTCGTGTCGCTACTGGCGATCACCCTCGCGGCAGCATCCGCGGGCTGGGCGGCGATCATCGCCGTGGTCGCGCTGGTGGGGGCCGTCCTGGCACTGTCCCTCAGTCGGCTGGCCGTCCCGGGCATCGAGGTCAACCACCGCTTCAGCGCCGGCGACTCCATCCGCTCGGTGCTGTCCGAGCCCACGCTGCGGAGCGTCACGCTGGCCCAGCTGCTGTTCGGCGCCGGGTTCGTCGTGGCGCCCGCCCTCATCGCCATGGTGCACGTCGACCGCCTCGGCCTGGGCGTCCAGCAGATCGCGCTGGCCGGCCTTGTCGCCTACGGCACCACGGCTGCCACCTTCAGCCTCTGGGGTCGGCTCGCGAGCCGCGTCGGAGGCCTCACCACCATCGCGCTGGGCACCATCTTCGGCGTCGAGGCGATGGCACTCTTCGCCTTCGCCCCCGACTTCGCCACCGTCCTGCTGGCCACCATGCTGCTGGGTGCGGCCGGCGCCTCAGTGGACACGGCCTGGCCGTTGCTCATCGCCGACTATGCCCCGGCCGACCAGCAGAGCGAGGTCTCAGCGGGCCTCAACTCGATGATGGGCCTGCGAGGACTGATCACGCCCTTCCTCATCCTCGCACCTGTCTACACCGGGCTCACCGACGTGACCGGCGCCCTGCTCATCGCGGTGGCCTGCATGGCGAGCGGTGCGCTGCTGTACGCCCGCCTAGCCGGGCTGGCGACCGTGCCACAGGCCGCGATGGGGCGACTCGCCGCCTGGGCTCAGCGAAGGCCGGCCAGCTCGCTCACACCCGCCTCGTCGATCTCCGGCTGGCCGGTCAGGCGCCTGAGGCGGTTGATGCGGTCGACGATCGCGGGGTGGGTGCTGAAGAGACCGCGCGCGCTGTTGTCAAGCTTCTTGACGGGATTGACGATGTAGAGATGCTGCGTCGCCCGGTTGGCGACCTCCAGCTTCTCCTGGTCGAGCGCCAGCTTGGCCAGCGCCCGCTCCAGCCCATAGGGATTGCGCGTCAGCTCCACGCTGGAAGCATCGGCTAGGTATTCGCGCTGGCGATTGACGGCCATCTGCACGAGGCGCGCGAAGATCGGAGCCAGGATGGCCACCAGCAGGCCCAGTGCCAGGATGAACACCTGGGCACCACCGCTCCCGCCGCTGCGGCGACCGCGGCTCATGCCACCCCAGATGGTCATGCGCGCCAGCATGTCCGCCAACAGCGCGATCGAGCCCGACCAGCACACCCACGAGCAGGCTGAAGCGGATGTCGTAGTTGGCCACGTGGGCCAACTCGTGGCCGATGACACCCTGCAGCTCCTCGCGGTCGAGGCGGTCCAGCAGGCCGCTCGTGATGGCCACGCTGGCGTGCTCGGGGTCGCGCCCGGTGGCGAAGGCGTTGAGCGCCGTGTCGTCGATGATGTAGACCTTGGGCTCGGGCACGTTGGCAGCGAGGCTCAGCTCGCGCACCACGTTGACCAGCTGTGGCGCCTCGGTCTCGCTGACCTGCCGCGCCTTCGAGACGCCCAGCACCATGCTGTCCCCACCGAAGAAGGCCCCCAGGCTCAGGCGGCCGCGACCAGCCCGCCGATGGGCATGAAGAAGACGGCGTTGGCTGGATCTCCCGCGAAGTAGAAGCCCATGAACCAGCTGAGCGCGACGAAGATGGCGAAGACGACGACGATCAGCAGGAGAGAGCGCCGCTTGTTGGAGCGGATCTGCTCGTGGAAGGTCTCGCGGGCGAGCGTCATGGCACGACCCTACGCACGCTGGCCGGCCTTCGCGTGCGCCTTGTGCTAGTGGTCCCTACGCGGTCGGCTTCTGATCGTCCTTGCCGAAGCCCAGGTCCACGCTGGGAACCTGTTCCGCCTCGGGCTCGGCGTCGAAGAACTCGCGCTTGGCGAAGCCGAGCGGCCCGGCGATGAGGACGTTGGGGAACGTGGCGATGGAGGTGTTGTAGTCGAGCACCGAGGCGTTGTAGTGCTGACGCGCGAAGCTGATCTGGTTCTCGGTCGTGGTCAGCTGCTCCTGAAGCTCAAGGACGTTCTGGTTGGCTTTCAGCTCAGGGTAGTTCTCGACCGTCGCGAACAGCGATCGCAGGGTGGAGGACAGCGCGTTCTCAGCGACCGCCTGCTCGTGCGTGCCCTTGGCGCCAGCTGCGACCGCGTTGGCGCGTGCCTCGGTCACCGCGGTGAGGACGGACTGCTCGAAGCCCATGTACCCCTTGACCGCGTCGACCAGGTTGGGGATGAGGTCCCAGCGGCGCTTCAGCTGGACCTCGATCTGGGCAAAGGCCTCATCGATGCGCAGGCGACGTTGCACCAAGCCGTTGTAGATGAGGATGCCAACGGCGAACAGGACCACCACGATGATCCCGACGATCAACAAGATCTCCATCGATACCTCCGAGCGGCGTCGGCCGATCATGACGACCGGCTAGCGCCACAAGAGTACCCGCTCGCACCAAGGCGCCGCACCCGACCCTCGTCGAGGGCCGGACCGGACCATCAGCACAGGCCTCAGCGGCAGTCGCCGCAGCGGACGTCCGGTGGCGTCTCGCCGTTGACCAGATCGGCCAGCCAGTCGATGAGCCGGACACCATCGACCTCGAGTGCGTAGAGCTCGTCACGCCAGAGGACGGTGTGGTCGGACCCGGCCGCCGTGAAGCTCGCGAGGTCCACACCAGCAGCCGCGATCTCGGCGTCGTTGGCCTCGATCAGGCTGAGCAGCTCATCCGCCGCCACGCCCACGAGGCCGGCATAGAACGTCTGTGTCTCGTCATAGGCGTAGTCGAAGCGAGCGAAGGTGACGTCCGGTGCGTGTTGCCCGGCGTAGCGATAGAGCCCCGGGATACCCCACTCGCGGAGCGTGACGCTGTCGGTCGACGGCCAATCGGGGATGGCTGCCTCGGTGCCCCAGAGGGTGCCGATGAGGGCATTGAGGACCGGCTCGTCCGGAAAGGCGCCCGACCCGTCTCCGAGGGAGACGATGCGCGTATCGGGCAAGGCGTCCGCGGCGAGACCGGCGAACAGCGGTGTCGGGATGGAGCCGGCACTGACGCCGGTGACCACGAGCTCCGCCACGTCCGGATAGCTGGTCACGAGATGGTCGAGCGCGGCCGTTCCGTTCAGGTAGCCCTTGTGCTCGACCGTCAGCGCGTCGTCGTAGCGCGCCGTCCGCGTGCCGAGATGGGCGTCGCCGGTGCAGTACGGCACGTAGACGAACGAGTACTCGGCCAGCGGGTTCTCGGGGTTGGCCGCGTCGAAGATGCCGCCTCGCTGGGCCAGCATCTCCGGCGTCGCCTCGCTCGAGGAGAGGTAGGACTTGTCAGGACTGTCGAAGCCGCAGGTCTCGGCGCTGAAGCAGGCGCCGCCACCCTCGAAGTAGAGGACGACCTTGCGAGGGTCGGCGCGGCGCTCGAGGAAGCCGACGTCACTGCCGTCGGCACAGGATGTCTCCGCATCCACCTCGAACGGCTCCCACGCATGCTCGGCGGCCGTGACCGACGAACCGGTGAGCGAGGCGAACACGAAGGCTGTCGCGGCGGCGACGGCCAGCAGTCGAGATCGAGGCACGTTCATGCCCGCGAGGGTACGCGGAACGCACGAGGGGCGCAGGGACCGGGTCAGCGAGCCCGCATGCGGTTGTTGCGGGCGGCGTGCTCGACCTCGGCGAGGCCCATCGCTTCCAGCACCGGTGGCACGTAGTTGGCGAAGCGGCCGCGCAGGCCCTTCTTCAAGCCATACCAGCCGCCGACTGGGTTGTCCGAGGCGCGGCCCCAGGCCTCGACGGTGTCGGGCTTGGCCTCCTTCTGCTCGTCGGCGTTGCCCAGCAGCATCCAGTCACCCCGCTCTGTCAGCATCGCGTGCAGGTCCTCGATGCAACGGAGGTGGTAGCGCAGCTCCGTGGCGCCGACCTGCACGACGAGCGCCGGCGGGTCGGCCGCAGGGTCACGGTAGGCCTCGAACTCGGACTTGCCCGGTGGCGTCTGCAGGATCCATGGATCGCCGGGGCTACCGCTGCCCTCGACCTGGATGTCAGTCATGTGCTCGTTCTCCTCTCGTCTCTTGGCCCGAAGGCCGAAGGGTACGTGCTGGAGACTGACATCTCTTGTCATGAATCGCGGACGCGACCTATCCTCGGGAGGTGCGAGCCGGCCGACTCCTCTCCCTCCTGATGATCCTGCAGCGCGATGGCCGAGTCACCGCGGCCAGGCTGGCTGCACGACTCGAGGTCTCGGAGCGGACGGTGCTGAGGGACATCGAGGAGCTCTCGGGAGCCGGCGTGCCGGTCTACGCCACGCGCGGGCCCGGCGGCGGATTCGAGCTGCTCGAAGGCTACCGCTCCGGGCTGGCGGATCCCGGGCCCTGGCGGCCGGCACAGCATGGGCGCCAGCGTGGGCGAGTCCGCATCTCGCCGGAGGGCCGCCGCATGGCCGCGGTCCTGGGTGCATTGCAGCCGCTGCGGGTCCGCCGCGGCGTGCCGGCCGACGAGCAAGGCTGGCTGGAAGCCACGTTTCGCATCGAGTCGCTCGAGACCGCTACCGTCGACGCGCTCGCGCTCAGCCCTCTCGTGGAAGTGCTGGCCCCGGAGCGACTGCGCGAGGAGGTCGGCCGGCGTCTGCGAGCGGCAGCGGCACTGCACGACGGTCCGCTGCCCGATGCCGGGACGCCTGGCGCTGGTGGGCGGTAGAGGACTCGAACCTCTGACTTCCTCGGTGTAAGCGAGGCGCTCTGACCAACTGAGCTAACCGCCCCCGCGGTGTCTCGATGGTGCCGCCGGGCACGGGCGAGGCCCGTCACCGCGTCTTGGAAGTGGTGCCCAGGCCGGGACTTGAACCCGGATGAGTTGCCTCACACGCCCCTCAAACGTGCGCGTATACCAATTCCGCCACCTGGGCAGGTGCTCCGATGTGATCGAACGTGGTACCGCGGGAGGGACTTGAACCCACACGACCGTAATGGTCACTAGGTCCTGAACCTAGCGCGTCTGCCTATTCCGCCACCGCGGCACGAGATCGATCACAACGCTCATCGAGCGAGAGGAGATGGTAGCACGAAGGCGCCGCGTTCCGGCCGTGAGCCGCCCGCCGCCAGGAGCCGAGGCTACTCCGCGATGTAGATGATCATCGACACCGAGACGAAGATCACCGCGAGCACGATGGTGAACTGGTAGAGGCGCTGCTCCACCCCTCGGCGGGTGCGGAAGCTGGAGGCATCGCCGCCACCGAAGGTCGCGCCGAGGCCCGACCCACGCGACTGCATGAGGACCGCTGCGATGAGGCCCACGGCCGCGATCAGCAGCGCGAAGAAAAGGAAGACGTCCACGGTTCGGGTCTGACTCCTGTGTCGTTACTGCGCCAGCCGCAGGATAGCACGGCGCCTTGCGTGCTCCCGGGCCGGCCGCTGTGGAGTGGCTACTCCTCGAGAGCGAGTGGCCGGTCATGCCGTCCGCCGGCGTGATGCCCGTCAGGGCCATCAGCGTCGGAGTGACGTCCGCCAGGACGCCATCGACCATGCGCCGGCCCTTCACCGGCGATCCCGCCAGCAGGAACGGCACCGGGCTCAGGGAATGCTTGGTGACCGGGCTGCCGGTCTCGTCCTTCATCACGTCGGCGTTGCCGTGGTCGGCCGTGATGGCCAGCAGGGCACCCTTGCCACCCTCGGCCAGCGACCTCGCATCGGCCGCCAGGACCGCGTCCGCCACGCGACCAAGGCAGCCGTCGAGGAACGTACAGGCCCGGACCGTGGCCTCCCAGACACCGGTGTGGCCGACCATGTCGGGATTGGCGAAGTTGGCCACGATGAGGTCGTAGTCGCCGGATTCGACGGCGGCCACGATCTCGTCGGTCACGCCGGCCGCGCTCATCTCCGGCTGCAGGTCGTAGGTAGCCACCTTGGGGCTGGGCACGAGCTTGCGCTCCTCCCCCGGCCAGGCCGTCTCCACGCCACCGTTGAAGAAGTAGGTGACATGCGCGTACTTCTCCGTCTCCGCCACGTGGAACTGCTTCCAGCCCAGTCCCGAGACGACCTCGGCGAGGCTGGTCACGACTGCCGGCGGATAGGCCACCTCGACAGGCAGGCCGCCTTCGTACTCGGTGAGCGTCACCACCGTCGGGAAGGGCGGTACGTAGCCGCGGTCGAAGTCGCTGAAGTCCTTGTCCACCAGCGCGTGCGTCAGCTGGCGGGCGCGATCGGCACGGAAGTTGAAGTGGATGACGACGTCATTGTCACGCACGGTGCCGTCGACGCCCTCGATGAGCGTGGGCTTGACGAACTCGTCGTTCTCGCCCCGAGCGTAGGCCGCCGCCAGCGCATCGCGGGCACTGGCGGCCGGCGTCGTCTCGTAGCCGCTGCCGTAGACCATGGCGTCATACCACGCCTTCGTCCGCTCCCAGCGCTTGTCCCGGTCCATGCCGTAGTAGCGGCCGCCGATCATGGCGAACCGCGCCGTGGGATGAGCCGACTGCAAGCGCGCCTCGAAGTCGGGGATGAAGCGGTCGGCCGAGCGCGGCGGCGTGTCGCGTCCATCGAGCAGTCCGTGGACGACCACGTCGGTCACACCCGCCTCCCTCGCCAGCTCGGCGATGGCCACCGCGTGGGCGTCGGTCGAGTGCACCCCGCCGGGCCCGATGAGCCCGACCAGGTGCAGCCGCGACATCGGCTCGGCGGCCTTGGCGACCGCGGCCAGCAGGACCTCGTTCTGCTTGAACGAGCCATCGGCGATCTCGGCATCGATCCGCGGCAGGTCCTGCAGCACGGGCCGGCCGGCACCGATGTTGAGGTGCCCGACCTCGCTGTTGCCCATCTGGCCCTCCGGCAGCCCGACCGCGCCGGCAGAGGCGTCGAGGCGGCAGTTGGGCCAGCTCTCGAGCAGCGACCGCCAGCGGGGCATGTCGGCAGCGGCGATGGCGTCGGCGGCGGGATCGGGTCCGTAGCCGAAGCCGTCGACGATGATGAGCACGACCGGGCAGGGTCGTTCAGCCCTCGTGTTCACGTGGTGCTTCCCCCTTTCAGCAGGGTGCCCGGAGCGAGCAGCTCCGGGCGTTCGGTGCGAGCAGGTGTCGCGGCGCAGGCAGGGTGTGCCGGTTCAGGCTCCTGCGCGTCGGGCGGCAGCCTCAGCGGCGGTCGCCGCGATGCCGGCCATCTGGTCGGGCTTGAGGCTGGCGCCGCCGATGAGCGCGCCGTCGATGGCTGGCTCGTCGATGAACTCGCCGAACGAATCAGCTGTGACCGAGCCGCCGTAGAGGACCGGCACGGCCTCGGCGAACTCGGCACCGGCGATGCCCGCGACGGTGGCACGGATGGCGTCGGCCATCTCGGCGGCGTCAGCACCGCTGGCGGTCCGGCCGGTGCCGATGGCCCAGACGGGCTCGTAGGCGATGACGAGGTCGGACGGCAGGTCGTTGCCCTCCGCCACCACGACGTCGAGCGCGGCGCGCACCTGGGCCTGGACGGTCTCGACGGCCGAGCCTGCCTCGCGCTCCTCGAGCTGCTCGCCACAGCAGAGCATGGGGCTGATGCCGGCCTCGACGAGGCGCACGATCTTGGCACCGATGAGCGCATCGGACTCGAACTGGTCGCGGCGGCGCTCGGAGTGGCCCACGATGCACCAGCTCACGAGACCGGCCAGCATGCTGGCCGAGATCTCGCCGGTGTAGGCACCCTTGGCCTCGGCGTGGACGTTCTGGGCCCCGACGGCCACGTCCGTGCCGGCCAGCGCGTCCTTGACTGTCGCCAGCGCCACGTATGGCGGGCAGATGATGCGGGTGACGCCGGCCACGTCGGTGGCCTTGGCGATGTCGGCGGCCAGCGGACCGGCGTCCGCTGGGGAAGTGTTCATCTTCCAGTTGGCAGTGATGATGACGGGTCGCATGAGACCCATCATAGGTCCCCCGCGCCCGACGCGGCGGCAGCCTTCGACTCGATGCGCGCGAAGGCCCGCTGGACCCGCGCGCGGCTGAGACCGAGGGTCATCGCCAGCTCGGTGAAGGACGCCTCGGGCGCATCCTGGCGAGCGCGCGCCACGGCCTGGTCGAGTGCCGGCAGCTCCGCCAGGCGGCCGTCGGCCTCCAGTCGCCCGATGAGCGCCACCTGGCGGGCACTGGATGCCACGCTGCGCTCGAGGTTGGCCGTCTCGGCGTTCAGGACGCGGTTGAGATGCCCCTGCAGCTGCCGTCGCACCAGCTGTGCCTCGACCTCCAGCACGCTGGCTCCGGCGCCGCACGAGCGCAGGAAGCCGAGGATCGTCTCGGTGCGCTTGCTGGTCAGCACGCAGCGCCCTCGTCGATGTCGCAGCGAGAGCTCGAAGCCCGCTTCCTGCAGCCGCTGTCGCAGCGACTCCCCCTCCTCGATGGGGACCACGAACTCGAGGTGGGCGCCGCGGTGGCCCAGGCTGAGCGACGCGGCCGTGAGGAAGCGTCCGCGCAGCCAGGCCGCTCGACAGTGGCTGCGTGCAGCGGCCCAGTCGAAGGCGGCCGGGCTGGCCGACGCCGTGCGTGGCTCTTCCTCCTCGAGTCGGACGGCCAGCCTGGCGATCAGCGGTGAGCGCGCATGGCCCTCGGCCGCGGCGCCGAGGCCGGCACGCTCGGCGGCCCGGCAACAGCCGCGCGGAGGATCGATGCCGGCGAGTTCGCCACGGATCGCCTCGACCGCCTCGCGCTGGGACGTATCGACCATGTCCGTGACCGCCTCAGGCGTCGGGAACGGGCAGCACGGGCTGGGCCGTGGGCCGCTCCGCCAGCAGGCGCACCAGGACCTGCGTGAGCCGCCGCGGGTCGTGGCGATGAGCGTTGTCGGGATCGACCACGGCAGCCAGCTCCAGGCGGGGCCTGGCGTCAGCGAAGGGCAAGTCGATGCGCACGGGCTCAGCTGGATAGCCCTCCGGCACCCGCGCGCTCTCGTCGTCATTGGCCAGCACGATGTCCACGAGGTTGCCCACACCGTGGGCAGCCAGGGCGGCCACGTGCTGGGAGAGCGTGTAGCCCTCGGTCTCCCCCGGCTGCGTGGCCACGTTGGCGACGTAGATGCGCAGGGCGTGGGCGCCCTCGATGGCAGACCTGATCCCCGGCACCAGCAGGCTGGGTAACAGGCTGGTGTAGAGCGAGCCCGGCCCGATGACGATGAGGTCGGCCGCCCGGATGGCCTCCACCGCTTCCGGGCTCGCCTCCACGCCGGCAGGACTGAGCCACACCCGCCGGATCCCCCGTGAGCGCATGATGCGCGACTGGCCCTGCAGCTGCGAACCGTCTGCCAGCTCGGCGCTCAGGCTCAGGGCTTGGCCCGCCACGGGCACGACCTCGCCACGGACCGCCAGCACGCGGTTGGACTGGCGCACGCCTTCCTCGAAGTCGCCCGTGATGTCCGCCATGGCCGCGATGAGCAGGTTGCCGAAGGCGTGGCCGGCGATGCCGGGCTCTGACTCGCTGGCCGGGAAGCGGTATTGCATCAGCTTCGCCATCGTCGGCTCGACGTCGGCCAGCGCCACGATGCAGCTGCGGATGTCACCCACCGGCGGCACGCCCAGCTCACGCCGCAGCTGGCCGCTGGAGCCGCCGTCGTCGGCCACGGTCACCACCGCGGTGATGTTGCTGCTCACCTCCTTGAGGCCACGCAGCAGGGTGGACAGCCCAGTGCCCCCGCCGATGGCGACGACGCGCGGGCCACGCGCCAGCGAGCGCTTCTGGTAGACCATATCCATGAGTGGCTCGCGCCGCGCCGGGAAGGGCTCGAGGAGGGCGCTCAGCAGCCGCCACAGGCCGTACAGGAAGACCGCCACGCCGATGGCGATGACCACCAGCGGACGCAGCAGGTCGGGCAGGAAGTTCAGGCTGGCCAGCTCGAACAGCTGTCCCAGCAGCGTGTCGGCCGGGACCTCGCGGAACAGGATGCGGATGAGCAGGGCACCGGCGGTGGCGAGGATGGTGAGCCCGACGAGCATCACCAGCAGCCAGCGCTTGATGCCCATGCCCGGCCGCAGCCAGCGGCGGAGCCGGCGGACGCGACCCTCCTGCCCGCCTTGACTCATCGGCGCCGCTCGAGCTCGCGATGCCAGACGCTGACCGGTCCCATCTGCAATGCCTCGAGCTGCTCGGCGAGGGCCTCGCCGATGGCGACCGAGCGATGGAAGCCGCCGGTGCAGCCGATGGCGATGGTCAACCGCGTCTTGCCTTCGGCCAGGTACGCGGGAATGACGGTGGCGAAGAAGCCATCGAGGTGGCGCAGGAACTCACGTGTGATGGGCTGTCCCAGGACGAAGTCACGCACGGCCTCGGTCTGGCCGGAATGCTCACGCAACTCAGGGCGGTAGAACGGGTTCTCCATGAAGCGCACGTCGAAGACGAGGTCGGCCTCCAGCGGCACGCCGTACTTGAAGCCGAAGCTGATGACCTGCAGGGCCAGCTGGTCGGGACCTGGTTGCGTCCCCAGCGCATCGATGATGCGCTCGCGCAGCTGCTTGAAGGCGAGGCCGGAGGTGTCGATGGTGGTCTGCGCCATCTCGCGGATCTCGTCGAGCAAGGCGCGCTCGCGCGCGATCGCCGAACCGACACCGTCGTTCTGGTCATCGAGCGGGTGCCGGTGACGTGTCTCCGAATAGCGCCGGACAAGGACTTCGTCGCTGGCCTCGAGGAAGACGATCTGGGGTTCGATGTCACGGCCGTGGAGTGCACCCAGGGCCGCCGCCAGCGCCATCGTCGCATCACCCTGGCGCATGTCCAGCACGATGGCGACGCGGTCGTAACGCGCGGGGTCATTCGCCACGAGCTCGGCGAGGTCTCGCAACAGCTCGACGGGCACGTTGTCGACGACGGTGTAGCCGAGGTCCTCGAAGATCTTGCTGGCGGCCGTCTTCCCCGCCCCCGAGAGCCCGGTGATGATGGCCACGTGCTGGTTGCCCGGCCCGTGGGCGGTCGGCAGTCGCTTAGGCATCGGACCCTCTCTCGCGCCGGCGGCGCTGCATCACGAAGATGGTGAACTCGTAGAGCGCGTACATCGTGCCCGCCAGCACGATGGGACTGATGGGATCACCGCCGGGTGTGATGACCACGGCGAAGATGACGACGCCCAGCAGCACGTAGCGGCGCATGGTTTGCAGCTGCTCCACGCGCAGGACGCCCAGGCGATCGAGGAAGATGAGCACGATGGGGAACTGCATCACCAGCCCGAAGGCGAGGAACATGAAGGTGACGAAGCCGAAGTAGGCCTCCGCACTGGGCAGTGCCACCAACGAGCCCTCGATCTGGAAGCCAAGCAGGAAGCTGACCGCGTACGGCAGTGTCACCCAGGCCACCAGCGCGCCCAGGAGGAAGAAGATCACCGTCATCGGGATCCAGGGCAGGGCGGCTCGGCGCTCCCCAGGCAGCAGGCCCGGCGCCACGAAGGCCCACAGCTGGTAGAGCACCACCGGCAACGCCAGCAGGAGGCCCACGATGAGCGCGACCCGCAGGTAGACCATGAAGCCGCCCGAAAGGGTCAGGAAGACGACCTCGTTGTCCGGTAGCGGGGTCAACAGCAGCTTGATGAGCGGCTCGGCGAGGAGGAAGCCGATGACGGACCCCAGAGCGATGGCCAGGACGCTGATGGCGACCCGGCGGCGCAGCTCGGCCAGGTGGTCGACCAGCGGCATCGCCGCCGGCCCGGCCTCCGAAGCCGGCGGACCCGGAGGCGTGGACGACTCAGGGCGGATCACGCTCTCCACGCCCTTGGCCTCACTCATGCGTCGTCACCTGGCTCGCCACGGACCGACCGGAACGGTGTGCTCCCGATGCTAGGCGTCGTCGTCGCTGCGGGGCTTGGCCGCGGCCGCGCCCGGTGACGCCTCGCTCATGGTGTTGGGCTTGGCCTCGCCGATGAGCGTGTTCGGCTTGGGCTCGTCTCGCGCCGCCGTGGGCTCGAACGAGGTCGCATCACCGATATCCGAGGATGCCTTGCGGAACTCGCGGATGGTCTTGCCCACGGCGTTGCCCATCTCCGGCAGGCGGCGCGGGCCGACCACCAGCAGGGCGATGACCAGGACGATGATGAGCTCGATCGGCCCTACGTTGAAGGGCATGCGATCCTCCGACGACGTGGATCAGACGAGCGCATCGTAGCACCCCCCTGCGGCGCGGCTTGCGGGCTCGGCTACGACCCGGGCGGCGGGGGCGGCGCGTCGCCGTCGGCCTGGTCGGCGGGCGGGGCCGACTCACCGGCGGCCTCGGGGGCGCTGGTCGCGGCGGCCGCTGCGTCGACCCGTTCTGCTCGCGGGATGAACCACGAGGGCGTGGACATGCCGTCGAGCAGGCCGTCGCTGGTCACCGGACGATCGTCGACCATGGTGATGCGGCCGCGCTCGTCGACCGCCAGCGTCATGACGCGCAGGTCGATGTCGAGGCCCTCGCGATGGAGGTAGGCGATCTGGTCGCCATCGGGCGAGAAGGCCGGCGCGAAACTGTCACCATCGGTGGTGAGCTCCACCCGGACGTCGCCGCGTCGGGCATTGAGCAGCACGATATCCCGCCCGCGGCCGTCGGTCGCTTCGACCGCCAGCAGCGAGCCATCGGGGGACCATGATGGGTTGGCGAACCCCGGCTTGAGGTACTTGACCTTGCCCAGCGAGCAGTTCGACTTGGTCTGACAGGTGTGGATGGCGATCTTGGGTTGCCCGTCGGATCCGGCATCGTCGTTGTAGGTGAAGGCGATCCTGGTGCCATCGGGGCTGAAGGCAGGGTCGTTGTGGCCCAGCCTCGGCTCCGTCGGCGTGGCGACCTTGCGCAGATTGCCGGTACGGCTGTTGACGATGTGCAGCGTGACCTCGTCGGCGCTGCCGTTGGGCCCATCGCTCACGACCGCCACGTTGTTGCCGCTCGAGCTGACCGACGGCTGCCGCACGTGCGTGAACCACAGCCCGCCACCGCCCTTGATGAGCGCGTCGTAGACCTTCTTGCGATTGCTGCCATCGGCGTTCATGCGCATCAGGTCGGTGGGGTAGAGCGTGTACTTGCCGCCCGGCCGGCTGTTGGAGGTCTCGCGCTTGGTGGTGCGGATGAAGTAGATGTGCTTGCCGTCGGGTGACCACGTGGGATCGACGTCGGAGCGCACGGAGTCGCTGTCGGTGAGCCTTGTCAGCGACGTTCCCGACGCGGCCCAGATATCGCCCGCGCGCGTGAACAGGATGGAGCCCTTGACATCGGCCCGCTCGTCGCTGGGTGGCTCGACGATGGGCGGCGGAGTCGATCTCCACCTCCGGTTGCGTGGGCGCTTGCGTGGCGCCCGGGACGTCGGTCGCGCCGGGCGCCAGCGCGACGGGCGCGGGCGTGGACTCGGCAGCGGTAGCATCGCCGATGGTGGCATCGAGGAAGCCCATGGCCCACAGGCTGGCACCGCCGACGAGAATGAGGCCGATGAAGGCGAGCGCCGGCGCGACCAGCGGCGAGCTGCGGCGAGGGCGGCGCGGCGGGATGGGCTCCCGGCCCGGGGGGTATGGCGGTCGGACGCCGGGTGGCCCCTGGTACGCGGGCGTCACCGGGCTTGCCGGCGGCACGCCGCGATCGGGGTAGGGAGGCTCGGGTCGATAGGGACCACCGACACCGGGGGGTGGCTGCGTCATCGGCCTAGCTGTCCCTCCGCACGGAGCGCGCGTAGCCAGCCGGCGGGAGCGACATCCCGGACCTCCAGCTGCAGCGTCTCGAGACCGGCGAAGGAACGGCTGGCGAGTCGTGCGACGACATCGATCTCGGAACCCTCCGTCAGCTGCTCCGCGAGGTCCGGGCGGCCGAAGGCGATGCCATCGACCACCTCACGCCCCCGTCGCAGCGTGAGTTGCGTGTGTCCACCGTTCGCGGCACGGACCCGATTCACGGCGAGGCCCGCGATGCCGATGAGCGGAGGAGCGTCTCCGGCGCCATCCAGGGGCGCCAACTCCCGCAAGAGTACGTAATCCGCGGCATCTGCGCTCTGGACGAGGTCCAGGCGGAGGCTGGGCCGCGCGTCGGCCGGCGGCCGCGCCCGGACCCACGCCTCCAGGCGCTCCCGCAGCACCTCCACGTACCGCGGGTCCACGTGGCAGCCGGCTGCCGCCGGATGACCTCCGAAGCGCTCGAACAGGTCGGCGCAATCGGCGAACGCGGCTGCCAGGTCCACGCCACCCGCGCTGCGCGCCGACCCTCGCCACGGATCGGCCGCGGTCGACAGGACGAGGGTGGGGCGTCCCTCCTCCTCCGCGATGCGGCCGGCCAGCAGGCCGATGACGCCGACGGGCCAGTCGCCCGACAGCACGATGAAGGCGGCATCGGGACCGGCCGCGAGTGCCTCACGTGCCTCGGCCATGGCCTCGGCGGTCAGGGTGCGCCGACGGCGGTTGGCTTCCTCGAGCTCGGCGGCCAGGCGCTCAGCCGTGGCGGCATCGTCCGCCAGCAGCAGCTCTGCAGCGATACGCGGGTCGCCGATGCGACCCATGGCGTTGATACGCGGCGCGAGGCCGAAGGAGATGTCGTCGGTAGAGACGCCCTCGCGCTCGATGCGTGCCGAGGCCATGAGGGCCGCCAGGCCGGGCCGCGGTGCCGACGCGAGCCGGGCCAGGCCCAGTCGGACGATGGAGCGGTTCTCGCCCACGATGGGCACGACGTCCGCGACCGAGCCGATGGCCGCCAGATCGGTCAGCGCCAGCGCCGTCTCTGCTCCGCCGGGCGTGCCCTCCAGCAGCAGCTGTGCCACCTTGAAGGCGATGCCGGCACCGGACAGACGGCGGTCGGGGTAGGTGCTGTCCGGCCGTTGAGCATTCACCAGCGCCAGGGCGGCAGGCCGCTCCGCGCCCAGGACGTGGTGGTCCGTGATGATGACGTCGATGCCCGCCGCCCCTGCGGCCGCCACCTCCTTGACGCTGCTCGAGCCCGTATCGGCAGTGATGATGAGTCCGTGTCCGGCGGCCCGGGCACGCTCGACCGCCACCATCGAGAGGCCGTGCCCCTCCTCCGTCCGGTCCGGCACGTATGGCTCGGCGTCGAGGCCCAGCCGGCGCAGTGCATGGGTGAGGATGCTCAGGCCGGTCAGCCCGTCGGCATCGAAGTCGCCTAGCACCAGGACCGATTCGCCGTCCTCACGTGCGGCCGCGACCCGCGCGCGGACCACGTCTGCGTCAGGCAGCAGCCATGGATCGTGCAGGCCCGCTTCCGCTGCGTCGAAGCGCGACGCCAGCTCAGCCGGGTCGACCGGTCCGCGCCGCGACAGCACCCGCAGCGCGCGCGCCGAAAGGCCGCGACGCTTGGCGTCGGCGATGGTGGCCTCTGACAGGGGCTGCGCCTCGGGAACGACCCAGTGGAAGTGCGGTGTCAGTGCCGGCATGAGGTGCCAGTGTGGCCCTCGCGCTTCACCCGCGCTTACGCCGCGCTGGTCTTGGCCTTGGCCCGCGCCTCCAGCGGCTGAGCGGCCTTGCGGCGATCAGCCCACAGGTGCCAGTCGAGGAAGAGCGGCGTGGCCACGAAGATCGACGAGTAGGTTCCTGCGACGACACCGATGAGCAGCGCGAAGGTGAACGGCCGGATGGCTTCACCACCGAACAGCAGCAGCGCCAGGAGGGTCAGCACCAGGGTCAGCGAGGTGGTGAGGCTGCGGCCCACGGTCTGCACCAGGCTGTGGTTGACGATGAGCTCGAGTGACTCGCCCAGGTAGCGCTGCCGGTTCTCGCGGATGCGGTCGAAGACGACGATGGTGTCGTGAACCGAGAAGCCGATGACGGTGAGCATGGCCGTTACGAAGAGCGCGTCGACCTGCATGCCGGTGAACGTGCCCAGGACGGCGAACGCGCCGACGGTGACGATGACATCGTGCAGCAGCGCCACGATGGCGCTCACGCCCATGCGCACGTCGCGGAAGCGATAGCTGACCCAGAGCATGATGGCGACCGCGGCCATGAGGATGAGCAGGAACGTCTGCTGCACGAGCTCGGCGCTGACCACGGGGCCCACGGAGTTCTCCTGGCGCACCTCGTCGATCGGACCGAACTGCTCCTGCAGTGCCGTCGCCAGGGCACCGAACTGGCCCTCCGTGGGCAAGTTGACCGTGGGTCCGGCCTCGGCACCGGGTGCGACGGGAGCGCTGCTGGCCTCGGGAGCTGCGGAGGCGCCCGGCTCGCCGGCGGCGGCCGGGACGGCCGACCCCGACGGCGTCGCGGTCCCGGCTGGGACGGCTGACGTGGCTGGAGCTGGCGACGTGGCCGGGGAGGTCGCAGCAGCCGGGGCGGCCGGTGACGCGGCCGGAGAGGCGACCGACGACGTCGTCGCAGCCGGGGACGCCGAGGCACCTGGTGACGCCGTGGCGCCCGGTGACTCGGCTGCGCCTGCTGACGCAGCGGCCGCGGCGGATCCTTCGACGATCTCTGGTTCACGCAGGGTGAGCGCAGACGTGCGGATGAGCACGTAGTCGCGCTCGTCGGAGCTGGTGATGGCGACCTCGGAGCCGGCCAGGCCTTGCTCCTCGAGCACCGCCCGCACCGCCACCGGGTCCGGCGTCTCGCCATCGAAGTGGACCTCCCACACGGTTCCGCCCGTGTAGGCGATGGAGAACTGCAGGCCCACGTTGCCGTTGGGGATGAACGTCGCGAGGATGAACACCAGGCCGATGCTGACGAGGATGGCGCTGAGCAGGTAGCCGTAGCGGCGCTTGCCGATGATGTCAAACACCGGTCGCCTCCCGTTGACGGGTGCGCGCGTCCACCGACATCTCGGCGTCGTCGATGCCGAAGAGGTGGGCCTGCCGGGCCCAGCGCTGCTGCACGACCCAGCGCAGCATCATGCGGCTGAGCACGATGGCGGTGAACATCGAGAGCACCACGCCGATGACCGAGGACGAGCGCGAAGCCCTTGACCACCGAGGTCCCGAAGTAGTAGAGGATCAGCGCGGTGATGAGCGTCGAGACGTTGGAGTCGAAGATGGAGGTCCAGGCGCGGCTGAAGCCCGCCTCCACGGCGGCCACCAGGTTCTTGCCCGAGCGCAGCTCTTCCTTGGTGCGCTCGAAGATGAGGATGTTGGCATCGACGGCCATGCCCACCGAGAGGATGAAGGCGGCGATGCCCGCGAGGGTCAGCGTGACGCCGAGGAGCCGGAAGAGGGCGTAGGCGAAGACGCTGTAGAAGATGAGCGCGATACAGGCGACCAGGCCGGGCACGCGGTAGTAGAGCAGCATGAAGGCGAAGACCAGCGCGATGCCGATGGCGCCCGCGAGCATGGTCTGGTGCAGGAAGTCGAGACCCAGCGTGGCCGAGATGCTGCTGAAGCCGACCTCGCGGATCTCCAGCGGCAGCGAGCCGAACTTCAGCACGGTGACCAGCGACTGGGCCTCGCTGGCGGCGAAGCCGCCGGTGCCACCGGAGATCTGGGCCCGTCCACCGAAGCGTGTCGCGCGGATGGCCGGTGCGGACATGACCTCGCCGTCGAGCACGATGGCGAACTGCTCGCCGTAGTGGTCGGCGGCGTACTCGTCGAACAGGCGCGCGCCGGTGTCCTTCAGCTGCAGGTCGACGACCAGCTCGCGGGTGGTCTGGTCCTGCGCGATGGCGGCGCTGGCGATCTCGATGCCGGTGAAGAGCGGCTCGATGTCCTGCATGCCCTCCGGCAGCGGACCCTCACCCACCAGGCCCTGCAGCTCCGGCGGCACGGGCATGAACTCGAGCACGCCGGTGGTGCCGATGAGGCTACGGATCTCGGCCTCGTCCTCGACGCCGGGCAGCTCCACCGAGATGCGGTCCTCGCCCTGGGTGACGACGATGGGCTCGGCCACGCCGGTGGCGTTGACGCGGTTCTCGACGATGGTGCGAGTCTGCTCCAGGATCTCGGGCGTGACGTCCTGATTGTCCGTAGCGACGACCTGGTACTCACCGCGCAGGCCTCCGATGAGGTCCAGGCCGAGCTTGGTCTCGATGTCTCCGCCGGTGTCTGACCAGGCGCGAGGGAGCGGCACGAACGCCACCAGCAGGGCGACGATGAACAAGGCCAGCACAAGGTACGGAGTGACGCGTTGCATCGCTCGGCACAGTAGCAGACCGGCGACGTCCGCGCCGCGGGTCAGTACTCGGCCCGAAGGCGAGCGCCGGGCAAGCGCCGCTCAGCCGTCCAGGTGGTCCCGGATGCGTCGCGCCAGCGCCGGCCCGATGCCGGGCACGGCAGCGATCTCCTCGGTGCGGGCTTCGCGCAGCGCGCGGCTCGAGCCGAAGACGCGCAGCAGCGCGCGCTTGCGGGCCGGACCGACGCCAGCCAGGTCGTCGAGCGCCGAGCGGGTGGCCGCCTTGGCGCGCACCTGGCGGTGGTAGGTGATGGCGAAGCGATGCGCCTCGTCGCGCAGCCGCTGGAGCATGTAGAGCGCCGCCGAGGCGCTGGGCAGCACGATGGGGTCGGAACGACCGGGCAGGAACAGCTCTTCGCGCTCCTTGGCCAGGCCGGCCAGCGGCAGGTCGTGCTGGCCCAGCTCGTCGAGGACCTCGCGAGCAGCGCTCACCTGGCCCTTGCCGCCGTCGATGATGACCAGGTCGGGCATGCGCCAGCGCAGCTGCTCGGCGCTTCCCTCCTCGCTGTCCAGCGCCCGCCGGAAGCGGCGGCGCAGGACCTCCTGGTGGCTGGCGAAGTCGTCCTGGCCGCGCACGCCCTTGATGCGGAAGCGCCGGTACTCGCCACTGCGCGGCTGGCCGTCCTCGAACACGACCATGCTGCCGACCGTGCTGCTGCCCTGGATGGTGCTGATGTCGTAGCACTCGATGCGCGCCGGGGGTGCCGGCAGCGCCAGCGCATCGGCGAGCTCGATGAGCGCGCGCTCGGTCTTGCCCTGGTCGGCCAGCCAGCGAACCTGCTCGCGCTCGAGCGTCTCGGCGGCGTTGCGAGCGGCCAGCGCCATCAGCTTGCGGCCCTCACCACGCTGGGGCACGTTGATGGTGACCTGGCGCGAAGCCCGGCTGGAGAGGAAGTCGGCCAGCTCGGGAGCCTCCGACAGGGCGAAGGGGACCAGCACGCGCGGCGGGATCGAGCCCGCCCTGGCGTAGTACTGCTTGACGAAGGAGGTCAACGCCTCCTCATCGGTGTCACCCGCGACGTTCTCCAGCAGGAAGATGTCGCGGTTCAGGGTCTTGCCGTCGCGGATGGCGAAGAGCTGCACGGCGGCCTCCTTGCCGGAGCGTGCGTAGCCCAGCACGTCCAGCCTGCGCTTGGCGAAGCCGGCCATCTTCTGGCTCTCCATGGTCCGCTCGATGGCACGGACCTTGTCGCGGAGGGCCGCGGCGCGCTCGAACTCGAGGGCCTCGGACGCCTCCTCCATCTCGCCGCGCAGGGCACGACTGACCTGCTCCTGGTGGCCCTCGAGGAACAGCATCACCTGCTCGATGTCGGCGGCGTAGTCGACCTTGTCGACGGCCTCGATGCAGGGACCCTGGCAGCGCTTGATGTGGTACAGCAGGCAGGGTCGGTCCAGGGCCCGCTCGCCCTCGCGGATCTCGATGGTGCAGGTGCGAAAGGGGAAGATGCGCCGGATGAGGTTCATCGACTCGTCGACGCTGCTGGCGGATGCGTACGGACCGAAATAGCGGCTGCCGTCGTTGGGCAGCTTGCGCGTGCGCTCGATGCGCGGGAAGTCGTCGGCCAGCGTGACCTTGATGAAGGGGTAGGACTTGTCGTCCTTCAGGCGCACGTTGAACCGTGGCTGGTAGCGCTTGACGAGGTTGGCCTCCAGCAGCAGCGCTTCGCTGACGGTGTCGGTCAGCGTCACCTCCACGTCGGCGACCTGGTCGATGGCCGACTCGATGCGCAGTGGCGCCTGCGAGCGACCTGCCTGCCAGTACTGCCGCACCCGATTCCGCAGGCTCTGGGCCTTGCCCACATACAGCACGCGACCCTGGGCGTCCTTCATCAGGTAGACGCCGGGCTTGTTGGGCAGCTGTCGGAGCGTGGCCTTGATCTGCGGGCTGAGGGTCACGCAGCCGATGCTAGCGGTCGGAGGTCGAGCGCGGTGATGCGGCCGCTGGTCTTCGCGGCCCTGGCCCGTCTCGGCGGCAGTGTGGCGGCGTCAGTCCTCGCTGTCGCGCTCGTCCACCCATGCGGGCGCATCGGCGGCGGTGACCTGGAGGCTGGCGTCGCCGGCTCCCGAGACCGACCAGATCGGATCGTCGCCCGCGCCCATGCCGGGCTGCGCCGTCGCGCCGTGGACCTCGCGCCAGGCGTAGGCGGCACCGCTACCCAGTACCGCCATGAGCACGGCCAGGATGAGCATCACCAGGATGTCGGTGCTGCTGTTGCCACGACCGCCTGACAGGCTCGCTTCGGCACCGGCCACCAGGCCGAGCGACGCGTCGACCACCTCGGCGGTGGAGGCATCGAAGGCGTGGCCGGCGGTGGTGCCGTCGAGCGACACCGCGCGCAGCACCCAGGCACCGGCCGGGATGTCGTCGGGCAGCGTGGCGAACGTGCGGAAGTAGCCGTTCTCATCGGCGATGAGGATGGCCAGGTCGCGATCGTCAGCGGCACTCCCGAGCTTCACCTCCACCAGCTTGCCCACCGGGAAGTCGATGCCGGTGACCTCTACGATCGAGCCTGGTCCGGCCGCCGCCGGCTCCATGGCCACGCTGGGGGGCAGACCGGAGGCGGCGAATACCGCAGCAGGCGTCAGCAGCAGCGCGACGAGGGCCAGGACGGGGATGAGTGCCTGTCGACGTGCGCGCATGCAGCGAGCGTAGGCCGCTCGCGCCGTCCCGTCATCGCACCGCGATACCGGATGTGGCCGGCTGATAGTCACGCGGCGAGTACTTCCGGGTGGGGGCCGAAGGCGAACGCCCGCACCGCGACCCATCGGATGTGTCGGCGCAAGCGGCGCGTAAGTCACGCGCGGCCCTTCGGGACGAGAGTGGCACCATGGACAAGGCCATCCACCCGGCGCTTCATGGACGCCTGCAGCGACTGGCGGATGACCAGCGAGCCGCGGCTACCTGTCCGGCCGGCCCGGTACTCTGCGTGGCACCCGCCGGCTCGGGCAAGACGACGACGGTCGTGGCACGGCTGGCCTGGCGCGTGGACAGGGGTGCGGACCCATCGACCGTGTGCGCGCTGACGTTCAACCGGCGCGCTGCGGACGAGCTGCAGGATCGGGCCGATGCCGCGCTGGGCGAGCTGGGGCATACAGCGGGCTCGGTCCGTGTTCGCACCTTCCATGCGCTGGGCCGAGAGGTCCTCGCCGATGCCGGCCACGACGTGAGCCGCATCGTCGAGCGTGAGTCGGTGCTGGCTGAGCTGGCGGGTGGCGCCCTCCAGCCGACCGTGCTACGCCAGCTCGACGATGCCTTCACGCGCCTCAAGCTGGACCCCGAGCGCGGGGCGGTGGTCGACGAAGCCGGCACCCACGAGGCGTTCGCCGTCTACCAGGCGTACCTGCGCGAACGCGGGGCGATCGACCTCGACGACCTCGTGGCCCTGACGGTCCCGACGCTGTCGGCCGATGCGTCGCTGCTGGCGCGTTGGCGGGCGCGGGCCGCCGTGCTCTTCGTCGACGAGGCTCAGGACCTGGACCGCACGCAGCTGGAGCTGGCACTGCTGCTGGCGGGAGATCGCCGCGACATCTTCCTGGTGGGCGATGACGACCAGACGATCTATGCCTGGCGACTGGCCGACGTGCGTCGAGTCCTCGGGCTGGCATCCGCGCTGCCCGGATTACGGCGCGTGGACCTGGAGACGAACCATCGCTGCGCCCCCGAGGTGGTCCGTCGCGCGGCGCGCCTGGTGGCACACAACAGCGAGCGGTTCGACAAGCACATCCGCGCGTCGGAGCGGACGGCCGGGTCGGTGACGCTGCTGCCTGATCCCGGTGACGAGGTGACCCGCGCCCGGCTGCTGCTGACCACGTGGGCACGAGACCACGGCGGGGAGTCACACGCGGTGCTGGCGCGAACCAATCGCGAGCTGTGGCCGCTGGCCGCGGCGGCCCTCGAGCTTGGAGTCGCCTACCAGGCAGAGGCGGACGGCCTGCTGCTCGACGACGAGCGCCTCTGGGCTGCCCTCGACCGTGTCAGCCAGGCCATGCCGCTGCTGCCGGCGCTGGCTGCTGCCGCGACCGCCTGCGACCTACCCGGCGACCTTGCCGGGTCCCTGCTGGCGTGGGCTGCCCCGTTCGACGACCTGGACGACCTGCGCGCCGCGATGCTCGACCGCCGCACCGCCCGGCAGCGGCCCAGCGGCGACGTCGGCCTGACGCTCGCCACGATCCACGGAACCAAGGGGCTCGAGTGGGCCCATGTCGCCTGCATCGGCCACGATGAGGGCACGTTCCCCTCCGGACGGGCGCTGCGCGAGGCCGCCGATCCGGTGCGCGTGATGGAGGAGGAGCGGCGCCTGGCCTACGTGGCGTGGACCAGGGCCGTCCGCACGCTCACGATCGTCTACGACCCTGGCGCACCCTCGACATTCGTGCTCGAGGCCTTCGATGCCGAGGAGCTCGCCTGAGCTGGGCGATACCATCACTGCATGAGCACGCCACGCAAGGTCCTGATCGCCGGCGAATCGTGGGTCACCCACAGCATCCACCAGAAGGGCTTCGACTCCTTCACCACCACCTCGTACAACGAGGGCGTGGGGCCGCTGCGGGACGCCCTCGAGTCGGGCGGTTTCGTCGTCGACTACCTCCCCAACCACGTCGCGGCCCGCGACTTCCCCGACAGCGCCGCCGCGCTCGCGGGCTACGCGGCCATCATCCTCAGCGACATCGGCAGCAACACGCTGCTGCTCCATCCCGACACCTTCGAGCGCTCCGTTCCCCGGCCCGACCGGCTGGCAGCCGTGCGTGACTACGTGGCCGCCGGTGGCGGCCTCGTGATGGTCGGTGGCTACCTGACGTTCGCTGGCATCGAAGGCCGCGCCCGCTGGGCCGGCACACCCATCGAGGAGGCGCTGCCGGTAGTCATCGGCACGAACGACGATCGCGTGGAGGTCCCCGCGGGCGCCACGCCTCGCGTCCGGCTACCAGATCACGCCATCGCGGCCGGGCTGCCGGCCACCTGGCCGGACCTGCTGGGCTACAACCGCGTGTCCCCCAGAGCCGGGGCTGACCTGGTCGTGGCCGTCGGTGACGACCCGCTCATCGTCGCGGGTACGCATGGCGAGGGCCGCGGTGTCGCCTTCACCTCGGACTGCGGGCCGCACTGGTGCCCACCGCCGTTCGTGGCATGGGACGGCTACGGGCCCATGTGGCAGCAGCTCGTGGGCTGGGTCAGCGGCGCGGGCTGAGGTCGGGCGCGCCGCGAGCGTGACGTGCGGTGGACCGCAGGCGTGAGGGGCGACACATCCCTGTCACGCAGCCGTGGCTACCCTGCCGGCAGTCCAGCCGCAGGAGGAACGCCGTGAGCCGCTTCACCCCATCGAGTCGCCTGCTCAGCCTGCTCGTCGCGGCACCCTTCGTCATCGCGGCCTGCAGCGGCGACGGTGCAGGTGACGCGATTGCCGACCCCGCGGGCTCCGCTCCGGCAACCGCCGCGGCCGCGCCGAGCGAGGCGACCGGTGCAGCTCCCGGGGCGACGGACGAGGTGGCCGGCGCGTCCGGCACGTGGCTGGACATCGAGCTGACCGACGCCGAGACGGGCGAGCCGTTCACCCTGGCGAGCCTCCGGGGACAGGTCGTGGCCATCGAGCCCATGGCCATCTGGTGCCCCAGCTGCAAGCGGCAGCAGGACAACGTCAAGGCGGTCTACCCCGACATCGAAGCCTCCGGCGTGCGCTTCATCAGCCTCGGCATCGACCCCGCGGAGGACCCCGCAGCCCTCGCCCGCTATGCCGAGCGCAACGGCTACGAGTGGACCTTCGCGCCCTCCCCCACCGAGTTCTCTCGCGCGCTCAGCGACCTCTTCGGCGCGCAGGTCCTCTCGGCACCATCGACGCCGTTGATCGTGCTCGACGCGGAAGGCGAGCTGGTCACCCAGCTCTTCGGTTCCCACGGACCCGACAAGCTCCTCGCCATCCTTGACGAGGCCGCCGCGTAGCGCTTCAGCGCTCCTTGCGCAGGTCGACCGAGTAATCGACGTAGGCCCGAAGCTGCGCGAGCGCGCCGGCCCAGATCTCGATGGCGCGCGCGTACTCGTCGAGGGTCGCCGCGTCGTCCGTGTCGTAGGGCCCATCAGTGATGGCCACCACGGAGCCGTAGCCCTTGGGCCGGATGCTGACGGTGACGTCCGTCGTCACACCACCCGGCTCGGGATGTGACCAGCGGAACCGGAAGCGTGTGTTGGGCTCAGCCTCCAGCACGAAGACATCGATCTGGAGGCGCGGGAACACCAGCACCGATCGCGCACCGGGCATCAGCGAGCCCTGCACCTCGTAGGACAGCCACGAGCGCACGCTCTCAGGATCCGACCACATGCGGTAGGCCCGTTCGGGTGGGGCGTCCACGGTCCGTTCGATCTCGATCATGCGTGCGCTCATGGGGTGCTCCTCGCACTGTGTCGCCGGGTCGCCGGCGACGTGTCCTGGGTCAAGGTTCGATTGCGCGGTCAGGGTTCATCTTGCAGCAGAGCGCGCTCGTGCGCGAGAGCGCTTCGGCCTCCGCTGTCGGCGACCATTGCCGGCGTTGGCGAATTCGACGTCCGAGAGCGGTACCACCGGCTCGCCTCGCAGCACGTGGGCCAGGTACTCGCCGGTGGCCGATCGGGCCACCGCGGCGACCTGCTCCGGCGTGCCCTGGGCGACGATGCGGCCGCCGCGCTCCCCACCCTCGGGGCCCAGGTCGATGATCCAGTCGGCGGTCTTGATGACGTCGAGGTTGTGCTCGATGACGATGACGCTGTTGCCGCTATCGACGAGCCGGTGCAGCACTTGCAGCAGCTTCTCCACGTCGGCGAAGTGAAGTCCGGTCGTGGGCTCGTCGAGGATGTAGACGGTCCGGCCCGTGGCGCGTCGCGACAGCTCCGTGGCCAGCTTCACCCGTTGTGCCTCACCGCCCGACAGCGTGGTCGCCGGCTGGCCCAGTCGGATGTAGCCCAGGCCGACATCGACCAGCGTGGCCAGCTTGTTGCGCACCTTGGGCACGGCACTGAATACCTCCAGCGCCTCCTCTGCCGTCATGCGCAGCACGTCGGCGATGGTATGGCCACGGTAGTGGATCTCCAGCGCCTCGCGGTTGTAGCGCTTGCCGGCGCAGACCTCGCAGGGCACATAGACGTCTGGCAGGAACTGCATCTCGATCTTGAGGATGCCGTCGCCCTTGCAGTTCTCGCAGCGACCACCCTTGACGTTGAAGCTGAAGCGGCCTGGGCCGTAGCCACGCACGCGTGCCTCCGGGACACCCGCGAAGAGCTCGCGGATGGGGCCGAAGAGTCCCGTGTAGGTCGCCGGATTGGAGCGCGGCGTGCGGCCGATCGGGCTCTGGTCGATATCGACGATCTTGTCGATGGCGTCCGTACCTTCGAGCGACTCGTGGGCGCCCGGCTCCACGCGGGCACCGCTGACGGCTCGCGCCAGGGCCTGGTAGAGCACGTCGGTCACGAGCGTGGACTTGCCAGAGCCGGAGACGCCGGTGACGGCGGTAAAGGTGCCGAGGGGGAAGTGCACGTCGAGATCCTTGAGGTTGTGCTCGCGCGCGCCCTTGACGATCAGCGCCTTGCCGTTGCCCGCGCGGCGCTCCTGCGGCACGGGCACCATGCGCTCGCCACGCAGGAAGGCGCCCGTCACCGAACGCTTCTCATCGAGCACCGCCGACAGCGGCCCGCTGGCGATGACCTCACCGCCGTGCTCGCCGGCAGCGGGACCGATGTCGACGACCCAGTCGGCCACGCGGATGGTCTCCTCGTCGTGCTCCACCACAATCAGCGTGTTGCCGATGTCGCGCAGGCGCACGAGCGTGGCGATGAGCTTGGCGTTGTCCTTCTGGTGCAGCCCGATGGTGGGCTCGTCGAGGATGTAGAGGACGCCCACCAGGCTGGAGCCGATCTGCGTGGCAAGGCGGATGCGCTGCGCCTCGCCGCCCGAGAGAGTGGAGCTGGTGCGGTCGATGGTGAGGTAGTCGAGCCCTACGTCGGCGAGGAACCCGAGGCGGTCGGCGATCTCCTTGTTGACCATCCTCGCGATGGCCATCTCGCGCTCGCTCAGGATCGCTGGCAGCCCATCGACCCAGACCAGCGCGTCGCCCACGGACATGGCGGCGATGTCGCTGATGTTGCGCTCCTCGATGGTGACACCGAGCGCCGCGGGCTTGAGGCGCTTGCCCTCGCAGGTGGGGCAGTGGCGCTCCACCATGTACTTCTCGAGCTCGCTGCGGATGTACTCGGATTCGGTCTCGCGGTAGCGGCGCTCGAGGTTGGTGACCACGCCTTCGAAGGTGGCGACATACGAGTTCTCGCCCCGGTCGTGCTTGTAGCGCACCTCGACCTTCTCGCTCTTCCTGGCGAAGAGCAGGTAGTCGAGCGCGTCGGGAGGCAGATCCGCTACCGGGGCGCGGTAGTCCCAGCCGTGGGCATCCATGATCGCCTTGGTCGTCTTGAGCCGCCACGACAACTCGGTGGGCACCGTGCGCCAGGGCGCCATGGCCCCGTCAGGGATGGACTTGGAGCGGTCCGGGATGATGCGGTCCACCGCGAACTCCAGGCGGATGCCCAGGCCGGTACAGTCGGGACACGCGCCGTGCGGCGAGTTGAACGAGAACGACCGCGGCTCCAGCTCGTCGATGGTGGTGCCGTCGTAGGCGCAGCTGTACTTCTCACTGTAGCGCTGCTCGTCGAAGGCACCCTCGTCCGCCGGAGCCACGAGCATCACCCCCTCCCCCAGCCGCAGCGCGGTCTCGACCGAATCGGCCAGGCGGGCGGCATCGGGGTCGGGGTGGTCTGGCCCGAAGGCGTTGCCGTCGGCGTCGCTGTGGCGCACCACCAGTCGGTCCACCACGACCTCGATGGAGTGGCGCTTGTACTTGTCGAGCGTGGGGGCGTCGTCGAGGTCCATCAGCTCGCCGTCCACCCGCACGCGCACGAAGCCCTGCCGTCGCGCGGCGGCGAAGACACGGTCACCCTCGGTCTTGCGGTCCTTGATGAGCGGGCCCAGGACAAGGATGCGGCTACCGTCAGGCAGCTGTCGGATGCGATCGGCGATCTGCTGCACCGTCATGCGCGCGATCTCGCGGCCGCAGGCAGGACAGTGCGGGTGTCCGACGCGCGCGAACAGCAGGCGCAGGTGATCGTAGATCTCGGTCACCGTGCCGACCGTCGAGCGCGGATTGCGCGAGGCGCCCTTCTGGTCGATGGAGATGGCCGGGGACAGGCCGTCGATCTGGTCGACGTCGGGCTTCTCCATCTGGCCCAGGAACTGCCGCGCATAGGCGGACAGCGACTCCACGTAGCGCCGCTGGCCTTCGGCGTAGATGGTGTCGAAGGCAAGGCTCGACTTGCCGCTGCCGGACAGGCCGGTGATGACGATCAGGCGGTCGCGCGGCAGCTCGACATCGATGTTCTTGAGGTTGTGTTCGCGTGCGCCGCGAACGATGAGGCGATCCTGGGGCACGGATGCAGTCTAGTGCAGACGGAGCCGATAGACCAGACGTTCTAAAGTGGAAGCACGTTGCGCCGTGCCCCCACCTCAGGCGTCGTCCCGAAGTCTCGAGTAGGAGACGCAGTCGACCGGAGTGCCACGCAGCAGGTCCCAGGCGCGCAGCACGCCCTCACGCTGGAAACCGGCGCGCTGGGCCATCCGCTCGGACGCCACGTTGCCCACCATGATGTAGGCATCGATGCGCACCACGTCGGTGGTCTCGAAGGTCCAGTCGGCGACGTGGCGGAGCACGCGCGTGCCGATGCCCCGCCCCCGAGCCTCGGGCGCGATCCAGCAGCCGAGCGTCGCCTGATGGCCATCGGGGCCGAAGCGCGCGATCGCGCCCATCAGTCGGTCCGAGCTCGCGTCGACGATAGCCAGCGGCGCCCCGCTACCGTCCTCCCACATGGCGCGCCACTCGGCGATCTGCTCGAGCGCATCGGCGATCGAGAAGGGCTCGGAGACCGAGACCCAGCGAGTGATCTCCGGGTCCTGACACGCCGCACAAAGCGCAGAGGCATCAGCCTCGCTCCAGCGCCGCAGCCTCAGGTCGCCCAGCGAGAGCACGGCCTCCGCCGCCGGGCGCGTCGGCATGTCGCCCGAGCCGTGGGCATCGTCCTCGGGCGGGGTCGCGGATGTCTGGCTCACGGTGCCCTCCCCAGCTACGCCTCTCACGGCAGGGTAGCGCCTGCCCGACTGGATACGAGCCTGGCGTATCGCTCGATGCGGATGATGCCGTGGCCCCAGCGTTCCGCGTCTCCTTGACCACGAGGGCCGGGTCCTCGGACCGACTCGCCACGATAGGGCCAGGTACGGGTCCGGCAGGTGCTCGACCCGAAGGCGACGAGCGAACGCGGTAGGGGAGGTCGTGATGCCAGGACGTGGGCGACGCATGCGGCGTCGAGGCCTGGTCGCTGGTGCGGCCATCGCGAACCACCGCCGAGATGTCGAGCAGAATAGGTGCCAGCAGGGAGAGTACGACCAGCAGGCCATCGACTCGCAGCAGGCACTGCCGCCGCCCCCTGCACCGGTCGCTCCCGTACCAGCCGCTCCGCCCCTGAACTGAAGGACGTCAAGATGGCCGAGCTGGAGAAGCTTGGTCGGCTGCACGAGTCGGGCGTGCTGACCCGCCGGCGGCGAGCACCAGGGCGTCCGCCGGCTCTGGCGAGGTTCGTTCGGCGCTGCCGTCCGTGCCGATCGACCACGCCGGTCATACGTCGCTGCCGGCCGCGATCTCGGGCTGCGCCTCGTCGCCGCTTCCCGCGTCAGGCGCCGTGTGCTCCTCGGCCTCGTGTGCCTCCACCGGCGCCAGGAACGCGTTGGCCAGGAAGCCGGTGAGGGTGCCGAACACGCCCACGCCGACGACGATGATGAGCACGCCGAATGACCGCCCCAGCTCGGTCACCGGGTACCGGTCGCCGTAGCCCACGGTGGACATCGTGACGATGACGTACCACAGCGCGTCGCCCGCGGTGGTGATGTTGGCGGCGGGGTCCGGCCGCTCCGCCCACAGGATCGCCAGGCTCCCGAACTCAAGCACCAGGATGGCGATGAGCAGGACCAGCAGCAGGCCGCCGGTGGCGCGGTTCTTGAAGAAGATCGTCAGCGCTCGCTCCAGGCCGCCCATGCGGCGAACGATGCGTGTCACCCGCAGGATGCGCAGGATGCGCGCGATGCGCAGCGCCGGGATGATGCTGATCACGTCAAGCCATCCGCGCCCCTGTACGAAGTAGGCCCGGTCGTCGGTCGCGATCCGCAGCCGGCGCACGAAGTCGATGGCGAAGACGAGCACGAGGATGCCGTCCATGACAGTCACGACCTGGACCAGGTCGTCGCTGCGGATGATGATCGCCAGCGCCAGGTTGAGGATCGACAGCAGCGCACAGCACAGGACGAAGATCTCCCAGGGCATGCCCAGCAGGACCTGGCCGTCGTCGGTCTGACTGTTCCAGGGGATGACATCGGGTTCAGGAGCGCCGGTCATCAGTTCACCTCCATGCGGTGGGCAAGACTCACCGGCCTACGGTAGCGAGAAGCGATACGCGCGTGAGGAGCTGACCGGGACGAAGGCGAAGAGCGAGAGGAAGCCGCCGATGATGATGGGGAGCATCCTCATCGGCCGCACCCGCTCGTTCACGAAGCCGCCGGCTCCGCGGAGCGACCGACGTCAGGCAGGAGCATGCCCGCACCCAAGAAGAAGCACACCGCACCCAGGAAGGTGAAAGCGTTGGCTGCAGCGACGTTCAGCAGCTCTCCATCGGCGGGATCGATGAACGCCGCGATGGCGGAGATGCCGAAGGCGATGGACCCGACCATGTTGATCCAGGCGATGGCCGATTCGAGGGACGGGCGCCATCCATGCCTGAGCCCGTCGCGTGTCTCGAGGACGGCGAAGGCGCTGGCGACGAGGAAGAGGATGGAGCCGATGGCATCCGGTGCCCAGACCAGGGCTTCCTGCTGCGAGATCGTCAGCGTCTCCCGGGTGCCCGCGAGCGTCGTAAGGTTGAACCACAACGTGCCCAGCAACTGGGTCGAGGCAGCCCACCAACCCAGCGATACCAGGCGGACGCCGAGCGGCCGCCTGGTCCGGACCGTCCCACGGACATCGTCGCCCGCGTTGCTGGCCTCGAAGTACTGCAGGTACGCCGCGGAGGTGAAGAAGAGCGAGCCGACGAAGAAGACCCAGACCACGGTGCCGCCGACGGCCGCAGCGAAGGCTGGGACGGAGCCGAGCGCGAAGCACAGCGAGCCGATCATGAAGAGCACGGCGATCCACCAGCCACGTCGTCGTGGCTCGAACCAGGGGAAGCCGGTGACCCGCTCGCGCGCCGTGGCCTCGATCAGGCCGTGGCCCTTGCGATGGCGCCACGCCGTGAAGATGACGTGCGTCCCGTCGGGCCGCCGCAGGACCATCGATGTGATGAACGGGCCGATGTGGTGCCGATCAACGACTTCCCAGTCAGCTGGGGTCAACATGAAGGAGAGGGTAGCGACATGGTCATCAAGCGACTGACCGCGAGCGAACCGGCGAACGAGATCATTGCGCCCGCATACACACACCGCACCGACCTGGGCCTCATGCCCAAGTATCGCCTGCCGGACCATGGATCGGCTCCGGAAGTCGCGTAGCGACTCCTCTACGACGAGCTGATGCTCGACGGCAATGCGCGCCTCAACCTGGTCACGTTCGTGACCACCTGGATGGAGCCTGAGGCCGAGGCGCTGATGAAGGCGGCCTTCGACAAGAACATGATCGACAAGGACGAGTACCCAGCGACCGCCGAGATCGAGCGCCGCTGCGTCAACATCGTGGCCAACCTGTTCAATGCTCCGGCGGACGGCGACGCCGTCGGGGTCTCGACGACCGGCTCGTCCGAGGCGGTGATGCTGGCGGGCCTGGCGATGAAGTGGCGCTGGCGGCAGCGGCGCGAGGCGGCCGGCAAGGACGCCAGCCGGCCCAACATGGTGCTGGGCTCCAACGTCCAGGTGGTATGGGAGAAGTCCTGTCGCTACTGGGACGTCGAGCCCAGGTATGTGCCCGTGACAAGGGGGCGCTACGTCGTCTCACCCGACGACGTCGTGGCCCGCATCGACGAGAACCATCGGCGCGGTCGCCATCCTGGGGACCACGTTCACCGGCGAGTACGAGCCCGTCGAGGCTATCCACGATGCGGTCGTGGCCAACAACGCGGCCGCGGGGCTGGACGTTCCCATCCACGTCGATGCAGCCTCGGGCGGGTTCGTGGCCCCGTTCCTGCAGCCCGAGCTGCGCTGGGACTTCCGCCTGCCCAACATCGTCTCAATCAACGTCTCGGGCCACAAGTACGGCCTCGTCTACCCGGGCATCGGCTTCGTCATTTGGCGGGGCCAGGACGACCTGCCCGGGGACCGCGTCTTCCACGTCAACTACCTCGGCGGCGACAGGCCCACGTTCACGCTCAACTTCTTGCGTCCAGGCAACCAGATCGTGGGGCAGTACTACAACTTCCTGCGACTCGGTCGGACCGGCTACACCAGGCTGATGCAGACGCTCCAGGGCATCGCCACGGCGGTGGCCGGCAAGATCGGGGAGATGGGCCCCTTCTCGATCGTGAGCGACGGCACGGACATCCCGGTGCTCTCGTTCGCGGTCCACGAAGACCTGCCGTACACCGCCTTCGATGTCTCGCACCGCCTGCGCTACAACGGCTGGCAGGTGCCCGCCTACACGATGCCCGAGGCTGCCACCGACGTCGTCGTCCTGCGCATCGTCATCCGGGAGGGGTTCACGCGGGACCTCGGTGAGGCACTGGTCCGTGACCTCAAGACAGCCACGGACGACCTCCTGGCCGACCCACCGCTCCACTCGGCGACGCGTGCCGGATTCGCGCACTAGAGCTAGAGGCAGCACGCACCCGTAGCGGAGGCCAGCGCCCGGGCTGCCCCAAGCTCCCGCGATGCGGGCGCTGCAGCCCCGCCGAACCGTCCGCGGACGTGAATGCCCGGTCCCGAGGCTGCCGCCAGCCGGTACCATCCGCCGGTGAGCCGCCTCAAGTTGCCCGAGTTCATCCATGAGGTCATCGACGACCCGCGTCAGCGCGGCATCCTCGTCGCCGGCTCGCTGGCGCTCTTCGCCGTCGGCCTGACGCCGCGCGTCCTGTCGCCCGGTCTGCCGTCCGCCCAGGAGGCCCTGCGCACGCAGCCCGAGCTGCAGAACCTGTTCGTGCTGCTGGCCTTCGCCTCGACGGCCACGATCCTGCTTGGCGGTCTGGCCAGTGATGTGCTGCGTCGTCGCGGGTTGCTCGTGGGCGGCCTGGCCGTGATGGCCATCAGCTGCCTCGTGGCGCTGGTATTCGACAGCGGGGGCATCTTCTACGCTGCCAACTTCATCGGCGTCGCAGCCTCCGGCCTGGTGTTGACCTATGGCATCGGGTCGGTGGCCATCGCCTACGAGGGCATCCCGCGAGCCACCGCGCTGGGCTTCGTCTACGGCGCCTTCGGTGCTGGCTCGGCCGCATCGCCGGCGGTGCTGACGCTGTTCCCCCACCTCGTTCCCGGAGACGGACCGGGCGTTGAATCGAGCTTCACCTTCGACACGTGGCTGGCCTACGGCCTGACAGCCGTGGCTGCGGCCGTCGCGATGTGGGCGGCCTACCGCTACGTGCCACGAATCCCGGGGAGCCTCCCAGCCAGGCGCGGACTGGTCGCCGCGGTGGCGTTCTGGGCCATCTCCATCCTCGCCATCGTCAGTGGGATCGTGGCCATGGGCGGAGAGGGGGGCGTGATCGTGCCCTTCGGGCTCGCCCTCGCCGGCGCGCTCGGGGTGGCCGCACTCGCCGTGCGCGGCGCCCGCACCGTCGAGGAAGTCGATTCGCTCAAAGTGGACCGCCGGGCCCTGGGAGCCGCGTTGGCCGTTGGCGTGGCCATCGGGTTCGCCCAGGCGGTCCCGCTGATGCTGTTGCCGGTCGTCTTCGAGTACCCGCTGCGCTACGGCACGCTGTGGGCGGTCTTCGCCATCGCGCCGTTCGCCATCGCACTCTTCGTCTCCGGGCCTGTGGCAGGCATCATGCTGCGCCGCTTCGGCCCTCGAGCGATCATGTCGTCAGGTACGCTGGCAGTCGGCGTCGCCAACCTGCTGCTGGCTGCCGTCCTTGTCGCCATCGTCGGTTTCGTGCGCGACTTCTACCAGGTGAACCCCGATTCAGCTCGGGCCGTGCTCGGCGCGGCCCACTACCTTCTCTTCGTCGTACCGCTCATCCTTGTCGGAGCAGGGTTCGTGCTCGGCACGACGGTGCGTACGGCCATCGTCTTCGCCAGCACGCCTCGTGGGCTGCCGGCCTCGGCCGCAGCCATCAACGAGGCCTCGGTCGGGCTCGGTTCACGTATCGGCATCGTGGCGGCCACCACGCTGCTGGCGACGACGGCGATCGGCAGCGCGCGCCAGATTGCGGAGCGTCGCGCTCCCGATGCCGTGGACGCCCTCATGGCCGAATTCGAGCTGACGCTGCGATCGCTGGGTACACCCCGTTTCCGCGAGGTCTACGCCGCCACGCTCGAGGGAGCTGAGCCCATCAAGGGTGCCGCGTACTCCGTGGCCTACCTCGACGGCGTCGTGGCTGCGCTCGTGCTGAGCGGCATCGTGGGCGTCCTCGGCGCGGTACTCGCCTTTCTCCTCATCGGGCGACGGGATCCCATCCAGACTGTGTTCGACATGCAGGATGAGCGCGGGTCGTTGCCCTCGACGAAACCGCACATCTCCGGCTCCTGACCCACGTCGGATCGGGGCGGATCCGACGCCGGCTCCAGGACCAGGCTGACATCGACGCCCGTGTCGAAGCGGTCGCGCACGATCGAGGCCGGTGGCAGGATCAGGACGGCGCCGAGGATGCGCATCTGGGCGACGCCGACGAACCAGGAACGCAGCCCGGAAGCGCGGCGCGAGGTTGCTCGCGGAGGTCAGGATGCCAGCAGGATCTCCAGCAGGATGACGACGACGCCGGCACAGATGCCGACGGCGCCGACCATCACCTGTCGGCTGCGGCTGGCGCCGCCGGTGCTGGCCTGGTACGCGCCCAGCATGAACAACCCACCGACAGAGACCAGGATCGAGAGCTCGATCGCGAGCCGCAGCGAGAGGACACCCACGCCGGCCAGGGAGATGAGGGCCGTGGGCACCAGCAGCGACACCAGCAAGGGGATGTTGTCGGCGATGAGGATGTGCCGCTCGGCGTGCGAAAGCCAGCGCCCCTTCTGCCCGACCTCGGCGACCAGGGCCGCATAGAGATGCGTGATCAGCAGCACGAGCATGCCGCCCCACAGCACCAGCAAAGCCTCGCCAGCGCCGGCGGCGCCAGCGAGGTCGGCCACCAACGTGCTGGTGAGGATGACCATGCCATAGACCGCGTGCGCACTTCGCTCTCGCTGTCGGAACGCCCGCTCGTCCTCTCCGTGCTGGTCCTCCGCGCTCACGGCCGGCGCCGAGGCCGCTGTCCGGTGCGCTTGATGACGTTGGGGGTGACGCGACGGTCCCAGGTCGGCTTCTCAAGCCAGCGCGCCATCCAGCCCTCGTCGTCACCCTCGTGCGCGTCCCGGAGCCCGGGGAAGACATCGGCCGCGGTCCCCTCGTCGACATCCAGCGGCTCTTCCCCGGCCGGCAGCACCCTGACCTCGGTGACCTCGAGGGCCGACTCCACGCTGCCCTCGCGCCGGCCGCGTCGCTCACCGGCTTTGCGAGCCGCGGCTCGCTCGGACGGCTTCGCTGTCGCGTCCTTCGTGCGCTGGGCTCGACCCGCCCGCTCCGCGTCCTTCAGCACGGCCACGGAAGCATCCTGCTCGAGCACGCGGATACGGATGTCCTGGATCTCGTCACGCAACGCGGCCGCCCGCTCGAACTCCAGCTGCTTGGCCGCGTTCCGCATCTCTGCTTCCAGCTGCGCGATCATCTTCTCCACCTGCGCCTGGCTGAGCTCCGTCAGCTCGCGACTGTCAGCGTCATAGGCTCCGGGCGACTCGGCCACGGCCGCGAGCCGATCGTTGATGTCGCGGATCTCCTTGATGATCGTCGTCGGCTCGATGCCGTGGTCGCGGTTGTAGGCCTCCTGGATGGCTCGCCGACGGTTCGTCTCGTCGATCGCCACCTGCATCGACTCGGTCACCCTGTCCGCGTACATCACGACCTCGCCGCCGATGTTACGGGCGGCGCGGCCGATGACCTGGATGAGTGACCAGGCACTGCGCAGGAAGCCCTCCTTGTCGGCATCGAGGATGGCTACGAGCGTGACCTCGGGCAGGTCGATGCCCTCGCGCAGCAGGTTGATCCCGACGAGCACGTCGTAGACACCGAGGCGCAGGTCGCGCAGGATCTTCACCCGCTCGAGTGTGTCGACCTCGCTGTGGAGGTACGACACGCGCACGCCCATCTCGTGAAGGTAGTCGGCCAGGTCTTCCGCCATGCGCTTGGTCAGCGTCGTGGCCAGCACGCGTTCACCGCGGTCCACGCGCTCCTTGATGCGGTCGATGAGGTCATCGATCTGGCCCTCCGTCGGACGTACCTCGATGCGGGGGTCGACGATGCCGGTGGGCCGGATGAGCTGCTCCACCACCGCCTCCGCCCGCTGCAGCTCCCACGGACCCGGCGTGGCGCTCATGTGCACGACCTGGTCAAGGTGCGCCTCGAACTCCTCGAAGGTGAGCGGCCGGTTGTCCAGTGCGGAGGGCAGTCGGAAGCCGAAGTCGACGAGGATCTCCTTGCGGGTGCGGTCGTTCTTGTACATGCCCGAGACCTGCGGGATGGTCATGTGGCTCTCGTCGATGACCAGCAGCCAGTCAGGCGGGAAGTAATCGAGCAGGGTCCACGGCCGTGAGCCGGGCTCGCGGCGGGCGAGGTGCCGGGAATAGTTCTCGATGCCTGAGCAGAACCCCAGCTCGCGCATCATCTCCAGGTCGAAGGTGGTGCGCTGGCGAAGCCGCTCTGCCTCCAGCACCATGCCCCTCTGCTCCAGCTCGCCGAGGCGCTGCTCCAGCTCGGCGTCGATGTCCTCGATAGCCTGGACCATCTTCTCCTGCGGCGTGACGTAGTGGGAGGCGGGGTAGACGTTGAGCTCGTTGCGCTCGGCGAGGACCTCGCCGGTGAGCGGGTCCAGCTCGGTCACACGTTCGACCTCATCACCGAAGAACTCGACGCGGGCGATGAAGTCGTCGTAGGCCGGCTGCAGCTCGAGGGTGTCACCGCGGACACGGAACTTCGCGCGCGACAGTGCCTGGTCGTTGCGCGAGTACTGCAGGTCCACCAGCTGGCGCAGCACGTTGTCTCGCCGGTAGCGTCCACCCACCCGCAGGCGCAGGACGGTTGCGCCGTAGTCGACGGGTGCACCCAGGCCATAGATGCAGGAGACGCTGGCGACGATGATGACGTCGCGTCGCTCGAACAGCGCGCGGGTGGCCGCGTGGCGCAGCTTGTCGATCTCGTCGTTGCGGCTGGAGTCCTTCTCGATGTAGGTGTCGCTGCGCGGGAGGTAGGCCTCCGGCTGGTAGTAGTCGAAGTAGCTGACGAAGTACTCGACGGCGTTGTCGGGGAAGAAGTCGCGGAACTCGCTGTACAGCTGTGCCGCGAGCGTCTTGTTGTGCGCCAGCACCAGCGTGGGCTTGTTGACCTGCTCGATGACCCAGGAGATGGCGGCGGTCTTGCCTGTTCCCGTGGCGCCGAGCAGCACCTGGTGCTTCTTGCCCGCCTGGATGCCCGCGACAAGCCGGTCGATGGCCTGGGGCTGGTCGCCGGTGGGCTGAAATGGAGCGACCAGCTTGAAGTCCGACATGTGGCTGATGATACACGCGCCACGGCTCAAACCGAACGCCTGTTCTGGCGACCGCCGACGGTGCATCCGCCAGCCGCGACGACCGCGCGTGGGGCACGGTGCACTGTGCGCGGGCAGGGGCCAGAAAAGAGTCCTATCAGGCACTACCCGATGGGTCCATGGCAGCCTCCCCCGCGGGCACGGATGCTGACCACTGCACGGTTAGGGCGGAGCGCGTCCGCGACCTGCCCCCATGACCCGCGACTTGCGCACAGGAGCCTGCCACCATGGAGATGGAGTTCAAGGACAACAGCCGACGCCGGACGATGGTGCTGGTCGTCGGAGTGCTGTTGGCGCTGGGCGCCGGCGCTGCCGCGTTCATGCTCAGCAGTCAGGGCACGGACCAACCCGCCGAGACCATCCCGACGCACGACATCGTCGTCGCGGCCCTGCCGATCACGGCTCGGGACACCATCGGGGCGGCGAGCGTGAACCTGCTGACCGTGCCGCGTGACGCCACCAACGAGCAGGCGTTCAGGAACGTCGACGACGTCATCGGCAAGATCGCGGCCATCTCCATCCTGCCCAATCAGCCCATCACGGCGAACATGCTGGCCTCCGCGGTCGGCGTGGGCCAGGTCGATATCCTCGATGCCGACGAGACGGTCGCTCCCGACTCCCCTGTCTGGCGCGCGGTCAGCCTCGTGGTGCCGGCAGAACGGGCCGTGGGCGGACTCATCGGCGACCAGCAGCGTATCGACGTCCTCGCCACGCTGCCCTTCGCGGTGAACGTACCCCTCGACCCCGAGACCGGCCAGCCGGCCGTCGACCCTGAGACCGGTGAGCCGATCGCCTTCACCAGTGGATCATCGACCAAGCCGATGTGGCTGGATGTCAAGGTCATCTCGCGACCGGAGGGCAATCCCGACCTCTACATCCTGCGCATGGACATGCAGCAGGCCGAGGAGGTCGCGCTGGCCCAGAGCCTGGGCGCCCAGTTCAGCCTCGTCCTGCGACCCGCGCTCGATACCCGAGACCTCGACCGCAGCGCCTACGGCGAGACGCAGGACCGCCTGCTGACCCGCTACAACTTCCCCATCCCCGAGAACATCGACGGCCTGACCTATCCGCAGCCGGCGGCGTTCCCCTCGCCCTTCCCCAACGAGCCCTATCTCGACCTGACCGCGCCCGAGTCGCCGGCGCCCGACGACGCGCTCATCGAGATCCCCATCGACACCGACTCCGCGAACCCGGCTCCGGACTCGACGCCGCAGCCCTAGCGGCGGTCGAGCGGGCCCAGCAGCGGCCCGGCCCAGACAGGCGCAAGAAGATCCGCGAGCGCGTCCTCGACGCGCTCGCGGATCGTTTCCTTGTCCCCGCTCGTGTCGAAACGACGGTGCGCATGGGGTGCCAGGCGCTCGGCCAGGTCAGGGCCCTGGGCCGATAGTCGGCTCTCGATATCGGCGGTCGACATCCCTCGACCGGCCAGTCTCGCGCGCTGCACGTCTGGCGGGCAGTCGATAAGCCAGACCTCGTCACAGCGGCCGGCGAGACCGCCCTCCACCAGCTTGATGGCCTCGACGACGATGAAGGGGTCACCCTCGCGACGGGCCTGTTCCAGTCGCTCCTCCACTCGGCGCCGGACACCGGGATGGACGATGGCCTCGAGGTCCCGCAGGGCCAGCGGGTCGGCGAAGACGGTCGTGCCCAGCGCCGCCCGGTCGAGGACGCCGGCCGCATCGAAGACGCCGTCGCCGAAGCGAGAGCGGATGGCGCTCAGCGCTGGCTCTCCCGGGGCAGTCACCTCGCGCGCGAGCAGGTCGGCATCGATGACGCTGCCACCCAGCTCGCCCAGCATGCGGGCGACCGTCGATTTGCCGCAGCCGATGGGACCCGTGAGCCCGATGACCACCGGTTCGCCGGGGGTCATGCTGGAGGCGTCAGCCTTCGCCCGATCAGCCGTCATCGTGGTGCCCGCTCCTCCAGTGTGAGCCAGGCATCTTCCGCCTGGCTGAGTGCGCTGTCGACATCGGCCAGCTCGCTGCCCAGCCGGCGCAGCTCCACGAAGTTGGCCTGCACGTTCGGATCCTCCAGGCCGGCCTCCAACTCGGACTTGCGCTCGTTGAGCCGCGCAAGGTCAGTATCGATGCGCTCGCGTTCGCGCCGATAGGCGTCCTTGGAGAGGGGGGCCTGCCGGTCGCCGCCGGCACGGCTACGGCTGGTGGGCCCGGGGACCGGCTCGGCTCGTGCGGCCCGTGCCGTCGGCCCTGCCTCCCCTCCGGGGCGGCGGGCCAGGGCATCGGCAGCGCTCCAGCCTTCGGCCACTGCCGCGCGCCACTCGCGGTAGCCACCCTCGAAGGGAGCGACCCGCGCCGGACCGGGCACAGCCGGCTCGACCACCCACAGGCGGTCGCACGTCGACTCGAGCAGGCGCCGGTCATGCGAGACGATGACGAGCGACGACGCTGACTCGCGCAGGAACGTCTCGAGCGCTTCCCGCGCGGCGATGTCAAGGTGGTTGGTGGGCTCGTCGAGCAGCAGCAGGTTGGTGCTGCCGACGCCCAGCAGCGCCAGCTCCAGCCGCGAGCGTTCGCCGCCCGACAGCTCGCCCACCGGCTTCAGCACGTCGTCACCGCGGAAAAGGAAGCGAGCGAGATACGAGCGGGCCTGCCCCGGCGTGACCGGCGCCGCCGCGATGAGCGCATCAAGGACGGTGGTGCCGCCCAACGGCCGATCGCGCAGCTGGGAGAGATACCCGGGCATCACGTTTCTGCCGATGCGCACGAAGCCCTCGAGAGCTGGCAGCTGCCCGGCCATGGTGCGCAGCAGCGTCGACTTGCCCGCTCCGTTGGGACCGACGAGCCCGATACGGTCGCCGCGGCGAACCTCCAGCCGGGTCACCCGCGTGATGGGCACGGCGGCCTCACCGTCGGCCGCCGGGTAGCCGCAGTCCACGCCCTCGAGCGAGACCACGATCTCCGCCGAGCGAGCCGCTGTGGCACCCAGCAGACTCGCACCCGGCAGGCTCAGCCGCGGCGCGGAACCGGGGGCCTCGATGCGATTGGCGCGCAGCGCCTCGAGCCGCCGCTCGTGCTCGTGCATCTTCACGTGCTTGCGCTGGCTGCGATAGCGCTGTACCAGCTCCTCTTCGCGGGCGATGGCGGCGTCGGTGGACCCGGTCACGCTGCGAGCCCGCGCATCGGCTGCCTCTCGCTGGAGCAGGTAGGCGGAGTAGGCACCTCTGAAGGTCGACAGCCGGCGGCCGCGCAGCTCCCACACCCGTTCCACGACGTTGTCGAGGAAGGCGCGGTCGTGCGATGCCACCAGCAACGCGCCGGCGCGACGCACGAGCGCGACCTCCAGCCACTCGAGAGCGGCGATATCGAGATGGTTCGTGGGCTCATCGAGCATCAGCAGGTCCGGGTCCGCCGTCAGCAGGCGCGCCAGGGCCACGCGGGTCTGCTCACCACCGGAAAGCTCCGAGGGGCGGTGATCCCAGTGGCTGCGCGGGATGCCCAGCCCGGCCAGCGCCTCCTGCACCCGCTGATCGAGCTGGTAGCCGTCGGCTGCCTCGAAGCGTTCGCGCAGGCTGGCATAGTGGGCCGACTGCACGGCCTCGGCTCCGCGCGTCTCCAGCTCCGCCAGCTCGCGCTCCATGCGCTCGATCTCCACGGCGCCACTGCGGACCACGGCGCGCACCGTCGGGGCGCGGCTGAAGTGGTCGTCGAGGTTGGCCTCCTGGGTCAGCAGCCCGACGCGCAGGTTGCGCGCGAGGTGGACGCGGCCGCCGTCGGCATCCTCCCGTCCGGCGATGATCTCGAGCAGCGTGGTCTTGCCGGCGCCGTTGCCGCCCACGAGGCCGGCGCGTTCGCCACGGGCGAGCGCAGCGGTGACCGAGTCGAGGATGACGAAGTCGCCGATCTCCCGGCGCACGCCGTCGAGTCGCAGGATGGACATGCTCCTAGTGTGCCCCTAGACGGCCGCGTCGGGTCCGCCCAGCTCCGACCAGTTGCGACCACGACGGGCAGAACGGACTGCGCCAGAGGCGAGGCGGGCGTTGGTGCCCCAGCGGTCAGCCGCTGGCAGTCGCTGGCACCACGAGCAGAAGTGCGTGCCCCGCTGGTTCAGCACCAGCCGCCGCAGGGGCCGCCCGCAGCGGCGACAGGGCTGGCCGGTGCGCTGGTAGGCATCGAGGTGCGCCTGCATCTCGCCATCGCCCTCTGGGGCGGTGTAGTCATCGACCGACGAGCCACGTCGCTCGACGGCTTCGCGCAGGACGCCGACGACGGCATCGTGCAGGCGGCGCTCCTGCTCGGGGTTGAGCGATGCCGTGGACCGCAGCGGATGGAGGCGGGCTCGCCAGAGCGCCTCGTCGGCGTAGATGTTGCCGATGCCCGCCACGAACGACTGGTCCATCAGCGTCGGCTTCAGGCGGCCCCGCCGGGCACGCAGTCGGCGACGGAAGGCCTGCAGGGTGAACGACTCGTCGAGCGGCTCCGGGCCGAACGCAGCGAAGAGCTGGCCGGCGTCGTCGGCGCCCAGGACGGTGCCGTCGTGCGTGCGCCGATAGAGTCCCACGCGGGCGAACTTGCGCACGTCGCGCAACAGCAGCCAGCGGGGGCCTGTGTGCGTCACGCCACCTGCCACCGGGCCTGCGTCGAGCGTCAGTCGCAGGTGCACGTGCCGGTCATGGACGGTGCCCGCCGGCAGGACGAATAGCTGGCCGGTCATCTTCACCTGGATGGCCAGGACGCCGCCGTCGTCGAGGTCCAGCAGCAGCCACTTGGCGCGTCGTCCGACGCGCAGCACCTGGCGGCCCGTGACCGCCTGGCCGAACTCGGCCGGTTCCGGGTGGCGGATGAGGCGAGGCCAGTCCCACCACGCGCCGCCGATGCGGGCGCCGACCACCAGCGCCGCCAGGTCGCGCGCCATCGTCTCGACTTCGGGCAGCTCGGGCATCGCGGGCTATGCGGATCCCAGCGGTGTCATCGACTCCCAGTCGTCGCCCACCTTGATGTCCACGTCCAGCGGGACGTCCAGCTTGAGGGCGCCCTCCATGACCTCGCGCACCAGTGGGGCCAGTGTCTCGACCTCCCCACGTGGCACCTCCAGCAGCACCTCGTCATGGACAGACAGCAGCATGCGTGCGCGAGACCGCTCCGCGCTGAGTCGCTCGTGCAGACGGATGAGCGCGATCTTCATGATGTCCGCGGCCGTACCCTGGATGGGCATGTTGATGGCCATCCGCTCGCCTGCCTGGCGCAGCTGGCTGTTGCGAGCCGAGAGCTCGGGGATCCAGCGCCGGCGTCCCAGCAGCGTCTCGACGTAGCCCTGCTCCTGCGCGATCTCCTTGATGTGATACATGTAGCGGCTGATGCCGCCGTAGGCACCGAAGTAGGACTCGATGAAGGCGCGAGCCTCCTCGCGCGGGATGCCGGCACGGGTGGCGAGCCCATAGTCGCTCATGCCGTAGGCCAGGCCGAAGTTGACCATCTTGGCCTTGGATCGCTCGTCGGCAGTCACGTCGGCCGGATCCTTCCTGAGCACACGCGCGGCCGTCTCGCGATGGATGTCCGCCCGCCGTGCGAAGGCCTCCTTGAGATGCTCATCGCCGGAGACGTGGGCCAGGACGCGCAGCTCGATCTGGCTGTAGTCGGCAGCCAGCAGCACCAGCTCGTCACCGCCGGCCACGAAGGCGCTGCGGATCTTGCGGCCCAGCTCGCTGCGGATGGGGATGTTCTGCAGGTTCGGATCGGCCGACGACAGGCGGCCCGTCGAGGCCACCGCCTGCTGGAAGGTCGTGTGCAGCCGGCCTGTGCGGCCGTCGATGAGCAGCGGCAGGGCGTCCACGTAGGTCGACTTGAGCTTGGTGTAGACACGCCAGTCGAGCAGTAGCGGGACCATGGGGTGCGCCTCGCGCAGCCCTTCCAGCACCGGGGCGCCCGTGGAATAGCCGGTCTTGGTGCGCTTGCCCTTGGGCAGGTCGAGCTCGTAGAACAGCACCTGCTCGAGCTGCTTGGGGCTGCCCAGGTTGAACTCGTGACCGACCGCGGCGTAGATATCCTCCTGCAGCCGATCGATGACCTCACCGAACGTCGCCGCCAACGCGCCGAGCGAGCCACGGTCGAGGGCCACGCCGGTGGCCTCCAGGTCCGCCAGCACCGGCACCAGCGGCAGCTCGAGCTCGTCGAGGATGCGTCGCAGCTCAGGCTGCTCGTCGAAGGCGGCGTCAAGCGCCTCTCTGGCTGCTGCCGCCGCGGCCGCCTGCACCGCCGCCGCCGTCCGGGCATCGAGCTCACCTGCGGTCGGAAGCGTGAGGCCCAGTCGCTCGGAGCAGACATCGGCCAGCGTCTGGCTGCGCAGCGCGGCATTGAGGATGTAGGCGGCGATCTGGGTATCGAAGGCGAGTGCCGGCAGAGGCACACCGGAGGCGCTCAGTGAGGACGTCGCGCCCGGATCACGCCGTGACAGCTGCCACACCAGGAGCGGCTTGAGCTCGTGACCCGACAGCGGACGCCCCGCCGCGAACACGCGCTCCGCGAAGTCGGCGGCAGAGGCTGCCTCCGCGGCCACGGTGCGCCCATCGGTGCCCGCCACCGCCAGCGCCAGCAGCGACCCGCGACGGGGGCGGTCATCGTCGAAGACGGCGGCGACGCTCAGCTCAGCCTGTGCGCCCAGCCAGCGTGCGACGTCCTCGACATCGGCATACGACTCGACGACCTCGGGCTGGGCGAGGACCGCCCGCAGCCGTGCGACGGCGTCGAGGCCCTCGACCGCCTTCGGCGCAGCCGCCGGGGCGGGCGACTCGCGCTCCGGACTCCCTCCGGCGACCGCACCGAAATCGAGCGTCAGCTGCAGGCCGCTCCCGGGAGCCTTGGCGCCCGCGGTGGCCGAGCGGGGCGTGCGCCCAGCGACCTGGGCCGCTGGGACCGGGCCCAGTCGGTCGGCCTCCTTCAGCATCTCCCCCGGCGCGGGAGCCTCCTCGCCATCCATCCCGGGGAGCCGTTCGACCAGTGAACGGAACTCGTATTCGCGGAACAGCCGCACGACCTCGGCCCGGTCGTAGTCGCCCAGGCGCGCGTGTTCCAGGTCGAGCTCGATGGGTGCCCGGCGGTCGATGGTGACCAGCTCCCGCCAGAGCATCACGTCGTCCCGGTGGTCGACCAGCTTCTGGCGCAGCTTGTCCGGTTTGACCTCGTCGATACGGAGGTAGACCTCGTCGAGCGAGCCGAAGGCCACCAGCAGCCTGGCTGCGGTCTTGTCCCCGACTCCGGGGATGCCCGGGATGTTGTCGGTGGAATCGCCCTTCAGCGCCTTGAAGTCGATCATCTGGCCCGGCGTCAGCCCGTAGCGCTCGTGGATGCGTGCAGGATCGTAGATGACCGTGGACTGCACCCCCAGGCGGGTCGTCATCAGCCTGGTGTGCTCGCTGACGAGCTGCAGCATGTCCAGGTCGCCCGAGACGATGATTGTCTCCAGGCCGGCCATCTCGGCCTGGCGCGAGAGCGAGCCGATGAGGTCATCGGCCTCGTAGCCGGGCATCTCGTAGATGGGGATGCCGAACGCCCCCAGCGTCTGGCGCACGATGGGGAACTGGTCACGCAGGTCATCGGGCGTCGGGCGCCGCGTGGCCTTGTAGCCCTCGTAGCGGTCGGCACGGAACGATCGGCCCACGTCGAAGCAGCACATGACGTGGTCGGGCTGCATGTCGGCGAAGCCACGCAGGACGATGGACCAGAAGCCGAAGGCAGCATTGACCAGCTGCCCCTTGCTCGTCGTCAGCGGTGTCTCGAACAGCGCGAACCAGGCTCGATAGATGAGACTGTGCGCGTCGAGCAGCATGAGACGTTCCACGCTGCCGAGTGTAGCCGGGCACCCCCGGCGCTATCGCAGCAGCGGATCCGCGGTCTGCCGGGCCAGCGCTGCCAACAGCAACAGCAGCGCGCCCAGCACGGCGAGCCCCGCCCCGATGGCCATCAGCCAGGCCTCAAGCGGGGGTTCACCGGCCGGGGCGGGGGACCCCACGAGGTCGCTCCCCTCGCCGTTGGCGGGCTGGACGGCGTCGGCAGCGACGGCATCGACGACGGCCACAGCGGGACTCTCCAACGGAGCCGTGCGCTCACTCTCGGGGGCGCCGGCCCGGGCCGCGGGCTCCTCGGCCATCAGCGCGGCATCGTCGGGGCCCGGCTGCTGCGCACCGCTCTTCTGGGAAGTATCGCGGTCGACGGTCTCTGCGGCCGAGGCGCCGAGTACCGACTCGCCGCCGGTCACGAAGGACTCCGCTTCGTCGGCGGGGGCCACTTCCTCCATCTGCATCATCAGCTCGTCCGCTGCCGGGCTGGCATCGTAGGTCTCGAGCAGGGCGGGCGCGGACATCGGCGCCTGCGGCTGCTCCGCGATGCCGTCGCCGGGCCAGGCATACCCCACGACCACGAACGCCAGGCCCACCGAGAACACGCCTGCGGCCGCGGGGCCGAACGCGCGTGAACGGGGCAGCGACAACCGGCGCAGGAAGCGGCTCAGCGGGTTCCCGCTCAGCCGCTCGGCCTGGTCCGAGTCCAGTCGGAAGTCGCGGCGGCGCGACGGCACCGGCTCCCACGCGACCGCGCCGGCCACGGCGCGCAGGTCGGCCGCCAGCGTGGCACAGGCGCCACAGGCAGCCAGCAGGCGCTGCGCCTCGGACCGCTGCACGTCTGGCAGCGGATCGCCCATGGCGAACTGAGCCACCAGCAGCTCGTCGTGGCGCTGGTGGTCGAGCGTAGGCAGGGCAGAAGGAGGCCGTGACATGTCGCTCATTGGACGTCGCTACCCACGGAACAGTTCCATGTCCGCGCCGAGCTGCGCACGCAGCGCCAGCCGGCCACGGTGGATACGGGACTTGACGGTGCCCACGCTGACGCCCGTCATGGCGGCTATCTCGGCGTAGTCGTAGCCCTGGACGTCGTAGAGCACGATGGCGGTGCGCTGATCATCGGTGATGGCGGCCATGGCGCGCGCGATAGCGGAGCGCTGTTGGCCCACGATGGTGACCTGTTCGGGTCCCTCCGACGCGGGGGCCGGCGGCTGCCAGGCGTCATCCTCCCACTCGGGGTAGGGCTCGCTGGGGCGGCGCTTCTGCTTGCGCAGGATATCGTGCGCCGCGTTCACAGAGATGCGCGTGAGCCAGGCGCGGAACGACGGGCCGTTGAAGCGGTCGAGATTGCGAAAGGCGCTGAAGAACGCCTCCTGCACGGCGTCCTCGGCCACGTCGCGGTCGCGTACCACGCGCACGGTCATGGCGTAGAGGTAGTCCTGGTAGCGCGCGACGAGCTGGTTGAAGGCCGCCAGGTCCCCTGCCCTTGCCTGCTCTACGAGCGCCTGGTCGTGCGCGTTGTCGGCGCTGCGGTCCATCGGTCGCGTCAGAGCCAGCCCCGGCTTCGGAAGACCGCCACCATGCCCATGAGCACCGTCAGCATGGCGATCATGATGACCCAGAAGGCGGTCCCGGAACCCTCGCCGGGGAAGCCCACGTTCATGCCGAAGAGGCTCGCGAGGAGGGTGAGCGGGAGCACGATCACGGTGATCGAGGTGAGCACCTTGAGGGTGTCGTTGGTGCGGTGGCTGATGACCGACTCGTTCGAGTCTTCCAGGCCTTCGACGACCTCCTTGTAGTTCTCAAGCGTGTCCCAGATGCGCTCGGACGCGTCGATGACGTCATCGAAATAGACGTCCATCTCCTCGGGAGTGGCCACCTCCATGGCGCGCTCGAGGTCGCGGAACGCCACGCGCTGGGGCCGCACGATGCGTCGGAAGGTGATGATCTCCTGCTTGACGTTGGAGATGTCACGCACGATCTCGTCGGACTTGCCCTCGAAGATGTCGTCCTCGATGCGCTCGAGCTTCTGGCCCATCTTGCGCAGCATGGGGAAGGAGGCGTCGACAGCGTGGTCCACGACCTTGTAGAGCAGAAAGGCGGCGCCCTTCTCGAAGTAGCCGTCGCGCACTTCGTCGCTCTCGCGGCAGCGGGCGAAGAGCGAGTCGATGGGCTCCAGCTCGGCGTTGGGCAGGGTGATGACGTAATCGGGACCGACGAACAGGTCCAGCTCGACGACGTTCAGTCGTTCGCGGTCACGGTCGAAGCGGGGGAACTGCAGCACCACGAAGAGGTAGTCGTCATAGCGGTCCACCTTGGGGCGCTGGTTGCGCGAGTAGATGTCCTCGTAGTCGAGGGGATGGAAGTCGAAATGCTGCTGCAGCCACTCCTGTGCGTAGTACCGCGGCTTGGGGATATGCACCCAGCGGACGCCGTTGGCCGTGATGATGGCCGGCTCGGGCATGACGTCCTCCGGCGGCGGGGCGGCTGCCGGCCCACGGCGCACGGGACGTACCGGCAGCCGCGGTGGTCGGATGGCCGGCATCGTCAGTCGTCCCCCGGGCGACGGGATGTGCCGGCCGCGTATCGGGCGTGGTTCCGGTCGTTCACGACGACTCCCTCCCGGACCCGTGGGTGGATGGCCGAGGCGAGTCTACACCGCGCCATGGGCGCATCGACGCAGCGGCCGGCCGATCGCCGCCCACGGCCCTAGAATTGGCCGCGGAGCCGAAGTGGCGGAATGGCAGACGCGGAGGTCTCAAAAACCTCTGAGGGCAACCTCGTGTGGGTTCGAGTCCCACCTTCGGTACCAGGCCGACACCCGGAGCGGTCGCAGACCCGGGCCCCGGGAGCGCATACTGTGGCCAACGACCCATTCGCTGGCCGTGGCATCAGGGGTGACCACATGACACGCGTACTCGTCGTCCATCACGACATCGACCTGGCTGACCAGGAGATCGACTCGCTGCGGCGGTTGGGCTACGAACCGGTCGGATGCGCCGGCCCCGGTGGCTCACCCTGCCCGGTCCTGCGTGGTGAGGACTGCCCCGAAGTCCGAAACGCCGACGTGCTCGTCTACGACGTGTGGTCCACCACCGAAACGGGGAGTGGCCGCTCGCTCATCGAAGGGCTGCGCGAGATGCACCCGGAGATCCCCATCGTGTTGACGGCGCCGGGCATGGAGCTCGACTGGGTGGAGACCGAGGGCGTCCACAAGGTGGTGCCGCTGGTGGGCGCACCAACGGCAGAGAAGCTGGACGCCGCCATCAAGGAAGCCCTCGCCAAGTAGTGGCGCGGGGCGTCAGCGCAGCAGCCGCGAGAGCCACGCCCAGTGATCGTCCCTTGGGCCTCGAGCAGCGGCGCGCACGTTGAGGGCAGGCAGGGCGGCGTTGACCGCCGACTCGTAGTCCCGTGCGAGGGCCTGAGCCGCCGCGCGTGCTGACGACCGAAACGGCTGCGGGTCGGAGGGACCAGGGTGGAGTGGCGCGAGGACCTGCAGGCTGAAGTGGCTGCCGCGCACGATGCGATGCGAGCCGCCGATGACGATGGGAACGACGGGCGCCCCCGAGCGCCGCGCGACGTAGGCGAAGCCGGGTGAGATGCGGCGCACGTGGTCAGGGTCGGAGGGCGGACCGACTTCCGGGAAGATGACGACAGCAGCGCCGGTCCGGAGCGCCCGCGCCGCCAGCTCGGCGTACGAGGCTGGTCCGCCCGCGCCGCCTGTGATGGGGATGACGCCGAGGCGCGGCAACCATCGCCGCCGCCACCACGAGCGGGTCACCGTCCGGCCATCGGCCAGCCAGACCAGGTGCGCGCCGTTCGCGGGCCACGCCGACAACAACAGGAACGGCTCGATCCATGCCCGGTGCGGGGCAGCGACCACGACACATCCGGCACCGGGTCGGCCCGTCGGTCCGACCGGCAGCGTGTCCAGGTCGACTCGCTCGATCCGCCAGCCCAGCAGGCGGAAGGCCAGCCGCATGACGAGACGGAGCCCCCGCTCCAGGTGACCGTGTCCCGGCGGCAATGCCACGAGCGCACGCTCGAAGCGGCGGCGGTCGCGCGGCGTCACCGGCTGGCGGTGCGGCCTGCTCATGGCGGCCGTTCGTATCGCTCCAGCGTGGCGAGCTCGATCTCCAGCGAGCCCGTGTCCACACCCAGGGCACGGTACTGGTCGATGGCCCGATGGCGCTCCGCGATCTCACGCTCGATGATGCCGCTCACCTCCACCTCGCTGAGCCTTCGTCTCGGCACGTCAGCCGTCCCCTTGACCAGCTCGAACGGTCGCTCTGGCAGGGGTACCGCCTCGGCGTTGGCCAGGGCCGATCTCAACCCGCGGATGGCGGCGACCTGCGCGTGTCGGCCGTGGCGGCGCGCCTCTAGCAGGTCCTGCCCGAGCCGCGCCTGCAACCGCTCCGCGGGCCAGGATGACGCTGCCGCGAGGTGCACGTCCATCCAGCGCACGCCGAAGGCGACGATGTCGGCCGCCGGGAACAGCTCGCTGGGCGCCCGCCCGACGAGACCGCGAGCCGCCGTGCCGCTCTCGAGGTAGGTACGCAGGATACGGGCGAAGTAGTCTTCCCCCTCGTAGTCGACGATGCCGTCCTCGTCGTCGAGACACTCGACTACGCGGACCCGCGGGCCCTCCGGTGTCGCCACCAGCCGGTGCCGTCGGACCCGTCGCTTGGGCTCGACCGTGGTGAGGTACTCGGCATGGTGCAGCGCCGTCACGGTGTCGGCATCCGCCCCCAGCCGCAGGATCTTGCCACCCAGCTCGACGAGCCGCTGCAGCGGCGATCCCGGGCCGAAGTAGTGATCCCAGGGCACGTCGGTGAGCAACATGCTGGCCGCGGCTCCGGCGGCGGCGAAGCGACCTTCCGGATGGTCGCTGACGACGGTCTCGCGACGCTGACGGAAGACCTCGGCCAGCACGCCCACGTCGGGATCGGCCGGCGTGGTGGCGGCGTCGAACGGCTCGGCGTCGACGAGGAGCGCCGCTCGTTCCGGCTCGGGCCGCTCATCGACCCAGGCGTGAGCGTTGGCCGCCCCCAGCAGCATCAGCATCGTGCCCGCGGGTCCGACGACGTCGAGGATGGCGTCGATGACACCCTCCGCACCACCTGTCACGGGCCCGATGGCGCGCAGCGATGCGTGCACCATCACCACGTCCCCTCCGCACAGGCCCAGGCGCCGCAGGTCGGCGGCGATGGCCGCCGGCGGGATGGGTGAGGCATCCATGCCTGCCATCGTGACATCAGCGGTGCGCCGGCGCGACCCCTGTCACGCGAACGCTGGTACTGGGGCTCGCCGGCCTGCTCCGCACACCACCGACCCCGTCCCCAGCGGCCGCGCGGTCGCGGCCACGGTGGGGCTGCTCCTTTGGTACCGCAGACCTCGATGGGCGGGTTCGCCATATTCGCGGCCGGCTCCGCGATGAGCCCAGCGCCCTGAACCGATGTGAGGCCCGTCGAGGAGGCGGGCCTCACGCCATGTCGCCGTCGTCGGGGGTGATCGCGCGCAGGCGACCCCGGTACGATTACGGCCCGTGACTACCCGCCCGCATGTGCTCGTCAACATGGCCATGACCGCCGACGGCAAGATCGACACCGTCGCCCGGGGCGGTGCGCGCATCTCCGGTGCTGCCGACAGTGCGCGCGTGGACCAGCTGCGCGCCGCAGCAGATGCGGTGATGGTCGGCGGACGCACGTTACTGGGCGAAGATCCCGGCCTGACGGTGCGCGACCCGGGCTTGCGCGCAGCGCGCGAGCGGGGGGGCCGTCCGTCGCAGCCGACCAAGGTGGCCGTCGTCTCGCGCATCGGCCGGCCCGGCAACGGTGACGCGCTGCCAGCGCGGAGCGAGTTCCTCGATGCCGGCGGCGGGCAGGTCGTCGTCTGCACCACGACACGCACGGACGCGGCGACACGCGCCTGGCTCGAGGACCGGGGCGTGATCGTGATCATCCACGGCGACGAGCGCGTGGACCTGGCCGCAGCACTTGGTGCGCTCGCGGACCTGGGCATCGAGCGCCTGATGGTGGAGGGCGGTAGCACGCTGCTGGCGGCTCTGCTCGAAGGCGGACACGTGGACGAGCTGCAGCTGGCCGTCGCTCCGCTGCTCTTCGGCGGCGAATCGGCCCCCACCCCCGTCGGTGGACCCGGCTGGACGCCCGAGGAGGCGCGACGCCTGCGACTCGAGGGAGTCGCCACGAGCGCAGACGACGACGTCATCCTGCGCTATCGCCCGCTGTCCCCGGTGGACGCATGACGGAAGCGCTGGACGAGCTCTCCCCCACCCCGCCGACCGGCCTGACCGAGGCCGAGGCCGTCGCGCGCCACCAGCAAGGGCTGGGGAACACGGCACCGCCGTCGACCACCCGCAGCTATGTCGCCATCGTGCGGGAGAACGTCTTCACCTTCGTCAACAACGTGCTGTTCCTGTTGGGCTTCGCGCTGGTCGTGGTGGGTCGACCCTTCGACGCGTTCGTCTCGCTCGGCGTCATCGGCACCAATATCGCGGTGGGCATCTACCAGGAGGTTCGCGCCAAGCAGGCGCTCGACCAGATCGCGCTGCTGACACGGCCGACCGCCCGCGTGGTGCGCGACGGCGAGGAGCGCCACGTCGGTCCCGAGGAGCTCGTGGTCGGCGATCTGATCGCGGTCGAGGCCGGCGACCAGATCGTGGTCGATGGCCGGCTGACAGAGGGCCGCCTGGAAGTGGACGAGTCACAGCTCACCGGCGAGTCCGACATGGTGCCCAAGCGGGCAGGCGACGAGGTCTTCTCCGGCAGCTACCCAACGGCCGGACGGGGCCGCTACGTGGCCGAGACCGTGGGCACTGCCAGCCTTGCCGGCCGCATCACCGCCGGTGCCCGCACATTCCGGCGAACGCTGACACCGCTGCAGCGCCAGATCCAGACGGTCATCCGCGTGACACTGGGCGTGGTGCTTTACCTCCAGCTGCTGCTGGTGGTCAAGAATGTCGTCGAGGACGCGAAGCTCGACCAGGCCATCATCGAAGCCACCGTCCTGGTCGGGCTCGTGCCGGCCGGGCTCTTCGTCTCGATCGCCATCGCCTATGCCCTCGCGGCCGTGCGCATGTCGCGCGTCGGGGCGCTCGTCCAGCAGGCCAACGCGGTGGAGTCGCTGAGCCACGTGGACACGCTCTGCGTGGACAAGACAGGCACGCTCACGGCCAACCAGCTCGAGCTGGAGCAGATCGTGCCGCTCGAGGGCGACCAGGGCAGCGCCAGGGCCTGGGTGGGAACGATGGTGTCGAGCGGGCGGGCGCTGAACAAGACGAGCGAAGCCATCCTCGAGGCCGTCCCTGCAGCGCCGCGCGAAGCCGTCGCCGAGGTGCCGTTCTCGTCGCGCCGCAAGTGGAGCGCGGTGGCGGTGCCGGCCGGTGACTCTCCGGAGCAGCCGCCGGCGGGCACGTACTCCATGGGTGCGCCCTCCTTCCTGCGACCCTCACTGGCCATCAGCGACGCCGAGTGGAAGAACATCCAGGCCATCGTGGCCCACCATGCCGCGCGCGGCATGCGCGTGCTGCTGGCCGCGCACGGCCCGTCCGCGGACCTCAGCGACGAGGGCGAGGACTCGACCCTGCCCGCCGACGCACGGCCGTACGCGATCGTGGTGCTGCGCGACCTGCTGCGACCCGAGGCGGCCGAGACGCTGACCTCCTTCCGGGAGATGGGAGTCGATGTCCGCGTCATCTCCGGGGACGACCCCGAGACCGTGGCGACGCTGGCCCGCCAGGCGGGGCTGGACGTCAGCCGCGGCGTCGTTTCCGGCCCCGAGCTCGAGGCCATGGATGGACCCCACTTCGAGGCGGCCGTCCGACAGACCGTCGTCTTCGGCCGGATATCACCGGAGATGAAGGAGCGCCTCGTGGGGGCACTTCGAGACCAGGGCCACTACGTGGCGATGACCGGCGATGGGGTCAATGACGTCCTCTCGCTCAAGCGCTCCAACCTCGCCATCGCCATGGGCAGCGGGACCCAGGCCGCCCGCGGCGTTGCCGACCTCATCCTCATCGAGGACGCGTTCTCGTCGCTGGCGTCCGCCATCAGCGAGGGCCAGCGCATCCTCAACGGCATGCAGGACATCCTGCGTGTCTTCCTCACCCGCATCCTCACCCTGGGCATGCTCATCCTCGTGCTCATGACCAGCGGCTTCTTCCCCGTCGACCTGCGCAATGCCTCAGCCATCACGCTGTTCACGGTCGGCATCCCCACCGCGCTGCTGGCGGTGTGGGCGCGGCCGGGCCCGGTCCCACGCGAGTCGCTGCAGCAGACGCTGGCCCGGTTCGTGGTGCCGGCCGCCGGCCTCGCATCGGTCATCGGCCTGCTCGTGGTGACGGGCATCTTCCTCATCGGGCAGGGTGATTCGGCAGCCGGCCTCGTCACCGAGGAGACGGTCGATGCGGCCGCGAAGACATCCGTGACCACGTTCCTGATCTACGTCGGCGTGATGGTGCTGCTGTTCGTGGAGCCGCCCACCCGACTGCTGGCAGTGATCGAACCCATCTCACCGGACCTGCGGCCAACCTACCTTGCCATCACCCTGGCTATCTCCTACCTCGTGGTGATGCTGCTGCCGCCGCTGCGGGACTTCTTCAACCTGTCGCTGCTCAGCCTGCGCGACGGGGCCATCGTGCTCCTGGGCGTCGCGGCCTGGGCCGTGCTGGTCTGGATCTTCTGGCGCTACCGCTTCGTCGATCGCTTCCTGGGGACGGATGTGGATGATCCGGCCGAGGGTGCACGATCGCCCACGCCAGGGGGAACCGCCGGGTCGTAGACTGCGTCAAAGGAGCGCAACACGGGCAGCGTTCGCGCTTGCCCCATCGGAACCAAGCGATCTCTGGAGGACATCAACGACATGCTCAAGCTGCGCAGTGCACTCGCCACCCTCACAGCCGTCTCACTGGCTGCCAGTCTCGCGGCCGGCGCCAGCGCAGCGAGCGAGCCCGAGGAGACGCCGATGTCGGTCGACATCGTCGAAGGCGTCACCTGGATCCTGAACAGCCAGGCCATCGACGGCGAGCTGGTCGCGGTACCCGACCGCGCACTCGTGTCGCTGCTGATGGTCGACGGCCAGGCCGGCGGGCAGGGCGGCTGCAACAGCTACTTCAGCAGCTACGAGCTCGCGGGTTCGGCGCTCAGCTTCGGTCCCATCGGCTCCACCATGATGGCCTGCCTGCCGCCGCTGATGGATCTCGAGCAGGCCTACTTCGCCAACCTCGCCCAGGTCGCGTCCTTCGCCTCGAGCGGAGGTCCGATGGCGCTGCTCGACGCGGCCGGCAACACCATCCTCGAGTTCGAGGCGGCGCCGGAGGCGACCGTGGTGGGCGCCTGGGTGGCCACGGGCATCAACAACCAGCGGGAGGCGGTCGTCACGACCGAATGGACGTCGCTGATCACCGCCGAGTTCAGCCCTGACGGTGACCTGACCGGTTTCGATGGCTGCAACAACTACTTCACCACCTACGACGTGGACGGCGACCGCATCCTGATCGACCCGGCCATCGGCTCGACGCGCATGGCCTGCCCCAGCGAGGAGCTGGCAGAGGAGTCGCAGTGGTACTACGGCGCGCTCACCAGCGCCACCTCCTGGTCGGTCGATGCTGCGGGCAACCTCGAGCTGCGTGACGACAGCGGCGCCTTGCAGGTGAGCTTCGCGCCGGCTGGATAGGGCCGGCGTCGATCGATCCGGGGCTGCGCTACGATCGGGCTGCGCTGGTAGTCGTCGGCGGGAGCCAGCAGCCCCGCCCCCACAGGAGGATGCGGTGAACTCGTCCACGCACCACGAGCCTGACATCGAGCCGGCCGACGAGCCGAGGTCACGTCGCGACCTCCTGCGCAGCGGGGGCATCGCCGCCCTCGGCGGGCTGCTGGGCGTCTTCGGCCTTGCCGGGACCGCCTCAGCCAAGAACGGCTCCAGCGTGCGTGCCGGTGACAAGACCAGCGCCAGCCGGCCGACCACCATCGAGTCCAGCAAGGGCCCCGCGCTGCAGGCACGCGCGATCGACAAGAAGGATCCCATCGGCGTGCGCGGCGTGGCCACCGACGGCAAGGGCATCGGCGTGCAGGGCACCGCGGTCTCCAGCAAGGGTGAGACGGTGGGTGTCCAGGGCCTGATCCAGTCGCCGGACGGCGTCGCCGGAGAGTTCCTCGCCAGCAAGGGCGGGACGGCGCTGCGCACCAAGGGCCGCGTGGAGCTGGCGGAGCGCTCCGGCCGCACGGCCGTATCCGAGGGCGGCGCTGAGTTCGTCGATCCCCGTCTCAGGCGGGCTGAGCGAGAAGGCCCTGGTGCTGGCGACGCTCCAGGAGCACCGCCCGGGCGTGCACGTCGAGGCAGCGCACGTCCTCGACGCCGAGGAGGGCCTCATCGTGGTGCGACTCAACCAGGCCGTGGCAGAGCAGACCGAGGTCGGCTGGGTCGTCCTGGGCTAGGCGGTCGTCGGCCGGCCCGCTGGCCGACGCGTCACTGCAGGCTCAGTGCCAGCAAATCGTGGAAGCGCCGTCTGACCTCGGCCAGCAGTTCGCTGTCGTAGGCCACGCCGACGCCCAGTCTCATCTCCTGTGTGCGTCCTGCTCCCGCGGGGACGTGGAGCACGATGGGCGTAGCACCGGGGCGAGACCGGATGAGAGCCCGCAGGTCGCTGAAGGCCGCCACGACGGCATCGTCCGGCGCCGGCGCGAAGCGGATGTGCAGCACCTGGTCCGGCCCCGCCTCGACCGGCGTCGTGGTCGCCGCTGCCGCGGAAGCCACCGCGGCGCGGGCCTCATCTGGCAGGGGCGGCTCTTCGGAACCGTCTGGCGCCAGTCCCTCGAAGGCGGACGGTGTGGTCGGCCCCGAGAGTGGCTCCACGAACTCCGGGGGTGGGAGCTCGCGATGCCCGGACGCTGTGACTGTCGGCGGGCCCCCGATGGTGACGGTGATGGTCCCGCCCGGCTCACTGCCGCGCAGGGGTGAGACCCGGGGGATGATCATCGTCTCGGTCGGAGCCCGCGGAGCGGCCGGCGGTGCTCCTGCGGGGCCATCGGCTGGGGCAGTCGGCGCGGTGGTGCCGTTGGCACCGCTGCCGTTGCGGCGGCGGCCACCTCGGCGACCACGCTCTCCGGCGGCGGCTGACAGTGCGAAGGCCTCCTCGCCCATGCCGCTGGCCTCCTCCCAAGTCCAGACCGTGTCGGCCAGCACGACGGTCTCGTCGCCCTTGTGGTCGACGCGCCCGGCGACCAGGAGGACCGCATCGTCGGTGAGCTTGGCAGCTACCCCGGCATCGGCATACGTGCGCGGGAAGACGACTACATCGACCGAGCCCTGCGGGTCCTCCAGCGTGACCACGGCCATCGACTCCCTGTTGCGGGTGATGACGCGTCGGATGCCGACGGCCATCCCGCCAACGACGACGCGCTGCTGATCGAGGCCCTCGCCGATGTCGCCGGTCCAGGCGTTGACGTAGCGCCCCATCTCGGCCGCCATCTCACCCAGGGGGTGATCCGACAGGTACAGGCCCAGCAGTTCCTTCTCCCAGCGCAGCCGCTCGCGTGACGGTGCCTCCGTGGTGACCGGCAGCCGGTGTTCCAGCGTGGTCTCCGCGCCCAGCATGTCGAAGAGCGAGCCCTGGCCGGTGACGCGGTCGCGCGCCTGCGCCTGCCCGAACGCCATGGCCTCATCGAGGCCGGCCAACAGCTGTGCTGGATGGCCCAGGCCGCGGAGCGCATCGACCTTGATGAGCGCTTCCATCACCCGCTTGTTGACGAGCCGCAGGTCGATGCGGGCGCAGAGGTCGGCGAGCGAGCTGAACTCACCACCGTCCTCGCGCGCTTCGATGATCGAGCGGATGGCACTCTCGCCGACGTTCTTGATGGCCAGCAGGCCGAAGCGGATGGAGTGGCCCTCGACGGTGAAGTCGAGCAGGCTGTGGCGCACGTCCGGACCCAGCACCTCGATGCCCAACCGGCGACACTCGGCGATGGCACCGGCGACCTTGTCGGTGTTGTCGCGGAAGGCGGTCAGCACGCTGGTCATGTACTCGACCGGGTAGTTGGCCTTGAGGTACGCCGTCTGGTAGGCGATGAGCCCGTAGCAGGTCGCGTGAGCCTTGTTGAAGCCGTAGCGCTCGAAGGGCTCGAAGGCCTTGAAGACGGCATCGATGACGCCCGGCTCGACACCGCGCTGCGCCGCCTGTCGCACGAACTTGTCCTTCTGGGCGCGCAGCACGTCGGACTTCTTCTTGCGGATGGCGTATCCGAGCGTGTCGGCTTCCGGGCCGGTGAAGCCGCCGAGGGCGATGGCCGCGGCCATGATGTCCTCCTGGTAGACGAAGATGCCGTACGTCTTCTCCAGGTAGGGCTCGAGCAGCGGGTGCAGGTAGGTCACCTTCTCCTGGCCGTGCTTGCGGCGGATGTAGGCAGGGATGTTGTCCATCGGGCCTGGACGGAACAGCGCCACCATGGCCGCCAGGTCGTAGACCGAGGTCGGGCGCAGCTCCTTGATGTAGCGCCGCATGCCCGCCGACTCGAGCTGGAAGACGCCGGTGGTCTCACCGCTCGACAGGAGCTTGAAGGTCTTCTCGTCATCGAGCGGGATGTGGTCCAGGTCGACCGAGACGCCGGCGTGCTGCTCGATGAGATCGACCGCCTGGCGCAGGATGGTGAGGTTCGACAGGCCCAGGAAGTCGAACTTCAGCAGGCCCAGGGCCTCCACACCGTGCATCTCGTACTGCGTCATGAGCGCGTCGGAGTTGGTGGCCTTCTGCAGCGGCATCAGCTCGGTGAGCGGCTCGCGGCTGATGACGATGCCGGCGGCGTGCGTGGACGCGTTGCGCGCGACACCTTCCAGCTGGCGCGCGATGTCGACCATCTTGTGGATGCCGGCGTCGCCCTCGTACATCTCGCGGAAGGGCGGCGCCTGCTGCAGCGCCTCCTCGAGCGTGATACCGAGCGTGGTGGGGATGGCCTTGGCGATGCGATCGACCTCGCCGTAGCCGTAGCCCATGACACGGCCGACGTCCCGCACGGCGGCGCGAGCGAGCATGGTGCCGAAGGTGATGATCTGGGCCACGTGGTCCTGGCCGTACTTGCGCGTGACGTAGTTGATCACCTCGTCGCGGCGCGCATCCTCGAAGTCGACGTCGATGTCCGGCATGGTGACGCGGTCGGGGTTGAGGAACCGCTCGAAGGGCAGGCCGTAGAGGATGGGGTCGACCGGGGTGATGCCGAGCGTGTAGGTGACGATGGACCCGGGCGCCGATCCGCGACAGGTGGTGGCGATGCCCTGCTCCCGGGCGTAGCGCACGAAGTCGGCCACGATGAGGAAGTAGGCCGCGTAGCCCATCGAGATGATGACGCCCAGCTCGTAGTCGAGCCGCTCCTGGAGCTCGTCGGTGACGGTACCGTAGCGCTGGCGCAGGCCGCGCTCACACTCCTCGCGCAGCCAGGACTCGACGGTGTAGCCGTCCGGGACGGGGAAGTGCGGCAGGCGCAACTCTCCGAAGGTGATCTGCAGGTCCGTCATGTCGGCGATGCGCTTGCTGTTGGTCAGCGCTTCCGGCACATCTCTGAACAGCTGCTCCATCTCGGCTGCCGTCTTGAGGTAGAAGTCGTCGGTCTCGAAGCGGAGCCGGTTGGGGGTATCGAGGTTGGAGCCCGTGCCCACACAGAGCAGCACGTCGTGCGCCTCGTGCTGGTCTTTGCGCACGTAGTGCAGGTCGTTGGTCGCCACCACGCCGGCACCGGTCTGCTGGCTCAGGCGCAGCAGCTTGGGGTTGAGCGCCGTCTGCTCGGGCAGGCCGTGGTCCATCAGCTCCAGCCAGAAGCCCTCGGGTCCCAGGATGTCGCGGTACTCGCCGACGACACGCCGGGCCTGCTCGAAGTCGTCGACCTCGAGTGCCTTGGCCACCTCACCACCGAGACAGGCGGACATGCCGATGATGCCCTCGGAGTGCTTCGCGAGGAGCTCACGGTCGAGGCGTGGCTTGTAGTAGTAGCCGTCAAGGTGCGCCGCGGTGATGATGCGGCAGAGGTTCTGGTAGCCGGTCCAGTCCTGCGCCAGCAGGGTGACGTGATAGGGCTGCGCATCGGCCTTGCCCTCGCGGTCGGACATGCTCCGCCGCGCGACGTAGGCCTCCACGCCGATGATGGGCTTGATCTGCCTGGCACGGCATGCCTGGTAGAAGGCGACGGCACCGTAGAGGGAGCCGTGGTCGGTGATGGCGAGCGCGTCGAAGCCGTGGGCAGACGCCTCGCTGACGAGGTCGTTGACCCGACCAAGGCCGTCGAGGAGGCTGAACTCGGAGTGCAGGTGCAGATGGACGAAGTCGTTGGGAGCGATGGGCACGGGAAGGTCATGGTATCCCCTCCCCCGGGCACCGTGCCAAGGCTTCGCGGCGCGTGCGTGATCGCTGCCCGGGTCCGATGAGGGCGCTGGACCCGGGTCCCCGGGCCGGTCGGGGGAGCATGCGCATGGCTCCAAGGTGCGGTGGACGAATCGCGTCGACCGCGTACACTCCTCGGCATTGCCTAGCCGGACCCCAGCCGGCCGGACGCTCAAGGAGGGCATGTGTCGCCCAAGCACGCCCCGCTCGCGCCCACCCGCGACCCCCTGGTGCTGACACCGCGCGCCTCGGACGTGGCCCTGGCGCGGCAGCGCGCGGCGGTGGCGGCGGCGTCACCACGGCTGGCGCCGCCACGCCCCCGCAGCCGTCGTCCACACTGGCGCCCCGTGGCTGCCATGGCGCTCGTGTCTGCCCCTGCTCCTGGGCAGCTTCGGCGTCGCTCCGCTCCACGCCCAGGACGACGGCCCGACTCCGCCGCCGACGACGACACCGGACCCGACGCCGACACCCCCGCCGTCGCCACCGCCCACCCCCAAGCCCACGCCCAAGCCGACCCCGTGGCCGACTCCCCCCGGACTCAAGGGCCTCGACGTCAGTCACTGGAACGGCGCACCCGACTTCAGCGCGCTGCGCGACCAGGGCATGCGCTTCGTCTTCTCCAAGGTGACGCAGGGGACGTCCTTCGTGGATGACACGTACCAGCGCAACACGCGGGCCGCACGCGATGCCGGGATGCTGGTGGGCGCCTACCACTTCTTCGATTACCGCAAGGGCGGCGCCGCCCAGGCCAGGCACTACCTCGAGACACTGCGGACGACGAGCGGGCTCGGCAGCCTGCTGCCGCTGGTCGTCGACGTGGAGACCCTGCAGTCCCTGGGCACCCCGAACAAGGCCCAGGCCAGGCTCCGTCTGCACGCCATGCTCGATGAGCTCTACCGCCAGACGGGCCGCTATCCCATGATCTACACCAGCCGCTACATGTGGGACAAGGTCGTGGGCGCGCCGACCAGCTTCCGCCAGTACCCGCTGTGGGTGGCCTGCTGGAAGTGCGACACCGTCCACCTGCCCAACGGCTGGAGTGACTGGCACTTCTGGCAAGCTGGCCAGTTCCGCTTCGCTGGCGGCGTTCGCCTCGACGGCAACGTCTACCGGGCCGGCATCGGCGCATTGCGCCTGGAGCGCCAGCGGCCGACGGATATCGACGACGGGGCCGAATGGGCTGCCAGCAGATCGGTCGTCGCCGACCTGCGCGGGTTCGACGGCGAGGAGGTCAGGTACGCCTACGATGACGAGCCGTTCGGCCCCTGGTTGCCGTATGACGGCCGCTTCGCCCTGAAGCTCAGCGAGAAGCAGGGCAAGCAGGACGTTCGGCTGCAGCTGCGGAGCTTCCGCAACGTGAAGTCGCCGGTCATCAGCGACAGCATCCGTCTCGACTCGGTGCCCCCCAAGGTCTGGGGGCCGCGCCTCAGTCTGCGCCAGGGCGTACGCGTGCAACGCAGCGGGACTCGCATCCCGACGACAGTCCGGATGACCGCCAGCGACGCGACTTCCGGCCTCGACTCGTCGTCCCTGAAGGCGATCTGTAGTGGACGGACGCGTGCGTCTCGACTTCAGTCCCGCCGGCCAGGCGGATCTGACCGTCCAGATCGACCGCAACGGCTGCACCCTGAGAGGCGACGCCGACGACGTCGTGGGGCATCGAACGACGCGCACCCTTGACCCGGGCGTCGGCCTCTTCGATGTCCGCGCCGGTTCAGCCCGCGTCGGGCTCAGCGGTTCGTGGAAGAGCGTGAAGCACAAGGATTCGCTGGCCGGGACGCTGACCCGGACCGCGAGCAAGGGCGCCACGGCGAAGCTGCGCTTCGATGGCGCCCAGTTCGCGGTCGTTGCGCGCCGAGGCCCCTCCGGCGGGCTGGTCAAGGTCATCCTCGACGGCAAGCACATCGACACCATCGACCTGTACGCCAAGGACGGCGACAGCCGTCGCATCGTCTACGTGCGCGACGTCCCGCGCGGCGGTCACGAGGTCAAGCTCCGCGCCACGGGGACGGGAGCCGCACAGTCCAGCGGGGCGATGGTCTGGCTCGACGCCATCCTGGTGCTCGACCGCCGCACGTAGCTGCTGAACGGCCGCACGTCGCTGCGGGCCGCGGGCCTTCGCCAGCGTCCGGCGAAAGCGCCCTATGACACTCGAACCGGGACCGGGGACGCTCGGACTACGATCCGGCTTGGCCGGCGCTCGTCTCCTCTGGCTCATCCAGCCACGGCCGGTCGTTGAACGCCTCGGAGATCGTCCGACCCAGCCAGCCCGGTGGCTCACGATCCGGGACCCCCTGGAGCAGAGCGGACAGCTGCTGCTGCACGATGTCGGTCATCGCACGGGCGCCCTGCTTGCCGCCGCCGAAATCGCCGGGGTGGACAGGCTCGCCGATGCTGATGGTCACGCGGCTGCCGAAGTGGATCCAGCGCGAGCCGACGATGGCAGCCGGCACGATGGGCACGCGGGCCATCCGGGCGAAGTGCGCGGTGCCGGTCTCGAGGGGCAGGATGCTGCCCTCGTGATCGCTCAAGCGGCCCTCCCCTGCGATCGCCAGGCAGGCCCCGGACTTGAGCACGCTGACCGCTCGGCGAGTGACGTCGCCCACGTCCTGCCCCTTCGGCTTGAAGGGCACGCCGCGCCGCGTCCAGTTGATGAGGTGGTTGCGCACACCTGTGCTCATGTCCTGCTCGCGCGGGCCGAACACGTAGAGCAGGCGACGGCGGTCGGGCCAGCAGGCGGCGAAGAAGATGGGGTCGAGCCACGAGGGATGGTTGAAGCAGATGATGTACCCGCCGTCAGGCGGGATGGACGCCGACCCCGAGACGGCGGTGCGCACGTAGGCCGAGGTCACGGCCTTCAGCACCAGCCGGACGGTGTGGTAGCGCAGCGGGCCCGGCGGGTCCTGGAGCTCAGTCACGCGATCGGCCCCTGCGGCGCGTTGGTCGGGCCCGCCCGGTCAGCGTCAGCGGACGCCGGCCGCGGCCCCGCCCGGTGCACCGGTGACGATGGGGGCCTCGCGGCCCAGTAGTGCCACACGCGGCAGCTCCACGCTGGGCGCGATACCGGCATCCAGGCGGTCGGCCTCTTCGATGAAGAGCGGCACGAGTCCCGGGTCGAACTGCTTGCCGGAGTGCTTCTGCAACTCGTCGAAGGCTTCTTCGACCGAGCGGGCAGCACGGTAGGGACGGCCACGGACGATGGCGTCGAAGGCATCGGCCAGCGCGACGATGCGGGCGCCCAGGGGGATGCGCTCGCCCTTGAGCCCGTCGGGGTACCCGGCACCGTCCCAGCGCTCGTGGTGGTGGCGGATGATGGGCGTGAAGTCACGCGACATGCGCAGCGGGTCGCAGATGCGCTCGCCGATCTCAGGGTGCTCACGCATGATGCGGAACTCCTCTTCGGTGAGGGGCCCGGGCTTGTGCAGCACGTGCTCGGCGATGCCGATCTTGCCGATGTCGTGAAGCAGCGCGCCGTAGGCCACTCCCTCCAGCTCGCCGTCACGCAACCCGACGTAGGCAGCCAGGCGCGCCGAGCGGTAGGCCAGGTAGCGACAGTGGTCCTTGAGTCCCAGGTCCTTGGCCTCGACCGCGTTGGCCAGCGCCACCACGATGTCGTGAGCCTGCTCCATGCGGCGGATCACCTCGCGCGTGCGGAAGGAGCTGCGGAGGCGCGCCAGCAGCTCGACCTGCTGGAACGGCTTGGTGACGAAGTCATCGGCGCCGGCATCCAGTGCGGCGACCATGTCCGAGGTGGACGTATGGGCGGTGAGGATGATGATCGGCAGCGTGACCGTGCGCGGGTCGGCGCGCAGCCGGCGGCAGATCTCGAGCCCGTCCATGCGCGGCAGCGTCAGGTCGAGGATGAGCATGTCGGGTTGGTGTTCGGCGACCGCGCGCAGTCCGCTCTCGCCATCGGCGACGGCGATGACGCCGTAGCCGGCGTCTTCAAGGATCCTTCCCAGGACGCGCCTGACGGCAGCGTCATCCTCGATGACTGCCACGCGGGGACGTGTCGAACCCCGGTGGGCAGTGTCCTGCAACGATCTCCCTCCAGTGCGCCACGACGACCTTGACGCGGGTCAGCCGCGAGTATAGCGAGCGTTGACCGTTGTCACCACGTGCGCATGCCCGCGTCCGTGGACCGATGGCCGACCGCGGCGCCCCTATCGGCCCAGCCGACATCCGGCCGTGGGGTGCTAGCGTGTAGCCATGGTCAGCGACCCCACGGCCGACCCGTGATGGCCGGCAGCGCCGCTGGATCGCCCGGGCGGGAACGAATGTCGCCCTCGCCGGCTCGCTCGCGCTGGCGCTGCCCATGTTGACGGCCTTCGCTCCGGGCGCACCCCTGCCCGCGCCGGCGACGGTGGCAGCCGCGGATGTGGCGCTCGACAAGCGTTCCGCGCCGGTTCGCATCCAGGTGCCCTACGCGGGCATCGACCTGCCGGTCGTGTCGAGCGACCTCAACGTGCGCGGCAACCGACCGGGGTATCCCCTGTGTGACGTGGCCCAATGGTGGACGAAGTACCAGCGGCCCGGCGCACCGGGCACGACCTGGATCCTGGCGCACGCTCAGCCGGGCATGTTCCTGCCACTGTTCGACATCTCCGAGCAGACGGACGGCAACGGCCTCCTGGGCAAGATCGTGGAGGTCCAGACGAAGGACCGTCGCGTGCTGCGCTACCGCATCACCGAGGTCCGTGAGCGCGCCGTCAACGAGGCCATCGCGCGACGGTCGGACCCGGATGAGCACCGGCTCATCCTGCAGACCAGCACGGGTCCGGCCGGCACGATCCCCAAGCTGCAGGTGGCAGCTCGCCTCGTCGGCGCCAGGGAGGCCACCGAGCCCGCGCCCAAGGCCGAGCCTCGAGCCTGCTGGCAGGCCCCACCCAGGCCCACGCGCAAACCAAGAGGCGATGAGGCGACGCCGAAGCCGAGCGAGGTGGTCGAGGTCTCCGAGCCGATCGACAGCATGGCGCTCCTCCTGGGCAGCGGGGCCGTCCTGCTGGGCGCGACGTTCATCGCCGTGTTCGTGGTCCGCCGTCAGCCCTGACGCGGCCGACCGCCCGGCGCCCGGGCCATCGTGCCGGATGCATGACGACGGCCGGGCCCTTGAGGGACCCGGCCGTCGTGCCTGGTTACGAGGTGGCCTGGCGGCCTGGTGTTAGCGGTGGCGGACCTCCGCGAACCGCTGGCGCCGCAGGACGAAGCCGGTGCTGAGGATCACGAGGGCGCTGAGCAGCACCCAGATGGCCCAGCCGATGGGATCGCCGAAGGGGCTGCCCGACTGGCCATCACCATCGGTGTCGGTCAGCAGGAGCATGTCCGTCGGCGGCTGTGAGGGCGGCGGCGTCCGGGGATCACCGGTGACCTCGGGCTCACGGAGCTTGACGACGGCGTCGTCGTCATCGGTCGCGAACCGCCGCTCCGGCGGCTGCGTGCCGTCGGTCGCCACGTCGGTGACGGTGATGGTGGCCACGTTGACGTGGTCTCGCTGTCGCGTGACCGTCACCGGAGCCGTGAATTGGCAGGTGTACCACTGGTCAGGCAGGATGAGCAGTCCGACGTAGTCGGGGCAGTCGTTCTGGCTGACGGCCGGGTTGGCCGGATCGAGCAGATCACCGTAGACGTCGTCCACGAGTGAGTACATGTAGACCGGCGGTTCCTGCGCGGAGTGGCTGAAGGCGAGGGTGAAGGTGACCTCGGTGCCTGTCTCCGGGATGAAGTCCCGGCTGGGGGACTTGTCGAGGACGATGGAGATGCGGTTGACGGTCACGTCGTCGCAGATCTCGGGCGTCTGGTCGCTGTCGACGCAGGCCTGGTTGAAGACCGTGCCGGCGTCGATGTCGGCCGCGGTCGATCTCGTACGTGGCGGTACAGGTGATCTGCGCCCCCACCGCGAGGGTGGCCGGGATCTCCGGCGTGCACTCCCAGCTGTCGAGCCCGTCGATGAGCGCGTCGCTGATGTCGACGTTCGACAGGACCGCTTCGCCGGTGTTGGTGGCGACGATGGTGTAGACGATCTCGTCACCCACCGCGCTGTAGCTGCTGACGTTGGCCGACTTGACGATCTCGAGCTCGGCGAGCGGCGTGGTCACGTCGTCGCAGATCTCGGGCGTCTGGTCGCTGTCGACGCAGGCCTGGTTGAAGACCGTGCCGGCGTCGATGTCGGCCGCGGTGATCTCGTACGTGGCGGTACAGGTGATCTGCGCCCCCACCGCGAGGGTGGCCGGGATCTCCGGCGTGCACTCCCAGCTGTCGAGCCCGTCGATGAGCGCGTCGCTGATGTCGACGTTCGACAGGACCGCTTCGCCGGTGTTGGTGGCGACGATGGTGTAGACGATCTCGTCACCCACCGCGCTGTAGCTGCTGACGTTGGCGGACTTGACGATCTCGAGCTCGGCGAGCGGCGTGGTCACGTCGTCGCAGATCTCGGGCGTCTGGTCGCTGTCGACGCAGGCCTGGTTGAAGACCGTGCCGGCGTCGATGTCGGCCGCGGTCGATCTCGTACGTGGCGGTACAGGTGATCTGCGCCCCCACCGCGAGGGTGGCCGGGATCTCCGGCGTGCACTCCCAGCTGTCGAGCCCGTCGATGAGCGCGTCGCTGATGTCGACGTTCGACAGGACCGCTTCGCCGGTGTTGGTGGCGATGATGGTGTAGACGATCTCGTCACCCACCGCGCTGTAGCTGCTGACGTTGGCCGACTTCTGGATGTCGAGCTCCGAGCGCAGGACTCGGACGGTTGCGGAGTCCTGAGCCGTGGCCACGGTGCCCTGGGCGTCGACAACGGTGACCTGGGCGGTGTTGGGATAGGTGCCCGCGACCGTTCGCTCGACCGTGTAGCTGCAGGTGACGGAGTCGGCGTCACCGGGAGCATCGGGGGCAAGCGTCTCGCCGACGAGCACTGCGCAGTTGGCTGCCCAGTCCGCGCTTTCGGCGCTGTTGTCATCGACCAGGGACGTGATCTCGACAGGGACGGCCGACTCGTTGTCGATGAACAGGGTGTAGGTGAAGACCCCACCCGGCTCGGCCAGGACGGAAGGCGTGACGCTCTTGATGAGCTCCACGACGATCTCCCTGGTGGTCACGCTGTCGCAGACCTCGCCGGTCTGGTCGCTGTCGGCGCAGGCGACGTTGGTGATGAAGCCCTCGGGATCGGTCCCGGTGACATCATCCTCGGTGACGGTGTAGGTAGCGGTGCAGGTGATGGACTGGCCACTGACCAGGGCGGCCACCGGCAGGTCGGTGACGGCGTCGCCCAGCCTGCACTGCCAGCTGTCGAGACCATCGATGAGGGCATCGGTGATGTCGACGTCGGTCAGCGTGGCCACGCCGGTGTTGGTTGCGGTGATGGTGTAGTCGATCTCGTCGCCGACCGCGCTGTAGGACAGCGGGGTGGCCGACTTGACGATCTCGAGCTGCGCCAGGGGCACGTCGACATCGTCACAGACCTCGGGAGTCTGGTCGCTCACGGCGCAGGCCGTGTTGAGCACCGAGCCAGCTTCCACGTCGGCGTCAGTGATCTCGTAGGTGGCGGTACAGGTGATGGACTCGCCGGCGGCGAGCTCGGCGACCGTGAGGGTCGGCGTGCAGGTCCAGCTGTCGAGGCCATCGATGAGGTCGTCGGTGATATCGACATCCGTGAGCGTGAACTCGCCGGTGTTGGTGGCGACGACCGTGTACTCGATCTCGTCGCCGGCCTGGGTGAAGTACTCGACATCTGCCGACTTCACGATCTCGAGCTCGGACAGGAAGACCGTCTCGTCGTCGCAGACCGGCTGCGAGGTCTGGTCACTGACGACGCACGCCGTGTTGGGCACGGAGCCGTCGGTGACGTCGCTGGGCGTGATCTCGTAGGTGGCGGTGCAGGTGACGGCACCACCGGGAGCCAGTGTGGCCGGAAGGACCGGCGCGCAGGTCCAGTCGTCGAGGCCGTCGATCAGCGCATCGCTGATGTCGACCCCGGTCAGCGTGGCCAGGCCGCTATTGGTGGCCGTGATGCTGTAGCTGATGAGATCACCCGCCTCGCCATAGAAGGCGGGGTCGGCTGACTTCTCGATGGTGAGCTCGGCAAAGAAGTTGGTGATGGTGCAGGTGAGGGTGTCGCCGAGGGCGATGTCAACGTTGCCCTGGGCGTCGCAATCGCCGCCCCACTCGCCGGCCACGTAGTCGGAGACGTTCATGACCTCCGAGGCCGTGTAGCTGCCGGGTGTCAGGTCGACCGGGCTGCCCCAGGTGACCTGCTCGGCTATCGATGAAGGGGTCGAAGTCGGCCGCGGTGGCGGAACCACCAGAGACGGTCTTGACGAGCGTGAGGCTCGCCGGATCGTCGTTGTTGACGAAGGTACAGATGACGGACTCGCCGACACCGACCGTCACCGAGGTGACCTCGCCCTGGGCGTTGTCACAGGTGATGGAGGTATTGGTGTAGCCGTCGGGACCGGCCGACTCGGACAGGGCGTAGGTGCCGGCCACGGTGGTGGCGACGGCGCCCGACTCGGAGCCGGGGACGCTGTTGGCGCCCGCGGACAGGGTCCAGGCCGAGGCCGCGGCGGTGCCGCCGTTGTCGTTGATGACGGACTTGACGAGCGTGAGGCTCGCCGGATCGTCGTTGTTGACGAAGGTACAGATGACGGACTCGCCGACACCGACCGTCACCGAGGTGACCTCGCCCTGGGCGTTGTCACAGGTGATGGAGGTATTGGTGTAGCCGTCGGGACCGGCCGACTCGGACAGGGCGTAGGTGCCGGCCACGGTGGTGGCGACGGCGCCCGACTCGGAGCCGGGGACGCTGTTGGCGCCCGCGGACAGGGTCCAGGCCGAGGCCGCGGCGGTGCCGCCGTTGTCGTTGATGACGGACTTGACGAGCGTGAGGCTCGCCGGATCGTCGTTGTTGACGAAGGTACAGATGACGGACTCGCCGACACCGACCGTCACCGAGGTGACCTCGCCCTGGGCGTTGTCACAGGTGATGGAGGTATTGGTGTAGCCGTCGGGACCGGCCGACTCGGACAGGGCGTAGGTGCCGGCCACGGTGGTGGCGACGGCGCCCGACTCGGAGCCGGGGACGCTGTTGGCGCCCGCGGACAGGGTCCAGGCCGAGGCCGCGGCGGTGCCGCCGTTGTCGTTGATGACGGACTTGACGAGCGTGAGGCTCGCCGGATCGTCGTTGTTGACGAAGGTACAGATGACGGACTCGCCGACACCGACCGTCACCGAGGTGACCTCGCCCTGGGCGTTGTCACAGGTGATGGAGGTATTGGTGTAGCCGTCGGGACCGGCCGACTCGGACAGGGCGTAGGTGCCGGCCACGGTGGTGGCGACGGCGCCCGACTCGGAGCCGGGGACGCTGTTGGCGCCCGCGGACAGGGTCCAGGCCGAGGCCGCGGCGGTGCCGCCGTTGTCGTTGATGACGGACTTGACGAGCGTGAGGCTCGCCGGATCGTCGTTGTTGACGAAGGTACAGATGACGGACTCGCCGACACCGACCGTCACCGAGGTGACCTCGCCCTGGGCGTTGTCACAGGTGATGGAGGTATTGGTGTAGCCGTCGGGACCGGCCGACTCGGACAGGGCGTAGGTGCCGGCCACGGTGGTGGCGACGGCGCCCGACTCGGAGCCGGGGACGCTGTTGGCGCCCGCGGACAGGGTCCAGGCCGAGGCCGCGGCGGTGCCGCCGTTGTCGTTGATGACGGACTTGACGAGCGTGAGGCTCGCCGGATCGTCGTTGTTGACGAAGGTACAGATGACGGACTCGCCGACACCGACCGTCACCGAGGTGACCTCGCCCTGGGCGTTGTCACAGGTGATGGAGGTATTGGTGTAGCCGTCGGGACCGGCCGACTCGGACAGGGCGTAGGTGCCGGCCACGGTGGTGGCGACGGCGCCCGACTCGGAGCCGGGGACGCTGTTGGCGCCCGCGGACAGGGTCCAGGCCGAGGCCGCGGCGGTGCCGCCGTTGTCGTTGATGACGGACTTGACGAGCGTGAGGCTCGCCGGATCGTCGTTGTTGGTGATGGTGCACGTCTTGGTCTGGCCGGAGCCGACGAGTACGTTGGCACAGTTGTCGTAGCTGACGCTGTAGCCAGGCTCGATAGGCGCGGTCTCGGTGACCGTGTACGTGCCGACACCGACACTGAGTGCGTTCCTGCCCTTCAGCGGCTCGTCGCCGTCCTGTGCGAACTGGATCGGTCCCTGTGCGCTGGGGCCAGCGACGTCGAAGGCGAAGTCGGTCGCAACGGCGGTGCCGCCGTTGTCATTGATGACGAGCTTCTTGACGATGAGCGTGCCATTGCTGGGCTCATTGCGGAACGTGCAGGTCACGATCTGGTCGATACCCAGGGTGAACTGGACACCGTTCTGGACATTGGTCTCGTTGAAGTCGCTGCCGTCGCGCTTGCAGACGGCATTCTTGCCATCCTGCTGCACGAGCTGGTAGCCGGGCTCGGGGTCTTCGGTGATGGTCGCAGTGACATTGCCGAAGAGGTCGTACTTGAAGTTGACGACACCGTTGCCGTTGGTGGCCCCGCTCTGCGGGGTCGGAGCGCTGCCGGACGAGGCAGCGTTGAAGGTCCAGCCGGAAGCAGCTTCCCAGCCACCATTGCCGTCGGGAACTTCCTTGAGCACGGTGACGCTGCCACCGCACAGCTTTGTCGCGATCTCGTTCAGCTTGTCGGCAAGCTTGTCGAAGTCGGTGACGTAGTAGTCGTCATTGGCCGTAGGACCGGAGACGAGGATGAGGTTGGCCGGATTGGCGACGGCGGGGCCGATGCCGATGGCAACGACCTTGGGGGTGGCGGACTGACTCTTGGCCAGGTTGGCGGAGGCCACGCCCAGCTCGACGTCGATGAGGTCGACGGTGCTGCCGTCGACGCTGCCATCGCCGTAGGTCGTCGGATTGCCGTCGGTCAGGAAGACGATGACGTCCGCGCCGTCGTCGGCGACCTCGCGGAAGGCGTCGTCCCAGTTGGTACCGCCGCCGGTGCCCGGGAGGTTGTCGATGGCGTTCTTGACGCTATTCGCGCCGGACTGGTCTGCCACGCTGGTCCAGCCACCGTGCGTCGTGGCCGTCCATGAGAAGCTGTAGACCCGGAATTCGGACGGCGTGCCGGTGAGCTCGTCGACGAAGCTCTTGGCTGCGTTCTTGAGCGTCCCGTAGTTGCCGCCGATGGATCCGGACCGGTCGATGACCAGTGCCACATCGAGGCCGCAAACGTTGGGGTAGCTGTTGTTGTCGTATCGGTTGACGAAACCTCGGGTCGTGGCCGTCTGGTTCTCGCGGACCCGGACCAGCTCGACATAGGGTCGGTTGGCCTGGTTCGAGCTTGAGCCCGAGCCATAGGCCGTCTGGGAGATCTTGTTCCAGTTGGTCGGCGCGGTGGCTTCCCGCACCCAGTAGCGGCCCGGCTGGAGCGAGACATCGACGATTCCGGACCCGTTCGTGGCCCCGGACTGACCGATGTAGCTGTCGCTGCTGCCTCCGCTGGGCTCGAAGTCCCCATCGCCATCGTCCAGCCAGATATCGAACGTAGCGCCGGCAAGGCCGGAGATACTGGGGCTGTTCTGATTGACGCGCAGACCCACCTTGCTGATGCGGAGGGTGCCGTCATTGGCTGCGAGGGCAAAGGCGGCCGCCTTGGGCTCGTCGATGACGGGAGCCTCGGAGGCGACGGGCTCGTCGATGACGGGAGCCTCGGAGGCGACGGGCTCCGTGCTGACTGATTCGATAGAGCTGACGGGCTCGGCGGTCGGCTCGTCGATGGCTGGAACCTCGGAGGCGACGGGTTCCTCGATCACCGGCTCGACGCTGCTGGGAGCCTCGGAAGCGATGGGTTCCTCGATGATGGGATCCTGGGAGGGGACGGGCTCCTCGACGACGGCACGCTCAGTCGGCTCGGCAGGCTCGTCCGCGACGGGCACGGTCTGCGGCTCGGCCGACTCGTCGGCGACGGGGGCGGCGATGGGCGCGTCAGCCACCGTCGTGGGCTCGACATCGACCGCCTGGGGGCGGACCTTCGCCGGTTCGTCCTTGGCCAGGATCGTGCCCTTGCCGGTGAGGCCGTCGGCCTTGGCGACGATCTGGAGGTCGCTGTCGGCGAGCAAGGTCACGCGGGTCTTGAAGCCGACGACGTTCGAGAGGCGACCCGCATCGTCGGGCCCGACGGACCACTTGGCGCGCACCGCGACACAGTCGTCGTCCTTGGTGCCTGGCTCCTTGTCGGGGCCGAACGAGGCACCGATGTCGGCCGGACAGGCCCAGGCGCTGACGACCTTCCTGCCGCCGGGGAAGAGCTTCTGCTTCCGCGGGAAGAGGCGCAGGCGCACGTCGGCAACGGCCTCAGCGGGGCCTGCCTCAGAGGTGGCTCCAGACTGGGCCTCAGGCTTCGAGTCGGTGCTGCTGCGAGCAGACTTCTTCTCGACCGTGGGGCCGGACTGGCTCTCTGCAGGCGCCGGCTCGGGCGTGGGCTCACTCGCCTGCTCGGCCTGGGGGGCGTCGCTGGCGGCAGCGTCCATGTCCTGTGCGATGGTCGCGGATGGCGTCAGCACTAGCGCTGACAACAGCAGGATCGCCTGCAGGACCGCCAGCATGGCGGCGCCGCGGCGAGTGCCGGGCCGATAGTACGATTCCATTCGATGCCTCTCCTTCTCGGGCCGAGGAACGCCCGAACCAGATCCAATGACTCCGGATCGATGAATGCGCTTCCTGGATGACTGCTCGGAAGCATCCGGACGGCGATTACCGGCCGGCGCGACAGATGCCGCGGAATCCGAGTCTCCGGTTCCCCAGGACCATTTGCAACCGGTCCTAGTACCTTGTGGCCGTATCTGTTGTCGGACGTCACCGAAAACCTGACGGCCCGAATCCACAGCGCTCAAGCAGACCACCCCAGACCGCCCCGCAGTGCCACATGGCCCATGTGGCCACCGGTACCAGTACCGTGGGGCTATTCCGACCGCCCCGGCCGGCCCGCAAACCCCGTAGCATCTGCACGCATGCGCCTCGCCCAGTCGCTCGCCGTCGCCCTACTGCTGCTGCTCGGCCCAGCGCTGCCCACGACTGCGGCTGATTACCCGGCAAGGGATGCCGGCTACCACTCCTACCCGGAGATGGTCCGTCACATCAAGGCGGTGGCGGCCGCACATCCAGGCATCGTTCGGCTCTTCTCCATCGGCCAGAGTCACCAGGGACGCAAGCTCTGGGCCGCCGAGGTCACCGACGATCCCGGCCTCGACGAGGGCGAGCCCGAGGTCCTGTTCGACGGCCTGCACCACGCGCGCGAGCATCTCAGTGCCGAGATGCCGCTCTACATCCTCGATCTCCTGACCGGGCAGTACGGCAAGTCGAGCCAGCTTGGCAAGCGTGTCACCGGGCTGGTGGACCAGCGCCGCACGTGGATCGTCTTCATGGTGAACCCTGACGGTCTGCAGCACGATCTCAGCGGTTCGCCCTACCGGTCGTGGCGACGCAATCGGCAGCCGACGCCGGGCAGCAGCAGGGTCGGCACCGATCTCAACCGCAACTACGGTTACCGCTTCGGCTGCTGCGGTGGCTCCTCCGGCCAGCCGGGTGCCTGGAACTACCGCGGCCCCTCGGCCTGGTCCGCACCGGAGACCCAGGCCATGCGTGACTTCATCGCCAGCCGCCGGGTGGACGGCAGGCAGCGCATCCGCACCCACATCACCTTCCACACCGCCGGAGAGCTGGTGCTTTGGCCGTACGGCTACACGCGACGAGACACGCCGCCGGACATGACCGAGCTGGACTGGCGAACGTTCCGCGCCATGGGACGGGCGATGGCGGCGACCAATGGCTATCGTGCGCAGCAGTCCAGCCAGCTCTACCCGACCGACGGGGACATGATCGACTGGACCTATGCTCGCGAGCGCATCTTCTCGTTCACCTTCGAGCTGTACCCGCGGGCAGGGTCCTCGCCGGCCAAGTACTACCCCCCGGACGAGGTGATCGGTCGCGAGACACGGCGCAATCGCGACGCCGTGCTGTACCTCATGGGCCGGGCTGTCTGCCCATATAGCGCCCTGGGCAGGGCGGCGGTGAGGCTGAACTGCGGGCCGTTCTTCGACGACCTGGAGGTATCGCGTGGCTGGCGCGTGAACCCTGACGGCAGCGACACCGCCATCGACGGCCGCTGGCAACGCGGCGATCCGGCGAAGGGTGACTTGCAGCTGGGCTCGGCCGCCTCAGGCCGCTCCGTTCTCGTCACCGGACGGGCAGCAGGTCACGATGTCGATGGTGGCCGGACAAGCGTCCGCTCTCCGCTCATCACACTGCCGCAGACCGGGGCGACGCTGCGGCTGCGCTACTGGGTGGGGCTGTCTCGTGGAGCGAGGGGGTCGGACGGGCTTCGCGTGTACGTCGTCGATCGCGACGGAGGGCGCCTGGCGACGGTGCTCGACGTCTCGGGCACGGGCTCCAAGCACAAGCCCGCCTGGCGGTCGCTGGTCGCGCCCCTTCCCGCCGACCTGGGCGGCCGTCGCGTGGCCATCGAGCTGGAAGCGATCGACGCGGGCGAGGGTGCCATCGTCGAAGCGGCCGTCGACCAGGTGCGCATCACGCGCGACTAGCGTTCACCGGGCCGACGGATCGAGCCGGCCGGCAAGCTGCGGCCACGGTCGGCGGGTCGGCGGGTCGGCGGGTCGACTGCGGCCACGGTCGGGCGCCGAGGCCACGGCCGGCAGGCCAGATCCTCGTCAGAAGTCCGCGTGGGGCCCGTAAGCTTGCGAACGCGGTCCACCGCCGGCAGCACACCGCGAGTACCCATGCACGGACCTGCATGACGCCTCAGCTCCATGCAGCATCGGTGCATGAGGATGCAGGGCAGGCACGAGGAGGGTGGGACCCCGCGCGAGGTGAGTGTGGCAACCCTGCCCAACGGGCCCCAGCCGGACGGATGACCAGAAGGTACGGCTCGGGGCCCAGCCCGCCGCTCGGAGCCCTGGTGCGGCTCGGGGCCCAGCCCGCCGCTCGGAGCCCTGGTGCGGCTCGGGGCCCAGCCCGCCGCTCGGAGCCCTGGTGCGGCTCGGGGCCCAGCCCGCCGCTCGGAGCCCTGGTGCGGCTCGGGGCGCATCGGGCGCGGCTGCAGACGCCTTCAGCGACCCGCTCGAAATCCCATCGGTCAAGGCGGTCCCATCGGTCGGTCTCGCCTTCCGTCCCGGACGGGAACCCGCTACGATGCCCACGTGCCCGTCCCACGGTGTGGTGCTGGACGGATTAGACCCGTTCGGGAGTATCGCCAACGTGCGTGCCCCCGACGCAGAGGAGGAACGCATGCGCAGGTTCACCACCGCATCCCTGGCGCTCACCATCGCCGCGACCGGTGTGCTCGCCGGCGGCGCGCTGGCGCTGGCCCAGGATGGCGCCGATCTGAAGATCGGCCTCGTGACCGACGTCGGGACGATCGACGACCGCAACTTCAACCAGTACAGCTGGGAAGGTGCCGTCGCCGGCGCCGAGGCCGTTGGCGCGGCTGCGCCCCAGTACGCCATCAGCCAGCAGTCGGTCGACATCGGGCCGAACATCCAGGCCTTCGTGGACCAGGACTACGACATCATCGTGACCGTCGGCTTCGCCGCCGGTGCCGACACCATCCTGGCCGCCAAGAACAACCCTGACATCAGGTTCATCGGCGTTGACCAGGCTCCCTGCATCACCGAAGAGGGCCTCCCGGACGACAGCTTCGCCTGTGCCGGCGACCCCGCCACCCTGCTGCCGAACCTGCAGGGCCTCAACTGGCGCGAGCAGCAGCCCGGCTACCTGGCCGGCATCGTCGCTGCCGACGCCAGCGAGACCGGCCACATCGCAGCCATCGGCGGCACGGCCGTCATCCCGGCTGTGGTCAACTACATCGAGGGCTACGCCAACGGCGCCAAGTCGGTCAACCCCGATGCGGTCGTCACCGTGACCTACGTATCCGGCGCGCCTGACGCCGCAGCCTTCAACGACCCGGCTGGCGGCCAGGCCATCGCGCAGCAGCTGCTGGCGCAGGATCCCGAGATCGACGTCATGTTCCAGGTCGCCGGCAAGACCGGCAACGGCGTGCTACAGGCCGCCTGCGACGCCGGGATCTGGGCCATCGGTGTGGACGTGGACCAGTTCCTCTCCACCCCCGAGACCGCGGCCTGCACGCTGACCAGCGCCGAGAAGAAGCTCTCCAACTCCGTCAAGAGCGCCATCGAGCGCGTCGCGGCGGGAGAGGACCAGGGCGGCTCGCTCTTCCTGGATATCTCGACCAACGATGTCGGCATCAGCCCCTTCCATGATCACGAGGGCGTGGTCAGCGAAGATGCCCTGGCCGCCGTGGACGCCGCCACCGCGGGCATGATCGATGGATCGGTCGTCCCCTGTGAGGCCCAGGAAGGGACGGGCTTCTGCGTCCAGACGCTGCCGTAGCGCCACGCTCGCGCAGCGCAAGCTGAGACGATGACGAACGGGTCGGCCGCTGGGTCGGCCCGTTCGTCGTACCAGGCCCCTGTTGCCACGGACGGAGCGGAACGTGACCGCGTCCATCTCTGACACCTCGATCGCACGCATCGCTGCCCCCGCCCTGGAGATGCGCGGCATCACCAAGCGCTACCCCGGGGTGGTCGCCAACGACGGCATCGACCTCGAGGTGCGCCCCGGCGAGATCCACGCGCTGCTCGGCGAGAACGGCGCGGGCAAGTCCACGCTCATGAACGTCCTGTACGGCCTGGCGCGCCCGGACGAGGGCCAGATCCTGCTCGATGGCGAGGTGGTCGACATCAAGGACCCCACCGACGCCATCGACCGCGGCATCAGCATGGTCCACCAGCACTTCATGCTCGTGCCCGTGCTGACGGTGGCCGACAACGTGCTGCTCGGCAAGGAGGTCATGCGCGGGCCGGTCTTCCTCGACAAGGGAGAGGCAGCGCGCCGCATCCGGGAGCTGGGCGACCGCTTCGGCTTCGAGCTGGACCCGGACGCCACCGTCGGCGACCTCTCGGTGGGCTGGCAGCAGCGCGTCGAGATCCTGAAGGCGCTCTATCGCGAGGCGCGCATCCTCGTGCTCGACGAGCCGACGGCGGTGCTGACTCCACAGGAGACGGTCGAGATCTTCGCCGTCCTGCGGCGGCTGGCGGCCGAGGGCCACAGCATCATCTTCATCAGCCACAAGCTCTACGAGGTCCTCGAGATCGCGGACCGCATCACCGTCATCCGCCGGGGCAAGGTCGTCGGCAGCCGCATCCCGGCCGAGACCGACGAAGACGACCTGGCCGAGCTGATGGTGGGCCGCGAGGTGCAGCTCACGGTCGACCGCGGGGAGAGCCATCCCGCCGGGGCCATGCTGCAGGTACGCGACCTGCGCGTGCGCGGCGACCGGGGCGGCGAGCCGGTCCGCGGCGTCAGCTTCGAGGTGCGCGCCGGCGAGATCCTGGGCATCGCCGGCGTCGCCGGCAACGGACAGGACGAGCTGGTGGAGGCCGATCATGGGCCTGCGCCAGGCGACCGCTGGCAGCATCCTCCTCGACGGCGAGGACGTCACCGCTGACGGCCCGCGCGACCTGCACGGCAAGAACGTTGCCTACGTGCCGGCGGACCGGCATCGCTTCGGCCTGGTGCTCTCGTTCCCGATCACCGACAACGTCGTGCTCACGGACTACTACATGGAACCGTACTCGCGCGGTGTCGTGCGCGACGAGGCCGCCATCGCGGCGCGTGCGGCCGAGGCCATCGAGCAGTACGACGTGCGCACGCCGAGCACGACGGTGACGGCCGGGACGCTCTCCGGGGGCAACCAGCAGAAGCTGATCGTCGCCCGCGAGTTCGACCGCGAGCTCAAGCTGCTCGTGCTCGACCAGCCGACGCGTGGCCTCGACGTCGGCAGCATCGAGTTCATCCACCGGCAGATCATCCGCAAGCGTGACGCCGGGACCGCGGTCCTGCTGGTCAGCGCCGAGCTCGACGAGGTGCTCGAGATCTCCGACCGCATCGCGGTCATGTACCGAGGGCAGATCGTCGACATCGTCAACGGGCGCACGGCCAGCAAGGAGGCCGTGGGCCTGCTGATGGCTACGGGCGTCAAGGCTGAGCCCGCCAGCGCCCCGGCCGAGGCCACGTCGTGATCAACAGGCTGCTGAGCCGTTCGCTGCGAGGTCAGCTGGCCATCACCGGCGGCGCCATCCTGCTGGCACTCGTCGTCGGCGCCATCGTGATGGTGCTCACCAGTCCCATCATCACCGGCCAGTTCGACTTCTGGCTGTGGGGCGAGGCCTACCTGGCACTGCTGCAGGGCGCTACCGGCATCGCCATCAGCGTCGATCCCTTCAGCGTCGAATTCCGTGGCCTCGATGGCGTCATCGACTCGCTCGTGCGTGCCACGCCCTACATCCTGGGCGGACTCGCCGTCGGTCTCGGCTTCAAGGCCGGTCTCTTCAACATCGGCGCCCAGGGCCAGTTCCTCATGGGCGCCCTCGGTGCGGTCGTGGCCGGCATCGCGCTGTCCGACGCTCCCACCGTCATCGCCGTCCCGGTGGCGCTGGTCGCGGGCCTCCTGGCCGGTGCTGCCTACGGCTTCATCCCCGGCTGGCTGAAGGCCTTCACCGGTGCCCACGAGGTCGTGGTCACCATCATGCTCAACTTCGTGGCCCTGCAGATCATCTCGTGGGCGGTCAGCGGGCCACTGCGAGCGGCCGGTGCCACGTTCGCCCGTACGCCCGACGTCGGCGAAGCCAGGCTCTGGGTCATCGCGGGCGATCCCGGCCACCTGCTGCACTCGGGCGTCATCATCGCCTTCGTGGCGGTGCCCATCGTGTGGTGGGTGCTCTATCGCTCCACGATCGGCTTCGAGATCCGCACCGTCGGCGCCAATCCCGATGCCGCGCGCTACGCCGGCATGCGCCCTCGCATGCTCATCGTCCTGACCATGACCGCCAGCGGCCTGCTGGCCGGCCTCGCCGGCGGCATCGAGATCCTGGGTGTGCAGCACTACCTGCCCGCCGCCTACGCCACCACCGTGGGCTTCGACGCCATCACCGTGGCCCTGCTCGGACGCGCCAACCCGTGGGGCATCCTGTTCGGCGGCCTGCTGCTGGGAGCCCTGCGCGCCGGCGCACCGCTGATGCAGATCAAGGCCGGTGTGCCGGTGCAGATGATCGACATCCTGCAGGGCGTCATCCTCTTCTTCCTGGCCGCGGACCTCATCGTGCGCTGGGTGTTCCGCATCCGCGATGCCAAGGGCACAGACGTGGACGAGCTCAGGACCGTCACCAGCAGCTACGGCGGCTCGTCCGTCTCCAAGAGATGAGGGCGTAGCCGTGGACGTGCTGTTCGACATCCCCGTCGTCGGGATCCTGTTCCAGCTCGTGGACTACATGATCCGGGTGCTGACCATCAACGGCGCCGTCATCCTCGCGCTGGCCGCGCCCATCGCACTGGGTGCCCTGTGCGGCTTCATGAACGAGCGCTCGGGCGTGGTCAACATCGGCATCGAGGGCATGATGATCGCGTCCGCCTTCACCGGCTGGTTCGTCGCCTCGGCGGTGGTGCAGGCGTTCCCCGACCAGCCCAAGGCCGACTTCGCCTTCGGCGCCTCACCGGCACTGGTCATCGGTCTCATCGCCGCGGTGCTGACTGGCATGCTGGTGTCGGCCGTACACGCCTGGCTGTCCATCACCGTCAAGGCGGACCAGATCATCAGCGGCACCATCATCAACATCGTGGCCCTGGGTGCGACGGGCTACCTCATCATCATCATCAGCGCCTCGTCGCCGCCGTCAGCCGGTCGATTCACGCCCTACACCCCGCCGGAGGCCCTGACCGACCTGCCCTTCGTCGGCTGGATCTTCAACATGTTCCTCAACCAGGGCCCCATCACGATGTCGGTCATCGTGCTGGCGGTGATCATGAACATCCTGCTGTTCCGCTCGCGCTGGGGTCTGCGCACACGCTCGGTGGGTGAGCACCCCAAGGCTGCCGAGACGGTGGGCATCGACGTCATCCGGCTGCGCTATCGCAACGTCATCCTGGGCGGCATCTTCGCCGGCCTCGCCGGCGCCTGGTTCACGCTGGACTTCGGCACGTCGTTCCAGGCGGGCATGACCAACGGCCGTGGCTTCATCGCGCTGGCGGCACTCATCTTCGGCCGCTGGCTCCCGATGGGCGCCTTCGGGGCGGCGCTCCTGTTCGCCGCCGCCAGCTCGCTCAGCATCGCCATCCGCACGGTGCCGCCGACCGGTCAGCTGGGTGACATCCTGACCGCCATCCCCGACCAGTTCTGGTCGGCCCTGCCCTACCTGGTCACCATCGTGGTGCTGGCCGGCGCGGTCGGGCGCAGCGTGGCTCCGGCCGCCGTCGGCAAGCCCTACGAGCGCGAGAGCGCCTCCTAGCACCGGGGCGCTGCCATCAGCACCAACGAGCAGCCGGACCTCACCCTCGACGCCGACTCCGCCCGTGCGGTGCTCATGGCCGCGCGGAGCATCGCCATCGTGGGCGCCTCACCCGATCCCGGCCGGCCGTCCCACTCGGTCATGAGCTACCTGCTCGAGCAGGGCTACGAGTGCGTGCCGGTTACGCCGCGAGCAGAGGAGGTCCTGGGTCGCACGGCATACCCCAGCCTGGAGGCCGCGGTCGCGGCCAGCGGGCACGGCTTCGACATCGTCGATGTCTTCCGCCGGGCCGAGCACACGCCGGCCATCGCGCGCTCGGCCGTGGCGCTCGGCTGCGGGACGCTGTGGCTGCAGCAGGGCGTGGTGAACACGGAAGCGGCGTGCATCGCGCACGCCGGTGGCATGCGCGTGGTGATGGATCGCTGCACGGCCATCGAGCACTGGCGCGGCCGCCCACGCTGAGGCCGCCGCAGGCGGTGACCATCCAGCGGGCGCAGTGACCGGACGCCCGCCGTTCTGGCCAGGCGCCGGGCATCGACGCACGCGAACCACACCAGAGGGCACACGAAGGTCCGTCTCCGCTCCACCGATGGTCATACAGCATCGACGGCCACGCACCCGTACCATGCCCTCGTCGTCGACGAGCCTGCCGAGGAAGGAACCCATGCGCCGCAACCTCTTGGTCCGGATCATCATCGGAGCCATCAGCCTGACGCTGCTGGCGTCCGGCACGGCCATCGCCCAGCGGGCCACACCCCCGCCAACGGAGTTCTCTCCCAACCACACGACGACGGTGATCACCAACGGCCTCGACCCGTCAGCTATCAACACGCTGATCGCGCAGACCGCCAGGACCTTCCACGTCCAGAACGGCGCCAGGCCCAACGGCTTCGAGGAGGTGGGACCGCTGCCCTCCACGGACGACGTCGTGAATGCTGCCATCGACGCATACCAGGATCGCCCAACGGTCATCATCATCTCCGGCGGCGACGGGCAGGCCAACGTGGGCCTGGCCCGAAGCTCGGATAGCACCGTCTTCATCGACCTGGGGCAGCCGCTCCCCTGCCTGACCGAGGATGGCAGACCCGACCCCTCTGGCACCTGTGCCGGTGGCGAGTTCTCTGTCCCCTTCCAGTACACCGCCGTCGACTTCAAGGTCGAGGACGGCGCCTACCTGGCGGGCCTGCTGGCAGCGGCCGCCGCCAGCACGCGCAACGACCGCCTCGGCATCATCAGTGGCGAGCCCGGCTGCGGCGAGTGCAACCGCTATGTCCGCGGCTTCGTGAATGGTGCCCGCAGCCTGAACCCGGACGTGGACATCGAGCTGGCCTACCTCGCCGACGACGAGGAGGCCGCCTTCAGTGACCCGGTGAGCGCGCGCACGTTCACCGAGGTCTTCGTCGACGTCGTCCAGCCCGATGTGCTGCTGCCCGTCGGCCGCGGCACGAGCACAGCCATGATCGAGGCCGCTTGTGATGCCGGGGGTGTCCTCAGCGTCGGCAGCGGCATCGACGTCGCGGCGGCCAACCCGGAGCTGGCCGACTGCGTGCTGACGAGCGTCAGCAAGGACGTGGCGGCTGCCGTGGACGAGACGATGTACAGCCTGGCGGAGACGGCAACGAAACGGCTCGTCACCTACGACCTGGTCGATGACCGCATCGCGGTCACCTGGCCGCGCCAGACGCTCCCGGTGGGCACCATCGAGCTCTATGACGCGGCGCGGCAGGCGATCCTGACCGGCCAGATCGACTCCTGTCCGGGAGACTGCAGCGCGCCGTTCGGCGCGCCGGCCCGGGACGGAGGGTCCGCTGACGCCCCGGCCGGCGACGGCGGCGAAGGGAGTGACAACACCCCGTAGCGAGACCACACGGCCCGGGACAGGGGCGCACGCCCCGGGTGCAGCTAGCTAGCCGAGGACGAGCCCCAGCACGATCAGCACGACGCCCGCGCCGATCAGGCCGCCCCAGAGCATCACGCGCTGGCGCATCTGGGCGCGCATGATGTCGGCACCGGTGGGACCCTCGGCCTGGACCCCGGTCTGCTTGCCGCGCCACGTCTCGTAGCGTGCGAGGTTGGCCTCCGTCGCGTCGAGGCGGCGGATGGTGGCCAGCGGGCCGCGGACCCGCAGGGCCCCGATGGCGATGGCGGCGATGCCGCCGAGGATGAGCAGCAGTCCGGCGAGCCCCATGCTCAGTCGACCTCCAGCGTGCGGCGGATGAGCTGCTGCACGAGGCCGGCATTGGCCTGGCCCCGAGTCTTCTTCATGACCTGCCCGGTCAGGAAGCCGATGGCCTTCTGCTCGCCGGCACGGACGTCGGCCACCGCCGCGGGGTTCTCGGCGAGGACCTCGTCCACGCTCGCCTGCAGGGCATCGGTGTCGCTGATCTGGCGGAAGCCCGCCTCGGCCACGATCTCGGCCACGCTCCGGCCACTCTGTCCGACCCGCAGCAGCACCTCCTTGGCGTTGGTGCCGCTGATCTGCCCCTCCTCCACGAGCCGCACGAGCGCAGCCAGCTGCGTCCCGCTGATGCGCTCGATGGCGACGTCGGTGTCCTCGCCCTTGGCCAGCCGCAGGAACTCACCGGTGACCCAGTTGGCCAGCTTCTTGACGGGCAGCTCGGGGTCGGCCGCTCGTGCCGCCTCGAACACGTCCGAGGCGGCCGCGTCGGTCACCAGCACGTCGGCGTCGTAGGCGGAGAGGCCCAGCTCGTCACGGTAGCGCCGACGGCGCGCGGCCGGCAGCTCGGGCAGACCGGCGCGGATCTCGTCCAGCCAGGCGGGGTCCACCCGCAGCGGCGGCAGGTCCGGCTCGGGGAAGTAGCGGTAGTCGTCGGAGGTCTCCTTGGTGCGCATGTGGTAGGTCGCGCCGCGTTCGTCGTCCCAGCCGCGGGTCTCCTGGAGCAGCGGCTCGCCCGCCCGTAGCGCGGCCTCCTGGCGCATCGATCTCGTACTCGATGGCCCGCTCCACCGAGCGGAACGAGTTCATGTTCTTGACCTCCACGCGTGTGCCGAAGGCCTCCGTGCCGACCGCTCGCAGCGAGACGTTGGCCTCCACCCGCATCTGGCCGCTCTCCATGGCCGCGTGCGAGGCGCCGATCGTCAGCAGCAGCAGACGCAGCTCCTCGGCGTAGCGGCGGGCCGTCTCGGCATCGTGGATGACCGGGTCGGTGACGATCTCCAGCAGCGGCGCACCAGAGCGGTCGTAGTCGAGCAGGCTCACCGGCACGCCCTCGCGCCGCGTGTGCTGCAGCCGTGCCGTGTCCTCCTCGAGGTGAGCGCGGGTGATGCCCACCTCCACCGTGCCCCGCGAGGTCTCCACCGACAGCCGGCCGTGTGAGGCGAGCGGCAGCTCGTACTGGCTGATCTGGTAGCCCTTGGGCAGGTCCGGGTAGAAGTAGTTCTTGCGGTCCCAGCGGGTGACCTCGGGCGTGGTGGCCTCGAGCGCGATGCCCGTGGCCAGCACGTGGCGCACGGCCTCCCGGTTGATCACCGGCAGCGCTCCCGGCAAGCCCAGGCAGACGGGGCAGGTGTTGGCGTTGGGGGCGGCATCAGTGATGTCGTTGGAGCAGCCGCAGAACATCTTCGATGCCGTCCGCAGCTGGACGTGGATCTCGATGCCGATGACCGGCTCGTAGGTGACCCCGTCCGGGGCTGCCGTCGCAGCCATCAGAGCGTGGCGAGGAAGCGCTCGATACGGACGATGGCTTCCTCGAGGTCCTCGTAGGAGGTGGCCAGGGTGGCGCGAACGTAGCCCTCGCCGGAGGGGCCGAAGGCGGTGCCGGGTACGACGGCCACGTTGGCCTCGTGGAGCAATCGGTCGCAGAACTCGTCGGACGAGAGGCCACTGCGACGGATGTCGGGGAAGGCGTAGAAGGCACCCTTCGGCTCCACCGTCGGCAGGCCGATGCGCTCCAGGCCGGCCACGAACATGCGCCGGCGGCGGTCGTACTCGGCGACCATGCGCGCGACATCGACCTCGCTGCGCTCGAGCGCCACGAGCGCAGCGTCCTGCGCCATGGTGGGGGCGGACATGATGACGTACTGGTGGACCTTCATGATGCCGTCGAGCAGGTCGCGCGGCGCGCAGGCGTAGCCCACGCGCCAGCCGGTCATGGCGTAGGCCTTGGAGAAGCCGCCCAGCAGGACGGTGCGCTCCTTCATGCCGGGCAGGGCGCTGAAGGCCTCGTGCCGGTGGCCTCCGTAGACGAGGCGGTCGTAGATCTCGTCGCTGATCACCAGCAGGTCGTGCCGCTCGGCGATGTCGGCCAGCGCGCGGATGGTGTCGGGCTCGAGCACCGCGCCCGTGGGGTTGCAGGGATAGCCCAGGAAGAGCACCTTGGTGCGCGGCGTGATGGCCGCCTCGACGGCCTCGGGGTCGAGCTGCCAGCCATCCTCGGGGCGCGTGGGCACGAAGACGGGCACGCCGTCGGCGAACATGATGTCCGGCACGTACGAGGCGTACGACGGCTCGGCCAGCACCACCTCGTCGCCGGGGTCGACGAGCGCGGTCATGGCGATCGCCAGCGCCTCCGAGACGCCGACGCTGATGAGGATCTCGCCGTCGGGGTCGTAGTCGACGCCGTACAGGCCTGCCAGGTGGGCGGCCACCGCGCGACGAAGCTCGATGGTGCCGAAGTTGCTGGTGTAGTGCGTCCGTCCCTCACGCAGTGAGCGGATGCCGGCCTCCACCACCACCTCCGGAGTGTCGAAATCCGGCTCGCCGACACCGAGGCTGATCACGTCGGGCATGGTTGCCAGCACGTCGAAGAACTTGCGGATGCCGGACGGTGGCACGTCCTGGACGCGCCGGGACAGGCGGGAGCGAGTCATCGGTTCGGTGGTCATCTCGGCCTCGGGGCGAGTAGTCGGCTGGCAAGGAACACTGCGAGTATAGGGGCAGGTCGGTGGGTCATTCCGTGTGGGACACTACGGCCACCGTATCGGGCAGCAGATAGCGAGAAGGATGGCCAAAGCCGTGGCGCAATCGAAAGTGACGCAGTACCTCTCGACCGGCGAGGTCGTGCTCATCGAGACCAGGCAGCACTGGATGGCGGCGGTGCGCTACGCGCTGAAGCCCATCCTGCTGATCGGCGCTGTCTTCTTGCTGTTCTTCCTGAACCAGCTGCTGGACTTCAACGACGACGGATTCTTCGGCTTCATCAACGACGTGGTCCGCTGGATCATCGTGATCATGATCATCGTGTCCGTGATCTGGCTGCCCATCGACCTGGTGCAGTGGGACACCCGGCGCTACGTCCTGACCAACCGGCGCGCCATGCGCATGCAGGGGCTACTCCGCAAGTCGTCCTTCGATTCCTCTCTTGAGCAGATCAACGACATCGGCCTTGAGGAGACGGCTGTCGGTCGCCGGCTGGGGTACGCCGACCTGACGCTGTACACGGCCTCAGACCAGGCCAACGAGACGTATGAGCAGCTGCTCGATGGTGTCCAGTTCAAGAAGGCCGTGCTCGACGCCAAGGAGGCCATCCGCGAAGGTCATCCGTTGATGGCGCTCGCCGAGGGCTTCGTGGTCAAGGGTGGTACCAACGAAGCCTCGATGCGCGCCGACGGCAAGCTGGAGGACGAGACAGCCGCCGAGACGCCGGCGTCCGAGGACGCAGCCGTCGAGGAGCGGGTCGTCCCGCCAGCGGTCGCGGCGGTCGAGGCCGAGCGCGCGGTTGAGCCGGTGGCAGTGCCGACCTCGCCCGAGGCCATCACGGAACCAGCCCTGGTCGTGGAGCCCGAGCCCGAGCCTGAGCCGGAGCCGAGCCTGAGCCGGAGCCCGAGCCTGAGCCGGAGCCCGAGCCTGAGCCTGAGCCTGAGCCTGAGCCGAGCCTGAGCCGGAGCCCGAGCCTGAGCCGGAGCCCGAGCCGGAGCCCGAGCCTGAGCCGGAGCCCGAGCCGGAGCCGGAGCCCGAGCCTGAGCCGGAGCCGAGCCGGAGCCCGAGCCTGAGCCGGAGCCCGAGCCCGAGCCCGAGCCGGAGCCCGAGCCCGAGCCCGAGCCGGAGCCCGAGCCGAGCTCGGACAAGCCGACGTCTAGCCTAGGGCCCGGTCGTCCACCGGGCAAACCGGGTCGTTCCCGCTCAGCGGGAGAGTCGAACACGGTCCAGGCGTCCCGCGCGGGCGATTCCCGCGGTGCGGTCCTTCCTGTCGCTGCGGCCCTCCAGGCGGTTCACAACGGCACGTTCCCGGCTACGAGCACCCCGATGACGCGTGGGTTGATCGCACTGTCCCTGTGGGCGGGAACGGATCCGGGCGAGCCAGCCAAGTGTCGGCGCGAACGGATCCGGGCGAGCCGAGTCGATGTCGCCGGACAGGCGGCGCAGGCATCGCAGGCGCGCCAGCCTGGCGACGTGAGAGGGCCTCACGTCGCGGCCCGGAGGCCTACGCGCTCGGCAGCCTCGGTACTGGCGCTCCCGGCTCGGCCGCGCGCGCGAGGTCGGTCGGCTCCTGCCTTCGCCAGGCGGCCGACGCCGTGATGGCCTCGTAGGCGCGGCCGAGTCGCAGCAGGCCCGCCTCGTCCCAGGCCTTGCCGATGAGCTGGAGCCCGACCGGCAGACCCTCGGACAGACCGGCCGGCAGCGTGAGTCCCGGCAGGCCGGCGACGCTCACCGGCAAGGTACAGGCATCGAGCGCGTACATGGCGACAGGGTCATCCAGGTTCGCACCGATCCTGAAGGCCACCGTCGGGCTGGTCGGTGCCACGAGCGCATCGACCGACTCGAACGCGGCGTCGAAGTCGGCCTTGATCAGCGTGCGCACCTTCTGCGCCTTGATGTAGTAGGCATCTCGGTAGCCGGCCGAGAGCGCATAGGTCCCGAGCATGAGTCGGCGCTTGACCTCCGGCCCGAAGCCCTGCTCACGGGTGGCCAGGTAGTCGCCCAGCACATCGCCCTGCCGCACCGCGCGCCCGTAGCGGATACCGTCGTAGCGGGCCAGGTTGGCCGAGGCCTCTGCCGGGGCCACGATGTAGTACGTCGCGAGGCTGTACTCGGTGTGAGGCATGTCGACCTCGACGATCTCTGCTCCGGCCGCCTCGAGCTCCGCCACGGCCTCACGGATGCAGCGCTCGACGCCGGCCTCCATGCCCTTGACGAAGTACTGGCGAGGCAGGCCCAGGCGCAACCCCGGCAGCACGGCGGCGGCCGCATCGTCGCCCGCGGGCAACGCAGCGGCGAGCTCGGGCAGGTGGCGCGGCGCGGATGTCGAATCGCGCTCGTCGTGTCCGGCCACGGCCGCCAGCAGCAGCGCCGCATCCCGCGTGTCGCGCGCGAACGGCCCCACCTGGTCGAGGGACGAGGCGAAGGCGATGATGCCGAAGCGGCTGACCCGCCCGTAGGTCGGCTTCATGCCGACCGTGCCGGTCAGCGACGCCGGCTGGCGGATGGAGCCGCCAGTGTCCGTGCCGATGGCCAGCGGCACGTGGCGCGCGGCGACGGCGGCGGCCGAGCCACCCGACGAACCCCCGGGCACCCGCGAGAGGTCCCAGGGATTGGCCGTCGGGCCGTAGGCGGAGTGCTCGGTGGACGAGCCCATGGCGAACTCGTCCATGTTGGTCTTGCCGACGATGACCGCGCCGGCGGCATCGAGCCGCTCGACGATGTGGGCGTCGTAGGGCGCCACGAAGCCCTCGAGGATGCGGCTGCCGGCGGTGGCCTGCCGGCCGCGGGCCATGACCAGGTCCTTCAGCCCGACGGGGATGCCCAGCAGCGCCGGCAGGTCGTGGAGCGCAGCCGGGCCCTCGCGTCGCGCCGCGGCGAAGCGCGCATCCGCGGCCTCGGCAGCGGCACGAGCGCGGTCGGTGTCCACCGCCAGCCAGGCATGGATGGCGGTGTCGGTCGCCGCGATGGCGCCCAGGTGCGCATCGAGCAGCTCGACGCTGCTGACGTCTCCCCCGCGCAGCAGCGCAGCCATCTCGTGAGCGTGCAGGCGCGTCAGCGCCGGATCGACGGGCACCAGCTCAGTCGTCGCTCTCGTCGCCCAGCACAGCGGGCACGACGAAGTGGTCGCCGGATCGGTCGGGCGCGTTGGCCAGTGCCGCCTCGACGGTCAGACCCGGGCGCACGACGTCCTCGCGCAGCACGTTCTCCAGCTCGATCACGCGCGCGGTCGGCTCGATGGCCTCCGTATCGAGCTCGACAGCACGTCGAACTGCTCGAGGATGTGATTGAGCTGCTCCTCGAAGAGGGTCACCTCCTCGTCGGAGAGCCCGAGGCGTGCAAGGTGGGCGACGTGCTCGACGTCGCGCGCGTGAGAGGGTGGCCACCGCCACAGGATAGCGAGGCCGCCGCGCCTCAGCCGGGGCCGTCGACGGGCTCAGCCAGCAGCGCCCGCAAGCCGGCCTCGTCGAGCACCTCGACGCCGAGCTCCTGGGCCTTGGCCAGCTTCGAGCCGGCCTTCTCACCGGCCACCAGGAAGTCGGTCTTGCGGCTCACCGAGCCGGACACCTTGCCGCCGGCGCCACGGATGGCGGCCTCCGCAGAGGCGCGGTCGAAGCCCTCCAGGGTGCCGGTGACGACGACGGTCTTGCCCGCGAGCGGCCCCGCGTCCACGCCCGGGGCCGGAAGGGCCGGCGCGACGGCGACCACGCCCACGGCGGCCAGATCGCGCAGCAGACCGGCCGTGGCGGGATCGTCGAAGAAGCGGCCGATGCTGGCGGCGACGACATCGCCGATGCCGGGCACCTCCGCGAACCGCTCGGCCTCGGTCCCCGCCAGCACCTCGGCGATGCGAGCCGTCCAGACGGCCTCGCTCTCGCCGTCGGCGGGCGGCCAGGTGGCCGCGATCCAGCCCGCCAGGTCGATGGCCGTCTGCTCGCCCACGTGACGGATGCCGAGGGCGGCCAGGATGCGCGCCAGCGGACGCCGACGGGAGCGCTCGATGGCAGCGATGAGGTTGTCGGCGCTCTTCTGTCCGAAGCGCTCCAGCTCGACGAGATCGTCGGCGCGCAGGCGGTAGAAGTCGGCCGGCCCCGTGACCAGGCCGCGCGCGAGCAGCTGCTCGAGCACGGCGAAGCCGGCGCCCTCGATGTCCATCCCGCCGCGGCCCACGAAGTGCGACAGACCCTGGATCACCTGTGCCGGGCAGAAGGGATTGCTGCAGCGATAGCGCACCTCGCCCTCGTCCCGCACCACCGGCGCCGCGCAGACGGGGCAGGCCGCGGGCATCTCGAAGAGGCGCTCGGAGCCGTCGCGGCGGTCGACGAGCACACGCACGACCTCCGGGATGACGTCGCCGGCCTTGTGCAGCACGACCTGGTCGCCGATGCGCACGTCCTTGCGGCGCACCTCGTCGAGGTTGTGCAGCGTCGCCCGCGAGACCGTCGAGCCGGCCACCAGCACCGGTGCCAGGTGCGCCACCGGCGTGAGGGTGCCGGTGCGCCCGACGTAGGGCACGATGTCCTCCACCAGGGTCTCGACCTGCTCGGGCGGGTACTTGTAGGCGATGGCCCAGCGCGGCGCACGGCTGACCATGCCCAGGCGAGCCTGCAGGTCGGTGCGCGTCGACCTTGACCACGACGCCGTCGGTCTCGTAGGGCAGCTGGTGGCGCGGCTCGCGCCAGCGCTCGGCGAACTCGATGACGCCTTCGATGTCGAGGCCAGCGGCATGGTCCGGCTGCACCGGGAAGCCGCAGCGTCTCCAGCCGCGCCAGCGCGGCCGACTGCGTGGCACCGGCCGGACCGTCGTCCTCGAGCAGGATGTAGAACCAGGCCGAGAGCTTGCGGCTGGCGGTCACGCCGGGGTCGAGCTGCCGCAGCGAGCCGGCGCCGCTGTTGCGCGGATTGGCGTACAGCGGCAGACCGGCCTCCTCGCGCTCGGCGTTGATGCGTGCGAACTCCGCCTTGGGCATGTACACCTCGCCGCGCACCTCCAGCGTCAGCGGCTCGGGCAGCTGCTGCGGGATGGCCTCGATGGTGCGCAGGTTGGCCGTGACGTCCTCGCCGGTGCGGCCGTCCCCGCGCGTGGCCCCCAGCACGAAGCGGCCCGACTCATAGCGCAGGCTGATGGCAAGGCCGTCGATCTTGAGCTCGGCGACGTAGCTCGGGACCGGCATCGCCATCCGCCAGGCCCAGGCCCTTGCGCACGCGGGCATCGAAGGCACGCAGCTCGTCGTGGTCGAAGGCGTTGGCCAGCGAGAGCATGGGCACGCGGTGCTCCACATCGCCCAGCGGGCCGCCCGCCGGCGCACCCACGCGCTGGGTCGGCGAGTCGGGCGTGACCAGCTCCGGGTGTGCCGCCTCCAGCTCGACCAGCTCGCGGAAGAGCCGGTCGTACTCGGCGTCGGGCATCTCCGGCGCATCCTGCTCGTGATAGAGCCGGTTGGCGCGGGTCAGCAGCTCGCGCAGCTCAGCGGCGCGGGCGGTGGCATCGTCGGCTCCGGGGCGCGGTGGTGTCTCCATCGAAGACCGAGGATAGGTCGAGAGGCCGAAGTCGTGCTACGTTGCCGCGAGCCATGGGACCGCTGGCTCGCCTTCCGCTGCATCCGCTGCTGCTCGCCGCCTACGCGGTGCTGTTCGTCTATGCCGCCAACCTCGACGAGGTGCTGCCGGCGGACCTGCTGTGGCCGCTGCTCGTGGCACTCGGCGGCGCGGCGGTCGTGCTGGCCCTCTGTGCCCTCCTCTACCGGGACCTGCGGCGCGGGGCGCTGCTCGCGAGCGCCATCGTGCTGGCGGTGGCCTTCTTCGGCCACCTCGGCTCGCAGCTGGACGAGGAGGTCGTGGGTGAGACCCTGCAGCTGCTGGCGTGGGCGGTTCTGATCGTCGCCGCCGGCGTCTATGCCTGGCGCGCCACCACGTCGCTGCCCCGGGTCACCAGCGCGCTCAACGTCTTCGGCCTGGCGCTGCTGGCCATCACGCTCGTCACCATCGTCCCGGCCGAAGCCTCGCGGGTCACGCGGGCGTCCGGCGTCCAGCCCGTCTCCGATGACCTCGTCGCCCAGGCGACGCAGGCTGCCGGAGCGCGACATCTACTACCTCGTCTTCGACCGCTACGGCTCCGACTGGTCGCATCGACGAGCGCTTCGGCATCGACAACGACATCTACCCCGCGCTGCGCGAGCGGGGCTTCCAGGTGATCCCCGGGGCTCGCGCCAACTACCGCGCCACCGACTTCAGCCTGGCTTCGACGCTGAGCATGGAGACGCTCGACGACCTGACCGCGACGATCGGGCCCGAATCATCCGACCGCACCCCCGCCCGCGCCAAGCTGGGCGACCACGAGGTGGGGCGCTTCCTGCGTGCCAACGGCTATCGCTACTACCACCTGGGCGCCTGGTACGGGCCGACCAGCAGCAACCCCATCGCCGACGAGGTACGCGCCTGGGGCACGACCACCGAGTTCGAGCAGATCCTGCGCGACGCCAGCATGCTGCCGGTGCTGGAGCGGCTGGTCGGGCGCCCCCAGGAAGAGGACGACGACTTCCGCAACCGCCATCGCGCGGAGGCGCTGTTCTCCTTCCGCCAGCTGCCGCGTATCGCCGACGAGGCCGGGCGCAAGTTCGTGTTCGCCCACATCCTGCTGCCGCACCCGCCGTACGGCTTCGATGCCGACGGACAGATCGTGCTCAAGGAGACAGAGAAGGCGGCCATCGCCGACGGACGCGAGGGTGAGCTCTTCGCCGAGCAGCTGGCGTTCACCAACCGCAAGATGCTCGAGACCGTCGATGCGCTGCTGGACCGGCCCGCTGATGAGCAGCCCATCATCGTCATCAGCGGCGACGAGGGGCCCTTCATCTGCGGCAACACCGACTGCGTGGACCGCACGCCGGAGTCATACGGCATCCGCTTCGGGACCCTGCGGGCCTACTACCTGCCCGGCCTCGACGTGGAGCTGCCCGCGGACGACACGGGCGTCAACATCTTCCGCATGCTCTTCCGCGAGTACTTCGGCGCGGACCTGCCTGACCTTCCCAACCGCTCGTACGACTGGCCAGACAACGACCATCTCTACGACTTCCGCGACGTCACCGACGAGCTGCCGTTGCCCGGCGCTGCTGCCCGCTGATGCCGTGGGTCAGCCGCGCGTGAGCGAGCGGCGCAGGCCCCACGTCCCGATGCCCACCAGCACGAGGGCGTAGACCGCGAGGACCCCCAGCTGGGCCAGGATGTCGCTGACGCTCGCCCCGTAGAAGACCAGCTGCCGGAAGCCGTCGATGGCCCAGTGGTGCGGCGTGAGCATCGAGATCGTGGAGAGGGGCTCCTCGAACAGCTCGCCCGGCACCATGGCGCCACCCAGGGCGCCCAGGATCATGCCCAGCACGATGCCGACGGAGCCGGCCTGGTCGGGGTTGCGCGCGAAGACGCCGACGAGCATGGCGGCACCGGTGCCCACCAGAGAGAACAGGACCACCACGGCCGAGGCTCCGGCCAGGTCGCCCCAGCTCACCCCGAAGAGCAGCGACGAGACGAGCACGATGAAGAAGCCCTGCAGCATGGCGATGCTGAAGCGGCCGAGCAGCTCACCCAGGAGGATGGCGCGGACCGGCGTCGGCGTCGCCAGCATGCGCCGCGAGACCCCCAGCTGGCGGGTGAGCACGAGCTGTGTCGCCGCCGTCATCGACGTCAGGAACACGAACAGCACCGTCTGGCTCTGGGCGCCCAGCGCGAACGGATTGCTCACGTTGGGGAAGATCGCTTCGCCCACGGTCACCTGCTCGACGGCGATGCCCTCGAGCGCTGCCTGCGCCTGGCCGGCGCGTTCGAGGGCCGACGCGAAGTCCGTGTCGCTGAACTCGGACGCGAGGCGGGCCGCCCGGATGCGCGCCGACTGCTGCGCGGCGGCCGTCTCGATGCCGCGGCCCAGGGCGGCGAAGATGCCCTCCGGCCGTGCCACCAGCATCAGCTCCACGTCCTCGCCGCCGCGCAACGCCTGGTCGTAGCCGGGCGGGATCAGCAGGCCGAACTCGATGCGGCCATCCTCGACATCGGCCACGAGGTCCGCCAGCGTGCTCCGCTCCCGTACCTCCACGTCCACGTCGCCGCGCTCCACCAGCTCCACCAGCTCGTCGCCGAGTGGCCCCGCGTCGGCACGCACGACGCCCAGGCGGCTGACCCCACTGCCACCGAACGCGGCACCCAGCGCGATGATGATGATGAGCGGCAGCAGGAAGACGAAGAAGAGGTTGGTGCGGTCACGCACGACCCGCAGCAGGTTGATGCGGGCGATCTCGAACGCCGCCATCAGCCCACCACCATGCGCCTGGCGCGGGACAGGCCGAGACCGCCGCAGACGAGACCGATGGCGGCGAGGACGACGATGGCCCCCGCGGCAGAGGTCAGGTCGCCGCCGGTGGAGACGTCGTTGATGCCATCGAGGAACCAGGCGTGCGGCGTGAGCCGGCTGAGCTGGGAGAGCGCCTCGGGGCCCTGGCCGGAGGGGAAGAAGGAGCCACCGATCACCGCCAGCGTCAGCGACACGATGGCGATGGCCGAGCCGGCCTGCTCTTCGTTGCGGGTGAACGCCACCGCCAAGAGCGAGACGCCGGTGGCCGCGAGGGCGGCGGCGAAGGCCAGGGCAGCGACCGCCAACGGGTCGCCCCACTGCGCGCCCAGCAGCAGCGCAGTGCCGACGATGATCACGCCCAGCGAGGTCAGCGCCAGCACCAGCGAGACGATGAGCTTGCCGGCGAGGATCGACCACCAGGCCAGCGGTGCCGCGAGCATCCGCGCCAGCGTCCTGCTGCGGCGTTCGGTGTGGATGCTCATGATGCCGAACTGGGCTGCGAGGAAGACGAAGAGGATGGCCATCGCCGCGGCGTAGTAGGTGGCGTTGCCCGCCTGGCGGTCGGCTGCCGCCGCGTCGACGATGCTGATGGGGTCGGCCATCGCGCGGGCCCGCTGGACCAGAGCCGCGGTCGTCTCTGCGTCGGGTAACCCGCCACTGCTCATCAGGGTCGTGGCGACGGACAGCTGCACCGCATCGACCGAGCTGGCGAACCCCGCCAGCACCGAGCGCGCCACCTGGCCGCTGATGGCAGCGTCCGGGTCGACGATCAGCCGCACCGATGCCCCTGAACCAGCGGCTACCGCCGCGCTGAACCCCTCGGGTACGATGATGGCGGTCTCCACCTCGCCGCTCCTGACCGCCGCCTCTGCCTCCGCGGCCGTGGCCAGCCGTTCCAGGACGACGACGCCCTGGGCTTCGAGCGCGCCGAGCGCACCCTCGTCGAGTGCCGCCGCCAGCTCGCCGCCATCGAGGTCGACGTAGGCCCAGCGCGCCTGGAAGTCCTCGTCGAGCCCGCCAAGCATCACGGCGAACAGGACGGCGAGGACGAAGGGCGCCACGACGCTGATGAGCAGGGCCGAACGGTCGCGGACCTTCTGGCCCAGGTCCTTGCGCGCGATCTCGAGGGCGGCCCGCACGTCGCTGCCGCCTAGTCCCGCAGCGCCTTGCCGGTGAGGTGAAGGAAGACGGCCTCAAGGTCGGGCTCGGTCACCTCGACGGAGCTGACGTTGGCACCGGCAGCCGCCGCCGTCTCGATGATCCGGGGCAGGAGCGTGCGCGCGCCCTGGGCGGTGATCTCGATGCTGCCGTCGGCGCTGGACACGTTCTCGACGCGCTCGATGCCGGCGAGCGCCTCGGCCGCCGCCGTCAGCGCACCGGTCGCGCCGAGCGTGACGCGGTCCATCTGGCCCACCAGGCCGACCAGCTCGCGGCGGCTGCCCTCGGCGAGGATGCTGCCCTCGTCGATGACCCCGATGCGGTCACAGAGGCGCTCGGCCTCCTCCATGTAGTGCGTGGTGTAGAGGATGGACATGCCGCCGTCGCGCAGCTCCTCCACGGCCTCGAGGATGGCATTGCGACTCTGCGGGTCGACACCGACGGTGGGCTCGTCGAGGACCAGCAGCTGGGGCTCGTGCAACAGCCCGATGCCGATGTTGAGGCGGCGCTTCATGCCGCCGGAGTAGTCGTCGGTGCGCTCGTCGGCGCGGTCGGCCAGGCCCGTCAGCTCCAGGACTTCCGCCACGCGCGCGTCGAGCCGCTTGCGCGGCATGCGCTGCAGCCGGCCGAAGAAGCGCAGGTTCTCGCGAGCCGTCAGGTCCGGGTAGATGGCCAGGTCCTGGGGCACGTAGCCGATGGCCGCCTTGGCCTCCACCTGGCTCACGCCCACGGGTCGCCCGGCCACGGTGACCTCGCCGCCGTCGCGGTCGAGCAGACCGCAGATCATGGAGATGCTGGTGGTCTTGCCGGCTCCGTTCGGCCCCAGGAGCCCGTAGGTCTCGCCGCGGTCGATATGAAAGCTGACACCGTCGACCGCGACCCGCTCGCCGAAGCGCTTGCGCAGGTCACGGCAGCGCAGCAGCGGCTCGACATCGGGCATCGTGCACCCCTCTCTTGGCGCGGAACCAGGCGGGCCAAGTCTGGCACAGGGCGCAAGCAGCGCGGGCCGAGCCTAGCCCGGGACCTCCAGGTTAGCGATGCTGGCCATGAGCTTCTTGATGCCCTGCCGGGGGAAGGCGACCGTGACCTCCTCATCGTCGCGGGTCAAGCGGCTGGAGACGACCTGGCCTTCACCGAAGACCCTGTGACGCACCTTCTGGCCGTCGCGGTAGCGATGCTCCCCCGGCACGGCGGACGCCGGCGGCACGCGCCACTCGTCGGCCGGCGCGGGAACCGCGACCGTGCCTGGCTCATCAGCGTGGTCCGGGACGCGCCCGTAGTAGGCCTCCCGCCTGGCCGCCAGGTCGCGCGAGGGCCGAAAGGCCGCCCCTCCGCGGGGAGCTCCGGGCGGAGGCGTGTAGCCGCCACCCGGCGGCAGGCGCCTGCCGCCCCGGGGCCCGACCGGCGGACGACCCACGAGGCGAGTGTCCGAGGCTCGCCGGCCGATGACCGACGTGAGGTCGTAGCCGGCGCGTTCGTCGTAGGGCCGCTGGTCGTCGTCCTCGTCGGGGGTGACCAGCCGGGGGCCGTGCATCAGCTCGTCGGGGATCTCCAACAGGAAGCGGCTGGGAACCGAGAACGCCGAGCGTCCCCAGGTGGCCCGCTGCGCCGAGTGCGTCAGGTAGAGCCGATGGCGAGCGCGCGTCAGGCCGACGTAGGCCAGCCGGCGCTCCTCCTCCATCTGGCGCGGGTCCTCCAGGGCACGCGCATGCGGGAACACCCCCTCCTCCAGCCCGCTGATGAAGACCACGTCGAACTCGAGGCCCTTGGCCGCGTGCAGCGTGATGAGCGTGACCTTGTCGGCGTCGCCAGCATAGGCGTCCTGGTCGGCCACGAGGGCTGTCTCCTCGAGCAGCCGATCGAGCGCGTCGGTGGCATCGAGGTCGCCGTAGCGGTCCACCACCTCGCGCAGCTCGATGAGGTTGGCCCAGCGATCCTCGCCGTCCTGTGACCCGTCCATGAGCATGGCGCGGTAGCCACTCTCCTCCAGCACCGTGTCGAGCAACTCGGGCAGCGCCATCAGGCCCACCCGGGAGCGCAGGCGCTCGATGGTCGCCCGGAACGCCACGAGCGAGTTGCGTGCGCGCGGCGTCAGCTCACCAGCGCCCTCGGCGACCGCGCCGAGGGCACCCCAGTAGTCCGAGCCACGGTCCTCGGCGAGCGCCCGCAGGGCTTCCAGCGAGCGCTGGCCGATGCCGCGCGGCGGGACGTTGACGATGCGCTCGAACGCCGCCACGTCGTGGTCGTTGCGCAGGACCCGCAGGTAGGCCAGTGCATCCTTGATCTCACGCCGCTGGTAGAAGCGCGTGCCGCCGACCAGCTGGTAGCGCAGGCCGTAGCGCAGGAAGGCCTCCTCGATGGCGCGGCTCTGGGCGTTCGTGCGGTACATCACCGCGATGTCCTGCAGGCGGTACACGCTGTCGTCGCCGTCGTCGGCGCGGCGCGAGAGGATCGAGCCGGCACGGCCGCGCCCAGCCACCAGCGCCTCGACCTGCCGCGCAACCCACTCGGCTTCCTCGTCCTCGCGGTCCGCCTCGAAGCGCTCGATCAGCTGACCGCGCGGGTTGTCGGTCCAGAGCTTCTTGTCCTTGCGGTCCTCGTTGCGCGCCACCACCGAGTGGGCGGCGTCGAGGATGAGCTGCGTCGAGCGGTAGTTCTGCTCCAGCTTGACCACGGTGGCGTCGGGATAGTCGGCTTCGAAGTCGAGGATGTTGCGCAGGTCCGCACCGCGCCAGCTGTAGATGGACTGGTCGTCGTCGCCCACGACGGCGAGGTTCCGGTGCTCCCTGGCGAGGGCCTTCACCCACAGGTATTGGGCGCGGTTGGTGTCCTGGTACTCGTCGACGTGCAGGTAGCGCCAGCGCTGCTGGTAGTGGGCCAGGACCGCGGGTGCCTCCTCGAAGAGCCGCACCGCCTCGATGAGCAGGTCGTCGAAGTCGAGTGCGCTGGCGGCCTTCAGGCGCTTGGCATAGCGGGCGTAGGCCGTGGCGTAGTGGCTCTCGAGGTAGCCGCGCGCCTCGTCGGCGGCCTCGGCCGGGCTGACCATGTCGTTCTTCCAGCGGCTGATGGCCGAGAGCACCGCGGCGGGGCGTAGCTCACCGGTGCCCTGCAGCTCCAGGTCTCGCAGCACGGTCTTGACGATGCCGGTCTGGTCGTCGGTGTCGTAGATGGCGAAGCGTGGATCGATGCCGATGGCGGCGCCATCGCGGCGCAGCACGCGAGCGCAGAGCGCGTGGAAGGTCCCCATGGCGACCTTGCTGCCCTCGTCCCCCACCAGCGCCAGGATGCGCTCACGCATCTCCGCTGCGGCCTTGTTGGTGAAGGTCACCGCCAGGATCTGCCACGGCTTCACGTCCTCGACACCGACGAGGTATGCGATGCGGTGTGCCAGCACGCGCGTCTTGCCCGATCCCGCACCGGCAAGGATCAGCAGCGGCCCACGGGTGGTGGTGACGGCACGGGCCTGCTCCGGGTTGAGGCGACTGACGATGGCGGCGGCCAGCGTCTTCGCATCGGCCGCTCGCCGGGCCTCGGCCTGCCTGTCCGGTCGCGGACGTGCGGGCGCATGCTCGCCGGCCGTGGCAGCGACCATCGAGAACCACTCGGCATCGTCGCCCGGCTCGGGCGCCGGGACGTGCGGAGCCGACGGCACCTCGTCGCTGTCAGCTGCGCCGGTATCGCGCTGGCCACCACCATCGCCGGGCAACGGGGCATCGTCGTCAGAAGGCGGAGGCGCCAGCTCATGTGGCGCGAAGAAGCCCTCCGACTCGGGAGCGTGGTGGTCGGGCGACAGCGGCGGATCCGCCGGTGCGCCATCGGTTGGATCCGGCACTCACCCGATGATAGGGCCGCGGGCCGATGGCAACAGGAACGGCCGTGGTGCAGGCCACGGCCGTCGGGCGATCGATAGGGCCCGCGTGCTGCGGGCCTCGAGATCCCTAGTGTGCGGGCTCGGGCGCGTCCATGCGATCGGAGATGCTGACGGCACGGCGCGTGACGACCGCTTCCCCAAGCAGTCGCGCGCGCACCGACTGGGCGCTGCAGGTAGGCGATGCCCAGGACCGCTGCGATCGACGGCAGCACCGCCGACAGAAGGTTCGTGGAGAAGACGGCCAGGAAGATGCTGGCGCCGAGGAGGACGGCGAAGACGACCGTTCCACCCGCCCAGGACCAGTGCCTGCCGGTCCAGAACCCGTAGCCCAGCACGTACGACGCGACCGCCAGACCGAGGAAGACGGTGCCGACGAAGAGCACGACCGCGCCGGGCATCGAGCCGGCGGCCGTGAAGACCGAGCCCATCAGCAGCAGCACGATGGCAGCCATCTGGCAGTACAGCGCCACCATGACCGAGCTGAAGGCGAGGGTCGTGATGCCGAGCGGGCGATCTCGCATGGTCGGGGTACCTCCGGTGGGGACGAGTCTTCGCGTCTGTGGTCGAGGGCGACAGGCCTCCGGCGGCGCGGCCGACTCGGCCCGCGCTGGATGACTGCACTGTGCGCTTCGACCGGGGCCCCGGACCACTCGCCGGAGGTCCTGCCCGGCACGGGGGTCCATGTGTCCACGGGGGTGTGGCCCACTCGCGTGCGGGGTGGTGCGGTGCAGTTGCCCGATGACGCCGAGCGATCCGGCGCCGCCGGGCCGGCGCGCCTACTCGGCGGCGGGCAGATGCTCCCAGATGGGCGAGGAGGTCATACCGCGCGCGGTCCCCACCACGTGGTGTGCACGGCAGCGGGCCTCGTAGCGATCGTCGTTCATGCCACCGACCACGATGAGCGGATCGTCGACCGCGGCCGGACGCCCGCCGACCATGCGCTGGGTCCGCGTCGCCTCGGCGCCGCAGACGGTGCAGATAGCCGTCAGCTTGGTCACCTCGTCGGCCAGCGCCAGCAGGATCGGCATGGAGTTGAAGGGTCGGCCCAAGAAGTCCTGGTCCAGCCCGCTGATGAGCACCGAGCGGCCCTCGGCGGCGAGCAGTTCGGCGATCTCGGGAAGCCCGGGGTCGAAGAACTGGGCCTCATCGATGGCCACGACCGACGCCCGCTCACCGGTCACCAGTGGCGGGATCTCGCCGCTGTCGGCGACCGAGCGCGCCTTGTAGGTGACACCCGAGCGCGATTCGACGGAGCCGGCCTCGGTACGGCTGTCCAGCGTGGGCCGTACCAGCAGCACGCGACGGCCGGCAATCTCTGCGCGCCGGATGAGGCGCAGCATCTCGTCCGTCTTGCCGCTGAACATGCAGCCGGTGATGAGGTGGATCCAGCCAGAGGTCATGGCGACAGTCTAGAGAACGGGACGGCTCCGCTCAGCCGCCGGTCGCAGCCGAACCCGATTCGGGTCCACCGGTCTCCGCCGGGCCTCGGCCTGCTTGTCTGGTCGCGGAGGCGGAGGCGCCAGCTCATGTGGCGCGAAGAAGCCCTCCGGCTCGGGAGCGTGGTGGTCGGGCGACAGCGGTGGATCCGGCACTCACCCGATGATAGGGCCGCGGGCCGATGGCAACAGGAACGGCCGCGGCGCAGGCCACGGCCGTCGGGCGATCGACAGGGCCCGCTTGCTGCGGGCGTCGAGATGTATGATCCCAGCCTCGAGAGGACGGCTATCCTGTGGGCTGTCGCCGGTGGTGCCGTGCCCCCTGCGTCAAGTTCCGCCGCGGGTGGCGCCGTGCCGCCTGCGTCAAGTCCTGCAGTCGGTGGTGCCGTGCCGCCCGCGTCAAGAAGGAATGCGGTCTCCGGGTGCTATCGTGCCCATCGGTACCGCGGGAAGGAGGCTTGGACATGGTCCCCAGACCATCAAGCTCTCAGTATCCGTCTCGATCCATGGAAGCACGAGGCGCCTCGCCACCCATGCACTCGTGGCGCGCCGCCGTGGCGGCGATCCTCGTCGCGGCGTTCGCTATCGCCGCAGATGTCTCGCCCGCATCCGCCAGTCCCCCGGTCTACCTCGTGCCATCGCGAATCGATGCAACTGGCACACGGGACGTCTCCCGTGAGCTCAACAGCTTCATCGCATCGGTACCGAACGGGTCAGTCATTCGGTTCAGAGCTGGCGGCACCTACCGGCTGGGGGAAGTCATCCGCATCCGGGGCAAGAAGCACATCACGCTCGGAGGGAATGGCGCCACACTCAAGCTCAGGGGGCCCAGCAACTTCTCCGGTGCCGGCATCTTCGTCGAGCAGCTGAGCGAGGACATCACCATCCGTGGCCTCACCATCGTCGGGCAGCACACGGCCGCCGGCACGAAGAAGGCCCTGGGGAAGGGCGAGAACCAGAACGCCATCGCGGTCTACGGCAGCACCAACGTGCTCATCGAGCGGGTCGACATCCGGCGCGTCGGGGGTGACTGTCTGTACGTCAGCGCCCACGAGCGGCGGATCTGGTCCGACGGCGTCACCTTCCGTGACTCCACCTGCCGGCTCACCGGGCGCATGGGCGTGACCGTCATCGCCGGCTCGCGCGTGCGCGTCGTGAACAACACCTTCACAAAGATCGGTTACTCGGTCGTCGGCATCGAACCCGACGCCGGCAACGAGGGCGCGCGCGACGTCGTCGTGCGGGACAACACCGTCGGCAGCTACAGCCTGACCGACCAGTACGAGGGTGCGCTGTTCTATGCCTGCAACGCGCCCTGGAGCAGAGGGGCCGTCGTGCGCGACGTGACCGTCAGCGGCAACACCGTCGCGGGCAACCTCGCCGGCAAGGGCGGCCGGCGTGGCCTCCATATCCTCGTCTGCGCGAATGTCGCGCCGGTGAACTATCGGATCACGAACAACACAGCGGGTAAGGCCGTCATCGGCCCGGTGATACGCATCGAGGGCGCCAACGGCGTCACCGTCACCGGCAACAAGCAGCCGCTGCGTTCTGGCCCACTGGCTTCTATCCGTAACTCCTCGCGGGTGACGTACAGGTCATGAACCTCGGGGAGAGGCGGCTGGAGCCTGAAGACCCATAAGGTAGCGGAGAGTGACTCGCCATTCGGCGGATCATTCTCATCGTGACCGAGGCTCGGTACCCAGCGAACGCGTTGCCACGAACAGGCTGGTGCAAATCAGTCGCCGGCCGCAGATGAGTCATCCGCGGTATCGAGCCCAAGCCAGCCGACGCAGCCACCGACACCCTCCCCTGCCACCAGGCCGGCCTTCCTGGTCGAACGGAAGGGCGGGAGATGCTCGGTCCAGGCATCGGTGGCTCGCTCCAGCCAGGCATCCACGCGCTCGTCACCGGTCGGGTCCAGCTCGATGTCGCGCAGCACGTTGTAGCCGCGGCGCGTGAGACCAAGCTCGATCGCGAGCTGTGCTTGGTCACCGGCTATAGCCAGCTCGATGTCAGGCTGCTGGCGGATGACTAGGCCGTCCTCGAACAGGCTCACCGTGGACCCGATGCCAACACGCCCATCGACGTCGCCGCTCGCGGCGACGAGCGCCGTGAGCGCTTGTTGCGTCTCGCCCTCGACCGGCAGGCTCACCCCTCCCCGCCAGGAGGCCGGCGCGGTGACGTCGCGGAGTGTCTGCCCGTTTTCGACCAGCCGCCGTACCACGAAGGGTTGGTCGAGGATGGCACCCTCGATACACGACGGTACATAGCCCACTTCGCCGTCGGAAGCGATTGGGCCCAGCCCCACGGCAGCGCTGTCATAGCCACCCTCGTCGCTCTCCACGTGGGTGATGACGCGGAAGCCATCCCCGATCGCTTCCGGCGCGACCAGCACATCGAGGATGTCGGGAGCTGCCCAGGCCGCGGCAAAGGGCCTCTTGTCCTTGTACCAGCCCTTCGAGAGGTTGCTCGCGAGCAGCTTCTCCTGGCCGGTGGTGGAGGCCCAGGTCAGCGAGTAGATGTCCTGGCTCCCGGCGAATGGGCTGCCGGGATCAGCCACGCCGGTGGGAGCGTTGTTGCTGCGCGAGCCGTCGATGTCGGTGGCCACGTGCACGCTGGCGTGATCGCCGCTGACCTCCTCGAGCGGGCGGTCCAGGACGATGCGCACGACGACGCCGGGGCCAGACCGGACGGCCTTCTTACGCTTGCCCGCCTTGAGCAACTCGTCGGCATCGCGGATGGCGCCGGGGTCTCCGATGTCAACGAGCCCGAGGCCGACGCCACGGATGTCGAGGCCCCCGGGGGGTGCGTCCCCCTCGGGGTCGTCGTACCAGACGATGCCCTCGATCTCCCCGAAGAGGCTGGGGACATCACGCGCCTCGGCGACCGACCAGTCAGACAGCTGGCAGTCGTGCGTCCGGCCTTCGTCGCACGGCGGGAGCTGCTGGGCAACAGCGGTGGTGGGCAGGACGCCCGCGAGCAACGCCAGGGAGAGGACCAAGCCGGTGATTCGCGGGACACGGGAACGCGGGGAGGACGCGACATGGCTCATCGCGGCGGAGTCTAGAACGGTCCGCTCGAGCCTGCCCGTGGCGCGAATCGAAGAGAACCCGGGCCTCGCGGGCCCGGGCTCCCCGGCGTCGGATGGAAGGCCGACCGAAAGCCGGTCAGCGATACGGACTAGTAGTCGTGGCTGTGGCCGCCGGCGGCGGACGCCTTCTCCTCTTCCGGCAGGTCGGTGACGAGCGTCTCGGTCGTCAGCACCATGCCGGCGATCGAGGCGGCATGCTGCAGCGCCGAGCGCGTGACCTTGGCGGCGTCGACGATGCCCTTCTCGAACATGTCGCCGTAGACGCCGTTGAGGGCGTCGTACCCGGAGCCGAGCGGCAGGTCGCGCACGGCCGCCACGATGACGGAGCCTTCCTGACCGGCGTTCTCGGCGATCTGCCGGACCGGTGCCTCAAGGGCGCGTCGCAGGATGCTGATGCCGATGGCAGCGTCACCTTCCAGCTTGAGCTCGTCAAGCGCCGGGATGGCCTGCAGCAGAGCCGTGCCGCCGCCGGCGACGAGGCCCTCTTCGACCGCGGCACGCGTCGTGGACAGCGCGTCCTCGATGCGGTGCTTGCGCTCCTTGAGCTCGACCTCGGTGGCCGCGCCGACCTTGATGACCGCGACGCCGCCGGCCAGCTTGGCCAGCCGCTCCTGCAGCTTCTCGCGATCGTAATCCGAGGTGGTCTCCTCGATCTGCGCCTTGATCTGCGTCATGCGGCCCTTGATGGCCTCGGGGTCGCCGGTGCCGTCGACGATCGTCGTGTCGTCCTTGGTGGAAACGATGCGACGAGCGCCGCCGAAGTCCTCGGCGGTCACGGAGTCGAGCTTGCGGCCGACCTCCTCGCTGATCACGTTGGCACCGGTGAGGATGGCGATGTCGCGCAGCATCTCCTTGCGACGGTCGCCGAAGCCGGGGGCCTTGACGCCCAGCACGTTGACGGTGCCACGGAGCTTGTTCACGACCAGCGTGGCAAGCGCCTCACCGTCGATATCCTCGGCCACGACGAAGACCGGGCGGCCCAGCTGGACGCCCTTCTCCAGCGCCGGCAGGAGCTCGTTGATGCTGGAGATCTTCTTGTCGGTGATGAGGACCGCCGGGTTCTCCATGACCGCTTCCATGCGATCCGCGTTGGTCACGAAGTACGGGCTGATGTAGCCGCGGTCGAACTGCATGCCCTCGGTGTATTCCTTGTCGAGGCCGATCGACTGGCCTTCCTCGACCGTGATGACACCATCCTTGCCGACCTTGTCCATGACCTCGGCGATGAGCTCACCGACGTTGGGATCAGCCGCAGAGATGGCCGCCACGGCCGCGATCTGCTCGTTGGTATCGACCGGGATGGAGTTGGCCTTCAGGCGCTCCACGATGGCATCCACGCCCTTGTCCAGACCGCGCTTGACGATCATGGGGTTGGCGCCGGCGGTGACGTTCTTGAGACCTTCGGTGACGAGCGCCTGGCCCAGCACGACGGCGGTGGTGGTGCCGTCGCCGGCGACGTCATCGGTCTTGGTTGCGACCTCCTTGAGGAGCTGCGCGCCCATGTTCTCGAAGGGCTCGTCGAGCTGCACCTCACGTGCGATGGTCACGCCATCATTAGTGATGGTGGGGGCCCCGAACTTCTTGTCCAGGACGACGTTACGGCCCTTGGGGCCGAGCGTCACCCTGAACGGCATTGGCGAGTCCGTCAACGCCGCGCTTGAGCGAGCGACGAGCGGTCTCGTCGAAGATCAACTGCTTGGCCACGGTGTGCTTGTTCCTCCTTGGCATGCAACGGCCGAACCCGTGAGGGCTCGGCCGAGCTGCGGATCAGTACTCTGTAACTAGCCCTCGACGACGGCCAGGATGTCCTTCTGGCTGACGATGAGGAACTCCTCGTCGTCTACCTTGAACTCGGTACCGGCGTACTTGGCGTAGAGGACCTTGTCGCCGACCTTCACGTCCATGGGCTCTCGCTCACCCTCATCGGTGAGGCGGCCAGGACCGGCAGCGATGATTTCGCCCTCTTGGGGCTTCTCCTTGGCGGTGTCCGGCAGGACGATGCCGCTCTTGGTCATCTCTTCGCGAGCAGTGGGCTTGACGACGACGCGATCGCCGAGGGGGCGAAGCTTGGTCGCAGTGGCAGTCGCCAACGCGGTTCCCTCCTACGTTGTTCTGGATGTCGCGGCGGGGGGCCACAGCCGGCTGGGCCGGGGGCCCGGTGGCCCGCATCGCTTCTGATTAGCACTCTCTAGGTGAGAGTGCCAACACTGTAGGCGAAGCGGGCTGGGGTTGTCAAGCCTCGAGAGGACGTCAGTGAGCGGCCAGCGAGTTCGTCACCCTCGACCACACGGAGACGAGGGAGGCGAAGACCCAACGACGACAGGGGGCAGGCTACGGACTGGCCGTCCCGTCACGCGGCGGACTGTCGGGCCGGAACGGCACCGAGTACGGCCCGGGACCGGGAGTCGGGGCGACTGGAGCGCCCTCGCTGTTCGGTGTCGTGGGTCGAGCCGGGTTCGTGGAACCCTGCGCAGGCTGCGGCATCGGCGGCTGCGCCGCACCAGGCACGACGGCCGGGATCCGACGAGGCGGGCTGGGCGGCGGTGCGGTCCTCATGGATGGCCCGGGGGGCGGGTACATCATCGGCGTCGGAACGCTCCCCCGGTGCTCGCCGCGGACCTGACGGTAGAGAACGGCGCCCACGAACGCCGCTTCAGCTCCATTGAGCACGCCGGCCGCCTCGGCGACCGCATCCAGCCGGCTGTCGGCTGGCACGACGAGGATGGACTCCTCGACATGGGCGGCCAGGACCGCCGCGTCAAGGCTGCCCGAGACGGGCGGGCTGTCGACGACGACCAAGTCTGCAGTCGCCAACAGTCTCCCCAGCAGCGTCTGCACCTGGCGAGCGTCAAGCGGGAACGACGCCCTCGGTGGCGGTGGGCCGGCAGGCATCAGCTGCAGCTTGGGATGAGCCGTGGGAACGATGACCCAACTGAGCGGGATGTCCACGTCGACGAGGATGTTCGTGATCCCGCGGTCGTTCTGCACACCGAACAGGGCGTGCTGGCGAGGCGAGCGGAAGTCAGCATCGACGAGGACGACGTTCCTGCCAGCCTCCGCATACGCCAGCGCGATGTTGGCGGCGACCGCTCCGCGCGCGTCGGTCGGCCCAGCGCTCGCGACCATCAGGCTTCGCGTGGACCCGCCGGCGAACCCGATGCGGGCGAGCAACCCACGATAGCCTTCAGCTGTGTCACTCGCAGGAGCCCGCAGAACGACCAGCCGGTTGGGGCCGCCGCGGCGCACATCGCCACGCTTCTCGGTAACCGATCCGAGCGCAGGGAGACCGATCGCCAGTTCCAGGTCCCGCTCGTCGCGGACCTTGTTGTAGTGACGCAGGTACTCGATGACGAAGGCGATGGCTACCGCCAGCATCCCCCCGGCGACCAACGCGAGCAGCGTGAGATACAACGGCCCCAGGCCGGACGGCTCGGTCGGGACCTGTGGCTTCACGACCCATTCGAGCAGGTTTCGAACGTAGTCCTTGGAGAACGGCCGGTAGTCGATGATCGACCGTTGGAGGGTCGCGATGTCACCGGGAAGACTGCGGATCTCGGCGAAATCCTCGGCATCCTTGTTGGGCTTGCTGCGCAGATTCGAGAGCCGCCGGCGAAGCGACTGGATGTCGTACTCGACCTTCCTGATCGCCGCGTTGACGTCCCTCACGTCCTGATTGACGAGCTCGTTCTCGACACGGGCGATCTTCAGGTTGCCCAGCGCCTCGGCGATGGCCTGCGCCTCCTCGGGGTCTCTTGCCTGGACGGTGAGACCGATGAGCGCGATCTCTGCATCCGGGTCGGCATCGGCCGAGATGCGCCGGGTGAGCGACTCCGGGGTCGTGTCGAGGTCGAGCTCGTTGATGATGGCCCGGAGGAAGCTCGGTGACTCCATGTCAGCCGCATACGACACCGCTGCGAGCACCGCGCCGCTCCGATCCTGGATAGCAGCATCACGCCCCGGATCCACCAGCAGCGTCCCCGTCGCCTCGTACTCACTCGGTCTTCCGCTGGCGTACACGTAGGCGACCGCACCCGCACCGATAGCGAAGACCAAGATCAGCGGGAGCCAGCGCAGGGCGATGACTGACTGCCGAGCGATGTCCTGCAATGATCCTCCTCATGTGGCCGTGCCACGCCAAGTCCGTCGGGTGGCGGTCCTCACGCCGATCCACGGCGGCCACGAACCAGAGCGACGTCCGTGACGCGGAGCCGCCGGGAGGAGAAGGATAGCCGACGGAAGTACTACCCACGCTTCTTCGCCAGGCTTCCTCGGTGACCACGGGCACCGCGTAGGGGTGGGCTCCTACAGACCCTGTCGCCCGCCCCCGCGCGGCCGCCGTGGAGGAAGCGAGTATCGACGGCCCGCATGACCAAGGTTCCAGACCGCCACCGGCCTCCACGTACCATGGCCACCCAACCCCTGCGCCCTCCAATGCCGGCTTTGTCACCGGCGTAGGACCTTCGGGCCGGCCCCCGCCTTCAGACGTTCCCATGAAGGGCTGGACAAGCGCCCGGATAACGTGGCGACGTCACCTTTCGGGTGACCCGACAAAGGCACACCCGTCGCGAGGCGGGGCCGCAAAGCCGAGGATCTGGCGCGAGGCCAGGTGGCCGGGCTACCGAAGACGAGAGCCACCGTCCCCAGGCGGTGGTGCATGCCCCGGAGGCTGTCGAGCGCTCCGGGTCCATGTGTCCTGCCACCAACCTCCCGCCCTCCCCGAAGGAGCAGGAGCGAATGCCGTCCCAGCACGAGCAGCCCGGACGAACCGGACCGCACGCTACGTCCACGAGTACTTCAACGAGCCCGGGCCGTACGCCCTGCCTGAGCCCCACGAGCCGCAGCCCGAGCCCGACTCGACCGCAGCCGTGGGTTCGCCGGCACCCGGCGGCGTGGGCCGGACGGTCCGCACGCTCTTCGCGCTCGGCATGACGATCGTGCCCTGACGGTCGCCCTGGGGGCCTCGATGGCGTTCGCGAGCGGCCCGCGTGAGCTCCTGGTCAGCGACTCCTTCTCACGTTCGAACGCGGCCGCATCCAGCACGCGTGGGGCATGGCCGAGAGCGGCGGCAAGCGCTGGATGAACCCGACGGGCCGCGCAGGTTTCTCGCTCCACGACGGCATGGGCAAGATGAGCGTCTCCGGACGCGGTCAGGCCGCAGATGACGACCCTCAACACCAACGTCGGCCACGTCACGATGCAGTTCGACTTCAGCATCGACAGCGTGCCCGGTGGTCCGGGCGTCAAGGTCATGGCGGTCCTGCGCAAGTCGAAGGCCGGCTCGTACCGGGTCCGCGTCCGCGTCGGCCGACAGGGTCGCGTCTGGCTGTCGATCGCGAAGACGCGTGGACAGGCGACCGCAACGATCATCGGCCAACCTGTCCTCATCAAGGGCTGGCGCTACCGCGCCGGACAGAAGGTCACTGTGCGCGCCCAGGCCATCAAGAAGGATCCCACCCAGATCCGGGTCAAGGTCTGGCCGACGGGCAGCGCCCCGCCGGCTCGATGGCAGCTCGTACGCAACGACGTCTCTGCTGACATCGGCGGGACCGGGCGAGTCGGTCTGCGCGCCCAGATCACGCGACGGGCAACCAACCCCAACGCCACGGTGCGGTTCGACAACGTGACGGTCAATCGAGCGCAGGATGCGGTCCCCGTCGCTGTCGACCCCGACCGTCGCCAGGAAGCCGCAGCAGCCCGGCAAGCAGCCTCCGAGCAGAGCGACAAGACCGAGCCCGAAGATCCTCGAGATCGGGACGAACGGAGATCACGCAGACGTCGGCCAAGGTTCGTTGGCAGCTGGACGAGCCCGCCGCGGGCTTCGTCAAGTACGGCAAGACCAGGGCGTACGGGTCGCACGACCACGGTCGAGGACAGCTACGAACACACCACCCATCTTCGCAACCTCGGGCCGCTTGAACCAGGCACCACGTATCACTTCCGGGTCGTCAGCGAGGATGAGGCCGGCAACAAGACGGTCTCACGAGAACATGACGTTCACGACAGCTCTGACCGATATCGCCCCCGCGCGATCCAGCGCCGACGCCTGCCCTGGACCCGACACCGAGGCCGACGAACCCGCCCGCCGTCACGCCAGCGCCGAAGAACCCGCCCGCCGTCACGCCAGCGCCGGCTGAGAGAGACACGACCCCGCCGAGGTTCGTGGACGTATCGGTGGCTGACGTGACGCAAACGAGCGCGACGATCACCTGGACACTCGACGAGCCTGCGACTGGTCGCATCGAGTTCGGGCCGACGACCTCGTACGGCAGCAAGACGACCAAGGAAACCAGCTTCGACTACACCACCCACGTCCAGACGATCGATGGTCTGGAACCGGGCACGACGATACCACTTCCGCGCCATCTCCGAGGACGCTGCAGGTAACTGGGCCGCATCGAACGACCAGTCCCTGACGACGAGCGGCCTGGCCGTGTCGGAGCCGACGCCTGCGCCGACGCCCAAGCCCACCGCGGCGCCGACGCCCAAGCCCACCGCGGCACCGACGCCCAAGCCCACCGCGGCACCGACGCCTGCGCCTGCGCCTGCGAACGCCATCAACGTTCCCAACTCCATCGATGCGACCGGCTCACGGGACGTCTCGGCCGAGCTGCAACACCTTCATCCGGAACGCTCCCAACGGCTCGACGATCGTGTTCAAGGCCGGTGGCACGTATCGCCTGGGCGAGGTCCTGCGCGTCCTGGGCAAGAAGCGCGTCACGCTCGATGGCAACGGCGCCACGCTCAAGCTCACCGGCCCCGATCGGCTTCTCCGGTGCCGGCATCTTCGTCGAGCAGCTGAGCGAGGACATCACCATCCGTGACCTCACCATCGTCGGCCACCACACGGCCGCCGGCACGAAGGACGCCTGCTGCAGCCGCGAGAACCAGCACGCCATCGCGGTCTACGGCAGCACCAACGTGCTCATCGAGCGGGTCGACATCCGGCGCGTCGGGGGTGACTGTCTGTACGTCAGCGCCCACGATCGGCGGATCTGGTCCGACGGCGTCACCTTCCGTGACTCCACCTGCCGGCTCACCGGGCGCATGGGCGTGACCGTCATCGCCGGCTCGCGCGTGCGCATCGTGAACAACACCTTCGACGAGATCGGCTACGCGGTCGTCGGCATCGAACCCGACGCCGGCAACGAGGGCGCGCGCGACGTCGTCGTGCGGGACAACACCGTCGGCAGCTACAGCCTGACCGACCAGTACGAGGGCTTCCTCTTCTACGCCTGCAACGCGCCCTGGAGCGATGGCGCGGTCGTGCGCGACGTGACCGTCAGCGGCAACACCGTCGAGGGCAACCTCGCCGGCAAGGGTGGCATGCGCGGCCTCCACACCCTCGTCTGCGCGACACGTCACACCCGCCAACTACACCATCACGAACAACACCGCGGCCAAGGCCGTCGCGGGCCCCGTGCTGCGCATCACTGAGCGTCAACGGCGTCACCGTCACCGGCAACAAGCAGCCGCTCTCCTCGGGCTCGCTGGCCACGTTCTCAGGCTCGACCAACGTGACCTACGACGGCTGACCGCCGACCCGTCGGCCCCTGCCACCGGCTCCATCCGGAGCGGTGACAGGGGCCTTCCTGTGCACACACAGAAACCACGCGGCAAGACTGCGGCGCGCCTTGACCCGCGTCGAAGATCCGACTAACCCCGGATGAGCAGACGACCCACGACGCGTCGCAGCGTGCCCTTGCCGAATGCCACGATCGCGTCAGCCTCCTGCAAGCCCAAGCGACGGGCGATGCCGTAGTACCACGTCAGCCCGGCCACCCCCACGACGGCAAGGAGGGCTACCCGCTGAGCGAGGTCGCCATCGACCACCCCGGCCCAGATCGGGATGCCGAAGACGATGGCGATGGGGAGGATCGCGAGCGATGCTCGGGCGAACGTCCCGCCAAGGACTCGCGGGTGGAAGGCCGGCTCCGCGCGGGCGAGCCGGTGACTGAAGTAGACGACCATGACGACCGACACCAACGTCGTAGCAAGCGCGACGCCGATCACGCCGAGGAGGAGTCCGAGCACGACGTTCAGGACCAGGTTGAACGTCACGTTCACGACACTCGCGATCATCATCACCATGCCCATTCGACGTGCGTTCAATGCCACGACCAGTGTCGGTGCGACGGTCCAGGTCACGATCAGGGGTGCCGAGACGGCAACCAGCTCTGCGGTGAGCCGGAGGTCCGCGCCGGTGAATGCTCCTCGGTCGTATGCGGTCGCGACCGCGAGGGGTGCGACGGCGAGCGTCATCCAAGCGAGCGGTACGAAGAAGACGAGTGTGTAACGGAGCACACGCTGTGTCATCTCCGCCAGAGCTGCCTGCTCTCGATCGCGGTCAGCACTCACAAGTGCGGGATACAGCGCCTTGCTCCAGGCCGGAAGGATCGCCGCGAAGGGAATCCTGACGATGGACTCACCATAGCGAAGGGCACTCACGCCGCCGGGCGCGAGCCACGAGGCCACCGCTCGATCGAACACCATGTTGGCCTCCAGGATGGCGGCGCTTGCCGATAGCGGCACTGCATGACGGAGCAAGGCCCTCAGCCCAAGACCCCGGGGCGCGAGCCCCGGTGATGGGGCCACGCGGCCGATGAGCGTCGCGGCAACGAGGATGCTCAGGCTTGTTGTCTCGCCCACGAGGGTGCCAAGCACCAAGCCATCCAACCCCATGGATCCCCAGGAGGCCACGGTGATCGCCAGCGTGACTAGCGGCGCCACGACCGAGGCAACGGCCATCGCTGGGAAGAGGAACTCGACTTGGCACAGTGCGTAGAAGATGCTCGAGATGGCCAGCAGGAAGCCAAGCGGAGCCAGGACCTGGAGCCAGCGCACAGCTTCTGCTTCGTTTCCTGTCGCAGCCAGGCCGGGGCCGGTGATGGCAACGATGGGCTCTGCAAACACCCACAGGGCCAACGAGAGAAGTGACCCTGCGATAGCCGTCCAGACGAGCACCGTGCCTACGAGTCGCCTTGCGGCCCGTGAGCCTTGCTCTTCCTTGGCTTCGGCGTAGGCGGGTACGATCGCCGTCGAGAGACCCGCCGTGAGGATTCCGACCAGCGCCAGCGGCGCCGCCAGCGCGATGAGCAGCGCGTCGTATGCATTGGCGATCCCGACCTCCGCGGCCAGGAACAGCAGCCGCGCGAACCCGATGATCTGGACGACGACTGCTGAGCCTGTGAGCAGCAGTGTCGTGCGCCCGACCGCGGCCAGCGAGACCGGGCGTGACTCAGGACTCGTCATCGTCCCGTCGGGGAGCGGGTCAGTCGTGTGCGAGCGCACTCGCCGGCGGCGGGTCGGCGATCATCGACCGCGGCGCGAACGCCGAAGGGAGGAACAGGACTCGTCGGCTCGGTCATCGAGTGCGCTGCGCGAGGGGCGAGACCAGGACCATCAGCCAACCCTCCCTTGGGCACCAGGGCGAGCATGCGTCACAAGGGCGAGACTGCAGGGAGCCTGCCTTGTGGCCGACTTGGGATGCTGGCCTAGTCAGACAACCTATCAATCGACGACTGCCCAAAGCATAATCGGTTTGGCCCAATCCTCAGGTCGGCGCGTTCGAGTACTGCTGGCGGACACTACGCGCCGGCAGAGTCGCCCGACTCAGGCAGGTGGCGCGAGTATCATGCAGGCCGCCCGCGGCCCGGAGTGACGCGGCTCGAGGCCGCCGCACCGCCGAGAGGGACTGTTCCACCCAATGGAGAACGACCCACCGATGCCCCCGATGGTCACGATCATCACGGTTACCTACAATCGCGCGCACATCCTTCCCGAGTCCGTCGAAAGCGTCCTCAGTCAAGACTACCCACGCTTCCGATTGATGATAGTCGACGACGGCTCGACTGACGGCACCGCCAGGGTCCTCGAGCACTACGAGGAAGACGAACGCGTAGAGGTCTTGCGACACGAGACGAACCGGGGGGTGACAGCCGCAAGGAACACGGCACTCGATCGCCTGGGCGACGATGTCAAGTACTTCGGCTACAACGACAGCGACGACATGCTCGTTCCAGGGGCAATCACCACGGCCGTAGGTGCCATCGAAGCACACGGCTCGACATACTCGATGGTGTACGCCGGGGCCATAGACGCGGCGACTCGCGAGCCTCAGGGCTTCCCGAGAGGTACCAACGGAGAGATCAGGCGCAGCGGGGAGATCACCCTTGACGACTACCTGGCTGGACGCCTCGCGGGGGACTACTTCCAACTCATCCGTCGCGACCTCCTTGCCTCGATGCGTCACGAGGCGAGAGCCAACGGTGGTGAAGGTGTTCTGTGGGCCCGCGTCCTTCGCTTCGGGCCGGCGCTGCTGATCGATGATGCCTTGCAGCTCAAGGACCGCTCCGGATCCGATCGCCTGCTCCACTACCGATATGATCCCGCCTACGCCCAAGGGAAGATGTGGACCTTGAGACACATTCATCGGTACCTCGGGTCTGACATGCGGCAGAAGTATCCGCAGCAGTACGCTCAGCTGCTCCAGGAGTTGTCACATCACGCGACGATGGGGGGTGAGGGCCGCTTCGCGAGGATGGTGTCGCGGCAGGCGTGGCGCATGAACCCGTCGCTGCGAACGGCGGCCGCCGTCGTTGAGGCACTTACTCCGCCCCGGGCGGCCCGCATTGCGACACGCGGCGCGCACTGGATGCGGTCGCGTCGGACCGCGCCATAGCGCCCGACCATCGGCAGCAAGACGCAGGGGCCGCCTCGCGTTGGCGTAGGCCAGGCTAGGATCCACGACATCACTCGAGTGGCGGGCGCTCGTGGCCTCTGGTGTCGGCCGTGACCAAGAGGGCCTCGACCGTTCGCGCAGTTGCCAAGAGCTGTCAGCGCCGATTTCGCTCCGCCTCGTTTCGGCGTTTGCCCGAGCTTGGTTCCCCTATCGTTGGGCTTCGACGTCCCGGCCCCGAGGCGTCCAGTCCGAAGCGATCGCCGCCGCCAGGACGATCAGCACCAAGCCCGCTGAGCCGTAGACCACCGGAACCTCGATGAACAGGGCCGCCACCATCCAGGTGGCGAGGACGGAGAACCCGACCGTCTGGGCAGCCTGTGGTCTCCTGCGCAATGCCAGCACGGACGCCACGATGAAGAGCATCCACAAGATGAAGCCGGTGATGCCGGTCTCGGCCAGGACCGCGATGTACCAATTGTGGGCCGCGATCCCGGTCGATGCCTCCTCGACGAGCCTCCCCCAGCCAACGCCGACCAGCGGAGACGACTGGAAGACCTCCAGGCCCGCAATCCACGCTCCAGTGCGGCCCGAGTTCTCCAGCTGAGAACTCACTCCGGCGCGCGCCAGACCCGAGTCTGTGCCGTAGCGCAGCTCCGCGAACAGCGGCCAGAGGGCGACGCCCAGAAGGAGGATCGCTGCCACAGCCGCGAGCCCAACCCGACGCCCACGAGTGAATGCGAGGGTCGTGAGACCAGCGACGAGGGCCACCAGTGCGCCCCGAGAGAGAGTAAGCACGAGTACAAACCCGATGACCGCGGTGAGGGCCATGATGGCGGCCTTCAACCTTGCTGACCGAGCGATCACGGCGCACGCGACTCCCAGTGTGGCCGCAGCCGCGAGGTACGCACCGAAGTAGTTGGAATCGAAGAACGGGCCCGTGACGCGGTTCGGCACCTCGCCTTCCACGGCGAGGTCTCCGAAGGTACTCTTCGGCTCCGCTGGGCTGGGCCAGCGCGATCGCGGATGCGAGCATGGCTGAAGCGAGCATCGCGGCAAGTACCGGGTACGGCGACCGGCCCAGAAGCACGATACGTGCTGCGATGAACGTGAGTACCCCTGTCATGAAAACCGCGAACAAGGAGGCGATCGCGCTGCCTCGAGGACTCGACGGGCCCTCGAGCGGGGCGACCAGAACACCGGCGGCCACGAACAAGAGAAAGGCGCCGATCAGGAGCACGTCCATCGAGGGCCGACGCAAGCGCGGTCGATCGATCGGCAGTCGAATAACGGTGCCGAGGATGATCGCGGCGATCATCGCGACGTAGAGCCCCGGGGAAGGGATCTCGAGGGGTCGCGGAAACGGCGTCATGAAGGCCAGCGCGACCAGACCTGTCACCGGGGACAGCAGCGACATCGCGAGCACGATGGCCGACGCGAGGAGGACGAGCACGCCTGATCCGACCATCATCGCGAGCACGACCGGCGCCACGACAGCGAGGCCGACCACCGTGGTTCGGACATCGGCCTGCCAGTACGAGGATCCGCCACCTGAGCTTCGCTGGCCGAGAGACAACATTTCGCCGGGCCGACTGACGGTCACGCCTCTCGGGTAGTTGCGCGAGATGACCGCTCGTGGGTGGTCGGCTTGTGTGGCCAATCGCCTGGTCATCTCATCCCCCACCCGCATGGGCAAACCGCACCTCGCGCCTCGCGCGGAGCTCGGCGATCGGAAGATGCGTCACGTGTCGTTTCCGTCGTAGGTCACGTTGGTCGAGCCTGAGAACGTGGCCAGCGAGCCCGAGGAGAGCGGCTGCTTGTTGCCGGTGACGGTGACGCCGTCGGCGTCCTCGATGCGCAGCACGGGGCCCGCGACGGCCTTGGCCGCGGTGTTGTTCGTGATGGTGTAGTTGGTGGGTGTGACGTTCGCGCAGACGAGGGTGTGGATGCCGCGCATGCCACCCTTGCCGGCGAGGTTGCCCGCGACGGTGTTGCCGCTGACGGTCACGTCGCGCACGACCGCGCCATCGCTCCAGGGCGCGTTGCAGGCATAGAAGAGGAAGCCCTCGTACTGGTCGGTCAGGCTGTAGCTGCCGACGGTGTTGTCCCGCACGACGACGTCGCGCGCGCCCTCGTTGCCGGCGTCGGGTTCGATGCCGACGACCGCGTAACCGATCTCGTCGAAGGTGTTGTTCACGACGCGCACGCGCGAGCCGGCGATGACGGTCACGCCCATGCGCCCGGTGAGCCGGCAGGTGGAGTCACGGAAGGTGACGCCGTCGGACCAGATCCGCCGATCGTGGGCGCTGACGTACAGACAGTCACCCCCGACGCGCCGGATGTCGACCCGCTCGATGAGCACGTTGGTGCTGCCGTAGACCGCGATGGCGTTCTGGTTCTCGCCACTGCCCAGGGCGTCCTTCGTGCCGGCGGCCGTGTGCTGGCCGACGATGGTGAGGTCACGGATGGTGATGTCCTCGCTCAGCCGCTCGACGAAGATGCCGGCACCGAAGAAATCGATGGGGCCGGTGAGCTTGAGCGTGGCGCCGTTGCCATCGAGCGTGACGCGCTTCTTGCCCAGGACGCGCAGGACCTCGCCCAGGCGATACGTGCCACCGGCCTTGAACACGATCGTGGAGCCGTTGGGAGCATCGTTCACGAACTCCTGCAGCCTGTAGTGCACGTCCTTGCGGCCACTGGCATCGATGGAGGCCGGCACGTCGAGGCGGCGTCCTAGGGGTGCCTGGGTGCGCTCAGGCTCGAGCTCCCCGGCAGCCGAGGCGACCGGCGAAGGCGTCGACGGGTCCTCTCCAGGGCCGGTCGTCTCCTTCGCCGCAGAGACACACCCAACGGTGAGCACCGCCAACCCACCTGCGACCAGCAGGCCCTGAATGGCGGCGCGTATCGACTCGCGGTTCACGTGGGTCTTGACTCCATGGCCATCGTTCGAAGTGAACGACGCCGGAAGTCTACCTGCATCACCGAGGATGCCAGCGTGGCGGCTGGACTCAGCCCGTTGCCTCTGTACAACGGCGCGCCGCCACCTGAGGGGTCGGTCGGGCCGCGCTCGGGTCGCTACCGCGTCGTGTGCGGTCTCTTGGCTGCCAGTTGCTCGCGATAGAGATCCGCATACTCCCGGACGAAGCGATCCATCCCGTAGTCGCGCTCGACAAGATCGCGAGCGGCCATGCCTGTTCGTCGCCGCAAGTCAGCGTCACTCAGGACGCGCCGGATACCTGTCGTCAGACTTTCAAGGTCGTCGATCGGCACCAGGATGCCTGTTTCACCATCGCGGATCAACTCTCCCGTCCCGCCGGCGGCGGTGGCGACGAGCGGCAGACCCGAGGCCGCGGCCTCGAGCAGCACGTTGGGGAGAGCCTCGCTATTGGAAGCTTGCACGAACAGGTCGAATGCGTTGTAGAGCGGAGCGACGTCGGAAGCGGTCCCGTAGAGGATCACGTGCTTGCCAAGGCCCAGCGCCGCTATCTGTCGCTCGATCGCGGGCCTCAGATCGCCATCTCCAACTAGTACGAGGCGGAGGTCGGCGCGCTCGGGAAGCAGACGAGCGAAGGCCTCGATAAGGAGGTCCTGTCGCTTCATGCTCCTGAAGGTGCCGACACATCCGATCAGGAGATCGTCGTCTGAGACCCCGATCGCTGATCGTTGCGCCCGTCTCTCGACGGTGGTGAACGACCTGGGCAACCGGACGCCTCCGCGGATCACCCGCATCTTGTGCGCAGGCACCCCCTGAACCCTTATCGCCTCGGTCGCCGCGATGTCGGAATTGGCCACGACGACGTCAGTCAGGCGGTTCACCGAGGTGTAAAGCAAACGTGTTGCCGGACCGACTCGGATCCGAGGCAGCAGATCCAGTCGCGCCGACGCGACCACGGGGAACCGCGTGAGCGGTCCCGTCAAAGCAGCGAAGACATCGGTTGGATGGAGCCACGCGTCCACGATGTCGTACCTCTCCCGGCGGGCCGTCGTGATCCAACGGGCGTGCTTCTCGGCACGCCGTGCGTACCGGGTCAGCAGCGGCATCGCCGAAGATGACGGCCTACCTATCAATCGGACGTTGGCGCCGGCGGCACGGGCGCGCTCGTCGTTCGGGCCGGCACCGCCCCGGACAACGAAATCGACAGCGAAGCCATCCTTGGCAAGACCTTCCGCGAGGGCGATCATCTGCAACTCGGCCCCGCCAGTGATGAGCTGGTGCACGAGGTACGCGAGACGGATCGAAGTCATCGGGAAGCCACCGGCGCCGATGCCGGCTGCTCCGTTACCAAGACCGTTTGACCCCGCCGGATCGAGAGAGCTGCGAAGTCCAAGCCGTCACCCGAGGGCGCCATTGGCTTGGTACCAGGCGGCCGTCCTGCGTATCCCTTCAGCGAAAGGCACTGCGGCCACGTGGCCGAGGAGCGAGTGCGAACGCGATACGTCAGCCACGGAATGCCTGATGTCTCCCGCACGCGGCGGTCCAAACACAGGATCTACATCGGCGCCGGTGGCGTGCCCGATCGCATCAAGGAGTTCGAGCAACGAAGTCTGTTCGCCGCTGGCGACGTTCATCGTCCTTCCACAGGCATCCTCAGCATCGGCTGCGAGCAGATTGGCGGAGACCACGTCATCGACATAGATGAAGTCCCGGGTGATGTTGCCATCGCCGTTGACGGTGGGGCGACGACCGTCTAGCAGCGCCGTGATGAACAACGGGATCACCGCGGCGTAGTCGGACTTGGGGTCCTGCCCTGGTCCATAGACGTTGAAGTAGCGCAGCGCGACGGTCTCCACCGAGCGGTGCTCGCCGAGGGTGTGCAGATAGCCCTCGGCGGCGAGTTTGCTCGCGCCGTATGGAGACTCTGGTGATGGCCTCATGGACTCTCGGCATGGCAACTCGGGCGGCACGCCGTACACGGCGGAGGACGAGGCAAAGACGACTCGGCGCACACCCTGACGTGCCGCCGCCAGAACGACCTCGATCGTCCCTGACACGTTGATATCGTTGGTGAGGATGGGTTCAACGAACGAGCGCTCGACGGACACGAGCGCCGCTTCATGGAAGATCACGTCGCAGCCGGCGGCTGCCTCGTCGAGCACGTCCGGCTCCATGATCGAACCTTCGATCACCTTCACTCTGTCGGCGAAGGGTACGAGGCGCGCGTGCGAGCCAGTCGAGAAATCATCGAGGACGACGACGTCATCGGCACGGTCGAGGAGCGAGCGCACCAAGTGGTGTCCGATGAACCCAGCGCCACCCGTCACCAGTGCCTTCACGTACAGCCTCCTATCGATCCGCACCCATCGACGACAGCCCATGTCGGGCGCCACTTCGGTCGGCGCTCGGCCAACGAGCAGGCTGAGTGCACGTGGAGACTACTGCGAGGGTCGGAGCACAGCGTTGCGGGCAGGAGTATACCGGCGTCGCCCCCCAGCAGGACATCCGAGTCGACTCGACGCATGCAGTCGATGGAGCTGGATCGACGTGTGCGACTGAGCGGGAGACGATTCCACGATGCGATCACCGCGGGGCAGAGCAGCCAGCATCCCCATGCTGGGCACCCGGTCTGAGCGCGTGGGGAGCCGTTGCCGCTGCGCACCGAGAAGCAGCCTCTCCCGGACCGAGGGCTCCTGACATCATCGCAGCCGTCCGTCAGTATCAGCCTTCACTCACGAAGACGAGAGGAAGAATCCTTGCGTGTCTGTCACATCATCGGCAGCTATCGCCCGATCATCGGTGGCGCCGAGCGAGCGACCGAAACACTCACTGGCGCCCTCAAGGACGAGGGCGAGGATGTGATCGTGCTGACTCGCCGCCTCGCCGCAAGCGACGCACCTCGCGAGACGATCAAGGGCGTGCCCGTGTACCGCCTGGGTCGTCCGGGCCACACCAAGTTGAACTCGCTGACGTTCGGCCTTGCTGCCATCGCCTTGCTTGCAACGCGATGGAGCGACTACCGGATGCTGCACGTCCAGGACATCGACACCTCGACGTTCGTGGGGATGGCGGCAAGGTTCTTGCCCGGTCGAAGGTTAGTCACGACCATCCACGGCGAGTGGCCTATCGTGACGCGCAGTCGCAGCCGCAAGGGACGATTACGAATCCGGGGGATGGTCCGCGCGACGGACCTCTTCACCTCGATCAACCCGGAGAACACGCGCGTGCTCAAGCGCGCCGGAGTGAAGGGTGAGGACATCCGGGAGATTCCCAACGGTATCGATGCGTCGGTGTACAGCCCAGCCGACGACGATGAGCGAAAGGCGGCTCGGCAATCACTCGGACTGGCGCCAGACGACATCGTAGCGCTGTACATGGGCCGACTGGAGCCCTATAAGCGAGTGGATCTGCTGATCGAAGCGTGGTCACAGTTGCCTCCCGATCATCGTGGCCAGCTACTCATCGTGGGGACCGGATCTGAGAACGACAGGCTCCGCCGGCAGGCGTCTGGCATGGAGTCCGTGCGCATCGATGGACCGACGGACGATGCGGTGACCTATCTGCGAGCGGCAGATCTCTTCGTCAACGCGTCCGGCGACAAGAAGCTCAAGTGGTTCGAAGGGCTCTCTGTCGCGTTGTTGGAAGCATCGTTCATGGGTGTGATGCCCATAGTCACGCGAGGCCACGGCAACGACGTCATCGTGAGGGACGGCGTCACCGGGCTCAACTTCGATGTGGGCGACCGCGAAGGCTTGGTCGACTGCCTGAGACGCGCGATGGACGACGCGAGCCTGCGACATCGGATCGGTCGCCAGGCCCGTGCGGCGGTCCTGGAGTCCTACTCCTCGACGGCGGTCGCGCGGCAGGTCGCACAGATGTATCGCGAACTCGGGGACGGCGCGTGACTGCGGCGCCTGCATCGCTCCTCGTCGTCACGACCGTGCCCGGCACCATGCACTTCCTTGTGCCGTATGTCCGACACTTCCGGTCGCTTGGATGGCGCGTCGACGGGGCCGCCAACGGGCTGAACCAAGACCCGAGAGCCAGCGAGTTCGAGCGAGCCTACGATCTGCCTCTCACACGGTCACTCAAGGACGTGCGAGGGCTCCTGGCGAGCGCCGGGACGCTTCAGTCGATCATCGGTTCCGGCTATGACATCGTTCATGTGCATACGCCGATCGCGTCGTTCGTCACTCGCACCGTGGGGAGGCGCGTGCCTCGGGCAGCGCGGCCCTTCGTTGTCTACACCGCACACGGGTTCCACTTCCATCGCTACGGTCATCCCCTATCCAACGTCGTCTTCCGGACTGCCGAGCAGGTTGCCGGCCGGTGGACCGACGTGCTCGTTGTGATCGATGAGGAAGACGCGGCGGCCGCACGGCGGTACAGGTTGGTCCCCCGCCATCGGCTGCGCCACATGCATGGCATCGGCGTTGACACAGGCTGGTATTCGCGAGCGAACGTGACCGCCGAGTCCTCTCGCGTCGCCCTCCAAGAGCTGGGAATGGACCCTCACCGACCCTACTTCGTGACGGTTGGTGAGCTCAACGACAACAAGCGACCGACCGACGTGGTACGCGCCCTGGCACAGATGAGTGAACGCGGTCCCGCGCTGCTATTCCTCGGGAGCGGCGGCAGGCACTCGCTGGTCACAGAGCTCGCCGAGGAGCTTGGTGTGGCCGATCGAGTCGCCATCGCGCAGGTGTCAGATGTTCGACCCCTCGTCGCACCAGCCATCGCCCTGGTCCAGGCGAGCAAGCGCGAAGGCCTGCCCCGGTCGATCATGGAGGCACTTGCGCTCGAGGTTCCCGTGATCGCGTCCGCCGCCAGGGGGAGTCGCGAGCTGGTCGGCGAGGACCGAGGGGTCGTGGTGCCTGTCGGGGCGACGCGGGAGATGGCAGCTGCCATGGATCGACCTTGCCCGCAGCCCTGAGGAGCGCTCGGCGATGGGCGATCGTGGCCGTCGCTTGATGGTCGAACGCTACGACCTGAAGCCCCTCATCGAGGAGCACGAACACCTCTACGCCCAGCTCCTGCGTGGTGATGTGGCGCATGTCTAGGCCACCGCTTCGCGTCGTCTACGTCATCACATCGACCGGCGTCGGAGGGGCAGAACGGCAGGTCTACGACCTCGCCGCCACGTTCCGGCCGCGCGGCTGGGGCGTCGGCGTCATCAGCATGCTGCCCATGCACGAGCAGTTCTTGCCCCTCCAGGACGCAGGCGTCCGACTCGCCTCGCTCGGGATGACCAGGGGGTTCCCGGATCCGCGGGCGCCTGTACGGCTCGCTCGGCTGCTATCGGCATGGAGACCTGACGTCGTGCACGGGCACATGGTCCATGCGAACCTCCTTACCCGCGTGACCCGGATACCTCGTGCCCAGCCCTCGCCTCATCTCGACGATGCACAATCAGGACGAGGGTCACCAGTGGCGTTACTTCGCCTACCGCCTCACGGACCGCCTCGCGGACATCACCACAACGGTAAGCCGAGTCGCCGTCGAGGAAGCAGTCCGGCGCCACGCGGCGCGCCGAGGAAGATCGCTACTGGTCCCCAACGGGATACGCACCGAGGCGTACGAGCGAGATCCAGGTCTTCGCGACGCAACCCGATCGGCGCTCGCCTTGGGTGACAGCTTCACGTGGTTGTCAGTTGGGCGCCTTGTCGAGGCAAAGCGTCACTCGGACCTTCTCGCCGCAATACGGATAGTCAAGGACACCGTCCCAGACGTGAGGCTGCTGATCGCCGGGGACGGCCCCCTGAGATCGACACTCGAGGACCAGATCGACCAGTCGGCGCTGCGGCAGAACGTCTCCTTGTTGGGATTGCGCAGCGACGTGCGCGCGCTGATGCAAGCCGCCGATTCCTTCGTGATGTCCTCCGCCTGGGAGGGGCTGCCGATGGTCCTGCTTGAGGCTGCCGCCAGCGCCCTGCCGATCGTGACCACCGATGTCGGCGGCAGCCGCGATATCGTCCAGGACGCGGCCACCGGCTTTCTGGCGCCCGCTCAGCGTCCTGAGCGACTGGCGAGCCAGATGCTTCGCCTCATGGCACTGGCGTCCAAGGACCGACAGTCCATGGGCGACAGGTCGCGCCAACACATCGTGCAGTCGTTCGGCCTCGAGCAGATCGCCGACCGCTGGGAAGACCTCTACCGGTCCAGTTGACTGACCCGCGGGTGCCCTGCATCAGAGAATCGCATCAAGCCCCCTGAGCCTCAGGCAGACCCCTGCGAGACCGCTCTGGACAGGGGCGGTGCGTCCTGTCCACGCTGTCGGCCCTGTCACCCACTGCGCATTTCCGAAGTGGCGCTATCCTCGAACCTACCCGAGACCGAGCCTCAGGCATCGATATCGTCCCGACGGGACAGCCACTCGAATCAATGGAGGGGGCCAGACCGCATGCTCCACAATCAGCGCTCGCGCGCTCTCATCGCCATGGGCGCCTTGGCGCTCACCGCGACATTCTTGACTCCGGCGCTCGCGGCGGGCGCATCCACCGTCCTGATCAGCAGGTCGAGCCCGCCCGTCACCACGGGCAATGACGAGAGCAGCGAGCCGAACGTCTCCAAGACCGGGCAGTTCGTGGTCTTCCAATCCGCGGCTGACAACCTCGTCGCTGACGATACGAACGGGCAGTATGACTGCTTCCTGCGGGACCAGACTGCCGGGACGACCGAACGCGTGAGCCTGCGGAACGGCGGCGGCCAGTCCAACGGTGACTGCTGGGGTCCCGACGTCTCGGCTGATGGTCGCTACGTGGTCTTCGGATCCTCGGCCTCCAACCTCGTTGCGGGTGACGACAACGGGCAGACAGACATCTTCGTACGAGACCGCCAGGCTGGCACCACGGTCCGTGTCTCGGTGAGCTCGAGCGGCGCGCAGGCCGATGGCCCCAGCGAGGATCCGGCCATCTCCGCCGATGGCACGATCATCGCCTTCGAGTCCGAGGCGACCAACCTCGTGAGCCGCGACACCAACGGCCGCCTTGACGTCTTCGTCCACGACCTCACCACCGGCGAGACCAAGCGTGTGAGCGTCTCGTCGCGGGGCGCACAGGGCAACGGCGCGAGCCGCGACCCGGACGTCTCAGCCGACGGTCGCTGGGTGGCATTCGACTCCAACGCGGGCAACCTCTTGGCGAGGGACAAGAACGGCGTGCGGGACGTCTTCCTCCACGACCTCGATACGGGCACGACCAAGCTGGTGAGCATGAGCAGAGCGGGCAAGCCGGGGACGGCCAGCAGCAGCAACGCGACTGTCAACAGCAACGGTCGCTACGTGGCCTTCAGCTCGAAGGCACGAAATCTGGTCACCGGCAAGACCACGAAGGGCACTGACGTGTTCCTGCGTGACATGGTCAAGGGCAAGATCTGGCGCATCAGCGTCAGCAACAGCGGGAAGCAGGGCGATGGCTGGAGCGGTGACCCGGTCATCAGCAACACCGGACGCTACATCGCCTTCGAGTCCAAGGCCCCCAACCTGGTTGCCAAGGACACCAATAACAAGTGGGACGTCTTCCTGCGCGATCGCATCAAGAAGACCACGAAGATCGTCAGCCTGACGACTACCGGCGCCCGGGCGAAGTTCGGCGACAGCGATGACCCGGCAATCTCCGGTGATGGGCGCTTCATCGCCTTCGAGTCCACTGCCAAGAACATGTTCAAGAACGACAACAACGGCGCCGAAGACATCTTCCGCCGGGGCGCGATGCGCTAGGCGGGGATCCGCAGGCAACACATGACAGACACCGCGCCGAGAACGGCGCGGTGTCTGTCTATCCATCCGCTTCCCACTGCGGGCAGTAGCCTAGCGGGACCCAACAGCCGGAGGAAGACAGCGTGAACGAACCTGGAACGCAGCAGACCAGCACGAGAGCGCGCGCACGCGTCTTGCTCGTGTTGGTGCCGGCCCTGATCGTCCTCATCATCGTGGCGATCGTCGCCGTCCTCGGCGACGTCGACATGGGGTGGCTGTTCCGCGACCCTGCCCAACTCTTCGACTTCCATCCACTTGCTGGTACCGTGTCTTCGCTGGGCATCATCCTGTGGTGGTTCGCCGCCAGCATCTGCCTGTTCACCTTCGCGTTATCCCACCGGCTGGGCCTTTCCCGGGCCATGCGGATCTTCCTGCTCTCGTCAGCGCTGCTGACCGTGCTCCTGGCGATCGACGACCAGTTCCTCATCCACGACGATCTCGCGTCGCGTGTCCTGGGTCTCCGCGAGCGACACGTGATCGTCGGCTACCTCGTGCTCGTGAGTCTCTATGCCCTCCTCAACCTCGCGGTCATCCGTCGTTCCGAGTGGACGCTTCTCGTGGCCGCGTTGGGGTTGTTCGCCGGATCGATCGGCGCGGACTTCGTGACCCAATCCCTTCTTGGTGAGTCAGAGGCTCTGGGGGTCGGGCTCGACTGGGGCCTCTTCATCGAGGATGGGTTCAAGTTCCTCGGCATCGCGGCCTGGGTCGCCTACCTTGTGCGGTTCAGCTACCGCGCGATCCTCGACGCCAGCCAGCCTCGGGGGCCAGAGATCGAACACGCCTGACCCGTGCGCGACGACACGAGCATGCGGCGCCTGCTGACGCCATCGAGCAGCCCGGCGATCATCGACGCTGCGACCGGCGCCCGCGTGTCCTACGACGAACTCATCGCTGCGTCGGAGGTGATGGGCAACGAGATCGGCGCTGAGCGACAGCTCGTGTTCATCTCCTGTCGCAACGACCTGGCGACGCTGATGGCCTATGCCGCCGCCACGCTAGGCGGGCACGCCGTCGCCTTGATCGACGGTGCGACCGACCCCGAGGCACTCGTCGGACTCATCGCCGACTACCGACCGTCCATCGTGATGGGTGCCGCCGGGCTGGCCGACTCGCTCCGCGACGTCGGACTCGACACGTCCTCGAGCAGCCGCGCCACGGGGCTTGACGTCGTTCGCCCGACATCCGGGACGCCACCTGAACTGCACCCTGAGCTCACACTCCTGCTGAGCACGTCCGGCACGACCGGAAGCCGGAAGTTCGTCCGGCTTGCGTCTCGCAGTGTCCTGAGCAACGCAGAAGCCATCGCCACGTACCTGGAGCTCACCCCTGAGGAGCGACCGATCACCTCGCTGCCCCTCCACTACACGTTCGGTCTCTCGGTCGTGAACAGCCACTGGCTCGCCGGCGCGGCCGTCGTGGTCACCGACCAGAACCTCATCCAGCCGACGTTCTGGGAGGCGTTCCGGACGTACGGCTGCACGAGCCTCGCGGGCGTGCCCTTCTCGTTTCGGATCCTCGAGCGCACGGGGTTCCGCGACATGGACCTACCGAGTCTGAGCAGCCTGCAGCAGGCCGGAGGCGCGCTCGAAGTGGAGCTCACACAGGTCTACTCCGAGTTCATGTCCCGCCGCGGTGGGCGGTTCTACGTGATGTACGGCCAGACCGAGGCCACGGCGCGCATCGCGTACGTGCCTCCCGCGAGCCTGCCGGCCAAGCTGGGTTCGGCGGGACTCGCGATCCCCGGCGGCTCGCTTCTCATCGAGCCGCAGAGGCAGGATGCTGCTGGCCACGATGTCGGTGAGGTCGTGTACGAGGGCCCCAACGTCATGCTCGGCTACGCGACGGGCGCCGACGACCTCGCCTTAGGCGACGAGCTCGGTGGGGTCCTGCGGACCGGGGACATCGGCTACCTCGATGACGACGGATACCTCTACCTGGTGGGACGCCAGAAGCGGATCGCCAAGGTGTTCGGGCATCGCATCAGCCTCGACGAGGTGGAGGCCATGCTGGGGCAGCACGGTCCCGTTGCCGTCGTCGATGGCGGTGAGTCCATCCGCGCCTACTGCGCCTTCCGCGATGCGACTCGCGCCGTCGACGCGCTGGCCCAGCGACTGCACTTGCATCGCTCGGCCATCGTGGTACGGGAGGTAGACGAGCTGCCGCTCACGACCTCGGGCAAGCTCGACTACGAAGCCATCCGCTCGTGGGAAGGAGACCCTCGCGAAGGCTGAGATCCGGCATCGCGGCGCGCGGCCACGGTGTCGAGGGGCAACACAGTCTCCATGCTGCAGCTGCCTCACTGCTGACGTCGCTGGCAGCTTGCTCCATCATGTGCGTACGGGCGGTACCATCGCTCGCCCAGTGCTTCTCACACCCTCCGACCGATGAGGCCAGCCTTGTATCGACTCGCCGCAGACGATCCATCCCGCGCGCGGGATCCCGGCAACATACCCGCGAGTGCTGGGCCCACCGCATCAACTGGACGCCGTGGGCCACAGTCACGCCTTGCTCGACGCGTCAAGCGCGGTCTTGACCTGACGCTGGCGACATGCGGGCTTGTCGCCGCCGCACCGGTGATGCTCCTCATCGCGCTGCTCATCCGACTGCGCATGGGCGACCCCGTGCTGTACCGCCAGGTCCGCCCCGGCCTCAACGGCGAACCATTCACGCTGCTCAAGTTCCGGACCATGCGCCATCCCGACCCGGGTCGCTCCGACCTGGAAGACTCGCGTGGGCGCGTCACCCGTTTGGGTTCAGGCCTTCGGCGCACCAGTCTCGATGAGCTCCCGGAGCTGTGGAACGTCATTCGCGGCGAGATGAGCATCGTCGGCCCGCGGCCGCTTCTCACCGAGTTCCTTGACTACTACACGCCCGAGCAGGCCCGACGGCATGACGTGCTGCCAGGCATGACTGGCTGGGCGCAGGTGCATGGACGACGCAACGTCCCGATGCAGCAGCGCATCGAGCTCGACGTCTGGTACGTCGACAACTGGTCGCTTCGCCTCGACGCCCACATCATGCTCGCGACCCTCGGCCAGATCGTGCGCGGCAGCGACTCCGAGCCGGTGCGCGCAGTACCCATCGAGGAGCTTGGCTGGAGCACGGCTGCCCATGCGCCATCGGGGGATGCCGAGGGCGATGGAGAAGACGGATGACACGCAAGCCCGTCATCATGTTCGGCAACGGGAAGCTGGCACGGACCCTGCGGTACTTTCTCGACCACGACTCCCCGTACGAGGTCGTTGCGGCGACCGTCGACGCGGAGCGGTTGTCAGAAGAGCGTTTCATCGACCTTCCGACCGTCCCCTTCGAGCAGGTCATCGAGCACTACCCGCCGCAGACGCACGACATGTTCATCGCGCTCGGCTATCGCGGCATGAACCGCTTGCGCGAGCAACGCTACAACGAGGCCAAGTCCCTTGGGTACCGCCTCATCTCGCACGTGAGCCCGCGCGCGTCGGTCTGGCCGGACCTCAAGATCGGTGACAACACGCTCATCCTTGATGACGTCATCGTGCATCCATACGCGAGCATCGGGAGCGACACCATCATCTGGAGTGGCAGCCACGTGGGACACGGATCGGTGATCGGTGACCATTGCTTCGTGGCTTCGCGCACAGCCATCTCGGGCTGGGTGACGGTCGCCGACAACTGCTTCCTCGGCACCAACTGCACGATCAGGGATGGCATCAACATCGGCCCTATGTCACTCATCGGAGCCGGTGTCACCGTGACGGCAGATACGCAAGAAGCCCAGATCCTGGCGCCCCCACCCCCACGCATCCTGCCCGGCAGGAGCGACCGACTACCGAGGTTCTGATGTCCCGTACGACAGCGCGACGACCCCACGCCGCGGACCACCGTCCCCAGCCCACCAGCGGAGCCCGAGATGACTGACGCGGAGACGCTCGATGGACTGATCGCGTCCTCGCTCGGACTCGATGAGCCCGATATCAAGGGAGCCGCCTACGGTGTGACGCCCAGCTGGGACTCGGTCGCCCATCTGATGCTGATGTCGGCCATCGAAGAGCGTTTCGGGATCAGCCTTGATCCCTCTGACGTGAGCGCGATGTCGGACTATTCCGCCATCCGCGACATCTTGAGCAAGCGCTACGGGCTGGCGAACGATGCCTGACGCACTGGAGGCACACCTGGTCGAGCCGGGCGCGACGGCGTGGACAGACATCCTGGCGCAGGCCAGACACGACTTCTACCACCTGCCCGAGTATGTCGCTGTCAGCGCCCTGAATGACGGTGGCGAACCCCATGGGCTCATCGTGGCGGACGGCGAGCGACAGCTGTTGCTGCCGCTCGTGGTGCGCCCGGTGGAAGACGGGCTCAGAGATGCCAGCTCTCCATACGGGTACCCAGGCCCCGTGCAAACAGGCGAGCCCGATGCCGCCTTCGAAGCCCGCGCCTTGCTCTCGGGGATCGAGTTGCTCCGCGATATGGGGATGGTCTCGCTCTTCGTGCGCATGCACCCGCTACTGAACCCACAGCCACCGGCAGGCGTTGGGCTTGCTGTCCGCCACGGCGATACCGTTGCGGTCGACCTGACGCTGAGCGAGGAAGACTTGTGGAAGCAGACACGTCGCAACCACCGCCAGCAGATCAGACAGGCCCTCAAGAAGGGCTACGTCGTCGAGTTCGATGAGGACTGGAAGTACGCGCCCGTGTTCGAGTCGCTGTACCGCGCCACGATGGAACGTCGCTCGGCGGACGCGTACTACCACTTCAGCAGCACCTACTTCGAGAGCCTGCGGGCGGCGCTCGGCGATCGCCTGCACCTGGCTGTCGCTGTCCTCGATGACACGGTGACGGCGGCCGCCATCTTCGCTGTGACCGGCGACATCGTGCAGATGCACTTGACCGGACACGACGAACATTTCGCTGCGGACCAGCCCATGAAGCTCCTGTTCCATGAGATCAGCTTGTGGGCACGTCGGCAAGGCCATCGCTTCCTGCATCTCGGCGGTGGGCGCGGCGGAGCGGAGGATTCACTGCTCCATTTCAAGGCTGGGTTCTCACCGCTCAGACATCCGTACCACACGCTCCGGGTGGTGATCGAGGAAGCGGAATACGCTCGTCTTGTGGGTACTCGGGACCGGTTCAAGGACCCCGGGGAGCTGGGACAGCCGTTCCCGGCCTACCGCGATGGGTGAAGTCGCAGCGGCCTCGCGGCCCGATGTGGCCTGCCGTCGGGCAGAACCACAGGACGCGAGCGCGATCGTGGAGATCTTTCGCGTCGCGATGCCGCAGGACGTCGTGGCCGCCAACGTCCTGGGTCAGCCCAGGGCGGCGCCGTTCGTGACGCGCTCGATCGAGGCCGGCGCGCTCGGCGGTGATGACCGCTACTGGGTGGCGGAAGAGACCGACGGGGACGTCATCGGCTTCGCCCAACTCCGACTCGGGCTTCAGGTGGCGTTCATCAACAACATCCATGTGCTGCCGCGATACCAGGGCCGTGGCGTCGGGACGCAACTCATGCAGCTCATGGCCGCCGTGATCGAAGCCCCCGAGGTCGTGGCTGACGTCTTCCTCGGTAGCACGGTCTCCGCGGAGATCTTCATGCGCGCCGGTCTCAGGCCGACAGGGACGTATCACTGGCACCTGCTGGACCCAGCTGATGGCGACCCGGGCCCGTATGTCGTCTACGACTTGCCGCAAGCCGAGGTCGTGCATGCCGCGTTCGACCTATCGACCATCCGGGTCGAGACGAGCACCCGCATCCACCCGGTCGGTCGTATGGGCGCTCGCCTCTTCCGCGTCACGGCTTCAGCCGCGCTGGAGGATCCTGCGCTGCGGTCCGCGCTCGCGGCGATCGATCCCCAACGGTCGGTCCTCGCCATCGTCGAGCGATCGACGGACCCGCTCCCGACACCACCGACCCTGGTCAGCCGTCGCCTGACCGGCAGCCTGGAGGATTTCGTCAGCAGGTACGCCTCGTAGCGCGAGCCAGGGCGTCGGTGCACCTCCCATTGTGCTGGAGGTGCTCGGGGGCACCGCCCGACCTGGTCCCCCCGCTGCCGACGTGCCAGAGTGGGACCATCGATGGACCCGAGTGCCTTGGGGGACTTCATGGAACGGTGCGACACGTGCGTGCTGCCGCGGTCGGGCGAGCTCATCCCGTTCGATGGCGCGACCTGCAGCTTATGTATCGGTGGCCGGAGGCCGAACACGACTCAGATGAGCCCAGACGTGCTCGAGGATTTCGTCGAGAGCATCAAGCAGGCAGGTCACGGTCGCCGGTACGACTGCGTCGTGGGCGTGAGCGGCGGCCGGGACAGTACGTACATGCTCCACCAGCTGGTGCGGCGACACGGGCTTCGCTGCGTCGCCGGGTACTACCGGACGCCGTACACACCTGACACCATCGACGAAAATGTCGTGCGCCTGACTGATCGCCTCGGCGTCAAGCTCATCCGCCTCGACATCGATCATGCCTACCACAATCGCTGGGCGAGGCGCGCCGTCATGCTCTGGCATGACGACCCCACGCCGGTCCACGCCAACCTAGCGTGCGCGCCCTGCAAGCAGGTCAACCGTGAGATCGTCAAGCTAGCGCGCCGCTACCGGGTCAGGTACCTGGCGATGGGCAGCAACCGGCATGAAGCCGTCCAGCTGGCGATCAGCGTGAGCGATGGAAGGTCCGGCAGGAACAAGGCGGTCTCAAGGGCCACCGGCTCCCTGCGGCTCGCATCGATCGGGATAGTCGCCCTTTCACGCTCCCGGCGACTATGGCGCTTCCTACCGGTCGGTATCAAGGGCGGGCTGTACATCACCCAGGACGCGCCGATCCTTCACTTCCTCTACCCGGAGATCACCACGTTCAGCTACTTCTATTACGCCGGGTGGGACGAGCAGGAGTGTGAGGCGGTGCTTCGCGATGTCGGCTGGGAGTTGCCACCAGGCTGTAACACGTCCTGGCGTGCCGACTGCACCTTCGCCGAGGTGAAGAACCGGATGTTCGAGCAGATGACCGGGCTGACCTACGTCGACGCCTTCTTCAGCAACCGCATCCGCGCCGGGGACCTCACACGGGATGAGGCGCTCCGTCGCTTGGAGGTGGAAGGGCGACCGTCTCGTGAGCGCCTGCAGGAGGCCTGCGAGGCGCTCGACGTTCCGACCGAGATCTTCGCCTGACGTCTGGCCCGTCCCGGAGGCGCTGCTCATGCCCCGTGCAGGCACTCGTTCGGCTCCGCCGTCACCGGCAGCGAGCCGCGGAGCCGTCGACCCCTCGTCGTTGCCAACGGGCACCAGTTGGGACCGGTGACCTGACCGAGGTACTAGTACGAATCGCCCGAATGGACTACCGTGGAACGTAGCCGCTTCGCCGTTGCGATCCTGCCGTCGCACCATTCGGTCGGTGTGCTGCTCGGGTGTTCGGATGTGAGAGGGTACCGGTCGTCGTGGTCTACCTCGCGGTCAGCGAGGCCGGCGTCGCCGGGCTGCCGAAGAGGAGAGAGTATTGGCGGTCAGTGACAAGCTGGGGGGCCTGGGGGAGGTTGGCACAGAGAGGGGCGGGACCCTCGTGTGGCCCGGTGCCCGTGGCGCTCGCGGCCAGTTCGCCCTGCTGCTCAAGAGCGTCGCCCTGCGTGTCCGCTCGCGGCACCTCTTCATGGTCGACACCATCGGCATGGTGGCTGCCGGCCTGCTGGCGCTGGGCATCATGGCAAATGCCCTGCCCTCCGCAGAGCTCGTGGGCCAGTACCTCTGGGTGCTCGGCATCACCGTGGCGGCGCGTGTCGTCGTCGATATCCAGCTGGGACTGTACCGCCACTCCTGGCGGTTCGCCAGCGTGCGCGACATGTTCCGCATCGTGGTCTGCGTCGTCGCCGGCAGTGCGCTGGCCTTCGTCATCGTCCACGGCGCATACAGGTTTGCCGACCCGGAAGCGGTGAGTGGTCCGCCCACGCTGGCGTTCTGGGAAGCTGAGATGTTCATCTCCTTCGTCGTCCTGGCCGGAACCCGCTTCGCCATCCGGGCGGCATCGGAGATCTCGAGCACCAGCGGGCAGAAGCCCACGAAGCGCACTCGCACGCTCCTCTACGGCGCCGGCTGGGCAGGCGCTCTCATCGCCCGCAGCGCCATGCGCGAGCGGGACGCTGGCATCGTGCCCGTCGGTTTCCTGGATGATGATCCCGGCCTCGCCGGGGGGCGTGAGCTGGGGCTCCCCATCTACGGCAGCCTCGCCACGCTGGAGGTGGCCGTGCGCGAGACGGGCGCCAAGGCCCTGCTGATCACCATGCCCAACGCCAGTGGTGACGTCGTGCGCCAGATCGTCGAGAAGGCCCTCGAGCTGAAGCTGGAGGTGCGCACGGTGCCGCCCGTGACCGACCTCATCGATGGGACGCTCGACACCTCCCGCCTCCGCGCCGTGCGCGTCGAGGACCTGCTGCGCCGCCCGCCCACCGAGGGTCACGCCACCGCGGTCCATGACGTCTTCGCCGGTCGGTGCGTCGTCATCACCGGCGCTGCCGGATCGATCGGCTCGGAGCTGGCTCGACAGGTGCTCATCCTGGGCCCGCGGCGCGTCATCCTGGTGGACCGCGCCGAGAGTGCTCTCTACCTGGTTCAGCTGCGAGCTGGAGGAGCACCTGCGCAAGGCCGCGGCGAACGGTGCCGCGTGGGCCGATGTCGAGGTCGCCGTCCAGCTGGCAAACGTGGCCAGCCGCGCCGTCATGCAGCGGCTCTTCGAGCGCGAGCAGCCGGACGTGGTGCTGCACGCAGCTGCCTACAAGCACGTGCCGATGCTGGAGGACAACCCGTCCGAGGCTGTGCAGGTGAACATGGGTGGCACGCTCTCGGTCATCGACGCCGCCGCGGCAGTCGGAGTGGGCCGCTTCGTGCTGGTCTCGACGGACAAGGCCGTCTGGCCATCGAGCGTGATGGGCGCCAGCAAACGCGTCGCCGAGATGCTCGTGACGGACGCGGCGAGGCGCTTCGAGCGACCCTATGCCGCGGTCCGCTTCGGCAACGTGCTCGGCTCCAACGGCAGCGTCGTGCCCATCTTCCAGGACCAGCTGCAGAAGGGCGAACCGCTCACCATCACCGACCCGGAGATGACGCGCTACTTCATGACCATCCCCGAGGCCGCCTGGCTCATCCTCGATGCGGCTGCCCTGGCGAACCCGGGAGACCTCTTCGCGCTCGACATGGGCGAACCGGTCAGGATCCTGGACCTCGCGCGCGACCTCGCGCGACTCTCAGGCCGCGATCCCGACAGTGTCCCTATCAAGGTCACGGGCCTGCGCAAGGGCGAGAAGCTCCACGAGGAGCTCTTCTACGACCAGGAGCACGTGGAGACCACGGAGATCCCCAAGGTGCTGCGCACCCCCTCCGAGCTGCCCCCGAGCGATGTCCGCGAGGAGGTCAGGCGTCTCATCGCGCTGGCCGACGGGAACCACGATGTCGAGGTCGCGCGCTCACTCCACGCGTACGTGAGGGAAACCGTGGTCCGCGAGGAGGAGATGTGGCGACGGCGCGCTGAGGCGATCGAGATCATCGACCGGAGCGACGCTTTGCGCACGGCTGGCCTGGTCGCGGTGCGTGTCCATGGCCAGGGCCGGCGTGCCGTCGGCGCCTCCGCCGGTCAGTCGGCGACACGGACGCCGTAGCGAGACCGCCGCTTGCCCCTCGGGCGCCCCAGGAATTCACTGGGTGAGCTGCCTCCGGATAGACTCGTGGCATGGCTTTGGGCCCACTCGCACGCCGCACCGGGTTCTGGGCCCTCGATGCACTGAATGGGCGGCCGATGCGCCACCACCTCGACGACATCCGCGCCCGCATGGAGGGCGGTGATGAGCCTGGAGAGACCGCGGCGCGGCTGCGTGCCATCCTCGACCACGCCACGCGCACGACATCGTTCTATGCCCCATATGCCGGCGGCGAGCTGGCGACCTTCCCCGTCATCGACCGGCTGACGCTCAGACGCGGCCGCGCGGAGTTCGAGTCCTCCGGGTACAGCGGCATGGAGATGCGCGAGGTCTCCACCAGCGGCACCAGCGGGTCACCACTCACCGTTCGCCAGGATCGCGAGAAGCGACGCCGCTCGGTCGCTGACACGATCTACTTCAACGACTCGTTCGGTCAGCGCGTTGGTGATCGACTGATGTGGCTGCGCCACTGGCCGCCGGCGCTGGCAAAGCCCCGATACAAGCAGGTCCTACAGAACATCGTTCCGGTCGAGGTCGCGGGAATGGATGAGGTGGCCTGCGAGAAGATCGTCGACGTACTAAGGCGGGGACAGGTGAATGCCATCCTGGGCTACACCACTGCCCTCTGGGCACTGGCACGCCACATCGAACACTCCGGCCGTGGCACCGCGAGCTACGGGCTCCGCGTGATCATCAACGACTCCGAGATGTTGGCACCGACCGTCAAGAGTCGCCTGGAAGCGGCGTTCGGCTGCCCAGTCGTCGATCGCTACGCCAACAACGAGAACGGCATCCTCGCTGCAACGAGCCCGTACGATGCGCGCTACCGCGTCAACCATGCCAGCTACCGAATGGAGTTCCTCAAGCTGGGTGGGGATGAACCGGCGGCACCGGGCACGCCCGCCCGTATCGTGGTGACCGACCTCTTCAACCGCGCGATGCCCATCATCCGCTACGACACCGGGGATCTCGCGGTCGTCTCCCTCCTGCCCAGCGACGGCGAGGTGCTACTCGAGCGCATCGAAGGACGCCGAGCGGATGTCGTGTATGACACCGATGGCACGGAAGTGTCCGCTTCGACCGTGGCGACTGTCATGTACGAGTTCACCGAGATCCTGCAGTATCAGCTCGTACAGGAGGGTGCCAGGGATTATCGGCTGGCCGTTTCAGGCGCTGAGGGCGCCTACCAAGCGACCGCGTTCGTCGACACCCTGACCCGCATACTCGGAACGGGTGCGCACATCGCTGTCGAGTTCGTGGATGAGGTGCCGCGCGATAGGGGCGGCAAGTCTCGACCGCTCGTCTGTCGCTACCAACCACCCTCGCGCGATCGAACGGGCTGACCGGCCGCGGACGGCGCCACAGGCGGAGCAATACACTCACTCGCGTGGAACCCGTCCGGCGCATCGAGCACCAGTACCGCGTCCGCTTCGATGAGGCGGACGCGGACGGCTGGCTCCGTCCCTCCGGCCTGTTGCGCTACGCCCAGGACATGGCCTGGCGACACAGCGAGGAGGCCGGCTTCGACCGCGACTGGTACCTGTCCCGCTCGATGAACTGGCTCGTCCGCAACGTGAAGGTATCGACCCACCGGACCATCACCTACGGCGACACGCTGGCCGTCAGCACCGAGGTCACCGGCTGGCGCCACGTGTGGGCCCGCCGCCACTCCGAAGTGCGGCGCATCGGCGCGAGATCCGGCGAGGCCGGCGGCGGCCTGATGGCGACCGTCGACACTGACTGGGTGCTCCTGACCGACAGCGGTCGCCCGGCCCGCGTGCCGGCCGAGATCGCGAGCTACTTCTCTGGCTACGGAGCGTTCGCCCGCGACCGGGTGCGCCTGCCTGAGCCGAGCGGCGAGGTCACGCGGCTGGTGACGCACGTACGGCCGCTCGACATCGACCCCCTGCGTCACATGAACAACGCGGCCTACCTCGACATGGTGGAGGACGCCATGGCCCGCATGCCGGCCGGCCAGCAGGTCACGGACCCCGACTGCTATCGCATCGGCTACGTGCGTCCAGCCCTTCCCGGCACATCCATCGAGGTGGGCTGCTGGGCGACCGAGGACGGCGCGATCGCCTGTCGTATCAGCTCCGCGAAGGGCGAGGAGCTGACGAAGGTGCTGATCAGCCGCGCGAACCTATAGCACCCACGAAGACGTCGAAGTTCTCGACCAGGGCTTGCCCGAAGCCCGCAGCATCGTCGCCACGCAGCCGGCGCAGCCATGTCGCGGTCACGGCCACATTAGGCGGCTGATTGCGGCTGCCGCGCACCTGCTTCGGCTTCAGATAGGGCGAATCGGTCTCGGTGAGCAGCCGGTCCAGCGGGACCAGGCGGGCCACGTCGGCGCTGGCCTCCTCGCCCCGGCGGAAGACGAGACCGCCGAACGCAACGAAGAGGCCCAGCCCCAGGGCCGCCTCGGCGTAGTCGACCGGGCCGCTGAAGGAGTGCAGCACGCCCGGAGGTCGACCGTCGAAGCGCTGCTGCCACGCTCGCTCCCCCGCCCCGCCTTCGCGCAGCAGTCGGATGAGGTCGTCCTGTGCGTCGCGCTGCCCCGGCGCCGAGCGGCAGTGCAGCGTCAGCGGCTTGGCCGTCTCGTATGCCAGCCCGATGTGGCGGCGCAGGTTGGCCAGCTGGTCCTCGCGGGGGCTGAAGCCGCGGTCGTAGTCCAGCCCGGTCTCCCCGATGCCGACTACGTCATCGAGCGACGCCAGCTCGCAGACCTCGGCCCAGGCGGCGTCGTCGACGCTGGCAGCGAGGTGGGGATGGATGCCGGTCGTGGTGCGAAGGCCATGGCGCCGGACGAACGCCAGCCCGCGGTGCGTCGAAGGCAGGTCCCAGGCGGGAATCAGCAGGCGCTCGACACCGGCATCGCGAGCTGCCTGCAGGACGGCGTCAGCGTCCTTCTCGAACGCATCGGCCTGCAGGTGCGCGTGGGAATCGACCAGTCGCAGCCCCTCGGGGTTGAGCTCAGCCAGGCAACCCCTCCTCCACGTCGAGTCGCGGGAACAAGGGCTCTGCGGCGCCGGTGCTACCCCCTGCCGCAAGCGAACCCCAGGCCACCACGTCGGCCAGGGGCGGACCGCCGTTGCCATCGGCGCTGTAGCGGTACTCCACGCCGAGCTGTGCCGCCGCGCGGGCTGCCGCCTCGGGGATGAAGGGAGCGGCGGCGAAGGCGACGACACGACAGGCTTCCAGCAGGTCGCCGAGGACGCCGTCGAGACGTGCTGCGGCCACGCCATCGCCGGTCTTGGCAGCCTTGGCGAGGTTCCACGGCTGCTCTGCCTCGACGTACTTGTTGGCCTCGCCGACGAAGCCCCAGAGCACGTCGAGCGCCTCGTGCAGCAGGCAGGCCTCGAGCGTGGTCGCGTAGCGCTCGAAGGTGCGCGCCCAGGCCACGGAGAGCAGCCCATCGGTGGGTGCCGAGCGGGCTCCATCGCGGTAGCGCGCGGTCATCGAGAGCGAGCGATTGAGCAGGTTGCCGAAGTCGTTGGCGAGGTCGGCGTTGTAGCGCCGCACGAAGCTGTCCCAGGAGACGTCGCTGTCGCGGTCGAAGGCGACCTCGCGCAGGACCGTGTAGCGCGCACCGTCGCGGCCCAGCGCCGCCACCACGTCGATCGGGTCGAGGAAGTTGCCGCGGCTCTTGCTCATGCGTTCGCCCTGCGCCAGCAGCCAGCCGTGGACCCAGACCTTGCGCGGTAGCGGCAGCCCCGCGCTCATCAGCATCGCCGGCCAGTAGATCGTGTGCAGCCGGTTGATGTCCTTGCCGATGACGTGCAGGTCTGCCGGCCACCAGTGCTCGAACATGGCCTGGTCGCCGGGGAACCCGGCGCCCGTGATGTAGTTGATCAGCGCGTCGTACCAGACATAGACCGTGCCGGCGGCAGGGTCCCACGTGCCGTCTGCGCGCCGGGCGCTGGAGCCGTCGGGCAGGAAGGGGAACGGGATGCCCCAGGTCGCACCTTCACGGCTGACGCTGAAGTCCTCCAGGCCCTTGCGAATGAAGCCAAGCATCTCGTTCTTGCGGTACTCCGGCTGGACCCAGTCGGGCATCTCGATGTAGTACCGCTCCAGGCGCTCCTGGTAGGCCGACAGGCGGAAGAACCAGTTGTTCTCCGTGAGCCATTCCAGCTCGACGTCCGGGTGGTTGGGGCAATGCACGCCCGACGCATCCTCGATCAGGTCGCTGGTGTTACGGAAGCCCTCGTTGGGGCAGTACCAGCCCTCGTAGGTGCCGAGGTAGATGTCGCCGTTGGCGTGGGCGCGGCGGATCATCTCGTGCACCGCCTCGGTGTGGTCCGGGTCGGTGGTCCGGATGAAGCGGTCGGGGCTGATTCCGAGCGCGTCCTCGGCGGTCCGGAAGAGCGCCACCATCTCGTCCACGAAGGCCTTGGGCTGCAGGCCCTTGGCCGCGGCCGTGGTGGCGATGTTGACGGAGTACTCGTCGGTCCCGGTCAGGAAGCGGGTGTCGTCACCGAGCATGCGGTGCCAGCGCGCGATGGCGTCGGCACCGACGACCTCGTACAGCGTGTGAAGGCCGGGCCGGTTGTTGGCATAGGCGATGGCGGTGGTCAGGTAGAAACGGCGGCGTTCTGTCATCGGTCTGCCGATGCTACCTGAGCGGACGCCGTGCAGCGCGGCTTGGGCGAGCGGCAACCACGCACACACCCCTGCCCCCCTCGGGCGCGATCAGCCGCTTGGGTCCGTCGAGACGGTGGCGAGCAGCTCCTCGAAGATGCCTGCCGGTGACCAGACGTGCGCGCTGACCATGCGTCCGGCCTCCACGACGGCGAACGTGCAGCCGCCGATGTCCAGCGGCGGCAACCGCCCGGCCATGTCCGGGCGCGGTCGACCGACCATGCGCCAACGCGCCGCCACGCGATCCCCGTCGTCGATGATCTCGACGATCTCTCGTCGGTAGTCGGGGTACAGGTCGAAGAGGGCCTCCATCGCGGCCGCATCCTCCTCCGCGGAGCCGAGCGCGGGGCGACCGTTGAGCTCGATGCTGATGTCGGGTGCCAGGAGGGCCTGCATCGCGTCGCCGTCGCGACGCGACTCGGCATCGACATAGGCGCGGTAGACGTCGCCGGCAGCAGGCGCCGTCATGATGGCGAGAGCACCGCTGTCTCCCGGAGTCGGTCGGGCAGGACGCACTGGGCGCGAGCGCCGAACCCCTGGATATCGGCCGGCAGCCGTCCTGCATCGACGAGGTCGACCACAGCGCGCGCAACTGCCGGTGCCGTCATGATCCCGTAGCCGCCCACGCCGGCGCTCCAGGCGAAGCCTTCGGCGGCCGGGTCTGGCCCGAGCACCGGTGCCCGATCGGGCACGAAGGAGCGCAGGCCGGCCCAGCTCGAGCGGACCGGCCGCGGGTCAAGCGTCGTCACGCGCTCGACATGCCGCAGCGCCGTGTCGACGTCCTCCGGACGCGCTCGTGCGGGACCAGGCGCCTGCGGGGTCTCGTCGGCGGGAGACGCCAGGAAGCCGCCGGGCTCGGGCTTGATGTAGAAGCGCTCATCGGCATCCATCAGGAGCGGCAGGCCATCGGGATCGACATCGGCGCGAGCGGCGAAGGTGCAGGCGGTGCGACGCAACGGTGCGAGCCCGATCGGAGGCACTCCCGCCATCGCCGCGACCTGGTCGGCCCAGGCGCCTGCAGCATCGACCACCAGGGGTGTGGCGAACCGCTCGCTACGCGCCGTCACGAGCCAGCGACCCGAAGATCGCGTGATGGACATCACCGGTGATGCCACGAGCACTGTTCCGCCGTTCTCCAGGAGGCGCATCCGGAACGACTCCACGGCGACCGGCGTGTCGATCTCGAACGTGTCGGGTTCGTAGGCGCCAGCGGAGACCAGGCCCTCACGCAGGGGCGGGAACAGGCGTCGCGCTTCGTCTGCATCGACCGGAACGGCGCCACTCGCGAGGGCGGCGGCGAGGCCGGGAGAGGTCGGCTCCGCCGCCGCGAGCAGCATCCCACGACGCCGCAGCAGCGAGCGTTCGCGGTAGCCACCCCCGCCAGCCTCGTACCAGGCGCGGCTCGCGAGCGTGAACGGCGAGACCGCTGGGCCGCCGTAGCCGGCGATCCAGCTGGAGGCACTGCGTGCGCTCGCCCGCGAGGCATGCGTCGCAGCGGCCTCGAGCGCGAGCACGCGCCGCCCCGCCGAGAGCTCGGCGGCGACCGCGAGTCCGGTGATCCCGGCACCGATGACGATGGCGTCGAACGAGCCTCGCATCGGTTGGCCTACGCGGGCAGCAGCCGACCGAGCCCTGCGACCAGGGTCCCGCCCGCGACCTGGGCCGCCCCCGTCTCGCCCAGTCGGCGCACGAGGCGAGGGCCCAGCCCCGCAAGGTCCGCGGGGCGCTGGAGGCCGTCGATGAGCCCCAGGTCGGATGGCTCGACCAGGACACCGCCGAGGATGGGATCGACCTGCTCGAAGAGGTCGGACACGAAGTCCAGCCCCAGCCCGACCCGGTCGGCACCGATGACCCCGACTGCGTGGACGACGTGGTCGAGGAAGGTCTCGACGTTCGGCTCGCGGCCGCAGAAGGCACCCACCGCGTTCATGCAGGCGAAGCCGCCCGAACCGGCGATGGCGCGCAGCATGTCATCGCTGAGGTTGCGTGGGTGCCCGTGGACCGCCCGGCAGGAGGAATGGCTGGCGATGAACGGCCTCGACGCGAGGCGGCGCACGTCCTCGAAGCCCGCGTCGGAGAGATGACTGACGTCCACGATCATGCCAAGGCGCTCCATGCGCCCGATCGCAGCGATGCCGAGCGTGGTGAGCCCGCCACCCGTGTCAGCCTCGCCGAGGCCATCGGCCAACATGGTGCGTCGGTTCCAGGTGAGCGAGGCCAAGCGCACGCCTAGCCGCCAGAACGTATCGATGAGGTCGATGTCCGAACCGACCGGCTCCATGCCCTCGAACGCCAGCACGAGCGCGATTCGCCCACTGCCGACAGCCCGCTGCAGCTCGTCCGCGGTCGTCACGAGGGCGACATCGTCCGCATGCCGCTCGGCCAGCCAATAGGCGGTCTCGATGAGTTGCAGGGACCGTCGAAGGGCGCCCTCGCCGATGAACTGCGCCTCAGTGTAGATGGGCAGCACCTGCAGCACCACCCCGCCCGCCCGCAGCTGCGGTAGCCAGAAGTCCCCGAAGGGATCGGCGTGGCCGCGCTCACGGCGATGCTGCACACCGAGCAGCAGGTCATCGTGGCAATCGGCCATCGGCAGCGAGGTCACGGCCGCATGGTCCACATCAACCCACGGCGCCGAGCGGCCCGGCAGCCTTGACCTGCACCCGGCAGCCACCTCCGGGCACGTACGTCATGGGGATCTTCCATGACGGTGGTGATCCGCGTCTTTCCCGGGTCGGCGCCGGCCCGGACCGCGGCCTCGGTGGCCAGTGCCTTGGCGTCCTCCAGGCACGCCTCGCGGCTGGACTCGTCGTAGCGGTAGACCCGGTCGACCTCACCCGAAGCCTCCGCGATGGCCGCGCCGTAGGCGTTGGCCACGGCGAAGTGCGCGGGCTTGATGACCTCGGAGGTGCCGGGCACGCGGTCGGGCACCAGGTGCGAGCCGCCGCCCACGGCGATGAGCGGCAGAGCCTGCCGGCTGGCCTTCATCCGGTCGGCCAGGATCTGCACCTGCTCGTCGACCCAGGCGAGAGCCGCGTCCGCCGCCGCGGCGTCGAGGCGGCTCGCCAGCGCCGGATCGCCGAAGCCGGTCAATCGGCCGGCTCGGACCGACACGTCGGAGAGCGTGGGGACGTCCCCACCCATCACCAGCGCATCGACGACCACACGGTAGCCGACCGAATCCGGGCCGACCGTCACGGTGGAACCCGTGCCGTGCACGACGGTGCCGCCACCGAGGCCGATCGAGATGAGGTCGGGCATGCGGAAGTTGGTGCGGACGCCGCCGACCTCGACCGCGTGCATCGACTCACGGGGGAAGCCGTCCACGAGGATGCCGACGTCGGTGGAGGTACCCCCGACGTCGATGACGAGGGCGTCGGCCAGGCCCGCCAGCGCGCTCGCCCCGCGCATCGAGTTGGTGGGCCCGGAGGCCAGGGTCAGCACCGGATACTTCATGGCCTGCTCGGCACTCATGAGCGTCCCGTCGTTCTGGGTGAGGTAGGAATCCACGGCAAGGCCGTTGTCCGCGATCGCCCGGCCGAGACCCTGCACCACCGCGCGCGAGACGCCGAGCAGCGACGCGTTCAGGGCCGCGGCGTCCTCCCGCTCGAGCAGACCCAGCGAGCCGATCTCGTGGCTGACCGAGACAGCGACGGCATCACCGAGCTCCTCGGCCAGGATCTCGGCAGTGCGGTCCTCGTGGCTGTACGACGCCGGGCTGAACGGGCTGGAGACGGCGATGGCCGTGACCTTGCCTGCGCACTCACCGGCGAAGCGCCGCACCGCGTCCTCGTCGAGCGGCGCGATCTCGCGCCCGTCGTACTCGAACCCACCGTGGATGATGGCCGTGGGGCCCAGGATGGCGTCCAGCAGCTCGGCCGGCCACGCGGCACCCGGGCGCACCGCGTATGACGAGGGGGCGGCGACGCGCAGGATGCCGATGCGGTCCAGGCCCCGGCGCTGGATGATGGCGTTCGCCGGATGCGTGGTACCGAGCATGACCTGCCTGATCGACGCCCGGTCGACCTCCGGCAGGACACTCTGCATGGCCGCCCGGATGCCGTCCATCGGGTCGGGCGTGGTGGGCACCTTGTGGGATGCCAGCACGGCTCCGGCCTCGTCGACCACGACCGCATCGGTGTTGGTGCCGCCGACGTCGACGCCGAGTCGCAGCGCGCTCATCGCGCACCTCCCAGGGGAACGTAGTCAAGGTCATAGCCGAAAGCGCGCGGTCCCACCACGTCGAGCATCCCCGGCTGGTGCCATTCGGGCGCACAGGGCATGGCGATGACGTCGAGCCGCTGGCCGTAGGCGAGCGCCTCGGTCAGCACGGGCTTGGCGGTCTCGTGGTCGATGAGGCTGATGAGGTCGGGCACCATCACCACGCACTCGTCACCGTCGAAGGCGACGAGGTTCTCGTTCTGGATCTCGATGCGCATGATGCGACCGGCCTCGTGCACGTGCTCCAGCACTACCGTTCCGCGGGCGAACCCTTCGGTGGTGCGCCGCTCGATGTCGGTGATCTTGCCGGTGAACACGACCCTGGCGTCGGCGAAGTCCAGGAAGCGCTGCATGGCGTCCGGCTCACCGCGCTGCACCGCGGCCATGTGCTGCGCCCAGGTCGGTGCAATAGCTCATCGAGCCGTGGATGCCGTGCTCGTTGATCTGGGCCACGGTCAGCGCGTAGCAGGAGATGGCGTTGGCCATGCCCAGCCGCATCACGGCTCCGCGCGCGAGGTCCTCCGCCAGCTGGTTGGTGGTGGCCTCGTAGATACAGGCGTTGCCCTTCTCGTCGGCCACGCACATGGGCGCCGCCTTGAGCCCCGCCAGCGTGAAGACGGTCATCTCGATCTGGGGGAAGGCGCGCCGCATCGAATCGGCATCGATGACGGGCAGACCCATCTCCGCCGCCGTGGCCAGCGGGATCAGCGTGTTCATGCCGCCGACCTCGATGGGCATCAGCGCGACGGGGTCCTTGCCGAGGTACTGGGCCATGGCCCGGACCGACTTCATGAACTCGAAGCCCGAGGGATCTTCTCGAGGATGACGGTGGGAGCGCCGATGACGGCCGTGGTGAGCACGAGCCCGTCCGGCGGCAGCTCGGCGGGGGTCACCACCTTGATGGGCCCGTACTCCTCGATGGCCTGCTTGACCATCAGCTTGGCGATGTAGGGGTCCCCTCCACCGCCGGTTCCCAGGAGCGTCGCTCCCAGGGCCAGGTCGTCGATGTCATCGAGACCGATCGTTCTCATGCACTGCCCTCCGGATGTCTGCTGTCGTCACGCACGACGCGATCGCGACCAGCTGTCGATGGCGACCGCGGCGAGGATCACGCTGCCCTGCACGATGCGTTGGAAGATGGGGTCGACCTGGTTGAGGTTGAACCCGTTGATCATGAAGGCGATGAAGAAGGCGCCCAGCACCGTGCGCCAGATGCTGCCCTCGCCGCCGGCGATGGAGGTCCCGCCGACGACGATGGCGGCGATGACGTCGAAGACGAAGCTGAAGTCGTCCGACGGGGTCGCGCTCATCGTGCGCGACGACCGCAGCACGCCGGCCAGGCCCGCCGCCAGGCCGCTGAGCACGAAGGCCGCGGCGATGACCCAGCGGACGCGCACGCCGGCGAGGCGCGCCGCATCGGCGTTGCCGCCGACGGCGTAGACGTAGCGGCCGAAGCGGGTGCGCGACAGCAGGAACCAGCAGGCGATGACGACCACGATGGCGACCAGCGTGGCCGAGGTGATGCCGCCGATGTCGGTGCGCGCGAGGGTGGCGATACGCCTCGCGTTCGACGGGCCGCATGAGCGAGCGGTCGCTGACGATGAAGCCGATGCCGAAGATGACGAAGGACGTGGCCAGCGTGGCGATGAACGAGTTGATGCGGCCGACGGTCACCACGCCCGCGTTGAGCGCGCCCGCCGCGAGGCCGAAGCCGAGCCGGCGACGAAGCGCCAGCACGACGTGAGCCCGTCTGGATCTCGACGCCCAGCGCCACCAGCGGCGCCGCCACGTAGACAGCGCCCTGGGAGATGTCGAAACCGCCGGAGATGAGGGTGATGGTGGCCGCCGACGCAGCGATGAGCACGAGCGACTGCTGGTCGAGGATGTTGCGCAGGTTGGCCGCGGTCAGGAAGTTCGGCGTGGTGATGGCCAGCACCGACGAAGAGCGCCAGCACGACCCAGATGATGGCGTAGTCAGCCAGGATGGAGACCAGCGAGACGCCGCCTGCGCCGCGGGGCGTCGTGATGCGGATCGTGGTGCGATTCGGGCAGCGCGGCGGCGCTCAGCTGGGTCATCGGTCAGGCTGCCTCGCGCTCGCTGCCGAACGCCAGGGCCACCAGCTCCTCCTCGGTCGCGCCGTGGCCGTCGAGCTCTGCCAGGACGCGACCGTCGCGCATGACGAGGATGCGGTCGGCCAGGCCCAGGACCTCTTCGGTCTCCGACGAGACCACCAGGATGGCCATGCCCTCAGCCGCGAGCTCGGCCAGCAGGTCGTAGATGTTGCGCTTGGACCCGACGTCGACGCCGCGCGTTGGCTCGTCGGCGATGAGCAGCGGTGGTTCGGCCAGCAGCCAACGAGCGAAGAGCATCTTCTGCTGGTTGCCGCCCGAGGCATTGCGGGCCTGAGCTTCGGTGGCGATGCCACGGACGCCGGCGCGCTCGAGCATCGCCGCCACTCGCTGCCGCTCCGTGCGCGTCTTGACGCACCCCGGCTCGACTGAAGCGTCGCAGGTGAGGCAGGCTCACGTTCTCGCGCACGGAGCGGCCCAGGATGAGGCCCTGCTCCTTGCGTGACTCGGGGATCATCGCCACGCCCCTGGCGATGGCGTCACCGGGCGTGCGGAAGTCGACGGGCTCGCCCGTGCAGCTCGACGCGACCCGACGGTGATCGGGTCGGCCCCGAAGATGGCTCGCGCGACCTCCGTGCGACCGGAGCCGACGAGCCCGGCCATGACCACGATCTCACCGGCCCGCACCTCGAACGAGACGTCCTCGAAGACGCCCTCGCGGGTGAGCCCATCGACCTTGCAGCACGGTCGGTGCGTCCGCGGGCGACCGCGCGCTTGGGCGGGAAGCGTCGGCGTCGAGCGTGCGCCCGATCATGCCCTCGATGCAGCTGAGTCGTAGGTCTCGTCGGCAGCTGCCGAGGTCCGGATGACGTGCCCGTCGCGCATGATGGTGATGATGTCGCGAGACCTCGAGCACCTCCTCGAGGAAGTGCGAGACGAAGACGATGGTGCGCGCCGGCATCGGCCAGGGCACGCACGGTGCGCCGCAGGCTGAGCGTCTCCGCCGACCGACAGTCGGGCGGTGGGCTCGTCCATCACGATGAAGCGGCGACTCGCGCGCAAGCGCGCGCAGGATCTCCACCTTCTGCTGCTCGTGCGGTGAGAGCTCGCGCACGAGCGGCGAGCGCAGGCACCTGGATACCCGACTGCTCCATGAGCTCGTCAAGCGCGCGTCGCAGGGCGCGCCGGTCGACGACGCCGAAGCGGCTGTCCTCGATACCCAGGTAGACGTTCTCGACGACGCTGCGCGCCGGGCACGAGCGAGAGCTCCTGCGCGATGGTCGTGATGCCGTGGTCGAGCGCATCGCGCGGGTGAGCCGAAGTGGACCGCCTGCCCCTCGACGCGCAACACGCCGGCATCGGGCGGGAGGACCCCGGCCACGATCTTGCCGAGCGTGGACTTGCCGGCACCGTTCTCGCCGACGATGGCGTGAACGGTGCCGGTCGTGACCGCGATGTCGACCGCGTCGAGCGCCACCGTGGCGCCGAAGCGCTTGGTGACGCCGACGAGCTCGACGTACGGTCGTGGTTCGGTCAACGCGTCCGGCGTCAGCCGTCCCACTCGGCGGTGAAGTCGGCCGACGTTGTCGGCCGTGACGAGACCCTCGTCCGGGCAGCTCCAGCGCCGTGTCGATACCGCCGAGGTCGTTGCCGGCGAGTGCCTCGATCATGGCGTTCATGGCCAGCACGACCCTCGGTCGCGGGGGCACCCATGAGGTCGGCGAACCAGCGACCGTCCGCGACGGCCTCGAGCGCCGGGCTGGAGCCGCCGAAGCCGATGATCTTGACGCTGTCGAGCATGTCCCGCGTCCATCGAGCGCGATCTCGGCACCCTGCATCGACTGGTCGGCTCCGACGACGACGTCGAAGTCCGGCGTGGCGACGAGGATGTCCTGCATCGCGGCGAGGCCGGCGTCGGGACCGAGGTACTGGCCCTCACCCTCAGCCACGATGTTGACCGTGGAGCCTTCGGTGACCGCGTCGAAGCCCTCCTTGATGGCGACGTCGAGCGGGATGCCCTTGATGCCGTAGAAGTAGACGACATCGCAGGGGTCGAGCCCCTCGCAGGCCTGCAGCGTCAGCGTGCCGAGGCGCTCGCCCGAGCGCCGCGGCGGCGCCATGACGGAAGCGGAGATGGACGGGTCCTGCGGGTCGGCCGTGTCGAGACGGTCGCCGATGACCTGGTTGAGCCCGACGATCTTGAGGCCCGCCTCGGCTGGCGGCCTGGAGGTCGGGGATGACCGCGCTGCCGGCGAGCGCGGAGATGATGATGCCGTCGTAGCGGCCATCGGCGATGACGTCCTGCAGCTGCGTCGTCTGCAGCGCCGGGTCGAACTGGGCATCGAACTCGGTGATGCTTGATGCCGTTCTCGGCGGCGATCTCATCCATCGCCACCTTCGACTGGCCCAGCCAGGTGTTGGCCGAGCTGGCCGACAGGTAGGCGATCTCGATCTCATCGTCCTGGGCGACCGCGCCGACGCTGGCCGTCAGGGCCATCGCGCCGGCGACCGCCAGCGCCATCCCACCACGTGTCCGCATATCTCGCATCGTTCCTCCTCTATGTGGCTCGCCGCGGTCCCGACCATCGGGACGGCGAGCGTTCCACCGGTTCTTGCTGGAGCGCCAACGGTAGCGCTTCCGCAGCGAAGTGTGAGTGTCGAAATGTAGATTGCCTAGCGTGACCGCAACGCGCTGGTCGCCTCCAAGTCGAGCGCCAGGGTCGCCTCATCGATGACGACGCCGTAGTCGCGCTCCGCGGCAGCGCGCGACACGTAGCCCTCGCGCACGTCGTCGAGGACGGCCTCGGGGTCGCGCTCGAACGCCGGACCCCAGCCACCGCCGCCGCCGGAGTTGTTGACCAGGACCTCGTTGGCGGCCATGGCCTCGTAGACGCCGCCGACGACGGCCTCCTTGTCGGTCCCCGGACGCAGGATCATGTGACAGTTCTCGCCGTCGCCGCCGCCCTCCATGCCCCAGGGCCTGGTCTTCGTCTTCTTCACCAGCGTGATGGCAGACGACGGCTCCAGGAACCTGTAGATGCGCGTGATGCCGAGCCCACCGCGGTGCTTGCCCGGACCGCCGGAGTCGGGCCGCAGGCTGTACTCCTCGATGAGCATGGGTGACTTGACCTCGAGCACCTCGACGGGGTTGTTGCGACAGCCCGGACTCGGTCATGTGCATGATGCCGTTCTCGCCATCACCCCCGGCATGGCCGCCGAAGCCCACGGCCTCGTTGGTCGCTTCCAGCCACGGCCGGCCGGTGCGGGAGTCCATGCCCAGGCCCATCATCGTGCAGACGTCGCCGCCGGAGCAGGCCGGGATGCGGTCGGGCATGCCCTGGGCCAGGGCCTTCAGGATGACCTCGCCGGCGAGCAGGCCCGTCCAGAGCGTGAATGTGGGCGCCGGTGGCGTGGCGTGCATGAGGTTGCCCTCTGGCGCGATGATCCGCAGCGGCCGGAAGTTGCCCGCGGTGGCGGGCGTGTCGGGCGTGGTGAGGGCCTTGAAGATGAGGCTCGAGAGGGCCATCGTGATGCCGTAGGGCAGGTTGATGGGACCGCTCACCTGGTCATCGCTCTCGGACCAGTCCACGACCATCTCGTCATCGGTGATGGTGACCGTGCAGGCCATCTTGACCAGCTTGTCCAGCTCGACGCCGTCGTCATCGACGTAGTCGAAGGCCGACCACGTGCCCTTGGGCAGCTCGGCCAGCCCGGCCCGCGCGAGCTTCTCACCGTGGTCGGCGATCTCGGCGCCGGCGGCCAGGAAGACCTCCCGGCCGAAGCGCTCGACGATCTCCTCCACGCGCCTGGCACCGGTGACACAGGCGCTGACCTGGGCCAGCATGTCACCCACCGTGCGATCGGCGAAGCGGCTGTTGAACTTGATGATGTTGACGATGTCCTGCTGCAGCTCGCCGCGCTTCACGATCTTGGTGCAGGGGAAGAAGATGCCCTCCTGGTGCATGTCCGTGGAGTCGAGGACGTAGCCAGCGTCCTTCTGCTTCAGGTCCAGCCAGTGGATGCGGGCGGCGGTGAAGCCGACCAGCTCGCCCTCGGAGTAGATGGGCGCGAACGCCGCCACATCGAGCGTATGGGCGGAGGACCAGTAGGGGTAGTTGAGCAGGATCACGTCGCCCGGGTGGATGTTCTCGCGGCCGACGAAGTCGATGGCATTCTTCAGCGCGTAGTCGTTCGAGCGCGTGAAGATGGCCAGGCCCGGCGCCTCCGCCAGCAGGTCGCCCTCGGTGTCGTAGATGCCAAGGCCGAAGTCACGGATCTCGTAGACGATCGTGCTGTACGAGGTGCGCATCAGGTTGCGCATCATCTCCTTGGCCGCCGAGATGAGCCGGTGGTGGATGACCTCGGTGGTGATGGAGTCGACCATGTCTACGCTCCGCTTCCCGATGGTGATGTCCAGCTCGCCGTGCGCGCCGACGCTGAGCGAGTCCCCGGCGTGGATGACGGTGGTGGCGGTGCGTTCCTCGATGACCGCGGGGCCATCGAGGGTGACCCCGGGCGTCAGCACGTCGCGCTCGTAGACCGCGTAGTCGACACGTCCGAGCTCCCCTCCCCTCCAGACGCCGCGGGTGGTGCGTGGCGCGGCGTTGCCCGTCACCGGCGGCGACGCGCGGCAGCTGCGGGCGAGGCACGAGTCCGGCCCCGCGGACACGGATGGTCACGATCTCCACCGGGTCCTGGGTGCGGTGCCCGTACTGCGTCTCGTGGGCCGCTCCGAAGGCCTCTCGGACCTGCGCCGCCAGGGCCTCGTCGATGACGCCGGCCGGGAAGGGTGATGGCGACCGTGTGCTCCTGGCCCTGGTAGCGGATGTCGGCGGTGCGGGTGAGGACGCGATCGGCCTCGGCGAAGCCGTCAGTCTCGAGCGCTGACTCGGCGAGGGTCTCGAGCTCCCGGTAGTCGGCCTCGAGGCTCTCGGCGTCGACGTTGGCCAGGTCGGTGATACGGGTGCGTGCCAAGTCGTGGGCCACATCGGCCATGAGCATGCCCATGGCGCTGAAGGCACCCGGCCCGGGCGGCACGATGACGCGAGGGACGCCCAGCTCGCGAGCGGTATCGGCGGCGATGATGCCGCCGGCGCCACCGAACGAGAGGATGGCGAAGTCAGCCGGGCTGTGACCCCGTTCGACGGTGATCTCGCGGACGGCGCCGACGACCTTGGTGGTGGCGATGCGCAGCATGCCTGCGGCGACATCGTCACCGGACATGCCCATCTGGGCAGCGATCTCTTCCATCGAGCGAGCGGCGAGGTCGCGATCCAGCGTGAGCTCGCCGCCGAGAGCTGTGTCGCTGCCGAGGTAGCCGCTGGTGAGTGCTGCGTCGGTGACCGTTGGCTGGGTGCCGCCACGGCCGTACGAGGCGGGCCCCGGATCGGCACCGGCGCTCTGCGGGCCGACCTGCAGGTGATCGCCCGCATCGACCCAGCCGATGGAACCGCCGCCGGCACCGATGGTGTTGATGTCCAGCGTCGGCAGCGAGACCGGGAGGCCCTGGAAGGTGGCCGCGGTCGTGACCGCCGGCTGGCCGCCGATGATGATGGCCGCGTCGAGGCTGGTGCCGCCCATGTCGAGCGTGATGAGGTTGGGCGCGCCAACCAGCTCGGAGAAGGCCGCCGCGCCCACCACGCCACCGGCCGGGCCGGAGAGCACGAGGTTCACCGGCCGCTCCTTGGCGGCGTCGACGGTCATGGCGCCGCCACCCGAGCGCATCATCAGGAAGTGGCCTTCGAAGCCGCGCTCGCGTAGCTCGCCCATCGAGCACGTCGAGGTAGCGTCGCACCACGGGCTTGACGTAGGCGTCAAGGACGGAGGTGCTGGTGCGCTCGTACTCGCGATAGACGCGCAGCAGCTCGTGCGAGAGCGTGACGTCCACACCAGGCAGTTCGGCGGAAAGGAGGCGACCGACCTCCACCTCGTGCGCAGGATCGGCATAGCTGTGGAGCAGGCAGACAGCGACGGCCTCGACGCCGGCGGCCTTGATGTGCCCAGCCAGGCTGCGCACAGCCGCCTGCGTCCACCGGCTCCAGCTCCGAGCCATCCCAGGTCAGCCGTTCCGGTACCTCGAACACGAGGCTGCGGGGGACCAGCGACGGCGGCTTGCGGAACGTCAGGTCGTACATCGGCTCGCGGTCGGTGCGGCCCAGCTCGAAGACATCGCGGAAGCCCTTGGTGGTGACGATGGCGACGCGGGCGCCGGTCCGGGTGAGCAGCGCGTTGAGCGCGAGGGTGGTGCCGTGCACGAAGTAGCTGATGTCGCCCATCGGGGCCCGACTCTTGGCGAGCGCCTCGAGCACGCCGATCGAGGGCGCTGAGGGCGTGGTCTCGACCTTGTCCACGGTCAAGGCGCCGCTGACGGTATCGAGCGCGACGACGTCCGTGAATGTCCCACCGACATCCACCGCGGCACGGAATGCGCCGACCTCAGAGCTTCCGGCTGACTCCTGCGCAACCACTCCGACCCTCCCATGAGCGAACGATCGGTCCGCTGGTGCGGACCGACGTCTCGCCGATGGTAGCAACTGCGATGCCGGAGAGGCTCGACCAGCAGGGCCGGTGTCAGACAGGGGATGGCGACGGGGTCCTCCTGCGTCCAGGACCCCGCCGCCGGGGGAACGTCGGTGGTGTTCCGTCTAGATGAGGACGGCTTGACGTCTAGAAGAGCACGATCGTGGCCTACATGAGCACCACGGCGGCGGCGAGCGCGAGGATGGCCACCGTCGGGCTGCCCAGGGCGACGAGGCGCGTGGGCCGGCGGTGGTCGGCGACCTGCTTGCGAGCCGAGCGAGCTGCCCGGGCGAGCGACTGGGAGCGTGCCAGATCCTGTGCCTCTTTCTGGCGTCGATCGATGACCGCCCGGTGGTACTCCGGGTGATACAGCATCCCGTTCATCTCTTGACCTCACGTTGCGTGCCCTAACCGTACGCAACTGCCCTCGACGCGTCTGTCAAGCAGCCGACAGGTCAGCCGTCGCCGCCAGCACAGCCTTGACCTCGAACGGCGTCAGGTCGTGGTGGCGCGACCGCAGCAGCGCCACCAGGCCGGCAGATATGCGGAGCCGCGAACGAGTTACCGGTGGCGACCGTGGAGCCGCCGTCGCGCCAGGCGATGGGCACGTTCACGCCCCAGGCACCGAACTCCACGGGCGGCCGCGGGTTGTAATACCAGCGCCAGGGGTCGGGCTCCTCGTGTGCCGCCACCGAGATCACCGAGGAGAACAGCGAGGGGTAGGAGGGACCGGGCGCGTTGTTGGCAGCACTCACCAGCGTCACGCCGGCGAAGTAGGCGCGATCGGCGACCTCGTGGAAGTCGGCGAACAGGGCCTCGCTCTTGGACGACAGGGACAGGTTGATGACATCGACGCCGTGGTCGATGGCCCACTCGAGCGCGGCGAGGAACGCCGCTCCCCTGCCCTTGAGGTCCGCCCCCAGCACCCGCACCGAGACGATCTCGACCTGCGGGGCCAGCCCGACGATGAGACCGGCGCAGGCCGTGCCGTGACCGAAGAGGTCGCCGGCTGTGTCCTCGACCACCTCGGGCTCACCGGCGTGGAGCTCGACCGCGACGCGCTCGCGGACCCGACCGCCGACCGCCGGGTGCTCGGCCTCGACGCCGCTGTCGATGATGCAGACGGTGACGCCTCGTCCGGTCGCGCCCTCGAAGGCCCAGTCGCGGTCGAGCCGGTCCAGGCGTGCTTCGCGCCGGAGACGCGCCAGGGCGTCACCGATGAACGGCTCCGACCACGCCGGCCTGGGACCTGCGGCCGTCTCGCTCAAGAGCGCCGGCGCCCGCGTGTATGGGCACGGTGACGGGCGACGGCCTCGAGGATCTCCTCGGTCAGCTCGAGGTCGGAGTCGGACACGTCGCGCAGCTGCGCCACCCGGTCGACCAGCCGCCAGAAGGGTGCCTCGTCCTCGCCATCGAGCTCCTCGGCAGCGGCTGACACGAGAGCATCGAGCGCGTCGTCATCGAGCGACCCGTCACCGATGGCATCGAGCGCGGTCCGCAGCAGTCGCTCGGAGTCACGGCCCACTCGTGCCGCTTCGATGGCCGCCGCGGCCTGGCGCGCGAAGACCCCCAGCAGCTCCATGTCACGCAGCGAGAAGGCCGCCGACGAATGCTTGTCGAGCACCTGCAGCACCCCGACGGTGGCAGCCGCGTCGACGAGCGGGACCGCCGCGATGCTGCGCGGCACGTAGCCGGTGCGCTCGGCCGTGCCCTGGTCGAAGCGCGGGTCGGAGGCGACGTCGGTGAGCGCGATGGGCTCGCCGGTGGAGAAGACGTAGCCGACGACGCCGTGCGTGGGCGCCACGGTCAGCCCCACGACCCCGGAGCCCTGGGCGCCCGCGGCGACGCGGAACTCGAGGCGATCGGGGTCGCGTTCGTACAGCGCGATGGAGGCAGCCTCGGCCTCGAAGAGCGTGGCCGCAGCGTCGACCACCGACTGCAGCAGCGCGGTCTCAGGATCGCCCGCGAGACGTCGGGCCGTCGCGGTCTGCCGAGCCGCCCGCAGCAGCACGCCGAGGGCGGCCTCGAGCGCCGGGCTCAACGCTCGGACCTCGAGCTCCAGGGCCGCCACGTCAGGGATCAGCAGCGTGTCCTTCTCGATGACCACGAGACCGCGGTCGACGAGGCCGGAGAGCAGCTTGTTGACCGACTGCCGGGTGCCCCCGATCATGGAGGCGAGGTCGGACTGGGTGTACGGCCAGTCGAGCCGCACCTCGTTGGCATCCGCGTCGGCCTCCCTGGCCAGGCGGGCGAGTCGACTCGCAAGTCGTCCGGCGAGATCGAGGAAGTGGAGCTCCTGCACGTGCCCGGTGATGCGCCGCAGCTCACGCGCGACACCCGCCAGCAGCGAATCGCGCAGCGCAGGGTCGCGGTCGAGCATCCGCAGCAGCAGCTCGCGCGAGAGTGTCCAGGTCTCGCTGGCCTCGACCGCGACAGCGGTCGCCGAGCGGGGCGCCCCGTCGAGCAGCGCCAGCTCGCCGAAGAAGTCGCCGCTGCGCAGGGTGGCGATGATGGCCTCCTCGCCCGTCGAGGCTGGGCAGCACGATCTTGACCGCGCCGGAGCTGACGATGTGCAGCGCGTCGCCCGGGTCTCCCTGGTGGAAGATGGTCTCGTTGCGCCGGAACCGCCGGCGTCGCAGCTGGCGCGCGATCTCCGCCAGCGCGTCCTCCTGGGCGCGTTCGAACAGGCACGAGTCGCGCAGGCTGCTGACGATGAGGCCCTGGTCCACGGTGCACGATGGCGTCGGCAGCAGTGCCCTGCGTCAAGCGGAGCTCGGTCGCGCAGCAGGTGTCGGCCAGTTGACAGGCCCGCTGTCGCGCCCCGGTCAGCGGTCCGCGGGGTCGGACTGGCACGCTACCCTCATCGCTTCGACGGCAGCGTCCATGCCGTCGAACCGGTCAAGCGACAGGAGCGACGACGATGACCGACACCAAGGCCCGCCCCGACCCCGAGGAGCAGCCCGCCGACGAGCAGGACGTCGAGGGTCACAGCATGTTCCTCAACCCCACCATCGCCGCGACATGGCCCGCAGTCGCAGCAAGGACATCGACCGCGAGGTCCGCGAGCGCAACCGCGCCAAGGAAGCCAAGCGCGGCTAGGCGTCCACATCGGATCGGCGTCCACATCGGAACGCCGGCCGTCCTGCCGGCTCCGGGGCGGATCCGGCGTTCTTCGTCGTGCCGTCGGGGAAGCGGAGACGCTAGTGGCGGAAGTGACGCCGGCCCGTGAAGACCATCGCGGCGCCGGCCGCATCGACCGCGGCGATGACATCCTCGTCGCGACGGGAGCCGCCCGGCTCGATCACCGCTGTCACCCCGGCCGCCAGGCACGGTCTCCACGCCATCGGCGAAGGGGAAGAACGCGTCGGAGGCGCAGACCGCGCCGCGTGCCTGCTCACCGGCCTGCTCGACCGCCAGTCGCGCGCTCTGGACCCGGTTCATCTGCCCGGCACCCACGCCCACGACGGCGCGCGTCTCGGGCCAGCACGATGGCATTCGACTTCACGTGGCGCACGATGCGCCAGGCGAACTCCAGGTCGCGCACGCTCACGCGGATCGGGCTCGCGCTGTGAGACCGTGCGCCAGGCTGCCGGGTCGTCCGGCAGCACGTCGGAGACCGAGAGCAGCAGACCACCGCCCGCGGCACGCGCCTCGAGCGACGGCCGGGTCGGCTGCGTGATGGTGGGGTCGAGCAGCAGCCGCAGGTCGGGCTTGGCAGCCAGGATCGTCGCGGGCGCGAGTCGTCGTAGCCTTCCGCCACGACGACCTCGAGGAAGAGGCTCGTGAGCTGGTCCGCGAGCGCGGCATCGACGGTACCCCGGACGGCCACCACGCCACCGAAGGCGCTGACCGGGTCGGCCTCCAGCGCCCGCGTCCAGGCCGTGACCAGGCCCCCGGCCTCCGCCGCGCCACAGGGATTGCCGTGCTTCACGATGACCACGGCGTGTCCGCGCAGGTCGCGGGCCATCGCCGCGGCGGCCGCCGCATCGAGCAGGTTGTTGTACGAGAGGGGCTTTCCCTGGAGGGGCTCGGCGCCCGCGACGAAGGGGCCGCCGGCAGGGTTCGACGCCGACGATGCGCGTAGAGCGCCGCCTGCTGGTGCGGGTTCTCGCCGTAGCGCAGCGGCAGCGTCCGGCGCAGGGTCAGCGGGAGCGTGGCGGGCATCGTGTCGTCGGGTGTCCAACGCGCCGCCAGCTCGCTGCTGATGGCGGCGTCGTAGGCCGCCGTGCGCCGGAATGCCTTGAGCGCCAGCGTCCGGCGCATCTCGAGGGGGATGTGGCCGTGCTCATCGAGCTGGGCCAGCACGGCCGGGTAGTCGTCGGGATCGCACACGATGGCCACCGAGGCGTGGTTCTTGGCTGCCGCGCGCACGCAGCGTGGGCCCACCGATGTCGATCTCCTCGATGATCTCGTCGTCACTGATGCCAGTTGCCGCAGCCGCCTCCTCGAAGCGATAGAGGTTGACGACGACGAGGCTGAACGGCTCGATGCCCTGCTCCGCGAGCTGCGCCCGGTGGGACGGGATCGTGCAGGTTGGCCAGCACGCCGGCGTGGATGCGCGGGTGAAGCGTCTTGACACGGCCGTCGAGCATCTCCGGCGCACCGGTCACGTCGGCCACGTCGGTGACCGCGATGCCGGCCTCGCGGATGGCCCGCGCCGTCCCGCCGGTGGACACCAGCTCGAAGCCCCGATCGGCGAGCCCGCGGGCCAGCTCGGTCAGGCCGCGCTTGTCGGCGACCGACAGCAGTGCCCGGGCCGGGGCTGTGTCGCTCACGGGTCCAGTCGCTCCAGTCGTGCGATGACCTCGTCGACGTGTGTCAGCCAGGCCCGGTCGTCGAAGCAGCGCTCCAGCACCGCGGCGGGCAGGACGGCCGTCACCTCGCGGTCGGCCTCCACGAGGTCGCGCAAGGCGACGCGCTCGTCGGCCGCGCGCAGGGCGTGTCGCTGCACGATGGCGTAGGCCTCCGTGCGCGGCAGGCCGGCGTCGATGAGCGCCGTGAGCAGTCGCGAGGAGGCGTGCAGGCCGTGGCCACGTTCGATGTTCTCGGCCATCCGCTCGGGTCGCACGACGAGTCCCTCGACGAGCCGCGTGAAGCGCTCGAGCATGTAGTGCAGCAGCGTGGTCGCCGCCGGCAGCGCCACGCGCTCGACCGACGAGTGGCTGATGTCACGCTCGTGCCACAGCGCCTGGTCCTCCATGCCCGCGAGGGCGTAGCCGCGCAGCAGGCGCGCCATGCCGGTCAGCCGCTCAGCGAGGATGGGGTTGCGCTTGTGGGGCATGGCCGAGGAGCCGGTCTGGCCGCGCTTGAACGGCTCGCCCACCTCGGCGATCTCGGTGTGCTGCAGGTTGCGGATCTCCACGGCGAAGCGCTCGATCGAGCCACCGCAGACGGCGATGGCGGCAAGGAAGGCGGCGTGGCGGTCGCGCTGCACGATCTGCGTGCTGGCAGCGTCAGGGGTGAGGCCCAGCCGAGCGAGCGCGCCAGCCTCCACCTCCGGCGGCAGCTGCGAGTAGGTCCCGACCGGGCCGGAGATCTTGCCCGTGGCCATGTCGTCCGCGGCGGCACGCAGGCGAGCCCGGTCACGATCGAGCTCGAACGCCCAGGAGGCGAGCTTGAGACCGAAGGTCATAGGTTCTGCGTGGACGCCGTGGGTGCGGCCCATCTGCAGCGTGGCGGCGTGCTCGCGCGCCCGTGACACGACGGCGGCGATGGCGTCGTCAAGCTGTTCGAGGATGAGGTCGGCCGCTGCGCGGCACTGCAGAGCGAGCCCGGTGTCGACCACGTCGCTGCTGGTCAGGCCGTAGTGGAGGTAGCGGCCCTCGTCGCCCACCGCCTCGGCGACCTGCGTGACGAAGGCCACGACGTCATGGTCGGTCGTCCGCTCGAGCTCGGCGATGCGTTCGACGTCGACCTGCGCCCGCGACGCCATGGCGGCCGCGGCTGTCACAGGGATGTCACCACGCTCGGCCAGGACCGCCGACACGGCCAGCTCTACCTGCAGCATGTGCTCGAAGCGGCTGCGGTCAGACCACAGCGCGGCCATCGCGGGCAGCGTGTAGCGCCCGATCACGCGTCGCCCCGGGGCCTCGGTCGCGGGTCCTTGCGCATGATCGTCTGGGTTCGCTCCGGCCCCACGCTGACGATGGCGATGGGCGCCCCCGCGAGCTGCTCGAGCGCCTCGATGTACTCGACGGCCGTCCGCGGCAGGTCCGCCATCTGCCTGACGCCGGAGATGTCCTCCTCCCAGCCGGGGAAGACCTCGTAGACCGGCATCTGCGCGCTGCAGCTGCTCGAGCGTCAGGGGCCAGCGCTCCTCGCGCCCGTCCACGCGATAGGCGGTGGCGATCCGGATCTCCGGCAGGCCGCTCAGGATGTCGAGCTTGTTGACCATCAGCGCGCTGACGCTGTTGACAGCGACGGAGTAGCGCAGGGGCACAGCGTCAAGCCAGCCGCAGCGTCGCTGGCGCCCGGTGGTGGTGCCGAACTCGTGCCCCTTCTCCAGCAGGTAGCGGCCGGCCTCGTCATCAAGCTCGGTGGGGAAGGGCCCGGAACCGACGCGTGTGGAGTAGGCCTTGACGATGCCGATGACCTGCTCGATCTGGAGCGGGCCGACGCCGCCGCCGGTGCAGGCGCCGCCGGCGATGGGGTTGCTCGAGGTCACGAAGGGATACGTGCCGTGGTCGAGGTCCAGCAGCGTGCCCTGGGCGCCTTCGAGGATGACGTGCTGGCCAGCGGCGAGCGCATCCTGAACCAGGTTCGTGGTATCGACGATATGCGGCCGCAGGCGCTCGCCCCAGGCGCTGGCCTCGGTGAGCAGGTCCTCCAGGTCGAAGCCGGGCTGGCCATAGGACTCGTGCAGGATCGCGTTGCGCTCCGGCAGGACGCGAGCGAGCCGAGCCCGCAGCACCGCCGGGTCGAGCAGGTCGCCCATGCGCACACCAGCGCGCCAGGCGCGGTCCGCATAGGCCGGGCCGATGCCGCGACGGGTGGTGCCGATCTCCGAGCCCGAGAGCCGAGCCTCTGCCGCTCCGTCGAGAGCGATGTGGTACGGCATGATGACATGCGCCGCCCGACTGACCCGGATGCGGCGCGGATCGATGCCACGCTCGGCGAGCATGTCCATCTCGTTGATGAGCGTGCGCGGGTTGACCACGACGCCGTTGCCGATGACGGGCGTGATGTGGTCGTGCAGTACGCCGGATGGCACCAGGTGCAGCTTGAAGACCTCGTCGCCGATGACGACGGTGTGGCCGGCGTTGTCCCCGCCCTGGTAGCGCACGACCATGTCGACCGAGGTCGAGAGCAGGTCGACGGCCTTGCCCTTGCCTTCGTCACCCCACTGCAGGCCGACGATGACGCTGGCCGGCATCAGCCGGCCACCGGTTCATCGACGGCGCGCGCTAGCCACGGTCGCCCGTGGCCGGCGACCGCACCGATGCTGTTGATGGCTCCACTCCCCTGCGGCGGGTGGCAGCCCGCGGCGTGCTTGACACGAGCGATGATAGCGGCCGTCCCGTTGACAGCCGCCATCATCCGGTCGGAGCGCTAGGCCTTGGCCTCCTCGGCCACGTCCTCAGCGACCTCCTCGGCCTCCTCGGCGGCTTCCTCGGCCTCGGCGGCCAGGTCGTCCGCGGCCTCCTGGACCTCGGCGAAGCGTTCTTCGAGCATGCCCTGGAGCTCCTTGAAGCGCTCCTCGAGATGGGCGCCGAGCGCCTCGAAGTCCCGCTTCTCGATGTCGGCGCGGATCCGTTCGAACTCGGCACGCAGGTCACGACCGGAGTCGCTCGAGCTCATGGTGGCAGCGGCCACGCCGACCGCCACGCCGGTGACCATACCAAGGATGAAACGGAACATGACCCCTCCTTCGCGAACGCGGTGACGGCATGGTTGGGCCGGTCCGGCTCGTCCGCCTATGTGGTTCGATCTCGGCTTCGCCGTTCGAGCCTAAGGATACTCGCGGGCGCGCGCGCCCTACGCAAGATCGGGGCGATCGGTGCCGGAGGGGAGCACAGCCCCGGCCGCCAAGGGGAGGGATCGGTCGTCAGGGTGCGACGGGCTCGGCCTCATCTGCGGCCTCGTCGGGCTCGAGCTCATCTGCGGCCTCGTCGTACTCGTCGGCACCGACCGGATCGAGGCCCATGACCTCGGCCTGCGTCTCGAGCGCCTGGGCCGCGGTCTCTGCGGCGTAGTCCATGGGTGCTCCCCGTCAACAGATAGGCCCAAGATCAGTCGCGCGTACTCCGGGGACTGCGCTATATGTTCATGGATGAGCAGACGGAATAGCATGTGCGCGTGCCCCGGCGGTGAACGACGTCTTGCGGCTAGGAGGCAGATGTGAAGTCGGACCGAGCTTCGGCAGGCTCCTCAAGGGGTCTTCCAACCGACTCCAGCTGCGGAGCCCGACGCGACCGGAGCCCCGGCACGGGTGGGGACGCTGAGGGGGGTTCGACGACGGCGCCTGACAGGGCAAGCCGGCAGTACTGGCAGTCCGTGCTCGGTAGCGGCGGACTCACCGCCATCCCTCGATGGACCCTCCATCCGGTGACGGGCATCGGAACCCACGACGTCACGGTGTCCGGCGATCTTGTTGCGTCGCTGCGCGGCGTGGCGGGTGAGTTGGGGCTGCCGTTGGGCTCGGTGGTGCTCGCGGCCCACGCCAAGGTGCTGGCCGCACTGTCGGGGGAGACAAGCGTATCGCTTGGCTACGCCCCGAGGGAAGGGGGACCGCCGCTGCCCTGTCGTGTGATGACCGAGACTCGCTCCTGGACGACGCTGCTGTCGAACACTCATCGAGTCGTGACAGAGCTCGAGGCCAACTCGGCGTATCCGCTCGACCATCTGCGGAACGAGCTGGAACTCATCGACCCGGTCCTCGAGGACGTGTTCGATCCATACGGTCGCAGCCTGGACCTGGCCGCGGAGACGGTACTCGCCGTCGACCTCGCACAAGACGACGGCGAACTCGTCCTGAAGTTGCGGTACCGGACCGACGCGCTCGACGAGGGCAGCGTCGCCAGGATCGCCGGCTATCACCTCACCGCACTTGCAGCGCTCGCGTCTGACCCGGCCGCCGGGCACGCACGCCAAAGCCTGGTCTCCGCCGACGAGATGCACTTCCTCATCGAGGGACTGGCCGGACCGCGCCGTGAGGTCCCGGACCATCGGCTCCATGACCTGTTCGAACAACAGGTACGAACCCGCCCGGACGCCGTCGCCGGCATGTGCGGCGCGCAGTCGTTGACCTATCGAGAACTCAACGCTCGCGCCAACAGGCTCGGACGAGCCTTGTTGGCGCGCGGGCTGACCACGGAGGGCATCGTCGCCGTCGTCAGCGAACGCGATCTGGACTGGATGGCCGCCGTCATCGCCATCTTCAAGGCCGGCGGCGTCTACATGCCTATCGAGCCTCACTTCCCGGCCGATCGGATCGCGGCCATGCTCAAGCGCTCGGAGTGCGCCCTCGTGCTCGCCGAACGAGGCAGCACGACGACCCTTGAGGCGGCGCTCGAGTCGATGACCGACGTGCAGACGCTCTTCATGGACGACGCGTTTCGGGAGGGTCACGAGGACGGCGACCTCGGCGTCGAGGTCAAGCCGAATCACCTTGCCTACATCTACTTCACGTCCGGCTCCACGGGTGAACCCAAGGGCGCGATGTGTGAGCAAGGGGGCATGCTGAACCACCTCTACGCCAAGGTCGATGATCTGGGGATCACCGAGGGTCAGGTCGTCGCTCAGGTCGCCCCACAGTGCTTCGACATCTCGCTGTGGCAACTGGTTGGCGCTCTCTTGGTCGGTGGGCGGACCCTGATCATCGAGCAGGACGTCGTCCTGGATGTGGAACGGTTCGTGGACACGATCATCGATCACCACGTCTCGGTGGCGCAGGTCGTGCCGTCGTACCTCGAGGTCGTCCTGTCATACCTCGATCGCTATCCCCGCGACCTGCCCGACCTGCGGTGCGTGTCCGTCACTGGTGAGGCGCTCACGAAGGAACTCACCGAACGCTGGTTCGCAGCAATGCCAGCCGTCAAGCTCGTCAATGCATATGGCTTGACCGAGACGTCCGACGACACCAACCACGAAGTCATGGAGCGGCCACCAGAGGGCGATCGCGTACCGCTCGGTCGTGCGATCAACAACGTGTACGTCTACGTGGTCGACGAAGACCTCGCGCCGGTGCCGCTCGGCGCACCGGGAGAGATCGTCTTCTCGGGGATCTGCGTCGGCCGCGGCTACATCAATGATCCCGAGCGTACCCGAATGGCGTACGCACCAGACCCGATCCGCACCGGCGAGCGACTCTACCGAAGTGGCGACTACGGCCGCTGGCGACCTGACGGCAAGCTGGAGTTCCTGGGCAGGCGAGATGCCCAAGTGAAGATCCGTGGCTTCCGCATCGAGATCGGTGACATCGAGAGCGCACTCTTGCGGGTTCCCGGCGTGCGCAACGGTGCCATCGTGGTCGCCGATCGAGCCGATGGCAGCAAAGATCTTGTCGCCTTCTACTCCGGTCCCGAACCGCTCGACGTCGATCGGATGCGGAAGCAGCTGGGTGAGTGGCTGCCCGAGTACATGGTGCCGTCAGCGATCCAGTGGATGGCAGATCTTCCGTTGACCGCCAACGGCAAGATCGACCGCAAGCGACTCAGGCCGATCGCGGCAGAGCTCGACACTGCGCAGGCGAGCATGGAGCCCCCGCATACGCCGACGGAGAAACGGTTGGTGTCGGCATGGGCTTCGGTGCTGGGATCCCCGAGGACCGGATCGGCCGACAGGACAACTTCCTCGATCTGGGCGGGACGTCGCTGTCCGCCGTGAGGCTTGCGGTGGCGCTCGGTCGCGAGGTATCGCTGAAGGATGTCACGAGCCATCCGGTCCTCGCAGATCTCGCATCGTTGGTCGACGGCGGTACCGGCCCTGAGGCAGGTCTGCTGCAGTCGCTAGCGGAACCGTCCGGCGAGCCGGCGGGCGTGCTGATCTGCTTTCCCTACCCCGGTGGGAATGCGGTGAACTACCAGCAGATGGCGGCCGCCCTTCGACGCCACGGGCTCGCCGTCTATGCCGTGGAGCTTCCGGGCCATGATGTGGCCGCTGAGACCGAGGAGTTCTTGCCGATGTCGGAGGTGATCGACAAGGTCGTTGCCGAGGTGGCCGGGCTTGGCTCCGGCCCGTTCCTGCTGTGGGGGCACTCTGCAGGTGCCGCATATGCCGTCGAGACTGCCAGGCAGCTGACGCGATCTGGCGTGCAAGTGCAGCGAGTATTCATCGGTGCGCAACTGCTCGGCGATGCCGGCGAGCGACGCCGCGCCATCGGCGAGGTGGCCGATCGGAGCGATGCGGAGATCGCCGCAGAGTTGAGCGCCGATACCGGGTACACCGATCCCGGCACGCTCGACGCGCAGCGTGCAGAGCACGTCGGTGCGGCCTTCCGACACGACTTCGTATCCGCTTCACGCTACTTGGCCGAAGTGCTCGACCACCCACCGGCTCAGAAGCTGAATACCCCGATGACCGTGGTCGTCGCCGCCGACGACCCCATCACTGATGGCTTCGCAGAACAGTTCGCCGCCTGGCAGCTGTTGGCTGGGCAGGTCGGCGTGGACGTGCTCACGGACGGCGGGCACTACTTCCCCCGTACCCGGCCGGCGGAGTCGGCGAATGTGGTGCTTCGGGAAGCCGGTTTGGTGTCTCCGTCTCCTGCTGCGGATCGATAGGGGCATCGATATGGCAACAGGAAGAGGCCCGGCCGCTACCTCCAGCCTGGATCTGAAGGTGGGGAGCCCGCCAACGCTGCGTGTCAGGGCCGGGGGCGATGCGCCCGCATGGGCGGCTGAGCAGCGCGCGGCACTCCGCGCCTTGGTCGCCGAGCACGGTTCGGTCCTCGTACGCGGGCTCGGATTGAGTGAGGGATCCGAGGTCGAGGCCGTCTTTCGCAACCTGGCCGATGATCTGATGATCGAAAGGGAGGCGTTCGATGCCCGCCGAGTGCACTCCGAAGGCGTGTACGCGGCCTCCCGGTGGACGCCGAGCCAGCAGATGTGCTCGCATCACGAGCTGAGCTATCGGTGTGAGGTTCCCGGGTTGATGATGTTCGCTTGTCTCAGGGGACCGAAAGCCGGTGGGGAGACCGGCGTCGCCGACGCGGCGACGGTGCTCGAGGCGCTCCCCACCGAGTTGACGGAGCGCTTCGAGCAGGAGGGCTGGGCACTCATCCGTTGCTACAACGATGAGATCGGGGCATCGATCAGCGAGTCCTTCGGCACCGATGATCGCGACGCAGTCGAGGCATATTGCCGTGCCAATGCGATCGAATTCGAGTGGCGGCCGGACGGTGGGCTTCGCACCCGGCAGCGCCGCAGCGCCACCATCCGTCATCCCGCGACTGGACAGCGGTGCTGGTTCAATCAGATCGCGTTTCTCAACGAGTGGACACTGGAGCCTGAGGTACGGGAGTACCTCGTGGAGGAATACGGCGCCGACGGACTCCCGTTCAATACCCAGTACGGGAATGGCGATCCGATCGGTCCGGACGTCGTGCAGGTCATCAACGACGCCTACGAGGTCAACATCGCCCGTGAGTCCCTCCGGACCGGCGACCTGATGCTGATCGACAATATCCGGACGGCCCACAGCAGGGAGGCGTTCCAGGGAGAGCGCGAGGTGCTCGTCGCGATGAGTGACCCGGTACGTGTGTCGGACTGCTCGCCAACCGTCGGCATGGTGGCGTCCCACGAGTGATCGAGTCAGGGCTGACCGCCCGCTCCTCGAGCGGGGTCGGCATGGGTGGGAGCCGGAGGCGAGCGTCCGGGGGCTGGCCATAGGGCCGAACGGCCGGCGCCGGAGGGGAGCACAGCGCCGGCCGCTCACAGGGGGTATCGGTCGTCAGGCGGCGACGGGCTCAGTCTCGGCTTCGGCCTCGGTGAGGTCGTCTTCGGCCTCGTCGTACTCGTCGGCACCGACCGGATCGAGACCCATGACCTCGGCCTGCGTCTCGAGTGCCTGCGCCGCGGTCTCTGCGGCGTAGTCCTTCTTGCGACGGCCCGAGAGCATCTCCACGCTGTTGGCCACGATCTCGGTGCGATAGTGCTTGATCTTGCGGTCGTCCTCCCAGCGGCGCGTCTGCAGTCGCCCTTCCAGCGAGACCATCTGGCCCTTGCCCAGGTACTGGCCGCAGATCTCTGCGAGGCGCTCCCAGGTCACGACAGCGTGGTACTCGGTGCGCTCCTCGCCACCACGGTATTCGTTCGTGGCGACGCTGAAGTTGGTGACCGTCTTGCCGCTCGGCAACGAGCGCATCTCCGGGTCACGGGTGAGGCGTCCGGTCAATAGGACACGGTTCATCAGAAGACCTCCCTGCCGGACGATCACACATAGCGTCCGGCCATCGACACTGCGGCGGGGGTCGAACGGCGGGTCCTCGGCGGTGGATGGCACCACCGTAGCGGGCGGTACTTAGCCCAGGGTTCACGCCGCCTGCATCGGGCGTTCGCGCCGTCGATGGCGGCCAGCCGGCGGGTGGCGCCGACAGCTTTGAAGGACTCCCGCGCGCGGCCTAGCTGGACCTCGGCCTGCGCCGATCGACCAGCCTCTCGCAACTACAGCCCGGCACGCAGGCGCGCCTATGCTTCCCAGGTGGCGGCTCTCATGCCGGCGAACGCCTCGGCGGCGTCGCTGAACGCGCCCTCGAGCAGCCGGCCCGCGACCGCGTGCCAGGGGCGGTCAGGACGGTCGGGGCCAGCGAACTCGGCCTGCAGGCGCGCCGTCAGGTCCAGCGGCTCCGCTACCCAGCAAAGCTCGATGAGTGGATCGATGCGGCCCTGTCAGTCATGGTGGGCAGGAGCTTCTCCACGAGCCGCCTCACCACGTCGAGCCGCCCCAGTTCCACGCCGAAGCGGATGCTGGAGGAGAAGGCATGCTCCAGACCTCCCCCGCGGTGATCGCGTCCAACATCTACGCGGAGAAGAAGGAGCTCACGTGCGTACCGCGAGGTCCGTCAGCCAGCGGGTCTCGGGCAGCGGGCCCAGGAGAGGCGCGTAGCCGAGCGCGTCGATGGCCTCCTGCGCACGCCCGAGCGCAGGTTCCGGCCGCCCAGCGCGCGCCGCCACCAGGGCGCCGTCGATGAGCACCTCGACGGCGTACCAACGGTGGCCGTGGGCGGTGAACTCCGGCGCGAGGGAGGCCAGCGCAGCGTCGTCCTCGGCCGCGAGCGCGTCCACCCACCGTCGCTCGAGGTCGCGTACCGGGCCGCCCTTGCCGCTATGGCGCTCCTGGATCTCCACGGCTTCGGCGAGGGCAGCTCGGTCAGCGACGCGGTAGGCGACGCGCGCCAGCCATGGAGCCATCTGCAGCTCGGCGTTGGGATAGCCCTTGAACTCGGGATGCTCTCCGGCGAGGCGAGCGAGCGCGGCACGTGGATCCTGCGCCAGCTCCACCCGGGCCTGTGCGATGAGGAACCACTGGAAGTGCTGCGGGTCGTCGCCGGCGCCCTCGAGCGCCTCGTCCAACACTGCGAGGGATTCGTCAAGCCGACCCATCGCCGCGAGCGCATCGGAGGTGCAACGCAGCAGCGTCGGCCCCATGAACCCGAGTCCGGATCGACGCATCGCCTCGAGGCCTTCGAGAGCGACCTCGTGAGCCTCCTCGAAGCGGCCGGCCAAGAAGTACGTGGCGCTGAGGTTGTCAAGAAGGTAGGTGAGCGAGCCGAATGCGGACGAACGACGGGCCCTTGCCGTGCCCTCCTCCAGCAGGCGCAGCGACTCATCGATGGCATAGCCGCTGTTGGTCGAGACCGAGGGGATGTTGATCATGCAGCGCAGGCTCAGCGGCCGATCGCCGGCAGCGCGAGCCAGCTCGAGGCTCTCCCGCAGCAGCCCGACGGCGCGCTCTGGACGACCTTGCAAGCTGGCGATGATGCCGGTCTCGTGCAGGGCCCAGCGATAGGCATCGTCCGCGCCAGCCGCTTCCGCTTCGGTCAAAGCCGCCGAGACGGCCTCCTCGGCGGGATCGAACTCGTATCGATGCCAGTGGGCCCAGGCGGTCGCCTGGAGCACCTTGGCGAGGGCGCGTGATGGGGAGGTCGGACGCAGCACGTCGGCCGCTCGTCGAAGCGTCTCGATGGCGAGATCTCCGTCGCCGCCATCGAAGGCCGCCTGGCCCCAGGCCGCCATCAGCCGGCCCCACAGCTCAAGCCCCTCGCGATCGAGCTCCGAGACCGGCTCCAGCAGCCGCGCCGCCTCACCGAAGACCTGTTGGCGCTCCAGCGAGTCGGACTCGAGCCAGACGAGGATGCTGTACTCGTCGGCGATGCGCGCGCGCTCGAGGGCCGGGCGACGGAGCGACCGGGCCTGGCCCATGGCGAACACCAGCCAGCGACGGGTGGCAGCGAGGTCCTGGACCGTCGCGGCCCGCCGCGCTGCTCGCATCGACACCTCCAGCGCAGTCTCCCTGAGCTGCGGCAGGTCGGACTCGGCTGAGCCGGCGTCCTGCAGCTCCTCGCGATAGCTGAGGGCTGCGGCGACGTGCGACGCGATCAGCTCCGCGAACTCGTCCTGGCGGGCAGCAAGCTCGGCCTCCGCCCAACGCGCCACACGCAGATGCAGCTCGGCCCGGTCAGCCTTGGGCAGCGACTCGTAGGCAACGTCGCGCACGAGCACGTGGTGGAAGGACCACTCCGAGGCCCCGGCCATCGTCGACGGCACGCGCGGTGCCACCAGCTCCTTGACCCGCATCCCGCGCAGGGCCTCCGCTACCTCCTCTGCTGGACGGTCGCGCAGATGCGCCACGATGACATCCCAGAAGATGCGACCGACGACGGAGGCTTCCTGGGCCACGCGCTTCTCCTCCGCCCCCAGCGCGTCGAGCCGGGCCGAGAGCACGGCCTGGACCGAACCCGGTACCGACAGCTCGGCGACAGGACCGACCAGGCGCCACGATCCGTCGCGTGACTGCAACACGCCCTGATCGATGAACATGCGGATGAGCTCCTCGGTGAAGAGCGGATTGCCGTGGGCCATGGTCAGGACCCGCTCGCTCACGTCGCTTGGCAGCGCGCCGCCCAGCAACTCGTCGATGAGGGACGCCATCTCGCCCGTCCCGAGCGGCGTCAGCTCCACCCGGGTCGCATTGCGCACACCGCTGCCCCACGTCTCGCGCTGCTCGAGCAGCTCCGGCCGGGTCAGCGCGATGAGGGCGATCGGCGCCTCCCCCCAGCGCGCGATGAACTCGAGGAAGTCGAGGGTGACCTCGTCAGCCCAGTGCACGTCCTCTGCCACCAGCACCAGCGGGTGGCGGCGGGCGATGGCCGCGAGATACAGGCGCCAGGCCTCGAAGAGCTCGTCCTGGGGGAGAGCCGGTGCCACCGGCAGGCCGAGCAGGGTCCGCAGGGCCGGTCCGACCGGCAGCTCCGCCTCGCCGGCGAGATCGGCGATCCGGTCGTCCAGCTTGCGGGACATCTCCTCGGGCGCGTCGTCATCGGCGATGCGCGCGTCCGCCTTGATGGCTTCGACGAGGGGGGAGAAGCTGGCCGAGGCGTAGGAATAGCAGCGACCCTTGCGCCAGTGGAACGTCTCGGGCAGGCCGTCGAGATACTTCTCGAGCTCCCAGATCAGGCGCGTCTTGCCTACCCCCGCCTCACCGGACACCGTCACCAGGTGTGGCCGGCTCGACGAGACCGTTCGCCGGATGGTCTCCTTGAGCAGCCCCAGCTCCTCGTCGCGCCCGATGAGCGGGGCCTCCATCCCCAGCGGTGCCCGCATCCCCCCGCGACGGGCCCGCACGCGGACCGCACGCCAGGAGGGCACAGGCAGCGCCTTGCCCTTCATCGCTCGCGACGGCAGTTCGTCGTACTCGATGAGCCCGCGCGTGCTGGCATAGGCCGTGGGACCGACGACGACGTCACCCGGCTTAGCCGACTCCTGCAGGCGGGCAGCGGTGTTGACCGCGTCACCAGTAACGAAGAGGTCGCGCTCCGACGTGGAACGGCCCAGGTCGGCGAGGACCTCGCCGCTTTCGATGCCGATGCGCAGGCGCAGCGAAGCCCTGCCCTGGCCGGATGCGGCGGCCATGGCCGAGCGCATCTCGAGGGCCGCCCGAACGGCGCGCTCGGGATCATCCTCGTGCGTTGCCGGCACGCCGAAGACCGCGAGCATGGCGTCGCCGGCGAACTTCTCGACCGTGCCGCCGTAGCGTTCCACCTCCGCCGACAACCGATCGAAGACGTCAGCCACGAGACTGCTCACGACCTCGGCGTCGAGTCGTTCGCCGAGCTCGGTGAAGCCGACGATGTCGGCGAACAGCAGGGTCGCTATCTTGCGCTCACGCGTCGCACCGGCCTGGGCCTCGTCAGCGGCGCCGTCGGTCGAGTCGGTCGCCCGACCGCAGCGCTTGCAGAAGCGCGCGTCGTCGTCGAGCGCCGCCCCACAAGCGACGCAGGCCAACGCCACCGCCGTGCCACACGCGGGACAGAAGCGGGCATCGCGATCGAGCGCTCGGTCGCAGCTCCGGCACCTCATAGCCGCATCGTACGGGAACATCGAGTGCCGGGCTTTCCATTCGCTGACACACGTGGTCGGCTCGATACCGGCCTACACGTGGTTCGTGGAGCGCTGACCGCGTGTCGACCACGACTGTCCGCGGCCAACATCGGCAGCGCCGTCCGCGCCATCCGCGTCGACACCGGGTGTAGGGTTTGCTGCAGTGGTTCGGCCACCACGTCACTGCGATAATCGTCAGGCGCGGGACTGACTCCGACCGGCGTCACGCGTTCGCCCTCGAAGGCAGGAGTAGCCCTGGCGCTGCGGCTGAGGTGTAGAGATGCAGCAGAACCCCCAGGAGTCACGAAGGCGGCCCCTGAGCACGCCTTCCCACGGGATCCGGCCATGACCGACGAGGGCCATCGCCGCCGCACCCTCGGTCGCGATGTCGCCAAGCGCGCGTTCGATGTCGTCGTCGCGAGCGTCCTTCTGGTGCTGCTCTCACCAGTGATCCTGGCCATCGGCGTGGCGGTGCACTTCAAGCTCGGTCGCCCGGTCATCTATCGGCAGCGGCGCCCCGGGATGCACGGCCGACCCTTCACGATGTACAAGTTCCGCACCATGCTCGACGCCACCGATGAGCGCGGCGAGCTGCTCGAAGACAGTGAGCGCACGCCGCCCTTCGGTCGTCGGCTCCGCGCCATGAGCCTCGATGAGCTGCCTGAGCTGTGGAACGTCCTGCGTGGCGACATGAGCCTCGTCGGACCGCGGCCGCTGCTGATGGAGTACCTGCCTCGGTATACGCGCGAGCAGAACCGCCGCCACGAGGTGCGCCCGGGGATCACCGGCCTGGCGCAGGTGAGCGGCCGCAATGCGCTGACCTGGGAGCAGAAGTTCGCGCTCGACGTCGAGTACGTCGAGCGCCACGACCTGCGCATGGACCTCAGCCTCATCTTCAGGACGCTCAAAGTCGTCCTTCGCCGGGAGGGCATCATGCACGGCGACGAGCGCGAGGACTTCATGCCGGAGTTCATGGGTAGCGAGCCTGGCATTGAGAGTGTGAAACGGGTCGACTGACATCCACGATCACCCACGACGGCCAACGGTCTGCCGTGGCGTCCAGTCGCCGGTGGCGGCAAACCTCCTGGCCTCGCCCGCACCGGGCCGCCCCAGGGGCCTGACGTACGACGGAGGCCAGCGACCGACGCCGGCGGATGAGAACACCGCGCGGTGCTGGACGCTGGACACGAAGAGAAGACCGCCATCGCATCGTCCGGCGGCAGAACAGGGTGCTGTGATGTACTTGTGGGACCTTACCGTCAGCCGCCGCCCGGTGGTATAACCCATGGGTGGACGTGATATCTGCGGCCTTGGGGGCATCAGCGATGAGCTCGCGCTGGCAGAAGCCCTTCGCCCCTCCGGTACGCCTCACCACATCCCCTGGTGACGCCGACGCGGTCGACCTGTGGTGGCTATCCACCCGGTCTGACACTGATGCCTGGGGCGACATGGAGCTGCTTGGAGCCGATGAGCAGGCACGAGCTGAGCGCTTCTGCTTCGAGCGCGACCGGATGCGCTTCATCAGGCGCCACGCTTTCGTTCGGCGTGTCCTTGGCAGCTACATCGGCGTAGAGCCCGGCGCGGTCGCGATCGAGGTGTCGCCGGAAGGTCGCCCGGAGGTGGCCGCAGGATCAGACATCAGCTTCAACTCCTCATCGGCCGACGACCTGTGTGTGCTCGCGGTCGCCCAGGGGCGCCGAGTCGGAGTGGATATCGAGCGGCTGCGTGAGCTTGAAGACGCGATGGATATCGCAGAAGGTCTGTACGGCGCACGGGAAGCTCGACACTTGCGCTCGCTTCCGCGAGCGGCGCGGTCCGCAGCCTTCCTGGCGCTGTGGACACGCAAGGAATCCCTGGTCAAGGCCCTTGGCGGCGGATTGTCCATCCCGCTGGACCTGCACGACCTGGGCGGCGCCAGCGAGGATGGCACCTGGCAGCCGGCGGGACCATCCGGGCCGATGGCCTTCGTCGTCACGCAGCTCGAGGCGCCGAGCGGCTACGTCGGTGCGCTCACCGCGGCCGGCTCGCAGGTCAGCGTTCGCCATTTCGGACCGGAGGCGATCCCCTGAAGCCGCCGGTCGCAGTGACAAACCGGCGAACGTGGACGTCTGACGTCTTGGCCTCATCATGCCGGCCGGTCAACCACCAGAGGCGACTTCGCCTCCCGACTGTCGCCACCGCCGCATCATCCGCGATCTGCGTGAACTCATCCGCCCTGCTTGCCGGCACATGGACAAGGACCGATCGATGACGCTCGACCTACCCTCCCGCGAGTGGAACAGCACGGAGCGTGTCTACCCACCGGAGCTGCTTCACGAGGTCTTTGCGGCACAAGCGCAGCGCACTCCGATGGCGAGGGCGATCAGCTTCCGGGATGAGTCCCTGACGTACGCCCAACTGGACGAACGGATCGCTGGACTGGCGCAGCGTCTCCATCGGCACGGCATGCAGAAGGGGGCGCTGGTGGCCGTGTGCATGGACCGCTCGGTAGAGATGGTCGTCGCGCTCCACGCCATCCTGCGGGCGGGAGGAGCCTACGTCCCCATCGACCCGGACTATCCCGATGATCGCATCGCGTTTATGCTCGATGACCTGGGTGAACCGCTTCTGCTGACGCAGCGGGGGCTGGCCGATCGCTTCGCCGACCGCGACCTTGACGTCATCCTTCTCGATGCTCCGCACGCGGAGCCCGCAACAGCGCACCCGGCTCCCCTCCCCCGGGTCGCACCCGACGACCTGGCGTACGTGATCTACACCTCCGGGTCGACGGGCCGCCCCAAGGGGGCCATGGTCACCCACGGCGCGATCGCCAATCGGATCTACTGGATGCAGGAGTACTTCGGCCTGACGCCGGCGGACAGGGTGCTGCAGAAGACCCCCTTCAGCTTCGACGTCTCGGTGTGGGAGTTCTTCTGGCCGCTGCTGTTCGGGGCGGAGCTCGTCGTTGCCGAGCCAGGTGGCCATCGCGACAGCAGCTACCTGACGCGCACCATCATCGAGCACGGCATCACCACCATCCACTTCGTGCCGTCGATGCTGCGCATCTTCCTCGAGGACGCGAGAGCAGCTGACTGCGTCAGCCTCAGACGCGTCATCTGCAGCGGCGAGGCCCTGCCGAAGGCGCTGCAGGACCGGTTCTTCGCTAACCTCGGCGCCGAGCTGCACAACCTGTACGGGCCCACCGAGGCTGCGGTCGACGTCACGGCGTGGGCCTGTGACCCGGAGAGCGAGCTGCCGTTCGTACCCATCGGCAGGCCCATCGCCAACACGCAGATGTACATCCTCGACGAGTCGATGAGCCAAGTCCCTGTCGGGACGGCCGGTGAGCTGTTCATCGGTGGCGTGCAGGTGGGCCGCGGCTACCTGGGCCGGCCCGAGCTGACGGCAGAGCGCTTCATCGAGGATCCCTTTCGGGCTGGCGGGACCCTCTACCGGACGGGTGACCTCGCACGGTATCTGCCGGACGGCGCCATCGAGTTCCTGGGTCGGGCCGACTTCCAGGTCAAGATCCGAGGCTTCCGTGTCGAACTTGGCGAGATCGAGAGCGCCATCGACTCGTTCGATAGCGTCCGCGCATCGGTGGTCATCGCTCACGAGACGATCCGCAGGCGACATCGAACTCGTCGCCTATGTCGCGCATCCGTCCGCAGATGCGATGCCCATTCGTGAGCTACGCGACCACCTGGCCGCGCAGCTGCCCGAGTACATGGTCCCGGCCCGCTACATCGCGCTCGATCGGTTCCCGCTCACATCCAGCGGCAAGGTCGACCGCCGCGCGCTTCCCGCACCTGGCCGTGCCCGACCCACGCTGGATGTGGCGTACGCAGCGCCAAGGGATGAGCTCGAGCGAGACATCGCCGAGAAGTGGCAGCGACTGCTGGAGATCGATCGCGTAGGCATCCACGACCGATTCTTCGAGCTGGGCGGCACTTCGCTGCAGGCGGCTCGCTTCGTCAACCAGATGCAGGCCGAGCGCGGTGTTCCGCTGCCGGTGACGACGCTGTTCGACGCTCCGTCGGTCGCCCAATACGCCGCCTTCATCGCACCGCTGGCAGCGGACGCGGCAGGAGACTCAGGGGGTGCCGCCGCCCACGAGGCGGGCAAGCAAGCTGTGCCCGACGGACGACGTCCGACGTCGCGTGGACGCGGCGCGCTGGGACGGCAGCAGGATCGGCGACGCGGCGGCCGCTGACGCCGGCGACCGGCCGTCAACCCCGTCCGGGTTGTCGGTAGGCCGGGAAGTAGCCATGGATGTCGGCCGCGTCGGCATCAGGGTTCGCGGCGGCGGTGAGACGCGCGTATGCGTCCGGCTGCAGGACGACACGGAGCGTCGTGAAGGGACGCCGCAGGCGCGAGAACCCGGACTTGAACGACATCAACCCAGGAGATGGCTCACCGCCGCCGAGGTGGAACCATCGATCGCCGCGCGCCTTGGACCAGTCCCGGACCTGTGCGTACATGAGCTTCTTGGCGCCCCCGGATCGATGAGACCCGTCATCGCCCGAGAGGTGTGACTGGACGATCCCGTTGGTTTCCACGAAGAGCCCCGCTGCCCACACTCGGCCATCGTGCTCGACGACGCAGACCTTCAGTGACGGACCCAGCGCCGCCCGCAGGTCGTCGAAGTAGGCATCGCTGAAGTGGTAGTCGCTCAGTGCCCTGACCCGCCGCATCGTCAGGCGGTAGATGTCCTTGAAGCGGTCGAAGTGCTGGCCACTCTCGTCGACATACGCGCGATGGCCGGTGCCGATCGCCTTCGCGATCTGCTGACGGTGACTCTTGCGCATGCCCGCCAGCCACTCCTCGTCGGACTGTTCCAGGTCGATGACCACGGTCGGTGACTGCTCGACGATCGTGCCGAGGCCTTCGGGCGGTCGCGGGGACAGGAGCGGGTGCATCCGGACGAACAGGGAGATGTACCCCCGCGACGCGAGCAGGCTGAGCCCCGCTTCGAGCGCCCGGCGAACGAATCGTTCATCTGCTGATGGTGTGGTCAACAGGCCCGGGTACCCGTAAGGCGAGATCGCATCGACGCCATCACCCTCGACCGTGCGCCGGACCAGTGGCAACAGCATCTGGTGCCCACCCTCGCGCATGAAGAGCGCCAGCGCCTCTCCTCCATCTTCCTTCGCCGCGAGCTGGCAATACGCCGGCAGTTGGTAGAAGTCGTACGCCACAGCCGACAGCAGGCCCTCCCAGCGTGGATGGCCTGGAGCGATGAGGCTAGCCTCCATCAGCCTGCTGCACTCTTCGCCCCCCGCGTGAGGTCCCCGCGTCCGGTGGACTTGCGGTCGACCGGTCCGGTGTCGCATCGTCGGTGCTCGACCCGGTGAAGTAGTAGGCAGGGCGTCGGCCATCGCCGGATGTGAGCGAGCGGAGCGTTCGGAGCATGATCCATGCATCGAGCCGCAGCGACCACTGGTCCACGTAGCGCACGTCGTATGCGAAACGCTGCTCCCACGAGATGGTGTGCCGGCCCATGACCTGGGCGAGCCCGGTGAGGCCGGGCTTCACCGTGTGTCGCCGCGCCTGCTCAGCGGTGTACAAGGGGAGATACTCCAGGAGCAAAGGCCGTGGACCGACCAGGCTCATGTCGCCCTTCAGGATGGCCCACAGCTCCGGGATCTCATCAAGGCTCGTCTTGCGCAGCCAGTAGCCCAGCCGCGTCGGTCGCAGCTCCTGGGGCACAGGTCTGCCTGCGTCATCGAGCGCGTCGCGCATGGTGCGGAACTTGATGAGCTCGAAGGGCCGGCCCTCGAGTCCCGGGCGGAGCTGACGGTAGAGGACGGGGCCGCCCATGCTGATGCGGATGGCGAGGCCGATGAGCAGCATCAGTGGCGCGAGTGCGATCAATCCGGAAGCGGCAAAGACGACGTCCAGGCAACGCTTGATACCGAGACGGGCTGGACGCGAACGAGCCATCAACCGGAGCGACGTTGCTCGACAGCAGCGATCAGGCTCTCAGCCACACGGCCGACCACCTCCTCTGTCAGGCCGGGCCCCCACGGCAGCGCCAGCGTTGACGCGGACACGCGCTCGGTGACCGGGAAATCACCCATGGAGTAGCCGGCGTCGCGAAACATCGGTTGCAGGTGCAGCGGGCTGAAGTACGGCCGGGATGGGACACCCGCCTCGGCCAGGCGCTGCATCACGGCATCACGGTCGATGCTCGGATCGAGCCGGATGACGTAGACGAACCAGTCGACCTCCTCGCCGGGGCCGGCCGCCGGCAGACGCACCCACTCGCGGTCACCCAACGCCTCGCCATACGTGGCCGCCACTCGGGCTCGTCCCGCCCGCAGTTCCGGGAGACGCTCGATCTGTGCCACGCCGATCGCTGCCGAGAGCTCGTCCATGCGGTAGTTGTAGCCAAGCCGGATGTGGCGCATCCATGTCCCATCGTCGTCGCGACCCTGGTTGCGCAGGCTTCGCAACACCGAACGCAGGGCGGGATCGTCGACCACGACGACGCCGCCCTCACCGGTCGTGATCTGCTTGTTGGGATAGAACGCGAACACCGAAGCGGCACCGTAGGAACCCATCGGCCGGCCGTCGCGCGACGAGCCCAGGGCCTCGCAGGCATCCTCCACGATGTGCCACTCGTGACGTGCGGCCACCTCGGCGACCTCGTCGATCCTGCTGGGCCGCCCAAAGACGTGGACCGGCAGGATCGCGGCCGTCCGGTCGCTCGCGGCATCCTCGATCCGGGCCGGGTCGAGCCCGAGGGTGTCTTCCTCGATGTCGACGAAGACGGGCGTCGCACGTTCGAACATGATGCTGCTGGTCGACGCGATGAAGCTGAAGGGTGTCGTGATGACCTCGTCCCCTTCGCCGATGCCAAGCGCCCGCAGGGCCATGTGGAGGCCCGCGGTCCCGCTGCTGCAGGCAACTCCGTAGCGGCGGCCGGCAAGCTCGGCCACCTCCGACTCGAAGCGATCGGCGAATTCGCCCAGGGCCAGGACACCGCTATCGAGGACCTGGCCAACGAGCTCACGCTCGCGGTCCCCGATGACGGGGTGAGCAAGAGGGATCCTCATCTCGGTCGTGTCGGTCATGGCGTGGCTGATCGATCCTCGTGCGCTTCGTCTGCAAGTCGGCCCGGACGCCTGCGTCGAGCTGCTCGTCGCGGTACCACCCCTCCGGCACCCGTAGGGTAGCGCGTGCGTCATGGCACAGCCTGTCTTGCGCTGGCTGGCCGTTGCGTCGGGGCATCAGCGATCTGCCCAGGGCGGGCCGAGCGGCAGCGAGCCTGCACTAGACTCCGAGCATGGGGGGAGTCCAGACAATTCCACGCCAGCGTTCGACGGCCGCGAACAGGTCCAGCGACCAGGTGACCGTTCCGTCGCCACGCGCTGCTCGCCCGCCGGCCATCGTCATGGGCATGGGCCCCGGTGGCCTGGGCGTGGTGCGAAGCCTGGTCCGGCTGGGGGTCGAGGTGTACAGCGTGTACCCCAGCAAGAGCGCCGACGTCGGCCGTCACTCGCGCTCGCTCAGTGGGCGCTACCCGGTCGCCAGCCCCGGGTCCGATACGCAGTATCCTGGCCACCCTCGAGCGCATCCGACGGCGCGTGAGCCCAGGGCAGCGCATGGTCCTCTTCCCGACGACTGACACGTACGCTCTCTTCGTCGCGCGTCACCGCGATGAGCTCGAGGAGGGGTTTCTCTTCCGAACCCCGCCGGCCACGATCGGGTCCACCTTCCTGGACAAGCGAGCCACGGTGGACGTCTGCCTGCGGCACGCCATCCCCATCCCACGCTCGTGTGTCCCGCAGGATCTCGCGGACGTGGAGCGGGGCGCCAGGCGCCTTCGCTTCCCGGTCATCATCAAGCCGGCGCTGCAGGATGACCCCGGCTTCCCCGGCAAGAACGTCATCGTCCTCAGCGCAGATGAGCTACTCGCCTTCTACGAGAACCGACCCGACCTCGTGCCACGCACGATGTTCCAGCAGATCGTCCCCAGCGGGGACGGCCACATCGTCGGCGTCAACACGTACTCTGGCGCCGATGGACGCGTCCTCGCCTGGGCCTCCCATCGCCGGCTGCGGCAGTGGCTTCCCGATCGTGGTGCGACCTCGTTCGGCATCAGCGAGACGCTCACCTTGCTGCCGGACCTGACCATGCGGTTTCTCGACGACATCGGGTACATCGGTTTTGCCGGCGTCGAGTACGCCGAAGACGTTGCGACCGGCGAGCGCCTCTTCCTCGAACTCAACAGCCGCGTGGTCCTGCCGAACCAGCTGTTCGCGGACGCGGGCGTGGACCTGACGGCCGTGGGCTACCTGGAGATGTGCGGTGAGCCGGTTCCCAGTGCTCTCGTGCAGCGCGACGGCGTCGTCTGGATGGACTTCCACCGCGACCTGCCGAGCAGCATCCTGAAGTGGCGTCGCGGCCAGCTCGGCTTGCGCGAGTGGTTCGCTGGGCTGCGCCGGGTGAGCTCTCATGCGACGTTCGACCCCCGGGACCCCAAGCCGTTCGCGGCCTCGCTGATGCTGCTCGCAACAGCGGTCTGCGGGCGGCGTGGAGCTCGCCAGATGGGCTCGCTGCGAGGGTTCACCAAGCTGCTCCGATACCGCTAGGTCGAACCTGTGCCCAGATGCCGGCCAACACCACGCTGCGGTCCGGTGCGGTCGTGGGTGATCGTCGTGCACATCCGGCGATGCCATAATCCCGGCGAAGAGGAGACGGAGATCCGGTGAGCGCGAACCAGGACGTGGACGGCATCGCCATCATCGGCATGGCAGGTCGCTTTCCGGGTGCTCCCGATGTCGAGGCGTTCTGGTCCAACCTCTGCGACGGCATCGAATCGCTCCGCGCGTTCAGCGACGACGAGATCCGCGCAGCAGGCATGGACCCCAGGGAACCCGGGTTCGTGAACGCCGGTGGCACGATCGACGGCATCGAGGAGTTCGACGCCGGGTTCTTCGGGATGAGTCGCCGGGAAGCCGAGTTGACCGACCCCCAGCATCGTATCGTCCTGGAGACCGCCTGGGCCACGCTCGAGGACGCCGGCTACGACCCGGGCAACGGGAGCGACCGCATCGGGATCTTCGGTGGCGTCGCCACGAACATGTACTTCCGCCAGAACCTCCTGGCGCACCCTGACCTGCTCGAGCGGGTCGGTGACTATCCGGTGCTGCTGGCGACCGAGCGCGAGTACGCCATCACCCGGGCCGCGTACAAGCTGGGCCTTGAAGGCCCGGCCCTGAGCGTGAACACGGCCTGCTCGACCTCCGCGGTCGCAGTCCACCTCGCGGTCCAGAGCCTGATCGCGGGCGAGTCAGACATCGCCCTCGCGGGTGGTGCCCACATCCGTCTGCCCGCCACGACCGGCTACCTCTACCAGGAGGGTGGCATCCTCTCGGCCGATGGACGGGTGCGCGCCTTCGACGCCGGGGCCCGTGGCACCGTCATGACCAGCGGAGTGGCCTTCGTGGCTCTCAAGCGCCTGGCTGACGCGCTCGAGGATGCAGACACGGTCTACGCGGTCGTTCGCGGCTCGGCCATCAACAACGACGGAGCCGCCAGGATCGGCTTCACCGCACCGAGCATCAAAGGCCAGGCGTCAGTGATCGCCGAGGCGCTCGCCGTCGCCCAGGTCGACGCCGACAGCATCGGCATGCTCGAGGCCCACGGCACCGGCACGTCGCTGGGTGATCCCATCGAGGTCGAGGCGCTCACGCGCGCCTATCGACGCGACACGAGCCGGCGCGGGTACTGTGCCCTCGGCTCGCTGAAATCGAACGTCGGCCACCTCGATGCTGCCGCCGGGGTCGCCGGCATCATCAAGGCCGCCCTGTCGCTGTACCACGAACGCATCCCGCCGAGCATCAACTACAGCTCGCCGAACCCGCAGATCGATTTCGAGGCCAGCCCGTTCTTCGTCAATACCGAGCTGCGCGACTGGAGGCGCAGCGACGTGCCGCGTCGGGCCGGCATCAGCTCGTTCGGCTTCGGTGGCACCAACGCGCACGTGGTGCTCGAGGAAGCGCCGCGATGGATGGCGCTGCCGCCTGCTGCGCCCGGTCCCCGCCTCCTCGTGCTGAGCGCCAAGACGCCCGAGGCACTCCAGGCGCGCAGGCACGCGCTGGCCGAGCACCTGTCGGGACACCCGGAGATCGACCTTGGCGATGCGGCCTACACGCTGGCGGTCGGCCGGGCGCCGATGAGCCATCGGAGCGCGATCGTCGCTGACGACACGGCCGCGGCCATCGAGCTGCTGCGACGCGACGACGGACCCGTGCCCGCGGACGCCGCGAACGACCAGGGCGAAGTGGCGTTCCTGTTCACCGGTCAGGGCGCCCAGTACGCCGGCATGGGCGCGGACCTCTACCGCAGCGAGCCCGTCTTCGCGGCCGCCATACGGGAGTGTGCTGCCATCGTCGGTGACATCGAGGGATCCGATCTTCTCGATCTGTTGACGAGCGAGGCCGCCGACGCAGCGATCCACGAACGACTGCTACGCACCGCGGTCGGCCAGCCCGCGATCTTCACCATCCAGTACGCCCTCGCGCGATTGTGGGCCAGCTGGGGCGTGGAACCGACGGCGATGGTGGGACACAGCGTCGGGGAGCTGGCCGCGGCCTGCCTGGGCGGGGTCTTCTCGCTCGAGGATGCCCTGCGGCTGGCCGTCGAGCGCGGGCAGCTGATGCAGGCGCTGCCGGTCGGGGCCATGACGGCCGTGTTGGCGGAGGAGGCCGTGGTGCTCCCGCTGCTCGACGCCGACACGTCGCTCGCCGCGGTCAACGCGCCTGAGCAATGTGTCGCGTCTGGGCCGCCGGCCTCGATCGACGAGCTCGAGCGTGAGCTCCAGCTCGGCGGCATCCCGTTCCGTCGCCTGCCAACCGAGCGGGCGTTCCATTCACCGATGATGGATGCCGTCGTCACACCACTACGCGATCTCGTCGCGCGCACCGCGCATGGCGACCTCCGGATCCCCATGGTCAGCACGGTGACCGGCAGCTGGGCGAGCAGCGCAGAGGTCAGTGATCCAGCCTACTGGGCGTCCCATGCGCGCCGGACGGTTCGCTTCGCCGCTGCTGTCGGCGTGCTGCTGGCGGAGAGGCCCGGGATGATCCTGATCGAGGTCGGGCCGGGCGCGACCCTCACGTCGTTGGTCCAGCAGCAGCCCGGTTGGTCGCCGGGAAGCGTCGTCGTCTCCTCGCTCCCGCATCGCGGCGATGGCGAGCGGGACGGCTTCCACATTCGCCAGAGCGTCGCGCACGCCTGGGTAGCGGGGGCCGGTGTCGATCTGGTCGCCGTCCAGGGGGGTCGCCGGCGTCGCATCCCGCTCCCGACCTACCCCTTCGCCCGCGAGCGACATTGGATCGAGGGCACAGCTGGAGTGGCCCGGCTGGCGCCCTCGATCGACCCCCAGCGGCCGACGTCCAGCGGGCCAGCCACCACGACCCTGGCACCGACGGAAGTCTTGCAGCCTGAGGCACCGACCCCGGCGGGCGACCGAAGTGATCGTATCGCTGCCCGTGTGACGTCCATCCTCACCGACCTGAGCGGGCTGGATGCGTCAGCGCTGGACCCGGCGGCCACGTTCACCGAGCTGGGCTTTGACTCGCTCTTCATGACCCAGGCGAACTCGCAGTTCCGTAAGCAGATCGGTGTTCGGGTCACGCTCGGTCAGCTGCTCACGGAGATGTCCACGGTGGAGAAGCTGACGGCATACATCGACGCCGAGCTGCCTGCGGGCGCGTTCCCGGCAGTGACCCCGTCAGCCGATCGCGGCCCGGATCAGGCCGTAGGGCGCGACCACGCGCAGGTCGAGGGCGAGCTGACCGTGGTGATGTCACACGAAGACGGCGATCGAGGCCCGACCAGGATGGCACGATGGCTCCTGCGTGGACAGCTCGTTCCGGCGCCATCGCCTGCCGGCACGTCACCAGCGACCGAGGAGCCGGCTCCGGCCGCCGGCGCAACTCCAGCGCTCGGCGTCTCGCCGGATGAACCGCTCCGAGGCGGCCCATCGACGCCGGTCCCGGTTCTCCCGAATGTCGTTCGCTACCTGGGCGAACGCGATACACCACATCCCGAGCACTGGAACCTGGGCGTGCTCCTCATCCCGGAACGGCGACTGGATCCGGAGATAACCCGACGGGTCATGACGGGTCTCGTGCAGCGCCGTGATGCTCTGCGACTACGCTTCCATCCTGACGGCCCGGACTGGACAGCCACGATCGCCCCGGCCGCCGACCCTCCTTCCTTCGCCACCAGCGATCTCACCGGCCTGACGCCGTCGGAGCAGGTCGCGGCCATCGAACATCGCGGCGCGCACGTGCAGGAGAGTCTCGACCTGGAGCGCGGACCGCTGATCCACATGGAGCTGTTCGACCTCGGGATGCACGGCCAACGACTGCTCGTCGTCGCGCACCACTTCGTGATGGACCAGATGTCCTGGCCTCCGTTCTGGGAGGACTTCGAAGCGCTCTACGCAGCGCTCGAGCGCGGGTCGGGGTCCGTTCCGCCGCCTTCCGCTACCAGCTTCGAGGACTGGGCTCGCGCGCTGCAACGGCGTGCGGACTCGGCCGAGTTGCGGGCGCGGATGGATGCCTGGCTCGACCTGCCCTGGGAGCGTATCCGGCCGATCCCGGTCGATCACCCGGGCGGTCTCAACACGAATGCCTCGGCAGACCACGTCCAGGTCGTGCTCTCATCGGAAGAGACTGAAGCGCTCTTCCGACGGACCCGTGGCGTGGCGCGCAAGTCGGACCTCATCGTGGAAGCACTGGCGCGTGTCGTGGCCACCTGGACGGCTGCCGACAGCGTGCTCATCGACATGATGGGGCACGGTCGCGACGACGGCATCGCCGACGATATCGATCCGCTCGAGAGCGTCGGGTTCTTCGTCTCATACACGCCGCTCGTGCTGCGTATCCCGGGATCCGGCCCGGGGCCGCGGCCGGCATCACTGTGCGAGCAGATCGAATCGCTCATGGGCCAAGGGCTGAGCCACGACCTGCTCCGCTACATGTGCCGCGATACGATCGTCCAGCAGGCGTTCCGAGACCTGCCCCGGGCGCAGATCCTCTTTAACCACCATGGACAACGCGACGAACCCGACGAGGTCCCTCGTGGCTCGTTGTTCGCTGCGGCAGCGGAGTCGATCGGGCCGACCCACTGCCCGGAAGGCATCCGCTATTACCCTATCGCCGTGTCATCCGAGATCAGTCATGGACGGCTATATCTGAACTTCGTCTACAGCACCAACCTGCACCAGCGCTCGACCATCATGACGCTGAGCCAGGAGTTCCGACGGGAGCTGGCGGCCTCCGTCGTCCGCTCGACGACCTGAGCCTGCCCGCCTGTAGGGTCCGGAGGCGGGAGGTCACGCGCCTGTGGGAGAACGGCTCGCCTGCAGGCGTGAGGGAAGAAGGCACACGATGAGAGGTCGACGACCCGGCGTGGTCCCGGTACTACTGGCGCTCATGCTCGCCTGCAGCGCTGGCGTGCGCGCACAGGAGGCGATCCCGAGCGCCACCGACGACCCCGTGAGCGCCATCATCGAGGGCATGACCCTGCGCCAGAAGGTGGGCCAGCTCTTCATGAGCCGCGTGTATGGAGAGCGCGCCGACTCGCCCCCGGGCGCCGCCCAGCAGGCCAATCGGCGCTACCTCGGCGTGGATGATGCGCGAGCGCTCGTCGAGCGCTACCACGTCGGCTCGATCGTCTACTTCGAGTGGGCCGGCAATCTGCGCTCGGCTGCGAAGACAGCGCAACTCTCCCGCGGCATCCAGCGAGCGGCGCGCGATGCCGGCATGCCGCCCGTGCTCATCAGCACCGACCAGGAGCAGGGCGTGGTGCGGCGGCTGGGCCCGCCCGCGACCCAGATCCCCGGAGCGATGGCACTGGGTGCCACGCGTGATCTGGGCCTTGCTCGCGAGGCTGCCCGCGTGACCGGCGAAGAGCTGCGCGCCGTCGGCATCCGCCAGAACCTGGCACCCGTGGCCGACGTCAACACGAATCCTGCCAACCCAGTCATCGGCATCCGCTCGTTCGGGTCACGCCCCTCGCTCGTGTCCGCCATGGTCGCGGAGCAGGTCCGGGGCCTGCAGGACGACGCCGGTGTCGCTGCCACCGTCAAGCACTTCCCGGGCCACGGCGACACGAACATCGACAGCCACACCAGCTTGCCCACCATCAGGCACAGCATCGACACCTGGTGGGCCGTGGATGCCGTGCCGTTCGAGGCCGCCATCGACGCCGGGACGGAGGTCGTGATGACCGCGCACATCGCCATGCCGGCGCTGGACCCCAGCCGACGACCAGCCACCCTCTCGTATCCCATCCTCACCGGCATCCTGCGCGAACAGATGGGCTTCGAGGGCGTGATCATGACCGACTCGCTCACGATGGCCGCGGTCCGTGCACGTTACGGCGACAGGCGCGTCCCGGTACTGGCGCTCAAGGCCGGTGCCGATGTGTTGGCCGACCCGCCACAGCTTCCGCGCGCCTACCGCGCCGTGCTCGCTGCCGTCGCGGCAGGAGAGATCAGCGAGGAACGCATCGACGAGTCGGTGGCACGTGTGCTGCGCCTGAAGCAGCGCCTGGGCCTGCTCGACGTACCGGCGGACGACCCGGCCGCGGGGGACCCAGCCGCGGGCGACCCGACCACCACCCTGGGAAGCGTGTCCAACCAGGACGTGGCGAGGGCGGTCGGCGAGGCCTCGGTGACGGTCCTGCGCCTGCGCCCCGAGCGCCGCCTGCCCGTGCCGAAGCCGTGGTCGATCCTGCTGACCGGCTGGGACGATGACGGCGTGCGCACGCTGGCACGGGCGCTGCGCGATGCCGGACGGTCCGTGGAGACCCGCTGGACCGGAGCTATGCCGACCAGGCGCGAGCGCGCCGGCGCGACACGCGCTCAGCGCCGCCACGACATCACCGTGGTCGTGACTGCCTACCTCGGCGCGGATCAGCCGCAGCGCCAGCTGGTGGACCAGCTCCTGCGTGGTGGCCGCACCATCATCGTGAGCGTACGCTCGCCGTACGATGCGGGCTGGTTCCCCTCCGCGCCGGTGCAGCTGGTGACCTACGGGTCTGCCCCGGCCTCGATGCAGGCCCTGGCCCAGATCATCGACGGTGAGCTGGCGCCCACGGGCCAGTCGCCCGTGCGCATCCCCTATCCGGGACGGCCCGGAACGCTCTTCCCCTTCGGCAGCGGCGTCAGCTGGGAGTCGCCGTGACCTTGCCGCCGTCGGTCGCACGCTGGCTCGCGACGATGCCCCATCCGCCCGCTTCCATCAGCACGGCCGTCATCGAGGGCAAGGCCCGCTTTCGCCGCGATGGCAAGGGTCCATGGCTGCCCATCGAGGCGGTGATGTGGCACGAGCTCGGCCGCAACCACGTGGTGGACCTGCGCGTCGGCCTGGGGCCGCTGACGTTCGTCCGCGGGCTCGACGGCTACGTCGACGGGTCCGGTTTCAGCCGCATCAGCCATACCCTTGACCTGGGTCCCGAGATCGACCAGGCCTCGCTGCTCTTCATGTGGTCCGAGGCCATCCTCTTCCCATCGGCGTGGAGCGAGCGCGAGGACGTCGTCTGGGCAACACTCGACGAGCACTCGGCGGCCGTGACCTTTACCCAGGCGGCATCGCCGGTCGTGGCGCGACTCGAGTTCGACCCGCGGACCGGCCGGCCCGCTCGCTTCGGCGCCGATCGCCACAAGGGTGTCGGGCGCCCGCTGGCCGAATGGATCGTCGAGTACGCCGACTGGGGCCTCACTGCCGACGGCGTGGAGCTCCCCGGGCTGGCCACGGTGACCTGGACCGACGAACCGGGTCCCTGGTTCAGGATGTGGCTCTCGCGCGCCAATCCAGGCGCCGACGTCCGTGCTGCGCTCGCCCGCGGACGGGCGCTGCTGGCGGAGGTCGCCGCCGACCCTACGCGGCGCCCGCCGACGGATCGCTAGTCAGCCTCGGTCGCGAACAGCTCGCGTCGGGGCAGGCCCGTCTCCTCGGCGACGATGCGCGCGGCTGCCGAGCGCTTGACGCCTTCGGCGACGAGCCGGCGGACACGCTCTCGTCCATGTTCCAGGTCGATGGCGGCGACGGCGCTCTCGCTGGCACCGGCTACGACGATGACCACCTCGCCCTTGACCGGCGAACGTGTCAGCTCGTCGGCCAGCTCCCCGAGGGTGCCGCGACGGACCTCCTCGTGCAGCTTGGTCAGTTCGCGGCAGACCGCTACCGGCCGATCGGCTCCGCAGGCCGCAGCCAGGTCCGCCAGCGTGGCCGCCGTGCGGCCGTGGGCCTCGTAGATGACGGTGGCTCGGTCGTCGGCGGCGAGGCGTGCCAGTCGCTCGCGGCGCTCACGACCCTTGCGCGGCAGGAAGCCCTCGAAGCCCCAACGCGCGCCGGCGATGCCGGAGGCCACCAGGGCCGCCAGCACGGCCGAGGCGCCGGGCACCGGGATGACCGCACCACCACGCGCCAGCCAGGCCGAGACGAGCACGTCGCCCGGGTCGCTCACCAGTGGCGTGCCGGCATCGGTGACCAGCGCGATGTCGTCACCGGCCTCTAGCCGCGCCAGCAGCTCGTGGGTGCGCCGATCGTCGCTGTGAGCGTGATAGCTGCGCAGGGGCGTCTCGATGTCGTAGCGCGCCCACAGCTTGCGCGTGACCCGCGTGTCCTCCGCCGCGACCAGCGCCACCGAGCGCAGGACCTCGAGGGCTCGCAGCGTGATATCGCCCAGGTTGCCGATCGGCGTGGCCACCACGTACAGGCGGCCGCGCTCGCCGGTGGCGACCACCCTACTCGCGCGCCGAGCGAGGGCGGCGACGCGGATAGAGGTAGTCGATGCCGGCCGTGCGCGGGCCGATCTTGGCGATCGGCGGCACCTGCCGCTTGAACTCGGAGCCCGCGACCATGCGGTCGATGCGCTCGACCAGCTCCGGGGCGAAGCCGTCGGCCACGACCTCGGCCAGCGAGCGACGCCGGTCCACCAGGCGGAAGAGGATGCGGTCGACCTCGGCGTAGGAGAAGCCCACCTCTTCCTCGTCCGTCTGTCCGGGCCACAGGTCGGCCGAGGGCGCCTTGGTGATGACCGCCTCGGGCACCCCGATGGCGGCGCTGAGCTGGCGCACCTGCGACTTGTAGAGGTCGCCGATGGGGTTGAAGGCGCTGGCGCTGTCGCCCCACAGCGTGCTGTAGCCGATGAGCGTCTCGGTCTTGTTACCGGTCCCGACCACCAGCCCGCCCCAGGTCACCGAGTGGTCGTAGAGCACCATCATCCGCGCGCGCGCCATGAAGTTGCCGCGTCGCAGCGGCGTCGCCTCCTGGCGCCCCTCGTCGAAGTAGGCGTCGACGATGCTGCTGATGTCGACCAGCTCGCTGGCGCAGCCGAGCCGGCGCACGACCTCTTCGGCATCGGCACGCGACTCCGGCGACGATGTCCGGTAGGGCATCAGCACCGCCAGGACGTTCTCCGCGCCGATGGCCTCTGCCGCCAGGAAGGCCACCAGGGCAGAGTCGATGCCGCCGGAGAGCCCCAGCAGCACCTTGCTGAAGCCAGCCTGCGAGAGCTGCGCACGGATGAACTCGCCGATGATGCGGCGAGCGGCGGTCGTGTCGATGGCCAGCTCGCCGGGCAACTCGAAGGCGGCGCTGCTCACGGTCGCTTGGCGCTGCGGGCGTTGCGCTCGAGGCGCTCGGCGAGGATCTGGTCGAGCTGGCGCATGACGACCTCCGGGCGCTCGTCGCGCAGCAGCGGCGACGCGATGCGCTCACGGCGCAGGTCCGTCGGCTCGATGCTGCCGAGGAACAGGCCCTCGTCGTGGGTGGGCGCACGGAAGACGACCTCCCCGTCGGGCGCGACGATCTCCGAGCCACCCCAGAAGGTGATCGACTCGTCCACGCCCACGCGGTTGACGAAGATGACGTAGCTGGTGGTCAGCTGGGCATAGGTCCGGTTGAGCGAGCGCCACGAGCCGGCCGTGCCCAGGCCGGTCTCGTTGATCGCCGCCACGTCGCGGCCGGGAGAGGACGAGACGTTGATGAGCACCTGCGCCCCGTCGAGCGCCAGCAGCTGTGCCGTGGCGAGGTGCCAGAAGTCCTCGCAGACACAGATCCCCAGCCGTAGCCCCAGCCGCTCAGAGGTGGTCGCGCGGATGGTCGAGCCCGGTGCGAAGAAGCGGCGCTCGTCGAACAGGCCGTAGGTGGGCAGGAACACCTTGCGGTGGACGTGGCGGACGGCACCGGCCTCCAGCAGGGCGGCAGCGATGAACAGCTTGTGGTCGGACGACTCCTCGACGAACGAGACGACGGTGCTCATGTCCCCGGCCGCGCGTGCCAGCTCCAGCAGGCGCGGATCGTCGCGGCGGATGGCGACCTCGGCATTGAGATCCTGCAGCAGGTAGCCGGTCAGCCCCAGCTCGGGAAAGACGGCCAGGTCGGCCTCCTGGGCGCGCGCCTTACCGATGAGCGCGTGATGGCGCTCGAGGTTGGCGTCGAGATCGCCCAGGCGTGGGGCGATCTGCGCCAGCGCGACGCGAAGTGGTGCCATGGCCAGAGTGTAGGCGGCCCCCGCCAGTCGGTCGCGTCCGGTCAGTACGCCTCGGTCCGTGGCCGAGGTTCACCTGGACTCGCCGGGGACCTGGCTCGGGCTCGTCCGCCCGGGTGACGATCCTCGTGCGCACCGCTATGCGTAGACCCCCGCCGAGATCCAGGTTGCGCATCAGGTCGTGGCGACCCCACCGGCGTGACGCCTGCGCGCCTACGGTGCTAGGCTGGCGCCCACGTCGCGAAGGGTGCGAGCGCTCTATGGCGCCGCGCACCTGCGGGCTGGCTGAGGAGGAGTCCAGACCCCACGGCCCTCCTGGGAGTGTCGCCCGGATCGGTCGCGACAGGATGGAAGGAGAACCGGATGACCCGACGACCGACATGGTTGTCAGCGGCCGCCATCGGTGGCGCTGTCGCCCTGATGTCGATGTCCGCCGCCCCGGTGTTCGCACAAGGCGGACCCGAGGCCCCGGCGGAAGGTGGCTACGCCGCCTACCCGACCTACGCCGATGTCGACTGTGAAGCTGGCAGCTTCAATGGTGCTGACTACACCGGCAACCTGGCCAAGATCGAGGCGACCGATGCCTCGACGGTGGTCTTCACTCTGTGCAACCCCGACCCGGCGTTCCTGCCCAAGGTCGCCTTCTCGCCCTTCGCCATCAACGATGCGGACTACCTCATCGAGACCGGCGGCGGTGGCGCTCTCGTTGACAACCCTGTCGGCACCGGCCCCTACGTGCTGGAGGAGTGGCGGCGCGGGCAGGAAGTCATCTTCGCCGTGAACCCCGACTACTGGGGCGAGCCGCCGATGAACGACCGGACCGTGCTGCGCTGGTCGTCCCAGCCCGGGCAGAAGCTCATCGAGCTGCAGTCCGGCACCGTCGACGGCATCGACAACCCGAGCGTCGACGACCTCGGCGCGATCGAATCCGACCCGGCACTGGCCGTCATCCCGCGTGAAGGTCTGAACATCTTCTACGTGGGCATGAACAATGCGTTCGCGCCGTTCGATAACGAGAAGATCCGCCAGGCGATCGCCATGGGGATCGACAAGGAACGCATCGTGAACCAGTTCTACAGCGAGGGCTCGTCCGTCGCCGACTACTTCACGCCGTGCTCCATCCCGTTCGCCTGCGAGGGCGAGCCGTTCCCGAGCTTCGATCCCGAGGGCGCCCAGGCGCTGCTGGCCGAGGGCCTGGCCGAGGCTGGCCTTGATGCCTTCCCGGAGGTGCCCATCTCACTGCGTGTAGTCGATCGCGCCTACCTGCCCTTCCCGGAGCAGGTCGCTGTCGACCTGCAGGATCAGCTCCAGGAGAACCTGGGCATCACCACCACCATCGACGTGCAGGAGTCGGGCACGTTCATCGACAACTCCGACGCCGGCAACCTCCCCGGGTTCCACCTCCTGGGCTGGAACGCGGACTACCCCGATCCGACCAACTTCCTTGACTATCACTTCGGCCCCGGTGCCAGCAGCCAGTTCGGTGAGGGCTTCGCGGATATCCACGCGGCGCTGACCGCCGGTGGCACGACCGCAGTCGAATCCGAGCGCCAGGCGGCCTATGCTGAGGCCAACACCCTGCTCGCCCAGCATGTCCCGATGGTTCCCATCGCTCGCGGTGGTTCCTCGACGGCATGGCGAGCGGACGTCGAGGGAGCCCATTCCTCGCCGCTGGGCAACGAAGAGTTCGCCGCTGTCGGCCCTGGTGCCGATGACCAGCTCGTGTTCATGCAGAACGCAGAGCCCATCGGTATGTACTGTGCCGACGAGACCGACGGCGAGTCGCTTCGCGCGTGCGAGCAGATCATGGAGCCGCTCTACGCCTTCGAGGTCGGTGGTACTGCCACCACCCCGCGGCTTGCAGAGGAGTGCGTCGCCAACGAGGACCTCACGGTCTGGACGTGCACGCTCCGTGATGGCGTGGCCTTCCACAACGGAGCCGCGCTTGACGGCAACGACGTGGTGACCTCGTACGCCGTCCAGTGGGATGCCTCCAACCCGCTGCACGTCGGTCGCGACGGCAGCTTCACCTACTTCCCGGCTCTCTGGGGTGGTTTCCTGAACCCGCCCGCCGCCGAGGAGTAGCAGACCCTTCGAACCGAAGTAGAGACGAGGGGCGCCACCTCAGAGGCGGCGCCCCTCTCTCACGCCCACCGGACCCAGCCGGTCCAAACACGCTGAACGGGATGGGATGACCCAATACATCATCCGGCGAGTGCTGCTCAGCATCCCAACGCTGCTCGGCATCGTCTTCATCGTCTTCGTGATCGCCCGCCTCCTGCCAGGCGATCCATGCCTGTCCGCGCTCGGTGAGCGTGCGACCGATGCGATCTGCGCTGCCTTCAACGAGCGCTTCGGCCTCAACGAGCCGATCCACGTGCAGTTCTTCCTGTATCTGGGTCAGCTCGCGCGCGGGGACCTGGGCGAATCGATCCGCTACGGACGCCCGGTCACCGAGATCCTCATCGAGCGCCTGCCCACGACCATCGAGCTGGCGACGTACTCACTGCTGTTCGCGTCCGTGTCGGGCGTGCTCCTGGGTCTCGTCGCCGCCCTGCGGCGCAACTCGAAGACCGACGTCACCACCATGTTCGTGGCCATCCTGGGTGTGTCCATCCCGATCTTCGTCCTGGCCCTGATCCTTCAGTTCATCTTCGCCGTGCTGATGCCCAACGTGACCGAGGATCTGCTGGGCATGCGCATCGGCTTGCCACCATCGGGCCGCCTGACCCCCGGCCTGCAGTACGACACCATCCCACAGGCCTTCGGACTCGAGGGGCTGCAGGGGCTCCCGCGAGCCATCCTCGACTTCCTGTCGGGCATCCTCACCCTCAACTTCCTCATCACCTTCCAGTGGCGTCAGCTTGCGGATGCGACGCAGCACCTGATCCTTCCAGTCATCGCGCTGGGCACGATCTCTCTGGCCATCATCGCCCGCATCACTCGCTCATCCTTGCTGGAGGTGCTGGGCCTGGACTACATCCGCACGGCTCGCGCCAAGGGCGTGTCGGAGCGGAACGTGCTCCGCAAGCACGCCTTCCGAAACGCGCTGCTGCCGGTGGTCACCATCATCGGCCTGCAGATGGGCCTGCTCCTCGCGGGTGCCGTGCTGACTGAGACGGTCTTCAACCTGACCGGGGTCGGCCGCACGATGTACGACTCCATCGTCGGGCGCGACTACATCGTGGTCCAGGGCTTCACGCTCGTCATCGCCCTCATCTACCTGAGCGTGAACCTCATCGTCGACATCTCCTACGCCTACCTCGATCCGCGGATCAGACTGAAGTGAGGGGCGAGTCGTGACCGCGGATTTCGGCGGCAACAAGGAGAACGTGGTCGCCGGGCAGAGCGCCCAGACATCCGGGTCCGCGCGCAGCGCGCGTATCGGGGAGACGGTGCGCAATGTCCTCGCCCAACGCTCGGCGCGTGTGGGGCTCATCCTGCTCGCCGTGCTCGCGTTCACCGCGATCTTCGCCGACGTCATCGCACCCTACGGCTCGACCGAGCAGCTCAACAAACCCGGTCAACCCGGTCGGCGAGCCGAGCCGTGCATCCACATCTTCTATGAGCTGCCGGTCCTGGGCGCCTGGGGCTGCCCGGAGGACCAGATGGAGACCTACCTCGGGACCGACGGCAACAGTCGCGACATCTTCAGCCGGGTGGTCTACGGCTCCCGTATCTCGCTCCCGATCGGCCCGCTCGTGGTGGGGTTCGCCATCCTCATCGGGGCACTCTTCGGGGCCATCGCCGGGTTCGCCGGGGGGTGGTCCGACAACATCCTGATGCGCATCATGGACATCGTGCTGTCGTTCCCGGCGCTGATCCTGGCCATCGCGATCGTGACGCTCATCGGTAATGGCTACCTCAATGCAGTCGCCGCGGTGGTCATCGTCAGTATCCCCCTATACGCACGCCTCACGCGCTCCGCGGTGCTCTCCACGCGAGAGAGCGATTACGTCACCGCCTCGCGCGCGCTGGGCGAGTCGAGCAGCGGTATCCTGCGGCGGCGCGTCATTCCGAACTCGATCACCCCCCTCATCGTGGCTGGCTCACTGGGCATCGCCACGGCCGTGCTGGAGGTCGCCGCCCTGTCCTTCCTCGGCCTCGGCATCAGCGAGCCGGTCGCGGAGTGGGGCGCCATGATCGGGCGGGACTTCAACTCCATCTTCACTCGCCCGTTGCTCGTGCTTTCGCCGGCCATCGCGCTGACGGTGATGGTGCTCGGCTTCAACCTGCTGGGTGATGGCATCCGCGATGCCCTCGATCCGAGGCTCAACAGGTGACCGGCACCGTGGCCAGCGCCGGCGCGAGTGCGCAGCACATCCTTGAGGTCAAGGGGCTGCGCACGTCCTTCTACACGCGTGCCGGCGTCATCCGGGCGGTGACGGGCGTGGACTTCCACGTCAACAAGGGCGAGGTCCTGGGCCTGGTGGGCGAGTCCGGCTGCGGCAAGTCGGTGACCTCGCTGACGATCCTGGGCCTGGTCGGAGAGCCCGGCAAGGTCGAGGGCGGCGAGGTGCTCTTCGGGGGCCAGGACCTGCTGAAGATATCCAACGAGGAGATGCGCAAGATCCGCGGCGACCGCATCGCGATGATCTTCCAGCAGCCGCAGTCGTCACTGAACCCGGTGATGAAGGTGGGTCCGCAGATCGCCGAGGCGCTGATGATCCATCGCGACCTCGATGAGAAGGGAGCCCGCAAGCGCAGCCTCGAGCTCATGGACATGGTCGGCATCCCCGACGCCAAGACGCGCTACGACGCCTACCCGCACGAGATGTCCGGCGGCATGGCACAGCGCGTGATGATCGCCATCGCGCTCTCCTGCGAACCGGAGCTGCTCATCGCCGACGAGCCCACGACCGCGCTGGACGTGACCATCCAGGCACAGATCCTCGACCTCATGCGCGTGCTGCAGAAGGAGACCGGAACGGCCATCGTGCTCATCACCCACGACCTGGGCGTCGTGGCCGAGATGTGCGACCGCGCAGCCGTCATGTACGCCGGCGAGATCGTGGAGCAGACCGACGTGCATACGCTCTTCTCCGACCCCAAGCACCCATACACACGCGGACTCATCGGCGCCGTCCCGGTGCCGGGCGAGATCCTCGATGAGCTGGCCACCATCCCCGGATCGGTGCCCAACCTGATCGAGCTGCCCGCCGGTTGCCGCTTCGCGCCGCGCTGCCTCGCCCGCGAGGAGCATGGCAACGTCCTCGCCGAGCGTGTCCATCCCGAGCTGCGCTCCGTTGACGAGGGCCACCTGGTTCGCTGCTGGCTCTATCACCACGAGGACGGCAGCCCGCGACCCGACCCCGATACCTGGCCGGAGGCGAGCCGATGACCGAGGCCAAGGTGCTCACCACGCTGGGCACGACCAAGGTCACCGATCCGCTGGTCCAGCTGCAGGGACTCAAGAAGGCCTTTCCCATCAAGGCCGGGGTGCTCCAGCGAACCGTGGCCGAAGTGCGCGCGGTCGATGGCGTGGACCTCGAGATCCAGCGCGGCGAGACCCTCGGGCTGGTGGGCGAATCGGGCTGCGGCAAGACCACCATCGGACGGCTGCTGCTCCGCCTCATCGACCCCACCGGCGGGCGCATCATCTTCGACGGCACCGATATCACCGAGCTGCAGGGCAAGGCCCTGCAGCCGTATCGGCGCAAGATGCAGATCGTCTTCCAGGACCCCTACGCCTCGCTCGACCCGCGACAGCTGGTCGGTGACAGCATCGGTGAGGGCCTGCGCATCCACAACCTGGGAACCACTGCCGAGCGGCGCAAGAAGGTCGCCGACATGATGGACCTTGTCGGCCTCCAGCCGTACCACGCCGACCGCTACCCGCACGAGTTCAGTGGCGGCCAGCGGCAGCGCATCGGCATCGCGCGTGCGCTGGTCCTTGAGCCCGAGATCATCGTCTGCGACGAGCCGGTCTCCGCGCTGGACGTCTCCATCCAGGCACAGGTGCTGAACCTGCTCAAGTCGCTGCAGAAGGAGTTCGGGCTCACCTACCTGTTCATCGCCCACAACCTCGGCGTGGTGGAGCACATCAGCGACCGCGTGGCCGTGATGTACCTGGGCCGCGTGGCCGAGCTCACCAACCGTGAGCAGCTCTACCGCGACCCGCGCCATCCGTACACGATGGCCCTGATGTCCGCCATCCCTGTGCCTAACCCCACGCTGGTGCGCAAGCGCATCATCCTCGCCGGCGACGTGCCCAGTCCCGTCAACCCCCCGGAGGGCTGCAACTTCCACCCACGCTGCTGGCTGCGCAGCCACCTCGGACAGCCAGATGTCTGCGCCACGGACGTGCCACAACTGGTCGACCCTTCGCCGGCCGACGGTCAGGAGCAGCTGGTGGCGTGCCACTTCCGCGAGCAGAGCGCAGTCGAGCTGGAGAAGGCCTCGCGGGTAGAGGACGTGGTCACCTAGGCCCACGTGCGTGGGCGCGGCGCCAACCCCGCAGCAACGGCATCGTCCTTCTCTGACTCTCCCCAGTTCACCGTGCGGCGGGCGATGCGGGTCGTGGTATCGCGCCTGGCCACGCGGGCGGTGGTATCGCGCTTGGCCATGCCGTCAGCGACTGACCGGGCGAGCCTCGTGGTCGCCCCAGGTCGCGAGGGAATGGGATGAACAGGCACGTGACCCGATGATGCCCCGGCAGGGCATGTCGTGCGCGGAGGCGACGTCGCTTCAGGCGCCAGGAGCATGGATGCACAAGACGTCCGCCCAGTCAGTCACCCGCGGCATGCCGACGTCACAGCAGAGTCAGGCCCGAGGCGCACGGATGCTCGAGACCGCTGCCCAGATCGGACCAGGCCACCAACGGCGAGAGCACGCCCTGTGGGAGACTCAGGAGCGCTCGCAGTCGGTCAGGGAGGGAGAAACGTCGTGCCGGTCGTGGTGCTGCTGGGGACGCTTGATACCAAGGGCCCCGAGCTGCGCTATCTGCGCGACCGCATCACGGCGGCCGGTTGCAGCGTAACGCTCGTCGACACCGGCGTGCGCAGCAGCGACTCGGAGGCCGACATCAGCGCCGACGAGGTCGCCGCAGCGGCTGGCGAGGAGCGCGCCGCACTGGCCCGTGCCGACGACCGCGGCGCGGCAGTCATGGCCATGGCTCGTGGGGCCGCCATCATCGTGGGCCGACTCCACGCTGAGGGCCGGCTCGACGGCATCGGTGGCGTGGGTGGCTCGGGTGGCTCGTCGATCGCCGCCGCCGCCATGCAGGCGCTGCCGGTCGGTGTGCCCAAGCTACTTGTCTCCACCATGGCCTCGGGCGACACCCGCCCGTACGTCGGAACGTCCGACATCGCGCTGCTCTACCCCGTCGTCGACATCGCCGGCCTGAACCAGCTCTCGGAGCGCATCCTGGCCAACGCGGCCGGCGCACTGGCGGGCATGACCCTGGCCGCGGCCTCCTTCGAGACGGCCCGACCGGCGCGCCCCGTCATCGGTGCCACGGCGTACGGGGTGACCACACCCTGTGTCGACGTCGCGCGCGCCTGGCTGGAGGCACGCGGCTTCGAGGTGCTGACGTTCCACGCCACCGGCGCTGGCGGACAGGCCATGGAGATGCTGGTCCGCTCCGGCTTCATCGGCGGCGTCCTGGACGTGACCCTCAGCGAGATCACCGACGAGGTCGTGGGCGGCGCCTTCACCGCCGGACCGCACCGGCTGGAGGCAGCGGCGGACATGGGCATCCCGCAGGTCGTCTCACTGGGCGCCGCGGAGATGGCGACCTTCGGCCCACCCGGGACGGTCCCGCCCGCCTATCGTGCGCGCCGTCTCGTGCGCCACAACGACAGCATCACGCTGATGCGCATCTCGGGCGAGGAGTCGGTGCACCTGGGCCAGGCGGTCGCGGCCAAGCTCAACCGCGCGACCGGCCCGGTCACTCTCTTCATCCCGCGGGCAGGGTTGTCCTCGCTCTCGGTGCCCGGAGCGGTGTTCTACGACCCTGATGCTGATGCGGCCCTGTTCGGATCACTGCGCGCGGCGCTGGACGCACGCATCGAGATCGTCGAGATGGACACCCACATCAACGACCCCATCTTCGCGCGGGCGATGGCCGAGCGGCTGTCTGCGCTCTGCGACCGGGGGACGGGCGAGCCGTAGCCTTGCATTGAACACGGTCCGTGTGAACGGCGGCTAGCTATGTGTGGGGACCACGGCTAGTCGTTGCTCGCGGAGGTGGGCAGGGCGATCTCCTTGGCGGCATCATGGATGCGATCCGCGGAGATCTCTTCGCTGAAGTGGCAGGCCACGTTCTGGCCGGGCGCGACCTCGCGCAGGGGCGGCGGGACCGTGTCGCACTCGTCAGGGTCGCCGAGCTGTTCCCGCAACCAGCAGCGGCCCTTGAAGCGACAGCCCTCGATGGGAGCCGCCGGCGACGGGACGTCTCCCTTGAGGATGATGCGGCGTCGGCGGCGGGTCGGGTCCGGCTGCGGGATGGCAGACAGCAGCGCCACCGTGTAGGGGTGGCGCGGGTTGGCATAGAGCATCTCGGAATTGGCCAGCTCCGCGATGCCGCCCAGGTACATCACGCCCACCCGATCGCTGACGTACTGCACCACCGACAGGTTATGGGCGATGAACAGGTAGGTCAGGTCGAACTCTTCGCGCAGGTCCAGCAGAAGGTTGAGGATCTGGCTCTGGATGGAGACGTCAAGGGCGGATACCGGCTCGTCGCAGACGATGAACTCGGGGTCGAGAGCCAGCGATCGCGCGATGCCGATGCGCTGGCGCTGCCCGCCGGAGAACTCGTGCGGGAAACGGCGTGCGTAGTCGCGCCGCAGCCCCACCGCCTCGAGATACTCACCGACCCGCTGCTCGCGGACGCTCCGTTTGCCCCACCCGTTCTCCGCGTCCGCCTGGGCCAGGAGCCCCTCACCGATGATGTCGCTGACGGGCATGCGCGGGTTCAGCGAACCGTACGGGTCCTGGTAGATGATCTGGAGCCGCCGACGGAGCAGCCGCAGCTCCTTGCCCTTGGCATCGGTCGATCTCCTGGCCCCGGAAGTAGACGCGCCCAGAGGTCGCGGGCAGTAGCTGCAGCAGCGTTCGGCCGAGCGTCGACTTGCCACAGCCCGACTCCCCCACCAGGCCCAGGACCTCGCCCTTGGCAACGGTGAAGCTGACGCCGTCGACGGCCTTGACGTCGCCCACCTTCCGACGCAGAAGACCGGCGTGGATGGGGTAGTACTTGTAGAGGTCGTCGACGGCGATCAACGCATCCGCTGCGTCCGTGGCCAGGTTGGGCGCTCGTTCGCTCATGGCGTGCCGTCCTCGCCACGGCTCGGCACCGCCGGGGTGCCGCTCGTGGAGGCCGCGAGGGTGCCGCTCGTGGGGGCCGCCGGACCGGTCGTGTCCGGAGCATCGGCATAGAGCCAGCAGGCGATGTGCCCGTCAGCGACGCCTTCGATCTCGCGCAGCTCCGGATCGTGGGGGCCACAGGGCTCGAAGCGGGCGGGACACCGAGGCGCGAAGTTGCAGCCGGCCGGCATGTTGAAGGGGTTGGGCACGGAACCCTTGATCACGCTCAGTCGCTCGCCACGACGTGAGCGCGTGGGCATCGACTCCAGCAGGCCCTGGGTGTATGGATGACGTGGCGAGGTGAAGATCTGCTCGACGGGACCGTCCTCCACGACGCGGCCGGCGTACATCACCGCCACGTGGTCGACCATCTCGGCCACCACACCGAGGTCGTGCGTGATGAGCATCAGGGCCATGCCCAGGTCCGCCTGGGAGGCGCGGATGAGATCGAGGATCTGGGCCTGGACGGTCACGTCGAGAGCCGTCGTGGGCTCATCGGCGATCAGCATCTTGGGCTCACACGAGAGCCCCATGGCGATCATGGCACGCTGCCGCATGCCGCCCGACAGCTCATGCGGATACTGCTTGACACGGCGCTCGGGTGAGCTCATACCGACCTGCGCCAACGCCGCGATGGCCCGTTCGTCCGCCTCCGACTTGCCCACGTCCATGTGCTCGCGGATGGCCTCCGCGATCTGGAAGCCGATGGTGAACACCGGGTTCAGGCTGGTCATCGGCTCCTGGAAGATCGATCGCGATCTCGCCACCGCGCACGCGGCGCATCTCGTCTTCCGAGCAGGCGAGCAGGTCGCGACCCTCGAGGGAGATCGAGCCCGAGGGGATGCGGGCAGGCGGCATCTCCAGCAGTCGCATCACGGTGAGCGCGGTGACGCTCTTGCCGGACCCCGACTCCCCCACGATGCCGATGGACTTGCCCCGTGGGAGGCGGAAGCTGACGCCGTCCACGGCCTTGACCGTGCCATCCATCACGTCGAAGTAGGTGCGCAGGTCGTCAACGACGAGCAGGTCAGCCTGGTCACGGTCGCTGGAGTTCGTGGCAGCCCCCGGCGCGCGGGGCTCAGTCATGGGCCCGGGGGTCGAAGGCGTCGCGCAGCCCGTCGCCCATGAAGTTGATGCCGATGACCATGAAGGCGATGGCCATGCCGGGGAAGAAGGCCCACCACCAGTTGCCCAGGATGAGCTGACCCTGCGAGGCGGAGAGCGCCGTCCCCCAGCTGATGTCCGTGCTGCGGATGCCGAAGTTGAGGAAGCTCACGAAGGCCTCGAGGATGATGGCGTTGGCCACGATGAGCGTGGCGGAGACGATGATGGGCCCGAGGGCGTTGGGCAGGATGTGGCGGAAGGCGATGCGCCAGCTGCCGACGCCCACGGCTCGTGCCGCATCCACGTACTCCTGCTCACGCAGCGACAGGTACAGCGCACGGGTCAACCGAGCCAGGACTGGCCACGAGAGCAAGCCGAAGATGACCATCAGCATCAGCGGGTCGCCACCGCCGAAGAACGCGGCTGCGACGAGGATGATGAACAGGAAGGGGATGGCCAGCATGAGGTCGACGAAGCGCATCAGCCAGGTAGTCGACCTTGCCGCCGAAGAAGCCGGAGATCACGCCGACCGAGACACCGATGGTGGTGGCGATCACCATGGTCACCAGGCCGAAGGCGACCGACAGGCGGGCCCCGTTGACCACGAGCTCGAAGACGCTGCGCCCCAGGTAATCGGTCCCGAAGATGTTCGCGGCCGATGGTGGATCGCCGCCCGGACGACTGATGCGGGCCAGGTCGAGCGGATCGTATGGCCAGATGATGGGGCCGAAGATGGCGATGAAGATCATCGTGCCCACCATCACGCTGCCGACCATGGCCATGCGGTGCTTCTTGAAGCGCATCCACGCCAGCTGCCACTGGCTGAGCGGCTCGAGGGAAACCTCGAAGTCCTCTTCGCTGGCAGCGGCCAGGACGTCCTGGGCCGCCGTGCTGTGGAGGATGTCGTCCCCGGGTCCCTGGAACTCGCCGGCGTGCTCATAGACGCCGGCCTGCCGTCGGGCCTTGATGTCCTCGGGTTCCTCGAAGGCGCCCGTCCGCTCCCTCATCCGGCTAGTACCTGATCCGCGGGTCGATGATGGCGTAGACCACGTCTGCGATGAGGTTCGCCAATAGGATGGCGAACGAGGTGAGCATGATCAGGCCCATCAGGACATAGTAGTCGCGCTCGTTGACCGAGACGATGAAGAGCCGACCCACGCCGGGCCAGCTGAAGATGGTCTCTGCCACGACGGCGCCGGACACGAGGAACGGGATCTCGAGTGCGATGTTGGTCGTGACCGGCAGCATCGCGTTGCGGAAGGCGTGGCGACCGATGACGCGGCGAGCCGAGAGGCCCTTGGCCCGTGCCGTGCGCACGAAATCTGCGCTGAGGGTCTCCAGCATGGAGGCACGCACGAAGCGACTGTCGGCGGCGATGTTCACGACTACGAGCGTGAGGACGGGCAGGATGAGGTGGCGCCCGATGTCCCACATGGCGTCGAATGGGCGCTGCCCGGCCGCATCCCAGAACTGGGGCGAGGCGAACGCGGGCCAGTCGCGGGCCTCGACCACGCCACCTGTCGGCAACAGCTTGAGCGCCGGCCCGAAGAGGAAGATCAGCATGAGGCCGAGCCAGAACGTGGGTAGCGAGTACATGATGTACGTGAGGAACGTCAACGCCTGGTCATAGACGGAGTAGCGCTTCACGGCCGCGAAGACGCCCAGCACGATGGCCGTGAACACCCAGATGACGAGAGCCGTCCCGGCGAGCAGCATCGTGGCGGGGAGGCGTTCCCAGATCATGTCCCACACTGGTCTGGCGGTGTCGAGGCTGTTGCCCAGGTCCCCGTGGATGAGACCGTTGTCGCCGCCACCGAGGAAGCCCGGAAGGAAGTTCAGCCCACCTTCCTCCGAGAAGAACGCGTCGAAGCCGTCCCGTTCGCAGTTCAGGATGCCCGTCCAGCCGCCGAACATGCGCAGGATGGCAGCCGGATCCTTGGAGTCCTCCAGGCACCAGCGGTTGAGCCACGCTTCCTTCATCTCCTGGGTCATGCGCGGGTTGGCGCTGACCGACCCGGCAGGGCCGCCGGGAGCCATGAGCAGCAGCGTATAGCTCAGGATGATGACCCCGAGGAAGAGCGGGATGAGGCCGATGAGCCGGCGGATGATGTAGGTCGTCACGTAGGCAGGGTTGGCCCGGGCACCAAATGCAGGGGAGTGAGGGGGTGAGAAGCCCCTGGTACGAAGGAGCCGACTCGGGCGGCCGCGGAGCAGCCGACCCGAGTCGGTATTCACGTCACGCAGGACGTGGTCGGAGCCTACTGCTCCCGGAGGTACCAGTCCCCGATGTTCCACATATCGCTTGCGGTCCCGGGGTTCTGGAGGTAGTTGGCCAGGTTCGGGGTTCACGCCCCGGACGTTGCTCCGGTAGTACAGCACCACCTCGGGCTGAAGCTCGGTGAGGAGAGCCTGGATGGTGTGGGCGATGCCCACGGCCTCGGCCTGGTCGGTGGCGCCGAACAGGTTGTCCAGCGCCTCGTCCATGCGGTCGGGTCGTTGAGCCGGGTGAAGTTGGCACCGGCGCCGCCGTTCTCCTCGCTGGGGATCCAGTCGGAGTGGTAGACGGTGTAGGTGTTGCCGAATAGGTTGAACGAGGAGACCCAGGCGAACTCGGTGGTGTCGAAGTTGGCGCGGGTGAGGTTGCACTCGGCATCCGGACCGGCCTCGTTCCAGCCGGCGAAGATGGTCTCGGGCGCAGCCGTGTTGATGAGCTCGACGCCGAGATCGCGGAACTGGCTGGCGAGGTAGTCGCCGGCCGCGACGCGGTAGCCCGCGCCGGTGGTGCAGTGCTTGAGGCTCAGCACGACGCCGTCCTTGTCGCGGATGCCGTCGCCGTCGCTGTCGACCCAGCCGGAGGCGTCGAGCAGCTCGACGGACTTCTCGGGGTCGTACTCGATGCAGGTCAGGCCTTCCTCGGTCCGGTAGTACAGACCGGGCGGCACCGGGGCGCAGGGCTCGTACTCGCCGGGCGGCACGCCGGGCCAGACGACCTCGTAGAGCTCAGTCCTTGTCGATGGCATGGGCGAGGGCCATGCGGACGTTGGGGTCGGCCAGCGCGGGATGGCCCTTGCCGGGCTCGCCGTTGGACTGGTTGAAGTCGAAGTGCTCGTACTCCCAGGCGGGCTTGATGGCTGCCACGCCGATGCTGGGGTCGACGCTGGCGATGGCCGTGTAGTCGCCCTGCTGCAGGTCGGTCGCGAGGTCGATCTCGCCGGCAAGGAAGGCCGCGATCATGGCGTCCTTGGAGCCGTCGAAGAAGCGGTACACGACGCGGTCGAGGTAGGCCGACTCACCGGTCCAGGGGCTGACCCAGTTCTCGTTGCGCACGAGCTCGATGGCGCTGGGGCTGGCGCTGGCGTACTTGAAGGGACCGGACACGGGCGCATCCACGATGGCCGGGCCGACCGGGTACGACATCTCGGCCGCATCCGCCACCGGGATCTGCGACATGTAGTGCTCCGGCAGCGGCGGGGCGGCGAAGAGGCCGAGGTAGCCGGTGAAGCCGGTGCAGAAGTGGAGGGTGGCCGTCAGGCCGTCCTCGGAGACCTCGAAGCGGTCGACGAGGTCGTAGCCGTCGGTGCCGCCCCAGAGGCCCGTGTTGTCCGGATCGAGCATCCAGTCGAAGGTGTACTTGTAGTCGTTGAGGTCGAGCACCTCACCATCGCTCCAGAGGAGGCCGGGCCGGATGTCGACATCCATCTCGAAGCCGGGGATGTCCTCGAAGCCCTCTCGGACGTTGGGGCACTCGGCCGTGGGCTCAGCGTCGATGCGGACGCCGCCGTTGGCGATGGTGGGGATGGTGGTGGCCAGCTCTGCGATGTACTTGCCCTGGTCGGAGACGTCCCACAGCTGATCGTGCGCCGCGGCGCTGACCTGGGAGTTGACGAAGGCCGAGATGTAGTACGGGTTCAGCTGGTCGGGGATCTGCCAGTCGGCGATCACGACCGTGCCGCCCGGCGTGCCCGCCTCTGGCGCGTACTCACCCGGCGCGCTGATCATGATGTCGTCGACGTTGTCCACCTGGGCTGCTACCGGCGCAGCGAAGGCCGTCGTGGCCAGTGCTACGGCGGCTCCGAGCGCGAGGGCGCGCTGCTTGCCTGGACTCATCAGAGAGGTTCCTCCTCTATCGCGCGTCCCCGTCTTGGTGACAGAGAGTCGCGTCGAGCTCTCGACTGCCGCTCCCTCCTGTTCGTGCACGCAGGTACACGTCTCCCGTGGAGGGGCCACAGGCCGCTGGATTGTATAAAGACTCCACCGCCAGGTCCACCGTAGTGCCATTCGTCGCCGGCTAAAGAGACCTATGGTCCCACTCGGGCCTGGGCCCCAGGAGCGGCTTCCAGCGTCCAGCTGGAGATATCCCAGTCGTAGCGCGAAGCTGACGGGTCGAGTGGTCCGTCCGGGCCGCGCAAGCGCTCCGAGACCGCGCTGATGGCGGAGTCGTACCAGAGCGGCCAGTAGGGCACCAGCTTCTGCAGCTCCGCCTCGACCTGCGCGTAGGCCTCGAGCCGCTCCGCCTCGTCGTAGGTATCGCGTGCGGAAGCGACCCAGAAGTCCACCAGCTCGGAGGTGAAGCCGCTGGGGTTCTCGTCGGCGATATTCTCCTCGGTCGTGATGCGCGAGGACTCGAAGGCGCGAACGGCGCTGTCGGGATCCGGGCCCAGTCGGCGCAGCCACAGCAGGGTGTCGAAGTCGTTGGGCCAGCGCAGCTGGTTGAGCATGGTGTCACCGGTCAGGTCGAGCTCCTCGACGATGAGCTCGATGCCGCAGTCCCGCAGCTGCTCGGCGGCCTGGTTGGCGAAGGTGAAGAGGTCCACGCTCGTGGGACGCACGGCGATGGTGGTCGAGAGGCGCGTGCCATCCTCCCGTACGCGCACGCCGTCGGCGGCCATGGGCCAGCCGCCCGCGTCGAGGAGCGCGTTGGCCGCCTCCACGTCGCGCTCGGCGACGCTCGCCTCCGGCTGCGCCCAGGAGGTCGCGGTGAAGGGCGTGGTGGCCAGGTGGCGCTCATCATCGAGCGCGCGCGCCAGTCCCGCGTGGTCGATGCAGGCGATGAACGCGCGACGCGTGTCGAGGTCGAAGTAGATGCGATCGGAGCGCACGTTGAAGAGGATGCCGAACTGCGTGTCCACCGGGCGCGAGGCAGCGCTGAAGCCCGGCGCGGCATCGATGATCTCGGCCTGCTCGGGCGTCACCTGCAGCAGCCAGTCGGCCTCGCCGGTCAGCAGGCGCGTGGTGGCCACCGAGGCGTCGCGCTCGATGTGCACCTCCATGCGCTCGATCTGTGGGGCGCTGCGCGTGTGCTTGGGGTTGGCCTCCAGCAGGTAGGTGCCATCCTCCTCGATGCTGACGAGCTGGTAGGGACCGCCACCGAACGGCTCGACCGTGGCATCGAGCAGGCCCAATGCCGCCGAGGTCTCATCACGGTCCTCGCTGTCGAAGACCTGCGCCAGGGCCTCCAGACGCTTGAGCAGGTCGCCCAGGTAGGCGTCCTCGTCGAAGAGCCCGGTCTCGTCCACGTAGGGTGCGCGCGGCGGCAGGGCGATGCGCGCACGCGTGAAGATGCTCTCGAGGTCCTCGCGGTAGTCACGCAGCAGGCAGCCGTCGGGGGGCTCATCGGCGAGGCACTCGTCGCGCAGGGTCTGCTCGGTGATGTCGCTGATGATCCGGTCGGGCCGGCCCTCGCTGAGGCGCCCGGCGGCGTCGATGAGCTCATCGGTGGCCTTCTTGACATCGTCCTCGCTGAGGATGGGCAGCCGGCCCAGGGCCTCGGTCAGGAACGGCGCGTAGGGCTCGGTGAGCTTGATGGTGACGAGGTTGTCGTCGCGCTCGGGGTTGCCGTCCATGTACGTGCGCACCGTCTCGCACAGGGTGCGCCCGAGCGGGCAGGACGGCGAGGCCGCCATGCGCAGCGAGAAGGTGACGTCATCCGCCGTGAGCTTGGCACCGGAGTGGAAGCGCGCATCGACCTTGATGGGGATCTTCCAGGTGAGCCCGTCATCGCTGATCTCGGGCAGGTCCTTGGCCACCTCGGGGACGGCGCGCATCTGCTCGTCGAGCCGGTAGAGCGGGTCGTAGAGCACATCCACGAGCAGTCGCTCGGTGGCGTTGGGGTTGTCGCCCGGCAGCAGTCGGGTGGGGTGCTCGGGCGCCATCACCACCAGCGTCTGCTCATCGTTGGCGATGGGGCGCGGCGTGGGGGTCGGGCTGGGCGCGCTGGTGGGCGGCAGGGCGACCGTGGGCTCGGGCGTCAGCGATGGCGTCGGAACGGGATCGGCCAGGCATGCGGCCACCACGAGCACACCCACCAGCGCCAGGCCGGGCAGGCGTAGCCGGCGCGCTGCGCTCACTCCTGGCTCGCCGGCTCGACGCCGGTCAGGGGCGGCCAGTGGAGGTCGGGCTTGCGGGCGGCGGTGGTCTCGTCGAGCCGGCGCACGGGTGCGTCGTGGGGGGCCTCATGCAGCAGCGCCGGGTCCTCGTGCGCCTCGCGCGCGACCTCGATGAGTGCGTCGGCGAAGGCATCGAGCGTCTCGATCGACTCCGTCTCGGTGGGCTCGATGAGCAGGCACTCATCGACGATGAGCGGGAAGTAGATGGTCGGCGGGTGGTAGCCGTGATCGATGAGGCGCTTGGCGATGTCATACGTGCGCACGCCGGTCTCGGCAGCGATGGCGGCGGCACTGGCCACGAACTCGTGCTTGCAGGGACCGGGGTACGGCAGCTGGTACGCCTCCCCCACCCGCTGGCGCAGGTAGTTGGCAGCCAGCACGGCGTCCTCGCTCACCTGGCGCAGGCCGCTGCCGCCGTGAGCGCGGATGTAGGCGTAGGCGCGCACGAGGATGCCGGCGCTGCCGTGGTAGGCACGCATGCGGCCGATGGACTCGGGGCGCTCGCCGGGGCGTTCCAGTCGGAAGCTGCCGTCAGCCTCGCGCAGCACCAGCGGCTCGGGCAGGTAGGGGGCCAGCCGCTCCGAGACGGCGATGGGTCCGGCCCCGGGCCCGCCGCCGCCATGGGGCGTGGAGAACGTCTTGTGCAGGTTGAAGTGCATGACGTCGAAGCCTGCCGCGCCGGGCTTGAAGTGACCCAGCACCGCGTTCATGTTGGCACCGTCCATGTAGGCCAGCGCCCCGGCCGCGTGCACCGCGTCGAGCAGCTCCAGCACGTGATGCTCGAAGAGGCCCAACGTGGAGGGGTTGGTCAGCATCACCGCGGCGGTGCGAGGACCCAGCGCTGCGCGCAGCGCCTCGATGTCCACCATGCCGTCGGCGCCGGAGGCGATGGTGACGGTCCGGAAGCCGGCCATCGAGGCGGTCGCGGGGTTGGTGCCGTGGGAGGAGTCGGGCACGATGACCTCGTCGCGCTCGTCATCGCCGCGGGCGAGGTGATAGGCACGGATGACGAGGATGCCGGTGAGCTCCCCGTGGGCGCCCGCGGCCGGCTGCAGCGACACGTGCGGGAAGCCGCCGATCTCGCCCAGGTGCTGCTGCAGCGTCCACATCAGCTCCAGCGAGCCCTGCGCCAGCGCGTCGGGTGCCAGCGGGTGCAGCGCGGCGAAGCCGGGCAGTCGCGCGGCCCACTCGTTGACCTTGGGGTTGTACTTCATGGTGCACGAGCCCAGCGGATAGATGCCGCCATCGACCGAGTAGTTGAGGTGGGAGAGGCGGACGAAGTGGTGGACCACGGTGGGCTCGTCGATCTCCGGCAGCCCCGGTGGCGTCCTGCGACGGTGCTCGGCCGGCAGGCGCTCGAGGGCATCCGACGGGGCAAGGGGGACCTTGAACGACGACCGTCCGGGGGCATGCAGCTCCGCCAGCGTCGGTTGCAGGTCCGGCCCCACGGCCGACCGGCGTGCCTTGTCGGGCACGAGCAGCGGCCGGTTGGTGGCCAGGTGCGGCTGCGTCACGCGACGACCTCCGCGAGGGCGACGCACAGGCGCTCGATGTCGTCGTCGCTGGTCAGCTCGGTGGTGCAGAGGAGCAGCGCGTCGGCCAGCGACTCATCGTCGGGGTACCAGTGCGCCAGCGGCAGGCCGGCCAGCACGCCGCGCTCAAGCAGGGCCGCATGGACGTCGGGGGCGTGGGGCACGCGCACGGCGAACTCGTTGAGGTACGGCGCGCGGTGCAGGCGCTCGAAGCCGGCGTCAGCGAGCGCGGCCTCCAGCCGTGCGGCCATGGCTGCCCCGGCGGCGGCCACGTCGCGCAGGCCGTGCGGGCCGAGAGTGGCGAGGTAGGTGGTCGCGGCGAGCGCGCAGAGGGCCTGGTTGGTGCAGATGTTGCTGGCCGCCTTGTCACGTCGGATGTCCTGCTCGCGGGCACGCAGCGTCATGACGAAGGCGCGCCGGCCATCCAGGTCCTCCGTGCGCCCCACCAGCCGCCCGGGGATCTGGCGCAGCAGCGCCGCGCTGCAGGCGAGCAGTCCGAGATACGGGCCACCGTACTGGGGGGCGATACCCAGTGGCTGCCCTTCGCCCACGGCGATGTCGGCGCCGTACTCGCCCGGCGGTGCCAGGACGGCCAGCGACACCGGCTCGACCACGGCCACGAAGAGTGCCCCGGCAGCGTGTGCCAGCGCGCTCGCCTGGGCCATGGGCTCGAGCAAACCGAAGGCGTTGGGCTGGCCCACGATCACGCCGGCCACCGGACGCTCGGCGTCGGCCAGGGCCGCCTCGAGGGCAGCCAGGTCCGTGGTGCCGTCCGGCGTCGTCGGCAGCTCCTCGAGGGTGCGGCTCCCGGGCGCGAAGTAGGTCCGTGCGGTCTCGACGTAGTGGCGCTGGACGGCGCGGCTGATCAGCACACGCTCGCGGCGCGTGGCGCGCACGGTCATGAGGGCAGCCTCCGCCGTGGCCGAGGCGCCGTCGTAGTGCGACGCCGACACCACCGGCAGGCCGGTGAGCTCGGCGATGAGCGACTGGAACTCGTAGATGCTCTGGAGCGTGCCCTGGCTGATCTCCGGCTGATACGGCGTGTAAGCCGTGTAGAACTCGCCCCGCGAGAGCACCGCGTCCACGGCCGCCGGGATGTGGTGGCGGTAGACGCCGGCACCGAGGAACGACACCGGCTCGACGCGATTGCGTGCCGCCAGCGCGGCCAGCTCCTGGCTCAGGGTCAGCTCGGAGACCGGTCCGGGCAGGTCGAGCCCCTCTGCGCGCACGCCCGGGGGGATGTCATCGAACAGTTGCTCGACCGACTCGAGGCCGAGCGCCGCGAGCATCTGCTCGCGGTCGGCGGCAGTGTGAGGGCCGTAGACCACGCCGTCAGCCGCTGATCGTGTCGGCGTAGGCGCCGGCATCCATGAGGTCCGCGCCGGCGTCGGGGTCCTGCAGACGGAGGCGGACCATCCAGCCGCCGCCGTAGGGCTCGCTGTTGACCAGCTCCGGTTCATCCGCGAGGGCGTCGTTCACGGCGATGACCTCGCCCGCCACCGGCGCCAGCAGGTCGCTGGCCGTCTTCACCGACTCGATGACACCGAACGTCTCGTCCTTACGCAACGTGCGCCCGACGTCCGGCAGCTCCACGAAGACCACGTCGCCGAGCTCGTCGGCGGCATAGGCGGTGATGCCGATGACGGCCTCACTGCCCTCGATGCGCAGCCACTCGTGGTCCTTGGAGTAGCGCAAGGTCTCGGGTACATCCACGTCAGAGTCCTCCAGCGGTCATCCTGGGCCCGGCATCCCCCCGGCGGGCCAGCGGGCCGGGCTCAGCGGCCCGCGCGGCGGTAGAACGGCAATGGCACGACCTCGGCCGGCACGGCGGCCCCCCGAACGACGATCTCGAGCATGGTACCCGCGGCAGCGTCGGAGGGGGGAACGTAGGCCATGGCGATGGCCTCGCCCAGCGTGGGTGACTGGCTGCCGCTGGTGACGCTGCCGATGCTTGCCGGTGCCTCGGGGCGCTTCACCGCATGGCCGTGGCGAGCGATGGCCCGGCCACGCAGCACCAGGCCGACGAGCCGTCGACGCGGCTCGCCCGCAGCCTGGGCGACGAGCGCCTCGCGCCCCACGAACGCGTGGTCGAGCTGGACGCACCAGCCCAACCCGGCCTCCAGCGGTGACGTGTCGGGGTCGAGCTCGTTGCCGTAGAGCGGCATCCCGGCCTCCAGGCGCAGGGTGTCGCGTGCCCCCAGCCCGCATGGGCGGAGCCCGGCCTCTCCGCCGGCGTCGGAGAGCGCCTCCCACAGCGCCGCACCGGACGCAGCATCGACGAACAGCTCGAAGCCGTCTTCGCCGGTGTAGCCCGTGCGCGCCACCAGTACCGGCAGCCCCGCCACCCGTGCTTCGGTCGCGCCGTAGCGGCCCAGGTCATCCAGATCGACATCGGTGAGGGGAGCCAGGATGGAGGCAGCGGCGGGTCCCTGGACGGCCAGCAGGGCCGTCTCGAGCGTCTCGTCGCGAAGGGTCGCCTGATAGCCCGACAGGCGCGACCGCAGCTCAGCGGCCACGGTCTCGCGGTTGCCCGCGTTGGGTACGACGAGGAACTCCGCGGGGCCGAGGCGGTAGACGATGAGGTCGTCGACGATGCCGCCGTCCGCGGTGCACAGCAGTGAGTAGCCGGCGCGCCCGACCTTCAGCCGTCCGGGGTCGTTGACGAGCGCGGAGGCGAGCCCGCCGGCCGCGCCCTCGCCACTGACGCGCAGCTCGCCCATGTGCGACAGGTCGAACAGCCCTGCTGCGTGTCGTACCGCCTGGTGCTCCTCGATGATGGAGCCGTAGCGGACTGGCATCTCCCAGCCCCCGAACTCGGTGAAGCGCGCCCCGAGACCGGCGTGGAGATCATGCAGTGCGGTTCGACGCGTGGGCACCGTGCTAGACCGCGTCGGCCATGGGCAGCGCGCGGGCGACGATGGCCTGCTCGGTGGCGAACTTCATCACCGCCTCCGCCTCCGCGACATCGAACCAGCGCACCTCCTCGAACTCGTGGTCGTGATCGGCCAGGTCGCCACCGGTGGGCTCCATGAGGTAGTAGTGCACGGTCTTGTCGATGCGGCGGCCCTCGCGCACGAAGCGGTAGTGGATGTCGCCGATGGAGCGGACGATACGCACCTCCAGGCCGGTTTCCTCGGTGACCTCGCGCACGGCCGTCTGTGCCGGTGTCTCGTCAGCGTCCGGCGTGCCCTTGGGCAACGACCAGGGCGAGCGCTGGCGGTCGCGCCGGCGACGTCCCAGCACGAGCTCGGGGCCGCGGGCTCCCTCGCGAACCACGACGCCGCCCGCAGAGAACGCGTGCTCGACCGGCAGGTCACGACCGGGTCGGCTGCGAGCCCGGGCCACGTCAGCCGTGCGGCGGCACCGCGCGGAACGACCGTGGGTCGCGCAGCGCCCGGCGCGGAGTGGACCAGTGGATCGAGGCGGGGCGGATGGTGGCAGCTGCTGCCGGCGTGACCGGCTGGTCCGAGCGCAGGCTGCGTGCAGAGCGCCGGACGGCCGCCAGCGGGTCGCGCTCGGTCGCAGCGCGCGCCGATCGCGGGATGCGCGGCCGGTTGCGCGAATGGCCACGGGATAGTGGATGAGGGTGGCGGCCGGACCCGGCCGGTGACACGAACCGCGTCCCGCGGTATGCCACCCTGATCGAGCCGACGCCTCGCTGCATACCGCGATGGTACCGCTATCGCTCGTCGAGCAGCCGTCGTAGTGGTTCCGCGCGACCCTCGTCCAACTCCCCGCGCGCCAGCGCCATGTCCAGCTCGCGCCGGGCCGTGGCTCGATACAGCTCCAGCGCACCCGGCGAGAGCCGCGAGAGCGTGGCCAGATGGTCGCGCACGGTGCCCACGTCGCCGCGGACGAAGGGCCCGGTGAGGGCCGCCGTGATGCCCATGCGCTCGGCGTTGGCGAGCGCCTGGCGCACCAGCGGCAGGTAGATCGCCAGCGCCCCCGCTTCGTCCAGCCCGGCACCACGGGCCACCTCTGCGACGCCGTCGAGCAGCCCGATGACGCCGCCCCCGGCGAGCACCGCGGCCGCGTGATAGGCGGCCTTGCCGGTCGGCGGCAGCCGCACGGGCTGCGCCCCGATGTCGCTGGCCAGGCGACCCAGCAACCCCACCAGCTCCTCGTCGCCTTCCAGCGCGATGGTGGCCTGCGGCAGCGCCGCGAGGGCGGCCTCCTGCGAAGCGAAGGCGACCATGGGGTGGAACGAGCCGATCTGTGTGCCGGCCGCGCGGGCCGGCTCGAGGACGCGTGAATCGAGGGCCCCGGAGGTGTGGACGACGGCCTGGCCGGCATACAGGCGCAGGCGTGCTGCGACGTCGGCGATGGCGTCGTCGGGCACCGTCACGAAGACGAGGTCCACGTCGTCGGCGATGGCAGCAGCGCTGGACACGGCGTGCGCGCCCGGCACGAGCTCGAGGAAGCGTGCCTGGTGCCCGGCGTCGCGCGTGGCCACGGCCACCACCGGCCAGCCCGCGCGACTGAAGGCCACCCCCAGGGCGCAGCCCACGCGACCGGCGCCGACGAACCCGATGCGGGGATGACCGCTGGGATCATCGGGCGGATGCGGATGGTGGTGGCCGGGAGCGCCATGGGTCTCGTTCACAGGCACAGACTATCGGGCGCAGTACCCGGTCGTATACTGCCGTTGAACACATCCGACCGACCCGAGGCGGGCACTCCCGTCAGGAGCCGACATCGCGAGCGCGCCCGCCGCGCCCCTGAATGGAGCTCGCCTCATGGCATCGATGTCCACCTCGCCCGCCAGCGACGCGCGCGCGCGCCTGCGCGTCGGCGACCACGACTGCCTGCTCTACCGTCTTGATGCGGTCAGCGACCAGCTGGACCGCCTGCCCTTCACCGTCAAGGTGCTGCTGGAGAATGTGCTGCGCGCCAGCGCCACCGGCGGCGCCACGGCGGAGGATGTGGCTGCGCTGGCGGCGTGGCGACCGCGCAGCGCGGGCGATATCGAGATCCCGTTCATGCCTGGTCGAGTGCTGCTGCAGGACTTCACCGGCGTGCCCGCCGTCGTCGACCTTGCCGCCATGCGCGACGCCATGGCGGAGCTGGGCGGAGATCCGGCGCGCATCAACCCGCTCGTGCCGGCCAGCCTCGTCATCGACCACAGCGTGCAGGTCGATCGCTTCGGCAGCGCCGAGGCCTACGCCTTCAACGTCGAGCGCGAATACGAGCGCAACGGCGAGCGCTACCAGCTCCTGCGCTGGGCCCAGACCGCGCTGCGGGGCTTCCGAGTCGTGCCGCCTGGCACGGGCATCATCCACCAGGTCAACCTCGAGTTCCTGGCCGACGTGGTCAGCCTGCGCGAGGACGACGAGGGCGAGCTGGTGGCCTTCCCCGACACGCTCGTGGGCACCGATTCCCACACCACCATGATCAGTGGCCTGGGCATCCTGGGCTACGGCGTCGGCGGCATCGAGGCGGAGGCCGTGCTGCTGGGCCAGCCGCTCTACCAGCCGCTGCCCAAGGTCGTCGGCGTCCGCATGCACGGGGCGCTGCCGCAGGGCAGCACCGCCACCGACCTCGTGCTCGTCATCAGCCAGCTGCTGCGCGCGCACGGCGTGGTGGGCGCGTTCGTCGAGTTCTACGGCGACGGCCTGGCCTCGCTGGCGCTGGCCGACCGCGCCACGCTGGCCAACATGGCGCCCGAGTACGGCGCCACGACCGGCATCTTCCCCATCGACGACGAGACGCTGGAATACCTGCGCCTGACCGGGCGCGACGAGCGCGTGCCGTTGGTCGAGGCGTATGCGCGCGAGCAGGGCCTCTGGCGCGAGCCCGGGGCCGAGCCGCTCTTCGACGAGGTCCTCGAGCTGGACCTCGCGAGCGTCGCCCCCAGCGTGGCCGGCCCGCGCCGTCCCCAGGACCGCATCGTGCTGGCCGAGCTGCGCGAGGCCTTCGAGCGCGACTTCCCACCGCCCGGCGACAACGGCACGGCCTACCCGCGTGTCCCGGTCGTGGCCGAGGGCCGGTCGGCTTCGATGCGCACCGGCTCGGTGGCCATCGCCGCCATCACCAGCTGCACCAACACCTCCAATCCCAGCGTCATGGTCGGCGCCGGCATCCTGGCGCGCAACGCCGTCGCCCGCGGGCTGACGGTCGAGCCCACCGTCAAGACCAGCCTGGCCCCCGGCTCGCGGGCGGTGACCGAGTACCTGCGTGGCGCCGGGCTGCTTCCCTCGCTCGAGGCACTGGGCTTCGATGTCGTCGGCTACGGCTGCACCACCTGCATCGGCAACAGCGGACCGCTCGACGAGGCCGTCTCCGCGGCCATCGAGGAGCACGACCTGGTGGTCGCGGCAGTGCTCTCCGGCAACCGCAACTTCGAGGGGCGCATCCATCCGCTGGTGAAGGCCTCCTACCTGGCCTCGCCACCGCTGGTCGTCGCCTTCGCACTCGCCGGCACCGTCGACATCGACCTCGAGTCGGAGCCCCTCGGCCACGGCTCGGACGGCCAGCCGGTCTACCTCGCCGACATCTGGCCCTCGGCCGACGAGATCCGCGAGGCCATCGGCACGGCGGTCACGCCCGAGCTCTTCCGCAGCACCTACGCCAGCGTCTTCGAGGGTGACGATCGCTGGCGCGCGCTGCCGGTGCCGGAGGGCGATCGCTACGCCTGGGACGACGACTCCGACTACATCGCGGCACCGCCGTTCTTCGCCGGCCTGACCGCGGAGCCCGGACCCATCGCCGGCCTCAGCGGTGCCCGCGTGCTGGCGCTGCTGGGCGACTCGGTCACCACCGACCACATCTCCCCTGCCGGCGTCATCCCGCCCTGGAGCCCCGCGGGTCAGTGGCTGCAGGCGCGCGGGGTCGCACCCCTGCAGTTCAACTCCTACGGTGCTCGTCGTGGCCATCACGAGGTGATGATGCGCGGCACCTTCGGCAACATCCGCCTGCGCAACGCGCTTGCCGAGCAGGAGGGCCCGTACACCACCTTCCAGCCCGGCGGAGAACCGATGTTCATCTACGACGCCGCCATGCGCTACGCCAGCGAGGGCACGCCCCTGCTGATCCTCGCGGGCAAGGAGTACGGCAGCGGCAGCTCGCGCGACTGGGCCGCCAAGGGCACGCGGCTGCTGGGTGTGCGTGCCGTGCTGGCCGAGTCCTACGAGCGCATCCACCGCTCCAACCTCGTGGGCATGGGCGTGCTGCCCCTGCAGTTCCTGCCGGGCCAGAGCGCCCAGTCGCTGGGCTTGACGGGCACGGAGTCGTACGACGTGCTCGGGCTCGATGACGACATCGCACCACGCTCCACCATCACCGTCGTCGCCCACGGCGATGACGGTGACATCCGCTTCGAGGCCATGGTCAGGCTCGACGGCGCGATCGAGGTCGACTACTACCGCAACGGCGGCATCCTGCCGGCGGTCCTGCGGCGCCTGGCAGCGGAGTAGCGCGTAGCCGGCCGGAGACCAGCGGCCAGCCGAGCAGCTGGCAGCGGAGCAGCGCGCGGCTGGCGCCCGAGTGGCACGCCCGGTCGGCCCGGGCTGATGGCGCGGGTCAGCCTCAGGCTGGTTGCGCGGGCCCGCGGGTGCCGTCGATGGCGAGCACGTAGCCTCCGTCCGTGACCAGGTACAGCTCGCCGTCGTCGTCCTCGCCGAACGACGTCACCAGGCCCATCTCGGCCGGCACCTGTCCCACCACGACCGGCTGCGCATCGCCGGCCAGCAACTGGCTGACGGGCACGCCCCAGATGGTGCCGCTGCAGTAGTCGGCGTAGAGGTAGGTGCCGTCCGGGAGCGAACCGGCCGACCCGCGGTAGGCATAGCCGCCGATGACGCTGCAGTGGCCGATGTCGCCGTCCACGTGCGGATACGCCACGGCCGGCAGGATATGGTCGGCCGGATCACAGGGCCTGCCGTAGAAGCACTCGCGCCCCTCCATCTCGCTCCAGCCGAACGAGGCCCTGCGCGTCCCGGCCCGCAGCACGTCGATCTCCTCCCAGTCCCCCTGGCCGACATCGCCGATGTAGAGGTCGCCCGTCAGCCGATCGACGCTGAAGCGCCAGGGATTGCGCAGCCCGATGGCGTGGACCTCCGAGCGGGCCGCGGGGTCGCCGGCGAAGCCGTTGTCGGGAGGGATGGCATAGGGCCAGCCACGATCGACATCGAGGCGCAGCAGGGTGCCCAGCAGGGAGGCGGGGTCCTGTCCGTTGCCCAGCGGGTCGTTGCCCGAGCCGCCATCGCCGATGGCCGCCACGAGCATGCCGTCGTGGTCGAACGCCAGCATCCCCGCCTTGTGGGTGGTGAACGGCTGCGGGATGGTCAGCAGCACCTTCTCCGTCGCCTCCACGGCGCCCGGCTCCGGGGAACCGTCCCTCGGCAGGGTGAACTGGCTGATCGAGGTGGCACCGTCCTCGCGCCGCGAGTAGGCCACGAACAGGCGCCCGTTGTCGGCGTAGGCCGGATGCAGGGCGAGCCCCAGCAGGCCCCGCTCGTGGTGGTGCAGCACGCGCCCGCTGATGTCCAGCAGCGGCTCCTGCTCGAGCGTGCCGTCGGCAGCCAGGCGCAGGACACGGCCGCGCTGCTCGACGACCAGGCGGTCGCCGCTGCCGTCGCCGGCCCCGAGCAGCAGGACCGGCTCGGCGAGACCCTCCGCCACGGGCTCGAGTCGCAGGCTCAGCCCCGGAGGAAGGCCCGGCGCGGGATCCTCGCCGGAGACGACCTCGGCCACCAGCAGGCCGACGATGGCCAGCAGGCCGACCGCGATGATGCCGAGGTTGAGGACGGCAGCCGCGCCCACGTCGACGCGGCGGCCGCGGTCGCGTCACCCGCCGGTCGCGGCGTCCGCGGCCCGCAGCTCGAGCAGCGGCGCCGCCGAGCCATCGGCGAGGACCAGGCGGTCACGCTCCCGCTGCCAGAACACGACCTGGTCGAGGATGCGCAGCAGGCGCCGTTCCTGCCGCTGCGCGTCCCCGTCGCAGGGCAGCCCGACGGTCTCCACCAGGCGCCACCACGACCTGGTCACGGTCACCCGTGTACTGACCCTCCAGCAGGCGGCAGCCGCTGCTGCCCTGCAGCGTGCCGTCCGGCACGAAGGTCAGCTCGATGGGCCGGTCGGCGAGCGGCTCGGTCGGCTCGCCGTTGGCTCGCGCGTAGCGTTCCGCTCGCCAGCTGCCGGCCAGTCCGAGGTCCTCGATGCGCGCCAGCACGAGGCGCACGGCACCCGCGTCGTCCAGCAGCTCCACGCCGTCCGCTGCCGCGCGCCAGCCGACGACGGCCTCCAGGGCGACAGAGAAGCCGACGGCCTCCTCGGTCGTCGCGACGTCGCAGGGATCGGACCCCTTGCTGATGATGCGCAGGCCCAGGCGATCGCCGTCCAGTGGCGTAGCCACCGAAGTACGCGCCGCAGCCGGTCTCGCCCTCGAGCCGCCCGGCGGGCAGGAAGACGGTGGTCAGGGTCGTCCCGGCGCGCGGCGCGACGAGTCCATCACCCCAGGCGTCGAAGGAGAGCACGTCCCAGCCACCGGCCAGCGGATCGGGCTCCGCGGCTGGCGAGCGGCGCTGGCGTCGACAGCGGGGCGGGCGTCGAGGCCGCCGGTGGGGCTGGGGACCTGCGCGAACGCGCCGACGCCGAGCGCGGCCACCAGGCAGAGGCCGGCCGACGAGCGGCAGCAGGCGGCGCATGAGGACGACGACGGGCACGACGCGGTCAGGGTAGCGCCGATGCCGTTTCCGGGCAGCGCGGCGGCCTCAGCCGGCCGTGGCCTGCTCCTCGGGCGCATGCACCACCAGCACGGAGCATGGGGCGTGGTGCAGCACATTGCGCGCGACACTGCCCAGCAGCAGCCGCGCGAGCCCGGTGCGGCCGTGTGTGCCGACGACGACCAGCCCCGCCTGCGTGGCCTCGGCCACGTCCACGATGCAGCGTGGCGGGGTCGCCATCGAGACACTCCGGCACGGCGCGCAGGCCGGCCGCCACCATCCGCTCCGCCATCTCCTGCGCCATCTCCTGGTGCTGGCGACGCGACGGCTCGAACGCGCGCGCGTAGGCCTCGGCGGCGGCCTCCTCGCCGATCATGCTGGGGTCCACCCACCAGCGCGGCTCGGCGTCGGCGACGCTCACTACGTGCACCTGCGAGGCCTCGAAGATGCCCCAGTCGAGCATGATGGCAGCCGCCCGCTCGGCACCGTCCGAGCCATCCCAGGCGAAGACGACATCGCCCAGCGCCCGTCGACGGGCCACCAGCACCGGCACGCGCGCGCGATCCACCACCTCTGCCGATACCGAGCCCAGCAGCATCGACTCGAGCGTGCCGTGGCCGCGGCTGCCGACCACGATGAGGTCGGCGGACACGTCGGCGGCGATGGCGCCGATGACATCCGCCGCCCGACCGCTGGCGGCAGATGTCTCCACCGCGCGACCAGGCACCGCCAGTCGTGCCGCGGCGTCAGCAAGGTGCGTCTCCGCCAGTGCCCGCAACGAGCTCGTCGAAGCGCGACGTATCGACCGGCGCGATGGGTGGCCACGGACCGCCGAAGACCGCCACGCCCGACGACACCGCCTCGACCACGTTGATGGTGCTGTCCATCGGGCCAGTCGATGGAGCCGACGAGGTCGATGGCGACCTCGGCACACTCCGATCCATCGGTCGCCACGAGGATCCTCATGTCGATCCCTCCTGTGCGGGGCAGCGCAGGCGCGATGTGACCCTCAGGCGCGAGCCATCAAGGCTGGTAGCGGGGCTGCTCGTGCCAGCGATCGGCTGCCAGGTCCGCGTAGACCACGCCCAGCGCCTCCTCCCACGCCAGTCGGTCGACTCGCACCGCGTATGCGTGGCTGCCGGCGTTGAAGCTGATCTCGGGTGTGCCCGCCACGGCGTAGTCGGCGTACGTGGGCAGCCCGAACAGCTCCCCCACGGCCGGCATCGCGCCCGGGTCGCACTCCGGCGCGAGGCGCCTGACGTGGTCCTCGTCCAGCAGCTGGACCTTCTTCGACCTGCAGGACCTCGCGCGCCTTGCGCAGGTCGAGATGGTCGTCCGCATCGACCACGATGAGCGCGTCGCGGCCTTCGGCCGTGCGCACCCAGATCACCTTGCCGAACGACTTGGGGTCGACACCCTCGGCGTGGGCGGTGGCCAGCGCGGTCAGCGACCGCTGGTGTTCGTGGATCTCATGGTCGATGCGGTTGGCGTCGAGCCAGCGGAGCAGGCTCTTCATGGGGCCCTTCGAGACGGCGGTGCTCATCGTGGTCCTCCTTGCGCGGGCATGACCAGCCTGCTGCCATGAGACACCCACGTGCTCCGCCGTCTAGCGCCGTCGGGCGAGTTCGGAAGGGCCGTTCGTCGTGTTCGGTGCGGTCCGCAGGTAGTAGCGCCGGTACTGCGCCGGGGAGAGCGCACAGGAGCGAGCGAAGACCTTGTAGAACTGGTGCAGGTTCGTGTAGCTGACGGCTCGCGCGGTCTCGGCCACGGACAGCTCGGTCGAGAGCAGCAGCCGCTTGGCCTCCGCCATGCGGACCTGGGTGACGTACTCCTTGAAGCCGACGCCCGTGACGTCCTTGAAGAGGTGGCGCACGCGGGACGGGCTGACGTGGATGACCTCGGCGACGTCGGCCAGCGTGACGTTCTCGCAGCGGTGCTGGTCGACATAGGTGAGCACCGGCCGGATCTGCTCCCGTCGGTCCCCGGCAGCGCGGGCCGCTGCCGGACGCTGGGCGTCGGGGCGAGCACGGTTGGCCAGCGCCAGTGCGCGACGGAGCGTCGCGTCAGCCAGCTGGCGCTCAGCCGGGGTCGTCGCGCTCGCAGACCCGCTGCAGCTCGCGCAGGGCCGCGGCCACCTCTGCGGCGGGCGTCGATCCATGCCGCAGGTGCGGCCAGCCTCCCTGCTCGTCGAGCCGGAAGGGAGCCAGGTAGCCCAGGTCGAGGTCGCGGCAGCCGGGCGCGGCGATGAGCTCGGGCTGGAACAGGACCAGCAGCAGGCGCATCGAGCAGGCGGCCGCAGCCAGTGCCACGTGTGGTTGCGAGTCATCGATGAAGAAGACGTCCCCGGGTTGCGCGGGGAGCACGCGGCGGCCGAAGCGGAACTCGCCCCGGCCCTCCAGGACGAGGGCGATCTCGAAGTGGTCGTGCCAGTGCATCGGATCGCCCTCTCCTCGGACGCGATACTCCAGCACCGCCAGCGGGAACCGCGGGTCCATCTCGTGTTGCCAGACGTGGACGACCATGCCGTCACGGTCGCCCTGGGCCAGCCGTTTCGGACAGGGCCACTCGGCTCGAAGCGGGTACGCCATCCGGGGCGTGGCAGCCGCTTCTGCCACTTCCTCGGCCCGCTCTGGCATTGCCACCGGCGCCGACGAGGAACACCATCGAGCCATCGACACCTGCCACACGACTGGGGGACCGGGATGGCCTTTCCGCACCTGTTCAGCCCGCTTCGCATCGGCGAGATGGAGCTGCCCAACCGCATCGTCCACGTGCCCACGGACATCAGCTCGTCCCACGCCGACGGCGAGGTCAGCGAGCGCGACATCCACCATCACGCGGCCATCGCGCGCGGTGGCACCGGGTTCGTCATCGTGGGCGCGACGACCCCCCACATGGCCAGCGGTCGACCGACGGTCACCTGCCTGGTCGCCGACGGCGACAACTACATCCCCGGCCTCGCGCGCCTGGCCGAGTCGATGCATCGCTACGGCGCCAGGTGCGCCGTCCAGCTGCAGCATCCCGGGCGCCAGAGCGCCATCCCCCGCTTCAACACGCTCGGCGCCAGCGACCGCGTGCTCAAGCTCCCCTGGTCGGCGGGCCACGAGATCGTCTACGAGAACGCCGACGAGAAGGGCAAGGAGATCCGGGAGGCCTCCATCCCCGAGATCATGCAGCTGGTCGACCTCTTCAGCGAGGCCGCCTGGCGCGTCAAGCAGGCCGGCTTCGACGCGGTCGAGCTGCACGCCGCCCACGGCTACCTCCTCTCCGAGTTCATGAGCCCGTTCCTCAACATGCGCACCGACCGCTTCGGCGGCAGCTTCGAGAACCGCATGCGCTTCCCCCTCGCGGTCATCGACGCCATCCAGAAGAAGTGCGGCAGGTCCTATCCGCTCCTCGTGCGCTACTCCTTCGAGGAGTGGTGCGAGGGCGGCCGCGGGCTCGAGGAGGGCGTCGAGACCGCGCGCCTGCTGGAGCGCGCCGGCGTCCATGCGCTCGACCTGTCGATGGGCATGCAGGAGAGCCCCGGCGCGGGGTTCGATCCGCCCCCCTATCCGCAGGGCTGGGCCACGTACGCGGCCGAGGCCACCAAGAAGGCGGTCGGCATCCCCGTCATCACCAGCCACTCGCTGCGCGATCCCGACTACTGTGAGCAGATCCTGGCCGAGGGCAAGACCGACCTGGTCGGCCTGGCCAGGCAGCTGCTGGCCGACCCCTACTGGCCGGTCAAGGCCAAGTACGGCCGCGTACGCTCCATCCGGCGCTGCATCTCCTGCCTCGGTGGCTGCTGGCAGGAGTCGCTGATGGCCCAGAAGGAGATCGCCTGCTCCATCAACGCCGCCTGTGGCGACCCGCGCTACGCCGAGATCCGCCCGACCGCCAAGGCCGTCACGGTGGCCATCGTGGGTGGCGGGCCGGCCGGCATGGAGGCGGCCCGCATCGCCACCGAGCGTGGCCACAAGGTCACGCTCTTCGAGAAGCACGACGAGCTGGGTGGGGCGATGCTGTACGTCTGTCTCGTGCCGGGCAAGGAGAAGATGCGCTGGTATCTCGACTGGATCCGCGACCAGCTGCTCGACCTGGACGTCGACATCCGCCTGGGCCATGAGCCGACCGTCGATGAGCTGCGCGACTTCGACATCGTGCTCAATGCCACCGGCGCCCGGTCGTACGTGCCCCAGGTGAGTGGTGACGCCGCCGCCGTGGTGCCCTTCGAGGAGGCCATGGCCTGTCCCAAGATCGCCTGCGAGTGCCATCCCGGCGGGCGGCGCATGCGCAAGCTCGGCGCGCGCGTCCTGCTGTGGGGCGACAGCTACGCCGCCACCGACACCGCGGCCTTCCTCGCCGACATCGGCAAGGAGCTGACCATCGTCACGGAGAACCGCGAGTTCGCGGCCGACTGCGAGGTCATCCACATGTACGTCCTGCGCAAGCGCTTCGAGCAGGGCGATGCGGAGGTGCTCGAGTCGAAGCCCTACAAGCATCGCGTGAACGTCATCACCAGCACCACGGTCGAGTCGATCGACGGCACCACGGTGGTCCTGCGCGACAAGGACTTCAGGCGCACGACCATCGAGGTCGACGACGTCGTGACCTGTCACACCAGGCCCGTCACCGACGTGTTCGACGCGCTCAGGGCGGCGGATGTGCCGGTCATCAACGTGGGCGACTCGGTGCGGCCGCGCAACCTCTACCAGGCCGTCAAGGAGGGATCCGACTTCGGCCTGGCCGTGGACGAGCACCTGCTGTTCAACAGCAACCACGCCATCCTCAACGACCTGCCCATGGATGTCCTGGGGCAGCTCACTCGCGAAGAGGGGCCGGGCTACACGGCACAACGCATGGCGGAGCTGGCCCAGCGGTCGGAGGGGGTTGGTCGGTAGGCCTCCCGCACCCTGCGAACGACCTACCTGCGGGGATGCTCCTCCGCTGATGGCGACGGCGCATCCGGGCTGGCACGGACACGTGCACGGAGTCGAACGTACGTGCTCGTAGTCCCGGCCCAGAGGGCACAGCAACGCCGCTCCGGGTGCCTGCGCGCACCGCTGGATGGCCGAGGGCTCGACGGCGGACGGCGCTCGACGGTGTGGGTATCAGTCGTTGGTGGCCGACGTGGGGCTGGGCGCGGGCGGAGGTCGTCGACCGTGCCCGACATGTCAGTCGTCCCAGAGTCTACGGATGCTCGACCCTTGCCCCGACGGGGTGTGCTGGCCACCCTCGTTTGACGGGAGCTGGCTGACTCGGCGGCGGCCGTCTCGACCGGGATGAACATGACGACATCGAAGGCGACTCGCCTGCCGCTACTGGCCGGCTCCCGTGTCAGGTCCGTCAGCCGCACCAGCCCGATGCTTCCCATCTCGTGTACGCCGAGGCTGACCAGGTCGCCCTGGTGCTTGCGCTGGTTGACGAGACGCGTGACGAAGCCGCCAGCGGTCCGGATCTTGTAGCGTGCCGAACGAGTGGTCGAGTCGTCCTTGGGGATCTTCACCACGACCCGGTAGTGCCCCGGCGCGTCCAACGTGGTCTTCCAGACCCCGGTGCTCCTGACGCTGGCGTTTCGTGTCGGTGTCCAGTAGTGATGCTTCCTGTAGCCATTGCGCTACGGACCGCCAGCCGGTCCCCTGCCGGATGAACCCAGCCATTCGATCATCCACGACCTTCTTGGTGCGGACAGCCGGAGCGGGCACTGGAGCAGGGGTCGGCGGTGGAGTCGGGGTCGGAGTGGGTGTCGGAATCGGCGTAGGGGTGGGTGTCGGTGTGGGGGTCGGGGTCGGTGTTGGCGTGGGCGTGGGGGTCGGCGTTGGCGTGGGGGTCGGGGTCGGTGTTGGCGTGGGCGTGGGGGTCGGCGTTGGCGTGGGGCTCGGTGTCGGTGTTGGCGTGGGCGTGGGGCTAGGTGTCGGCGTCGGGGTCGGGCTCGGCGTAGGGCTCGGCGTTGGCGTGGGCGTGGGCACCGGGGGCGTGCAGCGCTGGGCCAGGGTCGCGACGTCAAGCCGGCCACCAGTGCGCGTCGTGCCGGACATCGAGCTCGTCGGGATGACACTCCCCAGGAGCAGATCGCGTTTCTCCGAAGCCGTGAGACTCGGACCGAGGCTGGCGCACAACGCGACGGCGCCGGTCACGTGGGGAGTGGCCATGCTGGTTCCGCTGTAGTACGCATAGCCGCTGCCGCTCGCGGTCGGGACCGTGCTGTAGATGCCGGAACCGGGTGCGCCGAGATCGACGCTGACCGAGCCGTAGTTGGAGAACGACGAGCGGGCGCCAGTCGAGGTCATGCTTGCCACCGAGACGATGCAGTCCCAGCCGCGGGGCGACTCCGTTGGCCCGTGTCACGCAACGGTAGTTCGCCGGGTATTGCGGGCACAGCCTCGATATCGGAGCCGTCGTTGCCGGCGGCGGCGATGAAGAGGATGCCCGCGTCACCACCCCGGTCGATGGCGTCAAGGAGCGACTGGCTGTAGCCGGGTCCGCCCCAGCTGTTGTTGGTGACGACGATGTTCAGCCCATGGCGCAGCTTCAGATCGGTCAGGTAGTCGAGCGCTCGCACGGCATCGTAGGAGGAGCCGACGCCGGACGAAAGGAACTTGGTGACGATCATCGTCACACGCCAGTTCACACCAGCGACTCCGGTGCCATTGCCACCCCGGGCGCCCACGGTGCCGGCGACGTGGGTTCCATGGTCGTCGCTGACGCCGTCGAACGTGCCGTTGTCATCGTTGGCGAAGTCCCAACCGTGGACATCGTCGACGTAGCCGTTGCCGTCGTTGTCGATGCCGTCGACAGGATCGAAGGGGTTGGTCCAGATGTTGGCGGCCAGGTCGGGATGGGCATCCTTTACACCGGAGTCGACGATACCGACGTAGACGCTCGATGAGCCCACCGCCCCTGCGGCCCAGGCCTCGCCGGCCCTGGAACCGTATGGGTTGCGGGGGTTCGTGTCGGTCCCATACATGCCCCAGAGGCGACCGTCCACGTAGCCCGGGTCGTCCGAGACCTGCTGCTGGGTCAGGATGTAGTCGGGCTCTGCGTAGCGGACCGCCGGCCCGTTCTCGATCTCCTTGATGGCGTCCTCGACCGCGACACCCTGGGGCAGGGTCAACCTGACGGTGTCGCTGCCGATGGGCGAGACGCTGGACGACCTGGTCGCTCGCACCGATGCCACGGCCCGTCCCCTGGCCCGGCTGGAGGCACCCCGCTCGAACCCGACCAGCACCACGTTCTCGACATAGGGTGCCGCATGGAGCCCGTTGGGCTGGCCTGGGCGCGCGACGGCCGCAGGCGCGACAGCGGCGGCGGCGAGCCCGGCGGCGGCGATGATGGCCAGCGCCTGGAGGCTGCCGCGAGAGCGGGGCATCAGGCGGCGGCGCGACGTCGGCCGGTGCGCAGGGCTGCCGACGTTGACTGAGCGGGGTGGTGCATCATCGGCAGCGTAGCCAGCAGCCTCTCGTCACACTGCAGGACCTTCGACCCACGCCCCCTCACCGAACACTGCCGTTTCGCGCCGAGGATCCGCGACCGCCGGACCCCCCGGCGATGGACTTCACGGGACGCCCGGCGCGCGGGCGTCGTGGTGGCAGAAGAAACCGGGAGGCGAGGACTGGTCCTCGCACTCCCGGCTTCTCTTGAGGTCACGGTGGTGGGCGATACTGGATTCGAACCAGTGACCTCGCGGATGTGAACCGCGCGCTCTAACCAACTGAGCCAATCGCCCGTGAGGCCAGAGTATAGCCCGCCGACCGCGGACAGCGGTCAAGCCGCGGTGACCGAAACCCCCGGCCAGCGCGCCTGCACGGCGGCCGTGTCGATGCCGTCGACGCGTACGCGCTTGTGGCGGCTGCCGCCGCCCGATACGACGCTGACGGCGCCCTTGGGGACAGCCAGCGAGGCAGCCAGGAGCTTGATGAGCGCCCGGTTGGCCGCGCCATCGGTCGGCGCGGCGGTGACGCGCACCCGCAGCTCGCCCGCCGGGTCGGTACCCTCGACGGTGTCCCGGTTCGAGCGCGGCGTCACGCGCACCGCGATGACAGCCGCGTCACTCACAGGGAGAGGAAGTGGAACTGCCCCAGCGGCTTCTCGAAGCGCGGATCGATCCAGCTCATGAGCACGCGCCCAAGGATCACCAGCCAGGCGGTCACCACCAGCGACTGCAGCAGGATGGTGACGAACCCGCCCATCAGCGACGCTCCCCGAAGAGTGCCCGGCCCACGCGCACCAGCGTGCTGCCCTCCTCGATGGCGACCTCGTAGTCGTCGGTCATGCCCATCGAGAGGCCCGAGCCCAGTCTCGGATCAGCCGCGCGGAGGCGCTCGGACAACTGTCGCAGGCGGGCGAACGTGGGACGCGCCTCACCTGCGTCGCCGGTCAGCCAGCCCACCGTCATGAGGCCCAGCACCTGCAGGTTCGGCAGCGCCAGCAGGTCGCCCAGCTCACGCTCGAGGGCCTCTGGTGCGAAGCCGGCCTTGGCCGGGTCGGCATCCACGTTGACCTGCAGATAGACCGGGAGTCGGCTGCCGGCTCGCGTCCCCCGCTCCCCGGCCAGCCGGTCGAGCCGCACGGCCAGGGCCGCCGAGTCGACCGATTCGATGGCGTCGAACAGCTCCAGCGCGCGGGCTGCCTTGTTCTTCTGCAGGTGGCCCACCAGGTGCCAGGTGGCCGGCGCCAGGAGGGGATCTTGGCCGCCGCCTCCTGCACCCGGTTCTCGCCCAGCATGTCATAGCCCGCGGCCTGTGCCAGGCGCAGACGCTCGACCGGGACGGTCTTGGAGATGGCGACCAGGCGGGCCGCATCGGGCTCCCGCCCCGATCGAACGCAGGCTGCAGCCATGCGCCCGAGGACCTCGCTGCGGGCAGCGGCCAGCTCGGAGACGGCCTGCTCGTCGGTCAGGCCGTGGTCAGGGACCGGCGTGGTGGATCAGCGACTGCGACGGAGGAAGGCGGGGATGTCGAGGTCCTCGTCCTTGGATGCCGGCCGCGACTGCCCGGCGGGAACGGCCTCGCCGCTCGATACCGGCACCGCCACGGCCTGGCGGGCCTGCGTCTCGCTCTCGCCCTGGTCACCGGCAGCGGTGCGCTGACGGGCCAGCTCCTGCATGAAGTCGCGGTTCTCCAGGCCGGCCTGGACGCCACCGCTGATGTCGGCCTCCGCCTCGGCGCCGGGATAGACGTTCTGGCGATTGTGATCGAAGCCGGTGGCGATGACGGTGATCTGCAGGTCGTCGCCCATGCGCTCATCGATGACGGTGCCGAAGATGATGTTCGCCTCCGGGTCGGCCATCTCCTTGATGATCTCGGCCGCCTCATCGACCTCGAACAGGCCCAGGTTGGGCCCGCCGGTGACGTTGAAGAGGACGCCCTGGGCGCCGCTGATGCTGACTTCCAGCAGCGGGCTGCTGATGGCCTCGCGGGCGGCTTCGGCAGCCCGGTCGGGACCGCTGGCACGGCCGATGCCCATGAGGGCGGAGCCGGCCGAGCGCATGACGGCACGAACGTCGGCGAAGTCGAGATTGATGAGGCCGGGCACGGTGATGAGGTCGCTGATGCCCTGCACGCCCTGGCGCAGCACGTCGTCGACGACGCGGAAGGCATCGACGATGGAGGTCTCGGCGCTGACGACCTCCTTGAGGCGGTCGTTGGGGATGGTGATGAGGGTGTCGACCTTGTCGCGCAGCAGCTCTGCCGACTTCTCGGCGTTGAGGCGGCGACGGGCGCCCTCCCAGGTGAACGGCTTGGTGACGACGCCGATGGTCAGGGCACCCATGTCGCGCGCGATCTCGGCGATGACGGGTGCGGCACCCGAGCCGGTCCCACCACCCATGCCGGCGGTGATGAAGACCATGTCGGAGTCACGGAGGGCGTCGGCGATCTTCTCGGAGTCTTCCTCGGCAGCACGCTGCCCGATGGACGGGTCGCCGCCCGCGCCAAGGCCGCGGGTGATCTTGTCACCCACGCGGATCTTGTTCGGCGCATCCGACTGCAGCAGCGCTTGGGCATCGGTGTTGACGGCGATGAACTCCACGCCCATCAGCTCGGCCCGGATCATGCGGTTGACGGCATTGCTGCCTCCACCGCCGACACCGATGACACGGATGAGAGCGAAGTTCTCTGAGTCGGAACGCAACGGCATGTGAGTGATCCCTCCAGATCGCGCACCAAGCATCCACAGCCCGTCGGGCCGCCCGAACACGGTCTGGGCGAACTCCTGGGACCACCTGGTCGTCGGGCGAGTATATCCTCGCTCCCACCCGCACGGATAGTGCCCATCCCGTCCATCACGTGTGCGGCGACGCCTTGATGGCGCCTTTGGTCAACGGCCGAGGTGTCGTCTCTCCCCGGCCGGGCATCCCGGCTGCGGGCAGCGGCTGCGGCTGACTAGGGGAAGAAGCGGCGCAGCATGTCCCGCACGCGGTCCCAGTTCTGGGTCCGAGGCGGCGGCTCGTAGCGCTGCAGGTCCTCGGTGGTGACGACGCGTGCCGCCCACAGCAGCAGGCCGATGGCGGTCGAGTAGGACGGCGTGAGCAGATGGTCGGTGAGCCCGCCGACGCCCTCCGGCGACGCCACGCGCACAGGCACCTGCAGCACATCGCGGGCCAGCTCGGCGGTATTCGCGAGCTGCGAGCCGCCGCCGGTGAGCACCAGGCCGGCCGGCAGCCGGTGAGCGCTGGCGTTCTTCGTCAGCTCCTCGCCGATCTTCTCGAACAGCTCGTGCATGCGCGCGTCGATGATCTCGGTGACGTCCGACTTGCGGGCCAGCCGCGCCACGCCGTCGTCGATGATCTCGACCGGCGCCTCCGTGCTGGGATCGGCGTTGCGCGCCTCGGCACTGCCGAAGCGCATCTTGAGCTGCTCGGCGGCAGTGAGGTTGGTGCGCAGCCCGATGGCGATGTCGTTGGTGACGTTGACCCCGCCCAGCGGGATGACGGAGGTGTAGAACGGCGAGCCCTCCGCGTAGAGCGCGATGTCGGTGGTGCCAGCGCCGATATCGGCGACCGCCACGCCCAGCTCACGCTCGGTCTCGCTGAGCACGGCCTCGCCCGAGGCGATCGAGGACACCACCAGCTCGTCGGGCCGCACACCGGCCTGGCGCACGCACTTGGTCAGGTTCTGCAGCGCCGTGGCCCCGCCGTGGATGATGTGCGTGGTGACCTCCAGGCGGATGGCGCTCATGCCCTCGGGGTCCTTCACGCCCTCCTGACCATCGACGGTGAAGTCGCGCGGCAGGACGTGCAGCACCTCGCGGTTGGAGGGGATGGTCACCGCGCGGGCGACCTCCGTGGCACGTTCGATGTCCTCGCGGGTCACCTCGCGGTGCGCGCCGCTGACCGCCACCGTGCCGCGCGAGTTGAGCGATTCGAGGTGGTCGCCGCCGACGCCCACGAAGGCCGCCTCCAGGCGCAGGCCGGAGAGCCGCTCGGCCTGCTCGATGGCGCCGTGGATGGAGCTCACGGTCTGGTCGATGTTGTTGACGAGGCCCTTCTTGACCCCGGTCGTCGGCATCGTGCCCTTGCCGATGATGTCCAGTGCTCCATCGTTGGTGACCTCGCCGACGAGCACGACGACCTTGCTCGTCCCGACATCGAGCGCCACCAGGATCGCTTCGATCTCCAAGTGATTCCCTTCCCTGCGCGCCGGCCTCTCCGCCGGCCCGGTGCGTCAACGCACCACGGCAGCTACATTGTGGGCGATGCGACGACGCTTCGCAGGGCGCACTCAATCCTGGGCGTCACGCGCCGGGTCAGTCAGCCGGATGCTCCCGCAGCCCTCATCGGAGACGGCCAGCCAGACCCGATCGAGCCGGTCCTCCCGGTCGGCCAGCGCCCAGCGCAGGCACTGCACCTGGCGCGGGATGACCGATGGTGGCTGGATGGAGGCGGTGTAGTGCCCGAAGACGGCGTACCACCCGCCGTCGGTGCTCTCGAGCACGTAGCCGTCGTCCTCGTCGACGTACAGCTTCAGCCGTTGCGACTCGCTGCCCAGCAGCTCCGGGGTGACCGCCAGCAGATAGCGCATGACCTCCAGGTCCGTGCGCCCCAGGTAGCTGCCCACGACGGCGGGAGTCTCCGCCAGACGCGAGTCCTCGACCAGCGGCAGGGCGGTGCGCGCCGAGTCATCGGCGGCAGCATCGACCTCCGCCTCGCCCGACCCGGCTGAGGCCTCGGCCGAGGCCTCCGGGGTGGCCGTCGGCGCCTCGGTCGCTCCCTGCGAGCCCGTCGCGTTCGCTCGCGCTGTCGGCGGGCGCGAAGAGCATCCCGGTCTCATCGACCAGCCACTCCACCTGCCGGTTGCTCCAGATGAACAGCGGATCGCGCTCGTCGAGCTCGACGCTGACGTTGGCCGGCAAGGTCACGACGGCGCGGGCCGCGTCCACCTCGGTCAGCTCCGACAGCCGGCTGACGATGTCGCTGGCGCGCACGCGAAAGACGTTGGGCGCGCGCTCCAGGTCCGACAGGTAGGCGCGCACCTGTGCCTCGTCGGCGTTCCGCAGCCCCTCGAAGGTGACGTTGTCCTCCGTGACGCTGAAGGTATCGTCGGTCAGCAGCCAGAAGAGCAGCGCCGTGAGCGTGATCATGGCCACCGCTCCGACCAGGCGCGCGAACGTGCGGCGCCCCGGACGGGAGGGCGCGGACGGCGCCGATCGCGGGGCGATGGTGCCCTGCTCGCGGCGGGACGCGTAGCGGGTCACGGCAGGTCGCCGGGCACCAGTCGGCGACGGGGGCGAGCGGCTTCACGCTCGATGGCCAGCTCGACCACGCGCTCGCAGGTGGCGGCGAAGTCGTAGCCACCCGCGGCGGTCATGCGCGGGAACAGGCTGATGGGCGTGAACCCGGGGATGGTGTTGATCTCGCTGATGTAGGGGATGCCGTCAGCCGAGAGCAGCATGTCGACGCGCGCGAAACCGGTCGCCCCGATGGCCAGGAAGACCTCGACCGCAGCGCTGCGGATCGACTCGGCCAGCTCGGGGTCGAGATCGGCCTGCGCATCGGTGAGGCTGTCCTCGGAGCGGTACTTGGCCACGTAGTCGTAGAACTCGCGAGCGGGCCGCACCTCGCCCGGCCCGTAGGCGACGGTATCGAGGCGGCTGTTGCCCATGACGCTCGTCTCCAGCTCACGCGGGTGGTCCAGGTAGGGCTCCACGAGGACCAGGTCGTCGAAGCGGAAGGCCTCCCGGAGCGCGTCCCGCAGGGCACTCGCCGGCGTGGGTGTCGTGGACGATGGTGATGCCGATGCTGGAGCCCAGGCGGGCAGGCTTGACGATCAGCCGCGGATCGGCGAAGCCGTCACCGAAGTCGCGCAGGCCGGCCTCGGTCGCCTGCGGGTCGGCGGCGTGCTCGGCGGAGCGCACCTCGGTCCACGGCAGCATGGGCAGCTCGAGCGTGCCGCAGACGCGCTTGAAGAGCGACTTGTCCATGCCCACCGCGGAGGCCGCGGGGCCGGCGCCGCAGTAGACCAGGCCGACCGACTCGAGCAGCGACTGGACCTGCCCGTCCTCGCCGAAGGGGCCGTGCAGGGCGGGGAACACCACCGGCCGTGGCTCGAGGCTGGCCAGCTCCTCCAGCGCAGCGGCAGCGCCCAGGGGACCCTCGGCTCCCAGCGCGAGGGGCTCGCGAAAGGCGGTCGTCGGCAACGCCGGGTCGAGCGCCACGCGCGGCAGGCGCCACCAGCCGCCGTCGAGGTCCAGCAGCCAGCCGCTGACATCGTGGCCCGCACCGGCGAGGGCCGTGGCGATGGCGCGACCGGAGACGAGCGAGACATCGTGCTCCGCCGAGGGCCCGCCGAAGAGCACGGCGATGGAGGTGGGTGGCAGGCTCACCGATGTGTCCCGCGGGTGATGGCGCTGATGTTCATGTCCCCTCCCCTGTGCCTTCCCAGTCGCCCACGAACTCGACCTCGTACTGCAGCTCGATGCCGCGCTCGCGCAGCACGGCCTGGCGCACGAGCTCGGCCAGGCCGCGCACGTCGGCGGCGCTGGCGGCGCCGGTGTTGACGATGAAGTTGGCATGCTTGGGACTCACCATGGCCCCGCCCAGGCGGCGCTCCTTGAGCCCCAGCTCGTCGATGATGCGGCCGGCCGAGTCGCCCTCCGGATTGCGGAAGACGCTGCCGGCCGACTTCTGGCCGACCGGCTGATGCGCCTGCCGCCAGCGCTTGATGTCGTCCTGCCGCGCCGCGATGGTATCGGACTCGGCGGGCTCCAGCGTGAAGGTCGCCTGCAGCACCACCTCCGGCCGCCCGGGAAGCCCGTGCTTCAGCTGCGTCTCGCGGTAGCTCATGCCCAGGTCGTCGGGCCCCAGCGTGCGCTCCTGGCCATCCGCGCCGACCACCTGGGCCGACACGAGGACGTCGCGCACCTCCGAGCCGTGAGCACCGGCGTTGGCCCAGACGGCGCCGCCCACGGTGCCCGGGATGGCCAGGCCGAACTCCAGGCCGGAGAGCCCGGCAAGCTTGCTGCTCGTCGCGGCTCGCGCCATCTGCAGCCCGGCATCGGCGATGAGCCGATCGCCCTCGACGCGTTCGCCAGCGGCACGCACGACCACCACCAGCCCCGCGATGCCGGCATCGGCGATGACCAGGTCGGAGCCACGGCCGATGAGGAAGAGCGGGATGTCGCGCGAGCGGGCGAAGCGCACGATGCCGCGCAGCTCGAACAGGTTGCGCACCTCCGCGAACAGGTCCGCCGGGCCACCCACGCGCATCGTGGTGAAGCGGGCCAGCGGCTCGTCACGCGAGGTCTTGATGCCCAGGCGCCGCTGGATGTCCGTGCCCAGCGTGAGCTGCTGCTCGTGTGTCAGTCGGGCCACCTTCACGTACGTCGCCCTCGTCATCGCATCCAGCTCCGTCGCGCTCGGCAGCGGCTCTCGCGCCGCGAGCAGCTCCAGCAGACGAACGCTGGCCGCGGCAGCCGCAGGGCGGGCGACCCGGAACGCCGCCGCCGACATCACCGTGAGGCGCTCATCGAAGAGCAGATCGCCGGCGTTGCGCAGGGCGTCAGCATCGAGGTCCTCGTCCGCGACCAGCACCGCGGCGCCGGCATCCACCATCTCGGCCGCGTTGGCGCGCTGGTGGGCGGCCGCGTGCGGGTAGGGCACGACGACCATCGGCAGCCCGGCGGCGGCCGCCTCGGCCAGCGTGGAGGAGCCGGCACGGCCCACCAGCAGGTCGGCCGAGACGAGGGCCGCGTCCATCTCGTGGTGCAGGAACTCGAAGGGGCGGTAGCGCTCCCGGCGGCCGGCGGGCAGCTGGGCACGCAGCGCCTCGGCCGCGGCGATGCCGCTGGGGCCGGTGACGTGCACCACGCAGCAGCGCTCGACGAGGTCGGCGAGGGCGTCGGCGATGGCCTCGTTGAACCGCCTGCACCGATTGGGAGCCGCCGAAGACGAGCAGCACCGGTATGTCCGCGGGGAGCCCCAGGCGCTCGCGGGCGCTCGCCTTGTCCAGGCTGCCGAGGTCGCGGATGGGCGTGCCGATGACGAAGGTCGGCGGCGGCAGGCGGTCGCGCGTGGCGGCGAAGGAGACGGTCCGGGCGGTAGCGGCGCGCGCGCTCAGGCGGACGCTGCGACCGGGGACCTGGTTGCCCTCCCAGATCAGCGAGGGGATGCCCAGCAGCGCAGCCGCCGCCAGCACCGGGATGGCGACGTAGCCGCCGGTGGTGTAGATGACGTCCGGGCGCCAGCGCAGCAGTCCGATCAGCGCCTGCGGCACGGATGCTGCCAGCCGCAGCGGGTCGAGGATGATGTTGGGCGAGGCGTCGACGGTGCGCAGCGATCGCAGCCACAGCCGCTGCAGCGCGATGCCGGCGGCGGGGACGATGGATGCTTCCAGGCCGCGGTGCCCACCCAGCCAGCGCAGCTCGAGGTCAGGCTGACGGGCCCGCAGCTGGGTCACGACGGCCAACGCGGGGTAGATGTGGCCGCCCGTGCCCCCTGCCGCGATGAGGATCCTCATGCGCGCTGTCACCTCGGGTAACGGTCTCTCGGGAGATGGACAGAAGGATACCGACCGCGGCCAGCGCGACCACGAGCGCGGTGCCACCGTCGCTCAGGAACGGCAGCGGCATGCCGGTCATGGGGATGAGCAGCACGACGACGCTGATGTTGATGAAGGCCTGGAACGTGAGCCAGGCGGTGATGCCCAGCGCCAGCAGCGCACCGAAGGTGTCGGGGGCGTGCATGGCGATACGCATGCCGCGCCAGGCCAGCAGCAGGAACAGCCCGATGACGACGAGTCCGCCGATGAGGCCGAGCTCCTGGCCGACGACAGCGAAGATCAGGTCGTTCTCTGCTGCCGGGAACCACAGCCCGCCAGCCCCCTGGCTCTCCCCGAGCCCCCTGCCGGTGATGCCGCCGAGCGCCAGCGATTGCAGCCCGCGCACCGTCTGGAAGCCGGCATCGTTCTCGTACTTGAAGGGGTCAAGGAAGATCTCGATGCGCTCGAACATGTACGGCTTCAGCAGGATCGGCGCCGGCCACGCCCGCCAGCGCGACGGGCAGCAGCAGCAGCATCTGCCAGACGCGGCCACCGGCGACGAAGTACATCGAGTAGGCGGTGAGGACGAGCACGCCGGTCGTCCCCAGGTCGGGCTCCAGCACGACGAGCACGGCGATGAGGCCGACGATGATGCTGAAGGGCAGCAGCCCGCGGCGGAACGATCGCACCTCCGCCCCGCGCGTCGTGAGCCAGTGAGCCGCGAAGACGACCAGCGCGAACTTGGCGACCTCGGTGGGCTGGAACGCGGGCAGCCCGCCGATCTGGAGCCAGCGTGTCGCCCCATTGAGCTCGAGTGGCTTCACCATCGGCAGGTACCCCTTCGACAACACCAGCACGAGGAGGACCACGGCCACGGCAAGCCCGAGGACGGAGAAGGAGCGCCAGTAGCGGTAGTCGACCCGCATCATCACCAGCAGGACGAGCCCGCCGAGAAGACCCCAGCCGAGCTGCGTCGTGACGGCGGCGAACACGTTGCCTTCATCGATGGCGGATTTCACCCCGCTGCTGGAGTAGACCATCAGGATGCCCATCGCAGCGAGGGCCAGCGCGATCGCCAGCAGCATGTAGTCGGGCTCGTGCCGCTCGCGCTGCGGTCCCTGGACGGTGCGGCCACTGGTTCGGTCGCGGGCTGCCTCGCGCGACGCGTGCCCGGACGGACGGACCGTGGGACGCGCCAGGCCCGCCGTCACTGCCGGAGAGACCGAGGGGCTGGGCCGCCGCGCCCGGTTGACATCACGACGGTCGAGTGGCCGGGCGGCCTGGTCACGTGTGCCGCGCCGGGCGGCCTTGCGTGGCCGGAAGGCACTCGGGGCGACCTCGCGGCGGCGCTCGTCGTCCCAGGGGAACCGCAGGGCCTCCATCAGCCTGCGGCCTCCTCGGCGAGGCGCGACACGGCCAGCTTGAAGGCGGCCCCTCGTGCCTCGTAGTCGCGGAACATGTCGAAGGAGGCGGCTGCCGGGCTCAGCAGCACGGTCGCCGGCGTCGTCAGGCGTGCGATGCGAGTCGCCATCCTGACCGCCTCCTCCATCGACCCCGCACGCTCGATGCGCGCCAGGCCGGCGTCGCGCGAATGCCGCCTCCAGCTCGCTCGCCGACTCGCCGATGAGCACGGCGGCCGTGACGCGCTCGGCCACGACGCGCGCCAGCTCCTCGATGGGGTTGCCCTTGGCGCGCCCGCCGGCGATGAGCACGAGCGGCTGCTCGAACGAGCGCACCGCCGCGATGACGGCGTCCGGCTGGGTGCCCTGGGAATCGTTGACGTAGCGCACGCCGGCGACCTCCGCGACCGGCTCCAGGCGGTGCTCCACGCCGGCGAAGGCACGCACGCGCGCGGCGATGGCCTCCGGGGCGATGCCGTAGACGAGACCGACCGCGACGGCGGCGAGGACGTTGGAGACGCTGTGCTCACCCGGCAGCGGGATGTCCGCGAGGGGCAGGATGCGGGCGCTCGCCGGCGCCGGGCAGCAGCTGGCTGCCGGCCACGACCTGGCCGTCCCGCACGCCCACGCCATCGGGCGCCGGCGACGAGCGGGCGTACGTCACGGTCCGCCGGCCGGCGGGTGCGCGGTAGCCGAGACCACCGGATCGTCGTCGTTGCGCACGAGGATGCCGGCGGGCGGCAGCAGCTCGAGCAGCCGATGCTTGACCGCGCGGTAGGCCTCCAGTGACCCGTGGCGATCGAGGTGGTCGGAGGTGACGTGGGTGTAGACCGCCACGTCCGTCCCCCGCGAGAGCGTCGGCAGCTGCAGCTCGGAGAGCTCCAGGACCACGCGGTGGGCGGGCGTCAGCTGCGGCAGGCGCTCGATGAGCGGGATGCCGATGTTGCCGCCCAGCACGACCGGCGCATCGCCGGCCGCCAGGACCGCGGCCACGAGCGAGCTGGTGGTGGTCTTGCCCTTGGTGCCGGTGACGCCCACCGTCGCCGCCGGGCACAGGCGCAGGAACAGGTCGACCTCGCTCACCACGGGCGTCCGGCCGTCCGCCTCGACCGCCGCCAGCGCCGCCCGCAGCCGTGGCTCGGTCGTGGGGAAGCGGCTGCTCACCGAGGGCGAGGTGCAGATGAGCGCCTGTCCGGCCAGCACCTCGCGCGGGGTCCACCTGCGGTCCCAGGGCCAGCCGCGGCCGGCGATCACCCAGGCTGGCGACGGCCTCGCCCAGCTCCTCGCGCGGGCGCGCGTCGTAGACGGTGACGTCGGCCCCGTGGTCGACCAGGAAGCGCGTCAGCGCCAGGCCGCTGCGTGCCATCCCCAGCACGGCGACTGGTCGCCCGTCGAAGGCGCGCAGGTCCAGCCGGTCAAGGTCGATGGCCGGGGGCAGTGGCGTCGTCACGGGCGTCAACTCAGCAGCCCGACGGTGGCCATGTAGAAGGCCACGCCGACGAGCGCCGCGAGAGCGCCGATGATCCAGAAGCGCAGCGTGATCTTCTCCTCGTCCCAGCCCAGCAGCTCGAAGTGATGGTGCAGCGGGGACATGCGGAAGAGGCGCTTGCCGCGCAGCTTGACCGAGGCGATCTGCAGGATGACCGAGCCGGTCTCCAGCACGAAGACCAGGCCGATGAGCGGCAGCAGCAGGACCTGGCCGCTGATGAGCGCGGTCACCGCCAGCGTCGCGCCCAGCGCCAGGGCTCCAGAGTCACCCATGAAGATCTGTGCCGGGTGCACGTTGAACCAGAGGAACGCCGTGATGGCGCCGATGATCAGCGCGCAGACGACCGCCAGGTTGGGCTGGCCGAAGGTGTAGGCGATGACCATGTAACCGGTGAAGGCGAAGATGAGCGTGCCGCCGGAGAGCCCGTCGAGGCCGTCGGTGATGTTGACCGCGTTGCTGGTGGCCACGATGGCGAAGGCGGCGATGAGGATGTAGACGATGGGGTTGATGGCCACCGCGCCCATGAAGGGCACCACGATGTTGGTGATCTGGTAGGTGTCCTGGATCTGCCAGGCGGCCACACCGCCCACCACCGATTGCCACAGCAGCTTCTGGGTGGCGCTGATGCCGTCGCCGGTGCGGGCGTTGAGCCAGTCGTCCGCGGTGCCCAGGGCGCCCACCAGGGCGAGCGTGGCCAGCGGCGCGAAGGTGGAGCCGTCGAGGAAGTCCTGTGTCGTGAGCTCCAGCACGACGGCGATGCCGATGACGACGAGCACGACGAGCAGGCCGCCCATGGTGGGCGTGCCTTCCTTGACGTAGTGCGTCTCGGGGCCCTCGAGCCGGATACGCTTGCCCATGCCGAGGCGCTTGAGCAGGCGGATGAAGCCCGGCATGAGCACGACCACGATGGCAAAGGCCAGCAGGATCCCCTGGACGATCGACTCGCCGCCGGTCACGCCTGGTCCACGCCTGGTCCGGCGGCACGCACGAGCTGCTCCACGAGCAGGTCGAGCTGCGCGCCACGAGAGGCCTTGACGAGCACGCTGTCACCGTCGCGCAGCTGGGCCAGCAGCAGAGCCAGGGCCTCGTCGCGATCGGCCACCTGGTGGATGCGGGCGGCGTCCATTCCGGCCGCCACGGCGCCATCGCTGATGCCGCCGGCTCCGCTGCCCACGACCACCAGCTGATCGGCCACCTGTGCCGCGCCGGAACCGACGCGGCGGTGCTCGGCTGCGGCCGTGTCGCCCAGCTCGAGCATCTCTCCCAGCACGGCGATGCGCCGACCCGGCAGCTCTGCGAGGAGGCCCAGAGCTGCCAGGACGGCATCGGGGGACGCGTTGTACGAGTCATCAAGGATGGTCCAGCCGCCGGCGCGCTGGATCTGCGAGCGGTGCGGCATGGAGAAGGCCCGGCCCAGTCCACGCACGATGTCGTGCCCGTCCATGCCGGCCAGGCTGGCCACGGCGGCCGCGGCGAGCGCATTGTGAACCCCGTGACGCCCGAGCACGGGCGTGGCGATGTCGAACGGCGAACCCGCCAGCCAGAGGCGGAACCGCATGCCGCTCGACGCCCAGCGAGCGGATGTCGGTGGCACGCACATCAGCCGTCTCGCTGAAGCCGTAGGTCAGGACCCGCGCCGGCGTCGCACCGGCCATCGCCAGCACGCGCGCGTCGTCGGCGTTGAGCACGGCCCAGCCATCGGCGTGGCAGCGCCTCCACCAGCTCACGCTTGCCGGCCTGGATGGCTTCGATGGACCCGGCCCGCGACAGGTGCACGCCGCGAACGGCGGTGACGACGCCGATCGACGGGCGCGCCAGGCGGGCCAGCAGCGCGATCTCGCCGATGGTGTAGAAACCCATCTCCAGCACCGCCACCTGGTGCTGCGGGCGCAGCTGCAGCAGTGTCAGGGGCAGGCCGATCTCGTTGTTGTGATTGGCCGGGCTGCGCAGGACGCTGAAGTCCTCCTCCAGCACCTCCGCCGCCTGTTCCTTGGTGGACGTCTTGGCCAGCGAGCCGGTGATGCCCACGACGAGGGGGTCGAAGCGCTGCCGGTAGGCCCCGGCGACACTCCGCAGTGCCGCCGCGGTGTCAGCCACGCGGACGATGGTCACGCGGCCACCGCTGCCGAGTGCGTCGAGGCGCTCGGCAGGCAGGTCCTCGCTGACCACCAGGGCCGCGGCACCGGCCGCCACGGCAGCGTCGAGGAAGCGGTGACCATCGGTGCGCTCACCAGGGAGGGCGAAGAAGATGACGCCGGGCTGGACCAGGCGCGAGTCGACCGCTCCCCCGCTGGCGGGCCGGTCGCCCGGCTCGCAGCAGCTGCCCGGCCGCGGCGGACGTCAGCTCCTGGGCATCGAATTGGGTCGCGGCGTCGTTCGACGACGCCGCGTTGGGTGCATTCCGGCTCGGCCCCTCATCCACGACGGCCAATCCTGACACGACTACGTCGGATCGCCATCGGCGCGGCTGCCAGAGGCCAGTCGGGGCTCCTGGCCCCCGCGATGCTTGCCTGCTGCAGCCTTGGTGGCCTTGGCAGCCTGGTCCCGCTGCTGCAGCTTCGACTGGCGCAGCGCCTCGCGATTGCGGACCGGGTCCAGGGCTGCGGCGGCACCGGTGCCGATGATGGGCCGGCCGGCGGCCTTGTCCCTCGACTTCTTCATGCCCAGCTTGTCGATGGTGGCCTGCGCGACGCCCCGGAAGAGCTCGGTGGATTCGACGTTCAGGGGGATGCTGCCCTGCTCGTGCTTGAGCGGCATGGGCTCCTCGATGCGCACCGCGATGACGTACTCCTGGTCGCGGCCGCCGACGAAGCCGACGAAGCTGTGGTTGAAGCGGTTCTTCTTCCAGTCCGCCTTCTTGACATCCCAGATCTGGGCCGTGCCGGTCTTGCCGCCGATGTCGTAGCCCTGGATGAGGGCACGCTCGGCGTAGCGCGTCGACCGACCCGGTGACGTGGGTGAGGATGTCCTTGCGCCTGGCGCGCGTACTTCGCCTCCAGCACCCGCTCCGGCTCCACGGCTGCCGCCTCACCGTCGACGACGAGGTGCGGCTGAACCAGGTAGCCGCCGTTGACCAGGGTGGAGACGCCGCGAGCGAGCTGCGGCAGCGTGACCGCCACACCCTGGCCGAACGAGTGGTTGGCCAGTTCGACAGGCTGCCACGGCACCGTGTCGGGATCCCTCCAGGTGCCGGTCGCCTCCCCGGAGATGTCGGTACCGGTCCGCCCGGCCACGCCCGACCGTCTCCCACAGGTCGTAGAGCTTGTGCGCGGCCTCTCTGCGTATCACCGGGCGCGAGCATCCGCGCCAGCTTGGACGCCACGACGTTGCGCGACTCGGCGATCTGGTCCTTCACCGTCCTGAGACCGTTGCTGCCGTGGTCGGCGTTCTGGACCTCGTCGTCGCCAGAACTTCAGCACCACCTGGTCGCGGATCTTCGTGTTGGGGGTGACCTTGCCCTCGCGCAGCGCGGCGGTGACGGTGAAGATCTTCATCACCGAGCCGGGCTCGTACTGGTCGCTGAAGACACGATTGCGCAGTCGGGAGATATCCTCGTTGGCGACTTCCGCGAAACGGTTGGCGTCGTAGCTCGGCACCGACGCTGCGGCCAGGATGGCTCCGGTCGTGCGGGTCCATGACGATGGCGCTCACGCTCTTGGCGTCGTTGGCGCTCCAGACGCTGGTGAGCTCCTTCTCCACCTGCTTCTGCAGATCGGCATCGATGGTCAGCTCCAGGGGCGCCGGTTCGAGACCGCTGAGGTCGCCGAGCGCGCTCGATGGCGTCGTCGATGCTGGCGAGGTCGAGCAGGTCGGCGTCCACCGTGGTGAGGCGCTCGTCGTAGTAGCGTTCGACGCCTTCGCCGCCGCGGTTGTCAGCCCGCACGAAGCCGAGCACGTGGGCCGCCAGGCTCGTGCCGGACTGGCCGCCCTTGACCGGTGTAGCGGCGCGTCTCCTGGGGCTCCAGGGAGATGCCGGGCAGCAGGTCAGCCACCCATGGCGGCCTGCACCGCGTCGCTCTCCTCGAAGGTCAGCCGCTTGCGCAGGATCGCGTACTCCTTCTCCGTGTCGGCCAGCACGGACAGGTAGCGCTCGCGCTCGGCGGGCTCAAGGCCGAAGATCGCATCGAGCGTCTCGACGATCTCGGCGTGGTCGGCCGGATCGATGATGGCGGGGTGTACGGCGAGCTGGTCGTACGTCACCAGCTTGGCCAGCAGCTCGCCATCGCGATCGACGATGTCGGCGCGAACCACGGGCCCGGCTCGCCGTCGAGCCCGCGGACGCCTGGAGGCCTGGCCGTCAGCTCATCGGCCGCGACGACCTGCCAGTAGCCCAGGCGCAGACCGGCCGCCGTGGCGAAGACGGCGAAGACGAGCAGGATGGCGACCATTCGCAGGCGACTGTCGGTACGGCCGGGCATGGCGTTCAGGGAGCCTTCAGGGATGCGCGCGGCTAGAGCGCGGAGACCGCCCTGCTCTCGAGCGAAGGTGACGACGTCCGCCTCGTCGAGCGCCTGGACCGCCTGGACGGATTGGATCGCCAGGTCGGCCCTGAGCGCCTTCTGCTCGTCCTGAGGCCGCCGATGACTTCGCTCGTGGCATTGGCGCCGAGGGTCTGCGTGAGATAGACCAGGCCCAGCATCGTGGAGGCCAGGATGCCGGCCATCAGCAGGCCCACCGGGCGCAGCCGAGGAGTCGTCGTGGACGTGGCGGTCGTCGCTCGAGCGGCGCGGGTGCGCGGCAGCGGCGTTGCCGGGGGCAGCGCGGACGTGCGGAGGCGAACCCCCTGGTAGACGGCCATCAGCGGGGTCGAGCCGAGCTGCCGCCGTGGTCGACCTCGAGCGCGGCACGCGGCAGCCTCCCGTCGGACTCCCAGGCGCCGCCGCGGTTCCAGCCACCTGGACCCTCGAGATCGATCTCGAGGTCGGTGCTGCGACGGTCGCGCAGGTCCTTCATGCGGCGGCCGTACGCCTGCCGCCGTGAGCTGCCGTGTGCGTTGCTCATGCTGGAAGCCTCCTGGCCGCACGCAGCTTGGCGCTGCGCGCGCGTGGGTTGGATGCCACCTCCGCCTCGCTGGGGAACTGTGGCTGAGCCCCTACCGCCGCGACGCGGGGCGTCTTGCCACAGACGCACACGGGGAGCTCGGGTGGACAGGTGCAACCGCGCCGTTCCTGCGCCAGGAAGCGCTTGACGATGCGGTCCTCGAGTGAGTGGTAGCTGATGACGCAGAGGCGGCCCTCCGGCTTCAGCAGCTCGAGACACGAGGCCAGCGCGACCGGCAGCGTCTCCAGCTCGCGGTTGACCTCGATGCGAAGTGCCTGGAACACGCGCGTGGCGGGATGGATGCGGCGACGCCTGGACGAGCGGGGCCGGCGGCGTCGCGCGGGTCACCACGTCGGCCAGCTGCGGCCGGCGTGCGGATGGGCCGCTCGGCCCGCTCAGCCACGATGGCGCGCGCGATGCGGCGCGCGTGCGGCTCCTCGCCGTGGCGCTTGAAGACGTCGGCGAGGGCCGCCTCGTCGTAGCTGGCGATGACCTCGCTGGCGGGGATGCCGCGGCGGGTGTCGAAGCGCATGTCGAGCGCAGTCGGTCGAACGAAAGCTGAAGCCGCGATCGTCGGCGTCGAGCTGCTGCGAGCTGACCCCGAGGTCCATGAGGATGCCGTCGACGGCACCGAAGCCTGCCTCGCTCGCGACCAGCTCGATGGACTCGAAGTTGGCCTGGCGCAGGCTCGACCCGATCGCCGTAGCGCGGCAAGTCGGTCGGCCGAGCGGTCGATGGCCCTGGGGTCGGCATCGATGCCCAGCAGCCGGCCATCGGGATGAGTGGCCTCCAGGATCCGAACGGCGTGCCCTCCGCCGCCAACGGTCGCATCGATCTGGAAGCTGCCCGGGTGCGGCGAGAGAGCCAAGATGACCTCCTCTAGCATCACGGGCAGGTGCCCTACTTCCTGTTCCATCAACGATCCGACCGCTCCGACGGTCCACCCGGACCCTGGAGGCTCATATGGTCTAGATGCCCAGCCCCTGGAGGGACTCGGCGAGTGCCTCCGGCTGATCCATCTGCTCGCTGAACTTGCTCCACCGCTTCGGCGACCAGAGCTCGATGCGATTGCCGGCACCGACCACCACGACCTCCGAACCCAGCTCCGCCGATTCGCGGAGTGGCTGCGGCAGGACGAAGCGACCCTGGCGATCGAGCGAGACCTCGTAGGCCGAGCCGTAGAGCAAGCGCCGGAGCGTGCGCGACCGGTTGTCGGTGAACGGGAGGGCGTTGATCTGCGTAGCGAGCGTTTCCCACTCAGCGGCGGGATGCAGCGCTAGGCAGCCATCCATCCAATTGCTCACCTGTGCGCCCTGGGCGAGCTCCGCACGAAAACGAGCCGGGACCGCGAGACGTCCCTTGTCGTCGACCGTGTGTCGATACTCACCTGTGAACACCGGGCTGGGCTGCTCCGACTGTGGCGTCGCTGGCGGCCAGCGGCCGGGTATCTCCCGACTCCTTCACTGACGACGAGAACCGGCTACCTGTCCCTGTCGGCCACCACGGCGGTCCGCCGACTGGACGGGTTCACCTCTCCTCCCCACTTCGCACCACTTCGTGCCACTTGGATGGGCATGATACCCAATCCGTGGGCTCCGTCAAGGGTCGTTTCGCAGACCCTCCCCACGTCCGGGTCCGGGGTGCTTCCGGACACACGGGCCGGGGTACCGATTGGCCATGGTGCAGGTCGCTCGGGGGCCGATAGCGTGGGTCTTCCAGCCGCCTGCAGAGGACCTGCTCGTGACCATCGCTCGGCGCCGGCCGACGACCCTCAACCTGCATCGCTGCACCCGCGCCGCCTGCACCCGCGGTCCGCCCGCCGCTGCCGAGCTGGCGCCCCGGTCCCGCTGGGCGACGCGCCGGCACCTGAGCTGGTCACGCCGGTGGGCCGGCTGCGCCGCTGCATCTTCCGTCGCATCGACCGCGTCGAACCGCCTTCCGGCGCGGGCGAGCCGCCACCGAGTACGAGGTGATGTGCCTCTACTACGGCACCGACGAGCAGCCCCTGGCCCTCGGGGACATCGGCGATGCGCGGCCCGTCTGCGAGGGCTGCACGGCCGCGGGCATCTTCCGGCCGGACGAGGCCTAGGCCAGGGCCAGCCAGAGGCCTGGCAGCGATCGGGCGACAGCTCGGCCCATCGGCGCGCCTGCGGCTACCCGGTCCGGTGCGCGGTCGTGCCCTGTCCACCGGCGAGGTTCGACGCCGTGTTCACGAGGGCGATGTGCGAGAACGCCTGGGGGAAGTTGCCGAGCATCCGGTCGCGCGACCGGGTCGTATTCCTCTGCCAGCAGACCGACGTCGTTGGTGACGGAGAGCAGCCGCTCGAAGAGCCTGCGCGCGTCCTCGTCGCGACCGCTCTGCTGGTAGGCATCGGCCAGCCAGAAGGTGCAGGGCAGGAATGCCCCTTCCCCACCCGTGAGCCCGTCGGCGTCGCGGTCATCGGTGTCGTAGCGCCGCAGGAAGCCGTGGTGCAGCAGCTCATCCTCGACGGCGCGGATGGTGCCCTGCACTCGCTGGTCGTGCGGAGGCAGGAAGCCCACGAGAGGGATGAGCAGCAGGCTGGCATCGAGGGTGCGGCTGCCGTAGGCCCGCGTGAACGTGCCGCGCTCGTCGTCGAAGCCATGGCGGCAGACATCGGCGTGGATCTCGGCGCGCAGGCGCTTCCAGTCCTCGAGCGGCCCGGCCAGGCCGAAGGCCTCGGCCGACCTGATGGCCCTGTCGACCGCCACCCATGCCATCACGCGCGAGTGGGTGAAGCGTCGCGGCTCGCTGCGGATCTCCCAGATGCCGCTGTCGGGACGCTGCCAGGCGTCGGCCACGAACTCGAGCAGGTGCCGCTGGATGGCCCAGGCCTCCGGGCTGGGGGTCAGCCCGCGGCGCCGCGCGACGTGCAGGACGTCGAAGATCTCGCCGAACACGTCCAGCTGCAGCTGGCTGGACGCCGCGTTCCCCAGCCGAACCGGGCGTGAACCCTCGTAGCCGGGCAGCCAGTCGGCCGTACGCTCGGGGATCCAGCGTTCGCCCGCGACCCCGTAGAGCACCTGGATGGAACCGGCATCACCGGCGACCGTGCGCAGCAGCCAGTCGCGCCAGGCGTCGGCCTCGGCGTGGTAGCCACCGTGGATGAGCGCGTAGAGCGTGTAGGTGGCGTCACGCAGCCAGCAGTAGCGGTAGTCCCAGTTGCGGACGCCGCCGATCTCCTCGGGCAGCGATGTCGTGGGCGCGGCCACGATGGCGCCCGTCGGCGCGAAGGTCAGCGCCTTGAGGGTGATGAGCGATCGCACGACCGCGTCGCGCCACGGTCCCGTGTAGGTGCAGCGATCGGACCAGTCGCGCCACCACCGCTCCGTCGCATCGATCACGGCGGCCACGTCGAGTCGGTCCGGCACGCCAAGGTGGGAGGGGAACCAGCTCAGCACGAAGGGCAGCCGCTCGCCCGCGGCAACGGAGAACGAGGCCGTGGTCGAGTGGTCCCGTCCCACCAGTGGGACCGGTGTTCGCAGCACCGCGGCGTCCGGTCCCGCCACGGCCCTGATGCCCCCGTCGAACGCCGTCACCCAGGGCACTCGGCTCCCGTCATCGAAGCGGAGCGTCAGGTCCAGCTCCATCGTCACGCAGCCGCGCAGGCCCTCGACCGAACGGACGATGTGGGTGGCACCGTCACCGATGGGCATGAGGTCCACCACGCGTGCCGTGCCGCCCGCGGCCTCGAACTCCGTCTCCAGGACGAGGGTCCCCTGCCGGTATCGGCGCTGCGTCGCCGATGCTCCTCCGGTCGGCGCCAGGCACCAGCGTCCATGGCTCCGGTCTCCCAGCAGGCCGGCGAACATGGCGGCCGAGTCGAAGCGCGGCGCGCAGAACCAGTCGATGGAGCCGTTGCGGCCGACGAGCGCGGCGGTACGCGTGTCCCCGATGAGCGCGTAGTCCTCGATGGGCAGGCTGCTCATGGCAGCCCACGATAGCGCCGGAGCCCCGACCGGAGCACGGGATCGGCGGTGGTGCGGCGCCCGGCGACGACGGCGGGAGATGCTCGAACGTGCTCGAACGCCCGCCCCCGTGGTGGGGACGGGCGTTCGGTGATGTTGCGGTCGAGCCCGTGGGGTCCCGCGCTGGCGGGCCCGACGGCCTCGGTGCTACTCGCTCGCGGGCGCCATGGACTCCTCGGCCACCTCGGGCGCCATCGACTCGTCGGCCATGTCGGGGGCCATGGACTCGTCGGCCATCGCGTCGCCCGTGCCATCGTCAAGGGCGCCCAGCTCGTCGCAGATGAGCCAGCCGCCGTCTTCGCCGGGCACCAGGGTGATCTCCTCGGAGATCTCCGTGGACTCGGCCTCGAACTCGGACATCATCATGCCGCTGAACATCTCGACCGTCTCAGGCGTGACCTCCATGCCGCTCATCTCGAGCAGCGCCTCGATGAAGGGCACCATGGCCTCCGCGTCGATGTCCATCGTCATCGAGCCATCGACCTGGACGACGGCCTCGGTGTCGGACTGGCTCACGACCTCCATGGAGGCGATCTCGGTATCGAGGATGAAGGCATCGAGCAGGGTGTTGACGTCCATGCCGGGCGGCAGACCCTCGGAGAGCGCGCCCATGTCGAGCACGCCCATCTGATCGGCGAACTCGGCGCAGAAGAACGACGGCAGGCCCTCGAAGTCCTTGGCCTCGATGGCGGCCATCAGTCCTTCGATGGTCGCTTCGGGACCGTCCTGGGCCATGACCGCCGGGGCGGAGACGAGCGAGAGCGAGAGCGCGAGGCTGCCGGCGACGGCGGCCAGGCGTGTGCGTGAGTTGGACATGGGGATAGCAGCTCCTTGATGCGTGAGGACGGCACAGACAGGCGTGCCTGCAGGGTGAGTCTAGCGCTGCCGCGCCATGGCACGGCAGCTCGATGGTCCCGGTGTCGGGCTAGCCCTCGGTCGCGTCGGTCGCCCCCGGAGCCATCGATCGCGTCCAGGCGGGTGATCCAGTACTCCGTCTCCGGCGTCTGGATCGGTGCCGAAGCGGGCGTTGACGGCCCACAGGTCGTCGCCGAGCGAGCGCCAGCGTGGTTGGCACGTCGAAGTCCGTCTGCCGTCAGCTCGGCGAGCAGCGAGGCCGAGGCGGCCTCCTCGTCCAGCTCCAGCGCCACCACGAGGTTGGAGCTGTTGCGCAGGACGTACAAGGTGTCACCGTCGAGCTCCATGCCGTCGCCGCCGGTCAGCGAGACATCGCCGATGTCGACGAGCGCCGCCTCGCCGGTGGCGGGATCGACGCGATACAGCTCGCCGTTGCCGGAGTGGACCACGATGAGGCCTGCCGGCGCGGCCACGATGCCGTTGACGTTGAAGCCCTCGCCGTAGACCAGGTCCCCGCTCAGCGGGATCGGCGTGACCGCCTCGGCATCGGGCAGAGCGCCGTCCGCGCCCAGCGGGATGGCCAGCAGCTGAGGCACGAACGAGTCGGTCACGTAGACGGCGTCCTCGGTGGCGGCGATGTCGTTGAAGAAGCCGCCCTCCAGCGTGTAGGTGGCCAGCAGCTCGCCGCTGGCGGCATCGTAGGCGCGCACCTCGCCGGTGGGACCACCGGCGGTCCACAGCCGGCCATAGGCATCGTGCTCGATGCCCGCAGCGACGCGACCCTCCGCGCCCTCGGCCAGGATCGCGCCCTCGCCGGCGGCTGGATCGACACGCCAGATGGCCCCGTCGGCGAGCGACCCTGCGAACAGGCTGGTGCCGTCGGTGGTGATGCCCTCCGGCGCCCATCCGTTGGGCAGCTCGAGGCGGTCGAGCCCTTCGTCCTGTGCCGCGACGGGCGCAGCGACGAGCGCGATGGTGAGGATGCCGGCGAAGCCGGCGGGGATGACACGGCGCATGGGGTCACCTCTCGTGAAGGGGCCGGGGAGTGGCCCGAGGCGGAGACGATGGCAGCATGCCGCGACGAACGGATGACGAACGGCGGGGCAATGGTCAGTGACAGGGAAGTGGCCAGTGAAGCGCGAAGCCAGTGAGGTGCCCTGTAAGCCGAGTTCTGTCCCGCAGTGCGGGGATGGTCATCCATCTGGGACGCCGGTCACCCGACGCCTCTTGCGGCCGACCCGAGAGCGGGGCGACGCACCCCTGTGCGGCTCGCGCCACACGTGCCCTCCTATTTGGCCTTGCACCAGGTAGAGCTTGCCCGTTTCACCCGGCCGACGACCGAAGCCGCGGCCGACTCGTCTCTGTGGCGCTGGTCCTCACCTCGCGGTGGACGGGAGTTACCCGCTACCCCGCGTCGTGGTGCTCGGACTTTCCTCGAACGACGGGTCACCCCGCCGCCCGCGACCATCCGGACACCTCACTGGCCGATGGACTCTAGCACCAAGCGCGCGTGACCTCCTCGCGACCGGGCTGCGCGGTTCGCGGCGGTGGCGTGGCTGTCGAGGACGTGGCGCTCGCTGCGCAGGCGTGGCCTGCGCTGCGCGGCGTGTCCGCCCGCGGCTGGCCGGTCGGCGATCCCCGCTGGGTGGCGGCGACGTGGCGATCGCCGCTGCGAGTGCCGGAGCCTACCTTCCCGCTCCAGGGAAGATGTGACACTCGCCAGACCCCGGGCGTGCGTCCGGCGGCACTGCCGCCCAGCTGGTCGTGCTGACCCGCTGCGAGGGAATCCGTGGTCCATGCGTCGGTGTCAGTCGGCTGGTGGTGCCAGCCAGGTGACGTCGGCGAGCCCGGCCCATGGCTCGCCGACGGATCGCTGGGCGGCCATCCCAAGCCGGGCCGGCTAGCCCCGGTAGCTCGCCTCCAGCCGAGCCGCGGCCGCAGGGTCGTCGAGCGCCAGGTTGGCGAGCGCATCGGCGGCCTTGTTGGTCGCACGCGGCTCGTGCGTGGCGCTCCAGCGCTCGAAGCCGGTCAGCAGCTCGCGCGCCTCGGCCCAGAGCACGCGCATCTTGGCGTCCTTCACCTTCCAGCGGCCGTGCAGCTGCTCCACGATCAGCTTGGAGTCCAGGCGCAGGTCGATCTCGCGCGCCCCCAGGCGCTGCGCCTCCTTCAGCGCCAGCAGCAGCGCGGTGTACTCGGCCACGTTGTTCGTCTGCACGCCCAGCGGTCGCGACACCACCGAGAGCGGCGGCGCGTCCACGGCCGCGGCATCAGGTCGGGAGGCATCGATGAGGACGGCGCCCGCTGAGGCCGGACCAGGGTTGGAGCGCGAAGCGCCATCGGTGCGGATGAGCAGTCGGTCGGCCACGGCGTCGGCCACCTAGGAGTCGGACCCGCTCGTCTCGTCCGTGCCCTTGCGCCTGGCGTCGTCTTCGTCCTTACCCTTGCCCTTGTCAGCCGCCGGGGCGGCCGTGCCACCCGCAGCGTCCAGCGCGCGGGCTTCATCGGAGACCTCCACGGCCGCACTACCCGAGCCGTAGCGCTCACCGCGGATCTTGCGCCAGAGCATGCGCAGCGGGTCGTAGTACTCGTCGGCCACGCGTTCCTTCAGCGGGATGATGGCGTTGTCGGTGATCTTGATGTGCTCCGGGCAGACGTCGGTGCAGCACTTGTTGATGTTGCAGTAGCCGATACCGGCGTCGTACTTGAGGTATTCCTTGCGGTCAGCCGTGTCGAGCGGGTGCATCTCCAGGCTGGCATTGCGCACCAGGAAGCGCGGGCCGATGAACTCGTCCTCCGTCTCGTGGTTGCGCAGCACGTGGCAGGTGTCCTGGCACAGGAAGCACTCGATGCACTTGCGGAACTCCTGGCTCCGCTCGCCGTCCTCCTGCTGCCAGCGCCACTCGCTCTGGGGCACGCCCGCCGGCGGCGTGAACGGCGTGATGCGCTTGTTGACCTCGTAGTTCCAGGAGACGTCGGTGACGAGGTCGCGCACCCGCGGGAACGCGCGCATGGGCTCGACGGTGATGGCCTCGTCCGCGGGGAAGTCGGACAGGCGGGTCTTGCACATGAGGCTCGGCCGGCCGTTGACCTCCGCCGAGCAGGAACCGCACTTGGCGGCCTTGCAGTTCCAGCGCGCGGCCAGGTCGGGCTGCACGTTCTGCTGGATCCAGTGGATGGCGTCGAGCACCACCATGCCCTCCCCCGCGGGCACGATGTACTCGTAGAACTCGCCCTCGTCGTTGCCCTCGCCACGGTTGACCCACAGCTTCGCCTGGTCAGCCATCGCTAGCCCTTCACCGCCACGTGCTCGGCCAGCTCGGCCGGCATCTCCACGATGGGCGTCCGGCGCACGGACATGCCATCGCCGTCTCGGCTGGTGGTGACGTTGACCACGTCCCACTCGTCCCGCGCGCCAACGAAGTCCAGCCGCGAGTGAGCGCCACGGCTCTCCTCGCGCTCGAGGGCGGAACGGGCGATGGCCTCGGACACGGTGAGCATGCTGCGCAGCTCGAAGACGAGGTCCCAGGCCGGGTTGAAGCGTCGCGGCCCCGTCACGCGCAGACCCGCCCAGCGCTCCTTGTAGCCCTCGATGCGTTCGATGGCCTGCTCCAGGTCGCTCTGCAGGCGGAAGATGCCGACCAGTGAGGACATCGTGGCCTGCAATTCCTGGTGCAGCCGGTTGGGATCCTCGCCCGACGCACGCTCGAAGGGGGCGAACATGGCCTCGACCGACTCGTCCACGAACTGCGCCGAGAGCTCCTCGGCTGCCGGGGCCGACGCGGCCGCTGCTGCTGCGGCCTCACCCGCGCGCCGCCCGAAGACGAGCAGGTCGGTGAGCGAGTTGCCGCCGAGTCGGTTGGAGCCGTGCAAGCCGGCTGCCACCTCACCCGCCGCGTACAGGCCCGGCGTGGTCGTCTCGCCACCCTCGGCTGCGACGCGCACCCCGCCCATGATGTAGTGCATCGTGGGCCCGACCTCCATGGGCCCGGCGGTGATGTCGACGTCGGCTAGCTCCTTGAACTGCTCGTACATCGAGGGCAGCTTGGCGCGCACGCGCTCGGCCGGCAGGTAGCTGATGTCGAGGAAGACGCCGCCGTGGGGTGAGCCGCGGCCCTCCTTGACCTCGGTGTAGATGGCGCGTGCCACGTTGTCGCGCGTGGACAGCTCGGGCGGGCGGCGATGGCTGCTCTGCCGACCTTCGGTCAGGTCGTCCACCCAGGCGCGCGCCTCCTCGTCGGTGGCGGCGTACTCGTGGCGCCTGGCTTCCGGCAGGTAGTTCCACATGAAGCGCTCGCCCTCGGCGTTGCGCAGGATGCCACCCTCGCCGCGGACGGCCTCGGTGACCAGCAGGCCCTTGACTCCTGCAGGGTGGACCATACCGGTGGGGTGGAACTGCACGAACTCCATGTCGATGAGCTCGGCGCCCGCGCGGTAGGCCAGCGCCTGGCCGTCCCCGGACGATTCCCACGAGTTGGAGGTGACCGCGAAGGCCCGGCCGACGCCGCCCGAGGCGAGGACCACGGCCTTGGCTGGGAAGGCCATGGGCACGCCGTCGATGCGCCGGTAGCCGACCGCGCCGTTGACCCGGCCGCCAGCCATCGAGAGGCGGGTGATGATGACCTCCTGGTAGACCTGCACCCCGACGCCCACGCTCCGATCCTGGAGCGTGCGGATGAGCTCCAGGCCGGTGCGATCGCCGACGTGGGCCAGGCGTGGATAGGTGTGGCCACCGAACGGCCGCTGCAGGATGTTGCCGTCAACGGTGCGGTCGAAGACCGCGCCCCACTGCTCCAGCTCGCGGACGCGGTCGGGTGCCTCCTTGGCGTGCAGCTCGGCCATGCGCGGGTTGTTGAGCCGGTAGCCCCCGACCATCGTGTCACGGAAGTGGGTGGACCAGTTGTCCCGGTTGTCGACGTGGGCCAGCGAGGCGGCCATGCCGCCCTCGGCCATGACCGTGTGCGCCTTGCCCAGCAGCGACTTGCAGACGACACCCACCGACAGGCCGGCCTCGATACAGGCCACTGCGGCGCGCAGGCCGGCGCCGCCGGCGCCGATGATGAGGACGTCGTGGGGTCGGGTCTCGATCATCGGCCTAGAGGAAACTTCCGATGATCGGCGTGCCGCTGTTGATGATGTCGAGCGCCAGCGCGCGGACGTAGAGGTCGACGAGCACGATGCTGAACAAGCTGGCCCAGGCCCACACGCCGTGGTACTGGTTCCAGGCGCTGACGCGCTGCCAGATGCCGTGGCGGCGACGAGTGTTGGCGGTGCAGCTGAAGCAGTCGATGCCGCCGCCCACGAGGTGGCGGAAGGAGTGGCAGCTGAAGACGTAGAGGCTCACGAGGATGGCGTCGGCGGCGATGAGGAAGACGCCGATGCCGAGGCGCAGGCTGCCGTCATGCCACACGGACAGGACCAGGTCCCACCACAGCACGGCCAGCGGGATGAACGCGAGGTAGAGCGCGAAGCGGTGCGCGTTCATGAGGATGAACGGGAAGCGGTTCTCCATGCCGTACTTGCGATGGATCGTCGGCTCGCCCACGGCGCAGGCGGGCGGATCCATGAAGAAGGCCTTGTAGTAGGCGCCGCGGAAGTAGTAGCAGGTGGCGCGGAAGAAGACCTGGATCCAGAGCACCAGGATGGCCGGGCTGAACCACGCCGGCAGGACGGTCTCACCGATGGCGATACCGAAGAAGGGCGAGTGGTAGCCCTGCGCCGCGTAGTCGATGCCAAGGAATGCGCCCGGGATGGCGAAGACCGCCGACACACTGGCGTAGATGATGAAGGCGATCAGGCCGAAGGCGATGAGGCCGGGCTTGATGATCCAGCGGTCGACCCGCAACGTGGCGCCGAACCCGCTCTTCGCGCTGCCGGACGGCTTGGTCGACGGCCGCGGCTCGACGCGTCGGCCCTGCTCGACCTGTTCGGAGACGGTCATGGGCGGCGGAGGCCGGGCGGCAGCTGCGCGGGCTTCATCGAGACGCTTCGATCCCCTTGGGGTGTCGGTCGAGTGGTCGGGCGGCTGCCCCGTAATGTATCGCATCGTCCGAGCCGGAGCCGGACGGTCCGTGTGTGAGCCGATCGCGCTGGTGGCGAGGCCCCACTGTCGACCCTCACGCGCGGCGTGGTGCCACGCTATCCTCAATCACGACCGTGAAACTCCAGGAATTCCACGCCAAGACCCTGCTGACCCGCGCCGGCCTGCCGGTGCCGCCGTACGCGGTGGCCTCCACGCCGGCCGAAGCGCGCGCCCAGGCCGCCGAGTTCCTCGACGGCGGTGCTTCCGCTGTCGTGGTCAAGGCGCAGGTGCTGGTCGGCGGTCGCGGCAAGGCCGGCGGCGTCAAGCTCGCGCGCAGTGCCGACGAAGCCGGACAGGTCGCGGACGCCATCCTCGGCATGGACATCAAGGGCATCACCGTGCGGCGCGTGCTCGTAGCCCCCGGTGCAGAGATCGTCCGCGAGCTCTACCTCGCCGCGGTCCTCGACCGCACCGCCCAGCGCATCATGCTCATGGGCTCAGCGGAGGGCGGCGTCGAGATCGAGACGCTGGCAGAGGAGAACCCCGACGCCATCGTCAAGATCCACGCCCACGCCCAGCTCGGGTTGCAGCCCTTCCAGGCGCGCGAGATGGCCTTCCGCCTCGGCCTCGGCGACCACCTCAAGCAGGCTACCGCCATCTGCACCGGCCTGGTCAAGGTCATGCTCGACGAGGATGCCGACCTGGTGGAGGTCAACCCGCTGGCCGTCGTCCGCGAGGACGGCCCCGAAGGCCCCCGGGAGACCCTGCAGCTGCTCGACGCCAAGATCACGCTCGACGACTCTGCGCTCGGCCGCCACCCCGGCCACGAGGAGATGCGCGACCTCGACGAGGAGGACCCGGCGGACATCGAGGCTCGCGCGGCCGGCCTCTCCTTCATCCGCCTCGAGGGCGACATCGGCTGCATGGTCAACGGCGCCGGCCTGGCCATGACCACCATGGACCTCGTCAAGCGCGCCGGCGGCGAGCCCGCCAACTTCCTCGACATCGGCGGCGGCGCCCGCAGCGACAAGGTCGCCGAGGCGATGCGGCTCATCCTCAGCGACCGGTCGGTCAAGGCCATCCTGGTCAACATCTTCGGCGGTATCGCCCGTGGCGACGAGGTCGCTCGCGGCCTCGTGGAGGCGCGCTCGAAGCAGACCCGCAGCGTGCCCATGGTGGTGCGCATCGTGGGCACCAACGCGGACATCGCAGCCGAGATCCTTGCCGACGCCGGCACCGACATCGTCGGCGCTACCTCGCTGGACGAAGCCGTGGAGAAGGCCGTCGCGCTGGCAGGAGGGGCCGCATGAGCATCCTCATCGGCAAGGACACGCGCCTGCTCGTGCAGGGCATCACCGGCCGCGAGGGCGGCTTCCACGCCGGCCAGATGCTCGCCTACGGCACCAACATCGTGGCCGGCGTGACGCCCAACAAGGGCGGACAGACGGCGCTCGACGGCGCCGTGCCGGTCTACGACACCTGCGCCGCGGCCGTGGCCGCCACCGGCGCCAACACCAGCGTCATCTTCGTGCCGGCCTTCGCCGCGCCCGACGCCATCATGGAATCGGTCGACGCCGGCATCGAGACCATCTTCGCCATCACCGAGCACATCCCGGCCCTGGACATGATCCCCGTGGTGGCGGAGGTGGAGGCTCGCGGTGCGCGCCTCGTCGGCCCCAACTGCCCCGGCGCCACCACCCCGGGTGAGGCCAAGGTCGGCATCATCCCCGGCTCCATCCACCGGCCCGGCCGCGTGGGCCTGGTCAGTCGCTCGGGCACGCTCACCTACGAGGTGGTGCAGGCCATGACCGACGCGCGCATCGGCCAGTCCACCTGCGTGGGCATCGGCGGTGACCCCGTCAACGGCAGCGACTTCATCGACATGCTCGAGCTCTTCGCGGCCGACCCCGACACCGACGGCGTCGTGCTCATCGGCGAGATCGGCGGTGGGGCCGAGGAGGCCGCTGCCGAGTGGAAGGCGCGGCACATGCCTGACACGCCGATGGTCGCCTTCATCGCCGGCCGCACCGCACCCCCCGGTCGCCGCATGGGCCACGCCGGCGCCATCATCAGCGGCTCCGGCGGCACCGCCGAGGCCAAGATCGCCGCGCTCGAGGCGGCCGGCATCCGCGTCGCCGAGTCACCCACCCAGATCCCGCAGATGCTCATCGAGGCCGGCATCGGGCCGGACTGACCCGCCGCCGCGCCTGGGCAAGGCGGTGACTGCTCGCCTACTCGCCTCCCGCGGTGACCGAGACCTCCGCGGTGACGGAGACCTCCGCGGTGCCCCGCATCTCGGCTGTGCCCGCCTCCCCCTCCGCGCGCGCTTGCCGGGGCGCCAGGACGGAGACCACGACGGCCGTCACCAGCAGGATCACCGAGGCCACCAGCACCGAGTCGCCGACGCCGCCGACGAAGGCCTCACGCGCCTGCAGCACTAACTGATCGCCGACGTCGCCCATCATCCCCACCAGCGGTGAGGCGGTGAAGGCGATGGAGCCCAGGACGCGCTCGGCCAGCTGCGGTGGCAGGTCCGTCACCGCCTGCGCCATGCCCTCGCGATAGCCCTGGTTGAGCAGGCTGCCCAGGATGGCGATGCCGAAGGCGCTGCCGAGCTCGCGCGACGTGTCGTTCCAGGCCGACGCCACGCCCTGCTTGGACATCGGCAGCGACGAGGTGATGGCCGTCGTCGCCGGCGTGCCCGCGAGCCCCATGCCGAAGCCGAAGAAGACGAGCCCCAGCACGAAGTGCCAGTAGCTCGACTCGACCCCCAGCTGGCTCAGGATGAGGAAGCCCACCGCCATCGAGACCAGCCCGAGCGGGCCCAGGCGTCGGAAGCCGATCCGCTGCATCAGGAGCGGGGCGCGGCGTGCGGTCGGCAGCAGGATGAACGGCAGCGGCAGCAGCGCCAGCGCCGCCTCCAGCGGTGAGCGGCCGGTGACGAACTGCAGGTACTGCAGCGACACGAAGAAGAAGCCGAAGGCCGAGAGGAACTGCACGGTGATCGTCAGGCTGCCCGCGCTGAACCCGCGCAGGCGGAAGAGCCGCGGGTCGAGCAGCGGCTTCTCCTGGCGCCACTCCCAGGCGATGAAGGCGATGCCCGCCGCGATACCGAGCACGAGCGCCCCGAGCGTGAGTGGGTCGCTCCAGCCCTGGGATGGGCCCTCGATGATGCCGAACACGAAGGCGGTGATGGCCACCAGCGACAGCAGCGCTCCGACGACATCGAGCGCGGGCGGATCCTCGTCGACCGAGCCGGGCACGATCGCCAGCGTGCCGATGAGCGCGACGGCCGCGAAGACCACGTTGAGGCCGAAGAACGAGGTCCAGGGGAACCACTCCAGCAGCAGACCGGTGACGAAGAGGCCGATGACGGCGCCGCCGCCGGCGATGCCGACCCACACGCCGATGGCACGGGGTCGCTCCTCTTCAGGGAACGAGGTGGTGATGACCGACAGCGTCGTGGGCATGATGGCGGCCGCGCCGACGCCCATGAGCACGCGCACCACGATGAGCTGCCCGGGATCGGTGACCAACAGGCCCAGCGCAGCGGCGCTCCCGAAGATCACCAGGCCGATGGCCAGCAGCAGCTTGCGACCGTAGCGGTCGCCGAGTGCGCCGGCGAACAGCAGCAGGCCGGCGAAGACGACCGTGTAGGCGTCCACGATCCAGGTCAGCTGCGTCTGGGTCGCGCCGGTGTCGAGGGCGAGGCTGGGCAGGGCCACGTTCAGACCGCTCACCGCCGAGATCACGGCCATCAGGGCCAGGCCGACGACGGCCAGCAGGAGCCTGCGGCGTCCGGGCGTCAGCATCTCCGCGGGCGTGGTGGGTTGGGCCATCGTCGTGATCTCCCTGCTCAGTTTATTCCTCGGTCGACGAAATGATATTCTTCACTCGGGGAAATCGCAAGGGCGAAACGCCAAGGGGGCTCATGAGCGCACATCCGCGAGGACGACGACCGGCCGGCAGCGGCACACGGGAGGCCATCCTCGACGCCGCGAGGAACCAGTTCGGTCGAACCGGCTACGAGCACACGACGTTGCGCAGCGTGGCCGCCGAGGCAGGGGTCGACCCCCGCCTCGTATCGCACTACTACGGCTCCAAGCAGGAGCTGTTCGTGGCGTCGGTCCAGCTGCCGATGGAACCCGAGATGCTGCTGGCGCGCGTCTTCGACACGCACGAGACGAAGGCCGAGGGCACCGGGGCATTGGTGGCCGACGCCCTCCTGGGGATCCTCGACGATGCCGACACGAGGCAGATGGCGGTGGCCCTCATCCGGGCTGCGGCCTCGGAACCGGAGGCCGCAGGGCTCATCCGCGAGGTGCTGACCGAGCGTGTCCTGCTTCCGCTGGCGGACCGGGTCGTCAGCGACCAGCCGCGCCTGCGCGCGAGCTTGTGTGCCTCGCAGTTCGTGGGCCTGGCGATGGCGCGCTACGTGGTGGGCATCGAGCCGCTGGCATCGACGTCACGGGCGCAGCTGGTGCGGGCGCTCGCGCCAGTGTTCGAGCACTATCTCTTCGGCGACTTCAGCGTTGCCACGCCAGCAGAGGATCAGCCGGCGAGCGGGTCGCCCTCGTAGCCCAGGCGGTCCCAGGCGGGACCCCCGGGTGCCTCGATCAGCTCGGTGAGCACCCCGTTGCACGAGCGCGGGTGGATGAAGGCCACCGGCCCCTCCGCACCCTTGCGCGCCCGCTCGTCGATGATCTCCACGCCCTTCGCGGCCAGGTCGGCCAACGTCGCATCGACGTCGGGCGTCTCGAAGCAGACGTGGTGGAAGCCCTCCCCCTTCTTGTCGAGGAAGCGGGCCACGCCGGTCGTGGTCGTGGTCGGCTGCACCAGCTCGATCTTGGTCTCGCCGATCTCGAGGAAGGCGACGATGACCTCGTCCGACTCGATGGGCAGCACCAGCCCGACCGGCAGGCCCAGGGTGTCGCGGTAGAACGCCAGCGACGCCTCGATGTCGGACACGATGTAGGCCACGTGATGGACGCGGCTGAACGTGCGACCTGCGACCTGCGCCATGCTCCCTCCTGCTGTTGCGGCCTGTTGCGGCGCGCTCGGGACGGACCGCCGCTGACCTTCGACCCGCTGGACTAGACGGTGATGACCTCGCGATACTCGCCGCAGACGGCGCGCAGACGGTCGCTGATCTCGCCCAGGGTGGCGTTCGCCTTGACCGCCTCGATGACGGCCGGCATGACGTTGTCACTGCCGCGAGCCGAGCGCTCGAGCTGCTCCAGGGCCGCCGCCCAGGCCGACTCGTCACGAGTCGTCCGCAGGGCCGCGATGCGAGCCACCTGCTCGCGCTCCAGCGCCGGGTCGATGCGCTGCAGGGGCGGCGTGACGACCTCGTCGTCGGTGAACCGGTTGACGCCCACCACGATGCGCTCGGCGCGCTCGATCTCGCGCTGCACGCGATAGGCGGCGTCCTGGATCTGGCGCTGCTGGTAGCCCGCCTCGATGCCGGCGATGGCGCCGCCCATGGCGTCGATCTCGTCGAGGTAGCCCTGTGCGGCGGCCTCCAGCTCGTCGGTCAGCGACTCGATGTAGTAGGAGCCGGCCAGCGGGTCGGGCGTGTCGGTCACGCCGCTCTCGTGGGCGATGATCTGCTGCGTGCGCAGGGCCAGGCGCGCGGTCTCGGGCGTGGGCAGCGCCAGCGCCTCGTCGCGCGCGTTGGTGTGCAGGCTCTGCGTGCCGCCCAGCACGGCCGCCAGCGCCTGCAGCGTCGTGCGCACGACGTTGTTGTCGACCGACTGCGCCGTGAGCGACGAGCCGGCGGTCTGGACGTGGAAGCGGCACATCATCGAACGCGGGTCCGTGGCCCCGAAGCGGTCGCGCATGATGCGCGCCCACATGCGGCGGGCGGCGCGGAACTTGGCCACCTCCTCGAAGAGCTCGCTCCAGGCGCCGAAGAAGAACGACAGCCGGCCGGCGAAGGCGTCGATGTCCAGGCCGCGCGCCACCGCGCCCTCGACGTAGGCGATGGCGTCGGCGAGCGTGAAGGCCAGCTCCTGGGCGGCCGTCGCCCCGGCCTCGCGCATGTGGTAGCCGCTGATGGAGATGGTGTTCCAGCGCGGCAGCTCGGCGGCGCAGAACTCGAAGATGTCGGTCACCAGGCGCATCGATGCCGTCGGGCCGTAGATGTAGGTGCCGCGCGCGATGTACTCCTTGAGGATGTCGTTCTGGACGGTGCCGCCGAGCTGCTCGCGGGGATACCGCGCCGGTCGGCCACGGCCACGTACATCGCGAGCAGGATGGGCGCGGTGGCGTTGATGGTCATCGAGGTCGTGACGCTGCCCAGGGGCAGGTCGTCGAGCAGGACCTCCATGTCCTCGATGGAGCTGATGGGCACGCCGACCCGACCGACCTCCCCGGCGGCCATGGCGGCGTCGGAGTCGTAGCCCATCTGCGTGGGCAGGTCGAAGGCGACCGAGAGGCCGGTCTGGCCCTGCTCGAGCAGGTAGCGGAAGCGCTCGTTGGTCTGGGCAGCGGAGGCGAAGCCGGCGTACTGGCGCATGGTCCACAGGCGGCCGCGGTACATCGTCGGCTGCACGCCGCGGGTGTAGGGGAACTCGCCGGGCAGGCCCAGCGCCTCCTCGGGCACGAGCTCGGCCGTATCGGCGGCGGTGTAGAGGTCTGCGATCTCGATGTCCGAGGTGGTGGCGAAGCGCTCCCGTCGCTCGCCGTGGCCCTTGAGCGAACGTGCCCGCGTAGTCTCACGCCAGCGGTCGCGGGCCGGATCCGATGCCGCCATCCCCTACCTCACTGTCAGGAGCTCGTCGCCGAGCTCGACGCTGCTGCCCACCGCCACACGGATGGACTCGACCGTGCCGGCGCGCAGGGCGCGCACCTCGTTCTCCATCTTCATGGCCTCGATGGCGAGCAGGCGCTGTCCGGCCTCGACGGTATCACCCTCGGCCACCCAGAGCCGGACGACCCGGCCCGGGATCTGCGCCCGGACGACGTCGCTGCCGTGGTGGGCAGCTCGGTCGGTCCCCTGCCCGGCTCGCTCGCGCAGCAGCGCCCGCGGCTCGTCCTCGACCGCGACCTGCAGGACCCAGCCGTCGACGGTGGTCTCGTAGCGCTGGACCCCGGTGGCGCGGTCGTCCTCGGTACGCTCGAGGTGGCGCACGTCCGGCCCGCGGCCAGTCGTGGCCGGCAGGTCAGCCGGCTCGCGGTGGAAGGCCTCCTCGAAGCCCGAGACGTGCAGCCGCAGGTGGCCGCGGTGGTCGCTCATGTCCACGGCGTGGCCTTCCAGCCGCGGCCGGCGTCATCGCAGGGGGCCGCGTCGGCGTCGGCGGCACGGACCGGATCCTCGCGCGCAGCTGGCGCTCGGTCGTGACCCCAGGCGTATCGCGCCACCGCGTCGGCGGCTCGCTCGGCAGCGGCGGCCAGCAGCGCCCCGGGGTCCCACTCGCGGGCCACCATGTCGGTGCGCAGGCGCGCTTGCGTGAACGAGGGCTGCGACAGCAGCCAGGCGTGGAAGGGCAGCGTCGTCTGCACGCCGCCGGTCTCGAACTCGGCGACCGCCCGCCGGGCGCGTGCCAGCGCCATCTCGCGATCGGGTGCGACTGCCAGCACCTTGGCCAGCATGGGGTCGTAGTCGCCCGGCACCAACCAGCCCTGCTCCACGCCGGAGTCGTTGCGGATGCCAGGACCGCCCGGTTCCCGCCAGCGCGTGATGCGGCCGGGCACCGGCGCGAAGTCGCGGGCCGGATCCTCGGCGCTGATGCGCAGCTCGATGGCGTGGCGCTCGGGCGTGCTGGCGCGTTCGGCGGCGGCCAGCACGGCGGGTGAGAGTGGCTCGCCGGCCGCGATGAAGAGCTGCTCGCGCACCAGGTCCAAGTCGCTCACGAGCTCGGTGACGCCGTGCTCCACCTGCAGGCGGGCGTTGACCTCCAGGAAGTAGAAGCTGCCATCGGATGCATAGAGGAACTCGGCGGTGGCGGCGTTGCGCAGCCCCACGGAGCGGGCGACGGTGACCGCCAGGCCGTGAAGCTCCTCGCGCTGCCCGCGGGAGAGACCAGGCGCAGGCGCCTCCTCCACCAGCTTCTGATGGCGCCGCTGGGTGGAGCAGTCGCGTTCGCCCAGCGCCACGATGGAACCGGCGCTGTCGCCGAGCAACTGCACCTCGATGTGCCGACCGCCCTCGACCAGCCGCTCCAGGTAGACGGAGCCGTCGCCGAAGGCCTGCTGCGACTCGCGCGCCGCTGCCGTGGCCGTGGCAGCCAGCTCGGCGGCGTCGTCCACGCGTCGCATGCCCCGGCCACCGCCACCGGCCGCCGCCTTGATGAGCAGCGGGAAGCCGATCCGCTGCGCCTCCGCCTCGATGAGCGCCACGGCATCGGGATCCGTCAATGGCAACGGCTCGAACATGCCCGGCACGATGGGCACGCCGGCCGCCGTGGCCGAGGCGCGCGCCTCCAGCTTGTCCCCCAGGGAGGCCAGCGTGTGCGGCGCCGGCCCCACGAAGACGAGGCCGGCGGCCTCCACCGCCGCGCCGAAGGTGGCCTGCTCGGAGAGGAACCCGTAGCCCGGATGGATGGCCTGCGCACCGCTGGCAAGGGCCGCCTCGATGATGGCCTCGCCGCGCAGGTAGGACTCGGTCGCGGGCGCTGGACCCAGGCGCACAGCCCGGTCGGCGAGGCGGACGTGCAGCGCGTCGGTGTCGGCATCGGAATAGACCGCCACCGTCTCGACGCCGAGCTCCGCGCAGGTGCGGAAGATGCGCACGGCGATCTCGCCGCGATTGGCCACCAGCAGGCGGCCGAACGGCGGCGTGGGGCTGCTCACGAACGCTCGACAGGCGGGCTGTCTTTGCGCAAAGACAGGCTCACAGCGGGATGTTGCCGTGCTTGCGGCGGGGCGTGTCGTCGCGCTTTCCCTCGAGCATCTCGAAGGCGGCGATGACGCGCGGACGCGTCTCGGAGGGCACGATGACGTCGTCGAGGTAGCCGCGACCGGCCGCCACGTAGGGATTGGCGAAGCGCTCCTCGTACTCGTGCGTCAGGCGCGCCAGCTCGGCCTCGCGGTCCTCTGCCTCGGCGAGCTCATCGCGGAAGATGATCTTGACCGCACCCTCCACGCCCATGACCGCGATGCGGGCGGTGGGCCAGGCGAGGTTGACGTCGCCGCGCACGTGCTTCGAGCTCATGACGTCGTAGGCACCGCCGTAGGCCTTGCGCGTGATGACGGTCACCTTGGGTACGGTGGCCTCGCAATAGGCGTACAGCAGCTTGGCGCCATGGCGGATGATGCCGCCGTGCTCCTGCGCCACGCCGGGCAGGAAGCCGGGCACGTCCTCGAGCGTCAGCAGCGGCACGTTGAAGGCGTCGCAGGTGCGCACGAAGCGCGCCGCCTTGTCGGAAGCGTCGATGTCGAGGGCACCGGCCAGCACGGCCGGTTGCTGCGCCACGATGCCCACCGAGCGCCCGTCGAAGCGGGCGAAGCCGACGATGATGTTGGCTGCCCAGGCGGGCTGCAGCTCGAGGAACTCGCCGTCGTCGACGATGCGGCGGATGACCTCGTGCATGTCGTACGGCTGCGAGGGCGACTCGGGGATGACCGAGTCGAGCGCCGCGTCACGGCGGTCGCGCGGATCGCTGGTGCTGGCGCAGGGCGCGGTCGTGGTGTTGTTCTGCGGCAGGTGTCCCAGCAACCGCCGCGTGGTCGCCAGCAGCGAGCCCTCGTCGGGCGCCGCGTAGTGCGCCACGCCGCTGACGGCGGTGTGGATGGACGCGCCGCCGAGATGCTCGAAATCGACGTCCTCGTGCGTCACGGTGCGCACCACGTCGGGGCCCGTGACGAACATGTAGCTGGTGCCCTCCACCATCAGAGTGAAGTCGGTGATGGCCGGCGAATACACGGCCCCACCCGCGCAGGGACCCATGACCAGCGAGATCTGCGGGATGACGCCCGACGCCATGACGTTGCGCAGGAAGATGTCGGCATAGCCGCCAAGCGAGACGACGCCTTCCTGGATGCGCGCGCCACCGGAGTCGTTGAGACCGATGACCGGCGCCCCCACCTTCATCGCCAGGTCCATCACCTTGCAGATCTTCTCGGCATGGGCCTCGCTGAGCGAGCCGCCGAAGACGGTGAAGTCCTGGCTGAAGACGAAGACCAGGCGGCCGTCGATGGTGCCGTGCCCGGTGACGACGCCGTCGCCGAGGATGCGTTGCTGGTCGAGCCCGAAGTCGTAGGAGCGGTGCGTGACGAAGGCGTCGAACTCGACGAAGCTGTCCGCATCGAGCAGCAGCTCCAGGCGCTCACGCGCCGTCAGCTTGCCCTTCTCATGCTGCTTCTCGATGCGCGCCGCCCCACCGCCGAGGCGAGATCGCGCCCGGAGATCGTGCAGGCGCTCGATCTGCGCCCGGTTGTCGCTCACTCGGGGTCTCCCTCCCGCTCCTCGCCTGGCCCCCTCGCTGGTCCGTCCGCGAATCCTACTGCCCGCGCGTGGGTGCCGCCTGCCTCGCGGGTGTGCCGCGCCACCGGCCCGGTCGCGGGCGCTGTCTCCACGCGTGTGCCCGTGTCTCTACGCGTCTTCACGCTCGCCGGTCGGCCGTGGTGCGCGGACGCACCATTTGGTAGATTGCATCGAGCAGGCTGCTGCCACCGGCAAGGCTGCGCCCCCAGCGGAGGACGTCTTGGCACGGATCATCTCGATCGCCAACCAGAAGGGCGGCGTGGGCAAGACGACCACGTCGATCAACCTGGCCGGTGCACTCGCCGAGCTCGATCACCGGGTGCTGTGCGTGGACATGGATCCCCAGGCCAACCTCACCGTCGGTCTCGGCCTCAACGCGCGTGACATCGAGATCTCCATCGCCAACGTGCTGCTCGATCCGTCGCTCACCCTCGAGGACATCGTGGAGCAGACCGAGACGCCGAACGTCGACGTGGCGCCATCTGATATCGACCTCTCGGCCACGGAGAACCAGCTCTTCAGCAGCATCGGCCGCGAGCATGCCCTGCGCGAGGTGCTGCACGGCTGGGCGCAGAAGCAGTACGACTACATCCTCGTCGACTGCCCGCCCACGCTGGGCCTGCTGACCATCAACGCGCTGGTGGCCAGCGACGACGTCATCATCCCGGTGCAGACGCAGTACTACTCGCTGAAGGGGTTCCGGGCGCTGGCCAACCTGGTGACCCAGATCCAGGGCAAGGGGCTCAACTCGCGGTTGCGCATCCTGGGCATCCTGCCGACCTTCTACGACGGGCGCACCAACCTGGCCAAGGACATGCTCGCCGAGCTGGGTGAGCTGGGCGACTACCACGTCTTCGACACCATCGTGAAGCAGACCGTCCGCCTGGGGGAGGCACCGCTCGCGGGCAAACCCGTGACGTCATACGCCAGCCGCTCCACCGCCGCCACGGCGTACCGGGAGCTGGCCCAGGAGGTGATCGACCTTGCCTAGACCGGACTTCCGATCGCAGGCCGCGGAGCGCCTCTCGCATGAGCGCACCGGGTACACCCCCGCCCTCATCGACCTGCTCAGGCCGGAGGGTCCGGCCACCACCACCACCGACGTGCGAACCGTCCCCATCGAGCGGGTGTTCTCCAACCCCGGCCAGCCACGACAGCACTTCGACGAGGACGCCCTGCAGGACCTCGCGGCGTCGATCCGCGAGCACGGCGTGCTGCAGCCGGTGCTCGTGCGGCCACGCGCCGACGGCGACTACCAGATCATCGCCGGCGAGCGACGCTGGCGCGCCTCGAAGATCGCCGGGATGGCGCAGATCCCGGTCATCGTCGAGCACATCGACGACGAGGCCGCCCTGGAGATCGCCATCATCGAGAACCTGCAGCGCGAGGACATCTCGCCGCTGGAGGAAGCCGACATGTTCGAGCGCATGACGCGCGAACATGGCTATAGCCTGCGCAAGCTGGCCACCAAGCTGGGCAAGGACAAGGGCTACCTGGAGAACCGGCTGCGCCTGGCCGACGCGCCCCCGGAGATCCGCGAGCTCGTGGCGGTGCGCCGTGACACGCTGTCGCACGCGTACGAGCTGATGAAGGTGGACGACCCGAAGAAGCGCCGGCGCCTGGCGAAGCAGGTGGCCTCCGGCGAGCTCAGCCTGGTCAAGCTCAGGCAGCGCATCGAGGGCCGGCCCCGACCAGGGCCGGTGGACCTGGCGCCCGAGCCCGGGTCCGAGTGGGTGGTGGTGCCGGTCGAGCCGGATGACGCGGTCGTCGAGCCCGATGACGCGCCGGACGAGCCGGTGACCATCGACGTCGCCAGCGAGCACCTCTCGGCCGCGGTTCGCGAGCTGGCGGAGGCGCTGATGACCGATGAAGCGCTGGCCGAAGCCTCATCGAGCGAGCGTCAGCAGTTCGCCAAGTACCTGACGCTGGCCAAGATCAAGCTGGAGAACGCCATCGCCGTGGTCCGCGTCGGTGAGGCTCACGACCACGCGGGGCCGATCGGCAGCGGCAGCCTGGCCAGCCAGATCGGCGTCGCACCCGGTGCCGCGCCCGACGTGGAACCGCGGGACTAGCGCTCGGTCGCCGCCGCGCGTCGGGGCCACCGGACGACCGGACCACCACGATGATCCCGATGGAGCTGGTCTACCTCGCCATCGCCGTCGGCCTTGGAGCGCTGTCCTATCGCTACGTCACCGGCCGCGGCGGCGTGGAGCTGCGGCGAGCGGATTACGCCGGCCTGCCCGAGCGCGGCCGAACCAGCCTGCGTGACCGCGAGCTGCGCTGGTCCGCCGCCGACGACGGGTCCTTCGTGGCGGGCTGGCAGCTGGAGGACGGTCACATCGTGGCCATGTCGGTGACGTTCGGCGGAGACGAGGAGGAGCCCGAACTGGGGCAGCTGGACATCACCATCGACCGGCGGACGCTGGCCCGGGACATCGGCTGGACGGAGAAGATCCGCGATCGCACGCTCCGCGCCGATGCGGAAGCGGCGCTGAAGGCCCTGGCGCACGAGGCCCGGCGCGCCCGCTCGGACGCGGTCCGGGTCGCCGCCGCCAGGCCGGTGGGCGATGACCGCGTCACCACCCACCGCGATGAGATGGGCGGGTAACGACACTCACGTAACCACGCTCACGCAGGCGCCGCCCCCAGCGTGGCCACCCAGGTCACCGCGAGCAGCGCGAGCGCCGCTGCCGCCAGCGTCCAGCCGGCGTCGCTGGCGGCCGTGCGTGGCCAGACCGAGAGCAGCGCCCCGGTCGCTGCCAGGCCCGTGGCGACCGACAGCACCAGCAGCGTCTCCGTCGAGAGCGGCCCCTCGAGCGCCAGGCTCAGCCAGGCCAGCGTCCAGATCAGCAGATCGAGGCCCAGCAGCACCGCCCGGCTCCGGCGCGGACCCAGGCGCGTGGCGAGGCTGGCAGCGCCGCTCTGGCGATCGACGAGCGCGTCGGCCATGCTGTTGGCGAGGTGCACGGCCGGTCCGGCCAGGGCCGCCAGCGGAAGCAGCAGCTGGGCCTGCGGCGGCAGCGTCCCGGCGGCGGCGAGCCAGACCCAGACCAGTAGCGCCGGCAGGGCCAGCGCGAACGCGAGCCAGCCCAGGCCCACTCGTCGCGCGGCCAGGTCGTAGGCGTAGCCACTGCCCGCTCCCACCAGCCCGACCAGCAGCACGGCCGGCCCGAAGGACGCCGAGACGGCCAGCCCGACGGCAGCGCCGACGATGACGACGAGCCCAGGCGGCGCGGACCGGCACGACGCCGGCAGGCAGTGGCTTGTCCGGGCGACCGAGCCGGTCACGCTCCAGGTCGGCGATGTCGTTGAGCGCGCCGATCGACACCTGGAAGCCGAGCATGCCGACGGCCAGCACCAGGGCGTCCCGACGGTGAGGCGTCGGCCACCAGCGCCAGCGCCGCGACGGCGAGCGCGACGAGCAGCGAGGGGACCGGGTGGAGGACGGCGAACCCGCGCAGGCGCCGCACCGTGAGGCTAGATGAAGACGAGCGTCTCGAAGCCGTCGACCAGGTAGTCGATCTCCTGCTGGCGGGCCTTGGGCGACTGTGCGCGCAGGCCCGGCACGAGGTAGTGCAGCGAGATGGCCGGCACCATCAGCTCGCCCTCGGCGGTCCGGCCGATGGTGGCCGGCGCCCCTCCCCCGGCGGTGAAGACGCGCTCGATGCCGGCATCGTCCAGGCCGGTCGCCTTGCGGAAGTCGCTCGAGCACCCGCAGCACGCCGCGGCGGATCGACATGTCACGCATGAACTCGATCATCCAGGCGTCGAGCTGCTCGTCGGACTGCTCGCCCAGGCGCTTGCGGTAGACCTTGGGATCTTCTGACAGGCCCTCAGACGACAAGGCGGGCTCCTTCGCAGGGTAGGTGGCTCGCTGCGAATGGTAGCGCGAGAGCGCGCCGAGCTGGGCACCCGCAGCGTCATGGCTTCGTGACCGGCCGCGCGTACCATTCGCCCATGTTCCTCTTCCGACGACCCGCCACCATGCCGTCGCCGGCCGACGCACTGCCCGGCCGCGACGAGCCCATCGTCATCACCGAGCGCCACCACGTCAACGGCGCCTCGCTCACCCCGCCGTGGCCAGAGGGTGCCCGCACGGCCATCTTCGGCCTGGGCTGCTTCTGGGGTGCGGAGAAGGCCTTCTGGCAGACCGAGGGCGTCATCTCCACGGCCGTCGGCTACGCCGGTGGCTACACGCCCCAACCCCACCTACGAGGAGACCTGCACCGGACAGACCGGCCACGCCGAGGTCGTGCTCGTCGTCTACGACCCCGAGCGCATCAGCTACGAGGGCCTGCTGAAGGTCTTCTGGGAGCACCACGACCCGACCCAGGGCATGCGCCAGGGCAACGACCAGGGCACGCAGTACCGCTCGGCCATCTACTGGGCGACCGACGAGGAGCGTGCCACGGCCGAAGCGTCGCGCGACGCCTACCAGCAGCAGCTCTCGGCGGCCGGCTACGGCGACATCACCACCGAGATCGCGCAGGCCGGCGAGTTCTACTACGCCGAGCCCTACCACCAGCAGTACCTCTCCAAGAATCCCGACGGCTACTGCCCCGACCACGGCACCGGCGTGGCCTGTCCCATCGGCGTGGGGGTCAAGGCCACGGGCATCGGAGTACAGGCGACCTGACGCAGGCGCCCGATCCCTGCCGAGCCACCGATCATGCACACCACGGAGCAGCCGGACGTTCGTCGCGGAGCCACCACGTGGACGTAGACGCCTTCCACGCCCAGTTCGACCGACATCCCGATGACCGCATCCGCCTATTCGCCGCGGTCGCCAGCCACGTCGACAGCGGGCCCGTGCTCTACCCAGGCAGCTACGTCGACATCGCGCCCTCGGTCTTCTTCGACGACGTCACCTACGTGGACATGGACCGCCGGGCCGAGCGCTTCTTCGCCGAAGCAGCGCCAGTCGAGCGACTCATCGACAGGAAACGGGCCGCCGTCGGTCGCCCGCCGCTCGGATCAGCCGGCGTGCGCTTCCACCGCGCGGACTACACCGCATCCCCTGCCACTCGCCGACGCGTCGGTGCGGCTGCTAGTGTCGCTCTACGCGGGCTTCGTGAGCGAGCACTGCAGCCGCTATCTCGCCACCGGTGGCTGGCTGCTCGCCAACGACAGCCACGGTGATGCCTCGATGGCCGTGCTCGACCCCGCGTTCTCGCTCGTCGCGGTGGTGACCACCCGGGGCGACGACTACCGCGTGGTCAGCGACGACCTGGGCCGCTACATGGTCCCCAGGAGTGGGCTGGTCCCGACCGTGGACGAGCTCCATCGAACCAACCGCGGCATCGCGTTCACCAACCGAGCCTTCGCCTACATCTTTCGACGAGGTTGACGTAGGCCGCATCGGGACACGACCGGCCCCTCTGGGCACTCTCCCTTGTAGCGGGAGGCTGCGAGGCACGGCCCATCGATCATGGCCGCCAGGATCGTGCCGAGCCACTGGCGAACCCGACCCGCGGCAGCGAGGGGAGCTCCATGCGTGCGGTGCGACTGTCCCTGGCAGGGATGATGTTGGTGGTGGTGCTCGGCGGTCTCGGCGGCGCGGCCGTGGCGCAGGACGAGCCGACGGTCGCGACCGGCCCCGAGTACGCCTGGGTCACGCTCGTCTCCGAGGACTGCGTCCCGGGGACCGGGACGGAGGCGTACGGCTACGGTGACGGGTTCAGCTGGTATCGCGACGGCGGCTTCATCTGCGACCTCGTGTTCAGCGACCCCCGCGTGAGCGGGACGCTGACCGGCGTCTATCGCGATAACTGCTTCGATAACGACCGCTACTGCGTCTTCTGGAACAGCGAGGAGATCGCCGGACCCGATGGCACGTGGACCGGAGGGGTCTGGGGGACGCTTCGGCCAGAGGATCCGGCAGCGACCTCGATGAAGGTCTTCAGCGGGACCGGTGCGTACGACGGCCTCACCTTCCTCGTCCACGGCCTCGGCGTGCTGGGCGAGCAGGACTTCTACGGCCTGATCTACGAGGGCAACGTGCCGCCGATGCCCGGACTCAGCACGGCCGACTAGCCACGGCGTCGGGGTCGAGGTCTCCTCTGCCTCAGCCGGGGTCTGCTGTGCCCCCGCCTGGCCGTGGGGCCGGGCTTAGGGCGCTTCGGCGAGCCAGGCCTTGGCCTCATCGAGCTCCGAGACCGGATAGGTGCGGACCTCGCCGTGCACCAGCCAGGCGAACGCCCTGACCATGTCGGCCATCGCCCGGTGGTCGGTCACGAGGGCCAATCGCTCCCAGCTGCCGCGCCCGTGGAAGCCGAGCTTGGTGTCTTCCCACATGGCCGCCGGGGAGTAGCCCTCGTATTCGGGACCGAGCACCAAGAGCAGACGGACCTTGCCGCTCGTGTCCACGGCCTCGCTCACCGCCGGGTCAAGTGCCTGCCGGTAGTCTTCCGCCTGCACCTTGCCCACAGCCTCGAACCCGACGACGTTCTCCGGCAGTCCAAGGATGGGCCTGAGCATGAGCTGCACCTCCGATGGCGTGGTAGTCGCCGCCAAGTATGCTGCCGCGATGCGCCGGAGGACCAGGACATGAGCAAGACAACGACCGTCGATCGCTACATCGGGTCATTCCCGCCGGAGGTCCAGGCCGAGCTCCAGTCCCTGCGCCGTGCGATCCGCCGCGTCCTGCCCACCGCCCAGGAGACGATGAGCTACGGCATCCCCTGCTACCGGTCGAGCGGCAAGGACATCGTCTTCTTCGCGGGCTGGAAGAAGCACCTCAGCATCTACCCGATCCTGGAGGTGGATGAGGCCCTGGAGCGGGAGATCGCACCGTTCCGCGCGGGCCGGGGAACCCTGCGCTTCACACTCGGGCAGCCACTGCCGCTCGACCTGGTGGAGCGTGTCGTGACGGACATCGTCCGGCGTCGCGTCGGCGACTCGGTCTAGCTGCGCCACCCCGTCCGAGCCCGCCGGGTGCCGCGCTACGCTGCCGACAGCGCCTTCAGGCGCCGACTCGAGGGCCACGGGCGGATGGCGGACGTCGAGGTCGCGCACAGCGAGGCGCACGCCATCCTCGTGGAGACGACCATGGCCCGCAGGGCCCGATGGACCGGCGCCGCGCGGGGTACCGATGGGCGGGCGGGGGTCCCTCGGGTCCACCGGTGGCGGCTCGTTCGCGGCATTGCCAGCGAACCGCCCACATGTCATACCCAGCAGTGTCGATCCGTGTCGATATCGTGCAGATGAGGGCTACCCATGGATGTGCCGACGTTCCTGGTCGTGGTCGTGATGCTGGTGATCGTGCTCAGCGCCTACCTCCTGTTCAACGACGTCCCCCGGCTGGGTGGCAGCAGCAGCCGTCGCCGCCGCTGAGCGAGGGGGGCCATGAGACCGCTACCGTGTACTCATGACCGCCACCCAGAGCAGGACACCACTCGTCAGTGCCGACGACCTGATCGCCGCCATCGACGATCCGAGCATCCGCATCGCCGACGTGCGCTGGTACCTTGGCGAGCCGGAGCGCGGGCACCGCGAGCACGAGCAGGCCCACATCCCGGGCGCGGTCTTCGTCGACCTCGATCGTGACCTTGCTGCGGTGCCGGGAGCCGGTCGCCATCCCCTGCCCCACCCCACGGCTTTCGCCGACCGCATGGGTCAGCTGGGCTTCGGTGATGAGCACACCATCGTCGTCCACGATGCCCACTACGGCCAGTACGGGGCGCGCCTGTGGTGGATGCTCGACCGGCTGGGGCATGACAGCGTGTTCGTGCTCGATGGTGGCCTGGAGGCCTGGACGGCGGCCGGCGGCGAGCTGACCGCCGAGCGCACCTCGCACCTGCGGGCGACGATGACCCTGCTCCCCGTGTGGTCCAGGACCATCGACCGCGACGGTATCGCCGCCGGGGACGGCTCGCTCGACCTCGTGGACGTGCGCGCACCCGAGCGCTACTCAGGTGAAGACGAGCCGATCGACCCGGTCGGTGGCCACATCCCGGGAGCACGCAATCGCCCGCTCGCCTCGCTCATCGATGCCGAGGGGCACCTGTTGCCGAGCGGCGAGCTGCGGTCGCTCCTCCGCGGCGAGGGCCCACGTTCCGAGCTGCCGCTGGTGCTGTCCTGCGGCAGCGGGGTGACGGCGTGCTTCGGCCTGCTCGCCGCACGTGTCGCCGGTCTGCCCGATCCCATGCTTTATGCGGGCTCGTACAGCGACTGGGCGACTGCGGGCATGCCGGTCGCGACAGGCCCGGAGCCAGGGGGCGCGTCCGCACAAGGCTGAGCGGGCAGCCCTCACAGGGAGGAGCCAGATGCGCACCGTGTGGGTGTTCGGCGACCAGCTCAACCGGCACATGGGTGCACTGGTCGAGGCCGATCCCCGCGACACGCGCGTGCTCCTGGTCGAGAGCGAGGCGCTGCTGCGCCCGGGCCAGCACATCCAGCGGCTCCACCTCGTGGTCGCGGCCATGCGACGCTTCGCGGCCGAGCTGGCAGCCGAGGGCTTCACGGTCGATCGTCGCCGCTCCCCCACCCTCGCCGCCGGCCTGCGGGCCCACGTCCATGAGCACGCGCCCGATGCGGTGGTCGCCACGGAGCCGAACGCCCGCGCGGCACGGGCACTGTGCGACCGCCTGGGGGTCAGGCAGGTGCGCTCCGACCAGTTCCTCTGTCATCCCGACGATTTCCGTGGTTGGGCCCGGGGTCGCTCGACGCTGCGCCTCGAGGACTTCTACCGCTGGCAGCGCAAGCGCCTCGGCTACCTCATGGACGGCGATGCTCCCGCCGGCGGCAGCTGGAACTTCGACCGCGACAACCGCGAGCCGCCGCCGGAGGATGCCTCGATCTTCAGCCGACCGCCGGTCTCGCCGCGCGACGAGCTCGACGAGGACGTGCTCGCATCACTGCCCGTCACGCATGGACAGCCACCTGCCGGCCTGTGGGCGAGCTCCCGCAGCGAGGCCCTGGCCCGTCTGGACCACTTCCTCGATCACGAGCTGAGCCGGTTCGGACGCTACGAGGACGCCATGACACGGGGCTCGTGGAGCCTGGCGCATTCGATGCTGAGCCCCTACCTCAACCTGGGGCTGCTCCTGCCCACCGAGGTCTGCGATGCGGTCGAGGCCCGCTACCGCGCCGGCGAGGTGCCCGTCAACTCGGCCGAGGGCTTCATCCGCCAGGTCATCGGCTGGCGCGAGTACGTGTGGAACCTCTACTGGCTCTGGCCCGAGCTGGCCGACGCCAACGCGCTGGGCCACGCGCGTCCGCTGCCGCCGGCCTTCAGCGGCAAGGCCACGACCCACATGCGCTGCCTGGCAGACGTGCTCGAGAGCCTGGACCGCCGCGCCTGGGTCCACCACATCCCCCGCCTGATGGTGCTGTCGAGCTTCGCCAACCTCTACGGTGTGGCACCCAGGCTGCTGATGGACTGGATGCTCGACCGCTACATCGATGCTGCGGAGTGGGTGATGGTGCCCAACGTCATGGGCATGGGCCTGTGGGCCGACGGCGGGCGCATGGCCAGCAAGCCCTACATCTCCGGCGGTGCCTACATCGACCGCATGAGCGACTACTGCGGCAGCTGTCCCTACGACCCTCGCCGGCGGACCGGCGACGATGCCTGCCCCTTCACCACCCTGTACTGGGACTTCCTGGCTCGACACGAGGAGCGCCTGGCCGGCAACCACCGGCTGGCGCGGCCGCTGGCGAGCATGCGGCGGCTGTCGGACCTGGAGGAGGTGCGGGCACGGGCCACGGGCGTCATCGCGGACATCGGCGAGGGCCGGGTCTGACCGCTCCCGGGCGAGCGCTAGTGGACGGGCCGGCTGGTGGCGTCCCTGATGGCGGCGCGCAGGCTCTGTTCGGCGGCCGCGGAGTGCGGCCCCGATGCGCGCCAGAGCACGAGTCCATCGACGTCGACCAGGACGACCGCGACGTGGTCCTCGTCGGGGATGCCGAGCGGTTCACGAAAGCCGCTCGCATCCACGTAGAAGGTCAGCGTTCGCGAGCGAACGTGCCGATCGGGGATGCCCCGGCGCATGAAGAAGTCGAGACTGCGACGGCCCAGCGTGTCCATCTCACCCACGACCGGGAGCTCGAAGTAGCCGAGGCCCTCGTTGGCTCGCTCGATGGAGGCCAGCGCCGGGATCCAGCTGTCGACTTCCAGCTGCTGCCAGCGCTGGTAGGCGACGAGCAGGATGTTCAGCCGCCCGTCCGGCAGTGTGCGGCGAACACCATTGAGGTCCTTCGTGGACGACCGCGGCAGGCGCGCGATGGGCCGAGCCGCGCTCTCAGGCGCAGACATCGCGATCGGCGTGGGCAGGGCTGGTCCTGTCGAGGATGCTCGTGCTCGTGTGGTCCATCGGTGGTCGTGCGGCCCTTGACCGGCTAGTCGGCGATGACGATCGGAACGCCGATCTTCTCGAGCGACTCGAGCGTCATGCCGCGGATGCGCTCGGCCACGGACGGGTGGCGGACGGAGTCGGGCAGGACGATCAGGCTGCCGTCGAATCGACCGACCGCTTCGGCCAGCCCGTCCGATCCCGATCGCGTGGGGAACCAGGCGCCGGCCTTCACGCCCAGCACGGTGGCTGCGGTGATGGCTCTCGCCGTGCGTGCGCGGCCCTCTCGGACCGCGGTCGTGGCCCCGAAGAGCCGGTCGGGCTGGGGCCGATACTCATCGTCGCCGCGAAGGTCGCTGTAGGGGGTGCCGAAGACGCTCTCCGAGCTGCGGTCGACGATGACCAGTGGTCGCTGCTCCTGGAGTGCGATGGCCACGGCGGTACGAAGCGCGCGATCGCTGTCGTCCCGGCGCACGGCCAGCACCACCGCGCCGGCGGGCGCTCCCGTGGGCTCGACCGAGGTCTGCTTGATGGCATCGATGAGGAGCTGACTGGCGGGATCGGGTCGCTCCGCGTCCGCCGGTGATGTCGTGCGCGGTGCCGGCCGTAGCGGACGGCCCCACGTGCCGAGCACGCTCGCCAGCTCTGTCACCACCAGCGGGTCGTCGGTGATGAAACCCACGAACTCCTTGCCCGACGTGGCAGCACCCCCCTGCCCGAAGGCGTCGGGCCGGCCGATCTCCCAGCTGACGAAGCCGACGCGCTCGGGTGAGTCCGTCACCAGGAACCAGTTGTTGGCCAGGCGCTGGTGGTCCGGCCGCAGGGTGCGGTACTCGAGCCCGGGGATGCTCTCGTTCAGCTGGCCTTCGCCGAAGGCCACGATGTCGGTCCCATCGGCCACGAGCCGCTCGTAGCGCTCGCGCTCCAGCTCGAGCTTGCCAGCGTTCTGGAAGCCGACGAAGAGACGGCCGCCGCTGGCCACGGCTTCCACGCGCCGTGTGATGCGCAGCATCTCCCTTGCATCGTTGGTGAAGGTGGTGGCGTCGGGGATGCGACCGATGTGCTCCGCCAGTCGGCGCCCGATCTCGTAGATGCCCTCAGGCCCGGCACCGCGGGGGTAGGTCCAGTCCATGTCAGCTCCTGGGGCTCTGCGTCGAGGGACGGGGCGTCTGCCCGTCTGGTGGAGCATAGGCTAGTTGTCTAAGGTCTGTCAATGGTTTGTATAACAGGGACGTGGCTCGGCAGTACGGGGGCTCGCGGTCGATTCGGCCCTTGCCGATGCGTGGAGATCGGCGCTGAATCGGAGCAGATCGCGATCGAGGTGCGCATGGACAGGCGGATCGGCAGGGGCGTAGCGCTGGGGATGCTTTGCTGCCTCGTGCTCACCGCCGGCGGCTGCCGTGACCTCACGGGCGACGAGCGCATCAGGGACACGATGCGGCGCACCGAGGCCATCCGGGGGCTCAGCGCGCTGGAGCCGGTCCCCTATCGCTTCCTCGGGGCGGACACCGCCTTCGACGATCTGCTCGCCGACTGGCGCGAGAGTGACGCCGCGCGCGAGACGGAGGCAGAGGCGCTGGCGCTGGAGCGCCTGGGCATGCTGCCACTCGACTTCGACATCCTCGCGGTGCTGGAATGGTCGACACGCACCGGCGTCATTGGCTACTACGATCCCGAGACCACGCGCATGACGGTGGTGGCCGATGGGTCCCAGGTCGGTGATGGCGAGCTCATGGTGCTGGCCCACGAGCACATGCATGCCCTGCAGGACCAGCACTTCGGGCTCGGCGCGCGCGATGCGCTGGACGACGAGGCCGCCCTCGCGATCGACGCCCTGGCCGAAGGAGAGGCCACGCTGGTCATGGCCATGTGGGTGATGAAGCGGCTCGGAGCGGCCGGGCTCGATGAGCTGGACTCCGCGGATATCCCCACCGACGCGATGCCCGTGCCGCTGGTGCCGGACCTGCTGTACCGGGCAGGTGAGTTCCCCTACATCGATGGCGCGGCGTTCGTCTACGCGGTCTTCAGCGATGGCGGCTGGGAGGCGGTGAACGCCCTCTGGGAGGACCCGCCGGTGTCGTCGGAGCAGATCATGCACCCGGAGCGCTATCCCGCTGACGTGCCCCAGGTCATCGATCTGCCCGACATCGCGGGAGCGCTCGGCACGGGCTGGCAGCCGGCCAGCGAGATGGTCATGGGTGAGATGCAGATCGGTGTCCTGCTCGCCGACGGCGCCCCCTGGGGCGATGACGAGAGCGACGACGCCTTCGCCTTCCCGCTGCTGGAGAACGCCCGTGCAGCGGAGGGATGGGATGGCGACCGGCTGCTGCACCTGCGCGGGCCGGAGGATGACTGGGCCATCGTGTGGCAGACGACGTGGGACCGCAGGAGCGACGCGCGCGAGTTCACCGAGGCTGCGCAGGCTGCCTTCGCCGATCTTCCCTTCGCCTGGCAGGTCCGTGAGGGAGACGACGTCAGCACCGGGGCGCTGCCGCATCCGGTGCTCGTGCTGGTGACTCCGGACGATGACGCCCAGGCGCGGTTGCAGGCCGTGCTCGAGCTGACCTGAGGCAGGACCCCGGAGCTGGGCTCTAGCGCTCGAACGCGGTCGCGGGCATGTCCGACGCCGGCGCGAGCACGGCCTGGGCCGCCCGCCGACGCTCGAGCTCGGCATCTGCAGCGGCCTTCCAGTCGGCCCGCAGCCTGGCATCCCAGTAGTCGGCATCTCGCTGCAGGACGCGCACCACGTAGAACGTCACCAGGTAGCCGAGAGTGGTGACGATCTGGGCGCCCGTCACCCAGATGTAGAGATCGCGGATGGAGTCGGTCCCCAGGATGGGCAGGAAGCCCACGTAGAAGCCCATGATCGCCGGCCCCCAGTAGCACAGCCACCAGGCCAGGACGAGGACGCCGCGGCCCTGGCGCTGAGGGCTGATGCGGCGTGCCAGATCGCGGATGATGAGCGCGGGCATGACGACATTGGCGATGGGGATGAACCAGGCACCGATGGCCCACCGCGGACCGCGCCTGGCGATGCCCCCGCCGAGCGATGGCGTGTTGTCCACGCTGCGGCTCAGCCAGGTGACCAGCGAGACGAAGGCGATCAGCGTGCCCCAGGCGGCGATGGAGGAGACGAATTCGATCTGCGCGAGCCAGTCGTCCACCTCCCGCTCGGTGAGCTGGAAGCGATCGGCGCGGTCGAGCATGTCGAAGATCTGCACGACGATCACCACCAGGGCCAGGGAGACGAGCGCAGCCAGCACGTGGGCCCAGCGGGCAACGCGGGCGCGGGTGCCGGCACTGCGGTAGCCGGCCGGCGGCCACGAGCCTGCGTCGGGGAAGCGAGGCTGCTGCCCGGACGGATCGAGCGGAGCCGGCGTCGGCGTCGGCGTCGAGGTCGAGGTCTGGAACGAACTCATTCGGTCCTCCCGTAGTACGAGGCTCGCTGACGCGTGTGGTGGAGCCAAGTGCCGAACGGCCCAGCGCGATGGCGTGGTGTCGGCGGCGCCCCAGTGGGTGGCCCTGTGAGGCCAGCGGCGTGCCAGCGACGAGGCCCCGGCGGCTAGGCCGTTTGCTGCGCCTGGAACGCTCGCAGGTCATCCTCGAGCGGCTGCTGCTCGGTCCGGGACGCGGCGGCAGTCGAATGCAGCCTGGTCCAGGCGGCGGCGGCAGCCAGGCTCGCCACCAGCACGGCCGTTCCCATCGCCAGGCCGGAGCGGACGGTCGCGCCCGCTTCGGAGAGGAGGGCCGAGCCATCGATGAGCGCGATGGCTGAGAACGCGACGGCGACCATCACCGCGAACCAGATCGCGGCCACGAGGTACACCGTTGCGACGGTCCTGAGGGTGTGCTTCACGTCGGGCTCCTTGTCGAGTGCGATCGGGGGTGGTCGATAGCCCTGGGTGGCATGTACCCCGACCGGATGACGAAAGTACCAGCCGACGACTGCACCCCAACCCACCCCACCGACAGGACTTCGGAATCCTGGTGCGCGCAGCCCACGAAACGCGCGGATCGCTGGGGTCCGGAGCCCACGTCCGGTTGCCGGCACCCGCCTGTGTCGTCGCTCTACGTCAAGCCTTCGACCGGATACGGGTGCGCCCACCCGGTGGTAGGCTCGCTCGGTGTCCGACGGAGCACGCTCCCATGAGTGACCAGCGTTCGAACCGTGCGACGCTGCTCCTGGCTGACATCTCCGGCTACACCGCCTTCCTGGCGGCTGTCGGCAGCGCTCACCGGGAGCAGGTCGAACAGGGTGAGATGCCGGCGGCGTATCCCCTGATGAAGACGTTCCTCGATGCCATCGTGAGCAGCCTCGCGCCGCCCTTCGTGCTGGCGAAATTGGAGGGGGACGCGGTCTTCGCGTATGCGGACGACCAGGACCTGGCCATCCGCGGGGACGAGGTGACGGCCTGCCTGCGAGGCTGCTACGCGAGCTTCCGCGATCACCTGCGACGCACCGAGGACGGGCTGACATGCACCTGCGATGCCTGCAGCTCGGGAGCGCGGCTCGACCTGAAGTTCATCCTGCACCACGGAAACTACATCGCCCAGACGATCGCCGGCAGCACCGAGCTGCTCGGTCCGGACGTGACTACGGCGCACCGGATGCTCAAGAACGATGTCGTGGCCGCCACCGGCTGGCACGCCTACGCACTGCTCTCGGCCGCTGCCGTCGAGCACCTGGGCGTGTCTGACAGCAGCGCCGTGCCGTTCGAGCTGGAGTACGAACACGTCGGCCGCTTCAGCGCGCTCGTGCTGCCGCTCGGCGGGGACGGTGTCTCACCGATGCGAGGCGGACTCGACTTCGGGTGACGACGCCCGGGGGTCATCGGCGCCCGGGGTCAGCGCGTGGTCAAGCTCGACGTCGGCGAGGTAGCCCGCATACCCCGAAGATGTCGGCGATCAGGAAGCAGGTCGTTCGCACGCGGTCAGGCGAGGACGTCCGCGATGAGCGAGCGCAGCTGGGCGCGGTGCTGCTCGCTGCGGAAGTCCAGTAGCGGGCTGCTCTCGAGCGTGGCGTCGGCATCGACCCGGCCACGGCGTCGCACGTACACCGCGGGGTGGATGTCGCCCTTGTCGTCGGTCTCGACGGTGATGGCCGCTCCGTCCGGGCCGGCCGTGTCGACGTATTCGGCCAGCGAGACGATGCCCTCGTCCCGGACCAGTCCGTCGGGATCTCGGGAGATGGCGTGCGCCAGGTACGACTTCTGATGCCACAGCTCCGGCGCCATGGAGGCCGACGCCAGGAGCCGCTCGACGACGTCGTCGGCAGGCAGGACGGGTCGCGGGCGATGGACGCCGAAGTAGCGTGACGCCACGTCGTCGACCAGGAGGCGCGCGTTGTAGCGATGCCCGTGCACGGCGCCGGAGTTGGCCGGGATGCCGTACTTCTTGAGGCCCGACACCCCCTGGCCGATGGTGCCTCCGAAGTAGATCCCCGGCGCGGTGGCGCTCTCGTAGGCGTTGGTCATGATGGGCAGGCCGCTGCGACCGAAGACGCTCACCCCGACGTCCTCGAGGTCGAGCAGGGGCGCCCGGAAGCCGGTGGCGGCGATGACCTCGTCCACCTCCGCCACGAACGGCTCGGAGGTATCCGACCGGCGCGTATGGACTGCCAGCCCCGACGTGTGCGCCTCGATGCGCTCGATGGAGGCGTTGAGGATGAACACACCGCCCCCGAGCGCGGCGTCCTCCCACGGCTGGATGTAGCGGGCCCGCACGCCGCCGAGCGAGTGCAGGTTCACCGAGAGCTCGGCCGGGCGCGGCGAGGCCAGGATGATGGGGCTGGCCCACTGCAGCAGGCCGCTGGCCAGCTCGAAGCCGGAGTTCTGCTTGCCGATGATGAAGAGGCGCTTGCCGGCGTAGCTGGCCGCCTCGCGCGTGTCGACGTAGTGGGCCGCGTGCTCGATACCGGGCGTGCCCGGCAGGATGGGATCGGCCACGCCGACGGCGAGGATGACGACACGGCTGACGTAGTCGCCGACCTGGGTGTGCAGGACGTAGCGCTCACCGCTTCGGCTGGTGCCCTGCCACGGCGTCTCGTAGCGGACCTGCAGCCCGGTGCGCTCCGCGAAGAGCCGGATGCCGGCTTCCATCTCGGAACGGGAGGGGAACTCCGACGAGCCGTCCATCAGCGCCGGCATCACGGCGCGGTGCTCCGGCTCCAGCGCGACCAGGCTGTTCCAGTCGTAGCGCTCGTACTCCCGCGAATCGCGGGGCAGGCGGGCGTGGGGCTTGGTCCACGAGAGGAGGCGCTGGAAGAAGGGATAGTGCCGGAACATGCCGCCCGGCCCCGGGTCGGCCGAGATGACGGCGTGGTCGATGCCGAGCCGGGACAGGTAGTAGGAGATCTGCAGACCACCGGGGCCGCTGCCGACCACGATGGCGTCGTAGGTGCCCGGCGGGTGTGGCGGCGAGGGCGGTGAGGGGCCCGGCGCAGGCCTCAGGCTGTCCATGCGCAGCGCTAGCTGCGGCGGTTGGCACGCTCCAGGCGGCGGCTGACCGACTGCAACATGCGATACATGACCTGGGGGTAGGCGAGCAGGAAGTCGCGCAGGTCGGGACCCGCCAGGTGCAGAGCCTTCACCGGGCTCGCGGCCAGGACGTCGGCCACCGGTGGCTCACCCAGCAGCAGCGAGATCTCGCCGAAGAACTCACCCCGTCCAAGCCGGGCCACGTCCTCGCCATCGACGCGGACGATGACCTCGCCATCGACGATGACGAAGAAGCCGGACCCGGAGAAGCCCTGGCGCAGGATGCGATGCCCGGCCGGGAAGGACTCCTCGGACATCGTGTGCGTCACGGCTTCCAGCTGGGGCCGGTCGAGGTCGGCGAAGAGGGCCAGCCGGGCCAGGGTGTCGAGGACCTCGGCGTCGTTCATGTCGCGCGTCAATCGCGCAGCTGCGCGTCGGCGCGGCGCAGCCGGCCGGCCAGCTCGCGCAGCAGGTTGAGCGCCAGCTCGGAGTCCTGCGCCAGCAGCTCGATGAGGTCCCAGGAGGCCAGCGCCAGGCAGACGGTGGGGCCGTCGGCGATGGCGGATGCGCTGCGCGGCTGCTGGTCGATGACCGAGAGCTCGCCCAGGAACTCACCGGGACCGAGACGGGCCAGCACTTCGCTGCCGGCCACGACGCGCACCGCCCCGGAGACCACGATGTAGAGGCCGTTGCCGACCTGGCCCTGCTGGACGACGGCCTGTCCGTGTCTCGAATGTCTGCTCACCGGTGGCGGCAGCGATCTTCTCGATGACCGCGGGACTGCAGCCGGCGAGCAGCGGCACCTGCTCCAACCAGGCGATCTTCTCCTGCGTGCTGAGCGACACTGCGGGCCTCCTTGCGCGGACGCGAATGGTACAGCACAGGCTGGGCCGAATCGGCACAGCGGGGGCTCGGCGCACGCTTGCGAAGGCCCGCCCTGCGACGGACGGGCCTTCACGCGTCGCGGCTAGGCCTCGGCCGGGACCCTGGCCTCGGCGATGGCCTTGAAGTCGGCCAGCATGTGGCGCGTCTGGCGCTCGAACCAGGCCTTGTTCATGATGTCCTTCACGAAGCCAGGCACTCTGCCCGGCATCTCGTACTCGGCATCGACGACGCAGTTGGTCGCGTCACCGTCCGGCTCGAAGCGTAGGTACATCTCCATGGGGCCGGGTTCCTGGTGTTCGTGGATGAGCCGCAGCGGCTCGACCTCGACGACCTCGGTGGTGCCCGTCATCTCGAAGCCCATGAACTTGGACGAGTAGGCGTACGTCGTCCCGACCTTGTCCACCGGACCGCTGAACCCCGACCACTCACTCCGTGGCATCCAATCGTTCCAACGCGACGTGTCGCAGTAGACGCTCCAGACATGCTCGACGGGTGCCTGGACCCGGACTTCCTCGTGGATGTGCGGCATCGCCTGCTCCCTTGACTCGGCGGACCGGGTTCGCCAGTGGCTCGGCGCGGCTCAGGCGGCCATGGTCAGTGGGCCGCGCGTCGTCGCCTCCCGCTACACCAGATTCTCCTCCCGTTGGCAACCGCACTTCGCCATGGGTAGAGATGTCCGCGCTGTCGCTCGAAAGAGACAGCACATCGGTGCACTTTCGTCTTGCGCGGATCGACCGGGCGACATACGCTGCCACGACCGCTCTCGGAGCCGCAGCGTGCTGCTCCCTCGATGGAGCCGTCACAACGGAGTCGCGCCATGCTTAATACGCCGCTGGTCGACCTGCTCGGCATCGAACACCCGATCATCCAGGCGGGGATGGGTCGCTTCGGGAGCGGCGCGGCACTGGCGGCAGCTGTCTCCGATGCGGGTGCCATCGGCACGATCGGAGGCGCGAAGCGCTCAGCCGATGAGTTGCGAGATGAGCTCACGGCCATGCACCAGGCGACGCAGGCGCCGTTCATCGTGAACTTCACGCTGACCTGGCTGCATGCGCACCCCGAGTGCCTTGACGTCGCCCTGGCCGCGCGACCGCGGGCCATCTCCGTCTCGTCCGGCCTGCCCGCTGACCTCGTCCCACGCATCCACGATCACGGCGCCCTCGTCATCGCCCAGGTCCACACCGTGGACCAGGCACGCCTCGCGGCGGACCAGGGCGCGGACATCGTCATCGCCCAGGGGGCTGAGGCGGGTGGCTACGGCGCTCCCCTCAGCAGCCTGGCCCTCATCCCGCAGGTCGTCGACGCTGTCGCGCCCCTGCCCGTGGTCGGGGCGGGCGGCATCGTCGACGGGCGTGGTGTTGCAGCCGTCCTGCTCCTCGGCGCGGTGGGCGCGAACGTCGGGACACGCTTCCTCGCAACGCACGAGGCCTCCGTCAACGACGGTTGGAAGGAGCGCCTGGTGGAGACTCCGGCGGATGAACGGCTGCGTCTCGAGCGAGCGCTGGTGCAGCCGGACAGTGCCGACGGCCGGGTGCCCTACACCCCCTTGCCCGTGATGCCGGACAGCGCCACGGATACGGCTGTTCCCTTCTCCGGCCTGGGCAGCGGTGCCGTCCGCTCGGTGCTGCCGGCAGCCGAGGTGGTGGAGCTGCTCGTACGAGGCGCGGAGCAGAGCCTGTTGCGGGCGCAGGAGATGCTGCACGTCGCCACGCCCGCGTAGCGCTCTGCGTCGGTCCGGGAGTCCGCGACCGAGCACGCGCATCGGGCCATCGCCGGGACTCGCCTCTGGTCTACGCTGTCCAGCGTGACCGCGGTCGGCTCGCTCCTCGTCATCATCACCATCTCACTGCTGATCACGCGCATCGCCACCATCGCGCTGACCGCGACGGGCCTGTCGCGCGAGTCGGCCCGGTTCCAGGCCCGTTCGGCCTTCAGTGGCGCCGGGTTCACGACGTCCGAATCGGAGGCTGTCGTCCGCCATCCGGTCCGGCGACGGGTGGTGATGGCGCTGATGCTGCTAGGCAACGCCGGCATCGCGGCGGTCGTGGCATCCATCATCCTGACCTTCGCCTGGCCCGATGATTCAGCCACTCCCATCCTGCGGCTCCTCGCGCTCGCGCTGGGGATGGCGGTGCTCTGGGTCCTCTTCAAGAGCTACTGGGTCGACCGACAGGTCACCAAGCTGACCGTGCGTGCCCTGGGTCGATGGACCGATATCGACGTGCGCGACTATGCCGCACTCCTCCACCTGGGCGGCACCTACGTCGTGACGGAGCTCGCGGTCGGACCTGGCGACTGGCTCTCCGGGCGCAGCCTGGGAGCGCTCGGCCTTCGCCAGGAGGGCGCCATCCTGCTTGGTATCGACCGACCCGACGGCACGTACATGGGCGCGCCGGTGGCCGAGACGATCATCCAGCCGGGCGATGTGCTGATCATCTACGGCCGGCGCCACGCGATCGCCGAGCTCGACGAGCGTCCCCAGGGAGCGGCGGGCGATCGCGCCCACGCCGACGCGGCCGCCGAGCACGCACGTCTCATCGAAGAAGAGCGCGCGGAGAACGATGCAGGTGGCGGCGAGGACGGATCTCCGGGTCGATGACCGGGCGCTGAGTGCCGAAGCCGGATGCGCTAGTCGGTGAGCCGGATGCGTTCCTCTTCGGGTCGCTCGTTGAAGGCATCGATCCACCGCTGGACGGCCTCCGCATCCGCGAGATCGACACCGTCTGACGCCATCAGCATGGCGATGGACTTGGCCGGGCCGGCCCGCGTGGGATCACGCATGGCCTTCCGATACTCCGGCTCGAACTCGTCCACCGCAGCGAGCATCTCGGCGATGGCGGACGTCGAGAGACCTCGCTCGCTCCCCGTGAACCGCAGCCAGGCCCGCAACTCGACCGGGAGACGCTCGATGTCCTCGTCATCGAAGGTGAACTTGCGCGGGAACCAGTCGGTGAGCGCGAGCTCGACCACGATGGGACTCCAGTGCAGCGCATCGTCGAACTGGTCAGCTCCGTAGTCGATCAGGTCGCGGACGAATGACGTGTCGCGGCCCAGCTCGCGGCCAGGCTCGGAACGGCGGAAGCTGGTGTACAGCTTGTCCCGCGCCGCCTGGCTCATCGGCTTCCGCCTGATCGGCCGAGGTCTCGGCAGGCCCATCAAGCGCTTGGAGGCGAGCGGCAGCAGCGATCGCAGCTCGTCGGTCACCGGCGGCTCCCACACGTGCTCGAGGCTATCGAGCGCATCATGGAGCCGGTCCGAGTACGCCTGCACATCGAGGTCGACGATGCGGATGCCCTCTTGCGCCTCCCAACTCGATCGCAGGTCGGCCGAACCAGGCGCCAGGCCGATGTCCTTGGCGATGTGCAGGATGTTGTGGTCGACCAGCACGCACAGGTCATGCGCGTGCTCGCCTCCGTAGCTGAAGCGCCCGACGAGGAAGTCCTGGTCGTCGAACACATCCGTGGCCACCCAGGCGCGCTCGATACCGGCTGTGCCAACCATGTCGAACCAGTCGGGCCGAGGGACGCCGGCATCGCGAAGCTGTCCGATGGCGCGCGTGCAGTCGAGCTCGAGGACCATCGGGTCAACGGCACGGAGAGCCGCGAGCAGAGCCAGCGCGTCGCGACTCGCCTCCCGCGCAAGGTAATCGACCATGGCGCTGCCAAAGAGCAGCACCGGATCGGCGTCCTTCAGCTCAGCGCCCATCCACTGTGCGACCAACGAGCTGGCGAGCCCTTCGGCGACGGCCGGACTGGGCTCGTCGGCGAGCCCAGTGGCGGCAGCGAACGCGGCGGCGGACACGTCATCGAGTGACGGCGCTGCTGCGCGCTGGCCGTGGCGTGGGCCAGGGCGTTGGCGTCGTCGCTGCCCGTGGCGTCGTTTGGATGTGCGGCTCACGGCCTAATCCTATCGGCAAGCCCAAC
>CAVQIZ010000002.1:0-1175487 GCA_963712735.1 uncultured Chloroflexia bacterium | reverse complement strand
CCTGTACCTGGTCACCCTCGCCCTCGGTGACGGGCTCTCCGGGGTCATCGTGGCCCTGCCCGGCATCAGCGATGCCGACCTCGCCCAGGCCCGGGCCGAGCTGGCCGAGCAGGGCCCCGTCGCCTTCCTCAACGGGATCCTGCAGGGGTTGCCGGTGAAGGTCTACATCCATGCCGCAGCCCTCGACGGCATCGAGCTGGCGCAGGTCGTCTTCTTCACCCTGCTCAACCGCGTCGAGCGGCTGCTCGTGTTCGGCCTGGTCATGGCCCTGCTGGGCTGGCTGGGGCGACCGGCGGTCAGGCGCTGGCCCCGTGGTTGCCTCGCGCTGTACGGGGTCGCCTGGGTCATCTTCTACGCCGGCTTCCTGCTGGGCCGGGGCGGCTGAGGGGCTTCGACCGTACGGACGATGGTGGCGCGCTTGCCGGCTGCCCCACGCTCCAGGCCATCGACCACCGCGACCGAGATCTCGAGGCGACCGTCCAGCTGGCCCGCGAGGTCGATCCGCAGGTGCTCTGCCGTGCCTGCGGCCCAGGCCTTGCCAGGCACGACCTCCAGGCGGCGCTGCCCACCGCTTCACCAGGCGGTAGACGGCCACGGCATCCGGCGCGGACATCAGCGTCCGATAACAGGCATCAAGGAGCAGGCCCGGCGAGAGCCAGCCCCCGTCGCGCGCCCAGAAGCCGTCGTTGGCGCGGCCCGCCAGGTCGACCAGCAGCCGGCCAGGCCGGCCGCAGGGACACGTCTCGAGGTTGATGCGGGCCAGGTCACCCTGCCGATAGCGGATGAAGGGCATGGCCTCGTTGTGCAGCTCGGTACCCACGACCTCGCCGATGCCCGTGGTAGGCCGCCCGGTGTCGGTATCGAGGATCTCCAGGTAGGTGATGTCCTCCATGAGGTGGTAGCGACCCTGCGGACACTGGGCGGCCATGCGAGTGAGCTCCTCGGACGAGTACTCGTCACGTACCGGGCAGCCCAGCAGCTCTGACCAGCCGTCGCGCTCGTCCTGCGTGGAGACCTCGCTCGAGACCGAGACGCCCCGAAGCTCGATCGCTCGAAGCCCATCGGCGTCAGCCGCCAGCAGGTCACGCAGGACCGTTGGGTAGCAGGTCAGGATGTGGGGGCGGAAGGCACGCAGCTCGGCCAGCATCGGATCCGGGTCGGACACGGTGGGGATGAAGCGCAGCGGATAGATGCGCGTGCCGTGGGGTACCGGGAAGGGCGAGGTGTAGATGTAGGCCTGGCGATACCAGAATGGGTACGAGCCACCCGTGCACCAGCGCAGCAGCCGCTGCGTGGCGAGCACATAGGCCCAGGTGCGCGTGGCCCGGTGGGCGATGGTGAGCATGCGCCCGGTGGAGCCCGAGCTGGTGGATTCAGGCAATCGGCCAGCGACACGTCAGCGGCAAGGACGCGATGGGGGTAACCCTCGCTCATGTCCGACTTGCCCACGGTGGGCAGGCGAGCCACGTCATCCCAGCTGCGGATGTCCCCAGGCTTGATGCCGGCGGCTCGATACGTCTCGCGGTAGAGCGGCACCTGGGCATAGGCGTGGTCGACCACGTGCCTGATGCGCTCGAGCTGCCAGGCACGCGTGTCGTCGCGTGATCGCCACTCACGGCGGTGATAGAGGGGCATCAGCGCAGCCGAGGCAACGACGTTGACCATGAACTCCCGGCGACTGAGCGAACGCAGCGCCATGGTCCCTCCTGCACGGCACGGACCGAACCGCCACCGCACGCGTCCATCTTCGTTGCCCCAGTCCCCGCGTCAAGTGACCGACGGCCCCCACGCTGGGTGGCGTCGGGCCCGCGAGAGCCCCACGCTGTTCGCACGCCGCCTCGCGAGGTCGACTGGGTCACGAATGAGGCGACGGCTGAGGCGCTGCCCGGTGCGCCAACGCATCCTTATCGCGAAACTGGGTACCAACGCCGGATCCTCGGCGCCTGCGGACGGAGGACCACCCATGCGAGTCGCCCAGGCCCTGGCACAGGACGTGAAGCGCAGCCCCCTGGTTTCGAGGTTGGGCACGGCCATGGTGGTGATCGCCGGGGGGTTGCGCTCTCGCCGGCGGTGCGTCGAGCGTGCACGCCGAGGCCAGCGGCACCCTCGCAGACGCGGGACCCGCCCCGGCGGTCTGCATCGAGGCCGAGGCTGCAGCACTCGACCCGGGTGCCTGGGCCGGTGTGCTGGAAGCCATCGAGCTGGCCACCGAGCAGAAGCCCGACTTCTTCCCCGATGCCACGGTCGTGTCTCTCCCGGACCTGACCGAGCCATGGGACGCTGCGGACACGCCGACCGTCCGCATCGGTATCTGGGCCACCGCGGCCGACGCCCCCGACTCCGCCGGCGATCGCCAAGAGGGCCTCGCTGCTACCGACTGCCTGGCCGATGGCGCGAGCTGGACCACCACCATCTCCGGGGAGATGCTTCAGGCGGGTGCGGAGCGCATCCTGGCCGGCGCGCGACTGCCCGACGACAGCGGCAGCCCGCCCATCCGCGAGGATGCGGAGGCCGCCATCGCGGTCGAACTCGACCCGGCCGACGGGCGCGTGCGCACGACCCTGCAGTTCAACGTGCCCGTGGGGCCACTGCGGCTCGGTGGCACGTGCTGGATCGATGACGACCTCGACACCGACGGTGCCAGCCGGCACCGCGGTCACACGTGTCTCGAGCGGCATGGACGTGGACCCGTTCACGGAGTCCGCGTGCCAGAAGTTCGCAGCCTTCATGACCGAGCGGCGGCGCGGGCGAGCAGGCTCTCGCGCTCCTCCCCGTGGCGATCGCGCTGGACGGCGGCGCGTCTGCCCGCTTCGTCGCCACGTCGGCCACCGTCAGCGACCAGGGCGTCGTGATGTCCGGCGCGGTCCGCGGGCCAAGCGATTCCTGACCTGGAGGATGAGATGGACACGATACGGTCCAGGCGAACGACGAGGCAGACGGTGCGACCAGCGCCATGGGGCGCGACGGCGCTGACGCCGCCCGCGCTGGGTGGATTCCTGCGGGCCGCCTGGCTGTTCCCGCTCGACGTCGCCTTCCGCCTCTTCGGCCTTCGATATGCCTGGCTCAAGGCATTGTTCACCTATGGCCCGCCAGGTGGGCTGGAGTTCCTGGGCCGCCTGCGGGCCGAACGGGCCGCCTTCCGGGCGATCCGCCGCGTGCCGGCCTACCGTCGACTCCTGCGAGACCACGATATCCGCGCGGACAGGGCCTGGCCGCTGGGCATCCTGCACTCGCTGCCGGAGACGGACAAGCGCAACTACATCGACTGCTACTCGATGGAGGATCGCTGCGTCGGCGGACGCTTCACCTTCGTCGGCACGACCCTCGACGAGTCCAGCGGCTCGACGGGCCGCCCCTACGACTGGATCCGCGGTCAGCGGGAGCGCAACATCGCCCATCGCAACATCGGCTTCTTCGCCCGCTACATCTTCGGGGCGCAGCCGCTGGTGACCATCAACGCCTTCTCCATGGGCGCATGGGCCGCCGGCGTCAATACCGCGGCCGGCATGAACCGCCACGGCATCGTCAAGTCGACCGGCCCGGACCTCGACAAGATCTTCTCCACCCTGCGACTGCTGGGACCCGGCTACCGCTACGCCATCTGCGGCTATCCGCCGTTCCTCAAGCGCATGCTGGACGTGGGCGACGCTGACGGCTTCCCGTGGGCCGAGTACGAGCTTCACGGCCTGGTCGGCGGCGAGGGCATGGCCGAGGGCCTGCGTGACTACCTCCTGGAGCGCTTCACGTCGGTGTACTCGGGCTACGGTGCGACGGACCTGGAGGTGGGCATGGCAGCCGAGACACCGGTGAGCGTCGCCGTCCGGCGCCTGGCGCGGGCCGACCCCGACGTGCGAGCCGCGCTGTTCGGCGATCGTTCGCGCCTGCCCATGGTCTTCCAGTACAACCCGCTCATCCACTACCTGGAGGTGAACGCCGAGTCGGAGGTGGTGGCCACCGTCAGTCGGCTGGACCTGCTGGCGCCGCGCATCCGTTACAACGTCCACGACGAGGGCGGGCTGGCGAGGTACCACCGCATCGGCCGGGTGCTCAAAGCGCACGGCTACGACCTGGACCGGCTGGGCCAGGAACCTGCGGTCCACGGGCCACGTGGTCCCCTGCCGTGGACCGAGCCCGTGCCCCTCCCCTTCGTCTGGATCTTCGGCCGGCGTGACGCCACCATCAGCGTCATGGGCGCCAACATCTACCCCGAGGACGTGGAGGCGACCATCTATCGCGACCCCGACGTGGCGGGGATGGTCCACTCGTTCCAGCTGGCGGTCGTGCAGGACGAGTCGCAGACGCCACGGCCGGGGGTCTTCCTCGAGCTCACCGAGGGCGCGACGGTCGACGACGCCTGGCGTGCCGATCGTGCCGTGCAGATCCGTGACGGGGTGGCCGCGCTCAGCCGCGACTATCGAACGTCGCTCGACGAGTATCCCGAGGCGATGCTGCCGATGGTGGAGACCTACGCCCTGGGCAGCGGCCCGTTCGCGGCTGACGAAGGGCGCATCAAGCAGCGCCGCATCGCGACGACATAGGGGCCGGCGCGTTTGCGCCCAGAGGAGCACGGACGCCCACGATGTATAGTACGTACATCGTGAAGCGGACCCAGATCTACCTGCATCCGGAGCAGTCGGAGGAGCTGGCCCGGCGTGCCGACGCCGGGGGCGTCACGGCCTCGCATCTGATCCGCGAGGCTATCGACCTGTACCTCTCCGACGCCGACGATGAAGCGACCGAGTTGGCACGTCAGCGTGCCGCCCTGCGAGAGACGTTCGGATCGCTCCCCCGGCTTCCCGCCGGCGCGGCGTTCGTGGATGACGTGCGCGGCGCCGATCGCGCTCGTGATGAGCGGCTGGAGACGCGGTGGCGCTCCCGCTGACGGTCATCGACACGACCGTCGTCATCGACATCCTGCGCGGTCATCAGCCGGCCATCGCCTGGGCCACCTCGGTCGATCGGCGACTCATCGCGTCGGAGGTGACGCGCATCGAGGTCCTGCGGGGGCTGCGGAGCCACGAACGCGGAGCGGCAGAGCGGGCCTTCGCCGCGTTGCGGTGGGTCGACGTGACCGAGTCGATCGCGCGGCGGGCCGGGGACCTGGGCCGCCAGTGGCGACGCAGCCATCGCACCATCGGCCTCGCGGACCTCGTGATCGCCTCGACGGCCATCGACCTCGAGGCCGAGCTGGCGACGAGCAACCTGCGCCACTACCCGATGTTCCCGCAGCTCCGACCCCCGTACAAGGACGAGCGCTGAGCCAGAGTGGGGAGTCGGCCGCCCGGGGCCTACTCGATCGTGACGGGGCCCGGCACGGACAGCCCGAGATGCTCGACGAGCGCAGCCAGCTCGAGCAGCGTCGTCTCATCCAGTGCCGGATACGGCCGGCGTGGCGTGGCGTGGTCGATGGCCCCGCGCTGCTGGTAGATGAGCTTGCGCAGCGGCAGGTTCAGGCCGGCCTGGTTCTCGTAGCGGATGAGCGGCAGGTAGCGATAGAAGGTGTCACGCGCCCGGTCCAAAGCGCCTGCACGGAAGTCGCGGTAGATCGAGACCAGGGATCTCCGGGAAGCCGAAGCCGGTCATCATGCCCACCGCGCCGCGCTGCAGCTCCTCCAGCATGAAGTTGCCGCCGAGGCCGCCGAAGACCTGCACATCCGGGTTGGCTGCCAGGATGGCGCTGACCTTCTGCGCGGTGGGGTCGTCCTCCAGCTTGAGATAGCGACACGAGGGGATGTCCGCGGCCAGCCGCCCGATGAAGTCGGGCGTCATGAAGACGCCCGAGCCTGAGGGGAAGTCCTGTACCACGATGGGCGCGTCCACTGCGTCGGCCATGGCCTCGTAGTGGCGGTGAACAGCAGCCTCGTTGGGGCGGGCCAGGCGCGGCGGCGCCACCAGCAGTCCTGCTGCGCCGCGCGCGACGGCATCGCGTGCGAAGGCGATGCCGGGGTCCGTGGCCGGCGCGGTGGCGCCGACGACGACCGGGACGCGGCCACCGGCCGTGGCCACGCTGATCTCGATGACCAGCGCGCGCTCCGACTCGGTCAGCTTGCCCGCCTCTCCCAGGAAGCCCAGGATGGTGAGCCCGTCCACGCCGGTGCCGATGACGAACTCGATGAGCCGCGCCAGGCTGGCCTCGTCGATGGCGCCGGTCTCGTCGAAGGGCGTGGGAACGATGTTGTAGATGCCCTGCACGCTGGTCCCCCTGTGGTGCTGTGTGGCTATGGAAGGGCGCGCACCATGCCCCCGTCGACGGGCACGATGGCGCCGCTGACGTATGACGCCGCGGGTGACAACAGGAATGCCGCGACGCGGCCGATCTCGTCGGTGTCGCCCGTAGCGTCCCAGCGGGATCCTCGCCTCCGTCTGGCGCTGCACCTCATCCACGGAGACGCCATCGGCCTGGGCTCGGGTCGCGTCCAGCTGCCGCACGCGATCGGTGGCGAAGCGGCCAGGCGCCACGCCGTTGATGCGGATCGGCGCGATCTCCGCGGTGAGGTTCTTGATGAGCCCGGCCAGCCCCGGGCGCAGCACGTTGCTGGTGGTCAGGCCGGGGATGGGCTCACGCACGGACGAGGAGAGGTTGACGACGATGGCCGGGTCGCTGCCCTCGCGCAGGTGCGGCAGGGCCGCGCGGATCAGGCGCAGGGTCGGACTGCAGCGTGCCGTCGATGGCCCGCAGCCAGTCATCCTCGCCCAGTGACTCGAACGTGCCCGCCGGAGGCCCGCCGGAGTTGACCACCAGCAGGTCCAGCCCGCCGAGCTGCTCCACGCCTGCTGCGACCGCCGCCGCGGGGCCGTCCGCCGTCGCCAGGTCGGCGACGACCCAGGCAGCGCCGATGGCCTCCGCCCCAGCGCGCAGGCGCTCCGCGGTCCGTCCGATGAGCACCACGCGGGTGCCCTCTGCCGCCAGCACGCCGGCGATGCCGGCCCCGATGCCGGAGCCGCCGCCACCCACCAACGCCCGCTTGCCATTCAGCCCCAGGTCCACTCGTACCTCCTCGTCCCGTGCGCGTCTGTCGCGTGCGAACCAGCATAGCGAAGCGCGCGCCCGGTCCCGACGCCAGGCAGGACCAACGGGTGGTGCGTCACGGCGCCGCGGCATCGATAGCATGCGGAGCGTCCGGCCTGCCCCCGGGTCGTCCGAGCACGGGAGAGACAGATGAAGGGAGTGGTCCTCGCCGGAGGCACCGGCTCGCGGCTGCATCCGCTGACGCTCGTCACCAACAAGCACCTGCTGCCGGTCTACGACCGGCCCATGATCTACTACCCGCTGCAGACGCTTGCGGGCATGGGCATCAACGAGGTCATGGTCATCCTCGGTGGCGCGCAGCATCGGCGATATCGTGGAGCTGCTGTCCGACGGCCAGGAGCACGGCCTCGACCTGACCTACCGCTATCAGCGCGGGTCCCTCGGCATCGCCCACGCCATCGGCCTGTGCCGGCAGTTCGTGGGCCAGGAGCCCTTCTGCGTCGTCCTCGGCGACAACATCCTGCGTGGTGACCCGCTCGTCGAAGGTGGCGGCCGAGTTCGAGGCCGGACCGTACGGCGCGGGCGCGCTGCTCTACCGGGTGCCCGACCCGCAGCGCTTCGGCGTGGCCGAGTTCGACGAGGATGGCAACGTCGTCGCGTTCGAGGAGAAGCCCGAGCAGCCCAAGAGCGACTCCATCCCCATCGGCGTCTACTTCCTGCGCCCGGGCGCGTTCGACGTCATCGAACGCCTGACCCCGTCCGGCCGCGGTGAGTTCGAGATCACCGACGTGCTCAACCACTACATCGGCGAGGGCGGGCTCTACAGCGCGCCACTACGAGGGCGACTGGCACGACGCCGGCACCATCGAGTCGCTGCTCGATGCCGGGGCCATGGCGGCCGGCGACGCGCGACGCCTGAGCACGAGCACGGCAGCGTGACCGATCCGCAGGACGATGCCCTCGTCATCACCGGCTCCCGTGGCCGGCTGGGTCGCGCGCTGCTGGCCACGGCGCCGGGACCGGTCAGCGGCTGGGACCGGCCGCTGCTCGACCTCGACGATCCGGCCAGCTCGCGCCGCGCTGGTCGAGCGTGATCGCCCCGGTCTGGTCATCCACACCGCGGCCATGACCGCGGTCGACGCCGCCGCCCTGGACCCCGAGGGCGCGATGCGCCGGAACGGCGAGGCGACGGGAGTGCTGGCGCGAGCCTGCCGGAAGGCCGGCGCGCGCCTGCTGCTCATCTCCACCAACGAGGTCTTCAGTGGCGAGCGCGCGACGGACAGGGCTATCGCGAGGACGATGCGGTCGACCCGCCCAACGCGTACGGCGCCAGCAAGCTGGCCGGCGAACAGGCTGCGAGCGAGGCCTTCGCCGAGCACGACGGGCTCTGGATCGTGCGCACGGCCTGGCTCTTCGGTCCGCCGGGCGGCGACTTCCCCGACAAGATCACCGCGGCGGCCGACCGGCTGGCCGAGGCGCCACTCGCCGTCGTGGCCGACGAGTATGGCTCGCCGACCTACACGCTCGATCTTGCGCGCGCCATCCACGCGCTCGTGGCGCGAACCCGCGGGGGGACCTACCACCTCGTCAACCGTGGGATCGCGTCGCGCTACGACTGGGCGCGCGCCGTCCTGGCGCTGCGACGGCCCGGACGCGAGCTCAAGCCCATCTCCCAGGCCGACTTCGAGCGTCCCTCGCGGCCACCGCGCTGGGGCGTGCTGGACACGTCGCGGGCCGCTGCGACGGGCGTCACGCTGCGACCGATGGCACGGAGGCACTCGCCGAGTACCTGGCACACCAGACGGAGGGAGCGCATGAAGGTCACGGTCCAGCGCACCTCCATCCCCGAGGTCCTCGTCGTCGAGCACGAGATCTTCACCGATGAGCGCGGCTTCTTCATGGAGGCCTTCCACGCCGATCACTTCGCCGCGTTCGCCGATCTCGGGCTGCCGAGCTCATTCGTGCAGCTCAACCACAGCCGCAGCACCGCGGCGTGACGCGGGGCCTGCACTTCCAGTGGCAGCCGCCCATGGGCAAGCTCATGCGCGTGGTCCGGGGCGAGGCCTTCATCGTGGCCGTCGACATCCGGCCCGGATCACCCACGCTGGGTCGCTACGAGGCCATCACCGCCAGCGACGAGAACCACCTGCAGCTGTGGGCGCCGGCGTCGTTCGCGCGCGGCGTCTGCGCACTCTCCGACGTGGCCGATATCGAGTACTTCACCACCGGCACCTACAACGGCGAGGCGGAATCGGGCATCGCCTGGGACGACCCTGACATCGGCATCGACTGGCCCATCAGCGATCCCCTGCTGTCAGCGCGCGACCGCTCGGCACAGTCGCTGGCCGAGTGGCTGGCGCGGCCGGAGGCACAGCACTTCCGCTACGGCGGCTGGCGGCTACGGCAGCTGACGGCTACGGCAGGCCCAGCTCTGCATACAGACCCGCCGCCATCGCGGTGGCGCCGACCATGGCCATGACCCGCGCCGGTGCCTTGTGATCCGAGCGGGCGATGCGTCAATTCGCCCCCACACCCAACGCGCCAAAGACCACTCCGAGCACCCCACCCAGGTACCCCATGACGCCCAGCGGCAGCAAGGTGAGACCGACCTCCCACCAGGCCAGCGGCGCTTCGAGTTGAAGCCAGCTGCCGTCGATACGGACCTTCAGCGCCGTGATGCCAGCGTTGAAGCGGATCTCGTGGAGACGACCATCCGAGGTGCGCACGTCGTAGAACCCGCGGAACCGGCGACCCTTGAGCCGTTCGCCGTTGGCGTACAGCTGTGCCGCCCCCAACCTCGAGCGCCGGACCTCGAGCTGCGGCCCCAGTGTGCCCGGCACCCTGAACTCGATCGGCATCTCCACCCCTTTCGGACTGTGCGCCCATGATGCGCCCGACCCTCCCCGGCCAAGGCCGAATGCCTCCTGCAGACGATGCCGTCAGCTGGGCAGCAGCCCGAGGTCGCGGAGGGGGATGGGGTCGCTGATCTCGCCCACGAACTCGCCGCGCTCGCTGCCGTCGTAGAAGCCCAGGACCTGCCACTCCCCGGCCCGGTCGCGCACGAGGCGAGCCGAGTAGAGGTCGGGCACCGGGATCAGGCGGGCGCCGGCGATGTCCCACGGTCCCAGCAGCGACTCGCCCAGCGCCAGGAAGGTCCCGGACCGTTCCTCGGGATGCCGAGCGCGCCGGGCCGCGCTGATGCGCATGGTCCCGGCGGAGAACAGCAGCACCGGAGTACCGTCGACCAGCTCCACCTGTGGCACCTCCAGATGCCCGAACTCGCCGGGCTCCGACAAGGGCGGACGGACCTCCCACTCGACCAGGTCTGCGGACCAGGCGTGGCCGATGACACCGCGGGCGTCGACTGGGCCTGTCTTCGCGCGGGCGGTGATGAGCGCGTGGAAGCCGTCCCCGTCGGGATCGCGCAGGATCCACGGGTCGCGCCAGGCATCGTGTTCCACGCGCTCGTACCAGCGAGGGTCCAGCTCGATCACCGGGTTGGCGGGATGCCTGGTCCAGGTCAGCAGGTCCGTCGAGGTCGCCAGGGCGATGCGCTGCTCGACCCCCGACGCGGTCCGTTTGGTGCCCGTGTAGAACAGGTGCCAGGTACCACGCTCTTCGATCATCGAGCCGGTCCAGGTGGCCATGTCCTCCCACGACCCCGCCGGGCCGGGCTCGAGTGCCGTTCCCAGCACCTGCCAGTCCCGAAGGTCGGTGGAGACCGCGTGGCCCACGCTGGCGTTCCAGTGACGGGCGAGCTGGTCACCCAGTGCCCGTGGCGCCTGCAGGAAGAAGATGTGGAACTCAGACCCCGTATCGGCCAGCCAGAAGTCCCACACCCACTTGTCGGCGAGTCGCAGCACGGCTCAGCCCTTGAGGCCGCTCGTCGCCACGCCCCGCACGAACTGGCGCTGGAAGATGATGAAGACGATGAGCAGCGGGACCACCATCATGGCGGCGTAGGCCATGATGTCGCCCCAGTCGCGGGGCGGCAGTCCCTGGAACTCGGCGATGCCCATGGGCAGGGGTCGAGCCTCGATGCTGCGCGTGACCATGACCGGCCACAGGTACTGACCCCACGAGGCCAGGAACATGAGGATGCCGGCTGCCGCATAGGCGGGCTTGGCCAGCGGCGCCGCGATGCGGAAGAACGTGGTGACCGCCCCGGCACCGTCGATCTTGGCTGCTTCCTCGAGCTCCCTGGGGATGCCCAGGAAGAACGAGTAGAACAGGAAGATGTACAACGGCTGCGCGAGGAAGGGGATGATCTGGGCGTGCAGCGTGTCGGTCCAGCCGAGCTCGGCCATGATCAGCAGCAGCGGCACCGCCAGCGTCTCGAAGGGCACGATGATCAGCGCCACGACGAGCAGCAGGATCACCCTCTTGCCCCAGAAGGGCACGCGAGCGAGCGCGTAGCCGAAGAGGCTGTTGACGAGCAGCCCGCCGAAGACGATGCCCGCCGAGATGATGGCGGAGTTGCGGAACGAGATCCAGAAGTTGCCCCGATCGGCCGCCTGCTGGTAGTTCTCGAACCCCACGAAGGGTTGCGGGACGAAGGCCTTGAGACTGCCGCTGTCGGCGATGACGGACGTATCGGCCTTGAACGAGCCCACGATCATGAAGGCGATGGGAAAGATGAAGAACAGCGCCAGCAGGGTCAGGACCCCGTACGCCAGGATGTAGTGGCGAATGTGCTGACGTCGGATGGAGGCGTTGGCATCCTTGAGCGTGGCCCCCTGGCCGGCCGGGGCGCGTTTCGTGGCGGCGCTCACCGGACCTCTCCTTCCTGCTTGACCAGCCGCCGCTGGACGATGGTCACCGCGAGCACGATGAACAGGAAGATGACCGAGAGCGCGGAGCCTCGGCCGACGGCCTGTTGATTGAGACCGGTGTCGACGATGTCCACCATCAGGGTGCGAGTCGCATCGAGCGGCCCGCCCGGTCTGTCGGGCATGATCCAGACCTGGTCGAACAGGCGGAAGGCCAGGATCGTGGTGATGGTCAGCACGAAGAGCAGCGGGTTGCGGATGCCGGGCAGGGTCACGTGGAGGAACTGCTGCCAGTTGTTGGCGCCGTCCAGGCGCGCCGCCTCGTAGAGCGACTCGGGCACGTCCTGCAGTGCCGCGAGGAGGATGACCATCTGGAAGCCCACGCTTGCCCAGATGGACACCATGATGATGCCGGCCAGCGCGTATGCCGGGTCACCCAGCCAGTCCGGCGAGAAGTTGCCGAACGTGATGATCTCGAAGAATGCGTTGATGAGCCCCTGGGGGTTCAGCAGCACGATCCAGATGACCGCGGTCGCTGCCATGACCACCGTGATGGGGATGAAGAAGATGGTGCGGAAGACGACCACGCCCCGGAGCTTCTGGTTCACGAGGATGGCCAGGAAGAGGGCGAAGAAGGTCTGCAGTGGGACCACGACGAGGCTGAACGCGACGTTGTTGGTCAGGGCCGTCCAGAACCGCGGGTTGTTGAAGACGCGCGCGTAGTTGTCGAAGCCGATCCACTGCGTCTCTCGTCCGGGCGGCGACAGCAGTCGCTCGTTGGTGAACGAGAAGTAGAAGGCGAGCACGAACGGCAGGATGATGAAGCAGGTGATGAGGATGAGTGCCGGTGCTGAGAACAGCCAGCCGGCGACCGAGTCCCCTCCGAATCTGGGCCGTCCTGGCCCGGGGGAACCTGTGCCCCCTGCGCGGGCAGCGCCACTTGGTACCACGCTCATCTTCGCCTCACCCTTCCCTCGGTGGAGCATCGGGTGCAGGGCAACAGATCTGCCCCGCACCCGATAGCGCTAGCGGCTAGTAGCCGACGTCCTCGATCTCCTGGTCGATCTGCATGGCGATGTTGTCCAATGTGGACTGGACATCAGCGCCTGCCACGATGTCCGCGAGAGCTTCCGAGAAGCGGTCACGGATGAACAGGTAGGCGGCCGTCGCCGGTCGCGCCACCGACCCGTTGGGCATCGCCTGCGGGTCGGACATCGCGTTGGCCAGGTAGTCGATATACAGGGCTCGCCCTGCGCCCGGCTCGAAGCCGGGGAAGTCGGTCAGGTCGGGCGTCGGCGGAACCGCGCCATAGCCGTTCACGAAGCGCAGCACCGACTCGGGGCTGGTCGCGTAATCGATGAACGCCCAGGCCGCGTCGAGGTCGACCTCGTCGCCGCTGTTGGGGATGCCGTCAGCACCGCTTGAGACAGCCCAGTTCCATGAACCCATGGCTCCCTTGCTACCCGTGCCGAAGTCCGGCAGCGGCAGGAGGATGAGGTCATCTCCAAGGTTCTGGTCGTAGAGCGTGAACATCCAGTGACCCACCCACGAGAGCGGCGTCTCGTCGCCGGTGTTGGGCACGCCGTCTGGACCGACGGTGAAGTTGTTGTCGTCCTCGGCGATGAGGTCGATCAGGCCATCGTTGACCCACGTCTGGAACTGGGTCATGGCGCCCACCGACTCGGGGCCGTTGAGCACGCCGCTGGAGGTCTTCATGGTGGAGCGGTCGATGAGGTCACCACCGGCCGACTGGATGATCGGCGCGAAGCCGTAGGCGCGCCATTCGCCGGCACCGTAGTGCCACTTGATGTCGAGCGGACCGTTGGCGCCGTAGCCGGCAGCCTGGAGGTCGCGCAGGACCTGGTCGAACTCCTCGGCCGTCCAGGCATCGTCGATGCCGGTGGGGATGCGAGCCCCGATGTCCTCGAGCATCGACTTGTGAGCCCAGATGCCCATGCCGGACTCGAAGCTGCCGAGCGAGTAGAGCTCGTCGTTGTAGGTCCCCTGCTCGATGATCGAGTTCAGGAAGTAGCCCAGCTTCTCCTCATCGGCGCAGCTGGTGATCGGGCGCAGCAGGCCGTTGAAGGCGAAGGGGTAGAGCGTCGGGCCGTCCATGTCCACGAGGTCCGGCATCTCGCCGGCCGCGGCAGCGCTGGTGATGGCTGTCTCATACGCCGTCTCACCGATGGGGATGACGTCGACGGTCACACCTAGCTCGGCGCCCGGCCCTGCGTTGAAGGCCTCGACGGTCGCCATCTCCGCACCCGGGTTCGAGCCCGTGTGCATCGTCATCTGCAAGGTCAACGGACCCTCGATGACGCCGTCACAGACGTTGGGGTCGCCCTGCGCCGCCACCGGGGTGACGGTGAAGGCGGCGCCGACCAGTGCGCCTGTGGCGAGCAGTGCCACGCGGCGGCTGGTTCTGGAGTGGGTCATATCCTTCCTCCTTGCCCCGTGCAAACCATCCGTGATCGCCGCGGGGCGCTGGCGATCACGACGTCCCCCGCTTGGGACGGGGCGGCACTCCCGCCCCGTTGCGGGGCGGTGCGACCGAGTCGCGGACCACCAGCGGACACTCCATCCGCTGTTGGCGTGGTCCCTCGGCCGCACCGCTGAGGACACGAAGTAGGTGCTCGACCGCCCAGCGGCCCATGGCTTCATGGGGCAGCTGCATGGTGGTGAGCGGCGGGTCGAGCCAGGGCGCGATCTGGTCCTGGTTGTCGAACCCGAAGACAGAGACATCGTCGGGAACCGAGAGGCCGGCACGGCGGATGGCGCGATAGGCGCCCATGGCCATGCGGTCGGTGAAACACTGGATGGCGGTTGGCGGTGCCTGCAGCCGGAGCAGGCGCTCAGCGCCGGTGGCTCCGCCAAAGGGATCGTTCCTGTCCACTGCGACGAGCTCGTCGTCGTAGGGGATGCCGTGCTCGTTCAGTGCCCGCTGGTAGCCGGCGAAGCGCTCGGAGTCGGCAGGGTAGGCATTGGCCTCGCGCAGGTAGCCGATGCGCCGGTGGCCGTGGTCGATGAGATAGCTGGTGGCGGTGTAGCCTCCCAGCTCGTCGTCGGGCACGACCCACGAATCGGTGGGGTCCTCTGAACGCGCGTCAAGCAGGACGCAATTGACCTCCTTGAGCGCCCTGGGTGGCTCCACGACCTGGTGCCACATCGTGGCGTAGATGATGGCGTCCACCTGGCGATCGAACATCGACTCGATGGCGCGAGCCTCGACCTCGGGGTCCCGCTCCGTGTTCACGATCATGAGGGTCTTGCCAGCCGCCGCAGCCACCTGGTCGGCGCCGTAGATCATGTCGCCAGCGAAGGCGGTCGAGGCGATGACGTCGGAGATGAAGCCGATGGTGTCGCTGGTCTGGGCCCGCAGGTTGCGGGCGATGGTGTTGGCGCGGTAGCCCAGGGCACGGCTGGCCTCGAAGACGCGCTCCTTGGTGACGTCGGGGATGGAGCTGCCAGCCTTGCCGCTGAGGACGAGGGACACGGTCGTGGTCGAGACACCGGCCGAGGCTGCCACGTCGGACATGCGCGCCCGCTGGCGCCGGCGGTAGCTACTTGCCGGTCGAGTGGCGGCGTCCGCATCGTCGTTTCCCACCGAGACCGATCGGTCCTGGGTCAACGTTCCCTCCTCCCGACGATCGAGCGTCGCGGCGCCGTCTCCGGCCTCGCGACTGCCTTGGTGCCGCCCTCCCTGGCCACTCCAAGTCACGACTCAATCGTTTCAGTAAATCGATACTGCGCTGCTCCGCCGGGGTTTGTCAAGGGGGTCGCTTCCATCGCAGGGCCGCGCGTGGATGGCGGGGGACAGGGGCCCGGATGGTGACGAGCGCGGACGCGCGCGGCGTGACGGAGCTGTCAGGAGGCGCTCAGGTGAGGGTGACGCGGTCGCGGCCCATCTGCTTCGAGGCGTAGAGCGCGTTGTCCGCCGCCTCGACCAGCTCCGTCGCCGAGGCTGCGTCGCGCGATGGGTAGGTGACCGCACCGATGCTGGCCGTCACCGTCACACGGCGGTCGCCATCCATCACCTCGGTCGCCGCGATGGCGCGACGGATCCGTTCCGCGACGTCAAGGACATCGGCATCGGAAGCCCCCGGTACCACGACCATGAACTCCTCTCCCCCGTATCGCATGAGGACATCGCCCTCGCGGCAGACGCGACGGATGGAGGCGGCCGTGGCTCGCAGGATGCGGTCACCGACGAGGTGTCCGTACGTGTCGTTGACGTTCTTGAAGTGGTCGAGATCGATCATCAGCACGCCGAGGGGGCCCGAGACGCGCAGGGCGCGGCCGAACTCCTCCTGCAGTCGCACCAGGCCGAAGCGCCGGTTGTAGGCGTCGGTCAGCGGATCGAGGGCAGCCAGTCGCTCCAGGCGATGGTGTGAGAGAGCGTTGCTGAGCGCCAGCCCAAGGTCCGTGGCGAAGTGCCCGATGAGCAGCTCCGTGGACGGCGAGAACTGGTCGACCGAGGCGAGCACGAGCGCACCGAGCGGGACGTCCTTGAAGCTCAGCGGCACGATGACCACCTCGCGTGCCGTCTGCTCGAGAAGCACGCTGTCAACGACCACCTGCTCGACCGCGACATCGAGCCGACGCATCTGCCGCGATCGCAGCGCTGCTGTCACCTGGGCGTTGGCGGCGACCCGTTCCGGATCGCTGATGCCGACCGAGGCCAGGGGCTTCAGGCCCTGCTCTTCTTCGACCAGCAGCAGGCCCGCCGTGGCTCCGGTGTCGGTGAGGATGGTGGCCAGCGATTCGCGGGCCAGCGAGTCCAGGTCGAGATGGCTGGCCACCACCTGGGTGAAGCCACGGGTGGCACGTTCGATGGCATGTGAGCGGGCGAGGGTCCCGATGAGCGCGTTGAACGCCACCGCACTCTTACCGATCTCGTCCTCGGAATCGACCGGCAGCGCGCATTCGAGCGGGTTGCAGCCGCTCCAGTCGCCGGACCTGGTGGCGGCTACCAGCTGTCGCTGGACTTGCGCCATGTGCGTGGTGAGTCGCTTGAGACGCATCCCCACCACGCCGTGTGCGAGCGCGAAATTCGCGGCACCGACGAGCAGGCCAGCGAGCAACGTGGTGGCGAAGAACGACGGGCTGATGACCGCTTCCTGGGGCAGGCCCAGGACGACGCAGAACGGCGGGAAGAGCAGGCCGACGAACAGGCCGAAGCCGGCCATCCAGATGGCCAGGTCGGTGAAGACCCGGTTCGTGAGGCGAGGCATACACCAGGCTCCAGGGCAAGTCGGACGACCGCCGAGCTTCGGCGATCGTGGACGACACTGCACCGCACCCGGCCCGGGCAGACATCACCTGAAAGTCGCTGCCTCCGAAACCCGATGGGCTACCCCCGTCCCGGCCTGCTACTGGCCTCGGGGCGGCCAGCTGGGCTCACGGCGGCTGCCGCCGGCTGGGCTCACGGCGGCTGCTCACTTCCTGGTCAGATGTCCGCCTGGGGACCGTTAGACGCTGGAGTAGGCCCCGGCGTCGGTTCCTCGGGCCCCGGCGTCGGGGTCCCGGCCTGCGAGTGCCCGCCCGCACGTGTGGCAGGGCAGGGCGCAGCAGACAGGGACGGGCTGCTTGGCGGTCTCCGGCGCGGCCGGCCCGCCTAGTGGCCCCCAGCCGGACAGATGACCAGGATCGCCGGCAGCGGCCGGCTACCACCCGGCCCGGCGGACAGGTAGGTCGGCTCAGCGCAGCCAGTCGTCGAGGTGGGCCGCCACGAAATCGTCGTCCAGCAGGTGTGGGTAGGCCGCCATGACGCGATCGATCTCGGCCGACTGCCCGGGCGAGAGCTCCTCATCGGCCTCCAGCGTCCAGCGTCCGGCCATCAGGCCCTGTCGGCGCAACACCTCGTGGATACCGGGGATGCACCCCGCAAAGCGGTGGGACGGATCGAAGATGGCAGCGTTGGCGTCGGTCGTCTGGACCGCGATCTCCAGGACATCGGCCGGGACCGACTCGCCGCTGTCCACGATGCCCTTGATGCGCTCGAGCAGCGGGACGGCCTTGCTGGTCCAGACAGCCCAGTGCCCCAGGAGGCCGCCACTGAAACGGAGCTGCACCGACGAGCCATCTGGCCCGACGACCGAGAAGCGTGTCAGGAGATCGAAGACGATCGCGTCATCGTTGCCCGTGTAGAGCGCGATCTTCCCGGCACGGCCGGACGCCGCCACGCCCAGCGATACGTCCAGCGTCGCGTAGCGGTCGAACGGCGCGACCTTGATGGCGGCCACATTAGGGATGGCGGCGAACCGGCGCCAGAACTCGCGGCTCAGACGGCGCCCTCCCACGGCCTGCTGAAGGTAGAAGCCGAACAGCGGCATCACCTCTGCCACGCGCTCGCAGTGCGTGATCGAGCTCGTCATCTTCAGCCGCCCCCAGGGCGCCCAGCTGCAGGAGTGCGACGTCGTAGCCGAGATCGCGAGCGATCGTCGCCTCGCTGATCGCCTGTTCCGTCCTGCCGAGAACGCCGGCGACCATGACCGGCTGCCTCCCCGGTCGCGCCAACGCACGAGCGGTCTCGGCAGCCAGCGCCAGCACCGGTTCGTGCAGACCGACGCGAGGTTCACGGATGGCGAACTGGGTGGTGTGGACTGCGACAGCGAGACCACCGGCACCACTGGCCAGGTAGTAGCGCGTCAGCGCGCGCTGATGACGCTCATCGAGGCGACGCTCGGCGGTCAGCGCCAGGGGATGTGCCGGGATGACCATTCCGCGGCGCAAGGCGTCCCACTTGGCGAGGTCGAGCATCGGCCCAGCCATGACTAGAACCTGCCGTCCCGGACCTGGAACCCGGTGGGCTTGCCGAGGAGGGCGCCACCAGAGCGGAGCCAGTCTGCGGTCCATGCCAGGAGACGCTCGATGCCCACCGACGGAGGGCCGAACCGCTGCACCATCAGCGAGCTGTCGCTGAGCAGGGCCGTGTCGGCCTCCGTACCGACGAACGCGGGCGGGTCCACCCCCAGCAGCCGAGCGAGCTGCTCGGCTACCCAGCGTACCCGCGCGACCTCCGGGCCGGCCACGTTGAGGATGGCCGGTGGGCTGTCGCAGAGGTCGAGCGACTGCAGGATGGCGGCGTTCGCATCTCCTTGCCAGATGACGTTGACCGCGCCCATCGTCACGTCGATCGGCTCCCCCGCGGCCACCCGCTGCGCGATATCGACCAGCACGCCGTAGCGCAGCGCGTTGGCGTAGTTGAGGCGGATCAGCGTCGTCGGCGTGCCATCGCGCTCGGAGTAGTAGCTGAGGATGCGCTCGCGACCGAGACAGGTGATGGCGTACTCGCCGACAGGATCGGGCGGATCCGTCTCGAGCGATCCGTGTCCAGCGAGCGACGAGAAGGGATAGACGTTCCCGGTCGAGAGGGCCACGATCCGCGAGCGGGCGAAGCGTCGAGCCACCAGCCCGGGGAGATGGGTGTTCATGGCCCAGGTCATGGGCTGGGCACCGGAGCTGCCGAACTTCATGCCGGCGAGATACAGCACGTTGGGGGCATCGGGCAGCGACTCGAGTGCGCCGTCATCCAGCAGGTCGAGGCTGATGGTCTCCACGCCAGCGTCGTGGAATGGCTGCTCGCCGGCATGGAAGCGCGAGACGGCGATGACCCGCCTGCTGCCCTTGCCGGAAGCCGCACCCTGGCCGGCCGCCCGCAGCGCGCGCACCGCCATGGTCGCGAGGCTGAGACCCATCTTGCCCCCGGCTCCCAGGACGAGGATGTCGCCATCGCGCCGCGCCAGGGTCTCGATGACGCCGCTGCCTGGCCGCGAGAGCGCCTCCTCGAGCTCGGCTTCGGTACGTGGGCCTGGTCCGTCCTGCACTGGCAGGGCTCGCGCATCGTCTGGGGCCACGTTCGCTTCCCTACCTCCTCCTCGCCAGCCGGGTGGCTATGCTACATCTCGCAGTGACAGCCAGATCCCCGGGCGCAGTCGCCCCCGTCGCCGGCGTGCCCAGGTCCGCGGCCATGGCTGAGGCTGTACGGCAGTACGGCGTCTTCGTCGCGCTCGCCATCGCCATCGTCGTCGGCGTCATCGCCGTCCCCAACTTCGCCACGCTGGCGAACCTCGACGCCATCCTGCGACAGGTCGCAGTGCTGGGCATCGTCGCCCTCGGACAGACCTTCGTCATCCTGACGGCCGGCATCGACCTCTCCGTGGGCATGCTCATGGGGCTGGTCACGGTCCTGAGCAACGGCATCATGGCCGGGGATGCCGCGCTCATCCCGCTCATCGTGCTGCTGGCCCTCGTCATCGGCATCGTGGTCGGCCTGGCCAACGGCATCGGTGTCGTGCTCTTCCGGGTCAACCCGCTGATCGTGACGCTGGCCATGATGTCGGTCCTTCAGGGCGTCATCTTCCTGTACACCGATCGCACCGTGGGAAGCGCCGCGCCCATCTTCCGCGAGCTGGCGTACGGGGACATCGGCCCGTTGCCGACACCGGTGCTGCTGCTGGGCCTGCTGACCGCGGTGTGCTGGGTCGTGCTGCGCCACACGCCGCTGGGGCGCTACATCTACGCGGTCGGCAGCGACGCCGGCAACGCCCGTCGGGCCGGCATCCCCATCGGTCGGGTGACTGCCAGCGCGTATGCCATCTGTGGCGTCCTCGCGGCCGTGGCCGGCCTGGTCCTTGCCGCGCGTCTGGGCTCCGGATACACCGGCGCCGGCGCCGGCTTCGAGCTCAACAGCATCGTCGCCGTCGTCCTCGGCGGCACTGCGCTGTCGGGTGGTCGTGGCGGCGTCCTGGGAACCATCGCGGGCGTGTTGCTGCTGGCACTCATCGCCAACATGCTCAACCTGCTGGGCATCTCGCCCTTCACCCAGCGGATCGTCAACGGGCTCATCATCATCGGCGCCATCGCCATCTACACCGCACGGCGGCGCGAGTCGTGATGGGCCTGTCGGCGCTGGGGCGGCTGACACCGGCGGGGCGCCTGGGGCGAGGCAGCCTGGGCCTGTGGCTGGGCCTGCTGGCCATCATCCTCGTGGCCGCCTACTTCTCTCCCGGGTTCATCCAGCCCATCAACTTCTTCAACATGCTGCGCCAGGCCAGCGTGGTCGGGATCGCGGCAGTCGGCGTGACGCTGGTCATGATCACCGGTGGTGTCGACCTGTCGATCGGCGCCATCATCTCGTTCGCCTCCGTGCTGGCCGCCTCGCTGATGGCCGGGGAGGCTGCGAACATCCCGCTCGCGGTGGGTGTCGCCCTGGCCATGGGTGCCGGGGTGGGGATGGCGAACGGGGTGCTGGTGGCACGCTGGAAACTGCCCCCGTTCATCCTCACGCTGGGTACGGCCACGGTGGTGCTGGGGATCGCCCAGCTCTATACCGGCGGGACGGCGGCGGGCGTGGTCGCGCCGGAGTTCCGGCAGGTGCTGAACGCACGCATCGGACCGGTCCCGGTATTGGTCGTCGTCTTCGGGCTCATCGTCCTGGCGGGCCTCGGTGTCCAGAACCGGACGACGCTCGGACGGCGCCTGTTCCTGGTCGGGAGCAACGGTGCGGCGGCTCGTCTGGCCGGTGTGCCGGTGCAGCGCACCCTCGTGCTGGCCTACCTTCTCTCGGGTCTCACCGCCGCCCTGGCCGGGCTCGCGCTGCTCGCTCGCTCGGGTGTGTCGAGCACCTTCGCCGGGCAGGGCTTCGAGTTCGACGTGCTGGCCGCCGTTATCCTTGGTGGGACGACGTTCGAGGGCGGACGTGGTGGCATCGGCGGGACGCTCGCCGGCGTGCTGATCCTGGCCACGACGTTCAGCCTGGTGAGCATCCTCGGCCTCGATTTCAACATGGAGCTGATCGTCAAGGGCGCCATCATCTTCGGGGTCGCGGCCCTGCACGTGATGTCCCAACGCAGAGAGGAGGGCACCTAGTACCGCCGACGCTCGAGCCCAACCCGAGGTCAACCTGATCCCCACAACGGAGGTTCATGCCACCATGAGAAGGCTTCTTTCGGCCATCGTCTCGATGGCCCTCGTGATCGGAGTCGCGGGTGCCCCCGCAGCCGCCCAGGACGAGCGCGCCAGCGGCGAGCCCATCGTCATCCCGGAGGGGTTCGTCTCACCCGAGGCGTCCACGGCTGACACGCCAGTCGACACGACGGCGTTCGCCAAGGAAGCCCCCTGGAAGCTGTGCGTGAGCGCCGGCTACCTGGCCAACTCCTGGGTCGTCTTCGCGCTCGCCCACATCCGCCACCAGGCATCCCTCGAGCCGAACTACGAGCCTGACATCGTCGTCACCGATGCCGGCTTCGACGCCAACAAGCAGATCAGCGATATCTCCGACCTCATCAACCAGGGCTGCGAGGCCATCATCTACTGGCCGGTCGACGATCAGGCCGTCGAGCCCGGGCTGGAACAGGCCGTCGAGGCCGGCATCCCGACGGTCAACGTCGGCGGCGGCTACGCCGATCTGCCCGGCATCGTCTCCAACGCGCACATCGACCAGTACCAGCTCGGTGTCGCCACCGCCATCGAGCTCGCCGAAGCGCTCGGCGGCTCCGGGCAAGATCGTGTCGATGCTGCCGATCGCCGGCACGACCGCGGCGGTGAACCAGGACCTCGCGCTGCGGCAGGTCCTCGAGGACTACCCCGATATCGAGATCCTGGACACGCAGTACGGCGACTGGAACCGCGCCAAGGCCAAGTCCATCGCCGAGAACTGGGTGCTCCAGTTCCCCCAGATCGATGGCGCCTACTCCCCCGCCGGGCAGATGTCCGTGGGCATGGCAGAGGCCTTCGACGAGGCCGGTCGCCTGGCCGAGGTGACGTTCTCACCCGGGGACGAGTACAACGGCTGGCTCAAGTGGATCGCCGCCCACCCGGAGAGCAACGGAGGCGTCGTGACCTTCCCGCCGTCGGCCGGCGCGGTGGGCGTGCAGCAGATGACCAAGATCCTCAACGGTGAAGAGGTCACCAAGGGCATCCAGGTCCCGTCGGTGTGGTACGCGGCGGATGACGCGGTCGCGCTGGCAGACCCGGAGGCACCGGACGACTGGTGGGCCAACGATCTGCCCGCCGAGTTCCTGCCGCAGTGAGCGATTGACCGTGCAGCCTTCGACCCGGGGCGCCCTCGCGGGCGCTCCCGGGTCGGCCGCGCCAGACCCCTCAAGCTCGGCCGACGCCCCGGCCGCGGCCGGCGCCGCGGCGTACGCCCTGGAGCTGCGAGGGATCAGCAAGCGCTTCGGCGTCGTCCAGGCCCTGGACGGCGTCGACCTCGTACTGCGCCGGGGCGAGGTGCACGCCCTCGTCGGCGAGAACGGCGCGGGCAAGTCGACGCTCATCCAGATCGCGGCCGGCGTCTACCCGCCTGACGCGGGCCGCATCCGGCTGAACGGCCGGGACGCCCGCTTCTCGACGCCGGCAGAGGCGGAGGCAGCGGGGATCTCGGTGGTGTACCAGGAGCTCAGCCTGGTCCCGGACCTCGACGTCGCGCAGAACGTCTATCTGCACCGCGAGCCGCGACGAGGTCGGGTCTTCCTCGACGGCGGGCAGCTGTACCGCCGATGCGGTGAGCTGCTGGAGCATCTCGGGCTGGAGATCGATCCGCGGGCACGGACGTCGAGCCTCTCCGTCGCCCAGCGGCAGCTGGTCGAGATCGCCAAGGCCCTCTCGCGCGATGCCCACATGGTCATCTTCGATGAACCGACCGCTTCGCTCGGGTCCGCCGAGGAAGAGCACCTCTTTGCCATCATCGGCCGCCTCAGGGGGCAAGGCAAGGCCGTCGTCTACGTGTCTCACCGGCTCGACGAGATCTTCGCCATCTGCGACGTGGTGAGCGTGCTGAAGGACGGACGACTGGTCGGGACGATGCCCGTTGCCGACGTCGACCACGCGGGCCTGGTCAGCCTGATGGTGGGCAGAGAGCTGGCCGACGACCTGTACCCACCGCGTCGTCCGCCGCCGGCCAGGGATGGACCGCCCACCCTGCTCGTCGGCTCGATGTCCAGCCCAGGGAAGATCGAGGATGTCTCGCTGCGGCTGTGGCCGGGCGAGATCGTCGGCCTGGCGGGTCTGATCGGGGCGGGTCGCACGTCCCTGCTGCGGGCGATCTTCGGGGCTGACGAGAATGCGACTGGGGTGGTGACTGTCGGTGGCGCCAGGGTAGGGCGATCGCCGGTGGCAGCCATCGAGGCGGGAATGGCGTACGTGACCGAGGACCGCAAGTCGGAGGGGCTCGCCCTCGACCTCACGAATCTCGCGAACCTGGAGTCGACGACGCTGGCGAGTCACGGCTGGCGATACCGACCGGACAGGACGCGCGACGTCGCCAGCCACGCGGCCGGGGAGGTCGGGCTGGCGAGCGGGCTGCTGGACAGCCGCTCCCGGTCGCTGTCGGGCGGCAATCAGCAGAAGGTCGTGCTCGGCAAGTGGTTGACGTTGCGACCGCGCGTGTTGCTGTGCGACGAGCCGACGCGGGGCATCGACGTGGGTGCCAAGGCCGAGATCTACCGCTTGTTGCGTGGCCTCGCCGACGACGGCGTGAGCATCCTGATGGCGAGCTCTGAGCTGCCCGAGATCCTGGGCCTGGCGGACCGCGTGCTGGTGATGCGGGACGGACGCTTGGTCCAGGAGTTCGCAGACGCGGTCCCGACGGAGGAAGCCGTGATGCACGCCGCGGCCATAGATCAGCAGGAGGTGATGGGGTGAAGGTGGAGATCGCCCTGGTGCAGATGGACTGCGTCCTGGGCAACGTGGACGCCAACCTGGCCCATATCGAGAAGAAGGTCGGCGACGTCGCGCAGCGGCTCGGCGACCGAGCTGCTGGTGTCGAGCGGATCATCGTGCTGCCTGAATGCGCGACCACGGGCTACTTCGTGGGCCAGCGGGCAGCCGAGCTGGCCGAGCCGGCGGATGGGCCGACCAACGCCAGGCTGGCCGCGATGGCGGCATCGGCCGGTGCCCACCTCGCGGTCGGCGTCATCGAGTCGGACGGCGGCCACATCTACGATTCTCTGGCGCTGTTCTCGCCGACCGACGGGCTCCTCGCGTCGTACCGGAAGGTGCACTTGTTCGCCAGCGAGAAGGCGGTGTTCTCCGCTGGACACACACCCTGCCTCGTGGATACGCCGTTCGGGCGAGTGGGCCTGACCATCTGCTACGACCTGATGTTCCCCGAGTACGTTCGCGGGCTGGTGCTGTCGGGCGCCCAGCTGATCATCAACGGCACCGACTGGATCACCGATCCCTGGCAGACAGGGCAGGGCTGGACCGGCCAGAGTGTCCGCGCGCTGTGCCAGGTGCGGAGCCTGGAGAATGGTGTCCATGTCGTGATGGCCGACCGGACGGGGCAGGAGTCCGGCTTCACCAGCCTGGGGCACTCGACCATCGCAGGCCCGACAGGCGCGGTCCTGGCCGGTATCGACGAGGGCGAGGGCATCGCGCATGCGCTCGTCGAGGATCCGACCGCGGACCTCGACCGGTGGCGCAGCTACGCCACCTACCTGCGGGATCGCCAGCCGACGCTGTACCAGCAGATGGGTGTCACGCCGCAGGATTGAGCTGGCGGCTCCCTCGTCCGGCCTGTGCCCACTTCCTGGTCAGATGGCCGCCGGGGGCCCGTCAGACGCTGGAGGACGCCTCACCTTCGCGCCGATTCGAGCAGGATCGCTGGCAGCGGTCAGCTGAGACCCCCGTCCCGGCGGGGACGCCCGAGTACGGCGAGCTACTCCAGGCCCATCTCCTCACGGGTGGGCGGCTCGGCCCCTGCACGAGTGCAGTTGATGGCAGCCGCACGGGCCGCGAAGCCGACGCTGTCCTCCAGCAGGTGCGGGTCGGCCAGCTCGCGTCGGCCGAAGCCGTGTTCCAGCCAGTGTGCCAGGAAGGCACCCCCGAAGGTGTCACCCGCGCCAACGGTATCGACCACCTTGACTGTCGGGACCGGCACGCTGAACTCGCCGCCGGCACAGAAGCCGCGCGCCTCGTCGCTCCCCTGCGTCACGAGCACCGCGCCCACACCCTGCTCCAGCAGCAGGCGAGCCGTCGCCTCCGGCGTCGGGGCGAGCGCCAGGTAGGCGAAGTCCTCGTCGCTGCCCTTGACCACGTCTGCACGTGCCAGCACGCGCCGCATGCGCGACTGGTAGCGCTCGAAGTCGGGCGTCGCGGTGGGCCGGCAGTTGGGGTCCACCATCACGAACGTCGCTGCCGGCACCTCCTCGACCAGCGAAGCGAGCGAGTCGGCGATCGGCTCGAGCGCGAGGCCGAGGGTGCCCACGTGCAGCGCGTCGGGCGCCGGCTCCAGGCCACGGCGGGCGTCGGCCAGCTCCAGGCCGGGCACGGTGGTGCGTTCGACGTACCAGTGGTAATGCGCCACGCCAGCAGCGTCGATCTCCGCCGACACCAGCGTGGTGGGATCGGTCGTGTCGACGACAAGCTCGGTCCCCACGCCGTCGTCCGCCAGGCGCGTACGCAGCAGCGTGCCGAACCAGTCGTCGCTCATGCGTCCGAGGAACTGCACGTCGCCGCCGAGGCGCGCGACGGCGCGCGCGGCGTTGTACTGCCCACCACCGGCGGCCGGCGTGAGGCTGCCATCCCGCCCGATGATGAGATCGATGAGCGCCTCACCGGCGATGACGACCCTGGGCCGACCCTCGCGCATCTACCAGCCCTCCCCTTCGAGATACTCGGCCATCGCCCGCGCCGCCTGCCCGCGATGCGACAGCGCATGCTTCTCCTGCGCACTCATCTGGCCGACTGTACGCGCTCCGGGCGCCTCCGATAAAGGCTCGAAGATGGGGTCGTAGCCGAAGCCTCCGGCACCTCGCGGCCCCTCCGCGATGCGGCCCTCGAAGGCGCCGGAACGCAGGACCGGCGCGCCGCCTGTGGTCGGGTCGATGAACGCCAGCACACACTGGTAGCGGGCGCCCCGCCGTTCCGGTGGCAGCCCGGCGAGCTCACCCAGCAGCTTGGCGTTGTTCTCCTCGTCGGTCGGGTCGTCGCCCGCGTAGCGCCGGGTGAAGACGCCGGGTCGGCCGTCGAGCGCGTCCACCTCCAGGCCCGAGTCATCGGCCAGCGTGGGCAGGCCCGACCGTTCCGCGTAGTAGCGCGCCTTGATGGCTGCGTTGCCCTCGAAGGTGTCGGCATCCTCTACCGGCTCACCCTCGATGCCGACCTCGTCGGGTGTGACCAGCACGACGTCGTCGAGATCGAGCAGCTCCTGCAGCTCAGCCACCTTGTGACGGGCGCGCGTGGCCAGCAGCAGCCGGCGGGTCATGCGGAGGCCTTCGCCGCCTCGCCCGCGAGCACGGCCTCCTGGATCTCGAAGAGCCTCTTGAGGCCGCCGTCGGCGAGGTTGAGCAGCTGGTCCATCTGGGCGCGGTCGAAGGGCTTGCCCTCCGCGGTGCCCTGCAGCTCGACGTAGGTGCCCGCATCGGTGCCGATGACGTTGAAGTCCACCTCGGCGGTGGAGTCCTCGCGGTACTCCAGGTCCAGCAGCGCCGCGTCCTCGACGATACCCACGCTGATGGCCGCGATCTTGCCGACGATGGCACGCTCCAGCTTGGCCTTGCGCAGCGCCAGCACCAGGGCGATGTAGCCGCCGGTGATCGATGCGCAGCGAGTGCCGCCATCCGCCTGGAGCACGTCGCAGTCGACCACCACCGTCTTCTCGCCCATGACCGAGGTGTTGACGACGCCGCGCAGGGAACGACCGACCAGGCGCTGGATCTCATAGGTGCGCCCGCCCAGCTTGCCGCGTACCGATTCACGCTGCATCCGCTCCGAGGTGGCCGCCGGAAGCATGGCGTACTCGGCGGTGACCCAGCCGGTGCCCTTGCCGCGCAGGTGTGGCGGCACGCGATCCTCGACCGTGGCCGAGCAGATGACGTGGGTATCGCCCTGCTTGTAGATGAGGGACGCTGCCGCCCACTTCTGCACGTTCATCTCGATCGACACCGGGCGCATCTGGCCCGGTGTTCGTCCATCGGCGCGGAAGCGCGCTCCAGCGATGCTCATAGACCCTCCTTCTCGATCGTCTCTTCTCGTTTGGCCAGCTGCCACAGGTCGTCGAGCGCGTCGAGTCCGAGTGCCTTCAGCTGCATCCCCTGCTCGTCCGCCAGCCGCTCCACGCGCGCGAAGCGCGAGGCGAACTTGCGACTGGCTGACCGTAGCGCGGCTTCAGGATCGATGCCGAGCTTGCGGCCCATGTTGACCAGGACGAACAGCAGGTCGCCGTACTCTTCGCGACGATCCTCGTCGTTGGTGGCGGCGAGGAGCTCCGAGGCTTCCTCCGCGATCTTGTCGATGACACCCTCCAGGTCCGGCCAGTCGTAGCCCAGGCTGGCGGCACGGCCCTGCATCTCGTCGGCATAGGCGAGCGCCGGCAGCGACCTGGACAGGCCCTTGAAGGCGGCCGGCATCTCCGGGTCACGCACCTTGGCGCCGCCGTTGGCGGCCCGCTCGTCGGCCTTGAGCTGCTCCCAGTTGCGCATGACCTCGTCAGGCGTATCCGCCTGCACGTCGCCGAAGACGTGGGGGTGACGGCTGATGATCTTGGCGGTGATGCCGCGCTGCACGTCGGAGAGGTCGAAGATGCCGGCCTCAGCCGCGTACTGCGCGTGGAGCACGATCTGCAGCAGCAGGTCGCCCAGTTCCTCGGCCAGGTCGGGCGTGGCGCCGGCATCGAGCGCGTCGTAGACCTCGTAGGTCTCCTCCAGCAGGAACGGCTTCAGGCTGCGGTGGTCCTGCTCGCGGTCCCAGGGACAGCCGTCGGGCTGCCGCAGCCGGTGGGCCAGCCAGGCCAGGCCGAAGGCACCGGCCGGGTTGGCCGCCGGCTCGAGCGCCGGCAGCAGGTGCGCCGCGGTGGCAAGCGCGTCGTCACGCACCTCCCCCACGGTCGAATCGGCGGCCGCGCCCAGCACGGGGTGGGACGCGGGATAGAAGCGACGCAACAGCGCCAGTGGGTCAGACCCGTGGCCGTGACGCCCGGGCAGCAGTGCGTAGGCGTCATCCACGTCGGGCGACACGGCGACGGCGCCGGATACGGCGCCGGCCACGGCCGCGTCCGTCTCCGCCTCCGCGCCGAGTGGTGGCAGCAGCAGCAGGGCCATGCCGGGGTCGAACGGGCGTGCCACCAGTCGGTCGAGCGCGATGACCTGCAGCCCCTCGGCCGGCTCGACGCCGGCACGGTCGAGGAGCGTCGCCACGGTGGGGTCGAACAGGAGGGGCGGCATCGGTCGTGGGGCGTCCGCCTAGGCCGGCGCCAGGATGCCTCGCGACTCGAGGTACTCGAGCACCAGCTGGGCGTTCGCCTGCGGCGTGGTGTCGGTCGTCTGCAGCGTCAGCTCGGGGTCCAGCGGTGGCTCATAGGGATCGGACACGCCGGTGAACTCCTTGACCTCGCCGGTGCGCGCCCGGGCGTACCAGCCCTTGACGTCACGCGCCTCCACCACCTCGAGCGGCGTGTCCACGAAGACCTCGACGAAGTCGTCGCCGACCATGGCGCGCACCTCCGCGCGGGTGTCGCGATAGGGACTCACCAGCGCCGCCACCACCAGGCCGCCGTGGCGCACGACCTCGCTCGCCACGTAGCCCACGCGGCGCACGTTGGTGTCGCGATCCTCGCGCGAGAAGCCCAGCTCCCGGGTGAGATGGGTGCGCACGACATCGCCGTCGAGCACCGTCACGGTCCGCCCGCGAGCTTCGAGAAGCGGCACCAGCGCCTCCGCCGTGGTGGACTTGCCAGAACCCGACAGGCCGGTGAACCAGACGCAGGCGCCGCGCGGCGTGACCACGGGCTCCCGGCTACTCATACACCGAGTCGTCGATGCTGATGCGACCCTCTCGCTCGGCTTCCGACCGGCGCTCGTCGTACCACTCGGCGAAGGCCGTCTGCCTGACGATGGCGGCAGCGTCGGCGTCGAGCGGCCGGGTGGCTTCGTCCTGCAGCTGGTAGATGCGGTAGCCGTCGCCGGTATCGACCGGCTGACTGATCTCGCCGGGCTCGATGATGGTGATCGCCATCAGCGTGAGGTCGTCCAGCTGGTCGGTGCGCTGCCAGCCGATCTCGCCACCCTTGTCGGCCTCGGCCCCGTCGGAGTACTCGGCGGCCACGGTGGCGAAGTCGGCGCCGTCCTCTGCCAGCGCCGCCTGCACGGCGGCGACGCGCTCGGCCAGTGGGGCTCGCGACTCCTCGTACATGATCACGTGCCAGCCGAAGTCGGTGCGCACGGGGCCGATGATGTCGCCGCGCTGCGGGTCCTCGGCATCGAAGATGGCCGCGGCGAACTCGGGCACCATCGCGTCGCGGGTGAAGTAGCCCAGGTCGCCACCACGGGCGCCACTGGTCGTGTCGTCGCTGTCGAGACGGGCCCGGGCAGCGAAGGCCTCCACGCGAGCGTCGACGTCCTCCACGCTGCGCGCCAGGGTCGCCACGGCCTCGGCCTCCTGGCGTGCCGCCTCCCAGGCCGGATCGTCCGCCGGCAGGTCGGCGAGGTCGGTGGGGTTGCCTTCTTCGTCGAGCGGGGTCTCGGGCTGGTACAGGATGTGGCTGGCGCGGACGTCACCCTCGTCCGACTCGGGGTCGGCGAAGGGATTGCCCTCGATGTAGATCTCGGCCAGCTTGACCTGCTCGTACTCGGCCGCGAGCGCCTCCTGCGTGACCTCGTCCTCGAGCTTGGCCGAGGTCGCCTCCAGCTCGACGTTGCGGCGGTGGACAGACTCGCCGACCTCGTCGTTGACAGCCTCGATGAAGCCCTCGTCCACCTCTTCCGGCACGATGGCGGTCACCTTGCCGATGAGCTGCTCGCCGGAGGCAGCCTCGAAGACGTCGGTCACCTCGCCTTCCTGCAGCTCGAAGATGGCGTCCTCCCAGGCCGCGTCGGTGATGTCACCGCGGCTGATGTAGCCACTGTCGTAGTTGCCCGGTCCATAGGTCTCGGCGAGGGCCTCCGGGTCACCGCCGGCGCGCCACTCGGCGAGGGCGGCCTCGGCGCGCTCGCGGGCGTCGTTGATGCCGGCGTCGGTGGCGGCCAGCCCGGTGGCCTGCTCGTCGGTGATGAGGATGATGGCCTCGACGCGGCGAGCCTCTGGAAGGCCGCCATCGGCCGATACGGCCGCATCCAGCTCGTCCGCGCTGAGCTGGACGCCGCGCTCGTCGGCCAGCTGCCCCTGGAAGATGAGATCGACGAGATCGGCCATGACCTCGGCGGCATCCTGCGGGCTCTCGCCCGCGATGGTGGTCAGGCGGCGGTTGGCAAGAGCGGAGTCGATGGTGCCGGCGGCGAGAGCGGCACGCACCTGCGTCTCGCCGCGATCCGCGCGGAACGCCTCCAGCTTCTGGCGATCCTCCCATTCGCCGCGGCCGACCTGCGTGCCGTTGACGTTGGCGAGCGGCTTGAGGTTGCTCTCCCAGAAGCCGTAGGCAAGCCCGGCGATGGCGATGGTGACCACGACCACGATGAGCCCGTAGAAGGCCCAGGTGATGTTGCGCGTGCGCCGTGCATCGTCATCGATGAGACGCCCTCTCGAGTCCGTCGACAGGCGGGTCGAGATGCGGTCGCGGAGGGACTGCTTGGGGGGCTGCGTCGGCGAGGTCATGCGGGGACGGTTCTCCGGCTGTTGCAGATGTCGCAGGGCGCGTCACGAGGCGACGCCGGTGGGGGGACCCGCCGCTGCTGCGCGCTGCCGAAGTCTAGCGCGTCATGACCCTGCTACGCGTGCACCAGCAGGCTCAGGCCTGGCTGGACTGCTCCAGGCGCCAGGCGTACTGCTGCTGGTAGTAGTCGTGCCAGGCTCCGCTCTTGATGGGCGCCCACCAGTCGCGGTGCGCGGCATACCAGTCGATGGTCTGCGCGATGCCCTCCTCGAAGGCCACGCGCGGCCGCCAGCCGAGCTCCTGCAGGCGCGACCCGTCGAGCGCATACCGCCGATCGTGGCCGGGCCGGTCGGGCACCGTCCGCACCAACGACCAGGGCTTGCCCAGGTGCTGCAGGATCGCTTCGGTGACTGCGCGGTTGGGCCGCTCGACGCCATCACCGGGGATGTTGTAGGTCCCGCCGGCCGCGCCCCGATCGAGCACCACCCCCACGCCGTCGGCATGGTCGCTCACGAAGAGCCAGTCACGTCGCTGCATGCCGTCGCCGTACATCGGCAGCAGCTCATCGTCGAGGGCATTGGTGACGAACAGTGGGATGAGCTTCTCGGGAAACTGGTGGGGCCCGTAGGTGTTGGCACCCCGCGTGATGACGGTGTCGAGGCCGTGCGTCTCGTGATAGGCCGCGACGAGGTGCTCACCGGCCGCCTTCGCCGCGCTGTAGGGGCTGGTCGGCCGCAGCGGGTCCGACTCCACGGAGAGGCCCTGCGGCACGGGCCCGTACACCTCGTCGGTCGAGACCTGCAGCAGGCGGAAGGCACCACCTCGCTGCTCGTGCTGGGCACGGGCGGCTTCCAGCAGGGCGTAGACGCCCATGACGCCGGTGCGCAGGAAGGCGCTGGGCTCCAGGATGGAGCGGTCGACGTGCGACTCGGCAGCGAAGTTGACGATGGCATCGCAGTCGGCCGCCAGCTGGCGCATGAGGGGTTCGTCGGCGATGTCGCCCTCGACGAAGCGGTAGCGCGCACGCGTGGCCGGGTCCTCGGCCAGGCCGGCCAGGTTGGCGGGGTTGCCGGCGTAGGTGAGCTTGTCAACGACGGTGATCCGGTCGGCCGTGGTCGTCAGGCGTCGGCGGACGAACGTCGAGCCGATGAAGCCGGCGCCGCCGGTGACCAGGATCCTCATGCCGAACCTCCGTCGCGGTACGCGGGAAACGTCGGGCTGCCGGTCGAGCCCGCCTGCGTGGAGAGCTCATCGTAGGCGACGCGGTCGATGACGCGGCCGCAGCGCCAGGACGGCAGCGTCCGCTCGGTCCAGCCGGCCATGAAGCGAGCGGCGTCCTCGGCGCCGGCCGCGTCCGAGGCGCCGGCTACGCCCAGGTCGAGCCGATGCAGGCCGCGACCGGCCATATCCTCCACGACGGCCGCGTAGAGCGCGTATGGCGCGCCCAGCTCGTCGCCGCGCGCGCTGCCGGCGACCTGGTGGAGGTGCGCGTCCTCGCCGGCCAGGTAGACGACAGCCATGGCGACCGGCCCGTCCTCGGCGAGCGCCGTGATGCCGACGCAGCCGGGCACGGCCAACCGACGTTCCAGCGCCGTCCGCGAGAGCGTGCGGTCACCGGCCTCGTCGGCGGGGCTGACGGCGGCGGGGGCGCCGGGGCTGAAGGGGCCGCCGGGACGAGGGTCCAACGCGGCCCAGTCATCGAGACGCCTCGCGGGTGCTTCCTCGATGTCCATCTCCAGCCGCTGCAGTGCCCGCCGGGCCGCGCGGCGGTGGTCCCGTGCCGGCCAGAACGAGGGCAGGTCGACGACGAAGTGCTGGGCCTCCACGCGCACGACGTCGGGGAAGGCGACCCGCAGCGTGGTCTCGCCGACCGGCGCAAGGGGGTCGCTGCGGGCCGTCACGCTGACCACGTTGGCCAGCGCTGCGGTCTCGGCGAGGTCGTCGGCCAGCCCGCTGGGGTCGCGGCAGACGAGCAGGGGCATGCCGACCAGGGCGTCGAGACGGGCGCTGCCGGGGATGGGCCGCGTGAGCAGCCAGGCGCCGCTGCGTCGCAGGTGGCGCACCTCGCCCAGCTCCACGTGCGCCTCGGCATAGCCGGGATGGAGGTAGCCGTAGCGTCCCGCCGCCTCGAACAGGTCGTCGATCCCGAGGAGCTGGTCCATCTAGCCGCCGTCGGGGCGACCGTGAAGAGCCGGATCGTCGGCGCCGGCACCCTGCCCGTCCGTGTCGGCGACCAGCGCCGGCACCTCCGCAAGCGCCACGTCCCGGGCGAGGAGCCGCAGCAGCAGCAGCAGCAGGCGCTCGCAGGGATCGTGGCTGCGGCGCTCGAGCAGCGTCGCCTGGCGGACCCAGAGGACGGGCCGGCCACGGAGGCGGCGGGCCAGCAGGCCGCCGGCCAGCAGGGCGATGCTGCCGACCCGACGAGCCGCTGTCGATCCGCGTGCGGGGTCGAGCTGGCCCTTCACGCCAAGGAACACCAGATGGCGCTGGCGCTGCTGTGCGCGAGCGGTGCAGGGCACGGGACACACCACGACCAGATCCCGCCGGGCGAGCTGCAGCAGCAGGTCCTCATTGCTGGGACCGACGGCGGCGCCGCCGGGCAGGATGGCCACCTCGCCCGCGGCGGTGGCGGCACCCTCGTAGCCGTGCCGGCGCAGGTATGCAGCCAGGTGCAGCCCGGCGAAGCGTTGCGTATCTGCCGACATCTCCCGCCGCCAGCGTCCGACGCTGCTGCTGTTGAGCGGCCCGGACACGCCCTCCTTCCACCATTCGTGCGCGGCGGCCACGTTGGCGGCCGTCCCGCGCGCGTCGAGCATGCCCGGCTCGTAGTCCTCGCCGAGGAACTGGCAGATGCGGCGCAGCTCACGCTCGGGCTCGGTCACCAGGTCCTCGTAGCGCAGCGTCATGGCGCGCGGGTCACCCTCGACCCGCTGGCGCGAGATGCGGTCATCGTGGTCGACGCGGACGAGGTTCCCGACCACCGAATCCTTGGCGAAGGGCATGCGCGCCAGCGACAGGGCCACATCGCGCGGATCGCGCACGATGCGGATGACCCGCGCAGTCGGCCAGTGGCGCCACAGCGCGTCGGTCATCAGCAGGTGCCGCGGCGTCTTCTCCATCCAGCGGGCCTTGCCGGCTGCGCGCGCGTGCGACACGGTCAACGACTCCAGCATCGCCGCCAGGGAGGGTGGGCGATCGGCGAGATGGTCGCGGACCTGGGCCAGCGTCAGGCCGAAGAGCTCGTTGACGGGGTGTCCCTGGTTGCGCAGCGAGCCGACGAACTCGACGGCCGGGTCAGGCCACAGCGCAGGATCCAGGAGGCGGGCGCGAGCAGCGCTGTCGAGGTGTCGGTAGCGGGCGAAGAAGCGCGACTCGGGGCCGCAGTCCAGCCGCGAGTGGGCCGAGAGCATGGCCGCCAGCAGCGTCGTGCCCGAGCGGGCGATGCCGACGATGAAGACCGGGGCATCGGCCTGCGGGGCACGGGCGACCCCGGCGACGGGCGCGGCGACAGGCGCGGCGTGGACCGCGGGGAGCGCGGGGCCTGGGGGTGCCTCAGACATCGCGACGGTGCGCCGGAGCAGGGGCAGGGACATCGGCACCGACGAGCCCGGGCAGGTCCTGCGCCTCCATCGAGGTCGCCAGCAGCTGCAGCAGGCGCGCCACGAAGCGCTCGCCCCCATCCCGGGGATGGCGGCGGATGAGGCTGAGCCGGCGGACCCACACCACCGGGCGACCCTGCAGGCGTCGCGTCAGCAGCAGCAGCGCGAGCCGGCCGATGTCGACGACGCGCCGACCGGTCGGACGTCCACGACCGGGGTCCAGCTGCCCGACGACGCCGAAGAACACCAGCGGATGCTGCAGGTGCAACTCCTCGATGGTAGCCGGGATGGGGCGGCGGACCGCGACGTCAGCCGCGGCCAGTCGCAGCAGCACGTCGTCGTACTTCGCATTGAGGGCGTCGCCGGCGGGCACGATGGCCAGCCTGCGCGCCGCCGCGACCGGCTCGCCGTAGCCGTGCTCCTGCAGCATCGGACCCAGGTTCAGCGCGGCATAGTGCTGCACCTCCGGGGGCATCTCCTGCAGCCAGCGACCGGAGCGCGATCGGTCCAGCGGCCCGGTGGCATCCCCCTTCCACCACTCGTGCGCTGCCGCCACTCCGCTCGCGCCACCCCGATCGGAGACCATGCCCGGTTCGAAGGCGACGCCCACGAAGTCGCAGATGCGTTGCAGCTCCTGCTCGGGCGCAGCCACCAGGTCCTCGTAGCGCACCGTCAGCGCCCGGTCCGACTCGCGGTAGAAGTCGGCCGCCGCCTCGTTCATGCGCGCCAGCACAGACAGGTTGGTCAGCAGCGACGGCGTGCCGAAGGGCACCTTGGTGAGCGACACGGCGGCGTCGCGGGGATCGCGCACGATGCGCACGATGCGTGCATCCGGCCAGGTCCCCACGATGAGCTCGGGAACCTCCAGGTGGCGTGGCGTCTTCTCCACCCAGCGGGGCACGCCGGCACGCTGGGCACGTTGGGCGGTGAGCGCCTCGAGCATCGAGGCCAGCGATGGAGAGCGCGCGGCCAGCCAGCTGCGCACGTCCTCCCGGGTGAGGCCGTACATGGGGTAGACCGGCTGCTTTCCCAGCGCCAGCGCGGTCACGTAGGCCGTCGCCCGCGCGGGCCAGTCGGCCGGGTCGAGGATGCGCGCGCGTTCACGCTGGCCCAGGCGCGCCCAGCGGGAAAGGGCGTGCGTCTCCGGGCCGCAGTCGAACGCCGAGTGCGCCGCCAGCATGGCCGACAACAGCGTGGTCCCTGAGCGTGGGCCACCCACGACGAAGACGGGCTGAGAGGTCGGGTCGGTCACCGAGGCGACTCTATCAGGGCGGGACCGGGCGCGAGGCCACGAGCGGCGTGGGGAGAAGACGCCGCTTCTGCTACCGTTCAGCCGTTCATGGGAGTCGTCAACGAGGCACCTGCTGCGTTCCGCAGCAGCAACGATCGGCCAGGTCCGGTCGCCCTCATCCGCAACGCGCTCACCGACGTCTGGTCACGCCGTCGGCTGATTCGCTATATGGTCCGCGCCGACGTCAAGAAGCGTGGCGTCAATACCGTGCTGGGCAACGTCTGGTGGGTGCTCGATCCGCTCATCACGATGCTCATCTACGTGCTCGTCATGACGGTCATCTTCGAACGTTCGACACCTGACTTCCCACTCTTCCTCCTGAGTGCGATGGTGCCCTTCAAGTGGTTCACCGCCACCGTCGGCAGCTCGACCAAGGCGGTCATCGGCAACGAGGGGCTGATCAAGCAGGTCAACTTCCCCAAGATCATCCTGCCGGTCACCATGACCCTGAGCCAGATCGTGAGCTTCCTGTTCGGCATGGGCGTGCTGCTGTTCGTCTGGCTCTTCGTCTATACCGACCACGTCACCTGGCAGGTGGTCTGGATCCCCCTGATCGCGGTGGTGCAGTACGTGTTCGTGCTGGGCCTCACCTTCATGGTCTCGGCGGTCACCGTGTTCTATCGCGATGTTGGCATCATCATCGGCCACTTCATGCGCCTGCTCTTCTGGATCTCGCCCATCCTGTGGTCGTTCATGGAGGTCGCGGGTCGCGGTCGGCGCCTGCAGCAGGGCCTCGAGGGAATCGAGATCGCGCTGGGCCTGCCGGCGGGTGTCCTCTTCGGTCTGATCTCGCTCAACCCCATGTCCATCCTGATGGAGTCGTATCGCAAGGTCGTCTACGGCCACCTGACCATCGACCCGCTGACCGACGAGCTCATGTGGACGCCCGCCACGCTGCCCGACTTCCAGGTCCTGGCGATCATCTTCGTCGCCGGCGTGGTCATCACCATCATCGGCACGGTCATCTTCCAGCGGCTTGCGCCCGCCTTCGCCAAGGTCCTGTGATGACCCAGCAGAAGGGCAAAGTGGGCCGCAAGGCGAATGCCAGGTCGCTCGACCCCCGGTTCGACGGGCTGCTCGACGAAGAGCTCCTCAATGCGCTCGGAGAGGACGAGTCCGCTGCGCCCGACCCAAGGGAGTTCGGCCTGCACGTGCCGGCACCCACCGGTGAGGTCGCCCTGCGTGCCACGAACCTGGGCATCCGCTACAACCTCAACTTCAGCAAGAAGACGAAACTGCATACGACGTTCGCCAACATGCTTGACCCGCGTCGTCGTCGCCGGGGCCACTTCTGGGCCCTCCGAGGCGTGGACCTGGAGGTCAGGCGCGGCGAGGCCGTCGGCATCATCGGCCCCAACGGCTCGGGCAAGTCGACCATCCTGATGGCCCTGGCCGGGATCCTCCAGCCCTCCGAGGGCGTGGTCGAGATCGATGGTCATGTGTCGACGCTGCTGAGCCTCCAGGCGGGCTTCGATGCCGAGCTGACCGGCCGCGAGAACATCACCCTCGCTGGCGCACTCATGGGCATCGACCACGAGACGATGCGTCAGATCACGCCCGATATCGTCCGCTTCGCCAACATCGGCGCCTTCATCAACGCGCCCATGAAGACCTACTCCTCGGGCATGCGCGCCCGCGTCGGGTTCGCCATCGCCACCGCAGTCGATCCCGACATCCTGCTGCTCGACGAGGTGCTGGGCACCGGTGACAACAAGTTCAAGAAGAAGTCGAAGAAGCGTATCGCCGAGGTGCTGCGCTCAGCCAAGGCCGTCGTCATGGTGACGCACGACATGAGCTGGATCAAGACGTTCTGCACCCGAGCCATCCTCATGGAACGGGGCCAGATCGTGGCCGATGGTGACCCACTGGAGATCGTCGAGCTGCATGAGCACGGTGCCGAGAAGCGCAAGATCGCGAAGCGCCAGGCCAAGCAGTTGGTCAAGCACGGCGTCCTGGAGACGGACGCCGTCAAGCAGGCCATCCGCGAGGGCACCATCGAGGATCTGGTCGACGCGCACGAGGATGCGGTCGCCTCGATCAAGGCCGAGAAAGCCAAGCGACGCGAGGCCAGGCTGGCCGCCAAGGCCGCGGCGGCAGCTGCTGTCGCCGAGCCAGGCGCCACTGAGCCCGAGGCCGCTGAGCCTGCGGCCGCAGTGCCGGGAGCCGCTGAACCTGGGGCCGCTGAACCTGGGGTCGCCCCATCGGAACAGGCGCAGACCGTCCCACCCGCGCTTCGCTGACCGCCGACGCCGCTAGCGGCCGCGGTAGAGCTTCGCCGTCTCGGCCGCGATCGGCCCCCAGTCCATGCTGTCAGCCCAGGCGCGTCCCCGCTCGCCCATCGCCCGCAGATCGGCACGCGAGGCGGTCCGCAGCGCGTCGCGCAGCCCATCGCGGGCATCAGGGTCGTAGAGGATGGTGGCGTCGCCCGGGAGCGACTCGGGCAGACAGCCCATCGCCGGCGCGATGACCGGCCTGCCGTGACTCAGGGCCAGGATGGCGCTGCCGGAGGTGAGGATGTCGCGGAACGGCAGCACCACCGCGTCCGCCGCACGCAGGATGGTCGACAGGTCCTCTTCCGGGATACGCTCCAGACGCAGCACGATGCGCGGGTCTGACACCGCCCGCGACTCCAGCTCCCGCCCCAGCTTCCGCGGCAGCGGCTTGCCGCAGATGAGCAGTCGATCCTGTGGGCCCAGCGTGGCCACGCGGCCGAAGGCATCGAGCAGCTCGCCCACGTTCTTGTAGCCGCGGATCGATCCGACGAAGGCGAAGACGCGACTCTCCGCGGGCAGCCCCAGGGACGCTCGCGCCGCGGCGGGGTCGGCGTCCACGTCGTACTGGCGCACGTAGTTGCCGTGCGGCAGCACGTGCATCCGCTCGCGCGCGCCGGCGCTGGGCGCATAGCGCGCGATGAGCGCCTCGCGGGCCATCTCGCAGTGCAGGATGATGGCGTCCGCCCGTTCGATGAGCACGCGGTGGGCCCGGGCGTCGCGGGGGTCCTCGCCGGCTTCGTGCCCCTTGATGTTGTGGACCGTCCAGATGATGCGCACGCCGCGCGCCCGCAGGACGCGCAACTGCCACTCGAACCAGCGCAGGTTGCGGGCGGTCGGCGTGCCGCGGCTGCCGCCGAGGAACTCGTGGACCCAGTGGAGGTGCACGACGTCCGGCCGGCCCTGTGCCCACCACGCACCCAGGATGGCACGCCGTTCGGGCCACTCGTGGACCGCGACGGCATCCACGCCGGCCTCTGTCAGGGCCGCCGCCAGCAGCCGCTGGTAGGGGTTCCACTCATACGAGGGCAGCAGCATCGCGCGCAGCGGCTTGTCCGCGCCTGTGCTCACAGCTGTACCAGCACCGCGGCGATGCGCTCGCCCGCATGGCCGTCCCAGCCGGGTGGTCCAGCGCCCGGCCGCGCCTGTGCTCCCGCCAACGCGTCGTCGAGCGCGGGCGCCAGCGTGTCCGGTGAGACGAGCCGGTTGGTCCCGGCCGTCAGCGTGATGGGCCGCTCGGTATTGGGCCGCAGCGTCAGGCAGGGAACGTCCAGCACGGTCGTCTCCTCCTGGATGCCGCCCGAATCGGTGATCACCACGGCTGCGCCACGCACCAGCGAGATGAAGTCGATGTACCCCAGCGGCTCTACCACCGTCAGGCCCGCCACCTCGTCGAGACCGGCCGCCGCCAGCGTGGCCCGCCCGCGCGGGTGCAGCGGAAGGACCAGCGGCAGTCGCGCCGTCGCCTCCCGCAGGGCGCCGACCAGCGCGGCGGCCGCGGCAGCCGAAATCGACGTTGGCCGGCCGATGCAGCGTGGCCACGCCGTAGGGTGCCGCCAGCCCCAGTCGCGCCATCACCGGCCCCGGCTGGAACCGGTCGAGGTGCGCCAGCAGCGTATCGATCATGGGATTGCCCACGAAGACGACGCGATCGCCGCTGATGCCCTCGGCCGCGAGGTTCTGCTCACCCTCGGGCGCGGTCACGAAGAGTGGGTCGCTGAGCAGGTCGGTGACGCGACGGTTGATCTCCTCCGGCATGGTGTCGTCGAACGAGCGCAGGCCTGCTTCCACGTGTGCCACCGGGATGAGCAGCTTGGCGCACACGAGCGCCGCCGCCAGCGTGGAGTTGACGTCGCCATAGACCACCACGCGTTCCGGCTGCTGCGCCAGGAACGCCTCCTCGAGTGCCAGCAGCAGCGCCGCTGTCTGCGCCGCGTGCGATCCGGAGCCGACGCCGAGATTGATATCCGGCTGGGGCAGGCCCAGCTCCTCGAAGAAGACATCGGACATGGCCCGGTCGTAGTGCTGGCCGGTGTGGACGAGCTGCTGCTCCACGCCTCCCGCGGCAAGGGCGGCGACGACGGGAGCGGCCTTGATGAAGTTGGGTCGCGCACCGACGATGTGGATGAGTCCGGGCATGGAGGCAAGGATGACATCCCCGCGTTGAGAGCGCGCCCGATGCTAGAGTCACTAGCCGTGACCGCATCACGCTCGTTCAGCGACACCGTCGGCATCATCGGGCTGGGATATGTCGGCCTGCCTCTCGCCGTCGCGTTCGCTGATGCCGGGATGCGGGTGATCGGCTACGACGTATCCGAGACGAAGGTCGCCTCGATCGGCGCGGGTGCCTCGTATATCGAGGACATCTCCTCAGCCGAGCTTGCGCCGCTGGTCCGTTCAGGGGCGCTGGAGGCAACGACGGACCCCTCCAGGCTGGCCGTCTGCGCTGCGCTGCTGATCTGCGTTCCCACACCGCTCGGCGGGCACCGCGAACCGGATCTGTCATACGTCGTGAGCGCCGCCGAGACGGCCATCGCCAGCATGGCCGTCGGTTGCCTGCTCGTGCTCGAGTCGACGACCTGGCCGGGCACCACCCGCGAAGTGATCGCGCCGATGCTGGAGGCTGCCGGCCGTACCATCGGCGATGACGCCTTCCTCGCGTTCAGCCCGGAGCGCGTGGATCCCGGGAACACGGTCTGGGGGATCCGCAAGACTCCCAAGATCGTCGGCGGCTACACGGCCGCGTGCACCGACCGGGCGAAGAGCCTCTACGAACGGATCTGCGAGAGCGTGCGCACGGTCTCGACGCCGGAGTCGGCGGAGATGTCCAAGATCATCGAGAACACCTTCCGTGCGGTCAACATCGCGCTGGTCAATGAGCTTGCCATCCTGGCCGACCGCATGGACATCGATATCTGGGAGGCGATCGAGGCCGCCTCGACCAAGCCCTTCGGCTTCATGCCGTTCTGGCCGGGACCGGGCCTCGGCGGCCATTGCATCCCCATCGATCCGTTCTACCTGGCGTGGCGAGCGCGAGCCTTCGACCTCGAGAGCGGGTTCGTGGAGCTGGCCGGACGCGTCAACGTGAACATGCCGCACTACGCGATGTCACGCATCACGCGATCGCTCAACGGCCGCGGCAAGGCAGTGCGAGACGCGCGAGTGCTGCTGCTGGGCGTGGCCTACAAGGCCGACGTCGGCGACCTGCGTGAGAGCCCGGCCCTGAAGCTGCTGCAGCTCCTGCGTGACGCGGGAGCAGACGTGACGTACCACGACCCGCATGTGCCGACGCTGGCGGACCAGGGGCTCTCCTCGGTCGAGCTCGACGCCGGGACCCTGGAAGGGGCCGACTGTGTGGTGATCGCCACCGACCATCGCGCACTGGATCTGGCCTTGGTGGTCGAGCATGGCGACCTGGTGATGGATCTGCGCAACGCCGTGCGTCAGCGACTGACGGGCAGTCCCTCGGGTAGCGTGCCGTCCAACGTCGACGTCCTCTAGTCGGCAACGGTGAGCGCACCGCGACGGAAGGTCTGGATCGACCTCACCAACTCCCCTCACGTCCTCTTCTTCCGGCCCATCCTGCGCCGGCTCGACGACGCCGGCGTGGAGTCGGTGGTGACGGCTCGCGACTTCGCCCAGACGCTGGGGCTGCTGCAGCGCTACGGCATCGCCCACACCGTCATCGGCCGTCACGGTGGCGCATCCGTGGCGGGCAAGGGACTGGGCCTTGCCCGGCGTTCCACGGCGCTGATCCGGTTTGGCCGCGGCCGCGGTATCACCCAGGCTGTCAGCCACGGATCGAACGACCTCGCCATCGCCGCCCGCGTCCTGCGTCTGCACAGCACGGTGCTGCACGACTACGAGGGTGCCGCGGGCATGCACCGCATCAACTTCCGGCTAGCCAGCAAGGTCATGCTGCCCGATGCCATCCCCTACGCCGCCGTCGCCGGCTTCGGGCTGTCCGAGTCACGCTACCGGCCCTATCACGGGCTCAAGGAACAGGTGGCGCTCGCCGATTTCACGCCTGACGAGCAGGTCTACGAGGAGCTCGGCCTCGTGCGTGAGCGGCCCATCGTGGTGCTCCGGCCACCCGCCACGATGAGCCTGTACCACCGCGGCATCGAGAACACCGTCTTCGACGACGTCCTGGCGCGGCTGCTCGAGAGCGATGCGCAAGTGGTGCTGCTGCCGCGGACCCCCGAGCAGGCGGCCTCCTTCGCCGGCACGCCCCGCGTCATCATCCCCGAGCGCCCGGTCGACGGACCGTCGCTGGTGTGGGTCGCGGACGCCGTCGTCAGTGCCGGCGGCAGCATGAACCGCGAGGCGGCCGTACTGGGCGTTCCCACCTGGACCACCTTCGCCGGGACGCTGGGTGCGGTCGACCGGGAGCTGCTGCGGCAAGGCCGCATGCAGCTGCTGGAGCGTGCAGACGACCTGGTCATCGTCAGGCGCGAACGCAGCGTGCCGGCATTCGAGGCCACCGCCGACGCGGTCACCGAGGAGATCCTGCGCACCGGGCGGTAGCGCGAGACGAGCCGTGACGACCCGATCGGGTCAGCGCTTCCTGATCGACTGCTTGACCTGCGGTGTGACGCGCACCGCCAGCCGGGCGCTCTCGCCGGTGCGACAGAGGCCCTGGCCGTTGACCTCGCATTCCACGACGATGCCCACCACGCACTGGCTGCGGCCGCAGGGCGACTCGTCGCCGAAGGAGCGCCAGACCGGTCCGCCGCTCATGCCCTGGGCGACGAAGGCGTTGACGTTCAGCAGGCGCGGCTCAGCCGCGACGACCGGCCACACCTCGCCGTTCATGCGCCAGAGGTTGAAGGCGTTCATGCCGTCGAAGCGTGGGTCTGCGGGGTAGCCAGCCACCTTGACCTTGCGGCCAGCCTCCAGCTGGCCGTCTCCAGCGCTGGTGGCCCACAGCCGCATGATGGCGTTGCGTGGGTACGAGCAGTCCTTCTTGGTGGTGAGCACCGCGTAGTCGTGGACCCGGCTGCCGAACTGGCGATCGGTGGCGCTGGCCTTGATGAACTTGGAGTGCGCCCACACCTTGGCTACCTCGCAGGCAGCATAGGTCAGGCCGCCCGCGGCACTGCTGTAGGCGCGGTACACGCGGATGTTGCCGGGCAGGCCCTTGCGGAACTGGAAGCGTCGAGCAGAAGCATCGCGCACCAGGCAGTGCGCCGCGGTCACCACCTTGCGCGGAGCCACGATGAAGCCGGTGCAGGCGACACGATCGGCGATGGTCACCAGCGCCAGGCCCCGGTGCGGTCGCTCGCTCAGGCGGGCGGGGCTCACGATGCCGCCATCGATGCCGGCAGCGGCGGTGCCCGGCAGTGCCGCTGCGAGCACCAGCAGCAGCAACGTCAGCAGCAGCGGCAGACGCAGCGGCCAGCGGGTCATGTCCCGCCTCCGTCGCGAGGTGAGCCACCGTCGCGGATGGAGTGTGCGGTCGTCTCAGCCGCACCGTCGCGCGCCAGCTTGCGGTACAGCTCCACGAGGCCGGTGGCGGTCTGGTCCCAGGTGTAGCGGGCGAGCGCGACCTCACGGCAGTGGGCGCGCAGCGCCCGGCGCTCGTCGGCCGGCGCGCTGAGCAGATCGGCACAGGCAGCGGCGATGGCGGCCGGATCATCGATATCGACGCAGACACCGACGCCCTCCTCCGCGGTGAGGCGACACTGCTCATTGCCCTCGCTGACGACCACCGGCACGCCGGCCATCATGGACTCGAACAGCTTGTTGGGCAGGTTCATCTTCTGGTTCAGGGTACGCGGCGGCTGACCCACGAAGGAGACGTCGGCACTGGCCGTCCAGGGCATGAGGTCATCGGGGCGCACGGCCGGCAGCAGGTAGATGCGGCCCGGGTGCTCGGCCACAGCAGCGGCGATCAGCGCCTCCAGTCGCCCGTAGCCCATGAACACGACCGCTGCGCCGAGCTCCATCAGGCGCGGCTGGGTCGCCGCTGCCACCAGCTCCTCCACCCCCCGGTCGACCGAGAAGCCGCCCTGGTAGAGCACGATGGGGCGCTCCGGCTCGATGCCGGTCGCCTGGCGGATGCGGTCGGACTCCACGACGCCCGGCTGCTCGGGTCGCCACGCCGGCGGGCAGTTCCACAGCACGGTCGGACGCGGTACGCCCCAGCGGCGCACCACCAGGTCCGCCACCGGGTCGCTCACCGCGAGGAAGGCCGATCCATCACGGGCCCAGTCGCGCTCCCGCCGGCGCACCACCTCCCGCACGACCCATGGCATGCGCGCGAGGCGGGCAGCCTCGGTGTGATAGTCGGCCACGTCATACACGAAGCGACCTCCCAGTCGGCGGGCGGCGTCGCGGACGACCGGCAGCACCACCAGGGACTGGGCGTGGAAGACGTCAGTCTCCGGCGCGGCCGCGACGACGGCATCGGCCCAGGGTCGCGCTCGTCGGGCGTTGGCGACCATCTCCAACGTCCGGCGCAGCGGGTGCAGCAGACGGTCCAGACCGGTCGGCGGATCCGGCGGCAGCACCTGTGCCTCGGGGTCGAGCCGGATCGCGCGACAGAGCGCACGTCTCACCCGGTCAGGCAACGGTCGCAGGGCATTGCTGATGCGGCGATCGATGTCGAGACGCGTGAGCGCGACACCGGGTGCCAGCTCCTCCGCGGTCGGCAGGCCGGGTGCTGACCAGCCCAGGATGCGAAGCTGGTGCCCATCGGCTGCCAGCGAGGTCGCCGAACGCAGGAAGCGCGAGTCGAACTCGAAGGGATTGGCGGCCACGATGGTGATGTTCAGCCGGCCCACCTGGGGCACTGCGACGCTCAATGCTGGGGGTACTCCTGGGTCGACCCCGTGCCTGGCGCGGGGCTACGGGACCAGCCTAACGCGGACCGCGCAGATGAGCAGGTGGTCGTTCAGCCCTCGTCGCCATCGCGAACCATGCGGGCGATCGGACCGCGACCACGCAGCTCCTCCCAGCGTAGCTGCAGCACGACCAGCAGGGCCTCGACGATGATGGACTTGGACATCTTGCTGGTGCCGACCTCTCGATCCTTGAACACGATGGGCACCTCCGCCACGCGGGCTCCGGCGCGCGTGGCCAGGTACGTCGTCTCGATCTGGAAGACGTAGCCGCCCGAGTGCACGCGGTCCCAATCCACCGCCTGCAGCGCCGACCGGCGCCAGGCCTTGAAGCCACCGGTGAGGTCGCTGGGTGACAGGCGCAGGACGATCCTGGCGAAGAGCGAGCCGCCGCGGGAGACGATGCGCCGAAGGATGCCCCAGTCACGCACGCCGCCGCCGCGCGTGTAGCGCGAGCCGATGACGACATCGGCGCGGTCGGCGAGCGGCGCCAGGAGCGCCGGCAGGTAGTCGGGCGAGTGCGACCAGTCGGCGTCCATCTGCACGACCTGGCCGGCGCCGCCGTCGAGCGCCACCCCGAAGCCCTCGATGTAGGCCTTGCCCAGGCCTTCCTTGCCGGCCCGGTGCCGGACGCGGATGCGAGGCTCGTCCGCAGCCAGCCGGTCGGCGAGCTCGCCGGTCCCGTCGGGCGAGGCATCGTCGACCACGAGCAGCGTCGCGCCGGGCAGGGCATCGAGGATGGCGCGGGAGATCCCGGCCAGGTTCTCAGCCTCGTCGTACGTAGGCAGCACCACCCAGGTGCCGGCGTAGCGGTCGATGTCGGTGTGCTCAGTCATGGGCATTCCAGTCTAGGCGCCTGCCGCGCCCGCGGCGCGAGCAGCGGGGCGGCGCGGCCGGCTAGCGCAGCGTGAGCGTGAACGCCCGCGATTGCTGTCCGCCGGCGATGTCGGTGCCCGTGACCCGCACCTTCATGCTGCCTGCATTGCCGGCAGACCTGGTCTTGAGCACGATCTTGAAGGTGGTCTCGTCGAGGCGCGAGACCTTCCAGCCGGGGACCTTGTACTTGGCGATGCCGGGCTGGTTGGCCGTGACGATGGGCTTGCCCGTGAGCGGCTCGGCGGAGAAGAGCGTGAGCGTGATCCTGTCCCCGCGCTGCAGCGACCACCTCTTGGTCCAGAGCTTGAAGGGCATCACCTGCACGCTGACGTCATGCGCGTACGTGCCCTGCGGGCGGGTCACGCGGATGCGCGCGGTATAGCGTCCCTCCGGCACCTCGGCGCCGGCATCGTCTGTGCCGTCCCACACGAAGCGCGCGTTGGCCGGTGCCTCCACGGGTGATTCGTCGAGTCCGCGCCGCACGACGTTGCCCTCGCCATCGCGGATGATCCAGCTGACGGTGGCATCGCGCGTGATGCGGGCCTGGAGCGCGGACGAGGGCGCCAGCTCATCGCCGTCGCGCGGGTAGAACATGGAGGGGTTCGCGGCCGGGGCCTTCATCGAGCTCAGCACGCGGACCTTGATCTCCGCCGGGTCGCCGGCGTTGCCCGCGCGATCGGTCGGCGTGAGCACGATCTTGAACACGCCTTCACCGACCAGCTTGCCATCGTCGCGACGACCATCCCAGCTGAGGCTGCCAGCTCCCTTCAGGGACCAGGTCGAGGTGCGCCGCACGAGCGTGCCACCCTTCTTGACGACCATCTCGATGAAGGCGTTCTCAGACAGGCGGTGCGAGAGCGAGATGGTGTCGCTGATGCCGTCGCCGTTGGGCGTGAAGACAGGCTCGCTCGAGTCGGCCGTGGCCAGCGTGGCGGCCGCCTGGATGGCGCTCACCTCGCTGATGACGGGTGGGTCGAGGTCGGGCGGCACGGCCGTGGCATCACGCCACTCGGTGGTGGTGAAGTCGAGGTCGCCGGTGAGGCCGCGCAGGTAGCCATACGTCGGGTGGGGATCGATGTGCACGGTGGCGCCGGGGACGCGCACCGACGGGTAGTACCCCGGAGCCTCGCCGATCCAGCCGTTGAGCGGGTTCACGCCGCTGCGGTAGCGCGTCATGAAGACCGCGTCCATGGTGGCGTCCTCCTCGAACAGGGCGTCGACGATGTCGGCGCCGGGCTGCCAGCCCAGTGCCCACACCACGCGTGCCCCGATCGACAGGAAGCCGTTGGCGAAGTTGTCGATGCGCTCGATGGCGACATCGCGGGTGGGGATGGGCATCCCCGAGGAGGCATTGCCGGAGGCGTAGGAGAGGTGCGACAGGATGACGACCGCGTTGGGCGCCAGCTCGATGTTCGCGCGCAGCCAGTCGGCACCCTTGTAGACCACGTTGTAGGTCGTGCGCTTGGCGGGGTCGTCAGGGTTGAGCCCGAGGCCGTTCTTGGTCCTCTCCTGGAACGGCCCGAATGCACTGGGCCAGCCGTTGCCGTGCCCGAGGTAGACGAAGAGGTCGGCGCCATTGGCATGCTTCTTGACGCGAGCCTTGGTGGCGTTGGGGTAGAGGATGCGCGTGACATCCATGCCCTGCGCCTCGGCAGCGTCGGCGATGGCCTGCGCGTACGCCTTGTAGCGCTCGGTCACGCTGTGCACCGGACCCGAGACGATGACGGCCTTCTTGGGCCCCGGATCCTCGTCGGCGGCATGGGCCTTGGTCACCCAGTTCAGAGCCGAGCTGGTCAGGATGAGAGCCAGCACCGCCAGCAGGGCTGCTGCCAGGCGGAGGACATCGCGGCGGCGGCCGGCCAGGCGGACACGGTGCGGCTCGGCAGCGGTGCGGTGGTGTGCGGGCATGTGTGGCCAAAGTTGGCTGCGCGCGCCCGCGCCGACCATGCCGTAAAGGTCATGACCCATGCGTCCGGAAGGTCCCAGCGACCAGCCGCGCGCCGGCCGGCGGCTGATGTCCCCTGGGCCGCTCGGGCCGTTCGGGCCGTTCGTGCCGCTCATTCCACGGCCGCCGCCTCGTCCTCGTCCTCGACACGCTTGGGCGGGGTGAACTCGCCCCGCGCAAGCACCAGCACGTACTCGATGTGGTCCAGGTCTGCCTCGGGCTGGATGAGCGCGGTCTTGACCACGTCGCCAGGCTCCTCGAGCACGTCGACGACCCGGCCGATAGGGATGCCCTGCGGGTACACCGAGCGGAAGCGTTTGCCGATCTTCGCTCCCAGGGTGACGATGCGGTCGTTGATGGAGACCTTGTCGGTGCGCGGGATCTCCTCCATGGCCAGCGGGGCGGCGAGGCGACCGACGACGTTGCCGGTGGCCTCGGTGCGGTCGTCGCGTCCGGCCACCAGGGAGCTGGTGTCGTTGATGAGCGTGACGTCGGCCCAGCCCTCACCGACATCGGTGATACGTCCCACCAGCGCGCCGCCCTCGGAGACCACCGGGGCGCCGTCGATGATGTCCGCCTCGGAACCGCGGTCGAGCGTCACCACGCGTTCGAACTGCGAGGCCTGGCGTGTGCTGATGCGCGCCGCGATGGTCTCGAAGCGCAGGTTGTTCTTGGTCTTGAGGAGCTTGTTGAGCCGGTCGTTCTCCGACTTCAGTGCCTCCAGCGTGGCGACCTGGTCTTCCAGCACATCCACGGCCAGGCGCAGGTCCTGGTTCTCGCGCCGCAGTGTGTCCACCTCGCTGAACGCGTCCAGCACCGATGTCACCGAGCGTGTGCCCTCGGAGAGCGTGTCCTGCACCGGTGCGATGGCGAACTTCACGCCACGCCGCAGCTCCTGTACCGGCGCGCTGCCGCTGACGACCAGCATCACCACGCACGATGCCACCAGGATGGCGAAGGCGATGAGGCGGCGGCGAGCGTGACGGTCGCGCAGCATGGGGGCCTAGCGCAGCGGCCTCGAATACGTCTCGGCCACGAGGGCTCGCTCCATGGCCGGGTCGTCGATGGCTTCGAGCACGATGCCCGTGCCGCGGACGACGCAGGTCAGGGGATCGTCGGCGATGTGGACCGGCATCTGTGTCGCCTCGGCGATGCGGCGGTCGAGGCCCTGCAGCAGCGCGCCGCCGCCGGCCAGCACGATGCCCTGGTCGACGATGTCGGCCACGAGCTCCGGCGGCGTCTCCTCGATGGTGTCCTTGATGGTGCTCACGATCTGGGCCAGCGAGGCGTCGATGGCCTCGCGCACCTGTTCAGCGGTGATCTCGACGAAGCGCGGCAGGCCGGTGAGGAGGTCGCGGCCACGCATGCTCACGTGCTGCTGGTCGTGGGCACCAGGATAGGCCGAGCCGATGGCGATCTTGATGTCCTCCGCGGTCCGTTCCCCCACCAGCAGGTTGTACTCGCGTCGAGCGTAGGCGATGACGTCCTCGTCCAGCTCGTCACCGCCGACACGGACGCTGCGGCTGACGACGATGCCGCCGAGCGAGATGACCGCCACCTCCGTGGTGCCGCCACCGATGTCGACGATGAGGTTGCCGCTGGGCTCACTGATCGGCAGCCCGGCGCCGATGGCCGCGGCCATGGGCTCCTCGATGAGTCGCGCCCAGCGCGCTCCGGCATTGAGCGCGGCGTCCCGCACGGCGCGCCGCTCCACTTCGGTCACCCCGCTGGGGATACCCAGCAGCATGCGCGGACGCGGCACCAGGCCGACGCGATCGTGCACCTTCTGCACGAAGTACTTGATCATCTGCTCGGTGACGTCGAAGTCGCTGATGACGCCGTCGCGCAACGGCCGGATGGGGGTGATGGACGCCGGCGTGCGTCCGACCATGCGCTTGGCCTCGGCACCGATCTCGAGCACCTTGCGCGTCTTGGTGTCGACCGCCACGATGCTGGGCTCGCTGATGACGATGCCCCGGCCACGAACGTGGACGAGCGTGTTGGCCGTGCCGAGGTCCATCCCGATATCACGGGAGAACGCACCGAAGAACGCGTCGATCATCTCAGGCGAGCGGCAGCCTCCATCGGTGGTCGGCAGCGACCACGAGCATGCTGGCACCGAGGGTCCGCTCACGCCCGCACGGCAGGGAGCGGCAAGCCAGTCCGGAGCGGGCCACGGCGACCCGGGCAGGAGTCCTCCTCGACTCCCACTCCAGTGCCGGAGAGTATACGCGGGCCTCCGCGATTCCCGACTGCCGGATGACTCCCACGGTCTGGGCCTCAGGGCCCACGGGGGCCGCGGCCGCGGGCTCAGCGCCGCTCGAAGGCCACGCCGCGGTCACGCAGGCTGACCCAGGCGCCGTGACCCACGACGAGGTGGTCGAGCACGCTGATGTCCAGCAGCCGTCCGGCAGCTACGGCCTCCGAGGTCATGTGCAGGTCGTCGGGGCTGGGGGTGGGGTCGCCGGAGGGATGGTTGTGGACCAGGATGAGGCGAGCCGCGTGCAGGCGAACGGCGTCGCGAAAGAGCTCGCCGATGCGCACGAGCGCGGCCGAGACGTTGCCGCGATAGACGGTGGGCATGCCCAGCACCCCGTTGCGCGTGTCCAGCAGCACCACGCGCAGCTCCTCCCGCGGGAGATGGCCCAGGTCGGCGGTGAGGCGCGCGGCCAGGTCGCGAGGTCCGCGGATGGTCCAGCGGCCCGTGGGCCAGTCGACGACGGCGCGCCGACCCAGCTCGAAGGCCGCCGTCAGCTGCGCCGCGCGTGCAGGACCCACGCCGGGCACGCGCTCCAGCTCGCGCGGTGTCGCCGCGGCCAGGCCGGAGAGACCGTCGCACCGGACGAGCGCGTCCTCTGCCATCGTCGTGACCGATGCCTGCCGCGAGCCGGAGGTCCACAGCAGGCCGATCAGCTCCGCCGACGACAGTCCGGCCGCGCCGCGGGCCGCCAGCCGCTCGCGTGGTCGCTCGTTCAGCGGCAGGTCGCGCACCGAGCGGCGGGCTGGTCGCTGGGTCGCGTCGGTCATGCCACTCCTCCGTCGTTGGGGCAGGTGGTGGAGAGTGATGGATCGACCCACCGGGGCGGGGCTGGTGGCGCCCCCGGGTCCGGACGACGGAGCCCGCCGATTCCCCCGCCGTCCGGCCCCGAAGGCACTGCGCAGCCTAGGGAGCACCCCTTCGCACCCGCTTGGTCGACACATGGCGACCGCTTGCGGGTGCCGTGGACGAGGCTATGCCGGCTGGGGCAGGGCGTTGGCGAGATAGGCCAGGAACAGCAGCAGCGAGTTGTAGGTGACGTGAGCGGCGATGGCAGCGGCCATGCCGTAGCGCAGGAAGAGCCAGCCGAAGACGAAGCCGACCGGCAGGATCACCGCGGTCTGCAGCAGCGCCTGCGAGAGACCCTCGGCGAAGGTGTCGGTGCTGATGTTGACGACGTGGATGAGCGCGAAGAACAGTGCGCTGCGCACCAGGGCCGGACGTTCGCCGAGGTCTCGCAGCCAGGCGGTCAGCACGAAGCCGCGGAAGAACAGCTCCTCGCCGATGGGGATGATGAGCGCGGCGGTCAGGGCCACCATCAGCGCATCGGCAGACGACTGCGCCGCGGGCAGCACATCCGGCGCCTCCACTCCCAGCAGCGTGCCGATGATGCCGCCGAGGATGAGCAGCCCGAAGGTGACCGGGAGCATCACGGCGATGGCGATCCCCGCTGCGCGCAGCGCACCCTGGCCGGGACCGCGCCAGGTGGGCCAGCCCATCTGCGGCCACGTCAGAGAGCCGGTGCGGATGACCAGGAGCCAGACCACCACGGCGTAGGCCACGGCCTGCAGCGAGCCGATGACGAGGAAGCCGAAGGCGCTCTCCGCGTCCAGCCCGTCGGCCTGGGTGATGAGGAAGCCGAGCAGGGCCATGGCGAAGAAGTAGGCCCCGAAGACCAGCAGTGGCGCCGGACCGCGGTAGGCGGCCGCATCCCGCTCGCGCCGCTCCAGGACCTGGTAGCCGCAGGCGGTCGCGAATCCGAGCGTCAGGAGCACGGTGCCGACCGAGAGCAGCACCGTGGCGGCCCCGCGCGAGCTGGCCAGGGCGCCGATGAAGAAGAGCCCCAAGCCGGTGGCGGTGATGATCCAGGCGGCCAGGTAGAGACCCGGCGCGCGCCGCCCCTCGAGCGTGAAGATGCCGGCGCCGGGCGCTCCCGCGGGCGAGTCCGACGGGTGAGGAGCGTCGGGCTCGTGGTCGGGCCCGGGCGCTGTCCCGTCGGGTCCGGGGCCGGTCACAGGTTCGCTGCCGCGCTAGATCCCGGTGGGGGGCGGGGTGCCGGTCGAGGCCGAGCCAGAGCTGGCCGCCGAGGCGCCGGAGCTGCGCGGGGCTGGGGACGGCGAACCCTGCGGCTGTGTCGGGGGCTGCGGATTGCTGCGCGGCTGGTTCGAACCCTGGGCGTCTGCCGACTGCGGCGGCGGGCTGGACGGTCCCGAGCGTCCGGCCGCAGGGGCCGGTGGCGGGCTGGGCATGCGCGGCGAGGGCTGTTGCTGGCGCGGCTGCTGCGCGGGCGGTTGTGGCAGTTGGCGCGGGGCCGGACGGGCCGACGGCATGTAGGCCGCGGTGCCGGGAGCCTCGGCGCGCTCGAAGTCCTTGCCACACCAGGCGCACAACGTCCAGTCCAGCTCGATGAGGTGCTCGCAGTTGGGGCACACGCGCCGCAGACGGTTGCGGCAGTTGGGGCAGATGATCCATTCCTCGTGGACGGGCCGCGAGCAGTTGGCGCACTGGGCGTGCGACGCTACCTCGGCCAGCATCGCCTCCTCGGCGAGTGCGCGCTCGTTGACCTCGGCGATGGTCTCCTTGGGACGCACGATGCGGTAGACCAGCAGGCCGAACAGGAAGAACACCGGCGTGAAGATGATGATCGAGAGCGCAGCCACGTACGGGGTGATGGCACTGGACGAACGCAGCCGCATGTCGCGATAGGCCCAGTAGGCACTGGCCAGCCAGATGAGCACGATGTAGGCGACGACCACGTAGATGATGGCCTGGAAGACGTCGCTCGCGAGGATGTCCGCGATCTGCTGGTCGAGATCCTCAAGGCCAAGAGTTTCGAGCATGCGTGGAAGGCCTCAGCGCTTCGGGAAGACGGACGGCACCCCTCGCCGTCCACGGCGGGCCGAGTGTAGCAGCGGACCGCGTTGTCGGCCGCGTGACGCCATCGCGAGGGGCCCGAGGCGCTAGCCGTGCAGCCCGGGAGCGCCGGCCACGTCGATGGCGCGGCGGAAGGCCCGCATCACCTCAGCGACCAGCTCGTTGTCACGCATCGTGGCCTTGCGCACGGGATCCCAGCGAACAGCCGTGAGGATCATCAGCGGACGCCGCCAGGGCTCGGACTCGTCCTCGGCCTCGCCCATGCGCATGCGGATGAGCTGGCGCCCGTCCTCCTGGTCGAGCAGGCCCATCAGCGCGTTGGCCAGCGTGGGCCCGATGACCTGCAGCGGCGGGGCCGGCGGCGGTCCAGCGGCCGGCGCTACGGTGCGCGCCTCGATGACGCCGTCCTCGTCCTCGACCCAGAGGGTGAAGACCCACCAGTCGTCGGCCATGACGTTGGGCTTGGTCATGCCCAGCCGTACGCGCGGCCCCAGGGCGCCTGCCGGCCCGCGCAGCCGCAGGGGCTCGGCGCGGGCGAAGGAGGGACCGGGCGAGGGGGTCCGGCCCGGGCTCATCGGCGGCCCGTCTCGATGAAGCTCACTCCCATTCGATGGTGGCCGGCGGCTTGCTGCTGATGTCGTAGACCACGCGGTTCACGCCGGGCACCTCGTTGACGATGCGCGCGCTGATCTTGCCCAGGACGTCGTACGGCAGCTTGGCCCAGTCGGCCGTCATGCCGTCCTCGCTGGTGACCGCGCGGATCGCGACCACGTTGGCGTAGGTGCGACCATCGCCCATCACGCCGACGCTGCGGACCGGCGTGAGGATGGCGAACGACTGCCACACGCTGCGGTAGAGCCCAGCGGCCTTGATCTCGTCGATGACGATCCAGTCGGCCTCGCGCAGCGTGTCGAGCCGCTCGCGCGTGACCTCGCCGATGATGCGGATGGCCAGGCCGGGCCCGGGGAATGGCTGCCGCATCACCATCTGCTCCGGCAGCTCGAGGGCCAGGCCGACCTTGCGCACCTCGTCCTTGAAGAGGTAGCGCAGCGGTTCGATGAGCTGGAAGCGCAGGTCGCTGGGCAGGCCGCCCACGTTGTGGTGCGTCTTGATCTTCTGGGCCGCCTTGGTCTCCGGCGCCGTCGACTCGATGACGTCGGGGTAGAGCGTGCCCTGCGTGAGGAAGTCGATGCGGCCGAGCCTGGCTGCCTCCTCCTCGAAGACACGGATGAACTCGTCGCCGATGATGCGCCGCTTCTGCTCGGGGTCCTCCACGCCGGCGAGCCGCGCCAGGAAGCGTTCGCGCGCATCGACCATCACCAGCTTCATGCCCAGGTTGGCTTCGAAGGTGTCGCGCAGCAGCTCCGACTCACGCTTGCGCATGAGCCCGTGGTCCACGTAGATGCAGGTCAGGCGATCGCCCACGGCCCGATGGACCAGGGCTGCCGCGACGGAGGAGTCGACACCGCCAGAGAGTGCGCAGATGACCTTGCCCTCGGAGCCGGTGGCGGCCGCGTGCGCATCGACACGTTCACGGATGCGCTCCACGGTGGACTCGATGAAGTTGGCACTGGTCCAGTTGGACTCGGCACCGGCGATGCCGTGGACGAAGTTGGCCAGGACCTCCCGACCGCGTGGCGTGTGCACGACCTCGGGATGGAACTGGATGCCGTAGAGCCCGCGAGCAGGATCGGCCAGGCCGGCGTAGGGAGTCGAATCGGTCTGCGCCGTGGCGCGGAAGCCGCTGGGCAGTCGGGTGATGGAATTGCCATGGCTCATCCACACCGGCTGCTCCGAGCCGAGGTCGCACAGCAGGGCGTCGGACCCGTCGGTGATGGCGATGCTGGCCGGCCCGTACTCGCGATGGTCCGATGGCAGCACGTCGCCGCCGAGCTCGAGGGCCATCAGCTGGGCGCCGTAGCAGATGCCCAGCACCGGGATGCGGCCCGACCAGAGCGCCGGATCGGGTCGCGGGGCGCCCTCGTCGTAGACCGACATGGGGCCGCCGGAGAGGATCACGCCCTTGACCTCGCGGCGCTCCAGCTCGGCGAGCGGCGTGTCGTACGGCAGCAGCTCGGCGTAGACATCCAGCTCGCGCACACGGCGGGCGATCAGCTGCGAGAACTGGCTGCCGAAGTCCAGCACGACGACGCTGTCTGGCGGCTCCGGCGGGCGGCTGATGGTGGGACGATCGTCTTCCGGCGGCCGCTCCGGGGCGGGAGCGTCGAGCGCGACCTCCAGGTAGGCCTCGACCTCGGCGTCGTCGGAGGTGAGCACGCGGTGGCCGGCGTTGGCCTGCTCGCCGTGGACGGTCTTGCCGCGCTCCTTGGGCAGCGCCGCCGGCTGGTTCCCGTCGGACGCCACGCGCCCGCTCACGTTCTCGTCAGCCGCCTCTGTCAATGCCGTCTCCCTCGCTGCTGCCTGCCCGGTGCCTGCCCGGTGCCTACCCGGTGCACCGAGTCTATCCGAGGCACGACCGCATACCGCGTCGCACGTCAGCCCGACCGCCCGGACGGCGTGGGGTCAGGCGCGGGGACCGGGCGTGGAGAGACGCGCCAGGAGCCGCACGCTGGCGCCTCCCGAGAGCGCGAGGCCGCCGATCGCGGCCGCGGCGAAGACCAGCAGCCAGAACTCGTGCGGGCTCGTGCCGGCCACGACCCGGAGTCCGGCCAGCATGACTCCGAAGCCACCGATGCCCCCGAGCAGGAGCGCGATGCTGCCGCCCCGCATGACCCGGGCGAGGGCGGCGACCACGCTGACGATGAGGACGACCGCTGCGACCCAGACGAACCACACGTCGAGCATGGCGGCGAGGCCACGATCGACGCTGCCGTCAGCGAAATAGCTGATGTACCACGCGAGCACCAGCGCCAGCGCCGTGATCGCGGCATCGAGGATGAACGCCCCGATGACCACCATGGCGCGGCCTGCCCGGTCAAGCTGCGAGGCAGTCACGTCGTCCATCCGCTGTGCCACCTGGTCGGCCTCCGCTGCTGTCGTCGATGACGCCAGCCTGAGCCCAAGCAGCCTGTCCCACATCAGGCCGCGCCTTAGCGGCCACCTCATTCCTGCAGTGTGACCGCGTGTCAGGCGCTGTCGAACGATCGCGCCAGGCCGTCGAGTGCGGCGACCGCATCGGCCGCCTGATGTGTGCGCTGCTCCCCTGCCGGACCGACGGCCACAACGACCCACGCGTCAGACGCGGCCTCCCCCGATGGCCCTGCCGAGACATAGCGAAGTGCGTCGATGCTCCAGCCGTGCGGGAGCTGACCCTGTGCCGCGATCCAGGCGCTGGTCAACCGATCGGGAAGCGAACCATCGCGCCGCACCGCCGTCTGGCCGAAGGCGGTCGCGACGGTCGCCAGTTTCGACCACATCGAATGCCTCCCACTGCGGTGGCTCCGCACAGTCCAGGCAACCTTCGCCATCGGCCTGAACGCCTCCGCTGGACCGACTGTCCGATGTGCCCTGGTCTGTGGTCAAGAGCCGGAGGACCCCATGAGCCGTGGGGTGTCAGTCCGCCCCCGTGGCAAGTCGCGGCTCGTGGGTCATGACGACGGTGGCGGGACGAGTCCGGCTGTCGCGGTCGCCGGTGCCCAGCTGGCCGTCGCCGTTGGCGCCCCAGCAGCGCAGCATCTGATCGGCGGCGATCCCGCCCATGGTGGGGTCGGGGTGTGACACGAACACAGGCTCGCCGGTGATCGTGCAACTGTGGGCCGCCCCGAGTGCGAGGTCGAAGACACCCTTCGCGGGGTCCAGGTCAACCACGCGGACGGGCAGCGTTCGCCGGTCTCGACTACCGTCGCCCAGCTGGCCGTCGCCGTTGGCCCCCCAGCAGAAGACAGCGTCGGCACGCTCGAACGCATGCTCGTACTGCGCGCCGGGCTCGTCGCGCAGCACGCAGGTGTGGGCTCGTCCGGCAGCCAGGACACGACGTCCTCGCCACCAGGGGAAGGCACCGGGCTCACTTGGCTCGGCCGCGGAGGTCTCGTCCAGGCCGGCGACGCGGACCGCGACGTCAGATGGGTCGGTCGTGCCGTCGCCAAGCTGGCCGTGGTCGTTGGCGCCCCAGCACCAGATGCTGCCGTCTCGCACCTGCGCACAGGCGTGGTCCTCCCCGACTGCCACCGCGACGGCGTCGGCCACCCCTTGGACCTGCCTGGGCGGCACAGACAACCTGTCGCCCCAGCACCACACAGCGCCGTCGGTGGTGACCCCGCAGAAGCGATCGAAGGCGCCATCGAGCATGACGATGGAGGTCATGGGCTCGACATCGGGGCGAAGCAATGGATGCGCAAGGATCTCGGTCTGGCCGCCGGGACCACCCCAGCACCAGACCTCACCACCGGCTCCGTCGTACGGAGACCCGACCAGGGCGCAACTCCAGCGTTCGGCCACCGCGACAGAAAACACCGGCGCGAGTGGTGCAGCCCCGCAGCGCTGGGGACCCTCATCGTCACCCGGCGGACCACGCATCACGACGCCGGGTGCGGTCCATGGCCCAGGTCCCATGCACACTCGACCCAGACCGACGTCCCCGCCCCAGCACCAGGCCTCGCCGGCGGTCGTGCCGGCCTGACCGGTGGCGAGGCCACAGGTCCTGCTGGGACCGGCGTCCAGTCCGGCGAACGGCGTGCCGGCGGTCTGCGAGCGGGGGCCGAACACCGCCTCCGGCACGATCGGCGGAGGCGCGATGGGCGCCAACAGGAGGCCGCTCTGCATGCCGTTCCCCAGCTTGCCCTCGTCGTTGCCGCCCCAGCACGACGCACCGTGCCACCACTCGGCGCAGGTATGCGTGTCACCGGCGGTCACGCGTGAAACTCCGGGCAGGGGCTCCGGATCGCGGCCAGCCGCAGCCCCGGCCAACGCGACCACGAGCGCGAGACACACGGAAACCGGGAGGACGACGGTCCGGCGCATGGGGCACCTCTGCTACGGATGACTCCCATCCTGCGCCGGCCGTCGGGGCGGTCAAGTGTCGAACGGACCAGCGGCGTTGGAGCGGCACCGTGGGGCAGACAGCGAGAGGGGCCGCAGATCGTGGTCCGCGGCCCCTCTCGCGCAACGGCCGGTCGGATGGCCGTCGTGCCCTGCATCCGCCTAGCGAAGATCAATAGCCTCCGAAGAGGTCCAGGAAGTCGAGAAGATCCAGGTCGTCGGTCCTGCGGTCGAGGCGACGGACGTCCTTGGGGGTGACGCACTCGCGACGATCGTCGTAGCGGAGGATGGTTCGGATATCCCAGATGTCGAGATCGCTGGTGCGACGGTCGATGCGTCGGAGGTCGGGATCCGAGATGCAACCGTAGTCCTCGCGCCCCCACCCTCGCAGGAAGTCGAGCCAGCCGAAGCGCTCCGTGCGGCGGTCCAGGACACGCTGGCATGGGCCGCCCTGCTCGACCATCGCCTCGAGGTCGTCACGGTCGAGAGACGCGGCTGCCCGACGGACCCGCTGGAGATCAGAGCCGGAGAAGCAGTCTCGTGCCGCCATGAAGCGGAGTACGCGCCCGGTCAGCACTCGGCCGGAATCCTCCAGGACTCGCTCCAGGTACTGCTGCTCTCGAGTGGACAGGCAGCCACACTCGACCATCGACAGCACCTCGCGTTCAGTCAGGTCGCCACGCCGATCCAGGAGTCGACGTTCGAAGAGTCGTTGATCGAAGAGTCGGAGATCTCGATCCGAGAGGCACTTGCGTCCCTCGGAGGTCATGACGACCGTGCAGTCGTCGTCGCGAGAAGATGCCGCCACGGGGGCCGCTGCCATCGCAGTCAGGCCCAGCACGACGGCCAGGGACAGTCCCAGTAGTCTGCGCATTGCGCCCTCCTTGGCTGTGGAGCCCGCGGGTCGCGCCGGGCGACTCCGGGCCCCGAGCGGTCAGGCAGCGGGTCACACGCACACCTCCTTCCGCCTGCTGCTCCGCTCTACAAGAGATGGGCGGCCTGATCGAAGGAGGGTTCCGTGCTACTCGAACGTGCGCGCCGGCGCGGTTCATGGGTCGGATCGGGGATGCCGCCTCACTCTGCCATCAAGACCAGCCGGATCGACGGGAGCCCATGGCCGAACGGGGCATGACTTCTGTACGGGGGACGCAGGACGACGGTCCGGGCACAGTACCGGTACCGAGCACTCCGAGCCTCCGTCCCACCGTCATCATGGAGCTACTGCAGTGACTCGTCCCTTCCTCCCCTCCCTCGGCCACCCGGCTGCCTGGATGGTCACCGTCGCGATGAGCGCCGCGCTGCTGGCCGTCCCGGTCTCGCAGAGCGTCGACGCCGCCACTCCCAAGTGCTTCGGCAAGGCGGCGACGATCGTCGGAACGAACGGCCGCGACATCATCAAGGGCACCGGGCGTGCCGACGTCATCGTGGCCAAGGGTGGCAAGGACACCATCGTCGGGCGCGGCGGGAACGACCTGATCTGCGCCGGCGGCGGCAACGACATCATCCGAGCCGGCGGGGGCCGCGACAAGGTTTCCGGCGGCGGCGGCAACGACGTGATCACAGGCGGGTATGGGCTCGACCGGCTCCTCGGCCTTGCCGGCGCGGACGTCATCAACGGCGGCGGCGGCAACGACACCATCAACGGTGGCGCAGGCATCGACGTCTGCCACCAGGATGCGGGCATCGGCATCGTCCGGAACTGTGAGGGCGACGAGACGCCAGAGCCCCCGGCGCCGCCAGAGCCCCCGGCGCCGCCAGTAGCGACGTCCGACCTCGCCGTCTCCGTGTCGAGCCCACGCCGGGTCAAGTCGGGCGACATCACCTTCACCGTCACGGTCACCAGCCGCGGCCCCGACGCGGCCTCCTACTCGCTCAAGCTTGCGCAGAACAGCCGCAAGGCTGCATGCGAAGCACCGGAGTGGGCCGGCGTCTCGGTCTTCGACAAGCTGGCCCCGGGAACCCCCCGAGTCACCCGCTACGTCGCCTCCTGCAAGAAGCAGCACAACGGCGCGTCGGTCCAGCTCAAGGCGACGGTCTCAGTCGATGGGCTGGATCCGCTCCTGGACAACAACGCGGCCAGCGCCAAGACGAGGTTGTAGCTCGACCCAGCAAGATCCCGCCGGGGACCGCCCGGCGACCGGACAACAACGACGGGGGTCCCCGCAGTGGCCCCCGTCGACTCATGTCCGTCGTCGGATCGAGAGCACGGTGGGTGATCGGACACCTCTGCGACTGGAGCGACCGGATCTGCTCCACCTAGACTCTGTGCATGGCAGGACCGTTCGTACCCGCAGACTTCGCCGTTCCGCTCGAGTTCGAGGGCGATGGGTTCCGCCTGGAGCCGCTCGGCCCTGAGCACAACGAGCGCGACCACGAGGCCTGGATGTCGAGCATCGACCACATCCTCGCGACGCCGGGGTTCGCGGACCGTGACTGGCCCAGGCCGATGAGCCTGGCGGCCAACCTGGCGGATCTCGAGGGGCACGCTCGCGACTTCCAGCAGCGCTCGGGGTTCACCTACTCCGTCCTGGACGGCGACGAGGTGATCGGCTGCGTCTACATCTATCCGCCCAGGAGCGACGAGCACGACGCCGCGGTCAGCTCGTGGGTGCGCCAAAGCCGGCGTGAGATGGACGAGATCGTGTGGCGCCGGGTGTCCGCGTGGCTGAGCAGCGACTGGCCGTTCTCCAGCCCCGAGTACGCCGCCCGCGACGATCGGGGCGCCTGAGGTCAGCGCACCAGCAGCCGCATGACCGCCCGGCCGGCCCGGCGCAGGACGTTCACGCTGGCGGCCAGCACGAGAAGCCCGACACCAGCATCGCCGAAGGGCGCGCCGTACCACGCGACCTTCTGATACCCGATGTTCTCCTCCGCCGTGGTGGCTGGATAGCGATCCCACTCTGCGAACGGGTCATCGGCCTGGTCGCGGGGCTGGGCCTCAGAGGCCGGCGCATGGCCGGTCCGCCACTCGGCTCCGCGCCTGCGCTTGGTCATGGTCCGCCTCATCTGTCGCCGGACGGCCCGGCATGCTTCCATCCTCCGCGCCCGCGCCGGCAGGTCAAGTGCCGGACGGCCCGCCGGCCTGGCGGACGCGAGCCGAGACGCTCAGCCCAGGCGGTCGAGCGCTCCCATCAGCTCTCGAAGTGACGCGATGCGGGTGTCAGCAAGGCTCAGCACGTCGGGGCCCGGATGGGTGCTCGGGTTGGGAACGGCGACGACCCTGGCACCGGCTGCCCTGCCCGACTTGATGCCGGCCCCGGAATCCTCGATGACCGCGGTGGCCGCCGGGTCGAGACCCATGCGCTGCATCAGCTCGACGTAGACGTCCGGTGCCGGCTTGCCGTGGTCGACCTCATCGCTGGAGATGAGCCCTTCGAAGAAGCCGCCCCAGCCTGCGCCGTGCAGACAGGCCTCGATCAACCGCGTCGGCGAGCCCGACGCGAGGCCGACGCGGTAGCGCGCTGCACATGCCGACAGTGCCTCGTCCGCCCCGGGCAGGATCGGCACCTCGCCTCCCTCGTAGTAGCCGGCCATGCGGCCGACGATCTCGTCGAAGACCCGCTCACGCTCCAGCTGGCCGCCAAGCTTGTCATACAGGGCGCTGACCCAGACGTCGGTGTGCACGCCGGCCTGGGCCAGCTGATCGGCTTCGGTCCAGGTCTTCCCGTACTGCGCAAGCAGCTCGACCCGGGCTCGGTTCCACGCCGGCTCGCTGTCCACCAGCAGCCCGTCCATGTCGAAGATGACGGCGTTGATCATGGGCAGCTCCTGTCGTAGTCATCCAAGGCGAGGCAGCCCGCCAGAACCACCGGTGATGCTCGGGGCGGCGCCCGGAGCACAGTAGCAGCCCGCTGCCGCGCCCCGACGACCACCACGAACGGCCCGGCAGAGATGGACCCATCGAGCCGGCCTGCGCACTCCATCAGGTAGCGGGAGGCGATGACGCGCGGTCCGATCGACCATGGCCGCCTGGACCGTGCGGAGCCACTGGCGGAACCGGCCCGCGCATTCGGGAGGGGAACCATGCGCAGGAGCTGGACCGCGTGTATGGCCATCGTGATGTGCCTGGCGCTCACCGGGCTGCCGACGGTGGCGCAGGACTCGTCGCCATCGGCCACATCGAGCGCCGAGGCGACCGTCGAGCCCTTGTTCGAGATCACGCTGGGGGCGGACGCCCTGCCCCAGGATCTCTCCGGCGTGCTGGTCTTCCGCAAGATCTATCCGCTGGGCGGGGAGATCAGCTATGGGACGGGGTTCATCCCGCCGAACTCGTTCGTGCGCTACGTCGAGTCGGGCTCACTGGGCCTGAAGCCGCACAGCGAGATGACCGTCATCCGGGAGGCCTCGACGGCGGCGGTGGTGGAGGATGTACCTGCGGAGAGCGAGACGAGCGTGGGGCCCGGCGATGTCTTCGCTCTGCTGGATGTGCCCTACGAGGAGTACGGCAAGGACGCGCTCGGCACGATGTGGCACGAGGGCACGGAGGATGCGCAGGTCGTCGGCTTCGCCATCCGGGAGTCCAGCCGCTGCTGCTCGATGACTCACGCCGGGATGCGCTCGCCGTGGTATGCCACGTTGTCAGGCGACAAGCTCAACGCGATGATCGGGCAGCCCATCAGCGTCACCATGCGCCGGCTGCACCTGGAGCCTGGAGCCACGCTGGCGCAGACCAGCCCCGGCCCCACGATGTGGCTGGTGGACGCGGGCAGCGTGACCGTCAGCGCTCTCCCGGACGAGCCGGATGGCAAGGCGATGTCGATGGACTTCCCCACCGGGTCCTCGTTCTCAGACCGCACGTTCCCCGGCGCCATCGAGCTGAGCGTGACCAACACCGGCACCGAGCCCGCCACGCTCATGGAGACGGTGATCGAGCCGGCGGCGTAGAGCTGGCCCGGGAACGCTCCGCGGACCTGGCCGAGCATGAGCGTCGGTAGCCCATGGAATGAGGCGCCGGCTAAGCGGGCTCCCCTGGCGTCGACGGGCACTTAGGCCGAGCGTCACTCCCGACACTAGCCGGAGTGGCGCACGTGAAGAACCACGCACACCCAGACCCCGCGAGCTTCGCGTCGCTCGTGGAGCTGCTCGACGATGCCGCCGAGCGCTATCCGCCCGACCGACCGTCGCTCAGCCTCCGCACCGACACGGGCATCACGCTCGCCTGGTCGAGCCACGAGATCCGGAGACGAGCCCGCATGGCGGCCTGGCGGCTGCATGCCCTGGGCCTGTCTCGCGGAGACCGCCTGCTGACGTGGAGCCCGTCGACCCCTGAGCTGCCGGCGGTCTACTGGGGAGCGATGATGGCCGGCGTCATCATCGTGCCGCTGGACCTGCGCATGGCGCCGGCCGTGCTGCAGCGCATCGCTGACCGTGCCGAGACGGAGTGGCTGGCCGTCGGCAGCGGAGTGGATGCGCCCGACCCCGTCGCTGAGGGACTTGGCCACCTGTCGCTCGTCACCGTCGGAGCGCTCGTGGCCGAGCCGGTAGCCGATGAATACTTCCCACTCGACTGGGAGGAGAGACTTGACAGCTGGCCTCGCCCGGGACGGTCCGACCTCGTCGAGATCATCTACACGTCCGGGACCACCGCTCAGCCCAAGGGCGTCCAGCTCACACACGGCACGTTCCTGAGCACGCTGGAGGCCGCGGCCGTCATCCTCCCGCCGAGGCACCATCGGCTGGTCAGCATCCTGCCCCTGTCCCACCTCTTCGAGCAGGCCATCGTGCTGTACTACGGGACGATGATCGGGGCAGAGGTCGTCTACGTCCGGTCGCGGATGCCGCGCACCATCGTGGCCGCCATGAAGGAGCTCCGCGCCACCACGCTGCTGGCTCCACCCCAGGTCCTGCAGCTGTTCTGGTCGGCGCTCATGCGGGAAGCTGATCGGCGCGGGAGACGTGCCGCATTCGACCGGCTGCGGCGCATCACACGGCACCTTCCATTCCCGCTGCGACGGCTGCTCTGCCGCTCGGTTCTCGCCCCGCTCGGAGGCCGGCTGACGATGGTGGGAACGTCGGCTGCCTACCTGCCGCCCCAGCTGCAACTGGAGTGGGAAAGCCTGGGCATTCGCATCGTCCAGGGCTACGGGTCGACAGAAGCCGGTCTGGCAGCCAGCAACACCGAGCGCGACCACCCTACCGGCGTGGTCGGGCGCACGATCCCTCCTGTCCGCTTGAGGCTGGACCCGTCCGATTCGGAGATCCTCGTCACCGGACCGACCATCAGCCCCGGCTACTGGCGAGACCCAGACGCGACTGCGGCTGCCTTCGACGAGGAAGGCTGGTATCACACCGGCGACATCGGGCGTCTCGATGAACACGGGCGGCTCATCCTCACAGGCCGCAAGAAGAACATCATCGTCCTGCCCAACGGCCTCAACGTGTTTCCCGAGGACGTCGAGAGCGTGCTCGCGGACCACGGTCTTGACCAGGCCGTCGTGCTGGAGACAGCTCCGGGCCGCATCGAGGCCATCGTGATGCCACCCGGTACCCTTCCGCTGCTGGCGCCCGATCGAGGTGGCCAGAGCCAGCGTACGAAGGAAGAGGACCGGCGTGTGCGAGCCGACATCGATCGCATCGTCCGGGCCGCCAACCTCGAGCTCGCAGCTCACCAGCGCATCGACGGTTGGCGGATGTGGCCGGAGCGCGACTTCCCGCGGACGCATCTGCTCAAAGTCCGACGCGACCCCATCCGCGAGTGGGCTGGGGCGGACATCCCGCTGGCCGTACGCGAAGCCCCACACAGCCGTGCGGGCGCCATCCGGGCCACATCCACGACCCAGCCCGGATGGACCTCGTGACCCTCCGCCGTTGACCCAGACCTGGGCGCCGACGGGGGAAATGAGTCGGCGGCTACGCGTGGCCCCCTAGCCTCCGGCAGCCCTTACGACGAGCCTCTCCACCACAAGACAGCGGAGGCGAGTGGCAAGATGCCGTACTGCACCGATTGCGGATCGTGGTTCCCCACAAGCGTCGCCCGCTGCAAAGCCTGCGGGGGCACGCTGACCGCGGAGCGGCCTGCCTCGGTCATCGAGGCTGCGGCTGCCAGGGCTGCATCCCACGACGAGCCGGATCGATCTCTGGTCCTGCCTGAAGATGCCGGATCCCGACGGCGAGATCCTCGATCCAGCGGAGGCAAGGCGGCTCGTTCGCGCATTCGACACCACGCGAGAGAGAGCCCGGGGTCGACACGCAGCCCCCGCCTCGTGGTTGCCGGCGTCCGGGACCCGCGTCGCGACCGCAACGTGGATGGTCCACTGTCAGGCAGAGGAGGATGGTGACTGGCCGAGCGTGCGGCACGCGCGCGAGGCCCTCGTCGACCTGCAGGCGTTCGTCCCGGACGAAGTGGTGGTCGCAGCGGAGACACGGTCCAGGCAGGAAGGCCGGTCGTCCCACGAATCCCCCTGGGACCTCGAACCGATCCGAAAAGCTCAGGCCAGCGTCATCTCCATGCTGCGGGAAGACGACCGGGTGCTCGGCGCCTACAACGCCCTTGCCGACATCGATGTCGTGATCGGCGAGGCCCGGCGCTCGCTGGAGGCGGTCGACCGCTACAAGGAGACGCAGGTGAGCGGGTTCGCGGCGATGGTCTACTGGCCGGTCGGCTTGCTCATCGGCCTCGTCGCTGGCACGTTGGCAGCAGGGGTCTCAGTCGTAGCCATCGTCGTCGTCGCGGGCGTCGCCATCGCCGGCTACACACGGTACCTCGCGCCGGCCTTCGGGATGGCCGTCGGTACGCTGAGCTCGCGGATCGACAGGCTGGCCATGCGGGCGAACCAGCGCGTCCTGCTCGGGGTCGGTCGCGTCCTCGCCACGCTGACCTGGCTCGCCGTCTTCTTCGGCGTCCCGATCGCCATCGGACTCACCATCGTCATTCTGAGCCGGCGCCTGGGCCTCCCCTGAGGGCGCGAGGACACGTCAGCCGCGGTGGCGCTGCCAGACCTCGACGAGCCGGTCGTGCGGCAGGCGATAGGCGACGTGCCCACCCTGGCCCGTCATCGTCTCGGCGGCCACCAGGGCATTGACGATGGCCTCCTCGGTCGATTCGATGGCAGCCCAGAAGAGCCCGCTGATCCAGGCGTCGTCGAGCGTCCGCACCTCCCGGGTGAACGGCCGCCCGGCGCCGGCGTCCTGGGCCACCAACCCGCGATTGCCGGTGGCGAACGCGATGAAGAGGTCACCGCTCGAGTGCTCCCCCGCGCCACCCGTGCGGGCCACGCCCAAGCCGGCCCGTTGTGCCAACCGCTCGCACTGGTGCGGCAGCAACGGTGCGTCGGTGGCGAGGACGACGATGATCGAACCTGCGTCGGCATCGCCCGGCGACGACGCCAGCTCCTCGCGGTCGGAGGGCACCACGTCGAAGCCGATCTCACGACCGACCGGCACGCCGTCCACCGCGAGACGCTCGCGCCGACCGTAGTTGGCCTGCACCAGCGCCCCGACCGTGAAGCCGCCTTCGACATCGGCCAGCCGACGCGATGCTGTCCCGATGCCGCCCTTGAAGCGATGGCAGATCATGCCCGTGCCGCCACCCACGTTGCCCTCGGCCACCGCGCCGCCACTCGCGCCGTCCAGCGCCGCATCGAGGTGCTCCGCGCGCACGTGCTGGCCGTCGATGTCGTTGAGCCAGCCGTCCCAGGTCTCGCCCACCACCGGCAGCGACCAGGCCGCCTCCGCACGAGCCGAGCTGCGCAAGGCCGCCGCCACGATGGCGTCGCGAACCACGCCGACCGAGTGGGTGTTGGTGATGCCGATGGGCCCTGAGAGCAGTCCCGCCTCGCGGATCCACTCGAGGCCGGTGAGCTCGCCGTTGCCGTTGAGGCGGTGGGCGCCGGCGTAGACGGCTTCGGAGAACGGATCACCCTCATGCGGCACCACGACGGTGACACCGGTGCGGACGGGCCCCTGCCCGACCCGCAGCGGCCCGGACTCGCCTGCCACGATGGTGGCGTGGCCCACGCGCACGCCGGCCACGTCGGTGATGGCGTTGAGCGGTCCCGGCGCCAGGAGCCCGATGGAGATGCCAAGGTCGCGTGCACGCATCGGCGCCGACCCTAGCGCAGTCCTAGCGCGGGCGAGTGACGAAGATGTTGCGCGGGGAGCCGTCCATCTGTCCCGACTGCAGCACGATGGCCGGCTTCTTGCCGGTGGCAGCGACGTTGGGGGCCATGCGCAGCAGCGGCGCCCGCGGCGCCACGGTCTCGGGAGCCTTCCAAGTGCGGCCGTCATCGAAGCTACGGCGCGAGACCACCTTGGTGCTGATCAGCCGCCGGTTCTTGACGCGTTCGTCGACGTAGGTGATGAGGGCCTTCTTGCTGGGCAGGAGCGAGACGTCGGCAGCACTCAGGCTCCGCCCCTTGGGCGGCCTGATGAGGCGGTCGCTCCACTGGCGCCCGTTCTTGCCGGAGCGCGCGACGATGAGCCCGCCCGTGGGTGACTGCACCGTGGCCACGACGGTCTTGCCGCGCGCGTCCAGCTCAGGCCAGCCGAAGCTGCGACGGCTGGTGATCGTGCGCCGGGGACTCCAGGTGTTGCCCCGGTCGAGCGAGGTACGCACCTTGATGGCCTTGGCCAGGCACTGTCGCGAGGGCGAGTGTGACCACGCCACGTGCACGGAGCGGTCGTTGATGGCCAGCCCGACGAGACCGTCGGTACGTCGCTTCTTGCAGTCGATCGACAGGCTCGTCCGTCCCAGCGTCTTGGCCGGCTTGAAGGTGCGACCACCGTCGCGGCTGGTGCGGAGCTTGATCTTGCCGTTGGCGCGGTTGGTCCAGGCCACGGCGACGACATCGTTGCCCACGGCCACGGCCGGTACGCCCACGCCGTGCGCCTTCGAGGTCGAGAAGATCTCATCCTTGGCGCCGAAGCTCTGGCCGCCATCACGGCTGACGCGCACGAAGAGGGTGTTCTCCGTGGGTCCGTCCACCCGCCAGGCGACGACGACCGTGTCGCCCTTGGCGGCGAGGGCGAGGTTGGGGACGACGTGGCGACGACTCAACGTGGCCGAGAACAGCGTGCGCTCCTTCGACCATGAGACGCCGCCGTTGCTGGAGCTCTGGTAGACGACGCGGTCGTCGGTGGTGTTGGGGCCGATGCGCGGGTGGACCAGGTGCCAGGTGCCATCGTCGGCGGCGAGCTGGTGCATCGAGTCGAGCCGTGACCCGCCGGCGGCGCTGACACGGCTAAGCGAGGTCCAGTCAGCAGACAGGACGAGGGTCGGGAGCAGCAGCAGGGCAAGCAGGGCAAGCGTGAGACCGGTGAGCGGCGCACGACTGCCGGCCCTGCGATGGACGGACATCACGGCGCCATTGTCACCGGTGCACAGGCGCACCGGGAATAGCCACCGAGTACGTGCGTACGCATATGACCTTCGGCCGCGGCTCGAGCCCGCGAGGGAGCCGGGCGACTAGCGCCGCTGCTGCCAGGACTTGCCCTCGACCGCCACGGCCGGCGCGTAGACCATCTCCACTTGCTGCATCGCGCGGATATCCGGCGCGCCGAGGGCCGCCATCGACTGGCGCAGCGCGCCGACCAGGTTCTCGCTGCCGTCGGTCACGCGCGAGGGACCGAACAGGATGCGCTCCATGGACCCCACCGTGCCCACCTCGATGCGCGTGCCTCGTGGCAGCGTGGGCGAGGGTGCCGCCATGCCCCAGTTGGTGCCATGGCCGGGCGCCTCCTCCGCCCGCGCGAGCGGCGAGCCCAGCATCAGCGCATCCGCCCCTGCAGCGATGGCCTTGGCCATCTCGCCACCCCGGCGCATGCCGCCGTCACCGATGACCGGCACGTAGCTACCGGTCCGCGCGGCGTGGTCATCGCGGGCGGCCGCCACATCGGCGATGGCGCTGACCTGCGGCACGCCGATCCCCAGCACCTCACGCGTGGTGCAGGCAGCACCCGGCCCGACGCCCACGAAGATGGCAGCGATGCCCTGCTCCATCAACGCAGCGGCCGCCTCGTAGGAGGTGGTGTTACCCACCGCGACCGGGATGCCCATGAGCCGCGTGAACTCGTCCAGCTCCAGCGGCTGGTAGCCCGATGCAAGGTGCTGCGGCGAGGAGACCTGCGACTGCACCAGGAAGACATCCGCACCCAGCTCGGCGCAGACCGGGCCCCACTCGCGAGCAGCCGCGGGCGTGGCGGAGATGACTGCCGGGGAGCCCGCTGCGTGCAGCTCACGGATGCGTCTCGCCACCAGCTCCCGCGAGATAGGCGGCTGGTAGGCAGCCGCAAGGACCGACTGGACCTCAGCGGTAGAGGCCGTGGCGATGCGCTCCAGCACGACGGACGGATCCTCGTAGCGCATCTGCACGCCCTCGAGGTTCATCACGGCCAGACCACCAAGCCCGGCCAGGACGCCGGCGGAGCGGACATCGACCACCGCGTCCATCGACGCGGCCAGCACGGGGATCCGCAGCGAGAGACCGGCAAGCTCGACGGAGGTGTCCACGTCGTCCGGCTCGACCGTGCGCGTGCCGGGAGCCAGGGAGACATCATCGAAGCCGTAGGCGTGGCGGAGGTTCGCGACCTTGGAGGCTCGGCGGCGCGGAACAACGGCGATCTCGCTGTCCTGATCCTGCATGCTGCCGACCTTGATGGTCACGATCGATGGACCCCTCCTGCACGGTGCTGAGCGTGGCGGCAGTATACCGAGGTGACGATCCTCCAGAACGAGCCCGGCCAGGTCACGCTGGCCGACGTACAGGCCGCGGCCGATCGCCTCATCGGCGTGGCCCTGCGCACGCCCCTGCTGGCCTTCGGGCCCATCGACGATGCCATCGGCGCCCCGCGCGCCTGGCTCAAGCCGGAGAACCTGCAACCTATCGGCGCGTTCAAGATCCGCGGCGCCTACAACGCGCTCGCGACCTTGTCCTCGGAGGAGCGCGCCCGTGGCGTCGTCACGCACTCCAGCGGCAACCACGCCCAGGGCATCGCCCGCGCCGCTCGCATGCTGGGCCTCCACGCGGTCATCGTGATGCCCGACGACGCGCCCGCCATCAAGGTCGCGGGGGTGCGCGCGGACGGTGCCGAGATCGACGTCGTCGGGCCCGACAGCGAGGAGCGCATCCGCCGGGCCGACCAGCTTGCCGCGGAACGCGGTCTGGTCCTCATCCCGTCGTACGACGATGCCCGCATCGTGGCCGGCCAGGGCACCGTCGGCCTCGAGATCGTGGAGCAGGTCGCCGAGCTGAGCCGCGCCAACGAGCCGCTGACCGTGCTGGTGCCCATCGGTGGCGGCGGCCTCTCGGCCGGGGTCTGTGTGGCCGTCAAGGGGCTGCGGCCCGACGCCACGGTCATCGGGGTCGAGCCGGAGCTGGCCGCCGACGCCGCCGATTCGATGCGCCAGGACCGCATCGTGCGCTGGGAGCCCGCACTGACCGGCCGCACCATCGCCGACGGGGTCCGCAGCAGCGCGCTCGGCCACATCCCCTTCGCGCACCTGCGCCGGCTCATCGACGACGTCGTGACGGTGACGGAGGACGACATCAAGCGCGCCATGCTGGAAGCCGGGACGCGCGCCCGCATCGTGGCCGAGCCCTCCGGCGCGGTGTCCATCGCAGCCTGGCTGCGCTACGGCCCCGAGCTACCCCATGCCGACGATGGGGACACCGTGATGGTCGTGAGCGGCGGCAACGTCGACCCGGAGCTGTACCAGGCGCTGCTCGCCGAGGCCGTCGCGCTCGCTTGACCATGGCGGACCGGCACTCTGCCGGGCGGCCGCTCGGGACGCTGTCCAGTCCGCGGCAGGCCCAAAGTGGTGCGTGAACGCGCCACCCGCGACGCGCCCGACGGCTGCCAATAGCGGGGGTGCTGGACGCTGCGACTATCATCGCCTCCATGCCCGAGCGACCCGTGCCCTTCAGTCTCCTCGACGCCGCCCGCGTGGTGGCGCGTGGCGGCACCTTCGACAGCAAGCTGGCCGCGCTGTCATCGCAGGCCCAGACCGTCACCGATGCGAGCGCCGTCAGCATCCTGCTTCACGACGCCGACGCCGACATCCTGCTCTCCATCGATGGCGAGCTGGCCCTCCCCATCAGCGCCACTGACGACAAGACCCGGCAGGCCGTGTCCGACCGGCAGACGGTGCTGATCGCCGGCGTCCCCAAGGCCCTCGCCTCGGCGCTGCCGGGCGCGAAGTCGAGCCTGCTGACGCCGCTGGTCATCGAGGACGAGGACGGCTCGTTCCTGGAAGGCCTCCTGGCTGTGGGCTGGCCCTCCGCCGAGCCGCCCATCGACGAGGCTCCCGACGCCGTCCTGGCCATCGCCGACCTGGCCGCGGTGACCATCCGCCAGGCTCGGCTGCGCAACTCGGCCTGGGAGCAGTCCGACCACGCCGACCGACTGTCCCACACCGATCGACTCACCGGCCTCGCCAATCGCGTCACCTTCGAGCGCATGCTGGAGCTGGAGATCGCCCGCGCCACGCGCCAGGGCACACCGCTGGCGGTTGCCGTGCTCGACGTCGATGGCTTGACCGGGATCGCCGAGCGCAAGGGTGCACGCGTGGCCGATGAGGTCCTGCGCCACGTGGCGAGCGCCATCGCCGATCGCGTCCGACTGCTCGATACGGTGGCTCGCTTCGGCGAAGACGAGTTCGTGGTCATCGCTCCCGGCGACGCCGGCGGCATCGTGGCCCTGCGCCTGCGCGACGCCATCGCCGAGCTGCCGCCCATCGGTGACACCGAGATCAGCGTCAGCGCCGCGGTGGTGCACCATCCGGCCGACGGCGCCAGTGGTGCAGAGCTGGTGGCGGCCTCGGAGGCCGCCCTGGCGGAGGCCAAGTCCAAGGGCCCCGGCACCATCTTCGGGGTCCAGGGGGCGACTGCCTGAGCGTCGCGCGAACGCCCGACCAAGGGTCGGCGAACGCCCGCCTGACCGGGCGGGCACGGACCGGAGCCCGGCGAGCGATCAGCGCTGGTCGAGCTCGAGACGCATCAGCACCTGGTCCACGGCGCGGCCCACGGCCGCGGCGACCACCTCCACGTCGGCACTGCCGTCGAGCACCACCCACCGGTCCGGGTCGGCCGCGGCCATCTCGTGGTAGCCGTCGCGCACGCGCTGGTGGAACGCCAGGTCGTGGCGTGACTCGTCCTCGAAGCGAGTCAGCTCGTCGGCATGCCCGGCGTCCCGGCGGGCCAGCCCGACCTCGACCGGCACATCCAGCACCACCACCAGGTCGGGCTGCAGGCCTCCCGTCGACAGCTGCGCGATGACCGCCAGCATCTGGCGATCGACGCCACTGCCGTAGCCCTGGTACGCCATCGAGGAGGTGGCGTAGCGGTCGAGGACCACCACCTCACCGCGCGCGAGCGCCGGCCGGATGATGTCGGCGACCAGCTGCGAGCGTGCAGCATTGAAGAGCAGGGCATCCGCCACCGGTCCACGAGGGATATCGGCCGGATCGAGCAGGATCCGACGCACCTGCTCACCCAGCGGCGTGCCGCCGGGCTCCCGCGTCTCGGTCACGGCCAGGCCGCGCGCCCGCAGGCGCTCCGCCAGCAGGCGCGCCTGCACCGACTTGCCCGCGCCGTCGGGCCCTTCGAGCACGACGAAGAGGCCTGTCCGCGCCGTCATCCCGGTCGTGCTGGTCACGGTCAGCGGAACGCCCGCACTTTCTCCGGATAGACGCGCACCCGCCGGAACGGCTCACGGCCACGGGAGCGCGAGACCAGGTTGGCGGCCTCGGCGGCGCGGTGCTGCAGCTTTCGCAGGTAGGCGTTCTGTGGTGACAGCTCGACGGGCTTGGACTCCGTGCGCACGAGGCTGACCGCTTCCTCCAGCTCGCGCATGGCCACGTCCTGGGGGTCGGTGTCCAGGACGTACAGGCTGGTCAGGATGGACTGCATCTGCACGACGGTGTTGGACTTGAGCACGTAGATGGGGATTCCCCGCATCTCGGCCTCGCGGATGAGCGGCGACTTCTGCTTGTAGGCGCTGCGAAGCGTGATCACCACGTCGGCCTCGTCGGGCTCGCGCACGACCACCACGGGCAGCTGCAGGTCCTTGATGGCCTGCTCGAGTCGCTTGCGGCTGATGCCGAAGCCGAGCACGTTCATCGGCTGCAGCTGCATCGCTTCTCCATTGCGCTCCGAGAGCCGGATGAGCAGCTCCTCCTCGCCACGCGCCTCCGCGGGCATGTCCGCCTCCTCCTCGGCGGCGGTCGCCGCACGGCGAGAGATCCCGCTGTCGTCGACGGCCGAGGCTGGCGCCAAACCTGAGACCTCGTCGCCGAGGGCCTCGACCTGGTCGGCCAGCAGCTCGGTCATGGCGCGGTTGGCCGAGGCGCGCCATTCAGCCTGCCGTTCGAGCTCACGGGCTTCGCGGGCGCGCTGCTCGGGCGCCGTCATGCCCCGCTCGAGGGGACCGCGGTCGGCGATGGCGCCGGCGCGGAACACGGCCGGGTCACCGGCGCGCCGGCGCGACTCGTCACCGGGCCAGCCCTCCGTGCCTCGCCGTCCACGGCTGCGCCCCCGTGGGCCGGCACCGGCGCGTCCGACGGTCTCGACGCCGGCGCCACGGCGGTCGGCGCGGGCGGGATCGATGCCGAAGCTGCCCAGCCCACCGCCGACCAGCCCGCCGAAGCGCTCACCGGGCATGCGCTCGCGTGGTCCGGGGCGCGGGCGTGCCTGGGAGCGATGCACGCCGCCTTCGTCGCGCCAACGCATCTCAGGGGCCAGGGCATCGCCCCGCAGCATGGCGTCGATGGTCTCGGCCACGTCGGCATGCACGGCCACGCGGTCGCGATCCTGGATCTCCACCACCACGTCGAAGGTGGGCGGGGCCTTGCGCTCGAGGACCGACTTCTGCGTACGCCGACGGCGGGCCTCGTCGTCACCGAGCGTGACGGTCTGGATGCCGCCGATGAGGTCGGACAGCGTGGGGTTCAGCATGAGGTTGTCGAGGTTGTTGCCGTGGGCGGTGCCGATGAGCTGGACGCCACGCTCGGCGATGGTGCGAGCGGCCAGTGCCTCCAGCTCCGTGCCGATCTCGTCGATGACGATGACCTCAGGCATGTGGTTCTCGACGGCCTCGATCATGACCGCGTGCTGCAGGTCGGGGGTGCGCACCTGCATGCGGCGCGCGCGCCCGATACCCGGATGCGGGATATCCCCGTCGCCGGCGATCTCGTTGCTGGTGTCGACGATGACGACGCGCTTGTCGAGATCGTCGGCCAGGACGCGTGCCGCCTCACGCAGCATGGTCGTCTTGCCGATGCCCGGGCGGCCCATGATGAGGATGGACTGGCCTGACTCGACCAGGTCATCGACGATCTCGATGGTGCCGAAGACGGCACGGCCCACGCGGCAGGTGAGCCCCACGATCTTGCCGTTGCGATTGCGGATGGCGCTGATGCGGTGGAGCGTGCGCTCGATGCCGGCACGGTTGTCTTCGCCGAAGGAGCCCACGTGCTCGACCACGTACTGGATGTCTTCCGCGCTGATCTCGCGGTCGAGCAGGACCTCCTCACCGCCGCCGCCGAAGCGCGCCTCCGGCTTGCGGCCGAGGTCCATCACCACCTCGATGACGGAGCCGACCTGCTCCAGGGAACGCATGCGCTGCCCGATCTCCGGCGGCAGCGCATCGAGCAGTGCCTCGAGGTCGTCGCCGGCTTCGGGCAGCCTGGGTACGGGCATGGTCTCCTCCGATGGCGGGGAACTCATCAGACGGCCGGCACGAGCGAGGGCTCGGCCACCCGCACCAGTGCCTCCTTCACCAGCAGTGAGACCGTGGCGATAGCCTCCATGCCGTGGTCCTCCAAGCGACGATCGATGGGTGCCTCGTAGGTGCGCACGCAGGCCATGACCCCATGCTGATGGGCCGGGTTGGCGGAGCGCTTGTTGGCGCCGCTGCGCTTGCCGATGATGGCCAGGCCGTAGCGGATGAGCAGGCCCGTGTCGTGCTGCGGCAGCGCCATGATCCGCATGTAGTGGGGCTGCTGCTCCTTGGCCACCCCCAGCTGCAGCATGGCCGCCAGCGACTGCCCGTCGTCCGACTCCTGGACGTAGGCCTCCACGTCGGCAAAGCGCAGGAGCGGCGTCAAGGAGGTACGCGGCACCGATGAGCGGCCCGGCAGATGCTCCCAGTCCGGGAGCCGATAGCCCTCCAGCCGTGCCACGGGCGTCGGGGTGACCAGCTTGTAGAGTTGCGCCAGCTCGACCGAGTCGAGGTGGCTCGCCGGGCGGATGCCGTGGGCCGATGCATCGATGGCGCGCCAGCTGGGGAAGCGCCGGCGGGGGTCGCGGAAGAGGATGGTCTCTTCGCCATAGCGCGTGAAGCCGGCCTGCATGAAGAGCTCCACGTTGCCGTCACGATCGGCGCAGGCCACGTGGAAGCGCGTTGCGCCGCGACGAGAGCCATCCCGCATGAGGTGCTGGACAAGCCGGTAGCGGATATCGCCGGCGGCGCCCTGGTCAAAGGCGTCGAGCTCGACCACGGTCCACTCGTCGCGGGTCGTATCACGCTCAACGCGGGCCAGGCCGGCAAGGCGGCCTCCCTCGTCGTAGACGTACATCTGGTCGTTGGGCCGGAAGGCGCCCAGGGGCATGCGGAAGAGGCTGAACACGGAGACGTGGCTGGCGGTCACCGGCAGGCCCAGCGAGCGCATCCGGTGCAAGGGCTGCTCCGAGCGGGGGGCGCTGCCATTGGCATCGATCTCGATGCTGGGGTGCGCCAGGCGCGAGAGCTCACCGACGGCGGCCAGGTCTGTCAGGCGGGCAGCCCTGACGCGGCCGGAACGGGCGGCAGTCGGCATCAGCGGCCCCCCGCGGGTTCGGACGACGGGTTCATCGCGACACCTCCGGTTGCCCCCGGCGCGTGGGGTGAGGCCGCCGCCCGCTTCCCTCGGCCGGCTCCAGGTAGGCGCCGGCCATCGTCGTCAGCAGGCGGTGGAAGCGTGTCTCCCCGGCCAGCTCGGGATGGAAGGCCGTGGCGATGACGTTGCGCTGTCGCACGGCGACCACGCTACCGTCATCCAGCCGCGCAAGCACGTCGACCTCGTCGCCGACGCGCTCCACGAGGGGGGCGCGGATGAAGACGGCGTGCACGGGAGTGTCCCCCAGCACCGGCACGGCCAGGTCGGTCTCGAAGGACTCCAGTTGCCGCCCGAAGGCGTTGCGCTTCACGGCTACGTCCAGCAGTGGGAAGACCGGCTCGTCGCCGTCGACGATCTCGCGCGCCAGCAGGATCATGCCGGCACAGGTCCCCAGGACGGGAGCACCGCGCGAGGCGAGCTCGAGGATGGGCGCGCGCAGCTCCCAGCGGTCGATGAGCTTGCGCATGGTGGTCGATTCGCCACCGGGCAACACGAGCCCGGCCAGCCCCACGAGATGCTCAGGCAAGCGCACGGGGACCACCTCCACGCCGAGGCCTCGAAGCAGCGCCTCGTGCTCGGCGAAGGCACCCTGGACCCGCAGGACTCCGATCTTCACGATCGCCTCCTCTGTGCGGGCGCGATCGCGGGACTACCAGCCGCGGACCGCGAGACGCTCCTCCTCGGGGACGCTGGCGGCATGGATCCCGCGCATCGGCTGACCCAGGCCCCGCGAGACCTCGGCGATGATCTTGGGATCGTCGAAGTGGGTGGTGGCCTGGACGATGGCGTTGGCGGTGGTGGCCGGGTCCTCCGACTTGAAGATGCCCGAACCGACGAAGACGCCCTCCGCCCCCAACTGCATGGCCAACGCTGCGTCCGAGGGCGTGGCGATGCCGCCGGCCACGAAGTTGACCACCGGCAGCCGTCCGGCGGCGGCCACCTCCCTGACCAGCTCGAACGGAGCAGCCAGCTCCTTGGCCGCCATGAAGAGTTCGTCCTCACGCATGCCGGCCAGCTTGCGGATGCCGGCGTTGACCGAGCGGATGTGGCGCACGGCTTCGACGATGTCGCCGGTGCCGGCCTCGCCCTTGGTGCGCATCATGGCCGCGCCCTCGCTGATGCGACGCAGCGCCTCGCCCAGGTCGCGGGCGCCGCACACGAACGGCACCTTGAACTGGTGCTTGTCGATGTGATTGTCTTCGTCGGCCGGCGTCAGCACCTCTGACTCGTCGATGTAGTCGACGCCCAGCGCCTCCAGCACCTGCGCCTCGACGAAGTGGCCGATGCGTGCCTTGGCCATCACGGGGATGGTGACGGCATCCATGATGCCGCTGACGAGAGCTGGGTCGCTCATGCGCGCGACGCCGCCGCTGGCGCGGATGTCCGCGGGGACGCGCTCGAGCGCCATCACCGCGACGGCGCCGGCCTCCTCGGCGATGCGCGCCTGGTCGGGGGTGACGACGTCCATGATGACGCCGCCCTTGAGCATCTGGGCCAGGCCCTTCTTGGTCGCCCAGGTGGACGTATCGACGTTCACTACATGCCTCGATCGAAGTTGGGTTCTCGTGGCGCTTGCCAGTGGCTCGGCAGCGGGGTCGTCACCCGCACGGAACCGGCTGGTTGCCACGACGACGGATGGATTATCGCACGCGTCCTCGAAGCCCCCAGAGGACGTCCCTGCGAGCCCCGTCGGTCGAGGTCGGCCCGATGGGGTGTGGTACTGATGGTCCCGGTGCTGGGGGGCACCACCGTACGGAGGGCCAGCGTGCCGCCGACCTGCTAGCGTCAGCCACATGCCGGAACGCCAGCGGACGAAGCGTCCCCCGATCGATCTTGCCGAGGAGCTCGAGCGGGCTGTCGAACGCAACGAGTTCGGACTCGAGTACCAGCCGATCATCGATCTGGGCTCTGGGTCGATCGCTGCGGTCGAGGCCCTCCTGCGCTGGCGGCACCCGCTCATGGGCACCATCGCCCCCGCCGACTACCTGCCGCTTGCCGAGGAGACCGGGCATATCGTGCCCATCGGTGAGCGCGTGCTCGACGCCGCCACGCGTCAGCTGCGGACGTGGCATCTCGGCTTCGCGCGCATGCAGTCGCTCAAGATGAACGTCAACATCTCGCCGCGGCAGCTCAGTCATCCCGACCTGCTCGGCCACATCCAGACGGTGCTGACGCGGTCGGACCTCGATCCTGCCTCGTTGACGCTCGAGCTGGGAGCCGGCTGCGGGCAGTACCCCGACCACATCGTCGCCCTCGCCGATGTCGGTGTCGGGCTGGCGCTGGAGGATTTCGGGCAGGGCTCCTCGCTCGACGAGGTGCGCACACTGCCGCTGACGATCGTGAAGCTCCATCCGAGCTTCGCCGGCATGGCTGCCGGGAGCGACGATGACGCCGCCTTCGCCGAAAGCCTGCTGGCACTCTGTCGCACGCGCGGCCTGGCCACCATCGGCAAGGGCGTGGAGACGCGCGACCAGGCGCGCAAGCTGGCGGTCATGGGCTGCGACATGGCACAGGGCTACCTCTACTCCAAGCCACTCGGCTCGGAGGGGATCGGCACGCTCCTGGCGCGCGGTCGCGTCACGGCCCCGACGGCACTGCGCTAGCTCCTCGGCGCGCCAGCCCCTCGGCGCGCCAGCCGTCGTTCCCCGCGGACCTCGTCGACGGTCCTCGACCACGCGAGCCGGGCCGTCCGGCCCTTGTCCGGCTCCAGCACGGTCCGCTTGAGTAGTGTCATGGCCGTCCGCCCCACGTCATTCGTTGTCCGCTACACCGGTTCCAGCGACGATATCGAGCGACGGTTCGGGCTCGACCGTCGCTGGCGTGCCCGCCACGGCTACATGCCGACGCGCACCGAGTGGGTCCCTGTGGGAGGGGTGTACTCGCTACCCCACATGAGATGGGAGGCGGAGTTGCTGGGCATGCACCCATCGCTGCTCGTCACGTACACACTCGAAGGTGCGGCCCCCGACGAGGATGGCGGGCAGTCGCCGGGGCAGGACCCCCCAGGGCCGTAGCCGTCGTGTGCCGCGATCCGGGTGGCGCGGCCCTCACCGCCTACGTCAACAACGTGTCCGTGAACCACAACTAGCGCTCACCTCGCCGGCCCGCCGACATGGTCTAGCGCTCGTGTCCGTAGCCGTAGTCCGAGTGCGATGGGTGTCGCGTGTCGATCGCGGGCGTGGTCCGGGTCGCCGCAGCGTGTTTCGCATGGGTCTCGGCGTGCCTCAGTGGGTCCAGCGCTCGTGTCAGTAGCGGTAGTCCGGGATCGGCCCGTCAGCGGCCCCCGATCCGGGCCTTGCGTCACCCGGAGTAGCGCTAGTCCATATCGCCAGCTGTCCCGCGCTCTCACTCCCTGCCGTGCGGCTGCCCGCGCTCCCACGCCGTACCACTGGCCTCGCTCGCCCGGCTGGCCGGCCGCCGGCGCACGCCGGTCCAGACATGACGAACGGCCGGGAGGTCGATGCCTCTCCGGCCGTCGCTCCGGGGCGCAGGTCCCGGTCGAGGTCTGGCGTCGTCGCGTCGTCCCTGCTGGCGCGAGATCCGCCGACCCGGGTGGAGCTGTCCCCGGTTAGAAGATGCCCATCGCGCTCATGGCAACGCCGTAGAGGGCGACGCCGGCGACGAGGCCGACCAGCACGAACGCGCGACCGCGCGAGACGGTGGTGGCTTCATTGAACGCTGCCTGGTGCAGCGAGATGTCGTACTCGGTGCCGCGATAGCGCTCCGTCAGCGACATGGTTCGCTCGTTGGCCTTGGGCTCGACTGCCATGGCGACCACCGTGGGGTCCCATCGGCAGGCCGGGCAGATACCGGTGTTCTGGTCGAGCTCGGTCTCACACTCTGGGCAGTAGGCGTTCATGATCCGTCCTGTTCCTCGCTGTGGTGGTCTTCCTGCTTGTTCCTGCGCTCGGATCGATGACACCCCGAACCCTATCGATGACGACGGTCCTGTCTCCATCACCCGGTCGTCCCACGCTCTGGGCGGAGGCGACCCCAGGGGTGTGGAGAGGTGCGCAGGCGGGGGCCATCGCCGGATGGAGAATTGGTACTGCCCGCCACGGGCCTGACGTAGGGCGGCCGAACGGTGCGCTAGGATGCTGCTGCAGCGTGTCTGACACGCCGACTCGAGGTACACGGTGGATAGCGTCGTCCTTCTTCTGAACGCCGACTACGAGCCGCTCAACGTCTGCGACCTGCGCAGGGCGTTCCGGCTCGTCTTCGGCGAGAAGGCGGAGGTCATCGAGTACGACCACACCGAGGTCCGGACCCCGACCGAGGTCTTGCGCGCGCCATCGGTCATCAAGCTGCAGTACCGCGTGAAGCGTCCGCGGCCACGCGTGCGCCTGTCGCGTCGCGAGGTCTTCGCTCGCGACGGACACACCTGCGTGTACTGCGGCGAGCGCTCTTCCAAGCTCACGCTGGACCACGTGGTCCCGCGCCATCGCGGTGGCGGCCACAGCTGGGACAACCTCGTGGCCGCCTGCAGCGCCTGCAACCACCGCAAGGGCGGCCGCCTGCCGGAAGAGGCCGGGATGCGCCTGCGCCGCCTGCCGCGCGAGCCCCACTGCGACCCCTACTCGATGTACTCGACGTACCTGACCGATCCCCGCAACGAGGCCTGGCGGGACTACCTCACGCTCAACCGCTGAGCGGCGGGCGGGGACACGCAGCGGCCGGCCGTTGAGCACGGGAAGCCGCTCCGACGCGCCCGACGCCCCGGCCGGATCCCGCCCGCGGACGGGTCGGCCGCGGGCGATCCCGGCGCTCCGCCGTTCCCGCTGGCGCCCGCCGCCATGTCGGTGCTGGACACGCTGTGGCGGGCCGGCTACGGCGCCTACCTCGTGGGCGGCAGCGTGCGCGATGCCCTGCTGGGCCTGCCGGTGAGCGACTGGGACGTGGCCACCGACGCACGTCCCGAGCGCATCCTGCGCATCTTCCCCGGCAGCAGCTACCAGAACCGCTTCGGCACCGTCCTCGCCCGCGGCATCGAGGTCACCACCTTCCGCCGCGACCATCGCTATGCCGACCACCGCCGGCCCGACAGCGTCACCTTCAGCTCCGACATCTTCGAGGACCTGGCCCGGCGCGACCTCACCATCAACGCCATCGCCTGGGGCCGTCGCGGGCCTGAGGGCCCCGCGCGCCTGGTCGATCCGGCCGACGGGCGGGGCGACCTGGAAGCGGGGCTGGTACGCGCGGTCGGCGACCCGGGTCGACGCTTCGAGGAAGACGCCCTGCGACTGCTGCGGGCGGTGCGCATCGCGGCTCGCCTGGACTTCACCATCGAACCGATGACCCTCGAGGCCATGCGCGCCCACGCCGACGATATCGCGTGGGTGTCGGAGGAGCGTATCGGTGCCGAGGTACGACGCATGCTGGTCGCACCGCCGCCCTCGCGTGCGATCAGGCTCATGCGCGAGGCGGGCATCCTGGCCACGACGCTGCCCGAGCTCGACGAGCTGGCTGGCGCCGACCTGGAACGCTCGCTCACCACCCTCGACGCCGTCGGGCGCGAGGAGCAAGGCGCCGCGCGTGTGGAGCGAGACGCCGAGCGCCTGGCGCTGGCGGCCCTGCTCGAGCCCCTCGGCCCGGCGGGTGCGCGGACGGTGCTCGCGCGCCTGCGCGTCGGAGGTCGCGATGCCGATGCGGTCATGGCACTGATCGGGGCTGCCGCGCCGGCCTACGACCCCGCCTGGAGCGATGCCGACGTGCGCCGCTACATGGGCAGCGTCCCCGCGGAGCTGCTTGACGACCTGCTGAGCCTGCGCGCAGCACGGGCGGCCGATGAGACCGGGCGGGCGCTCGAGGCGCAGCTGCGAAGCCGGATCGAGGCCCAGCGTGCGATAGCGGCGCCGCTGTCCCTGGCCGACCTGGCCATCGACGGCAGCGACCTGCGCGAGATGCTGGGGGTTCCCGAGGGCCCCGCCATCGGGACCATCCTCGAGCGCCTCCTGGCCGACGTCATCGACGAGCCGGCGCTCAACACGCGCACGACCCTGCTCACACGAGCCAGTCTCCACCTGGACGAGCTGATCCAGGCCGGCCGGAGCGAAGCGTCGCATGGCTCGGGCGAAGCGGTTCGTGGCTCCGCCGATCCACCCATCAGGTAGGCTCGAGGATGTGATCGAACAGATCCTGGTGGCCGACCGGCACCTGCAGGTCGACCAGGTCGAGAAGGCTCGCGATATCTACACGCGGGTGGTGGAGCTGGACCCCGGCAACGCCATCGCGGTCGTGGGTCTGGCGCGCTGTGCCCTCGCCGAAGGGGAGGATGCGCAGGCCTACGAGCTTGCTGCTCGCGCCCTGGTCATCGACCCCGAGAACGAGATGGCGCGCCGGATGGAGGCGCGCCTCTCGGAGATCATGGCCACCCGCGGCGAGTCGGTCACGCGACCAGCCGTCGCCGGTTCGCCCAACCCGCATGAGATGCGCTCCGTCGTCACGCAAGCGACTCCCGAGAGCGCCACCCGGCCTGGACCCACCGCCGGCACACCACCACCCGCGCCCATGAAGGAGCCCAACGTGCGCAAGTCCCTCCTCGACCGACTGCTGGGTCGCTGATGCGCGTTCTCGTCACCGGCGGCGCCGGGTACATCGGCGCCATCTCCGTGGAGCAGCTCGTCCATGCCGGCCACGACGTCGTGGTGCTCGATACGCTCGTGACCGGGCACCGCGAGTCCGTTGCCCCCGGGGCCGTGCTGTCGGTGCACACCGTCTCGGACAAGGCGGCCGTGGTGGCCTTGCTGCGGGAGCACCACATCGACGCGGTCCTGCATTGCGCCGCACGCTCGCTGGTGGGCCAGTCGATGCAGGATCCGGGGCTCTACTTCAGCGAGAACGTGGTGGGCGGCATCGCCCTCCTCGATGCGGCTCGTGAGGCGGGCGTCGATCGCATCGTCTTCAGCTGCACCGCAGCGGTCTACGGCGAGCCGGAGTGGGTGCCCATCCGCGAGACCGCGCCGACGCAGCCGGTCAACCCCTACGGCGCCTCCAAGCTGGCCTTCGAGAGTGCCATGGGCTGGTACGCGGCCTATGGGCTGCGGTCGGTGTCGCTGCGCTACTTCAACGTCGCCGGTGCCAGCGAGCACTACGGCGAGCGCCACCACCCGGAGACCCATCTGGTGCCCAACATCCTGCGCGCCGCGCGTGGCGGCCCGCAGCTCACCATCTACGGGGACGACTACCCCACCGCCGACGGCACCGCCATCCGCGACTACATCCACGTGCTGGACCTGGCCGAGGCTCACATCGCGGCCCTGGAGCTCACGGACCGGATGGAGCCGGGCCAGGAGATCTGCAACCTCGGCTCCGGCACCGGCTTCAGCGTCAAGCAGGTGCTCGATGCGGCTACGACCGTGGTGGGCCGGGAGATCCCGCACGTCTACGGACCCCGTCGCGCCGGCGATCCACCCGCGCTGGTGGCATCCAACGACCGCGCGGCCGAGCTGCTCGGCTGGACGCCCGAGCGCGGTTCGCTGCGCGAGATGATCGGCTCTGCCTGGCGCCTGCTGGAGACCGGGCCGGCTCATGCCGGCGACCCCGGCCAGGCCGGCGCACCGCACCAGGCTGAGTAGGCGGTCCGCGGCGCGTGTCCGACCGTGAGGCAGCGGCGGTACCCGACGACCCGCGGGACTGGACGCCCATGCGGGCCTATCACGGGCGTCGTACGTTCGAGATCAGTGACCCCGTCGTCGAGCCGCTGTGGAGCGGCACCCGGGTGCTGGCCCATCTCACCGTCCACCCTGCGGCCGAGCCGGCCACCGTCGTCGCGCTCATCGAGGAGCTGGGTGCCGACCTGGCGCCGGAGCTGCCCGCCCTGGCGGAGGCCATCGCTACCTCCTTCACGGCCCTCGATGCCATCGTCGACGGCATCATCAGTCGCCAGATCACGCTCGATGGCGTGGGCGCGGCCGCCATCCCGGAGGTGCGCAGCCGCCCTACGGAGATGTTCGTGCGCAGCAGCCTCGACTTCGACGTCAGCCCGCGCGGCCCCATCGCCGACGCTGCCGCGCAGACGGAGCCGGTCGATGGCTTCATCGCGGTCGATCTGCTGCGCATAGACGGCACCAGCCTCCTGGACGTGCCGCTGCTCGAGCGCAAGCGGCTGCTCGAGAGCGTCATGGACCCCGGCCGACTCGTGCGCGTCTCCAGCCATGTCCGACCGCCCGTCGACAGCTGGCTCGCGACGTGGAAGGCGATGGGCCTGCGTGGCGGCATGCTCAAGGCCGCCAACAGCCGCTACCACCCCGGCGACGACACCATCGAGTGGCGCGTCGTGGAGCGCCTCAACCGCCGCGGGTAGGCGAAGCGCCCGGGGCAGCTCGAATCACGCTCGGCAGGTAACGCGGGTCGGCACGGGCAGCACCGAGATGTCCTCGGGGCCCGCTTGGGCTAGTCTCACGGCATGCCCGATCGAGCCCTCCCCGAAGCGCTGGCCGAAGAGGTCAAGCGGCTTGGCAAAGCCGACATCATGGTCGGCATCCCCAGTTTCAAGAACGCCGCCACCATCGGCCACGTCACGCGTGCCGCACAGGCCGGCCTGGTGCAGTACTTCCCCGACAGCAAGCCGGTCCTGGTCAACGCCGACGCAGGCTCCCCCGACGGCACCGGACGCGTCGTCATCGAGACCCAGCCGCCTGACTACGTCGAGCGCATCCTGCTGGTCCGACCGCGCAACCGCCTGCAGCGGCTGTCGCTGACGTATCCCGAGGTCGACGGCGTGGGCGGCAAGGGCGCTGCCCTGCGCACGATCTTCCAGATCGCGGAAGCACTGGAGGTGGAGGCGCTCGTCGTCGTCGACTCCGACCTGCGCTCGATCGTGCCCGAGTGGATCGAGCTGCTCGCGGGGCCCATCCTGAAGGGCGGCTTCGACTACGTCACCCCGCTCTACCAGCGCTACAAGTACGACGGCACCATCACCAACACCGTGACCTACCCCTTCACGCGAGCGCTCTACGGGCTGCGCATCCGCCAGCCCATCGGCGGCGACTTCGGCGTCAGCGGCGACCTGGTCCGGCACTACCTCGCGCAGGACGACTGGACCGCGGACATCTCCAAGTTCGGCATCGATATCTGGATGACGACCAAGGCCATCACCGGCGGCTTTGCCGTGAGCCAGACCCGTCTGGGCGCCAAGATCCACGATCCCAAGGACCCCGGTGCCGACCTGGGGCCGATGTTCAGCCAGGTCGTCTCCACCATGCTGCGCCTGACCGTGGAGCACGCCGAGCAGTGGCTCAACGTGCGTGGCTCACACGCCGTGCCGACCTACGGCTTCGAGCGCTACGCCGACCCACCGCCGCTGGACGTGGATGTGACGCGCCTGCTGGCCGCCTTCGCGCGCGGTCGTGTGACGGTCGGAGATGCCTGGGCCACGCTGGTCTCGCCGTCTCGCATGGAGGCGCTCGACCTGCTTGCCACGGAGGCGGCTGCAGCCCTCGACGAGATCACCCGCGCCGACACGCCCACCACCGCGGATGACGTCGACTTCCACTTCAGCGACGACCTCTGGGCGCGCATCATCTACGACCTGGCCATCGCCGCCCGTGGGGACACCATGGAGATGGACCGCATGATCGCAGCGCTGGTGCCCATCTACTTCGCGCGCGTCGCCAGCCTGGTCATCGAAGCCCGCGACATGACCACTCAGCAGGCCGAGTCGCTCGTGGAGCGACAGGCACGGGCCTACGAGCAGGCCAAACCCGGCCTCGTGGAGCGCTGGCAGGCCGGCGAAGGCCTGAGCGCTCCCAAGTCCACCCGCAAGCCAGCCCGCAGCGGCGCCAAGGGCGCCTCGAAGACGAGCGGCAAGGGGACGAGCCGCAAGGGGACGAGCACATGACCGAAAGCCGCCCACTCCCGGCGTCCATCGTCATCCCGCTGGCCAACCCCCGCACCGCGTCTGACCTGGTCCGCATCGGCGCCGCGCTGCTCCGCGAGGGCGGTGCCATCACCGCGCTGTCGGTGGTGGAAGTGCCTGAGGGCGTGCCTCTCTCCGAGGGTGCCACGCGCGCTCGCCAGGCCCGACGCCTGCTGCAGCGCGTACTCGAGTTCACCCCCGAGGGCGTGGAGCTTCGCACCGTCGTGCGCATCGGCCGTCGCGCCGACGAGGGCATCGTCGAGGTGGCGGCAGAGGAAGAGGCGGACCTCATCCTCTTCGGTTGGGGCGGACCCGAACGGCGTCATCACAGCGTCGCCGACCAGGAGGAGTTCCGCCCGGTCTTCAGCCCCACCATCGACGAGGTCATCCGTGAGCGGCCCTGCGACATCGCCGTGGTCAAGCAACGCGGCATCGGCCAGGTCGAGCGCATCGTGGCCCCCGTCCGAGGTGGCCCCCACGCCGAGCTGGCGCTGCGCTATGCCACGGCGCTGAGCAACGCCTTCGGTGCCGAGCTGGCCGTGCCGACCGTCATCTCACCCGGCCTCGATCCGATCCTGCGCGAGCGCTACCAGCGCAACCTGGCCCTGTTCGTCGAGCGGCACAGCGGCGACCCATCCGCCGCGCGCGTGGTCGAAGGAGACGATGTCACCGAGGCCATCCTGCGCGAGGCCAACAGCGCACAGCTGGTGGTCATGGGCGCCACCGCCTCGGCCATCGAGAGTCCCGGCGCGCCGCTCTTCGGTCAGCTCGTCGAGCACGTGGCGCAGGAGGCCGAACCCACGGTCATCGTGGTCAAGACGCGCGACGTGCCCACCCGCGCCACCTTCGTCGAGCGAGCTCGCGAGGATGAATTGCTCGAAGCGGCCGAGCAGGCCGCGTCGGCACTGCGCTCCCTGCCGGCCAAGGTCGATCGCTGGTTCGGCGAGTCATCGCGGGAGTACGGCGAGTTCCGCGACCTCAAGCGCCTGGTGGAGCTGAAGGAGAAGCGCGGTCTTACCATCTCGGCGGTGCTGCCCACGCTCAACGAAGCGGAGACCATCGGGCCCATCGTGCGGGCCGCGCGGCGAGAGCTGATGAAGGTCGTGCCGCTGGTCGACGAGCTGCTGGTCATCGACTCGGATTCGAGCGATGACACCCGTCGTATCGCCGAGGATGAGGGCGCGCGCGTGGTCATCCATCAGCAGGTGCTGCCTCGCTACGGCGCCTACGTGGGCAAGGGCGAAGCCCTGTGGAAGTCGCTGTACGAGACCAGCGGCGACCTCATCGCCTGGTGCGACACGGACGTGCGCGAATGGGACCCGCGGTTTCTCTACGGCACCCTGGGCCCACTGCTGACCGAGCCGCGACTGGGCTACGTGAAGGCCTACTACCAGCGTCCCATCGTGCAGGGTGGGGTGCTCACCGAGGGCGGCGGTGGCCGCGTCACCGAGCTGGTCGCCAGGCCGCTGATCAACCTCTTCTTCCCCGAGCTGTCGGGCTATATCCAGCCCCTCTCGGGTGAGTACGCCGGCCGCCGCGAGATCCTCGAGGACATCCCCTTCTTCACCAGCTACGCCGTCGAGATCGGTCATCTCATCGACCTCGTCGACAAGATCGGCATCGATGGCCTGGGCCAGGTGGACCTGGAGATCCGCCACCATCGCAACCAGGACCTCGAGGGCCTGACCAAGATGGCCTTCGTCATCATGCAGGCGGTGATGAAGCGGCTCGAAGAGCGCGGCAAGACGCGGCTGATGGGCGAGCTGGGCACCTCCATGAAGCTGCCACGGTCGGTCGGGCACCAGCTGTCGCTGGACGTCCTCGACCTGGCCGACATCGAGCGGCCGCCGATGAACCGCATCCCGGAGTACCGGCGCAAGCGCGGGCTGCCCGACGACACAGGTGGCTGAGCGACCGCTGCGCGTCCTGGTGGCGCCGGACTCGTTCAAGGGCACGTTCTCCTCTGTCGTCGTGGCCGACGCCCTGGCTCACGGCTGGTCGACGGCGCGGCCGTCGGACGAGGTATGGCTGACGCCCATGGCCGACGGGGGCGAGGGCACGCTCGACGCGGTCGAGGCCAGCGGCGGCTGGGACCGCCACACGGTGGCCGCCAAGGATTCCCTGATGCGCACGCTCTCAGCGGCGTTCCTGCGCGATGGCGAGCGGGCGGTGGTGGAGATGGCATCCGCCTCCGGCCTCTCGCGCATCGCCGACGACGAGCGCGACGCGATGGCGGCGTCGACCTTCGGCACCGGCCAGATCCTGGCCACGGCCATCGGCCTGGGCTGCCGCGACATCGTCATCGGCCTGGGCGGCTCGGCCACCACCGACGGCGGCGCCGGGCTGCTGGAGGCGCTGGGTGCCCGCTTCCGCGATGCCGGTGGGGCCGACCTGCCTCCCGGTGGTGGCGCCCTGGGCCGACTGGCGAGCGTGGACCTCGCGGGCCTGTCGCCGCTGCTCGGCGAGGTCCGCCTGACGGTGGCGTCGGACGTGACCAACCCCCTGCTGGGCGAACGCGGCGCCGCCGCCACCTACGGTCCGCAGAAGGGTGCGCGGCCGGACGAGGTCGCCGAGCTGGACCGCAACCTGCGGCGCTACGCGGACCTGCTGGAGGGCAGCGTTGGCCGACCCCTGCGCTACGAGGCCGGCACCGGGGCCGCCGGCGGCACGACCTTCGGGCTGCTGGCCATCGCCGACCGCTTCGCGGCCTTCGAGGTGCGACCGGGCGTCGACGTGGTGATGGAGCTGACCGGCTTCGACAGCGCGGTCCGGTCGGCCGACCTGGTCCTGACCGGCGAAGGGCTCGTCGATGACCAGACGGCCTACGGCAAGACCGCCATGGGCGTGGCCGAGCGCGCGCGTGCCGCGGGGGTGCGCAGCATCTGCTTCGGCGGCGGGGTGCTGCCGCAGGGCGCCGAGTTCATGCAACGCCTGGGGGTGATCACCCTGCCCGTCACCGAGCGCCCCATGGACATGGAGGCAGTCAGGGCGGCCGGGACAGCGCCCATCTCCCGCGCCGCCGGACGGGTCGCGGCGCTGCTGGACGTGGGCGCGGAGCTGGCGCGATGAGCTCATCGACCGATCCCTCCTCGGCCGGGAAGCGGTCCGGGCCTACCGGTCAGCGCAAGCAGAGCAAGCGGCGCACGGGCGGCAAGCGGCGCAAGGCCGATCCCATCAGGCCGTGGGCACGCCGGCTCCTGCGGTCCCGCCCCGGTCTGGTGGAGTTCGTGCTCCAAGGCGTGCAGTCGGTCTACGGCGTGCCCGTCTGGAGCCGTGCGCTCGACCCCACCTCGGAGCTGGTGCTGACGATCCTGTCGCAGAACTCGGCCGACATCAACGCGGAGAAAGCCTTCGATGCCCTGCGCCGCGCCTATCCGGGTGACGCCGCCGCGGCGACGCACGTGGGCACCGATGGCGGCGGGGAGGTGGACAACCGTCCCGGCTGGGGTGGGAGCGGCTGGCAGCGGCTGCCCGCGCCCGACTGGCTGGCCGTCGAGGTCGCCCCGATCGAGGAGCTGGTCGGGGTCATCCGGCCGGCGGGCCTGGCCAACCAGAAGGCACCGCGCATCCAAGCCTCGCTGGCACGCCTGCGCGAGGCCCGCGGCGACCACTCGCTCGAGTTCCTCAGCGAGCTGGAGCCGGCTGCCGCGCGTGACTGGCTCACCAGCATCGACGGCATCGGCGTCAAGACCGCCTCGGTGGTGCTGATGATGTCCTTCGGGATGCCGCTCATGCCGGTCGATCGTCATGTCGATCGCGTGTCCAAGCGCATCGGGTTGATGCCATCGAAGGTCACGCCCGAGCAGGCCCACGACCGCTACCTGGCCCTGCTACAGCCCGAGCAGTGCTACCCGCTCCACGTGGGGCTCATCACGCACGGTCGTCGCACCTGCCACGCGCGGGTTCCCGACTGTGACGCCTGCCCTCTCGCTCCACGCTGCCGCTTCCTCGACCGCCACGCGCCATGACCAACGAGACCGCGCCGCAGGCACCGCAGACGCCGACCAGGCCACGCACGCCACCGCGCTGGTTCATGCGGTCGTTCTGGGTCGGCCATCGCGCGGTCTACCGGCTCAGCGGTGGCCGCTTCGGCCTGCGCCGGGTGAAGCCTGGGGGTTGGGGCATGCTGCGACTCCAGACCCTCGGCCGCAAGAGCGGTGAGGTCCGCAGCGCCATCCTCGGCTATCTGGAGGACGGCAACGCCATCATCCTGCTGGCCACCAACGGCATGGACGAGCGGCCGCCAGCCTGGTGGCTCAACCTGCAGACGACGCCGGACGCCATCATCGATCTGCCCGATGGACCGCGGGACGTGCGCGCGCGCGAGGCCGTGGGGGCCGAACGCGAACGACTGTGGAACCTGTGGGCCAGCCTCGGCGGCGGCCTGGAGGAGGATGCGGCGGCGATGCGGCGGCAGATCCCGGTGATCGTGCTGGAACCGCGCACCGAGTAGGCGATCACGCCTGAGCTCGGTGTTGGCACTCGACACCGAGAACGCGGATCTGCCATCGCTCATGGCCGATGGCAAGGCGTATCATCGACCCGTGGGGGCTGTTGCCCTGTGCTCCGAGGAGGACCGACACGCCGGCAACAGTCCCTGCGGCGAGGAGGGACCACATGGGCGCCCGGTCTCACGGTCGTCGGCTTCGTGATCACGTCGCCGAGCACGACATGACGCGCTTCATGGGGATCTACGACGTGTTCTCGGCCAGCCTGGTGGCGAGACGCTTCGAAGGCATCTTCGTGAGCGGCTTCGGGATGGCGGCGAGCGCCTACGGCCTCCCGGATGTCGGCTTCATCACCTGGACCGACATGCTCGAATACGTGGGGCGGGTGCGGACCGTGGCTCCGGACACGTTGCTCCTCGTCGACATCGATGATGGCTATGTCGATGCGGAGGTTGCTGCGCACGTCGCGTCCCGCCTCGAGGCGATCGGCGCCTCCGGTGTGGTCATGGAAGACCAGCGACGTCCCCGGCGCTGCGGCCATGTCGATGGCAAGCAGGTCTTGGAGCTTGAAGCGTTCATCCCGAAGCTCGAGCGCGTGCTCTCGGCCCGCGACGACCTCTTCGTCGTGGCGCGGACCGACGCGAGCGATCCCGACGACATCCTGCGCAGAGTCCGAGCCTTCGATGAAGCCGGAGCCGATGCGGTGCTGGTCGACGGGCTGTCCGATCTCGAGCTGCTGCGAGAGGTGAGCGCAGCCGTCCGGGTGCCACGGATGTTCAACCAGATCCACGGAGGCAAGTCGCCCGCCGTCGATCTGGCCCGGCTGCAGGAGCTCGGAGTCTCGATGGTCAACTACAGTACGCCGGCCCTGTTCGCGGCCCAGATGGCCATCGAGGCTACGCTCGAGCGGTTGCTGGTGAACGGCGGCGACCTCGGGAACCTCGACCTTCCACACGCCACCGTCGCAGAGTGCAACGAGATCCTGGTCGAGAACCTCCGGGGGGCTCGACACTGACCGGGCACGACCGCCCGCTCCTGACCTGGAAGGATGCCGCCATCGTGGCGTGGTTGGCCTTCCTTCTTCCGCTCTCGTGGCTGGCACCGCAGCGCGTATGGAGCCCGATGTGCGTCCGCATCAGCTCGGTCATCATGCGGCTCGATCCGCGAGGGACTGCCTCCCGAATGGAGACGGTGCGACGGATGTGCGCGGGCCACCCAGGGCTTCCAGCACCACGTGTCACGGTGGCCAAGTCGTTGGCGGGACGCATGGAGCGGCATCTCCAGTATCTTCGGGAGTCCGGACCCGGCGGATGGAACCCGCGCATCGAGCTGACCGGCGCCGACCACATCGACCTCGCGTTGGATAGTGACCGAGGGTGCATCCTCTGGGTCGGCCCGATGATGTTCGCGTTCCTAGTGGCGAAGAAGGGCTTACACGCGGCGGGATATCACGTGTCACACCTGAGTCACGCAGATCACGGCGTGTCCCACTCGCGACTGGGACACTCGCTCAACATCGTGAGGACCGTGCCTGAGAACCGGTACCTGGCATACCGCCTCGTCATGACCGATGGATCGGAGCTGAGGCGCACCCGCGACCTGTACGACCGGCTGCGCGTGAACTCCCTTGTTTCCATCAGCGCCGAGAACGAGTGGGGAGCCCGGGTGGTGGAGGGCCCCCTCCTGGGCAGCACGATGCGATTGGCCACAGGCGCGCCGAGCCTGGCTCTCGCCTCGGGCGCTGCCCTCCTGCCCGTGTTCGCCCTCAAGCACACCTACGAGCACTTCGAGGTCATCGTCGAGCCCGCACTGACCGTGGCCCCTTCGGGCGACCGACATCAAGCCGTCGACGACCTGGTTCGTGCATACATGGAGAGGATCGAGCAGTACGTGATAGACCATCCAGATCAGTACGCGGATTGGTGGTGAAGCATCGGCATCTACTGGCCCGTCGCCAGCGACACGACCCTGGCAGGCGGTCGAGCGTGGCCTCAGCGAGCGCTGGCAAGTCGGAGCCAGCGAGATGACTGACACCAGGGCCCACATCGTGGCTTGGCTGGCCGAGACGCTGGGCGAGCTCCAGCTCACGACATCGGCAGCGCCGGTGGACGAGACGACCGGGCTTCTAGGCAGGGGAATCGGCCTCGATTCGATGGAGGTGCTACAGCTGGTCGTGGCAGCCGAGGAGCGGTTCGATCTGACCGTGGATGAACGTGAGCTGAAACCGCAGTACTTCAGGACCGTCGGGGCGTTCGCGACCTTCCTGGAAGAGAGGATGCCACCGCCATGAGCCACGAGTACGCGTCGTTCTCCGACCGCTTCGACAAGCTTGCCGCGGAACGTGCCGGCCGCCTGGCCGTCCGGGAGCCGGAACGAGACTGGCACTACGAGGTCGTGCACGCCCGGTCGATGGGCATCACCCGATCCCTGCACGATCTGGATGTTCGGTCCGGACACGCGGTGGCGCTCATGGTGCCGAACTCGGCGGCCTTCGTCGCCTCGTTCCTGGGCATCGCTCGGGCCGGTGGCGTGATCGCACCCTTCAACGTTCGGTATCGCCAGCAGGAACTCGTCTACTACCTGCAGGACACGAGGGCAACCGCGATCGTCGTTGCCGCCGAGCTGGTTCCCGTGGCACAAGAGGCGCTGACGTCACTGGAGAGCCCACCGGCGCTGCTCGAAGTCGCTGGAGACGGGAGCTGCCACGTGGTGAGCCCGGGTCGAGGGCAAGACGAGGGGAGCGCGGCTGAGGACCCGGCCGCTGGGGACCCGGCCGCTTGGCACATGAGCGAGTCCGCACCTCTGCTGCTCCAGTACACCTCGGGGTCGACCGGTGCCCCCAAGCGGATCCTTCGTTCGAATTGCATGCTCCTCGATGAGCTCGAGCGACTAGCGAGGGCGTTCCGACTGGGTCAAGATGACCGGTTTCTGGGCGCCGCGCCGTTCTCACACGTGAACGGGCTGGTGCGGACGATGATGACGTCGGTGTACGTGGGCGGCACGCTCTATCCGGTGTCCGAGTTCCAACGGCGAGCCGTGCTCGACCTTATGACCAGCGAGCGGATCACCTACTTCGGCGCGGTTCCCTACATGTTCGCGATCCTGGCTCGGTCTCCCGTCCGCGGAGAGGTGGACCTTTCCAGCCTGCGCGTGGCGTTCTCAGCCAGTGCGCCGCTTCTGCCCGACGACAACCGGCTCTTCGCGGAGAAGTACGGCCCATACGTGAGGCAGCTCTACGGCTCGACCGAGACCGGCACGATCAGCGTGAACCTCCAGGAACCTGCCGACGAGCGTCTCGAATTGGTCGGGCTGCCGCTCGACGGGATCCGCATCGAGATCTGGGACGACAACGGTCGTCCTGTGCCGGACGACGAGGAGGGCGAGGTGGTCATCGCGAGCCCGCACGCGATCACCGCCTATGACGGCAATCCCGAGGCGACCGAAGCCAGCTTCCGCGACGGCTTCTACCTGTCGGGAGACCTGGGCCGGATGGACGGCGAGGGATACCTGACGCTGACCGGTCGCAAGAGATTCCTCATCAACCGCGGGGGGTTCAAGGTCAATCCACTGGAGGTGGAGAAGGCGATCCAGTCCCATCCCAGGGTTACAGAGGTGGCAGTGCTGGGGGCTCCGTCTCGCTTCGGGGATGAGCTCGTGCGTTGCGTGATCGTCAGGAATGGGCCGTTGACCGAGGACGAGATCGCCGAGCACTGCCGCACGCGGATCGCCGACTACAAGATCCCCAGCCTCATCGAGTTCCGCGACGACCTGCCCAAGAGCCCGACCGGAAAGATCTGCGAAGCGAGCTCTGAGGCCGGTCCGGAGCCCGGGCGGCCTAGGGGCCGTACGGGATGCCGATGGCAACGACGGCGCTGACCGTGAGGATGGCCAGGACCAGCATCGCGGTCCAAACCGTACGCCGATCGCCGACGCTCGCATATTCCCAGGCAGTCACGACCAGGCCCACCACGGGCGTGACCACGACCGCATAGACGCCCAGCGTCGCCCACGCCCAGGGCGTGAGCGCCAGCGATCCCTCGATGACAGCGTTCACGTCGGTCATCTCTCCGCTGCCGATATCCCGGCCCACGAACTCCGCGGCCAGTGCAACCGCGAAGCACGCCGCCGCCACGACCACGCCGGCCGTTAGGGTTGAACTCGTGCGGCCGCGAGAAGCGGGCTCAAGCGCCGAGCCGGGCGTCGAGGATCGCGGCGGTCGGTCCGGCTGAGGCGTCTGCGCCGCTGTTCCGGGATCGATCACTGGAGCAGGAACTCCGCGAACATGCTGACAGCGAAGACCGCGGCCACGGCCACGAACGCCAGTCGCAAGACGTTCTGCGACAGGCGCATGGAGAGGCGCGCGCCGATCCGCGCACCCACGATGACCCCGAGCGCGACCGGGGCCGCCAGCATCGGGTCAACCTGGCCTGAAACGGTGTAGACCATGGCGCTGGCCGCAGCGGTGGCCGCGAGCATGTAGGTGCTGGTCGTGGTCGCGACGCGGATGGGGACGTGCATCAGCACGTTCATGGTTGGCACATTGATGACACCGCCACCAACGCCGAGCAGGCCGCTGATGTTGCCGGCGACGAACGAGACCGCCGTCCCCGGCACGATGCGCCGCGCCTGGTAGACCACGTCTTCGCCGGTCGTGGGCTCCACGAACGAGGAGACGAAACCGGCGCCGGTCGAGTCGTCATCGATCGGCAGAGGCGTCGTGGGGTGGCGGATCTGCCACAGCATCCGCAGCGCGACGCCCGCCAGCAGCAGTGAGAAGAGCAGCGACAGGGCGCGGCCATCGAGGTAGCCCGCGGTCAGGCCACCGGCCAGGCCGCCCAGCGATGCCGCGACCAGCAGGAGCAGGGCCAGGCGCCGGTCGGCGATACCACTCCTGATGTAGCGCGGGCTGGCCGATAGCGAGGTGGCGATGACGCCGATGAGGCTGGCCGCGATGGCCGTCTTGACGTCGTAGCCAAGGCCCACGCTGAGGACCGGCACGATGATCAGGCCCCCGCCGATGCCGACGAGCGATCCGAAACCGCCCGCGCCGACCGACACGAGCAACGCGATGAGCGCGGCACTCACGCTCGCGGGCTCGCGATCACATCGACCTGACGGGTTCGTTCCACGCTGCGCAGGATAGCCGGGCTACCATCACGTCATGTCACTGTTCGCTGATCTCGAGCCCAAGGCACCCGACGCCATCCTGGGGCTGATGGAGCGCTTCCGCGCCGACGACCGACCCGACAAGGTGTCGCTCGCCTCTGGTGTCTATGTCGACGAGTCCGGCACGACGCCGGTGCTCGAAACCGTGCGTGAGGCAGAGGCTCGCATCCTCGCCGCGCAGACGACGAAGGTCTACAAGCCGATCGGCGGCGATCCCGCCTACACGGGGCCGGTCCGCGACCTGGTCTTCGGCGCCGATCACGCTGCCGTGGTCGATGGTCGTGTGGAAACGCTGCACACGCCCGGGGGCACCGGCGCGCTGCGCGTGGCGGGTGACCTGGTCGCCACCATCGAGCCGGGTGCAGCCGTGTGGCTGTCCACGCCCACCTGGCCCAACCACCCGCAGGTCTTCGCAGCCGCCGGACTGCCCATCCGCAGCTACCCCTACCTCGGCACGGACGGCGAGCTCGCCATCGAGACCATGCTGGGCGTGCTGCGTTCCGTGCCGGCCGGCGACGTGGTGGTGCTACACGGCTGCTGCCACAACCCCACCGGTATCGATCCGACTCCTGCGCAGTGGGCCCGCATCGCCGACACGCTCGCCGACGCCGGCGCCCTGCCGCTGCTCGACTTCGCCTACCAGGGCTTCGCTGATGGGCTGGAGCAGGACGCGCGCGGCCTGCACGCCCTGCTGGGGCGTGAGCAGACGATGCTCGTGGCGAGCAGCTTCAGCAAGAACTTCGCGCTCTACGACGAGCGCGTGGGGGCGCTGAGCATCGTCGGCGCCGACGCCACGGAGACTGCCAGCCTGCTGTCGCATGCCAAGGCCGTCATCCGCGCCAACTACTCCAACCCACCCGCGCACGGTGGTGAGATCGTGGCCACCGTCCTGGCCGACCCGGAGTTGCGCGCGCGCTGGGTCGAGGAGGTCGGCACGATGCGCGACCGCATCAACGGCAATCGAGCCAAGTTCGTGGCGGGCCTGCAGGCCGCTGGTGCCCCCGGCAATCACGAGTCGCTGATGCGCCAGCGCGGCATGTTCTCGCTGTTGCCCCTGGGCGAGGAGCGCGTGGCCCGCCTGCGCGACGAGTTCGGTGTCTACGTGGTGGGCAAGGGCCGCGTCAACGTGGCCGGGCTGACCGAGGCCAACCTGGAGCCCGTCTGCCGCGCCATCGCCGCGGTCAGCGCGTAGCCCGACCCGGCGAGCGGCCGGGGTTCACCACCGGACCAGTCAGCAAGGGGTCGCCGCGGCAGCCGCGCCGGGAGTGGCAGCCGCACCCTGCGCCGGGGGGGTTGGTCACCCCGTAGTACTGGTGACAAAACGCCCACGGCTCAAACGTACGGGGTAGTCGTGTGCGGTCTGTGGGGGTACCCTCGTCGGACCGATGGGTCGATAGTACGGCTATGAACGTTGCCATCTCTCCCCCTCCCCGTACTCACGTCCGGTACCCCCCGGTGCCGGCAGGCCAGCCGGTGCCGGCACCCGTACCGAGGACCGCGAAACGAGGCATGAGCGCGACATTCGCTACCATCTCTAACCGAATGCGACTCAACTTCTTCTCACGCAACTCCACCCCCGAGCCGGAACCTCAGCCGCAGCCTCAGCACCAGCCTCAGCCACCGAGCGCACCGCCGCCCGGCGCCCTGGCGCCACGACCGCAGACCGGCAAGACCTTCCCCGCCGATGAGGTCGTCTGGGGCATCGTCATCCGCAATGGGTTCGACGAGCTGGACGATCCCTGGTACCACCGCGGGACGACGCAGCACGCCTACCTCGAGGGCAACGACAACGTGTCGATCTGCGGCTTCCGCCCGCCGCAGTCCGGTTCGCGCACGCGCCGCCGCCCGCGCCTGGGACTACCCACGGCCGGCGAGCACCCCATGTGCGGCATGTGCGCCCGCATGGTCGTGGCCCCGCGTCCGCGGGTGCCGGTCTCGGTGCAGACGAACCGTCCGCCGGTCGCGGTTCCGGTGACACGGCCAGCGCCCGTCGGTGCGCAGCCATACGCGGCTGCACAGCCAGCGGCTGCGCCGGCAGCGCCCGCTCCCGCCGTGGCGACGTCCCCCTGGGTGCGCCAGCGAGCAGCCGTCGACGAGCGGCCGAGCGACACCATCAGCATCGAATTCGGCGCCCGCCACGATGCGGGGCTGCTGCAGCGCGGGATCCACGCCGAAGCCACTGACGACTGACCAACCGGCGTTCCGCCGGCCGGGCAAGGGAGAGGCCGCCCGACACTGAGGAGGTGTCGGGCGGCTGCTCGGTTCCCAGGGCAGCATCCCCGGCTCAGTCGGTCGGCTTGATGATGATCTTCAGCCCGTTGCGGGCGACCAGGTCGTCGAAGGCCTGTGCGGCCTGGTCCAGGGGATACGTCGCCGTGATCATCCCGTCGAGGGACACGATGCCGTGGTCTGTCATCTCGATGGCGCGCAGCATGTGGATGGCCTTCATGCGCCGTGACCAGGCGAGCGTCAAGCCCTTGCCGCGCGCGAGCTTGGCCGGGAACGAGTGGCTGTTGCTGGGCGGGATACCGACGACGACCACGCGTCCGCCCAGCCGGGCGGTGATGAGCGCCGACTCGAGCGCCGCATCCTCGCCGGCGGCCTCGAAGCCGACGTCCACCTTGGGCACCGCGTCGATGCCCTCCGGCTGACCCTCGACGGTCGTGAGCCAGGCCTCGTCGGCACCCGACGCCAGCGCCGCCTCGACGCGATGGGGCTTGGCGTCGGTGGCGATGATGCGACTCGCACCCATCGCCTTGAGGGCGCGGATGATGAACAGGCCGATGGGGCCGGCCCCGAAGACGCCCGCGCTCATGCCGGCCCTGAAGTGGCCCAGGTCGATGCCGTGGAGGGCGATGCCCAGCGGCTCCAGCAGCGCGACGTCGTCGCCCTCGATCGAGTCGGGCACTGGCAGCAGCAGACGCTGTGGCCAGTTCATCAGCGTGCGCAGGCCGCCGTGGATGGGGGCATGGCCACAGAACTTCACGTCGGGACAGAGGTTGGCGTTGCCGGCACGGCAGACGTCGCAGTGACCGCAGGGGTTGGCCGGCTCCACGACGACGCGCTCGCCCTCGCGTGGGCCGCTCATGATGACGCCGCCCATCTCGTGGCCCAGCACCAGCGGCTCGACGACCACGGACTCGCCGATGCCGCCGTCCTCATACCAATGCAGATCCGAGCCACAGAGGCCGACTGCGGTGATGCGCACGAGCTCCTCGCCGGCGGCGACGACGGGCTCGGGTTCCTGGTGGATACGAACGTCTTTGGCGCCGTGAAGGCGAAGTACTTCCATGCCCTCAACGATAGCGGCCGCGACGGTCGTCGCCGTGGTCCGGTCGGCACCATGATGGCGGCAGGATCGCCCGGGGTGGTGCGTTCGGTCAACCGTCGCGAGGGACCGGTCGCGTATGCTTGGAGTGTGGTCGTGCGTGCGTGCCGTGCGTGCGTGCGGTCCACGCTTGGAGGGTCGCTATCGACTGATGGCCACTGAGCATGTGCACGTGCCCGCGCACGCTTCGGACTGGGCTTCACCCGCTGCCGCTCACGCCCCCGACTGGGCTTCTGTCGCTGCGCCCGAGAAGGCGCGCCCGCCGGTCGATGAGGGCCTGATCGAGCTGGCCGCTTCCATGGCGCCGGGCAAGGCGCTGGACCTGGGCTGCGGCGAGGGGCAGAACAGCATCTGGCTCGCGCAGCGCGGCTGGATCGTCAATGCCGTCGATCTCTCGCCCAGCGCCATCAGCGAGGCCCGCCTGCAGGCTCAGGCAGCCGGTGTGGCCGACACCATCGTCTTCCGTGCCGCCGACATCAGCGACTGGCGGCCGGTCTCGCGCTATGACCTCGTCTTCTGCACCTTCGGGCTGCCGGCGCGGGGCATGGGGCGCAGCCGCATGCTGGACATGGCCGCGGCAGCGGTCGCGCCGGGTGGCACCATCCTGCTGACCGAGTTCGACATCTCGCTCCGGCGCGAGGGCTGGATGGCGGAGAAGTACCTGGTCTCCACCGAGGAGCTGGAGCGACACCTGGCGGGCTTCCGCGTGGACCGCTCGGGGACCCGCATCGCCCGCCATCGGCACGGCTACGAGGAGCGCGTGCTGCCGGTGGCCAGCGTCATCGCGACCCGTCGCACGGACCTGCGCACCTTCTAGCCTGGCGGCACTGGCGGGCCGGCCGGGGCGCCCGCGCGAAGCGTCGCGGAACCCCCGCGACCCGTATGCTCCACCGATGTACGAGCGGCACACCTGCAGGGAACGGGCGATCTGACGATGCGCGTCCTGGGAATGATCAGCGGCACCAGCGCCGATGCCATCGAGGTGGTGGCCTGCGACATCGACGGCGCGCCGCCGACACTCTCGCTGACCGTCATGGCCGCGCGCACGGAAGCGATCGGGCTCGAGCTGCAGCAGCGCATCCACGCTGCCGCCACCATCGAGGGCAGCGACGTCGAGACCATCTGCCTGCTGGACGCCGAGATCGCCGAGGCCTTCGCCGCTGCCGCCCTCATCACCATCGAAGAGATGGGGTTCACGCCAGCCGACATCGACCTGGTCGGGTCACACGGTCAGACCCTGTGGCACGCGGTACGCGACGACGGCAGCGTGGCTGGCTCGCTGCAGGTCGGCAACGGCTCGCGTGTCGCCGAGCGCACCGGCATCACCACCGTCAGCGACCTGCGCTCACGCGATATCGCCGCCGGCGGCCAGGGCGCGCCCATCGTGGCCTACGTCGACTGGCTGCTGTCCCGCCACGCCGCGCGCTACCGCGCCATCCAGAACCTCGGCGGCATCGGCAACGTGGCCTGGCTGCCGCCGCTGTCCGACGAGACCACGCCGCCGGCCGCCTTCGACACCGGTCCGGCCAACGTGCTCATCGACGTGCTCATGACGCTGCTCAGCGACGGCCGCGAGACCTTCGACCGCGACGGCGCCACCGCGGCACGGGGCAGCGTCGACGAGTCCTGGGTCGCCGAGCTGCTGCAGCACCCCTATTTCGATCGGCCGCCGCCGAAGACCACCGGTCGCGAGCTCTTCAGCCCGGCCATGGGCCTGGAGCTGCTGGCAGGCGGCCGACGCCGCGGCCTGTCCGACGACGACATCGTGGCCAGCATCACCGCCTTCTCCGCCGATTCGGTGGCTGACCAGTACCGCCGCTTCCTGCCGCGACCACCCGACGAGGTCATCGCCGCCGGTGGCGGCACGCGCAACCCGCTGCTGATGCGCCGACTGGCGCGCTCCCTGCCGGCGACGACGCTGCGAACCTACGAAGAGCTGGGCTACGCCAGCCACCAGAAGGAGGCCATCGCCATGGCCGTGCTCGCCTACGAGACGTGGCACGGGCGCCCCGGGACGCTGCCGGCCTTCACCGGGGCCAGCCACCCGGTGCTCATGGGCGCCATCAATCCCGGCCCACGGATGCCGCAGCGATGACGAGAGCAACCACCTCGACCGAGGACCTGAACCCTCGCTCGAGCCGCCTTGACAGCATGAGCGCGCTCGAGATCGTCAGCCTCATGAACGAGGAGGACGCCACCGTCGCGGGCGCCGTCCGCCCGGCACTGCCGATCATCGCCGCGGCCGTGGACGCCATCAGCGAACGCCTGCGTGGAGGGGGCCGACTGTTCTACGCCGGTGCCGGCACCAGCGGGCGCCTCGCCGTCATCGACGCGGTCGAGTGCGTGCCCACCTTCAGTGTCCCGCCCACGCTGGTGACACCGATCATGGCCGGCGGCCAGGCTGCCCTCACCCGCAGCGTCGAAGGCGCCGAGGACGACGTCGACCAGGCGACCAGGGACGTGGAGGCGGCCGGTGTCACAGCGGCCGATGCCCTCGTCGGCGTGGCCGCCAGCGGCACCACGCCGTACGTCAGGGCAGCCCTGGAGACCGCCCGGTCGCTCGGCGCCGTGACCATCGCCATCGCCAACAACGAGCCGGCCCCCATCCTGGCGCTGGCCGACTTCCCCATCGCCGCGATCACCGGGCCGGAGGTGCTGTCGGGCTCCACGCGACTGAAGGCGGGCACGGCCCAGAAGCTGGTGCTCAACATGCTCAGCACCGCCGTCATGGTGCGCCTGGGCAAGGTGCACGGCAACCGCATGATCGACGTCGCGGTCACCAACGCCAAGCTGCGGCGCCGCGCCGAGGGCATCGTGGCCGACGTGGTCGGCTGTGATGCGTCGACGGCCGCGGCCCTTCTCGATGCGGCGGACGATGAAGTCAAGACGGCGGTGCTCATGGGTCTCACCGGCCTGGACGCCACGGCCGCACGGGCACAGTTGCTGGAGGCAGGTGGGTACCTCCGCCGGGCACTGACGGATGAGGGCGGCGGCGAGGGCGGCTGATCAGCGGGGCAGCGGGTCGCGCGGTCCGCTCGGATGCTACTGTCTGCGCTTGGCAACAGCCATCGATAGGAGGAAGCATGACCCCACGTTCCCTCGTGCGAGTCGGGTCCACGGCGGCCCTGGCACTCGCCCTGGCGGTCCCGGCCGGCGCCGCTGTCGCCCAGGACGGAACCACCATCACGATGCTCACGCCGTCCTGGGGCGTCCCGCCAGACCCTGCGCTGCTCCAGGCCTTCGAGGATGAGAGCGGCATCACCGTCGAGATCATCGGCGGCGAAGGCGTCGCCCTCGACAAGCTCTTCACCGACGTGGTCACCGCCAACGCCACCGGTCAGGCCGCGGCCGACGTGATCTTCCTGACCGAAGAGGCACCCTCCAATGTCGTCGCCATCGGTGGCGTGGAGGACATCTCCGACCTCGTCGAGGCCAACGGCACCGACCTCAGCGTCTTCGACCAGGTGGACTTCTGGCAGGACGGCGATGCCCTCTACGGCATCCCCGTGTACAGCCAGCTGGTGATGATGGACTACAACGCCGCAAGGTACGCGGAGGGCGGCTTCGAGGCTCCTCCTGCCACCTGGGCCGAGCTCACCGATGCCGCACGCTCGCTCCAGGAGCAGGGCATCGATTCCAACCCCATCTCGTTCAAGGCCGACGACTGGTCCTGGTATCTGCTGGCGCTCTCCATGGGTGATCCCATGTTCGACGACGACCTCAACCCGGTCTTCGCCGACGAAGGCTCCAAGGCTCGCGCCGCCATGGACATGCTGCTGATGTGGGTCAACGAGGAGCTCATCTCCCCCGGCATCATCAGCAATGAGACCACGCAGCACGCCAACTTCTGGGCCGGTAACGGCGTCTTCCACCAGGGTTGGCAGGGCAGTGCCAGCGCCGGCAACAACCCTGAGCGCTCAGCGCAGGCCCCCGATGTCGAGTACCTGCTGCTGCCCGAGGAGCACTACACCTGGTCCTTCCCCGCGGCCGTCGGCATCGGTGCCGGCAGCGAGAACCGCGACGCGGCCTACCAGTTCATCGAGTGGTACACCAGCCCCGAGAATCAGCAGGCCATCTTCAACGCCTACGGGCTCTATCCGTCGCGACCGGCCGTCGCTGCCGAGCTGAACGACGCGGGCGCGATCGACGGCTACGACGTCATCGTGGAGCAGGCGCAGTACCTCAACGAGCTGCCGCGGCAGGCCCTCTGGTGGGGGCCGTTCGCCAACGCGGTCGATGAGCAGATCCTGCTCGGGATCCAGAACGGCAGCAGCGCCGACGAGATCGTCGATGCCCTCGCCGACGAGTGGAACGCGCTCAAGTCCGAGTACGAATAGTCGCTCGCAAGCGATAACCACGGTGTGTGCCCCCAGGAGTCCGAGAACCGGGCCGATGGGGGCCGCGCCGTGTTCTGAGCCCTTCAAGGAAAGGAGGGACGACCGGTGACCAGGCTCCTCACCCGGGACCGCCTGTTCATCATCGCGCTGCTCGTCCCGATCCTGCTCATCGTCGCGGCGCTCATCTACTACCCGGCGCTCGACACGCTCGGGACCAGCCTCACCAACGAGAACCTGCGCATCCGGCGACCACCCGAGTTCGTCGGGCTGGACAACTACGCGCGTCTCCTCGGCGACGAGGAATTCTGGACGGTCACCGCTCGCAGCATCCTGCTGGTGGTCATCGTCCTGCCGCTCGAGCTGGTCCTCGCGTTCGCCGCGGCACTCCTGCTCAATGAGCGTTTCCCCGGCCGGGGGATCGTCCGGGCGCTCGTGCTCATCCCGTGGCTCGTACCACCGGTGGTGAACGGCTTCCTCTGGGGCTGGATCCTCAACGGCGAGTTCGGCGCGCTGAACGGTCTTCTCTACCAGCTGGGGATCATCGACCAATACCAGTACTTCCTGCGTGAACCCGCCAGCCAGCTCATCTGGGTCGCGATCGTGCAGACCTGGACCCGCTTCGCCTTCCCCATGATCATCCTCCTGGCGGGCCTGCAGGGCATCCCCGACGAGCTCTACGACGCCGCCAAGGTGGACGGTGCCAGCCTGATCCGACGCCTGCGACACATCACCATCCCCAGCATGCGGGCCTCGATCGCGATCGTGCTGGTCATCGAGTTCATCGCGGCGTTCCAGATCTTCGACGTCATCTGGACGCTGACCTCCGGCGGGTCGGCGGGCGGCGCCATGAACCCCTTCACCAAGACGCTGATGATCTACAACTACGAGCTCGTCTTCATGGACCTGCGCATCGGCCTCGGATCGGCCCTCTCGTACCTCGTGCTGCTGATGTCGCTCGGCGTCGGCCTGGTCTTCGTCCTTCGCCTCTACAACCAGGCCGTGGAGGACAAGTGATGAGGTCGATCGCATGAGCGGCGTGGCGCGCGCGCGCCTGCGCCTGGTGGCCATCTACGTCGGCTGCGCTGCCCTGCTCTTCTGGGCGCTGGCGCCGATCTACTGGCTCATCATCTCCAGCGTATCCACGCGGCTCGACCTGTACGCGGCGCCCCAGAAGGTGTGGTTCCCCTCACCGCCCACGCTGCAGCACTTCGAGGACCTCCTGTTCGGTGGCGGAGGCGGGTTCCGTGGTGCCGAGACGTCGGGCCTGGGGCCACTGCTCTGGGCCGGCCTGACCAACAGCCTCATCAGCAGCGTCTCGACCGCGGCCATCGTGACCGTCCTGTGCACAGGGGTCGGCTACGTCTTCGCGCGGATGCGCTTCCGGGGCAAGCCGATGAGCTTCTACTTCATCATGCTGATGATGCCGCTACCGATCTGGGTGGCCATCATCGCGCTCTTCTTCCTGATGTCCGAGCTCGGGCTCGTCGATACGCTGCCCGGCCTGGTGCTCATCTTCGTGGCCTTCTCGATCCCGCTGGCGACGTGGCTGATGGCCACGTTCGTGCGGGACATCCCCATCGAGATCGAGGACGCCGGCCTCGTCGACGGGGCCACACGCTGGCAGATCCTGCGACGACTGGTCTTCCCGCTGGCACGACCGGGGATGATCGCGGTGTTCCTTGTCGTCCTGCTCACGACCTGGAATGCCTTCCTCATCCCGCTGGTCTTCACGCGCACCGCGGATGCCCAGACCATGACGGTGGTGCTGACGCTGTTCATCGGGCAGTACGAGATCGCCTGGGAGGCGATGTCGGCGGCGGCCGTGATGACGATGCTGCCGCCCCTGCTGCTGGCGCTCTTCTTCCAGCGCTATCTCGTGCGCGGCATGACACTGGGTGCCGTCAAGGGCTGATGAGCGGGAGGCGATGACGATGAGGCTGGACGTCGAACGGCTGCTGGGCGAGATGACCACCGAAGAGAAGGTGGGGCAGCTGTTCCTGCTCGCCTTCGACGCAGCGAACGCCGATGCCGCGGAGACGCTGTTCGAGCGCCACTTCGTGGGTGGCTCCTACCTCTCCAACGACAACCTCCCCTCCCCGGCTGCGGCGGCGGCGATGACGGCTCGCATCCAGGGCTACGCGGGCCGGACCCGCCTGGGCCTACCGGTGCTGCTGGGCGCAGACCAGGAGGGCGCCTGGTCGGTGATGTATCCCGCTTCCTGCCCGGGCCCCGGCAACATGGCGCTGGGCGCCACCGGCGACCCCGGCCACGCCCACGCGATGTACCGCGTCATCGGCGACGAGGTGCGGGCCGTGGGCCTGCACGCCACCTTCGGTCCCTGCGCCGACTGCAACAGCAACCCCGCCAACGCCATCATCGGCACACGCTCCTTCGGCGAGCGAGCGGAGCTGGTGGCGGCGATGACGGAGGCGGCCGTGGCCGGGGCGATGGACGCCGGCGCCATCGCCACGCTCAAGCACTACCCCGGGCACGGCGACACGACGACTGACAGCCACCGCGGGCTGCCCACCGTGGAACGTGGGCGCGACGAGCTGTTCGCCACCGACCTGTTGCCCTTCGCTCGCGGGGTGGCGGCCGGGGCCCAGCTGGTGATGACCGCGCACATCCTCTTCCCCGCGCTCGACCGGAAACGTCCGGCCACGCTCAGTCCGGTCATCCTGAACGACATCCTTCGCGGCGAGCTGGGCTTCGACGGCGTGGTCATCTCCGACTCCATGAACATGGCGTCCATGCGGGCGAACTACGATCCCGTCGATGCCGCCACACAGGCGATCAACGCCGGCGTGGACATCGTGATGCTGGCGGAGGAGCACTACGACCACGACCGTGACTACCTGGCGCGCCAGACAGCACTGATCGAGGGTGTTCGCGAGGCCGTCAGATCCGGGGGCATCGGCGAGGCTCGCCTGGACGAGGCCGTCGGGCGCGTGCTGCGCCTGAAGGCGAGTGTCCCCGAGCGAAGCCTGGCGCCCGAGACGGTCGGCAGTCCCGAGCACCGCGCCGTCGAGCTGGCAGCGGCAGAGGCGGCGATGGCCCTGCTGCGAGGTGCCGGCGAGCTGCCGCCGGCGCTCGCCGATGTGCCACCGACCCTGGTCAACACCACCCGTCGCGAGGCCTACCAGATCCTGGGCGCGACGCGCGGCATCGGTCCCAACCAGACCGACCCGGCCTTCGACCTCTTCGTCGAGGCTGTCAGGCGACGAGCACCGGGGGCACGCGCCGTGCCAGCGGAGGACGTGCTGTCGGGTGCCCTCCCCGGCGGCGATGGGCCCCTGGTGGCAGTCACCGAGAGCCACCCGCTACCCGGCACCGATTTCGACATCAGCGGTCGAGACGACGTGCTGGCGGCACTGCATCGAAGCGGACGGCGGGTGCTGGTCGTGGCGCTGCGCGATCCCTACGAGCTCGAGGGCCTCGACGAGGTGACCGACTACCTGTGTGCCTTCGGCCCCCGCTGGTGCTCCGCCGAAGCCGCCGCCCGGGTCCTGTTCGGCGAGGCCGAGCCGGTCGGCGCGTCACCCGTCAGCATCCCGGGGAGCGGCATCGAGGCGCGGTGACCGAGCAGCCCTACCGCACCACCATCGTCAAGCTGGGCCCACCGGTCCGCGATCGCCTGGAGGCTGCCATCCGCGCGGCCGTGCCATCGGTCGCACCGGCCCTGGCGCTGTCGGTCTGGCAGTCGGGCAGCCCCTGGTTCTGTGCCTACGCCGGCTGGACGGACCCGGAGCACTGCGACACCCCGGTCACCACGCGAACCCTCTTCGACCTGGCCTCGCTGACCAAGCTCTTCACCGCCACGGCCCTGCTGCGGCTGGCCAGCGACGGCAGGGTCGGCCTGGACGACCCGGTCGTGGGCGTCATCCCCGAGTTCGGCGTCGGGGGACCGCGTGGCGTGGATGGCGGACAGGAGCCGCTCAGCCGGCGGCTGCTGCCGGTGCCCCCCGAGCGCGCCGCATGGACCGTAGACCCCGCCGTGGTGACCTTCCGGCAGCTGCTGACCCACACCGGCGGACTGGCGCCGTGGCGATCGGTGTTCCGCGACGGCGGCCTGGCGGCGGTCTACGGCTACCCCTTCGTGGCACGCCCCGGGACCGAGGTCCACTACAGCGACCTCGGCTTCATGCTCCTGGGCGAGGCGGTCGCGCGACTCTTCCGGGCGCCCCTCGAGGTGGCCATGCAGGCGCTCGTTCGCGATCGGCTGGGGCTGGACTCGCTGACCTACGCTCCCTCGCGCACCGGTCGGCCGCAGCGCGACATCGCGCCCACGAGCGTCGACGAGGACTGGCGCGGGCGACGCTGCTGGGGCGAAGCCGACGATGAGAACGCGGCCAGCCTCGACGGCGTCGCGGGGCATGCCGGCCTCTTCGCCACGGCCGACGATGTCGCCCGCTTCGGCGTGGCCTGGCTGCGGCGCGATCCACGGCTGCGACTGCCGGCGTACTGGACCACGGCCACCAGCGACCAGACGCCCGGGCTGGGAGCCGCACGCGGCCTGGGCTGGCAGCTGGCACCGGCGGAACGGCTCGCGCCGACGGGCGGCACCGCGTCAGCCGATCACCTCGCACCGTTCGGTGCCGGCGCCTATGGCCACACCGGCTTCACCGGCACCTCGCTGGCCATCGACCCACGTCGCGACCTGGTGGTGGCACTCTTGACCAACCGTGGCTACGCGGGCCGGACCCACGAGGGCATCGAGGAGCTGCGCCTCCGGGTCCACGCCCTTATCGCTGAAGCATTCGAGTGAGCATGACCGACCATCCCGTCCTCATCGAGCTGCGCAGGGCGCTGCCCAACGTGCGCCTGCTCACCACGCCCGGGGACACCGCCCCCTTCATGCGTGACGAGACCGAGTTCGTCCCCCACGGCCAGCCGCTGGCGGCCGTCTTCCCGACCACGACCGCGGAGGTCAGCACGATCGTGGCTGCGTGTGCCCGCCACCACGTGCCGGTGGTGGTGCGAGGTGGCGGCTCGGGCCTCTCCGGCGGAGCCAACGCCGTGGAGGGCGGCATCGTTCTCGTCATGACGGCCATGGATCGCATCCTGGAGATCGACGCCGCCAACCTGGTGGTGGTGACCCAGGCCGGGGTCATCACCGCCGACCTCGAGCAGGCCGTGGAGGCGCAGGGCCTGCTCTACCCGCCCGACCCGGCCAGCCACGAGATCAGCTGCATCGGCGGCAACCTCGCGGAGAACGCCGGAGGGCTGCGCTGCGTCAAGTACGGCGTCACGCGCGACTACGTGCTGGGCCTGGAGGTGGTGCTGGCCGACGGCGCCGTCATCCGGACCGGCGGGCGCAACGTCAAGGACGTCATGGGCTACGACCTCACCCGCCTCTTCGTCGGCTCCGAGGGCACGCTGGGCATCATCACCGAGGCCACGCTGCGCCTGCGGCCACTGCCGGCACCCAAGATCACGCTGCTCGCGTTCTTCCCCACCGTGGCCACGGCGGGCGATGCGGTCTCGCGCATCACCGCGGCCGGCGTCATCCCCGTCACGCTGGAGCTGTTGGACCGACACATCATCGACGCGGTCGAGGGGGCGCTGCACCTGGGGCTGGACCCCGCGGCCGGGGCGATGCTGATGATCGAATCCGATGCCGGCGGCGAGCTGGCGATCGGCGAGCTCGAGACAGCCGCGCAGGCCTGTGAGGCAGCCGGCGCGTTCTCGCTCGAGCGGTCGCGCGATGCGGCCGAGGCCGACGCCATGCGCGAGGCCCGGCGGCAGGCACACTGGTCGCTGGGGCAGCTGGGGCAGGCCCGCACCGAGGACGTCAGCGTGCCGCGCAGCCGGGTGGCGGAGCTCATCGCTGCCATCGCTCGCATCTCGGAGCGGCACGCCATGGAGATCGGCGTCTTCGGTCACGCGGGGGACGGCAACTTCCACCCTGCCTACGTCACCGGCCACGACGATCCACGCGCCGAGGAGCGGACCGATGCCGTGCGCACCGAGCTCTACGCCGAGGTGCTGGCGCTGGGCGGCAGCATCAGCGGCGAGCACGGCACGGGCCTGACCAAGCGGCAGTTCCTCGAGCAGCAGGTGGGCCCACGAGGGCTCGCCGCCATGCGCGCCATCAAGGCCGCGCTCGACCCTGACGGCATCCTCAACCCGGGCAAGCTGCTGCCCGACTGACCGCGGATGGGGTCGCCGCGCCGGCGTGGGCCCCGCGGCCGTCCGGATGGCGCCGCGGCCGTCGCCGCAGGAGGCCGTCAGCCTACGGTGTGACCAGCCACAGCTCGCGCCCGTGCTCGCCGTCGTTGGCGCCGAACAGGAGGTCCCCGCCCAGGCGGGCGAAGTCGCGCGGGAAGGACGAGCCGGTGGGGTTGATGTCAGCCGCCTGCGCGGTCCCCTCGGACGTGCCATCGCTGACCCACAGCTCGTGGTCGGTCAGTCGCCACTCGTCGCCGACGACCTCGCCCGGGCCGGCAGCGAACCAGAGCCGGCCGTCGAGCCCAAGGCTCTCCAGCCTGTCATCGGAGGTGAACCAGTCGCCGCTGCCGCCCATGACCAGCGTGGTGCCGGCGGCGGTGGCGTCGCTGACCCAGAGCTCGTCGCGCCACGGAAGCGAGTCGGAGGACATCGTCGCCCACAGGCTGCCCGCGCGCTTCTGCATCTCCGGCAGGGGGCGGACACGCGGCATGACCTTGCCGGTGCCGGCCTTGCTGCCGTCGCTGGTGTACAGCCGCACTCCGCTGCCTGGCGCCTGGCCGTTGAAGTAGATAGCCTGGCCCAGGACCGCGAATTCATCGAAGGCGATGATCGTGCCCAGCTGCTCCGTACCGGCCCACGTTCCGTCGCTCCACCACAGGTACGGCGGGACCAGGCAGCCCGTCTCGCCCGGGCCGCAGCTGGGACTGTCGGGGCCGTAGAACATGCCCCAGAGATAGAGGTGGCGCCCCAGGCGGGTCAGCCGATCAAAATCGAGCCACCTGCCCGAGATGCGCTTGGTGCCGGTAGCGTCGCCGCTGGTCTTCCACAGCGCGCCGTCCGCGCCGAAGTAGAGCTTCGCGCCCATGACGGCGGAACCAGCCAGGTCGATGCCCTTGAACGCGTGCACCAGCCGGGTCGAGGCTGAGGTGCCGTCGGTGCGCCAGAGGTCCTCATACTCGCGGCTGAAGTAGGCGCTTCCCCCCAGGTCCTTGATGGCGAGCTCGCCCGAGCCCTTGGCGCCGGGGGCCAGGTCCCGCACCAGGCGTGTGCCCGGGCGGGTGCCGTCGCTGACCCACAGCTCGCGGCCGTGGCTGCCATCGTCGGCACTGAAGTAGAGCAGCCCGCCCACGCGTGTCAGCGAGCGGGGCGTGGAACCGGCATCACCGGGCCGGATGTCGCGGACCAGGCGCGTGCCATCGGGCGTGCCGTCGGTGGCCCACAGCTCACGGCCATGCGTCCCGTCGGTGGCGCTGAAGAAGACCACGTCGCCGACCGTGGTGAGAGTCCTGCGGCCCCGAGCCGCCATCGGGGTGGATGTCACTGACGAGGATCGCCGAGGGCGCGGCCGCGAAGGCAGCCGAAGGAACGATCAGGACGGCCGCGACGACGCTCGCGACGGCCCACCTGGCGACGACACGCATGTGTGGTGACTCCCCGGGGCTCCCGCGTTGACCCAGTGAGGGCTGCCATCGCGCAGGATCCAGCACTCGCACGCTACGCTTCCCCCCGCTGGCCGCAATATGCCGTTGGTCACCTCGATGGACCGAGCCGACCGAGGATCTCGAGGGAGATCCGCGCCGCCTCCACCGGGTCGGCGTGGAGCACCTGGTGGTAGTAGTCCCAGGACTCGAACTCGACGGTCAGATAGCCGTCGTAGCCGACTTCGTCGAGCGCGCTGAACGTGTCCGACCACGGTACGACCCCCTCCCCCAGCAGCGGGAAGACGAACGTCTCGCCGAACATGCCCGGCCGACCCACGGCGTCCTTGAGGTGGACGTGGCGGATGCGGGAGCCGAGCTGCCGCACGACCCAGGGGATGTCGTTGCCCACGAGCACGCCGTGGGAGGGGTCGAGGTTGATGCCCAGTGCCGGCGAGTCGTAGTGGCGCAGCAGCTCCAGCGTGGTGTAGTAGTCGTGCACGAGGTGTCCGAAGACGCCTTCGACCGCCAGTCCCACGCCACATCCCTGCGCCACGGGCACGAGCGTGTCGAAGGCGGCGCGGACCATGTCCCAGGCTTGGCCCTCGGTCACGTCCCTGCCCAGCCGGGGAGCGCCAGGGTCCCATGGCGCTGGCCCGGTGAAGAGGTTGACCGGGGCGGCGGTCGACTGGGTGCCGAGGTCCAACGCCGCGACGCCAGCGATGGCGGCCGCCGCCAGGTCGATGCGCTCCCGACGCACGGCCGGGTCAGGGTGGACGAAGTCGAGCTGCACGATCCACTCGCTCACCGCGAGCCCGGCCGCATGCGTCGCCGACAGCAGGTCGCGACGGTCGGCGTCGGTCTGGCGACCCGGGTCGATGCGCGCGAAGGGCCAGGAGACCGCTTCGTAGCCCAGTGCGGCGAGCGTGTCGGCTACCTCCTCAGCCGGTCGGTCGGCGAAGTCGAGTCCAGCGAGGAAGCCGTAGCGGCGCGTCACGCGCTCGTCTCGTCGGCGTCGGACATGAGGATGCGGCGACCATGGTCGGCCGACTCGTAGGCTGCGCGGATGATACGCAGTGCGGCGCGTGCATCGGAAGGCGTGACGAGGAACGGTCGGTCGGCGGCGATGGCCGCGACCGCGTGAGCCAGGCCGCGCCTGACCGACCACGGCCACCACTCGGCATCATGCTCCACGTGCTGCGGGATCAGCTCGCCGGCGTCCCAGACCGCCATCGGGTCGCTGGCCTCGAGGCGAACGTGGATGGCGCCCGACTCGCTCCACAGCGACCGCGACTCACTCCAGGGCTGACCGCCGGAGGCATAGTCCACCGCCAGTGAGACGGTGAGATGCGGGTACTGGAGGATGAGCACAGCGGTGTCGTCAGCCTTGTCAGGCGCCTCGATGACGTGGCGGGCGAGGTGACACTGGAGCGCGGTCGGTGGGCCGAACCAGTGGAGCGCCAGGTCGACGAGGTGCGTGCCGCTGTCGGCGAGCGCGCCGCCGCCGGCTCGCTCCCAGGTCCCCTTCCAGTGACCGGGGATCCCCATGCGGGCACGCTCGTCGCCGGCGATCGTGAGCATCGCCAGCGAGGGACGGCCGATGAAGCCATCGTCGAGGAGGTCCTTGGTGCGCTGATGGCACGGCAGGAAGCGCTGGTTGAGCGCGACGTAGAAGCGACGGCCGACGGCGTCGGCCGCGGCGATCATCTCGTCAGCCTCGGCCAGCGTGTTGGCGATGGGCTTGTCAAGGATCACGTGCTTGCCGGCAGCGAATGCCTCGAGTGCCACGGGGTGGTGCAGATCGTGCGGCAGGCAGACATCGACGACATCGATGGTGGGGTCGTCGAGCAGGGCGCGGTAGTCGGCTTCGGCGCGCTGCGTGGGATAGTCGCGAGCGATCAGCTCCAGCCGGGCTGGGTCACTGTCGGCGACCGAGATGCGATCCACATCGGCATGGGTGAGCATCTCCTCCAGGTGGACGGTGCCGGCGAACCCGCCGCCGATGACCCCGACGTGCAGCCCCATCGCTCGTTCCTCCCTGGCTACGTTGCAGGGGCAGCGTAGTCCTTCCTGGGCCCTGGGGCGCCGCTGCGGCGAGCAGTCGGGGCATGGGTAGCCTCGGTCAGCTGGTGGCCCGACCCGCTATCATGTCGCCCGAGGCCGACATAGCTCAGTGGTAGAGCAGCTGTTTCGTAAACAGCAGGTCCTCGGTTCAAATCCGAGTGTCGGCTCCACTCCCCACGCGCGAAACCGCCCGTTTCGGGCTGCCCGGCGACGGCGACAAGACGTCCTGACCCCTGGGCTGGCCCCCGACAAGGTCCCCACGCTCGCCGAGCAGTTCGCCGGTCGCGGCTCGACGACGCAGCTGGGCCGCGCGCTCGAGGCTGCCGCCATCGCCTGGGTGGCCGCCCGCAGCCCCCAGGCCAACGGTCGTGTCGAGCGGCTCTGGGGCACGGCGCAGGACCGCCTCGTCGTCGAGCTGCCCCTGGCGGGTGCCGCGACCCTCGAGCAGGCCGACGCCGTCCTGGCGGCCTGGCTCCCTCGTCACAACGCGCGCTTCGCGATCGCGGCGGCCGATCCCGGGCCCGCCTGGCGTCCGCTGCCCGGCGGCCTGACGCCCGAGGAACTCTTCTGCTTCCGCCATGTCCGGGTCGTCGCCCGGGACGGCACCTTCACCCTCGCAGGGGCGAGCCTCATGCTGGCCGAGCGGGCGGAGCCGCGGCGCCTGGGCCGGCGCCTCGTCATCAGCGAGCGGCTCGATGGCAGCCGCTGGGTCGAGGTCGATGGTCGCTTCCACGCCGTCGTGCCGGCACCCGAGCGGCCGGCTAGGCTCAGGTCGCGAGCCGCCGGGATCGTCAGCGAGGACCCCCGTACCCGCCTCAGCGACGAACTCCGGGACGAGCGGCCCGCCCTTCGCGGGATGGCCCCCAGCCACGCCCTGCGGGCCGGGTCACTTCTCCGTGTCCACGGGTGAGCTCGCGCCAGATCGTGGGGTTGCCAGGCTGGTCCTCGTTGCCGAGCCATGCCCACTGTTCCAGCGCGGCCATGTCGCTGGTCGTGCCGTCGAGCTGCGATGAGCACGTAGGGCGGGTTCGTCGCGAGGTAGTGCGCCAGCCCGGCCGCGTCCACGTAGCAGCCGCCGCGCTCGGCGATCAGGAGCCCGTCGTGTGGACTGGGGGTATAGGGACCTTCCGAGGCCTGGCCAGGCACGCAGCGTCCGCTGGCCGTGCCGGGCTCGACGCCCTGCGCGACCAGCCGGGCCAGGTACGTGTCCAGGAGATCCGCCTGGGTATCGAAGAGGTAGACGCGGACCCGCTCCACGTCCTCGCTCGGAGGGCGACACTCGATGCCGGCGAGCGCCGTCTCGGGCAGGTCGGTCCGCAGTGGCACGCAGGTGCCCTGGAGGTCGAGACGGAGCCCTCCGAGCAGCACCAGTTCCTCGGCCGTCGCGTCCGTCGGGGTCGGGTGACTGCGCTGTGCTCGGCGATGACACGGCCGATGGCAGCGGGGACGCCTCCTGCGCCGGCGCTGCCGATCCACTGCGCGCGACCTCTGGCTTCCAGGCCGGCATCGAGGCGTCTTCCTGTTCGCTGAGCCGGCGCCAGCCGCCGTCGACCGAGGCGAGGTAGATGTCCGTTCCATCGGATGCGGTGGCCCCGAAGGCGAGCCATCGAGCGTCGGGAGAAACGGCCAGGTCGGAGCCCGGCAGGAACGTGATCCCGGACGTCAGCGAGCGGACCGTGAGGTCGGCCAGGTCGACGGCATAGACGTTTCCACCGTCGGTACCGCCATCCACGATGGCCATGACGTCGCCCGGCAAGCCAGGCCATGGCGAGGATGGAACCCTCCACCGTGAAGAGTGGGGTGGTCTCCCCGGACGCCACGTCCATGGCACTCACCGTCGTACCGGCGTCGCCGCCCCATGCCGAGGCGATGTGCGTACCGTCCGGCGACCAGGTGGCGTACCACCCCGGCCCGAGGACGTCGTTCATCCGAGCCATCGGGACGCACGACGGTGACGTACGGCACGCCGCTGCCGGTCTCGACCAGGAGCCAGTCGCCGGTGGGCGACCACTTCGGGGTGCTCCCAGGGAGTGCAGTGGTTTCGCCGCTCGCCAGGTCCCTCACCCAGGCGTCCCCCATGTCGATGCGCGACCGGCTGAAGGCAAGGGACCTGCCGTCCGGCGAGAAACGCGGGCGCCACGCATCGCGGACGAGGACCCGGTCCCCGCAGGCACCGCCCTCGCAGGCCCATTGACGGATCGTGGTGGAGGATGCCGCTGTCTGAGCGCCGCGGACGCTGTAGGCGATCACCGTGGCGTCGTCGCCGCCTGGTCGCCACTCCACCTCGAAGCCCTTGCCGACCGCGGAGTCTGCACCTGTCTCGATGACGTGTTGACGGACCCAGGAGCCAGTGGTGTCCGCGGCGGTGACATAGGCGATCGACCCGGCGGGCGACTCGACCGTGGCGGGCAGCGGAACGGCGTCCGCGGGAGGCAGGGTGACGACCATGGCCTCCGCGGTCGCAAGCGCCTCCACCGTTGGCGCCACGGTCGCCGCCGCCGGTGTGGTGTCGGGCACCATCGACGCGCTGGCCCGAGTCTCCGGGCCGGACGGAGGCGTCGTCAGCGGTGGGCTGAGCAGTGCCATCGAGGCCAGCCCGTCACTCGGAGCGGTCCAGTACCCCGCCGTCACGACGACGCGGTCGCCGAAGTCGGTCGCGTCCACATCGATGAAGTCCTGGACGCCCTCCGGCATCGTCGGCTGGGCCGGGTCGAGCCCCCAGGTCACACCGTCGACGGATGACCAGAGCTCGAGGGACCGCGTCGACACTCCTCGTTCAGGCACTCGGGACGAGCGCCCGGAAGCCGAAGCCGTCGGCGGCGATGGCCATCTGACGCCCGGCCTTGCCCCCGTAGGCCGCCCAGTCGATGCCGTTCGCCGAGGAGATGATCTCCTTGCGGTCCTCGGTGCTGGTCGCGCCGACGATGACCTGCCTGCCATCGGTCGCCACCGACCCGGCACGGTAGTACCCGTTCGGCAGGTCCAGGCGCTCCCAGGCGAGCCCGTCGTCAGAGCGCCAGGCCTGCGCCCGGCAGCTGCCGGTCGTCCAGTCGTAGGTCCTCGACATCCCGCCCTTGGGGCCGGCCCCCGGCTTGCCCTGCGGGCAGGTCGAGCCGACCGCGACGGCGTGCCAGGCGCTCTCGGCCGCAGTGGTGCGATGGCGATGGCGTTGATGCCTCCGGCCTCGGGCGTCTCCATGGTGTCGATGTAGGCACCCACGTCGAAGACCTCGTCACCCTCCGCGAGCGTCCAGGTCAGCCCGTCGGGGCTGGACCAGATGGCGGCACGTGGGGCCGGCTTGCCGTAGATGGTGCCGCCCAGGAGGTAGCCGTCCTCCGAGCCGGTGATGCTGTGCAGCCAGGGTCCCGACAGCATCTGCCCCTCGGTGTCGAAGCCCTCCGGGTCCGACACGCGTTCCCAGGAGCGACCATCCTCTGAGTGCCACAGCGCAGCCTGTTGCGCTAAGGCGTCGACGCGACCGTAGGCCACGAAGCCGCCGGGGCCATAGGCCACACCCTCGACACCGATCTCCGGGCCGCTCGTGGTGACGTAGAAGCGGCCCAGGTCCAGCCCGCTCGTGCGGGCCTCGACGGCCTCCCAGGTCACGCCGTCGGTGCTGATCCAGGGCTGCCCCCAGCAACGCCCGATGTCCTCGTTCTTGATGCGTTCGCAGGCGCGCCGGCCCACGGCCACGATGCTGTCCGGCCCTGCGGCCACGCCCGTTGCCAGACCTGCGACCTTCTCTACCTGGGGCAGCACGACGGCCGCCCAGGCGTCCGGATCGGACGGCATGGGAGTGGCGGGCGACGGCAGGGCCGTCTCCGAGGGTTCGACGTCTCCGCTCGCGGTCGCCGTGGGCGACGCCGTCATCCCCGGGACCGGTTCGACGGGTTGCGGCGAGAAGACGCCACTCAGGAGGAGGAAGCTGCTGAACGCCGCCACGATGACGCCGGCGGCGACCAACTTGACAGCGGAGAACACGGAGAACCCCCTTTCCGTCGTGGTGGTCGTGCCACCCACGATCCCGCGGAGTCGGACCGACCAGCGCCCTACCGGTCCTGCATGCACCGAGCTCACCACGGCCACGGCGTCGACCGGCTTGGCCGGTCCCGCGACCTCGGAGGCCACGCGCGACAGTTGCTGTTCGAAGGCGCTCATCGGTTCCATCACACGAGTTCCTGCCTGAGTCGGTCGAGGACCCGCTCCAGGCGAGTACGAGTCCCGGAGGGGCTGAGACCGATGGCCGAAGCCAGTTCGGTGGCATCGAAGCCGATGACGTAGCGCATCGCGATGAGCGCGCGATCCTCGGGCGCGAGTCGTCGCATCGCGGCCAGGAGATCGAGCGACTCGATGCCCGTCGCAGGATTCACGCCACCGGACACGCGCGCAGCTGCTAGGTCGAGCCCGACCTCGCGGGTGCGGCGTCGCCGGCGCAGCATGTCCTTGGCCTGGTTCACTGCGACCGATACGAGCCAGGGTCGAAGCCGGTCGGGCTGCTGGAGCGTCCCCAGCTTGCGCCAGGCGATCGACCAGGCCGACTGGACCGCCTCCTCGGCCAGTTGCTCGTCACCGGTCATGACGACGCACACGCGGCGCATGTCCTCGTGGTGGGCGCTGACGATGCAGGCGAAGGCGGCCTCGTCCCCCGCTGCTGCCGCCCTGACGGCGACGCCGAGGTCCGTGTCCACGATCCCTGTCATGCCCCCCATAGCTCATAGACGAACGGCGTGGAGCAAGTGTCTCAGGACGCACCGTGAAGTCCAGCGGATCCCTGGAGGTCTTGGCGGCGGAACTCGCACCCGATGACCGCGTTTCGCCGATCTCGGTCGTGCTGCTGCGTGGCTGCCGTCGCGCCCCTCGCCCTGCCGCTCGCGTCGGTCATATGGCCTCTTGCCTCGGATCGGCAGGGCCACGCGGATCGGCACTCAGCGCACGGACGGCAGCGTCCACCGTCCGGAACACACGCTCATCCCCGGCTGACCCGAACAGTCCCACCGCGCGTATCGACTCCAGGATGGGCGCATGGACCTCCGCGAATCCCACCTCGATGTCCTGGTCACGAAGCTGCCGCACCAGGCCCGCGAAGACCTCTCTCGTCGTCAGGTCGAGGTCATCCTGCACACCGAGATCGAGGATCACCACACGGGGCGGCGCCTCTCTGTCCCGGACCATCGCGTTGACCTGGTCGCGGAAGGTGAGCGCGTTGGCGTAGTACAGCTGGGCGTCGGGACGGACGATGAGCACGTCGGGGACCGGGGTGCCGTCAGGATGTCGTCCCAGGTCGCCGTATGCGCCCGGCTCCCCCGGGATGCGCCCGAGCGACGAGATGTGCGGCCTGCTGGTTCGGTAGACCACGAACACGAGCGACGCGACCAGTCCGATGATCATGCCCTCCAGGACGTCGATGAGCAGCACGCCGGCCATCGCCAGGACCCCGAACCAGACCTCGACCGGGGCCTCGCGCCGGAGGCGGAGCAGCTTGCGCGAATTGAGGATGTGCCAGACCGCATGGATGATCAGCGCCGCCAGCACCGCCTCCGGCAGTGGACCGAACAGGGGCGTCAGGAACAGGAGCGTTAGGAGCGTCACCACCCAGGTCACGAGGTTGCTGACCTGCGTCCGCGCCCCCGCACCTTCCTTGACGGCCGACGCCGACATGCTGCCGCCTGCGATCAGGCCGCCGAACAGGCCGCTCGCGATGTTGGCCACCGCGTGCGCGTTCAGCTCCTGGTCGGAGTCGACCTCGTAGCCATGCTTCTCGGCGAACTCGTGGGCCACGCCCAGTGCCTCGCTGAAGACGACGAGCAGGACGCCGATGGCAGGCAGGATCATGGCCAGCCAGGTGGACAGTGGCACGTCCGGCAGTGACAGCGCGGGCAGGCCCTGGGGCAGGGTACCCACCACCTCGACCCCGCGCCCCTCGAACTCCAGGAACATGCTGAGCGCGATGGACCCGAACAGCACGACCAGCCCGGCAGGAATCCGCCTGTCCCACCGTGGCACCAGGAACAGCGTCGCCAGCGCGCCGGCCCCGACCAGGAACGTGGTCCAGTCGGCCTGGGGCAGCTCCCGGATGATGCCGAACAGCCGCTCAAGGGTATTGCCCTCGGGCTTCTCCACGCCGAAGAGCTTGTTCAGCTGCCCGACCGCCACGAACACCGCGAGACCCATGACGAAGCCATCCATCACCGGCTTGGACAGGAACTGCGTGATGAAGCCCAGACGCATGAGACCGGCAAGGAGGAAGACCAGCCCGGTCACGAGCACGAATGCGGCCGCGTACGTGACGTATGCCTGCGGGTCGGATGCCGTCGTCACCGCCGTGGCGACCAGCGCTGCGGCCACCGACGACGCGAGCAGCGCTGCCGACGCGGAGGTGCCCCCGACGACGAGGTGACGCGACGTGCCCAGGAGGGCATAGATGAGCAGTGATGCCACCAGGGTGTAGAGCCCCGCCTGTGGCGGCATGCCGGCGATGCCGGCATAGGCCATCGCCTCGGGCACCACGAGGCCCCACAGGGTCAGGCCCGCGATGATGTCGAGGGAAAGCCAGGACCGGTCATAGCCCGGGAGCCATGACAGGATGGGGATGGAGCGAAGCACACGCATCGATCGCTTCCTCACTTGGCCAAGCCTTCCGCCAGCGGAGCGTCCAGGGCCTGCTGGGTGGACGGGTACAGATGGTCCTCGCCGAGCGCCGCCATGAAGCCCGTTCGGCGCATCCGGTCGCGGACGCCGGCATGCGCGTGCGCGAGGCGCAACTCGACGCCCTTCGCACGAAGGTCGGCGAGCAGCTCGACGAGGGCATCGGTAGCGGCGACGTCGAGGTCGGTGCTGGCGGCGAGGTCGAGGACGACGAGCCTCGGTGGTGGGTCAAGGCTCGCGATCGCCCGGGTCACCTGGTCCTTGGCCACGCTCGCATTGACGAAATGGAGCGCGACATCCGGTCGGAGGACGAGCACGCCCGCGGCCTGCACCGCATGCGGATGGCGCAGCACGTCTCCGAAGGCCGGAGGCTCCCCCGGCAGCCGACCGAGGATCGCCAGGTACGGCCGGCTCGCCTGATAGAGGATCGCCAGCAGGGACAGCACCGCGGCGATGGCGATGCCTGTGAGCGGTGAGGTCGTGATGACGCCGACCAGCGCGGTCATTGCCAGGAAGAAGTCCCGTGGCCGCCAGTCGAAGTAGCGGCGCAGCTCCCGGATATCGATGAGGCTCAGCGCCGAGGTCATGACGATCGCGGCGAGCACGGCGTTCGGGAGGTTCTCGAACAGCGGCGCCAGGATGAGAGCCGTCGCCAGGATAAGGCCGCTGGTCACCAGCGACGAGAGCTGCGTGCGCGCCCCGGCGCTCCGGGCCGTCGCGGACTGGGAGAGGCTGGCGTCGACCGGAAATCCGCCGAACAACCCTGCCGCCAGGTTCGATCCGCCCAGCGCCACCAGCTCCTGGTCCGGATCGATGGCGTAGCCCCCGCGGGTCGCCAGGCTGCGCGCTGTACCGATCGACTCCGCGAGGGCCAGGAACACGATGCCGGCGGCACCGAACGCGATCGTGGACAGGTCGACGATCGAGACCGACGGGAGCTCCGGCAGCGGGACCGTGGTGGGCACCGTGCCGACGGTCGAGACGTCGTGCCCCTCCAGGCCCAGGAGTGGCGTCGCGATGATGCCCAGCACCAGCACCACGAGCGCCCCCGGGACGCGTGGTGTGAGCCGCCGCAGCAGCGCGAGGATGATGAGCGCCACGACACCCACGACCAACGTCCACGGGTTGGCGTCCGGGAGCTGCGCCACCAGGCTGGCGATCTCCTCGAACGGGTTGTCACCGCCGCCCGGGACGCCGACCAGTTTGGGCAGCTGGCCGATGACGATGGTGATGGCGAGTCCGACCACGAAGCCGGTCACGACGGGCTTGGCCAGGAACTGCGACAGGAACCCGAGCCGCAGGAGCCCGGCCACCAGCAGCGCCGCTCCGACCATGAGGGCCAGCGCGGCCATCAGGCCCACATACGCCTCCGGACCGCGTCCGGCGGCGACGGGCGCAACGACAGCGGCGGCCATCACCGCGACCGACGAGCTCGTGGTGACCTTCAGGTCTCTCGACGTCCCCAGGACCGCGTAGGCGGCCAGTGCGGCGAAGGCCGTCACGAGGCCGGCCTCGGGCGGCATCCCCGCCAGGTCCGCATAGGCGATCGAGATGGGGACCATCACCGCCCATGACACGAGCCCCCCGATCAGATCAGGTCGGAGGCCCGCACGGTCATACAGCGGCAGCCACGAGAGGATGGGCACGTGGCGTCGAGCGAGCTCGCGGACCCGGTCGCTCGCCGATCGCGGGTCGGCGCCGGGTGGCTCCGTAGTGTCAATGCTGGCGAGAGTGCCCACCGTCTCCCCTTCGAAGGCATCGCGGCGCGCGTCGGTTCGAGGGACCATGGTCCCCAGCCCCGGTGCCCGGGTCATCGCACGCCGAGGGCGATGCGCGAGCGCGATCGGCTGTCGAAGATTCCCGCCGAGAGCGGTCGGGGGACCAGCGGTCCACGCCGGTCTCATCCGACAGGACCGTAGGTACTCGCCGTGACGAAGAAGCTGCTTGGGTGACACCTCCAGCCCGAGCGATCCAGCCCGGGCCGGGTCACGCGCCGGACGGATGCCTCGTTCGCAAAGGAGACGACTCCATGGACTTCACTTCGAGATCTCGACAGACAGCCACCGTCGCGGGTGCGTCTCTCGTCCTCATCACCACCCTCGCCATCATCGCCTGCGCCGGCGCGACGCCATCGCCGACACCCTCCCCGGCCGTGACTCCGACGGCAGCTCCGACCCTTGCGCCGGTCGTCAGCCCACCCACGGCTGCGAGCATCCCGCCGGACGCCAGTCCGGCCGTCTCCGGGGCGCAGGTCTGCGCCGATCTTGCCGCCTTCCAGACGGCGCTCGATGACCTGACCGCCCTGGACCTCGAATCCGTCCGCATCCGCGACGTGATCGGTGCCATCGGGGCGGTCGTCACGACCGGCCAGGCGTTCGTCGATTCCGCGAAGGCCGCGTTCGGGCCCGAGGGGCAGGCGCTCGGCGATGCACTGGGTGGCCTCCAGACCGCGCTCCAGGGCCTCACTGGCGAAGGATCGCTGGGGGACAAGGCCGCCACGATCGAGAACGCCATCGACGAGGTCGCCGCGGCGTTCGACGCCCTGAAGGCAGAGGTGAGCCCGGGCTGTCCGGCACCTGAGGCGTCCGGGGGGTGACGAGGAAGCCGACGTGAGCGTCGAGGAGGCAGGCGGGAGCGGACGGCGCCATCCCGGCTGGGGTGTGGTCGCCCAGGTCACCGCGGTCGTCGGCGGGCTGATCCTGGTGCTGGCGATCGCGCTCAGCTGGACCGTCTACAACACGACATCCGGGGGCGTCGATAGCCTGCTGGCGGAGCTGGATGCGGTGGCATCGGAAGCGGGGGGCAAGTACGACGCGGCGGCGACAGCGCTGGAGGATCTGGCGGGTGTGGCCGCCAACCCTGATGCCCAGGCCCTGCTCCAGGACGGGGCCGATCTGGTTCGCGGAGTTGGCGAGCAGGTCGCGTCCATCGAGGACAAGATCGGAGACCTGCTTGGTTCTCTCCTCGCCACGCTGCTGATCATCCTTGGCCTGCTGACGGCCCTGCTGGCATACCTCGTCGTCATCCACGGCGGCATCTGGACCCTGGGACGCCACTGGCGCCGCGACTGAGCGAGGGCGCGTCGTGCGCGAGAGGCCTTCGCCGCCACCCGCCTTCGCCGCCACCCGGTGGCCGCCCGTGCTGCGTCGGTCTCAGCGGCGGGCGCGCTCCCGGCGGAGGATGAACAGGCTCACCACGGCGACCCACCCCGGCAGGACCAGGATGACCCAGTCGTAGAAGGAGACCGCCACGAGGAGGACGACGGCGAGCAGGTACCCGACGAGGGCGAACCAGCGCGGGAACACGCCGCTCTTGATCCCGATCGTGGCCGTGGCCAGCATGAACACCGCCGCGGCACGTGTGGCGAAGGCGAACAGCAGCGTGTAGCCGAGGGCACGTAGCAGCGACGCGCTCTCCGCGGACAGCTGGTCCTGACCCAGGAAGCGGACGAGCGTCGTGGGCGTGCTCACGACCGCCGCCGTGGCGAACAGAAGGGCGACGAAGAGGACGCCACTGCCGAAGAAGACCGTGGCGAAGAAGCGGTCCTCGCGTTCGCCGACCTGGTCCCGGATGACCGCCACGAACCAGAGGAACATGATCCCGGCGAAGGGCGCCAGGTACAGTCCGCCGATGACCATGGCCGTGGTCGGCTCTGCCGCCGTGTCCGCCTGGCTCCGTACGAGGACGAGCGCCGCCGTGAACAGGAACGAGAACAGCAGTCCGGCGATGCTGGCCGCCCAGGGCGCCCGCAGCTGGCGACCCGCCTCCTCGATGACCGGCAGGGCCGGCATGCTTCCCTCGCCCTCGGCGGTGCCCCGGGCCGGCTGATCCTCGTGGCCACTCATGCGTGCGCCTCCTTCCCCCGCGCCATGGTCGGCCCACCGATCCCCTGGTGGTCCGGAGCCATGGCCTCATCCAGATCGATCCCGCTCGCATACGTCGCACGGACCGTGGTATCCAGGCGCCGCACCTCCTCGTCGACGGCCGCCCGGTTCTCCGGCCGCACCAGCTCGCCGAGCTCCTGGAGCAGCGCGCGCAGGCGGCGCGTGACCTGGATGCTCGAAGCACCGTACTGCCGGATCTCGGCGATCCCGAGCGCCAGGAAGTCCGGCCACGTTCGGACGGGCATGATCACCCCACTGGCCAGCGACCCGGGCGATGCCGGCACGTCCATCGGCTCCGCAGCCCCCACGAGGCGCAGGGTCTCCTCGAGGTGATCGAGCACCTGGACCGCCGTCGTCGGGTCGTTCACGGCCGGTGAGAGCGCCCGGATGGCGATATCGACCATCACGCGGATGGCGAAGGCGGGATCCTGCTCGATGGTCCGCTCGGCACCGAGGGCGAGCATGTTCGAGAGGCGTTCGCCGACGAACGCCGGCAGTGGCGCCCCATGGACCTCCAGGATCGGCGCGCCGACGGGCACGAAGTCGCCCACGGTGTGCCGGAACACGATCAGACACCCGTTGGTGCGCGCCACCGCGCAGAGGCCACGGGTGTCCACGGCCTGGATGGTGCCCGACCTGGCTGCGCGCAGCACGAACGTCGGCTCGCTCGAGGGTGCCCATGAGCCGCCGGGGATGAGCGCGAGGTCGGGATGGCCGGCCTCGTCCGTCCAGTCCTCGAAAGCGCATCGTCCCTCCCGAGCGAGCAATGCGGCCACCGCCACTGGCCGCATGCGATGCAGGAAGCGGTCGAAGTAGAGCAGGAACAGCAACAGGCCGACCGCCAGACCCAGGCCGGCCATGCTCACACTGAGGTCGGGGACCGCGTCCGGTTGGACGAGCCGGATGACCCTCATGGAGAAGAGCAGCGTACCGACGAGCACGGCCAGCACGAGTTTGAGCCGGCCATCGCGGTACCACAGGCGCATGTAGCGGGGCGAGAAGATGCCCGTGGCCTGCTGCACGCCGAGGACCGTGACGGTGATCACGAAGCCGGTGAGAGAGACTGCCGCCGCGATGGTGGCCGACACGACCGCGGTGGCGGTCTCCGGCGAGTAGGTCAGCCCGGGGAACTCGGCCTGCCTGTCGAGCCAGGCCGTCAGCTCTGCGAGGAGGAAACCCACTACGCCGGCGACGAGCGGCGCCACCCACAGACTGTTCTTGAGGTACTGGCGGACGCGAAACCCGATGCCCCAGCTCATGGACGCCCTCTGACGTGGTTCCCAGGCGCATGGTCGGCGGCCACGGCGGCACGCGCATCGCACCGCAAGGGCGATGCCGGGCCGGCGGGCCGTAGCGGTTCGAGCGGAGCGGGGCGCCCGGGTCAGTCGGTGGGTGGCCGGGCGGTGAGCCGGAGCCCGGGAAACGGCTCCAGCAGACCGATCTCGATGGCCCGCTCGACCGCCTCGCCGCGGCTGGAGACTCCGAGCTTGCCGTAGATCGCGACGACCTGGGTCTTCACCGTGTGCCGCGACACGTGCAGCCGCTCCGCGATCTCCTCGAACATCAGGTGGGTCGAGAGCATGGGCAGCACCCGCAGCTCCGCCGGGGTGAGCGTGGACGGGCCGGCCAAGGCCTCGGAGGCGCCCATGGACTCGCTCGCGCAGCTCAGCCAGCTGCTCGCGCGAGCACGCCGAGCGCCGGGCCGCCGCTGGAGGATCCGCTCCGCCTCCGCGACGGCGCTGCCGGCACCCGCCGGATCGGCGATGCGAGAGATAGGCCCGGGCCACCTCCAGGAGCCCGACGACCGCGGCCGACGGCAAGCGCGTACGAGGCCAGCGGGCCGCACGAGCTGGGCATGGACCAGCTCCTCCCGGCCGCGGGCCAGGTCGCCGTGGTGGATGGCGACACGCGCAGCGACCGCGTGCACGAGCACGGACGAGGCCACCGCGTCGAACTGCATCCGCGCGAAGCGATCGATGGCTCTCGCGCGCATACGCGGTCGCCGCGCTCCCAGTCGCGACGCTCCATCGCGAGGCTGGCCCGGAGCGCGAGGGCGAAGAACGCGTAGCTGCCGGCGGCGGGCGCCGCATCGACGGCCTCGGCGAGCACCTCGTCCGCCGCGGCCAGTATCTCCGCGCATGACGTGACCCAGCGCGAGCGCCTCACAGCGCGAGGGTCCGCCACGGACTCCCGGCCTCTCCAGCCGCGACCGCTGCGGCCGCGTTCGCGACGGCATCGTCCGCGCCGCGACGGACCATGACGGCCCGCAGCATCGCCCGCGCCGACTCGAAGGACGCCGTCCCGATGGCGGGCACGCCGTCGAACGTCGAGCCCTCGACGATGTCCGCCATGTGGTCGGCCGCCTCCGGCATGCCCGCTGAGCGCGTGGACCAGGGCCGCCCCGACCGCCAGGGTCGGGCGGCGCTCGAAGACGCTCGTCGTCGAAGCCCGACAACCACCGCGCGAGCCGGTCGCCGTGGCCCGAGCGAAGGTACGTCCGAGCGTCGCGCCTCGACCAGGCGTGCGGCGGCGTCGTCAGTCGCCGCTCGCGATGGAGTGCTCGATGGCGAGCTCGGGACGCCCGCCGCCCGCGTACCAGGCCGAGGCGCGGCGGTGGAGCTCCGGCGCGACCCCTGGCTCGCGGCGCTCGAGCTCCGCACGCAGGTAATCGCGCAGCAGGTGGTGGTAGCGGCACGAGGGCTCGGGGCCGGCGACCTCGCCGATGAGCAGGTTCGCGTGGGCGAGCCTCCGTAGTCGGTCCGGCGCGTCCGGCAGACCCGGAGACGGCCTCGGCCAGCGCCGGCTCGAGCACATCGAGGATCGACGTCCGCGTGAGCAGCACGACGATCGTCGTCGTCCGAGGATCGGCCGGAGCTCGGCGATCGCAGGTAGTCCGCGATGTAGCCCTCGCGACCGGAGACGTCGTCGGTCCCGACCGGCGCGTGAGCTCGTCGCGCCCGCGGGCGAGGGACGCCAGGTAGATCGCGGCCGCCCAGCCCTCGGTGCGCTCGGCGAGCGACTCCGGCCTGTTCGCGGCTCAGCCGATAGCCCGTGCCGCGGCGAGCGATGGCCGTCTCCTCCGCGTCGAACGCCAGCTGGTCACGTCCGATCTCGAGCAGCTGCCCGACTCGCCCGGAGCCGCCCGAACGGGCAGGTCCGGCGTCGTCCGCGCGGCCATGGCGACCTGGAACCCGGGTGGCAGGAGCTCGAGGAGCGCGGCGAGCGCGTCGAGGCACGTCCGGTCCACGAGACGGTGCAGGTCATCGAGGATGAGCACACCCGGGCGTCGTCGCCGGTGCAGCTCGGACGCCAGGCGGGGCACGGCCGTCGCGAGAATGCGCGACCCGCGCACGGCGAGCAGCGCGCCGATGATCGCGGATCGATCGGCTCGATGCGGTCGATGGCCGCCGCGAGGTACGTGAGGAAGACGCTCGGCTCGTTGTCGAACTCGTCGAGCGTCAGCCAGGCGACGTCGCGCGTGTCGCGTGCCGCCCAGTCGGCGAGCAGCACGGTCTTGCCGTATCCGGGCGGGGCGACGACCGGACGATCGCGACGGTCGCGGGCTCGGCCAGCAGCAGCGCGAGTCAGCCGCTCCCGGGAGACGGTCGACGGCGTGCGGCACGGGCAGGTGGAACTTGGCCTCCGACCAGCGGGAACGAGGGCTGGAAGCCGGGCCTCGCGGTCGTCAGCCGGGCCGGTGGTCCCGCCCGGCGCGTGGTGCCTCGCTGCTGGCGATCGTCGTCCGATGCTTCCCGGCCCCTCGTGGTGTCGTATGTCCGCGCAGGGAACCTACACCATCGCCCGGGGCAGCCGAGCGCCACGCCGCCAGGGTCAGCCGCTCGGCGGCAGTCCGTCTTCTCGAGCGCGGCGTCGATGTCATAGCCCGCGGCGAGGGCGATCCGTGGCGCCGCTGCCACGACCCGTGGTCGACCGACCGACCCGGCCACGGCGACGAGCACTGCCAGCAGGTCCTCCAGCGTGGCCCCTGCTCGCATCGCCGCCTCGCACGGCGGCCTGGTACGACGACTGGGGGGCGTCGATGGGGATGAGCACCGCGACGCGGATCGAGCGACTCCGTCCGCTCGTCCAGACCGGGGCACCCCCGGGTCCTGGTCCGTCATCCGACCCTGCAAGCAGGGCCAGGTCGCCGATGGCCAGGCGACGGAACGCGTCTTCTGCGGACCCCATGCTCTGCCCCTCCCGCGGCTCGCGACCCCCGACGCCCGACTGATCGGACGACACGAATAAGGACACGTCGGAAACGCGCTCCGCATCGCCCTCCGCGAGCGATGCGCACTCGCGTCGGTGGGGCTTCACTTGCCCAGCATGAGTCATAGCCTCGCGATCCGTCGCGGCCGCGAGCGTCAGACGAGGAGAATCGGGATGTCAGTGAACGTCGAGGCGAGCGGGTTCGGGCGGGAGGACACCACGCGGCCACTGTCCACGGCCGCCGTGGTCGGGCACGCCGGCCCGCCCCTACGCCCCTGCCTTCGAGCCGGGCACGGAGCCTCTCGCCGGCGGCGATATCCGGGTCACGATCCTGGGCAGCGGCGATCCCTGGATCCGACGGAGCCAGGCGTCGGGATCGCTCCTCGTCGAGGTCGGCAACGCCGAGACAGGACTTCTTCTTCTTCGACTTGGGCTCGGGCGCCCTCGCCAACTTCGATGCGCTCGGGCTCCCGGTCGAGTCGCACCACCAAGGTCTTCCTGTCGCATCTGCACGCGGATCACGTCGGAGACATCCCCGGGCTGCTGGGGAGCCTCGCGAAGGTGGGGCGGGTCGATCCGGTCGAGGTCTGGGGTGGGGGCAACGAGGACCCCGCGCTGGGGCTCGCGGCCTTCGTCGAGAACGTGGGCAAGGTGATGGCGTGGGACATCGCCTCCGTGCGCGGCGTGCGCCCGACGACCGGCTTCGAGGCGATCGCCCACGAGATCCCGTACGACCGCCCGGACACGATCTATGACCGCAACGGGGTCATCATCGGCAGCTTCCCGGCCATCCATGGGCTGAACGGTGCCGTGGGCTACACCATCAGCTACGCCGGCCGGAAGGTCGTCTTCTCCGGCGACACGCGCCCCTGTCGCCACGTCGTGGAAGCCGCCAAGGGTGCCGACCTCCTGATCCATGAGTGCTTCCAGTCCCCCAAGGTGTTCGCCCGTGCCTCGGGCCTGCCCGCTGGAGACCGCGCTCAACATCACCCGGTCGGCCCACACGGTCCCCGAGCAGATGGGCCGCATCCTGGCGATGACACAGCCCCGGATGGGCGCGCTCTGGCACCTCGATCTGACCCCGGGTGTGGACACCGTCTTCGAGGAGCTGGGCACCCACTACCAGGGCCCGGTGACCATCACGCAGGATTTCACGGTCTTCAACGTGACCGAGGCGGCGGTCATCGCGCGCCAGGCCAAGGTGAACGATGCCGCGCCACCCGTGCACGGCCCCTCGAAGTCCAGCCCCGGCGCTCGATCCGCGACCCGCCCCACCCGGCGTGGTGGGCTGGCGCCCTGCTCGACATCTGACCATGCGCCGGGATCGCGTCGAGGCCGGGGCGCTGATCCGGACGCCGAGACCCTCGTGCCCGTGATGCTGATGCCATGACGACACCCAGCCCGCCCCGCGGACGCGGGCTCGCCATCCCCGGCCTGCGCGCCATCCGGAGCTACGACCGATCGTGGCTCCCCGTCGACGCCCTGGCCGGGCTGACCGTCTGGGCGCTGCTCGTGCCGCAGGCGCTCGCCTACGCGCAGCTGGGTGGCTTCGACCCGGTGGTCGGGCTCTACGCGTCCATCGGCGCCCTGCTGGGCTACGCGCTCATGGGCGGCGTGCGCGAGATGAGCGTGGGACCCGAAGCCACCATCGCGCTCCTGACCGCGTCGATCATCGCGCCGCTCGCGGAGGGGGACCCGAGCCGGTACCTGGCGCTGGGAGCCGGGGTGGCACTCATGGCCGGCATCCTGCTGGTGCTGGCGGGCATCGCGCGCCTTGGCTTCGTGACGCGCTACCTGTCGCGGCCGCTGCTCGTGGGCTACGTGGCGGGCTCCGCGATCGTGATGATCGTGAGCCAGCTCGACAGCCTGATCGGCATCACGCTCGAAGCGCAGGACGACACCATCGCGGAGCTGACCGAGACACTGCGACGCCTCGGCGAGACCGATCCGCTCACGCTCGCGGTGGGACTCGGCGTCATCGCCATCGTGCTCGTCGTGAAGCGCGTGGACCGGCGCCTGCCGGCCTACCTCGTGGCGGTCCTCGCCGCGATCGCCGCGAGCGCCGCTGCTGGGCCTGGAGGACGAGGGCGTCAAGGTCGTGGGCGACATCCCAGCCGGCCTGCCACCCCTGGGCCTGCCCAACATCGGCCTCGCCGACCTCCAGCTGCTGCTCGTGCCCGCGGCCGCCATCGGCCTCCTCATCTACGCGGACAGCGGTGTCACGGGCCAGGTCCTTGGCCGCCGGGGCCACTATCGCGTGGACGGCGACGGAGAGTTCCTGGGCCTGGGCGCCGCCAACATCGGCGCGTCCCTCACGGCGGGCTTCCCCGTGAACGGCAGCCAGTCGCGCAGCTTCACGGCCGCCGACATGGGGGCGCGGTCGCAGCTGGCGGGCATCATCGCGATGGCGCTCGTCATCGTCACGCTGCTGTTCCTCACGCCGCTCTTCGCTCCGCTGCCGAAGGCCGCTCTGGCGGGGGTGATCATCGTCGTCGCGGCCGGACTGCTGGACCCGGCGGAGTTCCGGCGGCTGGCCGCTGTCGCCCGGTCGGAGCTCGCGCTTGCGCTCCTCGCCACTGTCATCGTGGTGGCGGTGGGGATGCTCGCGGGCGTCCTGGTGGTCGCCATCCTGTCGCTGCTGCTCGTGGCCCAGCGCGCTGCACGCCCGCGGCGGACGTTCCTCGTGCGGGTGCCAGGCACCGACAGCTACCGGGCAGCGGACTCGACGCCCGCTGGACTCCCCGAACCGGGCGTGGTGGTGTACCGCTTCGATGGCCCGCTCTTCTTCGCCAACGCGGACATCTTCCGCCAGGACGTCACGGACGCAGTGGCGGCGGCCGATCCACCCGCCCGCTGGGTCGTCCTGGACCTGGAGGCGGTCGGGGACACCGATTCCACGGCCACCCAGATGCTGGTGGAGCTCCTGGGTGACCTCGGATCGACGGGGAGTGACCGTGGTCTTCGCGCGCCTCAAGGCTCCCGTCGCGGCGTACCTCGAGCGGGCCGGTGTCGGCGCCTCCGTGAGGCCGGACCGCATCTTCCTGGAGGTCGATGACGCGATCGCCGCGTTCCGTGCCCTAGCGTGACGGCCAGACCGTCGTCGCCGCGAGGCACTCCTGGCGGCCGACTCACGCTTACTACCGACGACTACCTCTGGTAGTCGCGAGCTGGTGACCCCTTCACTGACCCCTGCCGATGCTTCGCACCACGAAGTGTCATCGAGGTCGAGGAGGCGCGACCGCGGCTACGGCGATCCCGTCCCGCGCGGTGGAGGCGACGACGGCCGGCACGGACGCGTCGACGGCGTGCCCGACCGCCAGCGGACCCGCGGTCCCCTGCATTCGTAAACAGCAGGTCCTCGGTTCAAATCCGAGTGTCGGCTCCACTCCCCCACGCGTCAACTGGCCCGTTTCGGGCTGTCCATTGGCAGGAGCAGCAGAGCCTGACCCCTTCGTTGACCCCTACACGTCAGGGTCGATCTGGCATCGAACCTGACATAGGTGAGCAGGACCTCGGCGAGGTTCCTTCTTCCAGATCAGCCGCAATGCCCAGTTCCGTCGGCGGGAGTGGCAGGTGGTTCGAAGCTTGGCGACGGCACGATCGGGCGTGGCCGGCGTCTGCATGAGCCGCGGCTCCACTTGGAGGCGGACCCGAGCGACCTCAGTCGCGAGCGCGGCAGCGGGCCGGTCGTCGAACACGACGACCTCGTAGCAGCCGGATGATCGCAGGTCTTCGGCCACCAGGACGCCAGTGGCGGTTGGCGCGTCCTGCAGGCCGAGTGGCGCGTCCTGCTAGTGACCGACCGGGCACCTCGACATAGCCTCGAACTCGACCACTCCCCCATCCGAGACACGCAAAGGGAACACCCATGAGCCCGACCATCCTCATCACCGGCGCCTCCAGCGGCATCGGCAGGACCACCGCCAAGCTCTTCGCCGAGCGCGGCTGGAACGTCGTCGCCACGATGCGCAAGCCCGAGGCCGAGACCGAGCTCGCCCAGCTCGACAACGTGCTCGTGACGCGCCTGGACGTCACCGACCGTGACTCGATCCTCCCGGCAGTCGCCGCGGGCATCGACCGCTTCGGCCGCATCGACGCACTGGTCAACAACGCCGGCTACGGCGCCTACGGTGTGCTGGAGGCCACCCCCGAGGAGAAGATCGAGCGCCAGTTCGACACCAACGTCATCGGCCTCATCGACACGACCAAGGCCGTCCTCCCGCACTTCCGCGCCAACGGCGCCGGCGTCATCGTCAACATCAGCTCCATCGGAGGCAAGATGACGTTCCCGCTGGGCAGCCTGTACCACGGCACGAAGTTCGCGGTCGAAGGCTTCAGCGAGGCGCTGAGCTACGAGCTGGAGCCGCTCGGCATCCGCGTCAAGATCGTGGAGCCCGGCGGCGTCGACACCGACTTCGGCGGCCGCTCATTCGACTTCACCAACGACGAGTCGCTCGCCGAGTACCAGCCCCTGGTCCAGAAGCTCATGGCAGCTCTGGCTGCTGGTGTGCCCCTCTCTCCGCCCAGCCTCATCGCCGATGTCATCTGGACGGCCGTCACCGATGGCTCTGACCAGCTGCGCTACGAGGCCGGTCCCGATGCTGTCCAGCTCATGGCGCAGCGCAAGGCCACGGACGACGCCACCTTCATCGGCGGCATCAAGGCCCAGTACGGACTGGCGCCGGCCAGCGAGATCCGCCGAGGCCGCCTGACCCTGATGCGCCGACCCGGCCTGGCACCCCTTGCTGGGTCGGGTCGGCGCTTCGACCCAACAGCGGACGACATGGTAGGAATCAGCACGATGGACGCCGCCAAGACCTTCACGCTCGGCAAGAGCTGGTCGCTCATCCTCAAGGACATGGGCGTCGCCCCCAGCGATGTGCTGCGGCGGGCCGGCATGCCCGACGATCTCCTCGCCAAGAGCGACGTCACGCTCACGCCAGCCGAGTACTACCGCCTGTGGGAGGCGTTCGAGGCCGAGGCCGACGACCCCGAGCTGCCCATCACCCTCGGCCGCACCATCTCGGTCGAAGCCTTCGAGCCGCCGATCTTCGCGGCGCTCTGCAGCCACAACCTCGACGTGGCCGTGGAACGCATCGCCCGTTACAAGCCGCTGATCGGCCCCTTGGAGATCAGGGTCGACCGCAACTCGGTCGGGACCCGCATCGAGTGCCACTGGCCCGCGGGGCCACAGCCGCCGGCATCGCTGGCGACCGTGGAAGTCGTGTTCTGGGTCGCGCTGGCGCGTCTCGCCACACGCAGCCACATCCGGCCCGCGGCGGTGACCGCACCAGCAAGGCTGGCGGATGAACTCGCCTACCGGCGCTACTACGGCACAGCCGTGACCCAGGGCGAGCGACACTCGGTCACGTTTCGCCGCGAGGACGCTGAGCGCCCATTCCTGACGGCGAACGAAGCGATGTGGGAGTTCTTCGAGCCCGAGCTGCGCCGCCGCCTCTCCGAGCTGGAGGCGGACGCCAGCACGGGCGATCGCGTCCACGCCGCGCTGCTCGAGATGCTGCCGGCGGGCGAGGCCTCTGTGGAAGCTGTGGCCAAGCGGTTGATGGTCAGCTCGCGCACACTCCAGCGACGCCTGCGGGACGCCGGCACGTCCTACCAGGTCGTGCTCAACGAGACGCGCGAAGCGTTGGCCCGCCACTACCTGTCGAACTCGAGCCTGCCTGCAGCCGAGATCTCCTTCCTGCTCGGGTACGACGACCCCAACTCCTTCTACCGGGCCTTCCACGGTTGGACGGGCGAGACGCCAGAACGCGTCCGCACCGCAGCCATCCGCTAGGTAGGTTGCCACCCGGACTGGGGGCGACCTCGGTCAGACGTCGACGATGGCGAAAGAGCCGTAGCCCACCACGCGATGCCAGTCACCGGCCGTGTCGGCCGAGGTGCGCAGGTCGAGCCGCACGATGCGATGGCCAGCGCTTCGAGCCCAGGCGAGGGACACGCGCACGGCATCGACACCGCAGGCGTCGTCCGAGCGGAGCTGGCCGCCGTCGAGGGCCTCGATGGCGGCGGCGGTGCGGGCATCGAGCTCCCTCGCCGTGACGTCGTCGTGGTAGTGGGACAGGTCGGTGCTGACCAGGACCAGCGCGCTCTCGGGCAGCGCCGCGCGCAGCTGACCAGCCGCCACGGTCGGGCGGCAGGCGCCCACCGCCAGCGGCACCACCGGCACGCCGGGCAGGCAGCGCTGGAGGAACGGCAGCTGTACCTCGATGCTGTGCTCGGCAAGATGTGGTCGGTCGTCAACCATGGCACCGGCGCGGACCAGCGCGCGTCGCAGGCCGTCGTCGAGGGACACGCTGCCCAGCGGCGTGTCCCATGCGTCGTGCGGCGCCACCGCCAGACCGTCGAGCGGCTCGAAGTGGCTGGGCCCGAGGATGACCACCACCGACGGCGGCGGCACGAGCATCGGCAGCAGACGGTAGGCCGTGGCCGCCACCGGTCCGCTGTAGATGTAGCCGGCGTGAGGCACGATCAGGCCCCGGAGCGCGCCGCGTGGAACGCCGGAGCGACCCGCCTCCGAGGCAGCCGCGAGCAGCTCGTCGACAGTCGCGGCCAGGGCATCGGCCGAGCCCGGGTAGAAGGAGCCCGCCGCGACCGGCCGACGCACGATCGTCACGTCGCCGCCCTGCTGGAGATACCGACGGGCATGCGCCGCGAACCCCACCGGCCGGGCCCCGCCTCGAAGACCCCGGGGCAAGGTGCGCCGCAGTGGGCGCAGGCACCGTCGGGCGTGAGTCGCCACTCGCTGACACGGTAGCCGGCACGGCCGATGAGCAGCCGGCCGCAGGCGTGACACCAGGTGGCCTGGCCGAGAAGATCGTCGATGTTGCCGGTGTAGACGTAGCGCAGGCCGTTGGCCATCCCGATCATCCTCGCGTGGCGCAACGTGGCCGCCGGCGTCGGCCCGCGGTCGCGCATGCGGTGGTCGGGGTGGAAGGCCGTGAAGTGGAGCGGTACCGACGGCCCCAGATGGTCCGCGATCCAGCTCGTCAGGGCGTCGATCTCGGCGTCCGAGTCGTTGAGCCCGGGGATGAGCAAGGTCGTGATCTCGAGCCAGGTGCGGCCATTCGCCACGATGGCCTCGAGCGTGTCGAGCACTGGCCCCAGGCGCCCCAGGCAGACCCTCCGGTAGGTCTCGTCGTCGAAGGCCTTGAGGTCGACGTTGGCCGCATCCATCGCGCCGAAGAGCTGCGCCGCCGGGCGCAGCTCCATGTAGCCCGCGGTCACAGCCACGGTCCGGACACCGACCTGCTGACAGGCGGCAGCCACATCGAGCGCGTACTCGAGGAAGACCGCGGGGTCGTTGTAGGTGAAGGCCACGCTGCGACACCCATGCGTCACCGCGCTGGCGGCGATGTCGGACGGGGAAGCCACGTCCGCGAGGGTGTCCCACTCACGGGAGGTGGAGACCTCCCAGTTCTGGCAGAAGGCACAGCCCAGGTTGCAGCCGGCGGTGCCGAAGCTCAGCGTGGGCGTGCCGGGCAGGAAATGGTCGAGCGGCTTCTTCTCGATGGGGTCGATGCAGAACCCGCTGGAGCGGCCGTAGGTGGTGAGCACGATCGCGTCGTCCTGGCGGGCACGGACGAAACAGAAGCCACGCTGGCCCTCACGCAGGCGACAGGCGCGAGGGCAGACGTCGCACTGCACCCTCCCATCGGGTCGTCGGTGCCACCACCGCGTCGGATGAGCCTGACCGTACGGGACGCCGGGAAGCGATCGTGCCGCCATCGTGGTGTCGATGCTGCGCCTGTCGCGCTCGGCCGTCCAGTCCCCGAGCGAGCGCATGGCTCTGCTCCCACGTCTCGGTCTCGTGGAACTCGTGGCGTGGCCTGCCCTCGGCCGCGTTCGAGGTGCCACGGGCGCCGCTCCTCTCCACGGGAGATGGCTCCCGGCACTACCAACGACTACCTCTGCTGGCCACGGACCCTGAGGTCCGGTCTTCCGACAGGGGCGTCGACTCGCGCGCGGGTCGGGGCTAGGCCGGCGCTACGACACTGACGCCGAGCGCCCTGGCGGCCTCGGCCATACGCCGGTCGTACGTCACCATCCCTTCGAGCTCGTCACCGACCTCGAGCGCAGCCGCGAGATGCAAGGCATCGAGGCTGCGCAACAGCTCAGGCTCCAGCATGGCCGCGCGTTCACAGATCGCGGTCGACAGCGTCAGCAGCACCAGCGAGTCAAGGATCGCCCGGGCCTGCACCATGTGCTGCGGGGCGGCCCGTCGGGTCGAGCGAAGCAGCTCGGTTCGCAGCAGATCGCTGGAGAACACCCGCTCGTCTCGCGTCTCGAGCCACCTCCGCAGGGCCGCAGACCCCCGCTCGGCAACGACCAGCTTCACCGCCGCTGACGTATCGAGATAGAACACCGCTAGTACCGTTCATCCTCACGCATGACCGCGAGTTCCTCGGACAGTGCGGCATGACCTGGTCGACGCCGGGCAGGCCGCGGCAGGTCGCTCAACCGTCGTTGCGCCGGGCGAGCGCGCTCGGCAGCGATGAGCGCCTCGATCCGACTCGACGGTATCGGCACCAGCTGGGCCACCGGCCGACCCCGATCGGTGATGGTCACCAGCTCGCCTGCGGCGGCGTCAGCCACGACGGCCGAAGCGTTCTGCTTCAGCGCTCGGATCCCAACCTCACTCATGTGCTACATCGTAGCACATGAGTCGTGCCGTAGACCGGCGGCCAGCCGGTATCGGATCGACGCAAGCGTCTCCGGCTCTCGTCCAGGCGTGCTGGTTGCATACGATCGTGTCCTACGACCCTCGATCGCTCGATGGTCAGGCGCATGTGCCGGCAGCCGGGGCACCCATGGCGAAGGTGCCGCCACGGCCACCTGGCTCGGCCAATTCGGGACTTGATGGCAAACTACGAGTCGCCCGGCGGCCGAACGGACGGTGATGATCTCCGGGTTCGAGACGGAGATGGTTCGGACCAACGTGGAGCTTGCTGAGGCCGCTGTGATCCTGCGCAACGGCGGTACGGTCGCGTTCCCGACCGAGACCGTCTACGGTCTGGGCGCGAACGCGCTCGACCCGCGGGCCGTGGCCCGCATCTTCGAGATCAAGCAGCGGCCCCGGTTCGACCCCCTGATCGTCCACGTGTCCTCGGTCGCGCAAGGCCAGCAGGTGGTGCGTGTCTGGCCCGACACTGCCCGGGAGCTTGTACGGCGCTTCTGGCCGGGACCGCTCACGCTGGTCCTGCCCAAGGCCGACGCCATCCCCGACATCGTCACAGCGGGACTGCCCACCGTCGCACTGCGCATGCCCGCCCACCCCCTGGCGCTGGCGCTGATCGCGGAGGCGGGCGTACCGGTCGCCGCGCCCAGCGCCAACAGGTTCGGCAGCATCAGCCCCACCACGAGCGCACACGTCCGCATGCAGCTGGGGGAAGCTGTCGATCGAGTCATCGACGGTGGGCCCTGCCGTGTGGGTATCGAATCCACGGTCGTCGCCCTGGCCGACGACGGCCCCCTGCTGCTGCGTGCCGGTGGCACGCCGGTCGAGGAGATCGAGAGCCTCATCGGTCACGTGCAGCGTCCCGGCGTCGACTCCGATCGCCCGGCATCACCCGGCCAGCTCGCCCGCCATTACGCGTGTCGCACACCGTTGAGCGTGTGGGAGGACGAGCGTGAGGCGCCAGTCTCGCCGCGGTCAGGACTGCTGACACTGAGATCGCCGCTGGAGCGGGCAGGGTTCGAGGCGGTCGAGGTGCTCTCCGAGAGCGGCGACCTGCAGGAAGCGGCAGCCAACCTGTTCGCCGCGCTCTACCGGCTTGATGCCCTCGGGCTCGACCGCATCGTGGCCGTCAAGGTCCCCGATGTCGGGCTGGGACCGGCGATCAACGACCGCCTTCGCCGCGCCGCACACGAACCGTCCGAATCGATCGGTGCGGACAGACCGTGAGATACCTCGTCCTGCTGGCATCCGTGATCGTCCAGGTCTGCCTCGGCGGCATCTACGCCTGGAGCACGTTCGTTCCCGACCTGGTGGAGACCGTCGGCCTGAGCGTGACCCAGACGCAGGTCATCTTCGGTCTCCTGTTCGGCGTGTTCACGCTGTCGATGGTCTTCACGGGCCGGCTCGTCGAGCGGTGGGGGCCGCGCCTGGTCGCCGGCCTCGGCGGTCTGCTCTTCGGCATCGGCTACCTCGTCGCGTCACGGCCGGATGGATCGTTCCCCTTGATGCTACTGGGGATCTCGCTGCTGGCGGGCATCGGCACGGGTGCAGGCTATGTCTGCGCCCTGACGAGCAGCATGAAGTGGTTCCCCGAGCGCAAGGGACTGGTGACCGGCATCGCCATGGCCGGCTTCGGAGGCGGCGCCATCCTGCTGTCGACCCTCGCCGAGTCCCTGCTCTCCAGCGGCGTCAACGTGCTCACGATCTTCCAGTGGATCGGACTGGCCTATGGCGCCGTGATCATCACCGCCGCGATGGTGCTGCGGTTCCCGACGGCGGCACCGACAGCCCGGGTACAGACGGCGCCTCCGCTCGGACGGCTCGCGCGCGACCCGTTCTTCCTGGCGCTGGTGCTGGGGATGTTCTGCGGCACCTTCGCCGGCATGCTGGTCATCGGGAACCTCACGCCGATGGCCCTGGCGGTCGGTATCCCCGCGCTGCCGGCCGCGGCGGCGGTCAGCGTGTTCGCCATCGGCAATGCCACGGGCCGCATCACCTGGGGCTGGATCGCCGACAGGACCAGCGAATGGATGATCCCGGTCAAGCTGGCCGCCCTCGCCGTGCCGCTGGCGCTGCTGGCAGGGGTGAGCATGACGGCCCCCTTCATCGCGCTGTCATTCGCCATCGGCTTCGGCTTCGGCGCGTGCTTCGTCGTCTACGCCGCGCAGGTCGCCGCCCGATACGGGCTGTCATCGGTCGCCGGGATCTACCCCCTCGTCTTCCTGGCATACGGGGCGGCAGGGATCATCGGGCCACCTCTCGGAGGATGGCTGTACGACCAGACGCTCAGCTACCGCCCCGCCATCGTGCTGACCGTTGGTGTCGTGGGCATCGGGATCCTTGGGACCGTCTGGCTGCTGCGGAAGGCAAGGCCGAGGCCAGTCGCAAGCTACGCCGGCTGGTCAGCGATCGATGTCGACCGACTGACGATCGACCCTGGTTGCGCAGGTTGAAGAAGGCGCTACCCTCGCGTTTCGTAGACAGCAGGTCCTCCGTTCGAATCCGAGTGTCGGCTCGACTCCTGCCCCGTGATCGCTGTCACCGCTGGCGGTAGCCATCTTGAACGTGGTCCGGCTCGTCGCCATCGATCGGAGCAGCGGCCTCATGCCGATGACGTGGCCACGCGACACCGGCAGGAGCGTGTCGCGCCCGCGTCATCCCCGCCACGATCCCACGGCCTCCGCCGCGACCACTCGGGCGCGCGCCCCGGAGCTGTCGCCCGGGGCCCGGTACCGGAGCGAGCGGCCGGCCCAAGCATCACCGCCACGAACTCCTCCGTGGGTGCGCTCAAACCCCCGTATCCGCCCCGGCATCCCGTGGCCGCTGCCATGGCCATCGGCCCTCGTTCTCCAGCACGATCGTCCAGACCAGGAACGTCCGGATGAGCACGAGCAGCCCGAGCGCCGCGACGTTCTCGAGCGTCAGGTCCAGCGTCACCGTCCTGATGACGTCAGCGGCGATGAGCAGCTCCAGTCCCAGGAGCAGCCAGCGTGACATCTCGCGCCGGAACACCTGGTAGGCGTTGACGCTTGTGTCGCCGAGCCTGGCCCTGACGATGGTGGTCGCCGCCAGGAGCACGCCGAGCGCGATGACGAGGATGCCGAGCGTCTCGATGACGGTGACGATGGCCTCCGCGAGATGCCAGTCTCCTAGTTCCAACGGTCCGCCCCTCCGACACCCGCGGTCCCCGACCGCGTGGACATGCTCGGACGTCCGGCCCCGGACGTCACCGGCGTGTGGACCTCGCACTCGCGAGCCGGCATGTACAACCTATCGCATAGGAACGCATCTGCCACGCCGTGGTGGCCCGCGACCCGATCTTCGCCGTCAGCTGCACCATCGCCACCGACGCCCCACTGCGCACACGCGAGGGCGCCCGGTCGGGCTGCTTGGCCGTCAAGAGTGGGCGCCCAGCGCCGGAGGTCGACGGGCCCTGCCATCAGCGTGGGGGCTCGACCATCAGGATGAGGGGTCGTGCGGGAGTGCGAGCCTTTCCATCCGGAACGTGGCGTAGGGGCCGGGGAAGAGCAGGTTGGAGACGCGCGACGTGTAGATGTCGGCGTAGCGCTCGATCTGGCGAAAGAACAGGCTCTTGTCCTGCTTGGCCCGTGTCAGCGTCCCCCACCCCTGGTTCTGCAGTCGGCTCGCTTCATCCTTCAAGGGGGCCATGAGCTCGTTGAGCTGGAACAGTTCGGCCTCCGTCTCGGCTATCGACGCGAGGTGGTCTTCGTTGGGCCCCAGCGGGTCGGCATGGCCTTCGGCGGCTCGAAGTTGGGCCAGTCGTTGGGCGCCAAGCTGAGCTTCGAGTCTCTGGCGCTGGTCGATGAGCTCACTCAGACGAGCCTGGGTCGGCCTGAACTCGGCAAGAGCGCGGAACTCTGCCTCGAGCTCCTGAAGGATCAGAGCTGTCCTCCAGCGACGCAGAGCCTTGGAGTAGTGGACGTCGCCGTAGAGGTGGTCGCCCACATAGAGGATCTCGTCGCCGATGAGTCCAAGGCTCTCCTCCAGAAGCTGAGCGTTGCCGCCGTAGAACACACCGCCGCTACCCAGGGGGCCGAAGTGGGGTTCGAGCAGACCCCGCTCTTCGTCCACGACCCGGTACAGCGGGTTCGAGGAGGTGAAGAACCCCGGCTTCGCTGCCGAAACGACCACGATCTCGAACAGGTCGCGCCACCTGTCGCCGCCTCTCAGGAAGGGGTCGAACGTGTGGGTCATGATCCTGTTCGTGTAGCTCCACTCGGAGTTCGTGATGAGCATGAGGAGCTTTCCCGACGCTCTCTGGTCAAGAAGACTCGTCACGATGTCCCCATCCAGGGAGATGAACCGTCCAGGGTCCGCCAGGACGCCCTTCTTCAGCGTTCCGTCCCGGTGGATCCGATCCACCGAGTCCACCACCGCGGCGAACATGTCTCGATACCCCATGCCGCCGGGAAGCCTCCCAGCGTCGAGCAGCTCTACGCCCTGGGCGAACAGACTCGCTTCTGAGAGCGAGAACAAGGAGTTGAGCAGTACGTAGCGGTCCTCTGACAGGTCGATCTGTGTCCCCAGATAGGTACGTCGAACCTCGTCGTGGTCCAGGAACCGACTGCCGTGTTTCGCCCTGACGACCCAACCGAAGCGAGTCGCCTTGACGAGGTTCCCGAGGTCCTGGTCGACCACGAGCCCTCGGGCTGTCGAGGTCGCATCGAAGGAGAGGGCATCGACCGGCCAGCCGAGCCCGGCGAGGAGACTGCTGGCGTGGGAGAAGGCGAACTCCTCGAACGCCTCCGCCTTGTACTGCGTGAGGGTGTAGTCCATGTCGTAGCCGACCGCACGGATCGACTTCATCTTCAGGGTGCGATTGGCGAAGACCTGACGTTGGGGAGCGGGTTCGGGAAACTGTCTGTCACTGGCCGTCATCGTCGAAGGGTAGCGCTTGGCACGGGCCTTCCCCGAAGCCCTTTCAGGCAGCGGGCGACTGCGGGATGGTCGTCCGCTGTTGCAGGGCGCGTAGCATCAGGCCCCCGCATCACATGGAACCAAGACAGGGAGCCGATGACGAGACGAACACTTCTGAGCCTGACCGCGGTGATGGTCCTGCTCCTGCTGCCCTTCGCCAGCACTGCCGCACAGGATGACCCTCCGGTGTTCCCGCCGGATATCGTGGCCGACGTGCAAGCGCAGATGGATGAGCTGACCGCCGGCGGACTCCCGCCCGGCATGGTCGTGTGGATCGACGCGCCGGAGTACCGGCTTGAGGGCGCAAGCGGATCTGCCAGCCTCGCGGACGACGTACCGATGCCGCCGGACGGTGCGTTTCGGATCGGCAGCATCACCAAGATGTTCACCGCGGCCGTGGTCATGCACCTCGCAGAGGAGGGTGTGCTGTCGCTGGACGATCCGCTGGCGCTGTGGCTGCCGGACGTCGCCGCTCAGCTGCCCAATGGCGACCACATCACGCTGCGCCACCTGCTGGCCCATACCTCGGGTGTGTTCAACGTCGTCGAGCACGAGTCCTACTACGCCGATCTCTTCTCGGAGATGGTCGTCGATGAGGAGGCCGGGATCGTGACGCTGGATTGCGTCCAGCGGGATCCCAACGACACGCTCGCGCGCTACGTCTATGGCAAGGACGCGCTGTTCGAACCGGGGGCACAGTGGAGCTACAGCAACACCAACTACACGCTCCTTGGCATGGTGATCGAGGAAGCCGCGGCTGTGCCGCTCGCAGAGGCGTACCGCTCGCGCATCTATGAGCCACTCGGCATGGCGTCGACGTTCCTTGATTGCTACGAGGACGCGGTGGTCGATGTCGTTCAGGGTTACACGGGCGTCGGGGACGGCCAGACCAACGTCACGGAGCTGCACGAGTCGGTCGGGTGGTCAGCGGGCGGCATGGTTTCGACCGCACCGGACCTGATCGCCTTCGCTCGTGGGCTGTTCGGTGGGGCCCTGTTCGACGATCCGGAGTCGCTGGTCGCGATGACACCTGCCTCTGACAGTCCCTACGGTCTGGGCATCGCAAACCAGGGCGAGTACATCGGGCACGCCGGCTGGATCGCCGGGTTCCGATCGACGCTCTCGTATGCGCCTGAGCTCGATACGGTCGTGGTGGTGCTCTTCGACCACGACGCTGCCGATCCCGAAGCGGGCCTGGCGGACGTGCTGGAGCCGGCACTCCCGTTGCTGCGCGCAGCGGAAGAGTAGCCGCGACCCGATCCACACCGGCCGCGTCGATCCTGGTGCTCGCGTGGACGGCGGGGTGCGCCGGCTCGCCTTCGCGGCGCCAAGCGGGTGGAACCAAGGTCACTGACCTACGACACTGGCTCCGGCGAGGGTTGTGCGCGGCCGTAGACTAGCCCCCATGGTCGCGAGCCCCCCATCGCGGATCGAGTACCTGGTCATTGGCGCCGGCCAAGCTGGGCTGGTGATGAGCTGGCACCTTCAACGCGCCGGAAGAGACCACGTGGTGCTCGAGCGTCGCTCGACGCTGGGTGGCGGCTGGCAGGACCGGTGGGAGGAGTTCCGACTGGTCACCCCGAACTGGACCGCCTCGTTCCCGGACGCGCCCTACGACGGCGACGACCCCGACGGCTACATGCCCCGCGACGAGCTCGTAGCGCGCGTTTCACGATATGCCGACGCGATCGCCGCCCCAGTCGTGCTCGAAGCGGGCGTCGAGCGAATGGGCCTGCGCGGCGACGCATGGCAGGTCGATACCGCCCAGGGACGCGTCGTCGCAGACAACGTCATCGTGGCCACGGGCGGCTTCGGGGTGCCCCGTGTCCCGCCGGTGTCCGACGAGCTTCCCGCCGATGTCCTCCAGCTACACGCGCACCACTACCGGCGGGAGGCCGATCTCCCGCCGGGTGCCGTGCTCGTGGTGGGCTCGGGGCAGACCGGTGTGCAGTTGGCCGAAGAGCTGCTCGAAGCCGGGCGGGAGGTCTATCTCTGTGTCGGCAGTGCTGGTCGGGTCCCGCGCCGATACCGCGGCCGCGACATCTTCCACTGGCTCTCACACATCGCCGAGCAAGGACCGGCACTCGGGACGGCCTTGCCGACCGCCTCGGAGCTGCCCGACCCGAGGCTGCGGTTCGCGGGTAATCCCCAGCTCTCCGGACATGGCGGCGGTCACGAGCCAGATCTGCGTGCGATGGCTCGCGACGGCGCCGTGCTGCTCGGTCGCCTCGAGGGCGTGGACGGCACTCGCTGCCACTTGGGTGACGGCTTGGCGCGCGACCTCGACGCGGCTGACCACTTCTTCGACGAGCGTTTCAGGGAGCTCATCGATGGCTACATCGATGCAGCCGGAGTGGACGCGCCTCGGCCGGAAGCACGGCCGCGGTCCGACTTCGAGCCGCAGCCTCACGACACCGTGGACCTGGCTGCGACCGGCATCTCCACTGTCCTGTGGACGTGTGGCTACCGCCCGGACTACTCCTGGATCGATGCCCCGGTAACCGACGAGCTGGGCCTGCCGGTCCAGGATCGCGGCGTCGCCCAGGCCCCCGGCCTCTTCTTCATCGGCAGCCTCTGGCAGCACGACCTCGCCTCGGCCTCGCTCGTCGGCCTGGGACGCGACGCCCGCGTGCTGGCGGAACGCATGGGTCTCGGGCTGAACTAGGCAGCTCGGTTGCTTCCGCACCTACAACGTATTGGTCTACCGTCGCATGTGTGCTACAGTCGTCGCATGACCGAAGTCGCTTCTCGAGAGTTGCGCAATCGGACTCGCGTCCTGCTCGACCGCGTCGCGTCAGGTGAGGACATCACGATCACCGTCGACGGCAGGCCGGTGGCGCGGCTGGTCCCGCCAGAGCCCCGGCCACGCTGGATGGCGCGGGCGGCCTTCATCTCGCGTGTCCTCGGTCACCAGGCCGATCCAGGCCTCGCGGCAGACCTCGCTGAGCTGGCACCGGACTCGACGGCGGACCTGCCGTTGTGACCGAGCGGGGGCTCGCCGACACATCGGTGTTCATCGCTCGCGAGACTGGGCGCCCGTTCGATGTCGAGGCGCTGCCTGACCGCCTGGCGGTCTCAGTCATCACGATCGGGGAGCTACGCGCGGGTGTGCTGGCGGCTGCCGATACGGTCATCCGCGATCGCCGCCTCGACACGCTGACCGCTGCCCTCTCGCTGGAGCCGATCCCCATCGATGTCGAGGTCGCGAACGCCTGGGCCAGGCTGCGACTGGCATTGCGTGACGCGGACGTGGGGATGCCGGTGAACGACTCGTGGATCGCGGCGACGGCGATGGCCCTGGGTGTGCCCGTCGTGACTCAGGACGACTTCCCGGTGATCGCGGGCCTCGAGGTCATCAGCGTCTAGCGTCGGCTCCAGCTCCGACGCGTGGACTGACCGGTGTCGGCTGTCGGTGGCTGGGCCTGCAGCGTCGGTCCCCTACGTGGACCCCTGACCTGGGATCCGCTCAGCGTGAAGGCGCTACTCGGCCCCATGCAAGTGCGACAGATCGCGGGTATCCACGATGCGTGGACATCGGCGGCCCACGATGATGTCGCGGTGCGATCAGGCGTCCTCATCGTCGACGACCATCCGGACTTCCGTGATTCCGCCCGCGCCATGCTCGAGGCGGCCGGGTTCGAGGTGGTTGGCGAGGCCGCGGACGGCGAAGAGGCCCTGAGCGCCGATCGACGGTCCCGGCCAGCCGTCGTGCTGCTGGACATCCAGCTGCCGAAGGTCGATGGCTTCCAGGTCGCCGAGCGACTGGCAGCAGAGCCAGACCCGCCGGTCGTCGTGCTCGTCTCCAGCCGCGAGGCTGCTGCCTACGGCGACCGGGTCGCCTCGAGCCCCGCGCGAGGGTTCATCTCGAAGGTACGTCTGAGCGGAGCGACCCTGGCGGAGCTGGTGGGGTGAGCCGGCCGCGCGTGGGGGCGGTCGTGGGGGTGGCAGCGGGCGTGGTCGTCCTGGGACTGGTCTCGGAGTGGGCCGCATACGGCCCGGATGGCTACGTCCCAGCGTGGCTCAGGACGACCTACGGTCCGCTCCTCGATCTCGTGACCGGCTATGTCTTCCTGGCGGCGGGCACGATGGGGCTCCTGCGCCGCCCCGCCAGCCTGGTCGGCCCGCTGTTCATCCTGACCGCGGCTGCCTGGTTCCTGAGCACGCTGATGGAGCCCTCTCGCTTCGTCGGTACGCAGCTGGCACCGTCTGTCGTGTTCCTCTATCGGGGCCCGCTCCTCCACGCCATCGTCACCTTCCCCACCGGCCGGCCCACCGGATCGATCGAGTGGGTCGCCGTCATCGGTGGCTATGCGGCCGCCCTGGTCGCGCCGCTCTGGTTCGACCCGATCCTGAGCGTGGTGCTCCTTGGCCTCGTGGCAGGCGTGGCGCTCCGCGCCTACCGGCGCGCACCGGAACGAGCCAGGCCCGCCCGTCGCGAAGCGCTGGCGATGGCGCTGCTGCTGTGGGGCACCGGTGCCGCCATCGCCGCCGGCGGCGCGACGGATCTGCCGTACCCGTTCGATGACGCCATGAGGATCGCCTTCCACCTGGCGCTGATGACGGTCCCGCTGCGCCTCACGCAGCGCCTGCTGCGATCGGACAGGACGGAGTTGACCGATCGGGTCGTGGAGCTTTCCGGTGGCTCGGCCGCGTCGCTGTCGGGCGAGCTGTCACGGCTACTGGGCGATCTCTCGCTTCGTGTCGGGGTCTGGCATCCAGGGTCCCAGGCGTACCTCGACGAGGCCGGGGTGCCGGTTTCGCTTCCCGTTCCCGGTGGGGACCGGGTCGCGACCCGCATCGACAGGGACGGACGTGAGCTGGCAGTGGTGCTGCATGCGTCGGGCACGATCGACGAAGCGGAGCTGCGTGAGGCCGTCATCGACGCCGTCCGCCTCGCGGCCGCGAACACCCGGCTCCGTGCGGAGGTGGAAGCGCAGGTCGACGAGCTGACGGCCTCCAGGCGCCGGCTCGTGCTGGCGGCCGACGCCGAGGGCGAGCGCCTCGCTGAGCGGCTGCGGGATGGGGCCATGCGCCGGCTCGAGGCCGTCGGCAGCCACCTCGACGCCGCTGCCGTGAACGTGGCCGGCACCGGTGCAACGACAGCCGCAGTCGAGCGTGCGCGCGTGCGCCTGACCCGCGTGACCGATGACCTGCACCGGTTCGCCATGGGCCTCGACCCACGACCCCTCTCAGAAGGCGGACTGGCCGCCGCCCTGGCCGAGCTGGCGCGTGACTGCCCGATCCCGGTGGACCTCGACGTGGACACGGTCGAACCGTCTCGGGAGGCATCGAGGGTCACCTACCTCGTCTGTGCCGAAGCCCTGGCCAACGCCACCAAACACTCGCGGGCGTCGTCGGTGCGGGTACGGCTCACCGCTGCGGCAGGCGTGCTCCGACTGACGGTCGCCGATGACGGGGTCGGCGGCGCGGTGCTCGGCGGTGGCCACGGCCTGCGCAACCAGGCCGACCGCGTCACCTCATTGGGTGGCTCGTTCTCGCTCCGCAGTCCGGTCGGAGGGGGCACGTCGATCGAAGTGTCTCTGCCCGTAGTTGTGGAAATCCACAGCAGCGACGTCACGATTCCGGTGGTCACCACGGATGCCGTGCCGTCGAGCGGACCCTAGCGTCGAGTCGTCCATCCCACATGGAGGAAGCAACGATGAACGGAAGACACAAGGCCCTGGCCATCTCCGTCTCCGCGGCCACGCTGGCCGCGATGCTCGGCGGCGCCGGAGTCACGGCTCAGTCCGGCAAGGAAGGCGGGTCGGTCCCGCCGGTCGCGCTCGAGATGGCCGTGGCCGAGTGGGCCGGCAGTGGCCGCGTCGACACCTTCGCGGCCAAGGTCGACGAGCTCTCAGGTGGCCAGATGCGCATCGACGTCGACTGGGACGGCGGGGCAGAGGACGTCGTTCCTGGTCGCGTTCAGGCCGGCGAGGCCGACCTGGGCTGGGTCTACGCGCGCGGCCTCAACGCCGCCGACGTCCATGACCTCGATGCCCTGATCGCCCCCTTCCTGGTCTCGGACGGACGGCTGCTGAACGAGGTCATCACCGGACCCGTCGGCGCAGACATGCTCGCCGGGCTGGCCGGCGACGGACTGGAGGGGTTGGCCTTGCTTCCGGGGAACCAGCGCTTCTTCGTGGGCATCGGGAACCCCCTGGCGACACCCGCGGACTTCGATGGTGCTCGCCTCGCGCTGGTGCGCACACCCTTCCTCGATCGCCTCGTCGAATCGCTGGGCGCAGAGGCGGTCTCGTTCGAGCAGGACGACCCCGCCTCGTACGAGGCCCAGGGGGTCGACGGCATCATCACCGTCGCCGACAACCTGGCCCTGTTCCCCGGCACCTTCATGACCAGCAATCTCGTGCCCTATACCGTGCCGACCGTCATCCTGGCCAACGCCGAGACCATGGCCGACCTCACGCCTGAGCAGCAGAAGATCCTGCGGGCGGCCGCGGTCGAGGTGCGCGACCAGCTGCTTGCGGAGATGCCGGACGTCGAGAGCTCGGCGGTTCGCTGCGGCATCGGCGCATCGGTCATCGAGGCGACCGATGCGGACGTCGACGCCATGGAGACAGCGGCGCAACCGGTGCGAGACTGGCTCGCGAGCGACCCGGCGACCGCTGCGTTCATCGAGCGGATCGAGACGCTGAAGGCGGAGTTGCCCGCACCGGCCTGGCCGGCAACGTGCGGAGCAGCGCCGCGCCCGGATGCCACTGTGGCGGGTATCCCCGATGGCACGTACCGGGCTGCTGGGACGCATCAGGACTCTCTCCGCACGGGCTGGGAGAGCGACTGCGACCTTGATCTCGTCGACGAGCACATCGCCCTGGTCATCTCAGGCGGTGGCACCGACTGGACGGCGCTCGTGGCCTGTGGTGATCGGCCGCTGGAGGTGGGCGCCGCCGGCACGCTGGAATACTCCGCATCCGGTGACCAGTTCACGCAGCTGGAGCCCGGCTACCCGCGTGGGCCCACGTACGCGTGGTCGTTTGACGGAGGAGCACTCACGTTGACGATCGTGGCGCCCGGTGAGCCCAGTGAAGAGGACCTGAAAGCAGCGAAGTTCCTCTTCGAGCGTACGTTCACGCTGGACGGAGCGGACGCCCCGATCGCGCGAATCCCCGATGGGACGTACACGACCCAGGTCACCAAGGCCGACGCGGTGCGGACCGGTTTCGAGGACGAGTGCGCCCTGAGCGACCAGGTGAAGACCGTCATGCTCGTGATCGAGGGCGACCGCTTCACCGAGCTCCAGGCATGTGGTGACGGTCCGGCCGAGATCGGCTCCGATGGCACCCTCGAGTTCTCGGGCGACCAGGTGGTCATGCGCACTCCCGGTCTGCGGGGTGAGGCCACGTTCTCCTGGCGGCTCGATGGTGACACGTTCGGGCTCGAGGCCATCGACGGCGGCGAGTTCGCTCCCCTGTCGGTCATGCGGTTCCTCTTCGAGCACGAGTTCGTGAGGTCATCCTCGTGACCGTGCGCTCAGAGCCAGTGTGACGCTCGAGCGCAGCGCGTCCGGCATGGGCCGGGTCGGGAACCTCGCGTGGGTTCCGCGGCCCGGCCTTCGGGCCGTCCTGGCGGCGGCCGGAGTGAGCGTGGCGGTCGCCGCCGCGCTGGCCGTTTCCGACTCGGCGACCTGGGATACGAGCCATGCTGCCGCTGGGCCGGAGGCCGCCATCGGCGACCTGGCGGCAGGCCTTGGCCTCATCGCTGCCGGGTCGTTGGTGAGCGGCCAACGCCGCTTCCACCGGCTCGGTCTGCTGCTGGTGCTGCTGGGAGTCGCCTGGCTGGCGGCGGACTTCGTCGGCTGGCAAGGGGCGTCGCCCCAACTTCGGGTGTTGTCCTGGGCGGGCTCGATCCTGCTCGTGCCGCTCCTGCTCGATGTGGTGGCGAGTGCCCCGGCCGGAGGCCCGGCCCCCTCACGACTGCGCTCGATGGCGATCGGCGCCTACGTCGTCTCGGCATCGCTGGCCGTGCTACTCGTGCTGTCGCGCGACCCGTTGTCGGACACCGCCTGCTGGGATTTCTGCGGGGCCAACCCGTTCCTGTTCGCGAGTCTCACCGGCCTCGAGCCCGGCCTCGTCGCGATGGTCACCGTGCTGTCCGCGTTGGGAGGCACAGCCATCGCGGTCACGGCAGCAGCGCGGCTGGTCGGCGCTACCGCGCCGGCTCGCCGAGACCTGGCGCCCGTCCTGTTGCCGGCCCTGCTGGCCGGGACGCTCCTGGCCGGCAGAGCCGTGCTGTTCGCGGGACGACACGCGCCGGGACCGTCCGACCCATCGTCGCTCGCACTCCACCAGGCCCTGGCCTGGGTCCTCGTGGTGCTGGCCGCCGGAGTCATCCTGGTGGCAAGACGTCACCACCGTGTACGCGTCGCACTCGCGGAGCTCGCCTTCACCGCCTCGGACGGAAGCAGCAGGCGTTCGGCCGCCGCAGCCCTGACGGCCGCCACCGGCGACACCAGTCTGCGCGTGGCCTATCCGCTGGCCGACGAGCGCGGCATGGTCGACGCCGACGGCTTCCACGTAGAAGCGACGCCCCGTGCCGGTCGAGCCCGCACCACGGTCACGCGCGCAGGAGCGACGATCGCGGTCATCGAGCACGACCCCGATGTCATCGACCCCGCCGAGCTGGCCGAGCAGATCGGTCCGGCGCTCCGACTCTCGCTCGAGAACGACCGGCTCGACGCGGAGCTGTGGGTCCGCCTGCGGGAAGTGCGTGTGTCCCGGGCACGCATCGTGGCCGCCGGAGACGAGGAGCGGGTCCGCCGCGAACGGGCACTGCACGACGGTGCACAGCAGCGCCTGCTGGCGCTGACGTACGACTTGCGGGCCGCTCGCGATGCAGCGGCGGCGGAGGCCGGTGCCACGGTGTCCGACCATCTCGACGCCGCTGTCGAGGCCGTGCATAGTGCGCACGATGAGCTGCGGGAGCTGGCCCACGGTATCTACCCGGCGGTCCTCGGGGAGGCTGGTCTGCGGCCGGCCCTGGACGGTCTCGCGGAGCGGGCACGGGTACCCGTCCGCCTGGATACGGACGGCGCCGACCGCTGCGATGAGGGTGCCGAGATGACGGCCTACGTGGTCGCGGAAGCGCTGATACACGATGCTGGGTCACGAGAAGCTACGCGCGTCAGCCTGCGCCTGACCCGGGAGGGCACATCGCTGGTCCTAAGCGTCGAGGACGATGGGCGAGCACCCGAGGCGCCGATCATCCACGGCGTGGACCGGGCCGGTGCCGCCGGTGGACAGCTCATGCTCTCGGGCCGAGACGGCCTCGTCCTGCACCGCCTGGAGGTCCCGTGCGCGTCGTCGTAGCCGAGGACGTCATGCTCACTCGCCAGGGCATCGTGCGCCTGCTCGCCGATGCCGGCGTGGAGGTGGTGGGCGAGGCAGGAGAGGCGGCCACCCTCCTCGAGCGGGTGCGCACGTTGCGCCCGGACGTGGCCATCGTGGACATCCGCATGCCCCCCACGCATACCGACGAGGGCCTGGTCGCCGCTGACCGCATCCGCGAAGACACCCCGGAGACCGGGGTGCTGGTGCTCTCGCACTACGTGGAGTCGAGCTATGCCATGCGCCTCATCGCCGACCATCCCCAGCGTTCCGGCTACCTCCTGAAAGAGCGCGTCTTCGACGTGGCCGTGCTGCTCGATGCACTGCAGCGCATCGTCGATGGCGAGACCGTCATCGACCCAACGGTCGTGTCTCGCCTCCTGGCGCGGAAGCGCGAGCACGACCCGCTCGACGAGATGACCCCGCGCGAGGGCGAGACCCTCGCACTGGTGGCTGAGGGCCTCACCAACCGTGCCATCGCCGAGCGCCTCTTCGTCACCGAGCGCACCGTCGAAGCCCACGTCAAGCAGGTGTTCGACAAGCTCGGACTACAGGAGTCGCCAGACCTCAACCGTCGCGTTCTCGCGGTGCTCGCCTACCTGCGTCCCTGACGGCGGCTGATCGATCACGTCGGTCGCATCGGGCGACCCAAGCTCGACTCGATCATCGCCGGCGTCGACCTCGTCCTGGGGCGGCAGCCAGCACGTCCTGCCCCTCGTGCAGACCCCTGAACCAACTCCGAGTCCTCGAGGGCCGCGTGACCGCGGCAGAGGCGCTGCCCCGTCCGCCAGTCAGAGATCCCGCTGGGCCCGTCGGATCAGCTCTCGGTAGAAGCCCACGGCGCCCGCAAGCTCCGCCACGCCCACTCGCTCGTCGGTGCCGTGCAGGCGACCGCGCGCGTCGGCGTCCAGGCGCAAGGGCAGGAAGCGGTAGACGTTCTCCGAGATCGCCTCGTAGTGCCGGGCGTCCGTGCGCCCGAGCACGAGGTAGGGCGCGATGACGACGCCGGGGAAGCGCGCGGCGATGGTCTCCTCCAGGAGCGCGAAGGCGGGCCCGTCGGCAGGCGATGCGGCGGTGGGCTCCCGACCCGACGTCCCCGGCTCGATCCCGATGCGCACGCGCGCGTCGGCGATCGCCACCCGGGCGTGGGCGATGACACCGTCCACCGACTCGCCTGGCAGGATGCGGAAGTTGACGACCGCGCTGGCGCGCTCGGGCAGGACGTTGGACTTCGTGCCACCGTGGATCACCGTTGCCGCGGTCGTCGTTCGGATCGCGGCATCGATCGCCGGTCGGGTGGCCAGAGCGCGTAGCACCAGGGGCTCGAGCACGTCGACGTTGGCGAGCAGCATCCTGCGCAGGAAAGGAAGCTCCGGAGCGAAGGCCTTGAGGGTCGCGCGGGTCGCCTCGACCATGCGCGCCGGCGGGCGCCGGGTCTCGAGTCGACGCACCGCCTCGGCCAGGATGCCGACCGCGCTGTGGCGCGGCGGCATCGACGAGTGGCCGCCCTGTGCCTCGACGGTCAACTCGAGGCTGACTGCTCCCTTCTCGGCGATCCCGACCAGGGCGACCGGGCCAAGGCCCGCCATCACGCCGTCGGAGATCACGCCGCCCTCGTCGAGGACCAACTCTGCTCGCACGCCCCGCGACGCCAGCTCAGCGGCGATGGCGCGCGCGCCGGCCTCGCCCCCGATCTCCTCGTCGTGACCGATCGCGAGCAGCAGCGAGCGTCGCGGGGAGAAGCCCTCGGCGAGCAGGTCCTCCACAGCGGCGAGGATGGCGACGAGGCTGCCCTTGTCGTCGAGGGCGCCGCGGCCCCAGACCTCGCCGCCCGTCACCGCGCCGGAGAAGGGCGGCTGGCTCCACCCGTCCTCGGTGCCCGCCTCGACGGGCACGACGTCTTGGTGGGCGACGAGGACGACCGGCGCCAGCTCAGGTACGGTGCCGCGCCAGGTGTAGAGCAGGCTCCAGTCGCCCACCCGCTCGCGCTCGAGAGAGGCGTGGACGCGGGGGAATAGCGCACCGAGTTCCGCCTGCAGGGCCTCGAGGGCCTCAGCTGGCGGCGCCTCGCGCGGGCGGGAGATCGTCTGGTGGCGGATCGTACGCGCCAGGGCGTCGGCGACGCGCTGGGCATCCACGGGTGCGGTGTCGAGGGGTGCCACCTCGAGACGGCGCGGGGAGAGGACCGCAGCGCGCCAGACCATCGACATGATGGCCAGCCCCAGCGCGAGGGCCACTGCGATCGCGGCCCGCATGACGCGGACGCTCATCGGCACGCCCGCGGCTTGCAGCGGTGGAGCAACGGTCGCGTGGCTCAGGCGCGGTGGTGATTGTGTCTCGTTGCGGGAGCCGGCCATGGTCCATACCTCCGGTCGGGGCGTGACCAGTACAGGGTCCGACCGGGATCCCCGATCGTCATCGGACGGGGCCTTATTCCCTGCCTCATTTGGCAGCGGGCGCGCTCGGATCGAGCCACGAGGTGGCGGACGGTCGTCGTCGAGCGTGTCTACCGCGCGATGCGCTGAAAGCAGCGGCCCATCTGGGCCGCTGTCCGCGAGATGGAGGTGATCGGGGCGATGGCGACCCCGGTCGATCAGCCTGCCTCCGGCTCGCCGCCGGTGAGCTCCAGGATCCCGCTCATGGGGATGCTCACCCAGCTTGGCCGGGAACCCAACTCATAGCGCAGCTCGTAAGCCACCTTGGCCAGCAGGAGCGCATCGAGCAGGATGCTCCAGCCTCGGTCGTCCGAGGGCAGGAACGGGGCGCCCTCCGTGACCTCGCGATAGCCGCGGATGCAGGCGGCAGCGACCCAGTGGTACCAGAACCTGGACCAGGCGGTGATCCGCTCGTCATCGTCGGAGTCGAGGGACGGGCCACGTTCCATGCGCGACCAGTGGGCGGCATAGTGGAACGAGCGGACCATGCCGGCGAGGTCTGTCAGCGCCGGGCGCTTCAGCCGGCGCTCCCCGAGCGGCCGCGCCGGCTCGCCCTCGAAGTCGATGATCATGACGTCATCGCCCGTGTCGAGCACCTGGCCAAGATGCAGGTCCCCGTGGATGCGGATGCGCTGACCACCGATGCGCTGCTCGAGCAGCCGTCGCGCTCCGGCGTCGATCTGGGACGTCGAGCGCAGCAGTCCCTCGGCCATCACGCGGTCCTGCTCAGAGAGCGCCTTCTGGCGGGACTGCAGCAGGCTCAGCGAATTGCGCACTCCCGACCGGATCGACTGGTAGAGCGCGCGCACGTGGAAGGGCGCCATCGGCTCCGGCGCGAAATCAACCTGGGACGGATCGGCGGACGCGAGCGTCTGGTGCATCTCGCCGATGCGACGCCCGAGCACGCGCGCCGTCTCGAGATAGGCACCGATGAGCCGATGGGCCGTGTCAGGCGGCGCCGCCCTCGAGAGATCGAGCCAGAAGGTCTCGCTCTCGCGCTCCACGGCCGGCAGGCCAGGCTCCGCCAGCGCGTCCTGGAGGAAGGACTCGACGGCGACGCGTGTCGCCCCCCAGAGGTCACCCTCGTTCGGCACATACGCCTGGATCATGGCCACCGTGCCGTGGGGCTGGGAGGCCCGGGCCAGCGTGATCGCGCCCAGGACGGGCGGGACGTGCGCGAAGCCCTTGTCGACGAGGAAGCGCCCGACCTCGAGATCGGGGTTGGGCCCATTCTCGATGGCCCGATAGAGCTTCATGACCAGGCGGTCCGAGAAGAAGGCCGAGCTGTTGGACTGTTCGGTCCTCAACGGGGTCGCGGTCAGGTCCTGGGGACGCGTGCCGGCCCAGGTGCGCAGGCCACGGAACGCCCGGCCGAGGAGGTCGGCATCGCCACCCTTCACGCGTCGTCGGCCAGCGGCGATGCCCATCAGGCCCTCGAGCACCTCCGGCACGAGCGCCCCGTCCAGCAGATGACGGGGTTCGTCGGCACCGACGAGCGTGGCGATCGCAGCGTGAGGAGCCTCGGAGAGCAGCCCGTCGAGGTCGACGTGCTCATCGCTGATCAGCGGCAGGGCGTAGGTCTCTGGCTCGCCGTCGTCGAACTCGACCTCGAGCAGGGCCAGCACAGCCATGGATGACGCCGTCCGCACGGGGATCGAGCCGATCAGCTCCGCGCCGATGGACTTGCGAGCCTTGCCGCGATACCAGCGTCGTTCCAGCATCCAGTCGAGCAGCACCCGGGCGAGACGACGCGGGTTCCGTCGCACCAGTGCCTCGATGTCACCCTGCCAGCGCAGCTCCGGCAGATGCTGCTCGCCGGCGGTCGCGAACGTCTCAGTCAGGGTGTCGCTGTCGAGGCGGAGCCACATGAAGGCATGCGGCGCCAGGGTCATCAGGTAGGGGCCACTACCGATGCGCGGGAACTCCACCGAGCCGAACAGCTCCACCGGCACACGGCCCTCGTAGCCATCGAGCGCGAGCTCGGTCCACTGGGTGTAGCGGCTGAGGTTGGCCACGACCAGGATGGTCTCGCCCTCGTGCTCGCGGATGAAAGCGAGGATGCGGCGGTTGGCCGGGTGCAGGAACTCGAGGCTGCCGCGGCCGAAGGCGGGGTGCTTGCGGCGGAGCGCGATGATGCGCTTCATCCACCACAGCAGCGACTGCGGGTTGGCCTGCTGCGCCTCGACGTTGACCGCCTCGTAGTGGTACTCGGGATCGGTCACCACCGGCAGGTACAGCGACTGGCGATTGGCGCTACTGAAGCCGGCGTTGCGGTCCGATGACCACTGCATCGGCGTGCGCACGCCGTTGCGATCGCCGAGATAGACGTTGTCACCCATGCCGATCTCGTCACCGTAGTAGATGACCGGCGTGCCCGGCAGGCTGAGGAGCAGCCCGTTCATCAGCTCGATGCGGCGGCGGTTGTTGCCCAGGAGCGGCGCCAGGCGCCGGCGGATGCCGAGGTTGATGCGCGCCCGGGGATCCGCAGCGTAGACGCGGTACATGTAGTCGCGCTCTTCGTCGGTGACCATCTCCAGCGTGAGCTCGTCGTGGTTGCGCAGGAAGACGGCCCACTGGCCCGTCTCGGGCAGGCTCGGCGTCTGTTCGAGGATGTCGATGATGGGATACCGGTCCTCCATGCGCAGGGCCATGAACATGCGCGGCATGAGCGGGAAGTGGAAGGCCATGTGGCACTCGTCCCCACGGCCGTCGCCGAAGTAGGCCACCGAGTCCTCCGGCCACTGGTTGGCCTCGGCCAGCAGCATGCGGTCGGCGAAGCGCTCATCGACGTGTGCCCGGAGCGTCTTCAGGAAGGCGTGTGTCTCGGGCAGGTTCTCGCCGTTGGTGCCGTCGCGCTCGTAGAGGTACGGGATGGCGTCGAGACGCAGGCCGTCGACGCCGGCCTCGAGCCAGAGATCGGTGACCTTGAGCAGTGCTTCCTGCATGTCGGCAGAGTCGAAGTTGAGGTCCGGCTGGTGGTGGTAGAAGCGGTGCCAGTAGTAGGCGCCCGCGACCTCGTCCCAGGACCAGTTGGAGGCCTCGAAGTCCTTGAAGATGATGCGCGCGTCGGCGTAGCGCTCGGTCGTATCGCTCCAGACGTACCAGTCACGCTGGGGTGAGCCTGGGGCTGCCCGGCGCGCACGCTGGAACCAGGGGTGCTGGTCGGAGGTGTGGTTGATGACCAGCTCGGTGATGACACGCAGGTCGCGCTTGTGGGCCTCGCGGATGAAGCGGCGGGCATCACGCAGCGTGCCGTAGTCGGGGTTGACGCTGGCGTAGTCGGCGATGTCGTAGCCGTCGTCGCGCCCCGGCGAGGGGTAGAAGGGCATGACCCAGATGGCGGTGACCCCCAGGTCGGCGAGATAGTCCAGCTTGGAGGTCAGGCCGCGGAAGTCGCCGATGCCGTCACCGGAGGCATCCCGGAACGCCCGCACCGGGACCTGGTAGACGACGGCGTCCTTGTACCACTGCGGTTCGGATGGGAAGCCGGTGCCCACCCGCTCGTCGGTCCCCGGAGTGCGATCGGTGGCTCGCCGCCCGCGCTCACCGCGGACGCGCACGGGGGCGCCATCCGTCGCGGACCCCCACTTCACCCTCGTGCTCACGTCAAGCCTCCTCGCTGTTCGTCCCTGGCGCTTCGAGAGAAAGGACCCAGGCGGTGCTGTCGCCGGGTTCAAGCCTGAACTCGATGTCGTCTCCACGCTGCGGCCAGCGACGATCGCTCAGCAGCTCGTGCGCCACGTAGTCGGAGGGATCCAGGCCGAACTGGCTGATCGGCAACGAGGCACGGCCACGATGCGTCGTCGTCGGATCGAGGTTGACGATCGTGACCACGACATCGGATCGATCGGGCGTGTGCTTGGAGTAGGCGATGACGTCGTCATCGGTGGTAGGCAGGAACCACAGTCGCTCGTGTGTCTGCAGCGCAGCGTGCTCGCGACGGATGCGATTGACGCGGGTGACGAGCGGCGCGATCGACTGGCTGGTTTCGAGGTCCCAGTGGCGCAGCTGGTACTTCTCCGAGTCGAGGTACTCCTCGCTGCCGGGCTCGCGCGGCAGGCCCTGGAGCAGCTCGAACGGAGGGCCGTAGATGCCGTAGGTCGGTGTCAGCGTCGCCGCCAGCACCAGCCGCGCCTCGAAGGCAGGCCGTCCGCCGTCCTGCAGGTACGCGTGGAGGATGTCCGGGGTGTTGGTGAAGAAGTTGGGACGGAAGAAGTCGCTGACCGGGGGTCGCGTCGATCTCTTCGAGATACGACGCCAGCTCGCGCTTCTCGTTGCGCCACGTGAAGTAGGTGTAGGACTGGCTGAAGCCGAGCTTGGCGAGGCGATACATGACCTTGGGTCGCGTGAAGGCCTCGGCCAGGAAGATGACGTCCGGGTCGGTCGCCTTGATGTCATCGATGAGCCACTCCCAGAAGTCGAATGGCTTGGTGTGAGGATTGTCGACGCGGAAGATGCGCACGCCGTGGTCCATCCAGAAGCGAGTGACCTCGCGCAGCTCCTCCCACAGTGCCGGCCAGGCGTCGGTCTCGAAGTCGAAGGGATAGACGTCCTGGTACTTCTTGGGCGGGTTCTCCGCGTACTGGATGGTGCCGTCGGGCCGTGACCTGAACCAGTCGCGATGCGCTTCCAGGTAGGGATGGTCACGGGAGGCCTGGAACGCCAGGTCGAGCGCGATGAGGATGTCGTGCTGGGCGGCAGCCGAGACGAGCTCGTCGAAGTCGGACAGCGTGCCCAGCTCCGGATGCACGGCCGTGTGGCCGCCCTCTGCGGCGCCGATGGCCCAGGGTACGCCCGGGTCATCGGGACGCGCTTCCAGACTGTTGTTGGGGCCCTTGCGGAAGTCGCGCCCGATGGGATGGATGGGCGGCAGGTAGAGCACGTCGAAGCCCATGCCCGCGACGTAGGGCAGGCGCTCGATGACGTCGTGAAAGGTCCCGTGCCGGCCGGGATCCGAGGAAGCGGATCGCGGGAACAACTCGTACCAGGCACCGAACCGTGCGTGCGGTGGATCGACGGTCACCGCCAGGACGGGATCCCAGACGGTCTCGAACCGCCGATCGGGATAGGCCTCTATGAGCGCCAGCAGTCCGTCGTCCATGGCCGTCTCCAGCCGCTTGTCCGTGGGCTCGCCGTCGATGGCATCCGCCCAGCTGTCGAGCCTGACGGCGTCCTGCCCGACGGCTCGGGCCGCCGCCTCGCGCACGATCGACGCACCGATGGCCATGTCGACGACGGTGGCCACGTCCGCCTCGGCCCGCCGCGCGAGGTCGTGGCGCCAGGTACCGAAGTGGTCGATCCAGGCGACGACGGTGTACTCGTGTCGACCGATACGCGTCAGCGGCAGCTCGGCCGACCAGCGGTCGTTGTCGGGGTCACCCATGGCCAGCTCCGACCACTCGGTCGCGCCCGGAGGGCGGTGGCGCAGCCGGACCGTGATGTGATCGTGGCCATCGGGGAATGCGTCGGCCTGGACCAGGAGCCGGTCACCGACGACGCGCTTGATGGCGAAGCGGCCGCGGTCGACGTTGGGCAGGACCTGGTCGATGACGACCCGGCGTCGACCTTCATCGGGCAGCGACGTGGCGCGAGGCATCGGCTGGACCATGTGCGGTGGGGCCTCCGTTTCTCTCCTGGCGGGGAATGGGGCATGGTACCGAGGGTCGGTCGGATCAGCTCTCCGTGCGCTCTACCAGCACGGCCGCGGACATGGGAGCCAGCTGCAGCTCCCCGTCCACGAGGCGAACCTCGGGACGTGACGCCGCCCGCAGCTCGTGCTCGCCGGAGAGACTGATCGAGCGCGGTTCAGGCGAGACGTCGACGGCGACGGTGCGCTCGCCGATGTGGGCCACGAGCCAGCCCTGCTCGATGTCAGCCCGGACGTCGGGGCGCGAGCCAGGGGCGAGCCCGCGCGTGGAGGCGCGCAGCGCGATGAGCCGGCGGTACCAGCTGAGCACAGCGGCGTGAGGCTCATGCTCGCGCTCGTCCCAGCGCAGCCTCGAGGCCTCGAACGTCGCCTGCTCGATGGGATCGGGCACATCCTGCGGCGACCAGCCGAACGCGGCGAACTCGCGGCGCCGTCCCGTGCGTACGGCCTCGCCCAGGGGACCCTCGCCGAAGTCGGCGAAGAACAGGAACGGCGTGGAGGCCGCCCACTCCTCGCCCTGGAACAGTTGTGGCACGAAGGGACCGCACAGCACCAATGCCGCCGCCACCTTCAGCGCATCATCGCCGACGAGTTGCGAGAGTCGCTCGCCCCGGGCGCGATTGCCGACCTGGTCGTGGTTCTGCGCGTAGCCGAGGAAGCGCTCGAGGGCCAGGCCGTCAGTGCTGCGGCCATGGCGGCGGCCCCGGTGTCGTGAGTGGCGGCCTTCGTAGACCCAGCCGCGCTCGAGCGCTCTGACGAGGTCGGTGAGGCCGGCGAAGTCCTCGTAGTAGCCGTCCTGCTCCCCGGTCAGCAAGGTATGCAGCGCGTGGTGGAAGTCGTCGCTCCATTGAGCGTCGATGCCGTAGCCGCCGAGGTCGCGACCGCGAACGATCCGGGGGTCATTGAGGTCACTCTCGGCGATGAGGACGAGGTCGCGCTCCTGCACCCGGGCCAGGTCGTCGACCGCGACTGCCAGCTCCTCGAGGATGTGCACCGCCGTGAGATCGATGAAGGCGTGGACCGCGTCGATACGCAGGCCATCGAGGTGGTAGTCGCGCAGCCACATCAACGCGTTGTCGATGATGAAGCGGCGCACCTCATCGGCACCGGCGTCGCCAAGGTTGACGGCGCCACCCCAGGGGGTCTGGAAGCGCTCGGTGAGATAGGGCCCGAATTCCGACAGATAGCATCCCTCCGGGCCGAGATGGTTGTAGACGACATCGAGCAGCACCGCCAGCCCTCGCGCATGGCAGGCGTCCACGAACCGCTTCAGGCCGTCGGGTCCGCCGTAGGGAGCGTGGGCGGCGTAGAAGGCGGCCACGTCATAGCCCCATCCAAAGCGGCCGGGGAAGGCGTGGACGGGCATGATCTCGACGTGCGAGACCCCGAGATCGGCCAGCTGGTCGAGGTGCGCGATGGCGCCGTCGAACGTGCCCTCCGGGCTGAACGTGCCCACGTGCATCTCGTAGATGACGGCCGCGGCGAGGGGCGTGGGGCGGAAGCCCGCGTCGTGCCACTCGAAGGCCGCCTGATCGAACACGCGCGATGGACCATGGACGCCATGCGGCAGCTGCTGGCCGCGAGGATCGGGACGTGGCGGACCACCGTCGATCGAGATGGCGTAGTCGGTGCCGGGGGGCAAGGACTCGGAAGCCGACCACCAGCCCTCATCGCGCCGTTCCATGGCCGTGCGCTGCTCTCCACGCACGAGCTCGACGCTCCCGGCGTCGGGCGCCCAGACGCGCACGATCATGCGTTCTCTCGCTCCAGCAGCGCCACGGGAAAGCGGCCCAGCACACGCGCCACCCGCAGGCTGTCCGAGCCGCTGCGGACGACGTGCCGATCGACCGGTGAGGACGTCGCGCCACCGCCCCGACGGAAGCTCGACACGCGTGTCTGCCCAGCGTGACGGGGGTGCCACCAGGCGCGCTGCGATGCGGCCACGCGCCAGCTTGAGCGGCAGGCGGGGAACGATGGTCGCGACGCGTCCACCGCGCAGGAAGGCGACGACGTGGTCCTCTGCGCGGCCGCGCGACGCCAGCGGCCGATAGTCCGCGCCGGGCGCGAACGATCCGGGATGCGCGCGGCGCAGGTGCAGCGCCTGCCGCAGCACCCACAACTTGGGCAGCCCACTGTCGACAGCCTCCAGCAGTACCGTGGCTCCCGGTCCCCGCAGGGATCGGTCTCGAGCGCGCCCTCGAGGCTGGACAGCAACTGCTCACGCAGCTCGAAGTCGACAGCGCGGCGATTGTCGGGGTCCACCAGCGAGAGGTCCCACAGCTCGGTGCCTTGGTAGATGTCCGGGACACCGGGAGCCGTCAGCTTGAGGAGTGCCTGCGACAGCGAGTTCACCCGCCCGGCCCGCACCCAGGGAGCGATCGACCGCTCCAGCTCGAGCGCAAAGGACTGGTCCTCGACGATCGCCCGGGCAAAGCGGTCGAGCGCGGATTCGTAGGCCTCGTCGGGGTTGGTCCAGGATGTCCGCAGCTTGGCCTCCCGGGCCGCCTTGAGCAAGTACGCAGAAAGTCGTTCGCCGTCGATGGGCCAGGCGCCCACGAGGGTCTGGGCAGCGAGATAGCCGATCGTGGGGTCGAATGGAGCGCCTCGCCAGGAGCGTCGGAAGCGGCGCATCCACCGCTCGGCCGTGCGGCGCCAGCGATCGGGGGCCTCCGAAAGCGCAGCGATGCGGGCCCGGACGTCCTCGCTGCGCTTGGTGTCGTGTGTCGAGGTCGTCAACATCGTTGCCGGCCACTCGGCTGCCCGCTTCGCGTTGGCTGCGTGATAGGCGGCGATGCCGGTGCCGAAGTGACCGGGTTCGCAGCCGACGTCGTTGAGCGCCACCAGGCGTACGTAGCGATAGAAGGCCGTGTCCTCGATACCCTTGGCCATGACCGCGCCGGTCAGCTGCTGGAAGCGGCCGGCCAGCTCTGCCTCGGCCTCACCGCGAGCACGCAGCGACAGGATGTCGCCAAGGAACTCCAGCAGCTCGGGATCGATGTCCGGGCGGGCCTCGAGCGCGGCCGTCACGGCCGTGCCGATGACGCGCAGATCGGTATCGCTGACGATGCCGTCGTGGGGGCGCACGTAGGTCCGGTAGACGGGCATCGAGACCGCGACCGCGCGGAGCGCCTCGTGCAGCTCGTGGCGGGTGTAGTCGCGGAAGCGCCGTTGGTTCTCACAGATGTCCACGAACAGGGCTGTCAGCCGATTGACCTCGGAGCCGAGCGTGTCGCGGGCGACCAGCTCGCGTGTCTGCCGCGTCACAGCCTCGAAGCTGCGATCATCGCCGGTCAGGCGCGCGTGCAGCTCGCTGAACGCTGTCTCCGCGTCAGGGTCGACGAAGAGGCCGATGGTGTCGCGCAGGAAGTCGTAGCCGGTGGTACCGTCGACCGGCCAGTCCGGGGGCAGCGACTCGTCGGGCATGAGGATCTTCTCGACGACGAGCCAGCCGCGTCGCAGCGACCGCCGCAGACGCTGTGTGTACACGGTGGGATCGAGCAGTCCGTCGGGGTGGTCGACGCGGATGCCATCGAGCACACCGCGGTCGATCCAGCGCTTGAGGCGTGCGTGGGTGTCGTCGAAGACCGCCGTGTCCTCGACGCGCAGCCCGATGAGCGTGGTGACGTCGAAGAAGCGGCGGTAGCCCAGGTCGCGCCCCGCCGCACGCCAGTTGGCGAGGCGGTAGTTCTGGATCGAGAGGAGCGCATCGAGCTCGTCAGGGTCGGCGGCCGTCTCGGCCAGCTGCGCGTCGAGAGCGTCCCGCGCGCGGGCTTCCTCGTCCAGCAGGCGAGCGAGCAGGCGCTGCAGCACCTCCTTGTCACGCTGGCGCCGCAAGGTGCTGGCGCGGTCGGTCACCGTGGCGCGGGGCAACGCGCGGAAGGCGTCGGCCAGCATCGCCATCTCCGCGGACCGGCAGCGCACCGCGGCCGGCGCCAGCAGCCGATACAGCGACCGGGGCGAAAGCGGCAGCGCGTGCTCGTGATAGCGCAGGCTGACGCTGCCGCCGTGCCGCTCGAGCTGGAGCTCGCCAGCCTCGAGGACGCGCCCGTAGTGATCGCCCAGGATGGGCAGCAGGACGGCGTTACGGTCGCGTGCCTCGGGCGGGTCCCAGTCGACATCGAAGTAGCGCGCGTAGCGGCTGGAGGGTCCGTTCTCCAGCACGTCCCACCACCACGGGTTCTCCGGTCCCGAGATCGACATGTGGTTGGGCACGATGTCGAGGACCTGGCCCAGGCCGGCATCGGCGAGCCTGGACGAGAAGCGGCGATGAGCACGCGCGCCGCCGAGCTCGTCGTTGACGCGACGGGGGTCGACCACGTCATAGCCATGCTGGCTGCCCGGCGCTGCCTGCAGATAGGGCGACGAGTAGAGATGGCTCACGCCCAGCCGGGCGAGGTAACGGCTGATGTCGGCGGCGGCGCTGAAGCCGAACTCCGGCCGCAACTGCAGGCGGTAGGTAGCGATGGGAACGACGCGGGCAAGCCGTCGTGGGCGTGATCGCCCCGATGCCGTCGCCCGCGTTCGAGGGGTCGGCGTGTCCTCGTCAGCCATCCTCGCGCCTCAGGACGACCACCGAGTGGGCTGCCACGCGGTAGCGCCAACTGGCTCGGTAGACCCGGCCAAGCCGCGGGAACTCCGGCCGAGCGGCGGTGTCGAGAACGGTCCGCCAGCGCTGGCCCAGGCGCTCGTCCGGCAGCCGGAAGCGCCGGTCGCGGATGCCGGCGTTGAAGGCGACGTAGAACGAATCGTCGGCCATGGGCGCACCATCGGCGGCCGTCACCTGGCCCGCCGGCGAGAGGAAGATCCCCAGCAGGCTGATCGAGGCAGCCTCCCAGTCGTGATCGCTCATCTCTCGGCCATTGGGCGCGAACCACTCGATGTCGCGGACGTCCGGCCCGCGGAAGGGCCGGCCCTGGAACCAGCCGCGGCGTCGAAAGACGGGATGGTCGTGGCGGAACTGGATGAGGCGCCGAGTGAACTCGAGCAACGGCTCATCGACCGCTTCCCAGTCGTGCCAGGTGAGCTCGTTGTCCTGGCAGTAGCCGTTGTTGTTGCCGCGCTGCGTCCGTCCGATCTCGTCGCCGCCGAGGAGCATGGGCACTCCCTGGCTGAGCAGCAGGGTGGCCAGCAGGTTGCGCTGCTGGCGTGAGCGAAGCTCATTGACCGCCGGGTCGTCGGTCGGGCCTTCGACGCCGCAGTTCCACGAGCGGTTATGTGATTCGCCGTCGCGATTCTCGTCGCCGTTGGCCTCGTTGTGCTTCTCGTTGTAGCTGACGAGGTCGCGGAGCGTGAAGCCGTCGTGGGCGGTCACGAGGTTGATGCTCGCGTGCGGCAGGCGACCGGTGTGAGCGTAGAGGTCGGAACTGCCGGTGAAGCGGTAGCCGAAGTCGGACAGGGAGCGCGGCTCCTTGCGCCAGAGATCGCGCACCGTATCGCGGTAGCGTCCGTTCCACTCCGACCAGTGGACGGGGAAGTTGCCCACCTGGTAGCCACCCTCGCCGACATCCCAGGGCTCGGCGATGAGCTTGACGCTACGGATGACGGGGTCCTGGTGGATGACGTCGAAGAACGAGGAGAGACGCTCGACCGCATGCAGCTCCCGCGCCAGGGCGGAAGCGAGGTCGAAGCGGAAGCCGTCGACGTGCATCTCGGTGATCCAGTAGCGCAGGCTGTCCATGATGAGCTGCAGGACATGCGGGTGGCGTGCATTCAGCGTGTTGCCGGTGCCGGTGTAGTCCATGTAGTAGCGAGGGTCGTCGGCTACCAGTCGGTAGTAGGCCTGGTTGTCCAGCCCACGCATCGACAGCGTCGGTCCGTCGTGATTGCCTTCGGCGGTGTGGTTGTAGACGACGTCGAGGATGACCTCGAGCCCGGCTTCGTGAAGCGCCTTGACCATGGCCTTGAACTCGCTTACCTGCGCACCCGCGCTGCCGCCGCTCGAATACCCGCCGTGGGGCGCGTGGAAGCCGATCGAGTTGTAGCCCCAGTAGTTGCGCAGGCCGCGCTCGAGGAGGAAGCCGTCGTGCACGAACTGGTGGACCGGCAGCAGCTCGACGGCCGTGACCCCGAGTCGCACGAGGTGTTCGATGGCAGCCGGATGAGCCAGTCCGGCGTAGGTCCCACGCAGCTCTGGCGGTACGCCCGGGTGACGCATGGTCAAGCCCTTGACGTGTGCTTCGTAGATGACCGTCTCGTGCTCCGGGCGTCGGAGGGGCTGGTCGTCACCCCAGTCGAAGCGAGGGTCGATGACGATCGAGCGTGGGACGAACGAAGCGCTGTCCTGGTCGTCCCGCAGGTCCGGCGCCCCCAGCTGGTGTCCGAAGACCGCCGGCTCCCAGGCGACGCCGCCCTCGATGGCGCGAGCGTACGGGTCGAGCAGCAGCTTGGCCGGGTTGCATCGCAGACCGGATGCCGGTGCCCAGGGGCCGTGGACCCGGTAGCCGTAGCGCTGTCCGGGACCGACACGCGGGACGTAGCCGTGCCAGCTGAAGCCGGTGACCTCCGGGAGGTCCAGGCGCGTTTCCACCCCGTGAGCATCGAAGAGGCACAGCTCGACTCGCTCGGCTACCTCCGAGAACACGCAGAAGTTCGTGCCCCCGTCAACGAAGGTCGCACCCAGGTCGTCGGGCCGGCCAGGCCAGATCCCTGGTGACGCCGGCGCGGCCGATGGGGAAGGGGGTCCAGCCGCACGATCGGCTTCGGGAAAGGGCAACGGCAAGGACTCGGTAGGGCGTCGTGTGCCGCCCCGGTTCCTGGGGCGGAGCTCTTCGGCTCTCGAACGCCTCTCGAGGCTACCACAGGGACACCTGATCAGGTCTCCGGCGCGATGGCGCGGCCAGCGTCGGATGCGAGCATCGCGGATGCCACGTCCGACGGACGGGGACACCGAGTCACGGCGACCTGATACCGTCCGCCGACATGGGCCACGGGAAGGACAGGAGGTGATCGGACGGTGAGTGCTCTTCTGGCCAGGATCGCGGGCGGCCCCATCACGTGGGGCGTGACCGGGTCGCCGGAGACCAGCTACCAGATGGGCCGCGAGCGAGTCTTGAACGAGATGGCGCAGGTCGGCCTCTCTGCCAGTGAGCTGGGGCCTGATGGCTTCCTGCCACCCGACCCGCGTGAGCTGCGCGACTACATGCTGGCGCGCGGACTGCGCATCGCGGGTGGCTTCGTGCCCGCCGTGCTGCACCGCCAGGATCGTTTCGACGCCGATCTCGGCTACTTCGACCGCGCCTCACGACAGCTCGCTGCGGTCGGGGGCGATGTGCTCGTGGTCGGCCCGGACACGCACCTCGACGGCCTGGACACGTCGATCGAACTCGACGATGGGGAGTGGTCGACGCTGCTCCTGAACCTCCGCCGACTCCAGGACCTGGCCGCGGCTCACGGCTTGCGAGCTGCGCTGCATCCGCACTGGGGTATGGCCATCGAGCAGGCAGCCCACGTGGAGCGCGTGTTGGCCTCATCCGACGTCGATCTCTGCCTCGACACCGGCCACCTGTACCTCGGTGGCGCCGACCCGGTCCTCGTCGCGCGCGAGGCGCCGGAGCGCGTCATCCATGTCCACCTGAAGGATGTGGACGCGGGCCTTGCCGGTCAGCTCCGCAGCGGCAGCCTGAGCTTCGACCAGGCGGTCATGCGCGGCCTCTTCACGCCCCTGGGCCGGGGTGCCGTCGATATCGCCGGCGTGGTCGAGGTCCTGGAGCGGAGCGGATTCGAGGGTTGGTACGTGCTCGAGCAGGACACCGCCCTGACCAGCGAGCCGGCGCCCGGCGAGGGTCCGGTGGCGGATGCCCGCCTGAGTGTCGAGTTCCTCGGGTCGCTGGCGTCGGCCTGAGCCTGCCCGCTAGGTGAGGCGCAGACCCATGATGATGCCGCCGACCTCGGCGGCCACGTCGCGGAAGCCCAGGTGCTGGTAGAAGCCGATGGCATTGGCATTGTCCGTGTCGACACCCAGGTGGACCCCAGCTACCGTTCGCTCCCGCAGGTCGTCAAGCAGCTGCTCCACGAGCGCTCGACCAAGGCCCGTCCCCCGAGCCCGTCGCTGCAGGTCGATGTGGAGATGTGCCGGGAACTCCCGCGCGAGCTCCGCTGGCGTTCGCTCCGGCGCATGGATGAGACGGATCAGCTCTGCGTCGCGCGAGCCGTCTTCCAGGACCGGGTAGCGCTCGCGGAGCGGCGGCCACCACTCGCGCTCGGCCCAGGCCTCGAAGGCCAGCGTGTCATCGGTCGAGAGCAGGTAGCCGGCCGAGCCCTGTTCGTCGATGACGATCAGCTGTGTGCCCCGACGCTGCGCCAGGTACGGACCCACGTACACATGGCCGAGCAAGTCGGGGTCCCGATGGAGCGCCGTCCCATCCTCCCCGGCGTCACCTGTCAGGAGGCACGTTCGATAGGCGCCCGGCAGGTCGTGGAGGCCGGCCGGTTCGATCCGAAGCATCATCCAAGCCTAGCGCGTGCGGGACCCAGGTGAAGCGCAGCGTCCAGTGGTCTACGACTGGTTTCAGCTGGACACTCACGAGTGGTATACGTGGGAAGCCACTTCGAACTGCGCCGGTCCGACAAGTGGTCTACGAGTATCCTCGCCAGACTTGACCGCTAGTGGTATCCGAACGGGCTTGCGTGGTCGGATGTGCTCGAGTACTCTGCCGCTCGTGTCAACCGGCGGAGAGAGCACCAGGCGGGACGTGCGCGCTCTGCTGCGGGAGTTGATCGCCAGCACCAAACCCGGCGACAGGCTGCCCAGCGAGCGTGCGTTGAGCGTGCGCTGGAGCGCGGCGCGCATGACCGTCCGCCACGCCACCGACGCACTCGTCGCCGAAGGACTGGTCGTGCGACGCCATGGATCAGGCACCTACGTCCTGCCCCCACCAGTGGTGCGCTTCCTGGGCATGACGTCGTTCAGCCAGGACATGCTCGATCGGGGCCTGGTCCCGGGCAGCCGGCTGCTGGCCTTCGAGGTCACCGGCGCGGACACCGACGTCGCACGTCGCCTCGGTGTCCCGGAAGGTGAGGCGGTCGTCCGGTTCAGCCGGTTGCGGCTGGGCACTGGCGAGCCGATGGCGATCGAGACCGTCTGGATCCGAGCGGCGCTGGTTCCCGGCCTGGAAGCGCGCGACCTCGACGGCTCCCTCTACGAATTGCTGGGGAGCCGCTACAGGCTCGTGCCCGGCTCTGCCGATGTCACCATCGAACCACTCCTGCCCGACGAGGAGACCCGTGAGCTGCTCGGGACTCCTCCGGGCCAGGCCGCGCTGTTCATGCGCATGACCGACGTGGACAGCGATGGCCGCGTGATGATGATCGCCGACTGCATCTATCGAGGTGATCGCTACCAGCTGAGCGCCCACGTTCCGGCGCGCGCATCCCACTCCGCAACGCCCTCGTTCCGGGCGACGGGACTGCCCGCGTGAGGCGGGTACTCGCGATCGACGGTGGGCAGTCAGCCATCCGCCTGCGCCACTCGGACACGCCCGGCAGCGTGGAGCTCGAGGGCGTCAGCCGGCTCGAGGGTGACACGCTCGAGGCGGTGGCCGCGGCCGTGGCGGAGGGCTGGCACCGGATCGGCACACCGGCGACCGATCGCGCCGTGCTGGGCTTGACCACGGCCCCCACCGACCAGCCCTCCCGTCGACGGCTGTGTGCCGCGGTGGCCGACAGCGTGGGAGCGGCGCAGGTCTGGCTCGCCGACGACGCCGTCACCGGTCATGCCGGCGCGCTCTCGATGGGCTGGGGCATCAGCGTCGTCGTCGGCACCGGGGTGGCCTGCCTCGCCGCTCCCCCCGAGGGCTCTCCCTCGATCGTCGGCGGCCACGGATACCTGGTGGGCGACGAAGGCGGCGCGTTCTGGATCGGCAGCGCCGGACTTCGTGCCGTCCTCAAGGCCGTCGACGGTCGCGGCCCCTCGACGGCTCTCGTGCCACCGGCCGAACGCCACTTCGAAGGACTCGATGATGTGGGCGATCGACTCCACGGCCTCCGGCGACCGGTCGACGCCATCGCGCGCTTCGCGCCCGCCGTGCTGGCCACGGCCGAGGCCGGCGACGAGGTTGCGACGGGGATCGTGCAAGCCGCCGCCATGGAGTTGGCTTCACTCGTGCGCGCGGCGGTGCAGCACCTGCCTCATGGCGGTCGACCGGTACCGCTGGCCATCGGCGGGCGTCTCGTCCAGGACGGGCCGCTGCGAGCCCGTTTCGAGCGACTGGTCGCGCAGCGGTCCCCGGCTGTCGAGGCGCGCAGCGCTGACGGACCACCGCTCCAGGGAGCGCTCCTCCTTGGGGCCCACGACAATCCCGGTCGCTATCGCGGCTTCGTCCACGTCTGGGAGGCAGCATGAACGAGGGACATGTGACAGCCGTTCGATCCACGGCCGGACAGCGCTACCTTGCGGTAGCTGGAACAATGATCGAGCGCCTCGCCACGGACGAGTGGGCGAACATCGATGCCGCGGCTGCGCTCATGACCGAGGCGATGGCCAACGGCAACTCGATCCATGCCTTCGGCTCGGGCCACTCCCACATGTTCGCGGAAGAGATGTTCTACCGCGCCGGCGGCCTGGTGCGCGTCGCACCCATCCTGTTCGAGGGCCTGATGCTGCATGGCAGCGCTCCTCTGAGCACGGCCCTCGAACGAGTGCCCGGTCTGGCCACGGCAATCCTCGACGACCACCCCACCAGGTCGGGGGACGTGCTGCTCATCGCATCGAACTCCGGCAGCAATGCCGTGATCACCGAGATGGCCCGGGCGGCCCGGGCACGCGGCCTGCGGACGATCGCCATCACGAGCATCGACCATGCCACCTCGGACGCGGTGCGCCAGCACGGCGTGGCACGGCTGCATGAGCTCGTCGACGTGGTCATCGACAACGGCGGAGTGGTCGGTGATGCCGCCGTCGACATCGAGGGCTTGCCCATCCGCGTGGCCCCGACCTCGACGGTCGTCGCGGCCGCGATCGCCAACTCGTTGGTCGCGGAGGTCGTCGAGCGACTGCTGGCGCGCGGCATCGAACCCGAGGTCTTCAGCAGCAGCAACGTCGCCGGCGGCGATGCGGTGAACCAGGGCCACCTCCAGCGGGTGGTCGGTCGATGACCAGGTCTCCGTTCGCGATACGCGGCGTGATCGAGGGCTTCTACGGTCATCCCTGGACACACCAGCAGCGCCTTGAGCTCATCGACTTCCTGGCCGCGCGCGGGATGAACACCTTCGTCTACTCACCCAAGGACGACCCCATGCTCCGCGAGCGGTGGCGGGCGGCCTACGACGGCGAGGAGCTCGAGCGCCTCAAGCAGGTCGTCGAGCGATGCCGGACCGCCGGGATGGAGCTGACCTGGTGTATCTCGCCGGGGTTGTCCATCCGCTACTCGGACCCGCACGAGATCGCGGCATTGACGACGAAGATCAGCAGCGTCCTGGACCTGGGCGTCAGCCGCATCGGGCTCCTCGTCGACGACATCCCGCGGCGGCTGCAATTCCCGCAGGACCAGGCGGCGTTCCCCAGCCTCGAACAAGCTCACATCAGCCTGGCCAACTCGGTCCTGGAGTCCCTGCCCTCGAGCGTCGATCTGGTCCTCTGTCCGACGGAGTACTCGGGCACGGGGGCGGAGCCCAGCCTGTCCGTGCTGGGGGCCGGGCTGCACCCTCGCATCGACATCTACTGGACCGGCCGTGCCATCTGCGCTCCCACGCTGGACCTCGCCGAGGCAGAGCTCTTCACCCGCACCGCGCGCCGCCGGCCCACCTACTGGGACAACTACCCGGTCAACGACGTGCACATGAGCTACGAGCTGCACATCGGTCCCTACCGGGGCCGCGATCCCGAGCTGTGGAGGTCCTGCAAGGGCATCGTCGCCAACGGCATGGAGTTGTTCGAGGCTTCGAAGATCCCGCTAGCCACCGTCGCCGACTACCTGCGCGACCCGGCGGGCTATGACCCCGAGGCCAGCTGGCATCGCGCCATGCGCGACGTCGTCGGCGAAGCCGACCTGGCCGCGTTCGCGCTCTTCGCGGACAACGTACGTTCCTCCTGCCTTTCCGCCGCCGACGCACCCATCGTGGAAGAGGCGCTGGAGGCGGCGCTGTTCGAGCTCTCGTACGGGGATGCCGCGACAGGCGCAGCGGTACTGAGCTCGCTGGCCGATCGCCTGTTGCAGGCGGCCGACCACCTCCTGCGCGGTCCGGTCACGAACCGTCGACTGCTCGAGGAGATCCGGCCCTGGCTGCTGGCCTTCGAGATCGGCGCACAGGCCGTCCGCAGGATCGCCGACCTGGCAGCTGCGGGGCGGCTGGACGAGGACGGGCCAGCGGAGCTGGCGCCGTTCCTGATCAGGCTTCGTCGCGCACGGGTACGCGTGTTCGGCGACGCCATGGAGATGACCTTGTCCGTCCTGTCCGGGACGATGTTCCGGCCGGGCGAGGTCCCATAGCTGGAAGGAGAATCCTCCATGAGGAGAGGACAGCGCACCCTGATCGCGGTCTCAGCCGCGCTGGCAGTCGGCGTCGTCGGCGGTGCTGGCGCAGCCCTGGCCCAGGACACGACGCTGCGTGTCGCCATGGGATCTCCGGGCGAGGCCGGCATCCGGGTCTGGGACGATATCGCGGCACAGTTCGAAGAGACGCATCCCGGCGTCGACGTCGAGATGAACTACCAGGACGACGACCTCTACCAGACCATCGGGCTGCCCAACCTGCTGTCCGGGCGCAATGCTCCCGACATCTACTTCGAGTGGACCGGCGACCGCATGGCCTCGCGCTACGCGGATGGGTACGCAGCAGACCTGACCGCCGCAGTGACGGACGGACCGCTCGCGGGCATCTACGACGAGGGCGTGTTCGCGGAGGCGTCGGTCGACGGCAAGGTCGTCCTCGTGCCGCACACGGCCGATGTCACCAACGTCATCTGGTACAACAAGGAGATCCTCGACGCCAACGGCCTGACGCCGCCGACCACGTGGGAGGAGCTGCTGGCCGCCTGTGACACGCTCAACGAGGCCGGCGTGATCCCGATCGCCTCGGGCAACAAGGATCTGTGGGCCGCCGGCAACTGGCTCAGCCACATCGCCTCCCGTGTCGTGGGTGAGGATGTCTACGATGCGACCCTGAGTGGCGAAGGCAAGTTCTCGACGCCCGAGTGGGAGAAGGCCTTCGGCTACATCGAGGAGCTGGCCGCACACAAGTGCGTCAACGAGAGCGTCAACGCCGTCGACGACAATGCCGGCGCACAGCTCTTCTTCCAGGGGCAGGCCGCCATGCATCCGATCGGTTCGTGGCTGGTGAGCTGGGCCATCGACGAGAACCCCGATCTCGACTTCGACTTCGTGAACCTGCCCGCCATGCCCGAGGGCTCGGCCGGCGATCAGGAAAGCGTCATCGGCGTCTCGACCGGCCACATGGTCAACGCCAACAGCGAGAACATCGACCTGGCCATCGAGTTCCTGGCACTGGTCAACAGCCCACCGAACGTCCTCGCGTTCATCAACGACGCGGAGCTGGCCCCGCTCGCCGAATTGGCAGCGGAAGCGGACCGGGATTCGCGATCGGCACTCCTGACCGACCTGCTCAAGACAGGTGCGCCGGTGGTGCTGCCGCCGGACACCGGCTATGACGTCGAGATGGCCCTGCAGCTGTACGAAGCAGAGGCAGCCGTGCTCGGCGGCCAGGCCACGCCGGCCGAGGCACTCGCGACGCTCGACGAGCGTCTCGGGCGCTAACCCCGACCCGGTTCGTGGTGATGGGGGCGCCCGGCACGAGCGCCCCCATCGCTGATCTGCTCCGACGAGTAGACCTGTGAAGCCGACTCGGACCATCACCCCATGGCTGTTCCTGGCGCCCGGACTGGCCGTCTTTGGCGCCGCGGTCCTGCTGCCGATGATGCTGACGGTGGGCTACAGCTTCACCGATTGGGATGGCTTCGGGCCGATGTCGTTCATCGGCCTCGACAACTACGGGCGCGCCCTCGGGGATGAGTTGTTCCGGGCCTCGTTCGTGCACGTGGTCATCTACATCGCCGCGACCATCGTGCTGGAGGTCGGCGTGGGCCTGGCACTGGCAGGCCTGATCACCATGCGCCGCGCCGGCATGTGGTTCCGCGTCGCCATCTTCGTGCCGGTGATGCTGCCACTGGTGGTCGTGGCGGTGCTCTGGTCGTTCGTCTACAACCCGGATTTCGGCCTCATCAATGGAGCCCTGGAGGCACTCGGGCTGGAGGATCTGCAGCGCATCTGGCTGGGGGACCCGGCGACCGCGTTGCTGGCCATCAGCGTCGTCTCCGGGTGGGTCTATGCCGGCTTCTACATGGTCATCTTCTATGCCGCGTTGCGCCAGATCCCGGCCGAGGTCGAGGAGGCCGCCAAGTTGGACGGTGCCGGCGAGTGGGCCTTGTTCCGCCACGTCAAGGTGCCCATGATCCGGGGCGCCATCGGCGTCGCCATCCTGCTGTGCGTGACCGGCGGCTTCCAGGGCTTCGACCTGTTCTTCGTGCTGACCAATGGCGGGCCCTACGGCGCGACGGAGATCCCACGACGCTGCTGGTCAAGACCGTCTTCCGCGCGGGCGATGTGGGCTACGGCTCCGCCATGGCCGTGCTACTCACGGCCATCGTGGTAGGAGTGGGCCTGCTGTACAGCCAGGCGCGCAGGCGAGGCGAGCGGACGCGATGAGCGCCCAGCGACCCCTCCCCCGACGCCCGCTCGGCTCACGCCTAGCCCATTGGCTGTCCGGTGCTGCCATGGTCGTGCTGGCGCTGGCCTTCTTCTTCCCGCTGGTCTGGATGGTGCTGTCGAGCTTCAAGTCCAACGGCGCCATCTTCCGGTCGCCGTTCGCGCTGCCGGAGTCGATCGACCTGTCGCGCTGGGCCAACGCCTGGGAGGCCGCCAACCTGAGCACGTACGCCCTCAACAGCGCCATCGTGACGGGCACATCGGTGTTCCTGATCCTGCTCATCGCATCGCTCTCGGCCTTCGCCTTCAGTCGCTACCGCTTCCGCGGCCGCAACCTGGCCCTGGGCCTCTTCGCGCTGGGACTGTTGCTACCCCTGCAGTCCTACTTCATCGCCCAGTCCAACCTCTTCACGCAACTGGAGATCACCGACACGCGCTGGGCGCTGATCATCCCCTACACCGCCATGGGCCTGCCCCTCGCGACGTTCCTGCTCAAGGTCTTCATGGATGGGCTGCCCGAGGAGCTGTTCGACGCGGCCCGCATCGACGGCGCCAGCGATCTGCGCACCTACAGCCGCGTCGCGCTGCCGCTGCTGCGCCCAGGTCTGGCCACGGTCGCCATCTTCTCCGCGCTGGCGGCCTGGAACGAATTCCTGCTGGCGTTGCTGTACATCCAGGACGACGACCTCAAGACCATCCCCACGGGGCTGCTGGCCTTCTCCAGCCGCTATCAGACCGACTACTCGATGCTGTTCTCAGCGCTGGCGATGGTGACCATCCCGATGGTCGTGATCTACGTCGTCTTCAACCGGCACATCGTGGACGGCATCACCGCCGGTAGCGTCAAGTGAGCTCGAGGGCTCGAGGAGGAAGATGACTCGCCGAGCGATCGAGGGATTGCCGCCGATGTTCCCGGGAGGCAATCGAGTCGGAGCCGAGGAGGAGGCCGCGGTCCTGGAGGTCCTGCGCTCCAAACGCCTGTTCCGCTACTACGGCGCGGTGGAGGGTCCATCCGCGGTGGCCGCCTTCGAGCGGGACGTCGCCCAGCGGCTGGGTGCCACCCATGCCCTCGCGGTCGCGTCCGGCACGACGGCGCTGACCGCTGCCCTCGCGGCAGCCGGTGTCGGCCCCGGCGACCAGGTCATCGTGCCCGCCTACACCTGGGTGTCCACGCCGGCTGCGGTCGTGGCCGTCGGCGCAGTCCCCGTCATCGCCGAGGCCGACGAGACGTTGACCATCGACGTCGCCGATGCCGCGACCCTGGTCAACGAGCGCACGAAAGCGATCATCCCGGTACACATGCGCGGTGCCGCGGCCGACATGGGCGCGGTGATGGAGCTGGCCCAGAGACACGACCTGCTCGTCATCGAGGACGCCGCACAGGCGATGGGCGGCAGCTTCGACGGACGACGGCTTGGCACCATCGGTGACCTCGGCTGCTTCAGCCTGCAGTACAACAAGATCATCACCTGCGGCGAGGGCGGCATCGTCACGACGAACGATGCCCAGCTCCATGCCCGGGCGCTGATGTACCACGATGTCGCCGCCGGCCTGCGCGACGACGCTGCGGGGTCATCCGGCTTCTACGGCATCACCTGCCGCATGTCCGAGCTCCAGGGAGCTGTGGCCGGCGTCCAGCTCCACCGCCTCGATGACATCATCGCGGCCTGCCGCGCCGATCGCGCCCGGATCGTGGACGAGATCGCCGATGCCGCCGATGGCCAGGGCATCCGGCTGCGCGCCAGCCATGACGAGGCCGGCGATACCGCCATCGCCCTGATCCTGCTGTGCCCCGAGGCATGGGTGGCCGGCGCGCTCGCAGGTGCGCTCCAGGAGTTCGGCCTTGCTGCCGAGGTCCTCTTCGATCCCGCTGTCCCGGACCTCCATGTCGCCCCGTATTGGCGACACATCCTCGAGGCCCGCACGTGGTCGGCTCGCGGGCCATGGTCCGAGCAACCCGGCGACTACAGCTACGGCCCGGATCGCTGGTCGAGCACCGTCAGGCACCTGTCTTGCGCCGTGCACCTCGACATCAGTCCCGACCTGACGCCCCGACAGGTCGAGCTCATCGGGACAGCGCTGCGGGACGCCCTCGCCACGCTGTGAAGGAGCTGCACGGCGGCTGGCGTCTGCCAGCGCATCGGCGACCGGCCGGGTCCGCAAGGTGCTAGTCCCCCGGGTACGTTTCGTCGGATGGTGTCGCCGACCGCGAACCGGGAGACTCAGCCGCGAACGAACAGCTACGAGGAGGCGATTCATTGACGTACCAGCGGGTTGCCCTCGCCGCAGGCGCGGTCAGTGCTTCCGTCGTCCTGGCCGTGGGTTTGGCAGCCGCCGGATTCGCACCCGGGCCGGCAGAGGCGATGGAACGTCAAGTGGGACCGGGCGACACCGAGCAGGCCGTGGTCGAGCCTGCGCTGCAGCCCCGGAAGATCTACGTGAAGCCCGCGCCGAAGGCCGAGACGATCGTCGTCCATGAAGGGGCGCCCAGCCGCGCCGAGGCCGCCTCGGTCAAGACGTCGCCTGCCCAGCCAAGGAAGACGACGACCAGGACCAACAGGAGCAAGCGCTCCACTCCCCCCGCCACGGCACCGAAGACGCCGCCGCGCGAGCGCGAGGACGAGCGCGGGGACGAGGCCGCGAAGCACGAGTGCGAGCGCGCAGCCGAGAGGCTCCACGAGACAGACGAGCGAGCAGCCGAGGAGCTCAAGAAGCAGTGCGAGAGCCGATGAGCGACCTGACCGATGCGCGGGCTTCGGAACGCTAGCCGCGAAGCGGCCGCCGCCGATCCAGGGCCCGGGAAGCCGCGCCATTCGCGGCCCGACCCCAAGCCATCCCGCCTCGTGGTGGGAGCTGGTGCCGTCGCGGCGTTGAGCATCATCGGCGCGGGGCTCGTGCGCGTCCCGGTGAACGCGGACGGGGCCGACCCGGGCCAGGCCGAGGTCGCCGCTCCTGCGAGGGCAGATGCCAAGCCCACCGCCAAGCGGCCGGTCAAGTACGTACGCCTGAAGCCCGGGCAGAAGGCGCCGCGCGGAGCGAAGGTCATCCGGGAGAAGGCGCCACCGCCGCGTATCGTGGTCATCCGCGCTGGCACCTCGACGGTCACGTCCACGGGATCGAGGACCTCGCGCCAGCCAACGGCCACCAAACAGCAGCCCAAGACCCCGGTGGCCAAGTCGCCGGTGACCAGGACCCACCAGTCGGGTTGAGGCGCCACCTGTCAGTCTCGGTCGAGCCTACCGAGGTCGCACCTGAACCCCTGATGGTGGCGCCGCACAGCGAGCCCCGCTTCTCATGTCCTGCCATGGGAGGCACGCTCACGTTGCGCGTCGCATGCCCGGCTTCCGCCCTTGGACAAGCCGAGCGCGACCTTCAGCGCGTAGCCGCCCGGGTAGAGGCGTGGGCTCGCCGCCTCACTCGGTTCCGGGATGACTCCGACCTGAACGAGCTCAACCGCCACGCCTACGCGCCAAGCGTGCGCGTGCGTCCCACGCTCGGCGAGATCCTCGTGCGCGCGCACAGGGCGAAGGTACGTACTGAGGGCCTGGTCGACGTCACGCTCCTGGACGCACGACTGGGCGCTGAACGTGGGCGACTCGAAGTCAGGGAGGCGGGACGATGGTGGGTAGAGGGACGCGGACGGGACTGCACGGTCAGGCGCGAGGGTCGGGTCCGCTTCGATCTCGACGGAGTCGCCAAGGGCTGGCTCGCCGATCGAGCGCTCGCGCTGCTCGGCGCCTATCCAGCGGCCCTGGTGGACGCGGACGGGGACGTGGCGCTTCGCGTGCCCGCCTGGTCGAGCTGGCGGGTATCCGTCGCGGATCCCATCGATGAGGCGACCGACCTGGCCGTGCTATCGGTCCCGCGGGCACGACGAGGTCACCCGTTCGGCGTGGCCACGTCCGGTACCAGCGTCCATCGGTGGCACGTGGATGGCGGGCCGACACACCATCTCATCGACCCGCACACCGGGAGGCCGTCGGAGACAGATGTCGTCCAGGCGAGCGTGGTGGCGGAGAGCGCGCTCGCCGCGGAGGCGCTGGCCAAAGCCGCAGTCATCGCCGGCTCCGAGGAGGGCATGCACATGCTCGAGCGATCCGGAGCCTGGGCCGCCGTGCTCCTGCTTGAGGGCGGCGAGGTGATCGCGTCACCACAGACGATGCGGTGGCTGGCGTGAAGTACCAGGGCCTGAGCCCCAGGACGCGGCGCTTGCGCTGGTCGCTCTTCGCCGTGCTCCTCATCGTGGTGCTCGCCGGGACGGGCGGCCAGGCGCTTGATGCCGCTGCCGGCTGGCTGCGTGATGAGTATGACCGCCTGCCCTGGTACGCGACCCGTACGACCGCCCTGCTGGCCTACCTGGCGCTCACGGGGTCGGTCATCTACGGGCTCCTGCTCTCGACCAAGATCCTCGATGCCATCGCCCATCGGGCCGTGTCCTTCACGCTGCACCAGGACCTGGCCTCGATCGGGCTGGCCCTGGCGCTGGTCCACGCCGCCGTGCTGATGATCGACCGTAGTGTGCCCTACAGCCCGGCAGAGGTGCTGGTCCCGTTCAGCGGTCCCTTTCGCCCGCTGTGGGTCGGCCTGGGGCAGCTGGCCCTCATCACCAGCGGCGTCGTGCTCTTCAGCTTCTACTTCCGCAAGCGCATCGGCCAGGGGTCCTGGCGCCGCCTCCACTATCTGTCGTTCCTGGCCTTCATCGGCGCCACGCTCCACGGCCTCATGGCCGGCTCGGACACCCAGGCGGCATGGGTCTTCTGGGGCTACCTCAGCATGACCGCCACCGTCGTCTTCCTGGTCGCCTACCGCATCGTCCTCTCGGTGGGGTCGAGGCTGGCCGCAGAGAGGGCAGCTCGCTCGACCACCTCCGGGTCGCTCGACGGCAGCACCCATTCAGCCTGACATCCACGAGCGCCGGGGGGCGATCGGTAGCAGGCGCTGATGGCGCGGGCGACACTCGACATCCGCGCGACCGTTGGTCATGCTCGGGCCGTGGAATGAGGCGTTCCCGTGACGGACAGGGTCGGCTCGTGGGTCGAGCGGCGCGCGCGTGTGGCACCGCGGGACGTGGCCATCATCCACGGGACGGACCGGCTCACCTATGCTCAGATGGCCGCCCGGATCCGGCGGCTGGCCAACGGCCTGCTGGACCTCGGTGTCGTGCCCGGTGACCGGCTCGCGTGGCTGGGGCCTAATCATCCGGCGTTCCTCGAGACGCTCTTCGCCGCGGGCCTGCTCGGCTGCGCTCTTGCCCCGGTCAACCACCGCGTCACGCCAGCGACCGTCGGGGCCGTCCTGCGTGATGTCGAACCGCGGATCGTGCTGGCCACCATCTTCGGGATCCGGTCCAGCTGCCCCGCTCGGTCCGTCACAGCCTCGATGTCGGCGAACCATCGCAGGGCAGGCTTGCCTATGAAGAGGTGCTGGCGCGATCGTCCGAAGACCGGGTCGATCTCCCTGTCGACTTCGCCGATGTCCTCTTGCTGCCCCACACGTCCGGGACGGTGGGAACACCGAAGGGCGTGATGCTGACCCACGCCAACGTCACCTGGAACGTCGTCAACCTGCTGAGCGTGGCGGATGTCCGGCAGGGGCGACGCTGCCCGCATCGATGGCGACGGCTTCGTCTGGATCATCGACCGCCTCCGCGATGGGTTCACCACCGAGGGAGGCGTCGTGTACCCGGGCGACGTGGAGCGCGTCCTGCTGGAGCATCCTGGCGTGGACGATGTCGGTGTCGTCGGGGTCCCGCGGACCGGTGTGAGTGGCAGTGGTCACGGTCGAGCACAGGGCCCGACAGCGATGCCTGAAGCACGCCCGGACTTCAGGCGACCGACGCTCGCGGTGCGCGACGTCATCAACGTCTAGGTCGCTCGATACCCCAGCGCGTCGCCGGCCGCCAGGCAGGCCTGGGCGGGCATGATCCCGTTCGACGTGTGACGGTCCTGCACACAGGCTGCCGCCGCCGCCACGCCGAGCCGGAGACTCGCCTCCACTGACCAGTCCTCGTGGAGGCCGAAGATGACGCCAGCAGCGAACGCATCACCGGCACCGGTGGTGCTGCGCACCCGGGCCGGGGGCACGCGGACCGAGCCCTGTCGCCACGTCCGTCCATCGGGAGCGGCCGCGACGCTGCCCGCCGGGAAGTGCACGACCGCCAGCCTGGAGACGCCGCGCTCGAGGAGTCCGTGCGCCAGCGCCAGCATGGCGGCCCAGTCCACCACGTCGTCCGCCGTCGATACCGAGATGGCGGTGCCCGTCAGGGCGCCGGCCTCCAGTTCATTGACGATGATCGAGTCGAGGTGCGGCAGGCAGGGACCAGAGAGCGCCGCCAGCCGGTCCGGCGAGAAGGTCGCCAGCTCCATGTTCGTGTGAATCCCAGCCGCCTGCGCCGCAGCCAGGAGCGCTGACCAGCCGCTCGCGCCATCGGCGTCCACGTCATCCATCAGTGGATGCGCCCCAAGATTGCCCACGTGGAGGATGCGGGCAGGCGAGCCCGCGAGGTCGGACGGCTCGGCGCGGAAGCGTGCGTTCGTCCCCAGGTGGGTGAAGAACGTGCGCCGACCTCCGTCTCGCTCCACCATCACGTCCGTGAAGGCGGTGGTGGCACCCAGTCGTACCTGGACGCGCTGCGCATCGACACCGGCATCGGCACATGCGGCGCGGATGAAGGCCCCGTCATCGTCATCGGCCACACAGCCCATGACGCTGACGTCGAAGCGCGCGCCCAGGCGACGGAGATCGACGGCCATGTTGAGGGCTGCTCCGCCCGTGCTCAGCGAGATCTCCTCGATCGTGGCCAGGCCGTCGCGTGGCGGATAGGCGTCGATGACCTTGCCGTAATCCACGAGCAGCGTGCCCACGCACAGCACACCGCTGCGCTCCCGGGCTGGGAGGTTCATTCGGAACGAAGTACCCGGTCCGTCAGCTCCAGGTCCTCATCGAGGCTTCGACGCGGCACGACGCCCCGCCGGGCGAGCACCTCGTGGTAGGTCCTCACCGCATCGGTCGGGCTCAGCTCGCCGCGCAGGACCGGTCGCAGCAGGTCGACGAGGTCGAGCTGGGACTCGGCGTGCTGGATCTTGCGGCCGAAGAGGGCCACGCGGGCACCGTGCAGATGTGCGCGATGCAGCAGCTCGAACGTGTCGCGGGTGGTGCCCGACGGTGCCGCCGTAGATCCCGACCACCAGCGATGGGTCGTGCTCGGTCAGCTCGAGCAGGGCATCGGCCCCGTTGTAGCCCAGCTTCAGGAAGACGGGCCGCTGCGCCTGGGTGACGCCGGCGAGGGCACGCACGATCGAGTCGTTCACGAAGGCTGCCACCTCGTCAGGCTCCAGTCGGCTGGGGGCGTTGGGGTTGAACACCTCCAGGAAGTGCCGCATGCCGATGGCCGCAGCCTCGCGACGGAACGCCGCGTAGGCCTCCAGCGAGACGAGGTCCGCCTCGAGGTCGTTGTTGAAGGTGATGGAATAGAGGACGAGGTCGCAGAACGGGCGGATGGCCGCCAGATCCACCGTCCGGAAGGGGCGGGACGGCATGGTGGCATACCCCGCGCCGCGTCCGACCCAGACGTCGCTGGTGTCGTTGGCGCGGATGGCCAGGGTCAGGTCGTCGGGCAGCGAGCCATCGCTCGCGAGGCGCTCCCCATTGGAGGCAGAGGTCAGCAGGATGTCGACCACACCGTGGTTCGCCTGTGCGCGCATGTCATCGAGGTAGCGCTCCCGGGTCTGGTAGCGGCCGGGACCCAGCACGCCGGCCGGTACGCCATCGACGGCACCGGCCGCCGTCAGGCCGAAGCCCATGTCCGCGTCCTTGGCGTCCGCGATCACGAAGTCGTCCGGGGTGTAGCGGCCGGCGGCGATCGCCCTTAGCTTTCGGTCGAGGCGGCGATCGTGTTCGGTCACGTGAGGTCTCCGACTGCGCAGGTTCCATCGGCGCGGGTCAGGCAGCATCCACGCGGCGCGAGACGTCCAGGCCGTCGAGCATCATCGCTCATCAGCGCACGGTACAACGGTGCGAGCGCGCGCGAAGGCCGGCGGAGGTTCGGTCCGGGCGCGCCATCGCACTCGACGTGGACTTCAGGACAGCGCGGTTCGAGGCGATCCCCTGACGTCTGCGCGACGTCGGGATGCGTGAACCGCAGGTCCTCGCGTTCAGGGCCCGACCGGCGGCTCCACTCCCCAGAACGTGACTCGCCGACCGGTCACCTGGGCAGCGCACGTCCTGGCCACCTGGATCCCGCAGGACTACGGCGCCAAGGTGCCGAACGGGATCACGTCCACGCCGTCTGAGCGCCGGTAAGAGATGATGCAAGTCAGACCTTGACTGCAAGGATGTAATCGATTTCAATGGAGACGCACAGACAGTCTTGGCCGCTGCTGAAGTGAGCGCAGCGGGGTGTCGGACAAGGGCCGTGGAATGCGTAATCGGTTGCAGGCGGTGCAGCCAGGCTAGGAGAGGTCGACCGGAGCGACCATGGCGACGATGGCAGATGTCGCCGCACGGGCCGGTGTGTCCGTAGCGACGGTCTCACGTGCACTCTCAGCTGACCCGAACCGGGTCAGTGCTCCCGTACTTCAGCGCATCATCGATGCCGCTGAGCAGCTGGACTACGTCCCCAACAACCTTGCTCGCAACATGCGCTCCGGCAGCGCACGCATCCTCGGCCTGATCATCAGCGACATCGGGAACCCGTTCTTCACCGCCGTCGCCCGTGGCGTCGAAGACGTGGCCCAGCGTCATGGCTACTCCCTGGTGCTCTCCAATACCGACGAGAACCCCGACCGGGAAGCCGCGAGCCTTGGCGTGATGGCGGCCGAGCGCGCGGCGGGCGTGATCATCGCCACCACCAACGAGAACGGCTCGGCGTTGCGCCGGTTCCAGGATCTAGGCAGGGCCGTCGTGGCCATCGACCGGCACATCGTCGATCTGCCCACTGACAGCGTGGTCGTGGACAACGAGAGTGCCTCGCACGAGGCGGTGGCCCATCTGGTGCGGCTCGGCCATCGCCGTATCGCCATCGTGGGCGGCCCCAGCGATGCCGAGACGGCGCGTGAGCGTTCCCGGGGATATGAGCGAGCCATGCGGGAGGCCCGGATCCCACTCCAGCCGGAGCTGGTCTGCCACGGCGACTTCCACGAGACGGCCGGGTTGACCGTGACCCGCAGACTCCTCGATCTGCCGGAGCCGCCGACGGCCATCTTCGCGGTCAACAACCTGACCACCATCGGTGTGCTCGGGGCACTGCGCGAGCGCGGCGTCAAGCTACCTGACGAGATGTCGGTGGTGGGCTTCGACGACCTCCCTACGGGCGAGCTCCTTGACCCGCCGCTGACCGTCGTCCAGCAGCCGACCTATCGCGTCGGGGCTCGCGCTGCCGACCTGCTCATCCGCCGCCTGCGGGAACCAACGGCAGCGATCAAGGAAGTCGTGCTCTCGGCCCGGCTCGTCGTGCGCGGGTCGACGGCGAAGGCGCCGCCGGCATGACCGCCCTGCCCGTCTCCGATGAGGCCGTGGCCGACGTGACCGTCACTCCGCCGTACCTGCGGATGCGCCACATCACCAAGCGCTTCCCGGGTGTCATCGCGCTCGAGGACGTTTCCTTCGACGTGCACGTCGGCCAGGTCCACGGGCTCGTCGGCGAGAACGGGGCCGGCAAGTCGACGCTGATGAAGATCATGAGCGGCATCTACACGGAGTACGAAGGCGAGATGCTGCTATCAGGCAAGCCAGTCTCGTTCCGCAATACGCGCGAAGCCATCGACAGCGGCGTGGCGATGATCCACCAGGAGCTGAACCTGGTCCCGGAGCTGTCCGTCTACGAGAACATCTTCCTCGGGCGCGAGCACAAGACGCGCATCGGGACCATCGACCGAGGAGCGATGCGCAAGGCGGCGGACGCGCTGATGTCCAAGCTGGGCCTCGATATCGATACCAGCCGCCCGATCGGGCGGCTGCGGGTCAGCCAGCGCCAGCTCGTCGAGATCGCCAAAGCCCTCAGTCTCGATACCAAGGTCATCGTCATGGACGAGCCGACCTCAGCCCTGAGCGACAGCGAGGTCGAGTACCTCTTCGACGTCATCCGTGGACTCCGCGACCACGACGTCGCCGTCGTCTACATCTCGCATCGACTCGATGAGGTCTACGCCATCACCGATCGGATCACGGTGCTCCGGGACGGACGCACGGTGGGAAGCGCGGACCCAGCGGAGACACCCCGGCGCTCACTCATCGGGATGATGGTCGGTCGCGACCTGGAGGTGCTCTACCCCAAGGCCCCGGTCGAGCTCGGCGACGAGGTCCTGCGGGTGGATGGACTGAGCTATGTGCAGGGTCGGACCAAGATCCTCGACGACGTCTCGGTGACCGTCCGGCAGGGGGAGATCGTAGGCGTGGCCGGCCTCATGGGAGCGGGTCGCACGCAGCTCCTGGAGGCCATCTTCGGCGTGTACCCGCCCGACAGCCTGACCGGCACGATCCGCCTGGGCGGACGCCCGGTTCGCTTCACCTCGCCGCAGGAAGCCATCCAAGCGGGCCTGGGCCTCGTGGCAGAGGACCGCAAGCTGCAAAGCCTGGTGCTGGAGCGGTCGGTCACGGAGAACGCCACGCTGGCATCGCTGTGGCAGTTCACGAACCGGCTGCGCGTCATCAGCCAGCGAGCTGAGAAGCGGGCCGTCGGGCGTGTGGTCGATGACCTCCGCATCAAGACCCCGACCATCGAGACCCTCGTCGCCAATCTCAGCGGTGGCAACCAGCAGAAGGTCGTCATCGGCAAGTTCCTGCTGACCGAGATCACGCTCTTCCTCCTCGATGAGCCTACGCGCGGCATCGACGTGGGTGCCAAGGCTGAGATCTATCAACTGGTCGGAGAGCTGGCTCGCGAAGGCACGTCGTTCCTGCTGGTGTCGAGCGAGATGCCAGAACTGATCGCCGTCTGCGACCGCATCTACGTCCTGTGCGACGGGCGTGTGACCGGGGAGTTCGCCCGAGCAGAATTCGAGCAGGAGGCGATCATGGAGGCCGCGACGCGCTTCGTCGACGAGAACCGGGACACGTCCGTCACCCGGGCTGTGCCCGGGGCTGGCCGATGAACAACGCTGCTGAGGGCAGGCTGGCAGGACAGGCGCGGAATCGATCGCGCGTATCGCCGGTGGAGGTGCTCTGCATCATCGCTGCGGTCGCGCTCGCAGCCGCGTTCGTGGTGTTGCCATGGCTGACGGGTGGCGGCGCCACCATCACCGGCGTCAGCCTGCTGCTGTCGGGCGCATCAGCCCTGGGACCGGACGTCGGCTCCTCCCTCGCACAGATCCGTGGAGCGCTGGCGCTCGTGCCCATCGGCGTGGTGGTCATCGCCATCGGACTGGTCCTGGGACTGACGGGACGGGCGCAGCGTCGGTGGATGACCTGGCTGGTGCCGCTCGGCGGCCTGGCCAGCTTCGCCTACTTCGCGATCTACCTCATCCATGATCGCGGGACGGAGCTGCTGCTCATGCAGTACACCGGGGTGGGGTTCTGGATCGCCTGCTTCGCGTCGGGGTTCCTGTTCCTGCAACACCTCGCTGCGCAACATGCGACCGTGGCAGAGACCCCATCGGCCCATGCAGGCGTCCTGGAGCGGGTCCGGCGGAGCGTGGGCAAGCTGCTCGATCGACCGCGCGCCAACCAGATCATCGGCACCCTCTTCAGCTTCCAGTTCCTGTTCGGGCTGATCATCGTCGTCGTGCTGGCGATCGTGTTCTCACCGGTACGTGACGAGTCCATCCTGTTCCTGAGCCAGCGCAACCTCAGCAATGTGGCCCGAGACGTCTCGGAGACCGGGATCCTCGCGGTAGGCATGCTCCTGGTCATCATCGTCGGCGGCATCGACCTCTCGGTCGGTTCGGTCGTGGCCCTGGCGGCGACGGGTGGCGCCTACCTGCTCATGCGCGACCAAGTGCCGGCCTACGCGGCCATCGGGATCATCCTCTCCCTCGGCCTGGCCATCGGGTGGTGGAACGGATGGGTCTCCGAGCGCTTCCGTGTTCCGTCCTTCATCACCACGCTGGCCATGATGAGCATCGCCCGAGGCCTGGCGGTGATCTGGTCCAGTCGCATCGCCGTGCCCATCTCGTACGGAGCAGGCGGAGCAGACCCATCATTCGAATTCATCGGCTACCGCATCGAGGGCGTCTTCCCGGTGCCGGCCATCATCATGTTCGGCGTCGCCATCGTCATGGCCCTCGTCCTGCGCTACTCGGCCTTCGGCCGGTATCTCTATGCCATCGGCGGCAACCAGACAGCGGCCCGCCTCTCCGGCGTGGCGGTGTCGCGCATCAAGATCACGGCCTTCATGCTGTGCGCCTTCTTCGCCGCGCTGACCGGCATCGTGCACGCCGCGCAGCTGGACCAGGGAAGCCCCAACGAAGCCGTCGGCTACGAGCTCAACGCCATCGCGGCGGTCGTCATCGGGGGTGCCAGCCTGGCCGGTGGCAAGGGCACCATCGCAGGTGCGGTCGCCGGCGCCTTCATCCTCGGCATCATCAGCAACATGCTCAGCCTGAACAACGTGGACAGTGCCGCACAGATGGTCATCAAGGGCCTGCTCGTAGTGGGCGCCGTGGCGTTGCAGCAACTCCGGCCAAGCAGTGCCGAGGCGTAGAGACATGATCCAAGGCGCTCCTGACAGTGAATGCGTCATCGCCGGGACGCTTTTTCGGTGGTGTCCGACCAACGGTCCTTCGACCCACTTCGAGGAACACCGGAAGGAGGTGGCACAGCGATCGGTCCGGGAAGGTCTAGTCAATCGACAGACGTGAAGGAGGAACCGATATGAGAAGAAGCATCTTCGCGGGTGCTCTGGTGGCAGTGTTGTCACTGAGCTCGATCACTGCGGTGGTGGCGCAGGATGGTTGGGTCCCGTACACCGAGGATCAGCTCGGAGGCGGGACCGTCAACCTCGATGCACGGCCAGAAGGCCCGCTCCCCGCGGGCTGCCCGATGCCGGAGGCGAAGGACAGCTACGTCATCGGCATGTCCCAGGCCAACCGTGCTGAACCCTGGCGCGAGGCCATGGACAGCCAGATCCAGGCAGCTGCAGACGCGTACCCCGAGATCGAGGTCGTCTTCCAGGATGCCGCACAGGACAACGCCGCCCAGGTCAGCGATGTCGAGAACCTGCTGACCCAGGGCATCGACCTTCTGATCATCTCCCCCAACGAGGCGGCACCTCTCAACGACATCGTCAAGGAAGCCTGGGATGCCTGCATCCCGGTCATCGTCCTCGACCGCAACCTCGTCGATCCGAACTACTCGATGTTCATCGGCGCCGACAACGTCGCCATCGGGCAGGCTGCCGGCGAGTACGCCGCGCAGTGGTGCGCGGACAACGGCCGTGATGCCTGCAAGGTCGCCGAGATCCGTGGCCTCGAGGGCGCGCCGCCGGCCGCGGACCGCGGTGACGGTTTCCGCGCGGGCCTGGTGGCCGGTGGCCTGAGCGAGGACAACATCGTCTTCTCGCAGAATGCCGACTGGCTCCGTGAGCGTGCGGTGCCGGCAGCGGGTGCAGCCTTCCAGGCGCATCCCGATGTCGATGTCCTCTACGGTCACAACGACCCGATGGCCGAGGGTGCCCTGATCGCAGCGGAGGACGCCGGGATCGACACCTCGCAGGTCCTCTTCATCGGCATCGACGCATTGCCCACGCCCGATGGCGGGATCATGTCCGTTCTGGACGGTCGCCTCGGCGTGACCTTCGTTTATCCCACCGGTGGCCAGCAGGCTATCGACTGGGCCGTCAACATGCTCGAAGGCGGCGTGAACCCGCCGCTATGGCTAGTCCTGCCCTTCGATACGGTCTCCCCGGAGAACGCGCAGGAGGTCTGCAACCAGTTCGCCTGCCCCAACGCGGAGTAAGCCAGACAGGTCGCGCGCGGGGTCCATCAGGACCGCCTTCGCGAACAGCACTGAAGGGTCCCGGTGTCGAACCGGGACCCTTCAGTGCGTGCGGCTCACCGGGCAGGCACTTGCCCGCTACATCGTGGTGCCCTTGCCTGGACAATCGTCGAGGATACGCCAGCCCGCAGCACCGCCAAGACTGGAGGGTCGCAGCACGGCCGCCCCTGCTCGCCTCATCGGCTGCTGGAGACGCTCACATCTCCTTGACGGCGGCGTACCAGACGCGGTCGGCGACATCGGCCAGCGTGTCTGCCATGCGCGACAGACGCCGGTAGAGCTCGCGGCGACCGATGATCTCGCGCACGTGCTCGGGCTCCACCGAACCGCCAGCGTCGAGGGCCAGGAGGCTGCTCATGGCCAGCCGGTACACCTTCTCCATCCGTCGTGCGGACTTCGTCGCAGCATCGGCGGCCGCGGTCGCGGTGCGATGATCGTCCTTGCCGCCGTGGACGCCGATGGCTTCGAAGGCCCGGGACAGGTGCCTGGTTCCCGCCAGCAGGTGCTGGGCCATCTCTGCCATCGGCGCATCCGGCGACATGGCGATGACCTCGGCTTCGCGCACGACGTCCTTGCATCCGTTCAGCACCTTGTCGAGGAGCTGGCTGAGGATGAAGATGTCCTCCGGGCTGATGGGCGTGATGAAGGCGTCACGCAGCGCCACGCGCACCTCGCGCTTGGCGCGATCCGCCTCGTGCTCCGTCTGGCGGACCCGTTCGGCAGCGTCGGCGTCGCCGGTCGACCAGGCCACGAAGGCTTCCACGCCGGAGAGCGTGATGGTCATCTGTGTCCGCAGTCCGCCCAGCACGTCGGGCTCGGAGGGCAGGAACCAGTGAACGCCCGGTCGTCGGATCCGCATCATCACCCTCCAGCGAGGTGCATCCAAAAGGGCAGGCTCACGACCGCGAGGATTGCGGCTGCGGGCAGCGTCGTCAACCAGGCCACGCCGATCTCACGCACCACACCCCAGCTGACATGGCGCCAGCGCCGACGCCCCGCGCCGATCCCCACGACCGACGAGGACACCACCTGGCTGGTCGAGATGGGAAGACCACCGAGCGACGCTCCGAAGATGACACCCGCCGAGCTCGTCTGGCTGACGAGCCCGTCGAGGCTGCGGATGGGGTAGATGCGCCGGCCGATGGTGCGTACGATGCGCCAGCCGCCGAGCGCCGTGCCCAGCGTCAGCGCCAGGCTGGAGCCAAGGATGACGAGGATGCCCGCGTCCGCGACGTCCTCGATGACGCCGCTCGCCACCAGCAGCGCAGCGATCACCCCGACGGTCTTCGAGGCGTCGTTGGCTCCATGGCTGAAGGCAAGCCAGCCCGAGGTCACCCACTGGGCCCTCCGCACGGGTCGGCCCGCGGCGACGGATGCGCGCCGCGCAAGGCGCATCGCGGCTCGTTCGAGGATCCACGAGGCGCCGAAGCCGAGGATCGAGGCGATGAAGATGCCGATGAGGATGCCGAGCACGCCGCCGATGCTTCCATCGACGACCGGTCCCCAGGTGACCGCATGGACGCCGGCGGCGGCGATGGCGGCGCCCACGAGACCGCCGACGAGGGCGTGCGACGCGGAGGACGGGATGCCCCGGTACCAGGTGGCGAGGTTCCACAGCACCGCACCCGTCAAACCTGCCCCGATGACGGCGACGGCGATATCGGGGTCGACGGTCACGATGCCAGCCACCGTCTTGGCGACCGCGGCACCGAGCACGAACGGGCCGAGGAGGTTGGCGGCCGAGGCCATCAGGATCGCCGGGAGCGGTCGCGCGGCGCGCGTGGCCACGAGCGTGGCGATGGCGTTGGCGGCGTCGTGGAAGCCGTTCGTGAACGCGAAGGCGAGTGCCATCGCGATCGCCGCGGCGAGGCCCGCTTCCACCCCTACGCACCCTCGGAGCGCGGACGCTCCGTCTTCATGGCGACCACACGACCATGATGTCGGATAGCGGCGGCATCAGCGGCTCGGGCGAGCAGAGCGCCACGTCCGGCAGAAGACGCCTACAACCCCGACGGGAGCTGGCCCTGGGCGAGTCCCGAGCAGGAGACGACCTCGACGGCGAGCTGGGGGATGAGGCACCGGACCTCGATGCCACCATCACCCGGCCGCTGCAGGCAGAGATGGCCACGTACGCGTCTCCCTGACTCGGGTCATGCGGATGACCCGAGGGTCAGCTGCCGGGCAGGTCGAGGCAGAGCACCCAGGCTTGGAGACCGGCCTCGGCGGACGTGTCGTTGACCGCGCGGACCCAGTAGGACGATGGGACGGATGGAGCCTCCGTCCCATCCTCGGCAACCACCTCCGAGGGGTCAGCCGGCCTCGCCTCGTAGATGCGCAGAGCGCCAGGCTCCCCGGTCGTGGAGAAGCCGCCGCCGGTCGCCATGTCGCCTTCGTCGCAACTGGCGAGGACGCCGGCATCGGCATCGGCCGGAACAGCCAGGATGATGGAGGACCGCAAGTAGCTGCCGATGAAGCCTGGTTCGCCCGGTGGCCCAGCCGGGCCGCGGACGCCCGGTGGCCCAGCCGGTCCTTGCGGGCCCGTCGACCCCGGCGGCCCCGCTGGTCCTCGTGCGCCTTGCGGCCCCTTGGCTCCGACCGTCCCCGGTGGACCCTCGGGGCCGCGCGGGCCTCTCGGTCCTGCCGGCCCACGCGGTCCCTCGGGGCCTGGCGGTCCCTCGGGGCCTGGCGGTCCGACGGGTGGCTCCTTCGGGTCGGCAACCGAAGCCAGCGGGTTGTAGGCGAAGACGAGAGCGAGCGATAGCAGTGTTGCGGTGAACGCTCGGCCGGGCCGACGATGACGATCGCCCATGGGTCACCTCCCTCTACCACCGCGAGGCACCCGGGCAGGCAGTGGTCCGAGACCAGGCGGGCGAGACGTGCGGTGCGCGCGCCCACGATGGCAGGCGCGTGGCAGGTCGGTCAATGCGGTTATCCACAGCGGCTGACCGGGCTCATCGCCGGCGCGGGGCGTATCCTGGCGACTCGCCCTCGTGCTGGACCACAGGTGAGACCATGATGTGGCCACTGCAGATGCAGGGTCACGACACCGATGGAGGACGCCATGGCCACGGATGACAGCGGACGCGAGGGACTCTCAGCGGGAGCGATGGCCAAGGAGCTCGGTGCCTCACCGGCCAAGGTGAAGCGAGCCCTGGCCGACCTCGGAGTCGAAGCGGACTTCGTCAAGTCAGGCTGCGCCTACTACTACCCCGAGCGCGCGGCAGCGGTGAAGAAGATCCTCGCCAAGTCGTAGCAGGCATCGACGCGAGCTCCACTGACGAATACTCCTCGAGAGACTGGAGGGCACCCTCGTGGACACGGATGCGTTCATCCACGCGCTCCCCAAGGCCGAGCTGCATCTGCACATCGAGGGCACGCTCGAGCCGGAGCTGAAGCTGCAGCTCGCGGCTCGCAACGGGATCGAGCTGCCGTACGCCTCCGTCGACGACGTACGCGCGGCCTACGACTTCGACGACCTCACCTCCTTCCTGGCCCAGTACTACGAGGGCATGTCCGTCCTTCGCGTCGAGGCCGACTTCTACGACCTCGCCATGGCCTACTTCGGGCGGGTGGCGGCGCAGGGACTGGTGTACGTCGAGATGTTCTTCGACCCACAGGCTCACACCATCCGGGGGATCAGCTTCGATACCGTCATCACCGGCCTGCGCCGGGCCCAGGAGGATGCCGCCGGGCGCCTTGGTATCCGCTCGCAGCTGATCATGTGCTTCTTGCGCGATCATTCGGTCGAGTCGGCCGTCGAGACGCTCGAGCGGGCCACGCCCTACCGCGACTGGATCATCGGCGTGGGGCTGGATTCCGACGAGCGCGACAACCCGCCGCTCAAGTTCCGCGACGTCTTCGCCGCCGCCCGCGAGCAGGGCTACCGACTGACCATGCACTGTGACGTCGACCAGCAGAACTCGACGACGCACATCCGCCAGTGTCTCGATGAGATCGGCGTGGAGCGGATCGACCACGGCGTCAACGCGCTCGAGGACGACGCCATCGTGGCCGACCTGGTGCGGCGTGGCGTGGGTCTCACCTGCTGCCCCATCTCCAACTCGTACGTGGCCGGCGGAACGAAGGCGCAGGCGATCCGCGCGCTCTTCGAGCGAGGCGTGCTGGTCACGGTCAACTCCGACGACCCCGCCTACTTCCCCGGCTATGTCGCGGACAACCTGGTCACGCTGCAACGTGAGGCCGGGCTCACGCGCGAGGAGGTCGTCCAGCTCGTGCGCAACGCCTTCACCATCGCCTGGCTCGACGACGCCGAACGCGGGAGCTATCTGCGCCGGCTCGACGACTGGGTCGCGAGCCACTGAGCAACCTGCCGGAGACCCGCGCAGTCGTGAACAGCGAGTCATCGGTTCGGACCGGAAACAAGACAGGGGGTAGGGCGCGATGAAGCTGCAGTTCGTGGGAGCCGCGACCACGGTCACGGGCTCCCAGTTCCTCCTCACCACCGACCAGGCCCGGGTGCTCGTCGACTGCGGCATGTTCCAGGGTCTGCCCTCGGACGTCGAGCGCAACCGCGCGGGCCTCCCGTACGACCCTGCGTCGCTGGACGCGGTGCTCCTCACGCACGCGCACCTCGATCACTGTGGCTACCTGCCGGTGGTCGTGCGGCAGGGCTTCGACGGCTCCGTCATCCTGACCTCCGCGACCGCCGACCTGGCCGCCCTGATCCTGACCGACAGCGCCAAGATCCAGCTGGAGCGAGCCCACCGTCGCGCTCGTCGCAAGGATCGGCGGTCGCATGGCGCCAAGCGGCAGCGCGATCACGTCGAGCAGAGCCAGGAGGACGCGGAGGCGCACCTGCGGGCACAGCCCCCCGAGGTCAGGCTGCGTGACGACGAGCCGCTCTACGACCTCGACGACGTCCTCGAAGCGACCCGACGGTTCCAGCCGGTCCGCTACGGCGAGCCGCGCGTCGTTGCGCCAGGGGTCACGGCCACGTTCGAGGATGCCGGCCACATCCTCGGCTCAGCCGTCATCATCCTTGACGTCGAGGAGGCGGGAGGCTCCCGGCGGCTGGTGTTCTCCGGGGACCTGGGACGTCCTGAGACGCCGATCATCAAGGATCCCACGCCCATCACCGCCGGGGCCGACTTCGTCATCACCGAATTCGACGTACGGCGGACGCCACCATGAACCGGCCGCGGAGGCGGTCGAACAACTCGCCGACGCCGTCCGGGAGACCGTCGATGGCCACGGCGTGCTGCTCATCCCCTCCTTCGCGGTGGGCCGGACCCAGGAGATCGTCTGGCATCTCGACCGCCTGCTGAGCGCCGGCGAGATCCCCCACGTGCCGCTCTACCTCGACTCGCCCATGGCGTCGCTGGCAAGCGACATCTACCGCAAGCACCCGGGCTACTACGACGAGGAGACCCGCCACCTGCTGGAGACCGGAGAGACGCCGCTCGACTACCCCGGTGCGATCGTCGCCGACACGGTCCGCCGCTCACGTGCCATCGCCACCGCGCCCCGGCCCCTCATCATCGTGGCCTCGAGTGGCATGCTGACCGGCGGGCGCGTGCTGAACCACCTCGCCGAGCTCATCGACGATCCGGCCATGACGCTGCTCTTCGTCGGCTACCAGGGTCAGGGCACGCTGGGCGCGCACATCCAGTCCGGCGCCCGAACGGTGACGCTCGAGGGTGTCCGGCGGGAGGTCCGCTGCCGCATCCGGTCCATCGACGGGTTCTCTGCCCACGCGGACGAGACAGAGCTGCTCGACTGGCTTGCCCACTTCGCCCGGGCCGAGCGCAAGCCGCAGCGGGTCTTCCTCGTCCACGGCGACCCTGAGGCATCGGCTGCCCTCGAACCCAAGGTCCGGGCGCTGGGCCTGGAGACCTATCGACCGGCCTGGCGAGAGGAGGTTGAGCTGAACGGATCGCGGACGGTTGCCGGCGGCTGAAGGATCGACGACGCAGCGGCTCGATCAAGGTGGTCCGACCCCCTGCGCCCACCGCTCGAGACTAGACTATCGAAGGCGCTGTGGACGTCGCGTCCGCGACGAGATGGCGCGAGGGACCCACGCCGCGGGCCGAACAGGCAGCCGCCGTCCCGGAATGGCTGGCCGATACCTGCCCAGAGAGGATGGACTCCATGACTACCCTCGATTGGAACGAGATGACGTGGCGAAACCCACCGCCAGATGTACGGCGTGACGGGTCCGCCCTGGAGGTGACCACGGGGCCGGAGACGGACTTCTGGCGCACCACGTCGTACGACTTCATCCATGACGATGGCCACTTCCTGGGTGCGCCGCTTCCGACCGGACGGTCGATCGAGGTCAGCTTCCGAGCCGCCTTCACCCACCCGTTCGACCAGGCCGGGGTGATGCTCTGGGGATCACCGGACACCTGGATCAAGGCCGGCGTGGAGCTCTCTGACGGTGTGCTCTTCGCCAGCGCCGTGGTGACCCACGCCTACTCCGACTGGAGCGTGGCCGCCCTGCCGAGCCTCACGCCGGACACGACCATCACCGTGCGCGCCAGCCGCAGCGGCGACGCGGTCACCATCCGCTATGGCATCGACGGTGCGCCCCCAGAGCGACTCCTGCGGCTGGCCTATCTGCCGCCAGAGACCGAGCTCCTGGCCGGCCCCATGTGCTGCAGCCCAAGCCGGGCGGGCCTCGTCGTTCGCTTCGACCCTGTGCGCGTGGGACCAGCGGACGCAAGACTGCACGACGAGCCGTCCCCGTAGGCTCCGTCGCCGGGGCCGATGCCCGATGCGACCCGCCTGCCAGGTGACGCAGGGATCGCGCTTCCAAGCCCGCGGCATCTCCTGTCTGTGGTCACGAAACCGACATCGTGGCGTGGCCGCGGCGTCATCCCCGCTTCGCACCTGTGAGACACGGCCTCGATACGGTGCTGCTCGTTGGTTCTTCAGGGCCCGGCCAACGCGACCAACGATGCAGAGGAGATGACCATGCGGAGGAATCCACTTACCTTGACGCTGCTCGGCGCAGCGATCCTGCTGCTGCCCGGCGTAGCCGCGGCGGCCGGCCACGGGGCCGGCGGCGTCACCGGCCCGGCGTTCTACGTCGACGGGAGGCTATACCGGACGGTGGGCACGCCCACCGACCTCAGTCAGACCGGCGCCCCGGCGCACAGCTTCGACAAGATCTACGACTTCGGCGGTCGACAGCCGAACGTCGCCACCGCCGCCCCCGGCGACCGCGCCTACAACGGCGGGCGCTGGATGGTGCATCGGCTCGTGATCAGCGGCGACGACGCCTACGCGGCCGCCGTGGCGGAGGTCGACGCGAACGGCAGCGGCGACATCGACACGGAGGCCGAGGTGCAGGCCGCGCTGGCCGGTTCCCATGTATCCGATGGTGGCGTGGTGCGCCAGTTCGTGTGCCCGGTCATCAAGGTGCCGCGAGGTCGCTGACCGCCCCGCTAGCCATCAACGTCGCCTCCCGCCGCTGGGACACGAGCCCGGCAGCGGGAGGCTCTACGCGTCTGGCCATCGGCAAGCGTATGCTGCCCTCCCCCCAGACTGGGTCGGTGCTCCCTGCCATCAGGTGTCGGACACACCACCCGAAGGAGCCGACATGCCGAAGTTGGTCATCACCCACGCCGTGGTCGATATCGAGCGCTGGCTGAAGGGCAAGGACGAACGAGCCGCGTCCATCTCGCGATACGCCAGCGACGTGACCGATCATGTCGCCATGGACGGCAGCAACAACATCGCGGTCAGCGCCGATGTGCACGACATGGCCGGACTCGAAGGGATGCTGGCCTCTCCCCCTCCCGAGATCGCGGCGCAGATGGAGACCCACGGTGTGATCCCGCCGTTCACGGCCTATATCGAGAAGTAGCGCCAGGACCGGCAGGCCGGTCGCCGCTCAGCTCGAGCGCAGGCTGTCGGACGCGTCGAAGCGGAATCAGCCTCGGGTAGCACTCGCTCGTGGTCGCCTGCGGGGACGCTCCGGCTTCATCGTGCAGCCCATCAGCCCAACCCTCGCCGGCCTCTGGCGCGTCTGCGCCATCCCGCGCCCGGATCGACGTTCTTCTCAGGGGTTTCTCAGCACGGGGCGCTACGCTGGCGCTCATGCACCTGCTGGTGGTCGAGGATGACGACCGACTGCGTCGGCTGATCACGCGACTCTTGCGCGATCAGCGGCACGTGGTCGAGGCTGCCGCGAACGGCGCCGAGGCGCTCGAGCTGGCCGAGATGGGCAGGGGCATCGACGTGGTCATCCTCGACATCGGCCTGCCGGACATGAGTGGCCTGGAGGTGGCCAGGGCCATCCGCGCGAAGCAGCTGCCGGTCGCCATCCTCATGCTGACGGCACGCGACACCGTGGCTGACCGCGTGGCCGGCCTCGACTCGGGCGCGGACGACTACCTCGTCAAGCCGTTCGCCTTCGCAGAGCTCTCCGCGCGGGTGCGGGCGCTTGGGAGGCGTAACCAGGCAGCACCGCATCGTCCCGAGACCGTCCTTTCCAGCGGACCCATCCGCCTCGACGAATCGACGCGCGTGGCCACGGTGGCGGGTCACCCGGTCGACCTGAGCCCGCGCGAGTACTCGCTTCTCGAGTGCTTCCTTCGACACCCGGGGCAGGTGCTGAGCCGCGATCAGCTGCTGGACCACGCCTGGCCCTATGGGGCAGCCGTCACACCCAATGCCGTCGATGCCTATGTGCACTACCTGCGCGAGAAGCTCGGGGATGAGGCACGGCTGCTGACCACCGTTCGCGGACACGGATACCGACTAGATGACGAGTGAGCGATGGCTCCCGGAGCCGCCGAGCGAAGCCGAGTCGGACCCGATAGAGCGCGATTCCCTGGCGCGCGACGCGGCGCTCCTGCGGCACGCCCGCCGTCGCCTGGCCGCCTGGAGCGGCGGGATGACGCTGATCATCCTGCTGGCTCTGGGCACGGCCTTCTACACGGTGGTCCAGAGCCAGCTCGAGTCGGCAAGCCTTGCGCGCCTTGAGGCCCGGGTGGCCCAGGTCATCCCGGAGGGTCCGACCGACCTCGACGACATGCCGCCGCTGGAGCTGGTGATGGGCGGAGTCAGCTCCGGCACGTTCGCCTATCTCATCGCTTCCGACGGCCACGTGTTCGGACCGCCCTCCGGGGGCGCGGCCGGCCTGCCCGACGACGCCTCGGTGGTGGCCGCGCTCGACGAGGGTCGCGACGTGCGCCAGCTCGAGGTCGACGACGTGCCCTTTCGCGTGCTCAGCCTGCCGCTGTCAGGTTCCGTGCTGTCGCCCTCCCGCGGACGTGTTCCCATCAGCGCCATCCAGGTGGTCGAAGACCGCGCGGCAGAGCAGGGCACGCTGGACCTCATCCTCGAGGTCCTCTTCATCGGCGGGATCGTGGCCGTGCTCGTCGCGTCGATCGCGGGCGCCCTGTATTCGCGGCGTGCCCTTGTGCCCATCAGGGAGTCTCTGGCGGCCCAGCGTCGTGCCTTGCGCCGGCAGCGCGACTTCGCAGCGGACGCGAGTCACGAGCTGCGAACGCCCCTGACCATCATCGCGGCCAGCGTCGAGGACCTGCGGCTGCATGCCGACCAGCCCGTCCAGCACGTGGGCAACGCGCTCGGCGACATCGAGATGGAGGTGGCCCACATCACCAGCCTGGTCGACGACCTGCTGCTGCTGGCGCGCTCCGAGTCCGGTGCCCTCGACCTGGCCTTCGAGCCGGTCGAGCTGGGAGATGTGGCGGCAGAGGCCGCCGCCGCGATGTCGGGACCGGCTGCTCAGCGAGGCGTGACCGTCGCCATCGAGCCCGAGCCGGTCATGATCAGCGGCGATCGCGTCCGATTGCGCCAGCTGGTCACCATCCTCACCGACAACAGCGTCCGCCACAGTCCTGCGGGTGCCGTCGTCACGGTGCGTGTGCGAAGCGACGATGCCGAGGCCGAGCTCGTCGTCGAGGACCAGGGTGCGGGCATCAGCCCGCAGGACCTGCCACACGTCTTCGATCGCTTCTGGCGTGGTCGCGGACAGCAGCGTGATGGCGCGGGATTGGGCCTTGCCATCGCCGAGAGCATCGTCAACCGACACGGTGGCCGGATCGTCGCCTCCAACCGGCCCGAGGGTGGCGCGCGCTTCAGCGCACGCCTGCCGGTCCTGGTGCAGCCACGGTCAGGACCACCGGGGCTCGCGGACGACGAGAACGGGCCCGGTACCGGAGCTGCCCGACAGTCCTGAGCGGCTGAGCAGACACCACATGGCCTGTGCCGCGTGGGTGGGCGCGTCGTCGGCTGAGGCCCGTTCTCAGAGGTTTCTCATCTGCGCTCGCTAGAACTTCGGTACCGGACAGTCAGGTCCGCTTCAGAAGCGATCGACACGAGGCCCCAGGCAGCCATGACCCATCCTCCGAGCCCCGCACGCGGGGTCCACCATCCCAACCACCTCCCCACCGCGATCGCGAGCGGCCCGCCTAGCGGCAGTGGCCCACGCAGGACCCCTCGCCGGATCGGCGTGAGCACGGCGCTCGCGCTGTGCCTGGCGTCTGCGCTCACGGCCGGCGTCGCGACGGCCGGCGCCCTCGGTTCCGGGACGACTGCCGCGACCCCCGTGGCGCAGCCATCCGCGATGGAGGCGGTCGCCGCGGAGCGGACGGCGGTCATGGGGGATCCCGCGAAAGAGACGAGCCTGGTGAGCCAGATCGCCAAGCAGGTCGGACCCGCCGTGGTGGCCATCATCACGGGCGTGGACGCCGGTTCCGCCAGCGATGGGTTCACGGTCCAGGGCGCTGGTTCCGGCGTCATCATCGACCCCAGCGGCCTCATCCTGACCAACCGGCACGTGGTGGGCGACAGCTCGGCACTGACCGTCTACCTGGCTGACGGCCGGGAGTTTGATGCCACGGTCGAGGGCATCGACACGCTGACGGACCTGGCCCTGCTCAGCATCGACGCGTCAGATCTGCCGGCGGCGACGCTCGGCGATTCGTCGACCGTCGAGGTCGGTGAGCTGGCGGTCGCCATCGGGAACCCTCAGGGCGACCTGCCCGGCAGCGTGACCGCCGGCATCGTCAGTGCGCTGGAGCGGGAGATCGTGGTGGGTGACATGACCGGTACCCAGGCGCCGGAAGCGCTACGCCACCTCATCCAGCACGACGCGGCCATCAACCCCGGCAACTCGGGCGGCCCCCTGCTGGCCGGTGATGGCAGCGTCGTCGGCATCAACACGGCCGTCGCTGGCGGCGCCCAGGGCATCGGCTTCGCCATCCCCATCAACCTCGCCAAGCCCATCGTCCAGCAGGTCCTTGCCGGCGAACGGATCAGGCGCCCGTACATCGGCATCTACTTCACCGAGATCGATGCGCAGCTCGCGCAGGACGAGGGGCTGCCGGTCGACAGTGGCGTGCTCATCCGCGGCGATGCGCAGGTGGGACAGGCCGGCGTGATCCTGGGAGGTCCGGCCGACACAGCAGGCCTCAAGGACGGCGACATCCTCACCCAGATCGACGGCCGGCCCATCGATGCCACCCATCAGCTCGACGTCGCGCTGCTCGAGCATGAGCCGGGGGACACTGTCGACCTGACGGTGGTGCGCGGCAGCAAGACGCTGCAGCGCGAGGTCGCCCTGGGCGTCCGCCCCTCGGACTTCGCGCAGTGAACCTGGCGCAGGGACAGACACGCTGGGGCCCGGCCGTGCGCCGGGCCACGGCGAGGCGTTCATGGTCTATCGGCCCCACCGACATGCTCGTGCTGGTGGCCGGCAACGCTCTCCTCATCGGTGCCATGTGGATCCGTCACGGCGGACTCGAGCAGGTCGACTCGCTCGGCGGCATGGCCACCGCCGGAGGACAGCTGACCGCCCTCTTCGGCACGTTCTTCGCGCTGCTCGAGCTCGTGCTCCTGTCGCGAGCGCCGTGGCTCGACCACACGGTTGGCACCGACCGCCTGGTCGGCTGGCACCGCTGGGTCGGCTTTGCCACCGTCTGGCTCATCAGCGCCCATCTCGTCCTCACCACCCTCGGCTGGGCGGCGACGGCAGGACAGGGTGTCATCGATGAGTTCGGCTCCCTGCTCCTGAACGAGCCATACGTGCTCATGGCGACGGTGGGCTTCGTGATGTTCCTGGCGGTGGGCTTCAGCTCCATGCGCTGGATCCGCGACCGGCTCTCGTACGAGACGTGGTACGGCATCCACCTCTACGCCTACATCGGCATCGCCCTGGCGTTCCTCCACGCGCTGTTCGTGGGCAGCGACTTCCTCGCGGACCCGGTGGCCAGGGCCTACTGGCTGGCGCTGTACGCCTTCGCCTTCGGCCTCATCTTGATCTTCCGCGTCGCCAGCCCCATCGTCCTCAACCTGCGTCATCGGCTCGTCGTGGCCCACGTTGCCACGGAGGCCGCCGGGGTCGTGTCGGTCTACATCAGCGGCCGCGATCTCGAGGCACTGCCAGGGCGGGCCGGCCAGTTCTTCCAGTGGCGCTTCCTCACCGGCGGTGGCTGGTGGCGCGCGCATCCGTATTCGCTCTCGGCGGGGCCCGATGGGCGCCACCTGCGCATCACCATCAAGGGCCAGGGAGTCGACTCACACCTGGCACAGCAGCTGCGCCCCGGTGTGCGGGTCTTCGCCGAGGGCCCGTACGGGGCCTTCACGGCGGATCGACTCACGCGGCCGTCCTCGCTCTTCATCGCCGGCGGCATCGGCATCACACCGCTGCGTGCGATGCTCGACGAGCTGCCGCCCGCCCACGACGACGTCGTGTTGCTCTATCGCGCCTCGACCTGGGAGGACGTCGCGTTCCGCGGTGAGCTCGATGCCATCGCCAGCCGGCGACGCGTTCGCGTGATCTACCTGGTGGGGCATCGCAGCGATCCCCATCTGCGCGGCGAGCCCCTCTCGCCCGAGTCCATCTCCCGCATCGTGCCCGACGTCGGCGTGCGTGACGTCTTCGTCGGCGGATCGGAAGGGTTCATCAGCTATGTACAGCGCAGCCTGCGGAAGCTCGGGCTGCGAGGAGACCAGGTCCATGCCGAACGTTTCGCCTTCTGACCCCAGGGTTCCGAGTCGCGTCCCCCGGCGCGGGCTCGCCGCGCTCGTCCTGACGGCCACCGCCACGGCGCTGCTGTTCAGCTTCAAGACGCCGGCAGACATGTTCGCCAGCGGTCCGGCTGAAACCTTCGCCGCCGATGGCGCGGCGACCGCGCTGGAAATGCCGCCGACCTCGCCCCAGGCGGGCGAGGCGCCCGCGTCGCCGGCGCCGGCCACCACGCCTCCGGCGCCGGCCACCGTCGAGCCGCCCACCGAGCAGGTCTTCCCTGGTCAGGTCGTGCGCACCCCATACGGCCTGGTGCAGGTGGAGGTGACAGTCGGCCCGTCGGGCATCACCGACGTCCAGGCTCTCCAGCTCCCATACGACCGCAACTACTCGGCCCGCATCAGCCAGGTCGTGGAGCCGATGCTGCGCGATGAGGCCCTGCAGGCGCAGAGCGCCAGCATCGACCTCATCTCCGGCGCCACCTACACGAGCAAGGGGTACGCGATGTCCCTGCAGTCCGCGCTCGACCAGGCCGCCGCATCGGTCGATGCCTCCGCATGATGCCGAACGTCCAGGCACCCGCGGTGAAGGGGCGACAGGGCCCGGCTCCGGATGGCCGGGACGCGGCAACACGCCTGGTGCGCGTCGAGCGGATCATGGGCACCGTCATCCGCATCGAGCTGGCGGACGGCCGTGGCCGGACCGCCCTGATCGACCAGGTCTTCGCCTGGTTCCGCGAGGTCGATGCTCGCTTCAGCCTGTACCGGCCCGACAGCGAGATGAGCCGCGTGGCACGGGGCGAGCTGCGCGAGTCCGATGCTCACCCCGACATCCGAGCGGTCATCGATGCCTGCGAGGCGGTGTGGGTGCGCAGCGGTGGTGCCTTCGATATCCGCGGCCACCGCGCCGACGGGCTGCTCGACCCCACGGGGCTGGTCAAGGGCTGGTCGGTCGACCGCGCGGGAGCCATGCTCCTGGCTGCAGGCGTGAGCGACTGGTCCCTCAACGCCGGTGGGGACATCCTGGTGCACGGACACCCGGTTCCGGGACAGGACTGGCACATCGGCATCCAGCACCCCAGGCAGCGTGACGCCATCGCCGCGGTCGTGGTCGGAAGCGACCTGGCGGTGGCCACCTCCGGTACCTACGAACGCGGAGACCACATCGTCGACCCGCGCGCGAGGACCGCTCTCGATACCCTGCTCAGCGTCACGGTCGTGGGTCCCAGCCTGGCCCTGGCCGACGCCTACGCCACGGCGGCGTTCTCGATGGCGGACGAGGCGGCCCGCTGGATCGCCTCGCTCCCCGACTACGAGGGCATCGTGATCACCGCCGGCGACCGGGTGATGCGGACAGACGGGATGGATCGCTTCCGCGAGGAGAGCTGAGCGGCTCGCCGCCGGCCACGGTTCGCGCCACAGGGGAGACTCGCGCTACCGTTGCCTTTCCCGTACCTGCGGCCAGGAGAAGGTCATGTCGACATCAGAGATCACGCCCAACGTCCGCGGCTTCAGCCAGACAGAGGCGGCGTTCCTCGCATCGCACTCACTCGGTCGGCTGGCCTACCTCGATCGCGAGGGTGCGCCGGTCGTGGTCCCGGTCGGCTTTCGGGCGCTGGAGGACGAGACAGCGGGTCCGGCCATCGCCATCGTCGGCCACGAGCTGCGTGAGAGCGCCAAGTACCGAGCCCTGGGACGGGATCCCCGCTGCGCACTCGTGGTCGACGCCGGCGTGGGGCCGGAGGCGAAGGGCCTCATCGTCCGTGGTCGTGCCCGGCTCGTCGACGGGCCCGGGCGACCCGCCATCGTCATCGACGCGGAGCGCGTCACGACCTGGGGCATCGACACGCCCGCGTTCGAGCGGCGCCATCGAACTGTCGACGCGCGGAAGCGGTGACGGTGTCGCGCCCCTGACCCGGCGGCGCCCGGATGCCGGGCACTGAGGCGACCGATCGACCGGCCCCTCGATTCCCGGATAATGCACGCGTGGCCGCACGCCCAGGTCACGCCGATCCGGAAGGATGTTCTGTGGACAAGTCTGATTCGCTTCGCTTCGTCGAGCAGACGGAGAAGTTGATCGAGCCCAAGGCCGTCGGGCGGCTGTATGGGCGTGCAGAGATGCTCGCCAGGCTGCCGGTGGCTGTGCAGAAGCGGATCGTGAGCCGCGCCAGCGGAGACAGCTCGCGGATCGGCTTCGTCGTCGAGCCGTACAGCTTCTTCCTGGCGTACGAGATCGAGGACCAGGCGGCAGCCCGCCGACAGCTGCCTCCCGGCTACCAGTTGCTGCCGACCGCGATGTTCGAGGGCACGGAGCCGAGGCTGTGCGGGATCGTCGCCGCCTTCAACGTGCATACCTCCGTGTTCTGGGGGAGCCGAGTGGAGTTCTATCTCATCGCCGAGAACACGACGACGGGGATGCTGTCGTGGGTCATCTGCGGCTACGAGTCGAACACCATCAGCTACGACCCCGGCCAGGGGTTCTCCGGGTCCACCACGAGCCACTGCGTGGTCACGACGGCGCACTCGGGTGACCTGATCGTCGACGTGAAGAGCGCGCAGCGTGACGATCACATCGCCAGCATCGCGAACCTCGACACGGCCTCGATGCGTCCGCTCGACCAGCGCCTCTGGCTCGAAGGCAACCTCTCGGTGGACTATGGCGGGCGGCTGCTGGACCCGGAGTCGGTCCCCTTCGGTCTCATCTTCGACCCCGGCGAGGTGGCGCAGGCCCTTCACATCCCGCTGGAAGCGGTCGAGGTGCGGACCAACACGTTCGGAGACGGGCTCCTGGGCCGGGAGCCCTTCGAGGCCTGCTGCTTCCCCTTCGCCCAGCACTTCCAGACCAGCAGCTTCCCGACAGCCAGCCCCATCAGGGACCGGGAAGGCCTGGAGATGGCGGCCAGGGAGGCTGCGGACGGCCCTTCCTAGCCAGCCGGCCCGCTGCTATCCTCGCCGCCCGTCCAGCGCGAGACCGATGAACAGTCAGGACCCCGAACCCTCGACGGACCCGAGCCCGGGCGATCACGCAGACACACCTCCCGGCCCTGAGAGCCGCCGATGGCGTCTGCCGGCTCATCGCATCAGGCTGTGCCGACTGGAGTCCTGCGCGACCGACGGCAGTGGCGAGCTGGCCCGGGCCATCGAAGACCGGCTGGGGATCAGGCTGGACGAGCGCACGGCCGACGGCGCCATCAGCCTCGAGAGCCTCGAATGCGTGGGCCTCTGTGGCATCAGCCAGGCGGTCACCATCGACGACGAGCCTGTCGTGGGTCGGGACGCCGTGCTGCGCGCCGTGGACGACCTGCTGCGCTGACCCCGCGGACCGGATGGCTGCCCCTGCCCTACGGCCGGGTCAGCGTGCCGTCTGGCAGCCGGGTCTGCGTCCAGTCGACCACCCCGTCGGTGAACTGGGCCATGTCGGCACGGATGGGGTACCGGCCGGCCAGCTCTTCATCGATGTCGACGCCCAAGCCCGGGGCGTCGCCCGGGTACAGATAGCCGCCCTCCTGTTCCGGGGCTCCCGGGAAGACCTCGCGCAGGACATCGGGGATGCCGGTGAACTCCTGGATGCCGAAGTTGGGCAGTGCCACATCCAGATGGACGTTGGCGGCGTGCCCGACCGGTGAGACGTCGCTCGGCCCGTGGAAGGCCGTGCGGACCCCGAAGGCCTCGGACAGCGCCGCGAGCTTGCGCGCCGGCGTGATGCCGCCGATGTCGCTGACGTGCACCCGGATGAAGTCGAGCTGGCGGTCGACGATGGCCGGTCGCCACTCGAGGGGATGCGTGAACAGCTCCCCCATCGCGATGGGTGTGGCGGTCTGTCGACGGAGGTCGGCGAGCCACTCGCGATCCTCCGGGGCCAGGGGGTCCTCCAGGTAGAAGAGCCGGAATGGCTCGAGGTCCTTGGCCAGCCGGATCGCGTCGATGGGGGCCAGCCGCTCGTGGACGTCATGGAGCAGGCCGACCTCGGGTCCGAGCCGGCTTCGCAGGAAGTCGAAGAGTTTCGGCGTCTCGCGTGCATAGAGGGCCGGGTCGAAATACCGTCCCGGCTGCATGCGCATCCCAGGAGGCCTCGTGTGGGCAGCTGCATCGCCGCCACCGATCCCGCCGTAGCCACCCATCTGGCAGCGGATGTGCAGCAGGCCGGCCTCGCTGAGCGCCAGGGCAGCGTCGAGGACCTCCTGCGGATCGCTGCCATCGGCGTGAGCGTAGACGGCAGCGCCGTCACGGACCTTGCCGCCCAGGAGTTCGTACAGCGGCAACCCCGCGACCTTGCCCTTGATGTCCCACAGCGCCTGGTCGACACCAGAGAGCGCGTTGTTGAGCACGGGCCCGTTCCGCCAGTAGGCGTTCTGGTAGATGAGCTGCCAGATGTCCTCGATGCGATGCGGATCACGTCCGACGAGCAACGGCTCCAGGTACTCCTCGACCACCGTGCGGACAGCGAGGAGTCGCTGGGTGAACGTGGCGCAGCCAACGCCATACAGGCCCGGCTCCGACGTCATCACCTTGACCACCGCAAGCCCGACTCCGGCCGGCGCGGTCAGGATGCACTTGACCCCAGTGATGTGCACGGCTACCTCCACGGACTCTCGGTACTCGTCGTTGCGTCACGCCACGAGTGTCGGGCTTCCCAGCCCAGGACCTCGTGTGCATGGTGACAGTCGACCAGCGACCGGTGGGGCGCATCGGCGAGATAGGCGTCGGGATCGACACTGGGCCACGGCACGTCGGGGTACTCCCGTTCCAGCAAGACTCGCGTCTCCTCGGCGACCGAGGTGTCCGGGGCAGCCAGCAGGAACCGATCGTGCAGGATGCCCTCGACCTGCAGGCTGCGGATGACCGCATCGCTGACATCGCGCACATCGACCCAGGCCCAGAAGTCATCGCGCCACCGCTCGATGAACGACGGGGTCCCGAAGCCGCCGAGGTGAGGACTCGCGGGATGGGCCACGAACACGGGACGCAGGCAGATGGTGACCAGCCCGTGTCGTTCGGAGAAGGAGCGACAGACCTCTTCCATGAGGTGCTTGGAGAGCTGGTACGGGCTCATCGGGTGGTGCGGGTACTCGTCGTCGATGGGCAGGTACTCGGTGCGCCGCCAGCCGCCGACGCTGCCCTGCGCGTTGATGCTCGACAGGCTGACGACACGTTCGACACCAGCTTCCACGGCTGCCTGGAGCACGTTCCACGTGCCCTGGACGTTGGTCGCCATCACGCTGGATCCATCACCGCGATCCCAGGGGATGGCACCCGCGTGGACCACGGCGACCGTTCCTGCGGTCGCCTCACGCACGGCCTGGAGATCGAGCAGGTCCGCCACCAGGTGGTCGCCACCCCGCGTGGCGGCCGGACGCAGGTCAAGCCCTCGCAGCTGGTAGCCCTGTTCGCGAAGCGCCCGGCCCACGTGCCTGCCGATGGCGCCCTCGGAGCCCGTCAGCAACACGATCCCCAGGGAGCGGGTACTGCTTCGTGTCATCAGCTCGGTCGATCTCCCTGCGATTGGTCGCACATAGGTTAAGCGCTTACACAAACACTCTACATATCAGCACCTACAAGCATGTATACGCTTACTTGACAGGGAGTCTATCATCGCGATATCCCACACGGGACGGCTCATCCGGAGGGCTGGGTCGCAGGCGCCGAATGGAGGAGACGCCAGGGATCGAACGAGGACAGTCGTGGCCCAAGAGGGTCACCCCGCCCGCGCACGCGCGGCCGGACGTCACAGGTTCCGAACCAAGCGAGGAGGAGACAGACACACGATGCGCAGATTCATCGTCCTGACGGCAGCGACGGCGCTGGCCGTGACGGCCTTTGCCGGTAGCGCAGCCGCACAAGACCCCGTCAACCTGCGGGTGCTCGTCCACCAGAACCCGCCATTCGTCGCGTTCATGGAGCAGTTCAACGAGCAGTTCCAGGCCAACCACCCTGACATCAATGTCGAGATGGCGGTCGTCAACGCGAACGAGCTCATGACCAGCACCCAGACCCGGCTGATGGCCAATGACGTCGACGTCATCGACATCTTCGCCTTCAGCAACGCCGCCGAGCCGTACATGGAGGGCACCGATCCGCCAGGCTGGCAGTCGCTCATCGACGCCGGCCTGCTGATGGACCTGACCGACCAGCCGTTCGTGGCCAACTACGATGCGGCTTCGATCGCCGATGCCGGCACCTACAACGAGCGCGTCTACCAGGTCAACCTTGGGCGCGTCGGCTTCAGCGGCGTCTACTACAACAAGGACATCTTCGCCGAGAACGGCATCGAGGTACCCGCAACGTGGACCGACCTCGTGGCCGCCTGTGAGACATTGACGTCCGCGGGGGTGCCGTGCATGACGGCCGGCGGCGGAGACGGCTGGCCCATCTTCGTCGGCGCGTATGGTCTGCTCGGCGCCAACTATCCCGACCAGGCTGCGCTTGTCGAGGGCCTCTGGACCGGCGACATCAAGTACACCGACCCCGAGTGGGTCGACCTGCTGGGCAAGTACCAGGCGTACAACCGCGACATGATGGAGCCTGGTGCCAGCGCGCTGCCGGGCGACGGTGCACCGGGCCGCTTCGCCTCAGGTGCCGTTGCGATGTTCCCGGGCGGCACGTGGTATGGCCCCGCGATCGAGGCGCTCGAGCCCACGTTCGAGTGGGGCTACATGCCCTTCCCGGGCAGTGACGACCCGGCCAACAATCAGTACATGTTCGGCAAGTACGACCAGGGCTGGGCCATCGCCGAGACCTCGTCCAAGAAGGATGCCGCGCTGGCGTACCTGACAGACTTCTCCGAGCCTGCGAACTACCAGGCCTTCGTGGATGCCGTCGGCCCCATCCCCACGCAGCCGGGCGCCACGCTCGACACCAAGATCGGGCAGGAGCTGGCTCCGTACCTGGACAACTTCGAACTCGGCTTCGAGGTGGTCTGGACGCCGCCCAAGGGCATGGGTCAGTTCGGCGCTCCCCCGCTGGTGAACATGTTCCAGCCTTTCGGGACGTTCGATGATCCGCAGGCTGCCGCTGAGCAGGCGCAGTCCGATCTCGATTCCGGCTTGAGCGCCATCCAGTAACACGCTCCTCCTCCGGTGGGCCGGAGGTGCTCGCGCTGGCAGTGCGAGATCTCCGGTCCACCCCTCGAGGGGACCGTAGCCTGGGAGTGAGATGAGCTACCACTTCGGCACAGGGCGTTGGGCCAGGTCCTGGCCCTATCTGATGATGGCCCCGGCGGTAATCTTGTACGTCGTGCTCGCACTGGGCCCGTCCATCGCCACAAGTTTCTTCTCGGCCACAGACGCGACCGGCCTGCCCGGCCTCCCGGTCAACTTCGTCGGGCTGGACAACTATCGCGAGTTCCTCACGCTGGGCGCGCGGGCCCAGGAAAACCTCGACGCCATCTTCAGGACGCTCGTGTTCTGCGTGGTGGTGACGACCATCCAGTTCTCGCTGGGCCTGTTCGTGTCGCTGCTGCTCAACATGGGTCTGCGTGGCACGAGGTTCTTCCGGACCCTGTTCTTCCTGCCGGTCATCCTGGGCGTCACCATCCAGGGACTGATGTGGACCCTGTTCCTGTACCCGCTGGGTGGCCCGCTGCAGACCTTCCTGAACCTGTTCGGGGTGAACTCGCTGTTCCTTGGCGGACAACCGATTGAGGCGTTCGCGTGGGTCATCGTGGTGCAGATCTGGTCCAACCTCGGCTTCACCATGGTCATCTTCCTGGCGGGCCTGCAGACCATCCCCGAAGAGGTCTATGAGTCCGCCCGCATCGACGGAGCCAGCCGATGGCAGGCCTTCAAGAACGTGACCTGGCCGCTCCTGACACCAGCGGTGAACACCAACCTCGTGTTGACCATCATCGGCTCCCTGCAGGCCTGGCAGCTGTTCCTCGTCCTCACGGGTTACCGACCCGGGACCCAGGTCATGGGCTACCTCGTCTACGCGGAAGCCTTCGGGCAGACGACCGGGAGCACGACCGTCAACAGCTTCCGACAGGGCTATGGCGCGGCCGCGGCGATGATCCTCTTCGTGATCGTCCTCGCCATCGGCATCACCACCCAATTCCTCCTTCGACGTAGAGAGGCACGGTTGACAGGATGAGCGTGGCGACGAACCAACGGACCGACTCCGCCGTGAGTGTGTCGTCCACCCCAGCGCCCCCACGCAAGCCGATCGATTGGGCGCGCATCGGCGCCTACCTCGTGTTGCTTCTCCTCGGCGTCATCTACCTGGGGCCGCTGCTGATGCTGCTGAATACGTCCCTGTTGACGCCGGGCGAGTTCAACCGGTCGCCGATGACGTTGCCCTCAGCGCCGGGCCTGGACAACTTCTTCGAAGCCTGGGACAAGGCCAACTTCGCGCAGTACCTGCTCAACAGCATCCTGTACGTCGTCATCTCCACCGTCGTCTTCGTGGTCACCGGCACGTTCCTGGCGGTGGCCATCGCGCGACGCTTCATCCGCGGTGGCGGGCTCATGTTCACGCTCTTCCTGGTCGCGGTCTTCCTGCCTCCCGCGCTCATCCCGCAGTTCCAGCTCATCCTGCGCCTGGGCCTGTTCAACAACCCGCTCGGCTACGTGATGCTCTTCGTGGTCAACCCGATCGGCATCGTCATCCTGGTCAGCTACATCCGGACCATCCCCAAGGAGCTGGATGAGGCTGTGGCCATCGAGGGTGCCGGCTACCTGCGCTATGTCATCCAGATCGTCATGCCGCTCGCCAAGCCGGCGATCGCAACGGTGGCGGTGCTGCACTCCATCGGCGTCTGGAACGAGCTGATCCTGCCGACGATCTATCTGACCAGCCAGGAGTACTACCCCGTCACGCGCGGCCTGATCGTCTTCCAGGGCGTCTACGGCAACAACTGGCCGCTCCTTGCGGCCGGTGTCCTGATGATCGCGCTCCCGATGGTCGTCTTCTTCGTCTTCATGCAGCGCTACATCATCGGTGGTGTCACAGCGGGTGCCGTCAAGGGCTAGCTTGATGCCGACGTCCACGAGGTCGCGCGAGGAGGCGAAGAGGTTGTCAGGCAGGAGGCGTCGCACCGCGGCTCCACGTGGCGTGACGGTCAAGGACGTGGCGGCTCGAGCTGGCGTCTCCACCGCCACGGTATCGCGCGTGGTGAACGGCAACCCGCACGTCGGGCCCACCATCAGGGCAGCGGTCACCGTCGCCATCGAGGAGCTCAACTACGTCCCGAACCCGTCGGCTCGAAGCCTGATGACCAACCGCACCGATTCGATCGGCGTGGTCATCCTGGAATCGGCCGACCGGCTCTTCGGTGACCCGTTCTTCGGGCAGCTGATGCTTGGCATCGCTGCCGGGCTGTCAGAGCGCGATCGGCGGCTCGTCCTGCTGCTCGCCCCGACACGCGAGGAGGAAGCCAGGGTCGAGCGCTATCTCGTCTCCGACCATGTCGACGGCATCGTGCTCGTGGGTCCGCACGGAGCAGACCCACTCCTGAAGCGCCTGGCCCGCAGCGGTCTGCCGGTGGTCGTGAGCGGCCGACCCCTGACCGATCGACCGGTCAGCTTCGTCGACGCCCAGAACCGGCTCGGCGCCGAGATGGCCGTCCGCCACCTCATCGAGAGCGGGCGACAGACCATCGCGACCATCCACGGCACGCTGGACCTCCCCTCCGCGAGCGATCGGCTGGCGGGCTACCGCGATGCGCTCGAGGCTCATGGGCGCCCGGTCGACCCCTCGCTGGAGGCGGCCGGGGCCTACCGGGCGACGACCGCGGCGGAGGCCATGAACACGCTGCTCGGCCGGCATCCAGGCCTGGACGCGGTGTTCGCCGCCTCCGACAGCATGGCCATCGCAGCCATGCAGGCGATCAAGGATGCCGGACGCCGGGTGCCGGATGACATCGCCGTCGTCGGCTTCGACGACCTGCCCACCGCGCTGGAGACCCGGCCCACGCTCTCGACCGTGCGCCAGCCGATCGTGGCCATGGGGCGCGAGATGGTCCGGCTCGTGCTGCAGCAGGTCAGCGAACCCGGCAGCGCCGCCAGCGAGGTCATCTTCGCCACGGAGCTCATCCTCCGTGGATCGACCGGAGATGTAGCCGATGGCGGAGCGGCTGGCTCGGCGGTCGGCACGGCGGCCGGCGCGAGCGTGCTCGGTGGCTAGCACGCTGGCCGCGCGGTCGGGCCCGATCGGAACACTCGCGGCGGCGGCTTGCCTGCTGACCGCCATCGCCGCACCCGGGATGGCGAGCGGTGCGGAAGAGATTGCCACCCCCGGCGAGTCCCCGGCCGCGAGCGATACCGCCCCGGACCAGGCTGACCCGGAACAGTCCGTGCGTGATGGCTGGGTCCTCGCGTGGAGCGACGAGTTCGACGGCCCGGCCGGTTCACCGCCCGATCCGGCGACGTGGGGCTACGACCTCGGTGACGGCAGCGCCATCGGACTGGCGGGGTGGGGCAACAACGAGCGCGAGTGGTACACCGCGGACGTCACGAACGTCGCGCTCGATGGTGCTGGCCGATTGGCCATCACCGCCCGCGAATCGGAAGAAGGCCTGGACTGCTACTACGGCGCCTGCGAGTACACCTCGGCTCGGCTGCTGACCAAGGACCGCTTCGAGTTCCAGCACGGCTACCTCGAGGCACGCATCCGGGTGCCCGGGGGATTCGGCCTGTGGCCGGCGTTCTGGCTGCTGGGTGCCAACATCGATGAGGTCAGCTGGCCCACGTCCGGCGAGATCGACGTGATGGAGTACGTGGGTCGCCGCCCCAACGAGGTCTTCGGCACCCTGCACGGCCCGGGCTACTCGGGCAGCAGCGGCATCAGCGGCACGGTCGACCTGGGCGAGCCCGTAGCGGACGCGTTCCACGCCGTCGCCCTGGAGTGGGAGCCTGGCCGCATGGCCTGGTTCGTGGACGGGAGGAAGTACCACGAAGTGACGCGCGAGCAGGTCGCACCCAACGAATGGGTCTTCGAGCAGCCCTTCTTCATGCTGCTGAACGTGGCCGTCGGTGGCAACCTTGGCGGCCCGGTCTTCCCCGACACGGTCTTCCCGGCGCAGATGCTGGTCGACTACGTCCGACTCTATCGACCGGAGCCCGCGTGAGCACCCACGACGCCATCATCCGGCCGGCGCACACGCTGGTCCCCCACCACGAGCTCTCCGTCGGCGGAGGCTTCGAGACCATCGACGGCGAGCGGTATGCACGCATCAGCAACGTCGATTCGATGTCGCCATTCCTGATGAGCATCGTCAGCGACAGCGACGCCTGGCTGTTCGTCGGATCGAACGGAGCATTCACGGCCGGTCGCAGGGACCCCGACCACGGACTCTTCCCCAGCCAGACGGCCGACAAGATCCTGCGTGACCCCAACGCCAGCGGTGCTCGCAGCGCGTTCCTCGTCTCACGCGGCGGTGCCCTGACCCTCTGGGAACCGTGGGTGGACGCTCCCGGTGCCCGGTCGGTGCAGCGAAACCTGTACAAGCGCGTCGACGGGACGGCGGTGATCTTCGAAGAGGTCAACCACGACCTGGGCCTGCGCTTCCGCTGGCGCCTCTCGACCTGCGAGGCGTTCGGCGTGGTCCGGCACGCTGTCATCGACGAGCTCACCGGCGAGACCGCGCGAGGTCCGCTACCTCGATGGCTGGCATGACCTGATCCCGCCCGGGGTGGACCGCGACCTGTACGCGCGCCTGAGCTACCTGGCCATCGGCTACATGCGACACGAGCGCCTGGAGGGCTCGCGCCTGGCGCTCTACACGCTCAACACGATGGTGTCCGACCGGCCCGAACCATCGGAAGCACTGCGCGTCGCGGCTGCCTGGGGCATCGGCCACGCTGCGCCGCGGATCCTCCTGAGCGATGCCCAGGCGGAGCTCTTCCGTCGTGGTGGCGCGGTGACGAACGAGGCGGAGGTCCGCGGCATGATGGGCGCGTACCTCGTGGTCGACGAGGTCACCCTGGCGCCCAACGGTGCTCACGACTGGTACGCGGTCGCGGACACCGGCCTTGACCACCCGGCTGTGCTCGAGCTGGCACGCATCCTCGACGCGAGCGACGATGAGGTGCGCGCGACCCTCGAAGCCGCGCTCGAGGCCGACCGCGCAGGGGTGCAGCGTCGCCTCGCGGCGGCCGATGCCACGCAGTACACCGCTGATGAGGCCGCCACTGCCAACCATGTTGCGAACGTGCTCTTCAACGTCATGCGCGGCGGCACGTTCGAGAGCGACTACGACGTCCCGCGACGAGACCTGGTGTCCTATCTCTCCGACCAGAACCGCGTCGTTGCGTCGCGCCATGAAGCCTGGCTGGCTCGGCTACCCGAGTGGACCGTGCTGGACCAGCTCCTGGGTGATGCCCTCGAGCAGGACGACCCCCAGCTGACACGCCTGTTGCGCGCCTACCTGCCGCTCACCTTCAGCCGCCGCCACGGCGATCCAAGCCGGCCGTGGAACTGGTACACCATCCGCGTCCACGACGGTGACGAGCTGGTCTATGGCTACGAGGGCAACTGGCGCGACATCTTCCAGAACTGGGAAGCCCTCGGCATCAGCTATCCCGGCTACCTGCGCCAGTTCATCACCGTGTTCCTGAACGCGTCGACGGCAGATGGGTACAACCCCTACCGCATCAGCCGGGCCGGCATCGATTGGGAGGTCGAGGACCCCGATGACCCCTGGAGCCACATCGGCTACTGGGGCGACCACCAAGTCGTCTATCTCCTGCGGCTGCTCGAGGCCTGCGAACGGCACGAGCCCGGCGTCCTCCGAGGCGGCCTGGGCGAACGGATCTACTCGTACGCCGACGTGCCCTACAGGATCGGCGGCTTCGACGCGCTCGTCGCCGACCCGCGGCACAGCATCACCTTCGATCGGGCGCGACACGAGGTCCTCCTGGGTACCGCAGAGGAGCTCGGGGCCGACGGACGGCTGATCCGTGAGGCCGATGGTGAGGTCCGGCTCGTCACCCTGGCGGAGAAGCTGCTGGTCCCCCTGCTCGTCAAGCTCACCAACCTCGTGCCCGGCAGCGGCATCTGGCTCAACACCCAGCGCCCCGAGTGGAACGACGCCAACAACGCGCTCGCGGGCTGGGGAGTCTCGGTCGTCACGCTCAATGCCATCGCGCGCTATGCGCGGTTCCTGCTTGGCACCTTCGCGGGCGACGACGACGTCGAGCTGTCGACATCGGTGCGAACGCTGCTCGATGAACTGATCGACATCCTGCCGGCGGCCGAGCTGCCGACTGGATGACGGCACGCGCTTCGCGACCATGGCACGCCTTGGGCGAGCTGGCGAGGCCCACCGCGCGGCGGTCTACGCGGGAGCGTACGGCGAGGCGGTCCGGACACCGTCGGCGACCGTCCGCGCGCTGCTCGACCGCACCATCGGGCTGGCGGAGGCGACGATCAGGGCCAGCCGGCGGCCGGACGGGCTCTACCACAGCTACGGCGTCCTGCAGATCGACGGCGAGCGACGCGAAGGTCGAGAACCTCGGCCCGATGCTCGAGGGACAGGTCGCGGTCCTCGAATCGGGCATCCTGGACGACCGCGAGTCCGTCGGGCTCCTGCGCGCCCTACGTGAGAGTCGACCTCTACCGTGCCGATCAGCACAGCTATCTGCTCTATCCCGATCGCCCGTCGGTGCCCTTCCTCGAGCGCAACACCATCGCGGGCGCACCACCACTCCAGGACCCCACGCTGTTCGTCCTCGACCGCGAGGGCAGGTGGCACTTCCAGGCCGACCTGAGCACGCTGTCCGACGTCGATGACCGCCTCGACGCCATCGGTGCGCCGCCCGAGGCGCGTGAGCGCGTTCGCCGGCTCTGGCGTGACACGTTCGCGCACGACGAGTTCACCGGCCGCAGCGATCGCTTCTTCATGTTCGAGGGACTGGGCAGCATCTACTGGCACATGGTCGCCAAGCTCGCCGTGGCCGTGCAGTGGTGCCATGGCCGCGCCACCGACCCCGACGCGACGGCTGCCCTCGCGGAGATCTACCACGACATCCGCGACGGGCTCGGGTTCCGCAAGGACCCCGCCCTCCAGGGCGCGTTCCCGACCGACCCGTACTCACACACGCCACAGCACCTGGGGGCGCAGCAGCCGGGCATGACCGGGCAGGTCAAGGAGCAGGTGCTCACCCGGTTCGGCGAGCTGGGCGTCGAGGTCGTCGACGGCTGCGTGCGTTTCGCGCCCCGGTTGCTGCCGCGAGGCGAGCTGCTGGATGCGCCGTCGACGGCGAGCTTCCGTGGCGTCGACGGCGAGACGACGTCGGTCGAGCTGGCGCCCGGCAGCCTGGCGTACTCGTACTGCCAGGTGCCGATCATCTACCGTCTGGGTGAGGCGCCCGCTGTGGAGCTGGAGCATTCGGACGGTCGCCTGGTGCATGTCGACGGCAGCCGCTTGGACCGCACGCAGAGCGCGGCGCTCTTCCGGCGCTCCGGGGCGTATCGCCGCCTGGCGGTGACTGTCGAGGCCGACTCGCTCTTCCGAACGTCGGTGATGCGTCGTCACTCGTAGGCGATCTCGTCGGCCACAGGCACGTCGCGCGATTGACAAAGCCTGCCATCGCGCGCATGGTGGAGGTCGCAGAGGAGGCCGAGCTTCGCCAGGTCGATGAAGACCCGGAGCCCACGACGTGCCACCCTGCTTGGCCGTGGTCGACCTCGTCTGCCTGACCGTGGCTGGATATGGTCTCGCGACAGGTCGGAAGTCGAAGCATCGATCCGTTGTCAGCCCCGAGCCCGCGCGGTGCGCGGGACGCTAGCAGGGCTTCAGTGGCACGTATCGCGCTCGTCTCGACCTATCCGCCGCGACGCTGCGGCATCGCCACCTTCACGGCCGACCTCGGACGCGCCATCGGCGACCACGAGATCGTCGCCCTCAGCGGTCCCGACGAACAGCCTGGCGAAGAGCCGCCCTGTCCACCACGTCATCCGAACCGCCGTGCGTTCCGACTATGCGCGAGCGGCTCGCTCGCTCGGCTGACTGCGGCGTCGGCGTCGTCTCCGTCCAGCACGAGTACGGCATCTGGGGTGCCAACGACGGCGAGGGTGTGCTGGACTTCCTGGGGGCGCTGTCCATGCCGGCCGTGGCGACCCTGCACACCGTGCTGCGTCATCCGACGCCCGGGCCAGCGACGCGTCATGCAGGGCATCCTGGAGGCCACCGCGGCCGTGGTGGTGATGTCGCGCTCCGCGGCCAGGATCCTGATCGAGCGCTACGGTGCCGACCCGGGCCACGTGACGACCATCCCCCATGGCGTACCCGATCTGCCGTTCGTGGAGCCCGATAGCGTCAAGGCCAGCCTCGGCCTGCAGGGCCGCGACGTGCTGCTGAGCTTCGGCCTGGTCGGGCCGAGCAAGGGCTACGAGTCGGTGATCGAGGTCCTGCCCGACGTCGTTGCAGCGGTGCCTGACGCCGTCTACGTGATCCTTGGGGCGACCCATCCCGAGCTGCAGCGGACCGAGGGCGAACGCTACCGCACGAGCCTCGAGACGCTGGCTTCCGATCTGGGCATGGCCGAGCACGTGGTGTTCGTGGATCGGTTCGTGAGCCAGCACGAGCTGAGCCGATGGCTGGAGGCGGCAGACGTGTTCGTGACGCCGTATCCGAACCTCGACCAGATCGTCTCTGGCACGCTCTCCTACGCCATGGCGGCTGGCAAGGCCTCGGTCTCCACCCCGTACCTGTACGCCTCCGAGATCCTCGCGGATGGGCGCGGCCGGCTGGTTCCACCACATCGACCTGAAGCCATGAGCGGAGCGCTGATCGAGCTTCTCCAGGACCACGATCTGCGAGCGGCGATGGCGCGGCGAGCCTACCTCCATGGGCGTGCGATGGTGTGGTCCCGGGTGGCGGAGGAGTACGAACGGCTCTTCACGGGGCTCCCGGCAGTGCTGCGTCGGGTGGCGCTCCTCGACATCTCGGCACAGGCGGTGCCGGTTGTCTGAGCTGTTCCCGCTCTTCGCGGTGAACCGCCGACACCTCGAGGCACTGACCACGGGGATCGGGATCATGCAGCACGCGAAGCGAGCGTGGCCGGATCCGACCCACGGCTACTGCACCGACGACGTGGCACGGGCTCTGCTGGTCGATCTGCTCCATGGGCAGGTACTCGGCTGGCAGGCTGTCGAGACGAGCGTGGCTCGGAACGTGGCCTTCCTGTCGGAGGCGTTCGAGCGTGCGACCGGCCGGTTCCGCAATCTGAGGCGCTGGGACGGTGCCTGGCTGGACGTCGCGGGATCAGAGGACGCCGATGCACGTGCGCTCCACGCACTCGGCGCGGTCATCGGTTCGGCACTGCCGGGTCCGGTGCGCCGGGATGCCACGACGCTGTTCGTCGACGCGCTCCCGACCGCGAGCCGAGTCCGCTCGCTGCGGCCACGCGCGACGGTCGTCCTGGCCTGTGACGCTGCGGCCCGCGCGGGCATGATCGGCGAGGTGACCGACGTCTACGAAAGGGTGGCGGAAGCCCTCTGGCGGTCCTTCGCTCGCTGCGAAGCCGATACTGCCTGGCCCTGGCCCGAGAAGATCGTGACCTACGAGAACGAGCTTCCGGCGCAGGCGCTGATCCTCGCCGGCCGGTGGCTCGATCGACCACGCCTGGTGCAGACCGGGCTGCGCGTCCTTGACTGGCTCATCGATGCACAGACAAGCGCCGACGGGCAGCTGCGGACCGTGGGCAACGCGGGCTGGTGGCCGCGAGGCGGTCGCGCGGCGCGGTTCGATCAACAGCCCATCTCCAGCACGACGCTGCTGCTGGCGGCAGAGACGGCGTTGGCGGAAACCGGCGCACCGCGCTATGAGCAGGCCATGGAATCTGCCTACGGCTGGTTCCTGGGTCGCAACGACGCGCACGCTCCCGTCGCTGACCCGACATCGGGCGCCGGAGCCGACGGCATCGGTCCGGCCGGTGTCAGCCTGAACCAGGGTGCCGAGTCCACGCTGATGTGGCTCATCGCCCTCGAGCACATGCGCGCCCTGCGGTCCCGGACTTGCGCATTCGATCACCACACAGGGTCATGCCCTCGCCACCGCGTCCTGAGGGCGTCGGGGCGGGGCGGGCTGAGCCGGCAGCCATGGACGAGCCGCTCCGTGTCGCCATGCTTGCCCCCGTCTCGTGGCGTGTGCCGCCACGTCACTACGGTCCGTGGGAGCAGTTCGTTTCGCTCCTCACGGAGGGACTCGTCAGGCGCGGTGTCGATGTCACGCTCTTCGCCACCGCCGACTCCGTCACGACTGCCCGTCTCAGCGCCTGTGTTCCTCGCGGATACTCCGAGGATCCGTCGCTGGACCCCAAGGTCTGGGAGAGCCTGCACATCTCAGCGCTCTTCGAGCGAGCGGACGAGTTCGACCTCATCCACAACAGCTTCGACTTCCTGCCGCTCACCTACAGCGGCCTGGTGAAGACCCCGGTCCTCACCACGATCCACGGCTTCTCCTCCCAGCGCATCGTGGCCGTCTACGAGAAGTACGACGAGCGGGGCTACTACGTCGCCATCAGCGAGGCCGACCGGCACGAGCGTCTCCACTACATCGCGACGATCCACCACGGCATCGACATGGCTGCGTTCGAGGTGCGAACGACACCGGGTAGCTACCTGCTCTTCTTCGGCAGGGTCCACCCGGACAAGGGCACCGTCGAGGCGATCGATGTCGCGGAGCGAGCCGGACTGCCGCTGATCATCGCGGGCATCATCCAGGACCGCGAGTACTACGAGCAGTCGGTGGCACCGCGCCTGGATGGGGAACGGGTCAGCTACATCGGCCCCGTGGGGCCAGAGGCTCGTTCAGACCTGCTCGGCGGAGCCAGGGCCCTGCTCCACCTCATCGACTTCGCGGAGCCCTTCGGGTACAGCGTCGTCGAGGCCATGGCCTGCGGCACGCCCGTCATCGCCAACGCCCGGGGGTCGATGCCGGAGATCGATCCGCCACGCTGAAGGCGGCTACCTGGTGCAAGGCCTCGATGAAGCGGTGGCGGCGGTCCACGCCGCGGGCGAGGTCGATCGCCTGGCCGTACGCGCGTCGGTCGACCGGCGCTTCGACGTGGAGCGGATGGTGGACGAGTACCTCGACGTCTATCGGCGCATCGTCGCTGAGCGGCGGGCGGACGGACGCGGGCTCACTGCCGGTTGATCAGCTGAGCCGGGCCAGGATGTCTGCGAGCGGGAAGGCGGCGACCGCGCTTCCGAGGTCAGAATAGCCGTACGGGATGATGAGGGCATCGCCGTGGATCAGGCTGCCGCAGGAGTAGACCACGTTGGGCACGTAGCCATCGCGCTCGTCCTCGGTGGGCACCAGCAGTGGCTCGTCGAGGTGGCCGATGAGCCGCCGCGGGTCTTCGAGGTCGAGCAGGATCGCGCCGAGCGCATATCGGCGCATCGGACCGACACCATGCGTGATCACCAGCCAGCCGGCGTCGGTCTCGATCGGCGAGCCGCAATTGCCGAGCTGCATGAGCTCCCAGGGCTGCTCCGGCTGCTGGATCCGGATGGGCTCGTGCCAGGCGCGGACGTCGTCCGAGAACATCAGGAAGTTGCTCTCGTTGTCCTGTCGCGAAAGTGCGGCATAGCGCCCGTCGATCATCCGTGGGAAGAGGGCCATGCCCTTGTTGGTCGCTGCTTCGCCGTTGAGCGTGGCGACACGGAAGGTGTGGAAGTCGGCCGTCTCGATCAGCTGCGGCAGGATCTGGAAGCCGTCGAAGGCGGTGTATACCGCGTAGTACAGGACCGACCCGTCCTCGTGGACGAAGCGCACGAAGCGCGCGTCCTCCATGCCCTGGCTCTCGGCCGGACTCGAGGGGAAGATGACCCGCTCGGAGATGTGCGTGTCTGCCGTGAACTCGATGGTGTAGTTCGAGGCGGCGACCCAGTGGATGATCCGCGTCGTCTCATAGGTCACGGCCCGGTCGATGCCACCAGCGTGCAGATCGGCGATGGCAGCCTCCAGCTGGGCCAGCGTGAATTCAGCCGGCAGCGGGTCGAGCACCAGGCCGGCGATCTCATTGAGCACGCCCAGTTCCTGCAGTTTCACCCGGAAGGCGTGACGCTGATACCGCGCCTCGCGTCGCTCCCCGATGGAGGTGAACCGACTCGGCTCCTCGAGCGAGATGCGGCCGTGCGCGTCGATGACGCCAGAGCGGAACTCGATGGAGGAGAGGTGGCCTTCGCCGATGGCGCGCAGGCTCAGGATGAAGCGCAGCTCCCCGGCAGCAAGGCCGGCCTGGTCCGGGGCCGCGACGATGGATGGGTTGGAGAGCGCGGCGGCCTCGATGGCGTACTCGTGTGTGAAGTAGGCGCCGATGAGCAGCCGCCGGTCCAGGGTCAGCCGTGCAGGGTCATCGATCAGCCCGGCGACGGCCTCGTAGTTGCGCAGGAGCGCACCCTGGAGTCCGGGGTGCCGGTCGGCGAACTGGGACAACGTGGACGTGAGCGTGACAGCCGTGTCGGCCTCCGAGAGGCCCAGGATGCGGTCGATGACCTGGCGGGCGCGCAGATGGCCGTTCGACGGGATGTTGGCGCCGGGCATGAAGGGCTTGATGACGACCCGTCGAGCATCAGGGTGCAGGCGAACCTGCGTTCGGGTGACCGGAATCACGCTCGGGTCAAGAGCCCGGGACCCCAAGCGTTGCCGTTGCCTGTCGAACGGGTGTTGCACAAGGCAAGAGTACGGCATGTGCGGTCGTCGACGATCCTGCCGTTCGGCACGGACGTCCGTCGCTACGTCACAGCACGATCCGTCCCCTCTCCCTGGGCTTCCCCTCGACGGGATCGGGCCTCGCCCGTTCGCGAACCTCAGTCGGCGGCCGAGGCCCAGACCGATCGGTTGACGACGTTCTCGTGGAGCTCCTGGTGGCCGCTGACCGGACGGGGGACGATCTCGCCCGCCGCCACCTTGTCGGCGAGGTCCGCCAGGGAGAGCTGCCCGTCCAGGATCGCTGTCCCGAGCTCGGATGACCAGCCGGCGTAGCGCTCCTCGACCATCGACGCGAGGGTGCCCTCCTCGACCAGGTGCGCAGCAGCGAGCAGGGCCCTGGCCAGGGTATCGATGCCGCCGATGTGGGCGTAGAACAGGTCGGTGCGATCGCTGCTCTGGCGTCGCAGCTTGGCATCGAAGTTGAAACCGCCACCGCGTTCGAAGCCGCCACTCTTCAGGATCTCGTACAAGGGCATGACCAGGTCGTCGACGGAGTTGGGGAACTGGTCCGTGTCCCAGCCGTTCTGGGGGTCGCCGCGGTTGGCATCGATCGAACCGAACATGCCGTTGGCCACCGCATAGGCGATCTCGTGGTGGAAGCTGTGACCGGCGAGTGTGGCGTGGTTGGCCTCGATGTTGAGCCTGTACTCGTCCTCCAGCCCGTGGCGGGCAAGGAAGCCGTGGACCGTGGCCGCGTCGTAGTCGTACTGGTGCTTCGTCGGCTCCTGCGGCTTGGGCTCGATGAGCAGCATGCCCTCGAACCCGATCTTGGCCTTGTGCTCGGCCACCAGGTGGAGGAAGCGGGCCAGCTGTGCGCCCTCCCGACGCAGGTCGGTGTTCAGCAGGGAGTCGTATCCCTCTCGGCCGCCCCACAGGACATAGTTCGTTCCGCCGAGGCGCTGCGTGACCTCGAGCATGTTGCGGACCTGGGCCGCGGCGTAGGCGAAGACCTCGGGGTCGGGGTTGGTCGATGCGCCACCCTGGTAGCGAGGGTTGGTGAACAGGTTGGCGGTGCCCCACAGGAGGCGCAGTCCGGTGCGCTCCTGGTACCCCAGCGCGTCATCGGCGAGCGCGTCCAGGTTGGAGCGGAACTCGCGGAACGAGGCGCCCTCCGGAGCCACATCGACGTCGTGGAAGCAGTAGTAGGGCACGCCCAGCTTGTCGAGGAACTCGAAGGCAACGGCCATCTTCAGGCGCGCGGCATCCATCGGGTCCATGGCGGGGTCGAGCCACGGGCGGTCCAGGGTCCCGACGCCGAACATGTCGCGACCATCCCAGGCGAACGAGTGCCACAGGCACACGCCGATGCGCAGCTGGTCCTCCATGCGCTTGCCCAGGACCAGGCGATCGGGGTCGTACACCTTGAATGTCAGCGGGTCGTCCGAGCCGAGGCCTGCGAACGGGATCCGCCCCGGCACCTTGTCGAAGAACTGTTCACTCATGTCAGGACCTCCCCTGGATGACGATGGCCCTCTCGGGCCGACCGAGCCGATATGCGTGCGCCGACGGTCGACTGCCCTGCCTCAGGGCAGGCATGCCTGCAAGTCTGACAGGGTCACGCAGGCGCCTGCCCCTACTCCTGCGCGGTCCGCGAGCACCTCGATCGGCACAGCCTCGGGGTCGCCCAGCGACGAGACCACGAGGGCGGCCGCGCCGAAGTCCTCGTCGCGGGTGTAGCCGTTGACGGTGACGACGGTGGCCAGGCCGGCGGCGTGGGCTGCGAGCAGGCCGTTGCGCGAGTCCTCGATGACGACGGCCTCGGTCGGCTCGATGCCGAGCCGCGCGAGCGCCAGCAGGTAGATGTCGGGCGCGGGCTTCTTGGCCGCCACGATGTCCCCGGCGAGGACCAGGAAGGCCGCCGCAGCAGCGGTGCCGACGGCGTTCTCCAGGATGGCCCGGACCGAGGGCTCGGCCGAGGTCGAGCAGACCGCCAGCTGCCAGCCGGCGGCGCGCGCTTCGTCCACGATGCGAGGAATGCCCGGTCGCGCAGGAAGGCGGCCCGCGCGCACCATCTCGACATACAGCTCGGTCTTGCGCGCGTGCCACCGCGCGACCTCGGCGGCCTGGGCGCCAGGGTCGGTGGGCAGGCCGGCCTGCGCCACGAACGCGGGCGTGAGCAGCGAGGCCAGACGCTCCTTGCCGCCGCCGATGCGCAGGGCTCTGCCGTAGTCCTCCTCCGACCACCGCACTGGCAGGCCGAACTCGGCGAAGGCCTGGTTGAAGGCGGGCAGGTGCCCGTCGCGCTCGGTATCGGACAGGACGCCGTCGCAGTCGAAGATGAGCGCGGTCACGCCCGGCCCGCCGAGCCGAACAGGCGGATGTGCAGGCGCGTCATCTCCATCACGGCCTCACGCACGTGGGCGAAGAGCCTGGGCGGATCGGCCGCATCAGGGTGCTCGGCGAGGTAGGCCCGGCTGGCCTCCATGTAGGCCATCTTGAGGGCGGTGGAGACGTTGACCTTGGCGCAGCCCCGGGCGATGAGGTCGCTGAACTGAAGAGGGCTCAGGCCGGTCCCGCCGTGGAGGGCCATGGGGATGCCGGTCGCGGCCACCAGGTCGGAGACCCGCTCCGCGTCCAGCACCGGTGGCACCGGATACCTGCCGTGGGCGTTGCCGATGGCCGGCGCGAAGATGTCCACGCCGGTGCGCTCGATGAACCCGGCCGCGACCTCGAGCGAATGGATGACGCTGGCATCGTCGGAGCCGATGCCGTCCTCCACCCCGCGGATGCCCTCGATCTCGCCCTCCACGTCCGCGCCGTGCCCCCGAGCCTCGGCGACCACCTCGATGCACTGGCGCTCGTTCTCCTCGACCGAGAGCTCGTGCGCATCGAACAGCACCGAGTCCCAGCCGGCGGCGAGGCAGGCACTGATGACCTGTCGGTCGGGGCAGTGATCGAGGTGGAGCGCGACCGGCACATCGACGGTCGCGCTGGTGGTGTCCCACATGGCCTTGACCACCTCGAGCCCGATCGAGCGCACGGTCTTGACCGAGGTCTGCACGATCACCGGGCTGCGCAGCTCCTGGGCTGCCGCCAGCACCGCGTCCATCGACAGCTGGTCGACGATGTTGATCGCCGGCACGGCATAGCCGTCCTGCATGGCCCTGGTCACCATCTGGCTGGTCCTTGCCATCTCGCTCAGTCGCTCCCTTCCTGCGGCGAGGCATCCTCGGCCTAGCTCCGCGATGCCTTGGCCAATCCATCGAGGATGAGGTCGAGGCCGAAGTCGAAGGAGTCGCCGAAGCTGTAACCCGGCCGGAGGACGTGCTCGGTCGTGAACTCCGCCAGGTGGCGATAGTCGGCGAAGACGTCCTCGACCATGCCCTGGGCCATCTCCACGATCTCCTCGCCTCCCCCGCCCGGCAGGTAGGCCTCCTCCAGGGCAAAGCCGTAGACGAAGCTGTCGAGGATGGCGTAGGCGTGGGCCGTCAGTGGTAGCGAGAGGCCCCCGCGTCGAAGGCATCCCAGGACGGCATCGTGGTGGCGGAGCGTGGCCGGGCCCGGGTTGGCTCGCGACTCCATCAGCGGCGGCGCCCAGCGATGGCGACGCAGGACCTCCCGGGCGGAGCGGCAGCGGCCACGCATGGCCGTCTGCCAGTCGACGCCGGTGGCCGGCAGCTCGATCTCGTCGAACACGATGTCGACCATGCCGTCGATGATCTTCTCCTTGGACGAGACGTGGTGGTAGATGGTCATCGGCTTGACGTCGAGTGCGGCGGCAAGCCGCCGGATGGTGAAGGCCTCGATCCCGATCTCGTCGACGAGCGCGATGGCCCCCTGCAGGACGCGCTCCCGCGTAAGGGTCGGCCGTTGCATCGTGGTCGTCATCGCCTTCGCTCCTTGACATTGTCGTACTAAGTACGTTAGGGTTCCTCCATCACCTCGTACTAAGTACGATAGCATCAGCGAACGGAGGTCACAGCGTGCAGGCGAAGACACATCAGAACCCCACTCGGACGATGGAAGCCATCCCCGGAGAGCGCAGCCGGACGATGCGAGCGGTCGTTCAGCGATCGTACGGCTCGAGCCGAGACGCTCCAGCTCGGCGAGATGGCCCGGCCCGTGGCCGGCACCGGACAGGTGCTGCTGGAGGTCCATGCCGCCGGTGTCGACCGCGGCACCTGGCACCTGATGACGGGGCTGCCCTACATCATGCGCGTGATGGGCTTCGGCCTGACTCGGCCCAAGGACCCGGTTCCGGGCGCCGACGTCGCCGGGCGCGTCGTGGCGGTCGGGCCGGGCGTCGAGCGCTTCAAGGTCGGCGACGAGGTCTTCGGCATCGCCCAGGGGTCGTACGCGGAGTACGCCGTGGCCGAGGCAGACAAGCTCGCCCACAAGCCGACGACGATCTCCTTCGAGCAGGCTGCCGTGGCCTCGGTGTCGGGCATCACGGCGCTCCAGGCGCTGACCGAAGTCGGCAAGCTCGAGAGCGGCCAGCACGTGCTCGTCATCGGCGCCTCCGGCGGCGTGGGCAGCTACGCCGTCCAGATCGCCAAGGCGCTGGGTGCCCGGGTCACCGGCGTGTCCAGCGCGCGCAAGGCCGACCTGGTGCGGTCGCTCGGCGCCGATGCCGTCATCGACTATGCCGCGGGCGACTACCTCGACGGGTCGACGCGCTACGACCTGGTCATCGACATCGGTGGCCGCAACCCGCTGCGCCGCCTGCGTCGCGCGCTGACGCCTCGCGGCACGCTCGTCATCGTCGGTGGTGAGGGCGGCGACCGGCTGACCGGCGGGTTCGGCCGTCAGCTGCGGGCTGCGCTGCTGTCGCCGTTCGTCTCGCAGCGGATGGCGATGTTCATCAGCACGGAGCACTACCGCTACATCGAGACCCTCGCCGGCTTCATCGAGCGGGGCGAGGTGACACCCGCCGTCGGGCAGCGCTACCGCCTCGACGAGGCCCCCGCCGCCATCGCGGACCTGGCCGCCGGACGGGCCGAGGGCAAGTCCGTCATCGTCGTTCGCTGAGCTCGGCGCGTGCAGGCGGTGGGCCGCACGGCAGGCTCAGGTGAGACGGTCCAGGACACCGACGGTGACGACGACCAGCACCGTGAGACCGAGCAGCCGGCGCGACGGGTTCACGCCACGTACGAGCTCGTCGATGGCCCACCAACCGAGAAGGAGGGAGCCAGCCCATCCCAGCAGCGTCCATGCGCCCGAGCCGGTCTCGACGAAGCGTCGAGCGAGCAGCGTGCTGATCCACAGCAGGAGCGGCACATTGGGGAGCTGGACGAAGACGAGCCTGCCGGTCCGTCGATCGCGGAACCACCAGTCGATGAGGGCGTGGCCCCTCCCACGGGCCCACGCAGCAGTGCCGTGGGAGTCCCCGGCGAGGTGCTGGTGGTCATCAGGATGGCGCGACGGCTGGGGCATCTCGCCAGTCTGCACCGGCAGTGGACGATCGGCTCGCGGCGCGTCAGGTCGCGAGTGGGACCTAGCTCTCCCTCGACAGTCGCAGTCGCAGCGCTGACACGGTGAGGTAGGCAGTGATGACGGCGATGCCGATGGGGGCGATGGCTTCCACGCCCAGCCCCACGGTGCCCACGCCGATGAGGACGAAGCTGACGGGGGCGGCGATGATCGCCCCCGGTACGGCTGCCAGCATGCAGGCGACGGCCAGGCCGGCCGGGACCTCCGGGATGACGCTGGAGACGATAAGCCCGGCGGTGCCACCGATGAACAGGATGGGGAAGACGATGCCGCCGAGGAAGCCGGCCTCCTGGCTGAGCGACACGGCCACCATCTTGGCCAGCAGCACCAGCAGCAACAGACCGACCCCGAGCGTGGACGCGTTCTCGATCTCGTACACCAGCTGGGGGCTGCCGCCGGTGGCGGTGAGCGGCACGGCGAAGGCCACCAGGCCGACGAACGACCCCAGCAGCAGTGCCTTGAGGTAGACGTTCGAGAGCACCTGTGCCGCTTCTCTCACGAGGCGTCGGACGACGAACTGGAGCACGAGGACCAGCGCTGAGAGCAGGCCCAGCGGGACGGCTGCGAGGAGGTGCCAGCTCTCGAAGACATAGCCGTCCACCTTGAACGACTCGAGCATCTGTGTGCCCGTGACCCCGAAGAAGATGACGAACCCGATGGTGGCGGCGATGAACTGGGGCACCAGGGCCGCCACGTACGCGCGCTTGGGCGTGGGCGACAGCTCGGAGACCATCACGGCGGCGAAGAGCGGGGCCGCGAAGACCGCGCCGAGCCCTCCAGCCATGCCGGTCAGCGAGTAGGCCTTGCGCTCGTCGTCCCCGGCATCAGCCAGGCGAGTGGCGATCCAGGCAGCGAAGCCGCCGCCGGAGACGATGACGCCGAACGACGGGCCCAGGCTCGCTCCGGCGATCAGCGAGACGGCAGAGATCGCCACCAGCGCGAAGGCGGTCGATGGCTCGACCCAGCCGGCGCGGACGAAGGCGACGGCGCCGGACACCTCGCCCTCGGCGCCCGCTCGGGCGCGGAGCCACGCCACCAGCAGGGCGCCGCCTGCGACGAGTGGGATCCACCACCACTGGCCGGAGAACAAGTCCGCGGACTCCTCGCTGAAGAAGAGCTCGATGCCCCAGCTGGTGATGATCGAGTAGGCCAGGGCGAAGACGCCGCCGGTGACGCCCAGGGCCACGGCGATGAGCAGGAGCCGTCGGTAGGCGCGGTCATCGAGTGGCAGCATCGGCAGCGATCAGTCGGGCGTCATCACTCGTAGACGATCTCGTCTGTCTCGGGTACGTCGATGGTGTGGACGTCCGCCATGCCGGACCCGATCAGGGCCCTGATCTCCCAGTGGCCCCCGCCTGCCGGTGACATGAACGGACGCACCGGCCCGGTCACGGTCAGGCGGGCGACAGCCACCCCCTCGTGCTCATAGCGCACCTGCGTCTCTGACTCGCCGTAGTGGTCGATGCTGCGGACCACCAGGTCGTCCCGCCCCAGGCCCATCAGCGCCGAGACCCACCCTCGAGCATCCCACGTCGACATCGTCACGGCTCCGATCGGACCGCCTTGGTCGGCGGCAACCCACAGCATCGCTGGTCGCACTCGAGGCCGCAAGCCCAAGCTGCAACGGCCGTCCGCCCGGAGCGCAGACCCTACGACGAAGGCGGCCCGACCTGCTGCTGCAGGTCCACGAGCGGTTGCTGGTTGACCTCGAGGAAGCCGTCACGCGGCCGGTCGAGATCGACCACCAGGGTGATGACCGCGCCGAGGACGACGATCATGACGACGGCGGTGAGCGGGCTGCGCCGCCGGGTCAGGCCCGCGCTGTAGCCCACCATGCCCAACGTCAGCGCGGAGCCCACGATCAGCAGTATCAGGACGGTCTGTGGAACGCGCGCGTAGATGCCGGCGGTGATGCGCGTCTCATTCAGGTCGATGGTCTCGTTGAGCGAGTCGATATAGAGGGCCAGCACGTCGGAGTCGGGCGAACTCCGAGCCAGCTCCTCGGCCATCGACCACAGCTCGTTCTGGATCTCCACCGAGCGGACGATCCTCCTGCTGACCTCTTCGAGGTCGTTGACCGAGATGCGCAGTGGCACGTACTCGCGGAGCAACTCCTGGCTGCGGCTCGCGACAGGCTCCGGCAGGTAGCCCGCGCGCAGGTAGGTGGTCCCGATCGAGTTGGCCTCGGTGAGGACGAGCCCGCGGCGCGCGTCGTAGCGATCGGACGCCATGCCCATCGTGATGGCGAGGAGGAACGCCATCAGGGCCAGCAGCGAGCCGACCAGCACGCCGGTCGGGCCTTCCACTTCCTCGGGTGTCCGCCCCTGCCACCAGCGCCCGATACGGAAGCCGACCTCGTAGACGATGAGCGCCACCACCGCGAAGGCGGCGAAGACCCCAGCGATCGGCAGTGCGTCAAGCGACTCCTGAAAGCTCATCGTGCTCCTTGGTTCGGCGGTGGGGTCGACCCGCGGGAGCATAGCGGTTCACACCGCTACGCTAGGAGTCGGCTCGTCATCGATGCCGTCCATCGGGCGGCCTCGTGCGGGTCGCGGTGGCCCGCGGTCGCGCCAGCGAGGTGTGCGACTGGTGCCACCCCCACGTTCGAGGAGGTCCAGCATGCCCAGTCGTCGCGAGGTCGGATACGTCGAAGCGCGTCAGCTCGTTGCCACGGTCGCCGATCGCCTGGAGGCGGACGGACGTGGGGCGGCCGTGGCCGTGGTGGATGCGCACGGTGAGCTCGTGGCGTTCCTGCGCACGGACGCCTGCCCCTTGCCCTCCATCAGGATCGCCATCCAGAAGGCCTTCACCGCGGCACGCGAGCGTACCGAATCACGGGCACTCGGGGACAAGGCACGTGCGGAGGACTTCCCGCTCACCAACTTCGGGGAGATCGGGTATGTCGGCTGGGGTGGAGGCGTCCCCATCGTCGTGGACGGCGAGGTCATCGGCGCCCTGGGCATCAGCGGCCTGCCAGAGGCGGACGACATGGAGCTCGCACGCTGGGCCGTGGCCGGCTTCGGCTCGTAGGCCCGCCCGGCCCAGCCCGGCCCGGTGGACCACGGGGACCACGCTCGTGCTACGACTCGGCGGGGATCGTTCTGGTGAATACCGCCTCGCCAGCCGGGCCTCGCACCCGGTACGAGATCGCCTGTCCGGCCTCCAGGTCGAACTGGAGGCTGATCCTCGGGTCCATCCGCAGTCGCCAGTTGCCATCGGCATCGGGCGGGTAGAGCGGCAGGGGCTCGCTGGTTTCCGGGATGCGGAGGGCAAGCTGCCCAGCCCCGAGAACCACCTCCACCTCGCGACCGGTCTCGGCATCCTGGAACCAGCCAAGGTACGGCGCCGCCTCCTCGGGCGAGAGCACCTCCTCCGGCGCAGCGCCAGGCGTCCCGCGCGGGAGATCGAAGCGGTCCCCGCCCTGCTGGAGTCGCATCCCCGCGACGACCCCGGAACCGTCGCGCACGAACGAGATGCCCACGTTCGGGTCCTCACGCATCGTCCACCGCTCTGCCCCGTCTGCACCGTCAAGGGCATAGATGAACTGGCTGGGGATGTCGAGCGCCAGGCTCCCGTCTCGCCACAGGACCTCGAACGGCTGGTTCACGAAGGGTCCGAAGTTTGCCGTGTACGTGCCGAGGTAGTCGGCGTACGCGCTGGGCGGCTGCGAGCCGCCTTCTGGCACCGGGTCCAGCAGCAGGCGCCCGATCTCCTCCTCGAGCCGAATGGCCGTGGCGCCGCCGCGAGACTGGGTGAAGTAGAGGATCATCAGATCACGGTCCGACCAGGCCCACGCGATGGTGCCATCGGACCCGCTGTAGCCCACGATCACTGGGTCGGCTTCCTGCACCCGGTCCCCGTCAACCGATCCCTCCCGCAGGTGGAGCAGTGCCATCTGCCCGTGGTAGACGGCAAGGTCGGCGAACCGGGTGGGGTACGGCGCGTCAGACCCGAGCGTCTTCATGCGTTCCACCGGCGCCAGGGTGCGGGCCACTGCTTCCTGGGTGAGCACAGGCGTACCACCGGCATGGCCCTCGTCCATCCACATCGCAAGGAAGCGTGCGTAGTCCGCGGGGGTGCCGTAGAGGCTCTGCGAACCCCATGCGAACGGGTAGAACGGCTCATCAGCCGGGGTCCAGAACGGCTCCCAGTTGCCCACCCCGCCGACATAGAGGCTTGCGACACGGTCCAGCCGTGGGTCGTCTGGCGCGGCCAGGTAGGAGGTATCGGTCATTCCGAGGGGTCCGAGCAGCCGCTCCGTCACGAACTCATCCAGGGACGATCCCGACACCTGCTCGACGATCGCCCCCAGCACGTCGGCCCCAGCGTCGCTGTACCAGAACGTGCTGCCCGGCGGGAACTGCGGGCCACCCTGGCCGATGGCATTGGCCATGGCGTACAGGCTCTCGAAGTCGCGAGTCCCCTGGAGCGTCGAGAGGGGCAGACCGCTGCGATGGGTGAGCAGCTGCTCGATGGTGATATCGCGGGAGTCGTCGGTGTCGAACCCCGGCAGGTAGTCAGAGGCACGATCGTCGAGTGCGAGCCTGCCCTCGTCGACGAGGATCTGGATGGCCGCGCCGGTGATGGGCTTGGTCATGGAGCGGATGTTGAACAGGGTGTCCGGTTCCATCGGGACCTGCCCCTCCCGGTCTCGCCACCCATAGGCCTCGTGAAGCACGGTCTGGCGATCCTTGATGACCAGCAGCTCGGCGCCGACAGCCATGTCCCGGTCGATGTAGTCCTCGACGGTCTCCGCCAGCCCCTGCAGAGCCTCGGACGATAGCCCGCGGCTCTCCGGAGTGGCCTCCGGGAACGCCTCTTGTGCCAGGATCGGGGAGCCTGGGGACACGAGGGCGAGGAGCGCCGCCAGCATGAGAGCGACTGTGGCTCCGGGCACCCGGAGCCGCTCGGTGTGCCACTTCCGCGGCATCAGACACCTCCGTGGATGCGGCACCCGATGGTATCCGGATGGCATTTCAGGCCCAAGTGCCGGACGTCCCCTTGGGTGCCCTGCACAGGTCACGACGGCGAGATGGCCGTCACTCACATGCGCGCAGCCAGCTGCAGCAGGAGGTCCGCCACCAGGCGCGGGTGTTGGCAGTGGACGTCGTGATCGGCACCGGGCAGTCGCGCCAGCTCGCCTGCGGGAAGCATGCCGGTCGCGATCTCGACGGAACGCGCGTGGAGGTCGGCCATCGGCCCCGGGCGACGGGCAGCGCCCGCGTCGATGAGCAGCGACGGCTGACCGATGCGCGGGTAGGCCGCGCGCGGGTCATGCTCCCACAGGCCGCGCAGGACCAGCATGTGTCGCTGGCGGGTCAGCCATGGCGCCACCGTGCCGTCCTCGCGATGTTCGAAGTTGGCCATCGTGCCCTCGATGCCGCTGGCGGGCCAGTCTGGATGGGACGCGCGCAGGTGAGCCTCTATCACCTCCACCGGAGTCCCGGCGATCGGCGGAGGAGCCAGCTCCGCGGCGCAACGCTCCCAGTCCGGGTAGGCATCCACCAGGCGGATGGCGCCGCCATCGACGCCGCAGACGGCACCGATCCGGTGGGCGCAGCGCGCCGCAGCCTCCACCACCACGTTGCCGCCCCAGGATTGCCCGGCCAGCACGACCATCTCGGCGCTGAGCAGTGGGACCAGCCGACACAGGTCGTCTGCCACCGTGCCCACGGCATAGCCGCTGTCCGGCTTGGACGAGTGACCGTGGCCCCGGAGATCCACCGCCCACGCCCGGTGTCCGGCGTCCGCCAGCGCCTGCCCCACGCCATCCCACGTCCTCGCGTTGGAGGCCAGGCCGTGCACGAGCACGAACACGGGCTGCCTACCGGCGGCGGCCGCGCCAGGGCTGTGCTCGATGAGGCTGAGCTCCAGGCCATCGCGGACCTCGAGCCGGAAGCGGCGACTGGTAGGGCGACTCATCGGCGGAACAGTACGCGACCACGGGGCGCGGCGTCACGGACGCTCGCCCGAATGAGGTGCCACCTAAGGGCCGGCCCGATGACACTGCGGCACCTCATCCGCAGTCTCGGTGGCATGGAACGACCAGATGTGGTGCGGGCTTCGCTGCAAGGGAGAGCGTCATGAGCTTCGATGCTGAGCGAGTCGAGTGGAGGCTGTCGGCGCGCATCGCCGACCTGCAGGTCCGCGTGGAGCACCTCGAGGCGCTGCTGCTGAGCGAGGCCGACGCAGCCGAGCTGGAGGCTGCCTCCGGGCTGGAGGCTACGGCCGAGCTGGAGGCTGCCTCCGAGCTGGAGATGCCTGCCGAGGTCATGGCCACGACCAGCGTCGAGCCGGACACCGTCGCCGAGCCCGTGATGTCCATCGAAGCACGACCGTCCACGGGACCCGAGCGGAAGGACCTGCGCGCATTGCAGGCGGAGGCGACCGCGGACTTCGGCGACCCGCGACCGATGTCAGCACCACGGGCGCAGCAGCCCACCATCGACCTTCGCTTCATCGAGGAGCAGGTCGCCGGCCGAGCGCTCGCGCTCTTCGGCGGCGTCGCCCTGCTCCTGGGTGCGGTCCTCTTCCTCAGCCTGGCCTTCAGTCGTGGCTGGGTCAGCCCCAGCCTCCAGGTCGGGCTCGGGCTCGCCGGAGGCTCGGCCGGCCTCATCATCGGCGGCTTCCTGCTCATCCGCGGCGATCGGCTCGTCGGCCACGTCCTGACCGCCGTCGGTCTCGCGGTCATCAGTCTTTCGCTCTTCGCCGCGACCTCGCTGTATGACCTCGTCGATACCACCATCGCGCTCGCCGGCACGTTCGCTGCCGCGGGAGCGGCTACCGTCATCGCGGTGCGAACACGGTCGCAGATCGTGGCCGGGTTCGGCCTCGTCGCTGCGCTGGCAGCACCACCCATCCTCGGTGCGGGGCCAGAGCCCTTGACCCTCGCCTACATGGTCGCTGCCCTCGCCGGCATCGCCATCATCTCGATGTGGCAGACCTGGTCGTGGCTGCCCCCCATCGCCTTCCTCCTCTCGCTGCCGCAGCTGTACCTGTGGATCGACACCGGGCCGGAGCTCATGCTCGGCGTGGGCGCTCTGTTGCTGTACTGGACGGTCATGACGCTGGCGGCCGGGGGTGTGGCATTCCGCGAGCGCGGCCACGAGCTCTCGGTCACCACTGCCCCACTCTTCCTCGCCGCCGGGGCGAGCGTCATCGGCCTCGCGTTCCTGCTCACCGAAGCGCCCGACCAGCGCGCGGCATTCCTGCTCGTGCTGGGCCTGGCCCACGGCCTGGTCACGGCCTTCTTCCTGCGCCGACGGGGCTCGCTCGACCCGTTCGGACTGCTGGCCGGGGCCTACGGCATCGCCATCGCCAGCGCCGCCGTGCCGCTGGTGCTGGGGGCCACCTTCACCGCGGTCATCTGGACCGTCGAGGCCGCCACGATGGCCTTCCTCGCCGGACGGCGGTCGCACGGTCCAAGCCTGATGGCAGCGTCCGCGCTCTATGCGCTCGCCGCTATCTCGCTGGCCTACGAAGCGCTCCGCCTCGTCCCCATCGGTGACCTCGCCAGCGGTACGGCGAGCGGCCCGCTGGATGCCTTCCTCACCGGCTTCGTCTTCTTCGCCGCCATCGGTGGCGCCATCATCGCCTTCGTCCCGGCTCGCTGGTTCCGCTTCCTGGTGGTGGGGACGGTCGGGCTCGTGGCGCTCCCCGTGCCATACCTGGTCCTGGACCGCGTCACGGTCGTGGCGGCCTGGGTCGTGATCGCGCTCATCACCATCGGTGCTCCACGCTGGCTGGCCCGGCTCCCGGAGCGTCCGATCAGGTGGCGGCTGGGTCCGGCGCTCGAGTGGCTCAGACCTCGCGCCGACCTGTCGCCGGTGACGTCACTCCTCGCGGCAGCCGCCGCGGCGGGCGCCCTCAGCCTGGCCACCGTTGCGACCGCCCTGGAGCTGGTCGCGCAGGAGGCGCTGCCTGGCATCCCGTTCACCGACCAGGTCGGCCTCTCCGCGCTGCTGCTGGCGAGCGGCTACATCGCGGTCGGCGTCATGTGCGGCGGGTCTGACAACCTGCGGCGCGGTGTCATCGCTGCGGGCGTCACCATCGGCATCGTGGCCATCACCGAGGTGCCCGCGCCGTGGTACGTGCTCGTATGGGCGGCACTCGCCATCGGGGCAGCCGGACTGTCCCGGGTCGACGACGGCGGTCGGCTCAAGTACCGCTACGCGTCGCTGGCAGCCCTCGCCATGCTGACGCTGCTGGCCTTCGCCGAGGCCCCACCAGATCGCCTCGTGGTGCGGGTCGGCGGGGTGGAGCCTCATCTCTTCCTGGTCAGTGATGCCACGCTCGCGTTCGGTGCGCTGGCCGTTGCGCTGGCGTTCGTCGCCAGTGCGTGGACCCGCTGGTCTGCGCGTGTGGCGGCGGCGATCTCGGCGGCCGCCGGTGTGGCTGCGCTGTACCTGCTGTCAGTCGGCGTGGTCGACGTCTTCGCGGCGGAGGCCTACGGGCTCGACTACAGCGGCTTGCTCCGTGTCGACGAACTTGCCAAGGAAGCCCAGGTCGCGCTCAGCGTGCTCTGGACGGTGGTCGGCGTCGTCACGCTCGGGGTGGGGCTGGTGCTACGCAACGCGAGCCTCCGGTTCGCCGGGTTGATCGTGTTGACGCTCGCGACAGCGAAGGTGTTCCTCATCGACCTCGCTTCACTCGACGTCGTCTACCGCGTCATCACGCTCATCGTCCTGGGCGTCCTGCTCGTGGCAAGCGCCTACGCCTGGACCCGCATGCGACCGAGCTCGGAAACAGACCGGGGACATGGCCCACGGACGCGCGCATCCGGGCCGAAGGATGCACATATCGGACCCTGAGGGCTCGCGGACCAGGGCGGGGCAGCAGTCGCAAGGTCGCCACGCCAGCAGTCAGCCGCCGCAGCCTGACGCGAAGGCTGATCCACGCGATCGGTTCGGGACCGGGCTCGCGGTCGGGCTCGCCCATGCCACGGCCACGTGAGCCGGCGCCTCTGAGCTGGAGCTCCGATACGAGCGAGGTGGGTGGCTCTTCATCGCGCCTGTTCCTGCTGGCGGCCGTGTCGGCGCTGCTGCTCGGGATACCACGCGACCAGTCCCCGGAGCCGTCGCCAGTGTCATCCTCGCCACGGCGCTCATCGTCCCGTTCCGGATGGGACTGGATGCGGCCTACTGGTTGCGCGATCCGTCCATCCAGCACGGATCCAGGACCTGGGTGATCTTCGCGCTCATCGGCATCCCGGTAGCGTGGCTGGTCGGCGCCGCAAGCGGGCGGTGGTGGCGTCGGCGGAGGAAGCAGCGAACCGCCGGCTGACATCCTCCTCGAAGAACGTGGGAACAATATCGACCCCTGGGGGGCCTCATACGATTCAGAGGCGCTCGAGATCCGAGCGCCCAGCATGTGGGTGAGCATGGACACAACGCTCGTGGTCCGGGCGCAGCAGGGAGATGAGGTGGCGTTCGCCGCCGTCATGCAGGCCGCTCACGGACGGCTCAAGCAGGTGGCGTACCGCATCCTGCGAGATCCACATCTTGCCGAGGATGCGATGCAGCAGGCCCTGATCGAGATGTGGCGCAAGCTGCCGACGCTTCGGGATCCCGCGCGATTCGATGCCTGGAGCTATCGCTTCCTCGTCAACGCCTGCTATCGCGAGGGCAAACGGTTCCGCGAGTCGTACCGCGCTCTGCCCGGCACGCTGGAGTCCAGCCAGCCGGACGGGACCGGGGCCGTCAACGATCGTGACCAGCTCGAGCGGGCGTTCAAGCATCTGTCGCTGGACCATCGAGCGGTGGTGGTCATGCACTACTACCTCGACCTCACCATCGAGGACAGCGCGCACGCGCTGGGCATCTCGGTGGGCACGGCCAAGTCCCGCCTCAACCGGGCCATGGAGAGGCTGCGTACGGCGATCGGGGCCGAGGCCCCCCGCTGGAGCCAGCCCGACCGGGAGCACAGCCGATGAAGACCGATCCGTTCGACCACGTACCCATCGTCGAGGCCTGGCTCAAGGAGCCGGTCTGGCTGCCTCCGAGCGATATCGCCCGGCTCACGCAGCTCGTTCATCAGACACCCCAGCCGCGCCACTGGTGGCAGCGGCCCATGACAGGGAGATCCCAGCACATGTTCAACGCGCTCAAGTTCGTCGTTGGCGGCGTCGTGGTGGCGGCCGTCGGTGGCTTCCTGGTCTCCGGCTACCTGCCGACTCAGCAGCAGGATCGACAGCCACCCGCCGCTGCCACAGCGTCACCAGCCATGGAGACGCCTTCACCCTCGGCGGGGCCGGACGAGTCCACCCAGACCGCCGAGCCGGTCGACCCGGCGCTCATGGCGAGCGCCCTCGTCCTGCAGGCCGGGACCGGAGAGACCGTGGGCGGCCTCACACAGGTCGGTCGACTGAGCACCGAGGGATATCCCCGGTTCGGTGAGATCCAGGACCTGCAGGTCATCGGTGATCAGCTGGTGGCGAGGAGCTCCATCGATGAGCGAAACGAGCAGAGCCGGGACGTCATCCTGCGGTCGGCCGATGCCATGACCTGGCTGCCGATCGCCGTTCCTGGCGATGACCCCGCGATCAGGGACTTGATCACCGGGGGTGAGGGGCTCATCGCCGGCGGCTCACTGGCCGCCGACGGGAAGCGCCGGGCAGCGCTCTGGTCCAGCCCCGATGGCCTGGCGTGGACCGAGATCCCGGCACCCCCGACGAGGCGCGTCGACCAGCTGGTGTCGGTGGATGAGGACGGCTCCGTCGTCCGCTCGGGCGACCAGCTCTGGGCCACCCAGGACGGTGAGTGGAGCGAGTGGAACGCGATCCCCAACTCGTCGATTCTCCGTGGCCCCGCGGGCTACCTCACCTGGCAGGGTGGTGGCCAGGACCAGGCTGTCCCCACCTGGGTGCTGCACAACGCGGCCCCGTTCACGCGCGCCACCGAGGTGAGCCTCCCGGACGCGCTTGCCTGGAGGACCGCACCGATCGGTGCGCCCGACATGGACGTCCAGATCTTCGCTCTCGATGACGAGTGGGTCATGGTCGGAAGCGAGGTCAAGGCACCGGACACGATCCACCTGAGCACGGATGGCCTCGAGTGGCTGGACGCGCCCCGACCACCCGAGATGGCCGTGACCCAGATCCGATGGATGGCACCGATGGGTGACCAGGTCACGGCGTTCGGGACGGTCACCGGCGCGAACGGCAGTTCGGGAGCGATCTGGACCTGGACCCTCGGCGAACCAGCCGCTGCGCCGGAGACCCTCAGCGGCACCGGCGACGAGTGGATTGACGCCCCCGTTCCCTGGCAGGGCGGCTACGTGGCCACCGGCTACGAGCGCAACCGCGACCAGGCCATCACGCTGTGGCGGATGGAGTCCGATCCGGCCGACTGAGAGGCGCTGCCAGCGCGGCCGAACAGGCCGCGCTGGCTGACGATCCCGGGTTCAGCTAGCCCAGCGGGATCTCGGCCCCCGACCCCTTCGAGGCCTGGTAGATGGCCGAGAGCTCCGCGTAGGTCGCTGTCAACTCCGCGACGCGCCGCGCGAACCCGGAGCGGGCGACTGGCTCGAGGCCATCGATGAGCGCGCCGATGTGCCAGGCGCACCAGTAGCGGTTCCGGTGGTCGTACTCGCCATCCTTGACCCGCCAGATCTCCTCGTTCAGTCGGATGTCGTGGGGGATGCTGAACGCGTCCTTGGTGTCCTGGTAGCTGAAGAGGTAGAAGAAGTTGTCCCAGCCACCCCAGGTGAGGCCGCCCAGGCACAGCGGGCAGGGCTCGTGGGTGCTGACGAAGATCGTCTCGGCGGCCGAGAGTCGGTCGCGGGCCGGGATGTCGTAGAAGGCGTTGATGGTCGCGATCTCACCGTGGTTGAGCGGATTGGTGCTCTCCTGGTTGGTCACCGCGACAACCGTCGAGAGGTCCGACTTGCGCAGCACCGCCCCGCCGAAGATCTTGTTCCCGTCGCGCACGCCTGCCCTCGTGAGAGGCACGATCTCCTGCTCGATGACATCGAGCAGCCGCTCGACGAGCGCCGCCGGGTCAGTGGTGATGCGAGCCAGATCGCGCTCGCTCGGCCGTCGCACCTCCGTCACGCTGCGTCGTCCCGATCATGGACCCACATGTGCTCCCCTCCTGGTCGATGTCCAGCGCGCCCGGCGTGGGCCTGCGGCATCACCGCTCTGGGCATGGCATCGCTGGCTGTTGGGTGTCTGATAGATTGTGGGCCCTTCCCTCGAACGCGAGCGCCATGACCAACGAAGAGCTGCGACAACTGATCGGTCCGCATGTGAACGACATCGGCGGGCCCCTCACCGCACTGCGCATCCTTCAGCGTCACATCGGCTGGATCGACGACCAAGCCGTGGAAGAGGTGGCCGACGCATTCAACCTGAGCCGGGCCGAGGTCCGCGGCCTGGTGGGCTTCTACGCGGACTTCCGCAGCGAGCCACCGCCGACTCACCTGCTGCGGGTGTGCCAGGCAGAGGCCTGCCAGGCAACGGGCGCACGCGAGTTGACGCGGGCGCTCGGTGAACGGCTCGGCATCGCCCTCGGCGGCAGGACGCCGGACCGCCGGATCGGGCTCGAGGGCGTCTACTGCCTGGGGCTGTGCACGCACGGTCCAACGATGATGGTGGACGGCGAGCTCGTCGTGCGCGCCGATGTCGCGGCCGACCGCGTGATCGACGAGCTGCTGTCATGAATGGCCGCGCGTTCGTCCCCGGTGAATCGGTCGCCATGGCGCTGGGCGCCGCGGAGGTCGCTGCCGCCCTTGCGGCTGACGGCGCGGACGTGACCCGCAACGGCTCCCGGGGACTGCTGTGGGCCGAGCCGATGGTGGAGGTCGAGCGCAACGGCCAGCGCATCGCCTTCGGACCCGTCGGCTCGGATGACGTTGAGCAGCTGGCCGCCCGCGAGCTCGGCATCGTCGACGACCTCCTCGCCGGTCAGACGCGCGTCGTCTTCGGCACCTGTGGCCTCTACGGGCCCACCGATCTGGCGGCCTACCGGGCCCACGGCGGCTTCAGCGCACTCGACGCCGACCCCCGGGCGATCATCGACGAGGTCAACACGGCCGGGCTCCGAGGCTACGGCGGCGCCGGCTTCCCGGCCGGCCGCAAGTGGCAGACGGCGGCGGACGTAGAGTCCGACCAGAAGTACATCGTGGCCAACGCCGACGAGGGTGACTCCGGCACGTTCGCCGACCGCCTGATCATGGAGGGCGACCCCTTCCTGCTCATCGAGGGCATGCAGCTGGCCGGCCGGGCGATCGGCGCCACACGCGGAGTGATCTACCTGCGCTCCGAGTACCCACTCGCCGCGGACGTGCTGGCGGAGGCGCTGGCCAACGCTCGGGCGGACGGCATCCTCGGCGAGGGCTTCGACATCGACCTCTTCATCGGCGCCGGTGCCTACATCTGCGGCGAAGCGACGTCCCTGCTCGAGAGCCTCGAGGGCAGGCGAGGCGAGATCCGCGTGAAGCCGCCGCCCATGGCGGTCAAGGGGCTGTACGGCAAGCCCACCGTGGTCAACAACGTCATCACGCTCTGCGCGGTCCCGTGGATCATGCGCCACGGCGGAGCTGCCTACGCCAGGCTGGGCGTGGCGCCATCGACCGGCACCATGCCCTTCCAGCTCGGCGGCAACGTCAAGCGCGGAGGACTGTACGAGCTCGAGTTCGGCGTGACCCTCGGTGACCTTGTCGAGAAGTGGGGTGGCGGCACCAGGAGCGGCCGGCCCGTACGCGCCGTGCAGGTCGGCGGACCGCTTGGCGCGTACCTGACCCCGGACCACTTCGACGTGCCCATGACCTACGAGGCGCTGCGCGACGTCGGTGCCGAGATCGGCCATGGCGGGGTGGTGGTCTTCGACGACAGCGTGGACATGGCGCAGCAGGCGCGCTACGCCTTCGAGTTCTGTGCCGAGGAATCGTGCGGCAAGTGCACGCCGTGTCGCATCGGCTCGGTACGCGGCGAGGAGCTGATGCAGCAGATCATCGCGGACGGTCCGCGCGCCGACCGACTCGCCCTGCTCGACGACCTGTGTACTGTGATGGAGGGGTCCAGCCTGTGCGCGATGGGCAGCATGACGCCCAAGCCCGTCCGCAGCGCACTCAAGTACTTCCCCGAGGACTTCGGGCTACCGGCGGAGGGCCGCTGACATGCGACTGATCGAGACCGACTATGGGACACCCCCGAGCACCGCCAGCGGCACCGTCACGCTGGAGATCGACGGCGTCCCCGTCACGACCACAGCGGGCACGTCGATCATGCGCGCCGCGACCGAGGTGGGCATCTCCATCCCCAAGCTGTGCGCCACCGACAGCCTGCGCTCCTTCGGCTCCTGCCGCATGTGCATGGTGGAGGTCGAAGGCCGGCCGGGATTCAAGGCCGCCTGCACGGAGCCCGTGCGCGAGGGCCTGCGCGTCCGCACCCAGTCCGACGCCATCGCCAAGCTCCGGCGCGGGGTCATGGAGCTCTACATCTCCGACCACCCGCTGGACTGCCTGACCTGCTCGGCCAACGGCGACTGCGAGCTGCAGGACGTGGCCGGCGCCGTCGGCCTGCGCGACGTGCGCTACCAGGCACCCGCCACCCACCTTGACGCCGCGGTGGATACGTCCAACCCGTACTTCGACTTCGATCCCTCCAAGTGCATCGTCTGCTCCCGCTGTGTGCGCGCCTGCAACGAGGTGCAGGGCACCTTCGCGCTGACCGTGCTGGGGCGCGGCTTCGACTCGGTCATCGCCACCAGCGCCAAGGACTTCATGTCGTCCGACTGCGTCTCCTGTGGCGCCTGCGTGCAGGCCTGCCCCACGGCGACCCTGATGGAGAAGTCGGTCGTCGAGCACGGCGTGCCGGACCGCACGGTGCTGACCACGTGCGCCTACTGCGGCGTGGGCTGCTCGCTCAAGGCGGAGCTCAAGGGCGACCAGGTCGTGCGCATGGTGCCCTACAAGGACGGCAAGGCCAACCACGGACACGCCTGCGTGAAGGGCCGCTTCGCCTGGGGCTACGCCAACCACCGCGACCGCATCACCACGCCCATGATCCGCGACTCGATCGATGAGCCCTGGCGCGAGGTTTCCTGGGATGAAGCCATCGGCTTCGCCGCCGCTCGCCTCAAGGCCATCCAGGCCGAGCACGGCAAGCTTGCCGTCGGCGGTATCACCTCCTCTCGCTGCACCAACGAGGAGGTGTGGCTGGTGATGAAGGTCGTGCGCGCAGCCTTCGGCAACAACAACGTCGACACCTGCGCGCGCGTCTGCCACTCGCCGACGGGCTACGGCCTCAAGCAGACGTACGGCACCTCCGCGGGCACGCAGCACTTCGACTCCGTCACCGGCGCGGACGTGATCATGGTCATCGGCGCCAACCCGACCGAGGCACACCCGGTGTTCGCCTCGCAGATGAAGCGACGGCTGCGCGAGGGCGCCCGGCTCATCGTCGTCGACCCGCGCCGCATCGAGCTGGTGCGCTCTCCGCACGTGGAGGCCGACGTGCACCTGCCGCTGCGGCCGGGCACCAACGTGGTACTGATGAACGCCTTCGCCCACGTCATCGTCACCGAAGGCCTGCTGGATAACGACTTCGTCGAGCAGCGCTGTGACCTGCCCTCGTTCCGCGAGTGGCTGGAGTTCGCCGCCCGTCCCGAGCTCGCGCCTGAGGCGGTGGCCGATGAGATCGGCGTGCCCGCGGACGACATCCGGACAGCGGCCCGGCTCTATGCCACCGGTGGCAACGCCGCCATCTACTACGGGCTGGGCGTCACGGAGCACAGCCAGGGCTCGACGATGGTCATGGCCATGGCCAACCTCGCGATGGCCACCGGCAACATCGGCCGCTTCGGCGTCGGCGTCAATCCCCTGCGCGGGCAGAACAACGTGCAGGGCTCCTGCGACATGGGCTCGTTCCCGCACGAGCTGCCGGGCTACCGGCCGGTGACCGATGCCGCGGTGCGCGCGACGTTCGACGAGCACTGGGGCGTCAAGGTCCACGACGAGGCCGGCTTCCGCATCCCCAACATGCTCGATGAAGCGGTGGCGGGGACCTTCAAGGGCATCTACATCCAGGGCGAGGACATCGCCCAGTCCGACCCCAACACGCAGCACGTGGAAGCGGCCCTGGCCAACATGGACTGCGTCATCGTGCAGGACCTGTTCCTCAACGAGACCGCCAAGTTCGCGCACGTCTTCCTGCCGGGCACATCCTTCCTGGAGAAGGACGGCACGTTCATCAACGCCGAGCGACGCATCAACCGTGTACGCCCGGTGTCCAAGCCCCTCACGGGCAAGGCCGAGTGGGAGGTGACCCAGGACCTCGCCAACGCGCTGGGCTATCCCATGCACTACGACTCCGCCTCGCAGATCCTCGACGAGATCGCCGCCCTCACACCCTCGTTCGCCGGTGTCTCCTTCGACTTCCTCGACGAGCACGGCAGCGTGCAGTGGCCGTGCAACGATGCCGCGCCGACGGGCACGCCGATCATGCACGTCGACGAGTTCGTTCGCGGCAAGGGCATGTTCGTGCTGACCGAGTACCAGCCCACCGAGGAACGCGCCAACCGCAAGTTCCCCCTGCTGCTCACCACCGGGCGCATCCTCAGCCAGTACAACGTGGGTGCCCAGACGCGGCGCACGGAGAACATCCGCTGGCTGCAGGAGGACGTGCTGGAGATCCACCCGGCCGACGCGGAACTGCGCGGCATCCGCACCGGCGACCTCGTCTCGGTCCAGAGCCGCATCGGCGAGATCACGCTGCCGGCCACCATCACCGAACGGGTCGCGCCCGGCGTCGTCTACACCACGTTCCACCACCCCGACACGGGCACCAACGTGGTGACCACCGAGCTCTCCGACTGGGCCACCAACTGCCCCGAGTACAAGGTGACCGCGGTCGAGGTGCGTCCGGCCAACCACCGCTCGCCGTGGCAGGACCGGTTCGCCTCGCGCGCCGCTGAACAGGCCCGCCTGCTGCCCGTCGTCGAGTGAGGTGAACCTCTCGCGGCCCGTGGCCGATGCCCCCACGGGTGTGGCCGGCGTCGAGGTGAACGTCGTCAGCGACGGGATCGTGACGCGTGGGCGCGACGTCGTCACCGTCGAGGAGCCGCTGGAGATGCGGCTGGTGCACGGGCCAGCGGGCCAACGCGTCGAGCGCAGCGTGGCGGTGACCATGCGGACCCCGGGCGACGACGTCGCGTTGGTACTGGGCTTCCTTCACGGCGAAGGCGTGCTGCGCACGATCGACGAGGTGACGGCAGTCGATCGTGGCGGAGCGCCGGACGGCGATGATGGCGCGGCCAACGTGGTGCGTGTCGCGCTCGCGCCCACGGCGGTCTTCGATGCCGACGCCCTGACGCGGAACGTCTACACCACGTCGAGCTGCGGAGTCTGCGGCAAGGCCTCCATCGATGCCGTGCGGGTCCAGATCCCCGACTACGCCGGGCGCGACTCGTTCGCCATCGACGACCGGACCCTGGGGGCGCTGCCGGAGCGGCTGCGACAGGAGCAGGAGGCCTTCGCCCACACCGGCGGGCTGCACGCCTCGGGGACGTTCGACGCCGACGGCCGGATCGACGCGGTCGCCGAGGACGTCGGTCGCCACAACGCCCTGGACAAGCTCCTGGGTGGCTACCTGTCGCGGGGCACGCTGCCGCTCACCGGGCATGGGCTCATCTTCAGCGGCCGCGCCAGCTTCGAGCTGGTCCAGAAGGCAGCCATGGCCGGCTGCCCCTTCGTGGCCGCCATCGGGCCGCCGTCGAGCCTGGCGGTCGAGCTCGCTGCGGAACAGCGGATGACGCTGGTGGGCTTCCTGCGCGAGCACCGGTTCAACATCTACACCATGCCCCACCGCGTGATCGTCGGGACCTGAGCCGTCCGATGAGATCCGCTGACATCACGGCCATCGTGCTGTGCGGCGGCTCGGGTGCCCGCCTCGGCGGCGTGGAGAAACCCCTGCTGCCCCTGGGGCGAGCTCGCGTGATCGAGCTCGTCATCGCGGCGCTCTCCCCCCAGGTCGGGACGATCCTGGTCAGCTGCGGTCGTGACACGGCCGCCTACGAGGACCTGGGGCTGGCGACCGTCCCCGACCTGTCTCCAGGCGATGGGCCGCTCGGCGGCATCGTCAGTGCCCTTCCCCGTGTCGAGACCGACTGGATCCTCACGCATCCCGGCGACGCGCCCTTCCCCCACCCTTCGCTGGTCGCGCGTCTGGCGCCTGTGGCGGATGCCGCGGGCATCGCGGTCCCGCGGACCGGCCGCAGCCGGCAGAACCTCACCCTGCTCATCTCGCGTGCCAGGGCCGCCGAGCTCGCGCGCTTCTACGAGCAGGGCGGTCGCGCCGTGAGAGACTGGCTGGACGCCGCAGGCGAAGATGGCGTGGACATGAACGACGTCGCGGAGTCGTTCTTCAACATCAACACGGCTGCCGACGTGGCATCGGCGACACGGCGGTCGTCGGAGCTCGCCGGGCCGATGGCTCTCGATCGCCCGTGACGGTCCGGGCGCTACCCGGGCCAAGAGCGGAGATGCCGAACGGCCCTTGTGGCGGCTCGCCGGCAGCCAGACAGTCAAGAGGACACGACATCAAGCTGTGGTGGTGAGCCGTGCTCGCTGATGCACGATCCTCGATCGCTGCGGTCACCGTGGTGGCTGCAGTCGTGGCTGCGGCGGTGGTGGTCCTGCTGCTCCTGCAGCCGCCGACCGTCCTCGCCCTCAGCGCGATGGGCGTCATCGCCGTCGCGCTCTGGCCCATCACGCTCTGGGCCACCAGCGCGCTCCGTAGACGGCGGCAGCGAGCACGGATGCTGCCCCCGGTCAACGAGCTCGAGCTGCGTGACCTGGCGGACGAGCTGGACGGCCTGGCCGATCCACGGCCGGCATACCAGCTCCAGGCGATCAGGGAGAAGCGCGACAGTCTGGTGGCCGTCCTGGGGAGGCGCATGGACACCGGCGAGCTCACCTACGCTCGGTACGAGTCGACCGCCCAGCAGGTCTACCTCGCGGTCATCAGCAACCTGCGCGAGATCGCCATCGCCAGGAGGAGCATCAGCGCCATCGACACCGCGTACGTGAACGCACGGCTGGCGGAGCTTGGTGAAGGTGACACCCCCGATGCACGGGCGGAGAGCAGTTCGCTGGAGGACCGCCGTGCGCTCGCCACCGCCCAGGAGGCGAAGATCAGCTATCTGCTGGCACAGAACGAGTCAGCCATGACGCTGCTCGATCGCACGTCGACTGCACTCGCCGATGCGCCCATCGGGCTCACGCCCCAGGCGACCGAGGCAGCCCTCGCTGCTCTTCGGGAGCTGGCCGATCAGGCCGGCAGATACGCGACGTGACGTGTTGAGCTCCAACACCCCGCACCTGGCCGCGAACCCCTAGTGCGGTCGGTGCTGCCCGTGGGCATCCGGGCGTTCGCCGGGAGGCGCCTGGTCCGAGCGGCTCACGAGCTCGTGCAGAGCCTCGCGAGCGGAGTGGACGGCAGATGTGACCGCCTCCCTAGCGTTGGACACCGCCAGCCGCGCGGCGGCCGTGGAGCGCCTGATCGAGGCGGCGGCCCGCCGGGCCGATTGACTCACGGTCGTGCGTACCAGCGACGCGGAGTCGCGGACCCGCTGCGACGCACGTCTGAGCGAGCGGCTGATGATGGACCGGACATCGGCCGCCATACGGCGGACGGAAGCGCTCGCTCGGCGCAATGACTGAGCCACCGCTGACCGGGCCGCGCTGGCCACGCTACGCACCCACGCGGCGGCGCGACCGACGGCAAGACTCACAGCCGCACGCATCGACGCCAGCCCCGCCCGCACGATCGACAGCGCCCTGACTGTCGCAAGGACCACCGCGCCGACCGCCAGACCCACCGCACGCGCGAGCGGCATCACGATGCGAGCGACGAGGGTCTGGACCGTCCCGACGACCCGGGCAGTCCACTGGCGAGCGCTGAGCAGTGCGCGGCGACCAGCGTCGTAGGCCGAGCGCGCCGCGGCCCGCACACCACTCCATGCCGCATCCAGGACACGCCCCAGCCAGCGAGAGGCTGCGCCGGCGGCAGCGTGGATCGGGCGCCAGACCATGACGGCGGCGCTGACGAGGACCGCACGCGCACGACTGAGCGCGCTCGACGCGGCCCTCCACATCATGCTGAGGGTACGCCCGGCGGCACTCACCATCGACCGACCCACGGCCGCGGCCAAGCCGGCAGCAGCCACGACCCTGGTGGCGGTCGAGCCCACCACCTGGCGCAGAAGATCCCACGCTGAGACGGTCAGCACGGCGGCAGATCCGATGGCGTCGAAGTAGAGCACCACAGCACGCGCGAGCAGGCGGGCCCCCAGGCGGCGCAGGGCGGCGAAGGCCAGGCGCAGGGGACGGGTCAGCAGCTCGGCGACGGTGCGGGCGAGCAGCAGCAGGCGGCTGCCGATGCGACGCAGGCCGTCGGCCATCGTGGCCAGCGTGATGCGGATCGCATCACCCACCCGGCGGGCCGCGGCCGCGAGGGCCTGGGCCGCGCCACGGGCCAGCGCGAGCAGGCGGGCCCCCAGGCGGCGCAGGGCGGCGAAGGCCAGGCGCAGGGGACGGGTCAGCAGCTCGGCGACGGTGCGGGCGAGCAGCAGCAGGCGGCTGCCGATGCGACGCAGGCCGTCGGCCATCGTGGCCAGCGTGATGCGGATCGCATCACCCACCCGGCGGGCCGCGGCCGCGAGGGCCTGGGCCGCGCCACGGGCCAGCGCGAGCAGGCGGGCCCCCAGGCGGCGCAGGGCGGCGAAGGCCAGGCGCAGGGGACGGGTCAGCAGCTCGGCGACGGTGCGGGCGAGCAGCAGCAGGCGGCTGCCGATGCGACGCAGGCCGTCGGCCATCGTGGCCAGCGTGATGCGGATCGCATCACCCACCCGGCGGGCCGCGGCCGCGAGGGCCTGGGCCGCGCCACGGGCCAGCGCGAGCAGGCGGGCCCCCAGGCGGCGCAGGGCGGCGAAGGCCAGGCGCAGGGGACGGGTCAGCAGCTCGGCGACGGTGCGGGCGAGCAGCAGCAGGCGGCTGCCGATGCGACGCAGGCCGTCGGCCATCGTGGCCAGCGTGATGCGGATCGCATCACCCACCCGGCGGGCCGCGGCCGCGAGGGCCTGGGCCGCGCCACGGGCCAGCGCGAGCAGGCGGGCCCCCAGGCGGCGCAGGGCGGCGAAGGCCAGGCGCAGGGGACGGGTCAGCAGCTCGGCGACGGTGCGGGCGAGCAGCAGCAGGCGGCTGCCGATGCGACGCAGGCCGTCGGCCATCGTGGCCAGCGTGATGCGGATCGCATCGCCCACCCGGCGGGCCGCGGCCGCGAGGGCCTGGGCCGCGCCACGGGCCAGCGCGAGCAGGCGGGCCCCCAGGCGGCGCAGGGCGGCGAAGGCCAGGCGCAGGGGACGGGTCAGCAGCTCGGCGACGGTGCGGGCGAGCAGCAGCAGGCGGCTGCCGATGCGACGCAGGCCGTCGGCCATCGTGGCCAGCGTGATGCGGATCGCATCACCCACCCGGCGGGCCGCGGCCGCGAGGGCCTGGGCCGCGCCACGGGCCAGCGCGAGCAGGCGGGCCCCCAGGCGGCGCAGGGCGGCGAAGGCCGACTTGATCGTCATCCACGTCAGGACGAAGGGAAACGCGACCCACGTCAGGGCCCTGACGACGAGCGAGTCAGGCGGCCGAGGGGCGTTAGCCGGTGCCATCGGCGGTCTCCCGCCGCAGCTGGTCGTTGAGCTTCTCCAACTCGGCGATCGCACCACTTCCAGACAGCGCGTTCAGCGACTCGAAGCGTTGGCTCGCTGGCTCCCCTGGATCGCCACCACCGGCGTCCTGCGTCAGGTCTGCCGTCTGCGCCGCCCAGCGGTCGTGCGAGCGGAGCATCTGTCGCGTGAGTGTCTCGATGGCCTCGGTGCGGACGGCAACGAAGCGCACCTTGGCCGGGCTCCCTGGCGGTTGGCCGTCTAGGCCCTTGGCCACCTCCACGACGGCCATGTGCCCTGCCGTGACCGCGCGCTGTGGATCGCCTGTGCCCTGGAGGCATGACATCTGGATGAGCCGTCCGTAGGCGTCGATGAGCGCGACCGTCGCGGGATGCGAGGCGTCGAGCAGCATTCCACCGTCGAGGATCCGACGCCGCAGGCCACCCGAGCGGCTCAGGCCGTACATGCGCAGCGCGGCCCGCACGGGCAGCGCCAAACCCAGCACGACTGCACCGATGCCGAACCACAAGACCGGAGCCGGCCCTTCGAACAGGCTCGCCCAGGCGATCAGCACGACGCCGGTGATGACCAGCAGCAGGTCGAACCGCCCGGGCTGCTCTTCGGTCGCAGCTCCGAATAGCTCGTCGATGAAGTCATCGAGCTCATCTCGCGGGCGCTGCCTGGTCGCGTACTCCCGCAGGAGTCCCGGCCTCCGGGGGACGATGACCACACGGCGCGGGCCACCGGCGTTGGCCCCTGCAGCACCGTCCGACACCTGTGACGTCATGCGCGCTCCTGGATCCGAGAACCCAGCCACTCCCTGCTGCGATACCAGACCACTCGTCGCTATCGTTCCGCTGAGGAGCGACCACGGCAAGTAACCGATGGCACATTCGCGAGCCGTACGAACGCGTCCGTGGCCGGCCCTATAGATCCGGCAGCGACGCGATCACCCTGCTGGGGCGCGGCACTGGAGCCAGCACGACACGCCGCAGCGGCGTTCCATCGACGGCCGGCGAATGTTGACCGTCGCGGTCGAAGATTAGGTATGGACTTGCCAGGACCGAATGATCAGGATGGAAGCCTCCGGGGGCGCGAACGGCGGCGTGTTGCAGAGTTGGCGCCGGCAACAGGGAGGTGCTCCATGAGAAGCACTCGAGCGGGGGTAGCGATCGGTGTGGCGGTGGCGCTGGGTATGGCGCTGCCAGCCGCGGCACAGGGTCCGACCATCGAGGTAGTCGCAGATGGGCTGGACTCACCACGAGGCGTCGCTCTCGGGCCGGACGGCACGATCTACGTCGCCGAGGCCGGCGCCGGCGGTGAAGCACCATGCGCGGTGCATCCGGAACTGGGCAACATGTGCTTCGGGCCGAGCGGTGCCATCACCGCGATCGTCGATGGCACCGCCAGCCGCATCGCGGAAGGTCTGCCGTCCGGGCTGACCGACAACGGTGAGGTCATCGGTCCTTCCGACGTGACGGTCGATGGCGGCGGCACCGTCTGGTTCCTTGTCGGCGGCCCCGGTGCCGGCGCGTCCGAGTTCAGGGATGCGCTGGCCGACGGAGCCGGCGAAGGCATCGGCATGCTCAACCGCCTGGGGGCGGATGGCGCCATCGAGCACATCGCCGACCTGGCGGTGTACGAGACGGACCAGAACCCGGATGTGGACCAGCCAGGAAACGCGGAGCCCGACTCCAATGCCAACGGCCTGGCCGCCTCTGATGCAGGGGCCCTCGTTGCCGACGCCGGCGCGAATGACCTGCTCCTGGTCGGAGCCGATGGCTCGATCTCGACCGTGGCGGTCTTCCCGGTGGTGATGCAACCGGCCCCGCCCGACCCGACCGTGGAGGCCGACCCCGACGCGGAACCGCAGATGGTCCCCATGGACCCCGTGCCGACCTCGGTGACGGTCGGGCCTGACGGCGCCTATTACGTGGGAGAGCTGACGGGGTTCCCGTTCCCCACCGGTGGTGCGTCCGTCTTCCGCGTCGTACCGGGTGAGGAGCCGACTGTCTATGCGGACGGGTTCACCAACATCATGGACGTGGAGTTCGGTCCCGACGGGACCCTCTACGTGGCTGAGATGGTCCACGACGGGCTGCTTGGCGTGCTGGGCGGCGGCGCGCCGCCGATCGGGGCCGTGATGGCCGTGCCCGCAGGTGGCGGTGAGCCTGAGATGGTGGCGACCGGCGAGCAGCTCATGGCCCTCGGCGGCCTGGCCGTGGCCGATGACGGCAGCATCTACGTGAGCGCAAACACGCTCATGCCGGGTGCCGGTACCGTGGTCAAGATCACTCCGTAGAGCACACCGAGTTCAGGCATCTTGACGACGGCTCGTCCACCAGGACGGGCCGTCGTCCTCGCATGGGCGTCCGAGCCACCGGGCGCGCCTTGGTCGAGGTCCTACTCCACGGTGAGTGTGCCGAACATGCCGGCCGCGCGGTGCCCGGAGACGGAGCAGTAGAACTCGTATGTCCCCGGCTGAGGCGCCACGATCGATGCCTGGCTGCTCGAGCCCGGCACTGCCACGACTTGAAGGTCGAGGGCGTCGACGGTGAGGTTGTGGACGGCCGCACCAACGTCGGTGAGCGTGATCGTCGTTGTGCCCTGTGATGAGATCGTGAGCTCGCCAGGACGGAACCACAGGTCGCCAGCCTCTACCGTCAGCTGAGCCGCGGTGGCGTCTGCAGACGCGGGATCCGACGAGGCGCACGGCACCGGCCCGCTGGGCCCAGGCGACGGTGAAGGGGTCTCTTCATCGGTGAGCGGCGAGCCTGGCTGAGCGGACTCTCCAGGCGGGTCGGCGGCCGCCGGCTGACACGGGCTCTCGGGGATGGAGCTTGGAGCCGTTGCCTGCGCTGTGGCAACGGGCTCTGGGGTCGGCACGGGTTCTGCTGCCAGCCCGGCCGCACTCGCCGACAACACGAGCAGGATAGCGGGCGCCGCGGCGGCGAAGATGATCCTCACAGGGGCCATGGCGGATGCGTTCTCGCGCTGCGGTTCGGTTGACGCGGAATGCTACGCCTGCACCCGGTTCCGTGTCGCGCGGGCTGGGTGGCCTACAAGACGCGGTCGCAGCTGCTCGGACGAGCATGGTCGCGCCTGCTAGCGCTCCGGCCGGATCGCTGGCAGGCTTGTCAGCCATGCCACCGTTCGTCGCGGGCCTCATCGTCTTCGGAGCCAGTGCCGCCGTGCTCACACTGGAGATCCTCGCTGTGCGGCTGCTGGCGCCGTACCTGGGCATCACCATCGAGGTCACCACCGGCGTCATCGGAACGGTGCTCGCCGGGATCGCCCTGGGCACCTGGCTCGGTGGCCGGCTGGCTGACGCCGTCGACCCTCGCCGGCTCATCGGACCCATCCTGACCGTCGGCGGCGTGCTCGCCCTCGCCGTCATCCCGATGGTCAGCCTGGCAGCCGATGCCGGGCTCGGGACCGGACCCCAAGCCATCCTCATCTACGCCGTGACGGCGTTCTTCCTGCCCGCGGCCGTGCTCTCGGCAGCCAGCCCCACGGTCGTCAAGCTGCAGCTGCGCGACCTGGGTGAAACAGGCTCCGTCGTCGGGCGCTACTCGGCGATCGGCACGACGGGCGCCATCGTTGGATCGTTCGTGACCGGGTTCGTGCTGGTCTCAGCCATCCCCACGCGTCCGATCGTCATCGGCGTCGGCGTGGTGCTCATCGCCGCCGGCATCATGGCCGCTGCCACCCTGGGTCGGTCCCGACCGTCAGGCCTGACCGGTCTCGCCATCGTCATCGCCATGGGCGCCGTGCTGCTGGCGATCCTGGCACCCAACCCCTGTCAGCGCGAGAGCGCCTACTTCTGCATCAGCGTCGAGACCGTGAGCGCCGATGGATCCGAGCGGCTGCTGCGCATGGACACGCTGCGCCATGCCTACGTGGACCTGGACGATCCGACCGTCCTTGAGTTCGCGTATACCCGGCTCCTCGGCGACGTGGTGGCGGCCATCGAACCTGCCTCCGCGCCCATCGCCGCCCTGCACATCGGGGGCGGTGGCTTCACCCTGCCGCGCTACATCGAAGCCACCCGACCAGGCTCGCAGAATCGTGTGCTCGAGCTCGACCCACTGGTGCTGCAGGTCGCGCGCGAGGAGCTTGGGCTGGTGACGAGCGAGGATCTCACCGTAGTCATCGGAGACGGCCGGCTGAGCCTGGCTGACGAGCCGTCCGGCCGCTACGACCTGGTCATCGGGGATGCCTTTGCCGGTCCCGCGGTGCCGTGGCATCTGACCACCACGGAGTTCGTGTCGCAGGTCCAGCGTGTCCTGCGCCCCAGCGGCATCTACGCCGCCAACATCATCGACTACCCACCGCTCGAGCTGGCGCGGGCCCAGCTGGCAACGTTCGCAGAGGTCTTCGAGCACGTCGGGGTGTTCGGCCCAGCCTCGCGGGTCGATGGCACGAGCGGCGGCAACGTCATCCTTCTGGCCTCTGACGAGCCGCTGCCGGAGGCCGCTCTCGCCCGCTCCAACCAGGCCCACGGCGGCAGCGCCACGCTCATCGCCGGCCAGTCGGAGATCGCGTCGTTCATCGCCGACGCGCCCGTGCTGCGAGACGACTTCGCCCCGACCGACCAGCTGTTGACGCGCTGAGCGTGCGCTCCTGATGCCGGCGGTGGGCACAGGGGCGGGCATCGGGGTGGTGCGTTCAGTCACCGACTTGCGGACCTGCGCCCTCGACGGTCGTGGCCGGGAATCACTCGCGCTAGGTACTCTTGGTCATCATGAGTGAGGCCGACTGGTGGCTCTGCAGTCACTGCCAGAGCCTCAACAACCTCTCGGCGCGCAAGTGCTATTCGTGTCGGCGACGCAAGCCGAAGGATAGCGTCCGCGCGAGCGAGTACCTCGGCTACGTCCCGGTCGTGGACCAGAACGGCAAGGTCGCCCTTGCCGACATCCCGCCTCCGGCCACCGGGCAGCAGCTCGGTCCTGCCGCCACCGGCCTGCCCCCGCTGCGAGATCCGATCCGTCGCGACACGCTCGCGGTGGCACCCCGGCCCCCGGGCGGGGCTCGCATCACCTACCGACCCCCGATGCCGGCGCCGACGGCGAATATGGGCCCCCTGCCGGCGCAGCAGCCACGGGGGCCCCAGCCGCTGCCGCCCATGCCAGCGGGGCCGCCCCTGAGCCGCGGGCCCGCGCCCCTCGTCGCCACAGGCCCAGGTCCAGGCCCAGCGCCTCCAGCGCAGCGTGTCGCTGTGCCGGTGATCCCGATCCCGGGCCAGACCGAGCGGTGGGCACACTGGGGCGACCTACTCGACGTGCCCAAGCCCGCAGCCGATCGCCTGAGAGCGGCCTACTCGCGTGATCACGCCACGGCGACGACGATGGAGGATGTGACCGGAGGCCACAGCAGTGCGGCCCTCACCGAGGCGATGAAGAGCGCGCACCTGAACGACCCCGACCGAGCGCGGACGTTCGTGCCGTGGCCAGCGAACGACCGACCGACGCCTCCGCCGCCCCCGACCGAAGAGGAGCCGTAGCTCAAGCCACGTGCGACGGCCCGCGACGAGTGGAAGGCGCTGCCGGCGGCTCGCCGCGAGCCGCGTAGACTCGCCACTGTGTGGTTGGGTAGCGAACAGGAGCTCTACGCCCCATTGAAGGCCTTCTTCGAAGGGCAGGGCTACGAGGTGAAGTCTGAGGTGCGTGGCTGCGATCTTGTCGCGCAACGGGCCGCAGAGCCTCCCGTGATCGTGGAGCTGAAGACGGGGTTCACACTGCCGCTCGTGCTGCAGGGGATCGACCGCCTCGCCATTTCTGATCGCGTCTACCTTGCCGTGGGAGTGGCGGCGCACCCGGCACCCAACTCGCTGTGGCGCCGTGACCGCAAGGGTATCCTGAAGCTCTGCCGTCGCCTCGGCCTGGGCCTCCTTGCCGTCCACGAGCCGGTAGGGGACCAGCCTCCGCTCGTCGAGCCCCTGCTAGACCCCCTACCCTACCGTCCGCGGCCGGATAGGAAGCGTCAGGGGCTGCTGCTGCGGGAGTTCGCCCATCGCGTCGGAGACCACAACACCGGCGGCACCAGCAAGCGGCCCATCGTCACCGCCTATCGTCAGGCCGCGCTGGCTTGCGCGGCTCACCTGCGCACACACGGCGCGTCGAAGGCCGCGGATGTCGCCCGGGCCACCGGCGTCACAAGAGCCGCACCGATCATGCGGGATGACGTGTACGGTTGGTTCACCCGCGTGGAGCGGGGCATCTACGAGCTGTCGCCCAAGGGCGCAGGAGCGCTCGAGATCTACGCCGACGCTGTCTCCGGCCTGGGTGTCACCCACGTGGGCTCGACACAGGCCGGAGAGATGCCCGACCTGTCGAGCTAGCCGGTCGTGCTGGGCGCCTCGACGATCAGCCAGCCGAACTGGACCTCTGAATCGCGCGGCGAGGACAGGCGGATGACGAACACGTCGGCATCCTCTTCCTTGCGTACCCAGAACATGCGGTCGCGCAGGTTGGCATAGGGCGTCACGACGACCACGGAGTCGGGACCGATGTCGACACCTGGTTCCACGACCACGCCACGCGTGCCTTCCGACACCACGGCGATACCGCTGGCCTGTTCGACTGGCGGCCCCGCCGGACCCTGGGGTCCCTCAGGTCCCGGCTCACCCTGGGGACCCTGCGGACCTGGGTCGCCCTGGGGACCCTGTGGTCCGGGGTCGCCCTGCGGACCGGGCTCGCCGGCTGGACCGGCTTCACCCTGGGGGCCCTGTGGACCCGGATCGCCCTGGGGACCCATCTCACCGGCGGCTCCCGGCTCGCCCTGTGGCCCTGGCTCGCCCTGCGGACCAGGCTCGCCAGGCATACCCGGGTCGCCAGGCGGGCCCTGGGGCCCCGGATCGCCCTGTGCGCCAGCATCGCCCTGCGGACCCGGATCGCCCTGTGCGCCAGGCTCACCGGCAGGACCGGCTGTGCCGGGCTCCCCGGCGGGTCCGGGCTCGCCCTGAGGACCTGGTGGCCCTTCGGGGCCCGGGGCACCCTCCGCATTCCACTCGATCAGCGTGTCGGTGGCGGCGCAGAGATCGGTAGGCGTCTCACCCACTCCCACGTTGACGAGCGTCATCTCTGGGGTGATACAACCGTAGTAGTCGTCGGCGGCAACCGTGACCGCCGTCGTGGCAACGAGTCCGGTGGCCATCACCGTCGCGACGGCCACCGTCAGCGGCCGGACACGAGATCGCGCCGGCGCGCGGAGCAGCGTATGCCCCATGGAGCCCTCCTTCGTCGTGGCGACCACGACGTGTGGGAGGCCATCGCCAACGCCACTCAGGCTCACCGCGACCAGCTGCACGACCGGTGCGGCCCTTCGTGCGCCCCGACGACCTCCGTGCTATTGGAGGCCCGCTGCTCGGATCTGCGGCTCGCCTCCCTGATGTTGATCGAACGGTAGCAGGCGGATGGCTGCTCCATCGAGCCCCGCGACCGCGCTGCGAGCATGCGGCCCAGTCACGTGTAGTACCTCTGGGCTACTCACGAGCACACCTCACTACCCCGAACATGACCAAGACCGATCTTGTCCACCGGGCGCTCCGTCCGATGGGCAGGTTCGTCGCGGACGTCGAATGGGAGCAGCAGTGACGAGCGAGACACCGGCCATCGGTCTGCCACGGTCCGGCATCGCCGCGTGCCAGCCTGTCTGCAGGGCGGTCCCGCAAGCGATGGTTCGCCGATGAACGACGAGCGCCGCTGCCCGGTCTGCGGGGCACAGGTGGAAGCCGACGCACAGCGATGCCCGGCCTGTGACACGAACCTGGTCACCGACGCGAACCTGGTCACCGACGATGGATCGGAACAGGCATGGCCTCGCGCGGACCTTGATCAGCCTCGCCTTCCCGTCCTCGTGTGCCCGGCCTGTGGGACACACAACCCTGGTGATCGCCTGTACTGCTGGCGTTGCCTGACCGGCCTCGAGGGAGCGAGCGAGCTTGAACTGGCACCTGCGCCTGAGGTGGTCGCGCCGGTGGGCCTTGCGGCTAGCGCGGGGGCCCAACCGCTGGCCGGTGAACCGAAGCCGGAGGCGGATGAGACGGTGGCCGATGAGACGGTGGCCGATGAACCCGAGCCGGTGGCCGAAGCGCCGGAGCCGGTGGCCGAAGAGCCGCTGGCCGCGGTGCCGGAGCGTGAGCCGGTCGCCGATGAGCCGAAGACGGTTGCGGCGTCTGCCCCTGACGCGGCGCCAGCACTCGTGCCTCCGCCACCCACAGGCCCGGAAGCGACGGACGAGCAGGCCCCGGACCTGGTACCCGCGGCGATCCCGAGCCTGCCTCCCCTGGCAACTCCCGTGGCCGACACCCGGCAGACGGCGACCGCGGCGACGGCTGAGCAGAGCGGAGCAGGACCGAACCGCCGGCTCGCAGTCTGGGCGGTGATCGCCCTGGGCCTGGTCGGCCTGGTGGCACTGCTCTTCGCGATCCTGTCCGGACCACCAGCCGACGACGAGCCGACGCCAGCGCCGCCGAGTACAGCTCCCGTGGTCGCTCCGCTGTCGCCCAGCCCAACCCCCACAGCTGAGGTTACGCCCGAGCCGACGGCTACCCCGAGCCCCACGCCCGAGCCGACACCGACTCCCAGTCCGACACCGACTCCGAGCCCGACACCAGAACCCACGCCCAGTGCCAGTCCGACGCCGGAGCCGACGGCTACCCCGAGCCCCACGCCCGAGCCGACGCCCGAGCCGACGCCCAGTCCGACGCCGACGGCTACCCCCAGCCCGACGCCCGAGCCGACGCCCAGTCCGACGCCGACGCCGACGCCCAGCCCGACACCGGAGCCGACGCCCGAGCCGACGGCTACCCCCAGCCCGACGCCCGAGCCGACGCCCAGTCCGACGCCGACGCCGACGCCCAGCCCGACACCGGAGCCGACGCCCGAGCCGACGGCTACCCCCAGCCCGACACCCGAGCCGACGCCCGAGCCGACGGCTACCCCGAGCCCGACGCCCGAGCCGACGCCCGAGCCGACGGCTACCCCGAGCCCGACGCCCGAGCCGACGCCCGAGCCGACGGCTACCCCCAGCCCGACGCCCGAGCCGACGCCCGAGCCGACGGCTACCGAGCCCCAGCCCGACGCCCGAGCCGACGGCTACCCCCAGCCCGACACCCGAGCCGACGCCCGAGCCCGACGCCGGAGCCGACGCCCGAGCCCGACGCCCGAGCCGACGCCCAGCCCGACGCCCAGCCCGACGCCGGAGCCGACGCCGACTCTCGTGCCCTCGCCCGGCATCGTCCCGACTGCGTTCGAGACAGAGCTGCTCGACCGGACCACGGCGTTCGCCTGCGAACCCTCGCGCGACCCTGACCCGACGTCCAGAGGAAATGCGCAGGCCGAGGTCCGCTGCCTCCCGCCCGACGAGGAGGTCGCGACGCTCACCCTCCGATCCTTCGATGAACTCGACGTGCTGCGCGACGAGTGGCAGCAGGAGCTGGAGGGCATCGAGCCGCCCCTCGAGGAAGCTGCGGATGCGTGTGGATCCGGTGAGGCTGGGACCCGCAAGTGGGGCTTCGGCGTGATCGGATGCTTCGTCGATGAGGGTGTGGCCCAGCTCGGCTGGACCGACACACGCAGCAAGACGTACGGAGTCGTCGAGAGCCTCGATCCCGACCTTGCGAAGCTCTACGCCTGGTGGAAGAAGAACGCGCGCAAGATCGGCCGCCCGGTCGACGACGGCGAGATCGGGTCGATCGATACGAGCCCCGGTGACGCCCCTCCCCTCGTGCGGGTCCCCGGTCGTCCGCGGCAGATCACCTGCGACGACATCACTGAGCCGATCCTGGACACCTACAACCGCAAGTGGCGCCTCAACCGCGTCCGCTTCCTCAACCGCGGCGGCTATGAGCGCGTCGTGCTTGACCTCGAGCGGACCGGAGCCAATCGCAGCGGCACCCCGACCGGCATCACGGCAAGGCGTGTCCCGGTATCTCGCCTGTCAGATGTGGCTCCTGGCGCACCCAGGCCCAAACGAGGTCGGACCGCCATCGTGGTTCAGCTGGATGGCGTGCGGGATGCTCCCAACGTGCGCGCGTATCGCCCCACGAGCACGGCCATCTCCAAGGAGCTGTCGATCATCCGTGACGGCAGGTCACGCACCGTTGTCCTGGCGGTCCCAGGCAACGCGTGTTACCAGGTTCGCGTCCCCGTCTTCGGGCCCTCGGCATCGGGGAACGAGGGCCGCGCCGAGGTCTTCATCGACCTCAAGCAGTAAACCACCAGACGCGATTCAGCCACCTCGACGGTTGACATTTGCCATATATTGGTCCAATGGACCAATCCGTAGACCTTCTGCTGGAGACCGAGCTTGGCGCCGGCAAGATGGCACGGATCGATGCCCGGATCGAAGCGCACGCCGAAGAGGCCTTCGCCTTCCTTGAGCGCCTCATCGCCGCACCTAGCACGGTGGGCCAGGAACAGGACGCGCTGGAGGTGTTCGCCGACGAGATATCAGGCCTGGGTTTCCACATCGATCGATTACCAGTCCCTGAAGACGTAGCGGAGCTGCCGGGAGCCGGTGTCCCGCTCATGCCGTACGACGACCGCTACGTCGTCATCGCGCGGCGGGCGGGCGAGCTGGAGGGCGCGTCCCTCCTGCTCAATGGCCACATCGACGTCGTACCGGCCGATGAACCGCAGTTGTGGACCACTCCGCCGTTCAGCCCCCAGCGGCGTGATGGCTGGATGTATGGGCGCGGCGCCGGGGACATGAAATGCGGCTTCGCCATGGGCGTGCTCGCGCTGCGTGCCCTCCTCGATCCCGAGGTGGCGGCGCCCCTGGGCCCGCTGACATTCGTCGCCGCGATCGAGGAGGAGTACACGGGCAACGGCACCCTCGCCAGCGTGCACGCTGGGGTCCTGGCCGACGCCGTAGTGCTGTTGGAGCCGACGGAGCTTGGTCTGCTTGTCGGCGCCGTGGGCATCCTATGGCTGCAGATCGAGGTCGAGGGTCGTGCCGCGCATGCAGAATCTGCCGCTGGCGGCGTCAACGCCATCGAAGCGGCGCTACCGATCATCACATCGCTGCATGACCTCGAGGAACGCCTCAATGCAGTGGGCGACGCGCGAATCGAGGCAGCTGATCCGCTGCACGTCAATCTGGGCAAGATCCGTGGCGGCGATTGGACATCGAGCGTACCGTCTGTCGTACGTCTCGATATCCGAGTTGGCTACCCGCTGGGCTGGACGCCCGACGAGGCCGAAGTCTTCGTGCGCGAGCACATCGCGGCCACAGCGGCCAGAGACCCGTGGCTCGCGAAGCACCCTCCGCGCATCACGGCCAACGGCTTCCGTGCCGACGGCTACGACCTGCCTGCGGACCACCCGCTGGCACGGGCCTTGGCGGCCGCTCATCGAGACGCGCACGGGGTGGACCCAGCGGTCATCGTGATGGCCAGCACGACCGACGCCCGGACATACTTGAACCGCGCCGGCGTGCCGGCCATCTGCTACGGACCCACGACCACCAGGATCCACGGCATCGACGAGGCTGTCGAACTCGCCAGCATCGTCGCCGGCGCCAAGACCCTGGCGCGCTTCCTCCTCGCCCACCCCATGCGGGGCCTCACGCCGCTGATGCGCCAAGGCGTCGAAGGCGCGGCATCGGTGGCTAGCGTGGCCCTCGTCGATGAGCTGTTCGCCCCCCTCAAGATGCGAAGTGCCGGCGAGCAGATCGCAGACCGCCTGGTTACGGCCATCGCGCTGGGTGTCTTCGTGCCCGGGCAGCGTCTGCCCGCTGAACGGGACCTCGCTGCGTCCCTGGACGTGAGTCGAACCACCGTCCGCGAGGCTATCTCCCGACTGGCCGCGACTGGCTACGTCGAGGTCCGCAGGGGGCGCCGTGGGGGCGCCATCGTCCTGACTGCGGGCGGCGCTGAGACCGACGAGATGATCCGGCGCACGCTGGCACCGGGATGGGAGCAGCTGGACCAGCTGTTCGACTTCCGCACGCTCGTTGAGCCGCTCATCGCCCGCACGGCCGCGCTGCGACGCACGTCTTCCACTACAGCGCGCATCGAGCAGGCCCTTGCCGACTACCACTCGGCAGGTGACGACCGAGAGGCATCCAGCACGGCCGATGGAGCACTGCATCGCGCCATCGCGGAGGCGACGGCCAACCCCTATCTGGTCGACCTGAGCGATCGCATCCGCGGCGCCGTCAGCCTTGGCTTCCGAGCGGAGCCGTACAGCCGGGCCATCCGCCAACAGGCGCTGATCGAGCACGCCGAGCTGGCCAGAGCCGTCATCGAGGGTGACGCAGAACGAGCCGCGAGCCTCGCCGAGCGACACTTCGCCATCACCGAGGAGCGCCTGCGCGCCCTGTACGCGCGGTCGCGTCAGGCGGAGCCTACGGGGACCTCGCGATGAGCCCACGCCTGCGTTTCGTCATCCGTCGGACCGCGGTGATGATCCCGGTGCTCATCGCCATGAGCATCTTCGTGTTCCTCATCATCCGGTTGGTGCCGGGTGATCCGGTACGCACGATGCTCGGGCTTCCGCGCGAACGAGGAGAACGTCGCCACCATCCGCGCCGAGCTGGGCCTCGATCAGCCGCTCCTCGAGCAGTACCTCGCATGGGCCGGCGGCCTGCTGCGACTCGACCTCGGACAGGACTTCATCAGCAACATCCCGATCACGCAGTTGCTGGCGGAACGCCTGCCAGTGACCCTGGAGCTGACGGTCCTGGCCATGGGTCTGGCCATCCTCGTGGGCATCCCGCTCGGCGTCGTCGCGGCTACCAACGCGGCAACACCGGCCGAGCCACGACGGCCTACGCCATCGCAGGCATCAGCATCCCCGACTTCTGGCTCGGCATCATGCTGGTCCTCGTCTTCGCCGGCACCTTCCGGCTGCTGCCGCCGTCCGGCTACGTGCCCTTCCTCGAGGACCCCATCGCGAACCTGCGCTACATGGCGCTGCCGGTCATCACGCTCGCAGTGGCAGAGAGCGCCTACATCCTGCGTACCACGCGAGCCTCCATGGAGGAGACGCTGGGCAGCCCGTTCGTGACATTCCTGCGAGCCAAGGGCGTCAGCGAGCGGCGCATCACCTATCGCCACGCCTTGCGCAACGCGGCGGTCCCCATCGTCACCGTGGTCGGCATCCAGGTCGGAGTCCTGCTGGGCGGTGCCATCGTGGTCGAATGGCTGTTCGCGCTGCCGGGCGTCGGCCGGATGCTCGTGACCGCCATCAACCAGCGCAACTACCCCGTGGTGCAGGCAGGCATCCTCGTGGTCGCGCTCATCTTCATCGTCGTCAACTTCATCACCGACCTGCTGTACGGCGTCCTTGACCCGCGACTGGAGGACGAGGAGGCATGAGCGTCGCGACTGCGCCCGCGCACGGTGAAGCGCAAGGCCCCCGGACGAGTTCGCAGGCTGGCCCGTCACGCCGGCGGCGGCGAGGCGCTGACGGGCATCGTCATCATGCTCGTCCTCTTCGCCATCGCCATCCTGGCGCCGGTCATCGCGCCCTACGATCCCGAGGCCATCGATGGCAGCCGCGTGCTGGCGGGCGCCAGACCTGGCGCACCCCTTCGGATCCGACGCGCTGGGACGAGATGTCCTGAGTCGAGTGATCTTCGCGTTCCGCGTATCACTCGTCGGTCGCCATCGGCTCAGTCGCCCTGGCCTTCATCATCGCCGTCCCGCTGGGCCTCCTGGCAGGCTTCTCCGGCGGCTGGGTCGACAGCCTGGTGATGCGGCCGCTCGACCTGCTGCTGGCACTGCCGGCGCTGCTGCTGGCCATCACGTTCATCGCCATCATCGGGCCCGGGGCGCCGGTGGCGCTGCTGGCCATCGCGCTCATCTACCTGCCCATCGTGGCCCGCGTCATGCGTGGCTCTGTGCTCGTGGTGAAGGGGCTGCCCTACGTCGATGGTGCTCGCTCGCGCGGAGTGAGCGAGTTCACGCCTGCTGCGTCGGCACGTGCTGCCCAACTCCATGGGCCCGGCCCTCATCCAGGGAACGGTCCTCATCGCGTTCGCCATCCAGATCGAAGCTGCCCTCTCCTTCCTTGGGCTTGGGGGCGCAGCCGCCCACGCCGTCACTGGGCGTGATGCTCAACGAGGGCCGGGATGTCCTGACGTTGGCACCGTGGGTCACGATCTTCGCCGGCCTCGCGATCGCCATCACGGTCCTGGCGTTCACCCTCATCGGCGATGGGCTTCGGCGCCGGCTGGACCCGCGCGGAGTGGCCCGATGAGCGACCCGGTCCTCGACCTCCGGCACCTCAGCGTGGACTTCCGTCTGGAGGAGGACGATGTCTCTGCCGTCGCCGATGTGTCCTTCAGCGTTGCCTCTCGCGAGATCGTCGGCATCGTCGGAGAGTCCGGCTGTGGCAAGTCAACCCTGGCGCTGGCGATCATCGGCCTGCTCGGTAGCCAAGCGCGCGTCAGTGGGCAAGATCATCTTCGACGGACAGGACCTGCTGGGCCTCTCGGAGAAGGAGCGGCATGCGCTCCGTGGCGACCGCCTGAGCATGGTGTTCCAGGACCCGCTCACGTCGCTGGACCCGGCGTACGGCATCGGCGAGCAGGTGGCCGAGGCGATCCGGGCCCACCGATCGGTCAGCGCGACGCAGGCCCGAGAGCAGGCGCTGAGCCTGCTGAAGGACGTGGGCATCCCGGCGGCAGAGCAGCGCTATGACGAACCGCCGCACCGGCTGTCGGGCGGGATGCGCCAGCGCGTCGTCGTCGCCACTGCCCTGGCCAATGAGCCGAGGCTGCTCATCGCCGACGAGCCCTCTACAGCGCTCGACGTGACCATCCAGGCACAGATCCTCGAGCTGCTGCTGGCGCGGCGTGAGGACCACGACACAGCCATCCTGCTCATCACGCACGACCTCGGCGTCGTGGCCCAGGTATGCGATCGCGTGGCGGTGATGTACGCCGGCCAGCTCGTGGAGGTCGCGCCAGTCGTCGAGCTGTTCCATTCACCACGACATCCGTATACGCGAGCCCTGCTCGATGCGCAGCCGACGAGGGGCCAGAAGCGCGGATCCTTGCGGGTCATCCAGGGTGAGGTGCCTGACCTGAGCGACCCACCGCCAGGCTGTCGCTTCGCTCCCCGTTGTTCGCTGGTCCGTGATGCCTGTGCCGCCATCCCTCCGCTGGGCGATCGCGGGCCCGGGCCACCTGGTGGCCTGCTGGGCAGATCCCTCTGCGTCGCCAGCCGCAGGGCCCACCGTGAGCGCGGCGGCCTGATGACCGTACTGTCTCGATGTGCGCGACGTGGTCAAGCACTTCCCGATCCGACGAGGCATGTTCGGCGAACCTGACCAGGTCCACGCCCTCGACGGCGTCTCGCTCTCGGTAGCTCCCGGCGAGCTGATCGCGCTGGTGGGCGAGTCTGGATCAGGCAAGACGACCCTGGCCCGCTGCATCCTGGGCTTGGCAACGGTGACCTCGGGCTCGATCGTCCTCGATGGTCAGGACGTGACGCGATTCTCGTGGCAGCCAGCTACGCGAGTTCCGCCGCCGCGTCCAGCCGGTATTCCAGGATCCGTATGCCTCGCTCGACCCGCGCTGGTCGGTGGCGCGAACGGTGCGTGAGCCACTCGATGCCTACGCAGTGGGCACGCCACGCGAGCGCGACTCCAGGGTCGAGTCAGCTGCTCGATCGGGTCGGCCTGTCCGCGCGGTTCGCCGACCGTCGCCCACATGAGCTCTCGGGCGGGCAGCGCCAGCGGGTCGGTATCGCCGCCGCCCTGGCCCTGGAGCCTGATCTGATCGTGGCCGATGAGCCGGTCTCTGCTCTCGACGTCTCGGTGCAGGCACAGATCCTGAACCTGCTCGTCGAGCTCAACCAGGAGCTCGGGGTCGCGATCATGCTCATCACGCACAACCTCGCGGTGGTGGAGCACATCTGTGACCGGGCCGTGGTGCTGTACCTGGGTCGCGTTGCCGAGGAGGGTCCGGTCGACACCCTCTTCGCTGACCCCGAGCATCCCTACACGCGGGCGCTCATGGCGGCCATCCCCTACCCCGATCCCGAGAACGGAAGCTGGCGACCGCGACGGTGCCGGGGGAGGTCCCCAGTCCCATCCACCCACCGCCCGGCTGCCGCTTCCACACGCGCTGCCCCATCGCCATCGAGCGCTGTCGCGTGGAGCTGCCCGAGCTCTCCGATTTCGGACCGGGCCATCGCGCCGCGTGTCACGTGACCAGCGCCCTCCGCGAGGGCCACCACGACCCCGCCCGCTTGACGGGCACCAGCGACTCAGCAGTAGCAGAAGGAGGAAGGATGCCCAAGGTCCAAGTCAACGGTATCGAGATCGACTACCTCATCGAGGGTGATGGGCCCGAGACCATCGTGATGGTCAACGGGCTGGCCGACGAGAAGGAGAGCTGGGGCTACCAGACGCCTGCCTTCGTGGACGCCGGCCACCGCGTGCTGACCTTTGACAATCGCGGTGTGGGGCAGTCGAGCAAGCCGGCCGGTCCGTACGACACCGGCTCTTCGCCGATGACACGAAGGCACTCGTCGATGCGCTGGGCATCAGCGGATTCCACATGGTGGGCACGAGCATGGGCGGCATGATCGCCCAGGAGTACGCGATCGACTACGGGGCCGACCTGAAGTCGCTCACGTTGAGCTCCACGTACGCCGCGCCCGGGCCCTTCTGCGGTCGCATGTTCTCCATGTGGGCCGACATGGCACCCAGGCTGGGCGTGCCCTTCGTGATGCGCGACGTCACGCTGTGGGCATTCACCTTGCCCTTCTTCGAGACACGTGAGCCAGAGCTGCAGGAGTTCGAGGCTGCTATGGCTGCGATGGATCAGCCCGTGGATGCCTACCTCGCCCAGCTGAGCTCCATCCAGACGCACGACACCACCGATCGACTCGATCGCATCACCGTACCGACGCTCGTCATCGCGGGCGAGGAAGACATCCTGATTCCGGTCGCGCTTTCGCGGCGTCTCCATCAAGGGATCGCCGGCTCCGAGTGGGTCACCACACCTGGTGGTCACGCCTCCATCTGGGAGCATCCGGAGCCGTTCAACCAGGCCGTCCTGGCGTTCATCGGACGCCAGTCGTAGCGGACAGCAGCAGAGAAAGGTCAGGCATATGCACCCACAGCTCCAGACGAATCGAGGGTCGACCAAGACCCTCCGGCGTAGCGCCGCTGTGCTCTTCGGCGCAGCCACGCTCATCGCCACCAGCTTGGGGTCAACGGTCACCGCCGCCGAGCCCACCTACGGCGGCGTGCTGAAGGCTGCCCTCACCGGCGAGCCCGACACGCTCGACCCGGCGACCTCGACCATCTACACCGGCGCCCAGGTCTACGACAACATCTTCAGCAAGCTCATCGACCTCGATGAGAACAACGAGTTCTATGGCGTGCTGGCGACCGACTGGGAGCAGGTCGATGAAACGACCTGGGTGTTCGACCTTGTCGACAACGCCACGTTCCACAACGGCGAACCCTTCACGTCAGCTGACGTGGTCTACACCTTCGAGCGCATCCTCGATCCGGCCACCGCCAGCGGCTATGCGCCCCTGTTCGATGCCATCGAATCGGTGGAAGCGACTGGCCCGTACCAGGTCACGTTCAATCTTTCGAGCCCCTTTGGTCCGTTCCTCAATAACCTGGCCAACAACGGACAGATCGTGAACCAGGTCGCCATCGAGGCGGCCGACCCAGCGCGCAATCCTGTTGGCACCGGGCCGTTCGAGTTCGTCGAGTGGGTCCAGGGTGACCACGTGACGCTCACCAAGAACGAGGACTACTTCCGCGAGGGTCGACCCTACCTCGATGGCGTGGAGTTCCGCTTCCTGCTCGTGGACCAGAGCCGCATCGAGGGCCTCCGCTCGGGTGAGCTCGACTGGGTGGACGCGGTGCCGTTGCAGCAGCTGCCGGCCCTGCGCGAGGACCCAGAGTTCAACTACGTCACCAACCCCAACGCCGGCATCCCCGACTTCCTCGCCCTGAACACCACACAGCCACCATTCGACGACCCGGCACTGCGCAAGGCCGTGGCCCTGGCCGTCGACCTGCCGCAGATCCGCGACATCGCCTACTTCGGTTCCGGCGAGGTCGGCTCACAGGAAGTGCCCTCGGGCTCGCCCTGGTACGACGAGGCATCCGGGGCGCTCCCGCGCGATGTGGAAGCCGCCAAGGCCATCCTCGCCGAAGCCGGCATCGAGACGCCACTGACCATCGACTACCTGGGCCTGCCCCAGTACCCCGAGTTGCTCAAGACCGGAGAGGTCGTGCGAGAGCAGCTCAAGGAGATCGGCATCGAGATGAACATCGAGCCGGTCGACGTCTCCATCTGGTTCGATCGTTTCATCAACGGGGATTACCAGATCACCTCCGCCTACCAGGAGCGCACCGTCGATCCGGACAACTTCTACGCGCTCGTGCTGCGGTCGGGCGCCGACATCAACACGACGGGCTACTCCAACCCCGAGCTCGACGCGCTCATCGACCAGGCACGAACCGAGACCGACGAGGCGACGCGCAAGGACCTCTACAACCAGATCCGCGCCATCGTGGTCGAGGACGCACCGATCATCTTCGCCCACTACGAGACCTTCAACTACCTCATGCGCAACAACGTTGAAGGCTCGACCGTGAACCCCACGCTGGGCCTGCGGCTGGAGGACGTCTACTTCACCGACTAGCCCAGGAGAGCAGTAACCGACAGGGGCCGGTCGACGACGATCGACCGGCCCCTGTCGGTGTGTCCAAGACCGAGCGTCGATCAGCCGTCCGCAGCGGAGCAGCCATCGTCGTTCAGACCCTCCCGTGCGTAGTCACCGGCCGACTTGCCCAGCAGCGTAGGCTGTGCACAGCGTGGGGGTGCAGGGAGGTCGGTCGATGCCGCTGTTCAAGGTTGCGTCCGCATGACACACGAGTACGTCATCGCCCTCCACGGGCGCGTGGACACCGGCACGGCCGGCGCCGTACCTACGGCCGTGGCCTGGGCCGCCGACCACGTGCTGGCGGTCGGAACGGACGATGCGATGCGGGCGCTCTCACGGGGAGACTCCACCTTCCTCGATCTCGGTGGTTGCGTCGTGACCGCGCTGCCGGACGACCTTGCCTCGGCTGACGCCCTCGTGCGCGCAGGCATCCGCCAGGCTGGCGCGGACGTAGACCTCGCTGCGCTGCTCGTACGGGCCGGTCTCCTCGCGGCCGATGCGGTGATCGAGACGGGCTCGCCGGCAGACCTCGCCTTCTGGGATACGGCTCGCGCACAGGGCGATGGCACTGACGGCAGCACGTGGAGCCTGGTGGCCGCCGTGCGTGGTGGCGCGTTCATCGAGGGTGATGAGCATCGTGGTCCGTTCCCACCTGCCGAGGCCGTCGTCGCGCGCTGATCGTCGGCGCCACCTGGACCAGGCTGACGCCTACCAGCGCCAGCGCCAGACCGGCGATCTCGACGAGCCCGAGCGTCTCGTCCAGCACGACCCAGCCAAGCACGGCGATCAGGATCACGGTGAGGTCGCCCAGGACGCTCGACTCGACCGCCCGCAGGGTGCGCTGGGTCTGTGTCCAGAGCGTGTAGGTGAGCGCCGTGTTGATCGCCGCCAGCCAGATGATGAGCAGCCACGCGCGCAGGCTGAAGGTCGGGATGCCCTCGACGATCAGGCCGAGCATGAGCGTGGCCACGCCACCAGCCGACATCGCCAGTGCCGTCAGGCCGAGCGGGCCACCGAAGACGCGCCCTGGCATCGATCGCCAGGTAGCGACCCAAGGCGAGCGCTGCCACCGACGACGAACGGGATCGACAGGCCCGCCGCGAAGGCGATGGAGGCGCCGCCCGCGGGCAGCTCCAGCCCGAAGAAGGCGAGGACGCCGACGATGAGCACGACGATGCCCAGGGCCTGCATCGAGGTCGCCCGCTCGTGCTGGCTACGCAGCGTGACGAGTGCCGTCACCACCGGCGCCAGCCCCATCAGCAGACCGACGCTGGACGCCGTGAGGTCTCCGAGCGCGATGTAGAAGCCCACCTGCGCGACGCAGAACATCAGCAGGCCGTAGATGACGACGCCGAGGAGCGAGCGGCGGCTCGCTCGCCATACATCGGGCAGCCCGCAGCTGCGGCAGCGCCAGAGGCACCAGGATGAGAGCGGCGAGCGTGAAGCGGACGCCGGCGAACCCGATGGGGTCCACCGCTTCCTCGGTGAGCCCGAGCCTGATCAGCACCACCGACGTGGCCCACAGGAACGTGACGATGACGCCGATGGTCACCGCCGCCGCGCGACCCGGGGGCTGACGCATGGCGGCACTGGATCGAGCGATCATGCAGCGCTGACCATGGATACGGCAGGAGTCACGGTAGCTACCGGCCGACGGCGCTGCTGGACCCGACGCCGGCGCTGCAAGCGGCCACCACACGGGCGGGAGCGATGTCGCCGGCACGAGGGCCAGGTGATATAGTTGTGTCCGCAACGAACTACGATCTCGCCCCGAGCTCACCTCAGAAGGAGACCACCACCATGCGCATCGGCGTCGGCCTGCCCAACACCATCCCCGGCACTCCTGGACCGCGACTCGTCGAGTGGGCTCGCGAGGCCGAGTCGATGGGCTTCTCCACGCTCGGCACCATCGGGCGCCTGGTGTTCCCGACCTACGACGAGTTCCAGGCGCTGGCCGCAGCCGCTGCGGTCACCGAGCGCATCGGGCTCCTCACCAACGTCGCCATCGGGCCGGTCTACGATCGCGCGCTGCTGGCCAAGCTGGCAGCCGGCGTCGATCAGCTCTCAGGAGGGCCGATTCGTGCTTGGCCTTGGGCCAGGCTGGCGAGACGAGGACTACGTGGTGGCCGGGAAGGACTACAGCACCCGCGGCAAGCGCCTCGACGAGGACATCGAGTTCATGCTCCGCGCCTGGCGGGGTGAGCTGGTCGAAGGTGCCACCAAGAAGCTCACGCCCGACGCCCGCCAACGGCGAGTCCGTCCCGCTCGCGTTCGGTGGCACGGTACCGCGGGCCTTCGAGCGGGTGGCCACGTACGGCATCGGGTGGACGGCCGGTGGAGCGGCGCCCTCGGACGTGGCGGAGCTGAACGAGACCGTCCAGACCGCCTGGACCAAGGCGGGCCGTGACGGTCAGCCCAAGCTCTGGGCGCTGGCCTACTACGGGCTCGGTGACGGTGCCCGCGACACCGCCACGGCGTACCTGACCGACTACTACGGCGACTTCGGCGGCACCATGGCGCAGCAGATCCCGACCGATGCCGAGAGCATCCAGGGGGCAGTGGCCGCCTACGAAGCCGCCGGCAGCGACGAGTTCATCTTCAACCCGGTCAGCTCGGACATGCGCGAACTCGAGCTGCTGGCCCGGGCACTGGGAGATCGCCTGTCCGCCTGAGGCGCCAGACGTCCGCCTGAGGCGTCAGATGTGCCTATGAAGGTCACTCTCCGGGTTGGCGTCGGTCTCGTCGTCCCTTGGCGGCTGCTCCCATCCCATCTGCACGCGTCCCGCTGCGTCAGGTTCAGATGGATGGTGTCGTGCTCGACATTGGCGATGGCCGAGACCGGGACGTACAGATCCGAGGCGAAGCCGGAGCGCGCAGTCAGGATGTAGCTGTGCCCCACCGCCTTGACCTTACCCAGGCGGCGGCCGTCGTTGCCCACGACAGCCCAGCCCTCTTGAAAGTCCGTCATCCGCATCGCGGCACCTCATGGAAGTCAGGACGAGCATAGCCGCGGGCGGCGAGGCTGGCCGCCCACGTCCGTGTCGTGGTCCAGCATGCGGTGAGCGCGACCACGGTCCCGGGGACGAGGATGGCCTTCACGGCGCTAGAGTGGCCGATCATGGGTAGCGCCAATCCGAGCCTCGTCGATCGTCAATCCCAACGCCGCCAAGCTGCGCGACGCACCCAGACGGGCAGCGCTCGTCGGCGCCCTGCAGACGATCCTGCGCGAGCGTGACGGAGCCGACCCCACCATCGTCGAGACCCGCGACCAGTCAGACACCTCAGGCGTGGTGCAGGCCGGACTGGCGGACGGTGCACCCAGCGTCGTGGGTGTCGGCGGCGACGGCACGTTGCGCGACATCGCTGCTGTCCTCGCAGGGAGCGGAGTGCCGCTCGGGATCATCCCTGCAGGCACCGGGAACCAGATGGCCGCCGCCCTGGGCATCCCGCTCAAGCCCGGGCACGCTATCGATGCCCTCGCCCGAGCTCACCCCCGCACCATCGACCTGGGGTACGTGACCCTTCATCGCGACGGTGTCCCCGACACGACCGACGTCTTCACCATCGGCTGTGGCACCGGCTTCGACGCTCGCCTGATGGCTACCACGCCGTCCGCGTGGAAGCGGCGCCTCGGGCCGGCGGCGTACTTCCTGCAGGCACTCAGGCTGGCCGCTCGCATCCAGGCGGTGCCACATCGGATCGCGGTGGACGGCGAGCTGATCGAGACGGACGCGAGTGTCGTGCTCGTCGGCAACATGGGCCAGCTCGTGCCTGGGCGACTCGGACTGCGACTGCCACTCGTACCTGACGATGGCCAGCTGGACGTCATCGTGGTGGGGGCCCACGGCCCCATCGAGGGCCTGCGCGGCCTGGCCGATCAACTGTGGCGAACAGCGCCGGGTGGCGGGTCGGGGTCGAGCAGCATCCGGGTGCGCGCACGGCGGGTGTCGGTGGCAACCGACCGTCCGGAGCCGATGGAGGTGGACGGCGACTACGTGGGCATGGGCAGCCTGGAGGCGCACGTCGAGCCGGCCGCGGTCGAGGTGCTGGTGCCGACGCCCCGGCTGTAGTCCACCTGGGCGAGGGGCGGCTGGGACGTCCGGCACTTGACCATGGCGCCAAGGCTCGCGGGACAATGTCGGGTAGGCTTGTGCCTGTCGACACGGAGCCGTGTCTTGTCGACAAGGAGGGTTCGCCACGTCTGGGTTCGAGTCGTTGCAGACTCGTCCGTTGGAGCGTCGCAACCAGCGACTGCTGCTCGTCGGGATCGGCTGCTATGGGCTGCTTGTCGCTGCCCTGATGCTCCAGGGCGGGATCGCCATCACGCCTGACGTCGCTGCGGTGGCACTCGGCCTCGCTGGCGTGCTACTCGTCAGCGGCCGGTTGCATCTGGCGAGCTGGCTGCCGCTCATCGCGCTGCTGCTGGCCTACGAGCTGATGCGCGGCCTGGCCGACGACGCTGGCTTCCCGGTCCACATGGAGGACCTCGTCAGCGCTGAACGACTGCTGGCGTTCGGGAACCTGCCCACCGCGGTGCTCCAGGACACGCTGCATACCGCGGGCAGCATCGACCTGGTGGCCGGACTGGCGACCTCGGTCTACATGGTCCACTTCCTCATCCCGTTCTTCACCGGCGTCGTCCTGTGGCTGTGGCGGCGTGGACTGTTCCACGACTACATGGCGGCATTGATCCTGCTGAGCCTGGCCGCGTTCGTGACCTACCTGCTGTTCCCGGCCGCACCGCCGTGGTACGCGGCCGAGCGGGGACTGCTTTCCGCGGCCGACGGGACGTCAGCGATCATCTACCTGAAGCCGGCCGTCTTCGAGGATGTCGCCTCTATGGTCGGCTTCGACGGCAGCTTCCTCTATGCGTCCGTGTTCTACGGGCTGGGACCCAACGATGTGGCGGCGTGGCCCTCGTTGCACGTGGCCTACCCGTTCCTGATGTTCCTGTTCCTGCGGCGGGCCTTCGGCCGCATCGCCTGGCTGGCGCTCGGCTACACCCTGCTGGTGGCCTTCTCGGTGGTATACACCGGCGACCACTGGCTGCACGACACCATCGCCGGAGCGGCATATGCCTACATCGCCTTCTACGCCATCGTCCACACGCCCGAGTGGGTGCGCCAACGGCTGGATCGCATCTTCGAGTACCCGCGGCGACGACGGTCGCTCGTGGGCGAGACCCCCTAGCTCGAGGGGCCTCCTCGCTGGTGGGGCCTGCCTCGTCCGGCTCGTTGCCGGGGTATCAGCGCCGACGAGCGTCCTCGCCCGGGATCCCCATCGCAGATAGCTCGATGGCCAGACCCTCGAGGTCCTCCACCCCCACGTAGAGCGCCGGCACGTGCAAGATGGTCCAGCGGACCGGCTCACGGAAGTCGAGCCTGACGCCGCCGCGGGGACTGCCCGCGAACGACACATCGCCGTGGCGGAGGCTGCGACGGACACCGATGGCCGTGATCCAGCGCCACGGGCCCTCGATGCGCCAGCCGACGATGTCTTCCACCGGCACGCGTAGCTCCCACCACCCGAAGCGTGCGACCAGGAGGTCGTCATCGAGCAGGACATACGCCCGCTCGGCGGTGACCCCGAAGGCCAGGCGCAGCAACAGCGTCGAGCGGGCGCCGATGCGGATGGGGTAGCGGCGCTCGGTGGCGCTGCCGTATGTGGTCACCCCACGCTGCTCCGTCCTGCCGGCACCCCCACCGGCGATCACGGCAGGACGCGGCCCGGGCTGCGAGGCCTTCCTGCCGCCGAGCTCGGTCTGCCACCCTCGCGCGCGCGCAGCTGGCTCAGCTGGATGGCGCGCGAGATGTCCTCCGGTGTCAGCACACCGATGACGTCTGCCTCGTTGACGCCGCGCTGGCGAACGACGGCGCGCTGCGTGCGACCGTCCAGTCGCGAGAGCCACTCCACCACCAGTTCGTCGCCGTAGGCGACCGGTGCATCTTCGATGCGCGTGGCGACCTCGCCCACACGCCGGCTGAGCCGATCCTGGCCGCGGACCGACCGCAGCTGGTCCACGTCGAGCATGGCAGTCACCGTGCCGGCCGGACCGGTCAGCAACCAGGCCGACGAACGGCTCTCACCCAGCGCCGCGGCCACGAACGTGTCGACCGTGAGCGTGGCCGGGATGCGCAGGGGGTCGCGCGTCATGATGTCGGCGACACGGGTGTCACGCAGGCCGTCGGTGACCTCCGAGCTGCGCCGTTCGGCAGCGGCTGCGCTACTGAGGAAGAAGCCGAGCAGGACGAACCAGAGCCCGCCGATGTCACCGATGGCGAAGCGGAAGATGCCGATGCCGACGAGGCCGTACCCGAGCAGCTGGCCCAGGCCAGTCGACCAGCGCGTTGCCTGTCGCTTGTCGCGGCGCCAACGCCAGATCGCGGCCCGCGCCAGGCGTCCACCGTCGAGCGGGGCGCCGGGAAGCAGGTTGAACACGGCAGAGGATGAGGTTGACCAACGCCAACCAGCCCGTAGCCGCTGCGGCCAGCGAGGTCAGCTCCCCGGCCGGGGCCATCCCCACCAGCACCGCGAGCAACCCGAAGGCGAGCGCAAGCAGCAGGCTCGTCAGGGGCCCGACGCCGGCGATGCGAGCCTCAGCTCCCGGCGTCGACGCCTCGCCGTTCATGCGTGCCACTCCGCCCAGCAGCCACAGCGTGATGCCCGAGACCGTCAGTCCTTCGCGACGGGCGACCAGGGCATGTGAGAGCTCGTGCGCCAGCAGCGACAGGAAGAATAGTGCGGCGGTGGCCAAGCCAGCGACCCAGTAGGCCGCGTCGGCCAAGCCCGGCACCTGCACCGGCAAGACCTGCACGGCAAGGCTGAACGCGATGAGCCAGGCGATCACGAGCACGCTCCAGTTCATCCCCACGGGGATGCCCAGGATTGTTCCCAATCGAATCGATCCGAACATCACGCTCTCCAGTCCGTTGCGCCGGGTCCCTGCCCGGGGATGAATCGTACGAGCGACTCTCTTTACCTGTCAATAGAGTCGTGTATCATCCGTCGCATGAATGTCACAGTCGCGGACGTCGGACCTGCCGCCCAGGGGTGGACGTTCCTGACCAACCACGCGCATGTGCTGCTGGCACTCGCCACCGATCCCGAGCTGCGCGTGCGCGATGTGGCGGTGCGCGTGGGCATCACCGAGCGGGCGGCGCAGCGTCTCCTCCACGACCTGGTCGCGGAGGGCTACGTGCTGCGACAGAAGCAGGGGCGTCGCAACACCTACCGCCTGCTGTTGGACCGCCCGCTGCGCCACCCCATCGAGGCCCAGCACACGGTCGGGGACCTCGTCAGCGCGCTGTGCTCGGCACGATCGTCATAGACGACGCAGGGGCGAGTCAGCCGCCCCGCACCGCTGGCGCCGCCGCGCTCAGCTTGGGCGGCAGCTTGATGCCCGACAGTCCACCGTCGACGGCGATGTGCTGACCGGTGATCCACTCCGCAGCCGGCGACAGCAGGAATGCTGCAAGGCCCGCGACATCGGAGGCCTCGCCGACTCGCCCGAGCGGATGCATCGCCTCCGAGGCCCGCAGCGTCGCCTCGTTCTCCACCAGGCGGCTCGTCAGGCGTGAACGCACGAGGCCGGGGGCGATGGCGTTCACGCGGATACCGCGGGCGGCGTACGTGGCGGCAGCCGCAGTCACGAGACCATCGACGCCACCCTTGGCCGCGGCGATGGCCTCGTGATTGACAAGTCCGATGCGGGTGGCCGCGGACGAGAACAGCACGGCCGACCCCGGTTCCCCGCGCGGCACGACACGGACGAACGCCCTGAGTGCGTAGAAGGTGGACGTCAGGTTCGTGGCGATGACCTCGTCGAACTCGGCGTCGGAGATGGCGTGCGCGGGCTTCAGGAGCGTGGAGCCGACCGCGTGGACGAGGCCGCAAGGGGCGCCCAGCTCATCCACGACGTGAGCGACCGCGGCATCGAGCGAGGTCGGGTCAGTGACATCTGCCGGGAAGGCCCGCGCCGATCGCGGCGTCGCTTGCGCCAGGCGATCGAGGGCACCGACATCGCGGCCGATGAGCGCCACGCTCCAACCGTCCGCTGCAAGACGCTGTGCGCACTCGGCACCGATGGCGCCCGTGGCACCGGTGACGATGGCGACAGGCGCGGTCATCGCAGTCCCCGGCGGAGGAGCGTCTTCGCGTTGGAACGGTCACGGCGACGCATGGCGATCCCCAGTCCAGCTTCAGGTGGTTGCCGGTGTGAACGCCCAACGCGTTCGGTCCAGCCCGTCAGCTCCATCCTACCGGCCGCAGGGCACAGGAGGTTCTTGCCCGGGACCTGTATCGTGGGCGGACTCGAACGACCCCCCTGGAGGACCCTGATGCGTCGACCCACACCGTGGACGAGCCTCGCCTTCGCCGCCACCCTGTGCCTGATCGTTCCGCTCGGTGCGACCGCGCAGTCGGAAGCAGCGGACGATGCGACGCCCGCTCCCGTAAGCGTGCCCCAGCTCGAAGGCCTCGCCTGGTATCGCTCGGTCGATGTCAGCGGCCCCCAGATCGAGGAGACACGTGACACCGAGGAGGTGGCGGAGTGGGCCAAGCTCGTCGAGGGCGCGGGTGCGACGTTCGAGGAGCTCGAGTACAGCTACTACAAGGCCTTCGACCCGACGGTGCTGCCGAAGATCGGCGAGCTGGCAGTCGTGCGCGTTGCCGGAGCGAAGACTGACGCACTGAGGGCCGCGGTGGTACAGGACATCGTGGACCAGATGGTTAGCCTTGGCAACGATGCGCCGCAGCCGCGCGAGGCGGTCATCGACGGCAAGGCCACCGTCATCGTCGACCTTCCCGCCGAGCTCGAGCTTGACGACGCCATCGTCTATGCCAGCGGCGACGTCGCGTACGTGCTGATGCTCGACGAGGAGCTGGCCGCGCAGGCACTCGCCCAGCTGCCCTGACGGCGCGCCGGGAATTGCCCTCGGTCGCCGCGGCGCTCGCTGCCTGTGCACTGCTGCTCATCCCCGGGCTGGGCCCGTCTGCGCTCGCGGCCGTCGTCCCGCCTGGGCCGCAGTGGTCCGACTGCGGCGCGGGAGACGGCCGGGTCGAGTGCACCGTGCTGGCGGTGCCGCTCGACCATGCCGACCCCGAGTCGCCATCGATCCATCTGCCCGTGCGACGAATTCCCGCCACGGATGACGCGGCACGCATCGGGGTGCTCGTGAGCATCGCAGGCGGACCAGGACAGCGGGGTACCCTCGGGGTCGCTCCGGGCGTCCACGGCGCCGATGTCGAAGCAGGCTTCGACATCGTCAGCTGGGATCCGCGGGGCACGGCCGGTGAGACGCTCATCGACTGCATCCCGCAGTGGGATCCCTTCACGGGGCTGGACCGCACACCTGATTCACTCGCCGAGCGCCAGGCCCTTGATGCGCGGTTGGTCGCGCTTGCGGCGCACTGCCGCGAGCAGCATGGCGAGATGCTTCCGTACCTCGGTACCCTCGAGGCAGCGCTGGACCTTGAGCGACTCCGACGGATGCTCGGCGAGCCGCGCATCAGCATCCTCGGCAGCTCCTACGGCTCGCGGGTGGCGTTGACCTACGCCACGCTCTTCCCCGAGCACGTGCGCGCCGTCGTGCTGGATGGCTACAGCGACCCGAACCGCTCACCGGCCCGGCTGGAGCTCGAGCAGGCCGCAGCCTACGAGCGCGAGCTCGACGTGCTGCTCGACGGTTGCGCTGAAGATCCTGCCTGCAGCCTGGCCGATCATGGCGACCCGGGGGCGGCGCTGGACACGCTCCTGGCCTCGCTGGACACGGCACCCCTGCCGGCCGGCGCCGATGGCCGGCTGACGCAATCCGACGCCTACGAGGCCATCGTCGGCTACCTCACCCGCGACAGCGGGTCGCGCGGTCAGCTGCTGGAGGCCCTCGGCTCTGCCCAGATGGGCGATGGAGAGCCCCTGATGAGCCTTGCCGCACGCGTGCGACGGGACTACGAGGCGAGCGGGCTCACGCTGGGTGCCTTCATGGCCATCCACTGCGCCGACACGGCCGCATGGTGGAGCGGTCGCTCTGGCGACGAGATCGAACGGCTGACCGAGCGCATCTACCGCGTCGCCCCCCGGCTCGGGCCGTACCTGTGGTCGCCGCCCGCGGCAGAAGGCCTGCCGGCAGTCGGGCTGTGCGCCATGCAGCCGCTGCACTCACTACCTGCCGCCTGGCCACCGACGCAGCGGATCGACGCGGCTGGCGCCGGTCCAGTGCTCGTCCTGGCCAGCAGCGGCGATCCCGCGACGCCGCGCTCGGCTGCCCGGCGGGCGCTGAAGGATCTCGCCGATGCCACCCTCGTGACGCTTGATGCCGACACCCACGTCGCCTACCTGTCCGCCCGCCGGGACCCTGGGCGACCAGCCTACGCGTGCCTGCTCGATGCGGTGGAGACATACCTCATCGATCTCGAGTCTCCTGCCCGGACGGTCTGTGCCGATGCCTGACCGCAGGCGACCTGGCTTGCCGCCGCATGTATCGTGTGCGCACCCCTGTGCGGAACACGAACGGTCGCAGCGACGGCCGAGATGGTGCGAGGTAGAGCATGCGTGACAAGGCACGCCGACGTCCGGCCGCGCTCGTGCTGTTGCTGTCGCTGCTGATGGTGGTAGCGGCACTACCTGCCGCTGCGGCGGCGCCACAGCCGGTCATCGCGGTCGATGACCCCGCGGGCGATCGTGGGAGCTCCGGCGACGGCACAGACCCCGGTGACACTGCTGGCGAAGACAGCGGTGTCGGCGACGACGAGGCACCGCCCGACGAGGCGCCGCCCGACGAGGAGGTCGCCGGCTGCCTGCTGGGACCGTCGGCTGCGGCTGGGACCCTCGCCTCGTATCCAGGGCCGGTCATCGCGCTGCCGCCCCTCCCCTCGCCGTGCCGGACGCGCATCTCGTTGTCACTCGTCGTCGAGTCGCCTGACGAACGACGGCCCCAGGGTGCCGTTGCCGTAGTGGCAGGCCAGACGGTACCGCGCGCCGCGCTGGAGGCTGGCTTCAGCACCACGCTCCCAGCGTCCTCACGCACGATCTCACTCACCGATCCCGGACAAGACTGGGAGATCACGGAGGTCAGCTGCACCTGCGGCGGTGGTACCGCGACGATGCAGCTGGCGAGCTATCCGCAGCCCGTGATCGCGCTCCCGACGTTCGATTCCGGCGCGCGCCCCGGCTCCAGTGGCTGTGGCCCCGCGGGCGGGTCGGGCGCGTCGCTGGCCGCAGGACCGTCCACGGCGCTGAACGCCCCAGCCGGCGGAGAGCTGACCACGTATCCGGGACCGATCATCGCGCTGCCGGGTCGGGACGCGCCGGCGACGCCGACCGAGCCGCAGGAGCCTGCCCGCACGCCCGGCACCGTCTCATGGGACGTGAACGGGACCGTGTCCATCAACGACCCTGACCGCCTCGGCGGCAGCGTCTCCTGCCGCTGGACCGTGGAGCTCGTGTACGGCGATCTCACCATCAGGACGAAGACGGAACCGCCCGGCAACGAGGGGCAGTTCCGCTACCTGGTGACCCCGGCCAGCTCCGAGCATGGTGAGACCCCCCAGGCGATGTTCGGCTCGCCTTCCGGCGACAGGAAGCAGCTCTGGAAGGGGAACTGGTCCGTCGAGCTGCAAGACGTGGACAAGCGCTTCGAGCTGAAGAGCTCCAGCTGCGAGGAAAGCGACACGACGACGGTGAGCAGCGCATCCGGCACGACCGCCTCGATCGGGCTCGACGGAGGCGACCGCGTCACCTGCACGTTCGAGCTGAAGCTGCTCGCGCCCAGGCCGGGTAGCTGGAGCGCGAAGAACGGCAGGGGCGTGGTCTCTTGCGGCCCACCCACCATCACGCTCCCGGCGGTCACCGAGCGCGGGACCATCAGAGTCCGCCGCAAAGGCGACCTGCTCATCGCGCGCGGATTGGCTCCGGGCAGCGGCACGACGTGGCGCCTGGAGCGTGACGCCAACGACCCTCGTCGGTACCGCGGCAAGGTCCGGCTGACCGTGGCGGGCGCGCGCGGGACGTTCACCACGCAGCTCAGGCTGATCGACGACGAGCGCATGGAGGGCGCGTTCAGCGGCAACGTGCGCGTACGCGGCACTCGCTGCACCTTCAGTCGGCCCCTGGAACTCACGTATGTGGGTCGCTGACGCCGGCCGGCTCAGGCGAGCTGGGTCACCTCGACCTCAGGCGAGCTGGGTCACCTCGACGCTGACCGTCAGCTCGCTGTCGGCACCGGTGAAGACACCCTTGACGGGCATCACGTCCGCGTACTCGCGCGCACGCGCCACGACCACGTGGTGGTCGCCCACGACCGAGTCGTTGGTGGGGTCGTAGCCCAGCCAGTCACCGGCCCACCACTCCACCCAGGCATGTGATTCACCCTGCACCGTCTGGCCGAGCGCGATATCGCGCCTGGGATGCAGGTACCCCGACACGTAGCGCGAGGGGATGCCCACGCTGCGCAGCGCCCCGATGGCGAGGTGGGCGAAGTCCTGGCAGACGCCAGATCGCTCCTGCCACGCGTGGACCGCGGGCGTGTGCACGGTCGTCGCGCCCGGCACGTACTTGACGCTGTCGTGGAGGTAGGCGCAGATGGCCCGCGCGGCGGCATCGGGAGTCTCGCGCGCGGCGGCAGCAGCAGCGAAGTCGGCCAGCTCTTCGTGCGGCTCAGTGGTGGCGGTGTTGCCCAGGTACTCGGCCAGCCGGTCGGTCAGTGGCCGGCTCCTCAGCTCGTCCCAGTCGGGCGCCTGCCACGGTGTCAGCTCGGGCATCACCTCGACGCGGCTGTGGGCGGCGACGCTCAGCGCACGGTGGGGTCGCAGCACCTCGAACGCGATGACACGTGTATCCCAGTAGTCGGTGTAGTTGGCCTGCCAGGTGACCGGCTCGATCGTCACGTTGGAGGTCAGCACTCGCTGGCGCGGCAGATGGGCGGGGATGACCCGCGCCTCGTTGTAGGACGTGGGGATCTCGTCGGAGTAGCTGAAGTGTGTCGTGTGACGGACCTCGATGGTGCTCACACGGCCTCCTGGGTCCAGACCGTGATGGCAGGCTGGAAGAAGCGCTCGCTGATCAGATCGGAGGCCTGCGCGCAGGCAAGCTGCACCGCCTGCATCTGCGCCGGCAGGTCGTCGAGGATCTCGCGCACCTGGCGATACTCGAGGTTGCTGCGGGCGCGCCCCAGTGCGAAGCGGGCCTGGTCGGCGGGAGAGCGACGATGCCCCTCCGGCTCCAGCTGCGCGAGGATGCGCTCGGCCTGGCCCAGGTTGTAGGCGATCGAGCGCGGGAAGATGCTGTCGATGAGCAGGAACTCGGCCGCCCGCTCCTCGGACACCAGCGCGCGCACCCGCCGCAGATACGCCTCGTGAGCCGCGCATGAGCGCAGCAGCGTGGTCCAGTTGGGGCCGATGGTCCCCGCGAGCGACCGCGTCATCAGCAGGCGCGCCGTCATGTCCGCGCGCTCGATCGACCGACCCAGCTCCATGAACAGCCAGGCGTCGTCACGCGAGGTCGTCGCGCCGGAGAGGCCCCAGACCACTGCCGCGCGCTCCCGTACCCAGGCGAAGTAGTTGTGGGGCCGACGGCCGCGCGACCGCGAGCCGAGCTGCTGCCAGGTGGTGTTGAGCGACTCCCAGACCTCGGTCGAGATGACCTCGCGCGCGCGGCGGGCGTTCTCACGGGCGCCGCTCAGCGTGCCCGCGATCGACGACGACCGCAGCGGGTCATAGGCCAGGTAGGCGAGCACGTCGTCCCGCGTGGCCACACCATCGTGGCGGCAGTTCATGACCGCCAGCAACGAGGCATTGGCCGTGGGCTCGTCCACCCAGGGATCCTCCAGCAGCACGTTGAAGTGCACGTCGAGCAACCGCGCCGTGTTATCCGCACGGTCCACGTAGCGGCCGATCCAGAACAGCGACTCGGCGATGCGGCTCAGCATGGCGGCTCCTGTGAGCGGCCCTGTTGCTGCTGAGCCTGCTGCTGACCCTGCGCCTGGTCCTCGGGATGCGTGGTCTGGGGCACCGCGTGGATACCACCCAGCTCAGCCGATTCCTCGCGCACCTCGTCGCGTCGACGGGGACTGCCCTGGCGCAGCAGGTCGGCCGCACCCAGCACCCATGTGTCCTTGGAGCCGCCGCCCTGCGAGGAGTTCACCACCAGCTGACCGCGTTCGAGTGCGACACGGGTGAGACCGCCGGGTAGCACCCAGATGTCGTCGTTGCCGGAGTTGACGGCGAAGGGCCGCAGGTCGACGTGACGCGGCTCCAGCCCGTCCGCGCTCAGCGTCGGCACCGTCGAGAGCTGCACCACCGGCTGGGCGATCCAGCCGCGAGGGTCCGCCTCCAGGCGCCGGCGCGCGGTGGCCAGCTCCTTCTTGCTGGCAGCAGGTCCGATGAGGACGCCCTTGCCGCCTGAGCCATCGACCGGCTTCACCACCAGCTCGTCGAGGCGCTCGATGACCTCCGCGCGCGCTCCGTCCTCCTCCAGTCTCCAGGTGTCGACGTTGGGCAGGATCTGGTCCTCGCCCAGGTAATAGCGCGTCAGCTCCGGCATGTACGTGTACACCAGCTTGTCATCGGCGACGCCGTTGCCCACGGCATTGGCCAGCGTGACGTTGCCCAGGCGAGCCACGTTGACCAGCCCGGGCGCGCCGAGCTGCGAGTCGGGCCGGAACTGGACGGGATCGAGGAACTCGTCATCCACGCGGCGGTAGATGACATCGACACGCTGGCGGCCGGCGGTGGTGCGCATGAAGACGCGACCGGACACGACCTCCAGGTCGCGCCCCTCGACCAGCTCCACGCCCATCGTCCGCGCCAGCAGCGAGTGCTCGTAGTAGGCCGAGTTGTAGACACCGGGCGTGAGCACCACGATGGTCGGTTCGTCCACGCCATCGGGCGCGGCTGCGGAGAGCGCCGCGCGCAAACGCTGCGAGTACTCCAGCACCGGGCGGATGCCCATGGTCGCGAACAGCTCGGAGAACATCTGCGACATGGCGCGTCGGTTGGAGAGCACGTAGCTGACCCCCGACGGAACGCGCACGTTGTCTTCCAGCACGCGATGGATGCCGTGCTGGTCGCGCACGATGTCGATGCCACTGACGTGGACGCGCACTCCGCCGGGCGGGCGCAGGCCGGCCGCGGCGCGGTGGAAGTGCAACGAAGAGGTGATGAGGCGGCGCGGCACGACGCCATCCGCCACGCAGCGCTGCGAGCCGTAGACGTCGTCGAGGAAGGCCTCGATGGCACGGACGCGCTGGGCGACTCCGGGCTCGATGATGTCCCAGTCGTCCGAGCTGACCACGCGCGGCACGACGTCGAGCGGGAACGGCCGCTCCTCGCCGGCATGGTCGAAGGTGACGCCCTGCGCGAGGTAGGTGCTCACGAGTGCCTCGGCCCGTGAGCGCAGATCCTCGTGGGACATCTGCTCGATCTCGCGGTAGAGCGCGCGGTACGGCTCGCGGACCTGGCCCTTGAGGTCCATCGCCTCGTCCCAGGCACGGCCGGGTGCATAGCCCAGCCAGGGGGTCGAGGTCGCGGGCTCGCTCATGGCCCAAGGGTAATGCGACCGACCGGAGGGATGCGTTGTGCCAGAGACACGCCTGGGTGGCTCATTGCGTCCCGTTCGGTTTCACCTGTTGGGCCGAGATCGGGACGCCGGATGGCGGCTCCTCAGCCGTACAGCGGCAGCGAGCTGGCCTCGGAGCACAGGTCTTCGATCGCGGCTGGGTCGACCGGGGCCGCTGCCGACAGGTTCTCGTGACCGTCAGCCGTGACCACCAGGTCGTCCTCGATGCGCACACCGATGCCGAGGAACGCCGATGGCACCTCGAAGATGACCGTGCCCGCCTCCTCCTCCCTTCTTGCCACCTCTGCCCTGGCAGCGGCGGCACCCAGTTCGAAGGACAGGCGCAGGCGCTCGTCCGCGTCGTAGGAGGCGTGCGATAGCGTCACGCTGGCCTTGTCGCGCGAGATGTAGACGCCGGGTTCGACCGTGAACGCCATGCCCGGCTCGAGGGGGCGACCGGCTCCACTCTGACGATAGGCTCCAGCGTCGTGGACATCGATGCCCAGCCAGTGTCCGGTGCCGTGGAAGAAGAACTGCCGATACCAGCCCTTTTCGATGACCTCCTCCACGGACCCGGGCAGCAGCCCCAGTTCCACCAGGCCGGCCGACAGCACCTCCACCGCGCGCGTGTGCATATCGTCGTAGGGCAGCCCGGGCCGCACGAGGTCGATGACCGCCTGGTGCGCGGCCAGCACCAGCTCGTAGAGAGCGCGCTGCGGCCCGCTGAACGTACCGTTGACCGGGAGGGTGCGCGTGATGTCCGCGGTCAGGTGTCGATACTCGGCAGCGGCGTCGATGAGCAGCAGGTCTCCGTCACGAAGGGGCTGATCGTTCTCGACATAGTGCAGGATGACGGCGTTGTCACCACCGGCCACGATGGAGCCGTAGCCCACCCGCTCGGCGCCCATCTGGGCGAAGACGTACTCCAGCACCGCCTGCACCTGCCGCTCGCTTCGACCAGGAGCCGCGAAGCGCATAGCCTCCCGGTGAGCAGCGGCGCTGATCCGACAGGCCTCGCGCAGCGCCTCGATCTCGGCGCTCGACTTGATCAGGCGCAGCTCGTGGACGATCGAACGGATGTCGACGATACGGTCGGGCACACGCTCACCGGAGCGCTGGGCGTATCCGCGCGCCGCCCGCATGGCACCAAGCACCAGGTCATCGATCGGGCCACCCAGCACGTAGCCCACTGAGCCATGGCCGACCAGCCGGCGCCTGAGCCAGTCTCCGAGCTCAGCGATGGGATGGGCGGCGTCGGCGCCGAAGCGCTCGATGGCGCCCGATACGCCCGCTCGAAGACCGTTCCATGCCTCCCGCTCGGGGTCACGCGGACGCACGAAGAGCGTGAACGGGTCGGACGCCCCGGGGTCCAGGACGGCCACCGCGTCCGGCTCGCTGAAGCCGATCAGGAAGTGGAAGTCGGAATCCTGGCGAAACGGGTGCGCGACATCGTCGTTGCGCGTCTGCTCGACGGCGGCGGGGATGACAGCGATGGTGTCACCCAGCCGGGCCAGCAGATCGGCACGACGCTGGGCGAAGCGGTCAGTGTTCATGACGGCCTGAGCCTAGCGGCTTCCTCGCGCTGCCGACGTGGAGGAAGCCGCTGCGCCGTCGTCGGTGGCTGAGCGACGCTGTCCCTAGTGGCTGAAGTGCGTACGCTCGGCTGACTTCGTGGGCGGATCGGCCAGGAGGTCGTCGGCCGCCGTCTTGAGGTCGGCCAGCAACGCCTCAGCGAGGTCGCGCGTGAAGCCCTCGCGCACCACGATGCGCAGCACGACGACGTCGGTGGCGTTGTCCGGCATCGTGTACGCGGGAACCTGCCAGCCGTTGTAGCGGAGATGGTGGGAGACGTCGTAGGCGGTGTAGGGCAAGTCATCCGCCACGGTGAATGCGAGCACCGGGATGGCGCTGCCATCACTCACGATGCTGAACGGTCCCATCTCGGCGATGCGGGCTGACAGTGTGGTGGCCACCGCCTGCAGTGTCTGCATCACCCTGGTGTAGCCGGAGCGGCCCAGCCGGATGAAGTTGTAGTACTGCCCCACCACCTGGTTGCCAGGTCGGCTGAAGTTCAAGGTGAAGGTGGGCATGTCGCCCCCGAGGTAGTTGACATGGAAGATCAGGTCCTCGGGCAGCTCGTCCGCACCACGCCAGATGACGAAGCCGATGCCCGGGTACACCAGGCCGTACTTGTGGCCTGAGACATTGATCGAGACGACATTGGGCAGGCGGAAGTCCCACTCCAGGTCCGGATGGATGAAGGGCGCCACGAAGCCACCGGAGGCTGCGTCGATGTGGAGAGGCACGTGGCGGCCACTGGCTGCGTTGTCGGCCACGAGAGCATCGTGGATCTCCTTGATGGGCTCGAACTCACCGGTGTAGGTGGTCCCCAGGATCGCCACGACGCCGATGGTGTTCTCGTCGATGCGCGACAGCACCTCCTCAGGGGTGATGACGTAGCGACCGTGCTCCACTGGCACATAGCGAGGCTCGACGTCCCAGTAGCGGCAGAACTTCTCCCACACCACCTGGACGTTGGAGCCGAGGATGAGGTTGGGGCGGGAGCCGTCCTGGCCGGCCGCCTCGCGTCGCTGGCGCCACTTCCACTTCATCGCGAGGCCGCCGAGCATGACCGCTTCCGAGGAGCCGGTCGTGGACACCCCCACGGCATCGCCTTCAGCCGGCGCGTGGAAGAGATCGGCCACGATGTTGACGCAGCGCTTCTCGATCTCCGCGGTGGCTGGATACTCGTCCTTGTCGATCATGTTCTTGTCGAAGGCCGACGCCATCAGCGCCTCGGCCTGCGGCTCCATCCAGGTGGTGACGAAGGTCGCCAGGTTGAGCCGCGCGTTGCCGTCGAGCATGAGCTCGTCGCCGATCAGGCGCTCGACCTCGTCGGGCAGCGGTCCTTCCTCGGGCAGGCGGTACTTGGGCACGATCGCGAGCGAGGTGCGGTGGGTGTAGGCAGGTGCGAGGATCTCGCTCTCGAGCTCGCGAACGCTGAGCTTCTTGACGACCATCGTGCTTCTCTCCTTGGCTCTCTTGTGTTCGTACCCTGGTGTGATCCAGCGACTACTCGACGAACCGGCACCCGCGAGCTTCCATCATGCAACAGACGCGTTGCGGGCGATCAGCTCCGCGACCGCGGGAGCCTGGTCCTCCTGCAGGAAGTGCTTGGCCGGAACGACATCGATCGACGTCAGGCGTGTGGCGGCGACATGACCCTCGAGCACGTGGCGCATGATCTCCAGGTAGGTGGCACCCCCGTTCTGGCCCAGGGCAAGGTCGTACGACGTCGCTCTGCGAACGCACAGCGAGCGTGATGAGGAAGGCCATGCGCCCAGCGCCAGGACAAGGCCGGCGATGGCCAGGACGCGCCAGCCAAGCGCCGCCAGGTCGACCAGTCAGTCGGGGACGACGTGGGTGGAAACGGCGGTCTCGCCGGCCCCTGGAGCGTCCGGATCGAGCGATGGCCAAGCGCGAGCGCCCGGCTCGTCGCGCGTTGGGCGCTCCGGCGGACCGGTCATGGATGCCCCGATGTGGTCAGGGTGGGCTAGAAGCGACGCCGACCCGGAGTGACGGCGGCACCCACGACGGCGGCCTTGGCTACCGGCGACGGACCGGGAGAGACAGCCGCCCCGACGACGGCGGCCTTGGCCACCGGCGATGGCCCGGGCTTGGCGACCGAGGTCACGACCGCGGCCTTGGCGACACGAGATGGTCGAAGCGGCATGTCAGGCTCCTTCTGCTTCGGCGGCCGCGTCGGCTTCGACAGCGGCGATGATGGCCTGGATGGGGATGCGGCCGTCGGCGATCAGCTGGCCTCCGGCTCGCCGGAGGGAAGACGCGAACGGCGCCGCCCACAGGTTCTCGTAGACCAGGACCCCGGCAACGCTGCCCGGGGCCATCGCCTCGGCGAGCGTCGCGACGTCGGCGGCGGCGAGCGTCTCGACGAGCTGCTCCTCGATGCGCTCGAGCTCGCCGAGCTCAGCGAGGTTGGAGATCTCCTCGGCCTCGAAGGAACCGTCCTCGTCCTTGATGATGATGACCAGGTCCATGATGCGAATGGTTCCGGCATCGTGGAGCTTGACCAGTTCGGCCACGCTCTCGCCGGTGAAGTTCTGGTGGCCGGCGGGAAACTCGACGATCAGATAGTCGACGGGCCCCAGCTCGTCGATCGATCTCTCGGTCATGCTCTGTCCTTTCGATGTGGCGGATTCGCCCGCCACTAGCACGAACGATTGACGCACGCGAGAACGGTGGTCGCATCATCCCAACTGGATGACCCGGCCGAACGGGCGATGTTGCCCAGCCCTGCCGGCGTCGTCTCGCAGTCTCCTCCTGCGGCGAGTGCCTCGTCAGGTGGGCACGCCGGTCCTGGGCTTCCCGCGGGCAGGTCCCTCCTCGCCCGACAGCTGTGTTCAGGACGCTGCCGTGCCCGTTGGACCGGCCCCAGCGGACTGCCGAGCGGCGACGGCAGCAGCGAGGTAAGGCTGGACGATCATCACGGCGGCGACGGCGAGGACGATCAGTGCGATCAGTTGCGCATCAGCCTCGAGCATCACAGCGGTCAGCAGGATGACCATGAACGGCGCTCGGAAGAGGACCATCAGGAAGCCCGCCATGACACCGCCGATCACCACGGTCACGGGAATGGTCGGGAAGAGCAAGCTGACCGCGAGCGCCACACAGACCGACGCGAAGATGGCGGGGAAAGTGGGGCCGCCGAGGAAACCGCTCTTGAAGGCGACGGCAAGGAGGGCGAGCTTGCCCATCGCCATGAGGACCAGTGCGACCGGTCCGTAGGCGTCCGGATCAGCCACCACGGTATGAATCTGGGTCTCACCAGAGAAGAGCAGGATCGGAGAGACCACACCCATCACGCTGAAGATCAGGCCCGCGATGAGGGCGCGGGTCACGACACGATCCGCCCACCGCCCAAAGAAGGCCGCGGATACGCGGAAGAGCACGCCGGCGATGACGCCGAGGGACAGGCCCATGAGCCCGAATACGACGACCAGGACGACATGCAGCGCTGTGATGGGCCCCGCGGGGGCAAGCCCCAGGTAGTTCTCCAGGCCGGTGCTGCCGATCGAGGTGAAGATCAGGAAGCCGATCGCGCCGCCGATCAGATTGGCCGGTAGATTTCGTGCCCTGGCGGCTGGATCCTTCATCAGCTCGGTGCCAAGGACGCCAGTGAAGAGCGGGTTGGCGACGAGACCGTTGTACGCCGACGCCAACGTCGCGAAGACCAGTCGAGAGCGGTGCTCGACGGGCATCGCCACCCGTTCGCCGTAGAGAGCAGCCATCTTCGAGGCGATGCCGCCGATGCCGCCCTCGGGGCCCAATACAGCGCCTGAGAGCAGCGATGCCCATGCCATGACCACGCTCACGGGCAGCGTCCGCCAGTCGATCGCCGACACGTCCCCATTCAGGCTGTCGAGCATCGACTCGTCGAGATTGGTGGGCGCACGGCGGTACTTCACCAGCAACCCCACCAACAGCGAGAACGGCAGGCAGATGACGGGGAACACCCAGCGATTCGTCTGGACGAAGTCGTTCTCCCAGAGGAGAGCGTTCATTGCCTCCCAGGCAATGAGCCAGAGAAGGACTCCCACGGCGCCGACGACCGCGACGATGACCACGTGCGCATACAGGTGGACGTGGTGATCATCGGCATTGCGATCGTCCATCCGGAGCCCTCCTGACCAGTCGATCCATCGCGCCGGGCGATGACCGACCGTACGAGGGCCCCGAGTCAAATTGCAGGCTCAGCCGGCTGCGCCGGCACCTACGGTCTGTGCCGTGTGCTGGGCATGCAGCGCCAGCTCGTCCGCCTGTACCAACGGCTTCAGGTCGAAGACGACGTTCTTGACGGTGCCGGTGAACGCGTACGGCGCCTTGTCCTCGTAGGCGAGGTCGACCACGCCGCCGTTGTCACGCCCGATGTCCATGCCGGCGTAGGTGGTGAAGATGAGCGAGACCGTCTTGTCCAGACGACCTTCACCGATCTGCTTGTCGTTCGCCCACAGCGTCACCCGGCCACCCGCGGCGTGCTCCGTCGAATTCTGCTTCGAACAGCATCTTGAGGGTGACCGCTCCGGTGGGGATGGGCTCGGTCGAGGTCTGCTTGTAGGTCTCGATGCCGAGGTACTGGTAGGTGTGGTTGAGCAGGCCCTTCTCGTCGACCCACAGGGCGAAGCCCCCGATGAAGTCGGCGAAGGCCACGAGGACGCCCTCGGCGCCGTCGTCCGGCACATCGATGTTCGCCTCGATGGCATACGAGCGCCCGTAGATGCGGGGGATCATCGAGGTCTGGATGTTCTGGACATCGCCGGCGTAGTTGAACCGGGTGATGGTCGGCAGCGGTGGCAGATCACCCATCCACACCGAGAAGGGAGCCAGCAGCGGCAGCACGTGGTTCCGCTCGGCCTCTTCCCAGAACAGGTCCTGCAGCTCCTTGAGCTTCTCGGGGTTCTCGGCGGCCAGGTCCCTGGCCTGGGAGAAATCGTCCGGCAGGTAGTAGAGCTCCCAGACGTCATCGTCTGTGCTGTACTTGCCAGGGGCGAAGCGGGCCAGGGTCTCCGGCGTGAAGTCCCAAGGAGCCTTGTCCAGCTTGGTGCAGGCCCACCAGCCGTCCTTGTACATCGCCCGGCTGCCGAGCATCTCGAAGTACTGAACGGTGTGCCGCTCCTCGGCCTTCGGCTCATCGAAGGTGTAGAGGAAGCTGGTGCCGTCCATGGGCTCCTGCTCGATGCCGTCGACCATGCTGGGCTCGGGGATGCCGACCGCCTCGAGGATGGTGGGCACGATGTCGATGCAGTGGGTGAACTGCTCTCGCAGGTCACCGCCAGCGGGGATACGCCCCGGCCAGGCCACGACCATCGGGTCGCGGGTGCCGCCAAGGTGGCTGGCCATCTGCTTGCCCCACTGGAACGGCGTGTTGTTGGCGTGGGCCCAGGCAGCCGCGAAGTGCGGCGCCGTGTGGAAGCCGCCGAGGGCCTCGATGCCACCGAACTTCTCGATGATCTTCAGCTGCTGGTCGGCGTCGAGGATGGCGCCGTTGAAGAAGGTCGTCTCGTTGAACGAGCCCGTCAGGGTGCCTTCCATGCTGGAGCCGTTGTCGCCCCAGATATAGACGATGAGCGTGTTCTCGAGGTCGCCCATCTCCTCGATGGCGTCGAGCAGACGACCGACGTTCCAGTCGGCATTCTCGGAATATCCGGCGAAGACCTCCATCTGGCGCGCATAGAGCTTCTTCTGGGCATCGGTGAGTGAGTCCCAGGCCGGGAACAGGTCGGGTCGCTCGCTCAGCTCGGTGTCTTGCGGGACCACGCCGAGCTGCTTCTGGCGCTCGAGCGTGGCCTCGCGGTAGGCGTCCCAGCCATCGTCGAACTTGCCCCTGTACCTGTCGGCCCACTCCTTGGCCACGTGATGCGGCGCGTGGCTGCAGCCGGTCGAGTAGTACATCATCCAGGGCTTCTCGGAGTCTTGCGCCCGGATGGCATGCAGCCACTCGATGGACTTGTCGGTGATGTCGTCGGGGAAGTAGTACTCCTGGCCGTCCTTGCCCGCGGGCACGCCGATGGTGGTGTTGTCCACGGTGATGATGGGGTCGTACTGCCCGGCAGCACCGGTGAGGAAGCCCCACCAGTGGTCGAAGCCCCAGGACTGGGGCCAGTGGTCGAACGGGCCGGCCGCGCCCATCTGGCTCCCCGGGGTCAGGTGCCACTTGCCGAAGCCACCGGTGACGTAGCCGTTCTCCCGCAGGATCCTCGGTAGCGCCGTGCAGCTCCGAGGTCGTTCACCGGTGTAGCCGGGATACGGGGCGGGCAGCTCGGCGATGGTGCCCATGCCCACGCGGTGGTGATTGCGCCCGGTGAGCAGCGCGGCCCGCGTGGGCGAGCAGACGGCGGTCACGTGGAAGCGGTTGTAGGTCAGGCCCATCTGCTGGACCCGGGTCAGGGTCGGGGTGGAGATGCCACCGCCGAAGGTGTCCGGCCCACCAAAGCCCGCGTCGTCGATGAGCACCACGAGCACGTTGGGTGCACCCTCGGGAGCCTTGGGGCTGGGCATGATGGTCCAGTCGCCGACCGACTGGTCGAGCGTGCGGCCGATGGTGCCGCCGAACGGGCGGTCGGGGATCGGCAGCACGGTCCGGTCGGGCTTGAACTTGCCCATCGCCTCCACGAGCGTGTCCTTGAGTGCGGCGGTGCCCTTCTTGTCGGTCTGGACCACCGACTTCATCAGCGAGCCCGAGAGCGACTGCTCGACACCCAGGCGCTGCTTCTCGCCGAACTCGGCGATGATGGCTGCGGAGCCGGGTGGCAGCGCCTCTCCGATCTTGTCGTGGAGGCCTGCTTCCAGCTTGTGGTCGGCGAACTTGCCCACGATGGCCCCACCGGCCGCGCCGACGACGGTCGCGGCCAGCAGTGGCGGCGCCGCGAGACCGACGAGGAAGCCCACGCTGCCGCCCCACTTGGCGCCGGTGCGACCGAGATGGTCGCCGGTCTGCTGGACGACGACGTTGCCGTCCGTGTCATGGGTGATGAGGATGGCGGCCTCGATGGCGATGGACTTCGCCTTGACCTTCTCGATGAGCGCATCGAAGTCAGTGGTCGCGGTGGCCACGTCCCCATATCCGGCGACGAGAACGTCGGTGAGTTCCTGAGCCATGAGTCGAACCTCCAAGAGCAGCGTGCGAGGCGAGGATCGCCTATCGGTAGACGTCGGCGGCGATCCCCTCGAGCGAGACTGTGGTCCGGCCATCGGTCATGTCGCCGGATCGGTGGGCACGTGGATGTCCGGGTCGGTGGGGCGACGAAGCTCGTGGACCTGGAGCGTGATTCTGGCGGACCATAGGCCGCACACAGCGCAGCGCCATCATCCGTTCGGGATAATTCGTGGGTCGGGATGATTCGCGGGTGTCAGGGTGACGGCTGTGAGTTGAGGCATGCGCGAGCCGTCGGTAGAGTCCACCTGTGCCCGATACCTCCTTCGTGCAGCCGCTGCTGGAGGCAGCAGTGACGCCGCTCATCGCGTTCACGCTGTGGACGGCCGGTCTCGGCATGGGCATGTCCATCCGGGCAGTGGACATCATCGAGTCCCTGGGCCGGCGCCGACTCGTGGCCGGAACGATCGTGCTGGACATCGTGCTGGTGCCATTCGCCATGTGGGCGATGGTTCAGCTGCTGCAGATCGAGGATGGCCTCGCCACCGGTCTGCTCCTCGTCGCGTTCGCCTCGGCTGGGCCACTGGGGATCAAGCTGGCAGCCGTGGCGGGCGCCGAGACGGCATACGCCATCGGCATCGTGGTGGTCCTCGAGCTCGCCAACATCGTGATCGTGCCCGCGTGGGTAGCGTTCCTGGGTGTCGCGACCGGCAGGGAGGTCGTCACCGAGATCATCGTGGCGCTGGTCGTGTTCGTACTGCTGCCGATCGGCGTCGGGCAGGCGATCGGTCGCATCAGACGGAGTGGGGCAGAGAGGTGGGTCTCCCTGGCGGTGCGGGCCTCCAGCGTCGGTCTTGCGCTCACGATCGCGACCATCGTCGCGCGCGACATCCAGGTCGTCTCGACGGCCATCACGAGCGCGGCCGGGCTGGCCGCTGCAGCCGTCGTCGGCTTCGCCCTGGTGGCAGGCTGGTTCATCGGCGGGCCGGAGCGACCGACCAGGCTCGCCACGAGCCTGGTCACCGGCACGCGTGCCAACGCGGTCGCCCTGGCTGTCGCCTCCACCGCCTTCGCTGCCGAGCCGCAAGTGCTGACCGGGGCCCTGACTGCCGGGCTGGTCTCGATCACCCTGCCCGGCCTGCTGGCGGTGGTGGTCAGCCGATGGCGGGAGTCGCCGGTGTCGGTGGCTCAGCGACCCGGGTAGCCCGCGGGCAGCCTCTGGATGTTGGCGTCCATCGGATCGACGGCCGGCTGGACGCAGCGGACCAGCCCGGCTACCGCTCCTGGCTGCGGTCGGGCGGCCTGCTGGCCCATGGCCTGCGGATACCCTCGAAGGCTGCATCGAGGTCGTAGCCGACGGAGGCGGCGACGAACGGCGCGGCCGTGACCACTCGCGCGGTGCCCACCGCCGGCGCGATGGCCAGCAAGACCTCGACCACGTCCTCGGCACGTGCACCCGCCCCGAACGCGGCGGCCACACCAGCATCGATGGCGGCAGATCCCGCATCGATGGCGATCAGCGCCCCCAGGATGACGAGGCGGCGTGAGCGGTCGTCAAGCGCGTGCGCTTGTTCGCCCACGTCGTCCGGACTCTGCACGAAGACGTGCCCTGCCATCACAGCGGCGACGAAGGCCTCGTCATTGAGCGAGAGCCGTCGAAGCGTCTCTGTGTAGTCCGAAGACTGCGGCTGTTGCGTCGATAGAGGCATCGTATGGGAACCCTCCGCGACGTGCCGTGCACCCAGGAGGGGACACTGACCGAGACAGTGGACTGCCGAACGCCGGCGGACACATCATCCCGACGGGGTGAAACCCTACTCTTCGACGCGGTCGAACCAGGTCGACGCTTCCAGGACACTCGGGACGGCGGCAGGATCGAGGAGGCCACAGCGGACGGCCGCCACGACCGCTTCCGAGCGCGACGAGGCGCCCAGCTTGCGATAGATCGCCAGGGCTTGCGTCTTCACCGTGTTGGGCGAGAGGAAGAGCCGCTCACCGACCTCCCGGAACGAGAGATGGGTCGCCAGCCAGGGCACCAGACGAAGCTCCGCGTCTGTCAGGGCCAGCGGACCCGATGCGGTTTCGAGGTGAGTCGAGGCCTCTGCCCGCAGCCGGTTCATCTCCTCTTCCAGCACGCCCAGCCTGGGTCGACGCCGAAGGATGTCGCTGGCCTCGCGCAGGAGAAGGCGGGCGGCGGCGGCGTCGCCCAGGGCGAGCAGTGCCTGGACCAGGTCGAGGCGGGCGACCAGCGCCGGGCCCGGAACTGCCCACGTCAGCAGCGGTCGCACCGTCTGGGCATGGGCAAGGTACGACCGAGCCAAGTGGAGATCGAGCGTCGGCCGTGATGGCCAGACGGGCGAGCAGTGCGTCGATCATCGCCTGCATGCCCTGGCCGACGATGCCCTGACGGGCGCGCAACCGAGCAGCCGCCTCGAGGTGCCTCCTGGCGCCCTCCAGGTCGCCGGCGTCGAGTCTTCCTCTCGCCAGTAGTGCGTACGCGATCGAGCGCGCGTTGGCATCGGTATCTTGGGGTGGGGGACCAGCCACGACCTCGAGGAAGGCGGCCTCACTCTCGTCGGACCGGCCGTTCATCATCTGGCACACACCGAGCGTCGTGAGCGCCGCTCTACGCCAAGGGCTGCCTGTCCCGAACATCTCGCATGCGCGGTAGGCGTCGACGAGTGCGGCAGCCGCGCCCGCCCGACAGGCGGCCGCAGATAGGAGGGCGCTTGCCCCGGAGCTCTGGTCGGTGCCGCCGGCGGCCGCGTCGTCAACGCTTCGTGCCCAGAAGTCGGCGCGCTCCGCTTCCCCACCCATGGCCATGACGAAGTATCCAGACATGGCCAGGATCGGATCGCGCCGCACCCGCTCCGACTCCTCGGCCCAGTCCAACCAACGTCGCACCGTGAGCGTGCGGCCGGCGTTGAACGTGGGCTGCGCGAATGCAGCGATGAGCCGGGTCGCCATCTCGTCGTCGCCGGACTCGATCGCATAGCTGACCGCCTCCACGGAATCGCCATTCCGTCCAGTCCACTCCGCGGCGCGGCGTCGCAGGGTCGCGGCCAGGGCCGAATCCACGCGGGTCAGCTCGGTCGCGAGCGCCTCGCGGAACAGGTCGTGGTAGCGGCAACGGTCGCCCTGGACACGCGAGATGAACGCGTTGGAGTCGCAGAGCCGGTCGAGCAGGACGGCTGAGCCGGTCCGCTCGAGCACGGCGTCACAGAGCGGGGCAGTAAGCTCCCGCAATACGGACGTCTGAACCAGGAAATCGACCTCCTCCCGGGACATGCGCGACAGGACCTCTGAGTGGATGTACTGGCCGATCAGACCCGGCCCGCGCGCGGGGAACGGGGGCTGCTGACCGTGTGCGTGAGCGGGGTCGCCCATGGTGCTGAGCAGCAGCCCGGCGATCCAGCCCTCGCACGCCCGGTTGAGCTGTGCGCCTTGCTCGGCAGTCACCTCCAGGCCACTGCCCCGCAGCAGCTCAACCGCCTCATCGTCGTTCAGCCGCAGCTCGTCGACACCGATCTCAGCGATGCGCTGTTCCAGGTGGAGCCTGGGCATCGCCAGACCGGCCACCCTCCGTCCCGCCAGGGCCAGCTGTGAGCCGGCAGGCACCTGCAACGCCAGCCAGCTCAACACATCCAGGCACTCGGGGTCGCTGAGCTCATGGACGTCGTCGATGACCTGGAGGAACGGCGACCGGGAGGCCAGCTCGGCGGACAGCCGAGGCATGAGTAGCGACCAGATGGATGCCGTGGGAGCCTCCAGCGCTTCCTCGATGGCGGATGCCGACGGCCAGGTTCGCAGGACCGCGAGAGCGATGTTCGTGGCCAGGGTCACCGGGTCGTCGTCTCGCCGGTCGAGCGACAGCCAGACGACCGGCACGTCGACGTCATCGACCCAGCTGTGCAGCAACGTCGACTTGCCGTAGCCGGCCGGCGCGATGACAGTCACGGTCGGAGCCGCTGCGGGGTCGGGCCGCAGGGCGAGCAGGCGCTCACGTGCCACGACCGGTCGGCGGGCAGTCGGCGGCTGCAGTTTGGCTGGCGAGGCCGGGAGGGTCGAGGTCACCAGGCTGGCAACGAGACGGTTGTCGGTGGGTTGTTCACGCCGCAGGCACCCTAGCATGCGCACGCCTTGCGACGCGCGCGATCTCATCCGTATCGGATGTGACATCGTCTCGGGAGATGGTCAACATGTTGCATAGCAACACGCAACAGACCGCACGCAGCACGATCGGAAGCAGCATCCATGGGTACTCTGCGCAAGCTCGTCACCCTGTATCAGACCCAGATCGGTCTGCTGTGGCACTGGCGCCTCGGCCGTGGCGCGCTCGTCAAGCGGGCACTCGTCTCCCTGGTCGCGGCGCTCATCGCCTTCTGGCTCACGGCCTGGCTCGTGCCGGGCCTTCTGGAGATCACCGAGCTCGGCGGCGGTCTGCTTGCGATCCTGTTCATCAGCGCCCTCAACCTACTGGTGCGGCCAGCCTTGCTGGTGCTGGTGGCCGGACGCTTCGTGCTGCTGGTGATCGCGACGCTGCTCTTCCAGGCGCTCGTCATCTGGTTGCTCACGCCGATCGTCCCGGGCGTCACGGTGGAGGGCGGCATCGTCGGCGCGCTGCTGGTGTCGTTCATCCTTGGCTTCTTCACCGGCGCCGCCGGTATCCTCTTCGGCCTGGGTGAGGACGACTCCTACTACGGCGCGCTCGTGCGCACGCTCGCCACGCGCCGGGACGACGTCATCCACAGCGACGAGCCCGGGCTCATCATCATCCAGGTCGACGGGCTGTCGCACGATGTCCTGTCGCATTCGCTGCGCGCGGGGCGCGTGCCCTACCTCAGCCGCCTGGTCCGCTCGGAAAGCCACAAGCTGGCCCACTGGACGGCGCTGCTGCCGTCGACGACACCGGCCAGCCAGGCTGGCATCCTGCATGGCAACAACGACGGTATCCCCAACTTCCGCTGGTACGAGAAGGAGACGGGGCAGCTGCTGGTGGCCAACCATCCCGAGGACGCGACCGTCATCGAGTCTCGCATCTCGAACGGCGAGGGGCTGCTGAGCCCGGGCGGCACCAGCATCAGCAACATCTTCACCGGTGACGGCGACCGCGCCTTCCTGGTGATGTCCACGATCAAGGTCAAGGAGCGCGGCCTGGGCCAGTCCAACGCGTTCGCGTACTACTTCGCGAGCCCCTACAACTACCTGACCATGTTGGCCAAGTACCTCGCGGAGGTGGTCAAGGAGAACATCCAATCACGACGCCAGGTCCGAGCCGGCATCGAACCGCGCATGCATCGAGGCTTCCCCTACCCCTGGGTGCGAGGCGCGACCAACGTGGCCCTGCGCTCACTGGGCACGTCGCTGATCATGGAAGAGATGATGCGCGGTACGCCCGTCGTCTACATGGACTACACCGACTACGACGAGATCGCGCACCACAGCGGTCCCGAACGCCCCGAGTCGCTCGACGCGCTTGACGGCGTGGACCGCGAGCTCGCGACGCTTGCCAAGGCGGCCGAGGACGCGCCGCGACCTTATCGCTTCGTCTACCTCGCCGACCACGGCCAGAGCCTGGGGGCCACGTTCCTGCAGCGCTACGGCGTGACCTTGCAGGACGTGGTGCGTTCGCTCATGGGCGGATCGGCTTCGGTGGCTGCCGCGACCGCGCAGATCGAGGACTGGGGCCCGCTCAACACGTTCCTCAGCGAGGTCGGCCAGACCGACAGCGTGGCCGGCTCGGTCACCCGTACCGCGACCCGCCACCGCAGCAAGGATGGCCAGGTCGACCTCGGGCCCGACGACGGGCTCGTGGTCGAGGGCGCGACCGCTGGCACCGAGGCAGGGCCCGGCGAGGACAAGCCCGCAGACCTCATCGTGGTCGCCGGCGGCAACCTCGCGCTGGTGTATTTCACCGCCATCGACGGACGCGCCGACTTGCAGCAGATCGAGGCCGCCTATCCCGACCTCGTGGACGCGCTCGCCAACCATCCGGGCATCGGCGTGCTCATCGTGCGCTCGGACGCCCACGGGCTGCTCGCTGTCGGCAGCGACGGCATCCACTACCTCGACGAGGACCGCGTCGAAGGCGTCGACCCGCTCGCCGTCTATGGCGAGCATGCTCCGGCAGCCGTGCGGCGGCTCGACGAGATCGAGCATGTCGGCGACCTCGCGGTCATCAGCACCTATGACCCCGAGACCGGCGATATCGCCGCCTTCGAGGAGCTCATCGGCGCCCACGGCGGGCTCGGCGGACCGCAGACCATGCCGTTCCTGCTGCATCCGGCCGACTGGGAGCTGGACCTCGCGCCCCTCCTGGGTGCCCCGATGGTCTACCAGCAGCTCCGGCGCTGGATGGAGGACGAGCTGGGCATGACCTTCGGGCCGCGCCACGAAGCGGACGAACCGCTCACATAACCCGGGAAGAGCGCCCGCTCCGCGGCTATCGCTCGCTCGGGCAGCAGGTACCACGTCCCCCCCCCGGGGTACGCTCCGCGCCGGCCTCGGACGGGTACCCTGAGCCGGTCACATCCGATCCGCGTGAGGACAGACGTTGCAGCTGGCTGAGGCATTGCTCCAGGCGCTCCGGAACGCTGGTGCGCGAGAGATCTTCGGCATCCCGGGCGACTTCGCTCTGCCCCTCTTCGAGGTCATCGAACGCAGGGCCGTGCTGCCGCTCTACACGCTCAGCCACGAGCCCGCGGTCGGCTTCGCGGCCGACGCGGCCACACGCTTCCACGGCGGCATCGGCGTGGCGGCCATCACCTACGGTGCCGGCGCCTTCAACCTGGTCAACGCCATCGCCGGCGCCTATGCCGAACGCACGCCGGTGGTGGTTCTGTCGGGCGCCCCGTCGCGTGCCGAGCGCTCCAGTGGTCTGCTGGTGCACCATCAGGCACGGACGCTCGACTCGCAGCTGAACGTCTACCGCGAGATCACCTGTGACCAGGCCGTGCTCGACGACCCCTCCACTGCGGCAGCTGACATCGCGCGTGTGCTGCGTTCCGCCCAAGAGCGCTCCCAGCCGGTATACCTCGAGATCCCGCGCGACATGGTGGGCGTGGAGGTAGGGGCTGTGCCTGAGCTACCACCGAGCGCAGTCGATCTCGATGCCGTGGGGGCTGCGGCAGCGGAGGTGCTGGCTCGCCTGGCAGCGGCGCGATCACCGGTCCTGATGGTCGACGCCGAGATCCGCCGCTACGGCATCGAGGAGGAAGTCGCCGACCTGGCGCAACGCCTGGGCCTCCCGGTCGTCACCACCTTCATGGGTCGCGGCCTGCTCGCCGAATTGGCCAACCCGCCCCTCGGGACGTATATCGGTGTTGCCGGCCAGCCGGAGATCACGCAGCTGGTCGAATCGTCCGATGCGCTCTTCCTGCTGGGCGTGATCCTCTCGGACACCAACTTCTCGGTCTCGCTGCGCCAGATGGACCTGCGCCAGACCATCCTCGCGGCGGAGCGCCAGGTGCGGCTCGGGTTCCACGTCTATCCGGACGTGCCGCTGGGAGAGCTCGTCAGGGCGATGGCCGCGCGGGCCATGCCGCTCGGCATGCGCCCGGACCTGCCGGCGCCGCCTGAACCGCCCTATGACCTGCCGGCCGACGATGCGCCGGTGACCCCGACCGATATCGCCAGGGCCATCAACGACATGATGGTGGCGCATGGCCCGCTGCCGATGGCGTCGGACATGGGCGACTGCCTGTTCACGGCCATGGATATCGCCCAACACGCGCTCGCTGCGCCGGGCTACTACGCAGGCATGGGCTTCGGCGTCCCGGCCGGGCTTGGCGTTCAGGTCGCGACCGGTGAGCGACCGCTGGTCCTCGTCGGTGATGGCGCCTTCCAGATGACCGGCTGGGAGCTGGGCAACTGTCGCCGCTATGGCTGGGATCCCATCGTCATCGTCTTCAACAACGCCTCCTGGGAGATGCTGCGCGCATTCCAGCCCGATGCCGGCTACAACGACCTCGACGACTGGCCATTCCACGAGCTGGCCGGGCCCCTGGGCGGCCTCGGCATCAGGGTGCGCACGCGCCGTGAGCTGGCGGAGGCACTGGAGCTGGCCGTCGCCACGCGTGGTCGCTTCGTGCTCATCGACGTCGTCATGGAGCGCGGCCGCATGTCGGACACGCTCAGCCGCTACGTGGACGGCTTCAAGCGCCGCCGGGCGGCCGCGGAGGCGAGCTCGGGCTGAGCCGAGGGGCCCTCCGCCGCCTCGTGGCGTTGCGGCCTACTCCTCAGGTGCGGGTTGGCCGTCGACAAGCTCGGCGACGCGCTCGTCAAGCCCGTCCAGTCGCTTGAGCACGGTCTCGAGCCCATCTTCTGCATCGCTCACGCGCGCTCGCAGGTTGGTCGCGTCGACGCCGCCCAGCTGCGAGCTCAGCTCATCGAAACCGGCGCGCAACTGTGCCAGGGACTCCCCAGGCGCAGGATCTCGGTCAGGACCGATGAGGAGCCAGCATGCCTCTAGCAAATGGCCTCGACGGACACGCGGATACGGCTAGCGCTGGTCCTCGGGCAGTGACATGAAGCTCCCGTCCGAGAGGCGGCCGGCGCGGACCCGCTGTCGTTCACGCCGCCCATGGCCGGCCTTCACGCGGGCTCCGGCGGCGATCACATAGGCGACGCGGCTGCCGACCGCCACCTCCGTGCCCGAACGTGGCCGGGTTCGCAACACATGCCCCTCCGGGACCTTGTCCGAGCGCCGCGTCCCGCGTCGCTCGGGCGTCAAGCCCACCGCGTGCAGCGTGGCCATGGCCTCGCTCTCGTCACGACCGTACAGCTCGGGTACTACCACCTGCGGGCGTCCGCCGACGGTGATCGCGATGACCGCACCGGCGTCCGCGGTGGCTCCGGGCATCGGATCCTGGCTCAAGATGCGACCCCACAGGTCATCGGGAGCCGGGCTCTCCTGCAGATCCAGGCGGAGGCCAACCAGTCGCGACACGCGACGCGCATCAGACGTGGACATTCCCCTCAGATCAGGCACGGTCACCGACCCACGCTGAGCCCCGGCGGGCTTCGCGACGGCTGGATCCGTCAGCAGCGAGTCGGTGGCATCGATCGGGGTCGATGCCACCACCGCCTGGTCGACGGGCAGGGGCGGTGGGCCCTCCGAGGGAGCGGGAAGGTTGCGCCCCATGAGCCGACGTCCTCGATGAGTGGCAGCAGCGTCCTCGATCGACCCGATGTGGCACCGACTCATGAGCGCTGTGAACGGGATTCTTGCGCTCGGGCGCGCGGTCCTGTCAATGTGACGATTGTGAAGAATCCGTAATCACTCCGACATCCATCGTTACGCCTTCGTGCCGCGTCCGAGGGAGTACATTCCGGTGCGAAATCGGGGTGCGTATTCCGGCCATCGAGGGCCTTGAGCGCGACCGCGGCGGCGAGGTCTCGACCGATGGCAACGCATCGCCTTGATGTGGCCGTCGGCACGTGCCCGCCCCCTTCATCGACTGCGGACATGACGGTGACAGAGTGGGTCGCCGATCTGTCCTTTCCCGGGTCGTCCGCGGACCCCACGCGGACGACCCGACCCCTGTTCACGCTGATGCCAGCGCTCGGATACGTCGATGACGACGTCATCGACCCCCTCGGCGAGCCCGGCCGGTGGCACCTACGTTGAGGGCAGCGCGCCGCCGACGATGGGCGCCAGCCGCAGTCCGCGGACGGTGGATGCGTCCGTGACCGTCGAGCACGGACCGCGTGAGCCGGAGATGCTGGCCACCGACGAGGTCGCCGCCGCCGTCCACGAAGCTGGGGTGACGCCAGACGTCATCGGCCTGGACCTGGTGGAGGCGCACCGGATGGCCCGGCGCCACGGCTTGCGGCTGACTGTCTCGGTGTGGGAGACGAAGATCGGCCCCTGGGGCATGGTCCTGTCACAGCAGCCGCTGCAGGGTTCCGGGGTGCGACCGGGTGCACATATCCACGTGGTGGCCGCCGGTCGGCCGTATCTCGCCGTCCCCGACGTGTGCGGGCTGGAGGCGAGCACGGCGATGCAGCTGCTACGAAGTGCGGGGCTACGGCCGGAGGCGATCGAACCGCGGGCTTCTCGCACCGTGCCGATTGGCGATGTCATCCTCACTCGTCCGCGAGCGGGCACGCTGGTGGCGGACGGGACCGGCGTCGCCGTCGTGGTCTCCCGGGCACCTGCGCCACGCCGGTCGATGACCGGCTAGGGCTGAGCGCTCAAGCGGGCAGCGTAGCGACGCCGCGTCAGGCGTGATCCACGCGGGGAGGTCGAGCAGGAGCCGCTGGATGACAGCCCCGGCCGCGGTGTCGTCGTGAAGGTCGTAGCTGCGGCGATCGTCCTGGCGCTCTCGATTTCCCTGTTCATCTTCGTCGCCAACGGGTCGACGTAGCAGCCCATCTCGCGTTCAGGGGTCGGCTGGGACGGCTGGCCGGTCAAGCTGCCTGGACCCCTCGGCACCCGGCCTCGCCGCGTGTCGGCAACCGACGACCGCCCTAGGATGGGCTGCGCGCCACCCGCAGTGGGAGAGCCCCATGACCGCAGAGACCGATCGCCAGTACCTCGAGCGCATCCGCGAGCTGGCCGCGGCCGAGCGATCGCGAAGGCCTGGACGCCGCCATCAGCGCGCTCGATCCCAGCGACGCCATCCGCGCCATCCTGCGCCTCGACAGCGCGGACCAGCGATCGGTGCTGACCACCCTCTCCCCGGATGAAGCGGCCGACCTGGTGGAGGACGCTCCCGATGAGCAGGCTGCGGACCTGATCGAGCAGCTGACGCCGATCGATGCGGCGGCCATCGTGACGGAGATGCAGAGCGATGAGCAGGCCGACCTCATCGCCGACCTGGACCGATCGGAAGCGGCCGCCATCCTGGGCCAGATGGAGCCCGACGTGGCCAGCGAGGTGCGCGCCCTGGCCGACTACCCCGACGACGTCGCCGGCGGCCTGATGATCACCGAGTTCCTGCAGGTGGGCGAGAACGCCACGCGTCGGCGAAACGCTCGACGCGCTGGTGGTCAACGCCGAGGACAGCGACGACCACTTCAGCCGCTACGTCTACGTGCTCTCGCCACTGGGCCGGCTGGTGGGCGTCGCGGCCGCCAGCACGCTGGCTGCGGCGCCGCGGTCGCAGCGTGTCGCCGACGTGATGGTGCCGCCACTCTTCACCAGCGGCCTCGACCGGCCTCGACGAACTGCGCGACTTCTTCGAGGCGCACCCCATCGCCGCTGTTCCCGTGGTGGACTCCCGCGGCCGCCTTCTGGGCGTGACGCGACGCACGGCCGTGCTCGACGCCATCGCGGACCGCACCGAGCGCGAGATGCTGCGCATGCGCGGCATCGTCGGTGGCGACGAGGTGCGTTCGCTGCCGACCGCCACCCGGGCGCGTCGCCGACTGTCCTGGCTGAGCATCAACATCGTGCTCAACGTCCTCGCCGCCAGCGTCATCGCCCTCTACATCGACACGCTGGACCAGGTCATCGCGCTGGCGGTGTTCCTGCCCATCATCAGCGACATGTCCGGCGCCAGCGGCAACCAGGCGGTGGCCGTCAGCATGCGCGAGCTCTCGCTCGGACTGGTCAGGCCCTACGAGGTCGGCCGCGTCTGGCTCAAGGAGATCACCGTCGGCCTCGTCAACGGTGCCGCCCTGGGCCTCCTCATCGGCGCCGTCGCCACGCTCTGGGATGGCAACGTCTGGCTGGGCCTGGTGGTCGGCGTGACGCTTGGGCTCAACACGTTGATCGCGGTCTCCATCGGCGGCACCGTGCCGCTGCTGCTCAAGCGCCTCGGGGTGGATCCAGCCGTTGCTTCAGGACCGATCCTCACCACCATCACCGATATCTGTGGCTTCTTCATCGCGCTCAGCCTGGCCAGCCTCATGCTGGCACAGCTGACGTAGCCCAGGCGTTAGTCTCTCAGGGCCATGACCACCACCCGCCAGCGTCCTCCTCGCATCACTGTCGGCTGGCGGGAGTGGGTGGCGCTGCCTGACTGGGGCGTACCCTGGGTCAAGGCCAAGATCGACACGGGCGCGCGGACGTCGGCACTGCACGCCTTCGACGTGAACGTCATCGAGCGCGATGGCGAGCGCTGGGTGCGGTTCGCCATCCACCCCTGGCAGGACACCTCGGAGGACGCGGTCATCGTCGAGGCTCCCCTGGTCGATCACCGCGCCGTGCGCAGCTCATCAGGAGCGCAGCGCGAGCGTCCAGTCGTCCGAACCAGCATGCAGCTCGCCGGTCGCATCGTCCCCATCGAGGTCACGCTGACCGGCGTGACGAGATGGGCTTCCGCATGCTCATCGGTCGGCAGGCGCTGCGGCGCGCGTACCTGGTGGACCCGGCACGCTCGTACCTCGGCGGTCGGCCGCCGCAGGAGATCAGACGACGCAATCGGGGCCGAGCGTGAGGCAGGCTCGACGTCCGGACTTCGACTTCGCCGGCCTGGCCGTCCCGCCCGGACGCGCGGCCACCGGCCAGCTGCCCGTCCCACGGCTGGTGACGGGCACAGTCGTGTCGCTGCCGGTGCGGATCTTCCACGGCCGTGCCGACGGCCCCACCGTATGGATCAGCGCGGCCATCCACGGTGACGAGATCGGCGGGGTAGAGATCATCCGCCGTGTCATCGACAAGCTTGACCCGCGTCGGCTGCGCGGCACGGTCATGGCGGTGCCCATCGTGAACGTGCACGGGTTCCTCACCGGTGACCGCTACCTGCCTGATCGGCGCGACCTCAACCGTTCGTTCCCCGGTTCGGACAATGGCTCGCTGGCGAGCCGCATCGCCCATGCCTTCATGCAGCAGATCGTCATGCGCAGCGAGATCGGGATCGATCTCCACACCGGCTCCGACCATCGTACGAACCTGCCCCAGATCCGGGGCAACCTGGATGACCCGCACACACGCGAGCTGGCGCGGGCGTTCGGTGCGCCGCTGCTGCTGCACGCGGGACTGCGCGATGGCTCCCTGCGCGCCGCCGCCACCGATGTCGGGGTGACCGTGCTGCTGTTCGAGGGCGGCGAGGCCTGGCGCTTCGACGAGGAGGCCATCGCTGCAGGCACGACGGGCACGCTACGGGTGCTGGCCCACTTGGGCATGATCGATGTCGACAGCACATCCCCGGAGAGCGAGCCGGTCGAGAGCCGGCGCAGCAGCTGGGTGCGCGCCCGGCGCAGCGGTATCAACTCCATGCTGGTGTCACTGGGTGAAGCGGTCCGCCGCGGCCAGCGGGTCGCGGTGATCCACGACTCGCTGGGCCGGAGGCTCAGCCGTGCCAGCGCGCCGTTCGACGGTATCGTGGTGGGCATGACTCAGCACCCGTTGGTACATCAGGGCGACGCGCTGGTCCATATCGCCGCCTCCGACGCGCCCAGCGTGGACGTGCCGACCGCGGAGCCAACGTGAAGCTCGCCATCCTCTCGCGAGCGCCCGGCGCCTACAGCACGCAACGACTGAAGGCAGCCGCGCTCGATCGCGGCCACCGCTGCCGCGTGCTCGATACGATGCGCTTCGCCATCGACCTGTCCGCCGGCGACCCCGACCTGCAGTACCGCGGTAAGCAACTGACGGACTACGACGCGGTGATCCCGCGCATCGGCGCGTCCATCACCTACTTCGGCTCAGCCGTCGTGCGCCAGTTCGAGCAGATGGACGTGTACACGCCGAACACGGCCAACGGCATCACCAACTCTCGCGACAAGCTGCGCGCCATCCAGTTCCTCTCGCGCCACGACATCGGCATGCCGGCCACGGCCTTCGTGCACGACCGCAACGATGTGCGCCCGGCCATCGACCGGGTAGGTGGTGCGCCGGTGGTGATCAAGCTGCTGGAAGGCACGCAGGGCATCGGCGTCATCCTCGCGCCCAGCATGCGCGTGGCGGAAGCGATCGTGGAGACGCTCCACAGCACGCGCCAGAACGTGCTCATCCAGGAGTTCATCGCGGAGTCCAAGGGCAGGGACATCCGCGCGCTGGTGGTGGGCGACCGAGTCGTAGCCGCCATGCGCCGCAGCGCGCAGGGCGACGAGTTCCGCTCGAACGTCCACCGCGGCGGCAGCACCGAGAAGGTGACGATCAGTGCCGATTACGAGCGCACCGCGGTGCGAGCCGCGCAGATCATGGGCCTGCGCGTAGCTGGCGTGGACATGCTCGAGGGCAAGGACGGACCGCTGGTGATGGAGGTCAACTCCTCGCCAGGGCTGGAGGGTATCGAGACAGCGACCGAGCTGGACGTGGCCGGCGCCATCGTCGACTACATCGACAACCAGGTGGCCTTTCCCGAGCTTGACGTGCGCCAGCGCCTCTCGGTCAGCACGGGCTACGGCGTGGCCGAGCTGCTCGTGCGCGAGGACGCCGAGCTCGTGGGCAGCACCATCGCGGCCTCGGGGCTGCGGATCGCGACATCGTGGTGCTGACGCTCCACCGCGGCACGGAGGTCATTCCCAACCCACGCGAGTCACGCGTGCTTGAGCCCAACGACCGGCTGCTCTGCTTCGGCAAGCTGGAGTCGATGCGGGACATGATCCCCGCCCGTCGCAAGCGCAGGGCGCGCGTGCGCAAGCTGCCCGAGGACCCACTGGCCGGAGGCGAGCCGCCGACGAGCTGATGGGTCTTGACCGGGTCGCCGGGTGGCAGATCGCCATCGCCGAACCATCGCGGCCCGAGCAGGGCCCCCGTACACTGCGGGGACGCCCGCTCGGGCGTGAGGCTGGAGGAAGCGATGCGCTTCGGCTACTTCGATGACGCACGACGCGAGTACGTCATCACGCGGCCCGACACGCCATTGCCCTGGATCAACTACCTCGGCACGGACGACTACCTGGGCCTCATCTCCAACACCGCCGGCGGCTACTCCTTCTACCGCGACGCACGGCTGCGCCGCCTGACGCGCTACCGCTACAACAACGCTCCGCTCGACGTGGGCGGCCGCTACCTCTACCTGCGCGACGACGACAGCGGCGCCTTCTGGAGCCCCAGCTGGCAGCCCGTCCAGAGCGAGGTAGAGCGGTACGAGTGTCGCCACGGCCTGGGCACCACCATCATCGGCTCACGCAGCGCCGGCATCCGCAGCCGAGACCACCTACTTCGTGCCGCTCGGCGAGACGCTGGAGATCTGGCGCGCGCGTCTGACCAACGAACGCGAGACAGCGGCACGGATCTCGCTCTTCAGCGCGGTCGAATGGTGCCTCTGGGACGCCAATGACGACGCCACCAACTTCCAGCGCAACTACTCCATCGGCGAGGTCGAAGTCGAGGACGGCGTCATCTACCACAAGACCGAGTACCGCGAACGTCGCGACCATTTCGCCTGGTTCGCCTGCTCCGAGCCGCTGGCCGGCTTCGACACGCAGCGGGAGGCCTTCCTGGGGCCGTACCGCGGCTGGGACCGACCGCGGGTCGTGGAGACCGGAGTCGCCGGCGATTCGCTGGCTCACGGCTGGCAGCCCATCGGGTCGCACCACGTGCGCCTGGAGCTGGCGCCCGGCGAGACGCGCGAGATCGTCTTCGCCCTGGGCTACGCGGAGAACCCACGCGAGGCCAAGTTCGATCCGCCCGGCTCGCAGCGCATCGCCAAGGCCGGGGTGCGACCGGTCATCGAGCGCTACCTGCGGTCCGACGAGGTCGAGCGGGCGCTCATCGAGCTGCGCCGCCACTGGGACGACCTGCTGGGCACCTTCCAGGTCGAGACGCCCAACGAGCACCTCGACCGCATGGTCAACACCTGGAACGCGTACCAGTGCATGGTGACGTTCAACCTCTCGCGTTCGGCCTCGCTGTTCGAGTCGGGCATCGGCCGCGGCATGGGCTTCCGCGATTCCAACCAGGACCTGCTCGGCTTCGTGCACATGGTCCCCGAGCGCGCGCGGCAGCGCATCCTCGACATCAGCGCCACGCAGCTCCCGAGTGGTGGCGCCTATCACCAGTACCAGCCGCTCACCAAGCGCGGCAACGACGCGGTCGGGTCCGGCTTCAATGACGATCCGGCCTGGCTGGTGCTGGCTGTAGGCGCCTACCTGCGCGAGACCGGCGACGCGGCCATCCTCGACGAGGCGGTCCCCTTCGACAACCAGCCCGGTTCGGAGGTCCCGCTCTACGAGCACCTGGTTCGCGCGGTCGACTACACGCTCGAGCGGCTGGGGCCACACGGGCTGCCGCTCATCGGTCGTGCCGACTGGAACGACTGTCTCAACCTCAACTGCTTCAGCCAGACGCCCGGAGAGTCCTTCCAGACCACGGAGAACCGAGAGGGAGGCGCCGCCGAGTCGGTCTTCATCGCGGCGCTATTCACGCTGGCGGCGAAGGAGATGGCGGAGATCGCCTCCCATCGCGGGGACGGGCTCGTCGTGGACCGCTGCCGTCGGGCCGGTGCGGACATGGTCGCGGCCGTCGAGACCCACGGCTGGGATGGCGCCTGGTTCCGCCGCGCCTACGACTACACGGGCAACGTCGTCGGATCGGCGCAGAACGAGGAGGGCCGGATCTTCATCGAGCCGCAGGGTCTGGCGGTGATGGCCGGGATCGGACTGGCCGATGGCCGCGCCGAGCAGGCGCTGACGTCGGTGCGCGAGCGGCTCGCCACGCCTCACGGCATCGTGCTGCTGCAACCGGCATTCACGCGCTACCACCTCGAACTGGGCGAGATCTCCACCTATCCGCCCGGCTACAAGGAGAACGCCGGCATCTTCTGCCACACCAATCCGTGGTTGATGATCGGCGAGGCCATCGTCGGCAACGGCGACGGGGCGCTCGACTACTACCTGCGCATCAACCCCTCGGCGCGTGAGGCCATCTCCGAGATCCACCGCTGCGAGCCCTACGTCTACGCGCAGATGATCGCAGGCAAGGATGCGCCGACACACGGCGAGGCCAAGAACTCGTGGCTCACCGGCACTGCGGCGTGGAACTTCGTGGCCGCGACGCAGTGGATCCTGGGCATCCGTCCCGAGCGCAACGGCCTGCGCATCGACCCGTCGTTGCCGGCCGACTGGGAGGGCTTCAGCGCCACGCGTCGCCTGCGCGGAACGGCCTATCACATCACGGTGGCCAAGGAGCGCGGCAGCAGCGGACGGGTGCGCTCACTCGTGGTCGACGGGCAGGTGGTGCAGGGCAACGTCGTGCCTCTGCCGGCGGCAGCCGGCGGCAGCATCGAGGTGGAGGCCGTCATCGAGAGCGCATGACCGACGGACCTGCCGACGGCGGCGCACGGAGCGGGCGAGACGCGATGGTCTTGCCCCAGGACGACAGAGCCCGGGCTGGCGTTTCGCAGGCAGGTCCTGAACGAGCGACCCCAGCCCCTCCCCGGCTGAGCGTGGTGGCATCATCAGACCCGCTGGCCGTATCGAGCCGTCCACGAAGAGGAGGAACGTGATGTCGCAGAACCCGGGCTGGGGCCCGCCACCGGGCGGACAGCCACCGACGACGCCTCCTCCCGGCGCGTCGCCACCGCCGTACTGGGCACCGCCGCCACCGCCGCCACCGGCGGGTCCGCCCGGCGGGCCGACCAAGTACTGCTACGCCTGCTCGTCGGTCATCGACAGTCGCGCCGTGGACTGCCCCCGCTGCGGCGTGCGGCAGCCGGACATCGCCGCCGGCTACGGCAAGGACCGGCTCGTCGCCACCCTCCTGGCGCTGCTGCTGGGCTCGTTCGGTGTCCACCGCTTCTACCTGGGCAACATCGCGCTGGGCGTCGTCTACCTGCTGTTCTTCTGGACCGGCATCCCGGGCTTCATCGCCTGGCTGGAGGCCATCTACTTCCTGACGCGCAGCAACGAGGAGTGGGCCCGCACCTACGGTGGACCGGTCCAGCAGCCCAACGGCTGTGCCATCGGCTGCCTCTGGGCGCTGGCACTGTGGCCTCTGGTGGCCATCGTGGGCCTGGCGATGCTGATCTTCCTGGGCCTGCAGATCGATTCGATCGTGTCCGAGATCGAGGTCAGCGCCTCCATCGTCAGGTAGCCTCGCCCGGCCGGCCCGGCAGCGCCCGGAAGCCACTGGCGGTCCAGCGCTCCAGCCGATCGCGGCCCTTGGAGACGGCGTCCAGGACGGCATCGACCTCGTCGGGGGGCAGCCCATCCGGCCAGCATCCACGCAGCAGATCGGCGTCGTAGCCGTGGTCGTCTCCAGCGCGGCGCAGCACATCCAGGCCGGCCGCCGCCCCCATGGCGTAGCTGGGCGTCGGCACGCCCTGGGCGAGGCCCAGTCGGATGAGCCCCACGAGCCGGTCGTCCCAGCCCAGCTTGCGTCGTGGGTCGCGGGCGGCCCGCTCGATGGTGTCGGCCAGCCAGGGGTTCACCATGCGCGCCAGGAGGTCGTCGGCGAAGACCTCCCAGCCCGCCGATGTGAACAACTCGTCCGCATCGGCCCAGCGGCGGCACAGGGCAGCCCCCGACTCCTCGATGAAGGCCGCGCGCAGGAACGGCATCGCACCATCCACCTCGCACAGGTCGGCGAAGAGGGTCAGGTCCAGCAGCTCGCCCAGGAACGCACCCAGCGCGTGCGTGGCGTTGTGGCCCAGCAGCTTGGCATCCTCGAAGGGTGCCAGGTCATCGACCTCGCGCAGGACCGGCATGCCCGGGTGCAACCTCCCGGACGGGTCCACGCGCGAGACGAGGATGCGGTCGAACGCCTCCACCAGGAACGCGGCCGGCAACGCCGGCGTGATGGTGGACAGGCCCAGCGCCCTCAGCTCTGCCGGGTCGCCGATGACGCCGCTCATCTTGCCGATGACGGTGTCCACCCAGCGCGCCCGTCCGCGCAGGCCCTCGCGCTCCCCTGCCGGCACCGCGTCCAGCACGGCCTCCGCCAGCAGCGCCGCCGCGCTGCGATGGTTCTCCGCGCAGAGCACGATCAACGGTTCGGTGCCCGTCCGGCGTCGCAGCCCCTCGGCCAGCAGGAGATGCGGGCTGTTGGGGGCGTCGGAGCGGTAGAGCCCCACGCTGGGCAGGGCAGAGGCCAGCTCATCGGCAGCTGCGATGGCCTCGATGATGCGCACTCGCTCGGCCGCGACCGTCGAATTGGCCACCTCCAGCGGACCCAGCTCGACCACCTCGACACCATCGGCCCGCGCGATGTTGAGGCGCACTCGGCCGCCGGCAGCTCGCAGGGCAGCCACCAGCTCGGGTCGCACGTCCACCACCAGTGGCGGCGCGTAGTCACCCGTGCGCTGCGCCTCGTAGACGAACAGCCCGGCACCGATCGCCCCGAACCCGAGGACGACGAGCCGCCGGGACCCGTCGAAGGCCACCCTATGCCCCGTGGAGGTAGCGCTGCTCGTCGTCGGCGCTCCAGCGCGGCACATCGAGGATGGCGTCGGTTCGCCGGTGCGGGTACACGATGGCCTTGCCCTGCACCCGCCCTTCGCGCGCCATCGCAAGCAGCTCCGGCGCGTGCGCCAGGTCGCCGACGTGGCCGATGTGTGCGGCAGGGTCGATCTCACCGGCGGCCATCAGGCGCAGCGTCTCGATGACGTCCCAGGGACCCCCGCCGGAGGAGCCGGTGATGTTGATCTCCTGGTAGTGGACGAAGCGCTCGTCGATGCTGATGTGCTCCGCTCCCGGCGGCAGCCCGGCGAAGAGGTCCAGCACGCCGTAGCGGGCCAGCAGGTGCTGCGCCATCTCCATGACCTCGCCATCGGCCGCGGTGACGATGACATCGTCGGCGCCACGGCCGTCGCTGACCTGGGCCACGGTGGCAGCCAGGTCGCCGCTGCGAGCGTTGACGCTGATGAGCTCCACGCCGGCTGCCGCCGCCCGCTCGCCGAACGTGTCGTGGATCCAGCGCAGACGCTCCTCGCGACGGGCGCTGACGACGATGGCGCGCGGTCGCGCCGCGATGGCCAGGTCGACGTGGATGCGACCCATGGGGCCGGCGCCGATGACGACCACCACGCCACCACGCGCCAGGCCGCTGTGGGCGACACGCGCTCGCGTGCGGTCGGGCTGCTGCAGGTGCATGTGGTGCGCGTGCGAGCTGATGATGCAGCTGATGGGCTCGGCGATGCCGGCGTGTCCCGCCGGCAGCGTGTCATCCGGGAGCGGCAGCAGGCAGCCGGCCGCCAGCACCTCCTCGCCGATGAGGATGTACTCGGCGAGCAGCCCGGGCAGCGAGTAGCCGACCGCGATCTTGGCCACCCCGCGGCCGCGATCGCGGTAGCGCTCGAGGTGGTTGATGGGCGCGATGTCCACGGCCGGCTGCACCGCGCAGCGCTGCCCCACGCTCCACGTGTCGCGCAGCTCCTCCCCCACCTCCACGATGGTGACGACGCCCTCGTCGCCCACGATGGCAGGGTGCTCGGCGGGATCCCAGCCGTGCATCAACGGATGGTCGGCACCCTGGTCGATGAGCTTGTTGACGGAGGTGCAGATGCCGGCCGCATCGACGCGCGCCAGCAGCTGCCCCGGCCCGGGCCGCGGCACGGGGATGGCACGGACGGCCAGGTTCTCGGTGCCCCTGCCGGAGAGCACGGTCGCGCGCATCTGCTCGGGGAGCGACCCGGCGTCGCCCGGCTGCGGCCCCAGCGAGCCGGGCTCCGGCAGCGTCACCGTGGCGGCTCCAGGCCGGCCATGCGCCACGGCAGCGACCGGTCGGCGGGCCCGCTGAACGTGCCGATGGTGGTCGTGGCCAGGGCGCCCATGGCCGCGCCCAGCCGCGCGGCATCCTCCGCGCCCAGCCCGTGGATGAGGCCGATGAGCACACCGCCGGTGAACGAATCGCCGGCGCCGGTGGTGTCGATGGTGTCCACCTTGAAGGCCGGGATGTGGCCCACGAAGTCGTCGTGGTCCACCCAGGCGCCGCGCGGGCCGTCGGTGACGATGGCGAAGCGCACGCCCAGCTCGCGCAGCGCCGCCGCCGCGGCGGCCGGCTCGGACAGGCCGGTGATGCCGATCACCTCGGCCAGGCTGGGGATGAACAGGTCGGTGTAGGCCAGCGCCGGAACCACGCGCTGCCACTGCCCGGTCGAGTCGTGCACCACGTCGAGGCTGGTGTGGAGCCCGCGCGCCTTGGCCCGCTCGAAGAGGCCCGCCAGCGGTGCACCGTCGGGATCGTCGAGGCCGGGCAGCACGAGCGCGCCGCCGACGTGGAGGAAGGGACCCTCCTGGTGCGCCTCGATGGCTCGCCGCGGTGATGGAGGCATCGGCGCCCAGGTTGTGCAGCATCGTGCGCTCACCGTCGGCGTCGACGGCCACCAGCGAGGTCGAGGTGGGCCGCTCGGAAGCGACGAACTCCACGTGCAGGTGCGGCGCCGGCACGGTCTCGCGGAAGGAACGGCCGAAGATGTCGTCGCCGACCGGGATGATGAGGCGGGTCTCGATGCCCATGCCCGCCAGCACCCGGCCGGTGCGCAGGGCGGGTCCGCCCTCGGCCGTGGAGAAGGTGTCGACCAGGCCCAGCACGCCGATCGGCAGCGGGCCGGCCGACTTGGCCAGGACGTCGAAGACGGCGCTGCCGGCACAGGTGATCTGGATGTCGGTCATGTCGCCGATGATAGGTCCGCCCCTAGAGCCGATGTGCGATGGGCGCGACCGCCGGGTAGAGCTGCCGGTAGAGCTCGTAGCGGTCGCTGTAGGCGCGATGGCGCATGGGATCCGGCTCGTAGCTCTGGGTCAGCTCGAGGAAGCGCTCGGCAGCCTGGCCGGCAGACGCCCACAGCCCCGCGCCCGCCCCGGCCAGCAGGGCCGCGCCGAAGGCGGCCGCCTCGGTGATGCGAGGCGTGATGACGGGGATGCCGGTGATGTCGGCCTTCAGCTGCAGCCACAGCTTCGAGCGCGCGCCGCCGCCGATCGCCCGCAGCACGTCGATGCCCACGCCACCGTCGCGCAGCAGGTCGAGGTTGAGTCGCAGCTCGAAGGTGAGTCCCTCGAGGATGGCCTTGGCGATGTCGCTGCGCGTGGTGGAGAAGGTCAGGCCCAGCAAGGCGCCCTTCGAGGCGGTGTCGAAGGTCGGCGTGCCGGCGCCGGCGAAGTGCGGCAGCGCCAGCAGGCCGGACGGGTCCGCCGAGGCACCGGCGAGGATGAGGTCGTAGGCGTCCGCCTCCGACGCAGACGCGAGCGCCAGCTGAGGCTCGCAGAAGCCGTCGCGGAACCAGCGCAGCGCCAGGCCGCCGCTGTGGTTGAGCGTCATGGCCAGGAACAGTCCCGGCAGCGTGGCGCGGTAGACGGAGATGTTGCCCTCGTACAGCGGCTGCGACACGACCGCCGAGCCGAGGGCCACCTCCACCACCTCCGCGGTCCCGGTCGAGACCATCGCCACGCCGGGCCGCGTCAGGCCAACGCCGAGGGCGCCACAGGCCTGGTCGTGCCCACCGGTGACGACACCCGGGGCGGTCGCCAGCCCCAGCCTCTCGGTCAGCTCCGGCGTCAGGCGTTCCACCAGTGTGCCCGACGGCGCCACCTCCGCCAGCCGCTCGGGCGACAGCTCCAGCGCCTCCAGTATCCGGGGCGACCAGGCCCCCGCTGCCAGGTCGTAGAGCTGTGAGCGCGAGGCCAGGCAGGCACTGGTAACGGCCCGGCCGGTCATGCGCGCGATGAGGAAGTCTTCCACCAGCAGGAAACGGTCGGCAGCCGCCCATACCTCGGGCTCATGCTCGCGGATCCAGAGCAGCTTGGGCAGCGTGTTGATGGTGTGGATGGGCATGCCAGTCAGCTCGAAGAGCGCCCGCGCCCCGAAGCGCTCGCGCAGCCACGCGTTCTGTGCCTCGGTCCGCGTGTCCATGCCCAGGATCGTCGGCCGCAGGGGCCGGCCGGCTGCGTCGACCGGCGTGACCGCCTCGCCGTGCACGGACAGGCCGATGGCGGCCACGTCGCGCACCCCGGCGCGGGCGATGGCCTCTGCCATGGCGTCGCATGCCAGCCCCCAGACGGCCTCGATGTCCTGCTCCGCCCAGCCGGGTCGCGGCAGCTCAACGGGGTACTCGCGCGCGGCGCTCGCGAGCAGCAGGCCGTCCTCGTCGAACAGCACCGCCTTGCAGCCGGTGGTGCCGACGTCGAGACCCAGCAGGCTGGCCATCGTCAGGCGTACCGCAGCGCGGCCTGGTACATGGCCTCGATGCGATCGGGCGTGATGTCCGGCTGCAGGTTGTGGGCGGCGCAGAAGACGTAGCCGCCATCCTTGCCGAGCGTGTCGATGCTGTACCTGACCTCGCGGTCGATCTGCGTCTGGCGTGGCGGTCGGCAGCACCTGCTGGACATCGATGCCGCCACCCCAGAAGGCCAGCTCGGAGCCGAACTCCTGCTTCATCACCGCGATGTCCATCCTGGCCGCGCTGCGCTGGATGGGGTTGAGCGCGTCCACGCCGCACTCGATGAGGTCCGGAATGATGTCGAAGACCGAGCCGCAGGAGTGCATGAACACCTTGGCGTCGGTCTTCGAGTGGATGAAGTCGTAGAGCTGCCGCAGGTACGGCTTGATGTCCGCACGGAACATCTCGGGCTTGACCCAGGTGCCGCGCTGCGTCCCAAGGTCGTCTCCCTGGGCCACCACCTGCACATACGGCTCGACGTGCTGCAGGAAGAGGTCCCACAGCGCGATGTCGGTCTGCGTGATCTTGTCCAGGATGGCGTGAGCCAGGTCCCGGTTCCAGTAGAGGTCCATGCAGAACTGCTCGTAGCCGCGCATGAAGCAGGCGCCCTCGAAGGGGCCCAGGCACATGATGTCGGCCACCACGGCGTAGTCGGTCTCCTCGAAGAGACGGCGCGCCTCGTCGCGGATGCCGGCCACGCGACCCGGGTCGTAGGGGTCGGGCCACTGCACCGCGTCGAGGTCGCTGGGCCGCTCCAGGGCGGCGAAGGGGCGCTTGACGACGTCGTAGTAGAACGACGCCTTCTGCCACGTCAGGTCGTACTCGTCGACGAAACGGTCACCCGGCAGCTCGCGTGTCTCGAACTCCCAGGGGCCCTTCAGGTAGACCGGACGCGTATCCACGTCGTAGCGCAGCGAGCAGGTCCTCGCGCGGGTAGACGGTGTCCATCTGGCGATGCGAGATGTGCGGTGTGTCATCGGCGGCAGGCCCAGGTAGCCGGAGCAGGTCCTGGTAGGCGATGCGGGTGGCCGTGGTGACGATGGTCGAACCGAGGTCGATGGGGACGCGGTCGGTCTCCCGACGGTCGAGCGCCGTGACGACGCGTTCTCGGTGGTTCATGCCACTCCCTCATGGCGACCTAGAATGCCTGGTTCTGAGCATGGTCCCGCCCTGGCTACGGCGGGGCCGGTGCCGCCCTCGCCTGCGCCGGTGCCTCACCCTTCTCCACCCGGATGTTGCGGCGCTCCAGCCGGCCCAGGATGCGCATGCGCTGGGCATCGATGAAGACGGCGAAGAAGATGACCGAGGCGGCGACCATGTCCTGCAAGTACAGGTCGACCTGCAGGTAGACCAGGCCGGTCGAGATCATCTGCACCAGCAGCACACCGATGATGGTGCCCGGGAAGACGTTGCCGACGCCGCCGAAGAGGCTGGTGCCGCCGAGCACGGCCGCGGCGATGGCGCGGAACTCCACGCCCTCACCGATGCCGGCGCTGACGCTGCCCTGCTGGCTGATGGCGATGACGCCCGCCAGTGAGGCACAGAAGCCGCTGATGACGTAGACCGATCCGGTCAGCCGGACGACGTTGAGGCCGGCCTTCTTGGCTGCTTCGCGGTCGTTTCCCATGGCGTAGATCTGGCGACCCATGGCGGTGTAGCGCAGGAACAGCACGGCGGCGATGACGACGATCCCCAGCACGAACACCGGCAGCGGGATGCCGAAGACGTCGGTGGCGGCGTACGCCATCACCGGCGGCAGGATGAACTGCCGCGACTCGGTCAGCAGCAGGCCCACGCCGCGGCCCACGGTCAGCGTCGCCAGCGTGGCCACGAAGGGCACCAAGCCGACCTTGGCGATGAGGAAGGCGTTGAGGAAGCCCCACGATGTGCCGGCCACGATGCCGGCCAGGATGGCCACCAGGTAGTTGACGTCCTGCTGCAGCAGGGTGCCGATCACCGCCGCGGTGATGTACATCGTGGCGCCCACCGAGAGGTCGATGCCGCCGGTCAACAGCACCGCCGTCATGCCCACCGCCAGCAGGCCCACGAAGGCCGAGGTCTCCACGATGTTGGAGAAGTTGTCGATGGAGAAGAAGCGCTCGTCGAGCAGGCTGAAGAGCACGAACACGAGCACGAACAGGATCAGCGGCATGTTGCGCAGGACCGGCATGGTCAGGCGATGGCTGGTCATGCGGCCTGCTCCCGGAAGGCCGTGCGCAGGATGGCCTCCCTGTCGAACTCCGCCCGCTCGAACGAGCCCAGGACCTCGCCCTGTCCCATGACGAGGATGCGGTCGCACATGCCTGTCAGCTCCTCGATCTCGGACGAGATGAAGAGCACGGCGGTGCCCCGGGCAGCGATACGGTCGATGATCTCGTAGATCTCGAACTTGGCTCCCACGTCCACGCCGCGGGTGGGCTCATCGATGATGAGGATGGAGGGTTCGGTCATGAGCCACTTGCCCAGCACGACCTTCTGCTGGTTGCCGCCAGACAAGCCCTTGGCCTCGTTGCGGAAGGCGTCGTTGACCTTGATGCTGAGGACGTCCACGGTCTCCTTCACGGACTTCACCATGGCACTGGCGCGGACTCGTTTGAGCCAACGAGTGGTGTAGTCGGGCAGGGCCGCGATGGTCAGGTTGTCGGAGACCGTGGCCTCCATCATCAGGCCCTCCTCGCGCCGGTTCTCGGTCACGAAGGCCATGCCGTTGTGGATGTTGCGGGTCGGCGAGAGCTTGTCGGCGGGCTGGCCGTCGATGAGGATCTGGCCCGTGTCGAAATCCTCCAGGCCGAAGATGATCTCCGCCAGCTCCGAGCGTCCGGAGCCCATCAGCCCGAAGACGCCCAGCACTTCGCCCCTGTGCAGCTTGAGATCGATTTGGTGGCTGATGCCGGCCTTCGACAGGTTCCGCACCTCGAGCATCAGCTGCTCGGTCGGCGGCGCCGTCCGCTGCGGGTAGAGGTGCTCGATGTCGCGGCCCACCATCGAGCTGATCATGCGATCGATGGTGAACTCGGCCCTGGGACCGTTGACCACCAGGTTGCCGTCGCGCAGGACCGCGATGGCATCGGAGAGTCGCATGACGTCGCCGAGGATGTGACTGATGTAGATGATGGTCTTGCCATCGGCGCGCAGCCGCCCGATGAGCTCGAAGAGTCGCTCGGTCTCGCGCGCGGTGAGGGAGGTGGTGGGCTCGTCGAAGATGATGATGCCCGCATCCATCGAGAGCGCCTTGGCCACCTCGACCAGCTGCCGCTCACCCGGTGCCAGCCGCTCCACCGCCATGTCGGGCGAGAGCTCCAGGTCGACCAGCTCCAGGTACTGGCGTGCGCGCTTGTTGAGATCGCGCCGGTTCAGCAGCGGCAGCCGAGCCATGGTGGGGAAGTCGCTGATGAAGAAGTTCTCGGCGATGCTCAGGTTGGTGAAGAGGTTGAGCTCCTGGTGGATGAAGGCGATGCCGGCGCGATCGGCATCGGCAGGGTCCGCCGGCTCGTAGGCGACGCCGTCGAGCAGTATGTGGCCGGACGTGGGTGGCACCACGCCGCCGAGGATGTTCATCAGCGTCGACTTGCCGGCACCGTTCTCGCCTACCAGCCCCACCGTGCTACCTCGTTCCACGTCGAGGTCGATGCCCTTCAGCACGGGCACGCCGAAGAAGGCCTTGTGGATGTCCTTGAACTGCAGGATCAGATCGCTCATGACGGCTACCTCACACCTGCTGCAGCGCCAGTCGACGGCGCACGACATCGAGCAGGGCAGCCAGCAGGATGACCGAGCCCTTGACGATGGCGACATAGAAGAAGGGCACGTTGAGCAGCGACAGGGCGTTGCCCAGCAGGACCAGGAACACCACGCCGAAGACGGTCCAGATGATCTTGCCGCGACCGCCGAACAGGCTCGTGCCGCCGATGACGACGGCGGCGATGATGTCCAGCAGCAGCGGGGCGCCCAGCGTGGGGCGGCCCTGGTCGACGCGCGCGGTGTAGATGATGGAGGCGGCCGCCGCGCACACGCTGCTGAAGATGTAGGTGGCCACGATGACCTTCTTCACCGGCACCCCCGAGACGAGCGCAGCACGCGGGTTGTTGCCGATGCCGTAGAGCCAGCGCCCGAAGATGCTGCGTGAGAGCAGGAGGTGGGCCACCAGCGAGATGCCGATGGCGATCAGCATGGCGATGGAGAAGAACTTCAGGTCGTCGAGACCGATGGCGAAGGTGCTACTGATGACGCTGAACGAGTCGGGCAGGTCGATGATGTTCTCGGTCTTGACCAGGTAGATCGCCAGCGCTCCCACGAACATGGAGGTCACCAGCGTGACCATGAAGGGCGGGATGCGCGCGAACGCGACGGCGATGCCATTGAAGGCACCGATGAGCAGGCCCACTCCGAGCATGGCGATGATGGCGACCGGGACGCCGATGGCCGTGTCGTGCAGGATGGCGCCGTCCTCGAAGAGCATGATCCCCCACAGCGGGCTCTTGCTGAAGACGATGGGCTGCGCGGACTGGGCGATGAAGGCGGCACCGATGACGCTGGAGAGCGACACCACGGCCCCCTGGCTCAGGTCGATGCCGGCGATGATGAGCACCAGCGTCTGCCCCACCGCGATCACCAGCAGCGGCCACATGTTGGACAGCAGGTTGCTGATGTTGCGCGGGGACGCGACCGTGGGCGACAGGAGGTAGAGCCCCACGAACATCACGATGCAGAGGTACAGGATCAGGTACTCCGACATCAGGATGCGCTTGGCTAGGCTGCTGATCCGATCGGTGGCGGAAGCTGGCGCGGCTGCGGTCATGTGGCTCGGTCTCTGTGCTTGGCGCGGTGTGGGACGTTCATCGCTTCTCGGCTGGCTGGATGGAGAACGCCGGACCCCCGGATGGGGGCCGGGCGTCGGAGGGGAAGGCGGCGCCTACCCCTCCGCTTCATTGGTGTCCTAGCCGGCAGCTTCCTGCTCGGCGAGGAGGATGCAGCCCCACATGTCCATCTCACGCTCGGCGAGGTTGCCGGCGGTGAGCGCGAATCCGGGGTCGTCCAGCCACACGTCAGGCTGTGTGTCACCGGCGGCGATGGCCTCCAGCAGCGCGTTGAGCATCAGCTCAGCCTCCAGGTAGAGGTCCTGGACGCCGGTGGAGTCGACGAAGCCGTCCTTGATCTGGCGGCAGGCGTTGACGTCGCCGTCGAGGCCTGCCATCAGCACGTGGTTGGGATCATCACGGGTGACCCACTTGCCCATCGGCTCGAGGATGCCCTTGATGGTCGGGAACAGGAAGTCGGACGAGGTGAAGAGGAAGTCGACGTCGGGGTTGGCCGCCATGGCCGCCTGCAGGTTGGCCTGCGCGGTCGCAGCGTCCCACTTGGTCGGAACCTCGATGACCTCGTTGAACAGGTCGGGGTTGGCGTTGATGACGTCGTAGAAGCCTTCATAGCGGCCCACGGCGTTGGGGTCACCCAGGTCGCCCACCATGATGAGCGGGGTCACCTTCTCCTTGCCCATCTCCATGGCCACGTCGGCGATGTACTGCGTGGCATCACGGGCGATGGTGCGGTTGTCCGCCTGGACCACGATGGCGGCGCCATCCTCGCCCTGCGGCGGGCGGTTGAAGATGCCGATGGGGATGTCGGCCGCGTTGGCCTCTTCGATGAGCGTGAGGGCGATGGAGCCATCCTTGGGGATGACGAAGATGCCATCGACGCCCTGGGCGATGCAGTCGTTCAGCAGCTCGAGCTGCTCGTTGGCATCAGGACCGTAGCGCTCGAGGACGTTGTGGCCCTGCGCGCGCAGGGTCTCGGTCATGGCCTTGTGGCCGGCCAGCCAGAACTCGGTCTCGAGATCCTCGTGGATGAAGCAGATGTCGTACGCCTCGCTGTCCTGTGCCACGACGGGCACGGCGGACAGGGCGAGGGTTGCGACGGCGGCGAGCCCGATGGCCCCCTTGAGATTCCGCATTCCTGGTACTCCTCCAGATCAGTGGTGTAGGTAACTACTACTGACTCTCCCTTTGCCCGCTAGCACCTCCTGTCTGCGCTACACATGTCGGAAGACCTCCCAGTCGAGGTAGTTCTCGAGCGCCTCGGCCACGGCGTCCGCGGTGTGCGCGGGGCTCATGGCACAGTGATGCTCGAAGCCGACCTTGCAGATGAGCTTCAGCAGTGGCTGGAAGTTGGGGATCTCCACCACGGCGCGGGACCCGAAGGTGTCCAGCGGGTCGTCGAGGAAGCGCCCCTCGGCCACGTAGGCCTTGCATTTGCCATTGACGTCGTCGGTGCTGATGCGCGCGATGGTCAGCGGCGCTGCCGGTGCGCGACCGTTGATTGCGCCATAGACGTTGTCGTTGCCCAGCGTGGTGCCCAGCACGTCCGCGATCTGCATCTCGGCCTCGCCTTCGGGGTAGAAGTTGAGGGGCCAGTTGCCGCAGTGGAACAGGACGCACTTGTCCGGGTCGTCGCCGTAGTTGTTGTTGAGGTCCACCAGCGCCGCCGGCTGCTCCCCCGCCAGCTGCAGCGCGTACATCGAGGCCAGGCCGGTGATGTCCGTCTCGCAGGCGGACGGCATCATCTTGGTGCCCATGATGCTCATGAGCGTGCAGACGTTGACGCCGTAGTTCTCCTGCAGCGAATGCCAGCACTGGATGGCCGTGGCGTTGAGGTCGTTGTCCGCCATCCAGTCGTCGATGACGACGCCCAGGCGGGCCATCTTGACCAGCTTCTCCTTGGGCACCGTGGGGTGGGCCATGTGGGCCTTGATCTCGTCGAGCTTGGCCACGACCTTGGCATCGCCATCGGCAAGCTTGTCGGCCTGGCCGAAGACCTCGCTGAAGTCGATGACGCTGACCGCGATGCCGGATGCCTCCAGCAGCTTCTCGCTGTAGCGCACGGTCTTGAAGGCATCCGGCCGGGTGCCCACTGCGCCCAGGCGTGCGCTCTTCATGCCGTTGGCGACCTTGCAGACACGGATGAACTTGTCCAGGTCCGCGCGGAACTCGTCGCTCTGGACGGGGATGGTGTGCCGCTCGGTGAGCGAGTACTTGAAGCCGTACTGACGCAGGTCCGACGAGACGGAGATCTTGCCGCAGAAGGCGTCGCGCCGGCGGTCCACGGTGAACGACTTGACGTCGTCAGGGTAGGCCTGCAGCAGGATGGGCACATCCAGGCCGGACAGCCGCATCGTGTCGGCCACGCCCTTCTCGTCGCCGAAGTTCGGCAGCACCACCAGCACACCCTCGATGCGCTTGCGGTGCTGGTCGAACAGATCGGCGCAGACCTGGGCCTCACGCCAGGTCTCGACGCCACCGAGCTTGGTGGCGTCGGCGTCGAGGATGACGGGCTCGATGTCCATCTCCTCGAACAACGCCAGCACGTCCGCGCGCGCCTCGGTCACCAGGGCGTCGGGGAAGAAATCGCGGTTCCCGACGATGACTCCCAGTGTGGCTCGTGACATGTCCTCTCCTCCTTGGGTCTGCGAACGCTTCAGTCCGTGGCTAGCTGGTCGACGGCCGCACGCAGGTCGCTGTCCGTGATCGACCCGTGCGACCACTGGTCCTGCAGCTGCCGCAGGCTGTAGACGGTGGATGGCTTGATCTCGACATCGGCGGTGGTGATGGGCGTGTCCATGGCGATCGGGCGCAGCACGCGAGCGCCGCTGGCCAGGCCGATGGGCAGGAGCTCCTCGGCGGCCGCGGTCTCGTAGCTGTCGATGAGGCTGTAGTAGGCCGTGCCGCCGATGGCGTCGAGCGTGTCGCCCACGGCCAGGTCGCGCTTGGCCACGGCGAAGACCTCGGACACCAGTCGGTCCAGCGGGACCATGTTCGACTGGCGCCGGATGGTGAGCAGCGCGCAGGTGAGGGGCACCTCGATGCTGCACAGGTGGAAGGGCCGGAAGAGCGTGTAGTAGGGTCCCTCCCCCATGTCGCGCAGGACCATCGCCTCGCGCAGGCGCGGATGGTCGGTGTGGACGATGACGAAGACGCCGGGGGCCACCTGGCCGATGCCGTAGTCCACCACGCCCATCCGGCTGAGCACGCCGCCGTCCGCCTTGAGGCGGAAGGTGTCGGTGAGGTGGTCGCGGTCGGTGTCGGGGCCGTGCATGCCGCGGACGTCGGGCACCAGGCCGGTGGCGTTGGAGGTGGCCGCCATCTCGATCATGGTCTTGGAGCCGTCGACGAACTCGACGAGCATGTTGGGTGACAGCCCACGCCTCGCGGCCTCTGCCTGGACCGCGGGGTCGGCCGGGGTGGCGTGGCGGTCGAGCGGGTTGTTCTTGCCCTTGCCGGCGGCCACGATGGTGAAGCCCATCGCCTCCGCCAGGTCGTAGAGCTCCTTGCAGGCAGCCGGCTCGTCGCCCGCGGCAAGCGCGTAGAGGACGCCCCGCTGCTGCGCGTACCAGTGGAGGATGGGACCCACGGTGATGTCGGTCTCGACGTTCATCATCGCCAGGTCCTGGCCGCTGCGGGCCGAGCGCAGCGCCGCGCGAGCCCCGATCTCGGGCACGCCGGTGGACTCCAGCATCACGTCGACCGTGCGCATGTCGGTGACGATGCGATAGTCGGCCACCGCTACGCGACGGCCGGACTCGACGGCGGCGTCGGCCTCGGCAGCCGTCTGGGCCACGACCACCTGGTCCTCGATGAGGCCGATGCGATAGGCGTCGCGGGCGCGAGCGAGGTCGAGGTCCGCGGTCACCACGACACGCACACCCTTCATCTCGTGCGTGGTGGCGACGACGTCGGTGCCCATCTGGCCGGCGCCGATCAGGCCGATGCGGACGGGCTGCCCGGACGCCTCGCGCTGCTCCAGCTCACGGTTGAGACCGATCATGCTTCAGGCCTGTCCTTCCTGGCCGATCTCGACCATCACCTTGAGCGCCTCGCCGGCAGCGACCGTGCGGAACACCGCGTCGGCCTCGTCGAGGCTGAAGCGGTGCGTGATGATGGCGTCGGGATCGACCTGGCCGCGCTCGAGCAGCTGCAGGGCACGGCGGTGGTAGTCGGGGTGATAGCTGAACGAGCCGATGACGCGGATCTCGTCGTAGTGGATGCGGTTGGCGTCGAGCGAGGTCATGGGGTCGGCCTTGGGCAGGCCACCGAAGAGGACGACCGAGCCACGCTTGCGCACTGCCTCCACCGCCTGCTGGTGCGTGGCGGCGACCGGATTGGCACAGATGGCGCTGTCGGCACCGCGGCCCTCGGTGAAGGCCCTGACCTCCGTCACGACGTCCTGCGTCATGGGGTCCAGGACCAACTCCGGTGCGAACGGCGCGGCCATCTCGCGCCGCAGCGCGTTGGGCTCGGACAGGACCACCCGCGCGCCGCGCAGGTGCGCGATGGCGGTGTGCAGGCAGCCGATGGGCCCGGCACCCATGACCAGCACGGTGTCGCCGAGCGTGGTGCCGATGTCCGCGTGGCAGGCCTGCACCGAGCTGAGCGGCTCGCCCAGGGCACCCTGCGCGAAGCTGAGCGAGGGCGGCATCTGGTGGATGGTGCCGCCCGCGAGCGCATGGGCCGGCAGGACGCAGTACTCGGCCAGCCCGCCATCGAAGCCCGGCGTGATGCCGATCATCGTCATGTCGTCACAGAGGTTGTAGAGACCGACGCTGCAGTACCAGCAGCGCAGGCAATGCACATCGGGAGCGACAGCCAGATGGTCGCCCACGGCATAGCCGCTGACGCGTGCGCCGACCTCGACGACCTCACCGGCGAACTCGTGGCCGGGCACGGTAGCCGGGCCGGCGGCGGGGCCCTCGCGCCAGCGGCGCAGGTCGGAGCCGCACACACCGCAGGCACGCACCTTCAGCAGCAGGCCGTCCCCGGGACAGGCCGGGATGGGGATGTCGACCAGCTCGATGGTCTCGGGTGCGGTCAATCGGGCGGCTTTCACGTGGCGCTCGTCTCCTCTGGTCGTCTGTCGCGCCGGCTGAGCTTGTGGCCCACGGCACCCCCGGGATGGGTCTCGCCGAAGGCCTCGAGGGAGTAGCCCCGCAGCTCCAGCAGGGCCACGCAGATGGCGTCGGTGAAGGCGGAGTTGTAGAGCGAGCTGCCGGTGGCGACCATGCCGAAGGGGTCGATGCCATCGGGGGCCGTGACGTGCAGGATCACGTCGGCCAGCTGCCCCAACGTGGAGTCGGGCTTCTCGGTCAGGGCGATGACGGTGGCACCCCGCTTCTTCGCCATCCCGGCGAGGAAGGTGACCTCCGTCGTCTCGCCACCCTTGGAGATGCCGATCCAGACGTCCCGCTCGGTCACCGCGCCCGAGGAGCCGTGCTGGCTGTCTCCGGGGTGCAGGAAGAGGGCCGGGGTGCCCACGCACGAGAGCAGGTGGGCGAAGCGCAGCGCCACTGCGTGCGACGTGCCGGCGCCGGAGACGAGGACATGGCCCTGACAGGCGAGCAGCAGGCGCACCGCCTGGGCGAAGGTATCGGGCAGCTGCTCGGCGAGCGTGGCGGTAGCGGCCGCTTCCCGCTCGATGACCCGCGCGCCCAGCTCACGGATCTGCTGGTCATCCATCGGCGCTCTCCAGCAGCGTCTCGGCGGTCACCGAATCGGTGATGAGCACGTTGATGAGATGGCCGCGGAGCGCGGCACGGATGGCAGCCCGCTTGTCCGGGCCGCCGGAGACGCCCACGATCCTGGGCACCTGCTTGATCTGCTCGAGCGTCATGCCGATGATGCGATCGTTGATCTCGGACTCGATGCATTCGCCGTTGACGTCGTAGTAGCGCAGCGCGATGTCGCCGACCGCGCCCTTGCGCAGCAGCGCATCGAGCTCGGCGCGGCTGATGATGGAGCCGTCGCGCATGGTGACCGAGTCGAGCGTGGGCGCGCCGATGCCGACGAAGGCGATGTCGAGGTCGTCGAAGGCTTCCACCGCTCGCTGCACGTGAACGTCGGAGAGGAGCACCGCCCGGGTGCGCTCGTCGGCCACGATGCCCGGGACCGGCAGCAGCGTCAGCCGGCAGCCCAGCGAGCGCGAGACGCTGCGGCACAGCTCGGTGGCGTGCACCTCCGAGTCCGGCTGGCCCAGGCCGCCGATCACCTGCACGACCTGGGCGTTGGGGAAGCGCTGCGGGGTGAGCGCCGCCGCCATGTGCCGAAGGGTGGCACCCCAGCACATGCCGATGGTGCTGCGCGAGGACATCGCACGCAGCAGGTAGCCGGCGGCGGCGCTGCCGACCGCCCGGTTGACCTGGGCTTGCGAATCGCCCGGCTGTGCCTCGACGACCAGTGCCTCCTGCAGCCCGAAGCGCTCCTCCAGGGCGCTCTCCAGATCGAGGAAGAGGTCTTCCGGTGCGACCACGTTGATCTGCACGATGCCGCTCTCGCGCGCCTGCGCCATGAGTCGGGACACCTTCGAACGGGACAGGCCCAGGCGCGCCGTGATGGCGTCCTGGTTGAGGCCGTCCTCGTAGTAGAAGCGGCTGACCTTCACCAGCAAGCGCAGCTCCTCGTTCGAAGGGTTGGCGGGCATCAGTCGGGCGTCTTCCTGCTCATCGGCGTGAAAGATTTCCCACTACTGAGAATATTCTCAGGCACCCTAGCATGGCGTGCGCACGGGCGTCAACCGAGAACGCAATCGAATGCACGTGCCGTGGCTGGCACCGCACCTGGGCCTGGGGCCATGGCGCGGTGGGGGGCTCGGCGTGGCCATGGCGCGGTGGCGCACGTTCCCGCTGCACGGGCGAGTTCGACCAGGTGTGACCCGGACGTGCCCGGAAGTCCCGTCCTGGGGTCAGGAGTGACCGTCCGTCGCGCTCGTCGGCACTGGGGGGCTTGTGCCAGCACCGGCGTGCGGCGTTCGCCCGCCCAGCGGGAATCGCAGCAGCCAGGCAACGGACCACGCCCAGCGGCTATCCCAGCGGCTCGGCAATGGGCCCAGCGGCTACGCCAAGCAGGACTGTCCCCGGCCTGGCACACCGGCGCCGGCAGGCCACGTCCCTAGTCCCCGGGCGGGTAGATCTTCTCCGGTGGCTGCCGGCGCCTGGGCCGGCAGATGAGCTCGAGCGTGACGCCGTAGTCCTTCTCGGTATCGAGATAGGCGTAGTGCCCGTCGCCGTCGGGACCGAAGCCGGAGCCATCCATGATCATGCTGAAGCCCGCCTCCTTCGCCTGGGCCAGCGCGGCGTCCATGTCCTCGACGAGCACGCCGAGGTGCTGGACACCGAAGCCATGCTCCTGGACGAAGTCGGCGTAGACCGTGGGTCCTTCGACGATCTCGATGAACTCCACCCGCGTCGGCCCGAAGTACGACAGCGCCACGCGCATCTTGTACTCGCAGGGCTTGCCGTAGTACGACATCTTCTTCACCAGCGGCGGGCCGTAGGTGTAGAAGTGCCACGGACCGATGCCGAACATGCGGTGGTACAGCTCCACCGTCCGGTCAAGGTCCTCGACCACGAACGCGACCTGGGCGACACCGTTCTCGAGGAACGGCAGCGGCTTGCGTTCGCTCATCCCGTCACCTGGCCATAGAGCGCGTCCTGCAGCCGGCGCAGCCGGGCTACGAACGTCGTCTCGTCCACGCTCACATCGTCCTCGGTGATGATGGCGCCGGCAACGACGGCCCGCCGCGCGACCGCCCGCGCGCCGATGCCGATGGGCACGGCCCGGATCGCCCGCGCCTCCGCGTAGGTCATGATCGTGCCGTACCAGTCGGGGCCGCCGATGCCATCGAGCACGGCCCCCTCCGGGATGTCGCGCTTGGCGGTGCAGACCACCTCGGCGTGCATGTCCTCGGCGGCAACCGTGACCTCGCCCAGCAGCACCGCCTCAGCTACCGACTGCGGCGTCTCCAGGTCGCAGAGATGGTATGGCCGCAGGTGCAGGTAGTAGGGCCCGTCGGCGTGGGTGATGAACTTCATCTCCTTGCGGATGCGGGTGTCGTACGAGCGCACGATGGCGAACACGCCGGGCGCGATGTCGCCGGTCGAGTAGTCCACCCGGCCCGCCTCGGCGAAGATGCCGCCGTCCGAGCGGGGGATGAACGTGTTGACCAGCTCGTCGATCTCCACGCGGGGCCCGTGCATGCCGGGCACGTCCGGCAGCAGGCCGGTGGCGTTCGACACCGCGGCCATCTCCACCATCGTCTTGGTGCCGTCCTTGAAGGCCGCGAGCATCTTGGGGTTCATGCCCTTCGACGCTGCCTCCGCCACGCATGCCTCCGGTGTGGCGGCAAGGTCGATGACGTTGTTCTTGCCCTTGCCCAGGGCGACCACCTCGAAGCCCATCAGCACGGCCTGCTCGTGCAGCATCTTGAGCACACCCGGCTCGTCGCCGGAGGCCACCGTGTAGACCGTGCCCATCCTGCGCGCCAGCCGGTCGAGATAGACACCGATGGTGATGTCGGTCTCCACGTTCATCATGATCACGGGCTTGCGCGCCATGATCGCGTCGTGGGCCACGCGGGCGCCCACGTCGGGCACGCCGGTGACCTCCACGATGGCTTCCAGCCCCTCGAGCTGGGGCATCGCCAGCGCATCGGGTGTGACCACCGCGGCGCCAGCCCGGATGCCGTCCTCGGCCGCCGCGAGGTCCTCGGCCACCTGCACATCGCCCGCCCCGCGCCCCATCTCGCCGTAGGTGGTGATGCCGCGCTGCACGTCGAGATCGGCGATGGCTGCCACGCGCATGCCCTCGATGTTGTTGATGGCGTGCGCCAGGCCGGAGCCCATCTGCCCGCAGCCGACGATGCCGATGCGGATGGAATCCCCGGCGGCGACACGCTGCCTGAGCTTGCTGACCAGCTCCATGTGTGGCTCCTGTCTTTCGCGCTAGCGCGAGCGGATGCGGGCGAGCTCGACGAAGTCTCCCTTCAGGTCCTGGTAGACCTGCTTGAAGAGCGCGAACCGTTCCATGTAGTCGGCATGGGCCTCCGGATCAGGCTCCATGGGGTCGATGGTGGTGGCCCATTCGCGAGCCACGGAGAAGTCGGGGAAGATGCCCGTCGCGACACCGGCGAGGATGGCATCGCCGTAGGGCGCGCCGGTGCGACGTTCGAGCAGCACCGTACCGACGTCGAAGACGTCGGTGATGATGCGACGCCAAAGGGCCGATTTGGCGCCGCCCTCATTGAGCACCAGCGGGTAGTTGACGCGCAGGCCGGCGGCGCTGAGCGTCTCGAAGGAGTGGTACAGCGCGAATGCCACGCCCTCCATGGCCGCTCGCACGACATGCCCCCGGGTGTGGTTGAGCGAGAGCCCGAAGAGGACCCCGCGGGCGTTCACGTCCCAGATCGGAGTGCGCTCCCCCATCAGGTAGGGCAGGAACAGCAGGCCCTCAGCGCCACGAGGGACGGCGGCCGCCTGCTCGGTCAGCACGTCGTAGGCGTCGGCTCCCCCGGCCTGCTCGCGCTCGACCTCGAGCGCGGCGAACTGGTCGCGCAGGTAGCGCAGCGTGCCTCCCCCCGTGGTCGTCGTGGGCACCGTGATGTACGTGTCCTCGGAATCGACGGTGTAGGGGAAGTTGATCGAGGCTGCGCCCGACTCGCTGAAGAGGAAGTCGCGCGAGCGGTGGATGATGCCGAAGTTGCCGGCCGTGCCCAGGTTCATCTGGATGTCGCCCGGCTCGACGGCCCCGCCCTGCAACCAGCCGGCATTGCAGTCGACCTGGCCACCGGCCACGGGCGTGCCGGGGGCCAGCCCGCTGTCACGCGCCGCGGCCGTGGTGACCTCGCCGATGACGTCCTCGCAGCGGCACAGCTCCGGCATGAGTGCCGGGTCGACCCCCATGGCTTCCAGCAGGTCGCTGTCGAAGCGGCGCGCGAGGATGTCGTAGACGCCGAAGAACGGCGCCGCCGAGTAGTGCGCCGTCGCAGCGCCGGTGAGCTTGAGGTTGATGAAGCCGTCGATGGTCAGGACCTTGGCGATGGTGCGGTAGCGCGTGGGGTGATGGGCGCGCTCCCACAGCACGTTCATCAGCGCCGGATGATCCTCCAGCCGGTTGGCCGTGATGTCGAAGATGCGGTCCGCGCCGATGTGCTCGCTGACCCACGCCACCTCCTCCGTGGCGCGCCGGTCCATCAGGTTGTAGGCGCGCGGCAGAGGGGTGCCACCGTCGTCCACCAGGACGACCGACGGGAGCGCGGAGGAGGTGGCCACGCCCCGGATGTCGGCCGGGTCCACACCGGTCTCGGTGAGGACCTTGCGGGTCAGGCGACAGAACACGTCCCAATAGCGCGGCGCGTCATGCTCCGACCAGCCGGGATGATCGGTGTAGATGGGGTATTCCTCGAAGGCATAGCCCAGCTGCCGGCCGGAGGGATCGATGAGCGCGACCTTCGCACCGCCGGTGCCGTAGTCGGCTCCCAGCAGGTACTCAGCCATGGTCCGGTTGCATCACCATCTGTGAGAATTCTCTCGCTAATGAGAATATTCTCAGCTCACGCTAGCACGTGTGAAGCAGGCGAGTCAATGTCGGACGATGGCGCCACGACCTGCTGACGAAGCCGGCAAGCGACTCACGAGACGTCGCTCGTGAGCATCGCGGCAGCCTCGCCCGGCTCGGCCCTCGGCAGCAGGTCGTGTCTCGCAGACGGATCCCAGCGGGAATCCGCCCAGCGATAGGCGGAGTAGGCCAGCAGGCACATCAGGAGGCCGGCCAGCGTGAACGGCAGCACCGTGCCGTCGTAGAGCCGGTCGATGATCGCACCCAGGAGCGCCCCGCCCAGCGTCACGATGGACCCGATCACCGCCGCCGCGGTGCCGGCGATGTTGCCCATCGGCATCATGGCCGCCGCGTTGAGGTTGGGAATGACGAAGGAGTGCGCCAGCAGCACCGGCAGCAGCCCCACCAGGAACAGCCAGAACGGCGGCCGCCCGCCGGTCAGCACGGCGATGGCAGCGAGGCTGCACACCGCCACGAGGTACCCCGAGAAGACCAGGCGTAGCCACCGGCGTAGCCCGAAGCGGTCGATCTGCCTGGGGTTCAGGAGCACGCCGCCACCCAGCACCAGGGCCGAGCCACCGAAGATGAGCGGGAACCACGCCGAGAGGCCGAAGACGTCGCGGATGATCAGCTCACTCGAAGCCAGGTACGAGGCGAAGAAGGCGAAGACCAGCGTCTGCGCCACGATCAGCCCCATGGCGAAGCGGCTCGTCAACACGGCGCGGGCGGCCTGTGCCAGCCTCCCGGCACGCAGCGGCAGCCGCCGCTCCGGCGGCAGGGTCTCCGGCAGCCTGGTGGCCCACAGCCCCATCACGAGCGCGAACACGACGAACAGGCCGAAGACCCAGCGCCACGAGCCCAGGCCCAGCGCGATGGCACCGACCGATGGCGCGACGACGGGGACCAGGATGAACACGGCCATGATGTAGCTGAGCACCTTCGCCATCTGCTCGCCGGCGTAGGCGTCGCGGACCACGCCGTAGGTGATGACGCGGACGGCGCCGGCGCCGAAGCCGGCCAGGAACCGCCACAGCAGCAGCACGCCCAGCGATGGTGCCACGGCCGCGCCAAGGGCTGCCCCGATGTAGATGGCCAGGCCGATCCAGAGCACACGCTTGCGGCCGACGGCGTCCGAGAGCGGCCCCCAGAGTGGCTGACCCAAGCCCAGCCCGATGAGGAAGACGCTCACGACCGCGGCCACGGCGTTGGAGTCGGCAGCCAGACCGAAGCTCTCGCGCATGGCCCCGAACGCCGGCAGCATCATGTCGATGGCCAGCGCGGTCAGCGCCATCAGCATCGAGATCAGGGCGATGAACTGGCGCGTCCCCAAGCTCGCTTCGATAGCCGACCGGGCGGCGCTCACTCGTCGTCGAGCCGCAGCGGGACCCCCACCATCCGACGAGCGGTACGCGCCACGCGCAGGAAATTGGTCACGTGCGAGCCGGGTCGGATGTGGCTGCCGGCGGCCTCGTAGATGGTCGGGATCGGCACCCAGTCGATGGTCAGACCAGCGCGGATGGCGTCGGTGATCATCTCCACCTCGAACTCGAAGCCGGCCTCCGTGGAGGTGAGCAGGTGGGGTAGCAGCGGGCGCGCGATGAGCCGGTAGCCCGACTGGTTGTCTTCGATGTGGCGACCGACGGCCCAGCTGAAGACCAGGGTCCCGAGGTTGTTGGCCACGCGCCGCGACAGTGGCATCTGGCTGAAGTCGCGGCGGCCGATGATGAGCGGCGCACGCCGTTCGTGCCAGGCGGCCAGGAAGTCGGGCGCGCAGGCAGGGTCGTGCTGCCCGTCGGCGTCGAGCGTCAGGACCGCCCGGGCACCGCCCTCGAGGGCGTGCGCGAAGCCGCGCCGCAGCGCTGCCCCCTTGCCCTGGTTGGGTGTCTGCACCAGGACCGTGGCACCGGCTCTCTCTGCCACCAGCGCCGTGTCGTCGCTGGAGCCGTCATCGACCACCACCACCGGCAGGTGCCGGGCGGTCTCGCGCACGACCGCATCGAGCGTCTTCGCGGCCTGGTAGGCGGGGATGACGGCGATGACGGTGGCCGGGCTGTCGCTCACGCCGCCATCGTAGGCCGTCGCGGACGCACGCCTCAGTCGATCATGATCGCGTCCGGTGCCGGCACACCGGTCGGCGTCGTGACGCGCGAAGCCGGCAGGCGGCGGTTGAGGGCGAACTCGCGCATGGCCGTGGCGCCCGACAGGTTGTAGACCTCCTTGAAGCCATGCTGCGCGAGAATGCGCGTGCCCAGGTACGAGCGCAGCCCGGAACGACAGGCCACGATCGTCGGCTTGGCCGGGTCCAGCTCATCGAGGCGGTCACGCAGCTGATCGAGGGGGATGTTGATGATGTCGTCGCAGTCGGCCAGCGGCAGCGCCTTCACCTCGTACGGCTCGCGCACGTCGACCGTCTGGTAGGGGCACAGGTCCACGTCAGGCTGCACCACGCGGGCCAGGCCAGTCGAGATGGTTCTCGCGCAGCGAAGGCGGCCATGTGCAGCGGGTCCTTGGCCGAGCCGAAGGGCGGCGCATAGGCCAGGTCGAGCTCGGCCAGATCGTGGACGGTGCCGCCGAAGTGGGTCAGCGTGGCCACGACGTCCAGACGCTTGTCGACGCCGTCGCCGCCGCATGCCTGCACCCCGAGGACCTTGCCGCTGCCCTCCTCGAACACCAGCTTCAGCGCCATCGCCTGGGCGCCGGGGTAGTAGCCGGCGTGATGGTTGGCGATGACGTGGACCGCGTTGGCCTCGAAGCCGGCCTCGCGCGCGGCGCGCAGCGAGAGCCCGGTGATGCCGGCGGTCGTGCCGAAGACCCGCACGATCGACGTGCCCCAGGCCGCCGGTGCAGGGCGCGACGTACCGGTGGCGGCGTGCTCGCCGGCGAGACGGCCCGTGCGGTTGGCGGGACCTGCCAGCGGCACGCGCATCTTGGCCCCGGTGCTGCCGAAGGTGTACTCGGCCGCATCGCCCACGGCGTAGATGTCGGGATCGTTGGTGCGCATGTAGTCGTCGGTCGCGATGCCGCGGCCGGCGCCCAGCTCGAGTCCCGCTTCCTCGGCCAGCGCGACGTTGGGGCGCACGCCCACGCCCAGCAGGATGAGGTCGGCCGGCAGGCGCGTGCCGTCGGCCAGCACCGCCGCCACGGCCCGGCCGTCACGCTGCTCGATCGAGGCGATGCCGTTGCCCAGCTCCAGGCGCACGCCGTTGTACTCCAGCTGGCGATGGAGCGGCTCCACCATCTCGCGGTCGAGGAAGGGCATCACCTGCGGCTGCATCTCCACCAGCGCCACGTCCAGGCCCTTGCGGCGGAACTGCTCCGCCGTCTCGAGGCCGATGTAGCCGCCGCCGATGACCACGGCCTGCCGCGCGTCGGGCATGGCCTCGGCGATGCGGTCGGTGTCCTCGAGGTTGCGCAGCGTGAAGACGCCGGCAGCCTCCACGCCCGGGATGGGCGGCACGAGCGGGTCGGCCCCCGGCGCCAGGATGAGCTTGTCGTAGGACTCGCGGTAGGTTCGCCCGGCGTCGAGATCGCGGATGGTGATGGACTTCGCCTCGCGGTCGATGGAGACGACCTCCTGGCGCGTGCGCACCTCGATGTGGAAGCGTCGCGCGAACAGCTCGGGCTTGGCGATCAGCAGCTTGTCGCGATCGCTGATCTCACCACCGAGGTAGTAGGGCAGGCCGCAGTTGGCGAAGGAGACGTAGGAGTCGCGCTCGAAGATCACGATGCGTGCGTCCTCGTTCATGCGGCGGGCGCGAGCGGCGGCTGAGGCGCCACCGGCGACGCCACCGACGATGAGGATGGTCGGGGCAGAGTCAGTCACGGGTCGATCTCCAGACGGAGGCTGTGATGGGCGTTGTCTCTGCTGATACTGAGTCTCAGCACGGGGGCTGACAGCGGCCGCGAGTCCCCGAATCGATGAGCCATGCGGACTCTTGGCGACCGCTCGGGCCCGGCGAGCGCCGATCGATCGAACCCATCGATCAGGTCTGCTCTCCGATTCGATTGGACGGGAGCGGCCAACTGCCCTAGGTTCGACCGATGCACGACAGCTCCACGGCCGCCATCGATGCGCTGACCAGGCAGGTGCTGGCAAGCGGTCACCCCTTCCCCCTCAAGCGCGCGGTGGCTCGCCTGTCCGATCAGCTCATCGGCGGTCTCTTCCCCCAGCTGGCGATCGAGCCCGCCGAGGATGCGGCCGACCTGTCTCGCCGCCTCGAGGACGCCCGGCGTTCCTTCGGCGACCTCGTGCGCCCGTTCGTGGGCGAGTCGCTCCGTCGAGGAGGTCAGTCACGGGCTCGTGCGTGCGCTGCCGCACGTCCACGAGCGCAGCCTCGAGGACGCCCAGGCAATCCTCGCCGGTGACCCCGCCGCCGAATCGCTCGACGAGGTCATCGCCGCCTATCCCGGTTTCCTGGCCATGGCGAGCCATCGGCTGGCCCACGCCATCCACCTGCTGGAGGTGCCCCTGGTGCCACGCCTGATGGCGGAACTGGCCCACTCGCGCTCCGGCATCGACATCCATCCCGGCGCCACCATCGGGCGGTCGCTCTGCATCGACCACGGCACCGGCATCGTCATCGGCGAGACCGCCGTCATCGGCGACGAGGTCAAGCTCTACCAGGGCGTGACGCTGGGCGCGCTGTCGGTGGCCAAGTCCGCCGCCGGCACCAAGCGGCACCCCACCATCGGCGACCGCGTGGTGATCTACGCCAATGCCACCGTGCTCGGTGGCGACACCACCATCGGCGCGGACAGCGTCATCGGCGGCAACGTCTTCCTGACCAGCAGCGTGCCGGCAGGATCGCTCGTCTACCAGACGAGTGGCTACCGCGTCAGGCGGCATGACGTGGGTTTCGACGCGGCCGACTTCGTCATCTGAGCGCCGACGTCACCCACCCGGCGCCGGCTTCGACTTCCCAGCAAGGAGACCCCCCGAATGCGCTACGACTCCATCCTCGCGACCATCGGCGGGACACCGCACGTCCGCGTGAACCGGCTCTTCGACGACGCCATCGAGGTGTGGTCCAAGCTGGAGCGGGCCAATCCCGGCGGCAGCATCAAGGACCGCATCGCCCTGGCCATGATCGAGGACGCCGAGGAGCGCGGTGTGCTCAAGCCGGGCTCCGTGGTCATCGAGCCCACCTCGGGCAACACCGGCATCGGCCTGGCCCTCGTCTGTGCGGTCAAGGGCTACCGGCTCATCCTGGTGATGCCCGACTCGTTCTCCATCGAGCGGCGCAAGCTGATGACCGCCTACGGCGCCGAGCTGGAGCTGACGCCACGTGAGTTCGGCATGAAGGGCTCCATGGCCCGCGCCGACGAGATCGCCGCGGAGATCCCCGACGCCTGGATCCCTTCGCAGTTCGCCAATCCGGCCAATCCGGCCATCCACCGGCGCACGACGGCGGAGGAGATCGCGCGCGACTTCCCCGATGGACTCGACTACCTCGTCACCGGTGTCGGCACCGGTGGCCACATCACCGGCTGCGCGGAGGTGCTGAAGGAGCGCTGGTCGCAGCTCAAGGTGTACGCCGTCGAGCCGACACTCTCGCCGGTGCTGTCCGGTGGCAGCCACACGCCACACCCTATCCAGGGCATCGGCGCCGGCTTCATCCCCGAGGTCACCCGACCGGAGCTCTTCGACGGCGTCGTGCAGGTGGCCCCGGAGGATGCGATGGCGTACGCCCGGCGCTCGGCACGGGAGGAGGGCGTGTTGGTGGGCATCTCGTCGGGTGCCTCGCTGGCGGCGGTGGCACAGCTTCGGCCGCAGATCGCGGATGGCTCCCGCGTCATGGTCTTCAACTACGACAGCGGCGAGCGATATCTCTCGGTCGACGCGCTCTGGGGGACGGCCTAGCCAGCAGGTCGTCAGCCAGCCCGTCCAGCGGGTGTTCGGCTAGCCCTTCTGCGGCGGACCTTGGCGCGCCACCAGCAGGGCCGCCTCCACACGGCTGCGGACCTGCAGCTTGCCCAGGATGTTGGTCATGTAGTGCTTGATGGTCTTCTCGGCGAGGCCCAGACGCTCGCCGACCTCCTGGTTGCTCAGCCCCTCCGCCACCAGCTCAAGGACCTCGCGCTCCCGCTCCGTCAGCTCATCGTACGGCGACGTGCGAGGCGTCCCCAGCTCGCGCAGCATGCCCCAGGCCAGCGCGGGCGCGACGTACACCTCGCCCGCGTGCACCGAGCGGATGACACCGGCCAGCTCGCTTGCCCCGGCCCCCTTCAGGACATAGCCGGAGGCGCCCGCCTTCATGGCCGCGAGCAGGTCGTCCTCGTCCTCCGAGACCGTCAGCATCACGATGCGCGTCGCCGGGCAGGCGAGCGCGATACCGCGAGCCGCCTCCAGGCCGCCGCCGGGCATGGCGATATCCAGGATCATCACGTGGGGCAGCTCCGACCGCGCCAGCGCCAGGGCGAGACTCAGCGTCGGCGGCGTCGCCGACGACCTCGATGCCCTCCTCCTCGCGCAGCGACATGATGACCCCGGCCCGGAACATGGGGTGGTCGTCGGCGATGGCGACCCGGATGGCGTCAGTCATCGGCCCGGCCGCCGTGCTGCAGCGGCCACCAGACGCGCACCTCGGTGCCCTCGCCGGGCGCTGACCGCAGCGTGAACGTGCCGCCGAGGATCTCGGCCTGCTCGCGGATGCCGGCCAACCCCAGGCCGTCACTCGAGGGTAGGTCGGCAGGATCGAAGCCAGCGCCTTCATCACGCACGACGAGCAGGAGGCCGGTCGAGGCTTGGCGACCGGTTCGCTGCTCACCTCGCAGCTCCACGGCCACTTCGTCGCTGTGCCCGTGGCGGGTGGCGTTCGAGAGCGTCTCCTGGAGCGCCCGGAACAGCGCGATCCTGACCGGCAGGGGAACGTCAGCGGGGACGTCCTGCACGTCCAGCTTCACCTGCGTGCCGCTGCGGCGCTGATGGTCCTGTCCCGCGCGTGACGCGACCGCCTCCGCCGTCAAGGGTGCCAGCTCCGGCAGCCGCAGGCCGGCAGCCACACCGCGCATGTCGGTCATGGCCTCCTGCAGCACGACCTCGATCTCGGCGATCTCGTCGGCACTCGGCGGTGCGCCGCGCTCGGTCCGCTTCTGCAGCCCGTCCAGGCGCAGCAGCGCCAGCGACAGCATCTGACCGGGCCCGTCGTGGAGGTCCGAGCTGACACGGCGCATCGAGCGCTCGTTCAGCGTCGTGCTGCGCTCGGCAGCCGAATGCACACGCTCGCTGAGCTCGGCATTCTGCGCCAGCAGGTCGGTCAGCTCATCGACCTGCTGCGAGAGCGCGACCTCCTGGCGTCGGATGGTGTCACTGCCGCGCTTCACCACGCCGTACAGCAGCAGGCCGGCGACGACGATGGCCAGCGTTACCAGCGCCCACGTCGTGAGGCGGGCCGGCCGCGACCTGCTCGTCGATGTCCGAGGGCGGCAGGTAGAACTCGGCCACCGCGATGATGCGATCGGTTCCTCGCTCGCGGACCGGGATGTACATCTCCAGCAGACGGTCCCAGCGCGCCCGCTCCCAGGCATTCTCCTCGCCACTGAGGTCGTCCATGCTGCTGCTGACCTCGCCCGCCCAGGCCTCGGCCAGGTGTCCATCGACCGGGAAGCGCTGCCCGATGAGCGCGGCGCTGGGGCTGTAGACGACCTGGCCATCCCGCGACCACAGGCGCAGCGAGCGCACGCGGTCCGACAGGGCGCTCGAGGCGAGGTGGGCGTCGAGGGTGGCGATCTCGTCGGCGGTCAGCTCGCCGCCGTCGGCCATCGACGCCACGCTCGGTTCGATGATGGACTCGACGTACAGCGCCGTCACCGACGCGGTGCGATCGACGATGCTGCGCTCGAGCTGATCGCCCACCCAGATGCCGACCACCAGCCCGGCCACCAGCAGGATGGCGAGGTTGGCCACGAGGAACCGCTGCGCCAGCGACATCGACCAAAGCGGTCCGCCAGGCGCCGTCGGGCTGGCGGCGGGGCGTGCGGTGTCGAGGTCGACCGAAACGGACATCTGCAGCATGGTAGGGGCACGGTCGCGGTCAGCGCATCGGACCAAGGTCTGAAGAACTTCCCGACCCCGGCCCGTTCCCCACGCCGACGCAGGCGACACCATCGCTGGGCACCCGCTCGCATCGGCGTCGGGGCCAGCGATCGGAGAGATGGAACGAATGCGAAGGAAGTCCCTGGGCCGTGTCACGGCCCTCATCACCAGCGTGCTGGTCGCGACGACCCTGGTGGCCGCGCCACTGACCGTCAGCGCCAAGGACGGCGACGTCATCCGCCGCGGCAGCTGCACCATGCGCTCGGACTGGAAGCTGAAGCTCAGCCCCGAGAACGGGCGCATCGAGGTCGAGTTCGAGGTCGACCAGAACCGCAACGGCCAGCGCTGGGTCGTGAAGATGAAGCGCAACGGCAACGTCTTCTGGCGCGGCTCCCGCACGACCCAGCCGCCGAGCGGCTCGTTCGAGGTGCGCCGAGTCACCGCGAACGGCGCCGGTGCCGACCGCATCGTCGCTCGCGCCCGGAACGTCAGCAATGGCGAGGTCTGTCGCGGCGTCGCCACGTTCTAGCCGGCCGCCATGTTCCGGCCGGCCGCCACGATCCGGCCGGCCGGCCTGACACCCCACCCGATAGCAGGACAGGAGGAACACATGTCCACCACCCGCATCCCCACAGCGCCACGCATCCGCGGGCTGGGATCACTGGCGCTTGCCGGTGTGCTGGCTCTCGCAGCGACGGCAGCCGCACCCGTCGCGAGCTTCGCCCAGGATGGCGAGCCCGATCGCCGTGGCACCGCCACCGACGACCTGGGCACCTATCTCGTCGGGCCCGGAGGGCCTGACGCTCTACTACTTCACCCGCGACGTGACGCCCGGCCAGAGCGTCTGCTTCGGCGGCTGCCTGGAGGCCTGGCCCCCGCTGCTCGTGGGCGAGGGCCAGCAGCTGACGGCCGGCGACGATGTCAGCGGCACGCTGGCCACGTTCGCTCGTGACGACGGCACGATGCAAGCCGCCTACCGCGGCCGCCCGCTCTACTACTGGCAGGGCGACACCGAGGCCGGCCAGACCAACGGCGAGGGCGTCGGCGGACGTCTGGTTCGTGGCCCAGGAGGACGGCTCGATGCCGGCCAACCCGCCGGCGCTGACGCTGGAGACGGCGACCACGGACCTGGGCACGTTCCTCGTCGGTGAGGGCGGCCTGACCACCTACTACTTCGCCGCCGACGCCACGCCCGGCGTGAGCGTGTGCGAGGGCGACTGCCTCGTGGCCTGGCCGCCGGTCACCGTGCCGCCGGGCAACACCGTCGCCGCCGGCGAGGGCGTGACGGGCGTGCTCGGCCTCATCACCGGCACCGATGGCTCCACCCAGGTGACCTACGACGGCCGCCCGCTCTACTACTGGCAGGGCGACACCGAGGCCGGTCAGACCACGGGCCACGGCGTCAACGACATCTGGTGGGTCGCAGATGTGAGCGGATCCCTCCCGACGCAGTAGCGCACCACCACCGCGACGCCGGCCCCGCAGCATGTGTGGGCCGGCGTCGGCGTTGTGGATGGAGCACTTCAGGCATCATGCGCCAATGCTCAGCCGACCGATAGCACTTCGACACCGCCCCGCGAGGGCTCGGTGATGGACGTCAAGACCGTCATCTTCATCTACGGCGTCTTCGCCCTCATCGGGCTCGTGGCCCTGTTCTGGCTGGGTCTCATGTTCGTGGCGTCCCGTCTCTCCGACGGGGTCGACGAGAGCTTCACGCGACTGCGCCGGCGCCTCAGTCCCCTGGCCATCACCGGCGCATGGGGTGCCGCGACGCTGGCCATGGCCGGCAGCCTCTACTTCAGCGAGGTCGCCAACTACACGCCCTGCACACTGTGCTGGTACCAGCGCATCGCGATGTACCCGCTGGTGCTGATCCTCGGCATCGCCGCCATCCGACGCGATACGGGCATCCGCCTCTACGCCATCCCGCTGGCCGCCGTTGGCGCCGTCATCGCCAGCTATCACTACCTGCTGGAGTGGTTCCCGCAGATCGACACCGGTGCCTGCACCGTCGGCATCCCCTGCACCCAGGTGTGGTTCCGCGAGTTCGGCTTCGTCAGCCTGCCGCTGCTGGCACTGATCGCCTTCGGCCTCGTCATCGCCCTGCTGCTGATCCCGGTCCGAGAACCGGAGGAGCACACGCTCGATGACGAGGATGAGGACGACGCCGAGGCCGAGCCGGCCGAGGCCTGAAGCGCCGCCAGCGCGCGATCAGCCCGCGGCAGCCCGCACGATCGCCGTGGCGATGGCGATGTCCTGGACGGCCACCCCCGTAGAGTCGAACAGGCTGATCTGCTCCGCCGACGTGCGCCCGGTCGCCTCCCCTGCCAGCAGCGCACCCAGCTCGACGGCCTTCTCCTCCGCGATGGCGCCGGCCGCGACCGCACGGGCGATCTCACCGCGCGTACGGCACTGCTCCAGGCTGTCAGCCACCAGCACGTCAGCGCGCGCCAGCACGTCTGCGGCCAGCTCCTGTTTGGCGGCCGTGTCGGAGCCGATGGCGTTGATGTGCGTGCCCGGGCGGATGTCGGCGGCGGTCAGGAGCGGCTCCGTCGAGGGTGTGGTGGTGACGATGAGATCGCAGGCTGCCGCGACCTCGCCGGGGGTCCGCGCCACCTCCACCCTGAAGCCGACGGCCGTCATGTCCGTGCGGTAGCGCTCCACGCGCACCGGGTCCCGGCCCCAGACCACGAGCGCACGGGTCTCCACCACCGGCGCGAGGTGTCGCACCTGGAGCCGCGCCTGCGTGCCGGTCCCCAGCACGCCGATGCGTTCGCTGTCCGGTCTGGCCAGCGCGCCCGCGGCGACCGCTCCCGCCACGGCCGTGCGCACGTCGGTGAGGTGGCCCTCGTCGAGCAGGATGGCCTCCGGCTCACCGGTGTCCGCGCGAAAGACGAGCATGAGACCGTGGCTCGAGGGCAGACCCCTCGCCGCGTTGCCGTAGAAGCCTGATGCGACCTTGATGACGTATGAGTCGCCGCCGGCGATGGCGCCGTACTTGATGTGGACCTCACCTGCCTCGAGCAGCAGCTCCGCCACGGGCGGCACGATGGCGCGACCCGCGGAGTAGTCGCGAAAGGCCTGGCTGATGAGCGGTACCAGGTCGATATCCGCGAGCAGCTCCTCGATGCGGGTGCGCTCGATGATCCTCACGCCGTGGTCACCGCTCGCGGCCGTGTCGCTCCGCGGGGCGAGGATCCCCCGCAGCCTGTCGACGCCGACGTTGCCGCCGCAGAGGATGACCGCCGTGGTGCCCTCGGCCGCGTCGCGCGTGGGCGCGAGCTGCCGCGTAGGCCATGGCGGCCGAGCCCTCCACGAGCAGGTGCTCGAGCTCGATCAGGTCGAGGAACGCGCGTCGGATGTGCGGCTCGTCGACGGTGACGAAGTCGTCGAGCAGGCGGCCCAGGATGTCGAAGGTGATGGCGTCGCTCTCCACGCCCCCGGCGGTGCCGTCGCTGAGCGTCGGCTCAGACGGCATCTCCAGCACGTGCCCGGCCTTCAGCGAGTGGTACATCACCGCCGACGCCGCCGGGGAGCAACCGATGACCCGGGTCGACGGCGAGAGCGACTTGACGATGCCGGCCACGCCGCTGGCCAGGCCGCCGCCGCCGACCGCGACGTAGACAGCTGCCAGTCGATCGACCTGCTCGAGCAGCTCCAGGCCCAGCGTGCCCTGCCCGCCGATGACCTGGGGGTCGTTGTACGGCGAGATGAAGGTGGCTCCGCGCTCGGAGGCCAGGGCGCGCGCGCCGATCTCGCTCTCCACGCTGTCGCTGCCGTGGACGTGGATGCGCGCCCCGAGCCGCTCGATGGCGGCGAGCTTGCTGGGATTGGCGTTCTCGGGGACGACCACCAGCACCTCGGCGCCCACGACGCGCGCCGCGTGGGCCACGGCAGCACCGTGATTGCCGGTGGATGCGGTGACGATGCCGCGATCCAGCTCGGCGCGCGACAGCGACAGCGTCTTGCTCAGGGCGCCCCGCGCCTTGAAGGATCCGGTGTGCTGCAGGTTCTCGCACTTGAGCACGACCGGTGAGCCGATCTGCGACGAGAGCCCGGCCGACGGCAGCAGCGGCGTCGTCAGCAGGTGCGGGCGGATGCGAGCCTCGGCCGCGCGGACCTCGGCCGCGACATCGATCACCCTCGCAGTTCTCGCACCGACTCGTGGATGCGCGCCAGGCCATCGAGGAGCTCCGGCTCGGGGACGGCGAAGGAGAGGCGGATGTGCTTCTCCAGGCCGAAGTGGTCGCCGGGCACGATGAGCACGCTCTTCTGGTCGCGCAGCTGCTCCATCCACTCGGTCGAGCCGATGGGGAGGTCGTACTTCAGGAAGGTGATGGCCGCGGCATCGGGCGGCGTGCCGGTGAAGACGCCGTCCTGCTCGCTGAGCCACTCACCCAGGAGGCCGTAGCCACCCTTGAGCAGCATCCGCGTACGGGCCAGGATCTGCGGCCGCACCGCCGGCGACAGGGCCGTGGCGGTCAGGTGGTTCGACAGCATCGTGGTGGCGATGGTCGTGTACTCGTGCCGGCGCCACATGTCGGCGACCGCTTTCGCCGGCCCCACCGTCCAGCCCACGCGCAGGCCCGGCAGCCCGTAGGCCTTGCTCATCGAGCCCTGCGCCAGCACCTTGTCATAGCGACCGTAGAAGGACGGCGTCTCGTCGCGCTCACGCTCGGCGCCGCGATAGACCTCGTCGGCCAGCAGCCAGGCCCCCGAACGCTCCGCCGCAGCGACCACGGCGGTCATCTCCGCCTCGCTCATGACGCGGCCCGTGGGGTTGTTGGGGTTGACCACGCAGATCATCCGGGTGTCCGCGCTCACTGCCCCATCGAGGGTGCTGCTGTCGAGCGCCCAGTCGCGGTCGACGTCGAGGTAGACCTCCTTGACGCGGCAGCCGCGATTGTGGGCCACGCCCCACACCTGCATGTAGTTGGGCAGCACGATGACGACCTCGTCTCCCGGCTCCAGGAACGTGGTGATGGCGAGATAGTTCGCCTCCGCCGCACCGACCGTGACGAGCACGTCATCCGCCGTGGCGCCCGGATACAGCGCCGCGATCGCTTCGCGCAGCTCGACGGTGCCGTTGGCCTGTGGGTAGTACATGCCCACGCCCGCGAGGTCGTTGGGCTCGCGACCGTCCATCGCCAGCAGGTCGCCCAGGGTCATCGGGTGGACGCCGCTCTCGGAGAGATTGATGTCCACCACGTTCTCCCACTCGGACATCATCTGTTCCATCACGAACGGCTGGAAGGCGGACATGGCGAGGCTCCTCGAGCGCGACGGTCGGTAGGTCCTCCAGTCTAGGCCGGGACTGGCCAGTCTAGGCCGGGATCCGCCAGCAGCGCCTCGAGACAGGCTGCGGCGGCAGCGCTGCTCGAGGGATGCTCAAGGCACGTCGGTCTCATCCGCGACATCCGGTGCCGTCAAGATCCTGGCCGCCAGCAGCCCCACCACGACGACGCCGGTAAGGAAGATGGGCTGGGGAGTCAGCGGCGTCAGCAGCACCAGAACGACGGCGACCGGGGTCAGCGACATGCGCAAGCGTGAGGCCGGTCGCGGGACGTCGTGGAGCACCCAGATGCCCGCGAGGTAGATGGCGACCGGGATGGCCACGGCCGCCCCGGCCACGCCCATGCCGACGGCCGCATGGTCGGTCAGCACGTCCACACCGACGGCGATGCCGGCGCCGACGGCGGCGGCCGCGGCCCAGATGAAGTAGTGCCCGTAGCCCCACTCGAAGGCGCGGCCACGGGACGTCAGCAGGTCGTCGCTGGAGAGCTCGAAGTAGAGCCACCACATGGCGAAGACGAGCAGCAGCGCGCCCACGGCCAGGAACAGCAGCTCGAAGTCGGAGAACGCGTCGTCCGCGACCGAGCCGAAGGCCAGTGATCCCGCCAGCACCGATTCACCCAGCACGATGATGGTGAGCAGGCCGTAGCGCTCGGCCATGTGCTCGGCGTGCCAGCGCGTCGGGACGTCCCGCGTGGCGATGATGGGCACCAGCAGCTCGCCCGCCACCAGCACCAGGAAGGCGATGGCGAACAGGCCGCCCGGCACAAGGAAGTAGGCCGCCACCCACAGGACCTGCATCACCGCGCTGCCGACCGCCCAGCGGATGTTGGGGGACCGGTGCGACGGATCATCGTGAGCGGCCCGGAGCCACTGCAGCACGAGAGGGACGCGCATGACGATGTAGCCCAGGAGCACCAGCGACCAGTCGCCGGCATCGAACGCGCGACCGATGCCTGCGGCCATGATGACCGCGCCGGCCATCTGGACGAAGACTGCGACGCGGTAGGGAACGTCGTCGGTGTCGTAGCCCGCGGCGAACCAGGTGAAGCTCATCCACGCCCACCAGACGGCGAAGAACGTGAGCACGAAGCTCATGACGCCGTCGAGGGCGTGATCGTCGGCGACGGCATGGTGCAGTGACGACGCACCCACCGCGATGGCGACGACGATGACCAGGTCGAAGAAGAGCTCGAGCGGCGTGGCCGCACGATGTGACTCGTCAGCGTCTCGCCCACGCATCGGGACCACCAGGCGCTTGACCTCGCTCATGGCGACGAACGGTATCAGGCCGGGCTGCCGCCGGCCGACGAAGCGGCCGCCCGGGACCGACTGTGCTCCAGACAAGCGGCCGTCACGGTCGGGTGAAGTTCTCGCAATCCTCGACCGGGTCGCGGGTTCCATCATTGGGCACGCTTCCCGCTCGCCCCGCACAGGTGTAGCGTCACCTGGCGCTACCGAAGGTGGCCTGTGACGGGAGACGAGATGCGAGGGAACCGATCGTGCTGGACCCTGACACCGTCGAACCCATCGCCCTGGACCTCGCGGCACCTACGTGCTGGGCGATGAGTGGACGGGGCAGCGGCGCGGCCCGATGACGACAGGATCGGGCGTTCCGCCGCGCCGTGACGGGGCCCGTCCTGATGAGCGGGTGCCGGTAGAGCTGGTGGCCGCGCTTGACCAGTCCCTGCGTACAGCACCACCTGCTGCCCGCGTCAGCGCGGCGCGGCCGCTGCGACGCCGGTTCGCGATGGCCACGATAGCGTCGATCATCGTGGGTGTGGCGATCGCTCTCGGCGGCTTCATGTTCCTGCTGGCCCAGCTCGGGGGAGGCCCCTTCGACCTGCTTGCCCCGACGACGAGCGACGACCAGGAGCAGTCGCTCGAGGCCGAGCTGATCACGACGCTGCCGGACGGCGTGGAGCCCACGACGCTCGCGGGTGGACCCAAGGGCGGCGCCTACCTCATCGACGAGGGTGGCGGGTCCGTGTGGCGGGTGAACACGGGCACGGGCAAGGTCTTCGAGATCGATCCAGCCCGGAGACCGGCCTCAAGGATCGGACGACGCCATCGGGAGGCCCGTACAGCTCGCGGACGCCGGGGAGGAGATCGTCATCGTCGATGACGATGGCCGCCTCTGGCGATGGCAGCAGGAGAACCGCAAGGCTGCGGGCACCCTGGCGCCGCTGCAGCTGAACGAGGTGTCCACGCTCCCCCGCGGCCATGGTCCGCTCGCGGCCTATGTCCCGCCGGTGGGCGACTATCGCCTCTACGTGGTCGATCCTGCCGCCGATCAGATCCTCCGCTACCAGCAGGTCTTCGGCGGCGGTGCGTTCCTGCCGCCGAGCGCATACATCGATCGCCCCGATGCCGGCGTGGACGCCATCGACCAGCTGCACCTCGACTTCGACCTGTACGCCCTCGCCGGCAACGAGATCCAGCGCTACCAGTACGGCCGCCGTGACTGGATGTGGCAACCCCAGGACATCGGAGGCACCGACTACCGGCTGCTCAGCGGCAGTGGTCGCCAGAGCAGCGATGGCCGCCTGTACCTGTACGACGCGGCCGGCGAGCGCATCGTCGGGCTCAGCAAGGCCGGCGGCGGCGCCCTGGCGCGGTGGCAGGTGGGCGATGGCTCGATGGCCGATGTCCGCGGCATGTACATCGTCGAGGGCGGCCTGAACAAGCGTGGTGAGCGCAGGAACGACACGCTCGTGTGGGTCACCCCGAGCGGCCTCTACCAGGCCAGGCTGCGAGCACCGAGCGACAGCTGAACCGGCGCCGACCGCGGAGCCGGCCGTAGACTCAGGGGCATGACGTGGACGGCCGACCTGGACCTCATCGAACGAGAGGGCCGGCGCATCATCGAGATCGGCCGCCGAGCGCCGGCCGCGACGGTGCCGCAGTACCCCGCGTGGACGCTGCGAGACCTCGTGGTTCACGTGGCCGGTGTCCATGGGCGCACAGCCACGATCTGCCGGACACTGCCGCTCGAGCGCATCCCAACCGCCGGGCTTCCGAACGGGCGCGATGCCTTCGAGTGGGCCGATGCGCGGCTCTCCGCGATGCTCGAGGGCCTGCGGACAGCCGACCCGGATGCCACCACGTGGACGTTCGTGGCCGACCCGCGCCTGCGCTTCTGGGGACCGCGCATGGTCGTCGAGACCGGTGTCCACCGCTGGGATGCCGAGTCGGCCGTCGGCGACCCCCAGCCGCTGTCGGCGGAGGTGGCGGTCCACGGCCTCGATGAGTTCGGCGAGCTGTACCTGCCGCGCCTCGGCGACGTCCCGGCCATCGAGCTCGTCGCCATCGACCTGGGCCGTCGCTGGCGCCACGGTTCGGGCACCCCGATCGCCACGGTCGAGGGCACCGCATCCGACCTGTTCCTGCGCCTGATGTCCCGACCCGGTGCAGCGCTGCCGATCGAGTGGGAGCGAGCCGTGGACGCCCTGGCGTCGCCGGCCGATCGGTAGCCGATGCCGACGACGATGCGCCGGGGGCCACAGCTGCTGACCTACCCCGACTCGCTGGGTGGTTCCATCGCCGATATCGCGCGCCTGCTGCGAGGACCCCTGGCCGAGCCACTTCGCGGGGGTCCATCTCCTGCCGCCATACCCTTCGTCGGGCGACCGTGGCTTCGCGCCCATCGACTACCGGCGCATCGACCCGCGCTTCGGCGACTGGTCTGACGTCGCCGACCTCGCCCGCGACCACGACGTGATGCTGGACCTGATGGTCAACCACATCTCCCGCCAGAGCCACGAGTTCCGGGACTTCGAACAGCACGGGCGAGCGTCGGCCTTTGCCGACCTGTTCATCACGCTGGACAAGGTATGGCCCGACGGCGACCCACCGCCGGAGGATGTCGCGCGCATCTTCCTGCGCAAGCCGGACGACCCGTTCTCCGAGATCGTCATCGGCGACAGCGGCGAGCGCGAGCGCATCTGGACCACCTTCGGCTTCGGAGGCCGCGTCGAGCAGATCGATCTCGACCTGGCCTCGGAGGCGACCCGGCGGCTCGTCCGTGGCTGGCTGGCGTTCTTCGCGCAGCAGGGCGTACGCATCGTCCGCCTCGACGCGGTGGGGTACGTGGTCAAGAAGCCGGGGACCAGCTGCTTCATGGTCGAGCCGGAGATCTACGCTGTGCTCGACTGGCTCGTCGAGACCGCCGCGGACCTGGGCCTGACCCTCTTGCCGGAGGTCCACGACGTGTACCCCACCCACCAGAAGCTCTCCGGGCGCGGCTACTGGACCTACGACTTCGTGCTGCCGGGTCTGCTGTTGCAGGCGTTCATGCAGCAGGACGTGCGTCGGCTGGCCGAGCACCTGGCGCACTCGCCGCAGCGGCAGTTCACCACGCTCGACAGTCACGACGGCATCCCTGTGCGACCCGATCTCGACGGCATCCTGGCGCCGGCGGAGATGTCGGCCCTGGCCAGGGCGGTGCTGGCGCGGGGCGGCAACGTCAACCGCATCCTGGGCGACACCGGCGGTGGCGTGGACGTGCATCAGCTCAACTGCACCTACTACTCCGCCCTCGGGGAAGACGACGATCGCTACCTTGCCGCCCGGGCGATCCAGCTCTTCGCACGGGGCGTGCCGCAGCTCTACTACGTTGGGCTGCTGGCCGGTGCCAACGACCTCGAGGCGGTGGAACGGACGGGCGAAGGACGGGCCATCAACCGACACGACTACACGCAGCCTGAGATCGATGCAGCGCTGCGGCGCCCCCTGGTGCGACGCATCCTGGAGCTGGTCCAGGTGCGGCAGGGACATCCGGCCTTCGAGGGGGAGCTCAAGGTGGCTGTGGAGGACCGCTCGCGCTTGCGCCTGACCTGGCTCCGCGAGACCGATCGTGCCGAGCTGGTGGCCGACGTGGCGACGGGCGAAGTCACCGTCTCCGTCTGACACCCGTGGCCCATACTCGCCGCCCATGACCGAGCATCCACTGCGCGTCGGCGAGCCCATCGCCGAAGGCAACACGTCCGACATCCTCGCCTGGACGGCCGGCACGGTGGTCAAGGTGCTGCGACCCGGGATCCCACGGCACTGGGCCGCTATCGAGGCCGACATCACACGGCGCGTCCACGCCGCCGGCCTGCCCGTGCCGGCCACCGATGGCGTGGTCGACGTGGACGGCCGGCCGGGTGTCATCCTCGAACGCATCGAGGGGCCGACCATGTGGCAGCGGATGAAGGACGCGCCGCACGAGGTCCCGGCGCTGGTGGATGTTCTCGTAGGGCTGCAGACTCGATCTTCACGCCACTGTCGTCCGCGGCCTGCCGGACCTCTCGCGGCGACTCGGCAGCAAGATCGACGAAGCAGTGCAGATCTCGGCCACGGAGCGTCAGGAGGCGCAGGCATTGCTCGCCGCGATGCCGCCCGGCAAGGCCCTCTGCCACGGCGACATCCATCCAGCCAACATCGTGATCAGCGGTCGCGGAATGGTCATCCTTGACTGGTTCGACGCGGCCATCGGCCACCCCGTGGCCGATGTCGTGCGCAGCTCGCTGCTGATGCGACCGCCGACGGACCGCGCGGCCATGCCGGCGCACCTGGGTGGCGCCACCATCGATTCACTCGACCGACTGCACGCTGCCTACCTCGCTACCTTGGTGCGGCGGCGGCTGATCGAGCACGGCACGTTCCCGCGCTGGGAGGCCGTCGTCGCAGTCGCCCGCATGTCCGAGCCTGTACCCAGCGCCGATCTCGTGAGCCTCTGGGGACGCTGGCGTGCAAGCGGTGCGCGAGCCACGGCCGCGATGATCGAACGTAGCGTCCAGGTGGCGGCTGCGGACGAGGTGGCCTAGACGACCAGCTCCAGCAGGCGGTCGTGGATGGCAGGCCCGGATACGACCATCAGGTTGCCGTTGGACTCGGTGGGCCACTCGAACCGGGCACCAGCTTCCGCCGCGATCAACGCGCCGGCGGCGTAGTCCCAGTACTGCATGTTGCGCTGATAGAAGCCGTCGAGGCGCCCGCAGGCGACCCAGCAGAGATTGAGTGCCGCCGAACCAAAGCAGCGGATGTCGCGAGCGGCGGGTAGCACCTGCTGCAGATAGCGCGCCTCCGCGGCGCGGCCGCCCGATGTGTAGTCGAAGCCGGTACCCACGAGCGACTCAGCCACGTCCGCGGCGCTCGAGACGGCGATGGGCGAACCACCGCGGCGAGCGCCACCGTCGCGGCTAGCACTGAAGACGTCGCCCTGCCGGATATCCACGACCGCGCCCGCCACCACCTGCCCGTCGAGCGTGGCTGCCACCGACACGCTCATGACCGGCAGGTCATACGTGAGGTTGACCGTCCCGTCGATGGGGTCGATGACCCAGCCGACGTCAGACGAGCCGGTCGACACACCGTCCTCTTCACCCAGGATGGTGGCGTCCGGCGTGCGCGCCTGGAGGACCACGCGGATGGCGCGCTCGCTGTCGAGATCGAGCGAGGTCACCGGGTCGGTCGGAGTGGACTTGGGGCGGACCCTCCCGAGAGCGCCGGCCGCAGCGCGGACCACCCGAGCACCCTCGACGGCGGCGTCGATGGCGATGGCCTCGAGCTCGACGGAACGCTGTTCGGTCGCGGACGCGTCAGACACGGACGACCACCGGGCCCTGCTCCTCGAGGATCGCCACGGTCGCGTCATCCATCCCCGAGTCGGTGTAGATGATGTCGACTTCGTCGATGCCGGCGAAGCGGAAGAGCTGCTGGTTGCCGACCTTGGAGTGGTCGAACATCATCACCACGCGGCGAGCCGCCGCCATCATCGCCCGCTTGATGGCGACCTCTTCGCGGTAGGGCGTGGTGAAGCCTCGCTCCGGCGACATGCCGTCACACCCGATGAAGGCCACGTCCACGGTGATGTCGCGCAGCGCCTCCACGCTGCTCTCATCGACGAAGGCCAGGGTCCGGCGCCGCAACGCCCCACCCAGCACGACCACGTTCGGGCGCTCGGTCGTGGCGAGCGAGCGGATGATCGGTACGTGATTGGTGATGACCGTCAGATCCCGATCACGCTGAAGGGCGTCCGCCAGGTGCAGCGCGGTACTTCCCGAGTCGATGATGAGCGAGCCGCTCAGGGGCACCTCGGCCAGGGCGGCTTCGGCGATGCGTCGCTTCTCCTCGACGTTATGGCCCTCGCGCACCTCCAGCCGCGGTACCAGCATGGAGCCACGCCAAGGCACGGCACCGCCATGGACACGACGCACCAGGCGATCGCGCTGCAGCTCGGTCAGGTCGCGCCGGATGGTCTCGCCGGTGACATCGAACTCCGCAGCCAGCTCCGCGACGTCGACTCGCCCACGCTCGAGGACGCGCTTCATGATCTGCGCCCGTCGCTCACCCTGGAACATCGGGCCGACTCGCGCCGGCGCGCGATCGGGCCCGGCGTCGGCCTGCGTCATCAGCCTTCCCTGCTCAGCCACCTTTCGAGGGTACGGTATGTGCCGACTTCACGGATCGACGTCAAGGCAGCCGTGAACGAATCGGCGAAGGGCCGGCTGGCCGGGAGTCGCGAGCCGAAGACGTGGCTGTAGCCGAGGAAGGCGGCCGGGTCGGCGATCGATGCCCGGGCGAACTCCTGCGCCTGCTCCAGCCGTGGGTCGGCCGAGACGCGGATGTCGCGGCCTTGATCATCCTTGCCCAGCAGGTACTGGCACCAGCTGGCCAGGGCCAGCGCCGAGAGCTTCACCTGGCCACCCTTGTCGAGCTGGGACTCGATGGTGGGGATGAGGAACTTGGGAAACTTGGAGGTGCCGTCCAGGCAGACCCGGGCCACCTGGTCGCGGACCGCAGGGTTGGCAAAGCGTTCCGCCACCACCCGCTTGTAGTCCTCGACATCGATACCGGGCACAGGCGGAAGCGACGGTGTCGCTTCGTCGTCGTGGAAGCGCTGCATGAAGCCGGCCAAGGGCTGGTCGGCCATGATCTCATGGATGTAGGTGTGGCCCACCAGCGCAGCCATGTAGGTGGTCGTGGAATGGCCGGCATTGAGGATGCGCAGCTTGAGGGTCTCGTACGGCCTGACATCGTGGGTGAGCAGGACGCCGGCGTCCTCGTAGGGTGGGCGGCCATGGGCGAACTCGTCCTCGATGACCCACTGGATGAACGTCTCAGCCACCACGGGCCAGCGATCGGCCAGACCGTACTCGGAGGCCAGGAAGGCGCGGTCGGCGTCGGCGGTCTGCGGCGTGATGCGATCGACCATGCTGTTGGGGAACGAGATGTTGCGCTCCACCCAGCCCTCAAGCCCGGGCTCGACCATCTCACAGACGCCGAGCGTGGCCGTCTTCACGGTGTCGCCGTTGCCCATCACGTTGTCGCAGCTCTGCACGGTCAGCCCACCCAGGCCAGCGTCGCGCCGTCGCCGTAAGGCGCGCGCCAGTGCCTCGAACGTGGGCGGCAGCGCATCGGCCGGCGGCGCCCGGAACCCGCCGCTGGCTTCATCCACGGGATAGCCGCCCTCGGTGATGGTCATCGACACGATGCGCGTCGTCGGGTCCGCTATGCGCGCGACGAGCGGCTCGATGTCGTCCGCGGCCAGCACGTAGCCGGTGATCGAGCCGATGACACGTACGTTGGTCGCGTGACTGTCACGGGTGACGAGCGTGTAGAGATAGTCCTGTGGCGTGAGCGCAGACGCCATGGCCGCATCACCGGGCAGCACCCCCGCGCCGCTGATCGACCACTCGGAAAGCCCGGCGCGACAGAGGTCGTCGAGGTAGACCGCCTGATGGGCGCGGTGAAAGCCGCCCACGCCGATGTGGACGATGCCCGCGCCGAGTGCGCCACGGTCATAGGTCGGGATCGAGATACGTGGATCGAGCTCGCCCAAGGTCGCTGCCGAGAGCCCGATCTCATGCTGAGGTTCGTTCTGGCCAGCCATGTGCACCACCCTACTCCAACATGGATACAGATGAAAGAAGACTAGTTGATGTGGTTCTCATTGTGTTACGACTTGATTTCCAACATACTACCAACTAGGATACGCCTTCGAGCGGACGAAACACGGCCCGCAGGCGGGTCCCGGTGACCCGGTAGGAGTAGGAGGAAGACCCAATGAGGTCTGTTGGAATCGCCCGTGGCAGAGGCCCCCGGGCTCTGGTCGCGTCTGTGGCCCTCGCTCTAGTCGCCTCGACGGCCTTTGCCGGGGCCGCGGTGGCCCAGGATGAGAAGACGATCAACGTCGCCATCGTCGGCAACCCGCAGATGGAGGACATCGCCGCCCTGACGCCGACGCTCTTCACCGAGCAGACCGGCATCAACGTCAACTACGTCATCCTCGAGGAGCAGACGCTGCGCGAGATCGTTACGCGTGACGTCGGCGCCGGCGGACAGCAGTTCGACGTCGTCATGATCGGCATGTTCGAGGCACCGCAGTTCGGCCGCAACGGCTGGCTGGTCGACCTCAACCAGTACGCCGCGGACGATGCCGAGTACAACGTGGATGACATCTTCCCGACGGTTCGCGATGGCTTGTCATACGAGGGCGGGCTCTACGCGGCGCCGTTCTACGCCGAATCGTCCTTCGTGATGTACCGCAAGGACGTCCTCGATGCGGCCGGCGTGACCATGCCCGATGCACCGACCTGGGACGAGGTGGCGGCGATCGCCCGCCAGATCGACACCCCCGACATGGCCGGCATCTGCCTGCGCGGCAAGCCGGGCTGGGGTGACCTGGGCGCCATCTTCACAACCGTCATCAACACCTTCGGTGCCACCTGGTGGCTGGCCGGCGAGGACGACACCATCGGTGCCGCCCAGATCGATCAGCCCGAGTTCAAGGAAGCCCTCCAGTTCTACGTCGATCTCATCGCCGATGCCGGCGAGGACGACGCGTCCAATGCCAGCTACAACGAATGCACCAGCCAGATGAAGGACAGCAAGGTGGCGATGTGGGTCGACGCTACCGTTGCCGCCAGCAACCTCGAATCTGACACCAGCCCCGTCAAGGGCAAGCTCGGCTATGCCCTCTCCCCCACCAAGCTGACCGATGCGTCCGGCTGGCTGTGGGCCTGGGCCTTGGCCATCCCTGAGAATGCCCCGGACAAGGACACCGCCTGGCAGTACGTGAAGTGGGCCACCGGTCCGCAGTACCTCGTCGAGGCCGGAGAGAACCTGCCCGGTGGCTGGGCGTCGGTGCCACCCGGCACACGCCTGTCGCTCTACGAGAACCCCAACTATCAGGAAGCTGCCGCAGCCTTTGCGGACATCACGCTACAGGCCATGCAGGCAGCCCCCATCAACGACCCCGGCCTGGAGCCGCGTCCGGGCCTGCCCGGCGTGCAGTTCGTCGGCGTGCCCCAGTTCCAGGACGTGGGCACTCGCTGTACGGAGCAGTTCTCGGCCGCGATCGCAGGCAACGTCTCTGTCGACGACGCCCTGTCCGCTTGCCAGGCTATCGCCTCTGAGGTGGCTGGGCAGTCCTGGTAAGGACGAGCCTGCCACAGTGATCTGAACGGGTGAGGGAGCAGCCGAAATGACCGCAGGTTCGGAACCGATGAGGAGTCCCGATCCGGGCGCCGCGCGCGCCGCCGCGATCGCGGAGTTCCAGCGTCGGGACAAGTGGCGGCGTCGGCTGCCCCTCCTGCCCGCCCTGCTGTTCACCATCGTGGTGACGCAGATCCCCTTCGTCTTCAACATCTGGTTCAGTCTCCAGGACTGGAAGATCGTCCCACCCCGGGGACCGGACTTCGTCGGCCTCCAGAACTTCACCGAGGGCTACGCCAACCGTTTCTTCCTTGACGCAGTCGTCGATCTCGGTGCTGATGACGGCCGCGGCCGTGCTGCTGTCGCTGCTCATCGGCACCGGCCTGGCACTCCTGCTGGACCGCCAGTTCTTCGGTCGCGGCATCGCCCGGACGCTTCTGATCACCCCCTTCCTCATCATGCCGGTGGTCGCCGGCCTGGTGTGGAAGAACCAGATCTTCAGCTCCACCTTCGGCGTGCTCAACGCCCTCATCGAGGCCGTCGGCCTCGATGCTGTCCCCTTTGTAGAACGCTATCCGTTCTGGTCGATCGTCACCGTCCTGGTGTGGCAGTGGTCGCCGTTCATGATGCTCATCATCCTCGCCGGTCTCCAGGGCCAACCCACCGACATCCTTGAAGCTGCGCGGGTCGACCGCGCCTCGAGTCGCGGCATCTTCACGCAGATCACCCTGCCCCTGCTGCGACCCTACATGGAGCTGGGCATCGTTCTGGGGGCCATCTACCTGCTGCAGGTCTTCGACCAGGTAGATGTCATGACAGGAGGCGGCCCCGGTTCCACGAACGTGCCCTACTTCGTCTACCAGCGCTCCATCGGCGGTGGCTGGGACTTCGGCCTGGCAGCCGCCTACTCCATCATCGTGGTCATCGCCACCATCATCATCGCGACGTTCGCGCTTCGCGTCCTCTCCAGCCTCTTCCAGCGCCAGGAGTCGGTATGACCCTCACCGCAGCTGACAAGAAGCTTCGTGGCCAGTCTCGCTGGGGCACACTCGTGCTTGCCGTCGTCACCTGGTTCGTCGCCGCCCTCTTCTTCTTCCCCGTCTTCTGGATGCTGCTCAACAGCTTCAAGACGGAGCTGGTGGCGAACACGAAACCGGTGCTCTTCTTCGAGCCCACGCTCGAACGCTGGCAGGCCGCGACCCAGACCATCCCGGGGCTGCTGAGCTTCGGCGAAGCGTTCTACAACTCATTCCTGGTGGTCATCGTCTCGACCCTGATCGTGCTGCTGCTGGCCATCCCGGCCGCCTACTCGCTGGCCATCTATCCCATCAAGAACTGGCGTGATGCACTGTTCTTCTTCATCTCGACGAAGTTCCTGCCCGTCGTCGCGGCCATCCTGCCCCTGTGGTACATCTCGAAGGAGTTGGGGCTGCTGAACACCCACCTCGTGCTCATCATCCTGTACACCGCGATGAACCTGCCGCTCGCGGTGTGGATGCTCAACTCCTTCTTCCGCGAGGTGCCGCGGGAACTCATCGAGGCAGCCCAGATGGATGGCACCGGACTGTTCGGCCAGATCAAGGACGTCATGCTGCCGATCGTCGCGCCGGGCATCGCAGCCACCGCGTTGCTCTGCTTCATCTTCGCCTGGAACGAGTTCTTCCTCGCCGTCCAGCTGAACCCAGTCCAGGGCTCGACCGTGCCGGTCTGGGTGAGCACCAGCGTCACTACCCGCGGCGAGTTCATGGCCAAGCTGTCAGCGGCATCCACCCTGGCGGTCCTGCCGGTGGTCATCGCCGGCTGGATCGCCCAGAAGCGCATGATCCGTGGCCTGTCCATGGGCGCCATCAAGTAGGGGAAACATGGCTGAAGTCAGTTATCGAGACGCGACCAGGACCTACGAGGGCACGGACGCGCCCGCGGTCGATCGCCTGAACCTGACCATCGACGACGGGGAGTTCCTCGTGCTCGTGGGCCCGTCAGGATCGGGAAAGTCGACAGCCCTGCGCATGCTGGCCGGGTTGGAGGCCTGCGATGAGGGGTCCATCTTCATCGGTGACCGTGATGTGACATTGGTCCAGCCCAAGGACCGCGACGTAGCCATGGTCTTCCAGAGCTACGCCCTCTACCCGCACATGACGGTCGCTCAGAACATGGGCTTCCCATTGAAGCAGCAGAAGGTCCCCAAGGCGGAGCGCGAGAAGCAGGTCCTGGAGGCCGCGCGCATCCTCGACCTCGTCGAGTACCTCGATCGCAAGCCCAAGCAGCTCTCCGGCGGCCAGCGCCAGCGCGTGGCCATGGGCCGCGCCATCGTGCGCCACCCCCAGGTCTTCCTCATGGATGAGCCGCTCTCCAACCTCGACGCCAAGCTGCGCGTCCAGACGCGTGCCGAGCTGGCCGACCTGCAGGCGCGGCTGGGCGTCACCACGGTGTACGTCACGCACGACCAGGTCGAGGCCATGACCATGGGCCACCGCGTCGCCATCCTCGACTACGGCGTCATGCAGCAGGTCGACACTCCCGGCGAGCTCTATCGGCATCCGGCCAACCTCTTCGTGGCCGGCTTCATCGGATCACCGGCCATGAACATCGTCCCCACCACCGTCGAGGATGGCTCGGTCGTGTTCGGACCCACCCGCATCGACCTGGACCCGGTGGTGGCCGCAGCCGTGAAGGCGGTCGGAGCGGGCGACATCAAACTCGGTGTACGTCCGCAGGGCCTGGCACTCGGCACTGAGGGCGTGCCGGCCAGGGTGGTCGTGGTGGAAGAACTCGGCTCCGAGACCTTCGTCTTCGTCGAGCTGGAACACATGGGGCAGACCACGCGGATCCGCGTGCGTGTCGATGCCGACTACCGCGTCAGGCGCGGCGACCAGACCAACGTCGGTGTCGTGGGACCAGTCCACGTCTTCGGGCCCGACGGGCTGCGGCTCAAGACTGCTGCGGAACAGGAGGCCTGACGAACGATGCCAGCGACATACGACTTCAGCGCCTCCACCGCACTGGTGACGGGCGCGGCCGGTGACATCGGCCGCGCGGTGGCGCTCAGACTCGCCGCGTGCGGCGCCGATGTCGTACTCACCGACCTCGACGGCGCGAGCGACGGGCTGGAGCAGACCCGACGAGGGTGCGCTGAGGTCGCAGGCGAGAACGCCATCATGGTGGTGGCAGCTGACGTGACCGATCCGGCCAGCGTGGAGTCGTGTTTCGCGGCTGCGGTCGCTCGCTTCACCGCACCGGACCTGGTGTTCAACAACGCCGGGGTACAGGGTGAGCTGCTGCCGCTCCAGGACTACCCCATCGATGATTTCCCCTTCGTGCTGAACGTCAACGTCGTCGGCATCTTCAACGTGCTGCGTGAGTCCGCGCGACGGCTTCGCGATGCTGGGGCCCGCGGCGCCATCGTCAACTCAGCGTCGATGGCCGGCGTGGAGGGTGCGGCCAACATGCCCGCCTACAGTGCCTCCAAGGGTGCCGTCATGAGCCTGACGCGGTCAGCCTCGAAGGACCTCGCGCCGCTGGGGATCCGCGTCAACGCCATCAGCCCGGCCTTCATCGGCGAGGGCCTGATGTGGGATCGGCAGGTGACCCGCCAGGCGCAGGCAGGGACGCAGTACTACTCCAGCGACCCTGCGGTCGTGGCCCAGGAGATGATCGGCGCCGTGCCCCTGCGACGTACGGGAACGCTGGACGAGGTCGCCGCAGCCGTCCTGTGGCTGCTGTCGGACGAGTCCTCATATGTGACTGGGCACAACATCATCGTGAGCGGCGGTATCTAGACCGCCCGGCAACGCTCCCGCCTGAGTTGCCTGGGCATCGCAGCGCACTCGGCTGGCTCGGCTTCCTGATCGCCCGGGCCTTCATCGCCGCTGCGGACAGGTACCATCGCCCCAGGCGGGGTCGACGAGATCACGAGTCGACCACCCACGACAAGAGGGAGCTCACATGCCGAACGGCAAGCCCAACATCCTCGTCCTCTGGGGCGACGACATCGGCTGGTACAACATCAGCCACAACAACCGTGGCGCCATGGGCTATCGGACACCCAACATCGATCGTATCGCCCGCGAAGGCGTGGAGTTCACCGACTACTACGCCCAGCAGTCCTGCACGGCCGGTCGTGCGGCCTTCATCACCGGCCAGAACCCGGTCCGCACCGGCCTCACGAAGGTGGGCATCCCCGGCGCCGAGGTCGGCCTATCCGGCGAGGACCCCACCATCGCCGAGCTGCTGAAGCCCCTCGGCTACGCCACCGGGCAGTTCGGCAAGAACCACCTCGGCGACCGCGACGAGCACCTGCCCACCAATCACGGCTTCGACGAGTTCTACGGCAACCTCTATCACCTCAACGCCGAGGATGAGCCAGAGCACCCTGACTATCCCAAGGACCCCGCCTTCCGCGAGCGCTTCGGACCCCGCGGGGTCATCCACTCCTACGCCGACGGCCGCATCGAGGACACCGGCCCGCTGACCAAGAAGCGCATGGAGACCATCGACGACGACGTCACCGAGCGCGCCATCGGCTTCATCCGCGATGCCCACGCAGCCGGCACGCCCTTCTTCGTCTGGTGGAACGCCACGCACATGCACATGTGGACGCGCATCCCCGAGGAGAAGGCGGGCATCAGCGGCCAGGGCTTCTACAACGACGCCATGGTGCTGCACGACCTCAACGTGGGCCAGATGCTCGACGTCCTCGACGAGCTCGGCATCGCCGACGACACCATCGTCCTGTACAGCACCGACAACGGGCCGCACTACAACACCTGGCCCGACGGGGGCATCACCCCCTGGCGCAGTGAGAAGAATTCCAACTGGGAGGGCGCCTACCGCGTCCCGTCATTCGCCAGGTGGCCCGGCAAGTTCGAGGCCGGACGGACGCTCAATGGCATCTTCACCCACCAGGAGTGGCTGCCTTCGCTGCTGGCGGCCGCCGGGGAGCCCGACATCGTGGCCAAGCTGCGGGCCGGGTACCAGGCCGGTGACAAGACGTTCAAGGTCAAGATCGACGGCTACAACGGCCTGCCCTATCTCCTGGGCGAGACCGACCAGAGCCCGCGTCAGTGGTTCTTCTACACCAACGACGATGGGCTGGTCGTGGCCATCCGCTACGGCGACTGGAAGGCGGTCTTCTACGAGCAGCGGGCCAAGACGCTCCAGCTGTGGGCGGAACCGTTCGTGCCACTGCGCCTGCCCAAGATCTTCAACCTGCGTCGCGACCCCTTCGAGCGCGCCGATGAGAACGCCAACAGCTACTGGGACTGGCTGCTGGAGCACGTGTTCGTGATCTATCCGATGCAGGCACTCGCAGCCGAGCAGATCCAGTCGTTCCGCGAATTCCCGCCGCGGCAGGAGCCGGCCTCCTTCAACCTCGACGCGATCATGGAGAAGATGCGGACCGTCAACGACGGGGGTCTGCACTGAGACGTGTCGCCCTGCGGCGCCGGCCCCGCCTGAGGCCGGCGTCCCGCTTCGCGACACGACTGGGACCGGGGCCGGCCTCGCGCAGCTAGCGCGCCATCACCTGTGCCACGGCCCGGTCGATGGCGGCACGCGACGGCAGCGGCCGGTCGCCGTGACAGCGCTTGAACTTGCGGCCGGAGCCGCAGGAGCAGTCGTCGTTGCGCCCGCGAGCGGCATCTTCGGCGGCGTAGGCATACATGACCTCGGCTGCCGGCCGGCCGGCCTTCAGCAGTGCCTCCATGGCACGCATGGGCTTGCTCACGTGGCCGAAGAAGCGCTTGAAGCCGGCACAGAGGTAGTTGTGGCCCGGCTCGCCGTAGGGATCCTCGCGGAAACGATCCTTGGGGCAGCCCCCGTGACAGGCGAAGCGCACGTCACACTCGCGGCAGAAGCGGGGCAGTCGGTCACGCTTGTCGAGTCCGAACTGCTGCATCCTCGGTGACGCCACCAGGTCCAGCATGTGGGTCTGGTTGATGTTCCCCAGCTTGTACCTGGGCTCCACGAAGTGGTCGCAGGTGTAGAGGTCACCGTTGTGCTCGAGGGCAGGTCCACGACCACAGGTCTCGGAGTGGATGCAGAGACTCGGCGGAGCGCCCACGAAGTTGGCCAGGGTCACGTCGAACATCTGAACGTAGATGGAGCCCACGTCCCGGCGCACCCACTCCTCGAAGATGTCGACGAGGAAATCGCCGTATTGCTGCGGACCGATGGAGCGACCCGTCACCAGCGAGCCCGACTGCGTGTACAGCGGCCGACCTTCGACGTTGTCGCCCCAGCCGGCCTCGGCGATATCGATGAGCTCCGGGGTGGCCCGCTCGATGATCGGGATGAACTGCATGAAGGTCGCGCCGACCTCGTCGCGGAAGAAGCGGTAGACCTCCTTGCCACGGTCGCCGTTGAGCTTGTGGACCGTGCAGAGGATGTTGAACTCGGCACCAGCCGCCTGCAGCAGCCGTGCCGCACGCATGACCTTGTCATGGGTGCCCTTGCCGCCCTTGTCGACGCGCTGCGCATCATGGATGTCAGCCGGGCCATCCATGGACAGGCCGATGAGGAACCCGTGCTCGGCGAAGAACGCCGCCCACTCCTCGTCCAGCTTGGTGCCGTTCGTCTGCAGCGTGTGCTCGATGATCTGGCCCGGGCGTCGATAGCGCTCCACGAGCGCCAGCGTGTCGCGGAAGAAGTCGAGGCCCATCAGCGTCGGCTCACCGCCCTGCCAGGCGACGGTGACGCGCTCACTCCGATGCGACTCGAGCAGCTGCCGGATGTACTGCTCATGCGTCTCGTCGGTCATGCGGAACTTGCTGCCCGGGTACAGCGCCTCCTTCGAGAGGAAGAAGCAGTAGGTGCAGTCGAGGTTGCAGATGGCACCAGTGGGCTTGGTCAGCACGTGGTAGGCCGGCGGCGCCCCGGCCGGCGGCGGATCCGGGAGCAGCGGCAGCAGCCGGCTCGCGAGGCGCTCGTTCGGCTCCCCGTCTGGCGAGGGCGACGGCCCCGTGATGACATCGCTGCGAGTGAAGGCTCGACTCGGGTCCATGTCGCAGAGCCTACAGTCCACGTACGCTTGGCGGGGATCACGAGCTGGAGGACCATCGCGACATGAACCAGGCCAAGCTGCCGTCGTGGCGACCGGGAGCCGTGCGTGACGCCGTCGAGACGTTCCTCGACGCCGCCGAGATGATCCCGGTCGAGCGCCGGGTCGCGGTGTTCGACCACGACGGCACGCTCTGGTGCGAGAAGCCGCGCTACGCCCAGCTCGAGTTCTATCAGCGCGAGCTGCGGGCAGCGGTGGCAGAGCGTCCACGACTCCGGGACCGAGCCGAGTATCGGGCCGTGCTGGACGGCGACCGCGTCGCGATCGGACAGCTGGGCCCGGTCAACGTGGCCCTGGCGCTGGCAGAGTTGCACCATGGCATGACGCCCGAGGAGTACGACGCTCGTGTGCGTGACTTCTTCGCCACGGCACGCCACGCCGACCGGGGCGTACCCCTCTCGCAGATGCGCTACCGACCCATGCTCGAGCTGATCGGAGAGTTGCGCGCGCGGTTGTTCTCCGTCTACCTCGTGACCGGCAGCGGCACCGAGTTCGTGCGTGCCATCAGCGGTCCGTTCTACGGCATCCCGCCGGAGGGCGTGGTGGGCTCACAGGTCGGCTACGAATTGGACCACGCGGACGGAACGCCCCGGCTGCGGCGCACGCGGGAGATCTTCGGCGACCCCAACGAGGGTGCTGCCAAGATCGCCAACATCCAGCGATCCCTGGGCCGTCGGCCCATCCTGGCGGCCGGCAACTCGGCCGGTGATAGCGAGATGCTCGAATATGCGCTCGCCTCCGATGGGCCCGCCATGGCGATGCTGATCCACCACGATGACGCCGAGCGCGAGTACGCCTACGAGAGCGTCGCCGAGAGCTTCGAGAGCCACGAGCCCATCGTGGACACGGCACGTCGCCACGGCTGGAACGTGGTCTCGATGCGCCATGACTGGGCGACGGTCTTCGCCGACCGCTAGCGAAAAAGAAGCCGCCGCCGGTGATCCCGGCGGCGGCTCCTGATCGGCGAGGAGAGCGCCTGGCGCTACTCGGCCGCGGGGGTCGCGATCCCGAGGGCGTCCTCGAGGTCGGCGATGCGCTGATCCTGCCTGGCGTCGTTCTCTTCCAGCGCCTTGATGCGATCACGGAACCGGTTGAGCGTGTTGTCGATCCTGACGATGGCCTCCTCGTTGGCCGTGATGCGATTGCGGAAGCGGCCGATGGTGGCGTTGATCTCGGCGATGGCCTGCTCGTTGGCAGCGATGCGGTTTCGGAGCTTGGTGACATTGACCGAGGAGAATTCCTCGTTCAGCGTTGCGATCTGCGACTCGGCGAAGTCGATCTGTGCCTGCAGGGTGTCAAGTGCCTCGATCAGGACCTCGATATCGGAGGCGGTGATGTCGACCGTGGCCTCCGCGTATACGAGCGAGACCTCGCCGTCGAGGCCGGTCAGGACCAGCATGCCAGCCTCATCGATGGTCCACCCGGAGACTGCGCCCAGCAGTGGCAGGTAGGCGTCCTCGACCTCTTGCGCGGCGCCCTCGCAGAACTTCTGCGTGCTGCCGAAGGGCCCGGGGAAGGTCAGGCTGGTGTCGTCGATCACGTACGAGCCGAAGTAGGAGTTGCAGCCGGCCGAACCGGAAGCGTCGCCGCCGGTCATGAGCAGCGTGACGTCCACCTCCGCAGGCACATCGATGAGGATCCCCTCGGACAGATAGGACCCCAACTGCCACTCGACGCCCTCAGCCGGCTGCGTGACAGTCTCAGTCTCATCCTGCGCCGATGCGAGCCCGGGCAGCGCGCTGACGATGAGTGCGGCACTCAAGATGGTGGCGACCGATCGTCGCTTGTTCATATCGCATCTCCCATTGGTGAGTCGGGCCGTCTCTCCTTGAGCGGCCTCCACGTGTGCACCTCCATTCTGACACCGGGCTCGGGTTGGTCCGCTTTGCCCGTGGCCCGGCTGGGGACGCGCTACGCTCATCGACATGGAATACCGACGACTTGGCAAGACCGGATATGAGATCAGCGCGATCGGCTTTGGCGCCTGGGCCATCGGGGCCGACTGGGGGACCGTCGACGACGACGACAGCCTCGCGGCCCTGCATGCGGCGGCCGATGCCGGGGTCAACTTCATCGACACTGCCGACGTCTACGGCGATGGCCACAGCGAGCAGCTCATCCGCCGCTTCCTCGCCGAGCGCCACGGCGAGCGCATCTACGTGGCAACCAAGATGGGCCGGCGTGTCGAGCAGAAGCTGGAGAACTACACCCCCGAGGCGTTCGTTGCCTGGACCGACCGCAGCCGCGAGAACCTGGGCACCGACACGCTGGACCTGGTCCAGTTGCACTGCCCACCTTTCGACGTCTACTACACGCCGGAGCTCTTCGCTGCCTGCGATGAGCTGGTGTCCGAGGGCGTCATGCGCCACTACGGGGTGAGCGTGGAGAAGGTGGAGCAGGCGCAGAAGGCCATGGAGTATCCGGGGGTCGCCACCGTCCAGATCATCTTCAACATGGTTCGCCAGCGCCCCGCGGATCGCTTCCTCGACGAGGCCCTGGCCAACGACGTGGGCGTCCTCGCGCGGGTCCCGCTCGCCTCAGGTCTGCTCACCGGCAAGTACGACCGGGCCTCGACGTTCGCCGACGACGATCACCGCAACTACAACCGCGATGGGGCCGCCTTCGATGTCGGCGAGACCTTCGCCGGGCTGGACTACGAGGCCGGCCTCGCCTTCGTGGCGGCCCTGAAGGAGCTGACACCTGCCGGCATGACCACCGCCCAGTTGGCACTGCGCTGGATCCTCATGCACCAGGGCGTGAGCGCCGCCATCCCCGGAGCCAAGACGCCCGACCAGGCCCGCGCCAATGCCGCCGCCGCCGACCTGCCCCCGCTCTCGGCCGAGCTCATGGGCGAGGTCGCCGAGCGCTACGCGAAGTACGCCAAGACGCTGGTGCACCAGCGCTGGTAGGCCGAGGGCGCCGGCCGCTGCGGTGCGCTTGACGAATCGCTGCGCCTGACCATAATCACTATCGTGACCATAAGCATCTCCCCCGGGCCGCGGTCGCGTGGCCGCTGACGACGTCGTCGAGCAGATCATCGATGAGGCCGAATCCCTCTTCAGCGCGCAACGTCGCGTCATCGCCAGGGTCTGGCAGGACCGCAGCATCAGCAAGCTCCAGATCCACCTGCTGATGCTGCTGCAGGTCCACGGCCCGCAGTCGATGAGCCAGCTCGCGGCACTGGCCGACGTGGCCCTGCCCAACCTGACCGGCATCATCGACCGCCTGGAGGAGAAGGAGCTGGTGCGGCGCGAACGCGATGAGCCAGACCGCCGCGTCGTCACCGTTCACCTGACCACGCAGGGCGCCGACGTCGTGGCCGAGCTGGAGTCCGTCCGTCACGAGGAATTGCGGCGCATCCTGAGTACGCTCGACGCGGACGAACAGCAGCTCTGCCTTCGCGCGATGCGCATCATCTCGCGCGCCGCGGTCGATCCCGAGGCGCCGACCACAGCCCGCTAGGGCGACTACCACACGATCCCACACGAGGAACCGAACGCCACCGCCATGTCCATCCCCCACACGCCGACACTTGCCGAGCTCGACCCCGCGCTCGCGCTGCCACATCGCCGCAAGATGGAGATCCTCTTCGCGGTGCTGCTGGTCATCTTCCTGTCAGCGCTCGATCAGACCATCGTGGGCGTGGCGCTGCCGCGCATCGTCGGTGAGCTGGGGGGCACCAACGAGCTCTACACCTGGGTCATCACCAGCTACCTGCTCACCGCCACCATCACCGGCGTCTTCTACGGCAAGCTCTCGGACATCTTCGGCCGTCGGCTGATGCTGCTGTTCGGCGTCAGCGTCTTCCTCATCGGCTCGGCGCTCTCAGGCCTCTCCTGGTCGATGGAGAGCCTGATCATCTTCCGCGGCATCCAGGGCATCGGCGCCGGTGCCATCTTCCCGGTCTCCCTCGCCGTCATCGGCGACCTCTTCAGCCCGCGCGAGCGCGGCCGCTACCAGGGCCTCTTCGGCGCCGTCTTCGGCATCGCGTCGATCCTCGGCCCGCTCCTGGGAGGGTGGCTGACGGACAGCCTCAGCTGGCACTGGATCTTCTTCGTCAACCTGCCCATCGGCGCGGTCGCGCTCTACATCGTCTATCGCTACCTGCCGTCGGTCCACGGTGAGCCGCGCACGCGCAAGCTCGACTACCTGGGGGCTGCCGTGTTCACCGTGGGCGTGGTGTTCCTGCTGCTCGGCCTGACCAACAAGCAGTCTGCCGACTGGGGCTCGTTCGAGGTCGGCGGCTACCTCATCATCGCCGCGCTCGTGACCCCCGTCTTCCTGTTCATCGAGTCGCGCGCGGCGGAGCCCATCGTGCCGCTGGACCTCTTCCGCATCCGCAACTACGCGGTGACGATCCTGGCTACCTTCCTGGCCTCCATCGGCTTCTTCGGCCTGGTCATCTTCCTGCCGCGCTGGTTCCAGTTCGTGAAGGACGTCAGCCCCACCGAGTCGGGCCTGCAGATCCTGCCGCTGCTGGTGGGTGTCATCACCAGCTCCATCGTCGCCGGCATCCTCGTGAGCAAGTCGGGGCGCTACAAGTGGATCGTCTCGGGATCGCTCGTGCTCATGACCGCCGGCATCCTGTTGTTCACCTTCCTCAACGCCACGACGGACCTCACGATCCTGTGGCTGTGGATGCTCATCGCCGGCCTCGGGGTGGGGCCCACGTTGTCGGTGTTCACCATCGTGGTGCAGTCGTCGGTGCCCTTCAGCCGGCTGGGCGTGGCCACGGGCAACCTGACGTTCTTCCGCCAGATCGGCGGCTCGGTGGGCCTGGCGGTCGTGGGCACCATCTTCGCCGAGTCCTTCAGCTCGCGACTCGAGCCGTCGCTCGCCGCGGCCGGCGTACCTGCCGAGCAGGTCGGCCTGGTGGGCCAGTTCGCCAGTGGCGGCAACGACCTGACACAGGTGGGCGGCCTGAGCCTGCCCGATCAGCTGGCACAGGTCCCGCCGCTGCAGGGCTTCGTGGACCAGATCATCGCTGGCATCTACGATGCCTTCTCACTTGCCGTCGCCGACACCTTCTGGTTCGGCCTGGGCGCCACGGTCGTGGCGCTCGCGGTGGTGACCCTGGCGCTCAGGGACCAGCCGCTCAGGTACAGCGAGGCCGTCGCCCCGGCCGAGCATGACACGGCTGAGCCGGTGCCGGCGAAGGCGATCTGAGACGAGCGGGCGAAGCCAAGGAGGGGATGATGAAGGTCGGCCTGATCACGCCGCAGGGCTGGAAGGGCGAGTACGACGGATGGGACCCGGCGGAGGCCTGGGCCCGCACCATCGAGCTGGCCGTCCAGGCCGAGGAGCTCGGGTTCGAGTCGCTGTGGGCCTTCGATCACTTCCACACCGTGCCGGTACCCACCGATGAGATCACCTTCGAGTCGTTCTCGCAGCTGTCGGCCCTGGCCATGGCCACCGAGTCGGTGCGCCTCGGCCACATGGTCATCTGCACGGCCTTCCGCAACCCGGCGCTGACGGCCAAGCTGGCCTCGACCATCGACGTCATCAGCGGCGGCCGCTTCGAGGTCGGCATCGGGGCCGGCTGGAAGAAGGACGAGTGGCTCGCCTACGGCTATGGCTTCCCGCGCATCGGTGAGCGCATCGACACCCTCGAGGAGCACCTGGAGGTCATCACGCGCATGCTCGCGCCGGGACACGCCAGCTACGAAGGCAAGCGGGTCCACGTGCGCGACGCCATCAACGAGCCGCGGGGCATCCAGGAGCACATCCCGCTCATCGTCGGCGGCAACGGACGCGTGCGCACGGCCGGCCTGGCGGTGAGGTTCGCCGACGAGCTCAACCTCGTCTTCCTGCAGCCGCACGAGGTGGCCGAGCGCATGGCCGAGGTCCGCGCGCAGGTGTGAAGCGGCCGGTCGCGACCCGGCCAGCCTGCGCTTCTCCGTCTACACCCTGGACGAGGATTTCACCCCGCCCGGCCAGAGGCGCGTGGACCTGGTCGCCGCCTTCGCGGAGACTGGCGTCGATCGCATCATCTGCTTCCCCACCAAGCTCGAGCCGACGACCGAGTCGCAGGCCCGCTTCGCCGAGGACGTGCTCGCTGCCGGCATCACGCTCGACGGGCCATAGCGTGTCGACGCTCCGCGTGCGCGCCGCGACAGCCAGTCTCCTGCTCCCGACCGTACTCGCCCTGGGAGGTCTGCCCGCTCTCGCTGTCGAGCAGCCGGCGGGACCGACGGTGGTGGTGGCGGCACCCGATGATCCGGCTGTGCGGGCCGCCCTGCGCTTCCCATCGGGCTGGCGCCTGGAGGCTCCCGGGGATGAGCTGACACCGCGCTTCATCAACGCCCTCGGCATCGACCAGCGCTGTGAGTTCGGGACCCGGCGTTCCGAGCTCCCCGACCTGGCCACCGACGTGGACGACTTCGTCGTGGGCCTGGCCCCGGGTTCCGGCTTCATCCTCATCGAACGCGAAGCGGTGGAGCTGCCCGCCGGGGCGGCCGAGCGCGTCGACTTCGCGGCCAACGAGGACGGGGGTCGCTGGTCGGTCTACTCGGCCTGGAGCGACGGTTACGTGCACGAGCTCTGGTGCCGTGGCGACGAGCTGCCCGACGACCGCTGGCTGGCCATCGCCGAGACGCTGGACCCGGAGCCCGATGAGACGCTCACCAGTTCCCCCTTCGACGCGGTCGTGTCGCGCCCGGACGCCGGTGTGGCCATGAGCTTCCCCGAAGCCTGGCACGTCCGTGGCAGCTCCACCAACCAGGGGCTGCTCTACGCCACCAGGGACACTGCCGTCTGCGCGCTCAGCGACTACAGCACGCTGGCGGAGACGAACGGCTGGGTCGCGGTCGAAGACATGCACGACGAGTACGTGTCCATCGCCGACGACCGGGACGACCTGCTCGTGAACGAAACGGACTACCTCGACTTGCCTGCCGGACGCACGGGATTCGCCGATCTCACCTTCGACGACGGCACGCGGGCAGTTCGCTACTCGTTCGGAGATGGGCATGGCCGCCTGTTGGCGCTGTTCTGCGTGGGCGAGCCCACGCCTGACGACCGCTACCTGTCCCTGGCCGCATCGCTGGAGTGGCTTCCGGAGGGCTGAGCTGGCGGCCGCCAGCGACACCCGACTGCGCTATGGTCGGTCGGAGGCGCCGCGGCGACCAGCGAGACCCCGATCCCAGGGGACCCGGGGACGACGCCGGCGAAGGCTGTCAGCAGTGGGGTAGGCATGCAGGTCGACACCAGCAACATCCAACAGTGGTTCTCGCAGAACCTCGTGCTGCTCCTGCTCGTCGCCGCCATCCTCATCGTGCTGTACGCCTACTCGGGACGCATGGTGAGGACTGTGGTCCAGCGCACGCTGCGCGCGACGGAGGGCGACTTCAGCGGCACCGGCGTCGAGGACACGGAGCTGCAAAAGCGCGCCGACACCATCGTGTCGTTGGTCACCACGCTGATGCGCGTCTCCATCCTGTCCATCGCCATCCTCATCGTGGTCGGCCTGCTGGGACTCTGGAGCGTCCTCGTGCTCGTGGGCCTGTTCCTGGCCGGTGTCACCATCGCCGGCCAGGCGATCGTGCTGGACTACCTGATGGGCATCCTCATCATCGTGGAAGGGCAGTTCTTCAAGGGCGACAACATCGAGATCAGCAACCTGGCCTGGAGCGGCACCGTCGAGAGCGTGGGCCTGCGACGTACCGTCATCCGTGGCGTCGATGGCACGGTCTACTCCATCTCCAACGGTGAGCTGCGGTTGGTCGCCAACCGCACCCGCGTCTACGCGGCCGCGGAGGTGCGCGTCCGTGGCGTCCGCCAGGGCGACCTGTCGCGGGTGCTGGCGATCATGGAGCAGGTAGGGCAAGGCGTGGCCGCCGATGCCGAGTTCGCGGCGGCCATCCTGGAGGCGCCGACGCCGCGCTTCGTGGACGAGGCCGACGAGCTCGGGAGCACGGCGGTGATGCGGGGCAAGGTCGTGGCCAGCGAGCGCTGGCGCATCGCGACGGAGATCCGGGTCCGGCTCGACTCCGCGCTCACCGATGCCGGCATCGAGCTCGCCCGCCGCGCAGTGGCGCAGGGCCTCCGCGCGCCGGGCGATCAGCCGACCCGGATGTCAGCAGACTGATCGAGGGTCTGATGGCACTTGACGCGCGTCGGACGCAGCGGCGAGGCTGGACCCCATGGACGAGGACGAATCACCGCAGCGTCGGGAGGCCTCGCACAACGCGGGTGCGTTCCTGGGTCCCTACGGCACGTTTCCTGCTGCCCTGCGCACGCTGAGCGACGAGATCGCGCCAGAGCCTACGGAGCTGGAGGTCGAGAGTCGCGGGCCCGACGCGTATCGTCCGTCACGCTCGTTGCTCGAGGTGCTCATGGCGTGGATCAGGGGCACGCCCAAGTAGCCCTGTTCGCATGTGAATCCCGCTTTGACCTTGCGCCCACTCGGTGATCTGATCGGACTGCATCGCGCCCCGGCTCGTCCTCGCCGGCGCGCCTCAGGAACTGCTGCGGATAGCCTGCGCCAGCTCTGACCTGTCCATCCTGGGGCGGCCACCGATATCGAGCTCGCGCGCCGATGCTTCGCTCGTCCCGCGTTCGATCCTCCGGCAGCGTGGTGGTACGCTCGTGGGCGTGGGCAGGCACGTCGAGACGAAGCGAGGCTGATGGCAGCTCCAACGCTCGGCGAGACTACCGTGGAGCAGCGCCTGCGGGGGTTCCTGGGGACTCGCCTCCAGTCCGACGCTGGGACGCGCTCCCTCTACACCTCCGACGCCTCGCTCTACCGTGCCCTTCCGGCGCTCGTCGCGGAGCCCGCCGATGTCGACGAGCTGGCCGCGATCGTGCGCATCTGTGGCGAGACCGGGACGTCACTGACCATGCGCGGCGCCGGCACCAGCATCGCCGGCAATGCCCTGGGCCACGGCGTCGTGGTCACCACCCACCGGCTGGACCGCATCCTGGAGGTCAACAGCGACGAGGGCTACGCCATCGTCGAGCCGGGCGTCGTGCTCGACGATCTCAACGCCGCTGTGTCTGCCCACGGCCTGCGCGTGGGCCCTGATCCCTCGACGCACAGCCGCTGCACCGTCGGCGGCATGGTCGCCAACAACGCCTGTGGCTCGCACTCGGTGGCATGGGGTACGACCGCCCAGAACGTGCTGGCACTGGACGTGATCCGGTCCGACGGCTCGCGGGTGCGGCTGAGCGGACCCGACGCGCCCGAGCGCCCGGCCGATCCCGACTGGCTAGTGCCGCAGGGCCAGCTGGCGACAGGCCTCACGGCTTTCGCGGAGACGCATGCCGAGCTCATCCGCCGTGAGCTGCCCCCGTGGCCACGACGAGTGTCCGGCTACGCCCTCGACTGGCTGCTGCCGGAGCGCGGGCCCGACCTCGCGCGGGTCATGGCCGGGACCGAGGGTACGTGTGCGGTGCTTGCGCGGATCACCCTGCGCCTGGTGCGCCCGCCCACGGCGCGAGGACTGCTGGTGCTGGGCTTCCGCGACGACATCGAGGGCGCCGACAGTGTGCCGCGGCTGCTCACGACCGAGCCGTTCACCGTGGAGTCGCTCTCGGCTGAGCTGCTCGCCCTGGCCGATGCTGACGCCGCGGTGATGGGACTCCCCGCCGGTGGCGCCTGGTTGCTGGTCGAGGCGCGCGGCGACGACCTTGCGGCAGTTCGTGAGCATGGCGAACGACTTGCCGCCACCATCGACCGCACGCTCGACTCCTCCTCAGTCCGCTTCATCGAAGATGCGCGCATCCAGGCTGCCCTGTGGAAGATCCGCGAAGACGGCGCCGGTCACTCCAACCGACTGGCTGACGGCACCCGGGCATGGCCCGGTTTCGAGGACTCTGCCGTGCCGCCCCAGCGCCTCGGCGCCTACCTCGCCGAGCTGCGCACCCTGTTGGGTCGCCACGGCATGCAGGCGATCTCCTATGGCCACTACGGTGAAGGCTGCATCCACCTGCGCGTGGGCTTCGGGTTGGATCTGCCCGGCGGCGCCGAGCGTTTCGAGCACTTCATGTCCGATGCTGCCGACCTGGTAGTGCGCCACGGTGGGTCGCTCTCCGGTGAACACGGGGACGGCCGCTCACGAGGTCCGCTGCTGGCGCGCCAGTTCAGCGCTGAGCTGATCGAGGCCTTCGGCGAGTTCCGGCGCATCTGGGACCCGCTCGGCACGCTCAATCCGGCCATCATCGTCGAGCCGCCGGCCCTCACCGCGGACCTGCGCGCCACCACGCCGACGATCCTGGCCGTGCAGCCGAGCCAGGCCTTCAGCCACGACGACGGAGACTTCCGCGCGGCGGTCGATCGCTGTATCGGTGTCGGTCGCTGCGTCTCCACGCAGGGCTCCGCCCTGATGTGTCCCAGCTTCCGAGCCACGCGGGATGAACGGCACTCGACCCGCGGACGCGCTCGCCTACTGCAGGAGATGATGGTCGGTAGCCTGGCTAAGGATGGCTGGCGCTCCCGGGAGGTCCGCGACGCGCTTGATCTCTGTCTCGCCTGTCGCGGCTGCGTCTCGGAGTGTCCCACCAGCGTGGACATGGCTGCCTACAAGTCCGAGTTCCTCGATCACCACTACCGCCGGCGGCTGCGCCCGCTCTCGCACTACTCGCTGGGCTGGCTACCGCTGTGGCTGGCGCTGACGTCGCGCGTTCCGCGGCTGGTCAATACGCTGACGCGCTCCCGGCTCACGGGTCGCCTGTTCACCCTCGCCGCCGGCATCGCGCGGGGTCGCAGCATCCCGCCCATCGCGGCCCGCCCCTTCACGCGCGAGCATCGCCACCGGGCACGGCGGCCGAGCGAGCACGGTCGGGTCGTGCTCTGGCCCGATACGTTCAACAACCATCTGACGCCCCAGGTGGCGCACGCGGCAGTGCGCGTGCTGGAGGCGGCCGGCTACGAGGCCATCGTCCCCGGACGCTCGGTCTGCTGTGGCCTGACCTGGCACACCACGGGTCAGCTGGGCATGGCCAGGCGGGTGCTGCAGCGCTCGCTGGGGGCGCCAGAGCTCCTGGGCGACGGCCCCGTGGTCGTGCTCGAGCCGTCCTGCGCCACGATGCTGAAGTCGGACCTGCCGCAGCTGCTCCCCGACGACCCGCGTGCGCACGATCTCGCCGCCCGCGTGACGACGCTCGCAGAGCTGCTGGATCGAGTCGAGTACGTCGGTCCGGCCGCGATCAGCGCCCCCTCCCCCGCGATCTCGCAGCCCCACTGTCATCAGCAGGCCGTGCTGGGACTGGACGCCGACCGACGCGTCTGCGAGCGCAACGGCATCACCGTGGGCACGGAGCTCGAGGGCTGCTGCGGCCTGGCGGGCAACTTCGGCGCGGAGGCGGGCCACGAGGACATCGCCCAGCAGGTGGCGGAGCTGGAGCTGATCCCGGCCCTTCAGCGTGACCCCGATGCACCGTTGCTCGCCGATGGCTTCAGCTGCCGCACCCAGATCGACTTCGTCTCCGGCCGGCGAGCGCGCCATCTTGCGGAGGTGTTGGCCGAGCGCCTGGAGACGGGCGCGATGCACGGAGAAGACCGCTCGCAGAGTCGACCGCGCTAAGCCTCGAGAGGCCCGTCCCGCTGGACTGCGCGGCGTCCATCAGCCAGATGCCCGGCGACTTCGCGCAGCTCATGCGACGGGTGCTCGAGGAGACCTATCCGCCCGACCCGCCGCCTGAGGTCGACCCGCCGCCCGCGCCCAGCCAGCAGTGCGCCCAGGTTGTGCCATGCTGCGCGCCTGATCGGCTCCCGCGACCCAGCGGGCCGACGACCACGGAGCGCCGCACATGGCACAGACTCCTGAAGCGCTGGCGCGTTTCGACCTCCTCGACGCCGAGCTGATCGGTATCAGCAAGTCCATCAAGGTCCTGTCCAATCTGACCTGGCCGCGGGCGGAGGAGGAGCGCTTCCTCGAGAGTTGGCGCAGCGGCTCACCCCGACTACCCACGGTCAACGCCACGCCGCCCGACTACCAGGCGGAGATCGAGGCGTTGGAGGCGCTGATGCAGCGCTGCGATCGCGGCCACCCCATGGGCAGTCACCTCTACAAGACCGCATGGGCCTACCTGACTGCCGCGCGCATGGTCGCCGCCATCGGGACGCCCGACTTCACCGCACACTCGGTTCGCCTCTACGGCCGACCCGACCGCATCTACGAGCGCCAGGGGATGTCGGCCGCGAGTGCCGCCGAGCCGCTGCTGGACGTCACGGCGCAGCTGCAGCAGTCCGACGCCGTGATGCGGACGACGCCGGACATCGCGGCGAACGACTTCGCCGAGCTGCTGCGGGCCGGCCTGGGGGCCTTCTTCACGCGCGACACTGTCGAGGTCGTGGTCGACCCGGGGATGTCGGCCAAGGCCGCAGCCGGGAGCAAGCGCGTCAAGGTGCAGGCAGGCGCGATGTTCTCGGAGCTCGACCTTGCCCAGCTGCTCAACCACGAAGCCTTCATCCACGCCGCCACGAGCCTGAGCGGGCAGCACCAGCCACACCTGCGGGTGCTCGGCCTGGGCTCTCCCCGCACGACACGCACCCAGGAAGGGCTGGCTGTCTTCTCAGAGCTCATCACCTACTCCATCGACCTGGTTCGCCTGCGCCGCGTCGCGCTGCGGGCGCGAGCGGTGGAGGCGGGGCTGTCGGGGGCCGACTTCATCGAGGTCTTCCGCATCTACCTCGATGGGGGCCAGAGCGAGAGCGATGCCTACAACTCCGCCCAGCGCGTCTTCCGGGGCGGAGACGTCCGCGGCAGCATCGTGTTCACCAAGGACGGCGCCTACCTCGAGGGCCTGCTGCTCGTGCAGACGTTCCTGCGCAAGGTCATCGCCGACGGGCGGGCCGAGCTGATTCCCATCCTGTTCGCCGGGCGCATGACGCTGGGCGACGTGCTGGAGCTGGAGCCGCTGTTCGAGGACGGCACCCTCGCCCGTGCGCGCTACCTGCCCGATTGGATCACCGGGCTGCGGCGACTCAGCGCCTACCTGGCCTATTCGCTCGTGAGCGGTCGCATCCACATCGACCGGGTCGAACTGCCTCGATTCGCCGAGCTCGACGACGCCTCGATGGCCTGAACCCACCCGCGGCGCGTGGTGGCCCGACCGTCTTCAAGCGCTCGCCGCGGCGACTGACGCGATGGCATCATGAGGGCCGTGAGCATCGCGCGTGCCCTCGTTCCTCTGGCGGTCGTCGTCTCGGTCATCGCCGCCGCGGTCTGGCTCATGCTCGTCAACGACATCGCGCTCGGGCCATGGCTCCTGGCGCTGCTGGTGTTCGCCCACGGCTGGGTGCATCTGATGTTCGTCTTCCCCAAGCCGGAGAGTCCCAACGCGGCCTTCGGCAGCAGCGAGTACCCCTTCCACTTCGGCCGCTCGTGGCTCATCCGACGTGCGGGGCTGGATATCAGGCAGGTGAGCACGATCGGCCTCGTGCTCATGGGAGCCACCTTCGCGCTCTGCCTGCTGGCCGCCCTCGCGACGGTCGCCATCATCGTCCCGACCGACTGGTGGGGCGCCCTGATGACGTTGGCTGCAATCAGCTCGACGCTGATGCTGCTGCTGTTCTACTCGTCCGCACTGGTGCTCGGCTTCGCCATCAACGCGGCCATGCTGGCGCTGGTCCTGGGCGGCTCGTGGAGCCCCGCCTGAGCCGCTACGCCGGTGACTGGACCACGCTGACGCGCCGCCACAAGCGCGCGATGAACCCGGAGTAGACCAACATCCCCAGCAGGAAGGTGGCGCCCACTCCGGCGCTGAAGAACCAGAACGGCAGCGACGTGCCTGCTTCCCATAGCGCACCCGACGCCATGGCGGACACGATGATGGCCATCGTGCCGACCGAGCCGTAGATCCCCTGCGCCAGGGACGTGCGACCGTGGGGAGACCCACTGGCCACCATGGCGAACAGGGCCGTGCCCAGCAGCCCGGAGAACGCAGCCTCGAACGTCACCATCACCGATGGCAGCACCGGCTCCCAGGCGCTGGCGAAGGTGATGCCCGCGCCGATCATCACCAGGCAGCCCGCGACCACGAAGGGGAGCGATCCCCAGCGGTCGACCCAGCGACCCATGAGTGGGGCCAGCAGCATGGAGGGGATGCCGATAAGCATGAACGTCACTCCGACCCACTCGACGCTGGCACCCAGGTCGATGAGATAGAGCGGCCAGACGACGTCGTAGATGCCGAAGGTCAGCTGCAGGCCGAAGCCGACGACGACAGCCGCGACGAGCGTGCGATTGAGCAAGGCCGAGATGGGTGCCTGCTGGCGCACAGGGACCTGGCTGACGGCGACGAACCGCGGATCAGCGGCAGCGGACGCATGGATCCCGGTCTTGACCAGGGCGCTCTCGACAGGCAGGTCGCGATGGAGCAGGTCGACCACCCGCGGCTCGACTCGCAGGAAGCGCCACAGGAAGCCGGCCGACACGAACCCCAGCACACCCATGAGCAGGAACGGGAAGGCGTAGCCGCCCATCATCGACGAGCCGAAGGCGCCGATGGCCGGGCCGAGGACGAACCCGCCCATCTGGAAGGCCGAGAAGTAGCCGAACGCCTGCCCACGGGAGCCCGGGTCGGTGGCATCCACGAGTGCCCCACGGGCAGCCGGACCGAACATGCCGGAGGCGACGCCGGCGACGAAGCGCAGCGTGAAGAGCGCGATGGCCGAGGTGAAGACGAGCATCAGCAGCGCCGTGATACCCACCAGCAGGAGGCTCGCGGTCATCTGCGGCTTGCGCGAGTGCGAGTCAGCCCACCAGCCGAAGAACGGCTCCGCGATGAGACGGCCGATGGCCCAGCCGGCGACGATGACGCCGAGCGTCGTGGCGTCGATGCCCTGCGACTGCACGAACAGCGGCAACACCGGGATGACGGCGCCAAAGCCCAGCATGACGATGAGCGTCGCCCCAAGCAGCGGCAGCAGCGGGCCCCAGTGTCGGAGCCATGCGGAGATACGGGCGCGGCCGATCGCGCGGATGTCAGGCATCTGCCACACGATACCGCCGCGACCTGGGCGCCAGCCTGAGCCGAGCGTCGTCCAGTGAGCAGGCTGGTCAGCCCCTCGCCGGCACCATCGACCGACCCCCTCCCGGGTAACATCCATGCTCGCGCCACACGGTGGCCTATCGCGCAGGGAGAGGAACCGGCATGCCCCTGGTCGCCCATAACGCACTGCCCACGTTCGAGCGCTTGCGCGCAGAGGGCGAGGATGTGCTCAGCGTCGAGCGCGCGCAGCACCAGGACATCCGCGAGCTCCACGTGGGTCTGCTCAACATGATGCCGGACGCTGCGCTGCTGGTGACCGAGAAGCAGTACATGCGCCTCATCGGCGCCTGCAACCGCATCACCCAGATCTACGTCTACCCCTTCAGCGTGCCCGGCCTAGCGCGTAGCGCGGCGGCGCGCGCGCATATCGAGGCCTTCTACTCCGACTTCGAGGAGCTCAAGGCCGGCGGGCTCGACGCGCTCATCGTCAGCGGTGCCAACGTGACCAACCCGGCGCTGGACCTGGAGCCGTTCTGGGAGCCGCTGCAGGAGGTCATCAGCTGGGCCGCCGGCAACGTCACCAGCATCCTCTGCTCCTGCCTCGCCACGCATGCCCTGGTCAAGCACCTCTACGGCATGGATCGCGAGCCATACGAGCACAAGCTGTGGGGCGTCTATCGACACCGGGTGGTCGACCGCGCCCATCCCCTGACCCAGGACGTGAACACCCGCTTCGATGCACCCCATTCGCGCTGGAACGATGTCCCGCGCGCCAAGTGGGACCACGCCGGGCTGCGTGTCCTGGCCGAGAGCGAGGAGGCCGGCGTGCACCTGGCGACCAGTCCCGACGGCTTCCGCATCGTCTACTTCCAGGGACATCCCGAGTACGACCGCAACAGCCTGCTCAAGGAGTACAAGCGCGAGGTCGGCCGCTTCCTTGACGGCGAGCTGGAGTCACCGCCACCCTATCCCGAGCACTACATGACGCCAGAGTCCGACCATCTGGCACAGACGTACCTCCGCGACGCCCTCGCCGCACGCGCCCACGGCGAGGCCGATCCGGAGTTCCCGGAGGCGTCGTTCGACGCGCACCTGGACAACACCTGGGGGGACACGGGCCGCGCGCTGTTCAACAACTGGCTGGGGCTGGTCTACCAGCTCACCGGCCTCGATCGCCACGAGCCCTTCATGCCCGGTATCGATCCGACCGATCCGCTGGGCATCGGATATCACGCCTAGGCCACGCCGCCTGGCGACAGCAGAGAGGACCCCCGCATGAGAGACGAGACACTCGCCGTCCACGCCGGCTACGAGACCGATCCCACCACCAAGTCGGTCGTGCCGCCCATCTACCAGACGGTCGCCTACGAGTTCGACGACGCCCAGCACGGCGCCGACCTCTTCAACCTCGAGGTCGCGGGCAACATCTACACCCGCATCATGAACCCCACCGCGGATGTGCTGGAGAAGCGCATCGCCGAGATGGAGGGCGGCATCGCCGGCCTCGCCCTCAGCGCCGGCTCAGCGGCCATCAACTACGCCATCCTGACCATCGCCAAGGCCGGTGCCAACATCGTGTCCGTGCCCCAGCTGTACGGCGGCACCTACACGCTCTTCGCGCACATGCTGCCGGGCCAGGGCATCGACGTCCGCTTCGCCGCTGACGACAGCCCGGCGGCGCTGGAGGCGCTCATCGACGACAAGACCGCGGCCGTCTTCCTCGAGTCGATCGGCAATCCTGCCGGCAACATCGCCGATATCGAAGGCATCGCGCAGATGGCACACCGCCATGGCGTGCCGGTGATCGTGGACGCCACGGTCTCCACGCCCGTCCTGACCAAGCCCATCGAGTGGGGCGCAGACGTCGTCATCCACTCGATGACCAAGTACATCGGCGGCCACGGCAACTCGCTCGGCGGCATGATCGTCGACAGCGGCAACTTCCCCTGGGCCGAGCACCCCGACCGCTACCCCATGCTGATCGAGCCGGAGCCTGCCTACCACGGTGTGAGCTACACCGAGACGTTCGGTCCGGCGGCCTTCATCGCACGTGCCCGCACGGTTCCGCTGCGCAACACCGGATCGGCCATCAGCCCACTCAACGCCTTCCTCATCCTGCAGGGCATCCAGACGCTGCCCATCCGCATGGAGCGGCACGTCGAGAATGCCAAGGCGGTGGCCCAGCATCTCAAGGGTCACGACCGGGTCGCATGGGTCAGCTATGCCGGCCTGCCCGACTCCCCCTACTACGAGCTGGCCCAGAAGTACACCGGCGGCAAGCCGTCGGGCCTGCTCAGCTTCGGCGTCAAGGGCGGCTTCGAGCCCGGCGTGAAGTTCTACGACGCGCTCAAGCTGTTCAAGCGCCTCGTCAACATCGGCGACGTGCGCTCGCTGGCGGCACATCCGGCTTCGACCACCCATCGGCAGATGACCCCCGAAGAGCAGGCCAGCGCCAAGGTGACGCCGGACACCATCCGCCTCTGTGTCGGCATCGAGCACATCGACGACATCCTCGAGGACCTCGACCAGGCCCTCGCGGCCTCAGCCGCGTAGCTCCGTTCGCGCCGGGCACGCATCCGCGCGTCCGGACTCACTCGCACTCCGATCCGCGGGCTCCCTGTCGGGGGTCCGCGGTCTTGTCTGCCCCGTCCACGGTCCTGCCTGTTCCGCGACGGAGCCCGAGCCGTCCCGGGTCCGCCGGAGACCCGCAAGACGGCGACGATGCGGGTCACGCTGTCCCTCGGGCGGGAACGAGCCGCAGCGAGACGGCGGGCGGACCGAGCCACAGCGGGACCGGGACGAGGCTCCGATCGTGAGCCTCCGAAGCGTGGATACGGAGGCACCCCCCAGACGGTCAGGCACGGCCCGGCCAGCCGGATTCCGGTGTTAACGGTGTGCTAACGTCCCTCCCCAGATGGGTCAGGCAGGGGACTCTGCCACCCACACGCCGAGGAGGGAATCGCAGTATGAGACGACCCGCAGCGTTCGGCCCGATCTTGCTCTCCGGCCTGCTCGCAGCCGGCCTGAGTGGCACCGTCGCGGCACAGGACGAGGGCAGCCTCACCGTGCTCTGCACACCGCAGGAAGACTGGTGCGTGCGGATGGTGCAGGAGTTCCAGGACCAGACCGGCATCGAGACGAGCTACGTGCGCATGTCCTCCGGCGAAGCGCTGGCGCGTCTGCGCGCGGGTTCCGAGGCGCCGGAGTTCGATGTCTGGTGGGGTGGACCCGCGGACGGCCAGATCGCGGCGGCCGCCGAAGGCCTCATCGAGCCCTACATCTCTCCCAACGCGGCCGCCATCCCCGACGAGCAGAAGGCCGCGGACGGGACATGGACCGGCGTCTACGTCGGTGCCCTGGGCTTCTGCTCCAACCAGTCCGAGCTCGAACGCCTGGGTATCGAGGCCCCCAGCTCCTGGGACGACCTGCTGGCCCCTGAGCTCGTGGGTAACGTCGCGGTCGCCCATCCGGCCAGCTCCGGTACGGCCTACACGACCTTCTACACGCAGGTCATTCGCCTCGGTAGCGAGGACGCGGCGCTCGACTACATGAAGGAGCTTCACAAGAACATCCTGCAGTACACGAAGTCCGGTTCAGCGCCGGGCGGCATGGCCGGACGGGGTGAGATCGCCACGGCCATCATCTTCAGCCACGACTGCATCAAGAACTACGAAGAAGGGTTCACCGACCTCGTCGTCACCTTCCCCAGTGAAGGCACCGGCTACGAGATCGGCGCAGTCGCGCTCGTGGCGGGCGCGCAGAACCCCGAGAACGCCAAGAAGTGGATCGACTGGTCCCTGCAGGCCGACACACAGGAGATCGGCCCCACGGTCGGTTCCTTCCAACTGCCCACCAACCCGGACGCCGCCGTCAGCGAGCTTTCCGTCGGTCTCGACCAGGTCAACCTGATCGACTACGACTTCGATGCTGCCGGCGCTGCGCGCACCGAGCTGACCCAGCGCTTCGAGGATGAGGTCGCTGCCGAGCCGGTCGAGTAGCCGGTCGATGTCGTTCACGGGCACCAGTATCGATGCTGCACCCGTGAGGACAGGACACGTCATGAGCGAGGCCGGCCACGTGCCGGCCTCGTTCCATAACGCATGACCATCTCCGACCGCCAGGCTGTCCGGGACGCGGCACTGCCTCGGCGCGAGGACATCCCAAAGGACCCCAACCGACCGAAGTGGCGTGCCGTTGACCCCGCCGTCATCGTCGCCATCCTGGTCTCGGCGGGCTTCGTGCTGGTGGCCATCCTCTGGCCGGTCGGCAAGGTCATCGGCGAGGCGTTCTCGGCCGAGGCCTGGCCGATCTTCGAGCGTTACCTCACGACGGTCCAGAACCGGATCCTGCTGAACACGATCATGCTGGGCCTGACGGTGGCCAGCCTGGGGACGCTGGTGGCCTTCCTCTTCGCCTACGTGCAGGTGCGAGTACCGGCGCCTCGCCTGGTCAAGACCATGATCCACATCATCGCCCTGCTCCCCATCGTGAGCCCACCGTTCGCCCTCGCGGTGGCCGCCATCACGCTGTTCGGCCGCAGCGGCATCATCACCCGCGACATCTTCGGCCTGCGCCTCGACATCTACTCCTGGCCGGATATCCCGTTCATGCCCCCGGCGGGACTGACCATCGTGATGGCGCTGACCTTCTTCCCCATCGCCTACATCATGCTGACGGGCATGATGCGGGCGCTGGACCCGTCACTGGACGAGGCCGCCGCCAACCTTGGCGCTTCGCGCTGGCATACCTTCCGCAAGGTCAGCCTGCCACTCCTGGCTCCCGGCATCGCCTCGGCATTCCTACTGCTGTTCGTGGAGGCGCTCGCCGACCTGGGCAATCCGCTGGTGCTGGGTGGCAGCTACACGGTGCTCGCGAGCCGCATGTACATCGCCATCGTCGGGGAGTACAACCTGACGGCCGGCTCGGTGCTGGCGGTGATGCTCTTGGTGCCGGCGCTCGTCGTCTACTTCGTGCACCGCTACTACGCCAACAAGTCGTCCATCGTCTCGGTCTCCGGCAAGCCCAGTGGCCGGCACGCGGAGATCAAGAGCCGACCCATCCGTTGGCTGCTGCTCTGGACCGTCCTCGCCATCGTGGGCCTTATCGTGCTGCTGTACGGCACCATCGTCGTGGGCTCGTTCACCAAGCTGCTGGGCGTGAACCATGCGTTCACCCTGGAGCACTTCGAGGCCGTGCTCTTCGGCTACGGGTTCGAGGCGGTGACCGACACCGTCACGCTGTCTGCCATCGCCACCCCCATCGCCGGCGTCCTGGGCGTGGTCGTCGCCTTCCTCGTGGTCCGGCGTCGTTTCTGGGGCCGGGGCACGCTCGACTTCGGCGTGATGCTGGGTGTGGCCATCCCGGGCACGATCTTCGGCATCGGCTACCTGCTGGCGTTCAACACGCCGACGGAGATCTTCGGCATCACGGTGTTCCCCAAACTGACCGGCGGAGCGGCCTTCCTGGGGGGTGCCATCGCCATCGTGATGGTCTTCATCCTGCGCTCGGCCCCGGGCGGCCTGCGCTCGGGCACCTCGTCGTTGCAGCAGATCGACCCGTCCATCGAGGAGGCGGCCACGTCCCTGGGCTCGAGCCAGCAGCACACCTTCCGCCGGATCACGCTGCCACTCATCCGGCCGGCATTCCTGGCCGGCCTCATCTACTCGTTCGCGCGTGCCATGACGGCGATCAGCGCCGTCATCTTCCTGACCACGCCGGAGGTGCGCATCATGACCGCGCAAATCCTCAACGAAGTGGACGCGGCACGCTACGGCAACGCCTTTGCCTACTGCGTGGTACTGATCATCATCGTGCTCGTCGCCATCGGGATCCTGAGCTTCCTGGTCGGATCGCGAACGGACGCGGAGCAATCATCCGGGGGCGGGACATGGGGCTGACAGCACAAGGCAAGAACAGCGCGAGCGCACCGGCGACACTGTCGCTGGAGCGCCTCAGCAAGCACTTTCGATCGCCCGAGGGTGCGGCCGTCCGAGCGGTCGATGACATCACCATCGAGTTGAGCGGCGGGAGTTTCGTGACGCTCCTCGGACCCTCGGGCTGCGGCAAGACCACGACGCTGCGCATGATCGCGGGGTTCGAGAACCCCACCACCGGACGGATCATGCTCGACGGCAAGGACCTCGTGCGCCTGACGCCGGACAAGCGCGGCATGGGCATGGTCTTCCAGTCGTACGCGCTCTTCCCGCACCTCACGGTCCACGACAACGTCGCCTTCGGCGTCCAGCTGCAGGGCAAGAAGGGCAAGGAGCTGGAGGCGACGATCGACGCCGCGCTCGACCTGGTCAACCTGCACGGCCTCGGGAGCCGCAAGATCTCGGAGCTCTCCGGTGGCCAGCAGCAGCGGGTGGCGCTGGCCCGTGCCATGGCCATCGAGCCGCGAGTCCTGCTCTTCGACGAGCCGCTGTCCAACCTCGACGCCAAACTGCGCGTCTCGCTGCGCTCCGAGATCCGACGCATCCAGCAGCAGCTGGGCACGACGTCGGTGTATGTGACCCATGATCAGGCCGAAGCGATGGCACTGTCAGACGTGGTCGTGGTGATGAATGCCGGGCGCATCGAGCAGGCCGGCCCCCCCGACGTGGTCTACCGCCGGCCGGCCACCCGTTTCGTGGCCGACTTCATCGGGCGCGCCAACTTCCTGAGTGGGGATGTGCTCGCTGCGGAAGGCGAGATGGTGGACATCTCGATGATGGGTGAGGCCATGCAGATCCCGTCCGGCGGTGGCCATCGAGCCGGCGACACGGCGGTCGTGGTAGCGCGGCCCGAGTCCATCCGCGTCGGCGATGGCGCATTGCGGGCCCGCGTCAAGGGCAGCACGTTCCTGGGGTCGTACGTGGAGTACGAGCTGGAGCTGGCGTGACGGCCAGGAGAACATGCTGGCGGTCGACGGCGAATGGATGTCACACGGCATCCACCAGCCCGGCGACGACATCGCCTGGACTCTCGTGCCCGAGCGCGCCTACGCACTGCCGGCGAGTCCGTCCAGCGAGGACTAGCCGGCGCGCCGAGCGAGGACCAGCCGGCGCGCATCGCCGCGTCCCGCTGCGCACCCCCGGCTACCACGGCCGCATCGCTCCCGTGTCATGCCGATGCCCTGCCCTGCCCTGCCCCCGAATCCCCGACGTGCCCGAATGCCCGCCCCCGGATTCCCGCTGTGAGGGCGAGCTCGACCAGCGCGCGCAAGGGCCAGCCAGCCGCGACCACTGGGCGGGCACCAATGACGCCATCTCCCTCCCTGAGAGAGCGACCTGGAGGAGCCCCCGCGTCGGCAGCGACCCGACTGGTGACACACCCCATGTAGCGTCTCCCGGGATCCGCGCCGAGAGCACCTCATTCCCCGCCACACACTTCGTGACAAAAGTCACTTACCAGGTTACTGATAGTTCTGGCCTGATCACGCAGTGGGCCGCAGCCTGAGGACACTGAGGGCCGGACGACGGCGATCGACACCGAAGCGACCCTCTCCTTCGGAGGTGCTCTCGAATGGCAGGTTCTCACCGCGTCATCTCAAGAACGCGGCCATGGGTCGCCACGCTGGCGGCAGCCGCCATGGCGCTCGCGAGCGTCAGCGCGGTCGCGGCGCAGGAGCGTCCCAGCGTCATCCCCGACCTGGTGCCCAAGGCCGAGCTGGCGGTGGCACCCGCCGACGAGATCAACGTCTCGGTCGCCCCCGCGGTGCCGCCGCCGTCGGGTCGCACGGAGCCGGCCATCGTCGAGGTCGAGTTCGAGGTCGTCGAGAACGTCACGGCCATCGACCCAGCCACGGGCGTCGAGTACGAGACGTGGGGCTACCGCATTCCCGGTGACGACACCGTCTCGGGCACCCCCGGGCCGATGATCCGGGCGCGCGTGGGTGATGTGTTGCGGTTCACCATCCACAACCCCGAGGGCAACTCGATGCCCCACAACGTCGACTTCCACGCCGTCACCGGGCAGGGTGGTGGAGCCGCCAACACCACGGTCGGCCCCGGCGGGACGGCCGTCATCGAAGCTCGCCTCCTGTACCCCGGCATGTTCATGTACCACTGCGCCATGGGCGACGTGCCCGAGCACATCTCCCGCGGCATGTTCGGCGGCATCCTGGTCGACCCGGCCGAGCCGCTGCCAGCCGTGGACCACGAGTGGTACATCGTGCAGTCGGAGTACTACACCACCTCGACCGAGCCGGGCCTGGTGGAGACCGACCGCGCCGCGATCACCGCCGAGCAACCCACGATGGTGGTGTTCAACGGCGCGAAGGGCTCACTGACCGGCGAGAATGCGCCGCGCATGCAGGTTGGGGAACGCGCCCGTATCTACTTCATCAACGCGGGCCTCAACCTGATCTCAAGCTTCCATCCGATCGGATCGCACTGGGATGTCGTCTATCCCGAGGCAGCGCTGCTCAATGAGCCGCTGCGCGGGTCGCAGACGACGCTCGTGCCAGCCGGCGGCGGCACCGTGGTCGAACTCATCGGCCAGGTGCCGAGCGCCATCATCCTGGTCGACCACGCGCTGGCGCGGACGTTCGACAAGGGAGCGCTGGGCCAGATCATGGTCGAAGGCGAGCCCAACCTGGAGATCTTCGAGCCTATCTCCATCGAGTAGCGAGCGGCGCGCACGGAGGGACCCTGGCTGCGCGAGGAAGCGAGCCGGGTCCCTTTCGTTTGGTAGTCTCGCCAGCCCCGCAGAGCAGCCGGAAGGAGACGCGCGTGAGGTCAAGGCGATACCCGACGATGGTGCTGCTGGCCCTGTTGACCCTGGTCCCAGCCAGCGCAGCAGCCCAGGAAGCGCCGGCCGAGCCATCCGCGAGCGAGCCCGTCCCGGTGGCCGAGACCGTCCTGGTGGCGACCGAGTGGCGCCTCATCGAGCAGCGTGTCGGGGACGTGCTGGAGCCGGTCCCGGTCACCATCCCGGCATCGCTGCGGTTGGCCGACGGCGCCGCCGTCGGGAACACCGGCTGCAACGAGTTCAGCGCCAGCTACACACTCGACGGCACTGCCCTCTCGTTCGGTCCTGAGGTCACACGTTCGCTTCGCGCCTGTGACCCCGATGCGCAGTCCGTCGAGGATGCCTACCTCGCCGCGCTCGGCGAGGTCGCCTCCTGGTCGATCATCTACGCCGCGCTCGAGCTGCGGGATGAGCTCGGCCAGCCCGTCCTCGTCTTCGAGCAGCCCAACGCTGCCCTGACGCCGACCCAGCTGAGCAGGCTGCTGGCACGCATCAGCGTCGCGGAGGCCACCATCGCCCAGCTCGAATCCCGCATCGACGCCATCGGCATCGGGCGGCTGCGCGACCGCATCTCCGAGCTGGAGTCTGCGAACCAGCGCCTGGGGCAACAGCTCGCCAGGCCTGACGTGACGGCCAGGCCCGACCGCTCGACGGCCTTCTCACCCGCCGAGCTGGTGGTGCTGGAGGGGATCCCGGCCAGGATCGCCGCCTCCTGCCAGCCACTGCGGCAACGCCTGCCCACCGGCACGGCGGCGGCAGTGCAGTGTCAGCCCGACACGGCGCGTGTGACCGAGATGGCCTACTACCTGCTGGAAGGCCCGCGGGCGGTCAAGCTGTTCGAAGACCGCATGCGGGCCGGAGGGGCGACACCCCTGGAGACCTACGGACCACCAGGCACGCCGTCGTGCGCGGACGGTGCTGCGACGTACGTCTACGCCGATGGCGGCGGTATCGGAGGGCTGGGCTGCTTCGTCGACGGCGGGCGTGCCAATCTGCGTCTTGTCCAGGACGCCACCGAGTGCAGGCAACTCAGGGTCGGGAACCGGCAGCTGAAGCGGCCGGCGATGTACGCGGCGCTGACCGGCGCCAGCCGGGACATCGTGCCGCTCTATGACTGGACCGTCGGCGGGCGCGGGATCATCGGGAAGATCGATCGACCCAGGGCGAAGAAGTCACCCGGTGTCGGCTGCCCCTGAGCGCAACGGCCGCCAGCACATGGCGATCAGTCAGCCCAGGCCTTGAGACGCTCCTGCCATTCGCTGGCCAGCGCGCGATAGATCGGGCGCTTGACCTCCCAGACCTCCTCGGCCAGCTCGCCCAGGTCGACCCAGCGGAAGTCGCGGAACTCCTGGCGATCACCCTTGGCGGGCGTCAGGTCGATGTCGTCGTCGCTGCCCAGGAACCGGTAGAGGAACCACTTCTGCACCTGTCCGCGGCCGTTCCTCTCGCGCCGGCGTGCCGGCGGCAGCTCGTACGCCAGCCAGTCGGGATGCTCCGCCACCAGCTCCACCTGTTCCGCTCGCAGCCCGGTCTCCTCCTGCAGCTCACGCAGGGACGCCGCCGCCGGCTCCTCCCCCACGTCCAGCCCGCCCTGGGGCATCTGCCAGCGATCGGGCTGATCGATGCGTTCGAGGGCGAGGACGCGGCCGTCGGCGCGCGCCACCACGACCCCCACGTTGGCACGAAAGAACTGGCTCGACATGGTCGTAGCATGCCGCACCTTGGCCCGGGAGTACGATTCGAGGCGCAGGCGACAGCCCGCACGGTAGCGAAGACAGACGACCGACAGGGGGACCGTCATGCTCCGATCCGTCGCGATGCGTGCACTGCTCGCACTTGCGCTCGCCACCACCACCGCCACGTCCACCGTGGCGCAGGCAGACCCGACACCCGAGGGTCCCGAGTGGCAGCTGGCCGCGTACGTCGTCGATGGAGAGGAAAGCCGCGTGCCCTGGAACGTCGATGCCACGCTGTCACTCGAGGCCGGCCAGGCCCGCGGCTCCGGCGGCTGCAACGATTTCGGCTCGCGGTATGAGCTCGACGGCGACGCGCTCACGTTCCAGGCGCCCGACACCACCGACGTGGGCTGCACGGCGGCGGTGATGGACGTGGAGACCGCCTACCTGGCGGCCCTCCCTGAAGTCGCGAGCTGGGCCATCGACAGCGGGACCGGCGGATACCGCGGCCTGTACCTCTACGACGCGGCTGGCGACATCATCCTCACGTTCGAGGAGCCCAGCATCAGCCTCACCCCGTCCGACATCTCGTCGCTCACCCTGTTGCTCGAGGATCAGCAGGCGCAGATCGACCGCCTCGGCGAGCGCCTCGACAGCGTGCGCATCGGCACCCTACGCGATCGGGTCAAGGCGCTCGAGGACGCCGTCCAGCAGCTGACGGCGGCTGCAGCGAGAGCAGGCTCCACCTTCAGTGCCGCCGAACGGACCCTGCTGCGAGGCGTGCCGACCCGCATCCGCAGCACCTGTCGCCCCCTGCGCGGCAGTGGTCTCCCGGGCGGCACGCTGGCGGCCGTGCGCTGTGATCCGGGCACCGGCGTGGTCAGCGAGATGGCCTACTACCTGCTGCCGTACCCGGCCGCCGAACGGACCTTCACGACGCTGCTGACGGACAAGGGCGCTCCCGAGCGGTTCAGCTGCCCGGAGGGCCGCGCCGGGCAGGCACTACTGTCGCCGTATCACGCCACCGGCTGCTTCGTCGACGGCGGGCGCGCCAACGTGCGCCTCATCGCCTGGGCAGCAGACTGCCACGAGCTGGACGTGGCAGGGCGAAGGATCCAGGAGCCGGCCATCTACGTAGCGCTGGAGGGCAGCCGCGGCCGCATCCGGCCCCTCTACGAATGGGCCACCAACCCTGATGAACCGGTGCTGGGGCCGATCTGGCTGGGCATCCCTCACGGCGCTACGCCGCGCTCGCCCGCCTGTCGCGGCCTCTGAGTCGAGCGGTGTAGAGTCGGGGCCTGCCCAGCCGACCAACGAGCAGGGAGTAACGACACATGACCCATCTTCGACTCATCGGCACCGGACTCAGCGTGGCGCTGGTCGCCGGCCTGCCGGGCGCCATCGCGGCGCAGGACCAGCCGGTCACCCCCGAAGGCGTCGACTGGACGCTCACCAGCTACCTCGACGAGCAGACCGCAGAGGTCGTCAGTGTCCCCCTCGGTCTTCAGCCGACCCTGCGACTGCAGGACGGGACCGCCTCGGGCCTGGCCGGCTGCAACCAGTTCAGCGGCGGCTACGAGCTCGACGGCTCCTCGCTGCGCTTCAGCGAGGAGATGGGCGTCACCCTCGCGCTCTGCGAGCCGGACGCCCAGGCGGTCGAGGACGCCTACCTTGCCGCCCTCGGCCAGACCGATGGCTGGCTCATCGACGCGGGCATGCTCAAGCTCAGCGACGGCTTCGGCGACGTCGTCCTCACCTTCGAGGTGCCGGACATCATGCTGACCACGAGCCAGCTGAGCGGCCTCGTCGCGACCATTGATGGTCTGCGCACCGAGATCGACGACCTCACCGCCGAGCTGGTCACCCTGCGGGAGGACATGCAGGCGCAGAACATCGACCGACTGCGCGAACGCATCAGGATCCTCGAGTCGAACGACACCAAGCTCCAGGAACAGGTCGATGCACTCGAGGAGAACCCGCAGCCGACGGCCAGGCCCGGCAGCACCGTGTCATTCAGCAAGGCGGAGAAGATCCTGCTCGAGGGCGTGCCCAAGCGCATCGAGAACTACTGCTCGCCGTTGCGCTCGTCGCTGCCGAAGGGCACGCGCGCGGCGGTGAGCTGCCGGCCCAGCACCAGTGCCGTGGCCGACATCAACTACTACCTGATGGAGGGCGACGACGCCGCGGCGGTGTATGGGAGCACGATGGCGACCTTCAATGTCCCGCAGGCCGTCAGCGACACGCAAACATGCGAGCAAGGCGTGAAGTCACAACGCCAGTGGGTCGGCGGCGGATGGCAGGCGGATGGCTGCTACCGCACCAACCAGCGCGCCGAGGTCCGCTTCATCGAGAACGCCACCGAGTGCCGCAAGCTCACGGTCGGCGGCAAGACGTTGCCCAGCCCGGCCTTCTATATCGAGGTGCAGGGCAACGACAGCAACGTGGAGCGCGTGTACCAGTGGGCCACCAAGGGTCTCGGAGCCGATGCAGCTCAGCTCAGCTCGCTGATCGTCCCGATCAAGCGTCCCGATGCTGGCTGGTCACCCTCCTGCCCGCGCTGAGCCAGCAGACCGAAGGGAGGATCGTCCGCGATGGCCAGGAAGAAGAGCGCAACGGCCAAGCCCAAGACGCCGGTGGTGCCGGGCATCCCCAAGAGCTTCTATGAGGAGGAGCTGGCCAAGCTGCAGATCGAGCTGGTCAAGCTGCAGGAGTGGATCAAGGCCCGCGGCCTGAAGGTCGTGATCCTCTTCGAGGGCCGCGACGCCGCAGGCAAGGGTGGGTCGATCAAGCGCATCACGCAGAGCCTGAACCCTCGCGTCGCGCGCGTGGTCGCCTTGCCCGCTCCGACCGAGCGGGAGAAGACGCAGTGGTACTTCCAGCGCTATGTCCCGCACCTGCCCGCGGCCGGCGAGATGGTCCTCTTCGACCGCAGCTGGTACAACCGAGCCGGGGTCGACCGCGTCATGGGCTTCGCCACCGAGGCAGAGGTGGAGGAGTTCTTCCGCTCGTGCCCGGAGTTCGAGCGCATGCTCGTGCGCTCCGGGATCACCCTCATCAAGTACTGGTTCAGCGTCAGTGACGCCGAGCAGGAGTCGCGCTTCCAGCGACGCATCGACGATCCCACCAAGCGCTGGAAGCTATCGCCCATGGACCTGCAGTCCCGCGCCCGCTGGGTGGAGTACTCCAAGGCCAAGGACGACATGTTCCGCCACACCGATATCAAGCAGGCACCCTGGCACGTCGTCAACGCTGACAGCAAGCGGCGCGCGCGTCTCAACGTCATCAGCCACCTGCTGTCGCTGATCCCCTACCAGGACCTGACACCCGACCCCATCACGCTGCCCCCGAGGGAGCCGGACAGGGGCTACGTACGCCCGCCCATCGACGAGCAGTCGTTCATCCCCGAGCCCTACTAGCGGAGCGGCGGTCGGTCGGCCCTACTCCAGGCACTCGAGCAGCTCGGCCCCGCCACCACTCGACGGGGCTACGGCTCCGGTGACACCGCCGGCTCAGCCAGCCATTCGAGCGTCGAGGCGATCGACAGCCAATCGTCGTCGGCGCGTTCGTCGCTCACGCACTGCAGGAAGTAGCGACCCGCCTCCGACCCGAGCAGGTAGACCGTGCCGAAGTCATCGGTGGGCCCGTTGTAGATGACGAAGCGGAACGCCTCACCTGCCGGCAGCTGCGTGGGCGTCACCTCGATGGTGCGCTCGACCTCGCTGAGGGTCGGCGTCATCAGCAGCTCGTACTCGACGGCATGCTCGGCCAGCGTCATCGGGTGCTCCGGGTACCAGGTCACGTCGCACCAGGGTCGGCCACCGGGGCTGGCGTAGAGCACGTTCCAGAAGCGCAGTGAGGCGGCATCGACGTAGCGCTCGGAGAGGCCCCAGTCCTCGCCCTGTCGCATCTCGATGTCGATAGCCCAATCGGCCGGAAACGACAGCGCGACAGCGGCCTCCGGCACCTCCACCCGCACCGCTGCCGCCGCGGGCTCCGCTGAAGGCGACCCCTCCTCTGCCACGGCCGGCAGGCTGGCGACGATGGCCACGCCGGCCACCACGGCGAGCGTCACGATCGCGCGCATCATCCACCCCCTCTTCGATGACGGCGTCATCGTCCGCCCGCACCGACGAGGCGTCAAGGCTCGATCGACTGCGACGCAGAACGACCGCCGGAGCCTCCTGGGCCCCGGCGGTCGTCGTGGTGGCCGGCTGTGATGCCTGTGGACCGGCTACGCGCTGGGCCAGACGATGGTGATCCAGCCGTCGGGACCCTCGGTCACGACACGCTCACCAAGGGTGGCGGCATCGGCGATGTCCGGTGACTCGGCGATGAGCGCGAGGAACTCGGGAGACCCGACCTCGACCTCGGGCGGACTGTCGTCGGACTCGAAGTCATCCCGCGTCCAGGTGCCATCCAGCAGGTAGAAGGTGTGTGAGCCAACGACCCTGGCGCGCTCCGTGCCGCCGCGCAGGCGACCCTCGCGCAGGTCGCCCACCGAGCTCGCCGTGTCCACGGCGGCCTTGCCGGAGGCGGGCGCCTCAGCCATCTCGGCGGCATCCGTCGCGAAGCGGTCGAAGACCTGATCGTCGAGGCCGAAGACCATCTCTGGCTCCTCGGCCAGGTAGGCCGTGTAGGGGGTGACGATGCCGAACTGGTTGGCCACCTCCACGATCTCCTCCACCAGCGAGTCGCGGACGCCCTCGATGCGCAGCTCGGTCAGCAGGTCGGCGACGCGACGTTGGGCCCAGAGTTGCGCGACCGCCGGGTCGGCCTCGTCACGGTCGGGGAAGACGACGTCGTAGATGAAGGTCTCAGGACCGGTCGCGGAGTTGCCGCTGACGGTCACGCTGGCCTCGCCGCTGCCGTCGAAGCGTCCTGCCAGCAGCGCCTGGTTGCCGGCGAAGATGCCGGGGATCGCGGCAGGTGCCAGGTCCCAGGTCTCGACGCCGTCGATGGCGATCTCGATGTCGGACAGCACGGGCGTGGAGACCTGCTCCCAGAGCCGGGCGACCTCGATGTCGATGCGCTCGTCGGGCGAGACGTAGTGGCTCGAGCCGGTGAAGCTGCTGGCGAGCGCGTCGAGCAGCACGGTGTCGACGTCGTAACCCACGCCGAAGGCGAACAGCTGCGTGCGCTCCGGTGCCGCTCGCTCGGCGACCTCGAGGATGCCATCCGCTTCCTCGATGCCGACTGTGGCCAGGCCGTCGGTCAGGAAGACGACGGTGCCGGGCCGAGTGCCGTCGAGGTACTCCATTCCGCGCTCGAGCGCGCCACTGATGTTGGTGTTGCCTCCCGCGGCCAGGTCGCGCACATAGTCGATACCCGCGGCCGCGTCCGAGGCTGGACGCAGCTCGTCAGCGAAGCTGCGCACATAGCGCGAGAAGTCGACGACCGCGAAGCGGTCATCGTCACCCAGGTTGTCCAGCACGTACTCGGCGGCGCTGATGGCCTGCTCCATCTTCTCGCCCTCCATGGAGCCGGAGCGGTCGAGCACCAGCACGACGTCACGGGCAACGGACTCGTCGAGCTCGATGACAGGGGCGAACAGGAGGCTGAAATAGCCGTCGTCATCGCGCTCGCGGTAGGCCAGCAGTCGAGTGTCGATGAGGCCCTCGCCACCCGAGAGATAGAGCCGGAAGTTGCTCTCAGGCGACCAGTCAGCGGCCGATTCCCAGTTCACGCCCAGCTGCCCACCAGCGGTCCGCTCCTCGTCGAGCTCGAAACCCGGTGCGATGGCCGAGCGCACCTCCCAGGGCACATCGACGTCGACGTTGACCTGGGCCCCGGCCGGACGTGGCGACATGCGCGACCAGGGCACCTCGACGATGGCCTGCTCGCCCTCCGCCAGCAGCGGCGTGGTGACGGTGAAGCTCACCTGGCGCTCCTCACCGGCGGGAACCGGGAAGGCACGGACCTCGTAGAGGTCACCCTCCAGCGAACGCAGCAGCGCGGGATCGATGAGCCGGCGAACGATGTCCTCGTAGATGCGCGTGGCGTCGTCGGCGTCGAGCAGCTTGCCCTCCAGCGTCTCGGGACCGCCGGAGAGCACGAGGTCGGTGACGGAGCTGCCGGCGGGGACCGGGAAGACGATGCGGCCCTCGGCACCGGGCCCGCCACGTCGGCCGTCCCGGGTCGGATTGGAGAGATCGAAGCGGTAGCGCGCGATCGACTTGCCGTCGGTGACCTCGATGTCCGCCTCGATGGTGTCGAGCTGGGCGATGGCATCGACCGGCCACCAGCAGTCGGGGCAGGGCCACGGCCGCTCGGGCTCGATGACCTCCTGTGCGCCGACCGCGGCCGGCGCCACCAGCAGCGCTGCCAGCGTCAAGACGATGATCCGGGATAGGGAACGCATGGTCGTACCTCTACTGCGGTGTGCGCCGACATGACGCCGGCGAAGGTGGCGCGGTTCCCCCCGGCGTTGCGCTGGCGCCCCGCTTGCGCCCCGACAGGCGCCATCGGCGCAGATGGCCGTCGACGCCTCAGAGCCGAGCGTCGTCCGGCAGGTGGATGAACACGCCGGTCGAGGGCGCGTCGCCGATGACGCGCGTGGTGTGGCCCACGCCAGCGACGTCCTCGACCAGGGCGATGTCACCCGGCCCGAAGACGCGGGACTGCCCGTCGGAGACGACCACCTCCAGGCGCCCGCCGAGGTTGAAGTAGAGCTGGCGGTGCGGACTGGCGTGCCAGCCGCCGTACCAGCCGACGGGCATGGAGAAGAGCAGTGCGCGCTCGGCCGGCCACGGGGCCGAGACGTCCAGGGCCGGGGCAGGCGGGGCGTACACCGCGGGCAGCAGGTCGAGGTCGAGATCCTCGAAGTGCGAGGCGCCGTCAGGGTCGCAGTAGATGCGGACGTATCTCACCGCCGCTTCACCGCGAGAACGCCGGTCGGGACGCGTCAAGGACCTCGCTGAGGACCGCCACCGGAGACGCGTAGGAGCCCAACAGCGACTGAAGGTCGCGCACGGCCTCGATCGATGTCGTCGGCTGCGCCGGTGTGATGGCCCTCGACGGTCACCAGGACCTCGGTCGTGTCGTCTCGAGCAGCGCTCGGGCGCGCCTGGCGCCAGCACCAGCGACGGGCGCTCACGCGCTCGTCGTCGTCGCGGAAGATGACCTCCCCCGGCTGCGGATGCTCGGCCCGGCTGGAACCCAGATCGGCCCAGGACTCGCCACCGTGTGCGAAACAGACGGTCGTGCCGCCGACGACGTCACGCTGGTCGAAGACCGCCACGGGCAGCGCGTAGCGGATGCTCACCAGGTTGGCCAGGTCGACGAGCGTATTGATGCTGGGCAGGTCGCCCTGCTTGGTCAGACGACGGAGCAGCGCCTCCGCGGCCGAGCGGTACTTGGTGGGATCGACGCCGAACCCACGGAAGACCGCGCGCCAGGCCGACAACGTGGGCAGCTCGGCCAGCGGTGTCCCTCCGATGCGCTGGAGGACCGCGCGTTGCTCGGCGACGAAGGCAGCCGTGAGCTCGGCTGGCGCCGCGCGGTTGGTCACACCGTCGGCAAGGATGACTCCGCCGACCACGTCCGGAAACCGCCCCAGGATCTCGGCGTCGTAGCTGAAGCGTGGCATGCGGTCAGTCTGGCAGGGCAGCTGGGCGGAGACTTGACGATAGGTCGACCCGACGGCTGAGCATCAGCGGCAGCGGAGCCTCACGACCATGGTGTCCGACTGGCACTCAGCTGCTCGGCCGCCCCATCGGTCACGGCGTTCGCGGCCAGCACCGCGGCACCGTAGGCCGCGATCTCAGGCTCGTCGACCGCGGCCATCGGGCGACCGTAGGCCACCCGGCGCATGTCCCGCCAGAGCGCGACACGCGTGGGGTGACCGGCCACCAGGACCAGCTGGAAGGGGGTTCCGCTGGCGTGCTCGAGACGATCGACGATGGCCGCCGAGCGACGGGCCAACCCCTCGAGGACCGCATGCATCAGCGCGCCGCGCGACGCGTCGTACGGCACCGCCTGGAGATGGCCGAGTCGGGGGTCGTCGTCGAGCGCGAAGGTGATGCCGCCGGATGCGGCAGCTGCCACCTCGACGTACATCGTCTCGTCGTCGACGTCGGGAAAGAGCAGGCCACGCCACTGCTGGAAGAAGTGGCCGGAGTGGATGTTGACGTGTGCGTACCACGAGTGATCGTCAACGAAGCAGCCCTGGTCGATGCCGCGGCCAGCCTCACCCTCCACGGGCGATGCCAGCAGCGCCAGGTGTGCCTCCGAGGTACCAGCGGACAGGAACAGCTCGTGTGTGGATCGCACGCCGGCACCGTAGGCCGCCACGAGATGGTCGTGGCCTCCGCTGACGAGCAGCACACCGGGCGGCAGCCCGAGCTGGCGAGCGAGACCGGGCTCCAGGCTGCCGATGACGGACCCGGAAGGGACCAGTGGTGGGAAACCCAGGTGCAAGCCCGCGGCGGTGATGGAGGGTGCATCCCACGCTCGCTGGACGATGTCAAAGGCTCCGGCGCGCGACGCGTGCGACCAGTCCATCACCAGCTCGCCGCCGAGTCCGTGAAGCACGAAGTCACCGAGATCGGTCCAGATGGTGGCGTGAAGGTCCGGCCGGTGGTCGCGCAGCCACATCAGCTTGAAGAGCGAGAACGTGGGGTCTGGCGGCCACCGACGCGACAACGAGACCGTGCCGCCGGCCCCGTCGAGGAAGGTGCGAGCCTCGTCGAGGCCGCGCGGGTCATACCAGGCGACGGCATCGCCGGCCGGGCGGCCAGCGACATCGAGCAGCACGACCTCCTCACCCACGCTGGCCACGCTCAGGGCCGCGACAGCGCTCTCCCCGGGAAGGGCGGCCACGACGCGGCCGACAAGGTCGAGGACCGTCTGGAGGATCTCGACGGGACGGTGCGCGTCGCCGTCGGCGTCACGAAGGACCGGCGTGGCGGCCGACTCGAGCGCCAGGGTGCGGCCATCGCTGACGTCGAGCGCGAGGACCTTGGTGTGGGTGGTGCCGACATCGATGCCGAGCGTGATCATCCCGATCCCGTCACCTCGCGAGTGGTGATGCGCGACGTCCACGCGGCAGGCTCGAAGCCGGGCGGCAGCTCGGGCTTCAAGTGCGTGGCCCCGGCGGTCCCGCAAGCGGCACCCAGCACCAGGGCTTCTCGGGGTCGTTCGCCGCGCTCGATACCCACGACGAGCCCGGCCAGCAGCAGGTCACCCGAGCCGGTGGGGTTCACCTCCTCGATGGCCGGCACGATGGCATGGACCATGCCCTCCCCGTCCGCCAGCAGCGCGCCCTCCGCGCCCATCGTCACCACCACGATCTCGATGCCCCGCATCTGCAGGCGGCGGACATGCGTAGCGAGGTCCGGGAGCGACATGGGCACGTCCGGATCGTCGGCATCCAGCAGTTCCAGCAGCTCGTGGCGGTTGCACTTCACCATCCACGGCGCGCAGGCGACCGCGGACCGCAGGGCCGGTCCATGGATGTCGACCAGCGTGCGGGCGCCAGCGGTGTGGCCGATCTCGACGATCCTCGCGGCCACCACAGGATCGACGCTGTCAGGCAGGCTGCCCGATAGGACCACCAGGTCGTCCTGGGTGACGTCCGCCCGCAGGTCCTCGAGCAGTCGCTCGGCCTCGTCGACCGAGACGGTGGGCCCGGGCTCGTTGAGCACGGTCGATCGCCCCAGCTCCGGTTCGACCACGATGAAGCAGACGCGGGTGCCGGCAGCGATGGCAGTGTGGCGGTCCAGCACGCCATCGGTCGCGATCATCGAGCGCAGCGCCTCGCCGATCTGCCCGCCGAGGAACCCGTAGGACGTGGCCTGCCCGCCCAGGCGGACGGCGGCACGAGCGACGTTGAAGCCCTTGCCACCGGGGACGACGGAGACCTGCAGGGCGCGATTGACCTCGCCCAGGCGCAGCGGCGGCCAGGTGGCCACGCGGTCCATGGCCGGGTTGGCCCCGACGACCCGGATCACCGGGGTCGTCCCGGCTCCCAGCCGGCATCGGCCAGCTCGAAGCCCTCGAAACGGAAGCCCGGCGAGACGGTGCAGCCCACGAGCGTCCAGGCCCCCAGCGTGGCGGCTGACTGCCAGTCCCCCGGGGGCACGATGACCTGTGGTCGCTGGCCTGCCTCGAGAGCCACTCCAAGCACGTGACGCTGAGCCGGCTCGGTCCCCGATCCGGCTGCGATCGACAGTTCCAGCGGATCGCCGGCGTAGAAGTGCCAGATCTCGGCAGCGTCGACGCGGTGCCAGCGGGAGCGCTCGCCCGCCTGCAGCAGGTAGTAGATGGCGGTTCCGCTGGCCCGTTCCGCGGCGACCGCGTCTGCCCGCCATGTCTCGCGGTAGTGGCCACCCTCCGGATGAGGCAGCAAGCCGAGCTCGGCGATGATCGAAGCGGCTTCGCGCATCGTCAAAGCCTAGGCCGTCGGTGAGGCCTCCGCGCTGCCCTGATGCAGGAGCATCGCTCCCAGCCTGGCGGCCCGGGCGATCCGCTCGGGCGACGGCGGGCCGGCGACCACGCCGGCACGAGCAAGCTGCCGAGTCTCGCCGGCCGAGATGCCCAGTTCGTGCAGCAGGTCGTCGGTGTCGGCTCCCAGGTCTGGCGCCGGCGCGTCGGAGCCCGGACTGACGCCGCGGCCACGGACGTCATCGTCCTGCAGGGCTTCGCACGGCAGCCTGACGAGCGCGACGCAGGCGTCCTCGTCGAAGCGTCCCAGCCAGGCGGTGCTGGTGCGAGTCCCGATGGCGCCCGCCACGTCCGCGATGGCTCGTGCATCGAATTGCCGCGCGCAGAGATCTTCGCGGCCCAGACCTCGGCAGAAGGCCTGCCAGAACTGTGGCTCCAGGGCGCCGACGGCCAGCCAGCGCCCGTCGGCCGCCCGGTAGGTCGAGTAGCACGGGTAGGCCCCGCTCATCGGGCCGGCCTCCTGACCGGCTCGCTCGATGCCCTGCCCCAGGGTGCCTAGCCACGACAGCGGGGCATCGATCATGGCCACGTCGAGATACGCGCCCTCGCCGCTGCGGGAGCGTCCGACGAGCGCGGCCAGGATGCGCGCTGCAGCCAGGGTCCCGGTGGCCAGGTCGGCGAGCTGGACGGCTGGCGGCACTGGCCGGGTGCCCACGCCACCGAGAAGGGAGAGCATGCCGCTGGCGGCCAGGTAGTCGATGTCATGCCCGGGCTTGTCGCGGTTCCGACCGGACTGGCCGTAGCCCGAGATGGAGCAGTAGACGATGGCGGGGTTGGCGGCGCGGACGGCGTCCGCTCCCAGGCCGCAGCGATCGAGACGACCGGGTCGCGACGACTCCAGGAACACGTCTGCCGTCTCCGCCAGCTTCATCACCAGGGCGCGCCCTGCCGGCTTGCGGTAGTCCACCGCGAGGCTGCGCTTGCCCCGGTTGAGCGCCTCGAACACGCCACCGAAGCCTGCCTCGGGTGGCGCCAGGCGAGCGTAGTCCCCGGCCAGCGGCGTCTCGACCTTGATGACGTCGGCACCGAGCTGTGCCAGCAACAAGGTGCCGTACGGTCCCGGCAGCAGGCGGGAGAGGTCGAGCACGCGGATGTGGTCGAGCGGTCCGACGGAGCCGGCATGATGCGGTGTATCCATGCGGCGAGCCTCGACCTAAGCGAGGGCGCGCGCATCGGCAGCTGCCTTAGCCGGAGGCTCATCCGCTCCGGTCGAGGACCTAGACAGGGCATGTATCGTCTACGGGCCCATGACCCCTCCCCCTCCCTCGGCGGGCACCTCCGCGTCGCATATCCAGCGCGTCTACCTGCTGCTGACGCTGCTGACGACCCTGGCTGCCTCGTTCATCTGGGGCATCAACACGCTCTTCCTGCTCGATGCCGGGCTCAACAACACCGAGGCGTTCGCCGCCAACGCCTTCTTCTCCATCGGGATGGTGGTCTTCGAGGTTCCCACCGGCGTCGTGGCGGACACGCGGGGGCGCCGCTTCTCCTTCATGCTCGGCGCGGCCGTCCTGCTGCTGGCCACGCTGCTCTACCTGGCCATGTGGCAGTTCGAGGCGCCGTTCATCGGCTGGGCCCTCGCCTCCATCCTGCTGGGCCTGGGGTTCACCTTCTTCAGCGGCGCCACCGAGGCCTGGCTGGTCGACGCGCTCGGCGCCACCGGCTTCCGCGGCAACCTCGAGACCGTCTTCGGCCGCGGCCAGACCATCGGCGGCGTGGCGATGCTGGGCGGCTCCGTGCTGGGCGGCGTCGTGGCGCAGATGACCAACCTCGGCGTGCCCTACCTGCTGCGGGCGCTCATGCTGGGCGTGGCCCTGGTGGCAGCCTTCCTGTTCATGCGCGACCTGGGCTTCACGCCCCAAGAAGGGCATCAGCACCGGCGCAGCGGTCAGGGAGATCGCTCGCGGCTCCATCGACGGCGGCCTGCGCAACCGGCCCGTGCGCTGGATGATGCTGGCGGCACCGTTCACCGGTGGTGTCGCGCTTCTACGCCTTCTACGCCATGCAGCCGTACCTGCTGGAGCTGTACGGCGACCCCACCGCCTACAGCATCGCGGGCCTCGCCGCGGCCATCGTCGCCGGCGCGCAGATCGTGGGCGGCCTCTCCGTCCCCATCGTGCGGCGCTACTTCAGCCGGCGCACGAACGCGCTGTTCCTGGCGGTCGCGCTGCAGTCGCTGATCCTCGGCGGGATCGCCGTGGTGGGCTTCAACCAGGACAGCCTGGGCATGAACGCCTTCTACCTGGCCATCGTGCTCCTGGTGCTCTGGGCTCTCGTGTCCGCCATCGCAGGGCCGATCCGCCAGGCGTTCCTCAACGGCATCATCGCCTCCGAGCAACGCGCGACGGTGCTGTCGTTCGACTCGCTCATGGGGTCGATCGGCGGTACCGTGGCACAGCCGGCACTGGGCCGCGTCGCGGACATGTCAGGCTACGCCGCGTCCTACCTGGTCGCCGGCGCCATCAGCGCGCTGGCGCTGCCCTTCGTGTTCCTGGCGCGCCGGGAGCAGGCGCCCTCCGATCCCATCGACCCGGACGCACCCCTCATCGTCTGACCGGGTCCCGGTCGAGCCCGGGCGATCGTGGCCTCAGCCGTCGGCGCCGGCCATCACGGGCACCGCGGCACGCAGGATGGTCCGGTAGTCGGCGTGCGCCCGATGGGTCAGGTCGAGCACCGGACCGAGGTCGATGGGCGGGCCGATCCCTGCCGACATCGTGGAGACGAAGGTGAAGGCCACCACCTTCATGCCGGCGTGATAGCCGGCCACGACCTCCGGCAGGAACGAGTTGGAGGAGATGGAGCAGCCGGCCATCTGGGCCAGGCGGATCTCCGCCGGCGTCTCGAAGCTGGGCCCCATCCAGTAACCCGCCACCCCGGTGGGCAGCGACACACCCGCGGCCTCCACCACCTCGCGCACCCGGGAGGTGAGCACCTCGTCGTACAGCTCGGCCATCGAGAGGTAGGGCGTGCCCCAGCCCTGCCCCTCGCGCTCCGTCGAGAGCGGGTTGAAGCCGCTGAAGTCGATGTGGTCGCTGAAGGCCAGGAACATGCCCGGGGTCACGTCATCCCGCATCGAGCCGGAGTTGGCCGAGTAGAGCAGGCTCCGACAGCCGGCCATGGCGAGGCTGCGGGCGGGCAGACCGCTCTCCTGCACACTGGCCCCGTCGCAGGGCAGGACCTTGGCCCTGACCGCGGCCACGGTGATGCCAGCGAGCTCGCCCACGACGACGTCGTTGACATGGTCGGGGATGCGGCTGGGCCGGAAGCCCAGGGCCTCGAAGCCGATGCTGACCTGCCCGCTGAGCACGTCCGAACATCGCGCGAACCCGGTGCCGCAGATGACGCCGACCTGCGGGGCCCGTCCAGCGCGCTCCAGGATGACGGCGGCAGCACGCTCGGCCGCCCGGCGAGTGTCCATGACCACAGGATAGGGGCGCGTCACACTCCTCGCGATGCCGCCGCCACTCCTGACGTCTTGCCGCCCGCCATCGCGCGAACGTAGACTCGCGATGCCAATCGTCCGAGGAGGTTCGTCGTGAGGAAGCCGTTCCCAACCTTGTTGCTGAGCGCGTCGCTGGCGCTGAGCGTGGTCTCGCTCGGGGCTGTCGCCGCGGCCCAGGACACCGAACCCCAGCGAGGCGGTCGCCTGGAGCTCGTCGCGCTCAACGATCCACGTACGCTCGACAACAGTCAGGCCGTCGACACCATCGAGTACAACACCGTCGCCGGTGCGCTCTACGAAGGGCTGTACCACTTCACGCCGGAAGGCGAGCTTGAAGCTGCCCTCGCCGACGGCATGCCGCAGGTCTCCGAGGACGGACTCGTCTACACCTTCGACCTGAAACCGGGCGCCATGTTCGCCGGCCCTGATTTCGAACCGCGCGCGGTGACCGCAGCCGATGTCGCCTACGGCCTGACCCGTGCGCTCGACCCCACGCCGGATGGCGCCCCGGCTCCGTCCTGGGGCAGCGGATACCTGTTCCCCATCAAGGGCGCCGCCGCTTTCAACGCCGGCGAGACGGAAACCGTGGAGGGCATCGAGGTCATCGACGACGACACCCTGCAGGTGACGCTGGAGGCCCCCACCAGCACGTTCCTGCTGGGTCTGACCATCGCCACCAGCTGGCCCGTACCACCGGAGGCGGTCGCGGAGCGAGGCGAGGACTTCGGCAACCGTCCGGTCGGCGCCGGACCCTTCTATCTGCAGGAGTGGAACAAGGGCTCTGACATGACCCTGGCGCGCAACGAGGGCTACGTCGACCCCGGAGCTGCCCTACCTCGACGAGATCCACGTCGACCTTGGCGTGGACGAGAACACGCAGGTCCTGCGACTCGAATCGGGCCAGGCCGACGGCGTCTATGAGCCCTTCACCATCGGGCCGGCCGGTCTGCGCCTGCTGGAGGAATCGCCGGACGTGACGGTCGAGGCCGCGGTGGGGCCGCGCATCTACTACCTGGCCCTGGAGAACAGCGGCATCTTCGGCAACCGCGACCTGCGCCTCGCCGTGGCACATGCCATGACGCGCGACTTCACCATCCAGTTCGGCGACCTGGCGCGGCCGTGGAACCAGCTGATGGGCTCGGCCACCACCCAGTCCGATCCAGAGGGAACGCGCATCTACCCCCACGACCCGGAGACGGCAAAGGCCTACCTCGAGTCGGGCGGCTATGACGGGACGCCGGTCAAGATCATCTACGACGTCACCGACCCGTACGGCTCGGCCAACGCCACGGCGCTGCGACAGGACCTCGAGGCCGTCGGCTTCAACGTCGACCTGGCCGGCCTGCAGCCGGGCGAGTTCTTCGGCGGCGCGGTCTACGATCCGGCGGCACGCGACCTGTCCTCCACGTACTGGAGCGCCGACTATCCCGATGCCCAGGACTACATCTCGACCAACTTCGTCTGCGGCCAGTTCCTGAACATCTCCAACTTCTGCGACGAGGACATCGACGCTGCCTTCTACGCCACCGAGTCCATGCCCTTCGGGCCCGAGCGCGACGCCGCGCTGCTGGAGGTACAGCAGCGCCTCATCGACGAGGTCGCCGGCGTGCCCGTGATGGAGGTCACGCCACAGGTCGTGTACGGGCCTCGCGTGGGAGCCATGCCCACCCTCGCCACGTACGCCCCGTACGACTGGAAGCGCGCCTGGGTGAAGGCCGACGGCTGATCCTGCCGGGAGCGCCACGGCGCTCCCCCACACGTCGGCCGCAGCCCTGCTGAGCGTCGAGGGGCTGCATGTCACCACGCACGCGGGCGCGATCCTGCGCGGGGTGGACCTTGCCGTGCGCCGGGGCGAGGTCGCCGGTGTCGTCGGCGAGTCGGGCTGCGGCAAGACCACCCTGGGCCTGGCCGTGCTGGGCCTGCTGGGGCGCAGTCGCACGATCAGTGGCGGGGCCATCAGCCTGGGCGGGTCAGTCATCGGCGCGCCCGGCGTCGACCGCACGGCTGGGCTGCGCGGGGCGCGGATGTCGTTCGTGCCGCAGGATCCCTTCCGCGCCTTCGACCCCCTGCGTCGCATGGCAGGACAGCTGCGGCGGCCGCTCGAGCTGCACCGCGATGCCCCGGCAGCAGAGGCCGATGAGCGCGTGGCCGACCTGCTGTCCCGCCTCGGCGTGGACGATCCCGACGAGCCTGCAGCGGGCCTTTCCCCACGAGCTCTCCGGCGGGATGCTGCAGCGCGCCGCCATCGCCACGGCACTCTCCTGCGAGCCGGAGCTCGTCATCGCCGATGAGCCCACGACCGCGCTCGATGCGCTGGTGCAGGTGCAGGTCATCGAGTCGTTCGTGGCGCTGGTGCGTGAGCTGGGCACCGCCGTGGTCATCATCACCCACGACCTGCGCCTGCTGCAGCGCATGGCCGACCGCGTCGCGGTCATGTACGCCGGGCGCATCGTGGAGTTCGGACCGACACAGCGGCTGCTGACTCAGCCGCGTCATCGCTATCCTGCGGCGCTGCTGGCCTCCTCGGTGAGCAATGCTCGCCCAGGCGATCGCCTGGCCACCGTCGAAGGCCAGCCGCCGACGCTGCCCGGCTCGTTCGAGCCCTGCGCCTTCGCACCCCGCTGCGGCTTCGACGATGAGACCTGCCACTCCGTCGAGCCTCGCTACGCCTGGCCGGCAGCGGAGGGCTTCGCCTGCCACCATCCGGTGGAGGTCACGGCGTGATCGGGCCGGCGCTCGCTCCCGCCAGGCCGTCCCGAGGTCAGCCCTGGAGCCTGCGTATCGGCATCGGGCTGCTGGTCGTGCTGGGCGTAGGTGTGTCGCTCTACCTGCTGCTCTCACCAGTCGATCCGACATTCGAGTCGGTCGCCGGCCTGTCGGCCACCGGCGAGCCGCTGGGTGCCGGCGCGGAGGGACATCCGCTGGGCACCGATCCGCGGGGCCGCGACCTGCTGGCCCGCGTCGTCCATGCCGGCGGCCTGACGATGCTGACGGCACTCCTGGCGGTGGCCATCGCCACCGTCGCAGGACTGGGGGTGGGCCTGCTGGCAGCCAACACGCGGCGCTTCGCCGGCTCGCTGCTGATGCGCTTCACCGACCTCGGCCTGGCCATCCCGGGGCTGTTGCTGGCAGCCGCCATCTCGACCATCCTGGGCCGCGGTACGCTCGCCCTGGTGGTAGGCCTGGCAGCGGTGTTCTGGGCGCCCGTCGCGCGCGTCACCTACGGACAGGCCGTGGTGCTGCGTGAGCGCGACTACGTGGAGGCGGCGCGAGTCCAGGGCGCAGGCAGCGCCACGGTCCTGCTGCGCCACATCCTGCCTCACCTGCTGCCGGTGGTGGGCGCCTACGCGGCGCTGTCGGTGGGCTGGGCCGTGCTCTTCGAGTCGGCGCTTGGCTTCCTTGGCGCGGGGGTGCAGGAGCCGCAGGCATCGATCGGGTCGATGCTGGCCCAGCACCTCGTCTACTACCGCAGCTACCCGGGGTTGATCCTGTTCCCGGCGCTCTTCCTGGCACTGCTGGTCATCGCCGCCAACCTGGTCGGTGAGTCGCTGCGCGCACGCACGGACGAACGCTGATGGGCTGGTACATCGCCAGGCGACTGCTGGCCGCCCTGGTGACGGTCTGGATCGTGGCCACGGCGGGCTTCCTGCTGGTCGAGATCATCCCCGGCGACCCGGCTGTGCAGCTGGCCGGTCCCGGTGCCTCGGCTGCGACGCTGGCCGGCATCCGCGAGGCCTACGGCTTCGATGACCCGCTGCCGGTCCGCTACCTGGCATCGCTCTCGCGGATGGCGGGGGGCGACCTGGGCTACAGCTTCGCCAAGGCCGAGCCGGTGACCGCGGTCCTGCTGCGCTCCCTGCCGCCGACGCTGCTGCTCACCGGCCTGGCCTTCCTGGTGGAGGTGCTCATCGCCATCCCGCTGGCACTGTGGGTGGTGGCTCGCGGCGGTCTGGCGGACCGCCTGCTGGTCATCCTGGCCGGCCTGACCGCGGCCGTGCCGGCGTTCCTCGTGGGCTACCTGCTTGATCTACCTGTTCAGCTTCCGATTGGGGCTGTTCCCGCTGGGCGGGGCCGACTCGGCGATGGCCTACGTCCTGCCGGTGCTGACGCTGGGCGTGCCCTTCGGCCTCGTGCTGGCGCGCCTGCTGCGGACATCGCTGCTGGAGCAGCAGGACCAGCCGTACATCATGTTCAGCGCGGCGCTGGGCGAGCCGGAGCGGTCGGTACGCTGGCGGCACCTGCTGCCCAATGCGCTGCTGCCGCTGCTGTCGATCCTGGCGCTCGACTTCGCCGGCCTCTTCTCCAGCGTCGCGGTGGTCGAGGTGGCCTTCTCCATGCCCGGCCTCGGCGCCGACCTGCTGCTGGGCCTGCAGCGGCTGGACACGGCGCTCATCGTGGGCATCGGCATCGTGGCCGGCCTGCTGGTGGCGCTGGTGAACCTGCTCGCCGACGTGGCGGTCATCGCCATCGACCCTCGAGTGCGGCGCAGCAGCTAGCCGGAGGTCGGAGCCACGGCGCCGCCCACGTCGGCCATCTCGCCCATGGCGGCCGTGTCGCCCGTGGCGGCCAGCAAGGCCCTGGTGTACTCGTGGCGGGGTCGCTCGAAGATGTCCTCACGCGTGCCGCTCTCGACGATGCGCCCCGACTTCATGACCGAGACGTGGTCAGCGATGTGGCGCACCACGGCGAGGTCGTGAGCGATGAACAGGTAGCTCATGCCGCGCTCGGCCTGGAGGTCCATGAGCAGGTTCAGGATCTGACCCTGTACCGAGACATCGAGTGCGGAGACCGGCTCGTCGCAGATGATGAGGTCGGGCTCGAGGGCCAGGGCGCGAGCGATACCGATACGTTGGAGCTGACCACCGGAGAACGAAGCTGGTCGGCGATCGCCCAGCGCCGGGTCGATGCCCACCCGTTCCAGCAGCTCGCCGGCCCGTCGGCGACGCTCGGCGCGATCGTAGAGGCCATGGATGAGCCAGGGCTCGGCCACGATGTCGCGCGCCCGGAAGCGCGGATCGACCGATGAGAACGGGTCCTGGTAGATGAGCTGCAGGTGGCGGCGCATGGCTCGCAGTGAGGCACCCGAGAGCGCCAGGAGGTCCTCGCCGCGGAAGGTCGCGCTGCCCGCGTCGGGCTCGACCAGTCGCAGCAGGATCCGCCCCGTGGTGGACTTGCCGGAGCCGGACTCGCCGACCAGTCCGTGCGTCTGCCCGGCTTCGATATCGAGATCGACCTCCTGCACGGCGCGGACGACCCGCCGATCGCGGCCCCGGCCCGTGGAGTACGTCTTGCTCAAGCCGCGTGCCCGGAGGAGTGGCTCACCCATCGCGCCAGAGTAGCGGTGCCCTGCCGGCCCAGTGCAGCGGGTGGTGCGGCGGCGATCCACGACCGCGGCACGGCCGCCCCACGACTCCCAGCCAACCGGGCGTGCCGCGCGAGGGGGCACAACGTCGCACGCGATGCGGGCGCTTCGGCCCTGTCTGAAGCGCGCCCCGAGGACGACGCTTGCGTGTAACCGAATAGCTCGAGCCACCGGAGGCTGATCCCCCTGGCGTCCCTTCGACCCGAGTCGTGGGCCATGTCTGACACATAGCCGTCCGAATAACTGCCCGCGGTCGCCGTCCCGTAACGGCCCGCGGGCGTTTGAGCACGAGAGGCGAACACATGCCAAAGGCTGCAGTCCCGCCACCGCCCGCTCCCGTCGGGGGCAGGCGCGCGGCCACCTTCCAAGAGGAAGTCATCGCCATGATCCCGGCTGACTCCCGTCTTGAGACCTGTATCCAGTGCGGCACCTGCGGTGGCTCCTGCCCGTCGTACGCGGACATGGACCACACGCCGCGGCAGATCTTCGCGCTCATCCGCGCCGGCGCCCGCGACAAGGTCATGGACAGCAACACGCCCTGGATGTGCGTGAGCTGCTACCTCTGCGCGGTCCGCTGCCCGCAGCAGATCCACATCCCCGACGTGATGTACGCGCTGAAGGCCAAGGCGACCCAGGAGCACCGCGTCCCCAGCCACGTCGCGCCCGACTTCTCGCGGACCTTCGTGGACTACATCCACAAGTACGGTCGCAGCTTCGAGGTCGGCCTCGTCGCCAAGCACTACCTGCGCCACTACATGACCCGCCTGCCGGGCATGACCACGTCGGGCATCGGCATGGTGACGAAGGGCCGCATGGGCTTCCGGCCGCACACCATCAAGGGCGTCAGCGGGCTCAACGCCATCCTCGACCGTGCCACGCGAGATCGAACAGGCCAAGCAGCGCCGCGTCTTCGAAGAGCCGCCCCAGGCTGGAGGAACGCACTGATGGCCACCGAGTACATGTACTACCCCGGCTGCTCCATGGACGGCACCGGCAAGGCCTATCACGACTCCATCGAGGCGGTGCTGCCGGAGCTCAGCATCGCGCCTCGCCGAGCTGGACGACTGGAACTGCTGCGGCGCCACCGAGTACATGGGCATCAGCCCGCTGCGCTCACAGGCGCTGGTGGGGCGCAACCTGGCGCTGGCCGAGAAGCAGAAGAACGGCAGCGACACGCTGGTGGCGCCCTGCAGCGCCTGCTACGTGAACCTCGCCCGCACGGACGCCTACGTGCGCGAGTCCGCGGAGCTGGCGGCCAACGTCAACGATGCCCTCGGCGCGGACGGCATGAGCTACACGCCCGGCTCGGTCAAGGTGCGGCACCTGCTCGAGATCATGATCGACGACGTCGGGCTCGACCAGATCCACCGCCACGTGACGCGGCCGCTCGCGGGCCTGAAGCTGGCGCCCTACATGGGCTGCCTGGTCTCGCGACCCGACTATGACGACCGCTGGCAGCACCGCGAGCACCCGCACGCGCTCGACCAGCTGCTGCTGCACCTCGGCGCGGACGTGGTGGAGTACTCGCGCCGGACCGACTGCTGCGGCGGTCACATGACCCAGATCAGCCCGGAGACGGGCCTGGAGCTCATCCGCCGGCTCATCGTGGAGGCCGAGCGCGTGGGCGCCCACGCGCTGGTCACGGTCTGTCCCATGTGTCAGATGAACGTCGACTTCTACCAGCGGGAGATGAACCGCCACTTCCGCGAAGACCACCACATGCCCATCCTGTTCTTCACGCAGCTGATGGGCCTGGCCTTCGGGATGCCGGCCAAGAAGCTGGGGTTCGGGCGCGAGATCATCTCGGCCCGGCCGGCCCTCGCCCACATCGGCATCGAGGCCCCGCTGACCGAGGAAGAGGAGGCCGAGCGCGCTGCCGCCGCCAAGCCCCAGCGGCGTCGCCGGGGTGACCCGACGCTGCCGACGCCGGAGCCGCGAGCGGACGAGGAGGAGCTGCGATGACCGCCCCCAAGACCGGCGTGTACATGTGCCACTGCGGCACCAACATCGCCGCCATGGTCGACGTCGAGGAGGTCCGCGACTGGGCCGCCACGGAGCTGGCCGACAAGGGCGTCGTCGTCGCGCGCGACTACCCCTTCATGTGCTCCAGCCTGGGCCAGGAGCTGATCGAGAACGACATCAAGGAGTTCGGCCTGGAGCGCGTGGTGGTGGGTGCCTGCTCGCCACACATGCACGAGAAGACGTTCCGCGAGGCCAGCTCCAACGCCGGCCTCAACCCCTACCTGACCGAGCTGGTGTCGATCCGCGAGCAGGTCTCGTGGGTGCACACCGACAAGGCCAAGGCCACCGAGAAGGCCAAGGCCATCATCGCCGGCGGCGTCTACCGCGTCGCCGAGCAGGTGCCGCTGGAGCCGCTCATCGCGCCGGTCAACAACGCCACGCTCATCGTGGGTGGCGGCATCGCCGGCATCACCGCGGCCCTCGAGATCGCCGATGCCGGCTACCCGGTCCACATCGTCGAGCGTGAGCCCTCCATCGGCGGCCACATGGCCCAGTACGACAAGACCTTCCCCACCCTCGACTGCGCCGCCTGCATCCTGACCCCCAAGATGGTCGATGCCGGGGCACACCCCAACATCACGCTGCACACCTGGAGCGAGGTCGTCGACGTCTCCGGCTCGGTGGGCGACTTCAAGATCAAGGTCAAGCACAAGCCGCGCTACGTGGTGGAGGAGGACTGCACCGGCTGCGGCATCTGCTGTCGAGAAGTGCCCGGTGCAGGTCATCGACACCGGTTTCGAGTCCGGCATCGGCTATCGCAAGGCCATCTACACGCCCTTCCCGCAGGCCGTTCCCAAGTACCCCGTGCTGACGCCGGAGAACTGCACCTACTTCGCCAAGGGCACCTGCAAGGCCTGCGAGAAGTTCTGCCCGGTCGACTGCATCGACTTCACCCAGACCGACGAGTACGTCGAGCTCAACGTCGGCAACATCCTGCTGGCGACCGGCTTCCAGCCGTTCGACGCCCGCCGCATCGAATCCTTCGGCTACGGCCGGCTGCCCAACGTGTTCACCTCGATGGAGTTCGAGCGCATGAGCAATGCGGCCGGTCCCACCGGCGGCAAGATCGTGCTGCGCGACGGCGTGAGCGAACCGCGGGCGGTGGCCATCGTCCACTGCGTCGGCTCGCGCGACAAGAACACCAACGAGTACTGCTCGGCCATCTGCTGCATGCAGTCGCTGAAGTTCGCGCACCTCGTCCGCGAGCACACCAGTGCCGACGTGTACGAGTGCTACATCGACATGCGCACGCCGGGCAAGGGCTACGACGAGTTCTACAACCGCATCCTCGACGAGGGCACCCAGTTCATCCGCGGTCGCGTGGCCGAGATCACCGATTCGCTGCGCTACCCGGAGGAGGAAGGCCACGAAGGCCGGCTCATCGTGCAGGTGGAGGACACCCTCGCCGGTGTCAAGCGCCGCGTACCGGTGGACATGGTGATCCTCTCGACGGGCCTCGAGCCCCAGCCGGACGCCACGGAGGTGGCGCGCATGTTCGGCGTCGGCTGCAGCAGCAACGGCTTCATCATCGAGCGGCACGCCAAGCTGGCTCCGGTGGCCACGATGACCGACGGCGTCTTCGCCGCCGGCGCCACCCTGGGGCCGCGCGACATCCCCACCAGCGTGTCCAACGGGGCTGCTGCTGCTGCCACCATCCTCAGTCGCATCGCCCAGGGCGAGATCGCCATGGAGCCGTATCGCGCCACGGTCGATGCCGAGCGCTGCTCCGGCTGCCGCATCTGCAACGACCTCTGCCCCTTCAGCGCCATCACCTTCGACGAGAGCGCGATGGTGACCGAGATCAATCCCAAGCTCTGCCAGGGCTGTGGCGTGTGCGTGGCTGCGTGTCCCGCCAACGCCATCTCCGGCAGCGGCTTCAGTCACGAACAGATCATCGCCCAGATCGACGGGCTGCTGAGCTACCCCGGGGGTAGCGCCGGCATACCCGCCGAGGAAGCGGTGGGAGCGACGGCATGACCGCACCTGTGACCACACCCGAGACCACCGCGCCGGTAGCGGCCGGGAAACCCTTCGAGCCGCTCATCCTGGGCTTCACCTGCAACTGGTGCAGCTATCGCGCGGCCGACCTGGCCGGCACGGCGCGCACCAAGTACCCCTACAACGTCCGCCTCATCCGCCTGATGTGTTCCGGGCGCATGGAGCCCGAGTTCATCCTCGAAGGCTTCGCCAAGGGTGCCGACGCGGTGATCATGACCGGCTGCTGGCCGGAGGACTGCCACTACCGCATCCAGTCGGTCAAGGCGCTGCGGCGCTTCCTCTTCCTGCGTCGCACGCTCAGCGACCTGGGCATCGAGCCGGCACGACTGCAGCGCTTCTACGCCAGTGCCGCCGAGGGTCAGCGCTTCGCCGACGAGATGGCACGCATCGTGGCCGAGGTCAAGGCACTCGGCCCCATCCCACCCGAGACCCGGGTGGCGCTGGCTGAACCATCCGCGGCGCATCCGGCAGCCGCTGAGCCCGTGGAGGTCGAGGCATGACCACCGAAGTCGTCACCCCGGCCGAAGCCGGCATCGCGGCTGACGCCAAGCCGCGCTACAAGTTGGCGATGTACTGGGCCTCTGCCTGCGGCGGCTGTGACGTCGCGGTGCTCAACCTGGGCATGAAGCTCATCGAGTTCACCGAACGCTGGGAGCCCGTCTTCTGGCCGGCGGCGATGGACGCCAAGCGCGCCGATGTCCGCGCCATGGACGACGGCGAGATCGACGTCTGTCTCTTCGACGGCGGCATTCGCACCGACGAGGACGCCGAGATGGCGCACCTGCTGCGGGCCAAGTCGAAGGTCCTGGTGGCCTTCGGCTCGTGCGCCGGCGAAGGCTGCATCCCCGGCCTGGCCAACCAGCGCTCGATCGAGGCTGTCTTCGCGGCGGCCTATGACCCCGAGCTCAACGATGTCAACGGCGGCACACCCAACGGACCCTGGGAGTCGCCCTACGGCGAGCTGGAGCTGCCGACGCTGGAGGTGCGCCTGCGCACGCTCGGGCAGGTCGTGGACATCGACTACCTGGTGCCCGGCTGCCCGCCGGAGACCGAGCGCATCGCGGAGGTGCTCGGCGCGGTCACGGCGGCCCTGGATGGGACCGGGCCGCTGCCCCCCAAGGGCGCCGTCCTGGGCGCCGGCACCTCGACCGTCTGCGATGAGTGCACGCGCGAGCGCGGTGTCAAGACCATCAAGGAGTTCAAGCGCATCCAGACGCTCGCCGAGGTCGACCCCAACCTGTGCCTGCTGGAGCAGGGCCTGCCCTGCTGCGGGCCGGCGGCACGCGACGGGTGCGGGGCCAAGTGCCCGGCCGCCGGTGCACCCTGCATCGGATGCTACGGCGCCACTCAGGGCGTCAAGGACTTCGGCGCCCGCCTGCTCTCGGCCTACGCCTCGGTGGTGGACGCCAGCGAGCCGGAGGACATCGAGCGCATCCTCGCCGGCCTGCCTGACACGGTGGGCCAGTTCTATCGCTTCAGCCTGGCAGCCTCGCTGCTTCATGGGGGTCGGTCATGACACGCATCAGCATCGATCCCGTCACGCGTCTGGAGGGTCACGGCAAGATCGAGATCATCCTCGACGACGCGGGCGACGTCGAGCACACCTACTTCCAGATCCCGGAGCTGCGCGGCTTCGAGGCCTTCTGCGTGGGCCGCCCGGTCGAGGACATGCCGGCGCTGACCAACCGCATCTGCGGCGTCTGTCCGGAGGCGCATCACATGGCCGCCGCCAAGGCTGCCGACGCGGTCTACAACGTCACGCGTGCCCCGGACCGGGCGCATGCTGCGGGAGCTGCTCTACAACGCCTTCTACGTCACCGACCACGCCACCCACTTCTACGTGCTCAGCGGGCCGGACCTGATCATGGGACCCGACGCGCCCAAGGCCGAGCGCAACATCCTCGGCGTGGTCAAGAAGGTCGGCGTCGAGGTCGGCGGCAAGGTGATCGACGCGCGCAAGGCCGGGCACCGGGTCATCGAGATCATCGGCGGACGACGCATCCATCCCTGCACCGGCGTGCCCGGCGGCATGACCAAGGCCATCAGCGACGACGAGCGCGACGAGATCAAGGCGCTCGCCGACGCCATGGTCGAGTTCGCCGATTTCAGCCTGGACCTCTTCGATTCGATGCTCGCTGACGAGGCCATCGAGGAGATCGTCAAGGGCGACCTCTACACGCACCAGACCTACTACAGCGGCCTGGTCGATGAGAACGACAAGGTCACCTTCTACGACGGCCAGGTCAAGGTCGTCGCGCCCGACGGCGAGGTCCACGGCCAGTACGAGCCCAAGGACTATCGCGACTGGATCAGCGAGAAGGTCGAGCCCTGGACGTTCCTGAAGTTCCCCTACCTCAAGAAGGTGGGCTGGAAGGGCCTGGTCGACGGCAAGGACTCGGGCATGTACACGGTCGCTCCGCTGGGCCGGCTCAACGTGGCCTCGGGCATGGCTACGCCCAAGGCGCAGGAGGCCTACGAGAAGTACTTCGCCACGCTCTCACCGAAGGGGACGCCGGTGCACAGCCGGGGTGCCACCCACTGGGCACGTCTCATCGAGCTGATGCAGGCGGCCGAGACGGTGCAGGCGCTGGTGAACGATCCCGAGATCACCTCGCCCGACGTGCGCGCCATCCCCACCGAGACGCCCACCGAGGGCGTGGGCACCGTGGAGGCGCCGCGAGGGACGCTGACGCACCACTACTGGACCGACGAGAACGGCGTCGTCACACGCGTCAACCTCATCGTCGGCACGACCAACAACTACGGCCCCATCGCCATGTCCGTCGACAAGGCTGCGCGCAGCCTGATCTCGAAGGGCACGGTCGTGACCGAGGGCCTGCTCGACCGCATCGAGATGGGGTTCCGCGCCTACGATCCCTGCTTCGGTTGTGCCACGCACACGATGCCGGGCCAGATGCCGATGGTCGTGACCATCCGTGACAAGGACGGCAACCCGCTCGAGGAGCTGCGCCGTGACTAGTGCGGTCGAGCCCGGCGCGGCCTACGGCCTGCGCATCGCCGGAACCAGGCGACACCCTCGTGGTGGGGCTGGGCAACCCGATCCTGGGCGACGATGGCGTCGGCTGGCGGGTCATCGACGAGCTCGATGCGCTCGACCACGAGGAGGCCAGCCTGCAGCAGGCGTGCGTCGGCGGCGTGAGCCTGATGGAGCTGCTCGTCGGCTACCGGCGCGCCATCATCGTCGATGCCATCATCGACCCGACAGCGGCGCCCGGGAGTGTCTGGTGCCGGCCGCTGTCGGCCGTGGAGACGCGCGTCGCCAGTCACCTGGACTCGACGCACGATGCACCGCTGCCGGCGGCCATCGAGGCCGGCCGAGCGATGGGTGCGGACCTGCCGTCTGACATCGAGGTCGTCGGCATCGTCATCGAGCGTGGCGATGTCTTCGGCGAACAACTGAGCGACATCGTCGCGGCGGCCGTGCCGGTCGCCGCGGCGGCGGTCGTGGGGGCGCTGCGAGGGCTGCGTCCGTCATCGCCACAAGGGGAGCCCGTCCATGCATGAAGCCGGAGTCACCGAACGCATCCTGGAGGTCGTGCTCGAGCATGCCAACCGAGGCGCACGCCCAGCGGGTGACCGATGTCTATCTCGATGTCGGCGAAGAGTCGGGCATCGACACCGATTCGGTCGAGCTGCACTGGCCGATGCTGAGTGAGGGCTCGGTGGCCGAGGGTGCCACGCTCCACTTCAACAGCGCCACCGAGGAGCCCTTCTCCTTCCGTCTCACCAGCATCGAGGTCGACGAGGCGGACGACGCCTAGCGGTCATCCGCCGCCCTCGCCTTCCCGGAGCCCCGCGAGGACGACGCGGGGCTCACGCTGTGTGCGCCGGCCCGCGCCAGGGTCGGCGGTGGCCCGTCGGCGGGGACGAAGCGGGCGGCATCGAACGCCAGCCGACGCCCCAGGGATGCGGCCTCTCCGGTCCTGTCGGACAGCTGCACGATGGGTGCGGTGGCGAGATGGTGGATGCCCAGGCTCACCCAGGTGCCGCGTCGCTTCTCCTGGTTGCGAACACGCGTGACCCAACCCGTGCTGGTCCGTAGCCTGTACCTGGCGCTGCGGCTGGTGGCATGCTCGAGGGGGACGTGCACCTGCACCTCGTACCAGCCGCTCGCCGCCAGCACGCGGTCTCCACGCACCGTAGAGCGTCCGCGTCGTCTCGCGGACCGGTGCCCAGTAGTGGTGCCCGGCGAACCCGCCGCTGCCTTCGTACCAGCCGGACCCGTAGCGGCGGAAGGCCGGATCAGCATCATCGACCGTCAGCGTCGGCGACGGGGCCGGAGTGCAGGCGTCCACCATGGCACCCACGTCGAGGCGCGAACCGCTCAGCGTGCGGCCCGCCAGCGGAACGGTCGGCGCTGCGGTGGCGAGTAGGGCCTCGCGGATGCGCCGTGCCGGCAGCGACGGATCGGCCGAGGCACACGCAGCGATGGCACCGCTGACGTGCGCTGCGGCCATGCTGGTGCCGCTGCGAGTGCCGTAGCCTTCCCCGCCGGCCGGGTGTGTGCTGAGGATGCCGGTGCCCGGCGCCGCCAGGTCGACGCTGCTGCGGCCCCATCCGGAGTCGGCCTGAAGCTGGCCGTCGGAGCGCAGGTTGGCGACGGTCACCACGCAATCCCAGCCACGCGGGCTGCCGTCGGCGCGACTGTCACAACGGTAGGCCCCGGGGTAGGCCGGGTCCTCATCGAGGTCACGGCCATCGTTGCCGGCGGCCGCGACGAAGAGGATGCCGGCGTCGCCGGCACGGGCGATGGCGTCTTCGAGCGCCTGGCTGTAGCCACCGCCGCTCCAGCTGTTGTTGGTGGCCACGATGTCCAGGCCGTGCCGCGACTTGAGGTCGGTGATGTAGTCGAGCGCCCGGACCGCGTCGCTGACGTAGCCGCCGTCGGGCCCGAGGAACTTGGCCGGGATCAGCGTCACCCGCCAGCTGACACCGGCAACCCCGCGGCCGTTGCCTCCCCTCGCCCCGATGGTGCCGGCCACGTGCGTGCCGTGGTCGTCGGCGGTGCCGTCGTAGACGCTGGCGTCGTCGTGGTAGAAGTCCCAGCCGGCAACGTCGTCGATGTAGCCGTTGCCATCCTCGTCCACGCCATCCACCGTCTCGACCGGATTGCGCCAGATGTTGGCCGCCAGGTCCGGGTGATCGATGCGGATGCCCTCGTCGATGATGCCGATGTGGATGTTCGGCGAGCCCGACCTGTCCGCCGGCCCAGGCCACAGCCGCAGCCGAGCCCCAGGCACTCGCGTGCGGCGTCGTCGCGGGACCGTACATGCCCCACAGGCTGCCGTCGACGACGTAGGGGTCGTCCGCCGCCACAGCCGGCCAGACGCGGTAGTCAGGTTCGGCGTAGGCAACGGCGGGCCGCTTCTCGAGTGCCCTGATGGCAGCCGTCACCGACTGGCCCACCTCCAGCTCGACGACGACCACGTCAGGGGCGATGGGTGACAGCGCCTCGCTCGCTGCGGCCTGGGCGCGGTCCAGGGCCAGTCTGCGCTGGGCTCTGCCCGTACCGGCGTCGAAGCCCACGATCACGCGGTCGCGGGCGTGGGCCGGTGCGGACGGATCGTTCTGGGGCAGCAGCCTGGACCGGTGCCGCCGGAACGACCAGCAGCAGGAGGAGCATGATCTGGCGCAGCGGCAGCGCCGCGTCGGTATCGCAACATGGGCGGCACCCTAGCGAGGTCCGCTTAGTGCCGATGTGCGGTCCTGTGGACAGCCACGATGGTCCGTTGCGCACGTGCGTATCGGCGCGGTCCGCGCTAGCGTCGACGCATGGCCTCCATCGCCGAGACCCCGCGCTCCGGGGCGACCGTGCGCGTGCTCGCCGGCATCGTCCGGCGCTTCAAGCGCGTGCTGCTGCGCCTCATCATCGCGCCCACCTTCAGCCTGGAGGCCGAGCTGGCCGCTCGTCCCGACGTGGTGCATGCCGCCCCGGGTTCCCCGCGCCGCATCGAGATCGTCAACGAGTCCATCGAGGTCGAGGGCCTCCATCGCCCGATGCCGGGGTTCCCGCGCTCCCTGCCACGGGTGCTCTCGAGCGCGCGCAACATCCGCTCATCGCTGCGCGAGGTGACGGACAACCCAGCCGCACCCCGTACGCTCGATGAACGACGGGGCTCGCGCCGAGCTGGAGGCATTCATCCACGCGATCGGGGTCGACGAGGTCGGCTACACCAAGGTGCCGCCGGAGCTCATCTTCGAGGGCAAGGCCGTGCTCCACGACAACGCCATCGTGCTGGCCATGGAGATGGACAAGGAACGCATGGACAAGGCGCCCAGCCCCGATACGGCTGTGATGGTCCATGAGACCTACGACGAGCTCGGCATCGCCGCCAACCGGGTGGCCCGCTATCTTCGCTCGAGAGGCTACTCGGCGCAGGCGGGCCATCCGCTCGGCGGGCTGACGCTCTACCCGCCCCTGGCGCAGGCTGCCGGGCTGGGACGCCAGGGCATGCACGGGCTGCTCATCACCCCGCGCTTCGGCCCGCGCGTTCGTCTGGCAGCGGTCTTCAGCAGTATCGAGGACCTGCCTGCGACGGCGACCGCCGAGCACGACTGGATCGACGCCTTCTGCCGTGAGTGCGTGAAGTGCGTGCGGCAGTGCCCACCCGCGGCGATCCGCCGCGATCCGGTGCGGCACGAGCACGGCCGCGCCAGCTGCGTCGACGCCGCTCGCTGCCTGCCGTACTTCGTGCGCCACAACGGCTGCTCCATCTGCATCGCCGTCTGCCCCTTCCACCAGCGCGACTATGCCTGGCTTCGGGAACGCTGGACTCGTCACGCGCAGCACGCCGACGACCTGCGCACGAACCCGCCCGCAGGGTTCCCCGAGCACCTGCGCCTGGCACCGGCAGGACGGCGCTACGCAGGAACCTCGACCATGAGGGTGCGACCCCCGAAGCCGTAGACCAGGTCACGGCCCTCGACCGTCACCTGCTCGACGCCGACAGGGATGGGCAGGTCGAACTGCGTCCGCGTGAAGGGCTGCTCCGCGGCGTGGTCGTGGAGCAGGTCGTGCACTCCCAGCTCATCGCCCGCCGGATCGAGGACGCGCCAGCCATCGGCATAGCGCTGCGGGCTGTCATAGGGCGACGAGAGCGTGACGGCCACGTCGTAGCGTCGCTCCCCTCGCGGGCGCAGATCGACCGCCAGGACATCGGGGAAGCGGTCGGCGGGCTCCGCGTCTGACAGCAGGGGGCTGGACTCCGACTGCGCACCGAGCAGGCTGCATCCGGTCATCAGCATCACGGCCAGCACGGCGGCCAGGAGTCGCGACAGGAGGAGCAGGACAGCCATGTGGGGAACATCGTACGGTGTAGCTTCAAACCCACGCGTCCACCCGCATCGGAGGTCAACCATGCCCAGCCCGGAGCTCCCGGCCGGCGTCGAGATCGAGATCGTCTATCTCGTCGAGGCCCAGTACACGCCCGAAGCCGGCGAGCGGCGCCCGGCAGTCCGCCTGGAGCACCTGACCCGCATCGCCGAGCTGCGGCGTTCGGGCACGCTCATCGAGGGCGGCGCCTACAGCGACGCCCTGACCTCTTCGATCATGCTTCTCCGCGCGGAGGACGCGGCGGCGGCCCTGGCCATCGCCCGCGCCGACGTCTACGTCAAGGCCGGCGTCTGGGGCGAGATCAGCGCCCGGCCCTTCGGGCGGGTGGCGACGACCGACTGAACCAGGGCTAGGCCGCGTCCTCGAGCGCCGCCCGGCCGACGGGATAGTGGCCCAGCCGGTGTGCCTGCGGTGCAGCATTGGGCACGGCACGCCAGGTGCTCTGCGCAGGCCTCCCAGGGACATTGCGTCGCGGTCCCGCGTCGGCGGCTAGCGCTGCCGCCAGCTCGCTGAAGTACGGGTCGCCGCTCATGCGGCCCAGCAGGCGCAGCTGCCAGATATGGACCTGGTGGTACTTGTAGTGGTTGGTGCGGCTGTGCAGCCCGTAGAGGCTGACACGGCCCTCACGCCGATACGTCCCAGCGCGATCGCGCATGGTCGTGAGGGCACCCTCCAGGAGCTGCCTCGCCTCCGCCGAGCGAGTGTGCTGCCAGTACTCGTACAGCCCGATGAGCGCATGCATGTGGGCGTTGAGCACGTGATCGGGGCGGCCGTTGGGGTAGTGCTCCAGCCACAGGTAGCCACCGTCGGCGACGTAGGCGACCCAGGGCCGTTGCCGGCCCGCGCCCTTGTGCCCCAGGCGGCGGAAGCTGTGGAACACCTTCTCGGCCGCGCGCAGGTGCACGTCGTCGCCGGTCACACGGTGCAAGCGCACGAAGAACGAGAGCACCAGCCCTTGTGACATGGCGTTGAACCACGGCGCGGTCAGGCCCTCGGGCGGATAGTCGAACCAGAACGGCAGCCACCAGGCGTCGTCCTCCTCGATGGCCATCCCACGCAGGAACTCTGCCTGGCGCAGCGCCTGGTCGAGCTGGGCGCGATCGCCCGTGTCGCGCAGAGCGTCGATGCGCTTCATGCCGTTGATGGCCACCGAGCCGGGCCGGTGGTACAGACTGCCGTCGCGCCAGCGGAACAGGCGGATGCCCGACTCATCGAGCGGCGGACGAGCCGGCAGCACCGGTGGCGGGTCGCTCGTCCACGGCAGACGATCGAAGGGCAGGTCGACGAGATCGAAGTGGCGCGCATGGAAGGGCGGCGGCTCGTCCGGTTCGCTGGCATCGGCCGGCATCGCCAGTGGCAGCGTGCCGGAGGCCGCAAGCACCAGGGCGAGAAGGAGCATGGGCAGACTGGCGCGTCGATCCAACATCTTCTCCGGTCGGCGGCACGTCGCGCCGCGTCCGGGTGAGCCTACCGCGAGCCTTCAGAACGCGCGGCCGTCGAGGAACGCGGCGTGCGCGCCATCAGTTCGCTCGCGAGCGCGACCTCCACCAGGCCAACGACACCACCAACGGAAGCTGACACAGCCCACGATACGAGGACCTGCAGCCACGGGGCGGAATGATGAAAGGCCTGGTGCACGACTTCGTGAACCACGTTCTCGACCACGAGCAGGCTCACCACGAGCAGCAGGATCAAGCGCCAGCCGACACGCGCCAGCTCGAGCGTGCGTCGGAAGCCGCCGATGACACCGTGGTGCTCCTGCACGATGACGGGGCCCACGAGCGTGAAGAGCGTGAGCCAGACGATGCCGGGCACCACGAAGAGCGAGAGCCCGATGACGGTCCCCACGACGACGATGACGTCGGCGACCACCAGCCGCCCCCAGGGCAGCGTGCGGATGACCGTCCCGAACCGAAGATAGTGACCGTGGAAGTACTCCTGGCCGACGGCCTCGTCCAGGTAGCCGGCGTAGATCACCGGTCCGAGGAGGCGGAGCAGCAGCACGACGAGCAGGCCGATGAGGTAGCCCAGGCCAGCGATCAGCCCCGGGTCGGACTCGAGCGACTGGCGCAGTCCGGCCAGTGCCACCGCCAGCACTTGCGGTGGCACGAAGACGACGAGCGCCACCAGCGCCACGCGTCGGTAGTGCTGTCCGAACATGCCCCACGCCTGACGCAGGATGCGACCGTAGCCCAGTGTCCCTTGCCCAAGGACATCGTGATGGTGGCTCACCCTCCAAGGCTACAGGCACGCCGGTGGTGGCGTACCCCCGGCCGGCGCCAGGCGCGGCGCCCCCTGGCCAAGGCTACGTGCGCTCGCGTCGTGCGGGGCGCGTCATCGTCAGCACCGACCATGCATCGGCCATGGCGATGACGGTCGAGACTCCATAGCCCAGCCGCGCGTAGAAGCGTTCGTGCGACGGCCTCGAGTCGTCCGTCCAACGGATGGTCTCGAGGTACGACGCCATCCCGTCGATGTCACAGCGACGGTGGAACTCACGCATCAGTGCCCCGCCGATCCCCCGACCCTGCAGGGCCGGCACCACCCCGACCGTCGGCAGGTGCCGATGTGGCGTCGACGGATGGGCGCGCTCGATCCGACCGAAGAGGCGCACGGTCCGGACGAGGCGTGGTCCTGCGATGCGGGCGAAGCGCAGCATGCGAGCAGCACTCGACGTCGAACAATCAGGCGAGTCAACGAAGGTCAGAGCGCCCACCACCCGCGCATCGGACTCGGCCACGATGGCGCTGGCCAAGGATTCCCGCTCGAACTCCAGGGCGAACAGGCGGCGCATGCGCTCGCGCGCCCCGGCGTCGCTCCCGGCGATGACCTGCAGCGCGGGAAAATCCAGGAAGGCGTCGGCCAGGAGCTCGATGGCCGGAGCGACGTCGTCAGACCTGAGGCCGCGGACCACCATGTCGCCGGGCGGGGGCATCGGCGGAGACTAGCACCGCCCCTCACGGTGGATAGAGCATCCGCGCATACTGCCCTGGAGCCAGTGCAGGAGGGAGCCGTCGTGAGGATCGTCGTCACCGGAGGCAGCGGAAAGGCTGGCCGCTGGGTCGTGGAGCACCTGCGCCGGGCAGGGCAGGACGTGCTGAATGTCGACTGGACTCACGACGGCAGCGGTCATGGGCTGTGCCTCGTCACCGACCTGACCGATCCCGGTCAATGCCATGACGCACTCGCCGGTGCCGCTGCCGTCGTCCATCTCGCAGCCATCCCGGCTCCGGGGATCCGACCGGCAGCCGAGACGTTCCGCATCAACATGCTCTCGACCTACAACGTGTTCGCCGCCGCTGAAGCACACCGGTTCTCGCGGGTGGTCTACGCCTCGAGCGAGACCGTCCTTGGGCTCCCGTTCGACTCGCCGCCCGCCTTCGCGCCGGTCGATGAGACGCACCCTTCCCTGCCCGAGTCGTCGTATGCCCTCGCCAAGCTCGCCGGCGAGACGATCGCGGCCCAGTTCGCAAGGCGCAGCGGCGCAGCCTACGTGGGGCTGCGCATCTCGAACATCATGGAGCCGGGCGACTACCAGGCGTTTCCGGGCTACTGGGACGATGCGCGCCTGCGCAAGTGGAACCTGTGGGGCTATGTGGACGCACGGGATGTTGCGATGGCGTGCGAGCTGGGTCTCAGCGCCGACATCAGCGGCCACGAGATCGCCATCATCGCGGCGGCGGACACGGTCATGACTCGGGATTCCGCGAGCCTCATGGCCGAGGTCTATCCCTCGGTCCCGATCAGGCGCGAGCTGCGCGGCCGAGAGACCCTGCTGTCGATCGAGCGCGCGCGGAACGTCCTGGGTTACGAGCCGCGATACGGCTGGCGCGACGAGGTGGACGCGCCAGCCTGAGTCCCGGGTTCGGCGCTGGCGGCTGCAGGCCTGCTCAGCCGCCGGTCTCGTCCAGCTCGGGGTAGGCCGGCGTCTGCAGGATGCCCAGGATGCCCGGATCGTCCAGCGGGAAGAAGCGCAGCCAGGCACGCCCGACGACGTCGTCGACATCGACGAGGCCGACACCGCTGTTGCGCGAGTCGGTCGAGCCCATGCGATGGTCGCCCAGCACGAACAGCTGGCCGTCCGGGATGACCCAGCTCGCTTGCCCCTGCTTGGGAAGCGTCGGCTCGTTCTTGTAGGTGTAGGCGGACTCATCGATGCGCGTGCCATCGATCCAGACGGCGCCGTCACGGATATCGACCTGCTCCCCGGCCACGCCGATGACCCGCTTGATGTAGGGCGTCTCAGCGCTCTCACCGTTGGGGTGAAAGACGATGATGTCACCGCGTGAGTAGTCGTCGAAGCGGGGAGTGATCTTGTCGATGAGCAGGTGCTGGCCTTCCTGCAGCGTATCGATCATCGAGCGCTGCTCTACACGGAAGGTCTGGACGATGAACGTGGTGATGACGAGGTACAAGATCACCGCCAAGCCGACGGTGGTGACGATCTCGATGATGCCGTCCATCAGTCGGGAGCGCTTGCGTGGCTGCTCCTTGACGTCCGGGGCAGCAGGAATCGGTGCGGGCGAGCCCGTCAAGTGGTCACCTCTGGTTGGGCAGGCGCCGAAGCTTGGCGTCGACACCCAAGGGTAGCCGTTCTTGCGCTGACGCTCAGGGCGTCGGGCTGGGAGCGGGCTCCGGGGAGGGCTGGGCCGATGCCACGGACGCGTCGACCAGCTCCCACACGTCCGCCTTGGCGACGTTGCCCTGACCACCGAAGAGCAGCAGCCGCCCACGTACGCGATCGGTGATGAGGGTGCCGGCGGAGCGTGCGGGCGGCCCGCCGTCGACGTTCACGCGTTCGAACTCGAGGCTCTCACGATCGACCCGCCAGAGGTCGTCCAAGGCGACGTCGTCCTCGCTTGCGCCGCCGAAGATGAAGGCGTCGGGCCCCGCCTCGGTGACCGCGTACAGGCGCCGGGCCCGGGGTCGTGGGTCATCGAGACGGGACCACGCCCGCTGCTGGTCCATCACCCACAGGTCGCCGAGGGCGAAGGCGCCGTCATCCTGGCCGCCATACAGCACCAGCTCGCCACTGGCGGAGGTGAAGCAGTCGTGCAGACAGCGCTCACCCGGGCGCCGGTCATCGGGTGCGATGCTGGCCCAGCGCTCGGTGACGAGGTTGTAGGCGCGCGTGTCGTCGAAGCGCCCCGAGGACGTGAAGCCGTGGCTGACCCATAGGCGCCCATCTGCTGCCACGATCATGCAGGAGCCGTAGCGTCGCTTGGGGGCAGCGCCCGCGGCGGGCAGCTTCATCCAGCGATCGGCGCCGGGATCGTAGGACCAGAGGTCGGCGAAGAAATCACTGCCGCGCTGGCCGGCGAAGACGACGACACCGCGACCATCCACCCAGGCCGCGCTGTGGCCGAAGCGGGGCGGTGGTCGCCGGCCTCGCGGGGAGAGCTTCTTCCAGCGGTCCTGCGCCAGGTCGTAGCGCCACAGGTCGCCGAACTCGCGAGCGCCGTCGCGACCACCGAAGAGGTACGCGTAGCGGCCCTCGCCGTCGACCGTCCAGGTGTGGTCCTCGCGAGCCGCCGGCCCACGGCCGGGAGCGAGCTTCCGCCACGCCGGCTCGGCGAACGGGAACGTGGCCTGGGCGTCCGGAGCGTCCGTCGCCATGGGGTCAGGCCGCGGCTCGGTGAGCAGGCCCGGACCAGGGCTGGGGCCGGCCTCGGCCTGGCCCATCACCGCATCGCCCGGCAGCGCCAGCAGGGTCAGGGCGAGCATGAGGCCCAAGCAGGCGATGGTCATGCGTCTCATGGCGCCCATGGTGGACGCCACGGAGTGACGGTCGCATGACATGCTCGGATCCCCCATCGCCGGTGGCGTACGCTGTCGCCGTCGTTGGGACCGTCATCAGCGTGGCGGCCGTGCAGGCACAGCTGAGGGAGAGGATCATGATCAAGGAATTCCGGGCGTTCCTGTTCCGGGGCAACGTCGTCGACCTGGCGGTGGCCGTCATCATCGGGGCCGCATTCTCGGCCATCGTCGCCTCGTTCGTGGCGGACATCTTCACGCCGCTCCTGGGCCTCATCGGGCTCCCCGACTTCTCGACCTGGTCGATCACGCTGGGTGACGCCGAGATGCGCATCGGCGTATTCCTCAACGCGGTGATCTACTTCGTCATCGTCGCAGCCGTCATCTTCTTCGGCGTCATCAAGCCGATGAACCGGCTGATGCCCAAGGCCGAAGAGGAAGAAGCCGGCCCCAGTGAGATCGAGCTGCTGACCGAGATCCGCGACGAGCTGCGCAAGAAGGCATAGCCGGGAGCTGCGGCGAAGGGAGACCAGCGAGCGGCCGCGGGTATCGCCGCGGCGGGTATCGATGGGGCGCCGGCAGGCGCCCCATCTTCATCGCTGCTAGCTGCCGTCCTCGGAGTCGCCGGCCTCGGCGGACTCGCCAGCCTCGGCGGCCGTCTCGCCCTCGGGCGCTTCGGCACCTTCGGCGATCGCACCGACCTCGGCGCCAAGCACCGGCTCCTCCTCGACGCGCGGCGGCTGCACGCGGGCGAGCGGCTCATCGGCATCGGTCAGGATCGTCACGCCTTCGGGCACGATGAGGTCACGAACGTGGAGCACGGCATCGAACGAGTCGAGCGGCGTGATGTCCAGGTCGATGGCGTGCGGCAGTGACGCGGCCAAGGAACTGATGGACACGCTTTCGCGCAGATGCAACAGCGTGCCACCGAGCTTGTCGGCCGCGGTGGAGTCGCCCATGTAGTTGATGGGCACCTCGACGGTGATGGCTTCCGTCATGGACACGACGAGGAAATCGACGTGCATGGGGAAACGCCGGACCGGGTGCTCGTGCACCCCCTGCAGAAGCACCGGCGTGGCCCTGCTCTTGCCGATCTTGAGGTCGACCAGCGTGTTGCGGGTCGTCGTCCGCCTGAGCACGTCGAACGCGCGGGCGTCGAGCTGGATGTTCTCGGACTCGCGGTTCGCGCCGTAGACGACGGCGGGGAGGATGCCCTGCCGACGCAGGGTGCTGACCTTCTTGCCGACGACCTCGCGGGGCTCGGCAGTCACGACCGGACGGGTGCTCACTGGGTGACCTCTCGAGACGAACATGGTCCGTGCTGGGCGGACGGTGGGATCCGTGCTGGGCTGGCAGACGGACGGTCCAATGGGCTGGACGGCTCTAGATCGTAGCACGTGCAGCCCCATCGCCACTCCGATGTACCATCGGACATCGATGTCAGCAACCATCCTCATCGTCGAAGACGAATACGCGGTCGCCCGTGGCATCCAGTACGCGCTGGAGCAGGAGGGCTACCAGGTCACACTGGCCGGCTCCGGTGAGGAGGCCCTGGCCGTAGCCGGCGAGCTGGCACCGGACCTGATCGTGCTCGACGTCCGCATGCCCGGCATCGACGGCTTCGAGACCCTGCGACGATTGCGCAGCGATGGCTCCAAGGCGCCCGTGCTCATGCTGACTGCGCGTGACGAGGAGATGGACAAGGTCATCGGCCTGGAGATGGGGGCCGATGACTACATGACCAAGCCCTTCGGACTGCGTGAGCTCCAGAGCCGCATCAAGGCCCTGCTGCGGCGAGCCTACGGAGATCTCGCCGACGCCATGGGTGGGCGCCTCATCCGCCATCGTGACCTGGTCATCGACCTTGACCGGCGCCGCGTCCAGCGCGGTGACAGGCGCATCGGGCTGACGGCGACGGAGTTCGAGATCCTGCGTCATCTGGCTTCCAAGCCCGGTCGCGTCTTCTCCCGCCGCGAGCTGCTCGAGCTGGTGCGCGACTACGAGGCCCTGGACCAGGATGAGAAGACCATCAACGTCCACGTCAGCCACCTGCGCGAGAAGCTCGAGGACGACCCGGTCGACCCCACGTTCATCCTCACCATCCGTGGTGCCGGCTACGCCTTCGCCGAGCGCTGAGTAGCCACTGATGGCCGGCGCACCCGAGAGCGCGCCCGACACCGGGGGCGGCCTGCGCACACTCGCCTCCAGCTATCGCACCCGCCTCTTCGTGGCCACCATCCTCGTCGTCGCGGTGGCCCTTGGCCTGGTGCTGATCTCGCTGCCGCGCCTGCTGGAAGGCTTCTTCCTGGACCAGGAACGCGCCAACCTCGCCACGCGCGCCGAGTCGATGGCCACGCTCATCGCTGACGAGTTGTCCACCAACGTCTCATCCGGCGGCGAGCGCCCCATCATCCTGCCCGGCGATGAGGTCGGCGGCTCGACGCAATGGGAGCTCGGGGACGCCGGTTCGGGCTCGGTGAGGGAGCTGACCGAGGATATCGCCAGGGCGGACGCGAGGGTGGAGCTGGTCCCGGCCGAGGCCAGCGAGCCGGCGTGGCAGCTCGAGGTCCCCTATCCCGACGACGCCGGAGAGGAGGGCCAGAACCGGGAGCCCAGTCTCTCAGCCACCGCCAGCAGCGAGATCCGCGACCTCTACTACTCCACCGGTGCACCGCCCGTGCACCACATCAACGTCACTCTGAGCAATCCCTTCACCTCGCGCGAGCAGACCACGCGCACCATCAACGAGGTGCTCATCAACGCCGCCCTGGTGGCCCTGGTGGTGGCGCTCATCACGGCCCTGCTGCTCTCGCAGTGGCTCGCCCGGCCGTTGCGTCGGCTGACCAAGACATCGCGGCTGCTGGCGGAGGGGCACCTCGACGCCCGCGTCGACATCCCCACCAACTCGCCCCCGGAGGTCCAGGAGCTGGCGGGCGCCTTCAACGACATGGCCGCGCGGCTGCAGCAGTCTGTCGGCATCATCAGCGAGGACCGTGATCGCAGCCGGGAGTTCCTCGCCGATGTGAGCCACGAGCTGCGCACGCCCATCGCCGCGCTGCGGACGTTCAACGAGCTGCTGCTCGAAGGGGCGGCGGAGGAGCCCGACACGCGGGAGGAGTTCCTGAGAGGCAGCCGACAGCAGCTGGAACGCCTGGACTGGCTGGCCGCCAACCTGCTCGAGCTGTCCAAGCTCGACTCCGGCCTGGTGGCGCTGCAGCTGCGCGACGAGGATCTGCGCACGGTCGCCGAGGACGCCGTCGATCACGCCGAGCCGATGGCCGAGCGCAAGGGCGTGGAGCTGCGCACGGACCTGCCCGCCGATCCCGTCATCCAGCCGCACGACCCACCCCGGCTCGGGCAGGTGCTGGGCAATCTCATCGGCAACGCCATCAAGTTCACCCCGACCGGCGGCCATGTCGAAGTGAGCGTTCGAGCCACCGACGAGGGGGCGGCATTCGTGGTCAAGGACGATGGCGTGGGCATCGATCCCGCCGAGCTGGAGCACGTCTTCGACCGCTTCTACCGCGGGACGCGACGGCCGCAGGAGCGCGCCGGGGGTTCCGGGCTGGGACTGGCCATCGCCCGCTCCATCGTAGACATGCACCACGGCCGGGTCTCCATCTCCAGCACGCCCGATGTCGGCACGGAGGTCCTGGTCACATTGCCGCGGGATGTGTCGGATTCTTCATCCGCCGATGCCCGGGGTTGAACCGCCCCGGCCCTAGGCTTGCTCAGCCAGATCATCTGCGCCCTCGATCGGAGTAGCACGACCTCATGGCCGAACGGCCCACCGCTGACCACGAGGGTCAGCCCGCCTCCTACAGCCCACCTCCCCAGCATCGTCCCACCTGGATCGAGAACGGCTGGGGCGAGAGGCCGTCCGCCGGGACGACGCCGCGCACGACTCCCCCGCGGCAGGCGGCAACCTCCGCGCCGCGCCGAAGCGCGGGCATGCTCGCTGTCGCGCTGGTCGCGGCCGTGGCGGCCTCCATCAGCACCTATGCACTCCTGCTGGGCGGTGGGCAGCTGGACCGGCAGCTCGTCATCTCCGAGCCCTTGGGTCAACAGACACTGTCGAACGTACCGGATGGACCGGACATCGTGCGGGTGGTGGAGGAGAACGCGGTCACGGCCGCGGTCGACGTGGTCAGCCCTGCGGTGGTGACCATCACCCCTCGCGGCGGGGACGGCTCGTTCGCCTTCGAGGGCGTCGGCTCAGGCGTCATCTTCGACTCCGACGGCTGGGTCGTGACCAACCGCCACGTCGTCTGCAACGCCGATTCGCTGACCGTGCAGCTGGCGGATGGGCAGCGCTACCCTGGCCAGATCCACGGCCTCGATACCCTCACGGACCTCGCCATCGTCAAGATCGAGGGCACGGACCTGCCACACGTCGAGATCGGCAACTCCAGCACGCTCAAGGTCGGCCAGCACGCAATCGCCATCGGCAGCCCGCTGGGGACGTTCACCAACTCGGTGACCACCGGGGTCGTCAGTGCCCTCGGGCGCCAGATCGACGTGGATGACAGCTGCAGTCGCGGCCGCCAGGTGGAGTCGCTCCGCAACCTCATCCAGACGGACGCTGCCATCAACCCGGGCAACAGCGGTGGCGCCCTGGTGGACACGGAGGGTGACCTGATCGGTATCAACACCGCCATCGCCGGCAATGCCCAGGGCATCGGCTTCGCCATCCCCGTCAACCTCGCCCGCCCCATCATGCAGCAGGCCATCGAAGGAGAATCCCTGAGCCGACCCTGGATGGGCATCTACTACACCACCCTGACACCGGTGCTGCAGGACCAGCGCGGACTGCCGCTGGGCTACGGCGCGCTGGTGGAGACGCCACCGGACTTCGCCGCCGATCCCGTGCTGCCCGGCAGTCCCGCCGCGGAAGCAGGCCTGCGCAGCGGCGACATCATCACGCACGTCGACAGCGTGCGCATCGACGGTGACAACGCGCTCGATGAGATCCTGACCCAGTACCGACCACGCCAGACCATCAACCTGCGGGTGCTGCGTGGGCAGGAGCTGGTGGACCTGAGCCTGCAGCTGGGGACGCGTCCGGTCGATCAGTAGGCACGCGCCGTCGGTCTCGCCGGCGGTCGCCTGCAGCGGTCAGCTGCCGTCGTCACGCTCGCGCCGGATCTCCACCTCGGCGTGGTCCATCGACACGTCCATGGGCACGGCCAGCTTGCGCACCCGCACCGTAACGGCGGCGATCGCAGGAGACAGCGCCAGCGCCTCGCGCGCGAGCGCTCCGGCGAGCCCCTCGAGCAGCCGGAACGACCCACCCTCGACCGTCCGCTCGGTGAGCCTGACCAGCGGTGCGTAGTCGACCGTGTCGGCCAGGGCATCGGACGCGGCGGCGGCAGAGAGGTCGGCCTCGACGACGAGGTCGATCTCCACCAGCTGGGGAACGGCGCGTTCCTCCTCGCTCACGCCGAGCAGACCCTCGTAGCGCATCGAGCTGAGCGTGATCCGGTCCATCGCGTTCGCCTCCTCTATCCGCTGGGCGCCTGGTCACGCCAGCCACCCCGGATGATGGCATCGCTCATGCGAGCGGCGCGCACGTTGGCGCTGACATCGTGCACGCGGACGATGTCGACGCCGGCGGCGATCCCCAGCGCTGTCGTCGCCAGTGTGCCTTCCAGTCGTTCGGACACGGGCAGCTCCAGGACCTTGCCGATGGTGGACTTGCGGCTGGCACCCAGCAGGATGGGGCGCCCCAGCGAGCGCAAGGCGCCAAGGTCGCGCAGCAGCGCCAGGTTCTGCTCCGCGGTCTTGCCGAAGCCGATGCCGGGGTCGACGATGAGCGATGTCGGATGGCAGCCGGCCTCCTCGGCCAGCGCGAGCGCCGCGGCCAGGTCGGCCACGACCTCCGCCACCACGTCCTCGTACTCGGGACGGGCCCGGCTGTGCATGAGGACGTATGGCGCAGCGTGCGCTGCGGCCACCGTGGCGAGGGCCGCGCAGCCGGTCACCGCGGCCACGTCGTTGATGATGTCGGCACCGGCATCGAGCGCAGCCTCTGCCACCTGTGGCTTGCTGGTGTCGATGCTCAGGGGTACATCCGGCAGGCTCGCCCGGATGCTGCTGATGGTGGAGACCACGCGCGCGAGCTCTGCCTCCGGATCTACCGGGTCGTGACCGGGGCGTGTCGATTCGCCGCCGATGTCGATGATGTCTGCACCCTCGGCCACCATGCGCTGTGCCTGCGCCAGCGCTGCGGTCGCAGGCGCAGCACCCCGGAGGAGACCGTCCCCGCTGAACGAGTCTGGGGTCAGGTTGACGATGCCCATGACGTAGGTGCGCCGCCCGACGCACAGCTCGAGGCCACGCAGGCGCAGGGGTTCAGGGCCGGCGAACTCAGGCATCGTCGTCGATGGTGCCTGACACGAGACGAGCACGCAGGTGCCCGATGAGATAGAGGGAGCCGGCGATGACCAGCGGGCCGTTCCGCATGGCAGCGATGTCGAGCGCCTCGCCGAGCGCGGTCGTGGCATCGGCGGTGGCATCGGCGGTGGCGCCCGTCGCGATGCTCCAGGCGTGGGCAAGGTCGGCGGCTGGCAGGGCGCGCGGTGTGTCGGGCACGGTGGTGGCGATGACATGGGCCGTCCGCAGCAGCTCGGAGGCGGCCAGTCCGCGGAGCATCTCGTCCACGGCCTTGTCCGCCATCACGCCCAGCACGAGCGTCGCCCGACCGCCCGGCAGGGATGGTGCGATCTCATCCACGGTGGTGGCGAGGGCAGCTGCGCCGTCGGGATTGTGGGCGCCGTCGAGCAGGACGGTACAGCCACGATGCTCGATCAGCTCCAGGCGTCCCGGCCAACGGGTGGCGGCGAGGCCGGACCTGATGGCGCTGTCGGGCACCGTCGCGACAGCGGCGCGATCGAGCGCGTCGACGATGCCCAGCGCCACCGCAGCGTTGGCGGCCTGGTGCCGGCCCAGCAGCGGTACCTGCAACCGACCCAACCGTGCGTGCTCGAGGGTGAGGCCGTGGCGGTCCTGTGACAGCAGCGGCAGTGGGCGGACGCGGTGAAGTGGCACGCCGATTCCGGTCGCGTGCGCCGAGATCACCCCGAGGGCGACACCATCCGCACCGGTGACCGCGAGGCAGCCGGGCTTGATGATGGCCGCCTTCTCCATCGCGATGGAGGCGATATCGGCCCCCAGGTACTCCTGGTGGTCGAGGCCCACGCCGGTGATGGCGCTGACATCGGCGTCCCACGTGTTGGATGCGTCAAGGCGCCCTCCCAGGCCCACCTCCATCACCATCACGTCGATCGCCCGACGCGCCGCCCACAGGTAGGCGGCTGCGGTGAGCAGCTCGAACTCGGTGGCCGGCCCGTGTTCGGCCGTCCCGGGCTCGCTCGCGGTGAGCACCTCGTCGAGCAGCGACAGCAGGTCGTCGCGCGCGATGGGCTGCCCGTCGATGGTGATGCGCTCCCGATAGCTGTGGAGGTGCGGGCTGGGTGATTGCGCCGTGGAGTAGCCTGCTGCGGCCAGGATGGCGGCCACCATGGCCACCGTGCTGCCCTTGCCGTTGGTGCCTCCGACGAGGACCCCGTGCAGGGAGAGCTGTGGGTCTCCCAGGCGTGCCAGCAGGGCGCGCATGCGCTCGAGACCGAGGCGGATGCCGATGTGGCCCCGCGCGCGGATGCGGCGCAGCGCGTCGGCCGATGCGTCAGGCGGCACGTCAGAAGGCGACGATCTCTTCCTCGTAGAAGACGCACTGGTTGAAGCGCGCCGAGAGGCAGACGTCGGTCACGTAGCCGGCATCCAGGTGGACGCCACCGCGCACCTGGCAGCGAGCGATGGTGCCCTCCTGCCGCATGTAGGCCTTGAGCAGGTGTGGCGTTTGTACCGGGATGGGGCCGCGAGGCCCGGTCATGTAGAAGTGGGGGCAGACGTTGCGGCGCAGGTTGGGCAGGCCGAAGGGGATCCCGGGCCGGGTGGCAGCCAGCTGGGTGGCGGCCACGTCGGCACTGGGCATGCGCGGTGCGACGCGCGCGATCGGTCCTGGCGGCGGTGGTGGTGGAGAGCTGCCGATGCGGTGCGAGCGTGACTCAGGGTCACGACTCGACGGCACCCCACGCTCATCTGCGTTCAAACGATCCCCTCTCCGGATCTCCCCCGACTGGGTGTTTCCGCGCTAGCGTGCCACAATCTGCGTGGATGGACGACGCCACTGCACGGACACGCTCGATCGGCCGCCGCATGGCCACGGCGAAACCGAGTGCCACGCCGCGAAGAGGCACGACGCCAAGGGGTTCGAAGAAGGGGGCTGAGCCACAGGTCTCGCCCGCGCGCTGGGCCGGCGTTGCCCTGGTGATGACCGCCATCCTGGCCGCCAGCATGCTGGCCATGCTCAGTCCCAGCGATCCCGGGACCGCTGCGCAGCCGGGCATCGTGACTGGAGCATCGCCGTCCCCCGTGCCGTCGGTGCTCGATGACCGCGTTCCCACGGCCAAGCCCACCATCGTCAGTCCCGCGGAGGGCATCACCGACGAGGTCGACATCGACGTCGTGGCCCAGGTGCCGGACGACCCATTGCCCCGCAGCATGCTGACGCTCGTCGTGCTCAGCGGCGACGAGGAGATCGGCCAGAAAGCCAGGCCGGCACTGGGTGGCCGGGTCACCGTCAAGGGCGTGCGCCTGGTGGAAAACAGCCTCAACGAGCTGACCGTGGCCCTGAAGACCGACGCCGGAACACTGGGTCCGAGCTCGGACCCGGTGATGCTGACGCACGACGAGGATGCCCCCGGCCTGGCGATCGTCTCGCCGGAGGACGGGTACACGACACTCGAGAAGACGATCGAGGTCACGGTGGCCTCGGAAGCCGGCGCGGAGGTGCGCATCTCCAACAAGAAGGCTGACTTCGGGCCGGCGCGATTCAGCCTGGGCCCAGCCGGCGAAGGGTCCAAGACCGTGCGGCTCGCCTACGGCACGAACGTCATCGTGGTGGAGTCCGAGGACCAGGCCGGCAACAGCGTTGCGCCGAAGAAGGTGCGCGTCACACGGACGGACCTGCGACCGCAGATCGTGCTGAAGAAGGCGCCCAGGAGTCTGCGCAAGTCAGCCCTTCCGAAAGAGATCACCCTGAAGGTCGAGGTGACCGATACGAAGGGCAAGCCGATGGCCGATGCCATCGTCGATTTCACCCTCGGTGCGGCCGGCTACCCGGGCGACACCGGCTCCAAGACCACCGACGCCGAGGGTCGGGCCAGCTGGACCACGGAGGTGCCCTGGAGCGACTCGCTCAGGCCGACCATCCCCGTCACGGTGACGGCGACGTCGGCGAGTGGCGACTACGCCAAGGAAGACTGGGACATCGTTCTCAAGTAGTCGCCTTGTCAGTCGCCGGCGCTGCGCGCACGGCGCTCGAGCTCAGACGACAGGCGCCCAGACGGCGGGACGTGCGGCGCCTCCACCAGTCCGCCGGCGACCGGTGGTCGTGGCGGCACGGGCGCGGACTCGCTGAGCGGACGGGCCGGTCCCGGCGGCGGCGCCGTCGCCGGCTTCGCAGCCAGCTCGGCAGCATCGAACAGCCCCGGCACGGGCGTCGCTGAAGGGGCGCCCTCCCAGCACGAGCGCACCTCCTCATGGCTGAGCGGCGAACGCGCAGCATCGTCGGCGCAGTAGCCAAGGTCGCTGGCGATGGAGCGTCGGAAGCGGTAGCAGCTGGCGCACGACACGGCAGATCGGGCGCAGGCCCGGCAGCGCGCGGCCTCTGGTTGCAGCGTGCGGCAGTGCGGACAGCGCCACGATGGTGCCGCTGCCACGAGATCGGGGTGGTCGAAGATGGACACTCAGGAGGCCGCGGTTCGCTGCGTCAACCGGGCGGGCAGGGTCCCAGCGGATCGCCCAGCACCAGGTCGACCTTGGAACCGACAGGTACCGAGTCGCCGGGCTCCGGCAGCTGGTCATGGACCTCCCAGTCGTCTCCCGGTGGAGGCTCCTGGGGATAGATGGCACCGACCAGCAAGCCGGCATCGGCCAGCTGGGTGCGAGCTTCGGCCAGCTTGAGGCACTTGAAGTCGCCGACGAGCACCAGCTGGGATGACGGGAAGGGCGTGGGCGTGGCTGACGAGCCGGGGGTGCGAGGCGGCGTCGGTGTCGGTGTCGGTGCCGGCGGCGAGGTGATGGTCGGCCGGCGAGTCGGCTCGCTGGCGGGGCCGGTCGATACGGTCAGGTCGATCGAGCTGCCCCGGGGGGTGGAGGAACCGGCTCGTGGCTCGGTGAAGACGACGTAGCCCTCTGGCAACGGGTCGGTGACCGCGTAGCGGGTGCCGGCGACGAGACCAGCGTCCTCGAGCAACCCGACGGCCTTCTCCTCCCGGATCCGGGCCACGTCCGGCACGACCACCGTCTCCACCTGCGTCGCCACGGTGACCTGCACGGTCGTGCCAGTGGTCACCTCGATCTCGGGCTCCGGCAGCTGGTCGACGACGCGGCCGACCTCGTGCTCGTCGGTCTCGAGGTAGTCGATCTCCAGCACCAGGCCGTGGCGCTGGGCCAGGCTGAGGGCACTCTGCCTCGGGCTGACCCACGAAGTCGGGGGTCCGCACCGTCGCCGACGGGGGCGTGGGCGAGGGGCTCGGCGTCGCTGCTTCGATCGCCGATGCCGCTGAAGAGCAGGAACAGCAGGATGCCGCTGGCGATGATGACCAGCAGGCCCAGGCCGGCCGCCATCCAGGTCCACGGACCCGAGCCGCCGCGCTCGTGGTCGGCGGCGGCAGATCCGGCGGGAGCGTAGCCCGTCTGCGTCACCGTCCGCCCGGCGGCCGGCGGCACCGATGGCACGCGCGGCGGCGCCGGCGGCGGCAAAGGCAGCGGCGCCGGACGGATCGGTGCGGAAGCGCGCCAGCGCTGTCGAGAGCTCGACGGCCGTCGGCCGCGGCGGCCGGATCGACGGCCAGGCACCAGCGCACGATGGCATCGAGCGCCGGCGGCACCTCCGCCCGCACGGCCATCGGCGAAGGCACGCTGCCGGACAGCCGTGCCACCGCAACAGCCGCCGGTGAGTCGCCCGAGAAGGCACGCTGGCCGGTGAGCATCTCGTACATCACCAGGCCCAGCGAGTAGATGTCCGAGGCGGCGGTGGCGCTATCGCCACGCGCCTGCTCGGGGCTGAAGTAGAGGACGCTGCCGAGGGTGACCCCGGTGGCGGTGACCACCGCGCGGGCCGCCGCCTGGGCGATGCCGAAGTCGGCGACCTGCACGCGGCCGTCGGGCGAGAGCAGGATGTTGCTGGGCTTGATGTCGCGATGCACCAGGCCGCGCGCGTGCGCGGCAGCGAGGGCGTCGGCGATCTGCTGGCCGGTGTTGGCCACCGCGGTGGGGGGCAGGCTGCCGTGCTTCGCCAAGGCCGACGAGAGATCGCCGCCGGAGACCTGCTCCATCACGATGTAGGGCCCCGCCGGGTCCGTGCCGTAGTCGTAGACCCCCACGATGTTGGGGTGGCTCAGCGACGCGGCGGCCTGGGCCTCGTGCTTGAAGCGCTCGACGAACTGGGCGTCGGCGCCGAACTCGGGACGCAGCACCTTGACCGCGACGACGCGGCCGAGCTTGTCGTCGGTGGCGCGGAAGATGGTGGCCATGCCACCCTGGCCGAGGACCTGGTCAAGCCGGTACCGACCACCGAGCAGCGCGCCGAGCTCAGCCACGCCCGGCGGCCTCGTGGTGGACCGTCTGACCGATGCCCTCGGCCCCGGTCACTGCAGGTCGATCCCCGCCAGGTAGTCGCGGAACTCGCCGCCGATGTCGTCGCGGTCGAGCGCCAGCTGCACCGAGGCCTTGAGCCAGCCCATGGTGGTCCCGGCGTCGTGGCGGGTGCCCTCGAAGGCGTAGGCGAAGACCTCCTGCTCCTTCATCAGGGCCTCGATGGCGTCGGTCAGCTGGATCTCGCCGCCAGCGCCTGCCTGCGTCTGCTCCAGCTTCTCGAAGATCTTGGGCGTCAGCACGTAGCGACCGATGATGGCCTTGTTGCTGGGAGCGTCCTCGGCAGCCGGCTTCTCCACCAGTGCACGGATGCGGTTGAGGCGGACATCGGGGTCGGTCCACGTCGGGATCGACGTCGACGATGCCGTAGCGGCTGGTCTCCTCCTGCGGCACGGGCATCACCGCCAGCGTCGAGCCACCGGTGTGCTGGTAGGCCTCGACGAGCTGGCCGATGCACGAGCGCTCGGACTGCACCACGTCGTCCGAGAGGATGACGGCGAAGGGCTCATGGCCGACCAGCTCCTTGGCCATCAGCACCGCGTGCCCCAGGCCCAGCTGCTCCTTCTGGCGCACATAGCTGACCTGCGCCATGTCCCCGATCTGGCGCACCCGGCGCAGCATCTCGATGTCGCCCTTGGCCTCCAGCATGGACTCCAGCTCGAAGCTGTGGTCGAAATGGTCCTCGATGGCCCGCTTCTGGCTGCTGGTGACGATGATGACCTGCTCGATCCCGGCGGCCACGGCCTCTTCGACCGCGTACTGGATGACCGGCTTGTCCACCAGCGGCAGCATCTCCTTGGGCTGTGCCTTGGTGGCGGGCAGGAAGCGGGTCCCCCAGCCCGCGGCCGGGAACACTGCTTTGCGAACGCGCATCGATCCTCCACTGCGGGTGCCGGGACAGGGCTCGGACTTGGTGGTCGGCGCGGGTGTCTCCGACGCGAGTCACCCGAGTGTACCGCGGAGGCGCCCGTCGGCTCCGGGCTCACAGTCATGCTGCGAGCGGTCCACTCGGCCGGGCTGTCGCTCACCCGCGCCCTACTCGGCCGCGGCTCCGCGGGGGCGTGGCCGTGACGGCTGGGTGTGAGCTGGACCAACGCGGCGCCCGATCAGCACCAGCAGGCCGCCCACCAGCTGGACAGGCGCCGGCTGCTCGGCCAGCAGGAGTGCGGCCAGCAGCACACCTGTGACGGGCTCGAGCAGCATCAGCACGGCACCCCGCGTCGGCCCGACCCGTCGATACCCGGCAACGAGGCCGGCCGTCGGCAGGGCCGCGCTGAAGACCCCGGCGATGACGATGAGGAGCCAGGCGTCCACCCCGTCAGCGGGTCCAGCAGCCGGTCGCCGTCGCCGATGAGCAGCACCAGCGGCACGAGCAGGACGACGTAGGCCAGCAGCGAGAAGCCGCGCAGCAGTGTCGCCGCCTGGAAGGAGGGTACCGAGGCGAAGCCGCGCGAGGCCACCAGGGCATAGCCGGTCTGACAGGCAGCCGCGGCGAGCGCGAAGAGGACGCCGAGCAGATCGACGGCGTTGCTGTCGGCGGCAGCCGGCCCGAGCACCACGAGCACCATGCCCAGGGAGGCCAGCAGGATGGCGCCGCTCCGTCGCAGGCCCAGCGGCTCGCCGTAGATGCGCACCGCCGCGACGGCCACGATGATCGGGTAGGTGTAGAAGACGATCAGCGTCAGTGCGATCGTCGTGCGCTCGAAGCCGAGGAACAGGCCGAGCGTCGTGCCGGCGACGAACAGCCCCATCGCCAGCAGCTGCAGCCACTCCGTGGCGGCTGAGCTCGCCGCAGGGGGACGCGTGGCAGTCGCCGCATGGCGACGCCGATCGCGAGCAGCGCTGCCAGCGCCACGACCGAGCCGGCCGAGCGCCAGAAGGCGAACGTGGTGCCGTTGAAGCCGATGTCACCGGCGGCGCGAGCGAGTGGCCCACCCAGCCCGAAGCCGATGGCGGAGACGGCCACGAGCGCGACCCCGGTGGTGTCGAGGTGCTGCCTCATGGCAGCACCACCGTCGCCCGTCGAACGTCATCGCCGTGCCGGTCGCAGCGAGGCAGGACCAGCGCCGAGCCGGTCAGGCCATCCCGGCTCAGTGCTCGGTCGCTTCGCGCGGTTCTCGGCGGGCGCCGCGCAGCACGATCGACGTGAACGGGACGCGGATGACGCTGAACGTCTCGGTCGAGACCAGGAAGCCGGCCAGCAGCAGGAGCACGCCGATGAGCTTGCCCAGCTGGAACCACTCGGTCGAGCCGAAGCGATTGAGGCTGTCGGTCAGGGCGGGCACGAAGGCCCCCAGCGCGATCAGCAGCGTGGCCGGCACGCGGCTGTTGATCTTGCCCGTGAAGAGAGCCTTCAGAGCACCCGGCAGCGAGGCCACGAAGTTGACGAGGATGGCGATGGGTGCGATGAAGAGGTTGAACAGGAAGCTGTCACCGGGCTGCGCCGGGTCCAGCGAGTAGTCGAGGATGCGCCGCTTGGGCATGAACACGTAGGCCGAGAAGAGCGCGCCGAGGATGAGCGCGAAGGCGCCGGTGACGTTCATGAACGGCGTCAGCAGGCGCAGCTCGGGCGGCAGGATGGCCGCCGTCGGGATGCCGGTCTCGGGATCGAGCGCGTAGCCGGGCTCGGGCAGCGTGGCCAGTGAGCATCAGCAGCAGCGAGAGGACCGAGGCACCGCCCACCGCCAGCAGCGCCATCCACGGCCAGCGCCAGTTCTGGAAGTACGTCTCCACCGAGACCGCCAGCGCCAGCACCGCCGCGACCAGGAAGTAGAGCATCGCCGTGGTGCTGGCGTCGGCGTAGATCTCGGGGTCGCGGCGCGCGGTCAGGAAGGTGAACAGGCCGGCGAGGAAGAGGCACAGCGCGAACGAGAAGCCGAAGCGCGTCCGTCCCAGCAGGAAGGCATTGCCCAGGCCCAGCCAGCCGGCCGTCCAGACGGCGCCGGTGAGGTACCAGACGCGATAGATGGGCTCGTTCCAGCCGGCCGCGGCGGCGATGGCCTCGCACAGCACGGCGACCGAGAAGAAGAGCATGCCCAGGGCCCAGATGGCCTGGTAGCCGCGACGGCGGGTGCGCCACTGGTCGATCAGCGCGAAGAAGAAGACGCCCGACAGGACAGCGGTGATCGCGGGGAGGAAGACGTTGGCGTCCATGAGCGTCGGCGAGGCGGCCGTCAGGCCGGTTCGAACTCGTGATCCTCGCGATGGTTGCCGTCACACAGGCCCCAGGCCGGAGGATCGACGGGCAGCGGCGTCGGGCGCATCAGCTCACGCACCTGTGACAGCCGGCAGACGTAGTGGCCACGGCGGTGTGCCCACGATCGGAAGCACTCCGGGTTGCTGTGGAACTCGTGCGGTCCCGGATTGAGCGGCGCAACCTGCGCCCAGCTGGGCGCAGCCTCCCGCGCGACGTTGTCCAGCAGCGAGACCCGGAAGGGGGTGCCCGCGATGGGGTCACCGCAGCCGGTGCAGCGCTTGGCGTCGTTCTCGCGAAAGACGGTGGGGATCCGGATGCCCATGATCCGGTCGCCACGGAATCGAGTCGTGGTCACGTCCCGATCGTAGCAGAGGGGTCAGCCGATCGACGCTGATGGCTTCGGCATCCCCCCTGGCGCCGCGATGCGCCCGGCTGTGACGTGAGGTACCGACGTCGACAACAGTTCCCTCTTCACATCCGCGGGATGCTTGTCCTATAATCTCGGTCAATTAGATAGGAATAGTGGAGAACAGCAGCGTGGACAGCCTCTCGGTCCTGCTCCTGGTGGGGCTCATCGGCATCGCGGCCCAGTTCGTCGACGGCTCGCTGGGGATGGGCTACGGGGTCACCTCGGCGACGCTGCTTGCGACCGTGGGCTACTCCCCGGCGGTGGCGTCGGCGACCATCCACGTGGCCAAGATCGGGACTGGCGTGGCGTCGGGCGCAGCGCACTGGCGCTTCGGCAACGTCCACTGGCGGGCGGTGGCCATGCTCGCGGTCCCCGGGGCCATCGGAGCCTTCGTGGGGGCCTTCGCCATCAGCTACATCGCGGCCGAGGTGACCCGACCCTGGGTCTCGCTGGTGCTGGCCTCGCTCGGTGTCCTGGTCATCGTCCGCACGGTGCTGCGGCGGTCCCCCGCCATCCGCGTCTACCTGCCGCGCTGGCGCACGCTGGGTCCCCTTGGCCTCGTCGGTGGCTTCGTCGACTCGGTCGGCGGTGGCGGCTGGGGTCCCGGTCACCACCTCCTCCCTGATGGCCGCCAACCGCATGGCGCCCAACCAGGTCATCGGCACCGTCAGCACTGCCGAGATCGTCGTGGCCATCAGCGCCAGCGCCGGGTTCCTCCTGGCTCTGGGCAGCCAGGGCATCGCCTGGGGCGCCATGGCCGCGCTGCTGCTGGGCGGATTGGTGGCAGCGCCGTTCGCAGCGTGGGCGGTGAGTCGCCTCGACCACCGCGTCCTCGGTGGCCTGGTGGGCGGGATGATCCTCTTCTACAACGCCGAGGGCGTGCTCAGCCTGGTGGGCCTCAGCGGCGATGCGGTGCTGGTCGCGCGTGTGCTCATCGTGCTCGGAACAGGTGTCCTGACGCTGGCCGCCTGGCGAGGACGCGACGCCAAGACCGACGAGCCCACAGGCCCCGATGAGACCATCGGACCGGCCGGTCCCGGACTCGAGCCTGCGACCGCCTGAACCGGGTCGGGGTGGGACTTGCGTCGCACCGTATCGTGGCCGCCATGAGTGAACACACGATGCCCCTGGGGGCCTTCTCCGTCAGCCTCGCCGTCAAGGACCTGGCCGTCTCGCGCGCCTTCTACGAGAAGCTGGGCTTCCGGGCCGTGTTCGGAGAGCCCGGGCAGGGCTGGCAGATCATGCGCAGCGGCACCACCACCATCGGCCTCTTCGCCGGCATGTTCGAGCGAAACATCCTCACCTTCAACCCCGGCTGGGACGGCGAAAACCAGCCCCTCGACGATTACATCGACGTGCGTGAGCTTCAGCGCCGCCTGGAGGACGCGGGCGTGACACTCGAATCGCGGGCCGAGGACGGCGCGACCGGGCCGGGATCGTGCATGCTGCTCGACCCTGATGGCAACCCCATCCTGATCGACCAGCACGTCTGAGCCACTGCCGACCGGGACCATCCTGCCCTTGTGGCGCGCGACGACGGGGGTGAACGTATCGCACGGCACCCCGCCACCGCGCAGGGACGACCAGCCAGGCCGCGCCCGCCGGGACGGGTCCTCGCGGGGGGAACGCGATGCTGGGTCCGGTCCGGGTCGTCACCGTCGCAGCGGTGGCACTGCTGATGCTGACAACGGTGGCCGCTCGGCCGGTTGCCGCACAGGCAGGAGTCGAGGCCACGATATCGGCGCCGTCGCCTCACGAGTGGTGCCTCGCCGGGGGCATCGAACTGGCCAACTGCCGCCTGGCCCAGAACGGATCGGTCAAGGTCTTCTGGAACGACCCCGACCTCATCGATGCCCGCACCGCCGATGCGCTCATCGACTCCACCATCGAGGCCATGGGCCGCTACGAGACGCTCGGCTTCGCCGCGGCCGATATCAGCGGCCTGAACAGGGTGGACATCGCCGTCCTGCCTGGTGACGACTCGCCGCTCTACAGCTGGAAGCTGGGCTCGATCAGCCTAGGAGCGGTGTCCGCCAAGGCGCTCGCGGCGACCGGTGCCGAGCACGCCCGCCTGGAGCTGTGGCACGAGCTGTTCCACTGGATCCAGGACGAGAGCTACGTCATGGGCTGGGCCCGGCTCAATGGCGACCTCACCTGGTGGCAGGAGACGACCGCCGAGATCGGGACCTTCCTCATCGACCCCGGCGCTGCGGCGCACAACGCGGACCTGTACGGGCGTTCCAGCCTGTCGGACATGTCCACCCTCGTCTTCCAGCTCTCGCCGCTGCAGTGGCTGGCCAACGAGCAGTACCTGCACGCCCAGCGCATCTGGGCCTCCATGTGCCCTGCAGGGTGTGCCCTATCGCAGCAGTCGTTCACGGCCGCCGTCAACGCGGGCACGTACCCGCTCAGCGATGAGACCACCCGACAGGCCTTCTCGAACGGCATCGATGGCTACGCGCGCTACCTGCTGACGGGCGAGTCGAAGGCCATGCCGCTGGTGGAGCCGTTCGCGTCGGGCAACGCCATCGGCGACTACCTCGCCATCGTGCAGGACCGCGGAGGAGCCCCCTGGCGGGTCGAGTCGAACGGTCGCAAGCCGCAGATCGACAAGGCGGCGGGCAGCGTGACCGCTGAGCTGCAGCCTGACAGCGTCTACCCGCTCCTCGTCGCCAGCGGCGCCCCAGCGGAGGCCGTCACCGGCATCGCCTACCCGCCGGGGCAGCCGGCGATGCTGGTCATCGAGCCAGGAACGGAGGTGTTCTACCGCCTCGACGGTGGGAAGGTGCAGCAGCACAAGGGTGCTGGCGAGCTGCGGCTGGGCCCCATCCACGGAGCCATGGGCATCGGCAAGGTGCGCGTGGTCGCCGTCGCCCGCTCAGGACCGGCCACGCTGAAGGCACACCTGGAGCCCATCGACCTGTCCGGTGACTGGGTCTTCGACCTGGGCAAGAAGGTGCGCGTGGTCTCGAGCACCTGTCCCGTCGACAAGCAGGCGACCAAGGGTGGCTCCAAGGACGACCTGCTGAAGCTGTTCACCAGCTTTGCCGCCGCACCGGGGACGTACCAGCCGGCGGCGGAGGACAAGCCCGGAGAGCTCCGCTACACGCTCGACGCAGGCAGGGAGTTCCGCCCCTCCGCAGGGGACCCGCCGATGACGTACAGCTCGGAGATCCGCGTCGGCGAGCAGGAGGTGACCGTCGAACTCGCCTTCGACACCGATCGGCCGACCGGCACCCTGCCCATCGCTCTGCTGGCAGCCATCCTGCCGTTCGGCCTGCTCGGCTACACGCGCCGGCGCCCGCTGGTGCCCATCGCGCTGCTGGTCACGGCCGGGCTGCTCTCTGGCTGCGCTGGCATCGACCTGGACGGCTCGATGACCGCGACGATGCGCTTCGGCAGCCTCGAATGGGCCGGCCCGAAAGCCAAGCCGAAGGCGCCGCAGTGGCAGCTGGGCAAGGGCACAGGCTCGCTCGTGCTCGACGTCGAGGTCACCGTCGGTCAAGGCAAGCAGAAGGACAAGCAGCGCTGCGTGGTGGAGGTCGCCTTCTCTCCCCGCGGCTCGCTCTATCGGGACGGCGTGGTCAAGCCACCCAAGCTCTGACCACGCGCGGCACCCCGGGCACCCCCCTTCGTCCTAGGCCCGGTCGCGGTCGGCAACGCCCAGGGTAAAGCCGCCGTCGATGTCGATGACCGCGCCCGTGACGAAGCGGTTGTCCTCCGCGGCCAGCCACGCGATGGCAGCGGCGATGTCCTGGCCGTGGCCGATGCGGTCGACCGCCTGGCGCCAGGTCACGCCCCCGTCGGCGAAGCGGGCGCGCTCCTCCTCTTCGCTCGAGCCGCGAAGCTCGGAGGGGATGATCCCGGGCCGGATGACGTTCACACGGATGCCGTCACGCCCGAGGTCCACCGCCAGCGCTCGCGTCATCGCCTCGACAGCGCCCTTGGAGGCGACGTAGCCGAAGCGATCGCGCGGAGGACGGGCGACGACGGTCGAGCCGATGTTGACGACAGCGCCCCGGCTGGCACGCAGCGCCGGGAGCGCCGCCCGCAGGCACAGGAAGATGCTCGTCACGTTGGTGCGGAACATGGCCTCGAGGTCTTCCAGCGCAAGCTGCTCGATGGCACCCTGGGTCTCGCCCCCGGCGTTGTTGACGAGCACGTCGATGCCGCCGAAGGTGTCCAGCGCGGCCGAGACGAGGTCCTCGCAGCCCTGCGCCGAGGTCACGTCGGCACGCACGGGGACGACCAGCCCAGGTGCATCGGCCAGCTCGGCGCTCAGCTGCTGGAGGCGGTCGAGGCGGCGCGCGGCGGCCACGACGGACGCGCCCTCGGCGGCCAGCCGGCGCACGGTGTGCGCTCCCAGGCCGCTCGAGGCTCCGCTGACGACGATGCGACGGCCCTTGAGGGTCACGTGGCTTCTCCCCTCGTTCGATGCTCGATCGAGCATAGCCCAGGCGGTGGCACGCGCGGCCTCCCGGTGCTCCGACGCGATGCTGCGACCACCAAAGCAGGGCTGTCGCGACTCCACGAGGGTCGCACCACCGGAAATGGAACCCCAGGCGCTTGAGTCCGGTTCGTACCCTGTAGAGGAACGAGACAGACTCGCTCCTCGACGTTGACCGGCGAGGTCACATGTCCAGATGGGAACGGGGGTATGGACGAGGAACTCGTGCGCAGAGCGAAGGATGGTGATTCCGGCGCCTTCCGCGTGCTGGCGATCGAGCAGCACCCACGCCTGTTCGCCGCCGCCTACGGCATCCTCCGCGACCGCGACCTGGCCCAGGACGCGACGCAGCAGACGCTCGTCAACGTCTGGCGCCACTTCCATGGCCTGCGCGATCCCGGCCGCTTCGCGGGTTGGTCGTACCGCATCCTCGTCCACGCCTGCTACGCCGAAGCGAAGGCGAAGCCTACCCTGCTCGCCGATGACGAGGCGGCGGTCCGTGAGCCCGCAGCGAGCGACGCGTTCGAACGCATCGATGACCGCGACCAACTCGAGCGGGCGTTCCGCCGCCTGTCACTCGAGCACCGGGCCGTGGTCGTACTCCATCACCTCGCCGACATGCCGCTCGACGCCGTCGCTGAAGCACTCGACCTGAAAGTCGGCACGGTGAAGTCTCGACTCAACCGGGCGATGGGTGAGCTACGTGCGGCCATCGAGGCCGACACCCGGCCCATGTCTGGAGCTCGACTGGGACGGGAGGTGGTGCGATGAGCACGCCCGATCGCACGACGCCGCGTGTCCGGGAGTGGCTCCGGCGATCGACACCGGCCGTGCCCGATGCTGAGGCCAGCGTCGACGAGGTCATGACCACGTTGTTCCAGGCATCACAGCTACGCCCTCGCTCCTCGTTCCGCTTCCTGCGCGGACGAGAGGGGGACGAAGGAGGGTATTCGATGTTCTCCGCACTCAAGCTCGCCATCGCCACCGCGGTCGTCGCGCTGGTCGGCGGCGTGCTCGCCATCAGCGCAGTACCCGGTCCGCAGGCGCCCCAGGCGCCTGGAGCCGCCACCGAGTCGGCCTCGCCCGAGGTGGCCATCGAGGACCTGCCGCCATACGCCGCCATCACGGGCAAGATGTACGCGGGCAGCGCCACGCACTCGCCGACCAGGGACGCTGATGCACCGTCGCCGCAGACGCTCTGGCACGATTGGGCCTGGACCCTGACGATCGACGTGGACGACCCGCGACTCAACGGCACGTACCTGACGAACCAGGACTACCTGATCTTCGACGGCGATAACCCGTTCAGTGGTTCCCTTCGCAGCGCCATCGGCACGGTGGCCAATGAGGGTGGCTCCTGGACCTCCGAGGCCCACGGCTTCTCCAAGCCTGGCGAGAGCAACTTCAGCCGGAACCACTACGTCATCTACTTCACCGGCGAGGGCGGCTACGAGGGTCTCTCGGCAATGCTCCTGATGGTGCCCGCCGGCTCGTACTGGCAGCTCGACGGCGTCATCGCCCCAGGCCCCATGCCTGAACTACCCACGTCGGTCGAGCCAGCCCCAGCCGAATAGCAGGCCGAAACGGTCCGGCGCGATGGGCATGGAACTCGTCGCGCCGCGCTGCCTGAAGCCAGCGGAGGCCTGGCGCCCCCAAGGGGTCCTGGGGACCCGACGACGCAGCCACGACGACCCGCTCGCCTGGTACGCGGTGAGCGCGTGTGCCAGTTGGGTGCACGATGGGCGGGGGCGAGACGGCGCAGGACCGAGACGTCCCTGTATCAGTCGCCCTCGTCGTGAACGATGGACAGCTGTGGCGAGTGTTGCACCACCGGGACCGGATGCCTTGAGCGAATGAGATCGCCGGGGTCGTACTGCATCTTCACGCGGCCGAGCCGTTCACACACCGCGGGCGAGAAGATGCGGCTCAGGTCGTAGGATCGCTCGGCGAAGTTCGGGTAGTTGCGCTCCGCTTCCCACGGCGTCAGCCGAGCCCGCAGCGTGGTGGCGTGACGCGCGACGGCAGCGGCCGTGTCCGCGTCCGGCGTCAGGCTGTACGTGGCCGTCGCGTACCCGGCATCGAGCGATGCCAAGGCCCCGTGGTCGGGAGCCGCGTCAGCCAGCCTGGCCCCCAGATGCCGTAGCTCGACGGAGAGCAACGGCGAACCCGAGCCCGGGCCGGCCACCTCGACGATGGCGTCGATGGCCGCAGGCGGCAGGTCCTCGAGGAGCCAGCCGTCGATGAACGCGGGCACCGGGCCGACCGGGTCCATATGCAGATCGCCGAGACTGGCGGGCGCTAGCATCGCGAACGTGTCGATCTCCGGTTGCAGATCCCTCAACGGTCGCAGCAGCTCGATGCCCTCGTCCTCTGTCGACAGGCAGGCAGCCTCGACGAGTACGAGCGAGCGGCCTCGCAACCGCTCAGGCATCTCGGAGTCGGGCGGCACGTTCAGGAGGCGGCCGACCGAGGTGACCGAATTGGGCACGGTGGCCGCCCACGTCCGCCAGGCGGGGATGATCTCAGCGGCGCGCTCCTGCGGCCAGAACAGCGCGCCTGCATATAGCTCCTGCACCGGATACAGGGCGAACTCGAGCGCAGTGATGACGCCGAAACCTCCCCCGCCACCGCGGACAGCCCAGAAGAGATCAGGCTCTTGCTCTGGATCGACTCGAAGGTGGCGGCCTTCCGTGGTCACGATGTCGAGGGCGCGGACGCTGTTGCAGGCGAGACCGTAGCGACGAGCCATCCAGCCCAGTCCGCCACCGACGGTGTAGCCGACCACTCCCACGTCCGGTGAAGAGCCGGCGAGCCCGGCGAGCCCGTGCACGGCAGCAGCCGACTGGACCTGGCGCCAGGTCAGGCCGGCCCCGACCCGGGCGCGGTTCTGAGCTGGATCTATCGCCAACTCGCGCAGCCGGGACATGTTCACGAGGACAGCATCCTCGATCGCGCCGCGCGGCGCCGCTCCGTGCCCGGTCCCCTGGGGTGCGATTCGCAGCCCTCTCTCGCGAGCGAATGCGACGACCTCGATGACATCGTTGGTCGTCTCAGGGTAGGCGACAAGCTGGGGACGCTGGTCGATCGCGAGGTTCCACGCCACGCGAGCGCGATCCCATCCTCGGTCTCCCTTGGAGACGATGCGTCCGGCCACACGATCTCGTAGGCCACGCAGGTGCTCGAGATCCCGTTCGTGCCGCGCCCGCTCGGGTGCTTCGATGGCTCGTTGGGTCCGGTAGTCGGGGGAAAACACCATGCTCTCCTTCTCGACGCCTACGGCATGAGCCGAACAGTTTCGCCGCGCCCCCGGGCAATCGAGACGGATGCGCACGTCACCGCGCTGATGGAGCCCCCCGCCCCTGCTCTGGATAGTGCGGATTATGGACCCGCCCGTGGTCGGATGAGAAGCGAGACGGCACAAATCGATGCGTCCGCTGCCGCCCGCTTGATGGAGCGCGCGGAGACCGCCGAGCGCCGTGTCACGCGAGCAGCGGATAGCCGGTCTGACACGGGCAGCTTGAGCACACGGGAAGACCGTCGGCGAAGCGGGAAGTGGCGCCCCCAAGGGGATTCGAACCCCTGATCTCCACCTTGAAAGGGTGGCGTCCTAGGCCTCTAGACGATGGGGGCCAGCGACCGAGGGAGTGTACCCGACACGCGGGCGCTCCCGGTCAGACGCGGATGAAGGTGAAGACCGAGGCCGCGGCCAGGCAACCTGCCGCGGCGAGCGCGAAGAAACCGCCCATGGCCGCGCCGAGGAGGGAGCCGGCCGTACGTCCCCAGCGGGCGTCAGTGAGCGCACGGTTCAGGAACCACGCGGAGATGAACGCCAGGGTCAGCCCCAGGACAGCCAGGCCGGCGACGGTGAAGGCGATGTTCTGGCCGGAGCGGTCCAGGATGAGGCCATAGAGGACCACGAGTCCCGACGCGACCAGGACGACGATGACCGCGATGCGTACGAGCGCCACGTCCCGAGTATAGGTAGTCGGATCCCGGCCCCGCTACAGACGGAGCCGGATGACCACGCCGTCGCGCTCGGGCAGCATCACCCGCAGCGCCGGACCCTCGAGCTCCACTGAGCGCGCGCCAGGACGTCCCCCTCGCAGCGGCACCAGCTCGGCGGCGCTGACCTCGAACGACAGGCCTAGCTCCCACGAGATCGGCTCGCCCCCGGTATTGACCACCACCGCGAACACCTCGTCATCGGCGCGCCGCAGGTAGGCCAGCGCCGCTTCCTGGGCGCCCAGCAGCGACAGCTCCGCATCGCGGAACGCGGGACTCGAGTGGCGCAGCGCGATGGTATCGGCCACCCACGCGTACGGCTCGCGCTCCCACTCGGCCGGATCGGCGGGAAACGCCCGCCGGCACATCGGATCCATCGTGCCGGCCATGCCGATCTCGTCCCCGTAGTAGACACACGGCGCCCCCGGCAAGCGTCATCTGCAACAGCGTCGCCAGGCGCAGTGAGTCCAGGTCTCCGCCGCAGATCGTCAACGCCCGTGGCGTGTCGTGGCTGTCCAGGAGGTTGAGCTGGACAGCCGTCACCGCCGGGTGGTTGACCGAGGCCAGCTCCTCGACACGCGCCCACAGGGCAGCACCGTCGAAGACCGCCAGCTTGTCCTCGTACTCGGTTGGCACGTGGACACCGGGGTCGAGATGGCCCTGTGCCGCGAATCCCAGCATGCCCAGCGCCAGCGGGTAGTTCATGAAGGCGTCGAACATGTCGCCCTGCAACCACTCGGGCTTGTGGTGCCAGACCTCGGCCACGAGGTAGGCTTCCGGGTCGGCCGAGCGCACGCGGGTCCGGAACTCACGCCAGAAGTCCGCGCCCACCTCCTCCGCCACGTCCAGCCGCCAGCCGTCGATGCCGAAGCGGATCCAGTGCTCGGAAATATCGAGGATGAGCTCGCGCAGCCGTGGCTGCTGCAGGTCGAGCTTGGGCAGCGCCGACAGGTCCCACCAGGCCTCGTAGCCCAGCACGGCACGCGAGGCCACACCGTACGCTGCCCCCGATGCCCGCAGATCGGCGATCGTGGCCAGTTGCCCGGCGGTCGGATAGGGGCTGATGCCGCGTCGGCCGTCGAGCACGTCGTCGGCCAGGTAGAACCAGTCCCGATAGGGGGACTCGCTGCCATTCTCAGCCACGTGGTGGAACGGCCACCAGCCGCGGCCGCAGTGGTTGAAGACACCGTCGAGCACGACGCGCATGCCGCGCGAATGTGCCTCGTCGAGCAGCTCGCGCAGGGCGTCGTCGCCACCCAGCAGCGGGTCCACAGCGAAGTAGTCATCGGTGTGATAGCGGTGATTGGAGGCCGAGGCGAACACCGGGTTGAGGTAGAGCGCCGTGATGCCGAGCCGCTGCAGTCGATCCAGGTGTTCGACGACACCGTAGAGGTCGCCGCCCTTGAAGCCACCGACCGTCGGTTCGGCATCCCAGGCCTCGAACTCACCGGGGGCCGGCACGCGGCCGCTGCGTGCCAGCCGATCGGGGAAGACCTGGTAGAAGACGGCGTCTCGCACCCAGGCTGGAGTCTCGATGGTCATGGCGCGCAGGGTATCGCGTTCGGCCCTCGTCGCCCCCGGCGTGGGACAATCGAAGCGATGTGGCAGACAGTTCGCGCGATGCCGCCGGGGGTGCTCGTCTTCCTCGGATACTCCTTCGTCGTGCTCTCGGTGCTGGGCTTGTCGATGCCCGTGGTCATCGACCAGGCCGTGCAGGCGCCCATCACGTTCATCGGCCTCGTCTGGATGCTGCTGCTGGCGTACCTCATCTTCACCATGACGCTGGTGCTGCAGCGCAAGCAGGCTGCCTACATGCTCTCGCTTGGCCTCACCTCGCTGTTGCTGCCGCTGGCCGCGGTCCTGCTGTTCGCCCCCGCCGGCTGGATCATCTCCATCGCCGCGGTCCTGCTGTTCATCGTGGTGGTGTGGTCGCTGCGCCGCCCGCGCAGCCGCGAGTGGTTCTCGGAGCTGTAGCCGGATGGCCGGGAGCAGGCGTCGCTGGGTCGTGCTCGACGTGGGCGAGACGATCATCGATGAGTCGCGCACCTGGCGGGCCTGGGCCGACGAGCTGGGCGTCCCGCAGCTGACGTTCATGTCGATCTTCGGTGCCATCGTGGCGCGCGGCCAGGGCTACCACGACATCACCGACCTACATCCCGGTCGACGACTGGCGCAGCCATCGCGACGCCGTCGAGGAGCGCCTGGGTGGCTTCGCCGCGGAGGACCTCTACCCCGACGTGCTGCCGGCGATGGACAGTCTGCGCGAGGCCGGCTACCGCCTCGCGGTCATCGGCAATCAACCAGCCGAGCGCAAGGCCCAGCTCCAGGCGCTGGGAGTGCAGGCCGAGGTCATGGCCATGAGCGAGGAGATGGGCGTGATGAAGCCCGACCTCGACTTCTTCGCGCTGTCACTGACCCTGCTCGGCGACCCTGCGGCAGGGGACGTGGCCTATGTCGGTGACCGCATCGACAACGACGTCATCCCGTCTGCAGCCGCTGGCATGCGCGCAGTCTGGCTGCGACGCGGACCCTGGGGCGTGGTGCCCGAGCATGAGCCCCCCCAGGCCACACTCACCGTCCGCTCGCTCACGGAGCTGACGCATCGGATCGGGGAGGCCTGGACAGAGCCATAGGCGCTGCCCGCGCGCGAATGGACCCGCTGGGTCAGGCCGTCGGATCGGGGATGGCCGCCAACCGCACGACCGTGTCCCATAGGCGTCGGCGCTGCGCGGCCGAGAGTCGGGTCTGCGGTGCGCGGTCGAACGGACGCGGCCGGCGGTCCAGGTAGAGGTTGCCGCCCACGCGGCCTTCGCTCGCGTCGGTGGCCAGCCAGGTCACGGTATCGACCCCCTCCGCGGGGCTCCGCAGGATCGGTCGCATCAGACCGTAGAAGCCCGGCAGCGACTCGGCCAATCCCGGCGTGTCCGCCCAGCCTGGGTGCATGGCGTCGAAGCGAACGTGCCCGCCATACCGACGCGACCACTCGCGGATCAACGCCGTGGAGGCGCGTTTTGCTCGCGCGTAGGCGCGCGTCCCGTCGAACGAGCCACGCTCGAACTGAAGGTCGTCGAGCGGCAGCCGCTGGGCGTACATCCCGCCCGAGACGACGCTGATGACGCGGCCGTCACCACTGGCGTCGAGCATGGGCAGGAGCCCGGAGATGAGCACGAACGGACCGACCACCATGGTCGCGAACGTCATCTCCAGCCCGTCGTCGGTCACCCGGCGCTCGTCGAAGATGGCGCCGGCGTTGTCGATGAGGATGTCGAGCCTCGACTCCTGTGCGCGCACCTGTGCGACCGCCTCACGCACGTTCTGCAGCGACGACATGTCAGCCACGACGACGGGGAAGCGATCCTGGCCATAGCGGCCGGACAACTCGTGCTGCAGGGCTTCGAGCTTGTCGCGGCTTCGACTGACCAGCACGACGCGGGCACCCAGGGCCGCCAGGTCCTCCGCAGCTGCCCGACCGAGCCCCGAGGTCGGCCCGGTCACGAGCGCGGTCCTGCCTTCGAGGGCGCCAGGTGCCGGATCGATCCAGCGGAAGAGCCGGCGACGGATGCAGTAGCCGGGACGAATGAAGCTGCCGACGACGCTGAGCTCCAGGGCGCCATCGATGACGATGCGCGGGTCCATGTGACTAGCCCTCGGCGGATGGCTTGGCGGCGTCGGCCTGAGCATCCAGCTCTCTCTTCATGCCTGCCGCCCCACCCTTGGCGATGCCGTCGACGACCCGGCCGAAGAGTGGCTGCAGGAGCCCCAGGAGACCGCTGAGCTTGATCTCGAACGTGTAGTCGACACGCGTGCCGACCGGCGTCTCGGTGAAGGTGATCACATCCTCGGTCCAGACACTGGAGCCCTCGCCGATGAGGACCAGCCTGCTGGGTGCCTCCAGCTCGGTGATGCGGTACTCCATGGTCGTCGTGCCGCGGCCGAACTTGACCTCGAGCACGTAGCGCGCGCCGACCTCGGGCCCGCCCTCCCCGATGCGCTTCGATGACACGGTGTTGGGGTCCCACTCGGCCTGACGGGCCCAATCCGCGATATAGGCAAAGGCCTGCTCACGCGGCAGGGCGGTTTCGATCGAGACAGTGCGCTTGGTCATGTTCAGCTCCGGTATCGGGGTTGCGTACTCTGTACAAACATTGTACCATCCTTGTACAGGACGCCAGACGGCGGCGAGGCACAGCAGAGACGCCTCACAATAGGTCCAAGGGGGACAAACCGTGAACATCGCCATCATCGGAGCAGGAGTCAGCGGCCTGAGCGCTGCCTATGCCCTGCGAGAGCAGCACAGCATCCGGCTCTTCGAGCGGGATGCCGAAGTGGGAGGGCACGTGAAGACGGTCACGGTCCCCTCCCCCGCGGGCGATGTCAAGGTCGACACCGGATTCATCGTCTACAACGAGCCGACCTATCCACGCCTGACGGCACTGTTCGCCGAGCTCGGCGTCGAGACCCAGCCGACAGAGATGTCGCTGGGCCACTCGTGCACCGCGTGCGATCTCGAGTTCGGGTCACGCGGTGCCGCCAGCATGTTCGCGCAGCCGGACTCGCTGGCGCGGCCGTCCCACTGGCGCATGATCAGGGACATCCGACGTTTCTACCGCATCGCCCGGGCGCGACTGGACGCTGACGTCTGGACCCGTGACACGCTGGCCACGTTCCTCGACGAGGGCGGCTACGGGAACAGCTTCCGCAACCACTTCCTGATCCCGGTGGTCTCGGCGGTGTGGTCCACCTCCGCGGCAGAGATCATGGATTTCCCGGTCGACTACCTGCTGCGCTTCCTCGACAACCACGGGCTCATCGGCTTCGGCAAGGGCAAGCCCTGGCGCACCGTGGTCGGCGGCTCGATGAACTACGTAGACCGCATCATCGAGCGTCTGCCTGCCGACGCGGTGGTCGCGGGCGACCCCGTCGTCGACATCCGCCGCGATGCCGACGGCGTCAGCGTCACCACGCTCTCCGAACGCACGGAGCGGTTCGACGCGGTCATCATGGCTACCCATGCCGACGTCACCCTGCGACTGCTCAACGACGCGGATGCGGCCGAGCGTTCCGCGCTGGGCCTGTTCGAGTACACCACCAACGAGGTCGTGCTGCACACCGATGCATCGGTGCTGCCGGCGCGTGAGCGGGCACGCGGCTCGTGGAACGTGGACACCGCCGACTGCGCACGCCCGGCCGAGCAGCTCACGATGACCTACTGGATGAACCGGCTGCAGCGGCTGGACACCACCGAGCAATACTGCACGTCGGTCAACCCCGGCGATCGCATCCCCGACGAGAAGGTCATCGTGTCGCGCCCCATGTCGCACCCCAAGTACACCTTCGACACGCTCGACGGCCAGGCCGCGCTGGGCGAGCTACAGGGGCATCGCCGGACGTTCTACGCCGGCGCACACCTGGGCTACGGCTTCCACGAGGATGGCTGTCGCTCCGGCTTCGAGGCGGCCGCGATGGTGGAGGCGCTGCCGGTGCCGTCCCCTGCCGTCGTCGACGAGCCGGTCCTGGCAGGAGCCGCCGCGTGAGGTCTCACCTGCTCACCGGCAAGGTGCGCCACCGCCGCTCCCAGCCGATGGTGTACGAGCTCGAGCACGATGTCTTCTACCTCGCCCTGGACCTGTCCGAGATCGACGAGGTCGAGCGACAGTTGCGCCTCTTGCGCCGCAACCGCTTCGATGTCCTTGCGCTGCATGACCACGACCACTGGGTCCCCGCCGCGGCCGACCTGCGCACATCGGTGCTGTCGCACCTGCGCGACGAGGGCTTCGATGCGGCGCGCTGGCGCATCACCTTCATCGCCACGCCGCGCGTGCTGGGCTACCAGTTCAACCCCGCCAGCTTCTACCTCTGCCGCGACGAGTCGAGCACGCTGCGCGTCGTCATCCTGGAGGTGCACAACACGCACAACGAGCGCCGTCTCTACACGCTGCAGCCCCAACGTCGTGGCAAGGGCTGGGTGGACGAGATGGACAAGGACTTCTACGTGTCGCCCTTCATCGACATGGATGCCCACTACACCGTGCGCGTCCACGACGACCCCGGCAGCGTCCGCATCGCCATCACCGAGACGGAGCTGGGCAAGCCCCTGCTCTCCGCGACGCTGGTGGCGCAGCGCAAGCGACTGACCGACCGCACCCTGCTGCGCACCATGCTGCGCATCCCCTTCGCGACGCAGAAGACGATCGTGGCCATCCACCTGCACGCCTTCCGCATGTGGCGCCGCGGCTTCCTCTTCCGTCGCCATTCGGAGGTGGCACGATGACCACGCCGTCGGTATCCGAACGACTCGGTGCCCCACTCGAGCCCGTGCTCACGCAGGCCGCTGCACGCATCGCACTGGACGCCGCATCCCGCATCAAGGTCGGCTGCCTGACGGTGCAGCTGCCGGATGGGACGAGACGCATCTTCGGCGATCCCGCCTCGGGCCTGCGCGGCGAGATGCACATCCACGACACCGAAGCACTGCGACGGATCCTCACCGGTGGGGAGGTCGGCGGGGGCGAGGCCTACATGGACGGCCTGTGGTCGAGCCCCGACCTGGTCGGGCTCATCTCGCTGGCCGTGGCCAACCGCCAGGCCCTGGCACTGTCGAAGGGCTGGTGGCGCGTACCGGCCCGCCTCAGCCGGACCGTGGCGCACCGCCGCAACCGCAACACCAGGACTGGCTCGCGGCGCAACATCACCGCTCACTACGACCTGGGCAACGACTTCTACCGGCTCTGGCTGGACGAGACGATGACCTACTCCAGCGCAGTCTTCGAGTCACCCGGGCAGTCGCTGGCCGATGCCCAGCGCAACAAGTACTGCAGCATGGCCGAGCGCGCAGGCGTTCGCGAGGGCGGACACGTGCTGGAGATCGGGACCGGCTGGGGTGGCTTCGCGCTCTACGCGGCCGGCGAGCTGGGTGCCCGCGTCACCAGCGTCACCATCTCGCAGGCGCAGCACGACCTTGCGCGCGAGCGCATCGCGGCCGCGGGTCTGGCTGAGCAGGTCAGCGTGGAGCTGCGTGACTACCGGGACATCGCGGGAGAGTACGACGCGGTCGTCTCCATCGAGATGCTCGAGGCCGTCGGCGCCGAGTACTACGCTGACTACTTCGCGGCCGTGTCGCGTGCACTCAAGCCTGGTGGCAGGGCTGCCATCCAGGTAATCACCTTCCCGCACGACGCCTACGAAGCGCAGCTGCGCGGCGCCAACTGGATCCAGCGCTACATCTTCCCCGGTGGCGTCCTGCCATCCCTCGCCGCCATCGAACGCGCCCTCGAGGGCAGCGGCCTGCTGCTCACCGAGGTGCGCGACATCCGCGACAGCTACGCCCTGACGCTGCGGACCTGGCGCGAGCGGTTCTTCGAGCGCATCGCCGAAGTTCGCGCGATGGGCTTCGACGACCGCTTCATCCGCATGTGGGACTACTACCTCTCGATCAGCGAGGCCGGCTTCCGCACCGGCATGACGCAGGACCTCCAGATCACCCTGGAGAAGAGTCGCGGCCACGTTCCCGAGCCGAGCTGAGCCGACGATGCGCATCCTCATCGTCGGGGCCAGCGGCTACGTGGGTGGCCGGTTGGTCGCGCTGCTCGCGGAACAGGGCCACAGCCTGCGGCTTGGCAGCCGCGATCCCCGCGGCCTCGCCGAGCGCTTCCCGGACGCAGAGGTGGTACGCATCGACCTGCTCGACCCGGCGACGCTGCCGGCGGCGCTCGAGGGCATCGACACGGCCTACTACCTGGCGCACTCGATGGCCGGTGGCCAGAGCGGCTTCGAGCTGCGCGACCTGCGCGCGGCGCGCGCCTTCGCCAGTGCGGCGCGAGAGTCGGGCCTGAAGCACATCGTCTACCTTGGCGGCCTCGGAGATCCGGCCAGCGGGCTGTCGGCGCACCTCTCGAGCCGGCAGGAGGTCGGTGCCGAGCTGGCCTCGCATGGCGTCCCGCTGACCGAGTTCCGGGCAGCCGTCATCATCGGTTCTGGCAGCGCCTCCTTCGAGCTGCTGCGCAGCCTCGTCGAGCACCTGCCGGTGATGATCACGCCGCGCTGGGTCCGCACGCTCTGCCAGCCCATCGCCATCCGCGACGTCCTCGACTACCTGGTGGCCGCGGCCGAGCATCCCGAGCGCGCCGGCGTCGTCGAGATCGGCGGCCCCGACGTGCTGTCGTACGCGGAGATGATGCACACCTACGCGCGCCTGCGCGGCATGCGCCGCCTGATGATCCCGGTCCCGGTGCTGACGCCCAAGCTCAGCTCGTACTGGGTCAGCCTGGTGACGCCGATCCCGTCATCCATCGCCCGGCCCCTCATCGAGGGCCTGCGCAACGAGGTCGTGGTGCGCGATCCCGGACCGGCCAGGGCCTACGGGGTCGAGCCGATGCCGTTCGAGACCGCGGTCCAGCGGGCCATCGACCGGCGCGACCGTCACGACGTCGAGACGACCTGGTTCGACTCGCTGGGCCTGCCCGGCCGCAAGGACCTCGACCAGGACGAGAGTCGCGAGGGCATGCTCCTCGACCGCCAGCGCCGCCGCGTGCGCGCCCCGGCGACGGAGACCTTCGCGCAGGTGGAACGGCTGGGGGGCAGCGCCGGCTGGCCCTTCGGCAACTGGATGTGGCGCGTGCGGGGGCTGATGGACCGCGCTGTCGGCGGCCCCGGCATGCGCCTGGGCCGGCGCGACCCGACGCACGTCCGGGTGGGCGACGCCGTCGACTTCTGGCGCGTCGAGGAGGTGCGCCCGGGTGAGCTGCTGCGCCTTCGTGCCGAGATGCGGGTGCCGGGCAGGGCGTGGCTGCAGTACGAGGTGACCGACGACCCGGCCGGCAGCCGGCTGGTGCAGACGGCCTTCTTCGAGCCCAAGGGCCTCAGCGGCCGGCTCTACTGGTACCTGCTGCTGCCGGCGCACCTGTTCATCTTCCGTGGGTCGATCAGGCGGATCGCACGACGCGCCGAGCGCGCAGCGGCGGCAGACCGGGACAGCCGACAGTCCAGCTGACCAGGCGATGAGCCGCCTAAGGGCTCAGTCCCGACCGCTTGCCGACTTGAAGGCCGCGAGCGCGCGCTCGCGACCCATCGCCAGGTCCACGATCGGCCGCGGGTAGGTCTCGCCGAGGCGCAACCCCGCGGCAGCGGCCGCATCGGGCGGCATCTCCCAGGGTGCATGGATGTGGGCGGCGGGCACGGACGCGAGCTCGGGGACCCAGCGGCGGACCCACGTGCCCTCCGGGTCGAAGCGAGCGCCCTGGCGCACGGGATTGAAGATGCGGAACCACGGCTGTGGATCGGCGCCCACGCCAGCGGTCCACTCCCAGCCGCCGCGATTGTTGGCCACGTCGCCGTCGATGAGATGGCGCAGGAAGTGACGCTCACCGATGCGATAGTCCATCAACAGGTGGCGCGTCAAGAACGACGCCACCACCAGGCGCGCACGGTTGCTGAGCCAGCCCGTCGCCGACAGCTGCCGCATGGCCGCATCCACGACGGGGATACCGGTCCGACCCTCGCGCCAGGCGGCGACAGCGTCGGGGTCCTCCTCTTCGGCGCGGAAGGCTGTCCACAGTGGGCTCGTCGGGGGCCCGTGGCCCTCGCGCCGGCTGAACAGCAGGTGGTGGTAGAACTCGCGCCATGCCAGCTGGCGCACGAACGGGACGGCATCCACGCCGGCCTCGAGGGCGGCCGACTCCACCTGCAGCGGTGACAACGTCCCGAGATGCAGGTCGGCACCGAGTCGCGAGGTGCCCTCCCCGGACAATACGTCGCGGTCGGCACCGTATCCGCTGAGACGCCCGCCCGTCCAGAAGGCGAGTCGCTCATGGGCGGCCGCCTCACCCGGCATGGGCAGGTCCGCGAGCGGCGACTCGAGCTTGGCCAGGTCGCGCGCGGAGAGTGTCGAACGTGCCAGCACGTGCGAAGGCGTGGGCACCTGCACGGGCGCCACCAGCAGCGTGCGTCGCGGCGCGGCCTGCAGCGCCCGCCAGAACGGGGTGAAGACGCCGTAGGGCGTGCCGCTCGCCGTCCGCATCGTCTCCGGCTCCGCGAGCAGTAGCCCGGGCCGCAGCACCAGTCTCCGACCGGCCTGCTCGAGCGCGGCGCTGACGGCACTGTCTCGGCGATAGCTCAGCGGCGTCACATCCCGCGTCGCGATCACGATGTCCGCTCCGACCTCGGCGGCAACCTGGGGAACGACCTGCTCCGGCCTGCCCTCACGGAGCAGCAGCCCACTTCCGAGCGAGCGCAGCGAGGCATCCAGGTCGGCCAGCGACCGCCGCAGGAACCACGTTCGGGCCGGTGCCCACTCCAGCAGCCGATGGTCCAGCACGAACAGCGGCACCACTACGCGGGCGCGCGTTACGGCCTCCGTCAGCGCCGGATGGTCGGCGATGCGCAGGTCGCGGCGGAACCACACGACGACGGTCTCGGGATGTCGCGGGGAAGCTGCGCCCATCACTCACTCCTTCGTCACGCTGTACAGGGTCTGGGTGAAAAACATTGTACAGGTCCTTGACACACGAGCACGCCCCGCATATGCTCGTTGTTGTACAAACCCTGTACACACTAAGGACGCAGCATGACAAAGCACATCCTCACCAGCAGCCACGTCGTACCCGCTGACATCGACCGCGTGTGGGCCTTCTTCTCGCGCGCGGAGAACCTGGGCCGCATCACGCCGCGCTCGATGAGCTTCGACATCCACACGCCCGAGCCGTCCACCGAGGCGGGTTCGACGATCGACTACACCGTGCGGCCGTTGTTCGGGATCCCAACGAGGTGGCGCACGCTCATCGACGAGGTGGAAGCTCCCCATCGCTTCAGCGATATCCAGCAGCAGGGCCCCTACAAATCCTGGCTGCATGAGCATCGCTTCAGCGTCGTCGAGGGCGGCGTGCGCATGGATGACCGCGTCGAGTATGAGATGCCCTTCGGCCCCATCGGAGCGCTGGGCCATCGCATGGTCGTGCGCGCCCAGCTGCAGCACGTCTTCGACTTCCGCGCCACCGCCATCGACAACATCTTCGAGCCTGCCGGTGATCCCGATGGTGCGACTCCCGGCACCATCGCGGTCGCTGGCGGCACCGGCTTCGTCGGCGGCGAGATCGCCCGCGAGCTGCGCCGCCGCGGGCGCCACGTGGTCGTCCTCTCATCGCGGGGCGAGAGCGCCCGTGGTCAGCTGCCCGATGACATCGAGATCCGGCGCGCAGACGTCCGAGACGAGGCGAGCCTCAGGGCCGCGCTGCAGGGCGTAGACGAGCTGGTCATCTCGCTGGCCTTCCCGGGCCTCCCGGTGGAGCAGCCCAAGAAGGGCTACACCTTCATGGAGGTGGATGCAGGCGGCACGCAGCGCCTGGTCGAGGCCGGCAAGCACGCAGGTGTGAGGCGACTGGTCTACATCTCCGGCGCTGGCGCAGGCCACGACGCCGACAAGCACTGGTTCCGCGCCAAGGCCGTGGCCGAGGACGCCGTGCGCGACTCAGGCATGGCCTGGACCATCATCCGCCCCACGTGGGTCTTCGGGCCCGGCGATGTCTCGCTCAACCGCTTCCTTGGCTTCGCCCGAGCGCTGCCGGTCGTGCCCATGACCAACTTCGGTAGCCAGCAACTCGCCCCGGTCTACGTTCGTGACGTCGCCGCCCTCGCGGCTGACTCGCTCGAGGCCGATGCGGCGGTAGAACAGGCCTTCGAGATCGGCGGGCCCGAGTCCATGTCGATGCGCGACGTGCTGCATCGGGCCCTCGACGTGGCCGGCATCCACAAGCCACTCCTGCCGGCCCCCGCCTTCATGGTCAAGCTCGCCGCGTGGCCCATGCGCTTCCTGCCGAACCCCCCGCTCAGCCCGGACGCGGTCGACTTCGTCAACCAGCCCGCCACGGTGGATGTCGGACCCCTGCTGGCGGCCATGCCGCGCACGCTGACGCGGCTGGAAGACGGCCTGGCCACGTACCTGGGCCGAGAATCGCTCCAGCGTCTCGATCGACCGGGCCAGCTCGGAGGGTGCCCCCGCGGCGGCCTGAGGGCCTTGCCACGTCACACACGACCATGATCGAACTCCCCCTGATCCACAACGGCGCGCGCCCGCCCACTCCCCTCGGCGAGTGGCTGACAAGCCCTGCGGGGCCGGCCCTCCGAGTATCGGCAGCGCTCGACCAGGTCCGGCGCGCGCCGACCATCCTGCTCGCGATGCGCCGGACGGCCGAGCTGGTGTCACTGACCGACGACGCCGTCGGGCGTGGGGTTTCTGCAGGCTCCCTGCTGGCCCCCATCCTCGAGGCCATCGACGGCCCCGACAGCGTGACCGCTCTGGCGGCCATCCAGGCGCTGGGTCGCGTGCCTGGGCCCGGCGCGGATATCGAGCTCGCCGCGCTGATCCTTGAGGGTTCGCCTGGCTTCGAGGATCATGCCCTCTGGGCGACGGTGGGCCGAGCCCCCGCCCGCGAGCTGCTAGGACCGCTGGCCCGGGCGGTCGGCCGGGGTGGCCTTCCGGGGATGCATGCGCAGGATGCGCTGGCGCGATGGGCGCGCACGCGCGGGCGCATGGTCCTCGCGGCGCTCGAGTCTGCGCTGGCGGAGGTTTCGTCCGACGACGCCCGGCGCTATCTCGTCGAGACCATCGGGCTGATTCCCGGGCCACACGCAGCGGCCGCCCTCGAGGCCATCGCGGCCGAGCCATCGGAGTCGCTCGCCGTACGGCGCACGGCCATCGCGGCGTTCGCCGAGCGTGCAGCAGACCCGCTTCCACAGGCACTCGGTCGCCTGGCCCACCGCGACGACGAGCTGGGCGAATCCGTTCGGCTGGTCCGTGCGCAGCGACGTCTGGCACGCCGTGGGCCGCGGCGTGATGACCGTCGGTCGCGCGGCATCCGCGTGGCACAGATCCATCTGGCGGCCGTCGTCGATGCCGCGGGCTCCCGGGCAGGCATGGGCGATGCTGGTGGCGTATCGACGCTGCTCTCCCAGCTGGGAACCATCCTGCCCGACCAGGCCCGCATCGCCGAGGTCATCTCCCTGGGACGGGCACTGCCGGACCACACCGGCCCATCCACCGATGCCCGCCCGGGGCGTCGCTTCGAGGCCATCCCGCTCGCCGCCGGTGAAGGTGCCACGTTCACCGGCGCCTGGCCCTCCGTGGTCGCAGCTGCGCGTGGCATCCGCGCCGCCTTCCTCGCCGGCTACGTCCCGGACGTCGTGCACCTGCGCATGGCGGACCCAGGCAGCCTCGCTGGCGCGCTCGTGGCCCGCGAGCTGGGCGTTCCCATCGTCTTCAGCCTGGCCCCCGACCCGCACGGACCCATCGCCGCAGCCGAGGCGGCGGGGACGCTCGACCGGACGACCTTCGCGGCCGCGGATGCTCGCGGCGCCCTGTGGTACCGCGCCAGGCTGGTCGAGCGTCTTGCCAGCGAAGCCCGCGAGCTGGTGCTGTTCCCGCGTGCGCGCCTTGGCCAGCAGATCCGCGAGCTCACCGGCATCGACATCGACGCAGGTCCTCCGAGGCACACCGTCGTCCCGGAGGGTATCGACGCGGCACGCGCCGACCGGGCAGCGCGGACCATCCGCGAGGCCGCTGCCATGCCACCCGTCATCGCGGAGCTGCAACGGGCCATCAGCGCCCTTCCGGTCGAACGCCACGGGCTGCCGCTGGTGGTCAGCATCGGGCGTCTGCATGAAGCCAAGGGCATGGCCCGACTGGTGGAGGCATTCGCCCGGGACGCGCAGCTGGCAGCCCAGGCCAACCTGGTCATCGTGGGTGGGGAACTCGAGCGCCCGTCGAAGGCAGAGGTCGAGGAGCTGTCCCGCATCGGTCACCTGTTCGAACGACATCCCGGGCTCGCCCAGCGCGTGGTGCTGCTGGGACATCGACCACACGACGATGTCGGACTGCTGCTGGCCACAGCACGAGCCGGCTGGGGAGCCCTGATCGGCGCTGGTGGTGCCTATGCCTGCGGCAGCCCCAAGGAGGAGTTCGGCCTGGCCATCATCGAGGCCATGGCGGCCGGGTTGCCAGTGGTGGCACCGCGCAACAGCGGTCCTGCAACGTATGTCGTCAACGGCAGCACCGGGCAGCTGGTGGACACATCCGATGCCATCGCTCTCGGGGCAGGCGTTCGAGCAGCGCTCCAGCTGGCGACCGATCCGGCCACGGGTGAGCGAACCCGGGCCATCGTCCAGGCACGCTTCACGCTGGACCGCATGGCGCGCACCCTCGCGGCGGTCTACCGCATCGCCGCGGGCGCCTCGACACTGGCGCTGCCGGTCGACGCTGGAGCGGAGCGTGCCGCATGACCCTGCTCATCATCACGCCTGACTACGCCTCGCATGCCCTGCCGATGCTGTCCCTCGGTCACGCCTGGCAGCGACGGGGCCATCGCGTGGTCGTGGCTACCGGACCGGCGATGGCGCCACTCGTTCGCGGGGCGGGCATGGAGCACACAGAGCTGATCATGTCGCGTGGCTCCAACGCCGGCGTCGTCCGCACACGACAGGCCCGCGACGAGGAAGCACGCTCGCTCGCGGCATTCTTCGAGGCGACCCGGCGGGGGATGATCGCCACGCTGCGCTACCAGGCCGAGCAGCGGTCGACGGACCTGTTGTGGCGTCCGGTGCAGGTGGCGCATCGCATCGCGCGGATCCTCGACGTCCACCGCCCGGACACCATCCTGGTCGATCACCTCGCCTTCGGTCCGACCATCGGCCTGCGGGCAGCCGGGGTTCCCTACGGTGATGTGGTGCTGGGTCATCCCACGGCCCTGCCCGTGGGTGACGAGCTCTACGGTGTGCCCTCTGCGTGGCCACCGGCGCTGAACCCCGAGCTGCTGGAGATGGAGTCGCTGCGCGCTACTGCGCGAGAGGTGACGGAGGCGTTCACGTGCACCTACAACGACGCCCTGCGAGCCCTCTCGGCGAGCGCGCCGAGTGTCGACGACGCCTTCCGTGCTCATGGAGACCTGGTGCTCTACAACTACCCTGCAGCGCTGCATGGACCGGTGCGCACCGCGCGCCTGCCTAGCCACGCGTTCCTTGGCAGCGCGGCGCGGACCGAGGCTCCCGGACCCGACGTTGCCGAGTGGCTCTCGCGGCCCGATCGACGACCGCTGGTGGTGGCTTCGCTGGGAACGTTCATGTCCGCGCGAGTGGACGTCCTCGCCCGCATCGCCGCCTCGCTGCGCAAGGTTGACGTGCGCGTGGCGCTCTCCATCGGGGCCAACCGGCCGTCGGACATCGGCCCGTACCCGGCCGACTGGCTCGTTCGCCCCAGCCTGCCCCAGGTGGCCCTGCTGGAGCAGGCCGACCTGATGATCACCCACGGCGGCAACAACAGCGTCACAGAGTCCCTCCACCACGGCGTGCCGATGCTGGTGCTGCCCTTCTCCACCGACCAGTTCGATGGTGCCGCCGCGGTGGAGCGAGGGCTCGCCGGGGTCGCACTGGACCCCAACGCCGCGCCACGCCCGCTCATCGCCGGTGCGGTCCGCGGGCTGCTGCGCAATCCGCCGCCGGCGCCCGACCTCATCGGTGGGCTGCTGCGTGCCCAGCCGGGCCCGGAGCTGGCGTTCGACGCGATGTCGACGCTGCCTCGCATCAACACGCGCACGCGAGCACGCACGCAGGCCGGGCAGAAACCCACCCCCGCCACGAGCTAGCTTGAACAGCCTCCGAGATGTGCCGACGCATCTCGGGCACCGCTCAGGCAAGCGGCTCGCAGGTCCGCCCGTCGAAGCAGGCCCGCGCCGTCGAACGAGGTGGCAGCGATAATGCGCGGCGACGGCTGTCGACAGCGAGCAGCTCCGTCCGACGAACGGGAGGCACGGCGAGCATGGCAGCGAGGGGCGACGCGCGGCCTGCTGCACCGCATGCCGCCGACAGCCACGACCTGATCCGCGTGCACGGTGCGCGCGTGAACAACCTCAGGGACGTCAGCATCGAGATCCCCAAGCGCCGGCTGACGGTGTTCACCGGCGTCTCGGGCTCGGGCAAGAGCTCACTGGTGTTCGACACCATCGCCGCCGAGTCGCAGCGGATGATCAACCAGACCTACAGCGCGTTCATCCAGGGGTTCATGCCGACACTGGCCCGACCTGAGGTCGACGTACTCGACGGGCTGACGACCGCGATCATCGTCGATCAGGAGCGGATGGGCGCCAATGCGCGTTCGACGGTCGGCACCGCCACCGATGTGAACACCCTGCTCCGTATCCTCTTCAGCCGGATCGGGCATCCCCACATCGGCTCACCCCAGGCGTACGCCTTCAACGTCCCTTCGGTCCGAGGGGCAGGGACCATCACCGTCGAGCGAGGCGAGGGCAGGACCATCAAGAAGGGCTACAGCGTGTCCGGCGGCATGTGCCCGCACTGCGAGGGCATGGGCAGCGTGACCGACATCGACGTGACCCAGCTCTACGACGAGCGCCTGTCGCTCGCCGAGGGCGCCATCAAGGTCCCCGGCTACACCGCCACCGGATGGTCGGTCCGGGTATTCACCGAGTCGGGCTTCCTGGACCCGGACAAGCCGATCCGCCAGTACAGCAAGACGGAGCTCCACGACTTCCTCCACAAGCAACCGACCAAGGCCAGGCTGCAGTCGCTCAACCTGACGTACGAAGGACTGATCCCGAAGGTCCGCAAGTCGCTCCTGTCCAGGGATCGCGAAGCCATGCAGCCGCACATCCGGGCGTTCGTGGAACGGGCGGTCACCTTCTCTGCCTGCCCCGCGTGCGCAGGCACCCGGCTCAACGAGGCTGCCCGCTCGTCGAAGATCAGGGGCAGCAGCATCGCTGACCTGTGCGCCCTGCAGATCAGTGATCTCGCTGACTGGGTCCGCGGTCTCGACGAGCCTTCGCTGGTGCCACTGCTCGCGGCACTGCAACGTTCCCTCGACTCGTTCGTCGAGATCGGCCTGGGGTACCTCTCGCTCGAGCGACCATCGGGCACCTTGTCCGGCGGTGAGGCACAGAGGACCAAGATGATCCGCCACCTCGGATCGGCGCTGACCGACGTGACCTACGTCTTCGACGAGCCGACCATCGGGCTGCACCCGCACGACGTCGGCCGCATGAACGGCCTGCTCTTGCAGCTGCGTGACAAGGGCAACACGGTGCTCGTCGTGGAGCACGAGCCGGAGACCATCGCCATCGCCGACCACGTCGTGGACCTCGGCCCGAGGGCCGGCCCCGCGGGTGGCCGGGTGGTCTTCGAAGGCACCGTCGAAGGACTGCGAGCGAGCGGCACCCTGACGGGGCGACACCTGGACGATCGCGCCTCCCTCAAGACGACCGTGCGGGTGCCAACGGGCAGGCTGGAGATCCGCGGCGCGCGGACCCACAACCTGCAAGACGTCGACGTTGACATCCCGCTCGGGGTGCTGGTCGTGGTCACGGGGGTCGCGGGCTCGGGCAAGAGCTCGTTGATCGGGGGCTCGGTGGCTGGCCAGGCAGGCGTGGTGCTGGTCGACCAGGGCCCCATCCGCGGATCGCGCCGCAGCAACCCCGCCACGTATACCGGTCTGCTCGACCCCATCCGCAAGGCGTTCGCCAGGGCCAACGGCGTGAAGCCGGCACTGTTCAGCGCCAACTCCGAGGGAGCCTGCCCTGCCTGCCGGGGCGCCGGCGTCATCTACATCGACCTGGCGATGGTGGGCGGTATCGCCACGCCCTGCGATGAGTGCGAGGGACGTCGGTTCGAGGCGTCGGTGCTGCGCTACCACCTCGGCGACCGCGACATCAGCGAGGTGCTGGCGATGTCGGTGACCCAAGCCCAGGCGTTCTTCGCCGACGGCGAGGGACGTGTGCCGGCCGCGCACACCATCCTTGGTCGGCTGGCTGACGTCGGACTCGGATACGTGAGCCTGGGCCAGCCACTCACCACGCTGTCGGGCGGCGAGCGACAGCGGCTCAAGCTGGCTGGACACATGGCCGAGCAGGGCGGCATCTACGTCCTCGACGAGCCGACCAGCGGGCTCCACCCCGCCGACGTCGAGCACCTGCTCGGCATGCTCGACCGGCTCGTCGACTCCGGCACGTCGGTCATCGTCATCGAGCACCACCAGGGCGTCATGGCACATGCCGACTGGATCATCGACCTCGGCCCCGGCGCCGGCCACGATGGCGGGCGCGTCGTCTTCGCAGGCCCACCGGCCGAGCTCGTCGCCACCGGCTCCACCCTTACCGGCGAGCACCTCGCGGCCTACGTCGACGCCTGAACGCGGTCCGAGGGCAGACTCCACGAATCAGTCGAGCCGGCCCTCGAAAGGACCGGCCCGACTGGCAGAGGGGGGAGGGAAGCTGCTAGGGCAGGTTCCCGCCGTTGGCTAGGTGGTCGGAGGCAGGCCGACCTCGTCAACGACGTGGATGATGGCGTTCTTGGAGCGGATGTTCTTGACCTTCACCTCGCCACCAGCCCAGGTCACGATCTGGCCGGAGCCGCCGATCGCAGCAGGGGCACCATTCAACATCGGTGAGCTCGCCACCACGAGCGGCCTTGGCGGTCTTGTACCAGATCTTGGCACCGTCGAAGACGTGGTACTGGAGGACCGTGCCGAGCGTTTCTGCGGGGAGGGTGCAGACGTTGTCGGGGGTGAGGCCGCCCGGCACGTCGAGGGCGCGGCCGAGCTTGCGGAAGGCGTAGTTGGTGGGTGCGAAGATGGTGATCGGGTCGGCCGTGGCCAGGAGTTCCACCACGCCACCGTCGAAGTACTCGCAGGTCACCGCGGCGATGAGGGTGTCCAGGCGGTCGTTGTTGTTGGCGCTGTAGCCGACGATACGCTCGACGGCGTTCTTGTTGGACTTCACCTGGCCCTTGGACTCGGCAGCGGCGCTGACGGCGGGGACGACCGCGGTCAGGGCGACACTGGCCAGCAGTACGCCGGCGACAAGCTTCTTGAACATCTCGGGATCTCCTTGGTTGGGTGTTGGTGTCGTGTATGGATCGCAGAAGAGGTTCGTGTGAGGCCCCGCCGGGGGGAGCGAGGCCTCACACGAGGGAGTGGATGGCTAGTTGACGGATGCCTCTTCGACGAGGATCACGTTGAAGGAGTCGGGGAACTGGCCGATGGCGATGGCGCTGTAGGCCTTGCCGTCCTCGAGCGTGAGCGCGGGGATGTCGAAGGCAGCGGCCTTCTTGCCAGCTGGGCGGATCTCGAGGTCGACCTCACCTGCCGGCACGTCCAGGTAGCCCTTGGCCTTGCCGAACTTGAGGTTCTTGACGATGGCACCCTTCTTGCCGGTGCCGTCGGGTGCGATGTCGACCTTGGGCGCGTTGGCGCTCAGGTGGACGACGCGAACCTTGGCGCCTTCAGCCTCGGGCTGGACGGCCTTGTCCTTGAGGACGACCGGGGTGATGTTGGCCAGATCGTTGGTGGCCGCGACCGTGGTCAGCGTGCCGCCGTCGAAGGTGAGCTCAGCGTCGATGACGACGGGGCCTTCTTCGAGCGTCGCACCGGCGGGCACGACCTGGACCTGGTAGGTGCCGGCAGGCACGAACAGGTACTCAGACAGCGCGCCGAAGGGAACGTCGCTGAGGATGACGCCGCCGTTGGCGTAGACATCCACGTTGGGGGCATCGGCGCTGAAGTGGCCGACGCGAACACCAGCCAGGGCGGCGTCGACCGCGGGCACGACAGCGAAGCTGCCATCAGCCGAGGCCACCGACCGCGAAGACCGAGTAGCTCACGCCATCAGCGATGGTGATCTCGGGGATGTCGAAGGCGACATCGGTGGTGCCGGCGGGCCGGATCTCGAGGTCATAGGCACCGCCGGGAAGGGCGAGGTAGCCGGTGTTGTTGGGGTACTCGAGCCCCTCGATGAGGGCATCGGCACCATCGGGTGCGATGTCGACCGCGGGAGCGTCAGCGCTCAGGTGCACGACGCGGACCTGCGCAGTGTCGGAGCTGGGCGACGGGTCGTCGGCGATGACCTGCGGGATGATGCCGTCGGCCAGGCTGCCGGTGGCAGCGACCGTGGTCATGGTGCCGGACTCGAACGTCAGCGCGGCGTCGATGACGAGGGGGCCCTCTTCCAGGGTGGCACCGCTCGGCACGACCTGGATCTGGTACTCGCCACCGGGAACCTCGAGGTAGTCGGTGATCTGGGTGAACTCGAGGCCCTCGCCGATGAGGCCACCGTCGGCGTAGATGTCGACTGCGGGGGCGTCGCCGGCTCCGTGCAGCACACGGACCATCGCGTTCTCGTCCTGGGCGGCCGTCGCGGCGGGAATGGCGGTCACGGCGGCCAGGGCGGCGGCGGTACCGAGCATCCCGACCTTGCGGCCAAGGGATAGCTGCTTGCGCATCAGGGTGTTGTCCTTTCGAAGATGTGTGTGATCGAGGTGTGGGAGGGAGGCGCTGGTGGTGTGATCTCGTCGCACCACCAGCGCCTCATCGTTGGGGTCTGGGTTACTCGCTGGCCTCGGGGGACTCAGCGGCCATCTCATCGCCCTCAGCCATCTCCTCGTCCATCATCAGGGACGCATCGACAGCGGGAAGGACGGTGAAGGTGCCGTCGGCCAGGGAGCCGATGGCGAAGACGGTGAAGCTGTTGCCACCGGCCAGGTCAAGCGGATCGATGTCGAAGGCGACATCGGTCGTGCCGGCAGGGCGGATCTCGAGGTCGTACGTCGCCCTCGGGGAGATCGAGGTAGCCGGCGGCGTTCGGGTAGGCCAGCTCGGGGACGACCACGTCGCCGCCATCAAGGGCGATGTCGACAGCCGGGGCGTCAGCGCTGAAGTGGACCACGCGCACCTGCGCGATGCCGTCCTGCGGCATGGGCTCGTCGGTCAGGACCTGCGCCTCGATGCTCTCGAGCATGTTGGTCGCAGCGACGGTGGTCATGGTGCCGGCGCCGAAGTCGAGATCGACCGGGACCGATGACGGCGCCGTCGGCCGGGTCAGCGCCAGCTGCCACGACCTCGATGGTGTAGGTGCCACCGGGAACCTCGAGGTACTCGGAAAGCACGCCGAAGGGCACATCGGTCAGGATGGCGCCACCGTTGGCGTAGACGTCGACGGCCGGAGCGTCAGGGCTGAAGTGCCCGACGCGGACCTTGGCGGTTTCCTCGTCCTGCGCGAAGGCGCCGGCCGGGAGAGCCATGACCGCGGCGAGGGCGGCGGCGGCGCCGATGACCTGGATCTTGTTCGTTCGCATGTGTCGTTTCTACCTTTCGATGTACTTGGAGGGTGGCTAGGATGGCGAGCTTCTGGCTCGCCGGTCGTGGTTGCGCTGGAGCGTTCTACGCCCGTACCTGTGGGCCCCTCAGGGGCGCCACCGTTGTGTCATCTCGTTGACCTCCTCCGTGTCGGCTACCGTGGGTTGCGTGTCGATGGTTTGTCTACCTGATGGCGGTAACGATAGACCCTTGTCCAAGGCTTGTCAAGTGTTTGCCAAATGAAATCGAGGTGCTATCATCGACAAAGCATGTACAGCATCAAGCAAGCTTCGATCCGGTCCGGCGTCAGCGTTCCCCTCATCCGCGCGTGGGAACGCCGCTACGGCGTGGTCAGCCCGCAGCGGACGGCGTCGGGCTATCGCCTCTACGACGACGAGGCCATCGCGACGCTGGTGCGCGTTCGCGAGCTGACGGAATCCGGCTGGACCGCGAGTGAAGCCAGCCGCGCGGTCCTGGCTGGCGAGGTCCCGCTCGATCCGCTCCCTCCCCTGCCCCGAGCGCCCGTGAACGCGGAGGCAGCGCACGCGCGCCAGGCAGACCTGGTCGAGCGCTTCGTGGAGGCGGCGAAGGTCATGGACATCGCTGCCACCGGCGCGGCGCTCGACGAGATCTTCGCCCAGGGCTCCTACGAGGCCATCGTCGACGACCTGCTGATGCCGGCGCTGGTCGAGATCGGTCGCGCCTGGAGCGAAGGGCGCCTGGACATCGCCGCCGAGCACGCCGCGAGCGCGGCCGTCCATCGACGCCTGTCCGCGCTCTACGAGGCCGCCGCGTCGGTGGGCGACCCCCTGCTCGTGGTGGGCCTGCCGCCGGGAGCCCGACACGAGCTCGGTTCGCTCGCGTTCGCGGTCGCGGTGCGCCGCCTGGGCGTCGGCGTGCTGTACCTCGGGCCGGACGTGCCGGTCGACAGCTGGGTCCACGTCATCAGGCAGAACCGCGCGCGCGTGGCCGTCGTGGGCGTGGTGCAGGAAGCAGACCGCATCGCAGCGCTCGAGGTCGCGGAGGCCCTGCGCGAGGCCGGCCTGAGCCCGACCCTCGCGGTCGGCGGCGGCAGAGCGCGCTGGGAAGGTGCCGAGCAAGCCGGTATGGTGGTGCTGCCCGACCGCATCAACGAGGCCGCCACCGTGGCTGCCGCGCTGGCGAGAGGTGCCCAGCCGAGCAGATAGGACGAGGGATCACGCGCGTGGAGCAAACGTCAGCATCGAGCGAGCCACGGGCCTGAAGCTCACCGTCCTCGGCGCCGCCGCCGCCTGGACCGTACGCCGAGGCCACCCGTCGTCCTGCTACCTCGTCGAGATCGGCAGCGACGCCATCCTGCTCGACCTCGGCCAGGGTGCGCTGGGGTCGGTCTTTCCTCATCGAGACCCATCCACGCTGCGGGCGGTGGTGATCAGCCACATGCACGGTGACCATCACGTCGATCTCATCCCGCTACGGAACCTCCTCCGCTTCGGCTATGGCGAGCCGCGGCGCGTCGGCCTGCACGCTCCGGTCGGCCTGCGCCAGCGCTATGACGTCTTCACCGGCGAAGCGGGCTTTCTCGACGACCTCGTGGGCGACTGACGTCGCCGAAGGGGTCTGGCAGATCGGTCCGTTCACGCGTGGAGGCGCGGCCCGTGACCCACTCCGAGCAGAGCCACGCATTCCGCGTGAGCGACACATCCGAGCCCGGCGCTCCCGGACTCGTCTACAGTGGCGACTGCGGCCGTGCCGACGACCTGCTGCCGTTGATCCACGAGGGTGACACCGTGCTCTGCGAAGCATTCTGGTCCACGCTCGAACCCGAACCCGGTGCCAACCACCTCAGTTCCGCAGAGGCGGCGGACGTCGCCCGACGCGGAGGAGCAGCCCACTTGATCCTGACCCACATCCTCGAGGCCCACGATCCGGCGGCCGCCCTGCACGCAGCGCAAGCAGTCTTCGGTGGTTCCGTGCAGCTGGCTGAGCCAGAGCTCGTCGTTGCGATCGGACCCGCTCGATGAGCGGGACCGAGCCCATCGTCCTCTCGGTTCGCTCGCGCATCCGGGAACTCGTGGTCGATGCCTGGGCGGCTGCCACCGACGCTGGCGAGCTCGCGCCGCTCGATGCCGACGCTCGAGCCAGCATCGAGATCGAGATCGAGCGCCCCTCCAATCCGGACCACGGCGACCTCGCCACCAACCTGGCGATGAAGCTGGCGCGGCCGCTTCGACGGTCGCCGCTGCAGATCGCCGAGGCGATCGCGGCGAGCCTGCGCTCGGCGCCAGCGCGATCGGCGCTCAGCGCCGTGGACGTGGCGCCACCCGGGTTCATCAACATGCGTCTCGCGGACACCTGGCTGGAGAGCGTGCTGGATGAGGCGCGCGCGGCCGGAGATGCCTTCGGTCGGGTGGGGCAGGAGCGGCCGCTGCATCTGAACGTCGAGTTCGTGTCTGCCAACCCCACCGGCCCTCTCCATGTGGGCAACGCGCGCGGTGCCTTCGTCGGAGACCTGCTCACGCGAGTGCTGGAGGGTGGCGGGCACAGGGTCACGCGCGAGTACTACTTCAACGACTCCGGCGCTCAGATCCGCAACCTCGGTGCGTCGGTGGCGGCTCGCCGCACGGGAGACGACATCCCGGAGGACGGCTACCGCGGCGAGTACGTCGAGCAGCTCGCTGCCGAGCTGCCCGACGACGTCTGGGCGACGGCGACCGCCGAGGGCGCCGATCGAGATGGCATCGTCGCCGCCTGGGCACAGGAGAGAGTGCGTGCCGGGATCGAGGACAGCCTGGCACGCCTCGGCGTCCACTTCGACGTCTGGAAGAGCGAGGCCAGCCTGCATGCGGAGGGCTGGGTCGACCGGGCGGTCGAGCAGTTGCGGGCCGGCGGCCACATCTTCGAGCAGGACGGCGCCACCTGGTTCCGCTCGACCACGTTCGGCGACGACAAGGACCGTGTGGTCTACCGCTCGAATGGTGAGCCCACCTACTTCGCCTCCGATATCGGCTACGTGGCCGAGAAGTTCAGCCGTGGCTACGACAAGCTCATCTACATCTGGGGCGCGGACCACCACGGCACCGTCGCGCGCGTGCGCAACGCGGCGCAGGCCATGGGCTTCGACAAGGAGGCCGTGGAGATGCTGCTGGTCGCCTGGGTCCGGTTCGTGCGTGACGGCAAGGACGTGCCCATGAGCAAGCGCTCGGGCGAGTTCCTCACCCTTGACGAGCTGCTCGAGGAGATCGGCGTGGATGCTGCCCGCTGGTCGTTCGCATCGCGCTCGGCGAGCTCACCCATCGATGTCGATATCGAGCTCGCCCGCAGGCAGTCGTCGGAGAACCCTGTCTACTACGTGCAGTACGCTCACGCACGCATCAGCTCCATCCTGGCCAAGGCGGCAGCAGCGGGCCTGGTACCCAGCCCCGACTTCCGCGGCGTGCTCGAGGGCGACGAGGTCGCCACCGGCCTCGCCCGTGAGGTGCTGCGCTTCCCGGAGGTGGTCGAAGATGGTGCGCGGGCAGAGGAGACACACGGCATCACTGCCTATGCCATGGAGCTGGCCACGACCTTCCATGCCTTCTACCGCGACCGCCGGGTGGTCGATCCTGACGACCCCGTCACGTCGGCGGGGCGGTTGGCCCTGATGGGCGTGACGCAGGCGACCATCCGCAACGCCCTCGCGTTGCTGGGGATCTCGGCACCAGAGTCGATGTAGCCCGACCTGCCGGCGTGATCGCCACGCGCCGCAACCCATGCTGTCGCCGTCTCCAGTTGCCGGCGTGGTCGCCGCTCGCCGCAGCTGACATCGACCGTCAGGCCGATGACGAAGGCCGGGCTCAAGGCCCGACCTTCGTTTCGATCCGCTGGGTGTCGTGGCGAGCGTCGCTAGGGCGTCCCCACCGCGTCTCCGAGGCCAAGCGCCTCGGCCACCGTGGCAAGCGCAGCTTCGTCGCTGGTCAACAGGACCAGCACCGGATTGGATGCACCTGAGGAGACATCCGCTTCGAGCACCGCATGCGCACCCGGCAGGTCCGCGATGGCGGCGTTGGCCGCGCTCACGAACTGCCCGATGTCATCACTGGTGTCCCACTTGGTCTGCCACACGATGGCCCAGGAGCCATCGGGGCCATCGAGGCTGACGAGACGGTCGCCGCCCCAACCCGCGGCAGCGTTGGCCCTGGGCAGCTTGATGGGAGCCTTGGGACCCGCCTGGCTGCCTGCCTGACCGTCGGCCAGCCAGACACCGATGCGGAGCTCACCCATGGTCTGCTGCCACTGCTCGCTCCAGCCCTTTCCGAGCGTGCCGCCCAGGCCGTCCAGGCTCAGCGTCGTCGGTCGCTCGTCCGGGTACAGCTGTGGATGGAGGATCTGCTCGGTCGTCTCGGGCAACCGGCCCCAGGCGGAATCGACCGCTGCCCAGCCACCGTTCCCGCGAAGACGATCGACGAACAGCCGGCCCTCCAAGTAGGGGAAGCTGTACTCGCGCTGCAGCAGCGGTGGCATCGACGCGAGGATGCCGTCATCACCGGGCACGATGACGCCGTCAGCCTTGGACTGGTTGCCCGGGCTGAGGTTCTCAGCCGCCCACTGCAGCATCGTGCTAGTGCCGTCACCCTCCGTCAGCGCGATGGCCGCGAGGGCCTTGTCGCCATCGCTGGGATCGTCGGTGCGGGCCGCATCGCTGCCGAACTGCTGATAAGCCGCAGCCTGGCCGAACTCGCGCGCAGCCTCGGTCCGCTGCGCCACGTTGAAGTTGTCGATGGAACCGATGATGGACTGGCGACCGCGCTCCTCGAGGTACGCGATCGGCAGTGCCTGTCCATAGAGTCGGTCGAGCAGCTCGGCGAGATCGTCGCCCTCGCCGAGCAGGCCCATGCGCTTCAGCGCCTGTTCCGCCTGCCCGATCGTGGCGGGGTCCCACAGGACGTCGGCCCGGGTCCGCAGGATCTCTGCCTGCTCGGCGTTGCCGACCGCGTCATACGGGGTGCTGCCGAGCTCCAGCTCGCGGATGGGAGGCACCGCGGCGGCGACAGCATCGAGCTGAGCTGCGAGCTCGGGGTTCTCGAGTGAGCCACCAGCCCCGCGAGGCTCGATGACCGGCCCGAGCGAGACGGTGAGCGCGACGGTGCTGTCCTTGTCGAGGACCGTGCCCGGGGCGGGATCCTGGCCCAGGACCGTGGCCGCCGGAGCGCTCTCGTCATTGACCTCGGTCCGCTCGCCGGGCTGCAGCTCAGCCGCCTCAAGTGCGGCCGTGGCCTCAGCCTCGACAAGGCCGATGACATCAGGCACCTCGACCTGCTTGGGCCCCTTGCTGACCGTCAGCGTAACGGTCGAGCCGGCCTGCACTTCGGCACCGGCCGGCGGGTCCGTCTTGATGGCGTCGCCGGCCGCGACCTGGGCATTGGTCCTCTCCGCGATGTCGACGACGAAACCCTGCGCTTCCAGCGTGGACTGTGCGTCGGCGGCAGACAGGCCCTTGACCTCGGGAACGACTCCGAGCGCCGGCCCGGCACTCAGGGTCAGGCTGACCACGGAGCCCTGGTCAACGACCGCACCAGCGGCCGGTTCCTGGCTCACCACGGTACCGGCCGGGGCATCATCCTCGGCCACCGTGCTCTCGCCGGGCTTGAGCTGGGCGTCCTTGATGGCTGCCCTCGCCGCGGCCTCATCGAGGCCCGACAGGTCGGGCACCTCGATCTGCTTCGGTCCCTTGCTGACGATGAGGGTGACAGCCGAACCGACCTCCACGGCGGCTCCAGCCGCCGGCTCGGTCTTGACGGCATTGCCGGTCGCGACCTGGGCATTGGTCCGCTCAACGACGTCGACCAGCAAGCCCGCAGCCTCGAGCGCAGCCTGCGCTTCTGCGGCAGGCTGGTCCCTGACCTCCGGAACGGTGGCGTTCGGTGGTCCGGAGCTGAGGGTCAGGTCCACCGCTGAACCGGCCGTGACCTCCGTGTCGGCGGCTGGGTCCTGCGACAGGACCGTGTTCCTGGGCGCTGTGTCGTCGACGATCGTTTCCTCGCCCACGGTGAGGCCAGCGTCCTCGATCGCCGTCCTCGCCTGCGCCCTGGTCGACCCGACCGTGTCGGGGACGACGGCCGGCTTGGGACCCTTGCTGACGGTCAACGTGACGGATGACCCGAGCCCGACCTCATCGCCGGCGACGGGCTCGGTCTTGATGGCGTTGCCGGCAGCGACGCCGGCGTTGGTCCTCTGCTCGATGGCGCCCACGACCAGACCGGCCGCTTCGATGGCGGCGACCGCGTCGGCCTCGGGCAGGTCCCTGACCTGCGGCACCAGGACCGAAGCCGGACCGGCGCTGACGGTGAAGTCCACGGCCGATCCCTTGTCGACCTCGCCACCGGCAGCCGGCTGCTGATCAAGCACGGTGTTACGCGGAGCCGGATCCTCTACGACGGACTCCTCGCCCGGCGTCAGTTCGGCGTCCGTGAGGGCGGCGACGGCATCGGCCTTCTTCAGCCCGACGACGTCGGGCACCAGGACCTGCTTGGGGCCCTTGCTGATGGTGAGGAGGACGGTCGAGCCGACCTCGACATCTGCCCCGGCCGCGGGCTCGGTCTTGACGGCGTTGCCGGCCGATACCTTGGCGTTGGTGCGCTCCACGGTCTCGACCACGAGTCCTTCGGCCTGAAGGGCCGCCTGCGCGTCGGCGGCAGGCTGATCCTTCACGTCGGGAACGGTGCGAGTGGTGGAGCCGGTCGAGACGAAGAGTCTTACTGATGATTCCATCGGCAGCGAAGATCCCGCCGGCGGGTCTGTCTTGATGGCACTCCCGGCGGGCACGTTCTCACGACTCTGCTCGACGATCTCTCCCACCTGAAGTCCGGCAGCCTCGATCGTCGAGATCGCGTCGCTCTGCGGCAGATCCCGGACCTCCGGCACCTCCACGTCGGGCGTGACGCCCGCGCTGACGACATAGTCGACGGCCGATCCGATGTCGACCAGCGTCCCAGCTGTCGGCTGCTGGCTGATGACCTCACCGCTGACGATCTCATCGCTGAAGTCCTGCGTCACCTCACCGACGACCAGGCCGACATCGCTGAGCTTCTGTTCTGCGTCCGTGGCAGGGCCGGAGAGGTCCGGCACCGCGACCTGTTCGACGCCCAGACTGACGACGTAGTCGACGGTCGTGCCGACATCGACGGTCGTGCCGGCGGCTGGGTCGGAGCGGATGACGGCGCCGGCCGTGACGGTGTCACTGAACGCCTGACTGGCGCTCCCGGCGATAAGTTCAGCACCTTCGAGTTCGTCCACGGCCTCGGTTGCGGCTAGGCCGGTGATATCGGGGACATCGACCTGCTTGGGGCCGCGACTCACGACGAGCAGGACGGACGAACCCATGTCCACCTCGCTGCCTGCCTCGGGGTCGGTCCTCACGGCTGAGCCCTCGGGGATGGTGGCGTTGGTGCGGCGTTCGACGTCGCCGACCTCCAGGCCGACCGCCTCGATAGCGGCCGTGGCGTCAGCTTCGGACAGCTCGCGCACGACCGGTACCTCGATCTGTTCGACGCCCAGGCTCACGACGTAGCTGACGGCCGAGCCCAGCTCGACCTCGGTGTCGGCGGCCGGATCCTGGCCCAGGACGTCACCGGCGGCGACGCTGTCGCTGTATTGCTCGCTGACGGCACCGGGCACGAGACCGGCGTCGGCGAGCGTCTGCTCGACGTCGTCGGCGGAGCCCGAGAGGTCGGGCACCGGGACGGTCTGCACGCCCAGGCTCACGACGTAGCTGACGGCCGAGCCCAGCTCGACCTCGGTGTCGGCGGCCGGATCCTGGCCCAGGACGTCACCGGCGGCGACGCTGTCGCTGTATTGCTCGCTGACGGCACCGGGCACGAGACCGGCGTCGGCGAGCGTCTGCTCGACGTCGTCGGCGGAGCCCGAGAGGTCGGGCACCGGGACGGTCTGCACGCCCAGGCTCACGACGTAGCTGACGGCCGAGCCCAGCTCGACCTCGGTGTCGGCGGCCGGATCCTGGCCCAGGACGTCACCGGCGGCGACGCTGTCGCTGTATTGCTCGCTGACGGCACCGGGCACGAGACCGGCGTCGGCGAGCGTCTGCTCGACGTCGTCGGCGGAGCCCGAGAGGTCGGGCACCGGGACGGTCTGCACGCCCAGGCTCACGACGTAGCTGACGGCCGAGCCCAGCTCGACCTCGGTGTCGGCGGCCGGATCCTGGCCCAGGACGTCACCGGCGGCGACGCTGTCGCTGTATTGCTCGCTGACGGCACCGGGCACGAGACCGGCGTCGGCGAGCGTCTGCTCGACGTCGTCGGCGGAGCCCGAGAGGTCGGGCACCGGGACGGTCTGCACGCCCAGGCTCACGACGTAGCTGACGGCCGAGCCCAGCTCGACCTCGGTGTCGGCGGCCGGATCCTGGCCCAGGACGTCACCGGCGGCGACGCTGTCGCTGTATTGCTCGCTGACGGCACCGGGCACGAGACCGGCGTCGGCGAGCGTCTGCTCGACGTCGTCGGCGGAGCCCGAGAGGTCGGGCACCGGGACGGTCTGCACGCCCAGGCTCACGACGTAGCTGACGGCCGAGCCCAGCTCGACCTCGGTGTCGGCGGCCGGATCCTGGCCCAGGACGTCACCGGCGGCGACGCTGTCGCTGTATTGCTCGCTGACGGCACCGGGCACGAGACCGGCGTCGGCGAGCGTCTGCTCGACGTCGTCGGCGGAGCCCGAGAGGTCGGGCACCGGGACGGTCTGCACGCCCAGGCTCACGACGTAGCTGACGGCCGAGCCCAGCTCGACCTCGGTGTCGGCGGCCGGATCCTGGCCCAGGACGTCACCGGCGGCGACGCTGTCGCTGTATTGCTCGCTGACGGCACCGGGCACGAGACCGGCGTCGGCGAGCGTCTGCTCGACGTCGTCGGCGGAGCCCGAGAGGTCGGGCACCGGGACGGTCTGCACGCCCAGGCTCACGACGTAGCTGACGGCCGAGCCCAGCTCGACCTCGGTGTCGGCGGCCGGATCCTGGCCCAGGACGTCACCGGCGGCGACGCTGTCGCTGTATTGCTCGCTGACGGCACCGGGCACGAGACCGGCGTCGGCGAGCGTCTGCTCGACGTCGTCGGCGGAGCCCGAGAGGTCGGGCACCGGGACGGTCTGCACGCCCAGGCTCACGACGTAGCTGACGGCCGAGCCCAGCTCGACCTCGGTGTCGGCGGCCGGATCCTGGCCCAGGACGTCACCGGCGGCGACGCTGTCGCTGTATTGCTCGCTGACGGCACCGGGCACGAGACCGGCGTCGGCGAGCGTCTGCTCGACGTCGTCGGCGGAGCCCGAGAGGTCGGGCACCGGGACGGTCTGCACGCCCAGGCTCACGACGTAGCTGACGGCCGAGCCCAGCTCGACCTCGGTGTCGGCGGCCGGATCCTGGCCCAGGACGTCACCGGCGGCGACGCTGTCGCTGTATTGCTCGCTGACGGCACCGGGCACGAGACCGGCGTCGGCGAGCGTCTGCTCGACGTCGTCGGCGGAGCCCGAGAGGTCGGGCACCGGGACGGTCTGCACGCCCAGGCTCACGACGTAGCTGACGGCCGAGCCCAGCTCGACCTCGGTGTCGGCGGCCGGATCCTGGCCCAGGACGTCACCGGCGGCGACGCTGTCGCTGTATTGCTCGCTGACGGCACCGGGCACGAGACCGGCGTCGGCGAGCGTCTGCTCGACGTCGTCGGCGGAGCCCGAGAGGTCGGGCACCGGGACGGTCTGCACGCCCAGGCTCACGACGTAGCTGACGGCCGAGCCCAGCTCGACCTCGGTGTCGGCGGCCGGATCCTGGCCCAGGACGTCACCGGCGGCGACGCTGTCGCTGTATTGCTCGCTGACGGCACCGGGCACGAGACCGGCGTCGGCGAGCGTCTGCTCGACGTCGTCGGCGGAGCCCGAGAGGTCGGGCACCGGGACGGTCTGCACGCCCAGGCTCACGACGTAGCTGACGGCCGAGCCCAGCTCGACCTCGGTGTCGGCGGCCGGATCCTGGCCCAGGACGTCACCGGCGGCGACGCTGTCGCTGTATTGCTCGCTGACGGCACCGGGCACGAGACCGGCGTCGGCGAGCGTCTGCTCGACGTCGTCGGCGGAGCCCGAGAGGTCGGGCACCGGGACGGTCTGCACGCCCAGGCTCACGACGTAGCTGACGGCCGAGCCCAGCTCGACCTCGGTGTCGGCGGCCGGATCCTGGCCCAGGACGTCACCGGCGGCGACGCTGTCGCTGTATTGCTCGCTGACGGCACCGGGCACGAGACCGGCGTCGGCGAGCGTCTGCTCGACGTCGTCGGCGGAGCCCGAGAGGTCGGGCACCGGGACGGTCTGCACGCCCAGGCTCACGACGTAGCTGACGGCCGAGCCCAGCTCGACCTCGGTGTCGGCGGCCGGATCCTGGCCCAGGACGTCACCGGCGGCGACGCTGTCGCTGTATTGCTCGCTGACGGCACCGGGCACGAGACCGGCGTCGGCGAGCGTCTGCTCGACGTCGTCGGCGGAGCCCGAGAGGTCGGGCACCGGGACGGTCTGCACGCCCAGGCTCACGACGTAGCTGACGGCCGAGCCCAGCTCGACCTCGGTGTCGGCGGCCGGATCCTGGCCCAGGACGTCACCGGCGGCGACGCTGTCGCTGTATTGCTCGCTGACGGCACCGGGCACGAGACCGGCGTCGGCGAGCGTCTGCTCGACGTCGTCGGCTCGGAGGTCCGACGAGGTCGGGCACCGGCCACGAGCTGCGGGCCGAGCGAGCGCACGTAGGCCACGGCGCGGCCGAGCGCGACCTCGGTGTCGGCGGCCGGATCCGGGCCGATGACGTGGCCGGCGACGATGCTGTCGCTGTATTGCTCGCTGACGTCGCCCGGCACGAGACCGGCGGCGTCGAGCGCGTCGAGCGCGTCGGCCTCGGGCAGGTCCGACGAGGTCGGGCACGGCCACGAGCTGCGGGCCGAGCGAGCGCACGTAGGCCACGGCGCTGCCGGGGGCGACCTCGGCGTCGGCGGCCGGATCGGAGCTGATGACGTGGCCCGCGATGATGCTGTCGCTGTATTGCTCGCTGACATCGCCCGGCACGAGACCGGCGGTGTCGAGCGCGTCGAGCGCGTCGGCCTCGGGCAGGTCCACGAGGTCGGGCACGGCCACGAGCTGCGGGCCGAGCGAGCGCACGTAGGCCACGGCGCTGCCGGGGGCGACCTCGGCGTCGGCGGCCGGATCGGAGCTGATGACGTGGCCCGCGATGATGCTGTCGCTGTATTGCTCGCTGACATCGCCCGGCACGAGACCGGCGGTGTCGAGCGCGTCGAGCGCGTCGGCCTCGGGCAGGTCCACGAGGTCGGGCACGGCCACGAGCTGCGGGCCGAGCGAGCGCACGTAGGCCACGGCGCTGCCGGGGGCGACCTCGGCGTCGGCGGCCGGATCGGAGCTGATGACGTGGCCCGCGATGATGCTGTCGCTGTATTGCTCGCTGACATCGCCCGGCACGAGACCGGCGGTGTCGAGCGCGTCGAGCGCGTCGGCCTCGGGCAGGTCCACGAGGTCGGGCACGGCCACGAGCTGCGGGCCGACGCTGACCACCAAGTCGATGCGGCTTCCCGGCGCCAGCTCGGTGTCGACCTCGGGATCCGTGCTGATGATGTCGCCTGCGGGGACGTCGCTGCTGTACTGCTCGGTGATATCGCCGACCCGGAAGCCGGCGTCCTCGATCTCGCCGATCGCCTCGTCCAGAGGCAGTCCGACGACGTCTGGAGCGGGATTCGTGGGGATGGGCGCCGCGACCGACAACTCGATCGTGCTCCCGGGGTCGACGGCCTCACCCGGTGCGGGATCCTGCCCGATGACCGTGTCAGGCTCGAACTGCTCGGTCTCGACCTGATTGACACGGACGACGAGTCCGTAGTCCTCAGCCGTCGCCTCTGCGTCAGACAGCGTCAGGCCCTGGAAGTCGGGCGTGGCGACGGTCGGGATGGTCGAGGGACTGGCACTGGGGATCTCGGTGACGACCGGCGATGGCGCCAGGCTCACGTCCACATCGGTAGGCGAGTCGAACGGGCGGAAGAGGATGAGCACGATCAGCGAGTGCCACGATGAAGGCACCTACGAGGATGCCTCCGACCAGGAGGACGGGGGTACCTTCCTCCGGCGGCTCTCCGTCACCGCCGGGCGGCGGCGCCGGCGGCTCGAGCGTGACTTCAGGCTTGGCGGCGAGGGCGGCGAGGGCGGCCTCGGTCGCCTCCGGATCGGGCGCGACGGGCGTGGTCGTCCAGGCCGCTCCGGCTCCGGCAGCGGCGGCGGCGTCTGCTGCCTCGGCCTCTGTCTCGGCGACCATCTCTGCTGAAGCATCCTGCCCGGAAGCGGGTGATCCGGCTTCAGGCTCGGCAGTCACGTCGCCACCGAGGTCCATGTCTTCGGCGGCACCTTCGCCGGGGGCTACCTGGTCGTCTGCGGGGGCGTCCGAGGACGAGGCGGCAGCATCGGGTTGGGATGGGTCCTGGGGCTGCTCGACGGGTGACTCGGTCTCGTCGGGCTGAGCCGGCGTGGCGGAACCGTCGGTGGACTGTGTGGGATCGCCGGGATCCGGCTTCTGGTCAGTCATGGCAGCCGGACCTTACGGGACGCTGGCTCGCCATGCGAGCACTGCCAGCTGGTCATCTGAGCCGATACCGACACAAGTGTCCGTTTCTTCATCGTCCGCCGCTCCTCGCTTCACTCGCCGGCGGCGCGCGACGTCAGTCGTCAGATGCCGAGTGCTCCTTCCAGGGCACTCAGTGTCTCCCCGCTGTCGGCCACCAGGACAAGTACTGGAGAGGATAGACCCCCCGCGATATCGGTACCCGTGACCGTATGCGCACCGGGCAGATCCTTCATCGCCTTCTCGGCGGCTCGGCGGAACTCCTTGCGGTCGGACTCGCTGTCCCAGTCGCTCTGCCAGACGACAGCCCAGGCTCCGTCGGGGCCATCGAGGCTTACCAGGCGGTCGCCGCCCCAGCCGGCCGCGGCCTCGGCCTCTGGCAGCTGTCCGGGCAGGACCGGGAACAACGACTGACGTTTCTTGCCGTCGGCCACCCATACGCCGATCTGCATCTCCCCGAGGGTCTGCGCGTAGCTGGTGGTCCAGTCGGGACCAAGGGCGTTGGCCACGTCAGGCAGGCTGACCTCGACCGGCAGCTCGTCAGGAAACAGCTCCGGATGAAGGATCTGCTCTGTTGAGACGGGCTGGGCATCCCACGTCGCATCGACCGCTTCCCAGCCACCTCGACCGCGAAGGGCCATGACGAAGGCATAGCCGTCGATGTAGGGGAACTCCAGCTGTCGCTGCAGGATCATGGGCATGCGTGCAAGCTTCTTCTGGTCCTGCTGTGTCAACGAATCCGCAGAGACCCGCAGGAGGTCGCTCAGCTTCAGCTCTCGCGCGGCCCAGTCATACATGACCGCGGTGGCGTCACCTTCGATCAGGGCCTGCTGAGCGAGGATGGCGTCGGCGCGATCGAGATCCTTGACCCGACGACCCTCCAGGTCCCACGTGGCGTCCTGCAGGGCGTGGCCGTACTCGTGAGCGACGACGATGGACTCGAGGGCGCCGATCTGGCCGACCGGCCCGATGAGCGAGAACGTCGTCGTGAGCGGGTCGTAGTAGGCGAGCACCTGGCTGTCGTAGATCTCGAGGATGAGCTCCTCGAGATCGTCATCCGGACCGAGCAGGCCGAGGCGCGTATAGGCGTCGTCTTCGGCCGCGATGTAGCTCGACGGGTACTCATCGCGGAAGAGCGCCTCCAGCTCCGCGAGGAACGTCGCGTTGTCGATGATGCGGTAGGCCACGTCCGGCGCCGGCGGCAGGCCTCGCACCGGGTGTACGCCCTCGATGACCTGGCCGACCTTCCTGGCCATCTTCGCGTCGAAGCCCTCCGGTAGCGGGGTGGCTGCAGCGACGGGTCCTGGCTCAGGGTCAGGCGACGCCTCCTGCGCCGCGACGGAGACGGGGCTCAACGCAGGCAGCAACAGCACCGGGATCAGTGCAGCCGCAAGAAGATGAGCCTGCCGAGTGGATAGGAGCGGGGTTCGATCGAAGGTTGCCATACGCGCGCATTGTGCCAGTCGGTCACAGATGACCGGTGGAGGGCCACGAGAGACACCCCCCGGAACAGCGACGAGGTGTGCGTTTCTTCATCATTCGAGGTCTGGTGCCTTCACGCTCGGTAGCTAGAGTCCTCGTTACGGAACCGCGAAGTGACACTTCACAGTTCCCTCTCCCTCCCTCTTGGAACGAGGGGCGCTGATTGGGCAGGCGCCCCTCGTTCCTTTTCTTGGTGCGCTGCGATCCAGCCAGCGCGCCGGCATCCGCGGCGCTGTGGCCCGCCCTCGCCTGTGGCACCATCGAGAGCATGGAAATCACCTGGTACGGCGGCTCGTGCGTTCGTGTCAAGGGGCGCGAGGGGGTCGTCGCCGCAGACCCGTTCCGGTCCATCACGGGGCCCACGGGCCGTGGGCTCAGCGCCGACATCGTCGCGTACAGTCACCCCGATGAGTCGGTCGAGACCGCCCGCGGCGGCAAGTCCCGCTCCACCGTCACATCGCACCTGCTGGGCATCCCGCTGCCGACGAGCCTGGAGAAGGCCTTCGTGCTCGACTCGCCGGGTGAGTACGAGGTCCACGACGTCATGGTCACCGGAGTCAGGACCTTCCGTGATAGCGAGCTTGGCGTGGCACGCGGGATGAGCACGGCCTTCGTCTTCGAGCTCGATGGGATCTACGCTGCCCATCTGGGTGACGTTGGCCACAAGCTCGACGCCGACACCGTTCGCGAGCTGGGACACGTGGATGTGCTGTGCCTTGGGATCGGACCGCAGCTGAGCGCCGGCATCCGCCGCCGAGATCGTGGGCCAGCTCGATGCGCACTTGGTGGTGCCGCTGCCACTCAGCGACGCCGCAGCCGCGCCGGGCGGCGACCTGGAGCGCTTCCTCAAGGAGATGAGCGTGCCAGAGCTGCAACCGGTCGGCAGCCTGAAGGTCACGATCTCAACGGTCCCCAACGAGACCGCCGTCGTCCTGCTGGAGCAGCGCGGTCGCTCCTGATCGTCGACGACCAGTCGGACCTACTGGCCGGTCGGCCGGGCCTGCTGTCGCATCGTCTCGAGGCGAACCTCGAGGATCATGCTCGGCTCGAAGCGCCGGATCCGCAGCCAGTTGGCAGCCTCGGTGACGCGTCGCTCAGCGGGGTGGTAGCTGCCTGACCCGATATGGTCGGCGACCTCCACCAGGGCAGCCGCCGGAAGCAGTCCGATGAGCTCGGAATCGAGCAGGCTTACGCCCTCCCTGGCTGCCAGCGCTTTCGCCTCCTCCCAGACACGCCACAGCGGCGTCTGCCGATGATCCAGGATGTTCATCGACAGCTGAGCGCAGCCTTGGGAGACGAGGTCGATGCCGAGTGCCTGCACAGCCGGTAGGCCGCCATCCCGCTCGCGGATCCGGCTCGCCATCCGCCGCGCGACCGACACATCGGTCGTGGACAGCTGGATGTTGAAGGCGATGAGCAACGGACGTGCGCCGACGACGGTGGCGCCGGCCGTGGGATGGGGGCGCGCGGGACCGAAGTCGGGCCGCCACTCAGGATCAGCCATGGCCTCCGCCAATCCCTCGAAGCCCGGCCGGCGGATGGCTGCCAGCACACGCCGCCGAGCGGAGCGGGCCGCCTCGGCGTAGAGGTAGACCGGCAGCTCATAGCGATCGGCGATGCGCTCGGCGAACGCTATCGCGCCGGCTGCGCACTGCTCCATGCTGCTGTCGCCGAGCGGCACGAACGGGATGACATCGACAGCACCGATGCGGGGATGGCGCCCGTGCTGCTGGCGCATGTCGATGCGCTCGATCGCGAGCCCCACGACGCGCTCCATCGCGCCCATGAGCCGGCCTGGATAGCCCGCGAGCGTGAAGACGCTGCGATCATGGTCGGGGTCGGCGGTGCGGTCGAGTAGCCAGCTTCCCGGCAGATCACGGATGGCATCACTGATGGCATCCAGCGTCTGGACGTCCCTGCCCTCACTCACGTTGGGGACACACTCGACGAGGCTCTCCGGCCGTTCCATCGGCTTGATGCTAGCGGGTCAGCTGGTGGGTCGGACCGGAGGCGCAGCCGGCAGCGAGCTCCGTTCGCGGCCAGACACCGCGGGCTCGATACCCGCCGTCGCCGTCCGAAGGCGACCGTCTCCACGTCGCGGATACGGACCCTGACGCTGTCGCCCAGGCCCAGGTGGCGCACACGGCTGCCCGCCTCCACCCACAGCTGCTCGCCGTCGGCTGAGCGCAGCTCGAGCAGGATCTCCGAGCCGGAGAACCGCCGATCGATGACCTCCCATGCCTCTGTCGATGCCGGGCCGTCTGGCGCCTCCTCGATGCTGAAGTGCTCGGGTCGGAGGAGACACAGCCCGTGACCTTCGAGGCGGTGCTCGGGGCTGCTGATGAGCCTGACTCGGCCGAAGCGCGTGTCCGCGACACCGCCGCGGACCTCGGCCGAGACGAGGTTGGACATGCCGACGAAGGTGGCGACGTAGGGTGTGGCCGGCTCGGTGTAGATGATCTCCGGGGCGGCGACCTGCAGGACCTGCCCGCGCGTCATCACCGCCACCTGGTCGGCGACCGTCAGGGCTTCACCCTGGTCATGTGTCACGAAGATGGCGCTCTGGCGCGCCTCGCGCAAGATCTGCCGCACCTCCGCCCGAAGCTGCGTGCGCATCGCCTGGTCGAGCGAAGAGAAGGGCTCATCGAGCAGCAGCACATCCGGTCGTGGCGCCAGGGCGCGCGCAAGTGCCACTCGTTGCTGCATGCCGCCGGAAAGCTCGTGGGGCATGCGCCTACCATCGCTGGCGAGACCGACCAGCTCGAGGAGCTCGTCGGTGCGGACAGCACGGTCCGGGTCGCGCCGGATGCCATAGGCCACGTTGTCCCGGACCGACAGGTGCGGAAACAGCGCGAGGTCCTGGAAGACGAGACCCACGCGGCGACGCTCCGGCGGCACCATCGAGCTCGGGGAGGCCACTCGGCGACCGTCGACCTCCACGCTGCCAGCGTCCGGTCGCTCGAAGCCGGAGATCGAGCCTCAGGGCGGTGGTCTTGCCGCAACCTGACGGTCCCAGCAGGGCGAGCATGGTGCCGGCCGGCAGCTCGAGACTGACGTCATCGAGCGCCAGAACGCCACCGAAGCGCTTGCTTACATGGCTGAGCCGCACGGCTGGGCGCCGGGCTGCCGGGTCGGTCATGCCTCGATCTCCCCGCGTCGCACGAGCAGCCCGACCGAGACGAACGAGACCAGCAGCAGCAACGCAGCCGGTATCGGCCGCCTGTGCGTAGAACGCCTCCCGCGCCGCGTCCCACAGCTCGGTCGCGAGCGTGCTGTAGCCCGGCGGCGCAAGCAGCAAGGTCAACGGCAGCTCCTTCAGTCCCGATAGCAGGACGAGGGTGAGTCCGGCGACGATACCGGGGCGCAGCAGCGGCAGGGTGATCGAGCGCAGGAGGCCGACGGTCCCCTCTCCCAGTGAGCGTGCCGCCTCGACCGTGCGCGGGGAGACCTGCAGCATCGGCCCGCGCAGAGCCCCGACCGATTGCACCAGGTAGCGCAGGCTGACGGCCAGGACGAGAGCGAAGAGCGACTGGTACAGCAGTGGCACGGCGTTGAGGGTGAAGAACACGATCGCCAGTGCCAGGCTGATGCCGGGGATGGCATAGACCGCGTACAGCAGCCGCTCGGTCAGCGAAGACCATCGACCGGGGAAGTGCGCCACGAGTCGCGCCAGGGGCAGCGCCACGATGACCGCTAGCACAGCCGCACTTCCGCCAAGGACGAGTGATTCGCGCAGCGCCCCCAGCCCGATCTCGACCGGCAGCTCGCGCTGTAGCCCATCGATCAGCCACAGGGTGACGGTGACCACCGGGATACCGAGAGACAGGCCGGCGATGGTGGCCGTGAACGCGACCGCCGGCCAGCGCCAGCGGCCCAAGCCGGATGGGGTCGGGTATGCGCGTTCGGCCGTGCGGTGTCGCCAGTGCAGCCCGGCGGCGGACGCGACCCTCGACCCAGACGAGCAGGAGGGCCAGGCCGAGCAGCAGCAGGGCCAGCACGGCCGCACCGGACCGGTCGAACGAGAAGCGGTACTGCGAGTAGATGGCGGTGGCGAGGGTGTCGTAGCGCAGGATGGACACCGCGCCGAAGTCGGAGATGGCGTAGAGACATGCCAGCAGCGCACCGGCACCGACAGCGGGCAGGATCACCGGCAGTACCGCCGTCCGAGCGGCCCCCCACGGGCCACGGCCCAGCGAACGCGATGCCTCCTCGATCGCAGGATCGAGGCGCGCCAGAGCGGCGCGGGCGCTGATGACGACGTACGGCATCGTGGCCAGGCTGAGCACGACCACAGCTCCCCCGAACCCATAGCTGCCGGGCACGCCCCAGTCCCCGACCGGCTCGAGCAGAGTCGCGACCCAGCCGCGCGGTGCGAACGCACCCACGAACGCGAACGCCAGCAGGTACGAAGGGATCGCCAGTGGCGCGATGGCCAGGATGGCCCAGAGACGCCGGGCGGGAAGGTCGGTGCGAACCGTCAGCCAGGCGAGCGGCACACCCAGTCCGACCGACCCCACGACCACCGCCAGGCCGAGCGACGCGGTGGAGACCATGAGCTCGAGTGTCCTGGCGCGCCACAACAGGGCCAGTGCGTCGATGCCTCCGTCGCTGGCCCGCAGCAGCAGGTACGCCAGCGGGATGACAGCAGCCAGGCCGACGAGCAGCGCCACCGAGACGAGGCCGGGCGGAGGCCCGACCGGGTGCCTCGGACGCAGCACTCGTCCCGGCCAGCGGTCAACGAGACGCTCTCCGGCCGATGGGTACGTCAAGAGCAGCTCCCTGTCATCCGTGCCAGCGATCAGCTAGTCGATGGCGGCCACCTCGCGCAGGAGCTCCACGGTGCCCTGCAGGTCGGCCAGCGCCGAGAGGTCGACGTCAGGTACCTCGATGGCTGACAGCTCGGGCAAGCGCGGATCAGCCGCGATGCCATCGATGAGCGGGTACTCGAACGTCTCGCTCGCGAAGTAGGCCTGCGCCTCCTCACCCAGGAGGTAGTCGATGAGGGCAACGACTGCCTCCGGCTCATCGCTCGACGCCAGGCGCCCGACGCCGGCGACGTTGACCAGGGCGCCGGGGTCGCCGGCACCGAAGAACTGCTGCGCGACCGGGAACTCGTCCCCCTGCTCGGCAAGCAGGCGCAAGAGGTAGTAGTGGTTGACGAAGGCGACGTCGACCTCCCCCGCCGCGATGCCTTCCACCGCGGCCGTGTTCGAGGGGTAGTCCACCGGGTCGTTGGCCTGGATGCCCTCGAGCCAGGCCCGCGCCGCGTCCTCGCCTTCGACGGCCCGCAGTGCCGTCACGAAGGACTGGAAGGAGCCGTTGGCGGGCGCCCAGCCGATGCGACCGGCCCATGCCGGATCGGTGAATCCGAGGATGGAGTCGGGGAGCTCGAGCGGCTCACGGGTGGTGTAGGCGACCGTGCGCGCTCGGCCGCTGATCCCCACCCAGCGACCGCCTGGATCGCTGAAGGCTGCGGGAACACGGCCGAGCAGCTCGTCCGGCAGCTCGTCGAGCAGTCCTGCCGCCGCGACGGCTCCAAGGGCGCCCGCATCCTGAGCGAAGAACACGTCGGCGGGCGAGCGTGCCCCTTCCTCGAGCAGGATGGCAGCCAGCTCGGCCGTGTCGGCGTACTTCGTCTGGACCTCGATCCCGGTGGCCTCGGTGAACGCGTCGAAGACCGGCCCCACGAGGGCCTCGCTACGACCCGAGTACACCGTCAGCGAGCCGGAGCTTTCCTGTGCCAACGATGCGACGCTGCTCGTGAGCAGCATCCCGGCCGAGAGCACCGGAAGCAGGATGGCCCGTACTCCGAGGGCGGGACGAAGGAGACGACGACGGGACAAGGGGCACCTCCGAGGGTGGGGCTGACGAGCGGTCAGCGTACGCACCCTGGTCCGACGTGTCAAGCGTCCATGCTATGAGGTATCAAGCTACCTTGATACACTCACAGTGGCCGGCGCATCACCGGATAGCGCTCGTCGGGGGCCGCCATCTCGAAGTCACATGCCATCCAGAACGCAGGCGTCGCGGCCGATGCCTCGTCGACTCCCAACGTCAGATCCGGGAACGCTTCGACAGCAGCGAAGCCGCGGCGCGTGAGGTCATCGACGACGGCCTGCACCAGGCGAAGAGCCATCCCTTCCCCTCGTGCCATCGGCGTCGTGGCGACGCAGCTGATCACGGCCGGCAACGGCGCGCTGGGCAGCCGCGGATAGAGTCCGCGAATCTGCTGAGCGCGAGGATAGGCAGACAGCGGACCGAACTGCACGAAGGCAGCGGGCTCGCCTCGTCGCAACAGCACCTTGGCGTACGAGCCAAAGACATTCAGCCCCCTGGTCAACAGCCGAAGCTTGCGCGGAGCGTCTCGTCCGACGGCATCGTCCTCAACATCCCCCGCCGGAGCAAAGGGGTTGAAGCTCGATCCGCCGGACGTCCCGTCGGCGGGCGCGAAGGGGTTGAAGCCGTCGTCCTCCGCAGCGACCGGAGCGAAGGGGTTGTCAGAGCGTGGTCGCGGTCGCGGCGCGGGGCGCGGGGCCGATCGCTGCCACCAGATCGGCGCGCGCGGCCTTGGAGCCGTGGACCTCGTCTTCCCAGTAGTCGCAGCTGCGATGGTCGAAGCGAGGATCAGCGCAGGGTGGCAAGAGATCGAAGGTGGTGGCGTCGGTGACGTCGAGGATCTCGATGTCGTCGGAACTGCTCACGGGCAGAGTGTAAGACGCTCAGACCCCGAAGCGAAGGCTGTCTGCGATCGCATCGAAGACGCCCTCAGCCTCCTCGGCGACGTCGGAGGCTGCGATGAAGTTGACGAGGAAGGCCTCGCGCCCGAAGCGGAACAAGTACGACCGGACGCGCAACTCACCCAGGTCGGGATCGACGATGGTGAAGTCGAATCGGACGCCCTTGGCCGCATTCAGCACGACGTCGTGCGGGGAGATCGGGCTGACGAGTCCGGGCAGGCCAGTGATCTGCTCGCGAACGTGTGCCTTGACCTCACGGGCTCGCATGCCCGCAGTCGGCTGCGCCAGCACCAGCAAGACCTGTGAGACCTCGCCGTCATCGGTCACGGGCACGGCGATGGCGCTGATCCGCACATCGGATCCGTCGAGGACCGAACCCATGCGCGTCCCGAGGTCCGGCAGGTCTGCCGCCATGACCGCGACCAGCTCGTCCGTCTGGTCGGAGGCGACGGCCATGCCAGACCACCCCGCTGGCAGGTCCAGCGCGTACCCGTCGGGGTGCGGCCACCACGTCTCGACCCCGCTGTCCTCGACAGCTGGGTCCGTGGCGCCGACCTCCGGCGAGGACACGGGTGTCCCGGCGGGGGCAAGCAGAGCTTGGAACACGGCATTCGTCGGTGCGGTGCAGCCAACAGCGAACAGGCCTGCCAGCGCAAGGACGAGGATGCCGACTGGGGTTGTCCGGCTCGTCATTCCGGCAACAGGATGCCCCAGAACGAGCGAATGCGCAGGCGATCGTTCGGCCCCTTCGGTGGGTGACCTATGCCTCATCCGGGCCAGAGCAGGGCCGCTGCTATAGTCGAGGCACATCACACAGATAAACGCCTCGCCTTCGGGGTCGGGTGAAATTCCCTACCGGTGGTCGGCGGCAACGGACGCGCAACGTCCACCCGCCAGCCCACGACCCGCGTGCCACCAGGTCGCGGTGGATTCCTTGCAGGGAGCCGACGGTCACAGTCCGGATGAGAGAAGGAGAGAGGCGACCGCCGACCTCGAGTCGGCTTGTGGTCGCTCGTGGAGCCCTTGCTCCCCCTGGGGGGCAGTGCTCGTCTCTTCCTTTCTGTACCCCGTCGGCGTGGCCGGAGGTCACTCGACTTGGACGCCATCGAGCTCCGCGGGGTCGCTCGCAGCTTCGACATCAAGGGTTCCCGTCTCGTCGCTCTCGAGGCCGTGGACCTGCGCGTGGCGCAGCGCGAGATCGTCGCGATCGTGGGGCCCAACGGCTGTGGCAAGTCGACGCTGCTGCGGGTGATCAGCGGTCTACTGCCGCCTGATCACGGCACGGTGTTGGCCAACGATTCGACGGTGGCCGGTGTCGACCCACGCGTTGGCCTGGTATTCCAGGAGCCTCGACTCCTGCCATGGCGAGACGTGCTCGCCAATGTGGCGTTCCCGCTCGAGCTTGCAGGCGTCAAACGGGATGAGCGTGAGGAACGTGCGCGCGCTGCTCTCCGGCTGACCGGCCTGGAGGGCTTCACCGAAGCCTTTCCCGACCAGCTTTCGGGCGGCATGGCGCAGCGGGCGGCGCTCGCCCGGGCGCTGGTGCCCGAACCCGACGTGCTGCTGCTCGACGAGCCCTTCAGCGCGCTCGATGCGATGACGCGAGAGCGCCTCGACAGCGAGCTGCTCTCCCTGTGGGGCCAGACTGGCACCACCATCGTGCTCGTCACACATAGCATCTCGGAGGCGGTATTCGTAGCCGACCGTGTCCTCGTCATGTCGCAGCGGCCCGGCCGCATCGTGGCTGCGATCCCGGTAAGGGCACCACGCCCCCGGCGTCTCGCGGACAGCGGGGCAGCCACGTACGGGACGGCAGCCGACGCCGTTCGACGGGCCTTGTCGGGAGTCGCGCCTGAGGAGGCCGCTGCATGAGCGTCCCCTCTCGTCCCTCGTGGCGCCGTGTCCTGCACGACCTTGCGCCAGTCCTCGTGGCTGCGTCGATCTTCTTGGTCGGCTGGGGGGCGCTCGTCGCAGTGGGTGACTATCCCAGCTTCATCCTGCCCGGGCCCCTGATCGTGGCAGAGCGCTTCGCGAGTGGTTGGCTGGAAGGCACAATCGGGCCCCACTTCCTGACCACGCTGGCCGAGGTCTTGCTGGGCCTCGCGGTGGGCGCGTCCGCGGGCATCCTCACGGGCATCCTTCTGGCACGCTCCCGGCTGGCTGCGCGCATGCTCTCGCCGTACATCGTGGCAGCCCAGGCGACGCCGATCCTGGCCCTGGCGCCGCTCATCGCCCTATGGTTCGGGACAGGACTCAGCAGCCGAGTCCTCATCTGCGCGCTCATCTGCTACTTCCCCATCGCGGTCGGCACGATGGTCGGGATCCGCTCGGTCGACCCCAGGCTGGTAGAACTGGGGCGAAGCTTGCGGGCCACACGCTGGCAGCGACTGACCCGCATCGAGGTGCCCTCGGCACTGCCACAGATCATGGGCAGCCTGCGCATCGGTGTCACCCTGGCCGTCGTCGGCGCGATCGTCGCCGAATGGGCTGGTGGGGACCGAGGCCTGGGCGTCCTCATCAACCTCGCGCGCGGCAGCATGTTCGACATCCCACTGATGTTCGCCACCCTCTTCACCATCGCCCTCCTGGGCGTGACCCTCTACCTCATCGTCGTCGCTCTGGAACGACGCCTCATCCGTACCCATTCGTCGTAGCCACCACGGAGGCCCTGGTCCATGACCCGCTTCGTCCCATCTCCCCGTGCCGCCGCCCCCGCGGCGCTCGCCATGACCCTGACGATGACGCTGGTCGCAGGCGGCGCGGCCGCCCAGACCGACGCGCCACCCCAGGGCGAACCGACGCGCCTGACCGTCGGGCTGGGCTACATCCCGAGTGTCCAGTTCGCCCAGTTCTACCTGGCGGAGGAAGCCGGCTACTACGACCAGGCCGGGCTCGACGTGACCTTCCAGAACCGGATCGATCCCGAGCTCATCACCCTGCTCGCGCAGGGTGCGGTCGATATCGGCATGGCCGACGGTACGAGTCTCATCCCTGCCGTCAGCCGCGGTATCCCCGTCGTCTACGGCGCGACCATCTATGGGCGCGACCCCAACGTCGTCTTCTCCCTCGCCGAGAGCGGGATCGAATCGGCGGCCGACCTGGAGGGTCGCTCGATCGGCGTGCCCGGGCGCTTCGGATCCTCGTGGGTCGCGCTGCAAGCCATGCTCCAGGGTGCCGGCCTTGGCCCGGACGACGTGGAGATCGTGACCTACCCCGACTTCGGCCAGAGCGTCGCGGTGGCCGAGGGGCAGGTCGACGCCGCCACCGGCTTCGTCACCAACGAGCCGATCCAGCTACGACGGCGAGGCCTCGAGGTGAACGTGCTGCACGCGTACGATGTCGCTCGACTGCCGGGGCCGGGACTCGTCACCGGGCGTGACACGCTCGAGTCCAAGGGCGACGCGCTCCGCGCGTTCACCGCGGCCACGATACGGGCGATGGAGGACATCGCGGCCGATCCGCAGTTGGGATTGGACGCCACGTTCGCACGCGTTCCCGAGCTCGCCGCTGATCCCGAGCTGCAGATGGCTATCCTGGAGGCCACCATCGAGGCCTGGACAAGCGATCACACCGCGGCCAACGGCTTCGGCAGCGTGGATCGCGAGGCCTGGCAGTCCGGCATCGACATCATGCTGTCGCTCCCCGATTCGGTCGTGGCCGAGGCGGTGACCGTGGACGAGCTCGTGACCGATGCGCTGCAACCCCCGCGATGACCGATACTGGCGGCATGTCCGACACAGACACGGTACTCGCCGAGGCGGCTGACAGCGGGTCTGAGCACACGTCCGATCATGGCCATGGGTCCACAGGCGAGCCGCTTGGACCAGTCGACGTGACGACGTGGGCGTACGCCCTCGGCGGTTGCGTGATCGGGATCGTGGTGGCGCTCGCGATGCTCGTGGCCCGGGGCGGCTAGCCAGGCCCGAGCAACCAGACTGATCGCTTAGTCCCGGTCGAGGCGCTTCAGCTGCCTTCTGGGCGGCGCAGCGCCCCCCTGGCGACACGCTCCCGTGCGCGATCCGTATCACGTTGGATCTGCTGCACGCGCTGACTGACTTCGGCCCTGATCGCGCTGGCCACGGCTTCGTCGCCGATCGAATCGAGGTTGATGGCGACGTTGGCCGCGGCGGCACGCGCGGCGGATTCCAGCAGGAGGGCGGCGACCTCAAGGTCACTGGCGACGCCCAGGTTGGTGCGACCAGCCAGCCGCTCGACCATCCCGATCTGCACATGGCACGCCTTGACGATCGCCAGCGGAACATCCGTGGCGTGGCGCGCGGCACGGCGAGTGGCTTCTTCTCGCGCCAGCGCCTGTTCTGCGTCGTCGTGAGGCTTCTGGCGCGCAGTGAGGTAGTCGCGGTATGCGTGGGCATCCTCGTCAGCGAGCTCGAGGAATCTCGCCCGCGCCGCGTCCGAGGCTAGCAGTGCCTGCGCATGCAGGTCGGCATGCTCGGCGTACTTGGGCCGGTCGAGCGACAACCGCACCACCATCGCAGTCAGAGCCGCCGCCAACGAAGCAGTCACGGCAGCAGCGGCTCCGCCGCCCGGTGTCGGCTCCGCTGAGGCGAGTGCCTCCGTGAACGCGTCGAGCGTTGCCGAGGCTGCAGACGAGAACGGCTCAGACATCGAGCACATTCTCGCACGCGGCAGTCGGCGACTCAGCCGGTCGCGACACCGGGGCGACGACCTCAGGCAGCCGGCGCAAGTCCCATCTGCCCGGCAGCGACCTCCTCGACGGTCCAACGGCGGTCGCGCAGCAGGTGGACGAGGCGGTAGCGTCGCCCGGAGGCCTGCACAAGGAAGACGGTCCTGGGTCCGGAGTCGAGCGGGTAGGCGGCAGTCTCGTCGCGGACCGATTCGAGGCCGGTCACTGCCAGCCGCTGGCCAGCGGTGCGGATCTCTCGTGGACGCCCTACGCCGTCGACCAGGACGGACGGGCTGAGGATGCTGAAACTGAGCATGGCGGTGGTCCTCCTGCATCGACGCGGCCGAAGAGCACATCCGGACCGATGGGTCGAACATCTGTTCTGTTACGGCTCGGGAACGCTAACAGAACATCTGTTCTAGCGTCAAGCCCTTTCCGTCAAGTGGGGACAGCGTCACCGCCGCCTGTGCCACCTCCTCTGTCACGTCCGGGTACGTTCACTCGTCGTCGGGCGCGTGTCGGGCACGGCCGATGCTGCCGCCTTCGGGCGCCGTCGTCGGGTCTCGCTCGAAGGGCTCGGCGACGCCGGCGTCGATGAGGCGGGCACGGCGGATCGCCTGCGAGCCGAAGCGCCGCCGGATCTCATCGGCTGCGGCGGCCGCTCGGCGACGGCGGTCATCGTTGACAGCGAACAGCGCCATCTGCTCGCCGCTACCGAGATGGGTGGCCGCGATCCCCAGGAGCCGGACGCGGACCCCGCGGAGATGCGGGTGTGCAAGGTCGAGGGCTGCCCTGAAGATGTCCTCGGTCTGGTCTGTCGGTTCCTGCAGCGTGCGCTGACGGGTGATGGTGGTGAACGACGAGTCGCGCACCTTGACCGCCACCGTGCGAGCCGTCACGCCACCCGCCCGCAGTCGGCCGGCGACACCTTCCGCAAGCGCCAGCAGGGTTCGCTCGAGCTCCTCGCTGTCGGACGTGTCCACCTCGAAGGTGTGCTCGTGGCTGACGGAGCGAGCCGGGTCCGCTGCCGAAACCGGCGACGGATCGACGCCGCGGGCCCGCTGCGCGAGTACTGGCCCCTGCTTGCCGAAGCGTCGGGCGAGGATGTCGTCTGGCAGCGCTGCCAGATCACCGATCGTGCGAACACCGAACTCGGTGAGTGCAGCAGCAGTCTTGGCACCGACCCCCCACAGCCGCGAGATCGGCAGCGGGGCAAGGAACTCCGCCTCGGTCCCGGCCGCCACGACGACCAGCCCATCGGGCTTCTCCAGATCAGAGGCGACCTTGGCCACCAGCTTGGTGGTGGCGACGCCGACGGACGCCGTCAGCTCCAGCTCCGCGCTGATGCTCGACTTGATCGAACGCGCGATCGTGGCGGGGTTACCGTGAAGGATCTCGGAGCCGGCGACATCAAGGAAGGCCTCGTCGATCGAGATCTGCTCGATAGCGGGCGTGTAGCGACGCAGGAGCTGCATCACCTCGCGACTGACCGCCGCGTACTTGCGGCCATCGACCGGCACGAAGACAGCGTCCCGACAGAGACCCGCAGCGGTGCGCAGCGGCATCGCGGAGTGGATGCCATAGCGCCGAGCCTCGTAGGACGCGGCCGACACCACGCCCCGGTCGTTGCGGCCACCGACGCCGACGACCACGGGACGACCGCGCAACTCGGGACGGTCACGCTGCTCGACGGCCGCGAAGAAGGCGTCGAGGTCCACGTGCAGGATAGTGGCGCGGTTCACCGCACCATGATGTCGTGGCGGGCAAGCCCGCTGTGGTTCAGCCCTTGGGTTCCACCGCGACGGTGACCTCAGGGGTCATGCCGGCGTACACGCGGATGGCGACCTTGTAGGTCCCCAGCTGACGCAGCGGCTCCTCGAGGTCGATGCGATGACGGTCGATGTCGATGCCACGCCGGGCCAGCGCATCCGCGATGTCCTTGGCGGTGATGGAACCGTAAAGCTTGCCGCCTTCGCCCACCTTGACGCCCATCGTCAGCGTGGTGCTGCTGATGCGCTGCGCGGCGATCTCAGCCTCCGCACGCTCCTTCTTGCGCTGTTCCTCACGGCTGGCGATGTCGTGCTGCCAGGCGCGGAAGGTGCCACCGGATGCCGGCACGGCAAGGTCGCGCGGGATGAGGTAATTGCGGGCGTAGCCGTTGGCGACGTCCTTGAGCTCGCCGCTCTTGCCGAGCGGGTCGACATCCGCTGTGAGGATGACCTTCACGCTGAGATTGCCTCCTTGTCCATGTTCTCTGTGTCGATGTAGCCCCTGGCCACCAGCTCCGCTTTGACGGCAGCTGCGCTGATCTCGAGTAGCACCGGGAGCCGTCGTGCGATGGTGCGGATGGGCGGCGGTAGGAAGCGTCGTGCGGCTTCCATGTCGCGCTCCAACTCACGACCGTCGATGCCAAGGGTATACATCTTCTCGATCATGAGCTCCCGTGGCACCCCTTCCAGGAACAGATCGAGAGCGATGATGGTCACCACCGCGTCGTCGAGACGGCTGAAGAAGGGGATGAAATCCGGAATCAGGTCGATGGGCGACAGGACGTACGCAGCCGCGAATCCAAGCAGGGCCTTCCGTGACCAGGGCACGCGCCCATCGACCGCCAGCTCGACGATGAGCCGGCCATAGACCGGCGCACGAGACGCGATCGGGATGAACGGCCAGAGGCTGAGCGTAGTCAGCCCCAGACTGAAGGTGCTTCTGAGGGCCATCGGGAGCGCGAGTCTAGCAGTCGGCAGGGTCGGGCTCACGGTCGTTCGTCACAGGACCACGCAGCGCGCCTTGACATTCGAACAGGTGTTCGGTACCGTACTCGGAGGAGGTACCGTGACCAAGCACGACGCGCTCCGCAAGCAGCGCATCATCGACTACATCGCAGCCACCGTCCGCGAGAGCGGCTACCCACCGTCCGTGCGTGAGATCGCCGCCGCCGTCGGGCTCGCCTCGACCTCTGCCGTGCACCACCATCTGTCTGCGCTCGAGAAGGAAGGGAAGCTGGAGCGGGATGCCACCCAATCGCGAGCTCTGCGACTGACCCCGGCGGCGATGCTGGTCAACGGCGCTGGTAGCGACGTCCTCGCTCGTGGCTCAGAGCACCGCGGCCGTGACATCCCGGTCATCGGGGAGATCGCGGCCGGAGGCCCGATCGAGGCGTACCAGGACGCCACTGAGACGGTGACGGTCCCGGACATGATCAACACGACGACTGGAACGTACGTATTGCGAGTTCGCGGCGACTCCATGGTCGACGCTCACATCATGGATGGAGACCTCGTTGTCATCCGCGAGCAGCAGACAGCTCGCGATGGAGACATCGTCGTGGCGCAGGTGGAAGAGAACGCGGTCACCCTGAAGCGCTTCTTCAAGGAGCGCGACCGGGTACGGCTCCAGCCAGCCAACCCGCAGTACGAACCGCAGTTCTACGATGACGTTCGCATCCAGGGCAAGCTCGTCGGGGTCATCAGACGGGTCGACTAGGCCGAGTCGGACCACGATTTCGCACTTGTCCACCCCTTATCCACACATTTGGTGGAGAGTTGGCCGCGGGTTGGTGGAGATGCGGCTTGCGTGACCGCACCGCGCAGAGCCAACATCGTGTCACCGTCCGCCCCAACGCTTGACCCCAAGACCTGATCCCGGAGCATTCGCTTGTCCATCGATCGCTTGCCGCCGCAGTCCATCGAAGCCGAGCAGTCGGTCCTGGGAGCACTGCTGATCGACAAGGATGCCGTCATCGAGGTCGCGGAGTTGCTCCAGCCGGGGGACTTCTACCGCCAGAGCCACGGCACCATCTACGCTGCCGTGATCGAGCTGTACGAGCGACGCGAGCCCGTTGACATCGTCACGGTCAGTGAGGTGCTCGAGCGGCAGGGACGACTCGACGATGTCGGGGGTGCTGCCTACCTGACCAGCCTCATCAACCTCACGCCCACCGCAGTCAACGCCGTCCACTACGCTCGCATCGTCGAGCGCAAAGGCGTCCTGCGCAATCTGATCAGCGCGGCAGGCAGGATCGCCGGCCTCGGCTACCAGGAGGACGGCGACATCGGCGAGGTCATCGACCGTGCCGAATCCGAGTTGTTCGCCGTTAGCGAGAAGCGCGTCGAGTCCGGCTTCGCGCCGCTCAAGTCACTCCTGCACAGCGCCTATGACCGGCTGGACTATCTGCATCAGCACAAGGGTGAGATCAGCGGCATCCGCACCGGGTTCGCCGACCTGGACACCCTCACCACGGGCCTGCAGAAGTCGGACCTGGTGCTCGTCGCGGCGCGACCGTCGATCGGCAAGACCAGCCTGGCCCTGAACTTCGCCGAGCACGCCGCCGTCAACGAGGGCAAGGTCGTCGGGGTCTTCAGCCTCGAGATGAGCAAGGAGCAGCTGGTGTTGCGCCTGCTCTCGTCGGTCGCGAACATCGACTCGCAGCGCCTGCGCACGGGGTTCCTCGAGGAGATGGACTTCACCCGCCTTGCGCCCGCCATGAACAAGCTCGCCGAAGCCCCGGTCTTCATCGACGACACGCCCAACATCAGCGCCATGGAGCTGCGCACCAAGGCGCGGCGCCTGCAGGCCGAGTCGGGTCTGGACCTGATCATCGTGGACTATCTCCAGCTGATGCAGTCGAGCGTGACCTCGCGTGATGCCAACCGAGTTCAAGAGGTCAGCGACATCTCGCGAAGTCTCAAGGCGCTCGCACGTGAGCTGCAGGTGCCCCTCGTGGCGCTCTCGCAGCTCTCGCGCCAGACGGAGAACCGGGGCGAGAAGGGCGAGCCGCGCCTCTCCGACCTCCGCGAGTCGGGGGCCCTGGAGCAGGATGCTGACATGGTGATGTTCCTGTGGCGCGACAAGGAGCGTGGATCGGACGACCACGAGCAGGACGGCGAGGTCATCAACCTCAAGCTGGCTAAGCACCGCAACGGCCCCACCGGCGAGACCAAGCTGTGGTTCAAGAAGCGACAGACGCGCTTCGTCTCATATGCCGAAGAGGACCACTACGCGGAAAGTGCGTACGGCTAGACGTCTACACTCGTGGCCGTCGATCGGGACGAGGCAGGACGAAGGAGTGTCATGGGCGTCATCATCATCCGGGAGATGGTCGGCAGCAGTCCCGAGTCGTGGAGCGCTGCGGCTGCAGACGCCGTTTCACGAGCGTCTCACACGGTGCGCAACATCCGCCGCGTCGAGGTCGTGCGTCACACAGCCCAGGTGAAGGACGGCCGCATCACCGACTACGAAGTCGAGCTCAAGATCTTCTTCGAGTACGAGGGCACCTGACCGCACTTATCCACACTGGGGTAAGTACGCGGTGAGACGGTATCGCGAAGATGCGCCAATGCCCCCGACACAGGTGACATCCGAACGAACCGATGGTGCCCCTCGCCCCGACGACGCCGGGACGCATCCTTCTGGGCTGGCGATCATCGCCAGCAAGATCAGCGCAGCGGTGCCGGGGCGCTCTGTCCTGGACCGGCCTCGCCTCATCGACTGGCTGAAGCAGCAGGGCCAGGCACGCCTGATCTTGATCTCGGCTGAAGCGGGCTACGGGAAGTCCACGCTGCTCAACGAGTTCGCCATCCGCACCAGGGATCGATGCGCGTGGTACCGCATGGAGAGCTCGGACGGCGACTGGATCACATTCCTTGGCCACATGGTGGCCGCCTTGCGCGAGGTCATCCCTGGGTTCGGTGCTGCAACGGAAGCGCTGCTCCGGCACGTGGCAGCGATGGGTCCTTCGCGCGAGGTGGTCCTGTCGCAGTTCCTAGCGGACCTGGGTGAGGTCGGACAGGGTCGGCTCGCGGTGATCCTGGACGACTTCCAGTACGTCGAGGCCTCGAGTGATGTCCGCATGATCCTGAGCCGGATGCTCGAACGCGGACCAGAGAGCATGTACATCGTGCTCGCTGGACGTGGTCGGCCTCGACTCGCGCTCGGACGTCTTGTCTCTCAGGGACGCGTGGCAGAACTCACGATCGACGACCTTCGCTTCACCCGGGACGAGGTCGAGGATCTGTTCGCCATCACCTATGGCCAGCCACTCGATGACGCGGCGTACGCCGTGGTCATGGAGCGGACAGAGGGCTGGGCGGCGAGCCTCCAGTTGGTCGCCGCCTCCATCTCCGTGACACAGCCGGACGAGGTGCGCGACTTCATCAGCGCGCTGAGTGGAGCGACCGCTCCCATCTATGACTTTCTGGCAGAAGAGGTCCTGACTCGTCTGTCGCCGTCCACGCAGCAGGTACTCATGCACGCGTCGCTCATCGATCGCGTGCGCCCAGAGCTGGTCCGAGCGGCACTCTCGGTGAGCGAGGGTCCTCCACAGGGCGAGGCGGTGGAGACCGCCCTCGATGAGGCGGAGTCCCTCGGACTGCTCGGTAGTAGGAGCCGGTCGTCCAACGGTGGTCGGCGCATCCATCCGCTGTTCCGGGACTTCCTCCGCCTGCACCTGGAGCAAGAGGCTTCACCCGACCGGATCCGGGCGATGCACGCCGAGGTGGCACTTGCCGCTGAGCCCACCGATTGGCTGGTCTCCGCACGTCACTTCGCCCTCGCCGGGAAGCCGGCAGACGGGATGCGTGTGCTCGGCTCGGCTGCCAGTGCGGCCCTCGGCACTGGTGCTTGGGGGGCAGCGGTGGAGATCATCGACCTCATGCCGGACGCGGCACCGCCAGCGGCCGTTCAGGTGATCCAGGCGAGGGCACTGGTGAGCGACGGGGCTCCCGATGACGCGCTCGCGCTGCTGGCGAACATCGATCGGGGTGGGCTATCCCCGGAGGAACGCGGGCTGGTCGGCCTGACGCGTGCCGCCGTCCATCACATGAACGGGAACGGCCCAGCAGTCGTGGCAGAGATCGAGGCGGTCGCCTCAGACGACAGCGTCCCTTCCCCGTTGCACGAAGTCGCTCTCTCGTGGCGCCAGATCTTGCTGGCCAGCGCCGGCGGCTGCATCACGGATTCAGTCCAGATGCTGCGACGCCTCGCGGTGAGTCAGCGTCAAGCCGGCCTGCACTACTTCGCAGGGGTGACTCTCCACAATCTGGCGTACTCCGAACTTGCGCGCGGCGACTATGCGCGGGCGCACGAGATTGCCCTCGACGCGACCGCCCATCTGGAACAGAGCGACGACACCACAGGGATCGCTGCGTCGACGGGCGCCATTCTCGCAGCGGCCGTAGCGGAACTCGGCAGACTTGAAGAGGGTCTCCGCACATCCGCAGCGCTCGCCGGCGAGCCAGGAGCAACTGCTGACGCGATTGCTGATGCTGCTTATCTGCATGCGGTGTGCGGTCGGAGCACGAAAGCAAGATCACTGTTGGCTCGGTTCGATCGAGGGGATGCGCCTTGGTCGCGCGAATTGGGTTCGATCGCTCAGGGCCACTATGCGCGGATCTCGCTGGCCCTCGCTGAGGGTCGTCTGGGCGAGGCCAAGAAGTCGCTGCGCGCGCTTCAGGCCCTCGAGTCGCCCGGGATTGATGCTCGTTCACGCACCGCGATTGTCGTCGCGACGCTGAGTGTGGCCACTGGCAGCGAGGATGCGACGCGACAAGTCCAAGTCGCCCTTGAATCTGTGGCCGCCCAGAACGCGTGGCGATGGATGCCTCGCGCACGGATGCTCGAGGCCATCGTGAGTCGAGACGGAGTCAACCTCGCTCAGTTGATCTCCGAGACCGAGGGCGACTCAGCTCTGGCCCTCCTGGAATTGGCGGACGTGGTCGCCATGGCCATCGGATCGCTGGTACCACTACCGGAAGCCTTGGAGCGGTCCATTCTGCGCGAGCCGACCCGGTGGATTACGGCGCTCCGAAGACAGGTGCGCCACGAACGAAACGAGGACGCCAGTGCCGCGGCGTCGCTGATCGCTCGGTTCGGTTCCGCTGAGGACGTGGCGGTGCTTCGACACTACGACCGGACATCTGAGGGGCGAAGCAAGCGCCGCGGTCTAGCCACTCGACTGATTCGTCGTGTCAGCCCTACCGTTCGTGTTCACGACCTCGGACTCGCAAGCCTGGAGATCGGCGCGCGCGTGGTTGCGTTGACGGCGACGCGGCGCAAGTCCGCGGCCTTGCTCCTCTACATGGTCACTCGTCCTGAGCTCATGGCAAGCCGAGAGTTGGTCATGGAGAGCCTCTGGCCCGACCAGAGCCCGAAATCCGCGATGAACAGCCTTCATCAGACGCTCTTCTTCCTGCGGAGAGAACTCGAGCCTTGGTATGAAGACGGATCGAGCGCCGACTACGTGCATGTGGAATTGGACCTCGTCTTCCTTGACCAGGAGCTGTTCCAGATCGATAGCGTGGCGTTCGCTCGACAGACCGCAGATATCCTGAGCACGGGCACGGCTCTGGCGCGCGGACCTGAGATGCTTCGTCTGTACAAGGGCAGCTTTGCACCGGAGTTCGAGTACGAGGAGTGGACGGAGGACTGGCGCACGCACCTCCATGGGTCGTACCTCCGACTGGCGCACGCAACATCGCGCGCACTGATCGACGAGGCGCGCTACGGGGAGGTCGTAGAGGTTCTCTCACCGGTCGCGGCCTTGGACCCGATGGCCTTCGATCTCCGCGCAACGCTCATCGCATGCCTCGAGTTCACCGGTGCGACCGATGCCGCACACGCTCACTACCGCAGCCTGGCCGCATCATACGAGCGCGACCTTGGACTTCGAGCAAAGTCGTTCGAGGAGATCCTTAGGAGCATCCGGCCATGAACTGGTAACCCTACGTACTAGTACTTATAGGGTCCTAACCACCCCATACCTAACCTCCGGCTTGTATCAGTTCACTGGCTGATGCAATGACCACGGAGCGTCCACAGTGCATCGCTTCGGAGGGGCTCGAGAGAGGGGACCTTCGAGGCAGTGGGATGAGTGACGCTCCCCATCGACTCGCCGTTGCGACTTCAGTCGTGCGGCGGCTGGAGAAGGGGTATGAGATGAATCCCGTTAGCCACGTCAAGCCCTGGTAGTTCAGATGCCTCGAACAATTCTGTCGAGGCTCACGCTGCTGTCGACCCTCATCGCAACACTCCTCATCGCGGGCAGCGCGGGCATCAAGCCGATCTGAAGGGACTAGGAGCCTCCCCGTACCAAGGTTGGATGGGGAGTAGCCGGTATCTATCGCGATACTGACTACCCCTGCTGGCAACTTGGGAGTCGCACTCCTTGTCGAATAGCCTCCGGATATTGCTGATTGTCGTCCCTGTGGCGGCTATCGCGCTGCTCGCGGTGAGTTGGATGACCAACCCCATCGAAGTCGATGGGGTTGTCGTGGTGTTCTGGATTACTGTCGCCGTCCTCGCGTCAGCTTCGCCTATTCGGGCAGCCCGGGGAAACGTTGTCAGCGTTGCAGCCGCGCCGATTGTCGCCGCTGGCATCATCGGGGGGCCGACACTCGCCGCGTTGGTTGCCGTGGTTGGCACGCTCGAGGTTAGGGAGTTCCGGGGGCAGGTGCCCTGGTACGGGTTCGTCTACAACCACTCGTTCCCGGTCTTCGCAGGTGTGCTCTCTGGGATGACGTACGTCGTGCTGATGCAGGGTGCAGACGTCGCGACCGAAAGAGGCCTGGTAGTCGGAATCCTGGCGGGGATTGTCTACGTTCTCGTGGCGACCGCGATGTCCTCCTTGGCCGTTTCCCTGCGAGAGGGACGGACGATGGTTGCCGTTGTGCGTTCAGACTTGCACACGTTTGGGTTGACGATGATCGGGCTGACGCCGATGGCGTGGTTGATGGCTCTTGCCTACATCTGGGTGGGGCCACTGGTGGCCATCGCGTTCGCCGTGCCGCTCTATACGACCCGCGCGGCATTCAAGGCCGTGGTCGACGTCCGCGAGATGTTCACGCAGACCGTGAAGGCCTTGGCATCCGCGATCGATGCGCGCGACCCGAGTACCAAGAAGCACTCCGAGCATGTCTCGGGCATCGCCGTGGAGATCGGGCAGGCGATGAGCCTGTCAGAGACGCAACTGGAGCAACTGGAGTGGGCCGGCCTGCTCCACGATATCGGCAAGATCGGCATCCGTGACGCTGTCCTGCTGAAGCCTGAGAAGCTGACCCGCGAGGAGCGGATGCTGATGAACGAGCACCCCGTGAAGGGCGAGGAGATCCTCAAGGACGTCGACCAGCTGGCGGCTGAACGCCCGCTCATCCGCCACCATCACGAGTGGTACAACGGCTCGGGCTACCCTGACCGGCTCATCGGCGAGGAGATCCCGCTGCTGGCGCGCGTGCTGCATGTCGCCGACGCGTTCGAGGCGATGACGGCGTCGCGTCCGTATCGACCGATCCCACTCAGCACGGCCGAAGCGATCGCGGAGCTCAACCGGTACGCCGGCATCCAGTTCGACCCTGGCGTCGTCGAGGCGTTCTCGCGCACCAAGACGGCGATGCAGGCGAACGAGGACCCGGACGATCCCGGCGAGCCTGAGCAGCGATACTCGCCGGTTCCGACACTGGGACAGGTCGCGACGTCGCGAGCGCAGGGTGGAATGTCCACGAGTTCAGCCCCGGCCGAACCCTAGCTCGCGGCGCTCCGAGCACATGGCGGGCCCACCGCGACCTTCTGAGACGACGCGCGCCAAGCAGGGCTCGCTCACGCCCCAAACCTGATGCTGTTCCTCGGGATCGTTGTCGGGATCGTTGTCGGCCTCCTGGCAGGCGGGCGCCTTTCCAACCTGCTCTCCGCGAAGCTGCGCTTCGGCGCGTTGATCATCGCCGGACTGCTGCTCCGCGTAGCCACACAGTGGCTCATCGATCAGGGCGTTGACGTCGTCGACCAGCTCCGAACACCGCTCTTCGCCCTCTCATTCGGCCTGCTCGTGGTGGCGTTGTGGCTCAATCGCGCACAGCCGGGCCTGCTCCTGGCCATGGTCGGAATCGCCGCCAACGGCCTCGCCATCCTCCTCAACGATGGGTACATGCCCGTCTTCATGCCGGCCGTCGAAATGGCCGGCCTCACGGCGGCCGACCTGTCGCCGACCTTCCACACTCCGCTCCCGACCGAGTTGGGCTGGGCGTTCCTGCGTGCCGGCGGACCAATCGGCGACATCCTGCCGATCGCCGTGCCGGTCCTGTCGAACGTCATCAGCCTGGGTGACGTGCTCCTCGCCACCGGCATCGGGTGGTACCTCTTCTCCACCATCGCGCGCGGAACGCCCGACCCGGACAGTGGCGTGGTTTCGCTGTGGAGCGCCAAGCCACGTGCCGAAGCTGTCCAGCGGATGCCACAACAGGCGGGGCTGGACCGGCCCGTCGTGGTGGGTTCTGGCATGGGTCCGGGGCTCAGCTCAGCGCGTCCCGGGCTCAACGTCAGCGAGGCGCGAGCGACGGCGCCCGCGGTCGCGCCCAGCCTGGGCGAGCGGATTCGCGCACATCCCTACATCCGCCTTGCCCGCGACGCACGCTTCTCCGCCTTCTGGCTGGCCGGGACGATCAGTCTCTTCGGCGATCGGCTACACCAGGTCGCGCTGGGAGTGATGGTGCTCGCGGTCACGGACTCGCCGATGCAAACGGGGCTGGTATTCCTGGCCGCCACGCTGCCGAACCTGCTGCTGGGTCCCATCGCCGGCACGTTCGTTGACCGCTGGGACCAGAAGCGGGTGATGATCGCGACCGACCTGGTGCGCGCGGCGATGGTCTTGGCGATCCCCTTCGTTGCCGATAGCAACATCTGGCTGGTCTACCCGCTCGTCTTCATGACCACCACGGTGAGCCTGTTCTTTCGGCCGGCCAAGGCTGCCATCGTCCCACGCATCGTTCGTCGCGAGGACCTCACCCCGGCCAACGGCGCCATCTGGACCGGCGAGACGGTGGCCGACATCGCGGGTTATCCGCTGGCCGGTGTCTTCGTGGCAACGCTGGGCGCGGACCTGGCGCTGGCCTTCTGGGTCGACGCCACGACCTACATCATCAGCGCCGTACTGCTCGTGGGCCTGGTCATCCCACCGGTCGTGCACGAGGCAAGGACGCGCGTGACGAGCGCCATCGGCGCGTTCACCGACGAGTTGCGCGAAGGCTGGCACTTCCTCCGCGGGGAGACGGCCCTGTTCCAGAACACACTCGTCAGCGTGATGGCCCAGCTGTCGGTCGGCGCCACGCTGGCGCTGATGGTGGTCTATGCACAACGCTCGCTGGATGGCGACGTCATCCCCTATCCCGAGAGCTACGCCGTCATCGAGGCGGCCATCGGCGTGGGCAACCTGATCGGCGGGTTCGTCGTCGGCGCGATCGGTGCTCGCCTGCGCAAGGGCTGGCTGGTGATCAGCGGCTTCGCCGTCATGGGCTTCGCCACCATCGCACTCGGCCTCACCTCCAACGAGATGCTCGCAGTCGCGGCCGCAGTGGTCATCGGGATCTTCAACCTGGTCTACGTCATCCCCAGCCAGGTACTCTTCGCGGAACGGACACCGGCGGGCATGATGGGGCGCGTGGTGGCGATCCGCTCGAGCATCGTGATGGGCGCCCTTACCGGGGCGATGGCAGTGAGCGCCGGTCTCGCCGACACCATCGACGCCGGCGTCATCATCGCCGCCACCGGCGTGCTCACCGTGCTGTCAGCGGTCGTGGCGGCCTGGCTTCCGGCAGTGCGAGACGCCTGATAGCGACTCGACGGGGGCCACTGCGAGCCGCGGCGCGTGACGCCCCGGCAGGACGAACGCCGCACCGCGATAATCGGGTCAACGCCAAGGACCCAGGGAGAGCCCCGCTGCATGACCGACCAGACCAAGCCTGAAGACAGCACCCCGGACGCGCAGCCGGCCGACAAGCCGCCCGCAGCCTCCGCCCAGCCGGGGGCCAAGGCGGCGACGCCCGGCTCCGGGCCACAGGAGCGCGGGCCAGAGGAGCTGCCGTATATCGACGACCCTGTCAGCAAGTGGTGGATCGCGATCATCATCGCGGTCTTCGCGCTCATCTTCGCCTGGGCCATCTTCTTCGGTGCTGGTGGCCTGTTCGGCGGCGTCCTCGACTCGGATGAACCCGCGGTGTCTCCCGAACCGACGCTGGTCGCTTCCCCCGCCGCCACCGAGGTTCCCTCTGTCGCACCCGATGTCACGCCCGGGCCAGAGTTGACGGAGGCGCCCACGCTGGCACCAGAGCCGACGCTGCAGCCGACAGCTGAGCCCCAGCCTACGGAGGCGGCAACACCAGCGACGACGCCCGAGCCGGAACCTACAGAGGCGCCCGCAGCCAGCGACGAGCCGGTCGCGAGCCCGGGCGGCTAGCGCCGTGGGGTGAGCCCCAACGGGCAGGTCCGGCCTCCTGACGACGAGTACGCCGCCCGGCGCGCCGCGATGGTCCGCGATCAACTGGCAGCGCGCGGGATCCGCGATGGCGCCACGCTGGCCGCCATGGCCTTGGTGCCGCGCGAGGCCTTCGTTCCCGAGGCGCATCGCGATGCAGCGTACGCTGATGGGGCGATGCCCATCGGTCACGGGCAGACGATCTCGCAGCCGTACATCGTCGCCCGCATGACCGCACTGCTGGACCTGCCAGCGCAGGGATGGCCGTGGAGCGGTGCGCGACCGGTGCTGCTGGACGTGGGCACCGGCTCCGGCTACCAGGCGGCCGTGCTGGCACAGTGCGGCGCGCGCGTCATCTCGATCGAGCGCGACCCCGATCTGGCCGCTGCTGCCCGGGAACGCTTGGCCGACCTCGGCTACGAGGTCGACGTCGTCGTCGGCGACGGCAGTGTGGGCTACCCGGCAGGCGCACCGTACGCTGGCATCGTCGTCGCCGCTGCCAGCCCGCAGGTCCCTGCGCCGCTCGTGGAGCAACTGGCCGACGGCGCCCGACTGGTCGTGCCGGTCGGCTCACGCAGCTCTCAACGCCTTACGGTGGTGCAGCGGGACGGCCGCCGGAGGCGGACGCTCCACGCGGACGCCTGCGTCTTCGTGCCGCTGGTGGGAGCGCACGGCCACCCCGACTGATCAGCTGAGCGGGCCGGTGCTATCCTCGCCCGCGATGACACACGTCTTCGTTGCCCCCCACCCCGACGATGTCGCCCTGTCCTGCGGCGGCCTCATCGCGAGCCTGCGCGAGCTGGGCCAGTCGGTGACGATCCTGACCGTCTACTCGGGAGGTGCCGGCACTGACGTGGCGGACTATCGGCGCGAGGCGCTTGGGTTCGGCACCAAGTCGCTGTCGCCCAACACGGAAGCCTTCAACCGCACCAATATCGCAGCCGACTTCCCGGTCGCCACGATCACCGGTGTCGGTGCTCCATGGCAAGCCGACCCCGATCGTCTCGACGCCACGCAGGAGCGCGCCAACACGCAGGCGCGTCAGTTCTGGCAGCGTGCGGCATGGTCCCGCAATGCCAACATCACCAACGAGTCTCACGAAGGTCGCCCTCTCCCGGACGACGTATCCAGTCAGGGGACGCTGGCGCGATATGACCTCGCCACTGCCGACGAGTCCACGTGGCGCAAGGTCGAGGACGAGCGCTGGGCGTACTTCATCGAGGCCGCGCTCGTGGACCTCGACCTTCCTGACGCCGTGCACCGTGGCTATGACGGTGACGAGCAGCTGCTCGGCCGACCCTACGAGGACGACGAGCCGCCGACAGAGGTCCTGCGCCGCGAGATCATGCGGCTCGAGCCGCAACAGGTCTACTTCCCGCTGGGCGTCGGCGGTCACGTCGACCACCGGCTGTGTCGCGATGCCGGCCTGGCCCTGCTAACGGATGCTCCCGCATGGGTGATGCCGGCACCGAGCCTGGCCGGGAGGCTCTCCTTCTACGAGGACTTCCCGTACGCATGGTGGAACGGCTTCGCCGGGTTGCGGGATCTCGCCGCCCACGATATCGACGTGCCCGTGGGCCTGGCGCTGGAGGCGCGCTACGCCGACATCAGCGACCAGCTGGAGCGCAAGAGTGCCGGGCTGAAGATGTATCCGCGACAGGTCGAGCGACTGTTCGAGAGCGAGCAGGCGATGCTCGACGCGGTCACGGGATACGCCGCGCGAGTGGCCGAGGCGGGCGGAGTCGGCACTGGTGCCGCGGAGCGCTATTGGAACGCCATCCGCTCCTGAGCGATCCTGCCGGTCGCAGTGCGTCGCCCTCAGGAAGAGTCGCTCGGGCCTGGAGCCGCGCGCGACGTGCGGATGCCACGGTGGATGATGGGGATGCGGAAGAGGTCCCAGAGCACACTCAGCGCCAGTCGCGGTCGCACGCGCATGCGTGAGCCATGGATGTCGAGCCACATGACCGGCACGATGGCGCAGCTGTAACCGAGGCTCCGAGCCAGGAAGATCACCTCCGCGTCGAAGACGATGCCGTCGGTCTTGAGGCGTCCGAAGACATCGTGCGCGGCGGCGCGACGGAAGCCCTTGAAGCCGCATTGCGTGTCGGGGACATCGCCGGTGACCCACATGCCGGCCAAGGCACGGTAGACCCGACCGAGCAGACGGCGGTAGGTCGGTTGGCTCGCCCGGCGGTCGCTGCCGTCGGGTTGGATGCGGCTGCCGAGAGCGATGTCGTCGCCGACGAGGGCTTCGGTCAGGAACGGGATCTGGTCCGGCGGTGTAGCCATGTCGGCGTCCGCGAAGATGATCAGCTCACTGGTGGCAGCCAGGACCCCGGCCGTCACGGCGGCACCCTTGCCGGCGTGACGCCGACGGAGGACACGCAGGCGCGGCTTGGAGCCATCGGCCCCTGGTCGGGCCTCTGGACGCGCCTCCACGATGTTGACCGTGTCATCGGTGGAACCGTCGTCGACCAGCAGCACCTCCCACGGCCCGAGCTCATCCGACGAGCGACCCTGGCTGCGTGCCGGCCCGCCGCGATGCAGCCAGCCGAAAAGCTCGTCCAGGGCGGGTTCGATGCGGTCGGCCTCGTTGTACGCCGGGAGGACGATGGTGAGGCTGGCGGGCCTCGGGTCACGGTAGGTCACCCGGAGAGGCTAGCGGGCCTGTCCAGCCCACCGGATGGCTCCATGGTCCCATGCGCAACACCCCGCAGTGCTCGAATCCGCCCAGTGGGACCACCGAGGGTGGGCCTTTCGTACTCCCGGGGAGGCGGGGTATGCGTTGCTAGTGTGTGCGCGACATGGCGATCCCCATCCTGCTGTTCGTGGTCGCCCTCATCGCGCGGGTGCTCACCGCGGTGCTCTTCATAGAACCCGCCTATCCCGATTCGTACTACTACGCCAACGTGGCTCGGGAGCTCGCCGCCGGTGGCGGCTTCCGTGTCGACTACATCTGGAACTTCGTCGAGGTCGGCGGCACGCTGCCGGCCGAGGGCGTGCTGCCGATCCCGTCGAATGCGCACTGGATGCCCTTGGCGGCGCTGATCCAAGTGCCGTTCATCTGGCTGTTGGGCCCGACGAGCCTCGCTGCCGCCCTGCCGTTCTGGCTCGCTGCGGCCGCCGTGGCACCCCTCACCTGGTTCATCGCGCGCGACGCGGGCATGCCGCCCGGGCAGGCGGCCGCAGCAGGCCTGCTGGTGATCGTGCCCGCGGGCGTCTCGCCGTTCCTGGGGCAACCCGACAACTTCGCCATCTTCATGCTGCTGGGTGCGCTGGCGCTGTGGCTGTGCGCTCGGGGCCTGCGCGGGCATCGGCGATCGTTCGCCGCCGGCGGCGTGGTCGTCGGCCTGGCCTTCCTCTCGCGCAACGACGGCGTGCTGCTGGGCCTGCCGTTCGCACTCGCCGTCGCCCATGACCTGTTGCGTCGACCACGCCTCTCGCGCATCGGCTGGTGGCCTGCAGTGCTGTGCGCGGCCGGCTTCCTGCTCGTGTCGATACCGTGGCTCTGGCGCCAGCTGGATGTCTTCGGCTCCATCTCGCCATCCTCCGCCGGTGGCCGCATCCTCTTCATCAGCGAGTACCGCGAGTTGTACAGCGTGACCAGCGTCACGACCCTGGAGTCGTTTCTCTCACAGGGCATCGGCGCCGTGCTGGAGAGCAGGCTGGGAGGCCTGTGGGACGCCCTGCTGATCTTCGTGGCCATGCCGATGCTGGTCCTCCTCGTGCCCTTCCTGCTGGCCGGCGCCTGGCTGCGGCGTCGCAGCCCCGACTTCTCACCCTGGTTCATCTACACCGTTGCGCTGTTCCTCTTCACGGCCCTCGTCTCCGCTGTCCACGTGCCCTATGGGACCTTCATCCACTCCGCCGTGGCGTTGCTGCCGCATGCCTACATGCTGGTGATGGTGGGCCTCGCCGCGGTCGTGGGCTGGGTGGCATCACGCCGCCCCTCATGGGATGCGCCGAGGGCGAGCCGCAACTTCAGCTTCATGCTGGTCGGCGTCATCGCCGTGGCATCGATCGTCGCCACGCTCTCCACGACCGATGCCTGGAAGCGCGAACGTGACGGACGCGTCGACGTGCTGGCCGCGCTGGCTGAGGTCGCGGACACTGGCGATATCGTCATGAGCCCCGACGCCGGTGCCTACCAGTTCCACGGCGACTGGGGAGGCATCGTCACCCCCGATGACCCCCTGTCCACGGTCGAGCACGCCCTGCGCCTCTACGACGCGCGCTGGCTGGCGCTCGAAGCCGCTCACATCACGGCCGGGCTGCGCCCGGTGCTGGCAGGCGATGTCCGCCCGACCTGGCTGTCGGAGCCGCTGCTGGAGGTACCTCCCCTGCCTCCGACGGAAGGCGAAACGGACACCGAGACGGCGCCACTCCCGCGCGCGGCCCTCTACGCAGTGTGCCTGCAAGCGGCCGATACCCGGTGCCACCCGTGACCGTCGTCATCCCCGTGGGCTTGTATCTGCTGGCACTGGCGATCCGGCTCGTGGCAGCCGGGCAGCTTCCCTTCCCCACCACCGAACCCAGCGCCTACTACGTCGACGTGGCACAGAACCTGCTGGCCGGCAGCGGCCTCGTCGCCGATGGCGTGTGGAGCTACGCGACGCCGCCGCTGGCAGTGCCCAAGCCGGCCTTCGAGCTGTGGCTACCGATGAGCAGCTTCGTCTCAGCAGCTGCGATGAACGTGCTGGGGTCGTCGTTCTGGGCAGCGCAGGTGGGCGGCGCCGTGCTCGGCGCGGCAGTGGCTCCCCTCGCCTGGGCCATCGGCCGCGAAGCGGCCCGGGCGCAGGGGCTCGACGGACGACGCACAGGGGCGGTGGCCATCGCGGCCGGCTTGCTGGCCGCGGTCATGAGCCCCCTGGTGCTCGGGTCGATCGTGCCGGACTCGTACACACCCTTCACCGTGTTCATGCTTGCCGCTGCCCTGCTCGTCCCGCGGGTCATCGGCACCCGCGAGGGCGAAGTCGACGAGCGGCCTGCAAGCGCCCTCGCCGGCCTCGCGCTCGGCATCGCCATGGGCCTGGCCTACCTCTCGCGCCAGGAGGTCATCTGGCTGGGGCTAACGGTGGTGCTGATGCTGACCTGGGCTCTGCGGCCTCGCGCACCCGGCACTCGGCTGCGCGAGGCCGCAAGCCGCCTCTGGCCGGTGCTGGCCGGCGGACTGCTGGTGGTCACGCCATGGCTCATCCGCAACGCGGCCGAGCTCGGCAGCCCATTCCCGGGGCAGGCCATCGAGAACATGTTCCTCATCGACAACGAGGACATCTTTGCCTTCAGCCAGCGGCCCACCGCGGCGGCCTACCTGCAACAAGGTGTGGGCACGCTGCTGGGCAACCCACTGGCCGCCGCCTGGGACAGCCTGGTCAACGTGCTCGCCGTGCCCGCGTTCCCGGTCGGCGTCGCTGGCCTGGTCGCCCTGGTGGGGCTACGCCGGGGTCCCGCGCTACGCCGGCCGACAGCGCTGGTAGCGCTCCTGCTGTCCGGCGCCTTGACGTTCGTGAGCACGGTGCTGCTCTTCCCGGTGGCCACGCTGTGGGGCACGTTCATGCATGCCTCGGGCCCGCTGCTGGTGGGTCTGGGCATCGCGGCGGCACTCGGAGGCGATGCGCTGCTGGCGGGCATCTCCCGGGTGCGGAACTGGGAGCGACCCAACATCATCCTGGCGCCGGTGGCGCTCGTGGCCATGGCCGGGCTCATCACCGTCTTCGGCGTGTGGGTCTTCTCCGGGCAGTCGCGTGAGACGCAAGAGCGCTACACCGCCCTCGCGGCATCGCTGCAGGCAGCCGCACAGGAGTCTGGGGAAGCGTTGCCCACGACACTCATCACCGACCATCCCATGTGGCTGGCCGGCGCCGTCGATCGCTATGCCATCGCGTTGCCCGACGAGGAGCCGGCTGCCATCCTCGAGCTGGGCGCCCTGTTCGACGCTCCGTGGGTGGTCGTCATCGACGAGCGCGGACGCTACCCGGACGCGCTGCTGGGGCCGGCCGGACGCGGTTGTCTGGACGCCGACCCGCAGTCGCTGGACATCGGTGGCGGTGATGCCTGGCTGTTCCGGCTGGCAGCGGAGTGCGCTCCGTCGTGAGCATCGGAGCCGGGAGCACGGGCACCAGCGCCTATACTCCGAGCCACATGGAAGCTGGCATACCGCCTGCGCGGCGGCAACGCATCGCAAGAGATCGAGCGGGCGCGCGGGTACGGTCCCGTCGCCGGCCAACGGACATCGTCAGCCATGCGGATGCAGGCACGGCCCCCGGGCGTGTGCAGCAGCCGAGGGAGAGGAGTGTGGAATGACAGCAGGCGAGTACTCAGGACCTGATCGTCGCCGTGGCGGCCCCGACCGGCGAGACCCCAACGCGCGAGTCAAGATCCTGCTCGTCGATGACCATGCCCTGTTCCGTGTGGGTATGCGGCAGACCCTCGACTCGGAGGCGGACTTCGATGTCGTGGCGGAGGCGGATGACTCGCGCAGCGCCATCGACGCGGCAGCGGCACACACCCCGGACATCGTCCTGCTCGACCTCTCGCTGCCCGCCCCCGGTGGCATCGAGACGACGCAGCGCGTCAAGCGCGAGGTGCCCAGCGCTGGCATCGTCGCGCTCGCCGCATCAGAGGACGAGGACCAGCTCTTCGAGGCGATCAAGGCCGGTGCGGCTGCCTTCCTCCTCAAGGACATCGCTCCCGAGGACCTCGTCACCATCATCCGCCGCGTGAACCACGGCGAGTACCTCATCAACGACAAGGTCTTCGCGCGTCCATCGGTGGCCAATCGCGTGCTCAAGGAGTTTCGCGAACTGGCGGTGTACGGCCAGGAAGCGGCGCCGATCTTCGCGCCACTGTCGCCACGTGAAGTGGAGATCCTGGACAACATCGCGAAGGGCATGACCAACAAGCAGGTCGCCTACGCCCTCTCCATCAGCGAGCAGACCGTGAAGAACCACATGAGCTCGATCTTGCGCAAGCTGTCGGTGAACGACCGCACGCAGGCGGTGGTGTACGCCATGAAGCAGGGCTGGATCAGGATCCCCGAGGATTGAGCGCGCCGGAGCCGCCCCGCGCTCCCGGCATGCCCCTGAACGAGGCGGGTCAGTCGGGCCAGCCCGGTCATGTGCCGGGGGAGCAGGGATCGGGGCCAGCCCGGCCGCCCGGGCCCGGCACCGGTCTGACGGCGCCCACCATCGGCGGCCTGCGCGCCGAGATCGAGGAGGACATCCGCCGCATCGAGGGCGAGAATGGCGAGATCGACATGCTCATGGAGCAGGTCCTCCTCGAGATCGAGCGGCACGAGGGGCGGCGCGCGAAGATGGAGGGACGGCTGGCTGGCCTGGAGACCAGCGGGTCTGCCGATCCTGCTGAGCTCAGCGAGGTACGCGACGGACTGCTGGCGCTGACTCGCCGTGAGTTGCTCTTCGATGCGCAGCGGCAGGTGCTGGAAGGCAAGCAGCGCGTGCTGGCCCGCTTCCTCCAACGCCTCGTCGAGATCGACAACAGCCTCTCCGCGATGGGTGGCGCGCCGATGCGGCCAGCGCCCATGGCGTCGCCCGGTCTGCGAGCCCTCGCCACGGCGGCAGGCGGCAGCGGCGCGCCAGGGTTCGACCAGCCGGCCATGGCCATCCGCAGCCAGGAGGACCTGCGGCGCGACATCGTACGCCGACTGCATGACGGCCCGGCGCAGTCCATCGCCAACATCGGCCTGCAGATCGAGATCGTCGAGCGGCTGATGCAGAAGGAGGACCCGCGCGCCGGCGATGAGGTCAAGGCGCTGGGGCGGTTGGTCCAGCAGGCCCTTGACACGACGAAGGAGTTCATCTTCGAGATCCGGCCCATGGTCCTGGACGACCTGGGCCTGGGGCCGACCATCCGCCGCACCGTCAGCGACCGCGGACGCCGCTCCGGCATCAACATCGACTTCGACTCGCAGGGGATCGAGGAACGCCTGGACCCGGACCTCGAGAGCGTCGTCTACCGCAGCGTCGATGAGGCCATCGCGGGCTTCCTCGCCCTGCGCCCGCCCTCGGTGCTGGTGCGCCTCGACTGGGGCGAGCGCGAGCTGGTGGCAACGGTCGAGGGGACCTGGCCTCGTGTCAATCTGGAAGGGCAGTCGGAGTCCAGCGAGGCGGCCACGGCCCGCTCGGTCGACACCCCACCCGCGTTGCTGGCGATGATGCAGGAGAAGCGGTCCGCCGACCAGGCCGCCGACCGCGCCACTCGCGCCCTGCCAGCCGACCGCGTCAACGAGATCGCCAATCGGGCCCGGGCCCTGGGCCTGACGCTGACCATGCGCGGCGAGGGCCAGATCATGGAGCTGGTGGCTCCGATCAAGCGCTAGCTGCGCCGCCCCGAACGCCGGCAGCAACAGATTGGTCAGCGGCTGCGTCGCCACCGGTGGCCGGACATGCGGGCAGATGCACCCCGTACCCCCGGCCCATTCCTTCGGCTCGCGCAGTTTGCGACTCTTCGTGCAGCGCTCACACAGCGCGAGTCTTGAGGGAAGGAGGTACCACCAACGTGACCGTTTTCACCAACTGGCTGACGACTCTCCGTCAGGATGACGGGCAGGGCCTGGCCGAGTACGCACTCATCCTGGCACTCATCGCCATCATCGCCATTGCAGCGCTGATCTTCCTCGGCGGCGAGATCTCCTCGATCCTTTCGACCATCGGCGCCCAGATCTAGGCGAACCGCCCGACACCGCAGCACCAACGACGCCGGCTACGAAGCCGGCGTCGTTCTTCGTGTGCGTCCGAGGCCCGCGTCGGCGCGATGATCAGGTCAGGTCGCTGAAGTGCCTCCACAGCGAAGGGTCGAAGTCGGGGACAAGCTGGCGCAGGCGCTCCACCTCGGGTCGGTAGTAGCCCCGAAGCACCTCGACCTGCGAGTCAGGCACGGACACCTTCTCAAGCTTGGCCTTGTTGCGCGGCCGCGCCAACTCCTCGGCCGGTAGCTCATGCGGCGGCAGGCCCAGGAACTCGAAGGTGCGTGCCAGCATCGCTCCGGCATCGGCTGCACACGCTTCGTATTGCAGCACCAGCGATCGGTCGGCTGGGAATGAACGCATGAGCCACTCCACCTGCGTGGCATACATGCCGCGCTCGATAGCATCGGTGACGACGCGGACACGATCGCCGAACACGCGAACCAGTCCGTCCTCGCCCTCCTCGTCCACCAGGCCGCCGCGATCCATGTGGCTGAGGCCGCTGATGTAGCGCTCGACCGGGTCGCGTAGCAGAACGATGGCGCGGGCGTCCGGTGCCGCCCGCTTCACCATCGGAGGCACCCAGGCGCAGTTCATGTACTCGGGCGTCTTCTCGCCGATGAGCTTCCCCTCCGGCCGCGGGAAGTAGCGGTGGTAGTGCTCGATGTGCTCGTCGGTCAGCGGCTCCGCCCAGAGGCGGTCGAAGAAGTGGAGCTCGGGTCGCTGGTTCTTGGGCTGCACCACTCCCGGATGCTGCTCGATGAGGCGGAACCACCAGGTCGTGCCCGACTTCTGGGCACCGAAGATGACGAAGTCGGGGGCACCGGTGCGCCACCCATCGGGGCAGGCGGGGTGTTCCGGCAGGGTTTCGAAGATCTTGCGGCGTTGGCGGATGCTGGCAGGGTCCATGGGCTTGGGCGGCGGGACCGCGGGCTGGTAGAGACCCAGCCGCCTGCGCAGCTTGCGCAGTCGGATCTGGCGCATGCGGGAACCTCGAGACACGGGGCCAAGTGGGATGTCTGGGGCATGATAGCCGTCACAGCCGGCGACCATCGCCAGTCGAGCCGGCCGGCCCGCCGCTGCGACCGGGTACCAACGCCGCACGGCGCGTCCGCCGCATAGCCCGATAGTCATATCGCCCGCGCCGGGGGTGGTGCATAGGATTCCGGTGACACTTGTCACACCAGTTGGAGTCCTGCTCTTGTTGTCAGCCCCCGGTGAGCATGTCCCTCGACCAGCCCTGACGAACCCGCTGCGTCGCGCTAGTCGAATCGGTGCTCCCGGTCTACCCTTGAGCACCCGGCACGGCCGCCTGCCGTCAACGGCCACGAGGAACCGAGCGTGAGCGAACAGATCCGAGTCGTCATCGTCGATGACATCGCAGAAACAAGAGAGCACCTGACGAAGCTGCTTTCGTTCGAATCCGATATCGATGTGGTGGGTGCCGCCGCATCGGGCGAGGAGGCGGTCGACCTCGCGGGCAAGCTGCAGCCGGACATCCTGCTGATGGACATCAACATGCCCGGCATGGATGGCATCGCCACCACCGAACGCATCTCCGCCACCTTCCCCATGACCTCCATCATCATGATGAGCGTCCAGGGCGAAGCAGACTACCTGCGGCGGTCGATGCTCGCCGGAGCCCGGGAGTTCCTCGTCAAGCCCTTCAGCTCCGATGAGCTGACGGCCTCCATCCGCCAGGTGCACATCCGCGAGAAGGCCAAGCGCGGACGCATGATCATGCCGGTCCCCGGGGCACCCAGCCCTGAGGGTAGCGGCAAGAAGGGCAAGATCGTCACGCTCTTCGCGCCCAAGGGAGGCGTCGGCCGGACCACGCTGGCGGTCAACCTCGCGGTCGCCATGGCCGGTGAGCAGCGTCAGACCGTCACGCTCGTGGACGGCTCCTTCCAGTTCGGCGATGTCGGCGTGCTGCTGAACCTGAACCCCAAGAACAAGTCCATCATCGACGTCGTCGCCGATCCCTCCGCGACCGACGAAGACCTGGTCGACACCACGCTCATCAACCACAGCACGGGCATCAAGGTGCTGCTGGCGCCTCCGAGCCCGGAGATGGCGGAGCTCATCACGGTCGACCAGATCCGGCGCATGGCAGGCCGCCTGCGCGAGACCAACGACTTCACGGTCGTGGACCTCTGGCCCCACTTCAACGACGTCTCGTTGGCGCTGTTGGACATGTCCGACGTGATCCTGACGATCCTCACCCTCGAGATCACCAACATCAAGAACATCCGCCTCTTCCTGGAGGTGGCCGAGCAGCTCGGCTACGGAGACCGCCTCAAGCTGGTCCTGAACCGTGCCAATTCGGCATTCGGCATCCGCGTCGCCGACGTCGAGAACTCCGTGGGGCGCAAGATCGACCATCAGGTGGTCTCGGATGGCCGAACGGTCGTCTATGCGCTCAACCGGGGTGTGCCGTTCGTCTGGAGCAACAGCCAGGCCCCGGTCAGCGAAGACATCCTCAAGATCTCACGCGCGCTCGTCTCAGGTGAAGGCTCCCCTGAGACCGAGGATGAGAAGGAGCCTGCAAAGAAGTCACTCTTCGGACGGCGCTGACGTCGTCATGGATCCTCGCTAGGGAGAACTTGAGATGTCACTGCTGAAGCGGATCGAGAGCGCCAAGCCCGCTGGTGGCGGCGCGCCAGTTCCCATGCCCCCCGGACCACCCCAGGCGGGGGGCCCACCACCCCCCGTCGGGTCTCCCGGCCAGCCCGGGATGCCGCCGCCCATGCCCCAGCGGGTGATGTCACAGGTGCCGGTGCGAGAGTCGTTCCGCGATACCAAGTACCGCATCCAGCAGCGCGTCATCTCGGACCTGGACCCCAAGCTCGACCTCACCAACCAGGTGGAGGTCCGACGCCAGATCGAGGAGATCTTCAGCGTCGCCATCGACGAGGAAGGACTGGCACTGACACGCGCCGAGCGCGTGCGCATGCTCGAGCAGATCACCGACGAGATCGTCGGCCTCGGTCCGCTTGAGCCACTGCTGCGGGACGAGTCCATCACCGAGGTCATGGTCAATGGGCCGCGCCAGGTCTACATCGAGCGCGCCGGTCGCCTGGAGCTGACCAACATCTCCTTCCAGAACGACGACCACGTGATGCGCATCATCGATCGCATCATCGCCCCCATCGGCCGCCGCGTGGACGAGTCCAGCCCCATGGTCGACGCCCGACTGACCGACGGCTCCCGCGTCAATGCCATCATCCCGCCGCTGAGCCTGGTGGGTCCGGTCATCACCATCCGCAAGTTCGCGGCCTCACCCTTCACGGTCGATGACCTCATCCGCTTCGGCACCGCGACACCGGAGATGTTCGACTTCCTCAAGGCCTGCGTCGAGGCGCGCCTCAACGTCTTCGTCTCCGGTGGTACCGGCTCGGGCAAGACGACGACGCTCAACGTGCTTTCGTCGTTCATCCCCAACGACGAGCGCATCGTCACCATCGAGGACGCCGCCGAGCTGCAGCTCCGCCAGGAGCACGTCATCACGCTGGAGTCGCGCCCGCCCAACATCGAGGGCAAGGGCGCCATCCCCATCCGCGAGCTGGTGCGCAACTCGCTGCGTATGCGCCCCGACCGCATCGTCGTCGGTGAGTGCCGTTCGGCCGAGGCGCTGGACATGCTCCAGGCCATGAACACCGGCCACGATGGCTCCATGTCCACCGGCCACTCCAACAGCCCGCGCGACATGCTGGCTCGTCTCGAGACCATGGTGCTGATGGCCGGCGTGGACCTGCCACTGCGCGCCATCCGCGAGCAGATCGGCGTCCGCCGTCGACCTCATCGTCCACCAGTCGCGCCTCAAGGACGGCACGCGCCGCGTCACCAGCATCACCGAGGTGCAGGGCATGGAGGGCGACGTGATCGTCATGCAGGAGGTCTTCACCTTCGAGCAGACCGGAGTCGTCGAAGGCCAGATCCAGGGCATCCTGCGGCCCACCGGCATCCGCCCCAAGTTCGCCGAGAAGTTCGAGGTCATGGGCATCAGCCTGCCGCCCGCCCTCTTCGGCTACCGGTCCTAGGAGGTCACGATGGATCCTGCCGTCCTCGTTGCCGTCATGGCCGGCGTCGCGGTCATGCTGCTCTTCATCGGCGTCTTCGGTGGCCGGCGCGTGTCGCCGACCGAACGCATCGAGCAGGTGGCCATCGCTGCCACCGAGGCTCGCAACCGCGACCGCGACACCAGCCAGCGGAAGTCACTCCGTTCACGCCTCTTCGGTGGCCGCGCGGCCGCCGGCGTCGACCGTGTCGTCGAGCAGCGAGACTGGGGCGCAACCATGGCCCGCGAGCTGGCTCGTGCCGATCTTCAGCTTCGGCCATCCGAGTACCTGGCCATCCGCATCGCCGCCATCATCGGTGCGCCCGTGGCGGTCTACCTGCTCGGCAAGACCGTGCTCAGCACCCTTGACACGCCCATCGCCCTGCTGATCGCCGGTGTCCTTGGCTGGTGGATCCCGCGTTTCTACGTCAACCGCCGCAAGACCAAGCGCCTGCAGGCGTTCAACGACCATCTCGCCGACACCATCACGCTCATCGGCAACGCACTGCGCGCAGGCGCATCCTTCCTGCAGGCCATCGAGCTGGTGGTGCGTGAGACGCAGCCACCCATCTCCACGGAGTTCAACCGCGTCATCCGAGAGGTCAACCTGGGCCTGCCGTTCGAGCAGGCGCTCTCCAACATGGTCCGCCGCGTGCGGTCCGAGGACCTCGAGCTGATGGCCACTGCCATCACCATCCAGCACCAGGTCGGCGGCAACCTCGCCGAGATCCTCGACTCCATCGCCTTCACCATCCGAGAGCGCATCCGCATCAAGGGCGAGATCCGTACGCTCACGGCACAGCAGCGGATGTCCGGCTACGTCGTGGCCGGCCTCCCCATCTTCCTTGTCCTCGTCCTGTCGCTCATCGCACCTACCTTCATGGAACCGATGTTCGGGGAGCCGTACGTCTTCGGCATCCCTGTCGGCGTCATCGTCCTCAGCCTCGGCGCCATCATGATGGGCATCGGCTTCCTCGCCATCCGCCGCATCGTCGACATCGAGGTCTAGCGCATGGGACTCCCCTTCCTCATGGCGCTGCTGGCTGCCGGCGGCGTCCTGCTCATCGTCTGGGCCCTGCTGGGTGCTCGCACCTCGGACCCGGTCCAAGCACGTCTGACCCAGCTCGGCACGCTCGAGGGCGTGACCAGCCTGGAGGAGATCGAGCTGCAGCAGCCCATCATGGACCGCACGTTGCGGCCGATGATGCGGCGACTGTCCGGCATCGGCACGAGGCTCACCTCGCGTGAGCGCGTCGGCCGCACGGAGGGCCGGCTGGCAGAGGCCGGCTACCCCTATGGGCTGCGCACCATCGACTTCATGGGCCTCAAGGTGGTCAGCGCCCTGGTCACCAGCGGTCTTGCCTTCCTGCTGTTCGGCGTGGCGCTCGGCGCCGGCGCCTCCTCTGGCCTGGTCATCACCGGGATCGGCCTTGTGCTGGGCTTCTTCCTGCCCGACTACTGGCTCGTCAACCGCATCCGTGCACGCCAGAAGGCGATCCTGCTGGCCATCCCCGACACGCTCGACCTGCTCACCATCTCGGTGAAGGCCGGTCTCGGCTTCGATGCCGCACTGGGCAAGGTCATCGAGAAGACCGAGGGGCCGCTCTCCGACGAGTTCCGCCGCGCCCTGGCGGAAGTGCGCATCGGCAAGCCACGCCGCGATGCGTTGAAGGAGCTGGTGGCGCGCACCAACGTGCCGGCGCTGACCAACTTCATCGGCGCCATCATCCAGGCCGAACAGCTCGGCGTGGCGATCGCCAACGTCCTCGAGATCCAGTCTGAGCAGCTGCGTATCGAGCGCCGGCAGCGCGCCGAGGAGATGGCAGCCAAGGCGCCCATCAAGATGCTCTTCCCGTTGGTGGGCTGCATCTTCCCCGCGATGTTCATCGTCATCCTGGGCCCGGCGCTGATCCTCATCATGCAGAACCTGGGCAACGTCTAGCCGGTCTGACCGGATGAGCCAGGAACCACTGCGGCTGCGCCGTCGCGCCGATGGCGCCGTGCTCTGCCAGCGGCTCGTGCTGGGCGAGTCGTTCGGCCAGCGCTTCATGGGCCTGATGGGTCGCGCGTCCATGCCGGCCGACGAGTGGCCTCTGGCTGCCTACCTCGAGTATCCACATGTTCTTCATGCGCTTTCCCATCGACGCGCTCTTCGTGGGCAAGGCGAGCGACGACGGATACCGGTCGGTGGTGGGCATGCGTCGGAACCTGCCGCCGTGGCGGGGCATCGTCCTGCCGGTTCGCGGAGCCGAGGGCGTGATCGAGTTGCCCGCGGGGACCCTCGAGCGACACGGTGTGGCCGAACGGCGACGAGGTGCTCTTTGAGCCCGAGCCTGACGAGGGCCCGGCCGCACCGGCGGCGTGAGGCGGTGCTCCGCGTGGGCGTGACAAGCGCCACGTAACCGGCCGCAAGACACCGGCCATGTGCCGGCGCATATGCCAGCGATGTCGCTGGGCTCATGCTGGGGCTCGTGCGCGCACTGCTCGACCTCCTGCTGCCGGCCCGCTGTGCCGGCTGCGGCCGCGAGGGCGAGGCCCTCTGCCAACGCTGCAGTCGGCCGTTGTATCGCCGCCGGGATGAGCCGGCCGGCGCCCCCCTCGGACTGCCCGTTGCGTTGCCGGCCGGGCTCGTGCAGCTGGAGTGGTGTGCCACGTATAGCGGCCCGGTGCGTGCGTCCCTCCACGCTCTCAAGTACCGCGGCGAGCGGCGACTGGGCGAGCCGTTGGGCCAAGCCATGGCCGAGCGCTGGCGCCATGCGGGGCGTGGTGCCGAGCTGGTCACGTGGGTGCCGGTCCACCGCAGCCGGCAGCGGGAGCGTGGCTTCGACCAGGCCGAGGCGCTGGCATGCGTCGTCGCCGATGAGCTGGGACTGCCGGTCGAGCGCTGTCTCGTGCGGCGGCAGCGGACGACCGCCCAGCACTCGCTGGGACGACGAGCGCGTGCAGGCAACACCTCGGGCGCCTTCGATGCGAGCGAGCATGCTGTCGCCAGGATGCAGGGACGCTGGCTTCTCCTCGTCGACGACATCGTCACCACCGGTGCCACGCTGAGTGCCTGTGCAGGAGCCTTGCACGCGGGCGGCGCCGCAGCCGTCTCAGCGCTGGCGCTGGCGCGCGACCGCTGACCGCTCCCACCATCGGGCCTGTGCGACAGCGACACGGAGATGTGGCGGACCCGACGCCTGAAGCCTAGACTCACACCAAAAGGGGAGGTGCAGCTGGTGCGAACGACGATCAGAGGCAAGAACCTGACTGTCTCGGACAAGGACCGTGCCTACATCGAGCGCAAGATGCAGCGCCTGGAGCGGATGCTCGACGATCGCAGCGAGGCCGACGTAGAGCTGCGCCTCGAGGGCAACCCCAAGATCGCCGATAGCCACATCGTTGACGTGACGCTATCGATGACCGGCCAGACCCTCCACAGCATGGCCGCAGCGGCGTCCTTCCGCGTGGCTGTGGACGAGGTCATCGACAAGGTCGAGCGACGCACGGTCGAAGCCCGGCAGCGGCCACGCGACCGCCGGCGCCACGCCCAGGAGCGCTACATCGGCGCCAGCCAGATGGAAGTCATGGCGGAGTCGCCGGAGGATGGCGACGAGGAGTCGCAGGTAGTGAAGATCAAGCGCTTCGACATCGAGCCGATGTTCGAGGAGGACGCCATCACGCGGATGGAGGAGCTTGGGCACGCGTTCTTCATCTTCGTCAACGCCGAGAACGAGCGTATCGCTGTCCTGTACCGCCGGCGAGACGGACGCTACGGGCTCATCGAGCCGTCGATCGGCGGAGGCTACAGCGGAGACGAGTAGCCTCGATGCCGCCGGCTAGTTCCCTGCCGCACGTGCCTGCGTCGTGGGGGACCGTTCCCTCACTCGAGCCCGTACCAATGGACCATATTCTGCGGGGCGTCCTGGCACCGATGATGTCGGTGCCGCCGAACGGTGGCTCACCGGGGCTCACAGGCCCGGTGCCCACGATGACGCTGTCGGGGTGCTATGAGCGTCCAGAACCCACGGGCCTTCAACGAGTGGCTACGAGCCCAGCTCAAGGCCAAGAAGATGTCCCAGCGCCAACTGGCGCAGCAGTCCGGCGTGGACCACTCCACGATCTCGCGGCTGCTTCGGGGTGACCGGACTCCATCACTGGGCACGGCCACCAAGCTGGCCAAGGGCCTGCGCGAGCTTCGCGACGACACTGATTCACCGCAGTACTTCGGTCTGACCTCATCGTCGAGCACGCATCCCACCGCGCGCGTGGAGTACGCCCTGCGGTCGGATGACCTCATGAGCGAACCGCAGGTGCGGCAGGTCATGGAGTACTACCTGGCGCTGAGGATGCGTCGTCTGTCGGTGCGTCAGACGGGCCGCTATGCGCCGGTACGTCCGGTCGCGGCGGTGCGCTCCGTGCCCACCCAGGCCGAACCCAACAAGAAGCACTGATCAGGGCGGGAGCCGCCGCCTTCACTCCACGACACGAACTCGACCACGGCCCAGCTGGCGCCTGCCCGGCGCTGTGCCCCTGCTAGGCCGTGGTCGTTCCCTGCTCGGCTCGGCGGTCGTGCTGTGCGCCTGCATCGTCGCCGCCGGGACCACCACTGCTGCTGGCGCCGCCACCCTTCGTCTTGGGTGACAAGAGGTAGGCGATGAAGCCGAGCACGATGACCGACAGCACGCTGATGGCACGGTCCACCAGGGCGATGGCCGCAGCCTCGTTGGGGTCGGCCTGATAGACCACGGTCAGCAGACCCACGATCCCGGCTTCGACGATCCCCAGGCCGGCCGGCGTGAAGGGAACGGCGGTCAAGAGCGAGGCCACCAGGGCGACGAAGAAGGCACCGCTGATGCCCAGCGAGATGTCGAAGCCGAGTGAGTCCACCACGAACAGCAGGCGCAGCGCCTCGGTCGTCCAGATGAGGCCGGTGAGCACGGCCACCAGCGGCAGCGTGCGGCGGTCGGCCGAGAAGACGCCGTCCTCGAAGTGCTCGTAGAGCTCCTTGGCCCGGTTCGGCAGCGGTAGCCGCTCGACCAGCCGGCGTCCGAAGTTGCGCAGCGTGAACAGCGCCACGGCCAGCAGCACGACCACCACGATGCCGCCCAGCATGATCGTGCGCACCGTGTCGTCGAGGCCGGTGCGGAAGGACCAGAATGCCGCGCCGAGGCCCAGGATGACGATGGCGAAGATGTCGAAGATGCGTTCGATGAAGATCGTCCCGAAGGTCGCCGATAGCGAGACCGGGTAGTTGATCTTCAGCAGCCAGGCGCGGTAGACCTCGCCCAGCTTGGCCGGCACGACGCTGTTGACGAGCCAGCTGACGAAGATGATCTCCGTGGAGTCGCGAACGGGGACTCTAGCCCCGATGCCACGAAGCAGCAGCGACCAGCGGTAGCCGCGGAGCGGGAATCCGAGGTAGTAGATGGCGAAGGCGGCCAGCAGCCAGGCTGGGTCGGCACCGAGGACGTAGTCGACGAGGGTGTCCAACTCGAAGCCGGGTAGCGCCAGCGCGAAGAGCGCCAGCACGACGACCGGGACGATGATCGACGCCTGCGTGCGGCGGTCGCGCAGGCGCTCGGTCAGCGGGACGGCCCCCTCGGAGAGGTCATCCCCCAGCAGCGGATCTTCCTTGGCGGCATCACCCACGTCGGGCGTAGCCTCGAGTGCCAGCCTGAACGCGTCGGTGCGCTCGCGGACGTGCTGCGGCTCCTCCGCCTCGGGGCCGGGGGCTGTCCGGTCACGATGGCTCCGAACCGGGGCGGTCGGCACGGATGCGGCCGTTGCCGCGCGCGCGGTTGACCAGCTTGGCGATGGGCGTCCACAGGCGCAGGTAGTAGGAGGCACGCCCCGGCTGCACGACGGCTGCAGGCAGCAATGCGCGCAACTCATCGGCGCTGCTGAAGGACCCGGGGATCACGGTGGAGGCGATGCCCAGCTCGGTGATGCTGTGGGCGTCGGAGGAGGCGACACCGGGCAGCCCGTGGCGCGCCGCGAAGGCTGCTGCCAGCGGGTTGGCGTCACGATAGGCGCGCGCGTTGTGGACCTCCACGTAGTCAACGATACCGGCCAGCGCCTCCAGCTTCTGCTCTGCGTCGCCGGCCTGGCTGCCACCGGAGCTGCGGAAGCTGTCGAACGGGTGCGGCAGGCCGACGAGGCCACCCTGCTCGCGGATGGCCGCGGCGGTATCGGCGGCCGACATCCCGGGCGCGACGGCACGCTCGAGATAGAGGCCCAGGATGTCGCCGTCGGCACTGCGGATCTCCTCGCCCACGATGACCTGCAGCGTGGGCGGCGCCAGGTCGCGGGCACGCTGGGCACCGTCGATGCGCTCGTGGTCGGTGATGGCGAGGTGCGTCAGGCCCAGCCGTACCGCCCTGTCCATCATCTGGCGCGGGTCCGACAGTGAGTCGAACGATGCCGAGCTATGGGTATGGAGGTCGGCGAAGGAGCGCGCGCCGGTGGGTGAGACTGGCTCGGGGACCACGCCTAGACCTTCTGCACCAATGACGCCTTGAAGAACTCGAAGTGCTCCATGGCGAGGCCGGTGCCAAGCGCCACGCAGTTGAGCGCGTTCTCAGCCACGTGGCAGGGCACGCCGGTGACCTGTGTCAGCAGGCGGTCCATGTTGCGCAGCAGGGCGCCGCCGCCGGTCATCACCATGCCCTTGTCGATGATGTCGCTGGCCAGCTCGGGTGGTGTCTCCTCCAGCACTGCGCGGACGGCGGTGACGACCTGCTGCAGCGGCTTCTCCATCGCCTCCATGACCTCGGAGCTGGTGAGCGGGATGGTGCGCGGCAGGCCGGCGACCAGGTCACGTCCACGAACGTCGAGGGTCAGCTCGCGCTCCAGGGGCAGGGCGGTGCCGATGGCGATCTTGACCTCCTCGGCCGTGCGCTCACCGATCATGAGGTTGTACTTGCGGCGGATGTAGCTGGCGATGGCCTCGTCGAAGCGGTTGCCACCCACACGCAGGGAGCGGCTGACCACGATGCCGCCCAGCGCCACGACGGCGATCTCGCTGGTGCCGCCGCCGATGTCGATGATCATGTTGCCCGAGGCACCCGAGATGGGCACATTGGCGCCGATAGCCGCGGCCAGCGGCTCCTCGATGAGGTAGGCCTCGCGAGCGCCGGCCTTCAGGGCCGCGTCGCGCACGGCGCGCTTCTCCACGCTGGTCACGCCCGAGGGCACACACACCATCACCTCCGGCTTGGTGAACGTGCGGCCGGCCTTGCGGATGAAGTAGCGCAGCATGGCCTCGGTGATGACGTAGTCGGCGATGACACCGTCCTTCATGGGCCGGATGGCGGAGATGTTGTCCGGCGTGCGGCCGATCATCTCGCGCGCCTCCTCGCCTACCGCCACGATGTGGTGACTGTCGCTGACGGCCACGACCGAGGGCTCGCGGATGACGATGCCCTTGCCCGTGACGTAGACGAGCACGTTGGCCGTCCCGAGGTCGATGCCGATCTTCATGTCGTGACGACTATCGCCCAGGATCGGGTTCGATGCGCGCGCCAAGGTCGAGCAGCTTGCCCTCGATGCCTTCGTAACCCCGGCGCACGTGGTGGACGCCGCGGATGGTCGACTGCCCCTCGGCCGCGAGAGCGCCGAGGATGAGGGATGCCCCGGCACGCAGGTCGCTCACCTCCACTTCTGCTCCCTGCAGGCGCGCCGGTCCCTCGATGACCGCGTGGTGGGCATCCTCGATCTGCGCCCGCGCCCCCATCAGCGCCAGGTCGGTGAGCCACTCGAGGCGGTCCTCGTAGATCGTCTCGTGCACCACGCTGCGGCCGCGCGCCTGCGTCAGCAAGACCCCCGTCGGCGGCTGCAGGTCGGTCGCCAGCCCTGGATAGGCGGCCGTGGTGATGTCGGTCGCGGCGTACGCGCCCGGCTCGGCGCCACGCACGGTGATGCGGTCGCCGTCGCCGCTGACGTCGACCCCGATGTGGTCGAGGACGTCGAGGAACGCGCCCAGGTGCGTCGAGGGGGCGCCGCAGAGCGTGACCTCACCGCCGGTCACGGCGGCCGCGACCGCGAAGGTGCCTGCCTCGATGCGGTCGGCGATCACATGATGGGTAGCGCCTCGCAGGCGTCGACGGCCCTCGACCTCGATGACGTCCGGTGCGGTGCGCTCGACCTCTGCACCCATGTCCTGCAGGAAGCTGATGAGGTCATCGATCTCAGGCTCCTGTGCTGCCGGCCGGATGGTGGTGTGACCATCGGCCAGCGTGGCCGCAAGGATGGCGTTCTCCGTGCCCATGACGGTGACGTGTGGGAACACCACGTCCCCACCGCGCAGGCGTCCGGGGGCCTGGGCGAAGTAGTAGCCGTTGCGGTAGTCGATACGGGCACCCAGTGCCTGCATGGCCTCGACATGGAGGTCGACCGGGCGACGGCCGATGCGGTCGCCTCCCGGGTTGCTGATGATGACGCGGCCGAAGCGCGCCAACAGCGGGCCGAGCAGGATGAAGCTGGCGCGCATGCGCGCAGCCGCCTCCAGAGGCACGAAGAGCCAGTCGACGTCGCCTGCCGAGACCTCGTAGGTGCTGGGCTCGGGATGATCGACCACCACGCCGAGGTCGCTCAGCACCTCGGCCATCAGCGTGACGTCGGCGATCTCGGGCACGTTGGTGAAGCGGCAGCGCTCCCCTGTCAGGGTGGCCGCGGCGAGCAGCTTCAGCGCGGCATTCTTGGAGCCGCTGATGGGCACGTCGCCGCGCAGCGGCGCGCCACCCTCGATGCGGATGGTCTCCTGTGGCACCGCCGGCGCCTGGTACTCCCAGTGGAATGGCCGAGTCTCTGCCATGGCGCTAAGTCTCAGTCATCAGGCCGTTCGGCGCTGATGGCTAGCGGCGCTGACGCGGACCCTCGCGGTGCCGGCGCTCGGCGACACGGATGCGCAGCAGCGCTCGCTCCATGGCGGCGCGTGCGCGTGCCAGATCGGCCGGCTCGTCGAAGCCCGCCTGGATGGCCCGCTCTGCCTCGTTGCGCGCCTCCTCGGCCGCCTCCAGGTCGATCTCCGAGGAGAGGTCGGCCAGTTCGGCCATGACCACGACCTTGTCTGGTCGCACCTGAACGAAGCCGCCCGCAATGGCGAAGAACTCCTCGTCGCTGCCCTTGCGGATGCGTAGCTCGCCGACACCGAGCATGGACAGCAGCGGCGCGTGGTGAGGCAGCACGCCGAGCTCGCCCTCCACGCCCGGGCAGAAGACGGCGTCGACCTCGTCCGAGTAGGCCAGACGCTCGGGTGTGACGATCTCCAGCTGCAGCGGCATGGGCTAGGCCTCCAGGCTCGCAGTCGGCATGTGGCTGGTCACTCGGCCGACATCCGGGCTGCGTTCTCGCGCACCTGGGCGAGCGTACCGGCGAGGAAGAACGCCTGCTCGGGCAGGTCGTCGGCCTTGCCCTCGAGGATGTCCTTGAACGACGAGACGGTGTCCTTGATGGACACGTACTCGCCCTCGCGGCCGGTGAAGACGGCAGCCACGAAGAAGGGCTGGCTCATGAAGCGCTGGAGGCGACGCGCACGGGCCACCAGGGCCTTGTCCTCTTCGCCCAGCTCGTCGATGCCGAGGATGGCGATGATGTCCTGTAGGTCGCGATAGCGCTGCAGCACGCGCTGGACCTCGCGTGCCACCTCGTAGTGCTCCTGGCCCACGATCAGCGGGTCGAGCACGCGCGAGGTGGAGGTGAGCGGGTCCACCGCAGGATAGATGCCCAGCTCCGTCAGGTAGCGCTCCAGGCGGATGGTGGAGTCGAGATGGCCGAAGGTGGTGGCCGGCGCCGGGTCGGTGTAGTCGTCCGCGGGCACGTAGATGGCCTGCAGCGAGGTGATGGAGCCCTGCTTGGTGGACGTGATGCGCTCCTGCAGGGCCGCCATCTCGGTGGCCAGGTTGGGCTGGTAGCCCACCGCCGAAGGCATCCGTCCGAGCAGCGCCGAGACCTCCGAGCCCGCCTGCGTGAAGCGGAAGATGTTGTCGATGAAGAGGAGCACATCGCGCCCCTCCTCGCGGAAGTACTCGGCCATGGTCAAGCCGGTGAGAGCCACGCGGAGGCGCGCTCCGGGAGGCTCGTTCATCTGGCCGAAGGCGAAGACGGTCTTCTCGATGACGCCCGACTCGGTCATCTCGGCGATGAGGTCGTTGCCCTCGCGCGAGCGCTCGCCGACGCCGGCGAAGACGGAGTAGCCACCGTGCTCCTGGGCGACGTTGCGGATGAGCTCCTGGATGATGACGGTCTTGCCCACGCCGGCGCCGCCGAAGACGCCGATCTTGCCGCCCTTGGCGAAGGGACAGATGAGGTCGATGACCTTGATGCCGGTCTCGAAGACCTCCGTCGCGGTGGCCTGGTCCTCGAAGGCCGGCGGAGCGCGATGGATGGGATAGCGAGTCGCGGTCTCGACCTCGGGCTTGCCGTCGATGACCTCGCCGAGCACGTTGAAGACACGGCCCAGGGTCTCAGGGCCGACGGGCACGCTGATGGCCGAACCGGTGTCGACCGCGTCGATGCCACGAGCGAGTCCGTCGGTCGTGGTCATCGCCACGGTGCGGACCCAGTTGTTCCCGAGATGCTGCTGCACCTCGCAGACGACGGCACCGTCGGGGCCCTCGATACGCACGGCGTTGAAGATGGCCGGCAGCTGACCTGCGGGGAACTCGACGTCGACGACAGGCCCGGTGATGGCGATGACGCGTCCGACCGCGCCTGCGGCCTGCTCGGGCTTGGTGGTGGTGGTTGCCGCCATGTGGGCTCGTTCCTCCGTGGTTCTAGGTGCTGCTGGCGCCGGTCGCGATCTCGATCATCTCGCGCGTGATGTTCGACTGGCGCACCTTGTTGTAGGTCAGGGTCAGATCGTCGATGAGGTCCTGCGCGTTGTCCGTGGCGTTGCGCATCGCCACCATGCGCGAGGAGTGTTCGCTGGCGGTGAGCTCCAGCACCGCCTGGAAGAGCCGCGTGGCCACGTACCGCGGCATGAGCTGGTCAAGCACACGGGCCGGGTCCGGCTCGAAGATGAACTGGCCACCCGGCAGGCGCTCCGAGGCGTCGGGGTTGGGCTTGACCGGCAGCAGCCGCTTCAGCTCCGGGCGCTGTACGAGGGTAGACACGAATGCGGGGTAGAGCAGGTGCACCTCCGCGTAGGTGCCGGCGAGGAAATCATCGCTCACGAGCCGCGCAAGGGGCAAGACATCGCTGAACGTGGGACGGTCACCGAAGCCGTCGAAGGAGGCTGCCAGGGGTACGTGCGCGCGGCGCATGGCCGCGGTGCCCTTGCGACCCACGGTCACCACCGTGAGGTCACGCGTGGAGCCGGCGATCTCACGCGCAGCGAAGCGGATGGTGTTGGTGTTGAGCGAGCCCGCCAGGCCGCGGTCGGTCGTGAAGAGCACGATCAGGCGCGGGCCCTCGCGCTCGTCGCCCAGGAGCGGGTGCTTCTCGTGGTCGACCACGGCCGCTACGTCAGCGATGACCTCGTCGAGCTTGTCGCTGTAGGGCCGCGACGCCAGCGTGGCGTCCTGCGCTCGCTTGAGCTTGGAGGCAGCCACGAACTGCATGGCGCGGGTGATCTGCTTGATGTTGCCTACCGATCCGATGCGGCGTCGGATCTCGCGCTGGCTTGGCACGAGGGCCTGGCGTCCTCCTCTTGGCAGCGACCGTGCTTGGGCCGCCGCTGGGCTATGCGGTGAAGGTGTCCTTGAAGGTCTCGGCAGCGGTACGCAGCCCATCGACGATCTCGTCGTCGAGCGCCATCTTCTCGGCCAGGCTGGCCATCAGCTCCGACTGCTCGGCGTCGAGATAGCGATAGAACTGCTCCTCGAAGTCGCGCACGCGGCTGGCCTCGATATCGTCGAGGAAGCCGTTGGTGACGACCCACAGGATGGCCACCTGGCGCTCGACGGGGAGCGGGCTGAACTGGGGCTGCTTCATCACCTCCGAGATGCGCTCGCCGCGGGTGAGCTGATCGCGCGTAGCCTTGTCAAGATCGGAGGCGAACTGGGCGAAGGCCGCCAGCTCGCGGTACTGCGCCAGGTCCAGCTTGAGCGGACCGGCCACCTTCTTCATGGCCTTGGTCTGCGCAGCCGAACCGACGCGCGAGACGGAGATGCCAACGTTCAGCGCGGGCCGCTGGCCGGCGTTGAAGAGGTCGGACTCCAGGTAGATCTGACCGTCGGTGATGGAGATGACGTTCGTGGGGATGTAGGCGGAAACGTCATTCGCCTGGGTCTCGATGACCGGCAACGCCGTGAGCGAGCCGCCGCCGTTCTCATCGTTGAGCCGGGCGGCGCGTTCGAGCAGGCGGCTGTGCAGGTAGAACACGTCGCCGGGGTAGGCCTCGCGGCCCGGGGGTCGCCGCAGCAGCAGCGCCATCTCGCGGTAGGCCCAGGCATGCTTGGTGAGGTCGTCGTAGACGCAGAGCGCGTCCTTCACGGTCTCCCCGCCGATCTCGACACCGTCCTCCATGACAGCCTCGCCCATGGCTGCGCCGGCGTACGGCGCCAGGTACTGCAGCGGCGCGGGGTCCTCGGCTCCAGCCACGACCACGATGGTGTGGTCCATGGCGCCGTGCTGCTCCAGCACGGCGACCGTCTGCGCGACCGTGGAGAGCTTCTGTCCGATGGCCACGTAGATGCAGACGAGCCCCTTGCCCTTCTGGTTGATGATGGTGTCGATGGCGACGGTGGTCTTGCCGGTCTGACGGTCGCCGATGATGAGTTCGCGCTGGCCACGTCCGATGGGGATGAGCGCATCGATGGCCTTGATGCCGGTCTGCACGGGCGTGTCGACGGACTTGCGCGTGATGACGCCAGGGGCGACGCGCTCGACGGGGCGGGTGGAGCTGGCGTTGATGGGACCCTTGTCGTCGATGGGCTGGCCCAGCGCGTCCACCACGCGACCGATCAGCGCCGGTCCCACGGGGACCTCCACCACCGTGCCGGTGGTCTTGACGGTGTCGCCCTGCTTGATGTGGGTGTAGTCGCCGAGGATGACCGCGCCCACGGTCTCTTCCTCGAGGTTGAGGGCCATGCCCTTGACGCCGCCGGGGAACTCGAGCAGCTCTGAGGCGAGAGCGCCCTCCAGGCCATAGATGCGAGCGATGCCGTCACCCACCTCCACGACGGTACCGACCGAACGCGTCTCCACGCCCATGTCGAACTCGTCGATGGCGGACTTGATGATCTGGGTGATGTCGTCGGAGCGGATTGCCATGCGTGGTTCCTTCTGGGCGGTGGCGTCAGATAGCGATGTTCGAGAGATCGTGGCGCATACGTTCGAGGCGGCCCTGCACGGAGCCGTCGATGAGCTGATCGCCGAAGCGGACGACGATGCCGCCGAGCAGCGCGGGGTCGACCGCCTGGCTGAGCTCCACGCGCTTGCCGGTGATGGCGACAAGGCGCTCCTGCAGCGCCTCTACTTCACTGACTTCGAGCGCCGAGGCCGATGTGACGGTGGCTTCCACGATGCCCTCTCGCAGCCGGTACAGGCGGCTGAACTCGCGGATGACCCCGGGCAGCAGCTCGAACCGGCCGCGACGCACCATCAGCGCCAGCAGGTTGAGCTGGGGGCCGGCGATCTCGTCAGCGACGATGCGCTCCAGCGCCTGCACCCGCGCCGTCGAGGGGATGGACGGGTTGGACAGCAGGCGCATCACCTCGCCATCGACAAGTCGCTCCTCGGCGATCACCAGCGCCGCCAGCCAGGCCTCCATCGAGTCATCGCGCTCGGCGATCTCGAAGGCGGCTTCAGCGTAGCGACGCGCCGTGCTGCGGGCTAGCGCCATGCGTCAGGCGTCCGTGCTGCTGCCATCAGTTGCGGTCGTCTCCCGCTGGTGCCTGCGCCGAGACCTGTGCCAGGAACTCGTCGACGAGGCGCTTCTCGCGTTCGTTGCTCATGGTCTCGCCAACGACCTTGCCGGCCGCCATGAGTGCCAGGTCGGCGACCTGGCTGCGCACATCGGCGAGGGCGCGCTTGCGCTCGGCGTCGATCTCTGCCACGGCACGTTCGCGCATGCGGTCGATCTCCACCTGCGTCGCGGCCAGGCCCTTGGCTCGCTCGTCGTCGGCGACCTTCTGGGCACGCTGCACGATCTCGCTGGCCTCGCGCCGAGCTTCGTGCAGGATCCCCTGGCGCTGGTCCGCCGCGGCCTCGCGGTCACGGCGGGCGGCGTCGGCGTCCTTGAGGCCCTGCTCGATGCGCTCACGACGCTCTTCGAGCCGCTTGCCCACGGGCATCAGCACGACGCGATAGGCGATCAGCGCGAAGATGATGAAGTTCAGCCCGGCGACGATGATCCAGAAGAGGTTGATCGTCAGCCCGGCACCTTCAGCCTCCGCTGAGAACGCCGCACCGTGCTCCTCGAGCACCTGCGCGAGAGCGAGGACTCCCATCGATATAGCCTGTCTCGCGCGCTAGAGGAGCGCGATCAGGAGGCCGACCACCAGCGCGATGACGCCGAGGCCCTCAGCGAACGCGGCCATGAGCACGGCCAGCGAGCGGATCTGCTCTCCGGCGTCGGGGTTGCGGCCGATGGCGCTCGAGGACATGCCGGCGAGGATGCCGATGCCGAGGGCCGGGCCGATGATCGAAAGGATGGCGATACCGGCGCCGAGCGGTGCCAGGTCCATGTGTCTGTCTCCTCCTTCGAGAGGTTGCTGGGAGGTCGGAACCCTCGTCCGACGGCTCGCGGGGCTAGTTGCCGGCCGGCGCCGGCTGGCTGGATGGGTGGGCCGCGTCGAGGATCTCTTCCGCGGTGTGTCCCTCTTCGTGACGGTGGCTCTCGATGGCGATCAGCGTGAAGACGAGCGTCAGCGTGCTGAAGATGAGGGCCTGCACGAAGGTCAGGATGATCTCGAGGCCGTAGATGGCCACGGGGATGACGGCGATGGCCAGGCTGGTGATGACCGCCAGGGCGACCTCACCACCGTAGATGTTGCCGAAGAGTCGGACGGACAGCGTGACCGGCTTGATGAACTCGAGGATGAGCTCGATGAAGCCCACGAACATGGCGATGAGGCCGGCGCCGATGCCCTGCCGGAACTCGTAGATCGGGAAAGAACTTGGACATGTAGCCGCCGACGCCAAGGCGGCGGAAGCCTTCCAGCTGGAAGAAGCCGAACGCCACCAGCGCCAGGCCGATGGTCACGTTCAGGTCGCTGGTCGGCGCCCGCAAGCCCTGGACGAGCCCGATGGGGGGCACCAGGCCGCTCCAGTTGAAGGCCAGGATGAGGACGAAGAAGGAAGCGAAGACGGGGATGTAGGGCAGGGCACGCGAGCCGCCCATGCCGCGACCCCAGCCGGTCAGCGATTCGTAGGCCCACTCCACGAAGTTCTGGAAGAAGCCGGGCACGGGCGCCTTGCCGCGGCTGACGAGGATCATCACCAGCAGCAGGACGGCCGTGACCAGGAGCATGGTGAAGAGCGTGTCGGTGAGGCTGATCTCGAAGATGCCGCCGCTCGCCTCCTCGCCGCTGGCGGTCCAGATGACGTGCGGGCTGGGGAAGTGCAGGGTGCCGTTGATGAGGCAGGCGGAGTCGGCGATGCTGCAGGTGTCCTCGGGCGATCCCGGCTCGAACGGCGGCACCAGCAGGAAGGCGAAGATGTCGATGACAACGACGAGGATGAGGCCGGCCACGATGAGGCCGACACGACTGCGCTTCTTGCCCTCAGGCGCCGACGCTTCGCTCTGCTCCACTGGCTCGCTTGCCACGCTCACTCCTGCGCTGCACGTGCCGGTCGAGCACGTCTCATGCGTCCTTCATGTTCTTCAGGAACCGATCGACGAGTCGCCAATCGATCACCGCCCCCAGCACCACACCAAGAACGAAGCCTGCGACCAGGATGAAGGGATAGGTACCCAGCTGCTGATCCAGCCACCGACCGGCGAGCGCGCCGCCGAGTGTGGTCACGAACAGGACGATCCCGATCTCGGAGAAGAGGGCGAGGTATCCGACTGCCTTCCCGTGACCTTCCTTGATGCCCGCCTCGGGCGGGGCAGAGTATACCAGCCCGGCTCGGACGCTCTCGTCAAGCGGTCGCCCTAGCGCCGCCCAGGGCCCTCGGGCGGCGCCGCATCAGCTGGTGGAGCGGGGTCGACAGGCCGAGCGGCGTCCTCCTCGCCGGCGAGCAGTGACGGGACCTCGGGATAGGAGCTGGCCTCGAGCGCGTCATCCGGCCCCACGCGGAACGTCACCAGCAGCAGCAGCACACCCGAGGCGATGACGATGGCCATGAACGCGTACAACGGGCCTGAGCCCCCGGCCAGCACCAGGCTGAGCACGGCCAGCAGCGTGGTGATGGCATAGATGAGCAGTACCGCCCCCTTGTGGCTCAGGCCCAGGTCGAGGAGACGATGGTGGAAGTGGCCACGGTCCGGCGTGAATGGTGATTGGCGGTTGAGCAGCCGCCGGGTGATGATCCAGAACGTGTCGATGATGGGCACACCCAGGATCAGCAGCGCCACGGGGATCTTGGCCGAGCCCAGGATGGCCAACACGGCGAGCAGATAGCCCACCACCATCACGCCGGTCGTACCGATGAAGACCTTCGCCGGGTTGAAGTTCCAGGGCAGGTAGCCCAGCAGGGCACCGGCAAGCACCGCACAGAGGAGCGCGACGAGCGGCTCGTACGCCGATTCGAAGCCGAACGAGACGAAGCCCAGGGTCAGGGCAGCGATGATGGCCACGCCCGTGGATAGGCCATCGAGGCCGTCGATGAAGTTGATGCTGTTGATCATGCCCACGATCCACAGCGCGGTCACGAGCCCGGCGCCGACCCCGGCGAAGGTGAGTGTGCCGCCGCCGACGACATCGCCGAGGAAGTCGAGCGGGTTGTTGACCGCCACGATGGCGAGGCCGAGCCCGATGGCGAAGATGGCCAGCGCCACCTGCAAGGCGAACTGCCAGCGCGCCCGGATCTGCCATCTGTCGTCGACGTAGCCGAAGACCGCGGCCAGCGCGGCACCGCCAAAGACAGCGAGCAGCTCGTTCTGGTCGAGCTGGCGCCAAGGGAAGACCCTGAAGAACCCGAACTGGCCCTGCAGGAACAGTGCTGCCAGTCCGATGACGACGAAGGCCGCGGCGACCGCCAGGCCGCCGGCGCGGGGGATGGGCCGGAGGTGGATCCGGCGGCCGGAGTCCGGCTCGTCGATGGCGCCGGTGCGGGTGGCGAAGCGCATCGCCCAGGGCGTCAGCAGGAACGCCACCACCGCTGCGGTCGCACCCGCCGCGAGGACGTACGGCAGCGCCTCGAGGTTCACGCCTTAGGCAGCCCCGGCACGGGGAAGCGGGCGCAGATCTCCTTGACCTCGCGACGAACGGAATCGAGCACGGCCGCATCGGTCCTGCCCTGCAGGGTTCGCGCGATGAGCTCGCCGACCTGCCGCATCTCCGGCGGGCCGAAGCCGCGGGTGGTCGTTGCAGGGGTGCCCACGCGGATGCCCGAGGCCGTGTTCGGCGGCAGCGGGTCGAAGGGGATGGCGTTCTTGTTGACCGTGATGCCGACCTCGTCGAGCAGCTCCTCGGCCTCCGTTCCGGTCACGCCAAGCGGCGTCACATCGACGAGGATGAGGTGGTTGTCCGTGCCGCCCGAGACGAGCTCGGCGCCATGGGCCAGCAGGGTCTCAGCGAGCACGGCGGCGTTCTCGACGGTGCGCCGCTGATCCTCGCGGAACTCGTCGCTGTCCGCTTCGAGCAGCGCCACGGCCTTGGCCGCGATGACATGCATCAGCGGCCCACCCTGAGTGCCGGGAAAGACGGCGCGGTCGATGTGGCGGGCCAGCCGGGCGGTGCCGAAGATCATGCCGCCGCGCGGGCCGCGGAGCGTCTTGTGCGTGGTGGTGGTGACGATGTCGGCATGGCCGAAGGGGCTGGGGTGCTGGCCGGCCGCGATAAGACCGGCGATGTGGGCCATGTCTACGAACAGCAACGCATCCACGCCATGCGCGATCGCCGCCATACGCTCGAAATCGATGAGTCGCGGGTAGGCGCTCGCGCCCGCCACCAGCAGCTTGGGCCTGACCTCGCGGGCCTGCCGCTCGAGCGCGTCGTAGTCGATGCGGCTGTCAGCCTCCGAGACGCCGTACGCGTGCACGTCGAAGAAGCGGCCGCTGAAGTTGATGGGGTGTCCGTGCGTGAGGTGCCCACCGTGCGCCAGGCTCATGCCCAGGATGCGGTCGCCGTGGCCAAGGACCGCGAGGTAGGCCGCGATGTTGGCCTGCGCGCCCGAATGGGGCTGGACGTTGACGAACTCGGAGCCGGGGAAGAGGGCGAGGGCGCGTTCCTCGGCCAGGCGCTCGACGACATCGACGAACTCGCAGCCGCCGTAGTAGCGCTTGCCCGGCTGGCCCTCGGCGTACTTGTTGGTGAGCCAGCTGCCGGCCGCCTCGAGCACCGCTCGCGAAGTGTAGTTCTCACTCGCGATGAGCTCGATATTCCAGGTCTGGCGCTCGCGCTCCGCGAGCATCGCGGCCCACAGCTCGGGGTCCACGCTGGCGATGGGGGCGTCGGCCAGCTGGCGATATGAGGTACGGGTCATCGGTGCTCCGTTGGTCATTGCCTGCGCCTGAGCCAGTGTACTCGCGGCCGTGGTCAGTCTCTCTCCGCGGCCGCCGCGAGCACTGCCTCGTCGATGGCACCGGCCCGCAGGATGTGCCAGCTGTCGTCGCGATCGACCGCCACCACCGTCGATGCGGTGCCGCCGCGAACGGGGCCATCGTCGATGACGAGCGCCAGCGAGTGCCCCACGCTGGCCACCAGCGCGGCGGCCGTCTGGGCCGGAGGCTCACCGCTACGGTTGGCCGATGTCACCGCGATGGGCCCCAGGGCTCGCGCCAGCGCCCGCGGCAGCGGATGATCGGGGATGCGCAGGCCGAGGGTGCCACGGCCGCCGGTCACCGCTGTCGGGACCAGCTCCGGGCGGCGCAGCGGCAGCACCAGCGTCAGGGCGCCCGGCCAGAGATGCTCGGCCAGACGTCGTGCCATGGGGCTCAGCTCCACCAACATGTCGACCTGGTCGAGCCCGTCGATGAGCAGCGCGATGCCCTTCTCATCGGGACGCTGCTTGGCCCGGATGACCGCCTCCAGCGCTGCCGGCTGCGGCACGACGCCGATGCCGTAGACGGTCTCGGTCGGCAGCCCCACGATGCCGCCCGCCTGCAGCGCCGCCATGGCTGCCGCAAGCGTGTCCGGATCAGAGGCTGGCAGGATGGCCGGCCGGACCTCAGTCATGCCGGCGCTCCAGCAGCGCGACGCGAGGGCTGCCCGAGAGGTCCGGATGGATGGTGCAGGTCCAGGCGGGCAACAGCGCGGTGGCCGCCGTCGTCGTCTGCTCCGCCTGATCGCTGCCGATCTCGAGCAGGGCTGCCGCCGTCGGGCTCAACACGTCGGGCAGCCGGGAGAGGAGCCGGCGCACCAGGTCGAGGCCGTCGGCGCCGCCGTCGAGGGCCACGCGCGGCTCGAAGCTGGCCGCCACCGGCAGGGCGGGGAGCGCCGCCGAAGGGATATAGGGCAGGTTCGCCAGCAGGAGGTCAGCGGGCCCAGGGGGGTACGGAGCGACCTCGGTCAGATCTCCCTCGGCGAACGTGAACAGGTGTGCCAGGCCCTGTGCGACCACGTTCACCGTGGCCACGTCGCGCGCGTCACCGGAGATGTCGCTGACGAAGAAGCGGACGACATCGCCGTAGCGACGGCGGCGCAGCTCGGCCGCGATGGCCACGGCGATGGCGCCGGAGCCGGTGCCCAGGTCCCACACCAGGTAGGGATCGGCTCCGCGCTCCCGGGGAGCAGCAGCAAGGTCGGCAGTGATGCGTGCCAGCGCCAGCTCCACCAGTGCCTCCGTCTCCGGCCGAGGGATGAGCACTCGCGGGTCGACGGAGATCGCGCTGCCGTAGAACTCCTTGATGCCGCGGATGTAGGCCACAGGCTCGCCCGTCTCGCGGCGCGCCAGGTGTGCCTCGAAGCGCTCGAGCTGCCCACTGGGCAGGACCGCCTCGGGATGTGCCGCGAGGGCACTGCGGTCGACGCCGAGCACGTGCGCCAGGAGCACCTCTGCGTCGAGGCGCGCGGTCTCCGAGCCAGCAGCCTGGAGTCGGGTGCTGGCCGCCGCCAGTAGGTCGCTGACGCGCTGCGGAGGGTTCTCCACGTCGGGCCCCGCTGCGCCTAGGCAGCCGTGCCCGACTGACCCTCGAGCGAGGCCAGCCGATCGGCCTGATCGGCAGTGATGAGCGCTTCGATGAGCCTGTCGAGGTCGCCATCGAGCACGCCGGGGAGGCCATGCACATCAAGGTTGATGCGATGGTCGGTGATGCGGTCCTGGGGAAAGTTGTAGGTGCGGATCTTCTCGGAGCGCTCGCCGGACCCGACCATCAGCCGGCGCGCCTCGGCCTCTTCCTCCTGTGCCTTTCGCTGCTCCATCTCGAGGAGCCGCGCACGCAGCACGGACATGGCCTTGGCCTTGTTCTTGTGCTGGCTCTTCTCGTCCTGGATCTCGACGACGAGGCCGCTCGGCAGGTGCGTGATGCGGACCGCCGAGTCGGTCGTGTTGACCGACTGCCCACCGGGCCCGGAGGCACGTTTGACGTCGATGCGCAGGTCACGAGCCTCATCGATCGCGATGTCGACCTCGTCGGCCTTGGGTAGCACGGCCACCGTGGCCGTGGAGGTGTGGATACGGCCGCTCGACTCGGTCTCCGGCACCCGCTGCACGCGATGCACCCCGCCCTCGTACTTGAGCCGGCTCCAGGCGCCCTGGCCGCTGATCTCGAAGATGACCTCGCGCAGGCCCTTGACGCCCGACTCCGAGGTGGCCAGCGTCTCAGTCTTCCAGCGTTGCCGCTCCGCGTAGCGGGCATACATGCGGAAGAGGTCGGCTGCGAAGATAGCCGCCTCCTCGCCGCCGGTGCCGCCGCGGATCTCGATGATGACGTCACGCTCGTCGTTGGGGTCGGGCGGCAGCAGCTGGACGCGCAGCTCCTCGCCCAGCCGGGCTTCCTCGGACTCGTTCTCGGCGATGATCTCGCGAGCCATCTCCTTCAGCTCGGGATCGGCTTCGGACTGCAGATCGCGACGGGCGGCAGCCAGCTCTGCCTGCACCGCGCGCAACCGACGATGGTTCTCGACGATGGGAGCGATGCGCGCCTGCTCACGACCCAGCTTGCGGCTGCGGGCAGGGTCGGCTGCGACGTCCGGGTCGGCCCACTCGGCTTCGATGTCGACGAGGCGACGCTCCAGCTCGTCGAGCCGGGCTTCCAGGCTCATGCGCCCTCCGTGGCGCCTCCGGCGCGCGGCCTGGCGGCCCCAGCCTCATCGGCCGCGGCCGTCGTGGCCTTGTCGTCAGGGGCGGCCGCATCCGGCGCGTGCAGCGGATCCGGTGTCGCGGCATCGCCGGCCTCGGTCACGCTGTCGCCCCGCTCGTTCGCAGCCTCCTCGGCCTCGATGCGCGCCTCCATCTCCTTGGCCAGCTCTCCCACGTCGGGAATGGGTTCGCGCACGGGATCGAGGCTACCCGCGGGCGCCGTCTCGCCGTTGGCGGCCAGCGCCTCCTGCATGGCGCACACGGCGATCTCGATCATCGAGTCGTCGGGTTGCTTGGTGGTGATGCGCTGGACCCAGATGCCGGGCAGGAAGAGCAGGTGCCAGAAGCCCGATTCGCGACGCTTGGCGCCGAACTTCAGCACCTCGTACGAGACCGCCGCGATCACCGGCACCAGCAGCACGCGGCCCAGGATGGCGACCCACAGGTCGGCCCCGGCCAGCAGGCTGAAGAGCAGGATGCTGACGAGGATGAAGATGACCAGGAACTCCGTCCCGCAGCGCGGATGCGCGGTGGGAAACTTGCGGACGTTGTCGACCGTCAGCGGCAGGTCGGACTCGAGCGTGTGGATGGTCATGTGCTCGGCGCCGTGGTACTGGAAGACCCGGCCGATCTCCGCGGAGCGACTGACCAGCGCCAGGTAGCCGACGAAGATGAAGACGCGGACGAACCCCTCGAGGATATGCACGAGGAAGGACTCCCAGCCGCTATCGACCTCGCCAACGAGGAGCGACACGCCGCCCTGCGCCACCAGCAGGGGTAGCAGCACGAAGAGACCGACGGCCAGGCCGATGGTGAAGAGCATCGTCAGCGCGATAGCCTTGCCACCGAAGGCGACGCCCTCGCCCGCCGCGGCGAGTGAGCCCGACTTCATCAGCCAGCGCGTCCCGATGACGAGCGTCTCGTAGAGCACGACGACGCCCCGGAAGAACGGAGCGCGCGCGAAGCGGTTGCGATGGAGGACGCTGTCCAGCTTCTCCTGGCCGGCGAAGATCTGTCCATCCGGGCCGCGCACAGCCACGCCGATGGCTTCCTTGCCGCGCATGTAGACGCCCTCCATGAGGGCCTGCCCGCCATACGCGAAGCGGGGTGCAGCAGCAGCGTCGCCACTCAGGGGGGCGGCACTCCCCTGCCCTGCCGGCGACTGGGTCACGTCGTGACTTCGGCTCAGAGCTTGGCTGAGCGTTCGAGACGCTTCTGGAAGCGCTCGACCTGGCCGGCCGTGTCGACGATGGTCTGCTTGCCGGTGTAGAAGGGATGGCAGCTGGAGCAGATGTCGACTCGCAGCTCCTCTGCCGTCGAGCCGACGGTGAACTCGGTGCCGCAGGATGCGCAGCTGACCCTGGCTTGGTAGTAGTTGGGGTGCGTATCAGGCTTCATGTCGTGTGTGGATTCCTCGTGCCTAGCCGGCCAGCGACTCGGCTTCGACGCGGATGCGCTTCTTGTCCTTGCGGGCGTGCTCGAAGTGCACGCGGCCATCGACCGTCGCGAAGACGGTGTAGTCCTTGCCCAGCCCGGTGCCGGGACCGGAAAGGAACGTCATGCCACGCTGGCGGACGATGATCGAGCCGGCGCTGACGAGCTGGCCGTCACCGGCTTTCACGCCGAGCCGCTGGCCGACGCTGTCGCGACCGTTCTTCGAACTGGAACCTGCCTTCTTGTGAGCCACGTGTCACCCGTCCTTCTTGCTCTCGTCAGCGTCGGCGGCCTCAGCCTCCTCCGCGGGTGCAGTCTCCGCTGCCGCGTCCGACGCTGCGGCCACGTCCGAGCTCGCCTCGGGCGCAGGCTCGGCGCTGGCCTTGACGGTCGACTTTGCGCTGCTCTTGGGCTTGGCCGCGGCCTTGGTCGCCTTGGGCTCGGCGTCGGCGCTCTCCGTCGCGTCGGTGGTCTCGGCGGCGCTGGTCTCGGCGGCGCTGGTCTCGGCGGCGCTGGCCTCGGCGGCGCTGGCCTCGGCGGCGCTGGCCTCGGCGGCAGCGAGCTTCTCCGCGAGCGCCTTGTCCGCAGCAGCCTTCTCCGCAGCAGCCTTCTCCGCAGCAGCCTTCTCGGCCTGCGCCGCGGCACGCGCCTGGCGGGCCTCGTCCTCGGCCTCCTGCTCGGCGCTCTCGGCAGCACTCTTGCCAGCGAACGCGATGTCGGTGATGCGGAGCCTGGTCAGCTCAGCACGGAACCCCTGCTTGACGCGGGTGCGTGCCTTGGGCTTGTACTTGAAGACGACGATCTTCTCGCCTCGCTCCTGGCGCAGCACCTGCGCGGAGACGCTGGCGCCGTCCACGACGGGCCGGCCAATGGCGGATTCGTCGCCGTCCGCGACGAGCAGGACGCGGTCGAGGGTGATGGAGTCGCCGGGCTGGACGTCCAGGCGATCGACCTGGATCTCCGAGCCGAGCTCGACGCGGTGCTGCTTGCCGCCTGATTCGATGACTGCGTACATGGGGTTCCCGTTGCGTGGTCGGTTCATGATGCGATGACTGGGTCGACGCGAGGTGTGAGTCGCAGGCGAGCACGGCGCGACAGATACCCGGGCGCGAAGGGAGATGGTAGCGGGATTCGCCCGCCAGCGTCAATCGCTGGCGACATCCCCGCGCCAGCGGCGACCGAGGGCGGGCCCTTGTCCAGTATCGTGCACCTGACATGGCACGAACCTTCTACGACGTCCTCATGCTCAGCCCGCGCGCCGACCGCGAACTGATCAGCCTGGTCTACCGCCACCTGGCCAAGCGCTATCACCCCGATGTCGATGCGTCGCCGCAGGCTGCGGTGCGGATGGCCGAGCTGAACGAGGCTTACGCCGTCCTGGGCGATGCCGCCAAGCGGGCGCGCTACGACGAGCTCATCGGCCTGGTCACCGCCTCGGCGCCGACGCTGACCCCGGGCGACGATCGACCCGCGCGGGCGGGAGGCTTCAACGTCGGCGGGCCGGCAGTCGACAGTCCCTACGGAGAGGCAGGGCCGCCACCGGCGAATCCCCCAGCACAGGGTCGCGTGCTCTCCTTCGGTCGCTACCGCGGCTGGACCCTCAACCAGGTCGGCCGCTACGACCACGACTACCTCGAGTGGCTCTCGCGTACCACCATGGGGCGCAACTACAAGCGCGAACTGGACGTGCTGCTGCGACGGGTGCCCTAGGGCTCGTCAGCCGGCGTCAGGCGCCGGCGCCCGCCTCGCCGCCGTGATGCCGTTCATCGCGTGGTGCCTTGGGGATCGCCCACTGCAGCATCACCGGCGCCACCAGCGTCGTCAGGATGACGGCCGCCAGCAGGACTGCATACATCTCGTGCCCGATGAGACCCAGCGTGAGACCCAGGGCCGAGACGACGATGCCGACCTCGCCACGCGGACTCATACCCACGCCGACCACGATCGAGTTCCACTTGCCCAGTTTCCACGAGCCGATGATGCCGCCCACCAGCTTGGTCAGCACGCCCATGACGGCAAGCACGAGCACGATGATGAGCAGGTCGGGAGTCGAGCAACGCACTCATGTCGATGTTGGCGCCGGTGACGGCGAAGAAGAACGGCGCGAAGATGCCCAGCAGCGGCCGGAACCCATGCTCGACCTCCTCGCGGACCGGCGTCTCGGCGATCATCAGGCCAACGACGAACGAGCCGATGATGGCGGCGAGACCGACGAACTGTGCCAGCAAGGCACCAGCGAACATGATGATGAAGACCGGCACGGTCGGTGTGTCGGCGAACTTGAGCCAGGTGAATAGCTCGCGCGGCAAGCGGCGGCCCAGCGGCGCCAAGGCCAGGCCGATGCCGACGAAGGCGATGCCAGCGACCATGGTGAGGAGTGTCTCGGGTCCCAGATTGCCCTCAGCCACACCGGAGAGCAGGCCGATGGCGAGCAGCGCGAGGATGTCATCGACGATGGCGGCGCCGAGGATGACACGGGCGAACGCACGGTCGAGCACTCCCATGTCTGCCAGCACCCGACTGGTGATCCCGATGGATGTGGCCGCCAACGCGAGGCCGGTCAGGACCGCCGCCAGCATGTCCTCGCCGATGGCCAGCCCGATGGCAGCGCCCGCGATGATGGGCAGGATGAAGCCGATGGTGCCGACCGCGATGGCCATCGGTCCGACCTTGAGCAGCTCGTCGATGCGCACCTCGAGACCGACCGTGAACAACAGGATGATCACACCCAGCTCGGCGAAGACCTCCGCCGTCACGGTGACGTCGGCGAGACCCAGCGCGAAAGGCCCCACGATGAAGCCACCGAGCATCTCGCCGATGACGCCGGGCTGGTTGATGCGACGGAAGATCTCCTCACCGGCCTTGGCCGCGATGAAGAGGATGAAGAGGCTGAACATGGCGCTGGCGAACGCCGCGCCTTCTCCACCGCCACTGGACGAGAAGATCAGGCCATCACCGAACGAAAGCTCTGGGAGAACGGGCATGTAGCTACAGCGTAGCGTTCGGCGTCGCGTGGCGGCTCATGCGCTCTGGCTCCTCGGCGGGGGCCATGCGGGCCGGGCCGTTCGGCTCAGCCTGCCGGCCTCGTCAGGTCGATCGCGACCGCCGCATGGCCAGCGACTCGAGGATGCCCAGGCCCAGCGCCGCGCTGATGAGCGACGCTCCACCGTGAGTCACGAACGGCAGCGGGATACCGGTGATAGGCATGACACCGAGCACCATCCCGATGTTCACGATCATCTGGAACAGCAGCATCCCCGCGATACCGCCGGAGAATGCCAGCGTGAATATGTCGCCCGAGCGCCAGCCGACGTACAGCACGCGCCAGATGAGCAGGGCGAAGAGGGTCAGCACGACGGCCCCGCCGAGGAAGCCCAGCTCCTCACCCACGCGGGCGTAGACGAAGTCGGTCGAGCCAACGGGCAGGCGCTCTCCGGCCAGGCCGTTGGTCAGGCCGCGGCCGAAGAGGCCGCCCGAGCTGACCGTGACCTGTGACTGCTGCAGCTGGTAGCCCGAACCGAGGGGGTCGGCGGCAGGGTCGATGAACGAGATCAGTCGCTGCTTCTGGTAGTCGCGCAGGAGGACCTGCCAGGCGAAAGGCACCATCGCCAGCACGGCCAGTACGGTGGCCGCCAGCCAGCGCAGGCTGGCACCGGACATGAACAGCGCCCCCAGCAGGATCGCGCCGAAGACGAGCGAGGTGCCAAGGTCGGGCTGGATCAGGACCAGTCCCAGCATGGGCAGCACCACGAGGCCGGCACCGACGAGCGTACGCGCGCTCGAGATGCGCGACTCTCGCGTGGCCAGGTAGTGCGCCAAGACCACCGCCAGCAGGATCTTGGCAACCTCCGAGAACTGGAACTGCAGGCCGAAGACCGAGACCCAGCGGGAGACGCCACCGACGCCGCTGCCGAACACCAGGGTCAGCACCAGCAGGGCGATGCTGATGCCGTAGATCGGCCACGCGAAGGTGCGCAGCCAGTGATGATCGGCAGCGGCGGTGGCAACGAAGATGATCGCCGCGAGCGCGAGCCAGATGAGGCCACGCGTGAAGATCGAACCGGGCCGCAGTGGATCGTCGGCCGAGTTGGTGAAGGCCATGAGCAGGCCCACGACCGTGAGCGACAAGGCGAAGATGGCCAGCTGCAGGTCGAAGCCGTACCAGCGGCCCTCCCCTTCCCTGGCCGTCAACGTGCCGACGCGTGCCGGCTCCAGTCGCAGTGTGCTCATCTAGCTGTTGAGGTTGTAGAAGTTGTCGCGCTCAAGGACCCAGCCCTGGCGCAGGTCGGTCTTGAGCCCGTAGTGGAGCTGCAGGAAGTACTTCACCACCTCCGTGGCGACGTTCCCCTTGGTCCGCGTGTCGTCGAGGTAGGCCAGCACCACCAGGTCGCTGTCCTCGCGCTTGACCGCAGCGATGCCATTGGGATCGGACTCCGTCTTGCGTGCGTCCTTGGGCACGAACGCCACGAACCAGTTGCTGAACGGCAGTCGGCCCTGCTTGTCGCGGATGCCGAACTCGGCGGTTCCCGACTTCCCGGCCACGACGATGGGCAGGTCGACCAGGTTGTAGGTATGGCGGATGGTCACCACCCGCCGGGAGGCCACGCGCATGGTCCGCAGGACCGACTTGTCGACATCCAGCTCGCGGATGACCTCCGGCTGCACGCGCTCGACGACCTTGCCCTCGGCATCGAGCACCTTGCGCACCAGCTGCGGCTTGAAGAGCGTGCCGCCGTTGGCCAGCGCGGCGTAGGCGTTGAGCACCTGGAGTGGCGTGCTGGTGTTGTAGCCCTGGCCGATGCCGGCCTGGTAGAGCTCACCGGTGAAGTACTGCTCGTTGAGCGTGCGGCGCTTCCACTCGTTGGTGGGCACGATGCCGCTGGCCTCCGCGGGCAAGTCGATGCCGGTCGGCTTGCCGAAGCCGAACTGGTGCGCCCAGTAGGCCAGGCGGTCGATGCCGAGCATTCCGGAAAGGCGGAAGAAGAACGTGTCGCTGGAGTGCCCGAAGCCGTCGTAGATGTTGAGCGGGCCCCAGCCCTCGCGGTTCCAGTCCCAGTACTTCCACTCACCGATCTCGATGAACGGCTCGGTCTTGACGCGCGAGCTGGGGCTGATCTTGCCATCGCCGAGCGCCCCGGTACCGGTGACGAGCTTGTACGTCGAGCCCGGCGGGTACTGCTCGTTGACGGCCACGTTGAGCATGGGCTTGGTGGGGTCCCTGAGGAGCCGGCGATAGTCCGAGCTGGAGATGCCCTGGGCGAACTTGTTGTTGTCGTAGCTGGGCAACGACACCATGGCCAGGATCTCGCCGTTCTGCGGGTTCATGGCCAGGAACGTGCCGCGCTTGATACCGACCCGGTCCATGGCCCACTTGAGCGCCTTCTCTGCGTGCTTCTGGGCCTTGGTATCGATGGTCAGCTCGAGCGAATGACCGGGTATCGGCTGACGCATGATGTCGGGCGCATGGACCTCGTGGCCCTGGCGATCGAGATCGACGACCTCGAGACCGTACGTCCCGCGCAGGGTGTCCTCGAAGGTCGCCTCCAGGCCGGCCTTGCCCAACAGGTCCTCAGGATAGTAGCCATCGTCCTTCAGGCGCTGGTACTCCGGCCCGGAGATACGCCCGGTCCAGCCCAGCACGTGCGCCATCAGCTTGCCCTGCGGGTACTTGCGACGAGGCTCCAGGTCCACGTTGATGCCGGGGAACAGCTCCGGATCCTCCGCGATGACGCGCGCCGTCTCCTCCGAGACATCGGTGATCCGTACGAGTTCGTATTGCGAGCCGGTGTGCGCGTCGAGCCGTTCGATGATCTGGCGAGACGGGATGTCCGTGAGCCTGGAGATGCGCTCTGCCACGTCGGGGCGGTCCTCGAACGGCAGGTCGGCCGGCAGGATGCGCAGCACGAACGTGGGCACGTTCTCGACCAGCAGTCGGCCGCGTCGGTCGTACATCAGTCCGCGCGAGACGGGGATCGGTCGCTGCGTGGTCAGCTGCTGCTCGACGTAGACCTCGAAGCTCGATCCCTCGGCCACCTGCAGCTGGAACAGGCGCAGGCCGAGGCCGGTCACGGCCAGCACGATGGCCACTCCGAACGCCACGAACCGGGGCGCAAGGTTCCGCCGGGCGCCGGGGCTGCTGCCGACGGGCAGGGGTTCGCCGATCACCTGCTCACCACGCCAATCTCTCTGGCTCGCCGAAGCGAAGGTCGAGCGCCCGCACCGCGACCACGGCGATGACGGCGATGACAGCATTCAGAGTCGCCGCGAGCACGAGCTCCGGCAACGGCAGGCCGCTGAACGCGACCGAGGTGGTGATCGCCAGCAGCGCCAGCAGCGCCAGCTGGTAGGGGAACGTGAGCCCGAAGGCCGTCAACCCCACGAAGGCCAGTCGTGGCGGCCACAGGGCACGAGCCACGACCAGGGCGGCCGCCGTGACAAGCACGAGCGTGAGAGCGGAGGAACCGAGGGCGCGACCGGGTAGCAGGAGGTCGAGCGTGACCCCTCCGACGAAGGCCCACGTCATGCCACTCTCGAAACCAAGGCCCATCGCGACGGCGACGCCCACAGCGAACACGAGGTCGGGCTTGACGCCGCCCACCTGGAGATGGGTCAGCACGCTCGACTCCAAGATGGCAGCGAGGACGGCCCCCACGGCAGGAGCCAAGACGCTCATCGGAGTAGGTCGATAACAGTTCGGTTTCCACGGCTGCGGTGACGCCAGCGAGTCGCCCCTCGCGTAGGGACGCCACCTGCTGTTGGAGTATAGCCCGGCCTCCAAGCAGCCCCCGGCCTCCAAGCAGCCCCCTGCGGAGGTCGACGAACAGACGCGGGCTCGAACAGCTGATGATGCGTCAGACCAGGGCGGACGCCGCGCAGTCTGGGTCCGTCCTGGCGTCGTGTGTCCAAGGTACGAGCGGCTCGATCGATCGGGGCCCCGGTCCACAGCTACGGGCCGAGTCATCCGAGCCAACTCCGATAAGTCGGGCGTATCATGCCACGGATCGGCCCCGCTGCATGTCGACGCAGGCTCGCAGAGGTTGATGCGGAGCGTATCGTGATGTCGCAGCCCGGCATCCCGCTATTCCGCCAATCCCGAGCTCGTCCATCCCCGGCTCTCTCGCAGGCGTTCCCGTACTCGACGCGACCTCGGACTCCCCTCCCCTGTCTCGCCAACAGCTCAGAGACTGCCTCGGGCTGCTGGCCCGAGTTGACATTGCGACTTCAACTCGATCACTGGCAGCGGCGCGTAGTTGTTCCACGTGGAACGTTGAGGTACGCGTACTGAGACCCTGGAGGAGCGAAGGCGTCGCCACTGCGTGCCTTCGGCCGAACTGTTCCACGTGAAACGGTGCGTGTGACGCCGGCGCTTCGACGACAGTCCACGGCTACGCAAGGCCGGGCCATGGTGCGAGTAGGGCAACAACCGGAACCTCGAGTTCATACTGGGTCACGCCGACGGAACACAGCGCTCGACCTGCCGGAACGGGGGTTCGAGGGTGGTGCGTCCAAGCAACATCCCGGTGGCCACAGTAGAATCGGATGCAGTGCGCAACGACGGAAGCGGAGGCTAGGTGGGCGAAATCATCGCCTGCGCCAATCAGAAAGGCGGAGTTGGGAAGACCACGACCATGGTCAGCCTCGCTTCGTACTTGGCGCTGGACGGCAGGCGAGTCCTGCTCGTGGACATGGATCCACAAGGTAATGCGACAAGTGGCCTGGGCATCGACAAGGAGGCCACCGGTGTCTCCGTCTACGACGTCCTCCTGGGCGATACGGTACTCGCTGATGCCGTCCAGGCGACGTCGATCGGCGGCCTTGATGCGCTACCGTCCAACCGGGGTCTGGCTGGTGCGGAAGTGGAACTCGTGCCCAGTGAGGCACGGGAACGTCGCCTGAAGCGCGTACTCGACGGGGCAGGGGAGGCCTATGACTTCGTGCTTCTCGACTGTCCGCCTTCGCTTGGTCTGCTGACCGTGAACGCACTCACGGCGGCCGACAGCGTGCTGATTCCGCTCCAGTGCGAGTACTACGCGCTCGAGGGCCTCGGCCAGTTGATGGCGACGGTCGAGCTCATCCGCAAGCACCTGAACCCACGGCTCACCTTGAAGGGCGTCGTGCTGACGATGCACGACGGACGCACGAGTCTATCCGCCGACGTGACCGCAGAGGTTCGCCGCCACCTGGGAGCACAGGTGTTCGAGACTGTCGTGCCACGCAGCGTCCGGCTCGCCGAGGCACCCAGCTACGGACAACCGATCAGCGAGTACAGCCCGGCCTCTCGCGGGGCTCTGGCGTATCAGGCAATCACGGCCGAGTTGCTGGAGCGCAGCGGCTTGTCCGCCGGCGAGCCCCTGCGTCTTGCGCGCGAGCGCTACCGGGCTCCGCGAAGTGATCACGAAGGGGAGGTGCGCTGACGATGGCAGTCGAGCCGAGGAAGAGCAGTGGCTTGGGTCGTGGCCTGGCCTCGCTGATACCGACCGCAGCTTCTGGCGTATCAACGACCCGTGAGATCCGCGTCGCTTCCGTCAGCCCCAACCCGGAGCAACCGCGGCGCCTGTTCGACGCCGACGAGTTGCAGCAGCTCGCCAATTCCATCGCCACGCACGGCGTACTGCAGCCGATCGTCGTTGTCGAGTCCACTGACGGGTACGTGCTCATCGCGGGTGAGCGACGCTGGCGGGCCGCGAAGCTGCTCAAACAAGAAACCATCCCGGCAGTCGTTCGCACGGCTAACGAAGTCGAGAGGCTCGAGCTGGCTCTCGTCGAAAATATCCAGCGGTCGGACCTCAACGCGCTCGATGAGGCACGCGCATTCCGCCACCTGATCGACGAGTTCGGCTTCACCCAGGAACGCGTCGCCGAGCGGGTGGGCCGCTCGCGTCCCACGGTGGCCAACAGCCTGCGTATCCTTGAGACAGCAACAGCCGTGCAGGAGGCAGTCGGTGAAGGCCGCATCAGCGGCGGGCATGCACGCGCGCTGGCCAGCCTCGACAGCCACGCACAGCAAGAGGTCGTTCTCGCGACGGTCATCGCCCGTTCGCTCTCCGTCCGGCAGACCGAGAGCCTCGTCCAGGCCACACGGGGCACCGACGACGGACGAGGGACACCGCGCGAACGCGTCGCGGATCCCGACATCGTGCGCATGGAAGCGCAGATGCGAGAAGCGCTCGGCACGAAGGTCACGATCGCCTCGGGACGCAAGGGAGGACGCATCACGATCACCTGGTACGACGACGAGGACCTCGGTCGACTGGTCGACCGACTGGCCGCGAATTGAGCATGTGGGAAGGGCAGAGATGACCGAACAGGCGACCGCGGGGGCCAGCAAGGCGTCCGTTGCGAGCGAGCTCAAGGCGGGGACCTACTCAGCTGATTCGATCCAGGTCCTCGAGGGCCTGGAGGCGGTGCGACGGCGTCCCGGCATGTACATCGGCTCGACCGACGCACGTGGCCTGCATCACCTGGTGTGGGAAGTCGTGGACAACTCCATCGATGAAGCCATGGCCGGTCACGCCGAGTACATCGAGGTCACCCTCCTCGCGGATGGGTCGATCCGCAACAGCGATGACGGCCGCGGCGTGCCCGTAGGCACGCAGAAGCAGACCGGCAAGAGCGCGCTCGAGGTCGTCCATACCGTGCTGCATGCCGGCGGCAAGTTCGGCGGCGGTGGCTACAAGGTCTCCGGCGGCCTGCACGGTGTCGGGGTCAGCGTGGTCAACGCCCTCTCGGAGACACTGACCGTCGAGTCGGCGCGAGACGGCAAGATCTGGACGCAGTCGTACGAGCGCGGCAAGCCCATCAACGAGGTCCGCGCCATCGGCAGGGCCGATGGCCGCCAGGGCACGACGACGACGTTCAAGCCGGATCCCCAGGTCTTCGACACCGTCGAGGTCAGCTTCGAGGTCATCGCACAGCGCCTTCGTGAATCCGCCTATCTGACCAAGGGTGTCCACATCCGCCTGGTCGATGAGCGCGTCACGCCGGTGCGCGAGAAGTCCTTCTACTTCGAGGGCGGCCTGGTCAGCTTCGTCCGGCACCTCAACAAGGGCAAGGACGTGCTCAACTTCCGGCCGATCTCGGCGGAGAAATCCGATGGACCGACGCAGATCGAGGTCGCCATCCAGTACAACGACGGATTCAGTGAGACAGTGCTTGCCTTTGCTAACAATATCAATACGGTGGACGGTGGGACCCATGTGACGGGTTTCCGCGCTGCGCTCACGACGTCGCTCAACGATTGGGCCAGGCGCCAGGGCCTGATCAAGGACAAGAAGTCCAGCCTTTCGGGCGACGACGTGCGTGAGGGCCTGACGGCTGTGGTCAGCGTCAAGCTCACCGACCCACAGTTCGAGGGCCAGACCAAGGCCAAGCTCGGCAACGCCGATGTCAAGGGCCAGGTGCAGACCGCGGTAGGGGAGGGCATCAGCCAGTACCTCGACGAGAACCCGGCCGACGCTCGCCGCATCATCGACAAGTCGCTCACCGCGGCACGTGCGCGCGAGGCAGCCCGCAAGGCCCGAGACCTGGTCATCCGCAAGAGCGCCCTCGAGGGATCGGCCCTGCCGGGCAAGCTGGCTGACTGCCAGGAGCGCGATCCAGAGCGCAGCGAGCTCTACATCGTGGAGGGCGACTCGGCGGGCGGCTCGGCCAAGCAGGGTCGCGACCGTCGCTCACAAGCCATCCTGCCGCTCTTCGGCAAGATGCTCAACGTGGAGAAGGCACGTATCGATCGTGTGCTCTCCAGCGAGAAGATCCGCCCGTTGATCATCGCGCTGGGCACCGGCATCGGCGAGACGTTCGACCTCTCCAAGCTGCGTTATCACAAGGTCATCCTGCTAGCTGATGCAGACGTCGACGGCGCGCATATCCGCACGCTGTTGATGACGTTCTTCTACCGCAACATGCCCGAGCTGGTAGAAGCCGGCCACCTCTACATCGCGCAGCCGCCGCTCTACCGCGTCAGCACGGGCAAGGTCACCCACTACGCCGCCAGCGAGAAGGAGCGCGACCGCATCGTCAGGGAGATGAAGGTCAAGAACCTCACCGTGCAGCGCTTCAAGGGGCTCGGCGAGATGAACGCCGATCAGCTCTGGGAGACCACGATGAACCCGGCGACGCGCACGCTGCTGCAGGTCGACCCGGAGAACGCGGCTGAAGCGGACCACATGTTCACCACACTCATGGGCGAGAAGGTCGGGCCACGCAAGGACTTCATCCGCGCCGAGGCCCGCAAGGTGCAGAACCTCGATGTCTGAGGCTGGCGCGAGGGCGGCGGCGTTCGTGGCTCAGCACCGCCGCGAGGCGACGGAGCTGGGCGAGCGGCTGTGCGACCTCATCGATGAACCGTCAGCCTTCCTTGATGCCCTGCGCCAGGGGCTTCTCCGCCTCGCCGACCCGGAGTTCGACGCCATGGCTGAGCGCGTCAGCCCCGGGACATCCTCGACCTACGTCGTGCGCGCACCACTGCTCGAGGCCGTCCGCGGCCCGCTCGAGCGGGCCCTCGCCGAGGGTTCCAGCATCCCGGCGCTGCAGCTCGGCGAGCATCTCTCGGAGGCCGAGGATCGCGACCTGCGCCTCTTCGCGCTGCCCTGTCTGCGCCGGTCGCTGCAGCAGGACCCCGAGCAGACCTGGCAGGTGCTCCGCCGCATGGGTCATCGCGCGGGCGACTGGGTCGAGGTCGACAGTCTGGCCGACCTGTGGGCTCGGGGCATCCTGGCGGAGCGTTTCCGCTGGGCCGAGCTGGAGCAGCTGCTGTACTCGCAGCAGACGTACGAACGCCGGCTGATCGGGGCCACGCTGGCCACCATGCCGCACCGCCTGCCGACGGCCAGGCGCGACGAGCTCCGGCCCGACGCCGTGGCGCATGCGCTGGAGCTGATCCGCCTGCTCATGGGCGATGCCGAGGTGATGGTGCAGAAGGCGCTCTCGTGGGCGCTGCGCGAGTGGAGTCGCGTCGATGCCGACGCCACGGCCGCGCTGCTTGCCGCCGAGACCGCCATCGCCCTCGAGCACGGCGATGGCGCCCGTGCCTGGGTCATCCGTGATGCGTTGACACACCAGCCGCCTGAGGTCTCCACCGTACTGCGCCGGCGTCTCAGCGGTCTCCGGCGTGACCGCGCGGCCCCATCCACCAGCATCGCTGCGGGACGCGCAGCAGGCTTCGCCGCCGTCCTGTCCGCCAGCAACGACGCGGTCGCCGCCCAGGGTCACCGCTACACGAGGAGTCGCACATGACCGACCCAGTCGGAAACGTCCGCTCGGTCCCCATCGAGGAGGAGCTCAAGACGGCCTATCTCGATTACGCCATGAGCGTGATCGTCAGCCGCGCCCTGCCCGACGTGCGCGACGGCCTGAAGCCGGTCCATCGACGCATCCTGTACACCATGAGCGAGATGGGGCTGTCGTCGACCGCCTCGTACCGCAAGTGCGCCGCCATCGTCGGCGACGTCATGGGCAAGTACCACCCACACGGCGACCAGGCCATCTACGACGCGCTGGTGCGACTGGCCCAGGACTTCTCGCTGCGCTTCCCGCTCGTCGACGGCCAGGGCAACTTCGGCTCGGTCGATGGAGATCCCGCCGCGGCCATGCGCTACACCGAGGCGCGCATGACAGCCATCGCAGCCGAGATCCTGGCCGATATCGACAAGGACACCGTCGAGTTCGTCGAGAACTACGACGGCACGCGCATGCAGCCGTCGGTGCTGCCGGCCAAGCTGCCCAACCTGCTCATCAATGGCTCGGCCGGCATCGCGGTGGGCATGGCCACCAACATCCCGCCGCACAACCTCGGCGAGGTCGTGCGCGCCACGCAGGCGCTCATCGACGACCCCGACATGAACACCGACCAGCTGTGCGAGCACCTGCTCGGTCCGGACCTGCCCACGGGCGGCCTCATCTTCCGCTACGACCGCCGCCGCAACCCGGCCACCGGCGAGTGGGAGGAGATCGACGCCATCCGCGACATGTACCGCCATGGTCGCGGGCGCGTGGTGATGCAGGCACAGGTGGCGTTCGAGGAGACGCGCGCCGGCCGCACGGCCATCGTGGCCACGGCCATCCCGTACCAGGTCAACAAGTCCTCGCTGCTGGAGAAGATCGCCGACCTCGTCAAGACCGGCAAGGTGGACGGCATCGCCGACCTGCGTGACGAATCGGACCGCGACGGCATGCGCATCGTCATCGAGTGCAAGAAGGACGCGGCACCGCGCAAGGTCCTCAACAACCTCTTCAAGCACACGCCCCTCAAGATGGCCTACAACGCCAACGTCGTCGCCCTCGTCGACGGCCAGCCGCAGACGCTGTCGCTCAAGCAGATGCTGCACCACCACATCGAGTGGCGACGCGAAGTGGTCCGCCGCCGCACCGACTTCGACCTGCAGAAGGCGAAGGACCGGGCACACATCCTCGAAGGCCTCAAGACCGCCCTCGACAACCTCGACGCGGTCATCGCGACCATCCGCGAGTCGGCCGACGTCGAGACCGCGCGGCGCGCCCTGATGGAGCGGTTCGGGCTGTCAGAGGTGCAGGCCAACGCCATCCTCGAGATGCAGTTGCGCCGCCTGGCCGCGCTCGAACGCCAGAAGATCGAGGATGAGTACATCGCCATCATCCAGCGCATCGCCGAGCTGGAGGACATCCTCGCCAACCCCAAGCGCGTGCTGCAGATCATCCGCGACGAGCTGGGCGAGCTGGACGTCAAGTACGGCCAGGACCGGCGCACCCGCATCGAGGGCAGCGCCGACAAGGAGCTCTCCGACGATGACCTCATCGCCGACGAGGACGTCGTCGTCACCGTCAGCCGGCGCGGCTACATCAAGCGCCAGCCGCTGATCACCTACCGCCGCCAGGCGCGCGGTGGCAAGGGCATCATCGGCGCTCGCACGGTGGAAGAGGACGCCGTCAACCACCTCATCGTGGCCAACACCCACGATTGGGCCCTGTTCTTCACCGATCGCGGCCGCGTCTTCAGCTCCAAGGTCCACGCCGTGCCCGATGCCAGCCGGCAGGCCAAGGGCATGCCCATCATCAACCTCGAAGGCGTGCAGGTGGAGTCGGGCGAGCGCGTCCTGGCGGTCATCACGCTGCCCGACTTCGAACCCGGCCACAACCTGGTGATGGCGACGGTCAACGGCATCGTCAAGAAGACGGCCATCGAGAAGTTCGAGCGCGTGCGCTCGACCGGCATCCGTGCCATCACCGTCGCCGACGACGACAAGCTGGCCTGGGTGGCGGTCTCGTCGGGCTCCGACGACATCTTCCTGGCCACCGCCATGGGGCGCATCGCGCGCTTCAACGAGAGCGAGGTGCGCGCCATGGGCCGCGACGCGGCCGGCGTCATCGGCATCCGCCTGGGCAAGCGCGGTGACCACGTCGTGGGCATGGGCGTCATCGAGCCCGGTGACGACATCCTCGTGCTCACCGAGACCGGCTACGGCAAGCGCGTGGCCAACACCGAGTTCCGGGCCAAGCACCGCGGTGGACAGGGCGTGCGCCTCATCTCGCTGGAGGGCGCCAAGAGTGGCCGGGTCGCCTCCGTCGAGCTGGTCGACGAGTCGGACGAGGAGCTGCTGCTCATCTCGTCGAGCGGCCAGGTCGTGCGCACCGACGTGCAGTCGATCAACCGCTACGGCAGCGCCGCTCGCGGCGTCATCGTGATGCGGCTGAACGAAGGCGACACGGTCGCCGGCATCGCCGTCTTCCGCGAGGGCCTGGCGCTGCAGCGTGGTGTCGGCGAGAATGAGCCCGACGGGCCCGACCAGGCAGGCCCCGACGATGACGGAGCGGCGCAGGCATGACGGAGCGGGTGGGAGCCGTGAGGTGACGGCCTTCGGCGAGACGGACGCCCGGCGTCCCAGCGAGGCGCTGGGGCTGTACTGCGGCAACGCCAATCCCCGCCTGGCGGCCAAGATCAGTCGCTACCTGGGCGTGGAGCTCGGCTCGTCGGAGGTGTTCGAGTTCGCCAACGAGAACATCTTCGTGCGCATCGTCGACAACGTGCGCGAGAAGGACATCTTCCTGCTGCAGCCCACCTGCAAGCCGGTCCAGAAGTCGATCATGGAGCTGCTCATCATGATCGATGCCTTCAAGCGCGCCAGCGCCGGGCGCATCACCGCCGTCGTGCCCTACTACTCCTACGGTCGCTCGGACAAGAAGGACCAGCCGCGGGTACCCATCACGGCTCGTCTCATCGCCGACATGATCAGCGTCGCCGGTGCCGATCGGCTGCTGACGATGGACCTGCACCAGGGCCAGATCCAGGGCTTCTTCAACATCCCCGTCGACGAGCTGACCGCCACCCACATGCTCTCCAACTACTGGAAGCAGAAGGAGCTGGAGAACGCGGTCGTGGTGACCGACCTGGGCTACGCCAAGCGCGCCCGTACCTTCGCCGAGCTGGTGGGCGCACCCCTGGCCATCATCGAGAAGCGACGCGAGCGCAACGACGATCGCGCCCAGGTCGATCAACGTCATCGGCGAGGTGCGCGGCAAGCGCGCCATCATCGTGGACGACGAGATCGACACCGGCGGCACGCTGGTCGAGACGAGCAAGGCGCTCGAGCGCGAGGGCGCCCTGGAGATCTACGGTTGCGCCACCCACGGCGTGCTCAGCCACCCTGCCATCGAGCGCATCAGCGACTCTGCCCTGCGCGAGATCGTCATCACCGACACCATCACCCAGCCACCTTCGAACAAGCTCGACAAGATCAAGGTGCTCTCGGTCGCGCCGCTCATCGGGGAGGCCATCGTGCGCATCCACCGGGGCGAATCGGTGGGCGCGCTATTCTCCTCGGAGATCCAGCGCACCCAGGCGATGCTGCTCTGGGGTGAAGACGAGGACGAGGAATGACCGAGCTGTCCGGCAGCGAGCCGAAGCCGAGCACCGAAACGCAGATGGCCCGACCCGCAGCGACCAGCGGGGTCGAGCGAAGCTCGAGCTCCAGTGACGACTACCGCGACGAGCTGCGCTCACGCCGCTGGAACGCGGCGCCGCTGGAGAACCCCGAGGTCGAGAAGACCGATCCGCGCATCGCCGTCCTGGCCATCGTGGTCATGAGCGTCGTCACCCTCGTGGTGCTGGTCATCGGCTACGGCGTGGTAGACCTCTGGAGCCTGCCCGGCTAGGAGTGCTCCCCGGGGTGTCAGGCTGCCCCGTGGCAGCGCTTGAACTTCTTCCCCGAGCCGCACCAGCAGGGGTCGTTGCGTCCGATCTTCTCGCCGCCCGGCGCCTGCCCAGCTGCCGTCGCGGGACCGCTTGGCACGGTCTCGTCGCCCTTCTGCAGCTGCACGTTGCGTGGCGTCTGCGGCTGCAGGCCGGGGATGAGCTGTGCCGTCACCGCGGCGCCGCTGGTGGTGGTGGCGCTGCCTCCCGATGAGACCGCGGGGGTGATGGTGCCCGGGGAACGCCCCGCCGCCGCGGCCGGCTGGCTGCCGCCGTTGCCCGACTTGAGCTTGGCCAGCTGCTCAGGAGAGAGCGTCGGCATGGAGGTGGGCTCCTGGGCCGGTGCCGCCTCACGCTGCTGCACGCTGACGCGGAAGATGGTGGAGGCCACCTGGTGCTGGATGAAGCCACGCAGCTCGTCGTAGAGGCTGAAGGCCTCGCGCTTGAACTCGATCAGCGGATCGCGGCCTCCGTAGCCGCGCAGGCCTACGCCCCTTGCGGAAGTCCTCAAGCTCGGTGAGGTGCTCGACCCAGAGCGTATCGATGGCGCGCAGCAGCACCGCGCGCTCGACCAGCGCCCAGGTCTCCTCGCCGTACTCCTGTTCGCGCTGGTCGAGCCGGGCCGCTGCCTGGTCGGAGATGTACTCGACGATGTCCTGCCGGCTGTCGAGCTCGTCGAGCCGGTCGGCAGAGAACTCGTCGCCATCGAGCCCCAGCGCGCCAAGGGACTCGGAGAGGCCGTCGAGGTCCCAGTCCGCCTCGACCTCGCCGACGTGGGCGTCGATGACGCCGGCCAGCTCCTGGTCGACGAACGCCAGCACCGTCTCGCTGAGGTCCTCGTTGTGCAGGACCTTGTCGCGTTCCTCGTAGATGCGCTCGCGCTGCTTGTTGATGACGTCGTCGTACTCGACGATGCGCTTGCGCATGTCGAAGTTGTAGCCCTCGACGCGGGACTGCGCGTTCTCCACGGTCTTGGAGACCATGCGCGACTCGATGGCGACATCGCCCTCGAGGCCCATCCGCTCCATCAACGCGGTCACGCGATCGTTGGCGAAGCGCTTCAGCAGCGCATCCTCCAGCGAGAGGAAATAGCGCGACGAGCCGGGGTCACCCTGGCGACCGGAGCGGCCGCGAAGCTGGTTGTCGATGCGGCGGGCGTCGTGGCGCTCGGTGCCGATGATGTGCAGGCCTCCGGCGGCCACGACGCGTTCGTGATCCTCGTCACACTCGGCCTTGGCCTCGGCGAAGACCTCTGCGTAGAGTTCCGGCTCCACCTCGGCGGGGTTGAGGCCGCGGGCGTGCAGCTTCTGCGAGGTCAGGCCGGCGGGGTCACCGCCGAGCTTGATGTCCGTACCGCGGCCGGCCATGTTGGTGGCGATGGTCACGGCGCCGGTGCGACCGGCCTGCGCGACGATGGGCGCTTCCTTCTCGTGGAACTTGGCGTTGAGCACCTCGTGCTTGATGCCGCGCCGCTTGAGCGCGTCGGAGAGCTGTTCGCTCTTCTCCACCGAGGTGGTGCCGACGAGCACCGGCCGGCCGGCCGCCTGCTGCTCCGCGATCTCCTCGATGACCGCGTTGAACTTGGCCTCCTCGTCGCGGAAGACCAGGTCGGCGAAGTCCTCGCGGATCATCGGCAGGTGGGTCGGGATGGCCATGACCTCGAGGCCGTAGATCTTGTAGAACTCCTCCTGCTCGGTCATGGCCGTACCGGTCATGCCGGCGAGCTTGTCGTAGATGCGGAAGTAGTTCTGGAAGGTGACCGTGGCCATGGTCATGGACTCGCGCTGGACGCGCACGCCCTCCTTGGCCTCGATGGCCTGGTGCAGACCCTCCGACCAGCGCCGGCCGGGCATCTGGCGACCGGTGAACTCGTCGACGATGACGATCTCGTCGTCCTTGACGATGTAGTCGCGGTCACGCTTGTAGAGCGCGTGCGCACGCAGCGACTGCTCGAAGTGGCGCGGCAGCCGGGGGTCCGTCTCCACGCCGTAGAGGTCGCGGATGCCGAGCAGCTTCTCGATCTTGGCCACACCCTCCTCGGTGGCCGAGACAGCGTGCTCCTTGAGGTCGACGAAGTAGTCGCCGCCCTCCTCGGCACCCTCGGGACGCGGCTCCAGCCGAGGGACCAGCCGCGCGAAGACCTTGTACAGGTCACCCGACTCGCCGGCAGCGCCGCTGATGATGAGCGGCGTGCGCGCCTCGTCGATGAGGATGTTGTCGACCTCGTCGACGATGGCGTAGTAGCGCTTGCGCTGCACGCGCTCGGCGAGCTCCTGGACCATGTTGTCGCGCAGGTAGTCGAAGCCGAGCTCGTTGTTGGTGGCATAGGTCACGTCAGCCAGGTAGGCGTCACGACGATCGACCGGACGCAGGTGCAGCAGCTTCTCGTCCGTGACGGGGTAGTCGGGGTCGTAGATGAAGGCGCTGTCGTGCTGGACGATGCCGACGGACAGCCCCAGGCCGTGGAAGATGGGCCCCATCCACTGCGGGTCGCGCTTGGCCAGGTAGTCGTTGACCGTGACGATGTGGACGCCCCAGCCGGACATGGCGTTGAGCGCGGCAGCCAGTGGCGCCACGAGGGTCTTGCCCTCGCCCGTCTTCATCTCGGCGATCTTGCCCTGGTGCAGCACGATGGCGCCCAGCAGCTGGACGTCGAAGGGGCGCATCGTCCAGCTTGCGCCGGCTGACCTCCCGCGCGGCAGCGAAGACGTCGGGCAGCACGTCGTCGAGCGCCTGCTGCATGCGCGCCGAGTCGGCCTTCTCGCGCGCCTTGCGCAGCTCGGCGCGGCGCTCACTGTCCGTGGTGTGGTGCTCCTCGTCGGAGGGCTCCGTGGCGGGTGCGGCCTTGCGCACCTCATCCCGGACATCGGCCATCTCGGCCCTGATCTGATCGTCGCTGAGCTCGGCGTAGTGGGACTCGAGCTCGTTGATCTGGTCGACGAGGGGCTGGAGCGGCCTGAGGTTGGATTCTTCGGAGGTGCCGACGAGGCGAGAGATGAATTTGCGCATGAGTGTTGGAAGTATAGGGCTCAGGCGAGGCTGGGCCCTTCCGCGATGGTGCCGCTTCGGCGTTCACGAGAATCTTCGCTCACCCCTTGTGCTCGGGCGACTTGTCTCTGTACACTTGGGCGAAACGCCGGCGGCCACCCGCCGGCGTCGTCTATATGCGGTCCGCGACAGGGAAACGTGCCCTTGCTAACGGACCGATGAGGGAGAGAGACATCCGTGAAGCCGTTTTCGGTTGAGCCCGAAGCCGAGATCGGAGACCAGTCGTTCACCGACCTGATCGCTTGTGAACGTGACTGCAGGAACTGCAGCTACGCTGCCTGGCTGGACTGCGATGGCAACTGTGGCGAATGTGTTCACAACGGCTACTGTCCGTGTGTGAACCCCGTCGTCGCACGCAGCAAGACCGCTCTGAAGATCATCGAGTTGCGCCCCCTGCTTCTGCAGGACCTGCGCTCTCGTCGCTAGCGCCCCCGACCCCGACCGCCGATGGACCACGCGCTGATCCGTGACCTGGTGTCACGCGTGCACTCGACGTCGGGGCGTCTTTGACCTCGCCGGCAAGGCCAGCCAGCTGACCGAGCTGGACGCGCGCGCGTCCGAGCCCGAGTTCTGGAACGACTCCCGCGAGGCCAAGCGCGTGCTGCGCACAGCCGACGGACTGCGCGAGGAGCTGGCGGCCTGGAACGGGCTGCTGGCGCGGGCGGATGACCTCGCCGAACTGGCCGAGCTGGCGGCCGAGGCCGGCGACGGCGAACTCGACGCCGGCGTGGAGGCGGAGTACGCCGCCGTCGAAGCCGACTACGAGCGTATGCGCACCAGCCTGCTGTTCAGTGGTGACTACGACGACTCGGACGCCTTCATCAGCATCAGCGCCGGTGCCGGTGGCACCGAGGCCACCGACTGGGCCGAGATGCTGCTGCGGATGTACCTGCGCTGGTGTGAGCGGCGCGGCTTCTCCACCGAGATCGTCGATCGCCTGGAGGGGGAGGAAACCGGCATCAAGAGCGCCACAGTGTCGGTCCAGGGCCGGCGCGCCTACGGCTGGTTGCGAGCCGAGGCGGGGGTCCATCGCCTCGTGCGCATCAGCCCGTACGACTCCCAAAGCCGCCGCCACACGACGTTCGTGCAGGTGGAGGTGCTGCCCGAGGTAGAGGCCGCGGCGGAGATCGAGGACATCCCTGACGACGACCTCAAGGTGGATACCTATCGCGCCCAGGGCGCCGGCGGTCAGCATGTCAACAAGACCGACTCGGCCGTGCGGCTGACACACATTCCCACCGGTATCGTGGCCCAGAGCCAGAACGAGCGCTCACAGCACCAGAATCGCGAAGCGGCCATGAAGATCCTGCTGGCGCGCCTGCTGGAGCGCCGCATCGAGGAGCGCGAGGCGGAGATCCGCGAGCTCAAGGGCGAGCACAAGGAGGCCGGCTGGGGCAACCAGATCCGCTCCTACGTGCTGCACCCGTACCAGATGGTCAAGGACCACCGCACCGACTACGAGACCGGCAACACCAGCGCCGTGCTCGACGGGGACCTCGACGCCTTCATGGTGGCCGAGCTGGAGCGCGTGGCCACCGAGCGGGAGGGTGGCACTGCCTGACCTCAGGGAGGCCACGGCCGCCGACATCCCGGCCATGCTGGAGGTCTTCTTCCATGCCATGGAGGACCTCGATGGGCGCCGAGGCCGGCCGCTGCAGCCACGCAACGCGGCACCGCTCGAGATGCATTTCGGGCACCTGCTCACGACCGACCCACGGAGCAGCTACGTCGCCGACGATCATGGCCGCGTCGTCGCCTTCGGTGTCGTGATGCGGCGTGGTCCCGCCGCCTTCCTGTCCTTCCTCTTCGTCGAACCCGCCTGGCAGGGCCACCATCTCGGTCGCGCGGTGCTGGACGCCTGCCTCCGGGGTGCCGGCGACAGCGGCTATGTCGCCACCTGCGCCGAGGCCGACCAACCCGTTTCGACGGGACTCTATGCCTCTGCCGGCCTCGCCCCCAGCGTCCCGATGTACCTGCTGCGCGGCAGCCTCGCGCAGTCCGCCATGCCGGAGCTGCCGCCCGCGATAGGGCGGCGACCGTTCACGGCCGGGATGGTAGCGGCGTTCGACCGCGAGCTGATCGGCTACGAGCGGCCGCAGGACCACGTCTTCTGGGCCCGCGAGCGCCAGGGAGTCCTCTTCGAGGACGCCGACGGTGCGCTCCTCGGCTACGGCTACGCCCACCGGAGTGGGCGCATCGGCCCGGTCGCCGCGCGTGAAGCGCGCCTGCTGCCGGCGTTCGTCGGCTACCTCGCCCACATCACGCCCGTGCTGGAGGGTCGACAGCTGGTGGTCCCGGGCCATGCCATCGATGCCCTGCGTGTGCTGCTGCTGGCGGGTCTGCGCATCGACACCACGCCCGCCATCTACTGCTCGCAGGGCCCCGGGCCACGTCTCGACCGCTACATCCCCATGAGCTACGCGCTGCTCTAGCCGATACCAGCACCGGAGAGACCAAGATGGCCGAGATGATCCTGCCCGACACCAGCACCGAGATCGGCGCGGCTGTGGAGACCGCCCTCGCGGCCTGTGACGAGGCCGACGCCATCTCGCTGGCATCGTTCCGCCGCACCATCGCCGTCGAGGCCAAGCCCGATGCCTCCTTCGTCACCGCCGCCGACACGGCCGTCGAGCGGGCCATCCGGGCACGCATCACGGCACGCTTCCCCGATCACGGCCTGGTGGGCGAGGAGTACGGGGTTGAGCCGTCGCAGAGTGGCCGGCGTTGGATCATCGACCCCATCGACGGCACCCACAACTACATGCGCGGCATCCCCGTCTACGCCACCCTGCTGGCGCTGGAGATCGACGGCGAGATGGCCGTCGGCGCGGTCAGCGCGCCGGCCCTGCACCGGCGCTGGTTCAGCTGGCAGGGCGGGGGTGCCTGGGCCGTGGACACCGTGCCCGGCGGCTGGGACCGGTCGTCGGCAGCGTCGCTGTCGGTCTCACGGGTGGGGTCCCTCGACGAGGCGTCCGTGGTGTATTCGTCCTACCCCAGCATCGTGGCGTCGGGATTGGCGCCGGGTTTCGGGCGCTTGCTGGGCGAGGTCTGGCGCGATCGCGGCCTGGGTGACTTCTACGGCTACATGCTCGTGGCCGAGGGCGCTGCCGAGGTCATGCTCGAGTCGGAGCTGAAGCTGTGGGACCTGGCCGGCCCGCTGGCCGTGATGCGGCACGCCGGTGCGCACGTGACCGACCTGGTCGGCGGCGACGACATGCCGGCCCGCGGCGTGCTGGCCACCAACGGCCGACTGCACGACTCCGTCCTCGCCGAGCTGGCCCGGCGCTAAGGACGCACCGAATGGGTGCTCCCGGACCCTGTGCTACGCTCCCGGCCGATGAGCGACGCCGTTTCCCGGGCCGTCGCCGGGCCACCCGCAGGAGCACCCCGGCCCGACCAGCTGCCAGCCCCAGCCGCACCTGGACCCGTGACGCCCGGAGCACCCGTTCCAGGACAGCCGCTGCCTCCGCCTGTGAGGCACGATTCCGTGCGCCTGGAGGGCGTCACCAAGACCTACCCCAACGGCAAGCAGGCGCTCATCAACGTCGACCTCGTCATCCCTGAAGGGGACTTCATCTTCCTCGTGGGACCGTCTGGCGCCGGCAAGTCCACGCTCATCAAGCTGCTGGTACGAGACGAGACCGCCAGCGAAGGGCGGGTCGAGGTGGCGGGACACGACCTGGGCCGCATGAAGAAGCGGGAGGTGCCGCTGCTGCGCCGGCGCATCGGCATCGTCTTCCAGGACTTCCGCCTGCTGCCGCGCAAGACGGTCCAGGAGAACGTGGCCTTCGCGCTGGAGGTCACCGGCACGCCGCGCAAGCTGATGGAGCCGGCGGTGGAGCGTGCGCTGGCACTCGTGGGCCTCACCGAGCAGGCACGCCAGCGGCCGGACCAGCTCTCCGGAGGAGAGCAGCAGCGCACGGCCATCGCCCGGGCGATGGTCCACGACCCACGCCTCATCATCGCCGACGAGCCCACCGGCAACCTGGACCCCCTCATCTCCTGGGAGATCATCCAGTTGCTGTTGCGCATCAACGAGATGGGCACGACCGTGATGATGGCCACGCACGACGCCGAGGTCGTGACCGCGTTGCGACGGCGCGTGGTGGCGCTCGAGGATGGCCGCGTGGTGCGCGACGAGGTCGGCGGCTACCACCGTGAGTACTGAGAGGGCGGCCTGATGCACTTCGTGCGCTTCTCCGTACGCCAGTCACTGCAGGGCCTGTGGCGCAACCGCGTCATGAACATCGCCGCCACGGTCACGATGATCCTGATGTTGCTCATGCTGGCGGCGCTGGTCATCCTCATCTCCGGCGTGCAGTCGGGGCTCTCATACGTGGAATCGCGGGTAGAGGTCCGCGCCGAGCTGCACGACGGCCTGCTGGAAGATCGGATCACCGAGTTGCAGGCACGGGTGGAGGCACTCGACGAGGTGGCCTTCGTGACCTACACAAGCAAGGAAGAGGCGCTTGCGACGTTCATCGCCGATCGCGAAGCCGAGGGCCAGGACACCAGCGTGTACACCGGCCTGAACAACCCCTTGCCGGCGTATCTCACCGTCGAGCTGCGAAACCCGCGAGAGTCCCAGGCCGTGACGGACATGCTACGCGCGGAGACCGGCCTGGTGCGCTTCGTGCCAGATCAGCAGAGCGGCATCGACAAGCTCGTCAGCCTGACGTCGCAGCTGCGCAATCTGGGCGTCGTGGTGCTGGGTTTCGCCGGCCTGACGGTGCTGCTCATCGTCATCAACAGCATCCGCATGGCGTTGATGGCGCGCTCGCAGGAGATCGAGATCATGCGCCTGGTGGGCGCCTCCGACCGCTATGTGCGCTGGCCGTTCATCCTCGAGGGTGTCTTCATCGGCCTTGCCGGAGCCTTCATCACGCTACTGCTCCTGCTGGTCGCGTCGCCGCCCATCAGCGACTTGGCCAGCGATATCGCGGGCTCAGTACCACTCGGCTTCGACCAGTCGCTGACCCTGCAGATCATGGGCATCGTCATCGGCGCCGGCCTCGGGCTCGGTGGCGTGGGCGCCTGGATCAGCGTACGCACGTACCTCCGCTAGCGGCACCCTTGACAGCAGCATGAACACCCCGCTCGAGCCGCCGCAGCAGCCAGCGACGCCAGGCCCGTCGTCGAGCCCGTCGTCGACGCCGCAGCCGGACACGTCCGCGCGTGGGCCCACGGTCGGCCTGACGGCCATGGTCCTGCTCGTCATCTCGGCGGCCGTGGTCTTCTGGGCCGGCCTCAGCCTCGGCAGCCAGACCAGCGGACGCAGCGCCGACGAACGGGCCGCGGTCGAGGCCTTCAGCGAGACCTATCGCATCATCACCGACCAGTACATCGGAACACCGGCCCCCGAGGACCTCGTGGAGGGGGCCATCATCGGCATGTTCGACGTGCTCGGCGACCCCAACTCACGCTACATGCGCTCCGACGAGTTCGATGCCGCGCTCGACGACGCGCGCGGCGAGTTCGAGGGCGTGGGCGCGGTGATGGCTACCGAGGACGCATCGGGCGCGCCCTGCGAGCCCGTCGGCGATGACTGTGGGCTGCGGGTCATCGACGTCCTCACCGGCGCTCCGGCGGAGGCAGCGGGGCTGCTCGCCGGCGATGTCGTCACCGGCGTCGACGACGTCTCGCTGGATGGCAGCACGATCGACGACTCCGTCCGGCTCATCCGCGGTCCACGCGGCAGCGAGGTGACGCTGGCCGTGCTGCGTGACGGCCAGCCGCTGGAGTTGACCATCACACGCGACAGGGTCGTGAGCGAGGACGTGCATAGCGCGGTGCTGGCCGATGGCCAGGTCGGCTACCTCGCCATCGACAGCTTCGGCGTCAATGCCGCCGATCGTTTCGCGGCGGCACTGGGGGAGCATATCGACGCCGGGCTCAAGCGGATCATCGTGGATGTGCGCGACGATCCGGGCGGCTTCGTGGATGCCACCGTAGCCATCAGCAGCCAGTTCCTCGGTGATGGCGCCGTCTTCTGGGAGGAGGATGCGGCCGGACGACAGACAGCGGTGGAGGTGATCGAGGGCGGGTTGGCCGTCGACCGGAACATCAAGGTGGTGGTGCTGCTGAACGGCGGCTCGGCGTCCGCCAGCGAGATCCTGGCAGGCGCGCTGCAGGATGACGGCCGGGCGGAGCTGGTGGGGGAGCGCTCGTTCGGCAAGGGCACCGTCCAGGAGTGGACCGAACTGCCCGGCAACAACGGGGGCTTCCGTCTCTCGGTGGCAAAGTGGTTGACCCGCAACAAGACCTGGGTCGACGGCACGGGCATCCAGCCCGATGTCGAAGTGGCGGGCGGCGAGGAGCGCTACCGTCCGAGCATCGCCGCTGCCGATCCGCTGCAGGACGACCAGCTGCAGGCTGCCATCGCCCGCCTGCTGGAACAGCCGCTGCCGAGTTCCGGCCCCGGCGCCAGTCCCTTCGCCACGCCGACGCCGTTGGCGCCCGAGCCGGGGACACCGACGCCCGCGTCAACGCCGTCCGCGACCGGCGGATCCACGCCTGCGGCGTCACCCCTCGCCCCCTGACCGCGGCTGCTGCTCGGCGGTGTGAAGGGAGCACTTGCCGGGAGGCGACACATCGGGTACCGTTCCCGCGAACGAAAGGAGGTGGTGTGCAATGGATAGTCGTTTAAGTAGCTGCACCGCCTCGGAGGTTCGGCGCTAGTCGAGCCGACCGGGTGGTGTATGCCACGAGGACGCCGGCCCTCTCGGGCCGGCGTTCGTTCGTCTGTGAGACCCTGAGGCACGCCGCCACTCGCGGCCACACCACACCAAGGAGCCCGACGTTGGGCAAGACCGTCGCCCAGAACCGCAAAGCCCGCCACCTGTACACCATCGAGGACACCCTCGAGGCCGGGATCGAGCTGACCGGCACCGAGATCAAGTCGGTGCGTGACAGCAATCTCAACCTCAAGGATGCCTATGCCCGCATCGAACGCGGCGAGGCGTGGCTGGTCGGGGTGCACATCGCCCCCTGGGCGGGCGGCAACCGGAACAACCATGAGCCGTTGCGCACGCGCAAGCTGCTGCTGCATCGACGCCAGATCGACGAGCTGGTCGGCCGCACCAAGGCCAAGGGGCTCACCATCGTCCCGCTCAGCATCTACTTCAACGATCGCGGCAAGGCCAAGGTGGAGCTGGGCCTTGCGCGCGGCAAGAAGCACTACGACCACCGGCGTGACATCGCTACGCGCGACGCCAAGCGGGACATGGACCGCGAGGTCGCCGATGCCATGCGCGGCCGTTGAGCGACCATCCAGGGCCTAGACAGAACAGACGTTCGACTGCTATCATCTGAGGTCCAGTGGGGATGCGTGGTCTCGACAGGGCCCGAACCCCGAAGAGTGCGAGCCGAGGTGCCGTCAGGCCTCGTTAAACAGGCGGCAACCTAGAAGTAACTGGCAACAACCGCCAGCCTGCTCTCGCCCTCGCAGCCTAAGGCTGTAAGGTGAGCGTGGAAGCAGCCTCGTCCTCGCGGGCTGTGGAAGCGTCATTCAGCGAGGATGCGCTTCGGGTCAGCGTCACGTAGCCCGGAGTCAAGCCCGCAAGGGGACGTGACTGGATCCTGCGGCACGGTGCCGATGCCGGACTGCAGGATCGACGACAAACCATCGGATACGCTCGTAGTGGTCTTCGGCAGAAGGTTCTGGACGGGGAGTTCGACTCTCCCCCATCTCCACCAACACGCTACTGAAGACACGACCCCGTCATGGCCGACGGGGTCGTGTCGCGTGCGCGGGCGCTCCCGTGTGCGGGCGCTCCGGTGCCTGCGGCGCTAGCTGCTCTTGAGCACGACCACTCGCCGCGTGGGCTCCTCGCCGATCGACTGGGTGGTGATGCCGTCAACGTCGCGCAGCGCGAGATGGACCCAGCGGCGCTCGAGCGCCGACATCGGCTCCAGCTGCAGCATCTGGCCGGTCTCGTTGACGCGCTGCGCCGCTCGGGTCGCGACCTCGGTGAGCTGGCGCTCGCGGCGGCCGCGATAATCCTCGACATCGACGAGGACGCGCGTCCAGGTGCCCATCTTGCGCGAGAGCATGAGGTTGACCAGGTGTTGCAGCGCCGAGAGTCGCTCACCCTTGCGACCGATCAGCGCGCCCAGCGCCTCCTTCTCCTCATCGTCCGCTCCGTAGACGGTGATCTTGGCGGTCGCGCCGGTGGTCACTTCGACATTGGCGTCGTAACCCATCATCTCGACCAGCTGCGCCACGATCTGCCTGCCGGCCTCGAGCGCCTCCGGCGATGCCTCGGAGTCCTGCGACGGCTCCGGCTTGGCGGCGGAGCCGGCAGCCACGGCCGCCTCGACCTCGGTCGCTGCGGCCCCGCTGACCGTGGATGTCTCGCCCGTGCGGCTGCCTGAGCGGCTGCGGCGTCGTTCGGCACCGTCGCCGCCGCGCTCGCTGCGCCGCTGCGGTCGCGGCTCACGCGCCTCACGCGGCTTCTCCTCGCGCACCGGCGGCGCGGCCTCAGCGGGACGTTCTTCGGGGCGTGGGGCCGGCGGCGGAGTCGGCGCAGCCTGGGCGGCCTCCTTCCGGGGGGCGGCACCGCCGAGCGCCGAGCGCGGCGCGGCGATGATGCGCGCCAGCTCGGCGCCCATGCCCAGCACCCCGCGGCTGCCCTGTGTCAGGATCTCGAAGTCGAGGTCCTGCAGGCCGCTCACGCCGAACTGCTCGCGTGCGTTCTTGAGGGCCTCCTCGACGGTCTTGCCCGTGAACTCCTGGTATTCGCTCATCGACGTCTCCCTCGCCGGCGGCTACGACGCCTGGCCGGTCTGATGGTGCCCGCGGCGCTCTCCTTGGTGGAGCGCTTGGTGGTCTCGGTGGTGCCGTCCGCGGTCACGGCGGCAGGTTTGGGTTCCGGCATCTTCACCGGGAACCGCGGTGTGTGGTCCTGGGCGAAGCCGGGTGTCCAGCCGAACAGCGGGAACAGCCCGCCGTAGCCATTGATCAGGAACTGCTGGACGATGCTGAAGACGGTGGTGGTGATCCAGTAGATGAACAGGCCGGCCGGCAGGATGGCGCCGTAGATCAGCGAGAAGGCCGGGAGCACCAGGAACAACTTCTGCTGGTTCGCCTGCGAAGGGTCGCTGCTGCGGGTCATCATCATGCGCGTCTGGATGAGCTGCAGCAGCGCCGAGACCATGGCCAGCAGCGACAGGCCCAGGCCCAGGCCAGCGAGGACCATGACGAAGATCTCGGGCTGGTTCGAGGGCAGGCCACCGGGATAGCCGGGGAACACGAAGCCGTTGTCGATCTTGGGGATCCAGGCCAGCCAGGGGATGTCGGGGTTGATGCAGGGCGAGTACGGATCTCCCGGGTTCTGGCATTCGAGGTGCACGAGCTGGATGCCGAAGGGGTGCAGCATCGAGCTGATGTCGGGCGCCTTGAGGCCCTGCGTGAAGACCTGGTACATCGGCAGCAGCAGCACCATCTGCAGCACCGCCGGCAGGCAGCCGGAGGCGGGGTTCACGCCGCGATCCTTGTAGAGCTGCATCTGCTGCTCGGAGATCTTGGCGCGATCGCCCTTGTACTTGGTCTGGATGGCCTTCAGCTCCGGCTGCAGCATCTGCATCCTTCGCTGCGACACGATCTGCATCCGGAAGATCGGGATCATCAGCGTCCGGATGATGATCGTCAGCAGGATGATGGCGATGCCGATGTCGCCGGTGACGCTGTAGAGGAAGGCCAGGCCGATGAAGATGACCTGGAAGATGGGCGTGAAGATCCACGCCAGCAGGTCGAGCGGGTTGGCCCCCGGCTGCGCCGGACAGAGATTGGGATTGGGCAGCGCGGTGGCATCCGGGTTGGGGGTGGCATCGGGATCCGGGGTGGGCCTGGGCGCACAGGGGTCCTCGATCGTCGAGGCACCCGGCATCAGGGTGGGCGCCGGGCTCGCCTCCGGAGAGCGGCTGGCTGCGGGCGCTGGGCTCGCCTCCAGCCCAGGGCTGGCTGCGGGCGTGGGGACGGCGTCCGGTGAACGGGTGGGCCCGGGTGCCGTCGTCTCGAGCACGACCGTGGGGGCGGGCGACGGACTCTGGTCCTGAGAGAAGGCGGGGCCGGCGACGAGGCTCAGCGCGATGAGCGCGATGGCGATCGCCGCCATGAGGTCGAGCGGCGCCAGTCGGAACGGCGCCGCGAGGGCGGAACGGATGCGCATCATTTCACCGGGTCATAGCCGCCGGGACGCCATGGACCGCAGCTGGCGATGCGCTTGGCGCCCATCCAGCTGCCCTTGGCCAGCCCGTACTTCTGGATGGCCTGCTCCGTGTAGACCGAGCAGGATGGCTCATAGCGGCACGAACCAGCGAAGAGCGGGGACAGCGTCTTGCGGTAGACATGGATCAGGCCGATCCCGACGCGGCGCCCCAGATCACCGATGGCGCTCACGATGGTGTCGTCACCGCGCCACGGACAGCGCCGAGCAGGCGCTCCGTGGCCGCTCGAAGGTCGTCGAACGAGGCCTCGGCTGCAGGAGGTCGGGCGACGATGAGGATGTCCCAGCCGTGGCCGGTCTGGTTGGGCGCGTGTCGCAGGACCTCGCGGAGGCGCCGGCGCACGCGGTTGCGCCGGACGGCGCCACCGAGGCGTCGACCGGTGGAGATGCCGAAGCGGTCGTGGTCGCGGGCATTGGGAACGAAGCGGACGACCATGAGGCGGTCCGATCGCGAGCGACCTTCGCTGCTGACGCGAGCGAAGTCCCGTCGCGAGCGGAGCGTCGGCACGGCCCCTCCTCGGGTCTGCCGGGCGTCAGACGGTGAGCTTCTTGCGGCCACGAGCGCGCCGGGCGGCAAGCACCTTGCGGCCACCCTGACTCTTCATGCGCTTGCGAAAGCCGTGCTCCCGGGCGCGATGGCGCTTCTTGGGCTGGTAGGTCTGCTTGGTCACTGGGAACTGGACTCCTTCGGGCAGGCGGTCGGGTCGTGTGTATCGAGACCGGCCTGCCGGTGCGGATGTGGGCGATGCAAACACGGCACGGTAGACCACTTGTGGTCGTCCCGGGCGCACGCTCGCATCCAGTCGGGCGGATTATACGCGACGAATCCCGCGTCCCGGAGGTTTTCCGCATGACCATCGACCACGACGCCGACCAGGCGGCGTTTCTCAAGCCCGGCAGCGCTACCAGCGAAGACTTCGAGCGGCTTGATCTGCGCGTCGGGCGCATCCTTGCGGCGAGCCCGCTGGAGGGCGCACGCAAGCCGGCCTACCGGCTGCGGATCGACTTCGGCCCCGGCGGCGAGCGACAGTCCAGCGCGCAGCTCACACAGGCCTACCCGGACCCACGCGCGCTGGTGGGGCGGCTGGTGGTGGCGGTGGTCAACCTGGCGCCACGCCGCGTGGCGGGGGTGGAGAGCGAGGTGCTGGTACTGGGGGCCCTGGCACCCGGTGGGCGAGTGCCCCTGCTCAGCGTCGATGCCGGAGCCGAGCCGGGCCAGCGCGTGGCCTAGGGCCCGGCGACCGTCGCGTCGGGCCGGACGGTCGTGGTGCGTCTTGCCAACACCAGCAGAGCAGGGGTCGCCACGGTGTCCACGCTCGTCGTGGTAGCAGCCGTGCAGGGGAGTATGCGGCATACTCCCCGGGGGTATGCCGGACGGGCGTTGCACAGTCCCGAAACGCGGTGCTAACGTAGGCCGCCCGGCGCCCCTCAGGGGCCCGGGTGCCCAAGCTGGAGCCGCCATCGCGCCGACCCGAGGGGGGTTGACACGGTTCCCTCCAGAGGGATGTCGATCGCGCCTCGCCCGGGTGTCGGGACGTCACTCGGAGCGGGACGCTGAAGCTGTGTCGAAGTGCGGGTCACGTTGCCATCGATGGACGCGAAGCAGGTCTGGAGAGCCACCCTCGGTGAGCTTCAGGTGTCGCTGTCCCCGGCCAACTACGAGACCTGGCTGAGGGACACGACGCTCGTCGATGTCGACGGCGACCTCTTTCGCGTCGCAGCGCCCAACGGCTTCGCCAAGGACTGGCTGGAGAACCGCTACCGCTCGCTCATCGCCCAGACGCTCGCCCGTATCGTCGGCTACAGCGTCAACGTCGAGTTCGTGGTGAGCGATGCCGAGTCCGATGCAACCGACGCCCCTGCCTCCGTGGAGCCCACGGCGACCAAACCGGAGCGCCCGGCGAACGCCACGGTGCGCGTGGAGCCCGGACGCGTCGGGGCCAGCGAAGGCGGGGGGGTCAACCTCAACGCTCGCTACACCTTCCGCACGTTCATCGTCGGGTCGGCGAACCGCCTCGCCCACGCTGCCAGCCTCTCGGTCGCGGAGCGGCCCGGTGAGGCCTACAACCCGCTCTTCCTCTACGGCGGGGTCGGCCTGGGCAAGACACACCTGATGCACGCGGTCGGCAACGCTGTCGTGCAACGCTTCCCTCGAAAGCGAGTCGTGTACGCCACCAGTGAGAAGTTCACCAACGACTTCATCACCTCCATCCAGCAGGGCCGCATCGACGACTTCCGTGCGCGCTATCGCAAGATCGACCTGCTGCTCATCGACGATATCCAGTTCATCGCCGACAAGGAGCGGACGCAGGAGGAGTTCTTCCACACGTTCAACGCCATCCACGAGGATGGCAAGCAGATCGTGCTTTCCAGCGACCGACCGCCCAAGCAGATCACCACGCTGGAAGAGCGCCTGCGCAGCCGCTTCGAATGGGGGCTCATCGCGGACCTGACGGCGCCGGACCTCGAGACACGCATCGCCATCCTGCGCACCAAGTCGGAGGAGCAGGGGGTTCGCGTCGACGGGGACGCGCTCGAGTTCATCGCGCGCAAGATCGCGTCCAACATCCGTGAGCTGGAAGGGGCGCTCAACCGCATCGTGGCCTACGCCTCGATGCAGGGGATGCCCATCAGCGTGGACCTGGCACAGGCCGTGCTGTCGAACGTGCTCTACAGTCCACGCAAACGCGCGGTCACACCGGAGCGCATCGCCATGGCGGTGGCCCAGTACTACGACGTGGACCTGGACGCGCTTCGTGGCCAGAAGCGAGACCGCGCCATCGTGGTGCCACGCCAGATCGCGATGTACCTGATGCGCGAGGAGACCGACGTCTCCCTGCTGCGCATCGGCGCCGAGCTCGGCGGGCGCGACCACTCGACGGTGCTGCATGCCTGCAGGAAGATCGACCAGGAAGCCTCGCGCAACGAGGAGCTGCGGCGAGAGCTGGCCGCCGTACGCGAGTCGATCTTCTCCGATCGCTGATCAGACCCTTGCGCACCCGCGGGGGCCGTCCTTGTCGTTCGGTCGTTCCGCACGGCGCCGGGGCCCCACGGACACACTACCTAGTCCGCTGGCCCAGCCCACCTGTGCGCTGTCAGTGTTGACCACCAGTGGATGAACGTCCCGCGCCGTGCGCGGAGCCAGCCGCGGGCGGTGGGTGTCACTGGTGGTCGGATGAGTGTGGTGTGTGGGCGTCCGGGCAGGTCGTCCACAGTGAAGGGAGGTCTGTGCACCAGTGAGACACACGCCGTCCGCCGCCCCGGCGGACCGACCGCACGCACGAGCGCAGCGTGGCGCTCGTGGCTCATCATCAGAATCCACAGTATGAAGATGACGATGAGATGAGAAGATTACAAAGAACCATGTACATGTCATAGGGAGCTCGTCCGCTCGTGAAGCTGTCCTTGATGCAGGAGAACCTGGCCCGGGGTCTGTCCCACGTGAGCCGCGCCGTCAGCAGTCGGGCGACCCTGCCAGTGCTTGCCAACGTCCTGCTGAAGACACAGGACGGAGGTCTCCGCCTGACGGCGACGAATCTCGAGATCGGCATCTCGGTGTGGGTGCCGGGCAAGATCGAGACGGACGGGACGATGACCGTGCCAGCCCGCCTCCTGACGGACATGGTCGGTGGCCTGCCCAGCGGCGAGCGCGTGGACCTCGAGATGGAGAAGGAGAACACGCTGCTCATCCGCGCCGGGAGCTACACCACGCGGCTGCGCGGCATCGATGCCGAGGAGTTCCCTGTCATCCCGGCCGCCGGCGAGCGCCCCACGACGCAGGTCAGCCAGAAGGCCATGCGCCGGGCCCTGGGCGAGGTGACCTTCGCCGCCGCAGCGGACGAGACGAGGCCCATCCTCACCGGGGTGCTGACCCGCTTGTCTGGCGAGACCCTGACACTGGCAGCCGCCGACAACTACCGCATCGCGGTCAAGACGCTCGATCTGCTGCATTCGGTCGAGGAGACCAGCGTGGTCATCCCGGCCCGCTCATACGTCGAGCTGATGCGCGTGCTGGGCGACACGGACGAGCCGGTCGACATCATCCTCGCCCAAGCCAAGAGCCAGGTCATCTTCAAGGTCGACACGACGGAGGTCGTCAGCCGTCTCATCGACGGCCAGTTCCCCAACTATCAGTCGGTCCTGCCCACGTCGCACAGCACCCGCGCGCTCGTCGACCGCGATGACCTGCTGAAAGCCGTCCGCCTCACCGCGCTCATCGCCTCCTCGTCGGCCAATGTCGTGCGCCTCGGCTTTGGGGAGGAGGAGAACCCTGCCGCCATCGCGGTCAATGCCAAGGCCGACGTGGGTGACGCGGAGGGGCGCGTGGAGGCACAGCTCGAGGGGGACCCGGTCACCATCGCTTTCAACGCCCGCTACCTGGTCGAGGCCCTGCAGAACATGGATGGCGAGCAGCTCGCCGTGGAGCTCAGCGGGCCCCTCGCCCCGGGCGTGCTCAAGCCCGTCGATGACCCGGCCTACGTGCACGTCATCATGCCGGTGCGGACGCCCTCCTGATCGACGCTGCCCGGCAGGCCGCGCAGCCCTCGCGGCGCGGCCGCCAGCGACTCGCCTGATGCCTGTCCGCAGCCTGACCCTCGACGGCTTTCGCAGCTATGAGCACCTGGAGATACGCCTTGGCGGCGGACCGCACGTGGTTGTTGGACGGAATGCCGCCGGCAAGACCAACCTCATCGAGTCGCTGGTGGTGCTGTCATCAGGGCGCTCCCACCGCAGCTCCACGGAGACGGAGCTGGTGCGCTGGGGTGCGGCCTTCGCCCGGGCGGCCGCGCAGGTCGAGAGCGACGGCCGCAGCGAGGAACTCGAGGTCGTGGTCCACGCCAGGGGCGCCGCCCCCGGCGCTCGCAAGCGCATCCGCGTCAATGGCGTGAACCGTCGGGCCTCCGCCCTCTGGCCCGTGCTGCGCACGGTCCTGTTCGCACCCGAAGACATGCTCCTCATCGTCGGCTCGCCGTCGCTGCGTCGGAACCTCCTGGACGGACTGGTGCTCCAGCGCGAGCCGACGGCCGCCGCGGTGATGTCCACGTACCAGCGCACGCTGACCCAGCGCAACTCGCTCCTGCGCCGCATCCGCGAAGAGGAGGCCGGCCGTGCCGAGCTGGCCTACTGGGACGACGTCATCGTGGAGCACGGTGGACGCATCCTGGACTGGCGCCGCGAGACCCTGTCTGCGCTGGCCCAGCCACTGGCTGACGCCCATCGCGAGATCGCCCCGGACGAAACGGCGCTCACGCTGCGCTACCTCTCCAACGTCGAGCCCCAGCCCACCGAACCGAACGCGGACGCACTGCGTCGCCGACTGCGCGAGACGGCCGACAAGGAGGTGTGGAACGGCGCCACCCTGGTGGGACCCCACCGCGACGACCTGGCCTTCGGGTCGGGCGGTCGCGACCTCACCGAGTTCGCCTCCCGCGGCCAGCAGCGAACGGCCATCCTGGCGCTCAAGCTGGCCGAGCTGGACCTGCTCACGCAGCTCGACGGGCGACCACCGCTGCTGCTCCTCGATGACGTCTTCAGCGAGCTCGATCCCGAGCGTCGCGCACACCTGGTCCGGCGCATCGGCAGCCTGCCGCAGGCCATCGTCACCACCACCACCGCCGACGACCTCGACCCCGCGCTCGTGGCTGCCTCCACGCTGTGGCAGGTGGAGCCGGGCAGCGTCCATCCTGCCGACGGTGTGGGCGGGTGAGCCGTCGCAGGCGGCCGGTGCACCGGCTGGGCGATCTGCTCCCGGGCATCGCCAGCCAGCTGGGCCTGGACGAGGAGCTGCGGGCGGCGCGGGCGATGTCGTCGTGGTCGCGCATCGTGGAGGAGATGGTGCCGCTCGCGGCCGGCGCCTCGCGTCTGCTCGAGGTCCGCCCACCCGGGCTGTATGTCTCCGCGGACGACCCTGCCACTGGCCAGGAGTTGCGGCTGCATGCGCTGCAACTGCTCGATGCCTTCGCCTCCGCGCCCGGTGGGCAGCGTCTGCTGGAGCTGCATGTCGTCGTGCGCAGGCCGCGCGACGGGGATTCGGGGCGGCCACGGTAGACTAGGCCGCTCATGGCTACCCGACTCGAGATCACGCATGGAATGATCGCCGAGCGGGACCGGCTCCCGACCTCTGCCGACACGCTGAGCGTGACCCGGCCGACGACCGGATCCACGACCCGCTCCAAGGGCGTGTTGTTCGTCCTCGTCGGCTCGACCACCCCCGGGCCCCGAGCCCGGGAGGCCACGAAGCTCGTCGCCGACACCATCCGGCACGAGTACTACTACGATGAGTCGGCGGGCGTGCCGGTCTGCCTGGAGAAGGCGGTCAGGAGCGCCGATCGTCGGCTGCGCGGCAGTCGTGAGGGTGCTGGCCTTCCTCCCGGCTCGCTCGGTGTCGCCGCCGCTGTCGTCCGCAACAACGAGCTGTACCTCGCCACTCTCGGCGCCGCGGAGGCCTATCTCGTGCGCTCGGCGCGCCTGCTGATCCCTGATCGCAGCGCCCCCGCCGGACTACCCAGCGACGAGGGTCGCCCGGTGGACGTCTGGCGTGGTGAGCTCAGCGTCGGCGACGTGCTGCTGCTGGTGTCGCGCAACGTCACCGAGACCATCGGCACCGAGGAGCTCAAGAGCGCCGTTCTGACGCTGCATCCGCAGGCGGCCGCGGAGCACCTCCACCACCTGTTCGTGGCGTCCGGGGGTGCCGGCTCCGACGGCATCATGGCCGTCGAGGCCAGAGAGCAGACCAGCCGCTCGGCTGCCCGTGTCGTCGGCGATGCCACCCTCGGCCAGCCGGCAACGTCCCTCCCCGAAGCCATCAGCGTATCGACCCCGGCAAGCGCGCTGGACACCTTGCGCGAGCGCTTCTGGCAGGCCATGCCGAGGCGCGAGGCCAACCCCGGGGAGCTGACGGCCGCGACGAGCCGGGCCGAGTACCAGCGCCGCGCCGCCATGGGCCTGCTGGCGCTGGTGGGCGTGATCTTCGCGGTCGGTCTCGTGCTCGTGCTCGTGCCCCGAGGCAGCGATGTCTCCGACATCCCTCGCATCGCCACCAGCGACACGGCCCTGGGGTCGGCCCTCGACCTGGCCAACCGGGCCGATAACCTCATCACCACCGAGCCGGACACCGCCCTCGAGTACTACCGCGAGGCCTGGGCCGAGGTGCAGGAGGCCCGTGGGACCGGGCTGTCGGCGGCCGCGCTCGATGAGCTGGAAAGCCGTGTCCGCGACGGCCTCGACTCGCTGTACGGGGTCAGCAAACCGCAGATCGAACGCATCACCGGGCTGCCCCAGGGCGCTGACCCGGCCTACCTCGTGGAGGGATCACGCGGTGGCGCCATCTTCATCGACCGCGTGGCCAAGATCGTCGAGCGGGCCAACCTCAAGACGGGCAAGATCGCGGCCATCGTGGCCGAGGGAGACAAGCAGAAGGGCACCGACCGCACCATCGGCGAGCCGGTGCAGCTGGCCGCCGCCGGACCCGACGTCGTCATCGTGGACGACAAGGCGCGGCCCTGGCGGTGGCGCCCCTCCAACTCGGCCGGCGCGGGCACGCTGGCGCAGCTGTCACTCCAGGGGCGCTCCGGCTTCGAGGCGAACCACGGCGATGTCGAGGCCTATGACCCGCTGGTGGGCGAGTACCGCATGTACGTCGCGGAGCCCGACTTCAACCAGATCATGCGCTATCAGCAGACCTTCGACGGCAGCTCGTTCCAGGAGCCCTCGCCCTACCTCGCCTCACAGGCGGCCGAGGTGGCGGACTTCGAGCAGCTCTACATCGACTTCGACGTCTACGCGCTCTTCGAGAACACGCTGCGGCGACACACCTACGGTCGCTGGGACGGCAACTTCGCCATCGACCTGCCGCCCGACGATGTCGACCTGCGACCCGGACACGACTACCGTCTGCTCGACGGCTCCGGCCGGTCCAACTCCGACGGGCGCGTCTACCTCTACGATGCGCTGCACGGTCGCGTCGTCGGCTTCAGCAAAGTCGACGGCAGCTATATCGGCCAGTGGCTGCCGCCGGGCGAGGGCGGCGAGATGGACGATGTGCGCGGCATGTACGTCATCGAGGGCGGCACGACCAAGAAGGGCAAGCGCAAGAACGACACGCTGGTGTGGATCACGCCGGAGGCGTTGTACCAGACCACGCTCGCCGTCGGCTGACGTCGCGCGCACCGGTAGAATCGCCGCATGACCGGAGCGACACGCGAGATGATGGTCGAGAGCGTGCGCGTGCACATGCTCTCCTCACAGCACGTGGTCATCCTGCGCGAGGCTGATGCGGAGCGCTACCTGCCGATCTGGATCGGCAGCTGGGAGGCCCAGTCCATCGCCATGAAGCTGCAGGGCGTGGAGGCCGAGCGCCCACTCACCCACGACCTGCTGGCCAGCATGCTGAGCGAGCTGGGCGTGAGCGTCCTGCGCATCCTCGTCTCCGATCTCGCCGACGAGACCTATCGCGCCCGCATCGTGCTCCTGCAGGACGGCAGCGACCTCGAGATCGACGCGCGTCCCAGCGACGCCATCGCCCTGGCCGTGCGGGTCGGCGCGCCCATCTTCGCCACCGAGGCTGTCCTCGACCGCGCCGGTGTCATCCCCGAAGCCGACGAGGAGCAGAAGCTCAGCGTCTTCCGCGAGTTCGTCAATTCGCTTGACGCGGAGCCGGGGGAGGGGGGCGGCGCCGGCGGCAACCCACCGCGCCGCATCCCGCCGGAGGACACCGCTCCCGATGACCGCCCGCTCGACGACCGGCTCGGCGGGGATCGTCCGCCGGACCACGAAGGCGACGCCGACGAGGGGCGTGCCTAGTCCTGACCGGGCACGGGCCGCGTGGCGTCTGCGGGCTCCAGGATGGGCTGACCACGCCGTAACGCTGCGCCACGGTCGAGCCACAGCCGCAGGCGCAGCGACCAGAAGTCCTTGACGGCGCGCAGCACCACTCGCGGATCTGCGCCCGATGCCTTGCCCGCGGTGCGGGGGTAGTGCGGCACGCCCTCTTCGACGATGACGCCGCCGCGCTCGCCGATCTTGATGAGCAGCTCGGCGGACAGGAAGGCGCCACCCGACTCGACGCGCACTCCCTCGAGCGTCTCGCGCCGGAAGAGCTTGCAGGCGCAATCGGGGTCACGTACGCGCAGGCCGAAGAACAGCCGGAGCGTGGCCCGGTAGACCCGCGCATAGGCCAGGCGGATGGCCGGGTCTGCGCGCTTGATGCGATAACCGGCAACGACGTCGGGGAGCCGGGCCTGCGCGTCCGTCTCGTCGAGCCGGCGAAGCAGCCGCCCAAGATCGGCGATGCGGAACTGACGGTCGCCGTCGGTGAAGCAGACCAGCGGGTAGCGGGTGGCCGCAAGGCCCGAGCGCACCGCGGCGCCGTAGCCCAGGTTCGAGCGGTGATGCACCACGCGAACGACACCGGGGTACTCCTGGGCCAGGCGGTCGGCGATCTCGGCGGTGCCGTCGGTGCTGCCGTCGTCGACGGCGATGATCTCGAAGCGTTGCGCGAGGCGCCCCAGCTCGTCGAGCGCCTCGGCCACGAGAGCCTCGATGTTGGCGGCCTCGTCGCGAGCGGGGAAGAAGTAGCTCAGCGCCTCCACGGGCTGGGCGATCGTGTCAGCTGGCGAGGTGGATGGTGCGGGCACCTGCCCATCCTAGGGCTACGCGCCTCACTCGGCCTTGCGCCCCACCACCTGCCGCAGGTCGAGCGGCATGTCCGGCACGCTCTCCAGCTCGTAGCGCGCCTCTAGCGCTGCCAGGTCCCGCTCGAGCCGGATGAGGTACACCGGCCGCTCACCGAGATAGTGGTCGATGGCCGCCTCCACGCGGCCGAAGCCATCGTCGAGGATGTCGCGATCATCGAGGATGGTGACATCGGAGCGCCTGCCCTCCACCCAGCGCCCGTACCACAGCGTCGTCGAGTACGACCACCACGACAACACCACCGCGTCCGGCGGGAGGGCGTCGAAGGTGGCCTCGAGGACCGCGCGGCCGCGGGTGTCGGCCGACGCATCCAGGTCTGCGTAGCGACCGAGGGCTGGGACGACGGCCACCAGCAGCAGGACCACGACCAGCGCCCACGGCGCCACCCGCGTCAGGCGGCGCGAGCGAGCGGGCCCGATGGCCTCGCGCAGCATGTCCCAGGCCGCATCGACCGCCAGCCCCACCCAGAGGGCCGACACCAGCAGCGGCACCAGGTAGTAGCGCTCGATGTTGGCGTTGGGATAGCCGATGGCGAACAGCCAGGTGCAGCCGAACCACAGCAGCGTCATGACGGTCAGGCGCGGGTGGCGCAGGAGGCCCGCCACGATGCCGCCGATGGCAAGCACCATCAACAGGCCCAGGTTACGCACCAGCTCGTCGCCGACGCCCGACAGCACCTCGAGCGTCGGCGGCAACGGGCCGAAGGTGCCCTGGAACTGCTCGCCCAGCACGACGTACCAGAACGCGCTCCAGCTCTCCGGATCGGCGTAGTCGAGAGGCGGGTCCATGGCGGAACGCAGCGGCAGGTACAGGTAGACCAGGGCTGCGCTGGCTGCAAGGGCCGCGGCCGCCGCCAGCACCAGGCGCCACCGGCGCCACAAGATGCGAGGTTCGACCATCAGGACGTAGGCGCCGATACCGGGCGCCAGCAAGAGCGTGAGTGCGTGATTGCCCAGCGACAGCCCGTAGGCGACCGCGGCGGCCAGCAGCCAGGCATCGCCCCGTGGCCCGCGCTCGCGTCTCGCGGCCCAGGTGCCGAGAAGCACGAGCAGCAGCGCCGCGAAGAATACGTGGAGCGCGTGTGGGTCGGCGCGCTGGCCCCAGTGCCAGGCCACGGGTCCCGTGGCGAAGGCGATGCCGCTGAGCAGGCCGATGGCCCACCTGTGGCTGGCCTGCACGACGCGGACGGCCAGCAGGGCCGCTGCGGCGGCCATCAACAGCGCTGAGAGCAGATCGGCGCGATAGGCCTCGTTGCCGAAGGGTGCCAGCAGGACCGAGGCCAGCCAGGCGAGCAGCGTGTACGTGGGATAGCCGGTCGGGTGGGCGATGCCCAGCACGCTGCCGATGGTCTGGAACTCGGCCGTGTCCCACAGCCCGACGTCGGGCAGCAGGGTGCGAGCGTAGAGGATCAGCGCCACGGCGAAGACCGGGACCGACGCCAGGGCGTAGTCGGATGCCCGGGGCTCCTTCGTCGCCGTCGTGCTCACCACCCCAGGCTGACGCCCCAGTAGACACCCCATGCGTTGACGGCGATCGACGCCGCCACCAGGCCCAGCGATATCGCGCCGATACCGACCCGCGCGATGCCAAGAGCCACCAGCACCGTGGCGAAGGGTGCGAAGTCGTTGCTGAAGCGGTAGCCGAACTGGACCCAGCCCTGGCTGAAGTGCATCAGGTCGATGAGCGCGATCGAGAGCACGGCCAGGGCCGCGCCGGCCACGATGCGCCGGCGCCAGTCACGCCACAGCACGGGAATCAGCAGCAGGTAGCCGGGGCTGGTGAGCAATATGCTCATGCCGATGGGGTCAGGTCGCAGCAACGGGCACGCGGGGTCGAGCAGCGATGCGAGTGTCACGGCCTCCCCGGTGCACGCCGGGTCGTCCAGCAGCGGGGTCAGCGGCAGCTGGGCCAGCATGATCGCGGCATTCTGCGGGATGTAGCGCGGATCCTCGATGGCCCAATCGGGGTTCACCAGCTCCGGGCGGGGCCGGTATTCGACCTCGTAGAGATGATCGTAGGCAGGGTGAAGCAGGGCACCGGTCGTGACCAGGTTGTAGGCCAGCAGCAGGAGCACCGGGATGAGCGCGCCGGCGCCGGCCGCGACCGCGCGGCGCAGCCACGAGCCCCCGCCACCGACGAAGACGAAGAAGGGCGCCCCGAATATCGTCGTCAGTCGCGCCGTCGCGGCGAGGCCGAAGGCGATGCCGGCACCGAGCTGGCGACCCATCGCGTCGCGAGCACCATCGGCGCGGACGGCGCCGGCGATGGCGATGAAGAGAAAGGTCGATGCCACCACGTGGGCCAGGAACCAGGTCGTACCCAGCATGGCCGCATACCAGGCCACGGTGCCGAACCCGTAGAACAGGGTGCCCAGTAGCGCCGCCGAGCGGCGGGGCGTGACCCCCAGCAACATCCACCAGCAGAGGGCCACGTTGACCGCGCCCAGGCCGGCGGCCACCGCAGCACCATTCGTTCCCAGGCCCCAGATGGCCACGAACGGCAACAGCACGATCGCCGGCAGCGGCGGGAACGGGATCTGCGCCCTCCCGGGCGCCACCGGCAGCACGTCCTGGAAGTAGTCGTTGCGGTAGGCGCCCTCGCTCACCGGGTAGCTGATCTCCGCCCGTCCTTGCAGGAACGCGTCCGCCTGCCACACGAAGTGGTCGTAGAAATCGCTTCGCCCCGGGTTGGAGCTGAAGTACACGACCGCTGCCAGCAGCAGCAGCCCGAGTGCGACCCAGGCGGGGTGGATCCGCTGCAGCGCATCCTCCAGCCACCCTGCTGGAGCGCCGTCCACGCTAGCGTCGGGGGCGGCCTGTGGACCCGTTGATATACTCGCGCTCACCTCAACGCGTTCCCAGGAGGCAGGTCGTCACCGGTGACAACGACCCTTGCGCAAGGGGTCGACCGTCGTCCCCGTGAGCCGGTCCGACCCCTTGGTGTACTCGCCCTGAGCCCCGCCCTCGTCGTTCTTCTGCTGGCTGGATTGGCACTGCGGCTAACTATCGCATACGTGCTGTTTCCGGCCTCTGGCTTCGAATCCGACGTCGGGCTGTACGCCTCCTGGGCTGCCACCATGGCAGAGCATGGCCCGGCGGGCTTCTACGCCAACGCCGGCTTCAGCGACTACCCGCCGGCCTACCTGTACCTGCTGTGGCTGGTGGGCGCTCTGGTCCCGGCCGGTGGTGCCGGCGACCTGATCAAGCTGCCACCGATGGTGCTGGACATCGGGGTGGGCTACCTCATCTACCGTCTGGTACGAGGCTGGACGTGGCCAGGGGGGCGCAGTGAGACGCTGGCGCTGGCCGCAGCGGCGCTCTATCTCTTCAACCCCGTCTCCTTCTACGACTCGGCGCTCTGGGGCCAGACCGACGCCGCCGGCGCCCTGGTGGTGCTGCTGGGTGTCGCCGCGCTCATCCGTGGCAACAGCGAGGGTGCTGCCGCCCTCGCTGCGACCGCCGCGCTGGTCAAGCCGCAGTTCGGTGTCGTGCTCATCCCGCTGGTCCTCTTCGTGTTGCTGAAACGGCACCTGGTGCGTCCCGGTTCGGGGCCACGGCGGCGACCCTGGGCGCCCGCCGCGCTCGCGGCGTGGCTCGCCCGGCAGCAGGGTTGGCCCAGGCTGCTGACGGCGTTCGCGGCCGCCTGGGTCGCGTTCCTCATGGTGGCGCTGCCCTTCGGGATGGGGCCGCTGGAGTACCTCGAGCGCATGTTCGGCACGGCCGGCCAGTACGGCTACCTCACCGTCAACGCCTACAACATGTGGGCGCTGCTGGGCGTGGCCGGTGCACCATCGCTGGCCGAGGCGTTCAACTGGGTCGAGGACACGTTGCCGCTGCTGGGACCCATCCCGGGCGTGGCGGTGGGCGCCGCCCTGCTGGTCGGTGGCTTCCTGTGGGGCAGCGTGCGTGCCGCGGTCCGGGACGACCGCTGGACGCTCATCGTGGCGGCGACGCTTCTGGCGGCGGCGTTCTTCATCCTGCCCACCCGTGTCCACGAGCGCTACATCTTCCCGGTGGTCGCGTTGATGCCGCTACTGGCGGTCGTGCAGCGTCGCTGGGCCGTGGCGCTGCTGTTGCTGTCGGTCGGCGCCTTCATCAACCTCCACGGCGTCCTCACGCTGCCGTTGTACGGCAGCCCCAACGTCGAGACCCTGCCGGCGGGTGAGCTGTTCCGCAGCGGGCCAGTCATCGCGCTCTCGGCGCTGCTGCAGACGAGCGTGGGCCTGTGGATAGCCTGGCAGCTGCGACCGTCCCTCCGCACCAGCCCCGACGGCTTCGACCAGCAGGCCGGTTCGGAGGCTCCAACGACGACCGCACCGCTCGCTGGGGCAGCGGGTGTGCCCGCCCCGCCCGCCGTGCCGCTCAGGGCTGCGCAAGCGGCCCGCAGCGCGGCCGGACCTGCCCGCCTGGACCGCCTCGTGGCACGCCTTACCTGGGGCTCCCTGCGTCGCGACCGCAGCGCGGTCCTGGCGACCGAGCCGGGCGGCCGCCTGGACCGCAAGGACGTGCTCGTGCTGATCGCGCTGGTGGCGGTGACACTCCTCGTCCGCGGCGCCCGGCTCGAGCAGCCGACGCACATGTACTTCGACGAGGTCTACCACGCGCGCACCGCGACCGAGTTCCTGCAGCACTGGGAATACGGCGAGCCGCACGACATCTACGAGTTCACACACCCCCACCTGGCCAAGTACGCCATGGCCTGGGGCATCCGTCTCGCCGGCGGTAACGAGATCACCGGCAGCGCCGAGCTGGGCGTGCCGGTCTCGGACGCGGTACTGGAACCACGCTGGTCGCCGGGTCACGACGGCGGGCAGCGCAACGGCGACCGCCTCTACGTCGCGACTGGTGAGAGCGTGCGTGTCTACGACCTCGCGACAGATGAGCTGCTCGCGGAGCTGCCGCTGGCCGCCACCAGGCTGGCCCTGGACGCCGAGGACCGGACGCTCGTCATGGCCGACGCCAGGGGCAGCCTGTATCGGCTCGACACCACCGACCTCGATGCTCTGCGCCACGGCGACGGCGAGGGCGTGCCATCCGTGGAGCGCTTCTCCGACGGTCCCGGCGCCCCGGTCGACCACCTCCTGGTCACCGACACCTCGGTCGTGGCCATCACGCGTGGCGCTGTCGCCACCTTCGATACCGAGACCGGCGCAGCGCTGTCCGAGCGGTTCGCCGTGGCGGTCACCGATGTGGTCGAGCTGCCATGGGCCGAGCGCCTGCTCGTCGAGACGAATGCCGTGGACGACCGCGCCGCCGCCGCCGACGCCATCGTCACCGCGCTCGCCGGCGAGACCCTCGCTGATGTCGATGTCATCGAGCGCGAACGCATGATGGAGCTGCTGGCGACTGACGGCTACGTCGTTGCCGCAGCCTACCTCGAGAGAGCCGCCGCGGACGCGTTGCAGGCGGCCATCGACAGCGGTGAGCTTCCGGGTGCCACGCTCGAGCGCGGTCCACTGCTGGCGATCGCTGATGCCGCTGGTGTCACCCTGCTCGACGCCTGGACGCTGGACCCGGTCGCCGAGTTCGCGACCGACGAGCCGGTGACCGGGCTGGTACTGGCTGACCCCGACAGCAGCGAGCCGACGCTCTATGCTGCCAGCGGCGCCGAGCTCGTATCGGTCCGGCTTACCGACGACGGCCCGACCCGCGACGGGTCGGTCTGGATGCCCGGAACCGTGGAGCGCCTGGCCTGGAATGCCTCTGCCGAGCTCGTCCACGTCCTCGGTGACGCTCCCACCGGCGGGCCCACCGTCTACGTCGTCGAGCCCAAGGGCGAATCGGTCTTCACCGACGTGCCGCTTCCGAGCCAACCGGTCGAGCTGTTGGCCGATACCCTGCCGGATCGGCCCGAGGCAGACCGCGCCGAGCTCCTGGCCATCAGCGCCGAGGGCGGCCTGACGACCATCGGCATCGGCGGCAACGCCTTCGGCTGGCGCCTGCCCGGCATGCTGGTCGGCGTCCTCGGGACGATGCTGCTCTACCTGCTGGCGCGGGTGCTGTTCGCCAGGCGAAGCGTCGCACTCATCTTGGCCGTGCTGGTCGTTGCTGAAGGCATGCTCTTCGCCAACTCACGCATCGCGATGAATGACGCCTATGTGACCACCTTCGTCGTTCTGGCCGTCCTGCTGTTCGCGCCCTTGTACCTCGGGCACCGCCGAGCCTGGACGGCACTGCTCATCCTGCTCGGCGTCGGCGTCGCCCTGGGGCTGGCGCTCGCCTCCAAGTGGGTGGCGATGTACGCCATCGGCGGCATGGGCCTGCTGGTGCTGTTCCGCTCGGGCCTGGGGCGCCTCGTGGCGCTCACGGGGATGATCGGCCTGACGGCGGTCCTTGGCGGCATGGCCATCCGCGGTGGACCCGTGGACGATCCCGCCCGCAACTGGGTCTTCCTGCTGCTGATGGTGCTGCTGACAGCGCTGCTCACCGCAGCCATCGTCCGTCGCCCCATCCCGCTGACGAGGGCCGAGGCGCTGCTGGCGGTGGCGATGCCGCTGGCGGCCGGTGGCGCGCTGCTGCTCGTCCAGCGCCCGCTCGCCGGCGGGCTGACGGTCACGGCCGGCCTGGCCATCGGGGCCGTCCTGTTGATCGCCAGCAGCCTGGGCCGCGGCCCCTTCGCGCCCGGTGCGCCGCAGCCGGTGCCCGGCACCAGCCCCTGGTTGCGTCCTGGTCCGCGCCAGATCATCCCGTGGCTGATCACGCTGGCCGCGCTGACGATCGTGCCCCTGTTCATCTACATCGTGACCTACGCGCCGTGGGTGGAGCTGGGCAACGACTGGGGCCTGCCGCTCCTGGGCAGCCTACCGGGCCTGCCGGCATCCACTGATGGTGGCCAGACGCTGCTGGGCCTGACCGAGTCGATGTACCAGTACCACGACAACCTGCGTGCCGAGCACGCAGCCTCCTCGCCCTGGTGGGCCTGGCCACTCGATCTCAAGCCGGTGTGGTTCTTCCAGGAGCGCTACGCCGGTGGCGCCACCGGTCTCATCTACGACAGCGGCAACCTGGTCATCTTCTGGATGGGCATCGCCGGTATGGCGTTCTCCGCCTGGGCAGCCTGGCACCGCCGCAGCCTGGCCCTGACGATGGTGGTGATCATGTGGGCCGCGATGTGGCTTCCCTGGGCTCGCATCGACCGGGCCGCGTTCCAGTACCACGTGTACGCGAGTCTGCCGTTCATGCTGCTGGCGCTGTCCTACTTCCTCGCGGAGCTATGGCACGGTCCGGGTGCACGGACTTGGTTCCTGGCACGCGCGACGGCCGCCGTCGCCATCATCGGTGCCCCGCTCCTGTGGCTCCTGCGCACCCCGCTGTGCATCCTCTCGGGCACAGCTATCGCCAACCCGTCGGGTGTGGCCTGTGCCTCACAGGCCACGCGGACCGCGCAGCTGAGCGAGGGCGGCCTGGCCGCCCTGGTCGTGCTGACGGTCGGAGCGGGTGTGGCCGCCTTCCTGGCCTGGCGTGCGACCCGCCCGGTGCGCGCTGGCGGTGGGTCGGCGGAGGCTGGCCATCTGCCGGTCGTCGCGCTGGCCCTGGTGGCGGCCATCACCCTCGCGGGCATCCTCGCGGCGCTGCTGCTCCTCGACACGGCCTCCACCACGTCGCTGGCCCTGTCGTCGGACCTGTTGGCCCTGCTGGCGCTGGCCGTGCTGGCCGTGCCGGCATGGCTGACCTTGCGCGCGCGCGACCCCAGGCGCTTCGTCCTGGGCGTCCTGGCGGCGGCGCTCGTGTGGCTGGCGGTCTGGTATCCGAACCTTTCTGGCCTGCCGCTGCCCTCCGATCTCGCGTCCATCTACCAGGGCCTGTTGCCCACCTGGAACTGGGACTTCCAGTTCGCCGTCAACACCGACGTCGCCGGCGAGGGCGGGCTGGTCGACGTGGTCACCGTCCAGATCGGCGCTCTGACCCTGATCGTCGTCGGTGCCGTGGCGGCCGTGGCACGCTCGTGGGGCCGCCCGGCCAGCCCGGGCGACCGTGCAGCAGCAGCGCCAGCGCGGATGCCGCCTGCCCGCTGATCGCGACCCTGGCCCTCGGCCCCGACCGACCGCCGAGGACCCCCTGGCCGGCTACTCGGCTCGTGCCGCGCCCTGGTGCACGCTACCTTCGCCAGCAGGCACGCCCTCGTCGGCCGTCGCGGACCAGAGCACGGGAGCACGCTGGGGGGCCTCGGGGATCTCCGCCGAGAAGCCAGGGGGAAGCTGATCGGCTGCCGCCAGGCGGCGGATGACGAAGCCGTAGTACTCCTCCACCTTGGCGGTGATGTTCTCCCAGCTGAACTGCGCCGCCCGCTGGCGACCGGACTCGCCCATGCGCTGACGCAGGAGAGGGTCGCGCAGCAGGGTGCCCAGCGCTGCCGCCAGCGCCTCCGTGTCCCGCGGCGGCACCAGTACCGCCTGCTCGTTGCGCCGGACGACGCCCTTGTAGCCGTGGATGTCGCTGCAGACGATGGGTGCCCCCGCCGCCATCGCCTCCAGCAGCACGATGCCGAACGATTCCTGTCCCGTGGCTGGCGAGGCATAGATGTCGGCCGTGGCGAAAGCACGCGCCTTGTCGTGGTCGGAGAGCCGTCCGAGCATCTCGACTCCACCCAGGCGACGCGACTGGATGTAGCGGCGCGCCTCGCCCGCCTGGGGCCCGTTGCCCACGACGAGCAGGCGGCAGCCCAGGCCCTCCAGCCGCAGTTGGTAGTAGGCGCGCAGCAGGTACATCAGCCCCTTGCGGCTCTCGAAGCGGCCCACGAACAGGATGTTGGGGATGCCGTCGCTCCAGCGGGCGAACGGCGGAACGTCGTCGAACTGCGTGAGATCCACGCCGTTGGGGATGACCTTGTACTCGCCGGGGAAGTAGCGCGAGATGAAGTGACGTGCCGCAGCGCTGACGGCGATGCGGCCGTGCAGGCGCTTGGCCGGCGTGACCATGAAGCGCTTGCCGAACTCGTACGAGGGGCTGAAGCCGGAGTAGGCGTGGAACGTGGCGATGTTGACGGCCCGGGAGTGCCGCAGCACCACCAGCGAGAGGAAGGGCACGAACGGCTCGTGGTAGTGGATGATGTCGAAGCGTTCGCGATCGAGCATCTCCTTGACCAGTTGCCCGTAGCGGTGCGAGACGGTCAGCGTCCCGATGGAGCCGTTGGTGGGCACGCTCCAGCCGTACCCGAGGCGGATGATGTCGCCCTCGCTCGAGCGCTGCGGGCCGTGGGTGGAGCTGATGATGCGGACATCGTGGCCGCGCTTGACGAGATTCTCGTAGAGGTAGCCCACGTGGGCATTCACCCCGCCCGGGAGCGGGAAGATGTACGGCGTGACCAGGCCGATCTTCATTCCCGGCCCTCGTCGGGCGGCAATCCCGCTGCTGGGCGATCGAAGCGCACGGGTCGCTCGCGCCCGCCCGGGTAGCCCAGGTCGCGGCCGGTGCCATCGCGGCGGACCTTGCCGCCCACCTCCGCCGCCACGGCCTCGAGGTTCTTGCGCTGCTGCTGGGCGAACATCCGCAGTTGCCCTCGCCAGGGGTAGGGCGCGCCCTCCCAGCGGGTGTCACGCTCGGCCAGGGCGTGGCGCAGGCTCGACTCGACATCACCCCGTTGCTCGAGGATGGTCACCGTCGAGCCCACGTTGGCGGCCTTGTGGGCATCGGAGCCACCCGTGGCGGCGATGCCCAGCTCCTCGGCCAGCGCGGGTGCCCTGTGGCTCCACGGCATCCGTGCCGTCGTCGGGTTGAAGCCCTCCAGTCCGTCCGGATGGAAGATGGGGTCGGACTCGTCCATGAGCCGGCGGATGCTGCGCTCGCTGGCGCACAGAGGATACGGCGGCAGGGGATGGGCGATGATCGCCAGCCCGCCCTGCTCGTGCACCCTGGCGATGGAGTCCTTGAGCGAGTTCCAGGGCCGGACGCGCTCCCGCATGTAGAGCCCCAGCAGATGTCCGCCGCGGGTCGAGATCTCCTCGCCCACGATGACCTCGATGGGCCAGCCGCGATGCTGCGCCATCGCCCGGCCGGCCAGGGCAGCGTCCATGCGCTCGTGATCGGCGATGCCGATGGCCGCGAGGCCGCGCTCGATGCCCGCCAGGATCATCGTCTCGACGTCGTCGATGCCGTCGGAGGCAAGCGTGTGCACATGGGGATCGATACGCAGCACCCCGCTGGTCTCCTGGCTCACGCTACCTCCTCGTCCTCCCAGATGGGGAAGAACAGTGTGGTCCATTGTTCAGGCGCGCGCGCGATGATGCGTTCGAAGTGGCGAGCCTCCTGCTCGAGGATGGCGCGTGTCGCCTGCCGGCCGCTGGTGCCGGGTGGCGGGCGCAGTCGCACCGTGTGGCCCAGCCACACGCCACGCCGGGTGCGCTCGATGGCCTGCAGGTAGATGGGTGCCCCGGTCTGCACGGCCAGCAGGGCCGGTCCGATGGGCAGCCGCGTGGGAGCACCGAAGAGCTCGACCGGGGACCCGCGACCGACGATATTGCGGTCGGCCACGATGCCCACGGCCTCGCCCCGCTCGAGGGCGGCGATGAGCGCCTCCGCCGCATTGCCGAGGGGCACGATGGTGACGTCGAGCTCGTTGCGCACACGCTCGAAGTACGCACGGGCGATGGGTGAGCCGACGAACTCCATGGGGCCTGTCAGCGGCAGGACACCCACGCGCGACCCGTACAGCGCCGACAGGTCGACCGAGCCGAAGTGCATGGCCAGGTGGATGAGCCCGACCTCGCCCGGCGCCCGTGCCGCGATGGTCTCGGCTGAGGTGGCGGGATAGACCGGTATGAAGCGTCGTCGTAGCTCGGAGGCGCTGTAGCGCGGACCAAGGGCGGCTTCGGCATAGGTCACCACCCAGTGCCCGAAAGCCGCGCGCACCATGCGCTCGAGCGCCGTCTCGTCGCTGGCTGCCCGTGCCACACGCGGAGTGGCCATATCGTTGTCGACCAGCCAGCGGCACACCCGTGCCAGGTTCCGGCGCACGCGCTCACGGCGTTCTGGCAGCACCAGGTAGAGCCCGGCCCCGATGGCGTAGGCCACGCGATAGATGGGCCCATCCGGCAGTCTGCGCAACACCCAGAGGGCGCCGATGATGAGACGCAGGAGGATCTGTTGCGTGGTGCTGAGCGGCGCCGGCACCGGCGGAGCAGGGGCCCCCGCGCCGCCACGCCCTGTCGCGCCACCACGCTCAGGCATCGGGCGCACCTGCCTCGAAGGTCCCCGTCCGGGCGGCACGCGCCGCCAGGTCTGCTGCCTGTGCCGTGGTTGCCGGCCACATCGGCTTGAAGGTGTACCACTGCTCGGGCGCCTCCGAGATCATGGCCTCGAGGGCTGTCGCGATCGCAGCCGTGGCCGTCGCGATGTGGGCCTCGGAGGTGCCGCCGACCTCGATGGGTTCGTACATCACCGGCTCATAGTGGCCATCGGGGCGGCGTCGTGCCAGCACCGGCAGCACGATGGCGCCGGTGCGGGCGGCAAGCGTGGCCGGGCCGGCGGGCAGCGTGGTCCAGTCGCCGAAGAGCCTCACCGGCACGTCATCGTGGCGATAGCCCCAATCCACCACCATGCCCAGGATGGCGGGGTCGCGCATGACCCGGAAGATCTCGCGCAAGCGGCGCCAGGGGATGATGGTGACGCCCCAGCGGGCTCGCGAGGCGTTGAGCAGCTCGAAGAGCTCGGGGAACGCCGAGTCATCGGCGAGGCCGTAGGTGGGGATGCCCTGCTGGGCATAGGCACCGGCGAAGACCTCGATGCTGCCGATGTGGCCCGAGACGGCGATGATGCCGCGCCCGTCCGAACGGCACTGGCGCCACAGCGCGATGAAGCGCTCGTGCAGCTCGCCGTGATGATCCACCAGCCGGACCGGCTCATCGGCGGGCAGGTTGGGCAGCCGCATCAGCTCGATGGTGAACCGTGCGTAGGTGCTGTAGATCCCGCGCGCCAGGGCGCCGACGTCTGGGTGCGAGGGTGGCAGGCCAAGGACGTGCGCGGCATTGGCGTGGATGATGCGGCGCTTGGCCGGCCACAGGTAGTAGCCAGCCAGGAAGCCGGCACGGGCGATGCGCTCGCTGAGGTGAAGCGGCACCCGCACCAGCAGCCACGAGGCGCCGCGGAAGGCGACGACCACGCACCGCTCCCACAGCCGGGAGACGGCTCCGCTGAACCGCCCCCGACTCGAACGGCGATGTGGCGCGTAGTCGACGCCGGACACACCCCTCCTGTCAGGCGATCGTGACCGCCTCCTGCTCGAGCGACGCGGTCGCGGAGACCACCTCGGCCGCTTCGACCATGTCCGACTGGCTGCCGGTCAGGGTCGCGTTGTCTTCACCCCGGATGAACGCCTCGACACGCGTGCGGGCCACGTCATCATGGATCTGCAGCGGCGGGCTCTTCATGAAGTATGCCGAGGGAGCCACGAGTGTGCCCGCAAGGCCGCGGTCCAGGCCCAGCTTGAGGCAGCGGATGGCGTCGGTGATGACACCGGCGCTGTTGGGGCTGTCCCAGACCTCCAGCTTGAGCTCCGCCAGCAGGGGCACGTCGCCGAAGGTCGTGCCCTCCATGCGGATGTAGCAGAACTTGCGGTCCTCCAGCCAGGGCACGTGGTCCGAGGGGCCGACGTGGACCGAGCCCTCAGGCATCTCGTAGTCGAGCATGGAGGTCACGGCGTTGGTCTTGCTGATCTTCTTGGACTCCAGCCGGTCGCGCTCGAGCATGTTCTGGAAGTCGGTGTTGCCACCGAAGTTGAGCTGGTAGGTGCGGTCGAGCTGCACGCCGCGGTCATCGAACAGGCGCGTCATCACGCGGTGGCTGATGGTGGCGCCGACCTGGCTCTTGATGTCATCGCCGATGATGGGCAGGCCCGCCGCGGCGAACCTGGCCTGCCACTCGGGCTCCCGGCCGATGAACACGGGGATGGCATTGACGAATCCGACGCCGGCCGCGATGGCCTGCTCGGCGTACCAGCGCGTGGCGTCCTCGCTGCCGACCGGCAGGTAGGAGACGAGCACGTCGACATCAGCGGCTCGCAGGGCGGCGGCGACATCGACCGGTACGGCGTCGGATTCCGGCACGACATCGGCCACGTAGCGGCCGATGCCATCCATGGTCGGGCCACGCTGGACCGTGACGCCGATCTGCGGCACGTCCATGAACCGGATGGTGTTGTTGGGCTTGGTGTAGATGGCGCTGCCCAGGTCCTTGCCGACCTTGTTGGCGTTGACGTCGAAGGCGGCCACGAACTCGATGTCGCGGACGTGATAGCCGCCCAGGTTGACGTGCATCAGGCCAGGGACGAAGGCGTCCTCGGGCGCGTTCTCGTAGTAGTAGCGACCCTGGATGAGGCTGCTGGCGCAGTTGCCGACGCCGACGATGGCGACGCGGATCTTCTTCTCGCCCGAGGGGACGGGCGCCGTGCCATTGCCATTGAGGTTGCTCATGCGGTGATATCTCCTTGGGTGTCCGCGGGATCAGGTCCCCGGATCGGGGGGCTGCGAGGTGACGAACCGGATGCGCTGGACGACGGTGATCGTGGCCAGCACTGCGATGAGCCCGAGGCCGATCGCGAGAAGCAGGCTGCCGAGGTCGAACAGGTCGGGTGTGACCCCGAAGATGCCTGCGCCGACGACGGCGATGCCGAGGATGACCGTGCGTACTTCGCGCGGCGCGAAGCCGATGGCGGCCATGCCGGTGCCGCTGGAGAAGCCCAGCGATTCGCTCTTGGCGCGGGTGTAGCTGACCATGAAGGCCGACACCAGCGCTGCGGCCGCCAGCCAGGCCCCGAGGTCGAAGCCGGCCCGCGTCGCACCGATGACGATGCCCAGGTAGACGATGCCTTCGCCCCAGCGGTCGAAGGTGCTGTCCATGAAGGCACCGAGCTTGCTCACCTGCCCGGTGGCGCGCGCGACCGCACCGTCGAACATGTCGAAGCCCGCACCGGCCGTGGCCACGATGCCGGCGAGCAACCACCATTCGACAGCGGCCAGCACACCACCCAACGAGGCGATGCCGAAGCCGATGAGGGTGAGCATGTTGGGCGTCAGCCCTGCTCGAGACATGGCCAGGGCGACGGGCTCGACCCTGGCACGGATACCGGAGCGCTGCTCCGGCGAGATGAACGAACCCTTGCTCACGACTACTCCTCCGATCCCAGGAGCGCCTGCTCCTGTGCGTGGAAGCGCGACAGGGCCTCGCGGCCCAGGCTGCAGACGGTTTCGCGACCGGATCGCCGCGTCTGGACGATGCCTGCGACGCGCAGGCGGCGCACGTGCCAGGACACGAGCGGCTGGCTCAGGTCGACGTGACGCATGAGGTCACTGATGGTGCCGTCGCCCTGCGCCAGTCGCGCCACGATGCGCAAGCGGGTGGGGTCGGCGAGTGCCTTGTGGATGACGGCCATCGACCGCAGGTCCTGGGGTGGATCGGTGATGGTGGCGATGGTGGAACGGATGCGTGCCGGACTGGGCAAGCGCTCCTCCTGGCCTTCGATAGATAAAACAACGAGCATTTATATAAGCAGATGTTGATGCTAGTAGGCTCTCCGGGCACTGTCAAGCGTGCGTGCGCATCTGCAGCCCGTGGCCCATCATTCGGGCATGGCCCTGCTACGCCGCCCTCCGGTCCTGTCGTCGGCCGTCATCCTGGTCATGCTGCTCCTGGCGTTGCTGGCATTCGCGCTTGGGGCCGACGTGGTCAGTGTCGCCCTCGGCGCCGCCATCACCGCCAGCGCCTTCGCCCTGGTGGTCGGCGCTTGGCTGCGGCCGGTCAGGCGCACGCGCTCGACGACCCCCGACACGGAGGGCGCGGAACGCAAGGCGCGCGGCCGGGCCAAGCGCACGCGACGCGCTGTCAATGAGGCCGAGAAGCGTCTCTATGGCCAGCTCGAGGCGCTGCTGTGGCTGCGCGACACGCTGCAGCTGGAGCGACCGCTGGCCCCGACCCGGGGTGCGGCCGCCGCTCCCGACGCGCTGCTTGAGATCGTGCGCATCATCGACGCCGGTGCCACCAGCGTGCTCGAGCTGGGAAGCGGCACCTCCACCATCGTTGCCGCGCGCCGCCTGCAGCAGCGGGGGAAGGGCCGCGTCGTCTCGCTCGAGCATCTGCCCGAATACGCGGCACAGACGCGCGCGGAGATCGCAGCCCATGGGCTGCAGGATTTCGCCCTGGTCATGGACGCCCCCCTCGAGGACGTCCAGATCGGCAGCGACCACTGGCAGTGGTACCGACTCGGGGCGGGCCTGCCGGTCCGCATCGACGCCCTCTTCGTGGATGGTCCACCGCAGGGCACGGGCGTGCTGGCGCGCTACCCGGCCCTGCCGCTGCTGCGTGACCGCATGGCCCGAGGTGGTGTCATCCTCGTCGATGACGGCGACCGCCCCGACGAGCGCGAGATGGTACGACGCTGGGTGGCTGAGAACGATGGCCTGCGGGCCGAGCACGTGCCGTTGACCAAAGGTGCCTGGCGACTGACACTGCCCGCATGAGCCCAGCTTCCCGTGCGGTGATGCTGGCAGCGCTGTGCCTGGGCGTGCTGCTCGTGGGCATCGAGCTCTTCATCACGGCCGTGGCGCTGCCGGAGATCTTCTTCGACCTCTCCGGCTGGAGCGAGCTGCGCCGGGCCTCCTGGATCATCACCGCCTACCTGGTGGCCTACATCGCGGCTATGCCGCTCGCCGGTCGCGCAGCCGACCGTTTCGGGCTGCCGCGGCTGATGATCCTCTCGCTGCTGCTCTTTGCGGCCGGCTCGCTCGTCTGTGGCGGCGCGCAGACGCTGGAGGCGCTCGTGTTCGGGCGGGTCATCCAGGGCGCCGGCGCCGGCGCCATCCTGCCCGTGGCCACGGCCGGAGCAAGCCACCTCTACAGCGGTCATGCCCGCTCCCGTGCCCTGGGCTTCATCGGTGCAGCCACCTTCCTGGGCATGGCCATCGGTCCGCTGCTGGGCGCGGTCATCCTGGAGGTGCTGGACCTGCGCGACGCCTTGGCCTCAGCTGGCATCTGGGGTGGTGCGGCGGTGGACCTCCTCGTGCCGGCCTGGCGCTGGGTCTTCTACGTGACCGTGCCGCTGTCGCTGCTGGCGGCCATCTATGTCTGGGCTGCCTCGCCCGACTGGGACGTGGCGCCGGGGTCCTCGCGCATGGACGCCATCGGCGCGATCCTCTTCAGCACCGCGCTCACTGCCGGCCTGCTGGCGATCACGCTCATCGGCGACGCGCCGCAGTCCGGCATCCCCATCATCCCGGTGGCCGCCGTGATCGCCGTCATCACCGGCATCGCGGCGATCGTGCGCATGCTGCGTGTGCCGGAGCCGTTCCTGGACCTGCGTCTCTTCGCCGACCGCGTGTTCAGCGGCGCGGTGCTGGTGAGCTTGCTGACCGGCTACGCGCTCGCCACGGCCATCGTGGGGATGGCCGCCTTCATCGACCGCGTCCGCTTCGCCGGGCCGGAGGAGCAGGGCCTTGTGCTGGGCCCGATGGCACTGTTCATGGCCATCGGTGCCTTCGCTTCGGGCTTCATGATGCGTCGCTTCGACGCCACCGCGGTCACCCTCGGTGGGCTCGCCGCCGGCGTCGTCGGCCTGCTGTGGCTGTCGACCACGCGCATCGACACGGACCTGATCGTGCCCGTGGCGTCGATCTCCCTCTTCGGCCTCGGCTTCGGTCTGACCGTGACGCCACGCTCGATGGCGGCGGTGGAAGCAGCCGGCAGAGCCGCCTTCGGTGCGGCCAGTGCGGCGGTGACAGTGGGCCGCATGGCCGGCATGGCCATCGGCATGGCCATCCTGACCGCGTTCGGGACGACGCGCATCGACCAGGTGACGGTCGCGCTCGACGACCAGCAGTATCGCGACACGATCCTGCCCCCGGACCTGGTGGGCGAGCCGCTCAGCGACCCGCTCGTGCTCGATGCCATCGAGCGCTGGGCGTCGGCGGAGGCGGCGGAGGTCCTGGGCCAGCTGTTCGTCGTGGCCGCGATCGTGCTCGTCGTCGCTGCGGTGCCGGCGTGGCTCATGCGTGAGGGCCGCGGCCAGCGCCCGATCGCGAATCGAACCAGCTCGGCGCCGTCGGAGGAAGAGAGGCTTGGCGCTGGCTTCTGAGTCGTACTCGCTGGCTACCGCGGCCGACGCGTTCGAGCTCGCTCGTCCGCTGCTCGATGGCGACCTGCTCCTGGCAAGCGATTTCGACGGCACCCTGGCACGCCTGGCCCAGGACCCCTGGGCCGCGGCCATCATCCCCTCCGCCCAGCGTGCCCTGCGACGCTTGGCGGTCCAGCCCCGTGTCGAGGTCGCGCTCATCAGCGGCCGCACCGTGCCCGACCTGGCGGCTCGAGCTCGCATCGGGGGCGTGAGCTACCACGGCGACCACGGCGCCGAGCGGGCCGCGGCAGGCCGCGGCTTCCGGGTGGCGGCGCTGCAGATCACGCGTGAGCCGACGGACGCGGCAGCGGCGGCCATGGCCGAGCGACTGAAGGTGGAAGTGCCCCGTCTGGTGGACGAACCCTGGCTGGTGCTGGAGGACAAGGGCCCCGCGCTCACGTTCCATTTCCGGGCTGCGCCCGACACCGACGCGGCACGCTCGCGTGTCATCGCCGCCGTCGATGCGGTCGACCCTGAAGGACTGCTCTGCCGTGCCGGTGGCAGACGTGCCCACGAGCTGCGCCCCGTGGGTGCCACGACCAAGGGCATCACCCTGCGTCGCCTCATCGAGGAACATCGCCCCGCGACGACGCTCATGCTGGGGGACGACCGCCACGATGCGGCTGCCTTCGACACGCTGCGTGAGGCTCGGGCTGCCGGGAGCACACGCGGACTCGCCATCGCCGTCGCCGGCCACAGCGACGTCACACGTGAGGTGGCGTCCCACGCCGACGTGGTGCTGCCCGGTCCGGAAGAGGTAGCTCGTTTCCTGCGCCGACTGGCGAGCCACCTCGTGCGCGAGGAGCCCATGCCGGCGCCGGACCGGTCCGTCCGGAGGCGTGAGCGCTAGAGCTGAGCGAGCGCGGTGGCGGCCGCCTCCGTCCAATCGAGGATGGCGCTGGTGACCGGCGGGAAGAGGCCGATCAGCACCGTCGCCGCTGCGGCCAGGAAGAGGCCCGCCTTGGTGTAGCCGCCGATGCTCACCTCGGCCGCCTCACCCTCCGGCCGGCGCATGTACATGTAGACCACCACGCGCAGGTAGTAGAACGCCGCCATGGCCGCGTTGAGCATCATCAGCACCGCCAGCACCGTCACCGGCCCGCCGACCTCGAGGGCGCCCAGGACGACGATGGCCTTGGCGAAGAAGCCGGCCAGGGGTGGGATGCCGGTGAGTGACAGCAGGAACACCGTCATCAGCAGTGCCAGGACGGGCGCGCGATAGCCCAGGCCGGTGAATGTCGTGAGCTGGCTGGTGACGCCCGGTCGGCGCTGCAGCGCGGCCACCACGGCGAATGCGCCGAGGTTCATGAAGGCGTAGGCGACGCTGTAGAAGAGCACGCCCTGGATGCCACTGGAGGCCACGGCCAGGCCATCGGGAGTGTCGAGGGGCCCCGCGGTGGCGAAGACGACCAGCCCGACCATGATGTAGCCGGTGTGGGCGATAGCCGAGTAGGCCAGCATGCGCTTGATGTTGTCCTGTCCCAGCGCGGCCAGGTTGCCCACCGTCATGGTGACCGCGGCGAGCACCCCCACGATGAGCGCCCACTCGCCGCGCAGGGGCTCCAGGGCCTCCACGAACAGTCGCAGGATGAGGGCGAAGGCAGCGATCTTGGGGCCCACCGAGAGGTAGCCGGTCACGGGCGTGGGGGAGCCCTGGTAGGCGTCTGGCGTCCAGTAGTGGAAGGGCACCGCGGCGATCTTGAAGAGCAGGCCGACCGACACCAGCGCCAGGCCCATGGCCAGCGCCAGCGGCAGCGGCTCGCTGCCGTCGACGATCGTTGCCAGCGTCTCGGCGATGCCCGACAGCTGCAAGCTGCCGGTGAAGCCGAGCACGAAGGCGAGGCCGAACAGCAGGATGGCACTGGAGAACGAGCCCAGCAGGAAGTACTTGATGGCGCCCTCGGTGGAGAGCCCGTCCCGCTTGGCGAAGCCGGCAAGCAGGTAGCCCGGCAGGACGAGCAGCTCGAGACCGATGAAGAGGATCAGCAGGTCCTGCCCGCCGGCGATGAGCATGCCGCCGCTGACGGCGAATAGCAGCGTGGCCGCGAACTCCGGCATCGGCAGCTTGCGCGGGACCAGGTAGTCGGGCGCGAACAGCAGCGTGAGCAGCCCGATGGAGATGAGCACCACGTCGAGCAGGGACGTCAGCAGGTCGCGCGTGTACAGCGCCGGGTCGCCGATCGACGATGGCGCGTCGAAGTAGGCGAAGTCCCAGGGTGACGGGCCGATGGCCAGGGTCCCGACCAGGGCCACCACCAGCCCGCCGCTGCCGACGAGCACGATGACGTCATCGCGCCCAGGCAGGAAGAGGTCGATGAGGATGACGGCCAGCGCCAGCCCCACCACGATGATGAAGGGCAGCAGCGTCAGCAGCGCCTCGCCGCTCATGGCAGCAACCCGGTGGAGGCCTCGGCCGCCCCGTTGACGATCTCCAGCACGCCGTCCAGCGGCAGCGCGATGAGGTCAAGCACAAGCGCCGGGAACAAGCCGAACACCACGGTCAGTACCACCAGCGGCGCCAGGGTCGCGGCTTCGATGGGGCTGACGTCGGTGAGCTTGTGGCCCAGGCCCTTCAGGAAGTCGCTGACGTCGCCCATGATGATGTTCTGCACCATGTAGAGCAGGTAGACCGCCGCGAAGATCGATGGTGAAGGCGGCCACGTAGCCGACCCACGGCTCCCAGCTCACCGAGCCGAGGATGACCAGGAACTCGCCCACGAAGCCGGCCAGTCCGGGCAGGCCGGCAGATGCGAGGCTGAAGAACACCATCAGCGTGGCAAAGACCGGGACGGTCTGGCCGAGGCCGCTCATCTTGGCGATGGTGCGATCGTGCGTGCGCTCGTAGATGACACCGACGAGCAGGAAGAGGGCGCCGGTGATGACGCCGTGGGCCACCATCTGGAAGACCGCGCCCTGCACGCCCTGCTGGTTGAAGACGAAGATGCCGAGCGTGACGAAGCCCATGTGGCTGACCGAGGAGTAGGCGATGAGTCGCTTTAGGTCGGGCTGGCGGATCGCCACGACGGCGCCGTAGATCATGCCGATGATCGACAGCGCGATGATGAATGGCGCCAGGTCGTTGGCGGCATCGGGGAAGAGCGGCAGGTTCAGCCGGATGAGCCCGTAGCCGCCGAGCTTCAGCAGCACACCGGCGAGGATGACCGAGCCTGCCGTGGGGGCTTCGGTGTGGGCGTCGGGCAGCCAGGTGTGGAACGGCCACATCGGGACCTTGATGGCGAAGGCCAGGAAGAAGCCCAGGAAGGCCCAGAACTGCATCGTCGGGTCGAAACCCGCCTCCAGCAGGTTCTGGTAGTCGAAGGCGCCGGCCCAGACACCTTCGTGAGCCGTGGCGTAACTCCAGGCCAGGGCCAGGATGGCCACCAGCATCAGCAGTGAGCCCACCAGCGTGTAGATGACGAACTTGATGGTGGCGTAGATGCGGTTGGCGCCACCCCAGATGCCGATGATCAGGTACATCGGCACCAGCACCACTTCCCAGAAGACGTAGAAGAGGAAGAGGTCGAGGGACAGGAACACGCCCAGCATGCCCAGCTCGAGCACGAGGAAGGAGACCATGTACTCCCGCACGCGTGTCTTGATGGGGCCGAACGAGGCCAGGATGCTGATCATCGTCAGCAGCGTCGTCAGCAGCACCAGCACCAGCGAGATGCCGTCCACGCCGACCTTGTACTGGATGCCGAAGAAGCCGATCCAGTCGACGGTCTGGACGAACTGGAAGCCGGGCGTCTCGTTCTTGAAGCTCAGCGCCAGCACGATCGAGAGGACGAAGGTGACGAAGGCCGTCAGCAGCGCGCCCCAGCGCATCGTCTGGTCCTGGCGCTCCGCGTCCACCTCGATGCGCAGGAGCCGGAGCAGCGGGAAGGCGAACAGCAGCACCAGCGCGCCGATGAGCGGCGTGAAGATGATGAAGCTCAGGATGTCGAGACGCCCGATGTCGATCATCAGCGGGCCATCAGGATGAAGAGCGTGGCGATGACGACCAGCCCGATGGCGATGCCCAGGGCGTAGTTCTGGACGCGACCCGTCTGGATGTGGCGGACGTCATCACCTACCCGCTGGGTGACGGCGCCGACGCCATTGACGACGCCGTCGATGATGCGCACGTCAAACCACATGACGCCGTTGGCGACGATGCCGCCGAAGCGGTAGAAGACCAGGTGGTTGAGATCGTCGAAGTACCACTTGTTGAGCGAGGCGGTGTAGAGGAACCGGCTGACGCGGTTCCGCTGCGCCAGGCTGTCGACCGTCTCCAGGCGCGCCCGTGTGTTGAACACGCCGAAGAACCAGATGGCGGCGCCGATGCCCAGCGCGGCCATGGCCACGGAGACGACCAGAAGCCCGCCGTTGAGCCCGAAGAACTCGTACTCGGGGAAGGTGATGCCGAGGATGACCTCACCTGGGTGGAACACAGGTTCGAGCCACTTCTTGATGGGCGAGATGCCCAGCACCGGTCCGCCGGGATCGAATGCGACCTTGCCGCCGTCGTTGACGAAGAGCCCCGTTCCGATGAGCAGGCCGAGGAAGGCCGTCGGGATGGCCAGCAGTACTAGCGGGCCCACCATCGATGGCGGCGACTCGTGGATCTTGGACTCGACCTCCGGGTCGATCCGGCTCTTGCCGTAGAAGGTCAGACCCATGAGTCGGAACATGTAGAACCCGGTGAGCGCCGCGACGATGATGCCGACCACGAAGACCGGCCACCAGCCGAGCACGAACGTCTCGTCAAGGAGGAGGTCCTTGGAGAAGAAGCCCGCGAAGAGCGGGATGCCGGCCAACGACAGCGCGCCGATGAGGAAGGTCGCGTGCGTCCACGGGATCTTGCGCCAGAGTCCGCCCATCCTGGTCATGTCCTGCTCCTCGTGCACGGCATGGATGACCGAGCCCGAGCCGAGGAAGAGCAGGCCCTTGGTGAAGCCGTGGGCCATGAGGTGGAAGATGGCCGCCAGCCAGGCGCCCACGCCGAGGGCCATGAACATGTAGCCCAGCTGGCTCAACGTCGAGTAGGCGAGCACGCGCTTGATGTCCTTCTGGGTCAGCGCGATGGTGGCCGCCAGAACGGCCGTGAAGGTCCCGATGACCGCGACCGCCAGCAGCGCCTCCGGGGCGGAGGCGAAGATGGGCGTGGTGCGGGCGATGAAGTAGACGCCGGCGTTGACCATCGTGGCCGCATGGATGAGGGCGGAGACGGGCGTGGGGCCCTCCATCGCGTCCGGCAGCCACACGTGGAAGGGGAACTGGGCGCTCTTGCCGGCGGCGCCCACGAAGAGCAGCACCGCCACCGCGTTCCGGATCAGCGGGTCGACCTCGGCGACGTTCCAGGCCACGAAGGACTCGAAGAAATCCATGGTGCCGGTGATGAGGAAGAGGGCGATGATGCCGATGAGGAAGCCGTGGTCCGCCACGCGGTTGACCAGGAAGGCCTTCTTGGAGGCCAGCGCGGGAGCGCGCCTGGTGTACCAGAAGCCGATGAGCAGGTAGGAGGACAGGCCCACCAGCTCCCACGCCCCGAAGACCACCAGGTAGCTGCTGGCAAGCACCAGCAGCAGCATCGAGAACATGAACAGGTTGAGATAGGCGAAGAAGCGCCACTTGCCCGGGTCGTGCTCCATGTAGCCGATGCTGTAGACGTGCACCAGCGCCCCGATCCAGGTGACCACGATGAGCATCAGGGCGGTCAGGTTGTCGAGCATGAAGCCGAACTCGACGCTCAGGTCGCCCACGCCGATCCAGGTGCCGTAGATGTGCTTGATGCCGTGCTCGCCGTAGGCACCCGAGAGCTGCTGGAAGGCGAGCCAGGTGGCGATGAGCGTGGCGACCGCGATGGCCGAGACCGAGATCACCCATGGCCGTGTCAGGCGCCGCCCGAGCAGCCCCGTGAGCAGGAAGCCGGCCAGCGGCAGCAGTAGCACGAGCAGGACGAGCCAGCTCTCGAGCTCCCCGGCCGGGCTGGGCGGGACGAAGAGCTCGCCACCCTCCTCGGCGCTGAAGAACAGGTTCATCGCCCGCTACTCCTTCATCGACGCGTACTCGTCCACGAGTGGCGTCCTGCGGTTGCGGTAGATGGCGATGACGATGGCCAGGCCGACGGTGGCCTCGCCGGCGGCGACGGCGATGACGAAGAGCGCGATGGTGGAGGCCTGCGCCGCCAGCTCGGGCGTGAAGGCACCGAAGGTGATGATGGCCAGGTTGACGGCGTTGAGCATCAGCTCGATCGACATCAGCATGGCGATGGCGTTGCGCTTGGCCAGGAAGCCGAACGTGCCGATGCCGAAGAGTAGCGCCGCGAGGATGAGGTACGCCTCCAGGGACTGGCTCATGGTCGCTGGTCCTCGTCACGCATGGCGCCGCGCGGGTTGTTCGTCTCCGGCATCTCGTCGTCGCGCTTGGCGAGGTAGAGCCCGCCGATGACGGCCGCCAGCAGCAGCACACCCAGTGCCTCGAAGGCGAAGAGGTAGTCCTCGAACAGGGTGAGCGCAATGTCCTGCACGTCGGCCACGTAGACCACGCCGTTGTGTGGCCAGTCGGTCAGCATGACGCTGGCGACCAGCAGGCCCACCAGCAGGATGGCGGCGATGCCGCCGGCCCACCACTGGCGCTGGAAGACGAGCTTCGCCGGCCCTCGCTTCGACGAGGTGATCATGACCGCGAAGAGGATGAGCACCGCGATGGCGCCGATGTATACGAGCACCTGGCTGATGGCCAGGAAGGGGCTCCCGAGCAGGCCGTAGAAGCCGGCCAGCGCAGCGAAGGACAGGATGAGCCACAGCGCCGAGCGGATGATGTCCCGTCCCAGCACCACGAGCAGCGCGGAGCCCAGCATCACGCCGGCCATCGCCAGGAAGACGAGGTCGTCCCAGCGCCAGTCGAGATACGGAACCGTCTCCGGTAGCTCCACTCCCAGCTATCCCCTCTCGCTTGTCTTGCTCGTCTCGGCTCGTTCTACTTGTGGTGGATGGTCGCGCCGCCTCCGGTCGCGCCTCCGCCGGCTCGTGGGCCCGATCCGCCGTTGCCCTCGCGACTGATCCCGGGCGGCAGCATGGGCAGCAGCCGCTCGCGTGGCACGTCCCGGCCGTCGGCCTGGGCGCGCGCCAGCCAGTCGCGTTCGCGCCGGACATAGCTGAGCTCCGTTTCGCGCTCCATGGCGGCCAGCGCCATGAGGTCGATCTGGGGCTCGGCGCGCGATTCGTGCGCCAGCTCGAAATCCGGCCCGCAGCGCAACGCATCATAGGGGCAGGCGTCCACGCAGATGCCGCACAGGATGCAGCGCGACTCGTCCACGTCGTACTTCTCCAGCACGCGCGGCTTGGGCATGAGCGCGCCGGTGGGACAGGTCTCGGCACAGCGGCCGCACGAGACGCACGGTGTGGTGTTGAGGCTCATGTCCAGCGGCGTGGTCACCAGCGTGTCGAAGCCAGTCCGCATGAAGTCGTAGCAGGCCGCGCCCACGATCTCCTTGCACACGTTGGCGCAGCGGCCGCAGTCGATGCAGCGGGACGGCTCGCGCAGGATGAAGGCGTGGCTGTCGTCGCGGATGTAGTCATGGTTGAAACCGGTGAAGCGGTTCTCGCTGACACTGCGGAAGGAGAGCCCGCTGCGCTTGGGCTCCAGCGTCTGCAGCGTGGTGCCGTACTCGATGCCCTGCCGCCGCAGGTCGCAGTAGCCGATGGCCTCGCAGGTGCACTGCAGGCAGCGCGCCGATTCCGCCATCGCCTCCTGCTGGGAATACGGGATCTCGTACTCGATATACGAGTCGTTGCGCTCCTTCGCGGGCATGGACTTGAGGCGGATCCGAGGCTGCTTGACCTCATCGGTGTAGGGCACGATGGAAAGGAACTCGGGTTGCGGCTCCGCCAGCGTCTGGCGAGTCCTGATCTCGTCGAGATCCTGGCCCTGCAGGTAGGCGTCGATGGCGTAGCTGGCGCGCCGGCCCTCGGCGATGGCCTCGACCACGGTGGCTGCACCGGTGCGCACGTCGCCGGCGCCGAAGACGCCCGCCCGGCCGGTGCCGAAGGTGACTGCGTCCGCGTCCAGCCGCCAGCGCTTGGACTTCTCGATGCCCTCGGCGCCGTTCTCCAGCCAGCGCAGGTCGGGACCCTGGCCGATGGCCAGCAGCACACGGTCACAGTCGATGATGAACTCGGTGCCCTCGACCGGCTGCGGCCGGCGACGGCCGGAGGCGTCGGGCTCGCCCAGCGCCATGCGCTGGAACTCGACGCCGGTGACCTTGCCGGCAGCATCGGTCACGACTCGCGTGGGGGAGGCCTGGAAGATGGCGCGCGCGCCCTCCTCCAGCATCTCGTGGACTTCGTCGGCGGCCGGCATGTCCTTCATGTCACGGCGGTACACGAGGGTGACCTCGGTGCAGCCCTGGCGTACCGAGGTGCGTGAGCAGTCCATGGAGGTGAAGCCACCTCCGATGACCACGACGCGCTTGCCCTTGTGGTCGGGGTAGGGCAGTCCGAGGGTGGCGATGCGCAGGTACTCGAGACCATCGATGACACCATCGGCGTCCTCGCCGGGGATGCCCAGCTTGTTCGTGTCGTAGCAGCCGATGGCCACCAGCACGGCGTCGTAGCCCTGGTTCTGCAGGTCGTCGATGGTGAAGTCGACACCCAGCTCGGCACCGGTCACGAGCTTCGCACCGAGATCCCAGACCGACTCGTACTCGGCCTCCAGGACGCGCTGCTTGGGCAGTCGATACTCCGGGATTCCGTAGCGCAGCATGCCGCCCGGGTCCGGGTCGCGCTCGTACACCGTCACCGCGTGGCCGTTGAGCGACAGGTAGTAGGCGGCAGACATGCCGGAGGGGCCGGACCCGATGATGGCGACGCGCTTGCCCGTCGGCGGCTGCGGGTCGAAGGGCGTCGGCGCCTTGATGCCGGCTGCCTGTGCCTTCAGCACCTGGTCACCGGCGTAGCGGTGGCTGTCACGGATGGCGATGGCCTCTTCCACCTCGTCGCGCCGGCAGTGCTCCTCGCAGGGAGCGGGACAGACGCGGCCGAGCACCGAGGGGAAGGGGATGGTGCGCTTGAAGATGCGCGCCGACTCCACGAAATCGCCCTGCGTGTTGGCCTTCAGGAAGCCCGGGATGTCGATATGGCTGGGACACTTGTTCTGGCAGGGCGGCAGGCAGTAGGCGTTGTGGTCGCTGAAGATCAGCTCCAGGTTGGTCTTGCGGATCTCGCGCAGCCGCGGTGTCTGCGTTTGCACCACCATGTCCGCCTCCGCCTCACGCGAGCAGGAGATGGGCGGCGTGTCCTCGCCCTCGACCTCGACCACGCACATGCGGCAGGCACCGAAGCCGGGCAGCTTGGGCTCGTAGCACAGCGTTGGCACCTCGATGCCGTTGTCACGGCAGACGTCGAGGATGGTCTGGCCGGCGCGGCCGGTCAGCTGGCGGCCGTCGATCTCGAGCGTGAACTCCGCTGCCACCTGGCGCCGCTGCGGCGACTGGGTGGTCAGCAGGCGTTCGGTCGCCTCGTCGGGAGCAGGCTGGCTGGTCTGGGGCAGCGTATCGGTCATGACTGCACGGCACCGGCTAGACGGATGGGTTGGCAGACACCCGCGGGACATTCGCCACGGGCGATGTGGGCCTCGAACTCAGGCGCGAAGTATCGCATCCCGCTCAGAAGCGGGTTGGAGGCATCGGCTTCGAGGCCGCATAGCGCCGCGTCCCGCACGTCGGCGGCGAGGTCGCTCAGCAGCTCTCGGTCACCCGGTCGCGCGTGGCCGGAGCAGGCGGCGCTGCCGAGCTCTGCCAGCCGTCGGGTCCCGATGCGACAGGGGATGGTCTTGCCGCAGGCGTTGTCATTGAGGAAGCGCGTCATCAGCGTGGCCACGTCGACGAGGCAGGCGCGTTCGTCGAGAGCCAGCAGGGTGCCGGAGCCGCCCAGCGCGCCGGCCTCGCGCAGTGCCTCGAAGGTAAGGGCCGTATCGAGCGCGTCGGGCGGCAGGAAGCCGCCGGTGGGGCCGCCGGCGAGGACGGCCTTCAGGTTGCCCACCACGCCACCGCCAGGACCGTCGATGATCTCGCCGATGGAGGCGCCCAGCGGCACCTCGACGATGCCGGGCCGGCGCACTGCGCCACCCAGTTGCACCAGCGTCGTGCCCGGGGCCGTGGACGTGCCCAGCGAGGCGTAGGCACCGGCGCCGTGACTGACGATCCAGGGCACCGCGGCGAGGGTCTTGACGTTGTGGACCAGCGTGGGCTTGTCCCACAGGCCCCGGCGCGACGGATACGGCGGCCGCTGGTCGGGCTGCGCACGGCGGTTCTCCAGCGCGCGCAGCAGCACGGTCTCCTCGCCCACCACGAACGATCCGGCGACCTGCCGCACCTCGATCGCCAGAGGCCGCCCGGTCTCCGCCGGAGCAGGGCCGATCAAGCCGCGTTCCTCGGCCTCGTCGATGGCCTCGCGCAGGCGCTCCGCTGCTCGCGACGCCGAGCTGGAGACGGCGATGATGGCGGACTCGGCACGCACGGCCCAGGCGGCGATGGCCACGCCCTCGATGACGGCGTGCGGATCGCGCTCCATCAGGGCGCGGTCGAGCTGTGCGCCCGGGTCGGCCTCGAAGCCGTTGGCCACCACGTAGCGGCGCGTCTCCGGCTGGGCCGCGCAATCGCGCCACTTGGAGCCACTGGGGAAGCCGGCCCCGCCGCGACCGCGCAGACCGGACTCGCTGACCATGCTGATGACGGCGTCCGGTGTCAGCTCCGCCACGGCCGTGCGATAGGCCGTCCACGCGCCACCCTGCTCGGCGCTGTCGATGTCGGCCACCTCGGCCTCGGCCGCGCGGGCCAGGAGCACCGAGGGCCAGTCGGCTGCGCCGGCCAGGATGGGCAGGCTCATGCGGCTTCACCCTGGGCGACGACGGCGCGCAAGGCGACCGCGATGGTGGCGGCATCGTCCGCGCTCGACCTGGGCAGGGCCTCGCCGTCGATCTCGACGTAGGGGCTGCCACTGGAGGAGCCGCCGCAGTCGGTGCTGGCGAGACGCACGGCGCCATCGGGGCTCACGCCGCCGATATCGGTGCCGAGATGCTCGCGGAAGGCGGCCAGGACACGACCGCCGCCGAGCAGTGTGCACTGCGTGCAGCGGCAGACGCGCACGACGTGGCCCACGGGCGGCTCGAAGTGCAGGTGCGGGTAGGAGGTGGCGATGCCGTAGAGCTCGCTGTAGCCGATGCCCGTCTGGTGAGCGATGTGCTGCAGCGCCGCCACCGGCAGGTGTCCATAGGCGCCCTGGGCCTGTTCGAGGATGGGCAGGGCGCGCCGCGGCTTGTAGCCCTCCGCGGCCAGGATCTCGTCCAGCGGCGCCAGGTCGATCAGCTCGAAGGGGTCGAAGGTGCGGTCAGGCACGGCTCGACCCGAGCGGCGCAGGGCCGATTCCTCGCGGCGCTCCGCGTACTGCTCGGCGGGGCCCCAGTGCACGTGGTACCGGTTGCGTGTGTCCACGCCGCCCATGTCGATGCATTCGATGGGACAGGCCGCCGCACACTGGAAGCACGTCTCACACTTGAGCGTGCCAGCCTCGTCGTAGAGCAGCACCAGGCGGCCGCGGTGGCGTGGCGAGATCTCGTTGAGTTCTTCGGGGTAGCGCACCGTCACCTTGGGCCGGAAGACCTGGCGTACGGCGAAGGCCATGCCCTTGACGATAGCCAGGCCGGGGATCCTGTCCGTCCTCACGAGAGGTACTCCTTGATGATGATGATGGCGGCGCCGGTGATGAAGATATTCAGCAGCGCAGCCGGCATCAGCCACTTCCAGGCGAAGTTCATCATCTGGTCGACGCGTACACGCGGGTACGTCGCGCGCATCAGCACGAACAGCGCCACCAGCGCGAAGGACTTGCCCAGGAACCAGATGACGCCCATGAGCGCCTCGAAGCTGAAGAGGGCCCAGATGCTCACGGCGCCCATCAGCAGCAGGTTGGCCAGTACGAACCCCACCACCAGCGACTTGATGATGCCCCACGACGACTTGACCATCCACACCAGGGCCGCCAGCGCCAGCGTCAGCAGTGGCGGCACCAGCAGCGGGATGGCCAGCAGCCAGCCGCCCAGGGCGCCGGGAGCGATGTCTGCCAGTGCCACCGGCGTGGCGACACCGAAGAAGTCGAGGATGGGGTCGATGTCGATGAGCCCGTGCGGGCCGCCCAGGAACAGCGTGACCGTCAGGGCAGAGAGGATGAATACGTTGACGTACTCGGCGAAGAAGAAGAAGCCGAAGCGCATGCCGCTGTACTCGGTGGCGAAACCGGCCACCAGCTCCGAGTCCGCCTCGGTGTAATCGAAGGGCGTGCGCCCAGCTTCCGCGGTGGCAGCGATGAAGAAGATGATCAGCGCCAGCGGCTGCTGCCAGGCATACCAGCTGAGGATGCCGCCCGACTGGTTCTCGATGATCTCGCCCAGGTTGAGGGTGCCGGCAAGCATCACGACGCCCATGACGCCGAGGATGAGCGGCAGCTCATAGCTGATGACCGCGGCCGCGGCGCGCAGGCCTCCGAGCAGCGAGTACTTGTTGTAGCTGGCCCAGCCGGCCATCATCAGGCCGACCACGCCGAGACCGCCGACGGCGAAGAAGTAGAGCAGCCCCAGCTCCATCTCGTAGCCCACCATGCCGGGCGCGAAGGGGATCACCAGCAGGGTCAGCACCGAGGCCAGGAAGGCCACCGCTGGGGCCAGTGTGAAGACGGGCACGTCCACGCCGCGCGGGGTGAAGTCCTCCTTGGACAGCACCTTGAGCCCGGCCATCGTCGAGGCCAGCGTTCCCCAGGGCCCGGTGCGGTTGGGCCCCAGGCGCAGGTTCATCATGGCGATGATCTTCAGCTCCATGAAGATGATCACGAAGGCGGCCGGCACGGTGAACAGGAGGATGCCGGTGGCGGCGGCGATGAAGCGCAGGATGTCGATGTTCGACTCGCCCGTCTCGATCAGCCACTCGGTGGCCCGGGGGCCCACGCCGCTGATCCAGAGGATCGCACCACCCACGGCGACGAGCACGATCAGCGCGATGAGTGGCAGCAGGATCTTGCCGCTCAGGCTGAGCCGGTTCCAGGAGTTGCTGGCGGTGCTCACTTGTCGATGCCGCCCATGATCGGGTCCAGGCTGGCCATGATGGCCATGATGTCAGCCAGCAGGTGGCCGCGGGTCAGGTCCCCCACCGCCTGCAGGTTGAAGAACGAGGGGTCGTGGATGCGGAAGCGGAAGGGCTGGTCCGATCCGTCGCTCACGGCATAGACGGCGTACTGTCCGCGGGGAGACTCGAGCGCCGCGAAGGCGCGGTTGGGCGGGATGCGGATCAGGCGCGGCAGCTTGGCCATGACCGGCCCGTCGGGCATCTTGTGCAGCACCTGGTCGATGATCCGCAGCGACTGCTTGACCTCCTCGATGTGCAGCAGGTAGCGGGCATACGAGTCGCCGTCGGTGCGCGTGGGGATATCGAACTCGAGCTCGGGATAGACGCTGTATGGATGGGCACGGCGCACGTCATAGGGCACGCCGGTGGCCCGCAGGGGCGGCCCGCTCATGCCCAGACGCAGGGCCGTGGCACGGTCGAGCACCCCCAGGCCCTTGGTGCGGTTGACGAAGATCTCGTTCTCGTTCATCAGCGTGGCCTGGTCGTTGATGCGCGCGCCCGCGCGGCTCATCCAGTCGCCCAGGCGGCTCAGGAAGTCGTGGTTGAGGTCGCCGTTGACACCGCCGATGCGCATGTAGTTGAACAGCAGCTTCTGGCCCGTCAGCGCGGCCAGCATCTCCACGATCTCGTCACGCTCGGCGAAGCCGTAGAGGATGGGCGTGAGGCCACCGAGGTCCAGTGCCAGCCAGCCGATGAACAGCGCGTGGCTCGAGATCCGGTTGAGCTCCCAGGCCAGCACCCGGATGTAGTCAGCCCTGCGGGGCACTTCCAGCTCCAGCAGCTTCTCTGCCGCCAGCACCGGCAACGACTCGCTGAACATCGACGCTGCGTACTCGAGCGGATCGGTGTTGCTGATGGCGTGGTGCCAGTCGCCGTGCTCGCAGATCTTCTCCACGCCGCGGTGGAGGTAGCCCAGGACGGGGTCAAGATCGACGATCTTCTCGCCGTCGATCTTGAGCACGACCCGCAGCACGCCGTGCGTCGAGGGGTGTTGCGGACCCAGGTTGAGGAACATCTCCCCGTCCTCGAGCCGATAGAACTCCGCTTCGCGTTCGGTGCGCGGGGTCAGTGGCGGGATGGCGTCGTAGATCGTGGCCGGCGTCTGGACCAGCACATCGGGATCGTCGAGGGAGTAGATGTGCTCCCGGTCGGTGGTCATGCCGTCGCCTCGCCGCCTTCGAGCTCCTCGCGCTCGACGGAGCCGGCCGCAGTAATCACCAGCAGCTTGCCGTCCGGCCCGATGCGGGCGCCTGCTCCGGGGCTGGTGCGGAGGACCGGCTGGCGCCGAACGTCACCCGGCACGACCGGCCGCTCCATGTGGCGGATGCCCTCGCCGGGCGCACGCGAGGAATCGTCCGGCATGGCGAAGTCCTTGCGTAGGGGGAAGGCCAGGTAGTCGGGCGGCATGTAGATGCGTCGCAGGTCGCGGTTGCCCTCGAACTCGATGCCGAACATGTCGTAGGCCTCCCGCTCGGCCCACTCCGCGCCCGGCCACAGGAAGGTGATCGAGGGTACGCGTGGGTCCTCGCGTGAGAGGCCATCGGCGATGACGCGCAGCCAGTCCGATGAGAGCGGGCTCCAGAGGTGGTAGACCACCTGCATGGTCACGCCGGTATCCACCCCGCACATGTCTGCCAGCACCTCGAAGCGCAGGTCGCCGTCCTCGCGCACGGTGCGCATCAGTGCCGCCAGGGAGGCCGGCCGGGTGACCAGCTCGATGGTGTCGCCCATCCCCTCCGCGGGCACCACCAGATGATCGCTGAGGCGGTCATCGAGCTGCTGCAGCATGTGCGTGTCCGTGATCGTTCTCCTGTCGCTACGCGCCGTCCGGCACTGACGGTCCCACCTTGCGGTCCTTCCACTGGCCGCGGCGCTCCAGCACCAGCTGCTGCAGCTTGAGCATGCCGTAGATCAGGCCCTCCGGGCGGGGTGGACAGCCGGGCACGTAGACGTCGACGGGCATGATGCGGTCGATGCCCTCGACGGTTGCGTAGGAGCGCTTGTAGCGCCCACCCGAGCAGGTGCAGTCGCCCATGGCCACGCACCACTTCGGCTCCGGCATCTGCTCCCACAGGCGGATGAGCGGGCCGGCCATCTTGGTGGTCAGCGTGCCGGCGACGATGAGCACGTCCGCCTGGCGCGGGCTGGCGCGGAAGGGGAACATGTTGAAGCGGTCCATGTCGTTGACCGGCGTCGCGGCCGACATCATCTCCATGGCGCAGCAGGCCAGGCCGGACAGCAGCGGCCACAGGCTGTTGGCGCGCAGGTAGTCGAGCAGCAGGTCCGCGTGCGTGGGAATCACGTCCAGCGCGCCCCAGCGACCGTTGTCGCCCTTGGGCTCCAGCTCCAGCTGCTTGAGATGGTCGATGCTGGCGGGCTGACCGCTGTAGGCCTCGGGGTCAGCCGCCGCCCAGGTGGTGTTGGGCAGCACGATGGTGCCGGGTTTGCGCTCGCTGGCGGCCACGACGTCTCGCGGCGCCTTGCCGCGCTCGTTCACTTCCACGTCAGCAGGCCCTTCTTGGCGGCGTACAGCACCGACAGCTCCATGATGCCCACGAATACGAGCATGCCCAGGAAGCCACCGACCAGGATGTCGTCGAAGACCAGCGCCCAGAGGGCGATGAAGACGACCTCGATGTCGAAGGCCACGAAGAGCAGGGCGTACAGGTAGAACGAGAGACCGAAGCGGCCGCGCGTGTCGCCGTACGTGTCGATGCCCGACTCGTAGGGCAGGCCCTTGTGCCCGTCACCCTTGTGGCGATGCGAGATGAGCCACGACAGGCCGATCGTGAGGAACACGAAGCTGAAGCCGGCGATGGCGAAGCCGATGACGTACCAGAGCGGAGCGGTCAAGAACCTTCCTCAGCATGCCGCGGTCACGAAGGTGCTCGCCAGACCCGAAGCCAAGCGCTCCGGGGAATGATGCGAGCGCGGGTGGATGTTACCGCAGGCGACCGGGCGGCCGGGCGTGCAACATGGGCACATGCGACAGCACGAACGAGCGTGGGTCGGTCTCGGCGCCAACGTGGGCGCGCCACGCGCAAACCTCGAGCGCGCCGTCGGGGCCCTCTCCACGCTGCCGGGGACGTTCCTCGATGGGGTGTCGCGCCTGTACCGGACACGCCCCGTGGGGACGGTCGCACAGGCCGACTTCCACAATGCCGTGGCCGCGCTGCGCGTGCTGGCCGGAGCTTCGCCGGAGGATGGCGCACTGGCCTTGCTCGTCGCGCTCAAGGATCTGGAGCGCACGCTCGGTCGGGTGGAGCGAGAGCGCTGGGGGCCCCGCGAGATCGACCTCGACCTGCTGCTCTTCGGCGCACATGCCTTGCGCGTAGAACGGGAGGGGGCGTCCCGCAGCGGGGACCCTGGTCGCAGCGGCGCACAGTGGCTGGAGGTGCCCCATCCATCGGCCCAGGAGCGGCTGTTCGTGCTGGCGCCGCTGGCAGACCTCGCTCCCGAGCTGGAGCCCCCCGGGTGGGGCGAGACGGTCGCCGCCGCCCGCGCGAGGGCCTTGGCGACCGAGGGGCCGGGCGCCGTGGTGGCGGTGGGGGAGTGGGACTCGCAGCGCGGTCGCTGGGTCGAGACGGCTAGTGACGGAAGTGGCGCCGTCCGGTGAAGACCATCGCCAGGTGGTGGCGGTCGGCGATCTCGATGGCCATCTCGTCACGCACCGAACCGCCCGGCTGGATGATGGCGGTCACACCACGTTCGGCGGCCAGCGCGATAGCGTCGCCGAAGGGGAAGTAGGCGTCGGACGCCAGCACCGCTCGCGGCGCCCGGTCCGAGGCGCGGTGCAGCGCGATCTCGGTCGCGGTCAACCGGCTCGACTGACCGGCACCGACACCCACCAGTTGCGCACCCCGGGCCACCACGACCGCCAGGCTGGTGACGTGGCGCACGGCCCGCCAGGCGAACATCAGGTCGGTCAGCTCCTCCAGCGTGGGCCGGCGCCGTGTCACCACGTTCAGCTGGGCATGGTCGATGTCCAGCGCGTCCTTCGTCTCGACCAGCAACCCGCCCTCGATGCGGTGGAAGTCGAGTTCGGCGATGCCGTAGTCAGACAGCCCGTCCGGTGGCGGCAGGGGCACCTTCAGCGCAGCCAGCTCGGGGCGCTTGGCGAGCAGCGCGCGGGCGCCCTCGGAGTAGGCCGGCGCTGCCACTGCCTCGAAGGGGTTGAGGACCAGCTCGCGGGCGATGGCCTCGTCGACCTCGCGGTTGAACGCGACGACCGCGCCGTAGGCCGTGACCGGGTCACCGGCCAGGGCTCGTCGATAGGCCTCGCGCCCATCGTCGTGGGAGGCCAGGCCCACGGGAGTGCGCTGCTTGGTGATGGCGCAGGTCGGCACGGCGAAGTCGGATGCCATGCGGTAGGCCGCATCGAGATCGATGAGGTCGTTGAACGTCGGCTCGGGGCCCTGGACTTGCTCGGCATCGGCCAGCGACCGCGTGCGGTGCGTCGTCTCGCGGTAGAACGCACCGCGCTGGTGCGGGTTCTCGCCGTAGGGCAGATCGCGCTCCTTGCGCAGGACCACGTTGAGCTGCTCGGGGAAACGGATGCCGCTGATGTGGTCGAGGTAGGCGGCGACCTCGCCGTGGTACGCCGCCACGCGTGCGAAGGCCTTGGCCGCCAGGCGCCGCCGGACGTCGGCCGATACGGCACCGTGCTGGCGGACCTCCTCAACGAGCACGGGATAGTCCGCGGGGTCGCAGACTGCCGCCACGCCGCCGAAGTTGCGCGCCGCCGCCCCCAGCAGTGAGAGGCCGCCCACGTCGATCATCTCCACGGCCTCGTCGATGGCCACCACGCGCCGGCCCACCTGCGGTGCGAACGGGCGGATGCTGACCACCACGATGTCGATGGCGCCGATGCCGTGCTCGGCCAGGCTCTCGGTGTCGGATGGGTCGTGCCGGCGCGCCAGGATGCCGGCGTACACCTCGGGGTGATAGGTCTTGACCTGCCCGCCGATGAGGCCGGGCATGTCGGTCAGCTCGGAGACCGCCCGCACCTCGATGCCGGCCTCGGCCAGCACCGCACGCGTGCCGTCGGTGGCATAGACCTCGATGGCCTGGTCGAGCAGCTCGCGCGCAAGATCGGCGATGCCGGCGCGATCTGCGACCGAGAGCAGGGCTCGCACTCGGTCCGTCCTCCCTGGTGGCGCGCGGGCTTGGGCACCCAGCGCGGGAGTCCGAGTATATCGGCGCTGCGCTGCCGCGCTGAGCGGACGCCCCGGCGTCTTGCTACTCTCGGCTCGTGAAAGTGGACAACATCCTCGACTCGCTCTTCCTGGAGGGCGGCTTCAGCCCACAGAACTTCCAGGACCTGTTCTATCCCATCTCTGTCGCGGCCCTCGTGTTCCTCGTCGCCACCATCGTGCTGTACAACGTGCAGACCCGGCGTCTCCACCGCCACCCCCCACTGGTGGCGCTGCAGGAGTGGCTGTTCTGGACGGGCCTGTCGGTGTTCGGCCTGCTGCTGGTCTACGCCATCTTCAAGTTCTACTTCATCTTCGTGCTGCTCACGCTGTTCGTCGGCATCGGCACGATGGTCTGGATCCGCTTCTACCGCTTCCCGCCGCTCATCGCCGCCTACAACCGGGTCCTGCGCCGTGAGCAGTACCTGAGCCAGAAGCGCTACGCCACGCCCGAGGCCACCATCCGCAGCAAGGGCAAGGCGCGTCCCAAGGCCAAGAAGAAGCGCTGAACCGGAGCTGATCGCCAGCAGCGTGGAGATCCTGCGCTTCGGCCCCGGCTTCCGACGGCCCCGGCCTCCCGCCGGCACGCATGGACTGGCCGACCAGGTCATCTGGTCCGACCCGCGTGCGCGCATCACCGAGCTGGCCTTCTCCCGGCGCGCGCTCATCGCGCCACAGACGAGCCCCGACCAGGGACTCTTCATCGTCGTCGCCGGCGGTGGCTGGGTGCAGGTCGGCGAGGAGCGCAGCGCCATCAACCACGGCGAGGCGGTCGAGTGGCCACCCGGCGTGACCCACGGCGCCTGGACCGACGGCACGACCATGCGCGCCCTGTTGGTGGAGGTCCCCGACCGGGCCATCGAGGCTCCTCATCGGCGCCTGGCCCAGGCCCCTGCGGTCAGCGACATCGAGCCTGCCCGCGGACGCCTGGCCGACCGCGAGACGCGGCCCGAGGATCATGACCCAGCGGAGGGTGAGCCCTGGTAGCCGCCCGGCAGCGGCGCCAGCGTCAGCTGTCGCTGCGCCCCAGGACGGCGCCAAGCTGTCCGAGGACGCGGGCGGTGGCGCCCCAGACCCGGTAGCCGGCGACCGGGTAGGCGCCGTAGCGCAGGTGCCACCCGCCGCGCTCCTCGTCCACCGTCTCCACCGGTGCGTCGGGCAGGAAGTGGCGCACCGGCACCGTGAGGATGGCCGCCACCTCGCGCGCGTCGGCGGTGAGCGCAGGTTCGCGGTCGGCCAGCGCCAGGACCGGCACCAGCATGAAGCCCGACACGCGCACATCGACGGTGTCGAGCACGCCCAGCGTCGTCACACCGGCGGCGTCGAGTCCGACCTCCTCGCCGGCCTCGCGCAGTGCCGTGCCGGCGGGGAACGAGTCCTCCGGCTCACGTGCGCCACCGGGGAGCGCCACTTGGTCGGCGTGGACATGGTCGCCAGCGGGTCGCAGCATGAGCACGATGTGTGCCTCGCCGAAGCGGTCGGGATAGAGCAGGACCAGCGCCGCCGCGTCGCGGCTGGGTGCGTCGCTGTCGCGCCGGGCTCCGCGCGGCAGCGGGCCGGGCCGCACGATGTGCGCCTCGATATCCGGTCGCGGTGGCGGCAGCGGCGTAGGCAACCGCACGAGGCGTTCACGGGCGAGCTCGAATCGCATCGCCGAAGCCTACGGCGTGTCGGCGAAACCGGGGAGCGACGGCGTGGAGCCATCTCCGGTCGGACGCGCCCAGGCGAGGACACGGAACCCGCCCAGCTGGCGGGGATCGAGCAGCCGCGCCACCGCGCTGCGCGCCTCCATGTACGCGCGCGGGTCTACGCCTTCGCGGCGACCGAGCCCGGCCAGCATCTCGCCCAGCCCGAGTCGCGCCAGGAACGGCCCCTGCGTGGTCGATCCCAGCAGCACCAGGCCGGCCGCCTCCGCCGCGCGCTCGAGCGCGCTGATGTCGACATGCGCGGTGATGTCCGTGTGTCCCACTGCCGTGAAGGGATCGTCGGCGACCCGGTGCCGGCGATAGGTCAGCAGCGAACCGGCCATGCGGCGAGGGCCGTACAGCTCGGCGGCAGCATGGCCGTAGTCGATGACCAGCACGACGCCACCGGGAGGCAAGCTCACTGCCACCTGCGCCAGCCAGCGGGGCGCCGCCAGGCACACCTCGGCACGCTGACCTGGACGCAGCTCGACCCCGCCAGCCTCGAGGTAGGCCGGCAGCTCGGACGTCGACGGCTCGTCGATGACCTCGCTGAACCAGCCGTCAGCCCAGCCCACCCAGGCCTCGCGCAGCCTCCGCTCGTAGACCAGCCGGTGGACCGGCAGGGCATCGAGGTACTCGTTGGCGATGACCAGGTCGCAACTGCCGACCGGCTCGTCGCTGCGGTCGGGCAGGTCGATACGTTGCCACGCGACGCCGCGGAGCTCGCTGGTGGCGCTGTCGCGCAGCGTCCCGCGGCCGGCACCGTACTCGCACACGCAGAACTCGGTCGCCGCCTCCCGCGTCGCCTGTGCCGCCCTCACGAAGCGCCCGATGCAGCGGCCGAAGAAGGGGTGCAGCTCCGGGGCAGTCAGGAAATCGCCCGTCCGCGTGGGCCGCGTGTCGCTCACCGCGTAGTAGCCCAGGCCGGGTTCCGTCAGCGCCCGCTGCATGAAGCGCGCGAAGGTGATGCGCTCCCCGGGGGCAGCGGCGATCTCGTCCCGCAGCCTCTCCACCAGTCGCGGCTCACTGTCCTTCCAGCGAGGGTCGCGCGCTGCGTCCATCCCAGCCGATCCCGCGCTCGCGCTAGGCGATGTACCCACCGTCGACGACCAGGAGCGCACCGGTGACCCAGGCACTCTCGTCGGACAGGAGGTAGACCACCGCCTGGCCGATGTCGTCGACATCGCCCAGGCGTCCCAGCGGTGTGGCCTCGGCGATGATGCGGGCGGTGTCACCGCGGGCCAGGACGTCGCGGTTGATATCCGTCTCGATGGTGCCGGGAAGGACGGCATTGACGGTGATGCCGTACGGCCCCAGCGCCAGGGCTGCGGCCTTGGTGAACATGTTGGCCGCTCCCTTCGAGGCGCAGTAGGGCACCTGCAGCGCATCGGTGGCCTTCGATCCCGAGATGGAGGTGACGTTGCAGATCCGTCCCGGGCGTCCGGCCTCGATCATCCTGCGCGCCACCGATTGCGTCATCAGGAATGGGCCCTTGGCGTTGACCGCCATGACCCTGTCCCATTGCGCTTCGGTCACTTCGAGAAGGTCGTAGAAGGGGCCCACCCCGGCATTGTTGACCAGTCCATCCAGCGTGCCGAAGGCGTCGATGGCCTGTCCTACGATCCGCTCGACATCGGCCCTGACGGTGACGTCGCCGCTCACGCCGATGGCCTGTCCGCCCTCCCCCTGGATGGCCGACACGGTCTCCCGCAGCGCCCTCGTGGCGCTCTGGCCATGGATGACCAACCTGGCTCCGGCTGCGGCACAGCGGAGGGCGCAGGCTCGCCCGATGCCGCGGGAGCTGCCTGTCACGATGATCGCCTTCCCGTCCAACCGCCCCGTCATCCGAGCCCCTCCTGCCAGTCACACATCCGTCCTATCATCGCTCCATCGCCCTCGGCGGGGTGCGTCATATCGCTGGCGCCGAACTCGCCGGGTAGACCTGTGCGAAGGGAGTGGGCGGATGGCCAGCTATGGTCTGGGAGAGTCGATCCCGACGCGCACGGCCTACGGCGAGGCGCTGCGTGATCTGGGCGCTGTCAACGAGCGCGTCGTCGTGCTGGAGGCGGACATCGGCAAGTCCACCAGGAGCACCCTCTTCGGCGCCGCCCATCCCGAGCGCTACTTCAACGTCGGAGTGGCCGAACAGAACGAGATGGCCATCGCAGCCGGGCTCTCGAGTGCCGGCAAGATCCCCTTCGTCTCCACCTATGCCGTCTTCGCCAGCATGCGCGCGTGTGAGCAGATCCGGACCTTCGTCGCCTACCCCCGCGCCAACGTCAAGATCTGCCCCAGCCACGGAGGTCTCACTCCCGGCAACGACGGACCGACGCACCAGGCGACCGAAGACCTGGGCATCATGCGCACGATCCCCAACATGACCGTGTGCATGCCGACCGATGCCACGATGGCCTACCAGGCCGTGTTCGCCGCCGCCGAGATGGAGGGCCCGCTCTATCTGCGCCTGACGCGAGACGGCATCCCCGTCATCTACGACGACGATCTCGAATTCGAGTTCGGCAAGGCCATCGTGCTGCGAAGGGGTACCGACGCGGCCATCATCGCCAACGGGGACATGGTCTGGCATGCCCTCGCCGCCGCTGAGAACCTGGACGCCAGGGGAGTGAGCGTCACCGTGCTGGACATGCACACCATCAAGCCGCTGGACGAGATCAGCCTTCTCGAGCACTGCATCGGCAAGCGCTTCGTGGTGACGGTCGAGGACCACCAGGTCAATGGCGGTCTCGGCAGCGCCGTGGCCGAGGTGCTGGGGGAGCAGCACCCCATGCCCATGAAGCGCATCGGCCTGCGGGACACCTTCGCCGAGTCGGGGCCCTACCGAGAGCTGCTGCGCAAGTACGGACTGGACGCGGCGTCGATCGAGGCCGCCGTGCTGGCCGGCTTGGCGGCCAACGCATGACCTTCGTCGGAAGGACCGTCCTGGTGACCGGTGCCGGACAGGGCATCGGTGCCGCCATCGCCAGGTCGTTCGCGGCCAGGGGGGCGAGGGTGGCGGTGAACGATGTCCAGCTGGCGACTGCCGAGGCCGTGGCGCACGAGCTGGTGGCAGCGGGGGCCGAGGCGATGGCCGTGCGCGCCGACGTGGCGTCCGAGGCCGAGGTACGCTCGATGTGCGTGCTCGTAGGCGATCGCCTTGGCACAGTCGACATCCTGGTGAACAACGCCGGCATCCTGGGCACCCTCGGCGCCGAGGAGCTGTCGCTGCAGGCCTGGCAGCAGACCCTGTCGGTCAACCTGACCGGAGCATTCCTCTGCTGCAAGATGGTGCTGCCGGGGATGAAGGACCGTCGATACGGCAAGATCGTGAACATCTCGTCCTTGGCCGGTGAGAGCGGCGGGATCCTCGCCGGGGTCGACTACTCGGCCTCCAAGGGCGGGTTGCTGGCGCTGACCAGGAAGGTCGCCCTGGACGCGGCCGCCTTCGGTATCAACGTCAACGCCATCGCACCCGGCACGACGCGAACGCCGATGGTCGATGCCCTCTCCGAGGCTGACCGGGCGGCCCTGGCCTCCCGCATCCCGCTGGGTCGGCTGGGCACACCCGATGACATCGCGTATGCCGCCGTCTTCCTTGCCAGCGACGAGGCCTCGTTCATCACCGGTGCGACGCTCGACGTCAACGGCGGTCTGCTGATGCGCTGATGGCAGTGCCGATCAGGGCATCAGCGCGAGCTCGGCCATGGCCTGTCGGAACTGCTCCTCGTCAGGAACGGTCCCGTGCCACTCGACCTTGTCCTCCATGTAGGAGACGCCCTTGCCCTTGACCGTGCTTGCGAGCAGCACTGATGGCCGCCCTCGCACCAGTCGCGCCTCCGCGAAAGCTTGTCGGATCTGACCGATGTCGTGGCCGTCGCACTCGATCACCTGCCAGTCGAAGGACTCCAGCTTGGCCCGCAGGTCGCCCAGGGGCATGACCTCGTCGTTGGTGCCATCGAGCTGGAGGTGGTTGTAGTCGACGATGGCACAGAGATCAGCCAGCCCGAACTTGGCGGCGGACATCATCGCCTCCCACACCATGCCCTCCTGCATCTCGCCGCAGCCGAGCATCACGTACGTGCGGAAGTCCCTGTCGTCCACCTTGGCGGCGAGGGCCATCCCGATCCCGATCGACAGACCGTTGCCCAACGAGCCGGTGGTGTAGTCCACGCCGGGTGTCTTCTTCATATCCGGGTGGCCCTGCAGGATGCCACCGATCTGCCGTAGTCGGCCGAGGTGCTCCATGCCGAAGTAGCCCTTCATGGCGAGCACGGCGTAGAGCACAGGGCAGGCGTGTCCCTTCGACAGGAGGAAGCGATCTCGGTCCGCCCACGTCGGATCGGAGGGGGCGATGCGCATCTCGTCGAAGTAGAGCACCGTCACCAGGTCCGCCGCCGAGAGGGAGCTGCCTGGATGCCCTGAGCCGGCGGCGAAGATCATGCGCAGGATGTTGCGCCGCAGCTCGGTGGCGATGCTTCGCAGCTCGGCTTCCGGGAGGCGCGTGATCACAGCGTGCGATGGGGCGGTCGGGCGGTCGAGGTCGTGGCCATGCCGACAACGATATCTCCACCATCGACGTCCCAGCAGCTGGCCTCGCCCAGGGCCCGGCTCCCCCCGCCGTGGCCCGTGTCAGTTCAGGCGCCGCTTGGCGTCACCCTCCGGCTCGGTCGCGGGCAGGTCCAACAGGTTCGGTTGCAGGCCGGCACCCACGGGCTCACCGGCGACCCGCGGGTCGCGTCGCTCGGTGGCTTCGGAGACGAACGTCTCGCCCGCGGATCCGGTACAGACGATGGTGCCGCCGACCGGGTCGGCGTCGGCGGTGATGGTGCTGCCAGGCTTGAACTTGCCCTCCAGCAGCGCCCGCGCCAGCGGGTTCTCCAGCAGTCGCTGCACGGCCCGCTTGAGCGGTCGCGCCCCGTAGTGGGGGTCGTTGCCCTCGCGCCCGATGAGCGCCTTGGCCGCCGGCGTCAGCACCAGCTCCAGGTCGTGCTCGGCGAGGCGCGCGGCGAGGTCGGCCACCAGCAGATCGACGATGGCGGACAGCGCCTCCTCGTCGAGGCTGTGGAACATGATGACCTCGTCGATGCGGTTGAGGAACTCGGGCCGGAAGGTCGCCCGCAGGACCTCGGTGACGGCGTTCTCGACCTGCGCGTCGCTCGTGCCGGCCGGCCGGTCGGCGCTCATCAGCTGCGAGCCCACGTTGCTGGTCATGATCAGCACGGTGTCCTTGAAGGAGACCGTGCGCCCCTGGCCGTCGGTCAGGCGGCCGTCGTCGAGCACCTGCAGCAGCACGTTGAAGACATCGGGGTGCGCCTTCTCGATCTCGTCGAGCAGGACCACCTGGTAGGGGCGTCGACGCACGGATTCGGTGAGCTGCCCGCCCTCCTCGTAGCCGACATAGCCTGGTGGCGCGCCGATCAGGCGGCTGACGGCGTACTTCTCCATGTACTCGCTCATGTCGATGCGCGTCATGGCGCTCTCGTCGTCGAAGAGGAACTGCGCCAGGGCGCGCGCGGTCTCGGTCTTGCCCACCCCGGTGGGCCCCAGGAAGATGAACGAGCCGATCGGCCGACGCGGATCCTTGAGGCCGGCACGGGCACGACGCACCGCGTCCGATACCGCCTCGATGGCCTCGTCCTGGCCGACCACGCGCTCGTGCAGACGATCCTCCATGTTGATGAGCTTGGCCTGCTCGCCCTCCATCAGGCGGGTCACGGGAATGCCGGTCCACGAGCCCACGATGCGCGCGATGTCGTCGGCGTCGACCTCCTCCTTCAGCAGCCGTCGGGCGGCTCCGTCGGCGGCGGCCAGCGCCGTCTCCTGCTCGGCCAGCTTCTGCTGCAGCTCGGGGATGCGGCCGTACTTGAGCTCGGCAGCGCGACCGTAGTCGGCTGCTCGCTCGGCAGTCTCGACCTCGTGCTGGGCTGTCTCCAGCTCCGTCTTGGTGGCGCGCAGGGCGGCGATGGCGGTCTTCTCCTGCTCCCACTGGCTCTTGAGCGCGCCGGCCCGCTCGGACAGGTCAGCCAGCTCGCGCTCCAGCGCCTCGAGGCGAGCCTTCGAGGCGTCGTCGGTCTCCTTGCGCAGGGCCTCGCGCTCGATCTCCAGCTGGATGCGTCGGCGCTCCAGCTCGTCGAGCTCGACAGGCATGGAGTCCATCTCCATGCGCAGGCGGCTGGCGGCCTCGTCGACGAGGTCGATGGCCTTGTCGGGCAGGAAGCGGTCGGCGATGTAGCGGTTGGACAGGACGGCCGCGGCGACCATGGCAGAGTCGGTGATGCGCACGCCGTGGTGGACCTCGTAACGCTCCCGTAGGCCACGCAGGATGGAGATGGTCTCCTCCACGTTGGGCTGGTCCACGTAGACCGGCTGGAAGCGGCGCTCGAGGGCGGCGTCCTTCTCGATGTGCTTGCGGTACTCGTCCAGCGTGGTGGCGCCGATGGTGTGCAGCTCGCCGCGTGCCAGCATGGGCTTCAGCAGGTTGGAGGCATCCATGGCGCCCTCGGCGGCACCGGCGCCCACGACGGTGTGCAGCTCGTCGATGAAGAGCACGATCTGGCCATCGGAGTCCTTGATCTCCTTGAGCACGGCCTTCAGGCGCTCCTCGAACTCGCCCCGGAACTTGGCGCCGGCGATGAGCGCCCCCAGGTCCAGGCCCACCACGCGCTTCTCGCGCAGGCCGTCGGGCACATCGCCGCGCACGATGCGCTGGGCGAGCCCCTCGACGATCGCGGTCTTGCCCACGCCCGGCTCGCCGATGAGCACGGGATTGTTCTTGGTGCGCCGGCTGAGCACCTGGATGACGCGCCGGATCTCCTCGTCGCGACCGACGACGGGGTCAAGCTTGCCCTCGCGGGCGGCAGCGGTCAGGTCGACGCCGTACTTCTCCAGCGACTGATAGGTGGCCTCCGGGTTCTGGGTCGTCACACGCTGGCTGCCACGTACGGCCTCGAGGGCTCGCAGTAGCGCCTCGTAGCCGGCTCCGGCCTCTTCCAGCAGACGCTGAGCGTCGCCCCCAGCCTGCGATGCCGCCAGCAGCAGATGCTCGGTGGAGACGTATTCGTCACCCAGGCGCGTGGCCTGGTCCTCAGCCTTCCCAATGAGCGTGCGCACGCGTGGATCGAGGCCCAGCTGGCCGCCTTCGATCTTGGCGCGGCGAGACAGCACGGCCGCCACCTCGACCGCCATCTTGGCGGGGTCGGCGCCGAGCTGGCGCAGCGTCATGGCCGGGATGCCCTCGGGGTCATCGAGCAGCGCCGCGAGCAGGTGTTCGACATCGAGCACCGGGCTGTTGGCACTTGTCGCCAGCTGCTGCGCGGCGAGGATGGCCTCCTGGGCTTTCTGGGTATAGCGATCGAGTTTCATGCGGGGGATCGTCCTCGTGGTTCAACCGGTTCGTGTCGCGGGTTCGTGTCGCGGGTCGGACTGTTCGATGTGGTCGATGAACGCCTGCGCCCTCTTCCGGCCCTCGTCGTCGAGGAACGTGGGCAGCACGACCTTGGTGCGCACGCGCAGGTCGCCGTGGCCTTCGGCTCCGAACCTGGGCAGCCCCTGCCCGGTGAGCCGGAAGACGCGCCCGTTCTGGGTGCCGGCCGGGATCGTCAGTGCCAACCGCTTGCCGCTCAGCGTGTTGATGTGGACGTCCGCCCCAAGCAGGGCCTCGCCCAGCGTGAGCGACAGGTCCATGGTCAGGTCGGCGCCATCCCGGGTGAACACCGGGTGCTTGCTGACGCGCACGGTGATGTAGACGTTGCCGCCGCCTTCGGCCTTGCCGGTGAGGCGGATCTTCTGGCCGTCCCGCACCCCAGGCGGGTACCTGACCTCCAGCGTCTTGCTGCCCAGCTGCAGGTGGCGGTCGGTTCCACGCATGACCTCTTCCAGACTGATGGTGGCGTCCGCGGTGGCATCCGGCGGCCGGGGTGGCACGGGACGACGGCCACGCGGGGAGGCCGTCCCGAAGCCGGAGGGGGCGTAGCCGGCGCCGCTGTCGCCGCCGAGACCGCCGAAGAGTGGCTCGAAGTCGACGCGCGCGCCACCGCTCCCGCCTGCGCCGCTGCCGCTGCCGCCGCTACTGAAGAAGGTGCGGAAGAAATCGCTGAAGCCGGAGAGATCCTCGGCGCTTCCGCGATACTCGAAGCGGACGCCGCCCCCGGGGAACCCGCCGCCCCCGGCGCCGGAGGCGAAGCCGGCGAAGGGGTTGCCGGCGCCGGCAGCAGCGCCTCCGGCCTGCTGGTACGCCTTCCAGTTGGCGCCCAGCTGGTCGTAGGCCTTGCGCTTCTCGGGATCGGACAGGACCTCGTTGGCCTCGCTGATCTCCTTGAAGCGCCGTTCGGCCGCGTCGTCGCCCTTGTTGACGTCCGGATGGTTCTCGCGGGCAAGGCGACGAAAGGCCTTCTTGATGTCGGCCTGAGTGGCGCCCTTGTCTACACCGAGGGTGGCGTAGTAGTCGCGATACTCCATCCGTCTCCGTCTATCCCTGGGCCACCGCAGGTGGCTGCTCCGGTGGGAACGCCGGCTTCTTGGCCGCGGGGACGGCATCGTCCTTGTGTTGACCCCTGGCCGGGGCCGCCGCGGGATTGGGCTTCAGCGGGCGAGGCCTGCGGCGCAGCGCCGCGGCCAGGACCTGGTCCATGTTCTCGACCAGCACCAGCTTCATCTGCTTGCGGACCTCGTCGGGCACGTCCCGCAGGTCCTTCTCGTTCTTCTTCGGCAGGATCACCATGCGCGCACCGGAGAGGTGCGCCGCGAGGATCTTCGACTTCAGGCCGCCGATGGGCAGGACCCGTCCGCGCAGCGTGATCTCGCCGGTCATGGCCACGTCCTTGCGGACGGGGATGCCGGTAAGGCTGCTGACCATCGCGGTCGCCATCGTGACACCGGCCGAGGGGCCGTCCTTGGGGATGGCGCCGGCGGGCACGTGGATGTGCATGGTGTGGTTCTCGAACAGCTCCCGGCCGATGCCCAGCTGAGCCGCGTTGGCACGCGTCCACGAGAGGCCCGCCCGGGCCGACTCGCGCATCACGTCACCAAGCTGGCCGGTGAGGATGAAGTCCTCCTTGCCTTCCATGCGCGTGACCTCGACCGAGACCACATCGCCCCCGACCTCGGTCACCACCAGGCCGGTAGCCGCGCCGGTCTGATCCTCGGCCTCCAGCTCGCCGTACTCGAAGCGGGTGGGGCCCAGCAGCTCCTTGAGCTTGCGGTCGTTGACCGTAGTCTTGGACTTGCGGCCCTCCGCCACGGTGCGTGCGATCTTGCGCATGACGTTGGCGATCTCGCGCTCCAGGTTGCGCACCCCGGCTTCGTGCGTGTAGGACTGCACCAACGTGGTCATGGCCTCGTCGGTGATGGCCACGTTCTTCGGCTTGAGGCCGTGGTTGTGCATCTGCTTGGGCACCAGGAAGCGCTTGCCGATCTCGGCCTTCTCGCGCTGCGTGTAGCCCGGCAGCTGGATGATCTCCATGCGGTCACGCAGGGCCATGGGGATGGGGTCGATGAGGTTGCCGGTGGCGATGAAGAGCACCTTGGAGAGGTCGAACGGCACCTCGAGGTAGTTGTCGGCAAAGGTGTTGTTCTGCTCCGGATCAAGGACCTCGAGCAGCGCCGAGCTGGGGTCACCCCGGAAGTCCATGCCGATCTTGTCGATCTCGTCGAGCATGAAGACCGGGTTGTTGGTGCCGGCCGTCTTGATGTTCTGGATGACGCGACCGGGCAAGGCGCCGATGTAGGTGCGGCGGTGGCCACGGATCTCGGCCTCGTCGTGGATGCCGCCGAGGCTCATGCGCACGAACTCCCGGCCCATGGCGCGTGCCACCGACTTGCCCAGTGAAGTCTTGCCCACGCCTGGTGGACCGACGAGCGCGAGGATGGGGCTGCGGATGGTGTCGGCGAGCGAGCGCACGGAGAGGTACTCGAGGATGCGCTCCTTGACCTTCTCCAGGCCGTAGTGATCTTCGTCGAGCACGACGGCGGCCTGCTTGATATCGAGGTTGTCCTCGCTCGACTTGTCCCAGGGCAGGCTGGCGAGCCAGTCGACGTAGGTGCGGATGACGCCGACCTCGGGCGAAGCCGTGGGGATGCGGCTCATGCGGTCGACTTCCTTGAGCGCCCGCTCCTTGACCTCCTCGGGCATGTTGGCCTCTTCGACCTTCTCGCGCAGCTCGTTGACCTCGGCCTGCTGTGGATCGTCCTCGCCCAACTCGCGCTGGATGGCCTTGAGCTGCTCGCGCAGGATGTACTCCCGCTGCGTCTTGTCCAGCTCGGACTTGACCTCGGACTGGATGCGGCCCTTGAGCTCGAGGATACTCGACCTGGCGCGCCAGGAACGTGGAGACGAGCTTCAGACGCTCGACGACGTCCAGCGTCTCCAGCAGCTCCTGGCGCTGCTCGGTGGACATGTCCGGGCTGTAGGCGACCATGTCCGCCAGCAGGCCCGGCTCGCTGATGTTGCGCGCCGCCACGGCCGCCTCCGGTGGGACCGGAGCGCCCGACTGCACATACTGCTCGATCTGGCCCTGCACGGTCTGCACCAGAGCCTCGACCTCGAGATCCTCGGGAGCCTCGTCGCTGACCAGCTGGACGCGCGCGGCGATGTACTCGTCGGTGGACTCGAACGCGAGCAGCCGCAGCCGCTGCTGGCCCTGCACGATGGCGCGCACCGTGCCGTCCTGGGCCTGCACGATCTGAGCGATCTTGGCCAGCGTGCCGACCTCGTAGAGCTCATCGGTCGACTCGATGTCCTCGCGCTCGGCCTGGCGCTGGGTGACGAGGGCGATGAGCGAATCGGCCGCGACTGCCTGCTCGAGCGCCTTGACCGACTTGTCGCGCCCGACCTGCAGCGGCACGATCATCTCGGGGAAGATGACCGTCTCGCGCAGCGCCACGAGTGGCAGGACGCGCGGACCGCCGGATCCATCCTCGGCGGTCATGGCGGCGTCCTCGGTGGTGCCGTTGCTGCTGCTCTCGGGCTTCTTGGTCTCGCGGGCCATCAGATCTCCTTGGCGCTCTGGTCGGGAGTGGGGGGTCGGCGGCTGTCCGGTGTGCTGCCGGCTGCCTCGTGGCGTGGATGAGTGCTCACCCCGTCCTCGTTGCCGGGCTTGCTGCCGTCCTTGCTGCCGACGGCTTCGGGTTCGCTATACAACTGCTCCAGGAGCCGCATGCCGAGCCGCTCTTCGAGCTGGAAGAGGACGCGCACCCCGGCCAGGTTCACGCCCAGGTTCTGGGTGAGGTGCCGGATCCACAAGATCCGGCGCAGATCGTTCTCCGAATAGAGACGGATGTTGGTGGGGGTGCGGGCTGGGCTGACCAGCCCTTCACCCTCGTAGATGCGCAGCGTTCGCGGGTGAACGCTGACCAGCTCGGCGGCCACGCTGATGACGTAGACCGGGCGGCTGGCATCCGGCCCCCTGGGCCGTCGTCGTGCACCCGCTTGTTCGCGCACCGGGTCAGGCCTGCTCGGCCGGCTCCTGGGCCGTCTCGGCCGCGCCGCTCCCGGATCCGGCTGCGACGGTGCGGGCCTCCGTGACCGACGTCACCGGGATCTGGCGGGGCTTGGCAGCCTCGGCACGCGGGATGCTGAGTCGCAGCATGCCGTTCTCGAAGCTGGCCGTGGCGTTGTCCGTGTCGAGGCCGTTGGGAAGGGTCAGGGTGCGGCTGCCGCTGCTGCGGCGCAGCTCGCGATAGACGCGCTCGCCCTCCTGGGTCTCGCGCTCGGCCTGCTCCTTCACGCCGATGGTCAGCGTGTCCTGGTGGACGGTGATCTCGACGTCCTCGGGGCGGATGCCCGGAAGCGCCGCCTCCACGGTGATGGCGTCCTCGGTGGAGGTGATGTCGAGCGGCAGCCGGGCCTCCGAACCGCCCCAGGCCAGTGGCCGGAAGGCGGTGTCGTCGAAGAGCCGATCGACTGCGTCGCGGAACGACATCAGGTCGGAGCGTGGTGAGGTCCTGCGGATGATGGTCATGTCTCGGTTCCTCCGATATCTGTCGTGGTCACGTTCGCGGCACGTGGGTCGTCGCCCCATCGGACGTTGACCTTGTACGGTTCGGATACTAGAACCTTGACAATCCCATTGTCAAGTGTTGTGACGTTAGTAATGTCATCGTGTCTGACATCGTGCTGTCATGAAGGCTGCCACTGTCGAGCCGGGGATGGCAGAGTGTGCCACGGACCGACAGGCGACACAAGGACACCTTCGGCAGTCCCTCCCATCCGGGTACGCGGGAGCGGGGGCGCACGGCTGCGGGTCGCCTCGGGCGCGGGCGACGCGACCTCAGGCGGAGGCGATCTCCGGAACGCTGCCGATCAGCTGCATGCGCAGGTCGTTCTCGCACTCGGTACGCGAGATGGCGATGACCTTGTCGCCCTCCTGGAAGATCATCTCGGGCCGGATGGACTGCGCGCGATCATCGCGGATGACCACGAAGAGCGTGCAGCCCTCGGGCAGGTCGATGTCGGCCGGCCGGCGACCCAGGGCCGGCGAGTCGGCGGCGATCTGCGCCTCCAGCAGCTCCAACTCACCGCCCTCGAGGTTGGCCAGGTGGAGCAGCTCGTGCACCGGGATGTCCTGCTCGATGGCGGCCAGCACCATGCGCGTGGGGCTGATGATCTCGTCGACCCCCAGGTTGCGGAAGAGCACCTCGTTGCGCGGGTTGTTGACGCGTGCGATCGTGCGCGGGACGTCGAAGTGGTGCTTGGCCATCTGGCAGACGACCAGGTTGTCGGCATCGTCGCCGGTCACGGCGGCCACGATCGAGGCCCGGTTGGCACCGGCCTCAGCAAGATGTGTGCCCTCGGACCCGTCCCGGTTCACCACGACCGCGCCCAGCTCGTCACGTGCGCGCTCGGCGCTGCCCGGGTCCTTCTCCATGAGCACGATCTCATGGCCTTCGGCAAGGAGCTCCTTGGTCAGGTAGAAGCCGATGCGGCCTCCACCCACGACGATGACGAACACGGTCTAGCGGCCTCCGCTGGTGTCGGCCCCGGCGGCATCGGCGGCCTCTGGCGAGATGGGCGTGAGCGTGCGCGCTCGCTCCGAGACCGCGGCGGTGGCGGCCCTGGCCACCGCCTCCTCCGCCTCGGCGGGAGGCTCCTCCGGCGGCGCAGCGGGCACGGTCGCCACGTTGACGTCGGTGGCACCCGGGACCGCCGGCCGGCCCATATAACGGCCGATGCTGTCGAGCATCATCTCGGTGCGATTGACGGTGTCGATGCCGAGGGTGGCATAAGCCTGTGAGCGAACCGGGTCATTGATCTTGCACAGCACGTGCGGGATGCCGAACGCCTGCCGTGCCAGCTGCGCGGCGAGGATGTTGCGGTTGTCGCCATTGGTCATGGCGAAGAACCACTCGGCCTCACGGGCCCCTGCCCGCTCCAGCACCGTGGTGTCGGTGCCATCGCCACGCAGTGCCTGCCCGGAGAACCCTGGCGCCAGGCGGCGGAAGCTATCGGTGCTGGTGTCGAGGATGACCACCTCGTGGCCCTCGTCGGCGAGCTGGCTCGCGAGTCCGGCACCGACTCGCCCGCTGCCCACGATGATGACGCGCATCGTTCTAGATCCCCTTCATGTTCTCGTCACGCCCCTCGCTCCTCGCGACCGGTTCACGGACCACGAAGACTCGGCAGGGGGCGTTCTTGAAGACGTACGGGATGGTCTCGCCAAGGGCGAAGTCGCCGCCGAAGCGCACCCTGTAGGGCAGGCCCAGCACGATGGCATCGGCGCCGAGCGCGACGGCCTCGTCCACCAGCGCGGCCCCGACGTCGCGCGCCTGCAGCAGCTGCGACTCGAGCGGCACTTTCTCCTTCTCGGCCATGCCTTCGGCCAGGTCGAGCGTTCGCGACGCAGCTTCGCGCTGCTCTTCGAGGTCATCGTCGAGGTCGTGACGCCAATCGACCTGCAGCACGTAGATGGCCACGAGCTCGCTGTGGTCGGCGCGCGCCAACTTGCAGCCGCACTCGATGACGAGCTCGTCGGTGGGACTGCCATTGAGGCTGAGGACGGCGCGTTTGACTGGGGTTGCGCTGGTCGTGTCGGGCACGGCGGAAGCCTACCACCGGCTCGGCCGACGCGGCTCGACCGCGGCGACTCGGTGGCGCCCGGTCTCAGCGCCGCCAGCCGAAGCGACGTGGCGGCTTGTCTGACTGGCGGGCCTGGCCACCTCCGTCGCTTTCGTCACGGTCCTGGCGATGGCGGTCGAGCACACTGTGCCCGTTGCCGTCGCCGCCGCGGACCGCGCCGTAGGGCACGTCGGCCACGACGGTGTTGGGGCGGCCGATCAGCGCCTCACGGATGCGGTGCGCCTTCTGGTTGTGCAGGAGCCGGTCCCACCAGTGGCGGGGCACGTACTCAGGCAGGACCACGATGGTGATGGTGTTCGGTGGCGTGGGTGCCATCACATCGAGGTAGTGCAGGAAGGGCACGACCAGCGAGCGGTAGGGCGTCTCCACGATGACCAGTGGCACGCCGGGCAACATGCGCTCCCAGTCGCGCCGCAGCTCCTCGGCCGCCTCGCGGTCGATGGTCAGGTGCACGGCGCGGACGTCGTCAGAGAGCGAGCGCCCGAACTGCACCGAGCGGATGACGGCGCGCGACAGACTGGGCACCGGGATGATCACGCGGCTGAGCTTCGTTGGCGGCCCGTAGACGCGGCTGCGGTCTACCTCCAGCTCCTCGGCCGCGGTGTCGTACTCGTGGTGGATGAACCACATCACCCCCACCAGGATGGGAATGAGAGCCAGCACGATGAGTGAGGTGGGAGCCTTGACCACGGCCACGTCGATGGCCACCAGGCCGGTGATGACGGCGCCGAGGGCGTTGACGCTGAGTCGCCGCCGGTAGCCCGGCGGCCGTTCCCGCCGCCAGTGCCGGATCATGCCCGTCTGGCTGATGGTGAAGTCGATGAACACGCCGACCGCATAGAGCGGGATCAGGGCGTGCGTGTCCCCGCCGAAGATGACGATGAGCACCGCGGCGAGCACGCCCAGCACCACGATGCCGGCGGTGAAGGCCAGCCGGTCGCCGCGATAGGCGAAGCGGCGCGGCCAGAAGTTGTCCGCCGCCAGGACCGCGGCCAGTCGTGGGAAGGCCGAGAACGAGGTGTTCGCCGCCAGCATCAGGATGATGGCTGCGAAGGCGAGGAACAGGTAGAAGCCGAGCGTATCGAGACCGAAGACGCTGCCGGCCACCTGTGACAGCACCGTCGCCTCGTCGTTGGGCACGATGGCGAACCCGCTGGCGAGGAAGGTGATGCCGATGAAGAGCACCGCCAGCAGCACGGCCATGACCGCCAGCGTGGTAGCGGCGTTCTTCGATTCGGGCGGCTGGAAGGCGGGTACGCCGGTGGCGATGGCCTCGGTACCTGTCAGGGCCACCGCGCCGGAGGCGAACGCCCGCATCGCCAGCAGCAGGATGGCCATGCTGGCGATGTCGATCGAGGAGTCCTGGAGGCTGGGGTAGGCGGCACCCTCCCCCAGCACCACGATCTGCCAGGCGCCCAGCACGATCATCAGCAGGGCCGTGCCCACGAAGAGATACGTGGGGATGGCGAAGATGTTGCCTGCCTCGCGCACGCCGCGCAGATTGGCCAGGGTGATGACGGCCACCACCACGACCGCGATACCGACCTGCCACGGACCCAGGTTGGGGACGGCAGCCACGATCTGCTCCGATGCCGACGAGATGGAGACGGCCACCGTGAGCACGTAGTCGATGAGCAGCGCCGCCGCGGCGATCAGCGACGCCAGCCGGCCCAGGTTGGCCTTGGAGACGGAGTAGGAACCGCCGCCGTTGGGGTAGGCCACCACCACCTGGCGATAGCTGATGGCGACCACGCCCAGCAGGAGGGCGATGGTGATGGACACCGGCAGAGCCAGATTCAAGGCCGCGATGCCGATGCCGCCGATCAGCAGAGCCCTCAGGATCTCCTCGGTGGCGTAGGCGCTGGAGCTGATGGCATCGGAGCTGAAGATGGCCAACGCCTTCTTCTTGGAAAGGCGCTCGCCGATCTCCTCGGCGGAGGCGAGCGGGCGACCGAAGAGGACGTGGCGTGCGGTGGCCATGACGCGCCGGCCGGTGTCGACCTCTTCGTGTGCCTTGGGCCGGGCCTCCAGCGCCCCAGAAGGCGTGTAGCGGAAGTACTCGCTGTGAGGCCGCTCGACGCGCACGCGACGATTGCCCGGCTTCTGGCCACTCAGGCTGGGCGGCTTGGTGCTGGGCGTCGTCTTCTCGGAACTGGATGGCGGGCGCTTGTCGCTCTCGTCGTTCGTCATGCTTGGTGTAGGGACCGGCGTGGGCCGGCCTCGACGCGCGACGCGGCCAGGCCGCGCGGCGTGGTCATCGGTTCCTCATCAGGACGGTCGGGCGCTCAAGGGCCAGTGGGTCGAATGCGCCATCCCGTTCGTCGCGGCGCAAGTATGCGTCGTCGCGGGGCAAGTATGCGCTGCCGAACGTCGTCCGGCAGGGGAACGAGACAGGCGATTGGGGGCCGCATGGCTGGAGCCGAGCGGCCTAGCCTCGAGGCGGCGCATCGTCATCATGATGCGAGAGCGGCAGGTGCAGCTGCATGCCGCGATGCGTGCGCTCGCTGCCGTAGGGCACGTCGGCCACCACGGTATCGGGCCGCCCCACGAGGGCACTCTTCAGCTTGGCGGCCGTTTGGTTGTAGAGCAGGCGGTCCCAGAAGTGGCGAGGCACGTACTCGGGCAGGACCACGATCGTGACCGTGCCCTCTTCGGCCGGTGCCATCACGTCGAGGTAGTGCAGGAACGGCACCACCAGCGAGCGGTAGGGTGTCTCCACGATGACCAGGGGGACTCCCGGGAGCGTCTTCTCCCAGCGGCTGCGCAGAGCCTCTGCGACCTCCAGCTCGGAGGTGATGTGCACGGCCGTGATGTCGTCCGACAGGGAGCGTCCGAACTGGATCGACTGGACGGTCGCTCGTGAGAGGTTCATCACCGGCACGAGCACGCGGTTGCGCTTGGAGGGGGCTCCGAAGACCTGGCCTTCCTCGACCTCCAGCTCCACGCCGACGGTGTCGTACTCGCGGCGGATGAACCACATCACCCCCACCTGCAGGGGCAGCACCACCAACACCAGCAGCGACTCGGGCGCCTTGGAAACGGTCACCGAGACGAGGATGACGCCGGTGATGATCGCGCCGACGGCATTGATGGCCAGGCGTGGTTGCCAGCCCTTGCTACGGTTGCGCATCCAGTGCCGCACCATGCCGGCCTGGCTGATGGTGAAGTCGGTGAAGATCGCCACCGCGTAGAGCGGGATCAATGCCCCCGTGTCGCCGCCGAAGGCGACGATGAGGACGGAGGCCAGCACGCCCAGGACGACGATGCCGAGCGTGTAGGCGAGGCGCTCACCCCGGAAGGAGAACGAGCGCGGGAAGAAGCGGTCCGTGGCCAGCACCGCCGCCAGCACGGGAAAGGCCGCGAACGACGTGTTGGCCGCCAGCATCAGGATGAGGGTGGTGAAGGTCAGGAACAGGAAGAAGCCGACCGAGCCGCTGCCGAAGACTGCCTCCGCGGCTTGGGCGATCACCGTCACCTCGTCGGTGGGGATGATGCCGAAGCCGTTGGCCAGGAAGGTGATACCCACGAAGAGCGTCCCCAGGATGACCGACATGACCGCCAGGGTGGTCGCCGCGTTGCGCGCTTCCGGCGGCTTGAAGGCAGGCACGCCGGTGGCGATGGCCTCCGTGCCAGTGAGGCCGACGGCGCCGGCGCTGAACGCGCGCACCGCCAGCAGCACCAGCGCGAGGCTGCTCATGTCGACGGCCGTCTCGCGGATGGAGGGGTAGGCCGTGCCCACTCCCTGGACCACGATCTGGTACGCGCCCAGGCCGATCATCAGCAGGGCCATGCCCAGGAACAGGTAGGTGGGGACGGCGAAGATGTTGCCGGCCTCACGCAACCCTCGCAGGTTGGCGAGGGTGATGAGCACCACTGCGCTCACGGCGATGACGGCGTGGTAGTCCGCCAGCCCCGGGATGGCCGAGATGACCTGGTCCGCCGCCGACGACACGGACACCGCCACCGTCAGCACGTAGCCGACCAGCAGTGCCGAGGCCGCCACCAGCGAGGGCATGCGCCCGAACGTGGCCTTGGAGACGGAGTAGGAGCCGCCGCCGGTGGGATAGGCCACCACGATCATGCGGTAGCTCAGTGCCACCACGCCCAGCAGGACGGCCAGTCCGATCGAGACCGGCAGGGCCAGGCCCAGGTAGGCGGCGCCGACACCGGCGGAGGCGCCGGCGAGCAGCAGCGCGCGCAGGATCTCCTCGGTGGCATAGGCGCTGGAGCTGATGGCGTCCGAGCTGAAGATGGCCAGCGCCTTGCGCTTGGGCAGGCGCTCGTCGGCCTCCTCGTCGGAGGCCAGCGGCCGGCCGAACAGCAGCCGACGCCCCACGGCCAGTCCACGCCCCAGGGCCCGCTTCTCTTCGTGCGCTCTGGGGCGCGCCACCAGCGTGTCCTTGGACGAGTAGCGGAAGAACTCCGCCTCCGGTCGCTCCACCCGCACGCGCCGGTCACCCAGCTTGCGGCCGCGTAGCTCCTTGGGCGGCCCGGGCTGACCGTTCCCGCCGTGCTCCTCTTCGCCCAACCCTCCTAGACCCCCAGCTCGAGCCGGTCAGCCAGCCGGCGCGGCAGCGGCAGCTCGCGGATGGCCGCCTGGGTCCGCGCGATGTCGTAGTCGACGCGGAGCCACTGCACCCGCGCCGTCTCGATGTCGATGGTCATGGCACACGCCCGCGGGTCGCCGTCACGTGGCTGTCCGACCGAGCCCGGGTTCAGGATGCAGCGGCGGTCGTCGAGCGTGAGCTGCTCACCATTCCCGGCCACGAGCGCCTCGACGCGGCCGTCATCGTCGATGAAGCTGAGCTGATGGTGCGTGTGGCCGACGATGCAGTACGGCGTCCCGAAGGCAGCCAGGTTGATGCGAGCCACGGGCACGGAGAAGAGGTACTCCCACAGCGGGTCGCGAGGGCTGCCGTGGACGAGCGTGAACTCGCCCTCCACACGCACCTCCGGCAGGGACGCCAGCCAGTCGGCGTTGTCAGCCGCCAAGGTCCTGCTGGTCCAGTCGACGGCCGCCCGCGCCAGGTCGTTGAAGGTGCCCGTGGGGATGCGCCCCAGCACGGCCGCGTCGTGGTTGCCCTGCACGGCGACGGCGTCCTCGGCACGCAGGCGTTCGACCACCGCGTCCGGGTGCGGTCCATAGCCCACGATGTCGCCCATGACCCACAACGCGTCACGTGGCCCGACGGCGTCGAGGACGGCCTCAAGGGCTGGCAGGTTGGAGTGGATGTCCGAGATGACGGCAACGCGCATCGGCCGGAGCGTAGCAGGGCGCACCGCTCGCGGTCAGCGTCGGCGCCCCTTGCGCCTGCCGGCGGGACGCGGATAGCTGGCCGGCGTCGGGCGCTGCTTGGGCACGAAGACGAGCCGGTGGCCGGCCAGCGCCACCGACTCGACGGCCACCACTTCGGGGCGTCCGCCACCCGTGGCACGGATGATCGAGCCCGCGTCGCGCAGCTCGTCACGCAGGCCGCCGCGCTCCTCTTCCCGCTTCCATGCCACCAGCACCCCGCCTACCCGGGCCAGCGGCAGGCCCAGCTCCACGACCTCCGCCAGCGAGCCCACGGCGCGGACGCTGACGACGTCCCATGCGCCCCGCTGGTCGGGCTCCTCGGCGAGGTCCTCGGCGCGCTCGGTGATGGCCTCGATCCGGGGGCCACTACCACCGTCCGCCTCAAGGATCTGGCTCACCGCGGCGGCTGCGACCGCCAGGAAGCGAGCCTTCTTGGCGATGGAGTCGAGCAGACCCACGCGAGCCCACGGCAGCGCCGCCGCCAGGGGCAGGCCCGGGTAGCCGGCGCCAGAGCCGACGTCAAGGAGCGATGAGCCGGGCTCCACGAGCTGCGCCAGCGGTGGTGCCGCGCTGAGTGAATCGCAGACATGCCGTCGGGCGATGGCGGCAGGCTCGCGGATGGCGGTGAGGTTGATGACGGCGTTCCACTCGCGGAGCAGTCGTGCGTGTGCCTCGTAGCTGCTGCGGGCACGGGGCGATGCCGCCTGCGTCCCCAGCAGTCGCAGCTCGGCCAGCCCCTCGTCGAGCGCCTCGCCGAAGGCGGCAGCCATGGGCGCGAGCGTGGCGGCATCGGTCGGCGGGTCGCGACGCGCGGCAGTGCCAGACTCGGTCACTGCCGCGTCCCGTCCATGCCCATCTCGTCTCGGGACAGGAAGATGCGCCGGAAGCGACCCTCCTCGTGGCCGGCTCGCGGTCGTCGTCGCGAACACGTTACCCGGGCCAAAGCCGCTCCCGGCGCTGGAACGTTCCTCGCACCCATCGACGTTTCGGTCTTCCGACACCCGGACGGTCGTCGCGCCTGGATCTCTCCAGGCATCGTCTCGGGCGGCGTTACCGTACTCCGCCACTGCACGACACCACGTAGGGCACCGCGTGGTGCAGGACGGCCAGTGTCGGCACCCGGCTGTGGCGCCGTCAAGGCGTTTTTCCACCAAACGCGGTGCCCTCGCGCACCACTGTGGATAACTGGCCCATGTCGGTGGACAAGTCGGTACGACGTCGGATGCATCGATCGTCGGCTACGAGTCCGCGGCGGCGCGACCAGAACGTACAGGCCGGCCCATGCCGCGCCGTACGACGTCCATGACCTCCTCGGTCAGCGCTTCTGCGTCGCCACGCTTGACCGCCGAGGTCACGCACCCGTGCACGTGGTCCTCCATCAGCAGCATGGACACCGCATCCACCGCCGCCCGCAGCGCGGCCGTCTGCTGCAGCACGTCCATGCAATCCTCGTCGCGCTCGATCATGCGCGCCACGCCGCGGACCTGGCCCTCCATGCGCGCCAGGCGTCGCAGCACCTGCTCGCGGGAGCCGCCGTATGGTCGCGACTCGTTCGTTGCCCGCCGCTTTCGTTCCGTGGTCGTGGCCACCCTGCCTCCGGCTGCTGCATCGATACTGGGAGGGAGTATATCTGTCCCGCCGCGGGGTGGTTCCTACGGGGCTCCCGGCTACGGGGGTGGTGGCCGTTCGGCGAAGAGCTCCAGCACGCCCCACGTGGTGATGCCCATGGCGACCACCGCGAGCCAGAGCCCGGATGCGTCAAGCGGCGTGAGGCTGTAAGCCTGCTCGCCCCCGATGAGATCGAGGATGGCCGCGAGCAGCCCACCCACGCCGACAAGCAGGAGCAACAGATACGCCAGCGGACGGTCGATGCCCAGCTGGCCGGTCCTGGTGGTGTAGGGCAGCAGCATCGTCACCAGCATCAGCACGCAGGCGAGGAACATGAACCAGCCGGGACCCGAGAAGCCCCACGCGGTGTGAACCTCCAGCACCACGCCGCCGGCTTTCTGCCAGCTGAGCGGCATGGAGACGATGCCCAGGACGGCACCGATGGCGATGAGCGTCCGCCCACGGCCCAGGCCCCGCCTCACGTGCCGCCGTACACCTCGGGCTTGAGCACGCCGATGTAGGGCAGGTTGCGGTAGATCTCGTCATAGTCGAGGCCGTAGCCGATGACGAAGCGATCGGGAATCTCGAAGCCACAGTAGGCCAGGTCGATCTCCACCAGGCGGCGCGCGGGCTTGTCCAGCAGGGTGCAGATGCGGAGGCTGGCCGGGTCCTTGCCACCCAGGTACTGGGTCAGGTAGTTCAGCGTGAGGCCGGTGTCGATGATGTCCTCCACGATCAGCACATGCTCGCCTTCGATGGAGGAGGAGAGGTCCTTGAGGATGCGCACGCGACCCGTCGTCTCGGTCGCGCCGCCGTACGAGGAGACCTCCATGAGGTCGATACGAACCGGAGCGGTGATGGCGCGCATCAGGTCAGCCATGAAGGGCAGCGCACCCTTGAGCACGCTCACCAGCGTGACCTGGCGGTCGGCGTAGTCGGCGGAGATACGGGCGCCGAGCTCGGCCACCTTGGCCTGCAGCGTGGCCTCGTCGATGAGGATCTCCGCGACATCCTGCTCCAGTGCTGATGCGGGCATCGGCTCCGCCCTCCTTCGTGGTTGTCGTGCCCGCTCGCGCGGCGAGGTGTCAGTCACGCGCGTCGACGCTGTCGCCCGTCGTGCCGGCTGGTGCGGGGACCCGCCTCGGTGGCGGCTGGCCATCGATGCCGATGAACGAGGCGGCCGCATCGAGGCGGCCGTACTTCAGCATGAGGGCCCGGAAGTCGCGAGCGTAGAACAGCTTGATGCGCATCATCGGGTACAGCTCGCGCAGGTGCCGCAGCTTGCGGTTCTTCTTGCGCACCAGGCTCTGCTTCAGCGTCGTCAGCTCCAGGTAGAGGTCCAGGTCTGGCAGGTAGAAGTCAGGCGCGAACGACTCGATGACCATGCCATCACTGTTCCAGCGGATGGGGAAGGTGCGCGGCTCGTAGCGCCATTCGACCTTGTAGTAGTCGAGGATGCGTGCGAGCTCGGCCTCGCTGGCATGGGCGAAGCGAGGGGTCGGAGTCAATCCGGCTTCCCGCCGAACCGGGCGATGAGCTGGTAGACGTCGCCATCGAAGCCAGCCAGCACCTCGTGCGCGTCAAGGACGTCGTCAGCGCTGATCGGTGGGCCATCGGACGCGGCATCGGCCTCCGGCTGGTGAGCACGCACCAGCTCGCCGCCCTCGAGCGTGGCTGTCTCACCGTCGATCTGGATGGTCACGATGGCGACCGCCTGGGAGCCACAGTGATCACACGAGAGGTCGACGAAGAACAGCTCTTCTCGCTGTGCGATCAGCTGGATGTGCCCCCGTCCGTAGGCCTGTCCGCAGGCCGCGCAACCGAACGATGCCAGCTCGCTCATCAGCCACCCCTCAGCGTCCATGCTCCAAGTGTACGGCGCGTGCCATGCGAGTACGTTGCACCAGCGTTCTATCCGGGATACGAGCTGCACCAAAGGGCCCCACGCGCTTGCAGCGCGTGGTACAACGGGGGCCACCCAAGCACACAGGGGAGGAACATCTGTCCATGGGTACAGGCAACAAGCGAGTGGTCGCCGTCGCTGGGGCAGCATTGCTGTCGCTGGCGCTGGCCGCTCCCGCCGTGGCACAGGATGCTGAGCCGGACATGCTCGCGCGCATCCAGGACGCCGGCGTCATCCGCATGTCGACGGACCCGGCATACCCGCCGCAGTCGGAGCTGGTCGATGGTGAGATCGTCGGCTTCGACATCGACGTGGGGCGTGAGATCGCCGGTCGCCTCGGTGTCGAGCTGGCCCTGGAGACGCCCGACTGGGCGCTCATCACCGCCGGTTCGTGGGGCGATCGCTGGGACTTCAGCGTGGGCTCCATGACCATCACCAGCAAGCGCCAGGAGGTCCTCGACTTCACCCAGCCGTACTACTTCACTCCGGCCCAGATGGCCGCGCACGCCGATGCGGGCATCGAGACCCTCGATGACCTCGCAGGCAAGTCCATCTGCATGGGTGAGGCCACCACCTACCTCGAGTGGATGAACGGCACCCTCGACTTCGGGACCGAGACGCCCGATACGACGGCACCTGAGGGTTCCCAGGCCGTGACCCGCACCACCGACCGTGACTGCGCCCAGGAGTGGGGCCTTGGCCGCCGCGACTTCGACGGCTGGCTCAGCTCCTCGACCACGGTGCAGGCTGCCATCGACGATGGCATCCCGGCGGTGAAGGTCGGCGAGCCGGTGTTCTATGAGCCGCTGGCTGCTGCGTTCGACAACACCATCGAGGACAACGACTCGCTGGTGGCAGCGGTCGACGCCATCATCGGCGAGATGCACGCCGACGGGACGCTGAGCGAGCTGAGCCTGAAGTGGTTCGGCGAGGACCTCACCAAGCGCGTGGACGACGGTGACGCCAGCATGGCGGAGGAAAGCGCGGAGTAGTCCCATCTTCTTCGTCGCACGGGGCGAGAGCGCGTTGCGCGCTCCCGCCCCCGCCCGCCGGCCACGCCGCCTCGGCCCCGACGCATGACGGTCAGCCAGGACCCCATCGTCACCCGCATCCTTGAGGCTGATGCGCGGCGGCGCCTGCGCTTCCGCGCAGTCTTCGCGCTCACCTGGGCCGTGGCCATCGGCGCGTTCATCCTGTGGCTGCTCTCGATCCCGCGTTTCGACCCCGAGTTCATCCGCGAGAACATGCCCTACGTCCTCGCGGGCGCACCGCTCACGGTGCTCATCTCCATCGCCTCGATTGCCCTCGCCATCGTCTTCGCGCTCATCGGCGCCATCGGGCGCATCTCGAGGGTGGCACCCATCTATGCGGCCGCCTCGCTCTATGTCTCGCTGGTGCGCGGCACCCCGCTCATCGTCCAGATCCTGTTCGTCTTCTGGGCGCTGCCGCAGCTGATCCCGGAAGCCTCGCGGGTACCCGCCATCCTCATGGGCATCTTCGCGCTGGCCTTCAACTACGGCGCCTATATGACCGAGATCTTCCGTGCCGGCATCCAGGCCGTGCCGCAGGGGCAGCGTGAGGCGGCCCTGGCGCTGGGCATGAGTGAGCGCCGCATCATGACCAAGATCGTGCTGCCGCAGGCGGTGCGCATCGTGACGCCCGCCATCGGCAACGAGTTCATCGCCATGATCAAGGACTCCGCGCTGGTCTACATCGTGGGCGTCCAGGAGCTGCTGTGGCGCGCCAAGACCATCGGCACGGCCAACTTCCGCACGCTCGAGATGCTCATCCTTGCCGCCGCCGTCTACTGGCTGCTGACGATGATCCTCTCCTTCTTCCAGGACCGGCTGGAGAAGCGCATGGCACGAGGTGACCGCTGATGGTGGCGCTGGGCGAGGTCGTCCTGCAGGCGACCGACATCGAGAAGTTCTTCGGGCCGCACCACGTCCTGCACGGGGTCAGCCTCGCCGTGCGCCGCCACGAGACGGTCATGCTCATCGGGCGCTCGGGTTCGGGCAAGACGACCTTCCTGCGCTGCCTCAACTTCCTGGAGGAGCCCACCAAGGGCAGCGTGGCCATGGGTGACCTTCGCATCGAGGCCGATCCGCTGCAGCAGCATCGTCGTCAGCGCCGGGGTGACATCCGCCGGCTGCGCCAGCAGACCGGCATGGTCTTCCAGGACTTCAACCTGTTCCCGCACATGAGCGTGCTCGACAACTGCATCGAGGCGCCCATCCACGTCAAGGGCATCGGCCGCGATGAAGCCATCGCCACGGCCGAACGCTACCTCGACAAGGTGCAGCTGCTCGACAAGCGCGACGAGTTCCCAGACCGCATGTCCGGCGGCCAGAAGCAGCGGGCGGCCATCGCACGGGCGTTGTGCATGGAGCCGGAGGTGCTGCTCTTCGACGAGCCCACCAGCGCGCTCGACCCGGAGCTCATCGGCGAGGTCATCGTGGTCATGGAGCAGCTCGCACACGAGGGCTCGACGATGATCGTCGTCTCGCACGAGATGGCCTTCGCGCGGGAGGCGGCCGACCGCGTGCTCTACCTGGAGGATGGCCTCATCGTGGAAGAGGGGCCGCCCGAGCAGGTGCTCGACGATCCGCAGGAAGAGGCCACCAAGCTCTTCCTGCACCGCTTCCTCAGCGAGGGCGCCAAGGCGCCCACGGCGACCGAGCCTGCACCGCCGTCACCGTTGGGCCCCGGCGTTCACGGCAAGTCATCGCTCGGCGGCCGCGGCGGCGGCGTGAGCTGACGGCGGGCTGAGCGTCGGCAGCGGCCGCTCGCCGGGAACCGGATCGGCCTCGCCACGCTGGCGAGCTGACGCCTGCTAGATCTCGCCCAGGTAGGCGCGCTTGACGTCCTCATTGGCGGCCAGTCCTGATGCTGAGTCGGCCAGGATGATCTGTCCTGTCTGCAGCACGTAGCCACGCTGCGCGATGGTCAGCGCCGTGGCCGCGTTCTGCTCGACCAGCAGGATGGAGGCACCCTCGGAGTGGATGCGCTGGATGGTCTCGAAGATGTACTCCACCAGGTTGGGCGCGAGGCCCATCGACGGCTCGTCCAGCAGCAGGATGCGGGGCTTGGTCATCAGCGCCCGGCCCATGGCCAGCATCTGCTGCTCGCCGCCCGAGAGCGTGCCCGCGACCTGCCGGCGGCGCTCCTTCAGGCGAGGGAACATCTCGAAGGCGTTCTCCACGCCCTCGGCGATGCGCGCCTTGTCATCCACGATGTAGGCGCCCATGTGGAGGTTCTCCTCCACGGTCAGCTGGGCGAAGATGCGCCGTCCCTCGGGCACCTGCACCACGCCCCGGGTGACCATGTCGTGCGGCGCCACGTGCGTCACGTCCTCGCCATCGAAGTGGACGCTGCCCTGCTTGGGCACCAGCAGCCCACTGATGGTGTTGAGGGTCGTGGTCTTGCCGGCACCGTTCGCCCCGATGAGCGTCACGATCTCGCCTTCCTCGACGCTCAGCGAAACGCCGCGCAGCGCCTGGATCTTGCCGTAGTACGTGTGCAGGTCGCGAATCTCGAGCAAGGGCATCGCGCTCAGTCCTTCCCCGCCACGTCGTCGTTCTCCGTCGCGCCCGTCCCGGGAGCGGTGCCCGTGGTGGATGCGGCCTGGGCCCCATGGGCCCCGATGGTCGCAGCCGCGGCTGCCTGGTCGCCGGCGTCGGTGTCGGGCTCGTACTCGCCCATCACCTGCTCGGCCGCGGCCTTGCCCAGGTAGGCCTCGATGACGCGCTGGTTGCGCTGGATCTCCCTGGGCGGCCCTTCGGCGATGCGCTCACCGTAGTCGAGGACGGTGATGCGCTCCGAGATGCCCATGACCACGCGCATCTCGTGCTCGATGAGCAGGATGGTGATGCCCAGGTCGTCGCGCAGTCGACGGATGAGCCCGGTCATCTCCTGGGTCTCGGCCGGGTTCATGCCCGCGGTCGGCTCGTCCAGCAGCAGGATGCGGGGCTGTGTCCCGAGGGCACGGGCGATCTCCAGCCGCCGCTGATCACCGTAGGGCAGGTTGCGCGCCAGCGCCTCGTGGCGCTCGGTGAGGCCCACGTAGTCGAGCAGGCGATGGGCCTCTTCGCGGGCATCGGCCTCTTCCTTGTCCACCGACGAGACCGGCAGGTGCAGGTGGTGGCCGCGGATGGTCCAGCCTCGTTGCAGTCGCGTGGGCATACGGAACACGGTCCGGAACCAGGTCGAGGTCAGGTGCTGGTGCTCGCCCACCAGCACGTTCTCCGTCGCGGTCATACCCCCGAAGAGGCGGATGTTCTGGTAGGTACGGCTGAGGCCCAGTCGGGCGATCTTGTCCGGCCGCAGCTCGTGGATCTCCGCGCCGTCGAAGGTGATGGTGCCCTCGTCGATCTGATAGAAGCCGGCGATGCAGTTGAAGAACGTCGTCTTGCCGGCGCCGTTGGGGCCGATGACGCTGACGATCGACCCTTCATCGAGGTCGAAGCTGAGGTCGCTGACCGCCGTCAGGCCGCCGAAGCGCTTGGTGGCGTCTCGTGTCTCGAGCAGAGCCATGGCCTAGCTGCCCCCATCCTGGCCCGTCGCAGCCACTGTCGGCGGCGGTGGCGGCTTGCCCTGCTTGGGCGTGTCGTCGTCCTTGTGCATCTCCTCCCGGCCGACCTTCGAGGGCATCAGGCCCTCGGGGCGCCACAGCATCACCAGGATGAGCGCGATGCCGTAGAGCAGGAAGCGGTACTGGGCGAACTCACGGAAGAGCTCGGGCAAGCCGATGATGACGATGGCGCCGAGCACGACGCCGGGGATGCTGCCCATGCCTCCGATGATGATGATGGTGACCACGAGGATGGACACCTGGATGTTGATCGAGCTGGGCTGGATCGAACCGATGAACATGGCGAACACCGCGCCGCCGAGGCCGGCGAAGGCCGCTCCCAGCATGTATGCCAGGGACTTGGTCTGCACGAGGTTGATGCCCAGCGCCTCAGCTACGTCCTCGTCCTCGCGGATGGCGACCCAGGCACGTCCCAGGCGCGAGTCACGCAGCCGGATGGCGACGAAGGCGATGACCGCCATCGAGATGAGCGAGAGGTAGTAGATCTGGTTCGGTCCAGCCAGCCAGCTGGCGGGGCCGACCTCGATGCCGATCGAGGCAAGGGGCTTGGGGATGTTGCTGATGCCGGCGGGCCCGTTGATGAACGGCTTGAGCACGTCAGACTTGGCCATGATGGCGACGATCTCGCCGAAGCCGAGTGTGGCGATGGCCAGGTAGTCCCCGCGGATGCCCAGGATGGGCATGCCCAACAGCAGGCCGAAGCCCATGGCCGCGAGGACAGCCAGCGGCAGCGCCAGGAAGAACGGCAGCTGCAGGATGGCGACGTCGCTCGTGGCCGTCGTGAGTGCCATGGTGTAGGCACCGACGGCGAAGAAGGCGACGAAACCAAGATCCAGCAGCCCAGCCAGCCCGAGGGTGATGTTCAGGCCGAGGCCCATCAGCGCGTAGACCGCCACGAGGGCGATGACCGAGGGGATGAAGCCGGTGAATCCCAGCGGCAGAAGCAGTACGAGAAGCAGCAGGATGCCACCGGCGGGAATCACGATCGCTGGGTGCTGCTGGGTCTTGCTTGGCAGCGCGCGGTAGCGCTGGTATGGCCTCAGCACGACCCACACGAGGTACACCAGTACCACCAGCCCGAGCACGACGAGCACGCCGGGCATGCGCAGGCCGTTCGAGGCGAGGAGCTCGCGGCCCAGCCCGGAGGTGAGGTCGTGCTGCAGCATCTGCGTGCGCAGGATGCTGGAGAAGAGGCCCATGAAGATGAGCACGCCGGCGGCGATGACGATGAGGTTGCGGACGACCCGTGGCAGCAGGTACAGCAGCGCACCCAGCGCACCGAGACTCGTCGCCACCACGACAGGGAACCAGAACGTCACGGGGAAGGCCTCGCCCCGCCACATCTCGCGGGTGTTCTCGACGCCCAGCAGATCGGCGCCGGACAGCAGGCCATAGAGATCTGGCGAGGCGTTGGGCAGGTACTCGCGCAGGTCGAGCAGCGGACCGACGAGGATGAGCAGCGCCAGTGCCGCCCCGGTCATGAAGCCCGCGATGGCGGCGCCGATGATGGCATTGACGGGGCCCGCGGGCGCTCTCCAGGCGCCAGCGAACCCGGCGGCCACCGCGATCACCAGCAGGACGCCCTGGCCGACCGTGACGACGTCCTCGATAACGTCGCGTTCCTGGAAGGTGCCCACGATGCCCACGAGCGCGACGTAGATGGCGGCACCGCCGAAGAGCAGGCCGACGATGACCACGTTCTTCCAGGCCGCCCACAGCGAGGGCTTGGCGGGGGCCGATCCGAGCGCTGCTGTCGTGGTCATGCGCGGGACCTCGAGACGCGCTCCCCGAGGATGCCCTGCGGGCGGAACATCAACACCATCACCAGGATGGTGAAGGCGATCACGTCCTTGAGCGCGTCCGAGCCCGGCACGCCGAGACCATCGAAGAAGAGCAGTGTGCCGACGGACTCGGCCTCGCCCAGGACGAAGCCACCGACCATCGCGCCCGGGATGTTACCGATGCCGCCCAGGACGGCAGCCGTGAAGGCCTTGATGCCGGGGATGAAGCCGGCGAAGTAGTTGAACTGACCCCACAGCAGGCCATAGAGCACGCCGGCTGCGCCAGCCATGGCGGCGCCGACCGCGAAGGTGGTGACGATGGCGCGGTTGACGTCGATACCCATGAGTGCCGCCGTCTGCTTGTCCTCCGATACGGCCCGGATGGCGGTGCCGATCTTGGAGCGCATCACGAACAGGTAGAGCGCGGCCATCATCAGCAGCGCCGAGACGATGATGACGAGCTCGATCCACTTGAGGCCTAGCGCGGACAGGAAGGGCAGACCCACCGGCTCCTCGAGGATGTCGATCGTCGGGTAGCGGAACACTCCGGGTCCCACGAGGCCTGCCACCGTGTATTGCAGGAAGAAGGACGCGCCGATGGCCGAGATGAGCAGGATCAGGCGCGGCGAGTTGCGCAACGGCCGATAGGCCACGCGCTCGACTGCCAGCGCGACCAGCGTGGAGGCCAGGGCGGCGATGAGCATCATCACCAGGAACGAGGCGATGGAGGCCAGGGGGCTGGCGTTGAGGATGCCCGCCTCGTCGAGGATCACGGCGCTGAAGTAGCCCGCGAACATGCCGATCATGAAGATCTCGCCGTGGGCGAAGTTGATCATCTTCATGATCCCGTAGACCATGGTGTAGCCGAGCGCGATGAGGGCGTAGATGCCGCCCGACACGGCTCCCGCCACGATGAGGTCGATCCAGCGATCGAGGTCGAACTTGCCGCTGCTGATGGTGAGGACGGAGCCCACGACCACGAGCAGTACGAGCAGGATGCGGAAGACCCAGAGGAAGACGCTGACAGCGGCCTCGAAGGCCGTTTCCGTCCGGCTCGGGGTGCGGCGCGGTCTCAGTGTCGTTCGCATAGGCAGTACTCAGTCCTGGGTCTCTGGGAAAAACAGGGCCAGGCATGGACGAGCCGGGCGCTGGTGCGCCCGGCTCGAGTTCATCAGTCCGTCCAGGGTTCCGCGGTGCCCGTGCCTACTCGGTCGGGTAGACGAGCTCGGGCGGGAAGACCCCGTCCTCGACCGTCTCGGGGCCGATCCTGGTAGACGCCGATGATCGAGGCACCGCAGTCCCCGTTCTCGGTGCAGGTCAGCGTGCCGGTCACGCCGGGGAAGTCGGTGGTGGCATAGATGGCCGAGCGCAGCTCGCCCAGGTCGATGCTCAGCGAGCCATCGTCGTTCTCGACGGCCACCTGCTCGAGTGCCGCGAACAGGATGTTGATGGCGTCATAGACGTGACCGTGGAAGGACTGCAGCGGGCTGTCGTAGCCGGAGAGGTCCAGGTACGACTGCAGCATCGCGTCATAGCTGTCGGAGAGGAGCGAGAAGTTCGGCGCCGACAGGTACATGCCTTCGACGGCAGGGCCTGCCGCCTCGACGAAGTCGAGCGAGAAGAGCCCATCACTGCCGAAGAGGACGACATCCTCGAGGCCGGCGATGTCGTCATGCTGGTCGACGAGGAAGCCGCCTTCGTCGGTGAAGACCGGCATGTAGATCAGCTCGGGCTCGCTTACGGCGACGTTGGTCAGGACCGCGTTCATGTCGGTCTGACCATCGCTGACGGCGGTCGCCAGTGTGATCTCGCCGCCCAGGGCCTCGAACTCATCCCCGAAGACCTGCGTCAGCGACTCCGCGTAGATGGAGCCGTCGTGGATGGTCGCGGCCTTGGTGATGCCAAGCTCGTTGAACACGTACTCGGCGACGACCTTGCCCTGGATGGCGTCGCTCCAGGCCGTTCGCAGGAAGCCGTCGAAGCGGGCGTCGCGATCGGGGAAGGTGAGCGCCGGAGCGGTCGCCGAGCCCGAGATATGCGTCAGGCCGGACTCGGTCACGATCTGCGCCGCGCCATCGGCCGCACCCGAGCAGGCCGGGCCGATGATGCCCACGATGTCCGGGTCGGACGTCAAGGCCTGGGCCGCCTGGGCACCGCCCTCCGGGGTGCACAGCGAATCCTGGATGACGAGCTCGATGTCGCGACCCAGGATCTCACCACCGCGGTCCTCGACGGCGGTCTCGATGCCGATGACCATGTCCTCGCCCAGGACGGCGTTGGCGCCGGACAGCACGAACATCGCGCCGACCTTGATGGGCTCACCAGCGGGAATGGTCACGACCCGAGAGTCCTGTGCTGCGACGGGCGTTGCTGCGCTGGCCAGAAGGCCCACCGCGGCGAGTGCGCCAAGGCTCCTTCTCATCATGTTCCTGCTCTCCTCATGCGATATCGTCGCCTGCCCAACGGGCAGCGTCGGTCGGTGGTGGGCCATGCCCTCGCGCCCGCGCGCCTCGCGGCGGCGTCAGGGTTCTGGGACCCGGTACGCACACCCAGTCCTGATTCCCCCTCCGTCACAGCAAGACGTGACACGCGACGGCTTCGGCCGCTCAAGCGTGGCGACATTCTAGACCGGTACACGCTCGCTGCAAGGTCTTCTTGCAGCGCCATTCTGGTAACGCCACGGGGTGTACCTGCCGCTCACTCGTGAATCGAGCCGGCCCAGGCGCGTTCGAGCCGGCTCAGGCGTGTTGACACGACGCACCAGCGGCCCCGACGGAGGCCGAATCAGAAACGGCCGGAGGCTGATCTCCGACCGTTCCGTGGGGGTTCGCTATGCCGGGTCCGAGCCGGCTGGCCGGTTGCTAGGCGGGGACTTCGGTGGCCGCCGCGGGCGAATCCGCGGGAGCCTCGGTGGCGTCGTCATTGCCGTTGCAGGCGACGACGGCGAAGGCGAAGACGAGAGCGGCCAACAGGCCGGCGATCTGCTTGAGCTTCATGTTCCTACTATCCCTCCTTGGGGTCGCTGAGCGGTGTCGGCGCGAGCGCCGGTGGATGGTCGGGTTGGCTCGATGTCTGCTCCGACGGCACAGGTAGCTTCGTCGACTCGAACCCGGGTGGTGGCACCCACTCGAAAAGGGACGCGCTCACGGCAAGCGCACCGTAGAGTATGATAACGATCGGCGTTTCGAATGCAAGACGCCTGAGCGCCCCGGGCGTGTGCGGACAGCGATCCATCAGGATCCCTGTGAACACCCGGTGCGGCGCGCTCGGGACCGGCCCGCCGCCCCTCCAGGCGAGAGGCCACTCGGCGTTCAGGACGCGACCAGTCGTGATCAGACACCGGTGGAGCCCGTCCGGGCCCGGTCGTCACACGGAGATCGACACATCAGCAACGACCGGACACGAACACTGCGATGCGCGCTGGGCCCAGGCCCTCGCCGCGACCGTCGCCCTGAGTGCCCCGCCTCACAGAGTCGCCCCTCGCGGCTCGCACCACACAGGAGTCCTGCGTGAGCAAGAACGTCGCCGTCTTCGTTGACGTCGCGAACATCTTCTATGCGGCCAAGGCCGCAGGTATCGATATCGACTACGTCACGCTGCTGAAGTCGGCCACCGCCGGCCGCGACTTCGTGCGTGCGTATGCCTACACCGGGCTGGACCCGGAGAACGAGAACCAGCGCCAGTTCCACGCCTTCCTCGCTCGTAGCGGCTACAAGGTCGTGAGCAAGGACATCCGCAAGTACGGCGATGGACGCATCAAGGCGAACCTCGACATCGAGCTCGTCGTCGACATGATGCGCATGGGGGAGAAGCTGGACATCGCCGTCGTCGTCTCCGGGGACGGCGACTTCGCGCCTGCCATCGCGGCGGTGCAGCAGATGGGTGTGCGCGTGGAAGTCATCAGCTTCCGTGGCAACACCAGCAGCGACCTCATCGACGTGGCTGACGTGTTCATCGACATCACCAACGTGGCCAAGGTCGAGAAGGGCGCTCGCAGCGGGCGCCGCGTCGCCGCTGACGGCGACCTTTCCATGACCGAGGTGCCCGACAAGGAGTCCGGCGTCACCCCTCGCCGCCGGCGCCGAAGTGCCGAGGACAAGGCCGAGAAGCCCGAGCGCGCCCCGCGCCGGCGTCGGACCGCCAAGACCGACGTTGAGGCCCCGCCGCCTGCGACGGAGATCGGTCCCGAGTCCGCAGGCGCCGCCGCTGCCCTGGTGGCCCTGCCCGGCGAGAAGCTGTCGCGAGGCGGTGAGGCCCAGGTCCCGACACCGGTGGTCATCGAGGAGCAGGCCGCCGCCGAGGTACAGACGATGGCGGGCGACGAGCACGCCACCGAGGAGGGCGCCAAGCGCCGCCGTCGCCGCCGCGGTGGCCGCGGCCGGGGACGGAGTGGACGGGCCGGTGAGCCCGGTGGCGTGTCACCCGATGAGTCACTCGATGACGAGGCGGTCGTGGACAGCTCGCTGCCGGACGAAGTGCCAACGCTGCCCCAGCATTCGGGCTTCGGGTCGGTGTGGGACAGCCAGATCGGCGTGCCCGCCGATACCGCACCCGTAGCGCGATCCCAGCCGGTAGAGCCGGTCGATGATGAAGATCTCGAGGATGAGCCCGAGGTTCCCGAGTACCTGCTGTCGGAGAAGCGGCAGGGTGGTCGCGGGGGTCGCGGTGGTCGAGATCGTCGCGGCGGTCGCGGCGGTCGAAGCGGTGGGCTATCGCTCGGCCATCGATCGCGAACGGTACGGCCTCGGTTCGAGCTTCTCACGGGGCCCCGGTGGTCGCAGTGGGCGCCCACGCGCCGACAACGCCCCGCGTGCCTCGGCCCAGTCCATGGACCCCATCGAGCAGACGCCCGGCGGTGATCCCTGGAGCGAGGTACCGCCGGAGGTGCAGGAGCTGTTGAAGGCCGAGCTGGCCCGTCGCGACGCGGGCAGCGCGAAACCTGCGCCCGCGCCGGCATCCGAGGCTCCGGCCGGGGCCGAGGAGCAGCCCAAGAAGCCCACCCGCCGGCGCACGACCAAGAAGGCCGCTGCCGCAGCGGCTCCGGCCGAGGCCGAGGAGCAGCCCAAGAAGCCCACCCGCCGGCGCACGACCAAGAAGGCCGCCGCCGACGAGGCTCCCGCAGCGGCTCCGGCCGAGGCCGAGGAGCAGCCCAAGAAGCCCACCCGCCGGCGCACGACCAAGAAGGCCGCCGCCGACGAGGCTCCCGCCGAGGCCGAGGAGCAGCCCAAGAAGCCCACCCGCCGGCGCACGACCAAGAAGGCCGCCGCCGACGAGGCTCCCGCCGAGGACGCGTAGGTCCTCCAGTGGAGCGTGCCGCCGAGCCCGCGGTGCCCGGCGGCACCTTCCTGACGCGCGGCCACCCGGCCGCGCTGGCGGCTGTCGCGCGGGCCATCCGCAGCGAGCATCCACCCCACGCGCTGCTGCTGGTGGGGCCGCTCGGCGTAGGCAAGTCCACGCTCGCGCGTGACCTCGCGGCAGGGCTGCAGTGCCTGGCCGTTCGACCCCGCGCAACGGCCGTGTCGGGCGTGCGTCGCCTGCCGCAAGGTCGACGGTGCCGGGCATGCCGATGTGCATGTCCTCGAGCCGGAGGGTGCCGGCGAGCAGATCCGGCTGGGTCAGGTGCAGGCATTGGCCTCGAGCCTGTCGCTCACGGCCATGGAGGGCCGCTTCCGCATCGCCATCATCGCCTCCGCGCAGCGCCTGAACCTCGATGCCCAGAACGCGCTGCTCAAGACACTGGAGGAACCCGGACCAGCCACCTGTCTGGTGCTGTGCGCGGACGATGCCGCACCGCTCCTGCCGACGGTGCTGTCGCGTGCGGCGCGTCTTCGCCTGGCACCAGTGCCCGTCGAGTCGCTGACCAACCTGCTCCTCGCGGGTGGCCACGCCCAGCCCGCCCAGGCGCGAGCGCTGGCCATCGCGGCCGGCGGCTGCCCCGGTCTCGCCATCCGGCTTGCACAGCAGCCGGACGCGGTGCTGGCGCGGGCGCGTATCAGTCGCACGCTCCTGGACCTGCTCCACGCCGACCGGCGGGCGCGCCTGGGCGCTGCCGCGGACCTGGTCAGTGACGGTGCCGCCGTCGACGCCGCCCTGCGGGGTGAGCTACCCGGAACCGCCACGCGGCTGCAGCCGGTGGAGCGGCGTCGTGCGGTCCATCTCGTCCTCGAGGTCTGGCGCGGGCTCGGCCGTGACCTGGCCGTCGCGGCTCATGGGCAGGGACAGGGCGTGCGCGACCTCGACCAGCTCGATGAGCTGCTGGCCGCGGCGCGGGCGTCCGATCCCGCCGCGCTGCGTCGCTTCCTCGACCGCCTCGACCGCCTCATGCTCGCCATCGACAGCTACGCCAGCCCGGAGCTGACCCTCGATGCACTGCTGCTGACCTGGCCGCGAGCCACGACGACTGCCGGAGCGGCTGCGTGATCCAGGACACCGGTTCCCGCCGTCTCCTGGCTCGCGTGCGCGGCTCGGTCCAGGGCGTCGGGTTCCGCTGGTTCGTCGAGCGTGAGGCCGCCCGGCTGCGGCTGGATGGCTGGGTCGCCAACCAGGCGGACGGCTCGGTCGAGGTGGTGGCTGAGGGCCCGGCCCCGGCGCTCGGTGAGCTCGTGCTTCGCTTGTGGGAAGGCCCGGCGGGGGCCGCCGTGACCGACGTCGACGTGCGGCACGAGCCCGCCCGCGGGAACCTCGTCGGCTTCAGCATCCGCAGCGGGGCGCATCGCGGCGACTGACCATCCCGCCGCCAGGCGTACGCGGTCGCCGGGGCGTCGCAGTCGCTGCTATGGTGCCCCTCATGGACTTCCGTATCGCCCGCCCGGCCCGTGACCGCTACGGTTTCGAGGAGAGCCTCTTCTCCACCGACGGCGACGTCATCGTCTTCGATCCGTCGCGTGCGCTGGCGCTGGCAGAACGGTTCGTCGCGCAGGATGTCGATCGCGCCCGGGTAGCCTCGGAGATCGCCGCCATCGGCCTGCTCCACGAGTTGGCCCATCGAGCGGTCGCCGTCGAGCGCCGCAGCGACCCGGCTGGGGGCGGGCCGCTGGCCCGTGGTCTGGCCACCCTTGATGCGCGGCTCGGCCAGGCCGGCGTCGACGAGGGGCTGGTGGCCTACGAGACTGCCTTTCCGGCGGTGCCGGTCTACCGCGAGGAGATCGACGCCGCGGCGTGGCTCTCGCGTGCCAAGGGTGATGTGCCGGGCCGGGAGGCGGCGCTGGAGGAGCTGGCGCTGACGAGCCTGGCTGCGCGCAACCCTGCCGCGGCCGCCTATCGCGAGCTCACCTCCGATCCGTCGCTCACACGGCCGCGCCAGCGTCAGCTGCTCGACGGGCTGACCGGGGCCGCGCTGGACCCGGCTGACCCGGACTTGGCGCGCAAGGCTCCGGCGCGCACCCTCCTCTCGAGGCTGCTCGAGCCCATCGAGGCCGCGCCACACTCGCTGGCTGCCCAACTACGCTGGATCCGCATCAACTGGGCCGGCTGGCTCGACGACGCCGACCTGCTTCACATCGACCGGCAGCTGGGTGTGCTCGACGAGATCGAACGCGTCGCCTGGTTGAACGCGCGGCGCGCAGCCGGCAGCGGCGACGAGGCGCAGCCGGCTGCCCTGGCCGGCTTCGGTGCCTTCGACGAGGAGCCGGAGGCATTCAGCGAGGACCGCGACTGGATGGCCGAGCTGGTACTCGTGGCCAAGTCGACCTATGTCTGGCTAGCCCAGCTGTCGCGCGACTACGGGCGCGACATCAGCCGGCTCGACCAGATCCCGGACGAAGAGCTCGACGAGCTGCGGGCACGGGGCTTCAGTGGTCTCTGGCTCATCGGGCTGTGGGAGCGCAGCCACGCGTCACGGCGCATCAAGCAGATGCGCGGCAACCCGGACGCCATGGCCTCTGCCTACTCGGTGGCCGACTACCGCATCGCCGATGAGCTCGGTGGCGACGACGCCTGGCGTGATCTGCGCGATCGTGCAGCCGCACGAGGCATCCGCCTGGCGGCCGACATGGTGCCCAACCACATGGGCATCGACGCCGACTGGGTGATTCGCCACCCCGAGCGCTTCATCTCGCTGCCCTACCCGCCGTTCGAGTCGTACTCCTTCAGCGGCGAGGATCTCTCACCCGATGACCGCGTGGTCATCCAGCTCGAGGACCACTACTGGGACTCATCCGATGCGGCCGTCGTCTTCAAGCGCATCGACAAGGCCAGCGGTGAGGAGCGCTACATCTACCACGGCAACGACGGCACCAGCTTCCCCTGGAACGACACCGCCCAGCTGGACTACCTCGATGCGGGCGTTCGCGAGGCCGTCATCGGCCAGATCATCGAGGTGGCGCGACGCTTCTCGGTCATCCGCTTCGATGCCGCCATGGTGCTCGCCCGCCGTCACATCCAGCGCCTCTGGTATCCCCAGCCGGGCCACGAGGCCGGCATCCCCTCGCGCTCCGCCGCGGCCATCCCGGCCGCCGAGCTGCGGCAGCGCATGCCCCAGGAGTTCTGGCGCGAGCTCGTCGACCGGGTCGCCGCGGAGGTGCCCGACACGCTGTTGCTGGCGGAGGCCTTCTGGCTCATGGAGGGCTACTTCGTGCGTACCCTGGGTATGCACCGCGTCTACAACAGCGCCTTCATGCACATGCTCCGCGACGAGAAGAACGCCGAGTATCAGCAGGTCATCCGTGAAACCGTCGCGTTCGACGCCCGCATCCTGGGTCGCTACGTCAACTTCATGAACAACCCGGACGAGCGCTCCGCCATCGACCAGTTCGGTAGCCATGACAAGTATTTTGGGGTTGCCACCCTCCTTGCGACACTACCCGGGCTGCCCATGTTCGGGCACGGCCAGTTCGAGGGGTACAGCGAGCAATACGGCATGGAGTTCCGACGACCGCAGCGGGACGAGTACCCCGACCGCGGCCTCCTCGAACGTCATCGTCGTGAGATCAGCCCGCTGCTGCACGAACGCTGGCGCTTCTCCGGCGCCACCGGGTTCCGTCAGCTCACGGCCCTCGAGGGTGGTCACCCCAATCCTGATGTCTTTGCCTACGCTAACGATGCTCAGAGCTGGGCCCCAGGGAGCTCCCGAGCGTCGGTCACTGGTGGTCTATCTCAATCGCTATCCGCGCTCGCACGTGCGCATCCCCGGCGTTGCCGACGCGCTGCACCTGCGCCATGATCCCGATGGCTTCGTGATCCTGCGGGATCATCGCAGTGGTCTCGACTACCTGCGCCAGCTGGCCGACCTGCGTGAGCATGGCCTGGAGCTGTCCCTCGACGGCTATGCCTGTCACGTGTTCCTGCGGCTTCGAGCAGGTGAGCGATCACGACGGCGCCGGCTGGGCGACGTTGGCGCAGCGGCTGGGTCTGGCCGGCGTCGCCGATGCGCACGACGCCCTGCGACGTATGCGAGACGAGCCGCTGCGAGAGGCGGTGAACGCCGTGTTCTCCACGCGTATCGCCGAGGACGCCTTCCTGCCGCGCCTGGTGGGAGACGCCGAGACCGAGACCGGCGCAGACGCCGCGCGGTCGGACCTGACGGTCGCCCTGGAACGCCTGGCCGGCGTCTCCGACAGCGACGAGGATTTCGTCAGCTGTGCTCACGAACTGGCTCGCAATGCCGAGTCGGTCCGAACGATCAGGCCGCGCCTCATCTCGCAGGCCATCGCCGGATGGCTCGTCTTCAGCGCTGTCGGCGACATCGCCTGTGCCGGCGAGAGGGAGCGGACGCTCACCGCCTTCGACGATTGGGATGCGGCGGCGGCGGTCGGTGACCGTGCCCGTCGCTCTGGCAGCGGGGACGCACAAGCCTGGCGCGCCGTGGAGCTGGCCCGTGCGCTGCTCGCCATCGCACCGGGGGCGCTGCTTGGCGGCGGCAGACGAGGACGACCTGCCATCTGCCTGGTTCAGCTCGTCCGCCGTGCGAGCCGCCAGCGGCTGGAACGAGTGGCAGGGGACCACCTACCTGTCGCAGGAGGCGTGGGACGAGCTCATCGATGCGCTTGCCGAGCGCGACGACCTGCTGGGCCTGCCCAACGCCCTTGACGCCGCCGCGGAGCTGCGACGGCGGGCGGCCGTGGCCGGCTATCGGCTGAAGGCGGAGGACCCGCCTGCGGGCAGCGACAGCCTGCGCTCGTGAGTCGCGATCGACTGGGGGACCTGGTCGCCGACATCACCTCCTGCCGGCGCTGTCCCCGCCTTGTGGCGTGGCGCGAGAGCGTGGCCCGAACCAAGGTGGCGCGCCACCGCCACGACGTCTACTGGGGTCGGCCCGTTCCCGGATTCGGCGACCCCGCCGCCCGTCTGCTGCTGGTCGGCCTGGCGCCAGCCGCGCACGGTGGAAATCGGACCGGCCGTGTCTTCACCGGCGACAGCCGCGGCGTGTCGGGTGAGATGCTGTTCGCCGCGCTCCATCGCACAGGCTACTCGCCCCGCCCACGGTCGCTGAGCGCCTCGGACGGCCTGCGGCTGCGCGACGTCTACATCGCAGCCGTCAACCGCTGCGCGCCGCCTGCCAACAAGCCCACGACCGCGGAGCGCGACGCCTGCCTGCCCTTCCTGGCTCGTGAGCTGCGTCTGCTGGCGCGCGTGCGCGTCATCCTGGCGCTCGGAGGCTATGCCTGGGACGCCGTCCTGCGAGTGCTGGCAGGAGACGGTCTCAGGGTCAGCCCCAAGCCCCGCTTCGGCCACGCCGCCCAGGTCGACCTCGGTCCCTACGTGCTCCTCGGCTCGTACCACCCCAGCCAGCAGAACACCTTCACCGGCCGCCTCACGCCGGAGATGCTGGTCGACGTGCTGGAGCACGCACGCGTCATCACGCATCCTGGTGCTGCCGAATGACTGGATGGTGACATTCGGTCACCATTGCGCTATACCTTCTCCTCCGGCCGGGAGATGAGGCCATCCAGACCTCCGGGGGGCTCGGTCCAGTGCGTGGAGGACTACTACTCCCGATGAGATCACGCAACGTCCTACCGGTCCTGGGCGCGACCCTGTTGCTGGCTGCTGCCAGCACCTCTGTGGTCGCCCAGGAGCCGACCCTGGAGGTCTTGGCCGACGGGCTGAACGCTCCCCGTGGAGTGGCTGTCGCCGCAGATGGCAGCATCTATGTCGTCGAGGCCGGCGCCGGTGGCGACACGTGTATGTCGACCGGCGCGACTGAGGGTCCAGAGCCTGGGGAGATGTGCCTCGGACCCACGGGCGCGGTGACGCGCATCGCAGCTGATGGGACCGTCGAGAAGGTCATCGACGGGCTCATCTCAGCCGGCTCGGGTCCGGAGGTCGGCGGTGTCTCCGACCTCGCGTTCATCGACGATCAGAGCTTCTACCTCATCGCCAACCTTGGAGGCGACCCTGCATCGCGGGACGACCTTCCTCCCGAGATGGCGGACATGGCTGGCTGGCTCTGGCGTGGCACCCTCGACGGCAGCCTGGAGAAGGTCGCTGACGTGGCGGCGTTCGAGACCTCTGACAATCCCGACAGCGCCGACCCCGGCAGTAGCCTCGATTCGAACCCCTACGCGGTCGCCGCGATCGAGGGTGGCAGCTTGGTCGCCGATGCCGGCGGCAACGACCTGCTCATGGTCGACGAGGATGGCGAGGTCTCGCTGGTCGCGGTGTTCCCGTCCCGTGAGTTCCAGTTCCCGGCCGAAGTGCTCGCCGCCATGGGCGGCGTCCCGGAGGGCGAGGGCGCGCCGCCCGAAGGCGAGGCTCCCCCGGCCGGCACGATGGTGCCAGTCCCCATCCAGGCTGTGCCGACATCGGTGACAGTGGGCCCGGACGGCGCCTACTACGTCGGTCAGCTCACCGGCGGCCCGTTCCCGGTCGGGGGCGCATCCGTGTGGCGCGTCTCACCGGAAGGTGACGTGAGCGAGTACGCCACCGGCTTCAGCGCCATCATGGGGCTCGATTTCGCACCCGACGGCAAACTCTATGTGGCCGAGATGGCGCATGCCGGGCTGATGAGCTTCTTCACCGGCGAGGCTCCGCCGATCGGTGCTGTCCTGAGCGTGGCACCTGGCGGTGGCGAACCGACCATAGTCGCCAGTGGAGAGCAGTTGATGGCACTTGGCGGCCTTGCCGTCGGCGAGGACGGTGCCGTCTACGTCTCCACCGGCACGGTGATGGGTCCCGGCGCCGGTGCGCTCGTGAAGATCACTCCGTAGCGTTCCGCACATCGATGACCGGGCGACGGCTCGTCCCCAGGGCGGGCCGTCGCTCCGAACCAGCTAGGGCGTCGCGCCCAGGACGCTAAGTCCACAAAGACGCGCAGCCCCGCTCCGCAGGCTCTAGTCAGATCTCGGCGCCGGTCTCGTCCGTCGTCGCCAGGTGGCGGAAGTTGGGCCAGAGTGAGAGGTCGATGTCCGGCGCCAGCTCCAGCAGCTCGCGGACATCGCCCTCCAGCGATTCCACCAGGTCAGCGGGTTCATCGAGCTCGGCGGGTGTGGGTCTTCGCTTGGCCACGTTGACGCGCTTTCCCAGGATCTCCGGCGGCGGCACCCACTGAGGCAGGCCCAGGAACGCCAGCGTGCGCTGGTACTCGGCGGCCGGGTCCTGCAGGCAACGCTCGAACTGCAGGACCAGCAATCGCTCACGTCCGAATGCTTCCACGTAGGGCCGCAGCGCGTAGGCATAGAACGAGCGCGCATAGGCATCCTTTCGCCCGGCCCACAGGTTGGGCCGCTTGCCGCGCCGTTCCTTGCGTTTCTGCCACTGGCCCACACCGGAGCGATAGCGCTCGACCGGGTCGCGCAGCAGCACCAGCAGCTTGGCGTCGGGTGCCAGCGCCTTCATCGTGTCGACCACGCCCGGCACATTCATATAGCGCGGCGTCCATTCACCGGCGAGCTTGCCCTCAGGTCGGGGAAAGTAGCGGTAGTAGGCTTCGCGATCCGCCTCGAACATGGGCCGCCAGCCGTAGCGGCTCAGCTGATGCGTCTCCTTGAGCTCGCCCACCACATCGGGATGCTTGGCGATGAGCTTCCACCAGCGCGTGGTGCCGGCCTTCTGCACGCCGATGCCGATGTAGTCAGGCGGGCCGATGTGCCAGCCCGTTGGCAGCGACGGATGCTCCTTGCCCCGCTCGCTGCGTTGCTCGCCGCTGGTATCGACCCCCGTTCCTGACGGTCGGACCATGCGCCGCAGGCGTCGCTTGATATTCATCAGGGCGAGTGTGCCACGCCGCGCCCTCATCGCGTCGGTGACTAGACTCAGCGCTGAATGCAGCGCTTCCGAACGATCAGCGGGCTGCTCCAGCGCAACCCCGACTTCACCCGACTCTACCTCGCCCTGCTGGTGGCCTTCGCCGCCGACTGGTTCGCCACCGTCGCGCTCATCGACCTCGTGCTCGAGACGACCGGCTCAGCCGCTGCGGCCTCGGTCATCCTGGTGTTGCAGATGGCGCCGTTCCTGGTGGCTACCCCCATCGCGGGCATGCTGGCCGACCGCTTCGACCGGCGCCTCCTGCTCACCGGCGCCAACGTCGGCCGAGGCATCGTCTGTATCGGGTTGCTCTTCGCGGTCGACGCTGACAGCATCTGGATCGCCTTCGCCGTCGTGGCGCTGCTGGCCTTCGGGGCGGCGTTCTTCGAGCCCACCGTCTCGGCCTCGCTGCCCAACCTGGTCGAGCCCGCCGACCTCCCCACGGCCAACGCGCTCATCGGTTCGGCCTGGGGCACGATGGTGGCCTTCGGCGCAGCCGTCGGCGGGGTCGTGGCGGCCACGGTCGGGCGCGAGGTCACGTTCCTGCTGTACCCGTTGCTGTTCTTCGTCTCGGCCACGCTGGTGTGGTCGGTGCGGCGATCGATGCGGGAGCCGGGCCATGTCGCGGGGGACGCGCCACGCGGCATCGGTGGCCTCGTCTCCACGGTCACCGAGACGCTGGCCCTGGCCCGGCGCGACCACGGCGTCGCCTCGCTGCTGCTGACCAAGCCGACCTTCGGGGTGGCCACCGGCATCGTCCACATGCTGGCCATCACCAGCGATGACATCTGGGGGGCCGGCCAGCTGGGGGTGGGCCTGCTCTTCGCTGCGCGTGGACTGGGGGCCTTGGTGGGTCCCTTCGCCGGCCGCCGCTTCGCCAGCGACGATCGCGCACTGCTGCTGCGCGGCATCAGCCTGTCCTTCGTGGTCTACCTCGTGGGCTATGCGCTGCTGCCGCTGTCGCCGGTGATCTGGGCCGCCGCCGTCTTCGTCTTCATCGGCCATCTCGGTGGCGGCGCACAGTGGACGCTCTCGTCGTACGGGCTGCAGCGCTCGACGCCCGACCGCGTCCGCGGCCGCGTCTTCGCTGTCGACTTCGGCCTGGCCCTGGCGGTGTCGTCGGTTTCCACGCTCACCGCGGGCTGGCTGGCAGGCATCGTCGGCCCGCTGACCACGCTCTACCTGATGCTGGGTGCGATGGCCGCCACGGTAGCGGTATGGTTCTGGTGGACGCGGCCGATCCGTCGCGACCCGGCGTCGTTGTCCGCGCTCGTCATCGACGAGCGGCCGCCACCGCACGCTGCACCGGAACCACCGCTGTGAGCGCCACCGACGGTCGCTCGCTCGACCACGGGAGTCTGCCGTTGTCATCATCCACGTCGGCCAGCGCCGGGAGCATGGTGCAGGTCGAGGCACTGGCCCGCAGCTTCGGCCAGATCGAGGCCGTGAAGGGCGTCTCGTTCGAGATCGACCAGGGGGAGATCTTCGGCTTCCTCGGCCCCAACGGCGCCGGCAAGACCACCACCATCAACATGCTCTGCACGCTGCTCAAGCCCAGCGCCGGTCGCGCCACGCTGAATGGCTTTGACGTGCAGCGCGACCGCAGCGATGTGCGCCGCTCCATCGGCCTGGTCTTCCAGCAGCCGACGCTCGACGAGTACCTCACGGCCGAGCAGAACCTGCGCTTCCACGCCTATGCCTACGCTATCCCTCGCGAGCTGCGCGACCGCCGCGCGCGCGAGCTGCTGGAGATGGTGGACCTGTGGGACCGACGCAAGACGCCGGTGCGCAACTACTCCGGTGGCATGAAGCGCCGCCTCGAGATCGCTCGCGGCCTGCTGCATCATCCACGCGTGCTCTTTCTCGACGAGCCAACGCTAGGCCTCGACCCGCAGACACGACGCAGCATCTGGACCTATCTGCTGGACCTTCGCGAGCGCGAGCAGCTGACCATCTTCCTCACCACCCATTACATGGATGAGGCCGAGAACGCCGATCGCATCGCGGTCATCGACCACGGTGAGATCCAGGCGCTCGACACGCCGGCCGGCCTCAAGGCAGCCGTGGGTGGCGACCTGGTGACGGTGGGCACGGCCGACCTGGACGCCGCGGTGACCGAGATCGCCGAGCGCTTCGACCTCGAGGCCACCCGTCACGACGACTCACTGACGTTCCAGGTGCGCAACGGCGAGTCGTTCCTGCCGGAGTTCGTGCGAGGCTTCAGCCAGCCCATCACCTCCATCGGGCTGCGGCGACCGACCCTCGACGATGTCTTCCTCGACGTTACCGGCCACGAGATCCGCGACGAGGAGGTGGGGGAGTACGACCAGATGATCCGGTCGATGGGACGGGGTCCGCGTCACTGATGCTGCGATCGGAGACCCTCCGCGGCACCTGGGTGGTGGCCTACCGCGAGATCCTGCGTTTCGTCACCGAGCGCTCACGCATCGTCGGTTCGCTGATGATGCCGCTACTGCTGCTCATCGTCTTTGGCGCAGGCTTCACCAACGTCATCGGCGGGATGGCCCCGGGCGTCGACTACATCCAGTTCATGTACCCCGGCATCATCGCCATCACCGTGCTGACGACCTCGTTGTTCGCCGGTATCTCCGTGGTCTGGGACCGCGAGTACGGCTTCCTGCGTGAGATCCTGGTGGCGCCCATCTCGCGCACGGGCATCGTGCTGGGCAAGGCGTTCGGGGCCACGCTACAGGCGACGCTTCAGGTGGGGCTGATGCTGGTGCTGGCGCCGCTGCTGGGCGTCACCCTGAACCTGAGCATCATCCTCGGGCTGATCCCGATGATCGTCATCCTCTCGCTCGGCCTGGCCGGGCTGGGAATCATGATGGCCTCCTTCATGCGCTCCCAGCAGGGCTTCCAGACACTGATGCAGGTCATCATCTTCCCGCTCATCTTCCTTGCCGGCGTGTTCTTCCCGGTCAACCAGGTGCCCGTCTGGATGGAGGTCGTCAGCAAGGTCAACCCCTTGACCTACGGGGTGGACGCGGTGCGCCAGGTCTTCCTGGGTGCGCAGGCCGGCGCCGCCTCACTCGGCGTCACCATCGGCGGGCACACCATGACGTTGCTCCAGGATGTGCTCGTGGTGGGCGCCATGAGCGCTCTGCTGCTCGGCGGAGCCATCTGGGCCTTCAACCGCCAGGAGTAGGCCGATGGCAGCTCCCACCGCGAGGACCTAGCGCCCTGAGCACCGACCCAGCGCCCGCTCCGGTGAGCGAAGTGGCCCCGGGCCCACCGCTCGACTGCGATACGCCTCGCGTGCGCGCCTGGACCGTGACCCTGTGGTCGTTGACGCTGATGTGGCTGATCCTGCTGGCGGTGCCAGCCCTGGCTGACGCTGTTCAGCGTGTCGATGACCGCATCTATGACCTGGCCGTCGCGGCCGAGCAGGACGTGCTCGTGGCAGCAGCGCACTTCCTCGATGTCTTCGGTGGCACCATCGCCAGCGGGGTGGTCGTGGTCATCGTGGCCGGCGTCCTCGCCTGGCAGCGACGCTGGCCGGGGCTGGCGGTGTGGCTGATCGTGATGGCTCTCTCTGAAGGGCTCAACGCCCTCATCAAGAACGTCTACGAGCGGGCCCGACCGGCGGCGGGCCTGGTCGAGGAGCAGACCTACTCGTTCATGTCCGGCCACTCCATGACGGCCGCGGCGATGGCCATCACGCTCGTGCTCGTCTTCGTGCCGGCCGGACCCCGCCGTCGCCTCTGGCTCGTGGTGGCCGTGGCCTATGCGCTGCTCATGGCGGGTAGCCGGGTGTACCTGCGCGCGCACTGGCTGACCGACACGCTCGCGGGGGTCACCGTCGGCGCGGCCTGTGCGGTGAGCGTGGCGCTCGTGGCCAGCTGGTGGCACGCCCGGGCGCAGGCGACACCGGTCAGCGACTCCTAGGCGGCGATGTCGCGTCGCTTGAAGAGGTACACGCTGAACGCCAGGGGCACGACCGCGAGGACGACCAGCAGCGCTGCGGAGGCCCAGTCGACCCCGCTGCCCAAGGGGTCGGTACCGATGTAGTGGTGCCACGGTGAGAGCCAGGCGAGATCGGCGATGGCGTCGGCCATGGGCACGAAGCTCGACCAGGCGTACATCACGATGGCCACCAGCATGCCCGCCAGGATGGCCACCACGCCGCGTCCACTGACGATGGAGACGACCATCGAGATGCCGCCCACGAAGACCGACAGCAGGGACAGCATGAGGCTGATGGCGACGATGTTGCCGATGCCGATGTCGATGCCGCTGGCTGCGATGCCGATCCAGACCATCAGGCCCACCAGCCCCGCGGCCATGACGACGTGGATGACCATGGCCAGGACCTTGTTCGTCGCGAGTCGCGTGCGCCGCGTGGGTGTCGACATGACGAGGCCGATGGTCTCGTTCTCCATCTCGCCGCCGAAGGCCCGGGCGGCAGACGATGCAGCGACGAACATCACCGCGAACGGCACCACGATGGAGTACATCTCGCCGGTGTACCAGCCCGACGCGGTCGCCATGTCGGCACCACCGGCGATGGCCATGATGGACTCGGGGAACTGCGAGAGCATCTCCCCGATGATGTCCTCGAGGGCGAGCCACATGGGGCCCATGATCAGGCCCATGGCACCCACGCCGAGCCCGACGATGAGCGTCAGCAGCAGGCGATCCATGACCGCCTTGGTGAGGCTGTTGCTGAGGGCGAGGCGCTGGTAGCTGCGCACGCCTGGGAGGGTGGTGGTCACGGTGCTATCCCTTCAGGTCTCGGCGGTCGAGCGTGTACAGGCCCAGGGCGAAGAACACGCCCGCGAGGACGACGGCGATGCCGAGCAGGACGATGTCGACGCCGTTGCTCAGCGCGTCGGCGCCGCTCAACAGGTACCAGGGAGTCAGCTTGGCCAGGTCGGCCAGCTCCTCGACGACCGGCAGCACGGTCGTCACGAAGTACGAGAGCACCGCCAGGCCGGCGGCGACCCCGATGCCGAGGGCCGATGAACCGCGCCACGCGCTCAGGCCGAGGGCCAGCGCGCCGAACAGGAGGACCATGCCCAGCAGCTGGATGCTCGCACCGGTCACGTTCTGATCCGACAGGTCCAGGCCCAGGAGCGCCCGCGAAGGCGACGACGCCGACCCACGTCAGCAGCGTGATGAACGCGACGCCGATGGCGGCGACGGTCGCCTTGGCCAGCAGGATCGAGCGGCGGCGCAGGGGGCTCGCCAGCAGGATGGGCAGGCTGCCCGCCTCCTCCTCGCCGACCGCGGCGCTGGAACCCAGGCCGATGGCATAGGTCAGCAGCACGAGCGGGCCGATGAGGAAGTAGATGCCGCTCATCGCCAGGCCCTCGGGCGTGCCGTTGTTCTGGCCGTAGATGTTGGACAGGGCCTCGGGAAAGTCATTCATCATCGTGACGTAGGCATCGCCGGACGAGGCCATCACGCCGATGTACATCGCCGAGATGAGCCACATGGCGATGACCGCGATGACGGTCCACAGGAGCCAGTCGCGGATCGTCTTGGAGAAGACGTTGCCGAGCAGCCGGTTACGCAACATCGTGGCCATTCCCGTGGTAGTAGGCGAGGAAGACCTCCTCGAGGTCGGCCTCGCGGCTGTTGACGTTGACGACGTCGTGGTCCAGGGCTGCGCGCAGCAGCGCGTTCACCGAGCCCTCGAACGAGACGACCACGCTGTTGCCGCGCGATTCGGCCGAACGGACACCGTCGATGGCCTCGAAGGCCGCTGCCTCGACCGGCCCCTCGAACTCGAGGTCGATGCGCCGGATGGCCTTGCGCTTGAGCGCGTCCACGCGCTCCACGACGACAAGATGCCCCTGGCGCAGGATGCCCACGCGGTCCGCCACGCGCTCGACCTCTGCGAGGCTGTGGCTCGACAGGAAGACGGTGCGGCCGTCGGCCCGGACCTCGCGGATGAGCGCCTGCAGCTCCTGCTGCATGAGCGGGTCGAGACCCGTGCTGGGCTCGTCGAGGATGACCAGCTCAGCCTTGTTCATGAACGCCTGGATCAGGCCGACCTTCTGCTTGTTGCCGGTGGAGAGATCACCCACCTTGCGAGTCAGGTCCACCTCGAGGCGCTCGGCCAGCTCACCCACGTAGCCCTGGTCCACGCCACCGCGCAGGTTGGCGAGGTAGGTGATGTTCTCGGCTCCCGTGAGCTTGGGATAGAGCGAGTACTCGGACGGCATGTAGGCGATGCGGCTGCGAACCTCGACAGCGTGCGTGGCCACGTCCAGTCCCAGGACAGTCGCCTTCCCGGCGGTGGGGAAGATGAAGTGGAGCAGGCTGCGGATGGTGGTCGTCTTGCCGGCGCCGTTCGGTCCCAGGAAGCCGAACACCTCGCCGCGCTGGACCTCCAGGTCGAGGTCGACCAGTGCCTTGACGTCCTTGTAGTGCTTCGTCAGCCCCTCGGTCTTGATGGGGGCCGCGCCGTTGGTCGTGGTCATGCTTCCCTTATCCCTGTGCTTCGCGCCGTCGCTCCCAGCGTTCGCGGAGCTTGGGGATCTCCTCGCTCCAGAACTCGGAGAACGCGATGAGCTCATCGAGGCCGTCGGTGCGACTCAGGCCACCGGCGGCCTTGATACGTCTGGCCTCGTCCGCCACTCGGTCGAAACCGGACATCTTGGTGGTGGCCGCCTGGACCCACCAGCCGGAGCGCAGCCGGTAGTAGGTCTTGCGGTCGCCGACCCGGTGTCGCTCTTCGATGGCGCTGAGCTGGAGGAGCATGCGTGCCCCGGAGCTGACCGATGCGCGGCTCATGCCGGTGGCCCGAGCGATCTCTCCGGCCGACTGCTCGGCGGGATCGCAGGCCATCAGGTAGCCGAAGATCTGACCGGTGGAGCGCGGCACCCCCAGCGAGGAGAACCACGTCCCCATCAGCTCGGTGATCTCCTGTCCGCCCGGTCGCTGAGTAGTATCAGTCATTTCTGAAAGTTCCGTACATACAAGCATTATGATACACGAGCATGCAAGTCGGCCGCCGGTCGCACCCAGCCAGGCGTGGGTCGCATCCTGCTGGCCCGGACCGTCGCTTGGGTTGCCGGTCTAGTCCCGCCGGAGCTCCCATACCTCCATCCGGAAGAAGACGCCGGTGGCGAAGACGTGGCGGCCCGCCAGGCGGTAGAGCGCGTTGCCGGGGAAGGGGTGTTGCCGGAACGCGGCGCGCACCACGGCATCCCGTTCGCGGCCCGGCGCCAGCACCGTGCTGCGTACTCTCGTCGCCGGCTGGCGCGCGCTCTCGAGCACGGCATGCCCTGCCTCGCGAAGATCGAGGGTCCACGCGGTATCACCGCTGGGATGACCGACGTACCACCGGCCAGCCACGATGAGCAGCCCCAGTGGCAGCGCGCGCTCACGGCCCGAACGCCGCCCTCGTACGCGCAACACGACGAGGTTCCCGAAGCCGCGACCCAGGGCCAGGCGCATGAGCGGCGAGCCGACGAGCCGTAGCAGCCGATACCAGGTGCGCCACGCCGTGGCCCAGAGGCCCGAGGCATGGAGTGGCCGACTGAAGTCGTTGCTGCTGGACGGAGTCATCGTGTCTGGCGCGCCCGGCGGGATTCGAACCCACGGCCTTCTGCTCCGGAGGCAGACGCTCTATCCACTGAGCTACGGGCGCCCTGATCCCATTAGACCACACGGCCGCGACCCACCGACCGCGGCGGGGTATCGTGCGCACATGGGAACGATCGTCGTGTTGCTCGGAGGCTTGGTCCTCGCCCTGGTCGCGGTGGCTGGTGTCTTCCTCTGGGGCATGCATGCCAAGTGGCCGCCCGTGGTGAAGGCGGTCCGCCGCCTCAACCTCAAGGTCATGAACCCGCGCCAGATGCGGACTGCCGGCCAGCCCGGTGCCTACGCGCAGGTCCTGCGCCACACTGGCCGGACCTCGGGGGTGACGTATGAGACACCCCTGGGCATCGAGCCCACCGAGGACGGCTTCGTCATCGCCCTGGTCTATGGCAACGACACGCAGTGGCTGCGGAACGTGCTCGCGGCCGGCCGCGCTGAGGTCGTCCGCGACGACGTGACCTACGCCGTGGACCGCCCCGAGGTCGTGCCCGTCGCGGACGTCATCGGTTTCTTCAAGCCCTCGGACAGGCGCCTGTTCGGTCTTTTCGGTGTGGAGCAGTGCCTCCGCCTCTACCATGCCCCACATGACTGAGCCGACACGCGGGGCCACCCGCACCGAGACCGATTCGATGGGCGCCGTGGACGTGCCCGCCGATCGCTACTGGGGTGCCCAGACCCAGCGATCGCTGCATCACTTCGCCATCGGAGACCCCGATGCCGAGCGCATGCCGCGCGAGGTCGTTCACGCGATGGGAGCGCTCAAGCTTGCCTGCGCGCAGGAGAACGACGAGGCCGGGCGCCTGCCCGAGGGGACTGGTGTGCTCATCAGCCAGGCCGCCCGGGAGGTGGCGGAAGGGCAGCTGGACGATCACTTCCCGCTCTTCATCTGGCAGACCGGCTCGGGCACGCAGTCGAACATGAACGCCAACGAGGTCATCGCCAACCGCGCCATCGAGCTGGCGGGCGGCGTGCTGGGCAGCAAGGACCCGGTGCACCCCAACGACCACGTCAACAAGTCGCAGTCGTCCAACGACACGTTTCCCACGGCCATGCACATCGCCTCGGCCACGGTCATCGTCCACGGGCTGCTGCCCTCGGTCCAGCGACTGCGCGACGAGCTGGCCGCCCGTGCCTCCGACTTCGAGGACATCGTCAAGATCGGTCGTACGCACCTGCAGGACGCGGTCCCGCTCACGCTGGGCCAGGAGTTCAGTGGCTACGTGGCCCAGCTCGACGCGGACATCGATCGCATCGGGGCCGCCCTGCCGGGTCTGTACGAGCTGGCCATCGGCGGGACGGCCGTGGGTACCGGCCTCAACGCTCCCTCCGGGTTCGGCGAGGCAGTGGCCGCGCGCATCGCACGGATCACCGGGCTGCCGTTCGTGAGCGCGCCTAACAAGTTCGCGGCGCTTGCCGCCCATGACGCGATGGTCTTCGCCAGCGGTGCCCTGGCCACGCTGGCCGCCTCGCTGACCAAGATCGCCAACGACCTGCGCTGGCTGGGCAGTGGCCCGCGCTCCGGCCTGGGCGAGCTGTCGCTGCCGGAGAACGAGCCGGGCTCGTCGATCATGCCGGGCAAGGTGAACCCGACCCAGGCCGAGGCCATGACGATGGTGGCGGCTCAGGTCTACGGCAACGACGCCGCCGTCAAGTTCGCCGGTTCACAGGGCAACTTCGAACTCAACGTCTACAAGCCGGTGATGGCCGCCAACGTCATCCGCTCGGCGCGGCTGATGGCCGACGCCTGTGACACCTTCCGGGAGTTCGCCGTCGCCGGGGTCACGGCCAACCGCGAGCGCATCGCCGAGCTGGTGGCGCAGTCGCTGATGCTGGTGACGGCGCTGAACCCCAGGATCGGCTACGACCGCGCCGCGGAGGTGGCCAAGAAGGCGCACAAGGAAGGCACCACCCTGAAGGTCGCGGCACTGGCGCTGGGCTACGTCAGCGAAGAAGAGTTCGACGAGCTGGTTCGACCCGAGCGCATGGTCTAGCGGCGCTTCCGCTGCGGAGCGGATGGATGCCGTCGGCACGCCACGGAATTCGGCCTCGCCCCTCAGGTACCGCACCCACCATTCGCGCTTGGCGTCCGTGGCGTGCGCGGCCAGAGCCGCCTGCAGCTCGTCGATCGATGGGAGGAGTCGAGGTCCATCTTCACATCCCCGGAATCGAGGCGACCCCGCCGAAGCGGGGTCGCTTTAACTGTCCCGGCTTGACCTGGAGCAAGCTCCCGATCTGTCTGCCACGGCGCAAGGGCATCTATGACGCCGGCTTCACCGGCTACCCTAACCCAACCTACCCATGACCTTGCGTCTAGGTCAGTAGTGCTGTCGAGCAGCACGAGCAAAATAGTAGCGTCCCTGGGACCTGAAACTCAAGGGGTTTATTCACGCTGCATAGATGAAGGTTCCATAACATTCAGCGCCGACATCGCCGCAGGGAGGCCGATCCTGACGACTCAGGAGACCTCCCGAGTAGCCTGCGCGAGGTCGATCGCGCCAGTGAAGAGCGCTTCACCCAGGATGACCCCGGCGACGCCTCTGTCCCGCAGCTGGCGCAGCTCGTCGAGCGTGTTGACACCCCCCGCCACCAGGACCTCCAGCGCGTGCTCGGAGGCCAGCCTCTCGACCGCCGCCCTGTGCTCGCCGGAGACGTGCGAGAAGACGAGGCGGGCAACGCCCGCGGCAGCTCAGCTCGGAGACCAGCTCGTCAAGCGATGGAGTCGATCGCCGCCAGGGGTAGCCGGCGAGGCTCTCGGGCCGGGCGTCCACGCCCACCGCCAGCCAGTCGCCGGCGATGCGCAGGCAGTCGGCCAGCAGGGCGGCATCCTCGGCCACCGCCCACAGCGGCATCACCACCCGTGTGGCGCCGGCGGCGAAGGCGACCTCGATCTGCTCGGGCCCATCCACGCCGCCGGCCAGCTGCAGCGGTCTCGCCACCGCGTGGGCGATGGCCCCGATGGCATCGAGGTTGGCCGGGCGGCCCCTGGGCCGCCCCGTCGAGGTCGACGAGGTGGATCGCCGCGGCGCCCTGCGCCACGAGCGCTTCGGCGATGGCGGCCGGCCGGTCCGTCGGGGTGCCCGTGCCGCTCGACGCCCCCGGCCACCACACCAGGCGTGAGCGCCCATTCTGCAGATCGAGGCTGGGGATGACCTGCATCAGGCCTGCGAAGCCACGGGCGGTGCTGTCGGCCCTCCACCCTCGCCCGCCAGGAGCCGGCGATGGAAAGAGACGGGCAGGTTGCCCGAGTACAGCAGCGCGTCGTGGAAGTCCTTCAGCGAGAAGGCGCTGCCCAGGCGCGCCTGCTCGTCCGCTCGCAGGCGCAGCACGAGGACCTTGCCCAGGAGATAGGAGAGCGCATAGCCGGGTGTCTGCGAGTAGCGATTGACCTCCGCGCGCGCCACGGGTCGCTCGAACCCGGTGTGGGCGACGAGGAAGTCGGTGGCCTCGTCGAGGCTGATCTCACCGCGGTGGAGCCGGATGTCCAGCACGATCCGGGCAGCACGCCAGATGGCGTCGGTGGCCACGATGACGCGCCGCTGCGGCGTGTCCTCGAAGCCCTCCTCCAGCATCATCTGCTCGCAGTACATGGCCCAGCCCTCGTGGAACTCCGGCGCATCGGTCAGCAGGCGTGCGGGCGTGGGCGAGCTCAACGCAGCGGCGAACTGCAGGTGGTGGCCGGGGTAGGCCTCGTGGACACTGGTGTTCACGATGGAGGCCCAGTTGTGCTCGAGCATGGCACGCGGGTCGCCGTCCACCGACGGCGTCACGATGTACACGCCGCGGATGGGCCGGTCGAACGCAGCCGGCTCGAATACGCCGCGAGGGGGATCGTGCTGCGCATGTGCTTGGGCGTGGGCACGACCGTGATGTGGTCGTCCGCCGGCAGCGTCGCCAGGTCGTGCTCCATGATGTATCTGCGCGCTCGCATCATGGCCTCGCGATAGCCCGCCAACGCAGCGGCGAAGTCGGCCGGTCCGTCGGTCTTCACGAGCTCCACGACCTCAGCTTCGCTGAGCGCCGGGTCGATGCTCCGCCCCGCCTCGCGCCGAGCCTCGTGCATGGCCTCCAGCTGCTCGTAGCCAAGGGCCAGGATGTCGTCGCCGCCGAGGCCGTCGAAGCTGCGCAGGGCGATGAGTCGCTCGAGCTCCGTCGGCACCGAGAGCCACGCGCTCCACGCTGCGGTCCCGCTGCGTCTCGATCCAGGCGGCGTAGTCGATGAGTGCCTCTCTGGCGGCCCGCGCGGCCGTGTGCAGCCGCCGCAGCTCCAGGCTCTCCGGCGTCCAGACGCTGCTGGCGTCCGTGACGACCTCGTGGATCAGCTCCGGCAGCCCGGCTGCGCCCTCTTCCTCCAACTCCAGCCACAGTCGCACGGGCTCGGCGGCCAGCCGGTCGTGGACCTGCTGCAGGGCGGTCGGGATGGCCTCGATGCGTGACGTCAACGAAAGCAGGCGCTCCTCGAGGGGGGCGAACTCGCGCGCCGCCAGCAGGAACAGGGCGGTGCCGATCTCGTCGACCGCGTTCAGGCCACGCTCCCAGCTGCGAACCACCTCTGCCTCGAACAGTCGCAACCGAGCGCCGTGCAGCGCCAGCTCACGCTCGAAGCGGACCGGCTCGCCGAGCGTCTCCGGGTCGAGGGCCTCCAGATCGGCGACGAAGCGATGCTCGGCAGCGATGTCCGCCTCCCTGGAGCTCCGGCTCAGGTCGGCGAGGCGGCCATCGTGGACGTGGATGCCGAGTGCCGTGGCCCAGGCTGGCGAGGCCTCCATGAGTGCGTCGAAGCGCGCCGCGATGAGTGCCTCGGCCCGTGCGTCAGCCTCCGCCCGCGCCTCCTCATCTACCTCCGCCGCCCGCCGAGTCATGCGCCGACGCCGGTGGCGCGCAGCGTCTCGCGCGTGATGACGAGTGCGCGCTCGACGTCCGCCCGCTCGACGCCGTAGTGCGTCAGCGCGCGGATGCGAGTGGCTGAATACTCGATGAACGCGACACCACGCTGCCGCAGCTCTGCCATGACGGCGCCGCGCATGGCCGACGGCTCCTGGCCGCGCCGGGGCCGCAGTCCGAAGACGATGTAGTTGGTGCGGACGCGCTCGGGGTCCAGGCCCACGACACCGTCGAGCTCAGCCAGCCCCTCCGCCAGGCGGCGGGCGTTGGCGTGGTCGTCGGCCAGGCGCTCGATCATGCCGTCGGGGCCATCGCGCAGGGCCACCAGCCCGGGCGCGGCCAGCACGCCCACCTGGCGCATGCCGCCACCGACGATCTTGCGCGCGCGGCGGGCTCGGCGGATGAAATCGGCACTGCCCACGACCACCGCTCCGACCGGGCAGGCGAGGCCCTTGGACAGGCAGAAGGTGGCGCTGTCGACATCGGCCAGCAGCGTGGATGCGGGCATCCCCAGCGCCACGACCGCGTTCCACAGGCGCGCACCATCCACGTGCAGCGGGACGCCCATCTGGTGGGCCACGCCGGCCGCTGCCGAGATGTAGGCCGCGCTCAGCGGCTGCCCCATGGAGGGGGAGTGCGTGTTCTCCAGGGTCACCAGCGCCGTCGGCGCCTGGTGGACGTCGTTCGGGTCGCTGCCTGCAGCACGGATGTCATCAAGGGCCATCTCACCATCGGCACCCGCTGGCACCTGTCGCACCGTGGCGGCACTGATGACGGCGTAGCCCCCGGCTTCGTGCTCGACGATGTGAGCGCCGGCGGAGGTCACGATCTCTCCGCCGCGCGGTACGTGTGCCATGTGTGCCACGAGGTTGCCCATCGTGCCGCTGGCCACGAACAGGCCGGCGGCCATGCCGGTCAGCTCCGCCGCTCGTTCCTCCAGCGCGATGACGGTGGGGTCGTCACCCAGGACGTCGTCGCCGACCTCCGCTTCTGCCATCGCCCGACGCATCGCCGGCGTGGGCTTGGTGACGGTATCCGAGCGGAGATCGATGAGATCGGGCATGGCCTGCCGAGCATAGACGGGCAGACTGTGCGGCGTGTTCGTCCAGCATTTGTTACAGTCCGTGTCCGCAGGACCCGTGGTGTAGCGGCCTAACATGCCAGCCTGTCACGCTGGAGATCGCCGGTTCGAATCCGGTCGGGTCCGCCAGTCCCTGAGACGACCGTGTCGCATGCTGTCGTGCCCGTCGAGAGGGGAGGCGACAAGCCCACCACATGAGCCAGACACCGACCGACCCGGATGCCGGCGCGTGGCGACGTGCCGAGCGGCGCTCCAAGATCCTCGTCATCGCCCTCGTGGGCATCTTCCTCTTCGGCATGCTCGGCTTTGCGCTGGCCGTCATCGACGCCCGGGGCGATGAGCCGACCGAGCCAGCCCCGCCGTCCTTGCCAGCCCTCCCGGGGCTGTCTCCCGACGACACCGATGCGGCCGCGCCGCGGAGCATCCGGCTGGCCCTCGCGGACGTCGACCCGGGCACGACCCCATCACCGCCATCGTTCCCGCCCGCGACCGCCTCTCCTGCTGCGCCGGCCTCGCTGAGCGAGCCGAACTCCCCGTCGCTCATGCCGGTGGCGCCGGTGGCGCGCTTCTGGTCCAAGCGCGACGGCGTCGCGACCGCTGACATCAGGCGCGCCTTGGAGAGTGGCTCGACGAAGGGGTTCAAGCGCGTCATCGTGGCCGATGGCATCGCCGATGCGCTCGCCGCGTCACTCGGCGTCGAACTCCATCCTGATGTCCGTCGTGGCGATGCCGGCCAGATCGCGGCCGCCGTGCGCCGGGGTGCACTCGGCCTCGTGCGAGCCATCGATGTGACGCCCGGCCTGCGCCTGCTCGACCTCGACGACGTCTCGCTCGTGGGCAACGACCGCGTCCGTGACGTCACGGACTGGCCGATGAGCCTGCTGCTGCCGCTGCCTGCCGCGGAGGCCTGGCAGCAGGACGCCACCTGGGTGCTGGTGGCGGGTGGTGATGCCTTCACCGACCGCGGCGTCTACGACAAGGTCGTGCGCCAGGGCAAGGGCGTGGACTATCCCTTCGACGGCGGCACCGCGCGGGTCACCGGCCACGGCTGCTGCGACCCGATCTTCGGCGACAACGTCGTTCCGCGCTACGTGCTGACCGGCAACAAGGGTCTCGTGCGCCGGCTGTTCAAGGATGCCGAGCTGGCGGTCGCCAACCATGAGCAGCCGGTCACCGACGCGGCGGTCCACCACACCAGCGGGCTGCGCTTCAGCGGCGAACCGACGCTGACCAGGATCTTCACGCGCGCCGGCATCGACTTCCTCTCGCTGGCCAACAACCACATCAAGGACTATGGCGAGCAGGGCATCCGCGACACGCGCCGCATCCTGCGCCGCAACGGCATCGCCTTCGGTGGCGCCGGCAAGGACCTCCAACAGGCGCGCAAGGTGAGCCTCCTTGATGCGCGTGGCACGAAGGTGGCGATCATCCCCTGCCTGGGCATCGTCAAGCTGTACTGGGCGGGACCGGCACAGAGCGGTGCCACGCCTTGCCTGGACCGCTACCTGGTGCCCGATATCAAGCGGGCCCAGCGTGAGGCAGACGTCGTCATCGTTTTCCCTCACTGGGGCGTCGAGTACACCCGCCAGCCGTTGCCGTCGATGCGCAAGCACGCCGCGCGCTGGGTCCGGGCCGGCGCCGACCTTGTGATCGGGGCCCACAGCCACGTCGCCGGAGCCCTCGAGGAGATCGACGGCGTTCCGGTGCTGTACTCGATGGGCAACCTCATCTTCGACCAGAACTGGTCCACCAACACGATGGAATCCGCCCTGCTGGAGGCGACCTTCCACGGCGGGCAGCCCATCGAGCTGCGGCTGCGGCCGTACATCATCCACGACGCCAGCCAGCCCAACCTGCTCGATCCCGCCAGCGGCGAGGGCCGGCGCCTGCTGCAGTCGATGAGAGAAGCGTCCGCCGACTGGCTCGACTGGTAGCCACATGAGCTTCACGGAGCGCGCGGCGGGTGCGTGCGACGTCACGCTCGTGTCACGGGCGCCTCCCTAGGCTGGCCCCCCATGGACGCGATCTTCCTCCACCCCCTGGCGGTGACCTTCGGTCTCGGCCTGGCCTCTGCCGCCAGTCCCTGCCTGTTGCCGCTGTACCCGGCGTTCCTGGCCTATCTCACCGGCGCCAGCGGGGCTGCCGCAGCAGCGGACGGGGCGCGTCGTGTCTCCGGGTTCCTGGGGCTGGCTGTCCTGGCGGGCCTGATCACCTCCATGCTCCTCATCGGGCTCATCGTGGTCGCCATCTCGACGCCCATCAGCCAGCTGCTCGGCATCGCCATCCCCGTCATCGATGTCCTGCTCATCACGCTGGGCGTGTTGCTGCTCGCCGGTGTCAACCCCTTCCTGAAGGCGCCGACCATCACCGTGCCAGGCGCTCGTGGACCGCTCTCGCAGGCGTACCTCTACGGCATGTTCCTGGGCCCCATCGCCCTGCCCTGTGCCGGCCCCTTCCTCATCGCCACCCTCGCCATCTCCGTGGGCGCGACCGAGACCATCCAGACGATGGGCACGTTCGTCGTGTTCGCGCTCGGCTTCGGCCTGCCACTGGTCCTGCTGTCGGTGCTGGCTCGGGCGCGGCAGGACACCGTGGTGCGCTTTCTCGCACGCCACCATCGCAAGATCGAGATCGTGTCGGGCGTGCTCCTGATCGGCGCCGGTGTATGGGACCTGTGGCTCAACTGGGAGTCGGTCCTGATCACCTTCGGCCTGTAGGCGACATCCGCGGTCGGCGGATCTCAGGCCAGGCCGACCTCGCGTGCACTGGGCCACAGCGAGAGGTCCAGCCCGGGCACCAGGTCAGGCAGCTGCGCCAGGTCCGGCGCATAACCCGTCAGCAGCGAGGACCGAAGTGAGGCGGACGGCTCGAACTTGGCGCGCGTCGTGGGGTTGACCTCGCCGCGCAGCTCTGTCTCGCTGAGCGTGTGGGGCGCCAGCCCCAGGAAGGAGTAGGTCAGCGCCAGCTGGGCCGCGGCATCTGCGCGACAGGCTTCGTACTGGCCGACCCACACCTGGTCGGCGGGGAATGCCGCGAGCACCCGTCGCAGCTGCGGCGCGTAGAGGCCGCGCTGGAAGGCGCCCTGGATGTCACGGTCGCCCAGTGGCGCGCGCGCGGTGGCCAGCTGGTGTGTGAGCCCTGAGCTGAAACGCTCCAGCGGGTCGCGCAGCAACACCAGGATGCGCGCCTCCGGTGCTGCACGCGCGATGAGCTCAGGCGTCCAGAAGTCGATGAGGTAGCCGGGTGTCCACTCGCCGGCGACCGCGCCGGGAGGCACCGGGAAGTACTGCCGATAGCGCTCGATGTCGGCTCTTGTGAAGGGCGCCTCCCAGGCACGATCGAAGAAGTGCAGCTCCTTGGGCTGGCCGGCTGGGCTGACCACGTCAGGGTGTGCCTCGATGAGCCGGTTCCACCACGAAGTCCCGGCTTTCTGTGCACCGACACCGACATAGTGCGGCGGGCCGACCTGCCAGCCGGCTGGGCACGGGGGCGGTGCGGGCGGACCCGGGGGCTGCGGCCCGCGCCAGCGGTGCCAGGCACGGGAGCCACGCACGGCGAGGCGACGGGCCCGGGCTCGCAGGCTCATGTCGCTGAGCGCCACAGCGACAGGTCGAGCTCGGGGAGGAGTGCTGCGAGCCGTTCGTTCTCCGGTGCATAGCGGCGTCGCAGTTGCTCCTCCTGCCACGCGCTGAGCGAGATCTTGGTCCCGCGTGATTCGTTGACGCGTGCGGCGGGGTCGATGCCGACGGGAATCTGCCCGTCCAGGCCGATGAAGCGGAAGGTGCGCTCCAGCTGGCGGCGTGGCTCAGCCACGCACTGCTCGTACTGCAACACCAGCACCTGCTCGCGCGGGAAGGCGGCCCACAGGCGCAGCAGCTGGTCGGCGTAGATGCCGCGGTTGAAGGCTGCGTTGGCTGCCGCGCGGGCGGTGGAGCCGACGCTGAAGCGGTTCTCCGCCAGTGTCCGGCCGGAGCGGAAGCGCTCCACAGGGTCGCGTAACAGGACCAGCAACCGCGCGTCCGGGGCCGCACTCCGTAGCAGTGCCGGCGTCCAGGCATCGAGCATGTAGCCGGGCGTCCACTCACCCGAGAGGTGTCCCGCTGGACGGGCGAAGAGGGCGTGGTAGCGCTCCACGTCGGCTGCCCGCAGCCCGCCCTTCCAGTACGGGTCGAAGAAGTGCGTCTCCTTGGCCGTCGTCGCGGGGCGGCTGACTCGCGGATGGGCGTTGATGAGGCTGTCCCACCAGGTGGTGCCGGAGCGAGCCGTGCCGACGCCCACGAAATCGGGTGGGCCGGGTCGCCAGCCCTCGGGTGTGGTCGGCCGGGATCGGGGGTCGTGCGGTGTCGCCGGCATCGAGTCGATGATAGGTCGCCGGCCCTCGTTCGGTCGCGGCGCGCACAAAGAGACGGCCCGCCCCCTTGCGGGGACGGGCCGTCAGCTAGCTCTGTGAGAGCAGCGCCTCTAGATCTGGGCGCCGATCGTCGAGAGGATCTCGGAGATCTGGCCACCGAGGAAGATCAGGGCGGCGATCGCGATGATGGCGATGAGCGCCAGGATCAGCGCGTACTCGGCCAGGCCCTGGCCATCCTCGTCGCGGCGAAGCAGGAAGTCGACCATATCGATGGTGCTCCTTAGGTTGGTTGGCACCCCGCCGGAGCGGGTTACCGGTGATGGATGAATGCGCTCGGCTGCCCACTCGGGCTTCCGTGCTCGGCGGATGTTACAGCCCCGCCGTGGACTGTCCACTGGGACGACCGGCAGGCCATTCAACGTCCTCAGTGCCGGGAATGATGATGCTGGCACTGATGACAGTCCATGGCACCTCTGGTGGCCATGGACCCGGACCATTTGGTGGTGCGTTGCACCGATCCCAGTCGGGTTCTGTGGGGTCCGCCCTGGATGGGTGGACTAGGTGGCGTTGTCGATCGTGGTGCCGATGACGGACATCAGGTCGGCAAGCGAATCACCGAGGAAGATGAGCGACAGGATCGCCACGATCGCGATGAGGCCCAGGATGAGTGCGTACTCAGCCAGGCCCTGGCCCCCTTCGGGCTCGTTCGGCCGCCAGACGGCCAACAGTCGGGATAGCTCCTCCAAGGGTTTGACGGCCCTCCATTGGGATCCGCTGCGTGGTCAGGAGGTCAGGACGCCCGGGCTGGATCAACGCCGCGAGTCGCCGACAGGCTTTGTGTCTCAGGCGGGGCCGGAACGAGTGCACACCGGGGACGTAACGACACTCGTGGTCGGTGTCCGACGCCGGTGCCGCCGAGGTGACGGTGTGCCTGCTGCCCGGTTCGGTCGCTGAGGCTGTGCGGCCTCCTATTCTCCGATGACCGACCAGATGAAGCCCATGAAGATGAAGATGCCGGCGAAGAGCCCGATGAGGGCCGGCACACCGACGGTGTTCACTTCCAGGTTCATGCTCGCCAGGAACCCCATCGCCAGGGCCCACGCGATGATGAGCACACCGAAGAGGTACTTGGCATTGACGGTCGTGATGGCTTCGACCCATGCCGTTCGGCGTCGCTCCGGGACGATCATGACGACGACCAATAGGGTCACCATCGCGGCGCCCAGCAACACACCTCCGCCGAAGCCGATGTAGCGGCTGGCTTCCAGCTCGACACGGAGTGCTCCGTAGATCGAGATGACCACCGCGCCGAGCAGCAGCAAGGCCGAGATGTAGCCGAGGACTCGCAGTCGATCCCAAGTCATGAGGCTCGGAATCCTAGCAAATCGGCAAGCCGCAGGATCTGTCTTCCTGCGGACCCCCACGACCAGGGTCGTCAACGACCATGTGGGGATGGCTGCCCGACAGTACCTTCGGCCGCGCCCGATGGGAAGGCTGTTCAGCCTCCAGCGGCCGTAAGCGGTGACTGCCGACAACGAAGTCAGCAGCACGAAACGGCCTCGCTCGGCGAGCGAGACCGTTCTGGCGGGGGCGCGGACAGCGCGGCCGACGCCGGGCTAGATGCCCAGGCGCGACAGGATCTGACCGAACTCCTGGTTGATGGGCGCCCAGAAGAGGTCGCTGATCGTCCCACCAAGGAAGATCAGCGAGGCGATCGCCACGATGGCGATGCCGGCAAGGATGAGCGCGTACTCAGCCAGGCCCTGGCCACGCTGGGCGTCGCCCGGACCTGTACGCGATGGGGGAGCGGCCAATGCCATCAGCTTGCGCTGTGCGCGGGCAGCTCGCTCGGCGACGTAGGCCGCCGCAGATCGTAGCTTGTCCATCAGGTCGGTTCTCCGATGGCGGAGGAGCCGGGCACGCCCATCTTCGCGCCGACGCGGCCCGAAACCCGAGTCGGCCACCGGGATGGAAGATGAGTCGGTGGCGTCGCGGGACCGGCCGCCTCTCGGCGGCGTGGGACGGTGGAGGGCCGTCCCCGGGGTCGTATTCGACTGATCCGGTGATTGGGATGAAGACGCCGGCTCCGCAACCTGGGCACCTGCCACGCGGGGTTCCAGCGCCCGCACCGTATCTCGGACCAATGGACGCCGATATGGTCCCAAAGGGCCACGAGGGGTCGTGCCACCAAGGATCCACCCGAGCCCTGCCGCCGCCTCCGGCCAGAGCAGCGGGCCGGAGTATCATCCCCAACCACGCAGGAGGAACCGTGGCAGACACGCACGCACAGGACATCTGGATCAACCCGCGCGACCCGGCGAAGACGCTTGGTCCTGATGGCGCGCCGGCTCGCAGTCGGCGCGCACCCTACTACGCCGACGTCCCGGACGAGCAGTGGGACGACTGGCGGTGGCAGCTCTCCAACCGCGTCAACGACCTCGAGACGTTCGCCCAGATTCTCGAGCTGACCGATAACGAGCGCGAGGGCCTGGGCGCCCCGGACAAGTTCCGCGTGGACATCACACCCTACTTCATCAGCCTCATCGACCCTGCCGACGCGGCCGATCCCATCCGGCGCCAGGTGATGCCGCTGGGCGACGAGCAGCAGGCGTTCACCGCGATGATGGAGGACTCCCTGCGCGAGGACCAGCACTCCCCGGTGCCGGGCCTGGTGCACCGCTACCCCGATCGCGTGCTGATGCTGGTGACCACGCAGTGTGCGTCGTACTGCCGCTATTGCACGCGGTCGCGCATCGTGGGCGATGCCAGCCAGAACTTCAACACACGCGACTTCGAGGCGCAGCTGGACTACCTGCGCCGGACGCCCCAGGTGCGCGATGTGCTCCTCTCGGGCGGTGACCCGCTCACGATGGCGCCCAAGCTGCTGGAGCGCGTGCTGCGTGGGCTGCGCGAGATCCCGCACATCGAGATCATCCGCCTCGGCACGCGGGTGCCGGTGTTCATGCCTCAGCGCGTCGACGACGACCTCTGCGCCATGCTGGAGCGGTACCACCCCGTGTGGGTGAACCTCCATTTCAACCACCCACAGGAGATCACCCCGGAGGTCTCGCGCGCGGTCGACAAGCTGAGCCGGACAGGTATCCCCATCGGCAACCAGTCAGTGCTGCTCGCGGGCGTCAACGACTGCGTTCATATCCAGCGCGACCTGGTGCACAAGCTGGTCGAGAACCGCATCCGGCCGTACTACCTGTACCAGTGCGACCTGGTGGAAGGGGCCGGCCACTTCCGCACCCCCGTGGGGAAGGGACTGGAGATCATCGAGGGTCTGCGTGGGCATACCAGCGGCTACGCGGTTCCCACCTACGTGGTCGACGCGCCCGGTGGTGGCGGCAAGATCCCGGTCATGCCCAACTACCTCATCAGCTACTCCGACCACAAGGTCGTGCTGCGCAACTACGAGGGCTACATCACGACCTACGAAGAGCCCACCGACTACAAGCCGCACGATCGGCGCAGCTGCGCCTGGTGCCGCCACCAGCGCCCGGAGCCCGGGCAGGGGGGTGTCCACGCCCTGTTGCAGGGTGATGCCATGTGGATCGAGCCAGCGGGTCATGCCGAGATCCACACCCGCGGCAACACGGAGGCGCACCGCCTGCAGTCACCGGAGAAGTGGGTGCCCTTCGGCGTCGGTGCCATCGAGGGCGAGCGCACTCCCGCGCCGGCCCGGCTTGGCGCCGGCGAAGCGCCTGCCGCGCCCGCGTACGGGCCCGGCGAGGAGCCTCGCCCGGCTGAGGGTCAGCCCACGGGCTCGGCCCACGGGGAGCTGCTCTAGGCTCCATGGGGTTCCTCAGGCGTCTGTTCGGCAGCGACAGCAGCGAGATGGGCTCGGGGCCCAGCGCCGGTGGTGCCGCGGATGACGCAGAGTGGCGCCAGTCGGCGGAGGCGACCTTCGAGGCCCACGCGGACGAGCACCGCGTGACCGTCTGGCTGCGGTTGTACGACCCGACCTTCGAGTCCACACGTGAGCAGCAACGCCTCTTCGCCCTGGAGAATCGCATCATGCGCGCGCTCGATGAAGCCGGGGCCGGCGAGCACGACACCAACTCGCTCGAGCGGGGGTTCCTGGCACTGCGCCTGGTGGGCGCCGATGCGGACGCCATCCGGGTCGTCGTGGAGCCGCTGTTGTCGGACGTGCCGCCGGGCAGCTACCTGGCGCTGCGACGCGGGCCGGCCGGCACTGGTGAGGACCGCATCGAACTCGGCCACGGAGCCAACGAAGACTGAGGCATGCAGCTGCGGAACACGCCGGGGTTGCCGGATCCCGACCATCCGGCCGCCGACCGTGGCCGAGGCCGGTGACCCCTTCAGCCAGTTGCGCGTGGTGCACCTGCTGGCGCGTATCCCACGCGGCGCACCGGTGCGCCTGCGCGACATCGTCGACCAGCTCAACGCGGACTACCTCGACTGGTCGTTCAGCGTGGACGTCGTGCTGGCGACCGTCGTGCAGCTGCGCGCCAACTGGCTGGCCGACTATCGCAATGCGGACGGCATCGTGCTCGCCGATGGTGCCGCCGGAGCCGAGGTCAGCATCGAGGACAGCAGCCGTGTCGACCCCTGGATCGGGCGCCAGGCAGAGCGGTTGCGCATGAACTGCGAGCAACGCCTCCACGCCTTCGCCGTCGAGGAGGGCGGCGCGGCCTGATCGTTGCTCAGCCTTGGGCGCGGTAGATGGCCTCGATGACCGCGATCGACGCGGCGATGGGCGCATGCCACAGGCTGGTCAGGAAGACGACCGCGAAGCCGGCCTGCGGGTCGATCCAGAGGCGGCCACCGGAGATGCCGCCGTGTGTGAAGGCCGATGGGCTTCCCGCCCAATCCGGCTGTGGCTTGCGCCAGCCGAGCGCCTGGCGAACCTCGCGCTCGACCCCGTCCTCGGAGATGTGGGTCATGCCTGCCGTCTGGTTGCGGGCCATGTCGTCGATGGCCGCCTGCGACAGCACCCGCGGTCCGGGGGCGGTCTCGTCCTGCGGGAGCAGGGCACGGCTCAGCTGCAGCAGGTCCTCGAGCGTGCCGAAGAGTCCGCCGCCGGGCAGCTGCGCCGAGGCCAGGAAGCGCAGCAGCACCTCCTGCACCAGGCGGTTCTCCGCGCCCAAGCCCTCGACGGGCACGATGCGCCGGCGCAGCGGTCGAGCGTCGAACGTCGTGTCCACCATCCCCAGTGGCTCCAGCAGGCGCAGCGCGAGGGCATCGGCGAAGGATGTCCTGCTGAGACGGGCGATGGCCTCGGCCAGCAGGATGAAGGCCACCGAGTTGTAGGCGTAGGTGCTGCCGGGCTCGCTCACCAGCGCGCTGGTGCGCACGAACTGCAGCGAGCGCCGGTAGGTCGGGCGTTCCGTGCGCAGCGACTCGACGGGCATGTCGGGCAACCCGGAGGTGTGGGTGAGTACGTGCCAGGCGGACACCCCCGCCGCCGCGCTGCCGGAGAGCTCCGGAAGGCAGCGCACCAGTGGCGCGTGCAGGGCTAGCCGTCCCTCGTCGACGTAGCGCATCACCGTCGTGGCCACGATGGCCTTGGTGATGGAGGCAAGGAAGAAGACGCTGGCCGGTCCCGGAGCCGCGCCGGACCCGGCGATCGTATGCGTGGCAGAACGTCCGGCGGCGTCGACGACCCCGAAGGCGGCACACGGGATCGTGCCGTCCCTCACCAGGCCGACGGCCACCTCTCGCGCAGGGTCCAGGTCGAGGTCGAGGCGCGAGTCAGCGGTGCGCCCGGCAGCGGTCGTCATCTGCGCCGATGATAGGGCGCGTGACCCGAGACGAGTACATCGCCGCCACCACCACGCTCATCAGGGAAGGGGAGCGGTTGGCCGAACAGCCCTCGCTGGTGGCGCTGCGGACGTGGATCGCCGGTTCCGACGAGCTGCTGCGCAATGCGTGGGGCTCCGATGGACCGCTATCACCTCTCGTGGCTGATGGTGGGCCGGCCGGCCGACACGGTCCGCGGTCGCGCCATGACGCCGCAGGAGGAGGCGGCCTACGTGCGCGAGGTTGCCGCGGCCAAGACGGCCGCGCTGCGCATGAGCCTCAAGGCCGTCGCGGACGACGGCATGCCCTTCGTCGGCGAGACACCGGCTCGCGGGTAGCGTCCCGCATCGTCGGACAGCTGACCTGCGCCGCCGGTCCCGTGCGGGTGCGGGCGCCCTACGCTCGACGGGGGCGCGCGCCGTAGAGGGCGGCCAGCACATACAGCACGAGTCCGGCCATCTCAAGAAGGCCGAACTGCGGTGATAGCCAGTCGAGGAAGGGGGTGCCCTCGACGCGCTCGATGAATGTGCGCGACGAGCCCGGCAGGATGGCCATGGCGATGAGCCACGTCAGCACCAGCCCCAGCAGCCAGGCCAGCGCGGCGATGGCGCCGGCTAGCAGTGGTGTGGCACGCACCTGCCACAGCAACGCCCCGATGGCCCAGCCGCCCACGACGGCGACCCCCAGCAGGCCGGGCCCGAACTCGAGGATGCCCTTCAGCAGCGCCCAGGCCAGCGCTGCCAGCGTCGCCACCATCAGCGCCTCGACCGTCGCCGCAGCGCGTGAACGAGGGACGAGCATGCTGCCGCGGCCCCGCCTCGACGGTGGTGGGGGCGTGGACTGGCCGACTGGCCGGCGGTCGCCTGGCTGCTGCATCTGTCAACTGTATCGCCGAGCGGCGGGCGCACCTCGCCGACAGGTCGCTAGACTGACGCCCATGCCACATCCAGCGACCGGCCTCCCGCCGTCCGATGCCACCGCCGGACATCCCGCCGTCGCCGCCCGCCTGCGGGCGGCAGCCGCGCCTGCCGGCGCTCTCGCTCGAGGCCGCCCTGCGCCTCGACGACACCCTGGGCCAGCGGCACGACGAGCTGATGCTGCGCCGCTTCCTGCGCGACTACGAGCGCCACGTGGAGCAGCTCGCGCGCGCCATCGAGACTGGCGAAGATCGCTACGTGGTCGTCTATGGCGAGACGCTGGTGCCCATCTACCGCCGTCGCGGTGTGCGCATGAACGACGTGGCGACGCTGCTGCGCGGCCTGGAGGAGGCGGCCGTGGCGCTCGGGGCCAGCGCCGACGCGCCCCTGGTACGCGAGCCGATGGAGGCCTGGATCGAGCGCATGCGCCACCACCGGCGCCTGCCCGGCGATCACGAGGGCAACAGCGCCGTTCGCTTCGTCTGGAAGGGCGCCGGCTTCGGCGACGACTCGGTCGTCTGATGACGATCAAGTGGGTCAAGTCGGACCCGTTGGTGATGAACGGCGAGCCCTTCTGCTACAACACGCGCCTGACCGTGCGCAACCTGCTGGAGATGCGCAGCAACGGCCTGACGCCTGCCGAGATGATCGCTCAGCACCCCGAGCTCCAGCCGGTCGGCATCGCCGAGGCCTTCCGCTTCGCCGTCCTGGAGCACCAGCGCTACGCGGCCTTCTTCGAGGACGACGGTTCGCTCAAGGGCCCCGGCTTCGAAGGTGACATGCTGGCCGCGCTGCCTGATCACCTGCAGGAGGCCGGCACGACCTAGCGACTCGTTCCAACGAGGCGATCATGAGCAAGACCATCGGCATCCTCACCGCCGGCGGTGACAGCCCCGGCCTCAACGCCGCCATCCGCGGCGTGGGCAAGGCGGCCATCGGCGTCTACGGCATGCACGTCATCGGCTTCCGCGACGGCTTTCGCGGGCTGATGGAGAACCGCTCCGTCGCGCTCGACCGCGGTCAGCTCTCGGGCATCCTCACCGTCGGCGGCACCATCCTGGGCACCAGCCGTGACAAGCCCCACAAGATGACCGTCGGACAGCAGACGCTGGACATGACCGACGTCATCGTCGAGAACTACCACAACCACCACCTCGACGCGCTCGTCTGCCTCGGCGGCGGCGGCACGCAGAAGAACGCCTACCGGCTGCACAAGCAGGGTCTCAACATCGTCACGCTGCCCAAGACCATCGACAACGACGTGGCCATGACCGACGTCACCTTCGGCTTCGACACGGCGCTGGGCATCGCCACCGAGGCCATCGACCGCCTGCACTCCACGGCCCACAGCCACCATCGCATCATCGTCGTGGAGGTCATGGGCCACAACGCCGGCTGGCTGGCGCTCGGCGCCGGCATCGCCGGGGGTGCTGACGTCATCCTCATCCCCGAGATCCCCTACGACATCGAGGCCGTCGCCGAATCCATCCGCCAGCGACACCGCACGGGCAGCTCGTTCAGCATCGTGGCGGTCTCCGAGGGCGCCATGCCCAGGGAGCGCGCCGCGGCGCTTGCAGGATGCCGAGGATGCGCTCGCAGAGGCCAAGAAGCACAAGCGCAAGAGCCGCGAGCGAGACAAGGACATCAAGGACTCCCAGGCACGCATCGACGAGATCGCCTCGCACCTGAGCAACGCGACCCTCGCGCTGTCGGACGAGCTGGAGCGGCGCACCAACCTCGAGTCGCGCGTCACCATCCTGGGTCACCTGCAACGCGGGGGCACGCCTTCAGCCGCAGACCGGCTGCTGGCGACCCGCCTCGGGGCCGCCTGTGCCGACGCCATCGACGAGGGCACGTTCGGGGTGATGATCGCGGCCGACGGTGCTGAGGCTCGGGCGGTGCCGCTCGGTGACGTCGTCGGCAAGCGCAAGACGGTGCCCCTCGACCACCCCTGGGTCGAGACCGCCAGGAGCATCGGCGTCTCGCTCGGCGACGCCTGAGGCCGCCGCGGTCAGGCTGCCGTCAGCGGCCTTCGCCGGGTCCCGGTGTAGGATGGCGCGACCATGTCCGAACCAACGCTGACCAACGATTCCCTGGGCCCGACCATCGCATCGTCCGACGAGACGCCCGCCATCGATCCTGTCCAGCGCTCTCGCGAGCTGGCCGTCCTCGATGCCCTGCGCTCCGTGGTCGACCCCGAGATCGGCATGAACGTGGTCGAGCTGGCCCTCATCAGGCAGGTCCTCCTCGGCGACGAGCTGACCGAGATCAAGATGATCCTGACCACCCCCTTCTGCCCCTACGCAGGCTCCATGATCCAGCAGGTCAAGGAAGCCGCCGAGGAGGCCGAGGGCCACGAGGTGAAGGTCACCCTGCTGGCCGAGCGCTGGGACCCGCGCGACGCCGGGCTCACGTGGTAGCGGGCGGCCTGGCGCCGCGCGCATGAGCGACGACACACGCGGGCGGCGCAAGGCCATCGCCGGCAGCGCCGTGGCGACCGGCAAGGGCGACGACGGCACGACCGGCCTGCTCTACGGCGGGCGCATCACCAAGGACGACGCCCGCGCGGAGGCGTACGGCACCATCGACGAGGCCGTGGCCTGCCTGGGACTGGCGCGAGCCGAGCTCGGGGAGATGGCCGCCGCCGCCGTGCTGCCGGGGCTGATCGCCGGCATGGGGGAGACGCTGCTCGCGCTGCAGCGCGACCTCTTCGTGGCCGGCTCGGAGCTGGCCACCAACCCCGATGCCTGGGATCGCCTGCGCGACGGCGAGACGCGCGTCGACGAGGCCATGCTCAGCCGCCTCGAAGACATGTTGCGCGAGGCCGAGGCGCGCATGGTCATGCCGCGCGAGTTCGTCGTGCCCGGCGCGGACCGTCTCTCTGCCGCACTCGAGGTGAGCCGCACGGTGATCCGCCGAGCGGAGCGGCGCGTCATCGCGCTGGACCACGAGCGCCTGGTCCCCGGTGCCTGGCTGATGCCCTACCTCAACCGCCTCGCCGACCTGCTCTGGGTGCTGGCGCGCCTCGCCGAGCAGGCCGGCCACGGCAGCACCACCCCGGCGCGGACCTGACGCTCCTGTGGCCCGCGGGGCGTTCTCGGCCCCGCTCGCTAGACTTGTGGCTCCATCCGCCCGCCAGTGGGCGAGCTTGAAAGGAACCGACCATCGTGCAATCACGCGATAACGACCCCTACAACCGCACGCAGGCGCCCGGCCAGGTGTCCAACCAGGGTGGGGCCGCCACGCCGAACACGCTGAGCCGCGAAGGCGTCATCGTCTCCAGCCCGCCGCGCGAGGGCTTCCTCACCGGCAGCTTCATCTGGATGTTCGTGGGCGTGCTGCTGTCCGCCGCTCTCGGCCTGGTTCGTGATGAACAACGAGGGGCTGCAGCAGACCGTCTCCGAGTGGGCGCTCTTCCTGCTCATCGGCCAGCTCGGGCCTGGTGCTGGTGATCAACTTCGCCATCACCCGCATCTCGTCGGCCGTGGCCCTGGCGCTCTTCTTCGTCTATGCGCTGACGATGGGCCTGGTCCTCGGCGTCATCGTGCTGGCCTACCTGCCGTCGATCGGCGTCTCCGGTGTGGTCTCGGCCTTCGCCGGTGCGGCCGCCGTCTTCGGTGGTGCGGCGGTCTACGGCGTCGTCACCAAGCGCGACCTGACCAGCCTGCGCGGCATCCTCTTCATGGGCCTGCTCGGGCTCATCGTCGTGATGTTCGTGCAGATCTTCTTCTTCCCCGGCAACTCCATGGCCAACCTGCTCATCGGCATCGTGGGCGTGCTGCTGTTCACCGGCATCACCGCCTGGGACGTGCAGCGTCTGAAGAACGGCGCCATGCCCAACATCAACAAGGAGTCCGCCACCGTGCTGGGCGCGCTGGCGCTCTACCTTGACTTCATCAACCTGTTCCTGTTCATGCTGCGGATCTTCGGCAGCAGCCGCTGAGCCGGCACAGGCCAGCTGCCTGTCACCACGTCGAGCTGAACCGGAGAGCCTCGTCGGAAACGGCGGGGCTCTCGTCGACCACGGAGGGGAAGACGCATGACGCAGCCACGAGTCGGCTTCTGCGGCCTGGGCACCATGGGTGCCGCCATGGCCGCCAACGTGGCTCGCGCCGGCTTCGAGCTGACCGTCTGGAACCGCACTCCCGGCCGCGCCGAGATGCCCCTGGCCGTCGGGGCCGTGGAGGCGGAGACTCCTGCGGCCGTGGCCACGACCAGCGACGTCGTCGATCATCTGCGTCTCCGACACGCCCGACGTCGAAGCGGTGCTCTTCGGCGAGCAGGGCCTGGCTTCCGGCCTGGCTCCCGGCGCGCTGGTCATCGATTGCTCCACCATCGCCCCTGTTGCCACGCGTACGTTCGGCCGCCGTCTCGCCGACGGCGCAGTCGCGCTCGTGGACGCACCGGTGTCCGGTGGCTCCGAGGGCGCCCGGAACGGGACGCTCTCGATCATGGTCGGTGGCTCCGAGCAGGACGTCGAGCGCGCCATGCCCGTCCTCGCGGCCATGGGCGCGTCGATCACCCACATGGGCCCGCTCGGGTCGGGCCAGGTCACCAAGGCGGTCAACCAGGTGATCCTCTCCGGCGTCTATCTGGGCGTGGCTGAGGGCCTGGTGCTGGCCATGAAGTCGGGCCTCGATGCCCGGCGGGTGGTGGAGGCGATCGCCGGTGGAGCCGCGGGGTCGTGGGTCCTGCAGAACCGCAGCGGTCGCATGATCGATGACGAGTACCCTCTCGGCTTCAGGCTCGCGCTGCACCAGAAGGACCTGGCCATCGCGCTGGAACAGGCACGCGCGGTGGGCGCGGCGCTGCCCGTCTCGGCGCTGGCGGCCCAGATCGAGGCCGCCCTCGTGGCTCGCGGCCACGGGGACGACGACAACTCCGCCCTTGCCCGGGCCATCCGTGAGTGGAGCGGCCTGTGACCGACGGGGCCCTCGCGCGCGCCGATGTCGCCATCGTCGGTGCCGGCATCGTGGGTCTGGCGACGGCACTGCGACTGCTCGAGCGCAAGCCCGACCTGGATGTCGTCATCCTCGAGAAGGAAGCCACGGTCGCCTCGCACCAGACCGGCCACAACAGCGGGGTCCTGCACGCCGGGCTGTACTACCGGCCTGGCTCGCTCAAGGCGCGGCTGTGCCGCGAGGGCAAGGTCGACCTGGAGGCCTACTGCGAGGCACGCGGGGTGGCGGTCGAGCGCTGCGGCAAGCTCGTCATCGCGCGCGATGAGTCCGAGCTGGAGCGCTTCGAGGCGCTCAAGGAGCGGGCTCTCGCCAACGAGGTGCCGGGCCTGGAGGAGGTCGGCCCGGAGCGCATCCGTGAGCTGGAGCCGCACGCGACCGGCATCCGGGCGCTGTGGAGCCCCGGGACCGGCATCGTCGACTTCCTCGCCGTGTCACACGCCTTCGCCCACGACGTCGTCGAGCGCGGAGCGGTGATCGAGACGCGCCGGGCGGTGGAGTCGATCGAGCGCCGCGGCGACGAGCTCGTCGTAGGCACCTCGCGCGGCGACCTCGTGGCGCGCCACGTCATCGCCTGTGCCGGCCTGCAGGCCGACCGGGTCGCCGCCATGAGCGGGATCCCGGAGGACGAGCGACCTCGCATCGTGCCCTTCCGCGGCGACTACTACACGCTCAAGCCGGAGGCTGCGCACCTCGTGCGGGGGCTCATCTACCCGGTCCCCGACCCGCAGTTCCCGTTCCTCGGCGTGCACCTGACCAGGCGCATCGATGGCAGCGTGCTGGCCGGGCCCAACGCCGTCCTGGCCACCTCGCGCGAAGGCTACGGGCGGCTGGACGTATCGCTGCGCGACCTCGCCGACACGGTCACCTACCGCGGCTTCCGTACCCTGGCGCGGCGCTACTGGCGCATGGGCGCAGGCGAGATGTGGCGAGACTGGTGGAAGCGGGCCTTCGTTGCCGACCTGCGCCGCTTCGTGCCGGCGCTGAGTTCCGACCACCTGGTCTTCGGTCCGTCGGGCATCCGGGCGCAGGCCCTGCAGGCCGACGGCGCCATGGTCGACGACTTCCTGCTGGGCGGCTCCGAGCGCGTCCTGCACGTCTACAACGCGCCATCCCCGGCGGCCACCTCGTCGCTGGCCATCGGCCGGGTCCTGGCGGGCGAGGCCATCGATCGCTTCGGCCTCTAGGCCCCGGTCTGCTCGCTCCGACGCGATTCGTACCGCTACCGCGGCACGCGGGTGCGTGTAGGCTGTGCTCAGCCTGTCATCCATCGATGAGGTTGTGACATGACGTGGGATTCCCAGGGCCCCGCGACGCCGCAGGACCCGCGCGCGCCCGGTCCGTATCAGCCGCCGCCCGGCTATCCCCCCGCAGGGGGCCAGATGCCGCCGCCCGGCTATCCGCCCCGCCGGGGGCCAGATGCCGCCGCCACCACCGGGGTACGGCCCGCCACCGCAGGGGATCCGTGGGGCCAGCAGCCACCGCCACCCGGTCCGGGCGGGCCGATGGACCCCTGGGGTGCTCCGCCGCCCATGTGGCAGCCGCCGCCGGCGTTTCCGCTGGCGCCCGACGCCTACCCTGTCAACGTCTCGTACGACCGCGAGGCCAGCATCAACCGCGCCTGGGGCATCCCCGTCATCGGCCAGCTCGTCCGCTTCGTCATGCTCATCCCGCACTTCATCGTGCTGATGCTGCATCGGCATCGTGGCGGCCATCCAGATCCTGGTGGCGTGGATCCCGGTGCTGATCCTGGGTCGCTTCCCCGGCTGGGGCTACCGCTGGATCGGCGGGCTGCTCGGCTACAACCTGCGGGTCACGGCCTACCTGCTGCTGATGACGCCGACGTACCCGCCGTTCTCGCTCTCCGGCGACGACCACCCAGTGAGCGTGCGCTTCGACGAGGGTGTCCGCATCAACCGCCTCTGGGGCATCCCGGTCATCGGCCAGCTGGTGCGTGCCATCCTGCTCATCCCACACTTCATCGTGCTCTGGCTGCTGGCCATCCTGGCCGTGATCCTGATGTGGTTCGTGTGGGCGCCGGTGCTCTTCCTCGGGCGGCAGGCCGATCTCATCTACACCCTGGTCGGTGGCCTCTACCGCTGGCAGCTGCGCGTGAGCGCGTATCTGCTGCTGATGGTCGACCGCTACCCACCCTTCACCCTCGGAGAGGACGACCCGCGACTGTGACCGACCCCATCAAGGACAACGACGACAACGGCAGCGACGACACCACTGGAGCGAACGGAGCGCCCGACGGGACGGGCACGCCCGACCAGCTCGATGGCGCCGTGGAGGCCGCAGAGGCCGCCATCAACCGGATGCCCGAGGTCGACTACCTGCTGGTGGCCGACCGTGCCGAGGTCGTCAACGGCAAGCTCTATCTCATGGGCGGCAGCTGGGACCGCGTCCAGCCGCCGCAGTTCCCGCATCGCATGATGCTGGGCATCGCGCTCGGTGTGCGCATCCCCTTCGCTCACACCGACGACCAGCACACGGTCGCCATCGAGCTGCTGCACGACGACACGCGCATGATCGGCTTCGAGGCCAAGCTGGCCACGGGGCGTCCACCCGGCATGGCCGGCATGGACATGCTGGTGCCGATGGCCTTCAACATCCCCATCGCCATCCCGGGCGAGGGCCAGGTCACGTTGAAGGCGGTCATCGACGGCCGCTCCGGCCGGCGCCACGAGATCAAGGTCACGCAGCGGCCCCAGCAGGGGCAGGGGCAGGTCAGACCGGCGTAGCACCATCGCCGTCGGCGCCCCGATCCAGCCGCGGCCCACGGCCTCTCGATCACTGGACGGGCCAGGTGCTGGGCTTCTCGTCTTCGTGAGCGGTCCACCGCCCGGGTGCCAGCAGTGATCCCCGTTCAGCCTGGCCACGCTCACTGACGGTCGTTGACGCGCGTCCACCGCCGCACTAGACTCAATCCTGACGAAAACAGTCGGAATTGCCGGTGCCGCACGCCTCGCGGCGACCCCCAGTCGGTCCCGGCGACAGGAGACAGCCAGATCACCGTGCGTACCACCGTCCCGACCTCGGGCGCCCTCCACTTCTCCACGCGTGGCGAGTACGGCGTGCGCCTCATGGTGGAGCTCGCACGCCACTACGGCAGCGGCCCCGTGAGCCTGTCGGAGATGGCCGACCACGAGTCCCTGCCGCGACCGTATCTCGAGCAGCTGGTGGTCAGCCTGCGTGAGGCGGGCCTGGTCACCAGCACCCGCGGCGCCCACGGCGGCTACGAGCTTGCCAGGCCGCCCGCGTCGGTCCGCATGAGCGAGGTCATCACCGCGCTCGAGGGACCCATCGCCCCCATGGTCTGTGCCAGTGACGACCCCCACCATGCCGAGGCCTGTCAGCGTGCCGGCTTCTGCACCGTCGAGCAGCTGTGGCAGCGCGTTCGTGATGCCGTCGTCAGCGCCCTCGACTCCATGACCCTGCTCGACCTTGCCCAGCCCAGGGTCGGCCACCCCGTCCATTCCGAACCGGCCCTCGTGGCCGTCCGACCGCTCAGCCAGCAACGATCGAAGGAGCCCGTCGCCCAGCCATGACCAACGACACCGCCACCCTGCCCGCAACCTCCACCACCGCAGCCGCGGTCGACGATCGCGTGCTGATCATCCGCAACCTGCACGTCGTGCCCATGCCAGCCCTGACGTCGAGATCCTGCGCGGCATCGACCTCGAGGTCCGCAAGGGCGAGGTCCACGCCATCATGGGCCGCAACGGCTCGGGCAAGACCACGCTGGCCTACGCGCTGATGGGCCACCCCGCCTACGAGGTCACCGCCGGCGAGGTCATCTGGAAGGGCATCAACGTCCTCGAGCTCTCGCCCGACAAGCGCGCCCGCCTGGGCCTCTTCCTGGCCTTCCAGTACCCCACCGCGGTGCCCGGCCTCTCGGTCGCCTCCTTCCTGCGCACGGCGCTCAACGCTCGACGCCGCGGTCTCGACGCCGGTGACGGCGAGATCGACCCCTCCGACATGACCCGCGGCGGCATCAAGATGGGCGAGTTCCGCAAGCTCATGCGCGAGAAGATGGAGCTGCTCCGCCTGGACGATTCCTTCGCCGGCCGCTACGTCAACGAGGGCTTCTCCGGTGGCGAGAAGAAGCGCCTGGAGATGCTCCAGATGGCCATCCTCGAGCCGGAGTTCGCCATCCTCGACGAGACCGACTCGGGCCTGGACATCGATGCCCTGCGCATCGTGGCCGAGGGCGTCAATGCCCAGCTCAACCCCGACCTGGGCGTGCTGCTCATCACCCACTACCAGCGCCTGCTCAACTACATCCAGCCCGATCGTGTGCACGTGCTGGCGCACGGCCGCATCATCGCGTCCGGCGGCAAGGACCTGGCGCTGCGCCTGGAGGACGAGGGCTATGCGCCCATCCTCAAGGAGGCCGGCTTCGAGGTCGGTGAGATCGACGAGGATCCCGAGGTGGAGCGCCTCGAAGAGCTGGAGGACTAGCTGCCCCGGCCCGGTCGAGCACCGACCGTCCCGTCGCCTGCGCGACCCATGAACGCCCCCGCCCCTCTCGACCCCGAGGTCATCCGGCGCGACTTCCCGCATCTTCGAGCGCGAGTTCGCACGGCCGGCGCATCGCCTACCTGGACAGCGCCGCCACGGCGCTCAAGCCGCGCGTGGTGGCCGAGGCGGTGGACGGCTACAACCGCCGCTACAGCGCCAACGTGCACCGCGGCATCTACACCATCGGCGAGGAGGCCACCGCAGCCTACGAGGGCGCACGCGAGAAGGTGGCACGCTTCATCAACGCGCCCTCTGCGCGTGAGATCGTCTTCGTGCGCAACGCGACCGAGGCCATCAACCTGGTGGCCTACGCCTGGGGCCGGCACAACATCGGCCGGGCCGATGCCATCGTGCTGACCGAGCTGGAGCACCACTCCAACCTGGTGCCCTGGCAGCTGCTGGCGCAGGAGAAGGACGCCGACCTGGAGTTCGTGCCCTTCGACGCCGCAGGGCCGGCTGATCATGGACTCCTGGGAGGTGCTGCTGCGCACGCGCCCCAAGCTGGTGGCCTTCACCCACAAGTCGAACGCGCTGGGCACGGTCACCGCCCGTGCGCGAGATGGTGGCGCAGGCCCACGAGGCGGGGGCGCTGGTGCTCGTCGATGGCGCCCAGGCCGTGCCGCACATGCCCGTGGACGTGCAGGACATCGGCGCCGACTTCTACGTCTTCAGCGGCCACAAGGTGCTGGGGCCCACCGGCTCCGGGGCGCTGTGGGCGCGCTCGGAGCTGCTGGAGGCGATGCCGCCGTTCATGAGCGGCGGCGAGATGATCAGCTCGGTGCACCTGCGGCACAGCACCTTCAACGACATCCCCTACAAGTTCGAGGCGGGCACGCCGGACGTGGCCGCCGCCATCGGCCTGGGCGCCGCCATCGACTACCTCGAGGCCATCGGCATGGACCGCGTGGCGGCGCACGAGGAGGCGCTGACGGCGTACGCGCTGGAGCTGCTGCCACGAGAGGTGCCGGGCATCCGCATCCATGGACCGGCGAGGCCGCCGACCGGGCGGGCATCGTCACCTTCACCCTGCCGGAGGCGCACGCGCACGACGTGGCCACGCTGCTCGATCGCGAGGCCATCGCCATCCGCGCCGGCCACCACTGCACGCAGCCGCTCCACGAGCGCCTGGGCGAGACGGCCACCGGGCGCGCCTCCTTCAGCGTCTACAGCGGCCGCGACGACATCGACCGGCTGGCGCAGGGGCTGCGCGGTGTGCAGCGCATCTTCGGCCGCCCGACTGCCCGCGCCGGGACCCCGACCTAGAGAACCGCCACCGCATCGAGTACCCTGCAATCTCCCATGGACGACCTGTACCGCGACGAGATCCTCGAGCACTACCGCGAACCGCACAACTTCGGCACGCTGCCGGCGCCCGACGCCGTCCACGAGGGCCACAACCCGCTGTGCGGCGACCGCATCACGATGATGCTCGCCGTGGACGAGGACGGCGCCATCAGTGACGTCGCCTTCAACGGCCGCGGCTGCGCCATCAGCCAGGCCTCCGCCTCCATGCTGACCGACGAGGTCAGGGGCCGTCCGCTGGCGGAGGTCGAGGCCATGACCAACCAGGACGTCCTGGACCTGCTGGGCATCGAGATCAGTCCGGCGCGCCTCAAGTGCGCGCTGCTCTCGCTCGAGACGATGCAGCATGCGCTGGCGGACCGTGCCGACCCGGGGGCCACGTCAGAGGCCGAGCGCTGACGACCGACCCATTCCAACCCTTCGACTGCCCGCGTCGATCCACTCACGGAGTCATCCCCCGATGACCAAGTCATACCGAGACCTCTTGCGCGAGGCGCGCGAGCAGGTGCGCGAGGTGACCACCGCCGAGGCCGAGCGCGCCGCCAGGGACGGTGCCACGCTGCTCGACGTGCGCGAAGCCAGCGAGTGGGAGCAGGGCCACGTCGCCGGTGCCCGCCACATCTCCAAGTCCTACATCGAGCAGGAGATCGAGTCGCTCGCGCCCGACCGATCCACGCCGCTCGTGGTCTACTGCGCCGGCGGCATCCGCTCGCTCTTCGCGGGCCAGACCCTGCAGCAGATGGGCTACACCGACGTGCGCTCCATGGCCGGCGGCTTCCAGGCCTGGAAGTCGGAAGGCCGCGCCTGGGAGCAGCCGCGGGTCCTGACGCCCGAGCAGAAGTCACGCTACTCGCGCCACCTGCTCATCCCCGAGGTCGGCGCCGAGGGCCAGGCGCGGCTGCTCGACTCGAAGGTGCTGTTCGTCGGCGCCGGCGGCCTGGGCTCGCCGGCCATGCTGTACATGGCCGCCGCGGGCGTGGGCACCATCGGCATCGTCGACTTCGACGTCGTCGACGCCTCCAACCTGCAGCGCCAGGTCATCCACCGCACCGACCGCGTGGGCATGCGCAAGGTCGAGTCGGCCGAGAAGACCATCAGCGCGCTCAACCCCGACGTCACGGTCGTGCCGCACGAGGTGATGCTGGGACCGAGACAACGTGGACGAGCTCATCGACGGCTACGACCTCATCTTCGACGGCACCGACACGTTCGAGACGCGCTACATGCTCAACGACGCGGCCGTGGCGGCGGGCATCCCCGTGGTGCACGCGTCGGTCTTCCGCTTCGAGGGCCAGCTGACGGTCTTCAAGCCGTACGACGGCCCGTGCTACCGCTGCCTCTATCCCACGCCGCCACCGCCCGAGCTGGCGCCCGGCTGCTCGGTGGCCGGCGTCCTGGGCGTGGTGCCCGGCGTGATGGGCCTGCTGCAGGCCACCGAGGGCCTCAAGGTCCTGCTCGACATCGGCGACTCGCTCGCCGGGCGCCTGCTCATCTACGACGCGCTCGACGGAGCCTTCAGCGAGCTCCAGCTGCGGCGCGACCCGAAGTGCCCGGCCTGCGGCGACGGCGAGATCGTCACCGCGGCCGATGACGGCGTCTTCGCCCTACCCACATCACCAGCTGTCACGACGGGGGTGAACGCATGACTGCGGTCCGGATCCCGCCGGTGCTGCGCGCGCAGGCCGGCAACCAGAAGAAGGTCGAGGTCACCGGCAGCACGGTGGGCGAGGCCCTCGAGTCGCTGCTCGAGCAGTTCCCTGGGCTGCGCGAGCAGGTCTTCACCGCGGATGGCGCGCTCAACCGCTTCGTCAACGTCTACGTCAACGGGCGAGACGTGCGCTACGAGCAGGAGCTGGCCACGCCGGTGGGGGAGAGCGACGAGGTCATCCTGCTGCCGGCCATGGCCGGGGGTCGCTAGCGAGGTCAGCTGGTCGTGACATCGACGACCGAGCGACAGACGGGCATCGAGGCGGACGCGCTGCGTCCGCATGCCCACGGCGGGCACGCGCGCCACGGCGGTCGCTTCCCCTCCATCGTGGATGCCATCGGCTTCACGCCGCTGGTGGAGGTGCCCAACGTCTGCCCCAACCCCAACGTGCGGCTGTACGCCAAGCTCGAGTTCATGAACCCCACGGGGTCGGTCAAGGACCGCGTGGCCAAGTACCTGATCGAGGACCTGGAGGCCTCCGGCCGCCTCGCGCCCGACTCGATCATCATCGAGCCCACCAGCGGCAACACCGGCATCGGCCTGGCCATGATCGCGCGGCGCAAGGGCTATCGCGTGGCCGTCGTGGTGCCCGACAACGTGACCATGGAGCGGCGCCAGCTGCTGGCGCTCTTCGGTGCCGAGGTCATCGACTCGCCGGGGCACCTGGGCTCCAACGGTGCGGTGGCCATGGCCAAGCACCTGGTGGAGAAGGACGCGCGCTTCGTGATGCCCTACCAGTACGGCAACCCGGCCAACCCGCGGGCGCACGAGGAGACCACGGCGGAGGAGATCATCGCCGACTGCCCCGAGGTGGACGCCTTCGTGGCCGGCCTGGGCACCGGCGGCACGCTGATGGGCGTCGGCCGGCGCCTCCGCCGCCACAACCCCGACGTGCGCATCTACGCGGCCGAGCCGCTGCCGGGCGAGAAGGTGCAGGGCCTGCGCTCGCTCGACGAGGGCTTCATCCCCGAGATCTTCGACCCCGCCGGCATCGACGGCAAGTTCCTGGTCTCCAACACCGACGCCATCGAGGCGCTGCGCGAGCTCACCGAGAAGGAGGGCATCTTCGCCGGCGTCTCCTGCGGCGCGGTGATGGTGGCGGCCAAGCGGCTGGCGCGCGAGATGGAGCGCGGCACCATCGTGGCGCTGCTCGCGGACGGTGGCTGGAAGTACCTCAGCGAAGACATCTGGACGCGCGACCTCGAGGCCGACGAGGACGAGATCGACAGCCTCAACCTGTGGTGAGCGACGAGCGCGCAGAGCGACCGCGCACCGGAGGTGCTGTCAGCCGCCGACGAGCCAGCCGTGACCGGCGACGGCGAGGCCGTGCCGGGGGTCGATGCCTGGCAGAAGGCGGCCGACCGGGGTGCCGCGGCCGCCAGCGGGTCGGTCGGTGTCAGCGGCCGGCGCGTGGGAGCGCCCTGGGTACCGGCGTCGGCATCGCTGCCGCCGCGGCTCCACGAGGAGGTCGTCGACTGGCTGCGCGGCGCCCTGCCCAACGAGGGCTGCGGCGTGCTGGTGGCCGATCGCACGCCGGAGAACGGCGGCGTGCCCTCGCGTTTCGTGGGCATGCGCAACACCGCCGCGTCGCCGTATCGCTACCTCATGGACAGCGAGGAGCTGCTGCGGGTGATGCTCGAGATCGACGACGCCGACGAGGTCGTCTGGGCCATCGTCCACTCGCACGTGGCCTCGCCGCCGTATCCGTCGCCCACGGACATCGGCCTGGCGGCCTACCCGGACGCGCTCTACGTGCTGGCGTCGTTCGCCAGCGAGCCGCCCGAGCTGCGGGCCTGGACGATCGTGGACGGCGCGGTCAACGAGGTCGTGCTGGAGCGGACCTGACGGCGGCGCGAGGTCGTCCCGAACGACCGGGGCCCCTCGGCGTACACTCTCGGTCTCACACGCCAGGGAGAGCAGACATGAGCCAGCTACTCGTCATCACCTTCGGGGCCCGCGAGACCGCCGGACAGGCAGCCGAGCGCCTCAAGGGCATCCAGGGTGCCCACGCGGCGAGCATCAATGACATGGCCGTGGTGGAGAAGGACGCCGACGGGAAGGTCCACGTCCATCACGGCATCGACACCGCCACCGCGAGCGGCGCGATCGGCGGCGGCGTGCTGGGCCTGCTGCTCGGGCTCGTCTTCTTCCCCATCGGCGGCCTGCTCATCGGCGCCGCGGCGGGGGCGCTCATCGGCCGCTCGCTTCACCACAACGTCGACAAGAAGCTCATCGAGGACGTCACCAACGACCTCAGCCGCCAACACCTCCGCGCTCTTCGTCATCGGCGAGGGCTCAGCGCCGGCGGTCGATCGGTGCGCTGGAGCCGTTCAAGGGCAAGGTCTACCAGACCACCGTCGACAGCGAGACCGAGAGCCAGCTGCAGGCGGCCCTCGACCGAGAGCAGAAGGACTAGCCCTGCCGGGGGCCCCGGTAGCCGGTCAATCGCCGGCACGTGCTTTGTACGGCGCCAGGCCGCTGAGCCTACTCCTCGCCGATGTCCTCGTTCCAGACGTCCGGGTAGCGCGCGATGAACTCGGTCATGAGCGCCTTGCACTCGGGCGAATCGAGGTTGATGACCTCCACGCCGCGTGAGCGCAGGTAGTCCTCGCCGCCCATGAAGGTCGTGTTCTCGCCGATGACCACGCGCGGGATGCCGTAGAGCAGGATGGCCCCGGTGCACATGTCGCAGGGCGAGAGCGTGGTGTACATGGTCGATCGCCGGTAGACCGAGGCGTGCAGGCGCCCCACGTTCTCCAGGCAATCGGTCTCACCGTGGCGGATGACGCTGCCCTGCTGCACGCGGCGGTTGTGCCCTGAGCCCAGCACCTTGCCGTCGGCGACGAGCGCCGCGCCCACCGGCACGCCGCCCTCCGCCAGGCCCTGCGCGCCCTCGTCGATGGCGATCTTCATGAAGTCGTGGTCGTCCATGGTTCCTCCTCCAGGCTGGGTGCTCGTCGTGTCAGGAGCGGCGGTACGGTTTCAGATAGGCACCCGGATAGGGCACGTTGCGGCCCGACAGCGCCAGCGCCAGGATGACGATGACGTACGGCAGCGCCAGCATGATCTCGTTGGGGATGTCCTCGAAGCCGGCGGTGATGCGCAGGCGCAGGCCCAGCGAGTAGACGGCGGCGAAGATGAGCGCGCCGAGCACCCCGCGGAAGATGCGCCAGCGGCCGAAGATGACGAGGGCGATGACCACCCAGCCGCGGCCGGCGATGATGTCCAGCGTGAAGGTGCCCAGCATGGCCAGCGTGATGAAGGCGCCACCCACGGCCATGAAGGCGCCGCCGATCATCAGTGCGATGTAGCGGATGCGGAAGACGTTGATGCCGGCCACGTCGGCGGCCTCGGGGTTCTCGCCGACGGCGCGGATGGAGAGGCCCAGCGGCGTCTTCATCAGCACCCACCAGGCTGCTGGCACCACCACCAGGAAGGCGATGTAGGTGAGCCCGTACTGGTTGGCGACGGAAGCCAGCTGCCCTCCCAGGCTTTCGGGCTCTCCGAGGCCGCTGAGAGGGTCCCACAGGGGCATGGGCTCGATGCGTGCGAGCGTGCCGCCGCTGAACATCAGGCGGTTGGCGAACTCGCTGAGGCCGATGAGCACGATCGTCAGGCCCAGGCCGCTGACGTGCTGGTTGGCGCCCAGGGTGACCGTCAGCAGGCCCATCAGGGCTCCGGCAAGCAGGCCCACGACGATGGCGCCGAGGAGGCCCAGCCACGGATCGCCGGTGTGATAGGCGGTGGCGAAGCCGAAGAAGGCGCCCGCGTACATCGTGCCCTCGATGCCCAGGTTGAGGATGCCGGCGCGCTCGGTGTAGGTCTCGCCCACGGTGCCGTAGACGAGCGGCGTGGCGTTGCGGAAGGTGGCGGCGATGATGTCGGCGAAGAAGGTCATGTCGGCGACGTCTCCGACGGCGGGCCTGGTGGTTCATCGGGCGGCGGCTCGCCCTCATCGGGCGGTCGCTCGTCCTCGCGGCTGGTGCGCCAGCGGTAGATGGCCACGGCGCCGATGACGACAAGCAGCAGCGTGCCCTGCACCACGTCGCCCAGCTGGCTGGGGATCTGCAGCGAGCGCACGGCCGACGAGGCGCCCACGCTGAGGTCACCCAGCAGCAGCCCGGCGACGAGCACGCCGGGCATGGTCAGGCCGCCCAGCATGGCCACCACGATGCCGGTGTAGCCGAAGCCCGGGGAGACGCCCTCGGTGAGCCGGAACTGGATGCCGGCCACCTCGCTCACGCCGGCGACGCCGGCGATGGCGCCGCTGACGAGGGCCACGCGCAGCAGCGTGCGCTCGACGCGGATGCCGGCGAAGCGCGCCCCGTGCGGCGAGAGGCCGACGGCGCGCACGCGCAGGCCGGTGCCGGTGCGGCTGAGCACGTACCAGGCGATGACGATGAGCACGATGGCGATGACGAAGCCGAGGTGCAGCCGTGAGCGGCCGATGAGCGGGATGAAGTCGGCCAGCGGCGGGAACTCGGCGGCCTCGGCGATGCGCGGGGACTCGGGGAAGCCGGTCTCCGGGTCCTTCCACGGCCCGTGCAGCAGCGCCTGCACCACCAGCAGCGCCACCGGGTTGAGCAGCAGCGTGGTGACGACCTCGTCGATGCCCAGGCGCACCCGCAGCAGCGCCGGCACCAGCGCCCAGGCTGCGCCCGCCAGCGCGCCCGCGCCGACCATCAGCGGCAGCACCAGCAGCGGCGGCCAGCCCTCCACGACCTGGCCGATGCCGGCCGCCGCGACGGCGCCCATGAGCAGCTGGCCCTCGACGCCGATGTTCCAGTAGCCGGCCCGGAAGGCGATGGCCACGGCCGTGCCGGTGAAGAGGATGGGCGTGGCCTTGTTGAGCACCTCGAGCAGCGTGAACTCGCGCGTCAGCGGTGCGATGAAGTAGGCGTAGTAGGCGTCGAGCGGGTTGGCGCCGGCGATGACGAAGGCGCCGCCGGTGACGGCCAGGATGGTGACGATGGCGCCGACGGCGACGATGCCGGCGCGGCCCAGCCGGTTCTCCGCCATGCGGCGCATCTCCAGCGTCATGCGGCGGCTCCGTCCTCGGCGCGTCGCTCCTGGCCGCGCCCGGCCATCAGCATGCCCAGCTGCTCGGGGTCGGCAGCGGCAGCGTCGAGGCGGCCGACGATGCGGCCCTCGTAGAGCACGACGATGCGGTCGGACAGGCCGACCAGCTCGTCGAGGTCCTCCGACATCAGCAGGATGGCGGCACCGTCGCGCCGTCGGGCCAGCAGCTCCTCGCGCACGTACTCGCTGGCGCCCACGTCCAGGCCGCGGGTGGGCTGCGAGACGATGACGACCTGCGGGTCGCGCGAGAGCACCCGCGCCAGCAGCACCTTCTGGATGTTGCCGCCGGACAGCGTGGCCACGCGGTCGCCCGGCCGGGCCTTGATCTGGTAGCGCTCGATGAGGTCCCGGGCGTGGGTCTCGATGGCGCTGCGGTCGAGCCGTCCGCCGGGGGCGAAGTCGTCGATGTGCTCCATGATGAGGTTGAGCGACACCGGCAGGTCGAGCACCAGGCTGGCGTGGCGGTCCTCCGGGATGCGTCCCACGCCGGCGGCCATGACCGCCTCGGGCCCGGCATTGGCCAGCTCGGCGCCCTCGACGGAGATGGACCCGCTGCGGTCACGCGGCGCATGCCGCTGAGCACCTCGGCCAGCTCGGTCTGGCCGTTGCCGCTGACGCCGGCCACGCCGACGATCTCGCCGGCGTGGACCTCGAGGTCGATGTCGTGCAGGGCGGCCAGGCCGTGGGCGCCGCGCGCGGAGACAGCCGCGCACCTGCAGCCGGGCCTCGCCGTCGTGCCACAGCGGCTCCTGGCGGGCGACGCCGAAGGTGGGGCGCCCGACCATCATGCGCGCCAGCTCGCGCTCGTCGGTGTCGCCCGGCGCGGTGCCGACCATGCGTCCCTGGCGCATGACCGAGACGCGGTCGCTGATGGCGCGCACCTCGCCCAGCTTGTGGCTGATGAAGACGACGCGAGAGGCCGTCGTCGATGAGACGGCGCAGCGTCTCGAAGAGCGCCTCGACCTCCTGGGGCACGAGCACCGCGGTGGGCTCGTCGAGGATGAGCACGCGGCAGTCGCGCGCGAGGGCCTTGACGATCTCGACCCGCTGCTGCTCGCCGACCGAGAGGTCCTGCACCAGCGCATCGGGCCGCACGGCGATGCCGAAGCGCGTCGGCCGCCTCCTCGACCGAGCGTCGGGCCGCCGCCGAGGTCGAGGCGGGCCCCGCGCGGCGCGGCCGAGGATGACGTTCTCGGTCACGGTCATCGGCTGCACCAGGGAGAAGTGCTGGGTGACCATGCCGATGCCGGCGGCGATGGCGTCGCGAGGGGAGTGGATGGTGACGGGCGCTGCCGTCGACCGTGGATGCTGCCGGCGTCGGCGCGGGTGAGCCCGTAGAGGATGCGCATCAGCGTCGTCTTGCCGGCGCCGTTCTCGCCCAGCAGGGCGTGGACCTCGCCGCGGCTCAGAGCGAGGTCGACGGCGTCGTTGGCGACGAGGTCGCCGAAGCGCTTGGTGATGCCACACAGCTCGGCGGCCAGGTTGCCCTGGCCGCCGGGGGTGGTCACGTTCGTGGGTTCGTTCTGGGTCGCCGAGGGTGCGGCCTACTCGGGGATCGACCGACCCGGCCGGGGTGGCCTCGTTGATGTCGACGCGGAACAGGCCGCTGACGATCTCGGCTTCCTTGGCCTTGACGGTCTCGAGCAGGTCGGCCGGGACGAGGGCCTCGTTGATGGGCGCCAGCGCGGCGCCGCCCTTGGCCACCATGCTGAAGTCCTTGAGGTCCTGGGCGGTGTAGGTGCCGCCGGCGACCTGGTCGATGATGTACTCGACCGTGGGGGTCATGTTCCAGGTGACGCTGGTGACGACGGTGTCGGGCGCCAGCTCGGACTGGTCGCTCATGTTGCCCACGGCGATCTTGCCCTGCTCCTGCGCCGCCTCGATGACGCCGAAGCGCTCGGCGTAGAGGACGTCGGCGCCGGCGTCGATCTGGGCCAGCGCGGCTTCCTTGGCCGCGGCCGGGTCGAACCAGCTGTTGATGAAGCTGACCTTGGCCTCGACCTCGGGATTGACCGCCTGCGCGCCCGCGATGAAGGCGTTGGTGATGCGGTTGACCTCGGGCACGGGGATGCCGCCGACGACGCCGATGATGCCGCTCTCGGTCAGGCCGCCGGCGAGCATGCCGGCGAGGTAGGCGGGCTCGTGGATCCAGTTGTCGAAGACGCTGAAGTTGGGATCGGCGGGGCCGCCGCCGGAGCCGAAGACGAAGGCGATGTCGGGATAGTCGGCCGCGACGGCGCGGACGGCCTCCTCGTTGCCGAAGGCGTCGCCGAAGATGATGTCGGGCGTGTTCAGCTCGGCCACCTCGCGCAGCACCAGCTCCATGTCGCCGCTGTAGCCGATGTCGTCGGCGAAGTCGTAGTCGATGCGTGCCGGCCTGCTGCCTCGGCATTCAGGGCGGCGTGGATGACACCGTCCCACGGCTCCTCGATCTGCGTGGCGTATGCGCCGAAGACCTTGAGGGGCTCATCCTGGGCGGTGACCGCGGCTCCCGCTCGCGGTCACGGTGAGTGCCAGCAGCGCGGTGGCTGCGAGCATGGGGCGACGCCTGATCATTCGATACGTACCTCCCTGGTGCCGGCGACAGGCGCACCCGGGCGGGCGACGTCCCGGCCTCTCTGGCTCGACGCATCGTACACGGGCCCGCACTGCCGGGGTCAAGTGGCCGCGCGGTTGCGAGTGGGCACGCTGGGTGTCCCGACGGGGTGGACGTCGGCAGTCCCGGCGTGGCTTCCTTCCCGGCGCGGCGCAGCGCGATCCGTCCACCCCACGTGGGCAGACTCGTCGGCCTCAGCGGACAGGTAACGGTCAGGCGCGCCGCAGGCCTCCACGAGCGTGGCCTCGGTCGGGGTGGAGCCGAGGCCCAGGCGTGCCCCGGCGATGGCCGCGGCCGGCGGCTCCAGGCCGGCCGCGCGCAACGCGCGGCCAGGCGGCCTCGGCGAAGACGTCGCTGGGGCTGCCGTCGAGCGTCACGCGGCCGCCGTCGAGGAGCACGACGCGCTCGAACGTCTCGGCCACGAAGCGCATGTCGTGGCTGATGGCGACGACGCGTGCGGCCCGCGCGGCGCAGCTCGGCCGATGACCTCGCTCGATACGCGCCACGCCGTGTGCGTCAAGGCCGATGGTGGGCTCGTCGAGCACCACCACCGGCGTCTCCATGGCCAGCACCGAGGCGATGGTGAGCAGCTTGCGCCGGCTCTCGCCGAGGTCGTCGGGGTGCGTTCCGAGGTCATCGGCCATACCGACCGCGCCAGCGCGGCCGTGGTGCGGGCGAAGGCCTCAGCTCTCCTCGAGGCCCGCGTGGCGGGGCCCGAACTCGACCTCGTCCCGAACGTTGCGGCCGAAGATCTGGCGGTCGGGCTGCTGGAAGCAGAGGCCGACGCTGCCGCGCCAGCTGGGCCACGCGCAGGTCCGCCGCGTCCGTACCATCGACGCAGGACACGCCCTCGCGCTCGGGCGCAGCAGGCCGTTGAGGTGGCGTGCCAGCGTGGTCTTGCCGCTGCCGTTGGCGCCGATCAGCGCCAGTGACGTGCCCGGCCGGGATGAGCCAGGTCCACGCGTCGAGCGCACGCGTGCCGTCGGGGTAGTCGAAGGTGACGCCCTCGAGGCGCATGCTCGCGTCACCTGCCCACCTCCGCCAGCGATGGGTCGAGGCCGGCCTCGACGAGCCGCCGGCGCGAGCGCGATGCCGGGACAGCTCCTCCACGCCGAGGGCGTGCGTGGCGGGGTCGGCCAGCACCTCGGCGCGGACGCCCGCGCGCGACGATGTTGCCGGCGGCCACGAGCAGCACCGAGTCGGCCACCGCCGGCCAGCGCGCCACTGCGCTGCTCGGCCAGCAGCACTGCGGCCCGTCGGCGGCGATGCGGCCGAACGGCGTCGAGCACCAGTCGTGCCGCCTGCGGCGTCGAGGTGGGCCACCGGCTCGTCGAGCACGAGGTGACGCGCGGTCGCATGGCCAGCAGGCCGGCCACGACCACCAGCTGCTGCTGCCCGCCCGACAGGCGCACCGGGTCGCGTTCGCGCAGGGCCGTCGATGCCCGACGAGTGCGCAGGGCCGCCTCCACGCGTCGCTCGATGACCTCGTCGCGTGGCAGGCCCAGGTTGGCCGGCCCGAAGGCGACCTCCTCGAACACCGTCTCGGCGATGAGCGAGAGCTGGCCCGCGGGATCCTGTATGCCGGTCACGACGTCCTCGGCGAGGCTGGTGCATGGGCCAGCGCGCGACGTCGACGCCCGTCGATGCGCCACGTGGCCGGCGACGTCGGCCGCCGACCACCCGTGGAGCCAGGCCGCCGGCCACGAGGCAGAGCGTCGACTTGCCGGCTTCGGCCGGGCCCGACCAGCCCGGTGACCGTGCCCTCCGCCAGGCTCCAGGTCGATGCCGTGGAGCGCGTCGTGCTTGGCACCGGGGTAGCGATAGGAGACGGCGCGAAGGCTCAGCACGGCAGCGATCCCCGGCAAGCGGGCCAGGCGCCCAGCAGCGATGAGCGCGGCGAACATGCCCCAGCGCGCCAGGCGCTGGACGCGTGCTATCGGTGGGGACACGCAGCACCGTCGCGCGGCCGGGGCGGGTGAAGCCGCGTGTCTCGAGCGCCAGCGTGCGCGTCTCCACCTCGCCGCACCGCACCGAGCACGGTCGGCGCCGGTGACGGCCAGCACGCCACGGCCGCGCCGCCACCAGCTGCCCTCGGTGTCCAGTCCCCGTGCGCGCTGGGCGGCGGTGACCTCGCGCGCGCGCTCGGCCAGGCGCGGAATCATGGCCACGGCGTTGTGGATGACGAATGTGGCCCGCGCCGGCAGGCCGTGGTGCTGCAGGCTGCCAACCAGATCGGCAGGGCGGGTGGTGCGGTAGAAGAGCACGGCCGCGCCGGCCATCGTGAGCACGCGCACCACGACCTCGGCCGCGAGCAGGGCACCCTCCTCGACGCTTCCGGGCGAGAAGAGCAGGTTGACGAGGACCACGCTGACGGCCAGGGGCAGGGACAGCGGCCAGGCCAGGCGCAGCACGGGCACGATCTCGCCTGCCACCAGCGCTGGCAGACCACGGCGCCCATGAGCAGCGCCAGCAGACAGATCGAGCCGGCGAGGAGCAGGGCCGCGACCATGGTGATCACGGCCGCAACCAGCCGGGTCAGCGGGTCAAGGGCGCGCCAGCGGTCGGCGTGGGCGTCAGCGCTCGGGAGCAGTCGGTGTCGTCCTCATCCTCGTCGGTCAGCGGCAGCAGGTACTGGCCCTGTGGGAAGCGCGCCTTGGTGCGCGTGGCCATGGCCCCAAGGATGAGGTACACGACGAAGTACGTGATGACCTTGTCGACAGGATCGCAGATGAGGCTCTGGCCCAGCACCGCCTGCTGCAGGTTGGCGCCCGCCTGGCGGAAGGCGGCGATGACGAAGTCCGCGCCTGAGCCGGTCACGCCGCCGAAGAGACCGGCCGCGATGGGAGCGGCCATGAAGGCAGCTACCACGCCGGTGATCGCGCCGGCGAGCAGGATGTAGGCGGCCGCGAGGTCGCGCCAACGGACGAGCAGCACCACCAGCCCGACACCCGTCAGGAGTACCAGTGCCATCGCCACCCAGCCCAGGATGAGAAAGGCCGTCTCGTCTGCCTGCGGCGCAAGGCCCTCATCGGCCACGGCCAGCCATGCCCGCCGCGCCACGGCCGCCATCACCGCCAGGGCCGCCATCGAGAGGCTTCCGGCGACCGCCAGCTGTCGGCCGGAGGCCCCGCGTCGAGGACGCAGCCAGCCCCAGCGAGCGAACGTCCCCGCCATCAGCCCCACGACCACCGCCACGACCGCGAAGGGGACTGCGAACGGGCTTGCGAACGGGGGCGGGGCTAGGTACGTCCAGATGACGTTGGAGAGGAAGCCCGTGGCGGCGCCCGCGAGCGGCCCGGCCAGCGCCGCCACCAGGATGGTGCCGATCGAATCGAGGTAGATGGGGATCTTGAGGGCGCTGGCCACGGCCGAACCCAGCACGATGTTGAGGGCCATCGCCACCGGCATCAGCACCAGGGTGCGCGTGTCGAACTGGCGGGTGATCGAGTCGAGCCGACGTGTCTGGGCGTACTCGATCGCGGCATACGTGGCGATGCCGGCGGGGATGGCGATGACCATCGCGATGGAAAAGCGGTCCAGCGCCGCCTCGACGTCAAGGCCCGCCAGCGCTGCCAGGCCGATGAGGGCCACGAGGGCGAAGACGGCCAGGCCGCCTCCCGTGCGCAGCCACGTCGCCGACACATCCACCTCCTGTCACCTGCCTGGAGCTCCTTCGAGCCACGCGCGAAAGAGTGCCACGAACAGCAGGGCCGGTCGGTAGCATCGCCGCCATCAGCTTCGCCTCGTCCGTCTTTGCCGTCTTCCTGGTTGCCGTCGTCAGCGGCTACTGGCTGCTGCCGCGGCGGCTGCGGCTGTGGTGGCTGTTCGGCGCCAGCCTGCTCTTCTACGCCAGCTGGAACGTAGGCTACGTGCCCGGGTTCCTGTTGCTGATCGGCGTCAACTACCTCGCGGGCGTGGCCGCCACGGGACGGCATGCGCGCGTCGTCGCCACCGGCGCGATCCTCCTCGACCTCGTCGTGCTCGGCGTCTTCAAGTACCTCGACGCCGTCGTCGGCAGCGGCGCATCGGTCCTCGCCCGCATCAGTGACGATCCCGTCGAATGGGGCGGCGTGGGGCTCGTGCTGCCGCTGGCCATCAGCTTCGTCACCTTCACGCTCATCGGGTACATCGTCGATGTCTACCGTGGCGCCGCGCCCGAGCGCGATCCGCTCCGCTTCGCCGTCTTCATCGCCTTCTTCCCGCGCGTCCTGGCAGGACCGATCATGCGCGGCCACGAGTTCCTGCCGCAGTTGAGCTTCCAGCGCCGGTTCAGCGGCGCGCTCCTGCACATGGCATCGCCGCTGCTCATCGTCGGCCTGCTCAAGAAGGCGCTCGCCGACCAGCTCGATCCACTCGTGAGCGAGGGCTTCACCGACATCGGCAGCTCTTCCTCCCTGGCTCTCGTCGCCATCGCCATCGCCTGGACGTTCCAGCTCTACCTCGACTTCGCCGGCTACACCGACATGGCGCGCGGATCGGCGCGCCTGCTCGGGATCGGCATCTCTCGCAACTTCGACTGGCCCTATCGAGCGCGCTCGATGGCCGAGTTCTGGCGTCGCTGGCACATGACGCTGGGTGCCTGGCTGCGTGACTACATCTACTTCCCGCTCGGTGGCTCGCGCCGAGGCAGCGTACGGACGTACCTCAACCTACTGCTGACCATGACGCTGGCAGGGCTGTGGCACGGCGCCAGCCTCGGCTTCGTCGTGTGGGGCCTGCTGCAGGGCGTGGGCCTCGCGGTCAACCGCTGGTGGCGACGCCTGTCCGGTCACCCGGTCCTACCTGCGGTCGTCGCGTGGGCCATCACCTTCGGCTTCGTCGTGCTGGCGCGCGTGCCCTTCGTGACCCAGGACCTCACGACTGCCATGGAGGTCTACGGTCGCATGCTCATCCCCCATGCGGGCACGCTGCCGAGCGTGGCGCTGAGCACCATCCTGGCCACCTTCATCGCAGCCCAGTGGCCGGGCTGGGAGCGCCTTGTCCGACGTCTCGCTCCGCGGCGCACCAAACGGCGATGGCTGGCCTATGGTGTGGCCTTGGCGATGGCCATCATGTTGCTGCCCCCCGACGCGCCGGACTTCATCTACCAGCAGTTCTGAAGGTGTCACCGATGTTCGCTCCCCTGAACGCACTGCTCGCGGTGGCGCTGCTGCTCACTCCGCTGCTGGGTGCCGAGCTGGGCGTGCGCTCACTCATCGCCGCCGGCCGCCTTCCGAACGCCAGCTCATCGGACAAGCTGATGGACGTCGGCCTGGCCAACCTGGAACGGCTGGGCAAGCCCGATGTCCTCGTCATGGGAACCTCCGCCATCCGCAATGCCCTGCAGCCGGACGTACTGGAGGAGCTGATCGAGGAGGCCACCGGCGCCGAGGTCCACGTCCAGGGTATCGCCCAGAGCGCTATGAGCCTCCGCTCGCAACGGCTGCTGGTGCGAGGGCTGGCCGAGCTGGACCTGTTGCCGGACGTCGTCATCACCGGGCTGACACCGGTGTCGCTGAGCGGCGACCACCGTGACGGCGACTGGTTCCTCGAGTCGGAGCTGGGCCAGCTGTGGTCCGGGTGTGCCGCGGCCGATGACATCGGCGGCAGCCTCGACTGCTGGCTGGGCGAGGCCTCTGCCGCATGGCGCTGGCGCGGCCGACCGGACGAGCTGCTGGACGCGAGCCGTGGCGACTACCCCACGACCGCGCGCCAGCACGGTCGGACCCTGCGCGAGAACGGCTGGACCGCGGAGGCGCCCGCGACCGCCGCGTCGCTGCGCAGGGAGATCCCAGAGGCGCTGGAGCGGTTGGAAGCGCACATCGACGTCCCGGCCTACGTGGCGGCCGAGTTCCACAACCTGGTGCTGGACCTGCGAGACGAAGGGGCGCAGGTCGTGGCCGTCCAGATGCCCTATGCGCCGATCCTCGAGGAGGCGCTCATCGCGCGCAACCCCGAGTGGGCCCAGCAGCGGGCGGCCGGCTTCGAGGTCCTCGAGGTGGCCGCCGACATCGACATCGTCGACCCGGGCGGCTTCGGCGACTGGGCCACGCCCACGTCGTTCCACGACCTGCGCCATCTCAGTCGCAGGGGCGCGGAGCCGTTCACGCGGCAGCTGTGGGAGCTGCCGGAGTTCCGTGAGCCGCTGCTGGCAGCGCTGGCCCTAGCCGACTGACTGACGCTCCGCGGCGAGCCGTCCGACGCGCTCGGTGAAGCGCTCGAAGAAGGCCATGGTCCCGGCCTCGACGGCGACCTCGACGTTGGGCGGGCGACCCCACGCCCGCCGCCAGTCGGTGACGGTCTCGCCGGTGGTCCAGCGACCCTCCAGCTCCACCTCCACGGTCAGCGCCTCCGTCCGCGCGAGCGCGGGGTCCAGCGCTGCCGCCAGCACCAGCGCGTCGTGGACGAAGGCGCCGTAGAAGCCGTCATGCCGGCTGTGGAACTCGAAGTAGAAGCGCAGCGCGTCCTCGACGAAGCGGACGATGGGCGCGTCGGTGCTCCCGGCGGCCTCTGCCAACCGTTCCAGATCCGCTGGCGTGAGCTTGGCCTGCTCCGTGACGTCGAGCCCGAAGGCGATCGGTCGCGGCGCGTCGGCGACGGCCTGCCAGCCATGCAGCACGGCGCTGAGCGCCTCGGGGTCCACGCCCGCGTTCCATTCCATCGTGGGCGCCGTGTTGCCGGGCGAGCGATACGACCCCACCATCATCACCAGGCGGTACAGGAGGCGTGGCAGCTCGGGCTCACGCTCCAGCGCCACGGCGATGTTCGAGAGCGGCCCCAGCGTGACCAGTGTCAGCTCACCGGGACGCGCGCGCACGGCCTCGAGATACAGGTCGGCGGCGTCGCGCTCGCTCGCGCCTCGTGTCGGCTCGGGCAGCCGTGCATAGCCCAGGCCGGTGGGACCGTGCGTGTCGGCCGCTGTTCGCAAGGCGCGGGCGATGGGGGCGTCGCGCCCGGCGGCCACCTCCACATCGTCGCGTCCCGCCAGCGAGAGCACTGCCAGCGTGTTGCGCATGACGTGCTGCAGCTCCACGTTGCCGGCCACACAGCCCACGCCCACGATCTCGGCCTCCTCGGAGGCAGTCGCGTAGAGCAGGGCGAGCGCATCGTCGATGCCGGTGTCACAGTCGATGAGCAGCGGTGTCGGTGCCCGACGGTCCATCACCAGCGCAGGGTAGTGGCCCGCGCGGGCTGGCGCTGGGCGGGGACCGCTGCGTCTTCTCCCGGCGTTGGCCGGATCTGTGGTGCGTCTTGTGGCGGAGGCTGCCCAGCAGATGTGAGCGCCGCCGGCGAGCGCGCACCATGGCAGCTGGCCTGAGGACACGAACGACCCCAGTCCCGTGAAGGGGCTGGGGTCGCGGGTGCGCGGCCGACCGTGCTCGATCCGCTAGAAGCGACGCCGACCTGGTGTGACGGCGGCGCCCACGACGGCGGCCTTGGCCACCGGCGACGGACCGGGCCTGACGGCGGCCGTGACGACGGCGGCCTTGGCCACCGGCGACGGACCGGGCCTGACGGCGGCCGTGACGACCGCCGCCTTGGCGACTCGGGATGGCCTCAGCGGCATGTCAGTCTCCTTCTGCTTCGAGCGCCGCGTCGGCCTCGACAGCGGCGATGATGGCCTGGATGGGGATGCGGCCGTCGGCAACGAGCTGGCCACCGGCACGACGCATGGCCGAGGCGAAGGGCGCCGCCCACGTGTTCTCGTAGACTAGCGCCGCAGCGACACTCCCGGGCCGCATCGCTTCGGCGAGCGTCATGACGTCGTCTGCGGCTAGGGTCTCGGCAAGTTCCGCCTCGATACGTTCGAAGTCTCCCAGATCGGGTAGGTCGGAGAGCTCCTGTGCCTCCACCGATCCGTCCTCGGCCTTGATGAGGATGACTAAGTCCATGATGCGGATGATGCCGGCGTCGTGGAGCTTGAGCAGCTCTTCGGCCCCCTCACCGGTGAAGTTCTGGGCACCTGCCGGGAACTCGATGATCAGGTAGTCGACGGGCCCCAGCTCGTCGATCGATCTGTCGGTCATGAACACTCCATCGCGACGTGGTTGGTCGAGACTCAGGCTACGCTGTTCCGACGACCCCGTCATCATCCGTGGTAGACGACGGGGGTCGTCTCGACACGTGCAGAAAGGCTGCGTTCATCTCATCCGATGCGGAGGATGAACGACACGTCGGCAGTCGGCATGGTGCCCTTGCGCGGGCCCGTTGGGCCCCGTAGACCATGCCTGCGCGCGGGCCTCATCGTCGCCGGGCTCGGCCATACGGTCCGGCTGTCCGCGATGTACGTTGGTGGCAGGTCGAGCTGACCGGCCTGTTCGAAGGTTCGGCTGCCAGGAGCGCAGTCGCGAAAGGAGTGACTACATGTCGTACGGACCAGTCGACCTGGTCGTGCTCGGGTTCCCGGGCAATCAGTTCAAGGGGGACATCCTCCCTGAGATCCAGAAGGCCGTCGACGCCGGCGTCATCCGTATCATCGACATCCTTCTGGCAGTGCGCCTGGGTGACGAGCCGGTGCGGGTGCTGGAGATCAGCGAGGTCGAGGATGAGGCGCTCAGGCGCTTCGAGCCGATGGTGGCCGAGGTGACCGGGCTGCTCAACGAGCAGGACGCGTACGCCCTGAGCGCCGACATGCCGGCCAATTCATCCGTCGCGCTGCTGCTCTTCGAGAACACGTGGGCAGCGCCGATCGCGGACGCCATGGAGGCTGCCGACGGTGTGCTGCTGATGCACGAGCGCATCCCGCGTGCTGCCGTGGAACTGCTGGTTTCAGAGGCTCAAGCGGCCGGCTGAGCGGCTGCCGACCCGACCAAGAACGACCCCCAAGAGAAGCGGAGGACACGATCATGATGAGGCGACGAGGCGGCCGCGGCGTGATAGGCGCGGTAGCGACGACGGCCGTGGTGGCTGGCACAGCCGGTGCGGTAGCCCACCGCCAGCAGCAGCGGTGGGCCAACCAGGCGGCCGACCAGCAGGCGCAGTCGCAGGCCCAGCAGCAGCAGGCCGAGGTCGAGGAGATGCAGCGCCAGATGGAGGCGATGCAGGCCCAGCAGGCGGCGGCGGCAGCTGCGGCGCCGGCCGCCGCGGCGGCAGCGCCAGCTGGTGCAGGCCCCGACCTGATGACCCAGCTCAACCAGCTGACGCAGCTGCACCAGGCCGGCGCTCTCACGGACGAGGAGTTCGCCGCCGCCAAGGCCAAGCTCCTGGCCTGACCCGGGCATAGCCCGACCCTGGCTCCCGCCCGGCCGCGTCAATCGGCCGTGTGGGAGCCTTTGAATTCGAGGCGCACGGCGTCGGTCCCTGCTTCCGGCCACGCCAGGGCCCGCATCCGCTCATCCTCGGCCAGCGTGGAGCGGAACCACGCCACCAGCAACGAGCGACTCAGCGCCAGCTGGTCGGCTTCGGCGATGGTGGCTCGATCGCAGACGAGCCCGGGCAGGATGGGCTCATCGAGGAAGCCGCAATGGCTGCCACCCTCGATCGTTCGCAGCTGTGCCGGCGCGCCACTCGCCGCGGCGTACATCGGCCGCTGATGGGCGGCGACCGGGGTGATGGCATCGTCCGAGGCGGCGATGAAGAGTGCCGGCACGGCCAGGCGTGTGGCGGTATCGATGGCGCTGGGGCGCGTTTCCGCCGCCGCCAGCGTTGCCAGCGAGCGGATACGGGGATCTGCCGCAGCGGCGAGGACCGCGGCGCCTCCGCCCATGGAGTGGCCGCTCACGCCCCGTGCCTCGCCAGCGATGGGCAGCCCGGGCCAGTCCGGCTCGCTGGCGGGGACGCCGGCCAGCCACTCGAGGGCGGCGCCGAGGTCGTCGGCGAAGTGCCTGTGGTCGGGGAACGGTCCGCCGCCCGAACGCGGTGCGATCACCGTGAGGCCCCACGAGGCCAGGTGCTGGAGCGTGGACTCGTACCGCTCTACGGGCGTGAGGAAACCGTGCCCGAAGGCCACGATCGGCGCCGCCGCGACCCCGTCGGCGCCATCTGCGCCGGGTAGCGGGACGTAGAGCCGAGCCGTGAACTGGCCGCTGTCGCCTGGCCGCGGCACCACGACCTCGCGGGTCACCACCCGGTACGGTCCGGCCTGTGCCAGCGACGTCTCGTCGAGCGGGCCTGCATCCGCACCTGCCTTGGCATCCGTGTTCGCCATGGCGGCTCCGCCCGAGATGCTGAGCATGACGAGAGCGGCGAAGGAAGCCAGCGTGCGTGCGCCGGGCCGGAACCTCGGGCCAAGACCGGTCAGCCTGCTCATGCGGCATTATCGCCCGCCTCACGCTGCGGGCATGTGACGTTGTGTGGCCCGCGTGTAGCATTCGAGGGGTCCCACGCATCCTTTGCCGCGCCCGCGGGACCCACCGACATCACTCGCAGCCTACGACCCCGATCTACGGAGGAAGCATGAGCCACCGCGTCACCCTTATCCCCGGCGACGGGGTGGGGCCCGAGATCACCGCAGCCACCCGTCGCGTCATCGAAGCGACCGGTGTGGCCATCGAGTGGGAGGAGGCCATCGCCGGCGCCGAGGTCTTCAAGGCCGGTGACACGTCCGGTGTACCCCGGGAGACAGCCGATTCCATCGCCCGTACGGGCGTGGCGCTGAAGGGCCCGCTGGAGACGCCCATCGGCTTCGGCGAGAAGTCGGCCAATGTGACCCTGCGCAAGCTCTTCGAGACCTACGCCAACCTGCGACCGGCGCGGCAGATTCCGGGTGTGCCGACCCGCTACGACGGTGAAGGCATCGACTTCTTCGTCGTCCGCGAGAACATCGAGGACCTCTATGCCGGCGTCGAGTACATGGACTCGCGAGACGTGGCCGTCGCGCTCAAGATCATCACGCGCCGGGGTTCCGAGAAGATCATCCGCTACGCCTTCGAGCTGGCTCGCCGCGAAGGCCGCAGCAAGGTCACCTGCGCCACCAAGTCGAACATCCTCAAGCTGACCGAGGGCCTCTTCCAGCGTGTCTTCGAGGAGATGGCGCCCGAGTACCCCGACATCGAGCCGCAGCACCTGATCATCGACAACGTGGCCCACCAGCTGGCCAAGGACCCGGCGCAGTTCGACGTCATCGTCACCACCAACCTCGCGGGCGACATCATCAGCGACCTGGCTTCGGGGCTGGTCGGCGGCCTGGGCTTCGCCTCGTCGGGCAACTTCGGCGACGACGTGGCCATCTTCGAAGCCGTCCACGGCTCGGCCCCCAAGTACGCCGGCAAGAACGTCATCAACCCCACCGCGCTCATCCTCAGCTCGGTGCTCATGCTCAAGCACCTGGGCGAGCACGAGGCGGCCCAGCGGATCGAGGACGCGGTCTTCGTCACCCTCGAGGAAGGCAAAGCGGTCACGCTCGACGTCGCGCGTCAAGCGGGCAACGTGGAGGCCTCGACCTCCACCTCCGGCTTCGCCGACAGCGTCATCGAGAACCTCGGCCGGGCGCCCGCCGAGCGCTACCCGACCAAGAGCCGGCCGCCGGCAGTTCCACCCGCCCCGCTGGCGCGCTGGGAGCCACGGCCGGTGGATCCCCCCGACACGCAGCTGCTCGGCGTCGACGTCTACACCGAGATGGACGGCGACCCGCAGCCGGTGGGCAGGCTGCTCGACGAGGCCGCCAAGCCCGACTTCAAGCTGCTGCTGATGTCCGCGCGCGGCACGGTCGTCTACCCGACGGGCAATCCTCACACGGACACGGTCGGCTGGTGGCGCTGCCGTTTCGTGGCGGCAGAGGAGGGGGGCAGCGTCGATGACGCAGCCATCCTGCGCCTGCTGGCCCGCATCGGCGAGCGCATGACCTGGGCTCACGTGCAGAAGCTGCGCGTCATCGAGGGCGAGACCGGGTTCACCAAGGCGCAGGGACAATAGCCACCAGGGGAATGAGTGGTGAGCGAGGACGAGGAGCTCGACGGCGTACCGGCACTCGATCGCCAGGAGCGTCCACTGCCGCTGGACGTGCATGGGCGTCCACTGGTGCCGCAGCGCGTGCCGGAGCTGGCGCCGACGCCGCTGCAGAACGCCTTCATCTACCTCTCCATCGTCGTGCTGGTCTGCGGCGTCATCGCCATCGGCGCGCTGGAGCTGGGTACCCCGGTCTCCTCGCTGTGGGTCAAGATCCCGGTCCTCGTCGGTGGCCTGGTCCTGCTGGCAGTGACCGCCGATGCCACCGTGCGCGTGTGGCGCTCGGTCCGGGCCTGGTGGCCGGTCGACCGGGGCCGCGCCTGGTTCCGCGTCGTGTGGGTGGCGGTGCTGGCCGCGTCGTTCGTCGTCGTGGCTGCCATCATCCTCATCGTGGTGCTGGCGTGATGCGATGACACGGCTCGATGACCCCGGGGCTCGCCTGCCCGTTCGCGGGTTCGCTGACGGTGCGCCCGAGTGGCTGGCACCGGTCCTGCGCAACTGCTCGCACTGCGGAGGCCGGCTCGTCTTCGGCCCGGTCCCTGGCGAGGAGCGCGAGCGACACCGCTGCGCCGACTGCAGCGCCGTCACCTACGTCAACCCGCGTCTGGTGGTCACCACCCTGCCGGTCACCGACGCGGGCGAGCTGGTGCTCATCCGTCGTGCCATCCCTCCCGGCATCGGGACGTGGGCGCAGCCGGGCGGATTCCTGGAGGCTGACGAGACCGTCATCCAGGGCGCCGTGCGGGAGACGCGAGAAGAGACCTGCCTGATCGTGGAGCCGACGCGTATCGTCGGCATCTACTCGCGGCCACAGGCGGCGGTCGTGGTCATCGCCTACGAGGCGGGCATCGTGGGTGGCACCATGCAGGTCACGCCTGAGTCGCTGGAGGTGCGCCCCTTCGCGGTCGACGACATCCCCTGGGACGGCCTGGGCTTCAACACCACCCTGTGGGCGGTGCGTGACTGGGTGCGCTCGGTGCGCCCGGATCTCGACGTCGACGCGCTTGGCGAGGAGCTGGTCGACCGCTGAGCAGGCGGTTCGGCGCGTTCTCTGCGTCGTCCCGGGGCGTGATGAGTCAGATGGTGGCGATGTTGGAGATCGCTCCCAGCCCTCCGATGAGGATGCCGAACGCCAGCACTGCGCCGGCCACGCGAGGGCGAGTGCGGCCCAGGATCGAGGAAGACCGCCGCCACCAGCAGGACCGTTGCGAACTTGGCCACGGTCAGCAAGGCCAGACCGTACTCGGCGTGGAGCCGCACGACGAGGGGATTGAGCTCCTTGTCCAGCCCATGGGCCGCGACCATGACGACGAACGTCGTGTAGTCCGCGATGTGGGCGATGATCAGGAGGCCGATCCCCACAGCCGACATGTCTCCTCCGTGCCACCAAGGGCGCTGCAGTGCTGACACGGGACCGGGCTCGCCTCTGCTCGGCATGGTCCGGTTCGGCGACCGGGATGGACCATGCGTCTTCGCTTCCCGCTATCGATATGGCTCGGAGGCTCGCCATTTTAGCGGGCCCTCGGTCACGAGTCCATGACGCTGGGGGTCGCTCCCCGCGGCGGCCAGCGTCGATCGGCCCATTCGGTGACCCTGCGCACCGGGTCGCCCGACCAGCGGATGCGTCCGGCGCCCAGGCCCAGCCAGTCGTCGAGGTGCCAGCAGATGACTGGAGCCACCGCAGCGAGATAGGCGAAGGTGCCCCACCAGCCCAGGAACAGCGTGGCGCCGAAGACCAGCGTGCCGGCGATGATGAATGAGGCGGCGGAGCGCACCCACACCAGGCTCGCCATCGCGATCACGACGCCCGCGGTGATGCGGCCGACCCCCCAGGCGTCCCGTGGAATGGCCTCTGGACGCTGGAGCGCATAGGCCAGCGAGTAGTACGGCTGCGCGTGGATCTCGTCGGCCCGGCGGAAGGACCACAATAGGTTGCCCGGACCCCAGGCCAGCAGCGCCGGGAGCCACAGCACCGCCGAGGCGCCGACGAAGGCCAACAGGGGGCCGACGGCCCCGGCGTAGGCCACCAGGCCAGGAAGCCAGGCAAGGGCGTATGGCTTGAAGGCGGTCGCCACGGCCAGCATGACTGCGCCGGCGATGGGGACCCGCACTGCCAGCAACAGCGCCAGCAGGATCAGCAGGCCTGCGCTGGTGTCGTTGGAGCCGTCAGTGGCGGCGACCACGAAGGCCGGCGTCACCGCGTACACCGCGAGGCCCAGCGGCCGGCCGCGCACGGCCAGCAGGCCCAGCACCAGCAGCGACGAGAGCAGCTCCAGCCGTCGCGGGTCGTCCACGCTCGGCAGGTACCACGCCAGCGCCATCGGACCGTAGGCGAAGGGCGCACCCGGCGGGAACGACTCGACATAACCGCGGCCGTACGGGTTGCCGCCCGCAAGCAGCTCGCGGATGGCCGCCTCGGTCACCACCAGCACGTCGCTGAAGCCGGCCGCTGGCGCCAGGCGCACGGCCACTCCGACCCCGGCCAGGACGATGATGGCCGCCGCGCCGACGTGCCAGCGCGTCGAGACCGCGAGCGTGGACGCCACCGCGATGAGCGCCAGCACGGTCACCGGCAGGGGCGTGCCTGCCTGCAGCAGGCCCACGAGCGCGACGACCAAGGCCAGCTGGGTGGCGGTCCGGGAGCTCACTCGCCCGAGTCGGCCGGCTCCCAGGTGGACGACCGCAACAGGCGGCCCAGCAGGTCCGCCGCATCCTCGAGCTCAGCGCGTTCACGCTGGTCGAGATCGGAGATCGCCGCGGCCAGTGGCGCGATCTGGCGACGCCGGCCCAGCTCCAGCTGCTCCTCACCGTGGGTCGTGGCCCGGATGACGATCGAGCGTCCGTCGTCGGGATTGGACGCACGCGCGACCAGGCCGTCGGCCTCCATGGCATGCACCAGCCGGGTCATGGTGGGCGGGCGCACGTGCTCGGCCGCGGCGAGATCGCCCAGCGTGCGAGGCCCGCCCATCACCAGCAGGCCCAGGGCGGAGAGCCGCGCACGGGTCAGCCCGTCACCGGCATCCGCTCGCGAGAGGTGCCGCTGCAGGACCGTGGAGAGGCTGGCCAGTCGTGCCGCCAGCTCGGCCGACGCCACCGCGCCGCGGCCACGAGCAGGGGCACTCGGGGTGGACTCCATCGGCAGTGCCGCTGACGCTACGGGCACACCGGTGACAGCCAGCGTCGGATCGGCTTGCCTGCGGTCCTTCTTCCTGGCCTTGTCCTTGCCCTTGCCCTTGGACTTCTTGCCCATCGCCGGCCCCGGTATGCTCCGCGCTCGCTTGGTCAGTGGCGGGTTGGACTGCTAGAGGCATCCTACCGGCGCCGGACCCACGCGGGTGGGCGAGTCCGGCGGGTCTGCCGCCCGGCTGCGGGTGCCGGAAGCAGCACACGAGGTGGTCGTTGACGAGCCCGACCGACTGCATGAAGGCGTAGACGATGACCGGCCCGACGAAGCGGAAGCCCCGCCGCTGGAGATCACGCGAGAGCTTCTCCGCGAGGGGCGTCGTGACCGGGACGTCGGCCATCGAGGCGAATTCGTTGACGATGGACTGGCCCCCGACGAAGCCCCACAGGTACGTGTCGAGGCCGCCGAGCTCGTCGCGCAGGCGCAGCGTCGCCGCGGCGTTGTCGCGGAACGCGCGCACCTTGGCACGGTTGCGGATGATGCGGCTGTCGGCCAGCAGCTGCTGCTGTCGCGCATCGTCGTAGGCGGCGATGCGCTCAGCGTCGAAGTCGTCGTATGCCGCGCGATAGCCCTCGCGGCGATGCAGGATGGTGGACCATGCCAGGCCTGCCTGCGCACCCTCCAGGCAGAGCATCTCGAACAGGCGTCGCTCATCGTGGAGCGGTCGGCCCCACTCATCGTCGTGGTAGGCCACCATCCGTGGCTCGGTCCCTGCCCACGTCGCAGCGAGTGGGGCCGGTCGCGGTCGACGCGACCGTGTCTGGCGGGTGGCTCAGTAGACCGTCCGGGCGTCTGCCGGCAGGCGCAACTCGAAGGCGGTGTCGAAGATGACCGGGTCAAGCTGCAGCGAGGTCACCTCGGCGTGCCGCGTGACCGCGTCACCGATGCGCTCGGTCAGCAGCAGGATGAAGCCGCTGTCCCGGCCGATGCCGACCTCGATGGAGCGGTCGGGTCGGTCGACCAGCACCTTGGCGCTGCGTGGATGCTGCGCCTGCACGACGATGGCCTCGCGGCCCGCGACCGGCTGCGTGCCCACGACGGCGAGGGGCCCGGTCACGAGCACGCTGCGGAACAGTCCGTGGGGGTGGACGAAGGTATCCGCCAGGCTGCCGGCCGGGAGCGCGGTCAGCGGCAGGTACTGCTGCGCGAAGTCCGGCAGCGTCGGGTCGTCCGAGCCGACCAGGCGGGTGCGAGCCTTGCGCACCGAGGACACCTTGTGCCGGGCGCTATACGTGGTGATGGTCTCGCCATCGCTGATCCAGATGTCGTAGTCGGACCCCAGCGGCTGCTCGCCCCGCCTGGTCTGCACCCGAGCACGGCCGGGGTGCCGCAGCTGGACCTCGTGGACGATGTCCTCCGTGCCGCGCGCGTTGACGACTCGCTCCTCGATGGTCATGCGCAGCGACTGCACGCGCAGCTCCGCCTCGCGCGCGAACCCGAACAGCTCCTCGATGCTGGGAGCGTCGTCGGCCAGCGCGATGCGCGACGGGGCCGTGGCGGGCTGTGCTGGACCCGCGGGGATGAGGTCTGACATCGAGCGAATGCTACCCGACGTGGCTACGCCCCGCGGCGCACCGCCACGACCTCGATGAGGTGGAAGTGGTGCGGCTCGCCGAGCGCGGTCTCGCCGTCCTCCTCCTTCTCGTTCCAGTGCTCGATGTCGAAGCCTTCGAGGTAGCCGCGTATGACGTCGGGCGAGGGGCAGGTCATGTCCGGCTCGTCGGCGGCCTGGTCCCTGTCCCCGAAGAGCATGCCGCTGAAGCGACCACCGACCCCGATGGCGGCGAGGATGCGCAGCCAGGTGGCCGCGTAGTCGGCTGCTGGCTGGAAGGGGAGGATGAGGTTGGCGTTCACCAGGTCGCAGGCCGGGATGGTGAAGTCCTGCAGGCGGCAGACCTCTGTCTGCAGCCGCTCGAGATCCGCCTCCGGCGTGAGACGCCGGAGCGTCTCGATGCCCTCCGGCGTCATGTCGGTGGCGATGACGCGCCAGCCGCGGCGCAGCAGCTCCCGCGTATCGCGGCCCGCCCCGCAACCAAGGTCCACGGCCAGGCGCGGCGAGCCCTCGGGGTGGCTACCGAAGGCGGCGTCTGCCAGCGTCGTCGTCGTCCACGCCGGACGTTGCGCGGTGATGGCGTAGTAGTCGGGCCAGTAGCTCTCGGCGGTGCGATGCGTCATCGTCGCCCGAGCCTATCACCGCGCTATGCTCGAACAGGCGCCGCCGCCACCGCCTCCGTCCCGACCCGCGGCGCGCTGGAAGGAGCACTCCCTATGCGCGTCGCTGTGGTCAACGAGACCAGCGCGGTCGACAAGCACCCGTTCATCATCACCGCCCTCGAGGGGCGGGGCCTTGAGATCGTCAACGCCGGCATGGCCGAGCGAGGCGAGGAACCAGAGCTGCAGTACATCCACACGGGCCTCATCTCGGCGCTCGTGCTGGCCGCCGAGCGCGTGGACATGGTCATCGGCGGTTGCGGTACCGGCCAGGGCTACATGAACTCGGTGATGCAGTACCCCGGCGTCGTCTGCGGCCACCTGCTCACCTCGCTCGACGCGTTCCTCTTCGCGCGCATCAACGCCGGCAATGTCATCTCGCTGGCGCTCAACCAGGGCTGGGGATGGGCCGGTGACGAGAACCTGCGCCTGCTCTTCGACCAGCTCTTCACGCAGGAGGTGGCGACGGGGTTCCCGGCTCACCGCCGGGAGCCGCAGCGGGCCTCGCGTGACGCCCTCAAGGTCATCTCGGAAGCCTCGCATCGCGGCATGAAGGGCATCCTGGAGCGGCTGCCCGACGAGATCATCGTGCCGGCCATCACGCATCCGGCCGCGGCCGCCGTGCTGGACATCCCCACCATCGCCGATGCTGAGCTGCGCGAGGCGCTCGAGGCGCGCCTGCCATAGGACTCCGGCGTCGCCAGGCGCACGATGTCTGGTCGTCGCCGCCATGGCTATGCACGCCGCTCAAGGAAAGCCAACCGCCCGTGTACGACACATGTGCGTGGCTCGCCATCGCCGCAAGGAAGAGGCGCGATGTCAAGCCTCCACCAGGCTCTCCTACAGCTTGCCCACGACGTGGCCGAGCACCTGCGACATCTGGTCGTGGGGGCTGAACTCGACCATCTTCATCGCTTCCTCGACCACGACGGTGTGGCCCGACGGCCAGTAGTAGATCTCGCCTGCGCTCACGACCTCGTCGCTGCCGTCCTCGTAGCTCACGCGGATGCGGCCCTCGATGACGTATCCCCAATGCGGGCACTGACAATGGTCGCGCTCGAGGCCCTTGAGCAGCGGGCTGAAATCAAGACCAGCCGGGTACTCCATGTATGCGCTGGTCGTCCCGCCCCAGTCTTGCCCTCGGATCATCTCCCCGAGGGCCTCGCGGGCGATCGGAAGCTCCTTGACGTCGCTCTTCATATCCACTGTCTCCTTGTGTCTCGTCAGCCGTCGTGGCGCTGCAGGTTCGATCCCGCTGAGCGTCTACCAGTCAGAGGCGATTTCGCCGCTGGTCGCCGTGCAGTAGCGCGGGGTTGACGTGTCTGGGCGGAATGGTGCAGCAGGAGGGCCGGCTCGCGCACTCGTCCGTTCGACATCGGAGGCGTCAAATAGGCGACGGTTGCGTGGTTGTGTCCGGCGTTGGTGTGTACATGACTTCCGGGAGCACCACTCGGAACCGCCATGCATAGCGCAAAGTCGCCATGGATAGCGGGCTACGTCTGGTCGTCGCCGCCATGGCGCAGGGCCGTCCGGCCCTTGACCCGCTGACCGGGGAAGGGAGGATGGGGCAAGGGGAACGACGGATGCGACGACTGACGGCGGCGTTACTGACCATGGGGCTCATCGGTACCAGCGCCGGGGTGGCCACGGCCCAGTCCCCGGCAGCCAGTCTGGGACCGACCGACCGACAGGGACCCGGTACGGGCTTCGCTCTCACGTTCCCTGACGACTGGCTGGTCCTCGATCTCGTGGCCGTAGACGCCGCGGAACACCTGGAGGCGGTGAGGAGTGCCTACGCCCACCCGGTCCCGGCCCAGATGGTCGAGGCCCTGCTCGGGCAGCTCCCGGCGATGACAGCGGAGGGCTTCGAGTTCCACATCTTCGCCCTTGGACCGCCCGACGACGACGGCTTCCTGACATCGACATGCATGGCACAGTCGTTCGACGAGCCTGCTGGTGTGACCCTCCAGTCGCTGATGGCGCGTGATGTCGCCCAACTCGCCTCGTTCCCGGATATCGTCGAGGGGCCGACTTCCTCCGTGCTGGACCTGCCGGCGGGGCGTTCAGGCCGGCTGGACTACGTGAGCCAGTCGCAGTCCGGGACCCGCCTGTTCAACTCCGGGTTCTACCTCGCTGCCGAAGAGACCCTCGCGACGGATGCGCACGACATGCAGCTCGCATGCAATGGGTACAGCGACTACGGTGACGACTGGCTCTCCATCGCCGAGACCTTCGAGTTCCTGCCCGCTGAGGAGTAGGCCCTCCGGCCCTTGACCCGCTGACCGGGCCGCGGACGATGGGGACACCTACGGAGGGGCTGTCATGCGCAGATCGATGCTCGGGCTCTGTCTGGCGATCGCGGTGTCTATCGTCCCCACTGCGGACGCCTGGGCGGTCGAGGAACCGGCAGAGGTGGCTGCTGCCTCGACCCGACCCGAGGTCCAGCTCGTCGATCCGGGCAGCGAGCCCAGGCAGGTGCTCAGCTACACACTGACCGAGGGACAGACCGACCTGATCGACCTGACGACGAGCGGGGCTTCTCGCGCCACGATGCCGGGAGGGTCCTCACCTTGGTTCGAGATCCCGGCCTTCGTCTCGACGGCTGAGCAGACGGTCGTCGCGGCGAACGAGGACGGCACCTACGACATCGAGGCGATCGTCACCGGTGTCGAAGTCGTCGATACCGTTGATGACCCTGCCATGGCCGATGCATACCAGGATCAGCTCGGAGCCCTCGTGGGAATGTCCACACGCTACCGCATCGATGAGCATGGCCGGGTGCTCGCATCGGAGACGATCACGACGCCCGGGGCCGCAGCCACAGCGCTCCAGCCCGGCCTCATCGACACCACGAGCCTTCAGGTGACGCAGCCACTCCCGGCCGAGCCGGTCGGGCTCGGGGCGGTCTGGAAGGTGACGAGCGAGCTCGCCGACCCCGGCACCGGACTCAGCATCACCTTCGTGAACACGACGAAGTTGGAGCGACTGCATGCCGACGGCAGCTTCGAGCTCTCCGGTGAGATCGTCATCGCATCTCCGCTGCAGCAGATGTCAGTACCAGGCATGCCCGACGATCTCACGCTCACATCCCAGGCAGACGGCGCCATATCCGCCCACTGGATCATCGACCCCACGAGGGTCGGCGTGGAGGTGGACGGCACCGCCGCGGTCGCCATGACCGTCACCACGACTCGCGACGGCGAGTCCGAGTCGGACACGATGGAGATGCGCATGGAGATGCGCAGTGAGCGAGGCACGCCATCGACCGCTCCCCGGGCGACACCGCCCATCGACGCCCGCGTCATCGAGCTCGAGGCCGATGCCGCCCTGCGGTTCCTGCAGGACGGGGAGGAGGTCCGGGACATTCCAGTGGTCCCGGGGGAAACGATCCTGCTCCGCATCGACAACACGGCGGGGTTCGACCACAGCTTCTACATCGGGACCGATGAGGAACTGTCCGTGATGGCTGGTACCACCGCTACCGGCATCCCTGATTGGAGCAGCGGGGTCCGGGAGCTCACCTGGGTCGTGCCTGACGACATCAGCGGCCTGAGGTTCGGTTGCACCGTGCCCGGTCACTATGCGCTCATGTATGGCTGCTTCTCAGAAGCCCGGATCGGTCCGGACGGGAGAGTGGCGAGGCTCCCCGTGGGCGAACTCTGTGCCCCGCCTGAAGGGCCCGATCTCGGGTGGCAGGAGACGCAGGAGTACACGCCGGACCCCACACTCGGGCTGGAGGATGCCTTCACTCGTGGGGGCGATTGGGAAGTACACGGCGGTGGCAGCTCGGTGATGGTCGAGTACTGGGGTCTCGACGCGATGCAGGACCTCGTCGATGCCGTGGGCAAGGAACCGAATGACGTCCGGTTCGCGATCGGATCGACGGTGAACCAGCCACTCGATGACATGCTCAACGTGAACCTGGCGGCCGTACGGGTCGTCGGAACGCCTGCGGACATGCTTGTCGAGCCGCTGGTCCGCATCATGTTCGGCATGCCACTCGACGAATGAGCCCTGGAGGGGTCGTTGGGATGGCGAGCCATCGGGGACCGCGATGTCCTGGTCCTGCTCGATGAAGTGCAGCCCGATGACCCGGACGACGACGGAGCGGGCCAACAGCGTTGGCTCTTTGTCTACCCGGTGCGCGAAGTCCTGTTCATCGGCTCCAAGGATGGCGTGGTGCCGTTGACGATGGAGGAGGTACTGGCCGAGTTGCCGTAGTCGAGCCAAGCAGCGCACAGCGAAATGGGCATGTATGGCGGTTCGGTCTGGTCGTCGCCGCCACGGCGCAGGCGGCCGAGGCGGCGCGAGCAGGCTACTCGGCGGGTGCGTACTCGTCCGGGAGGGGCGGCATCTCGCCGCTGAAGATGGCGCCCTGCATGTCAGCCCCGATCTCCGGAGACCAGTCAGCCACGAGGTACGCGCTCAGCCCGTCGTAGTCACCTTCGCCGGTCAGGACGGCTGTCTCGAGATCGACCGTGACATCGCCCGGGATCTCCCCAAAGTGGCTGAACGCCGTGCTCGGTCCCGCCCAGGATCCACCCTCGTTGTCGATGCGCCACAGGTCTGTCTGGACCAGGAGCCCCGCTTCAGCGCCCAACGGATGAACCCTGAAATTGAGCACCCGCGTGAGCGAGCCCGTCAGTCGCGCGTCGCTCATCTCGATGGGCCCTTCCCGCACCAGTCCACGCACGTCCTCGACGCCATCAGCGATGGTGCTGACCGGCTCGCCGATGACTGTCGAGGCGCCGACGGTACCGGTGACGAGCGTCGCCTCTGACGACGCCTCCTCCTGTGCCGCGACAGCGATCGCGGAGCCAGCGATCAGGCCGACGGCGATGGTTGAGGCGATGGTGGTCTTGAGTCCCTTCACGGGACCTCCCAACTCCCCCCTTGCGATGCCCGTCAGCGATCGACCAGAGGCCTGACGATGCGAGCAGATACGTTGCCACCGTAGCAGCGGTGTCCAGCCAACCGACACCGATGCGTGCCGTGGCGCCTAGCGAGACGGCCCGCCGGGTTTGCCACCGAGCAGCGGGCGTGGCCCGGTCGTCACCCCCATGGCTCGGCACCGTGGCCTCCTCGCCTTCACGCTCCCGGGAGGGAGCGTCACATCAGCCAGATGACTCGACGAGCGCCTTGATCACCTTGAGCATCTTGCGCTCCATCACGAACGACACGGGCTCCAGCAACAACGGACCTCCCATCAGCCTGGAGCGGCGATCGTCAGCGTGCTGGTAGCGGGTACGGGACAGGAGCCGTGTCGTCCCGTCCGGCTGTTCGATGAGTACGAAGGCCCAGCTGGTGGCGAGGACCGCGCTCGCATCCGCGTCAGCGGGACCACCGAAGAGCACGAGGATCGTCGGTTCTTCGACGACGGCTACGGTCAGCGGCGGCGCCTGCGCGTGCAGCCTGATCGGGTCGCCCACGCGGACGTCCTGATGCTCGTCGAGGATGCGCGCGGTGTTCTCGATCTGGCAGCCTACGAGGTTCTCGAGCTTCTGGTAGCTGTAGAAACCACCTCGGCCCTGGCCGATCTGCGCGATCCACGGCCAGATGCGCGGCGCTGGTGCGTTGATGGAGATGGCGTGCGTTGCGCTCCACTGCGGATGGGAAAGGAGCTCATCGCCCGGATAGGATCTCGCGAGCTCTGCGTCCGTCGCTCCCCATCGCAGGCGTCGGGACCTGAGGAAGGGTGTGACCAGGGCGCTCCCGGTCTCGATGCCTCCCTGGAGGGTTTCAGTCCATGAGGTCCCGAACTGCGTCACCACGGCCTCCCGCACGCACCTTCGTCTACGGATCCTGCGACAGACCCAAGCCTTGATCGACGGGCTCTCGAGGCCAAGGGCCGAGAGGACCGCAACCGGGGAGAAGCCGGCACGTTCGTGTCGGAGTGAGCACTCGGCATGCGCGTCGCTCGATCTTGCTAGGGCACGTCCACCGGGCGCACCACGCGGTCCTCGCGTCCGGAGATCTGCGCGGCGAGTGCGGTCGACAGCACCTGGCGGTGCTCGTCCGCGGTGAGCAGCGACGAGCGTCCCTCGCGCACGGCCTCGATGAAATCGCGCGTGGCGAGGATGAAGGACTCGTCCCACTCGCTCGCGATGTCCTCGTAGTCGCGCGTGACGCCGTCACGGTAGACCTGCAGCGAAGGCATCTCCTGGATCTTGCCGTGGCCGCGGTTGACCCACGCCACGCCGCGTGAGCCGGTGACCTCGACACGGTCATCCTGGGAGTAGAACAGCGTCTGCACCTGCAGCTCGGGCGCGTTGACGACCTCCAGGACGCCCATCGCCCCACTCGTCCAGCGCAGTGAGACCGCGGACGGCGAGTCCAGCGCGCCGCCATCCACCGGAGTCGAGCCGATCCATGCATGGACCTCGTCGGCCACGCCCAGCAGCGCCCAGAAGATGCTGAACTTGTGCAGGCCGTCGTCGAAGACCAGGGGGCCACCACCGTTCTGCTCGATGTCGAAGCGCCACGCGGCCGCCCGGTCGGGGACGTCCCAGCCGCAGGCGGGGTTGCCCGAGCGGCTGATCTGGCGCACGGACAGCACCTCCCCAAGCTCACCCTGTCGCACCAGCTCGACGAGCCGCGCGACCGGCGGGTAGAAGAGGAAGTTCTCGAAGACGCGCACCACCTGGCCCCGGGCCTCTGCCTCGGCGGCCGCCGCGACGAAGCGCGAGCACTCGGCCACCGTGAAGCCCACCGGCTTCTGGGTCGAGAGGTGCTTGCCCGTCTCGAGGGCCGCCAGGGCCACCTCCATGTGCATGTGGTGGGGCAGGAGCACCTCGAAGGCGTCGATAGAGTCGTCGGCCAGGCAGTCGCGCCAGTCGGCGTACACCTTCTCCGGCTCGATGCCCCACGAGCGTGCCCGCGCCAGTGCCCCCTCCGTGTCGGGCTTGCAGACCGCGGCGATCTGGGTGTACGGCGAGTTGACGTACTCGATGGCGTGCAGGTCGCTGATGCGGCCGGGGCCGATGATGGCCACCCTCATGCGTTCGACGGCTGCGGACACGTGCGTGCTCCCTCTCCTGGCTTGCGATGGCTCTGCGGCGCCGACCCGACCTACTCCTTGACCGCGCCCATGGTCAGGCCGCTGATGAAGTAGCGCTGGAAGATGACGAAGATGACGATGGTGGGGATGCTGGCGATGACAGCCATCGCCGCCTGGTTGGCCCAGGCCACGTTGTACTGGCCCTGGAGCGCGTTGATGCCGGCCATGATCGTCTTGGCCTCCTCTGAGCGGGTCAGCACCAGCGGCCACAGGAAATCGTTCCAGATCCAGGTGAACTGCAGCGTGGCCAGCACTGCCAGCGCCGGCAGGAGCAGGGGCAGGAACACGCGGAACAGGACCGACCACTCGCCGGCGCCGTCGACGATGGCGGCCTCACGAAGGCCGGAAGGCAGCGCACTCATGAAGTTGCGTAAGAGCAGCGTGGTGATGGCCAGGCCTAGCGAGCTGTGGATGATGATCATCGGGTAGACCGTGTCGAAGAGGGCCGGCAGAACCTGGAACCCGGCGATCTCGATGGGTGAGTTGAACATTCGGAACAGCGGGATGAGCATGGCCTGCGGAGGGAAGAACATCCCTGCGATCACGACCAGGAAGAGCAGCTCCGCGAACGGGAACTTGAACTGGCTGAAGACGTACCCCAGCAGCACCCCGCCAAGGATCGAGAAGAACGTCGCCGGGATGGTCACCAGTAGGCTATTAAGCAAGTAGCGTGGCGTGGCGGTGTTGTTCCAGACGTCGAAGAAGTTCTCGAGCGAGGCGCTCTCCGGGATGTGCCACACGCCACGCGCCGCGATCTCTGAATTGCTCATCAGTGACGTCAGGCCCACACCGATGATGGGCGCCGCGTAGATGACGAGGATGGCGAGGATGAAGCCGTGCACTGCGAACGAGCGGTGCAGCGGGCGAGCCCGGCGATCGCCTTCGGTCACAGGCGTGATGGCACTACCCATAGATCCGCTCCGAGGCGCGCACCTGCCGGAAGTAGATGACGATGACGATGATGGCCAACACGAACAGGGCCACGGCGATAGCGGCGCCATAGCCGATGCGGTACTTGAAGAAGGTCTCCGAGTACATGAACATGGCCAGGTTGTCCGAGGTGTGGAACGGTCCGCCCTTGGTCAGGATGAAGACGATGTCGAAGCCCTTGAGCGTGTTGATGACCGCCAGAGCGATGACTACTACCGAGGCCGGGCGCAACAGTGGCACGATGATGCGGCGGAACTGCTGCCAGGCCGTGGCGCCGTCGATCGACGCCGCCTCCAGCAATTCCTTGGGGATGGTCGTCAGGGCGGCCAGGTAGAGGATCAAGCTGAGCGCTGTTTGCTGCCAGCACCAGGCCACGATGACCGCTGCCAGCGACGTCGATGGGTCTCCCCGCCAGGCCCGTGTGAAGTCACTCAGGCCGACCGCCTCGAGCACCGTGTTGAGCAGGCCCCAGTCAGGCTGGTAGATCCAGATCCAGACCTGGCCGACCACCACCAGCGACAGCGCGATGGGCAGGTAGAAGGCCGACTTGTAGAAGCGACTGGCGCGCAGGGGCCGGTCAAGCAGCACCGCCAGCAGCAGGCCCAGGATGGTGGGCACGGTGACCGCCACGATCAACCACAGTGCCGTGTTGCGGAAGGCACCGATGAAGAGCGGATCGTTGAGCGCCCGCGTGAAGTTGTCGAGGCCGATGAACTCGTGTTCGCTCAATCCGTTCCAGTCCCACGTGGCGATCTGGATGGATTGGGCCAGGGGCAGCAGCACGAAGATGGCGTAGAAGGCCAGGGGCCCGGCGGCCATGAGCAACAGGGACAAGCGGCTGCCTCTGGTCATGCGCTCGTCCTCGTCACGCCGATACGCCCCTCTCCGCGGTCGTGGTTTGCGGATTCAAAGATGGGCCGTGGGCGCGAGCCGTCATCGGCCTGCGCCCACGGCGTTGTCGGTCCTAGCCTTCGAAGGCCGAAGCGATCTGGGACTGCACGTCCTCCAGCAGGGCGTTGATGTCCTGCCCCGGGTCCGCCATGAAGCGGGCGAACATGTCCAGGCCGACCTCGGACGGCGCCGGAGGCGTCGCCAGGTCGTAGTTGAAGTTGTAGGTCTCGGCCGCCGCGACGAAGTCGAGCGCCTTGAGGATGACGTCGTTGAACTGCGTCTTGTCCGCGTTGACGTTGGGCGGCATGGCGCCCTGTCCGACCGCCCACGTGGTCTGCGCATCAGGCTGTGCCAGCGCCGCGATCAGCTGCATCGCCGCCTCGGGGTTGGCAGCATTGACCGCGGTGACGAGGCCGTCGACCGGCCCAACGACCGCCGTCTGCACGCCCTCGTCGATGACGGGGAACTCGAAGACGTCATAGTCCGTGACCGGCTCGAGTCCGTTGCCGTTCCAGTAGCCGGTGATCCAGGTGCCCATGAGGGTCATGGCCGCCTCGCCGTTGGCCACTTGGTCGGCAGCGTCGGTCCAGTCGAACGCATTGGCGTCCGGCGTGAAGCAGTTGGCTGCGGCCAGCTCGGCCCACATCTCCATCGCCCGCACGACCTCGGGGTCGGTGTAGGACGCTTCGCCCGCCATCAGCTTGGCGCGGTACTCGGGACCCGCGGTACGCAGAAGGAGGTAGTCGAACCAGAACTGGGCCGGCCAGCGGTTCATGGAGCCCAGGGCGACCGGAACGATGCCAGCTGCGTTGAAGGCGTCACACGAGCCCTTGAACTCATCCCAAGTCGTCGGGATGGCCACTCCAGCCTCCTCGAAGACGGAGGGGTTGTAGAAGAAGCCGGCGTAGTGGTAGCCCAGCGGCATGAGGTACTTGGCGCCGTTGTAGGTTGCGGCCGAGTCGATGAGACCCTGCGGGAAGGCGCTGTCGAGGTCGTTGGCCGCCCACATCTCATCGATGGGGGCGAGGACGCCGCTGTCGACCTGGAAGGCGGTGCGGGCGCCGGCCCAGTTGCTGTGCACGTCGGGCGGGTTGCCGCCGGCGAGCTGGATGAGGATGCCGGTCTTGAAGTCCTCGTGGCCGACATCGGCGAACTTGACGGCCGTGCCCGACTCTTCCTCGAAGCCGGCCAATAGTTCCTTGAGCGTGCCTTCGCCGAGCTCCTTGCTGAAGTAGGTCATGACGACGACTTCGCCACCCCCGTCGTCCTGGGCGGCGACGACGCCCGGCAGGGCGGTCGCCAGCAGGGCGACGCTCGCGGCCACTACGAAGCCTCGGCGCCACATGGTCCCGAACTTGGTCATCTCCTGTCCTCCTATCCTTCCCAATGGCGTTCTCCCAAAACGCCCCGTCGGGTCAGTCATTCCTCACGTCGCTCGATCGGACCGGGCCACCTCACTTTCCTCGTTCCCTCGACACGCCGGCAGCGAAGCCAGTGCGGGAGCAGCGCAGTGCATCGATCGCGCTCTAGGGTCGTCGCCGGGGCCCGGGCGATCGTGGCCGGGCTGGGCCGAAAGATGGGAAATGAGAACGATTACATCATGCGCCTGCGGGCATGATCGGCGCAGCCTGGTTGCGCGGCTCATGAGGCCACCCGGTGGGCGGGTCCGCCCAGCTCGCGACTGACTCGCGCCGCGGTGTCGACCACGATCGGTGCCATGACCTTGAGGCGATCCGTGTCGAGGCGGTCGGCCGGTGCGGAGATGCCCAGCGAGGCCACCACGCCGCCGATGCCGAAGACGGGAGCCGCCACGCAGCGCACGCCCGGATGGTATTCGCGGTCATCCACCGCGTAGCCGGTGAGGCGGACCTGGCTCAGCTCCTTCTCGTAGGCCTCCGGCGTGGTGATGGTGTTGGGCGTGAAGGCTTCGTAGTCGATGCTTCGGATGAGCCCCTCGCTGATGCCGCGGGGCAGGTTCGCGGTCAGCGACTTGCCCGTGGCCGTGCAGTGCAGGGGCCCCGACTGGCCGATGGACGCATTGGCTGACAGCAGCGTCGTGCCGTTGAGGGTTGACACGTAGACGACATGGTCACCGGCCAGGACTGCGAGGTGTGTGTTCTCTCCGGCGGTCGCCCACAGCGACTTCAGGTGGGGTGCTGCCACGACCGTCAGATCGCGTGAATCGAGCACCGAGCGCGCCATCTCCAGCACCTTGACGCTGGCGTTGTAGCGTCGTGTCGAGGGGTCCTGTTCCACGTAGCCAAGCCGCACCAGCGCCGCCAGCGTGCGGTGGGCGTTGGCCTTGTCCAGCTCGAGCTTGGCGGCGATCTCGGTGACGCCAAGGGGCAGGTGCGATGACACCAGCAGCTCGAGCGTTCGCAATCCCGTCGTGAGCGCTCCCCGCTGACCGGACCCAGACCCTCCCCGTCGTCCTGTCATCGCAACACGATTGTCTTCCTCGCTACGACCCCGTCAAGTGGGTTTGTGCATCGGACAACAGCCGTTGCCTCGACGGCCACAGAGCGCTGAGCCCCTGGCGGCACTGGGCCCGGGGAGCCACGTCACAGTCGTGTTACCGGCGTTGCCGTACAGTCGCGGCATGGACAGCCATCGGGAGCCGGGGATCCGGCACCTTACCTACGATCAGCTCGTTGCCACCACGGCCGACCATGAGTGCGAGGGCGTGGGCCGCGACCATGTCTGCGTGCGCATCGCCGCGGTCGCCGACCTGCCCACCAAGTTCGGCACCTTCCACATCGTGGGCTTCTGGAACGATCGCGATGGCAAGGACCACGTGGCCATCGTCAAGGGCGACCCGTTCGAGAAGGAGGACGTTCCGGTCCGGATGCACAGCGAGTGCCTCACCGGCGACGCCCTGGGCTCACTGCGCTGCGACTGTCGGGACCAGTTGACAGCGGCCCTGCGCAGCATCGGCGAGCAGGAGACGGGCATGGTGCTGTACCTGCGCCAGGAGGGTCGCGGCATCGGCCTGCTGAACAAGCTGCGCGCGTACGGCCTGCAGGACGAAGGGCTCGACACGGTCGACGCCAACATCGCTCTCGGCTTCCGCGATGACGAGCGCGACTACAGCATCGCGGCGCACATGCTGGAACTGCTCCGGGTGCGCTCGATCCGGCTGATGACCAACAACCCCCGCAAAGTCGAAGGCCTGCGTGAGCTGGGCATCGACGTGAGCGGGCGCATCCCCCATGTCATCCCGGCCAACAAGCACAACCGTTCCTACCTTGAGACGAAGGCGCTCCGTTCCGGGCACCTGATCGACGTGGCCGGGCGGGAGCACCTGCTCGAGCAGATCGACCGACCCATCCTCGAAGGCATGAGCCAGGACGCCATCGACGCCATCGAGCAGCTGGACCCCGTGGAGGCACAGGCATGAGTGGAGCGCGCGTAGCCATCATCACCGGCGCCAGTGGTGGCCTTGGACGGGTCCTTGCCCCGGAGCTGGCCCGCGAGGGCTACGACCTGGCGCTCGTCGGCTCCGATGCCGGGCGCCTGGATGCGTTGCGCGACGAGCTGGGCCTGGACGCCGATCACACGCTGACGCTCGCGGCTGACCTGCGCGATGCCGGCGCTGCTGCCGGCGCCATCGATGCCGTGTACGAGCGCTTCGGGCGCGCCGACGCCCTGGCCCACCTGGTGGGAGGCTGGACTGGTGGCATGAACGTCGGCCGCTCCCCCGACGAGCCGTATGCCTCGATGATCGACCAGCACTTCTGGACCACGCTCAACGTCGTTCGTGAGCTGGCGCCGCGCATGGCCGATGCTGGGTACGGACGGATCGTGGCCGTATCCTCGCCGATGGCTGCCGCGCCCGCAGCGGGCATGAGTGCCTACGGCGTGGGCAAGGCGGCGCTGGAGGCGCTGTTCGCTGGGCTGGCACAGGAGGTCGGCGGCAGTGGCGTGACGGTCAACGTCGTCCGCGTCCGCAGCATCGACACCGACGCGGGCGAGGCTGGCTCCGCGAAGGCCGATGCCACCTCGCCGGCCGAGATCTCGGCTGCCATCCGCTATCTCTTCAGCCCGGCCGCGCGCGTCGTGAACGGGGAGCGCATCGGGCTTCACCGCGGCATCTGACCTGCCTGGGTATCAGGTCTGCCGCGACGGCTGAGGCCTGTCGGGTGTCGGGTCTGTCGCCGCAGATGAGCCCTGTGCCGCAGATGAGCCCTGTCTGGCGTGCTTTCCCACCACGCGGGTGACCTCGACCCCTGCTGGAGCCGGACTGCACGAACGTGCCGCGCGATGGGAGCGACTGGCGCGCGTGACCGCCCTGCGGTCAAGTCCGGCGTGGCAGGAGGCTAGGTGGTCCGACTGGCCCGCCGGGCGGGAACATCCGCGGCGCCGCCAGCGCCCGCCACGTGCGGCCCGCCACGCGGAAACGTCGGCTACGGCCGGCTGACCTCGAGCTGCGCGCGCACGACACCGGCCAGTGCCGCGCCAAGGCTGGCGCACGCCTCAGCGTCGAGGTGCACGCCGTCCGCTGGGTGGACCGCTGCCACCGAGCCGGCGTCGAAGAACCCCGCCCCGTGGTCCTCGGCCACGATCTCGTACATGCGCGCCAGCTGTCGCGACGTCTCGTACGCCTCGCCCATGCCCCACATCTCGCTGCGCGCTGTGATCTCGCCCAGCGGCACAGGCGAGATCAGCAGCACCTGGGGTGGCGTGCCGTCCGGCCCGGCCAGCGACGCGCGTGCCACGTCCACGAGGCGTGCTGCTCCGCAGGCGATCTCAGCTGCGCCATTGCCGTAGATGCGCTTGAGGTCGTTGGTGCCGAGCATGATGGTCACCAGGTCGACCGGTGCATGTGACAGCAGGCAGGGGAGCAGGTAGCTGAGCCCGTTGCGACCGGGCTCGATCTCCGAGTCCCAGATGGTGCAACGGCCGTTGAGCCCCTCCTCGATGACCTCGTAGCCGTCACCCAGGGCCGCCTCCATCACGCGCGGCCAGCGCTGCGCCCGTGGCAGGCGCGGCGGTCCGGCGGGTTCGCGGCCGTGACCCAACGGGTTGGCACCGTGGGTGTTGGAGTCGCCGAAGCAGACGATGGTGCGGGTCATGCTGAGCCCCCTTCGTTGAAGCGATCGATGCGGAACATCGTGATGTCATGGTACGTGCCACCCTCGAGGGCGAGGTCGGCAGCGATCTCACCGACGACGCTGACGAACTTGAAGCCGTGGCCGCTGCAGGGGGACAGCACGACCACCTGGGGCGCCTCGGGCAGTCGGTCGATGATGAAGTGCTCGTCGGGCGTGTTGGTGAACATGCAGGTCCGACGCGCCAGGGCCGGACCGTTGGCATCCGGCAGGTAGCGCTCGAGAGCGGCACGAACCACGCGCCTCGTCCTCAGGCTCGATCACGCCGCGGTCCCAGGCGTCGGGGTCCACGACCTGGTGGCGATGGTGCATCAGCCCGATCTTGAGGCCCGGGATGCCGTACTGCGGGAAGCCGTAGAATAGCCCCTCGGGCGAGTCGAGGATGAAGACGGGGAAGGAGCCCACGGCGAAGCGCCGCGGCTCCCGCACCTGCGTCCACAGCAGCACCTGCCGCTCGGGAACCGCGAGCGCACCCAGGGAGGGCAGCATGCCAGCTGTCCAGGCGCCCACGCTGATGACCAGGCGGCGTGCCCGATAGCGCCCCTCAGGCGTCTCCACGACGACCCCGTCGCCGTCCGGCCACCAACTCCTGAGCGGCTCGTAGCCGCGCAGGTCGGCCCCGGCGTCCAGCGCCAGCCGGGCGTAGCCGGCGATGGCGCGCTCGCTGAGCACGAAGCCGCCTGCGGGCTGGTAGACCGCCACCATGTCGCTCGGCAGGACGAAGCCAGGAAAGCGCGCCATGAGCGCAGGCGCATCCAGCAGCTCGTGCTCGAGACCGTGGGCGCGCGCCGAGGCGAGGGCGCCCCGCACCACGTCTCCGTCGGGCGGGCCCACGTCCACGCCCCCGGTGGTGACCAGGATGCGTTCGTCCAGCCTCGCCTCCAGCTCACGCCAACGCTCGTAGGCGCGACGCAGCAGCGGGACATAGCGGGGGTCCTCGGCATAGGCGAGACGGATGATGCGGTTCACCCCGTGGGAGGAGCCGCGATCGTTGGGGATGCCGTTCTGCTCCAGCCCCAGGACACGGGCACCACGCCCGGCCAGCTCGGCGGCCGTGGCGCTGCCCATGCCGCCCACACCGGCCACGATGACGTCGAAGTCCATCAGGCGTCCGCCGGCTGCCGTCCGAACGGCGAAGGCCGGGCGACGCTGCCCGGCCTTCGTCTCGTGCTATCGGCAGGACCCAGCGGTCCCACGCGTCAGACCGACGCGGTCGGTGGCGGCCCCGCGGTGTCGCTGTCGCCGGTCGCCTGTGGATTGGTGGCGTACAGCGCCATGTCGGCTGCAGCGAACTGGTCGCGGATGTCCTGGCGGCTGGTGTACCAGAGCAGCAGGGCCGGGATCGCGGCCGCCGCCAGGCCGTAGGCGATGTTGCCCGTGGCCATCAGGACGAACATGGCGTCCACGAGCCCGAAGACCGCCATGATCATGGTGAAGACGAGGGCCCATGGCCGCATCGACCAGAGGGACCAGCCCACGGCCAGGTAGATGATCCCGACGACGAGCGTCACCAGTCCGACCCAGAATACGCCGCTGCCATCCCAGGTCTCGTTACCGAAGATGGCGATGCCCAGGAGCTGCAACCCGACGAGCAGCCGGATGAAGGCGATGGCGATGGCGAGCGCTCCCAGGAGCAGCACGCCGAATGGACGACCTTGCATCTGTCGATACCTCCCTGATGTGGAACCGTGGATCCCGCGCGACTCTCGAGGGCACCATCATGAAGCGCACGTGCGTTCTAGCGTATCGCAGCCAGGACCAGCCGCAAGGTCGATTCACCGCAGCCGAAGGCGGCGGGCACCATCCCGGCACCCGCCGCCGCGGTGACCGATCAGTCGTCGATGGTGACGTACACCGGCGCCGGCTGGGCTCCGGTGGGGCTCATCGTGCTCGTCGATGGCATCAGTCGCGGTGGCCTGCCGTGCCCGCGGGATGGCGAACGCGGCGGCAGCGCCGATGGCGACGAAGAACGCGCCGATGAGCACGGCCGGCACCATGCCGTCGACGAAGGCCTGTGGGCTGGCGTAGCTGCCCTGCTGCGAGAACACCGCCGCCAGCACGGCCACGCCGAAGACGCCGCCCAGCTCGCGGATGGCATTGCTCGCACCCGACGCCTGGCCCTCCTCCGGCTTGCGCACGGCGGAGAGGATGACGTTGGCCATCGGCGCGAAGAAGAGGCCCATGCCGATGCCCGAGATGATGAACGGCAGCACCATGGCGCTGTACTCGACCGTGGTGCTGGAGATCAGGCCGATCCAGGCCAGGCCGATCGCCTGCAGGCTGAGGCCCGCGCCCATGAGCAGGCCGCCGCCGACGCGATCAGAGAGCGCCCCCGCGATGGGTGCGACCACGATGGGCGCCAGCGTCCAGGGCAGGATCGCCAGGCCTGCCTCCAGCGGGGAGTAGAGGCGGGCGAACTGCAGGAACTGCACCAGCAGGAAGATGGCGCCGAACATCCCGAAGCTCATGAGCATGGCGCTCAGGTTGGCCAGGCTGAAGGCGCGGCTCTTGAAGAAGCGGGGCGGCAGCATGGGCGCCGGCGCGCGTCGCTCCCAGGCGATGAAGGCGACCAGGATGGCGATGCCGCCGGCGAAGGCGCCCAGGATGAGTGGGCTCGTCCAGCCTTCGGCGTTGCCGTTGATGAGCGCCCAGACCACGCCGAACAGGCCGACCGAGGCCAGTGCCACGCCCGGCAGGTCGAGGCGTCCGGCCGGGCCATGGCTCTCGCGCAGGCCGAACCAGGCCAGCGGGACGAGCGCGATGCCGATGGGCACGTTGACCCAGAAGATCCAGTTCCAGGCCACGCCCTCGACGATGGCGCCGCCGACCAGCGGGCCGATGGCGACGGCCAGGCCACCGACGGCGCCCCAGGCGCCCAGGGCCACGCCTCGCCGCTCTGCCGGCACTGCCGCGCTCAGCAGCGTCAGCGTCAGCGGCGTCACGATGGCGGCGCCGATGCCCTGGGCCATGCGGCCGATGAGCAGCATCTCGACGCTGGTCGAGGTCGCCGCGAACGCCGAGGCAGCCGTGAAGATGGCCACGCCGATGATGAACATGCGCCGCCGCCCGAAGCGGTCACCCAGCGCCGCCCCGGTCAGCAGGAAGACGGCGAACGTGAGGGTGTAGGCGTTGACGGTCCACTCCAGCTGCTCGATGGTGGCACCGAGCTCCTGGCGGATGACGTTCAGGGCGGTCGAGACGACGAGGTTGTCGAGCATGACCATGACGAGGGCCACCGACGTCACGACGAACGTCCAGATGGCGAGCGAGCGAGGGCTCACGAGATCTTCTCCTTCTCCCCCGTGCGTGCGGATGCTAGTGGCTGTGGCGAGGGTCGTGGCGACGGTCGGCTCTCCGCGCGCGCCGGGGCTTGCCGGGTCCGGCGCACCCGCCGCGGCTGACTGCGAGGACGGCCAGCAGGGTCACCGCGACCGTCGAGATGGCTAGCGTTCGTGGTTGCATCGTTCGTCTCCTAACTAGTGAGTGCTTACTAACTTACAGGGCCAAAAAAGGGGGGATGGTATGGCGATCGTCTACTGCTCGAACCCCCCGATGCAGCCCTCGCGGATGTAGGCAGCCCAGCCGGACCGCCCTTCGAGCACACCCATCGAACCGGCCACGTTCATGCAGCATGCCGCGGCCCAGGAAGGCTGCCAGCTGCTGTGGCGAGGCCTGCGTCTGGCGGACGATCTCGGTCACCAGCCGGCCGAACCCGGCCTCGACCTCCGTCCGGATCTCCGGGTCGTCGGTGGTGGCGTAGGCCTGCAGCTGGATGCCCAGGTAGCGTCGATCGGCGATGAGCTGCTCGTAGGCGAGGCCGATGCGTCGGAACGCATCGTGATGGTCCGAGGCAGCCTCGCCCGCCTCGCGGAAGACCTCCACCGTGTGGTCGAAGCCCCATCGGACCGCCGCCATGAACAGCTCCTTCTTGGTGCCGAAGAGGCGGAAGAGATAGGGCTGCGACACGCCCACGTCGCGGGCGATGGCCTCCGTGGAGGTGCCGTGGAGCCCGGTCTGGCCGAAGCGCTCCACGGCCGCGAGGATGATCTCCTCGCGACGTTCGGCGGCGCTGAGTCGGGTCGCTGTGGCTGCGCTCATGCCGGCATGTTAGTGACCACTCACAACCTTGTCAAGCCCATGGCGGCGTCACGCCGTGGCCGCCGTCAAGCCCGCGGCCGGGCACACCTAGATGCCCTCGATGCGGCGGGCTCGCACGCGCGGGCCGAAGCGCGGCGCCCTGACACCGGCACGCTCCAGGATGCGCACGACCCGTGCTCGTTGCCCGCGGTACGGTTCCAGCAGCTCGAGCATGCGTGCGTCATCCCCGCGCGGCTCGCCAGCGAGGGCCCAGCAGACCATGTGGGGCACGTGGAAGTCGCCCACGCTGACCGCGTCGGGGTCGCCCAGTGCCGGTCGCGCAACCTCAGCTGCGGTCCACGGCCCCAGGCCTGGTAGAGCCTGCAGCCGCGCCAGCGCCGCGTCGGGAGCCATGGTCACGGCTTCCTGCAGCCAGTCGATGCGCTGCGCGGCACGGATGAGCGTGACCGCCCGTCGCTGCTCCAGGCCGACCGCATGCAGCTCGAAGTAGGGCAGCGCGGCGATCACCTCCGGTCGCGGTGGCAGTCGCAGGCCGCCCGGACCCGGCGCCTCCTCGCCGTAGCGGGCGATGATGCCGAAGTAGGCCCGGTGAGCCTGGGCAGAAGTCACCTTCTGGCCACAGATGGCCGCCAGCAGTGACGGCCACACCGCATCGGTCCGCCCGAAGCGCATGCCCTGCGACGCGCGCGGCGAGATCGCGCAGCGGCCCGGCCGGCAGCATCAGCGCGTCGGGATCGTCGTCGACACCGAGCAGTCGCGGCACGGCCTCGGCCGCGCTGCGGGCGCCGGGCCCCCAGGCCATCACGCGCCAGCCGCCGGCGCGCCGCTGCGATGCGCGTCGTCGCCGCACCGTCGACCTCACGGGATGCCCGCCAGACGACGCCTCGCCTCGAAGCGGACGAGTGGATCGCGCGAGCCGTGGCGCAGCTCGCCCAGCGTCAGCACCGGGTCCACGACGAAGCCGAGCCGCACGACCTCGTCCACCACCGGAGGCGGTCCCTGGCTCATGCTCCTTCGATCATGCGCCCGCTACCAGCGGCGTCGTCTCCGAGACGAAGACCAGGTTCTGGCCGAGCGACCACAGCGCCAGCACGGTCATGGCGATCATCAGCGTCGCGAGGGGCCACTGGCTGACTGCCTGCCCATCCCGCTGCTCCTGGCGCACGGCAGAGTGTCCCAGCCAGGCGCCGACGACATGGCCGATGACGACCGCGCTCACCTGCAGCGTCCAGACCAGCGATCCCGACAGGAAGTCCTCCCGCGGCTCGAACTGCACGGTGCCGAGCAGATCCCAGCCCTGCTGCAGGGGGTCGGACAGCGCCACCACGATGCGCTGCCCCTCCGTCAGCAGGTACGTCAGGTAGTGCGCGACCAGGTAGCCCACCGCCACCGGCACCAGGCCTGCGCCCATCGCCGTCGGCCCCACGCGACGTGCCACCAGCAGGACCGCGCTGGTCAGCAGGCCCAGGAAGCCGAACAGCAGTGCAGTCTGAACGACCACGTGCGGGTCCCCCACAAGGTCGTAGTACGGCTGCGTCTGCGAGATGCCGTCCCAGATCGACCGATCCGGTCGCGATGGCCACGACCGCCAGCAGCGAGGACGTCCATGGCATCCGCGACAGAGCGCTGCCGAACCCGCGGCGCCGCACGCGGCCACCGTCGGGCCGGCCCAGCAGGCCATAGGGAGCCAGCCGTCCCAGCAGCCCGAACCAGACGCTGAACACCTCGCCGGCGTCGCGCCAACGCTCCTTGCCGTACCAGGCCATGCCACCCAGCGTGAGCAACGTATAGGCGATGAGCACGAAACCCAGGTCGCGGCCGCCACCCACGCGCCCGACCAGCTCCAGCCAGACGAAGCCGGCCAGCAGCACCGCCGCCGGCCAGGCTTGCATGCGCGGATGCCAGGGCGCGCGCCCCGGCAGGCGCAACCGGAGGGCCCGCGCGACGGCCGCCAGGAGGTCGTGGAGCGTGCTGAAGGGGTCGAGCCAGGCCCAGGCGGGGCCGAGCAGCGCGCTGACCAGCGCCAGGCCGACCCAGCCGAAGACCCACAGCAGCAGTGACGCCACCTCGGCATCGCTGTCGCCGCCGGCGATCGTCTGCGCCACGACCCACGCCCAGGCCACCAGTCCCAGCAGCCGCAGCGACCAGCGCAGCGGACGCCACAGCGTGCGGATGCGTCCCGGCTCCGGCTCCGGCAGCGGAGCGTCGTCGCTGATGGCCACGAACACGAACGACATCGCCACCGCTGCCGCTGCTCCGAGGATGTAGACCGCGAACGGCAGCGGGGCGTCGACGTTGCCGTGCAGCGCGTGGGCACTCGCCGGCCCGGCCGCGAGCAGCAGCCACAGCGTTGCCAGGGCGACGACGCGGAGCGTCAGGTTCCTCCTCATCAGTGCACGCGAGCGTAGCAGCGGCGGCGGGCGAGGCTACACTTCGCGCATGCCCAAGTACAGGAAGGTCGACGCCGAGCTCATGGACAACCCCCCTCCGTCCAAGCCTCGCGGACGTCCCATCAGCCCCGAACAGCAGGCGCTCATCAACCGCATCCGGAAGATCACCGACGAGTCGGTCGTCTATGAGGCCGTGCTGCAGAAGGACGAGAAGCCCGCCACCGTTCGTGCCCAGATCCTGCGCGCGTCCAAGCTGGCCGGTGTCGACGTCGCGGTCAAGAAGTCGCCCGAGGGCTTCTACATCGGTCTGCTGACGCCCGAGCGTCGCTCCAAGCGCGGCCGTCCTCGCAAGGACGCCGAGGCGACCTAGCCCTGGCCGGTCAGAGCGGCGACCCGGTCATCCAGGTCTTCGGCCGCAACGATTCGCAGGCCACCCGTCGAGCGCAGCGCTTCTTCAAGGAGCGCCGACTGTCCATCAGCTTCGTCGACCTCAAGAAGCGGGCGCCGGCAGCGGGTGAGCTGCGCCGCTTCGCCCAGAAGCTGGCGCGCGCAGCCTGCTCGACGAGGGCAGCAAGGCCTATCGCGAGGCCGGCCTGGGCTACCTGACGATGGGCGACGCCGAGATCATCGAGCGGATCGCGGCCGATCCCGGACTCCTGCGGCTGCCGCTCGTGCGTTTCGGCAACGAGGTCACCATCGGTGTCGACGAGAGGACCTGGAAGGACTGGCTGCGCACCGGCTGACGGCGCTTCGGCCGCAGCGCATCGATCGAGCTCAGTAGGGGCGGATCGAGCTCCAGGGGATGCCCGTCTGCCAGTCGGGGCCTGCGACCACGCGGTCGTAGCGCATCTTGAGCACGCGCACCCGCGTGCCCTTGCCGCGCTCGCTGTAGAGCACCAGGTCGGTGCGTCCGTCGTAGTCGATATCGCCCACGCCGAGCCGGGTCGAGCGCACCGGGATGGGGTCCGACTTGGGTGCCACCCAGACGCGCACGCGCTTGAAGCCGCCCAGCAGTGAGCCCTGGAGCCGCTCGACCCTGGCGCGGCCTCCGCCCCCGATGAGCATGATCACGTCGTCACGGCCGTCACGGTTGGCGTCACCGGCGGCCATCCTGACCTTGGCGGCCGCGAGCTTGCGGTCCTCGAAGCGGGTCTTGATGGCGCCCATGCGCGGGAACGTGCCGGGCAGCGGGCTGGTGGTCACCGCGGTCCGCACCTTCACGCCACCGTCGGCGATGTCCTGGCGGATGACGAGATCGGCCCGCCCATCACCGCTGAGGTCCGCCGGCCCAGGCTCCGTCGACCTTGTCGGGATCCTGCCCGCCGGACCACCAGTCCTTGGGGGCAGTGAACTTCTGCGCGCCCTCGTAGGGCCTCCGCTTGAGGACCACCAGGCGTGACGAGGTGGCCGTGTCTCCCCGGCCCAGGATGGCGACGTCGGTGCGGTGGTTGGCGAAGAAGTCGCCCACCAGCAGCCGCGCGCCCGGCACAGCGGCACCACCGTGTCGCCCTCCCACCAGTCCTCCGCCGGGCCGTAGTTGACGCCGTCGCTCAGCGCGACCTTCAGCTTGCCGCTGCGCGGTCCGGTCTGTCGCAGCCACACCAGGTCGTCACGGCCGTCGCCGTCCATGTCTGCCGCGCGGTAGCCGACGAGGTCGTCGTTGGACACGCTGATGCCGGCGCCGGAACCGGGCTCGGGCGAGGTGCGTCCGGGCGTCCACACGCGCGCCTGGAAGTCGGCGCCGTCGCGCTTCATGGCGCTGGCGTCGCCGTGCTTGGTGCCGATGATGTCGTGCTCGCCGGGCTCCACGATCTCGAGGTTGGGCTTCAGGTATAGGCGCAGGATCTCGCGGTACTTGAGGCCGTCCTGGCCGCACTTGCGTGTGCTGTTGTGGAAGAGCTTGAAGCCGGTCGCGTCGGCGCCGCAGGCCGCCTTGGAGCTGCCGGCGCGGTAGCCGGTGAGGATGAAGCGGCTGCTCTGGGTGGTGCGCTTGAACTTGCGCACCGAGACGTCCCAGGTGGCATCGAGGGCGGCGAAGATCTTGGGCCCCGGTCCGTCCGGCTCGCCGACGCCGCGCGTCTCGGGCTTGTAGAACTGGTCGACGCGTGGAGTCGACCACGTCGTAGCAGACCTCCTCGCCCTCGACCGTCTTGGTCAGGCCGCGCGGATTGATGACGTAGTACCAGGCGAACTGCTTGGTGGCGACCGCCCCGGCCTTGAGCGTCTCGAGCGGGTAGGGCTCCGGCCACTCGGCGGCCATGACGGTCGCGACGTACTCGTAGAAGTCGACCTCGACGACGGTGTCGATGACGCCCTCGGGGGCGTTCGTGGCTTCCGTGCGCAGCACCCGGATGGTCCGCGGCGGCGTCAGCGCGCTGCCCCAGGTGGTGCACTTGTCCGCGGCGGCCGAGTAGACCGGGGCAGGCTCTGGTGCCACCGGCGCGAACGAGGCAGCGGCAGGCGAGGCAACGAGAGATGCGACGAGCAGGCTCGCCATCACGGCGACGAGCCCGAACGCCGGCTGGGGACGGCGCATCAGGGGCACGGTAGCGCACGCCAGCAGAATGGGCACCCCCCGGTGGTGCCTGCACGCACCACGACGTTCGGGCCTGGCGACGGTTCCGCTACGCTCTGGCGATGCATCTCGCCATCGTCGGAGCCGGCTACGTCGGACTCGTCACCGCTGCCTGCCTGGCACACCTGGGCCACGAGATCATCTGTCTCGACGTCGATGAGGCCCGCATCGCGCGCCTGCACGAGGGCGACCTGCCGGTCCACGAACCCGGGCTCGACGAGCTCGTGGCCGAGGGCCTCGGCAGCGGGCGCCTGCGGTTCGCCGTCGACTTCGAGGCTGCCCGCGGCGCGCGACATGGTCATCGTCTGCGTGGGCACGCTCGACGCCGAGGAGGAGTGGAACGGCGACATCGTGCGCGCGGCCGTGCGCCAGATCGCGTCCGACGCTTCCCTTCCGCGCAGCATCGTCATCCGCTCGACGCTGCTGCCGGGAACGGCCGTCGGCATCGCCGCAGGAGCTCCGCGGCATCGACCCCAGGGTCCGGCTGGCGCACAACCCCGAGTTCACCCGCGAGGCCGTCGCGGTGCAGGACTTCCTGGCACCGGACCGCGTCGTCATCGGCGTCGACGGCCACGACGACGGCGCCGCCGGGACGGCGCTCGCCGAGGCGCTGCGCGAGGTCTACGCGCCGCTGGATGCCCCGGTCGTGGTCACCGACCTCACCAGCGCCGAGACCATCAAGGTCGCCTCCAACGTGTTCCTCGCGGCCAAGATCACCTTCGCCAACGAGATCGCCCGGCTGACGGCGGCGACCGGCGCCGATGCTGCCGCGGTCGTGGACGGCATGGGCCTCGACAAGCGCATCGTGCGCAGCTTCCTCAGCCCGGGTCCCGGGTTCGGCGGCTCCTGCTTCCCGTCCCAGGCGCGGGCGCTGCCGAGGCTGGCCGCCGGCTACGGGGTGCAGACGCCGCTGATGGATGCCATCTGGCGCTCCAACGTGAGCCAGGCCGAGTGGCTCCTCGATGGCCTGGAGCGCGCCGCCGACCGGCCCATCGCCGGCATGCGCGTGGCGCTGCTGGGCCTGACCTTCAAGGCCGGCACCGACGACCTGCGCGAATCGCCGGCCATCCGCCTGGGCGGGGCGCTGCTGGAGCGTGGCGCCAGCGTCGCCGCGTTCGATCCGGTCGCGCTGGCCACGGGCGTGGCGCTGCTGACCGGGGGCGGTCCCGACGTGCCGGTGGAGGCGGCTGCCGACGGCCGCGGCCGCCTGTGCCGGCGCAGATGCGGTCGTGGTCGCCACCGAGTGGCCGGAGTTCGGCTCGCTCGACTGGGCCGCCATCGCCGACGACGATGTCCGGTCGCGTCATCATCGACGGGCGCCGCGTCGTGGACACGGAGGCCGCCGGGGCTGCGGGCCTGCGGGTCGTGGCCCTGGGGGTGGAGGTCACGGGCGCCGCGCTTCAACTGCGCTGACCGCGGCTCCCTGCCGCTGGGGGTCAGTCGCCAGACACGTCCATGGGGTCAGAGCGGCGAGCCGTGGCACCGGCAGCAGCCGTGGCGCCGCGAGCCGCCGCCGCTCGCGCCCGCAGCGACAGCACGGTCCAGCCGATCGCGAGGCCCACGAGGGCTCCAAGGGTGTCCACGATGAGGTCGTCGATGCGCCCGGCCCGATCGGGCACGAACGACTGGTGCAGCTCGTCGGATGCTCCGTAGAGCACGGCGAGCGCGAAGGCGATGACCACGTGCCTCCAGCCTGGACGTCCTCCTCGCGCCAGCGCGAACAGCAGCAGCCCGGCCAGCAGGGCGTAGGTGAAGAAGTGCGCCGAGGCCCGGATGGGGCGATCTACCGAGGCATCCTCGCTCACACGCAGGCCGCTCTGCGAGGACAGCACGAAGATCAGCGCCATCACCGCCAACGCCGGCAGCCAGTACAGCCACGGGCGTCTGGATCGGACCGGCTCGGTCACGCCGGCAGTGCGATCTCGATCACCCCGTCGCGGATGCGCAGCGGGTAGTAGCGCAGCCGTCGCACCCGGGTGAGGGCCCGTGCATCCGCCTTGGCACCCGAGGGGGGAGGCTTCGCCTCTGCGCCCGCTGGCGTCCACGTGGCGCGGTACTCGCCGTCGGCGGTGAGACCGCCGGTGGTGGGGAAGGTGACGACCTCGCCGTCGCGCAGGTCGAAGGCGCCGCGATGCAGCGGGCAGTGCAACACGCAGCCTTCGAGCTGACCCGCGGAGAACGGCGCCGACATGTGCGGGCAGCGGTCGTCGACCGCGGCGATGCCGGCGTCGCTGTGGACGAGCAGCACGTCGAGGTCACCGTGCGTGAAGCGACGCATCGACCCCGCCGGCAGCTCGGACAGCGGCACCGTCGCGGTGAACGATGTCCCCGCGGTGCCGGGTGCCTGCAAGGCGGGAGGGAAGGGGAGCGGGCGGGCTGGGTTCATGGCGGCATCGTAGCGGCCGAGTGTGGCATCGTAGCGGCCGAGTGCGGCATCATTCCGATTCGCGCCCACCCCCTTGCAGGAGACCGACCTCGATGCGCTATGCACTCATGACCGAGCCCCAGCAGGGCTACAGCTACCAGGACATCCTCGATGCTGCCAACGCAGCCAAGGCGGCAGGCTTCGAGACCTACTTCCGCTCTGACCACTACTCGAGCTTCCCCGGCGAGCGCGGCCAGTCAGCGGGCGACTGCTGGACCACCCTCGCGGGGCTGGCACGCGAGACCAGCGGCATCGGCCTGGGCTCGATGGTCTCGCCGGTCACGTTCCGCATCCCGGGCTCCTTTGCCAAGGTCGTGGCCACGGTCGACGAGATGGCCGGACCGGGCCGCATCGAGATGGGTGTGGGTGCCGGCTGGAACGAGGAGGAGCACGCCGCGCTCGGCATCCCCTATCCCGACACCGTCGAGCGGGTCGACCGCCTGGAGGAGGAGCTGGCCATCCTGCGTGGCCTGTGGGACGGGCCGGACGGCTGGTCGTTCGAAGGCGAGCACTACGAGGTGCGCGACGCGCTCTTCCGACCGCGTGGACCGCGGCCCAACCTCATCGTCGGCGGCGTCGGCCGGCCGCGCTCCTGTCGCCTCGGCGCCCAGTTCGCCGACGAGTACAACATCAGCTCCTCCAACCCGGCCGAGGTGCGCGAGATCATGGCCCGTCTCGACGCTGCCTGCGAGAAGCTCGGTCGTGACCCGAAGACCCTGACTCGTTCGGTGATGGCGGGGGTGCTGGTGGGCCGCGATGAGGCCGACATGGCCGCGCGGACCGAGCGACAGATCGCCATCTTCGGGGGTGACGATGACAGCGCTGCCGAGTGGCTCGACGCCCGGCGCGACCGCTGGATCCTGGGCACGCCGGAGGCCGCTCGGGCGCGCATCGCGGAGTACGCGGACACCGGCATCGACCGGCTGCTGTTCCAGGACTTCCTGCCGCGCGACCTCGACCACATCGCCGTCATGGGCGAGCTCATCGACTGACCGCCCCCCGTCGGCGATTCAGCTCGATGCGCCCGATGCGGCGGGGCGGCCAGTAGCGGAACCAGGGGCGACCCTCGACCGCCGACGCACGGACTGACCCGAACGTGCGCGAGTCGGTCGATCGGTCGCGCGCGTCGCCGGTCACGAACAGCTCGCGGCCGTCGTCGTGGACCTCGGCCACACGCTTCACCAGCAGTCGCGACGGCACGCGCGGGTCGGGCACGAGCACGAGGTCGCCCACCTCCGGAGCCACCCCTGCGAATGCGTCGCGATCGATCAGCAGCCAGTCGCCGGGCTGGAGCGTCGGGCGCATGGAGTCACCCTCGACCGCCGCGCGGGCGCCCCAACTGCGGGTGAGTCGACGGAGCATCGACCAGGGGTCCTCGAATCAGAGCGACCCGCCCGGTGCTCCCAGGCGGGTCGTCATCAGGGCTGGGACGTGGCTAGCGGGCCATGCGCGTCTTGCCGGGGCCGCCGGTGCCCTTCCACATCTCGTCGATCTGGTCGATCAGCGCGAGCAGCTTCTGGGCGTCGTCCTGGCTGGTGCCCTGCTTCACTGCCGATGCGGCCTTGGCGGCCTTCCAGCAGACATCGTGCAGGTCGGGATACTGCTCGACGTGCTCGGGCTTGAAGTAGTCATGCCAGAGGACATCGATGTGGTGCTTGACCAGCTCTGCGCGCTGCTCCTTGATGACGATGCAGCGGGTGCGGAAGACGTCGTCGTCGGAGGCGTGGTAGCGCTCCAGGATGCGATAGCACGACTCCGCCTCGATGCGTGCCTGCTCGGGATCGTAGACGCCGCAGGGGATGTCGCAGTGGGCGTGGGCGCTTCGCCCGGGAGCGATGAGACGCAGCAGGTTCATGGGGCTCTCCTCTTGCGGGTGACTCGGCGCCGGCAGATCGGATGATCTCGGGGCCAGCTTCACTCGCTGATTCTGCCACCCCGGGCGCCCGATGGACATCCGCTAGTCCGTCACGCTCGTGACGAAGGCCTCACAAGCCTCTTGACAGCGGTGCGACGCAGGCGTAGCTTCCTATAAAGTCGATAGAAGTCATCGACAATATAGGATTAGTAGGGAATAGGTTGGGGGTGTGATGGACGCGCATGAAACGCCGCCCACGGGGCGCGAAGGACCGCCATCGCTGGCACGCTGGATCGTCCTGTGGTTGGCGATGCTGCTGCTGGTGCCCATCGCCGTTTTGGTGAGCGGCACGGCAGGCCGGACGGCCGACCCAGAAGGTGTCGTGACGCTGGCGGCCTACACCACGCCTCGCGAGGCGTACGAAGAGATCATCCCCATGTTCCAGGCCACCGAGGCCGGCGCGGGAGTGTCGTTCGAAACGTCGTTCTCGGGTTCTGGTGACCAAAGCCGCGCAGTGGAGGCTGGGCTGCCGGCTGACGTCGTCGCATTCTCATTGGGGCCCGATATCGACCGCCTCGTGGCACCGGGTATCGTGGCCGCCGACTGGTCACAGAACGAGCACGACGGCATCGTCCACGACAGCATCGTCGTGTTCGCGGTGCGGCCGGGGAACCCCAAGGGCATCGTCGACTGGGATGACCTCGTCCGCGACGACGTCGACGTCATCACGCCAAACCCCTTCACCTCCGGCGGCGCGCAATGGAATCTGCTGGCTGCCTACCAGTCACAGATCGTCGCGGGTGGGTCGGAGGCTGACGCTCGCGACTACCTCAAGGCGCTGATCGCCAATACCTCGGTGATGGACCGCAGCGCGCGTGAAGCGCTCACCACGTTCGCTGCGGGCCAGGGCGATGTCCTCATCGCCTATGAGAATGAGGCCATCTTCGCGCAGCAGGCGGGACAGCCGCTCGAGTACGTCGTCCCCGATGCGACCATCCTCATCGAGAACCCGGTGGCCGTGACGCTGACCGGGGATGCTCCCGAGGCGGCGAGCGCCTTCGTCGAATTCCTCTACACGCCGGAGGCCCAGGCTGTCTTCGGTCGCCGGGGCTACCGACCCGTGCTCCCGGACGTGTTGGCGCAGTTCGACTACCCGCAGCCGGTCGGGCTCTTCACCATCGCCGACATGGGCGGTTGGGCGGAGGCCCGGCCGCGATTCTTCGATCCCGCGTCCGGCATCGTGGCCGAGGTCTTTGCCGAGCTCGGTCGGGCAACGGCGTGAGCGCAAGCGTCGGCAGCACCGGCGCCACAGGGCGGCTGGTTCCGCGGTCCTACGACGGTCGCGGGCTGATGGGACCCGGCATCACCGCTGCCTACCTCGGTCTGCTGGTGCTCATCCCCATCGCCGCCATCGTGTGGCGCTCGGTCTCCGACGGCCTCGACGAGTTCATCGCGGCCGTGACATCGCCGCAGGCCGTCGCGGCCCTGCAGTTGACGCTCGTCCTGTCGCTGGTGGTGATGGGCATCAACGTGGTGATGGGGAGCCTCATCGCCTGGGTCCTCGTGCGCGATGACTTCAGCGGCAAGGCCGCGGTCAACGCGCTGATCGACCTCCCGTTCGCCCTGCCGACCATCGTCGCCGGGCTCACCCTGCTGGCGCTGTACGGGCCGCAGAGCCCGTTCGGCGTCAACGTCGCCTTCTCCCAGGCTGGCATCGTGCTGGCGCTGCTCTTCATCACCCTGCCCTTCGTGGTGCGGGCGGTCCAGCCGGTCCTCGAGGAGCTCGACCGCGAGATGGAGGAAGCGGCCGCCTCCCTGGGCGCCTCGATGCTGACGACCGTGCGACGCATCATCCTGCCCAACCTTCTCCCCGCCATCCTCAGCGGCGCCGCGCTCGGGTTCGCCCGCTGCATCGGCGAGTTCGGCTCGGTGGTGCTCATCGCGGGCAACATCCCCTATCGCACGGAGCTCTCCGCGGTCTACATCTATGGCCAGGTGGAGGCTGACCGGCCGGGGTCGGCGGCCGCCGTCTCGGTGGTCATGCTCGTCATCTCGCTGGTGCTGCTGACGGCGTTCGATCTGATGCGACGTCGGGTATCCGCCCATGCCGAGCCACGCCCATGAGCGCGCCGGGAGTCGCCAGCGAGGCTGCCACACCCACACCGCTGCTGCTGTCGGGCGCCACCCAGGGCCTGGCGCGCTTGGCGCTGCGCACCATCGTCCTGTCCTATCTGCTCCTGTTGCTGGCCTTGCCGGTCCTGACGGTCTTCTGGCGGACCTTCGAGCACGGCCTTGGGCCCGTGCTCGAAGCGCTGGGCCGCCCAGCCTTCCAGTCGGCCTTCTGGCTGACCCTCCAGATCACGCTCATCGCGGTGCCCATCAACACGGCCTTCGGCATCATCGCTGCGCTGGCGCTGGTGCGGCGCCGGTTCCCCGGTCGCTCATTGCTCAACGCGCTCATCGACCTGCCGTTCGCCGTCTCACCCGTGGTCATCGGCCTGGCGCTGTTGCTGGTCTATGGCAAGAACGGCTGGCTGGGCGGGTTCCTTGACGACATCGGCGTTCCAGTCATCTTCGCGGTGCCGGGCATGATCCTGGCCACGCTGTTCGTCTCGCTGCCGTTCGTGGTACGAGAGGTCATGCCGGTCCTGCGAGAGATCGGGACCGACCAGGAGCAGGCGGCCCACACGCTGGGAGCCTCGACCTGGACGACGTTCTGGCGGGTGACCCTGCCGGCGATCCGCTGGGGTGTCATCTATGGCGTCATCCTGACCACGGCCCGGTCGCTCGGCGAGTTCGGAGCCGTGGCCATCGTCTCGGGCAAGATCTCCGGCAAGACCGAGACGCTCACCACGCACGTCGAGGAGCGCTTCCATGCGTTCGACCTGGTGGGCGCCTACACCGCCTCGATCGTGCTTGCGCTCATGGCCCTGAGCGTGCTGCTGGGCATGACCCTGCTCCAAAGCGGCTGGATCGGAAGGAGGTTCGGACATGGCCATCAGCCTGATGGGCCTGACCAAGCGGTTCGGTGATTTCGTTGCTCTCGACGATGTCTCGCTCGAGATCGCCGACGGCTCACTGACGGCTCTGCTGGGACCCAGCGGCAGTGGCAAGACCACGCTGCTGCGGATCATCGCCGGGTTGGATGTCCCCGATGCGGGCGTCGTCCGGCTGGCGGGTCGCGATGTCACCCGGGTCCCTCCGCAGGACCGCGGTATCGGCTTCGTGTTCCAGCATTACGCGCCCTTCAAGCACATGACCGTGTGGGACAACGTGGCCTTCGGCCTGACCATCCGCCACCAGCCGCGGGAGATCATCCGCCGCACCGTCGGCGATCTGCTGACGTTGGTCCAGATCGCCCACCTCGCAGACCGCTATCCGTCGCAGCTGTCAGGTGGCCAACGCCAGCGCATGGCGCTCGCACGGGCACTCGCCATCCAGCCGGCCGTGCTGCTGCTCGACGAGCCCTTCGGCGCACTCGACGCACGCGTGCGTAAGGAGCTCCGGGCCTGGCTTCGCCGCCTGCACGACGAGACCCACGTGACGACCGTCTTCGTGACCCACGACCAGGAGGAGGCCATGGACGTGGCCGATCACGTCGTGGTCATGGACAACGGGCGCATCGAGCAGGAAGGCTCGCCGCGCGACCTCTACGAGCACCCAGCCAACGAGTTCGTGATGAGCTTCATCGGCCCTGTCACGCGGCTGGGTGACGCCCTGGTGCGCCCACACGACATCGAGGTGCAGCTGCTGCCCATCGACGGCGGCAGCCGGGCCGTCGTGGAGCGCGTGGTCTTCCTGGGCTTCGAGGTGCGACTGGAGCTGGTGCGTGACGACGGCGTACGGGTCTGGGCCCAGCTGCCGCGTGCCGAGGCGGAACGGCTGGCACTCACGCGCGGACAGGTCGTGTCGGTGCGCTCGCGACGCGAGCACGTGTTCGCCGTCGCCTAGGCACGCCGGCATGGGACCGGCCGCCACACCGGCCGCGCATGGCATACGATTCCCGCTGCAGCCCACATCTCGCGCCAGCCCGAGCTGCTCCATGGAGCACCCGTGAACGCCGACCTCCTCTTCTACATGGCCGTCTTCGCGGTCATGTCCGCGATCATCATCGGTGCCGGCGTGGTCCTGGCCAAGTCGGGCGACCGAATCGCGGACGTCACCGGCCTGGGTGGTCTGCTCATCGGCATGGTGCTGGTCGCGGCCGCGACGTCACTGCCCGAGATCGCGGTGGCGGTCAGCGCGGTCGTCGTGGAGGACTCTCCGGACCTCGCTATCGGCAACCTCCTCGGCAGCAACATGGCCAACATGGCCCTGCTGGCCATCGTCGATCTTGTCTGGCGCGGCCAGGTCTGGCACCGCGTCGGAGCGGGGCACGCGCGCACCGCCGCGGTCGCCATCGCGCTCACGGCGGTGGCGACGCTGGCGATCATCCGGCCCTTCGAGCTGGCCATCGGCTGGGTGGGCATCGAGTCGGTCGTCATCTTCATCGGCTTCGTCAGCCTCATCGCCTGGACGCACCGCTCCTCCACGCCGACGGTCCCGGGCAGCGACATGGGCCACGTGGCCGATGGTGCAGAAGGCGACCTCGGACCCGCGGCAGACGCGGAGCGCGAGGCTCACGGGTCGAGTCGAATGGCCGTGCTCGGGTCGATCCGTGGCGACCTCGCCAAGTTCGGCGCGGCCGCGCTCGTCATCCTCGTCTCGGCGCCATTCCTGGTCGATGCCGCCGACGGCATCGGGCGCGAGGCGCAGCTGGGCGAGTCCTTCGTGGGCGCCTCGTTCCTGGCCTTCTCCACCTCGCTGCCTGAGCTGGCCACGGCCGTGGCCGCGGTGCGCATCGGCGCCTTCGACCTGGCCGTGGGCTCGCTGCTGGGCAGCAACGCCTTCAACATGGCCATCATCCTCATCGTCGACATCTTCTACACGCAGGGACCGATCCTGGCCGCCGTCCATCCCATCGAGGCCTTCGTCGGCGTCAGCGCCATCCTGCTCATGGCTATCGTGGTGGCAGGCATCATCCACGGCGGTCGCACCCGCGCCTCGCGCCTCGAGCCCGGCTCGGGCATGACGTTGGTGGCCTACTTCATCCTGATGTACATGATCTTCACTGCCGGCGCGTAGGGAGACACGATGGGGGCAGGCGAGACGGAGCGGGCGAGCGACACGATCCAGCCGTGGCGACTCCCGACCGCCGACGTGGCGACAGCTTTGGCCACCGATCCGGGTTCAGGACTGACGAGCGGCACGGCCGCCGAGCGCCTGTCCACCTTCGGCCCCAATGAGCTGACCGAGAAGAAGCAGCGCCCGACCTGGATGCTGCTGCTGGACCAGTTCACCAGCCCCATGATCCTGGTGCTCATCGCCGCGGCGGTGGTCACCGCCGTCATCGGCGAGACCAAGGACACCATCGTCATCCTGGCCATCGTCGTCTTCAACGGTGTCATCGGCTTCGTCCAGGAGTATCGCGCCGAGCAGGCCATGGAGGCGCTCAAGAAGATGTCCAGTCCGGATGCCCGCGTCGTTCGCGACGGGGACACGCGGCTGGTGCCGGCGGCGCAGGTGGTGCCCGGTGACATCGTGCTGCTGGAGCAGGGTGACATCGTCACGGCCGACATGCGCCTGCTCGAGGCTCCCGCGCTCAAGATCGACGAGGCGCCCCTGACGGGTGAATCCGAGCCGGTCGACAAGCTGACCGAGCCGCTCCCCGAGGTGGGCGCTGCCACCCCCGCCGACCAGCGCAACATGGCCTTCAGCGGCACCGCGGTCACGTACGGCCGGGCACGCGGCCTGGTCGTGGCGACCGGCATGTCCACGGCCATCGGCCGCATCGCCGAGCTGCTGCAGGAAGGTGAGGATGACGACACGCCCCTGCAGAAGCGACTGGGACAGCTGGGCAAGTGGCTGGCGCTCGCGGCCATCATCATCTGCACCCTCGTCTTCGGACTGGGGGTCGCGCGCGGCGAGCCGGCGGAGGAGATGTTCCTCGTCGCGGTCAGCCTCGCGGTCGCCGCCATCCCCGAGGGTCTGCCGGCGGTGGTGACGATCTCGCTGGCACTGGGCGCGCGGCGGATGGCGGCGCGCCGCTCGCTGGTCCGTCGCCTGCCGGCGGTGGAAACGCTGGGATCGGTCAGCGTCATCTGCACCGACAAGACCGGTACGCTCACCGAGAACCGCATGCTCGTCGAGCGGCTGTGGACGCCGCGCGGCGAGTACGAGGTCAGCGGCGACGGCTACGCCCCCGAGGGCGAGCTCTCACCGGCGGCTGACGACGATCCGTTGGCGCGACGGGCAGCCCACGTGGCCGCTGCCTGTAACGACGCCACGCTGGTGCCCCCCGATGGCGGCGGCGACTGGGCCATCGCCGGTGATCCCACCGAAGGCGCGCTGGTGGCGTTCGCCGCCAAGCTGGGTGTGCGCCAGAAGGAGGTCGCGGTCTATTGCCCGCGCGTGGCGGAGGTCTCCTTCGACAGCGAGCGGCGACGGATGACCACGCTGCACGAGCGCGGCGACTGTGACCTCCAGATCGAGCAGCCCACCTGGGTCGCCGTCAAGGGCGCCCTCGAGTCGATCGCCCCGCTGCTCGCCCCCGACCAGGCCGAGGCGCTGGTGCAGGCGCGCGAGGTCGCGGAGCGCTACGCGCAGGCCGGCTATCGTGTGCTGGCCCTGGCCGACGCCGGCATCGACGAAGTGCCCACCGAGCTCGCCGATGCCGAGGAGGGCCTGCGCCTGGTGGGTGTCGTGGCCATGGCCGACCCGCCGCGTCCCGCCGCGGCCGCGGCCATCGCGGCGTCCCGCTCGGCCGGCATCACGCCGGTCATGATCACCGGCGATCACCAGCTGACCGCGACCTCCATCGCCCGTCGCCTGGGCATGCTCGATGCGTCGCGCGAGTCGATCACCGGTGCCGAGCTGGCCGAGATCGACGACGAGGAGTTCGCCGAGCGTGTTGCCGGCATCGGCGTGTACGCCCGCACCAATCCCGAGCAGAAGCTGCGCATCGTCGACGCCTGGCGCCAGAACGGGGCCGTCGTGGCCATGACCGGCGACGGCGTCAACGACGCCCCCGCCCTGCGCAAGGCCGACATCGGCGTGGCCATGGGCATCACCGGCACGGACGTGTCCAAGGAAGCCGCCGACATGATCCTCGAGGACGACGACTTCTCCACCATCATCGCGGCGGTCGAGGAAGGGCGGCGCATCTACAGCAACATCCGCCGTTTCGTGCGCTACCTGCTCACCACCAACTCGGCCGAGATCTGGGTCATGGTGCTGGCGCCGTTCCTGGGCCTGCCGCTGCCCCTGCTGGCCATCCAGATCCTGTGGATCAACCTGGTCACCGACGGCGCACCCGCACTCTCGCTGGGCGTGGAGCCGGCCCATCCGCGAGCGATGAAGCAGCCGCCGCGGGACCCCAGCTCCTCCATCCTCGGTGACGGCCTCTGGCAGCACGCCGTCTGGGTGGGGCTGCTGATGGCCGGCATCGTGCTCGGCGTGCAGGCCCTCTCGTACCACGGCGGCGCCGCCGAGGAGACGTGGCGCACGATGGTCTTCACCGTGCTGGCCTTCCTGCAGCTGTCACATGCGCTGGTGGTGCGCTCCGAGCGGGAGTCCATCCTGACGCTGGGGCTCCGCTCCAACATGGTGCTGCTGGTCGTGCTGGTCGGCTCGGTGCTCGTGCAGCTGGCGCTCATCTACGTGCCTGCGCTCCAGCCCATCTTCGAGACGACCGCGCTGAGCGCCACCGAGTTGGGACTGGTGCTGCTGGTCACGCCCGCTCCGTTCATCGCGGTCGAGATCGAGAAGTGGTTCCGACGTCGACGCGAGGACCGCCTGGCGGCCCTCGCCGCGTAGCGTGAGTCAGGACCGGCCCGCTACCCTAACGCTCTCGCCCGGGGCGCCCGGCAGGCGGTCACCCGCGCGGCGGAAGAGGACGAGGTCGCCTGGTCGGCGCTCGCCACGACGACGACGGTCGAGCAGTCTCAACACCCAGCCCGGCAGGGACAGCAGCTGCGCGTCCAGCCGCTCGGGGTCGTCCATCTCGCCCACCTCGGAGAGCAGGTGGCGGATGGTCTGGGCAGTCTCACCGGGCACTTCCCAGGGATCGGCACTGCTGAGGCGATCCAACGAGGCACAGGCGGTCACGTACGCGATGTTCAGCCCAAGGTCGGGCTCGTCAGGGCCTTCCCTCGAGAAGACCTGCCGCAGCACTGCCAGCACCTCGCCGCAGATCGCGTTCGACAGTACCGTGGCCTGGCGGGCAGACACGCCGACCTCCTGCTCATCGTGGTCTGCTCATCCGACGACCGATGCGCGCAACCCCGGGCCGACCACGATCTCCCTGCTGGGGCGCCTCCCTACTCTACTCGGCGCTAGCTGGCGCGTCCATAGTCGCGCGGCACGTCCAGCGTGGACGGGGCATCGACGCCACGCGACCGGCCCAGCGGGATGCTCAGCAGGAGCGCCGCGACACAGAGGCCCGGCACCAGCAACCAGGCCGTCGAGACGCCACCGGCGTCGGCAGCCAGGCCCAGCACGAACGGCGAGACGAGGATGGCCACGCCGGAGGCGATGATCAGGCGGGCCGAGGCGCGCTCCCGTGAACGGGGCACCAGGGCAAGCGTCACGCTGACGCCGAGGGGGTACAGGAAGCCCGTCCCCAAGCCACCAAGGTAGATCCCCAGGCCTGCCGCGGGGACATCACCTGAAGCCCACGCCAGCAGCGACCCCAGCAGCGCGATCGCCAGTCCCAGCCGCATCAGCGCCAGGGGTTCGTGTCCGCCGATGCTCCGGAAGCTGAGGCCCACCCGCGTGGTGGTCATGCCCGCGTAGAACGCGGTCGCCACCAGGGTCGCGTCGCCGAGGGAAATGTCGACCTGCCGCTCTACGAGGGTGCTGGCCCAGAAGACCATCGAGAACTCGACCGAGACACAGAGCACGATGAGCCACCAGGCCAGCCAGTAGCGACGCGGGAGCGGATCGCTCGTCTCTGGCAGCGGACCGACGGCGTCCGGTCGTCGTCGGGAGGTCCACAGTCCCGCACCGATGAGGACGCCGGCGACGACGAAGGCCAGCGGCCAGCCCGCACCACTGTTCTCCCCGATGCCGACCACCACGGGCACGCTGAGCGACGCTAGCATGGCCACCAGTGCCGCGCGGCCCATGCGCACTCGCGCGAGGCTGCCGCCACCGCGCGTCAGGGTGCGGTTGATATTCGCCAGCAGCAGCCCGGCGCCAAGGCCCACCATGCTGGCGCCGGCGAGGGTGATGACGAGGGCGGGTGCGGTCGCCAGGCACACGCTCGCGGCGACCAGCAGCAGGAGCGCCACCGCGTGTGCCCGACGCGCCCCCAGCAGCGCGTCGAGGCGGTCGCCGCCCAGGCCTGCCGCCAGCAGGCCGATCGCCAGCAGCGACGAGTGCAGCGCGGCCGTGGCGTCCGTCAGCGACAGCGCCGCCGCGATGAACGCCGTGACAGCGCCGACCCCGTAGAGCACATAGCCAACCACCGCCTGGTCGACGTAGGCGCTGCGCGTCTCCGCGCCTGAGGCAGGTGCGTCCGGCAGGCGTGCCGTAGCGGCTTCGGGCATGACGTGATGCTATCGGCCTGATGGGTGGGAGTCGGGCCCGTCGCGCGGAGAGCCCGGCTGCGTCACGTGCGCCGGCCGGGTAGGCTTCCGCGACGCAGGAGGCATGGCATGGTCAAGAGGTGGTCGATCAGCATCACGCTGTGTTTATCAGCTGTCGTCGCGCTGGCGGGTTCGACAGCGCTGGGCCAGGACGAACAGCCCAGCTCGCCCACGCCTGCAGACCAGGTCGCGACCGCCGTCGAGGGCACCTCCACCCTCGTGGGCGAGGCTGCCGCGGGTTCGACCACCGTCGATGGCGCCATCGTTCGCGTCCGCGACAACGTCCTCATCACCATGGAGGAGTCGAGCGACCCTCGCACGAGCGGCCGGGGCGTCGATCACCCTCGACTTCGACGCCTACCCGGATGCCGACGGGCGCCCGGGCGCCGGGCAGGTGCGCTCGGGGGAGATGCGTCTGGTCAACGACGCTGGCTCGTGGTCGGGGCGCTTCGCCGGTAGCCTCGTGAACGGCGCCTTCGTTCAGACCTACTGGCTCGAGGGCGGTGGTGCCTACGAAGGGTTCAGCTACGTCGTCACGGCCGGCGGCAACGGCCCGGTCTGGCGCACCCGGGGGCTCATCTACCCCGGCGGCCTGCCGGCGCTCGACGACGGCCAGCGACTGCCGCTCGACGGCCCAGTCATCGACCTGCCCACGGCATCGGCCATCGCGACGCTAGCGCGGGCCCGAGATGCGCGGTTCGGAGCGGATCATGCCGTTGACCGCCTCACCCAGCTGGGGACAGCAGCCGGAGACGTACAGCCGTAGCCTGGCGGGCGTATCGCCCATCACCATCACTCGCCACGGCTGCGCGTAGTGTTGCGGACAGTGGACCAGCCGCGCGCGCACTGCGAGCTCGTCCCACAGTGCTCTCGCGGCAGCCATCTCGTCCTGGTCGCTGTCTCCCTTGGCCTGCACGCTGGTCTCCGTAGCGGTCGTCGTTGGCTGGCTCGGGTGCCCCGGGCGCACCCATCGCAGCGTATCGCCGCCGCCCGCACAGGGGCGTAGCGGGCCGGTGCAAGAACGGTTACATCTCGCGCCACCCGTGGTGCCCGAGTGGCAACCCGGGCATGTCGCGTGGTCCGGCGGGGAACCTCCCGCAGGGGCGTACTGTTGGGCCCACTTGCACAGCGAGAGGAGGTCAGCATGAGACTCACGACCACGGCCTTCGAACACGACGGGGACATCCCCAGCCGACACACCTGCGACGGCGCTGACACCTCACCCGCCCTGCTGATCGATGACCTGCCGCCGGGTACCGTCTCCCTGGCGCTGGTCCTGGACGACCCGGATGCTCCCGCAGGCACATGGGACCACTGGCTGGCGTACGACATCGAGCCCGTCTCCGCGATCCCCGAGGGTGTCGCCAGCCTGGGTACGCCGGGAACGAATTCGTGGGGTCGCACCGGCTACGGTGGGCCGTGCCCGCCCAGCGGCCGGCATCGGTATGTCTTCACGCTGTATGCCCTCGACGCGTGGTCTGGGGCTGGCAGCAGGCGCGGACAAGGCCACGCTAGCCGCGGCGCTGGAGGGCCACGTCCTGGCCAGAGCCGTGCTCATGGGGCACTACCGCCGGGGTTGACGCGGTCTTGGCGGCCGGGCAGGAGGCGCGCCCACGTCGCCGGCGCCCGGGGCCCCTGAAGAAGACGTTTGACCGGGGGCCCCGTCTTCCTTATCGTTTGCATCCACCCACGAGCCCGGGGAGGCACAAGGGGATCCCGGGTCGCTCGGGGTCCCTCCCTCTGCCCATCCCTGGGTGAGCACACCCTCGAAGGATGCGCGCCATGCAGACACAATCGAAGATGGGACTCTACGACCCGCGCTTCGAGCATGACGCATGCGGCGTAGGCTTCGTGGCGGACCTCAACAACATCACCACGCACGGCGTGGTGGAGCACGGCCTCGAGATGCTGCGCAACCTCGACCACCGTGGTGCGCGCGGGGCGGAGCCGGAGACCGGCGACGGCGCCGGCATCCTGGTGCAGCTGCCACACGCGTTCCTGCTGCGCGAGTGCAGCATGCTGGGCATCCCTCTGCCGGAGCCCGGCCACTACGCGGTGGCGCAGTGCTTCTTCCAGCGCGAGCGATCTCGCCATCCTGCCACCAAGCTGGTGCTCAAGCGCGTCCTCGACGAGCTGGGCATCGAGCTCCTCGGCTGGCGCGAGGTCCCCACCGACAACTCGAGCCTGGGCGCCTCGGCCGTCTCGGGTGAGCCGGTGACCGTGCAGATGATCGTCGGCCGACCCGTCAGCTGCCACACGCAGGACGACTTCGAGCGCCGGCTGATGGTCGCTCGCAAGTACGGTACGCGCATGGTGCGCGAGTCGGTTCGCAGCGCCGAGGACTTCTACATCTGCTCGTTCTCGTCGCGCACCATCGTGTACAAGGGCATGCTGACGCCGGCGCAGGTGCCGGCCTACTACCCCGAGCTCGTCGACGAGGCCTTCGAGTCGGCGCTGGCGCTGATCCACAGCCGCTTCTCGACCAACACGCTGCCGACCTGGCCACTGGCCCACCCCTTCCGCACGCTGGCGCACAACGGCGAGATCAACACCATCCGCGGCAACGTCAACTGGATGACCGCGCGCGAGGCGATCCTCGAGTCCGAGCTCTTCAGCGCGGACGAGATCTCCAAGATGCGGCCCATCGCGCAGCCCGGCAGCTCCGACTCGGGCGTGCTGGACAACATCGTGGAGCTGCTGATGCTGGGCGGCCGCAGCCTGCCCCACGTGATGATGATGCTCATCCCGGAGGCCTGGGAGAAGGACCCGGAGATGCCCGCCGAGCGCAAGGCCTTCTACGAGTACCACGGCGGCATCATCGAGCCGTGGGACGGCCCCGCCTCCATCGCCTTCACCGACGGCACGCTCATCGGCGCCACGCTCGATCGCAACGGCCTGCGGCCATCGCGCTACATGCTCACCGACGACAACCTGCTGATCATGGCCAGCGAGGCCGGCGTCATCGATGTGCCGCCGGAGAAGGTGGTGCAGAAGGGCCGCCTTGCAGCCGGGCAAGATGTTCGTGGCCTCGCTCGAAGAGGGCCGCATCATCCCCGACGATGAGATCAAGGCGCGCATCTCCAGCGCGTACCCCTACGGCGAGTGGCTCGACGAGAACAAGATCCAGCTCGTCGAGCTGGAACCGCCGCGCCAGGTGCTGCAGCCGCCCGCGCGCAGCGTACTGACCAAGCAGAAGGTCTTCGGCTACACGCTGGAGGACCTGCGCATCCTGATGGCGCCGATGGTCAATGATGCCCAGGAGCCGGTGGGCTCGATGGGTACCGACACGCCCGTCGCGGTGCTCTCGGACAAGTCGCGCAATCTCTTCGACTACTTCCAGCAGCTCTTCGCGCAGGTCACCAACCCGCCCATCGACTCCATCCGCGAGGAGACGGTGATGAGCCTGGTCTCCTTCGTCGGTGCCGAGGGCAACCTGCTCGAAGGTGGTCCCGAGCACGCGCGCATGATCGAGCTGCCGCAGCCGGTGCTGACCAACGAGGACCTGGAGCGGCTGCGCTGGGTGGACCGCCAGCACTTCCAGGCCAAGACCATCTCCATCGGCTTCGCGGCCCAGCCGGGTCGCATGCGGCGCGCACTCGACCGCCTCTGTCGGGAGGCCGAGGAGTACGTGCTCGACGGCTACGAGGTGATCATCCTCACCGACCGCACCGTCGATTCCGACCACGCGGCCATCCCCTCGCTGCTGGCCGTCTCGGCCGTGCACCACTACCTCATCCGCCGCGGCCTGCGCTCGCGCTGCGGTCTCATGATCGAGACCGGCGAGGCGCGCGAGGTCCATCACTTCGCCACCCTCCTCGGATTCGGCGCCTCGGCCGTCAACCCCTACGTGGCCTTCGAGACCATCGAGGACATGCGTCGCCGTCAGCTGCTGCCGGCCGACATGGAGCGCCGACGAGGCGCGCGAGCGCTACCTCAAGGCCGTCGGCAAGGGCCTGCTCAAGACGATGTCCAAGATGGGCATCAGCACGATGTCGTCGTACATCGGCGCGGAGATCTTCGAGGCCGTGGGTCTCTCCGACGAGGTCATCGAGGAGTTCTTCCCCGGCACCGTCTCACGCATCGGCGGCATCGACCTCGAGACCATCGAGCGCGAGGTGCTCATGCGCCACGAGGCCGCCTACTTCGATGTCGACGACGACACCGACCTGGAGCTGGGCGGCCAGTACCAGTGGCGCCTGCGTGGCGAGCGTCATCTTCACGACCCCGACACGATCGCCACGCTGCAGCAGGCCGCGCGCACCAACGACTGGGAGCTCTACCGCCAGTACCAGCGGCTCATCGACCATGCCGCGGACAAGCCCATCACCCTGCGCAACCTGCTCGAGTTCACCGACCTCGACCCCATCCCCATCGAGGAGGTGGAGCCGGCCACCGAGATCGTCAAGCGCTTCGCCAGCGGGGCCATGTCCTTCGGCTCCATCAGCTGGGAGGCGCACACCACGCTGGCCATCGCCATGAACCGGCTCGGCGCCAAGTCGAACACCGGCGAGGGCGGCGAGGACCCGCGGCGGTTCGTACCGCTGCCCAACGGCGATTCGATGCGCTCGGCCATCAAGCAGGTGGCCTCCGGTCGCTTCGGCGTGACCTCCAACTACCTGGTCAACGCCGACGAGCTGCAGATCAAGATGGCCCAGGGCGCCAAGCCCGGCGAGGGCGGCCAGCTGCCCGGCCACAAGGTGGACAAGACCATCGCCGCCACGCGCTACTCGACCCCGGGCGTGGGGCTCATCTCGCCGCCGCCGCACCACGACATCTACTCCATCGAGGACCTCGCCCAGCTGATCTACGACCTCAAGAACGCCAACCCGCGGGCGCGCATCAACGTCAAGCTGGTGGCCGAGGTAGGGGTCGGCACCATCGCCGCAGGGGTTGCCAAGGCCCACGCCGACGTGATCCTCATCTCCGGCCACGATGGCGGCACCGGCGCCTCGCCCCTCTCGTCGCTGAAGCACGCCGGTCTGCCCTGGGAGCTGGGCCTGTCCGAGGCCCACCAGGTGCTGATGCGCAACAACCTGCGCGACCGTGTCGTGCTGCAGACCGACGGCCTGCTGCGCACCGGCCGCGACATCGCCATCGCCACATTGCTGGGGGCAGAGGAGTGGGGCGTGGCCACCGGCGCGCTCATCGCCATGGGCTGCATCATGATGCGCAAGTGCCACCTGAACACGTGCCCGGTGGGGGTGGCCACGCAGGATCCAGAGCTGCGCGAGCTCTTCACCGGCGAGCCCGAGCACGTGATCAACTACTTCACCTTCATGGCGGAGGACCTGCGCCGGCACATGGCTCGCCTCGGCTTCCGCACGGTCGACGAGATGGTGGGCCGCGTCGACAAGATCGCGCCGCGGCGCGACATCAAGCACTGGAAGGCGCGACAGCTGGACCTCTCCCGCCTGCTGCACTTCATGCCCGGCACCGAGCGCACCGGCACGTTCTGCTGCGTGCCCCAGGACCACGGTCTCGACCGCGCCCTGGACAACGAGCTCATCAGGCTGGCGCAGCCGGCGCTGGAGCGTGGCGAGCGCGTGCAGGCGGAGATCGCCATCCGCAACGTCAACCGCACCGTAGGCACCATCCTGGGCCAGGAGATCACCCGGCGGTACGGTGTCGATGGGTTGCCCGACGACACCATCCACTTCAGGGCCACGGGATCGGCCGGCCAGTCCTTCATGGCCTTCGCGCCGCGTGGCCTGTCCATCGAGCTGGAGGGCGAGGCCAACGATTACTTCTGCAAGGGCCTCTCCGGTGGCACCGCCGTCCTCTACCCTCCGCGCGCGTCACGCTTCGATCCCAACGAGAACGTCATCGTGGGCAACGTCTCGTTCTACGGCGCCACGTCGGGCAGGGCGTTCATCCTGGGCCCGGCTGGGGAGCGTTTCTGCGTGCGCAACTCCGGCGCGGAGGTCGTCGTGGAGGGCGTGGGCGACCATGGCTGCGAGTACATGACCGGTGGGCGTGCCGTCATCCTGGGGCCCGTCGGGCGCAACTTCGCAGCCGGCATGTCGGGCGGCATCGCCTATATCTGGGACGTCGATGGCCGCTCGCGCGAGCGGGTCAACCGGGCCATGGTCGACCTGGAGGAGGTGGACGACCCGATCGAGGTAGCCGAGCTGCGCCGCTTCATCGAGGAGCACGCGGAAGCCACCGGCTCGGCACGAGCGCAGGCCATCCTCGCCGACTGGGAGGCCCGGCTGGGCGAGTTCGTGAAGATCATGCCGCGCGACTACAAGCGCGCCTTGGCGGAGCTGGCGGCCGAGGCCGCCGTGGCGGCATAGGGGAGCGGCATGGGCAAGGACACCGGGTTCAAGGAGTTCGAGCGGGTGGTGCCTGCGTACCAGCCGGTCGAGGAGCGTATCCGCCACTGGCAGGAGTTCGCCCTGCCGATGGCACAGTCGGAGGTGGAGCAGCAGGGTGCCCGCTGCATGAACTGCGGCGTGCCCTTCTGCCACCAGGGCTGCCCGCTGGCCAACGTCATCCCCGACTTCAACGATCACGCCTACCGCGGCAAGTGGGAGCGCGCGCTGAAGGCGCTGTACTCCACCAACAACTTCCCCGAGTTCACCGGTCGTGTCTGCCCGGCGCCGTGTGAATCGGCTTGTGTGCTGGCCATCAACAAGCCGGCCGTGACGATCAAGAACATCGAGCTGACCATCATCGAGAAGGCCTTCGAGGAGGGCTGGGCATCTCCCCGTCCGCCCCGTCGCCGCAGCGGCCGGTCCGTGGCCGTGGTGGGCTCAGGTCCCGCCGGCCTTGCCGCGGCCGACCAGCTCAACCGTGCCGGCCACGGTGTCACCGTCTTCGAGCGCGCCGACCGCATCGGCGGCCTCCTGCGCTACGGCATCCCCGACTTCAAGCTGTCCAAGGACGTCCTCGAGCGCCGCTTGGAGGTCATGCGTGCCGAGGGCGTGGCCTTCCGCACGGGGGTCCATGTCGGCGTCGACTATCCAGCCAACCAGCTGCTCTCGCAGTTCGACGCTGTCCTCCTGGCGGGCGGATCGACCAAGCCACGCGACCTGCCCATCCCCGGTCGAGACGTGGTCGGCGTCGAGTTCGCCATGGACTTCCTGACGCAGTCCAACCGGCGGGTGGCCGGCGACACCATCCCGTCCGGGTCGGACATCCTGGCCACGGACAAGGACGTCGTGGTCATCGGTGGCGGCGATACCGGGTCCGACTGCGTGGGCACCTCGATCCGCCAGGGCGCACGTTCGGTCACCCAGATCGAGATCATGCCGCGTCCACCGGAGGGGCGAACGACGGCGACGCCCTGGCCGACGCACCCCGGTCCGCGCATGTTCTCGACCTCGTCCTCGCAGGCCGAGGGCGCGCTGCGCGACTGGGCCGTGATGTCCAAGGAGTTCCTTGCCGACGACGCCGGCGCGCTGCGAGCCATCCGCGCCGCCCGCGCCGAATGGGGTTCCTCCGGTCCCCGGGAGATCCCGCAGTCGGAGTTCGAGCTTCCGGCGCAGCTGGTGCTGCTGGCGATGGGCTTCCTGCATCCGGAGCACGCGGTGCTCGACGACCTGGGCCTCGAGAAGGACGAGCGGGGCAACTGCGCGGCCAACGACTACGCCACCTCGCACGAAGGTGTCTTCGTGGCCGGCGACATGCGCCGCGGCCAGTCGCTGGTGGTGTGGGCCATCAGCGAGGGCCGCGAGTGCGCACGTGCGGTGGACGAGTACCTCACGGGTCGACCGTCTCTGCTCGCCGCCAAGGACAGGTCCCGCAGCGACGTGGCCTTCGTCGGGTAGGTCTCCTCGGCCTCTGTTGCCCGGGTCATCATCGCCCTGCCGGAGCTCGAGCAGGCAGGGGACCGCGCACTCTCGTGTGCGAGCTGGCATGCGACCGGGCGGTCGTGGATGGCGGCGCCCGCGCTACGCTGTAGCCAGCCACGACCCGCAGGCAAGGGGCATCCGGATGACACAGCCAAAGCACCTCCCGGAGCGACAGACCTTCATCGTCCACGCCGGCGCCGTCGCCGAGAGTGCCGTACTCCCGGAGTGGTGGGGCGGCCTGGGTTCCGAGGTCGAATCCCGCTCGCTGCGCTTCGCGCCGGACGGGGGCAACTGGATCGACGAGGGCAGATCTCCGTCGTCTCTCAGCGCGGCCGGCTGTCGCCTCTCCGAGGTTGCTGCCGTGCTCGACTTCGGCGGCTTGCAGCACCCCGGCCTCGCGGTCGGCCAGCGGGTCCTGCTCAAGCCCGACGCGCAGCCGCAGGACCGCTTCGCAGTCGCCGTCTGGACCGGCGATGACACGCAGCAGGTCGGCTTCCTGCCCAGCAACGTGGCGGCGGAGGTGATGAGCGAGTCGATGCGCCGCAAATCCGGTTACGCAGCCTTCGTCGCGGGCGAGGTGCGCGACAAGGCATCGCACCAGCGCCGCGACCTGACCATCCTGCTTGGGCCCGGCGTCGTCTGGGCCGAGGAGGCCGGCAGCGGCTCTTGATCGGCCGCGAGACCCTCCGCGCAGCTGCACCCGGGCTGCTCGCGGTCGCCGCCCTGGCGACCGTTGCCTACGCATCCACGCTGGTCCTGCCGAGCGTCTTCGGCGCGGTCACGGTGGGACTATTCCTCGGCATCCTCGTGGCCAACCTGCGACCGATGCCTGCCATCGACGCCGGAGCCAAGGCGGCTCGAGCCTGGTTCCTGCCACTGGGTATCGTGCTGCTGGGCGCACGTCTCAGCCTGGGCGACGTCCTCTCCACCGGCCTCGGCGCCATCACGGTGCTGGTCATCGACATCGTGCTCGTTCTGACGGTGACCCTGGCCCTGGGACGCGTCCTCGGCACCTCCTCCCGGCTGGCGGCGCTCATCGGCGTCGGCACCGCCATCTGTGGCAATACGGCCATCGTGGCCACGGCTCCGGTCATCAAGGCCGAGGAACGCGATGTCTCCTTCGCGGTGGCGACCATCACGCTCTTCGGCACGGCCGCGGTCATCGTCTTCCCGCTCATCGGCCACGCCCTGGGCATGTCGGACGCGCTCTTCGGGCACTGGGCCGGCGCCGCCGTCAACGACACCAGCCAGGTCACCGCCACGGCGTTCTCCTACTCCGTACCGGCGGGGGAGACGGCCACCATCGTGAAGCTCACGCGCAACACGCTGATGGTGCCGGTCATCTTCATGGTCGGCACATGGTTCGCCACGCGTGACGCGGCTGCGGTCCCCGGCGATGGGCCATCCGATCGGCCCGACCTCCTCGCCTCCGCCCGCAAGGCCGTGCCGCCGTTCCTCTTCGGCTTTCTGGCCATGGCCCTGCTCAACAGCGCTGGCCTCATCCCCGCGGACGTCGCCGACGTGTTCGTGAGCCTCTCGCAGGTCTTCATCGTGATGGCACTCGTGGGCGTGGGACTCAGCACGAAGCTGGCCTCGCTGCGTGCCATCGGACCTGCACCGTTCCTGATGGGCCTCGCGGTCGCCTTGATGCTGGCCGCGGTCAGCCTCGCGCTCTTCGTCGCCATCGGGGTGGACGCCTGAGGCCGGTTGGCTGCGGCCCAGTGGTACCGACGTGGCAGTACTTGCGAGCTACGCACGTCTGCTCATTCCGATACTCAAGCGCACCACCGAGTCTTCTGGGGTGTCCAACCAACTCGTCTGTCACACATGCGGCGCGCCCATCGATGCCGTCACGGCGTTCTGTGGCGAATGCGACTCTCTCGTGTCGTCGGCCACGGTTCTTCGGCCCGATGCCGGCGCGCCCATTCCTTCCGATCGGTCCGGCAGCCGGTCCTCAGAGGCGGCGGTTCGGCCTGGTCCCGATCCCGCCACCAGCTGCCGCGCCCGCGGTCGTGGCCACCTCGCCAGCGGCCGTGTCGTCCGCCTCGGCGGCCAGGCCGGCGATCTCGGCGCCGATCGAGGCTCGCCCTGCTGCCGAGGGCACGTGCTGGAGCTGCGGCGCCGCCAACCTTCCCAGCCGAGCGTTCTGCGCGGACTGCGGAGCCTGGACACGCGCCACGCCGCTTGGTTCTGCGCCTCCACCGCCGCCTCCTGCCGCGATGCCCAAGATCGCAGCGCCCGGGGTTGCCGGTTCCAAGGAGAGCGCAGCGCCCAAGGTCGCGATGCCTGGGACGGCGACGCCCGCGATGGGCACGTCCGACGCCCTGCCGCCGCGCACTCGGTCCCTGACGTCCTACTCGGTCGCGATGCGACGTCGTGACGGCGGCGGACGGCGCCGCGTTGCGGCGGGCACGCTGGCGCTGCTGCTCGTGGGCGCCATCGGGCTGGCTGCAGCCTTCGAGGTCATCGGGCCGCGAGCGTCCGACGACCGTCCTGCGGCCGCCGGTGCCATCGCGCTCTCGGAGACCTCCATTCCGACGCCCGAGCCCGCCACGCCAGAACCAGACACGCCCGAGCCCGCCACCCCCGAGCCCGCCACCCCCGAGCCGGTCACGCCCGAGCCAGCGATCGCTTGAGCCTGTCACCCCGGAGCCCGCCACGCCAGAGCCCGTCACACCGGCCCCCGAGGTCAAGGCCTCCAGCGTCCGCGACGGTGCCCTGACGACAGCCGGCGATGACACCGTCAAGGACGTGAAGCCCCAAGGAGGGGCACCTACGACGTCGAGTGGCTGGGTTTGCGATGGCCAGGTTCGGCTGGAAGACCCGCGCCAGCGGAGCTGGTCGCTTGGGCGCGCAGCGTTCCGTGCCGGTCCTGGCTACGAGCGGGTGGCTCTGAACCTCAAGCGACTCGGCCCGGGTCGTGGCGAGGTGGCCGCGCTGACCGCCGAGTCCATGTCGACCACCAAGGTGCGTGGCGCGATCCCTGGCGTGGCCCGTCCCGCGCTCGGCCAGACCACCGTGAGCCTGCACCTCACGGGCGACATCGCCGGCAATCTTGGCGTGCGCGCCTACCGTCCCAAGGGGCTGCGCCTGCTCAAGGAGTTCTCCGTCTACCCCGCCGCCGGCGGTTCCTCACGTGTGCTGATCTCCGCGGCGTCCGACCAGTGCTTCCGGGTACGCGTGCCCGACTGGAGTGCCAGGGGCCCCAACACACGCGACGCCAAGGTCTACATCGACATCAGGTCGTAGCTACCGATGCGATCACACCAGCCGTGAACCGTGCGTCGGTGCCGGGGTCCGAGCCCCTGGCACCGACGCACACTCACGCACGAACGTGGTGGGCGCGGGCACCGATGGTGTTCGCGTCGGTCGGGTCGCCGAGCAGGTCGGTATCACCTCGCCGGCGACCGGACGCCTGCTGCGGCGATTGCAGCAGCGCGGGCTGATCGCCCTGAGCACCGACGATGACGACCGGCGCGCGACAGTCGCCCGCCTGAGCCCGCTGGGTGAGCAGACCCGGGCCGCCATCGTGGACTACCGCAAGCGCGCCTTGCGTTCACTCGCGGAGGGTATGCCGACCGACGAGCGCGGCGAGCTCGCGCGGGCCGCCGCCGTGATCTCTGACGCGTTCGCCCCGTTCACGTGAGACGCCGGCCCGAATGGCTCAACGCCATCTCCCACCGGCTGCGCGACATCAGCTACCTGCGCAAGTGGGTGGTGCTGGGTGCGGTAGGCTGCCTCGCTCGCCGCACGTTCGCGTACGTCCCGTCCGACGTACGTCCCGCTCACGGAAGGTCCGCGCGTCCCGCTCCACGGGTCAGTCGGACTGGCGTGACAGGCCGCCAGCCTCGGACTGACCGGTCTGTCCGGTCTGTCCCGGCAGGGTGAGCCGTGGGGTCAGTCACTCCCACGTCGAGGAACGGTCCGGCATCACCACCGGGCTCGATGTCGAACTGGACCGCGCCGCGGGAACGCCGGCACCCACGATCGCGCGGAGAGGGCGGCCGCAGCGGGCGGGCCTCCATCACCAGCGAGTCTCGCCAGCCTCTCCGCCCGATGGCGCGGCTGACCCTAGATCAGGCCCAGGCCGTTGAGCAGCGCCGCCGAGGCCAGCACGATCGAGATGGTCGCGATGAGCACCGACATCCGTGTACGACCCAGGCGTGAGGCCAGGATGGCACCCGGCAGCATCGCTGCCAGGGACGCAGCCAGGATCGACGGCACCAGCACCCACGCTGGCTGTACCTCGTCGTACAGGCCCGGGGTCACGGCCAGCACCACCGCCGCGCTCAGCACCGCCGCGGCCGCCATGAAGATGCGCCCGAAGACCGACGAGCCCACCGCGATGCGCGGCTCGATGCGCGAGAGGATCAGCAGCGTCACGCCCATGGGGCCCCAGCCGGCACCGGAGATGCCGCTTGCCATGCCGGACGCCGTGCCGATGACACCGACGCGCACCGTGGGCACGTCACCCGCGGGCCGCGACACCTGCATCTTCTTGAGCGGCAGGCTCACCAGCAGCAGGATGGCACTCACGATGATGAGCAGCTCGACCGCCAGGCGGATGACGTCGGCCGCGAAGAAGGAGGCCACCACCGGACCCAGGATGGCGCCGATGATGCCGCCGGTGATGAGCGGGATGACCAGTGGCCGGCTGACGTTGCCCAGTCGTACGTGGGCACTGGCACCGAAGGGCACGATCAGCACCTGCAGGAACAGCGACAGCGGAGCCGCGAAGAGCGGGTGCACACCCAGCAGCAGCAGGCCCGGCACCAGCACCCCGCCGTAGACGCCGACCGAGGTGAGGGCGGCGCCCGCGACGACCGCGATCAGCGAGGCGCTGAGGATCAGGCTGCGGTCGTCGGCCGGCGCGAGCGCGACGGTCAGCGAGACGACGACGACGGCGATGATCACCGCGGCCACCGACGCCGCGAACAGGCGCGGTCCGACATCGATCCTGTAGCGGAAGGCTCGCACCCAGGCAGGCTCCCTCTCCCAGATGCCGGGGAGTTGGGCGGGTTTGGCCTTCGGTGCCGCGATGGCTGCTTCCTCGGTCGTGGCCGTCTCGGTCGAGATGCTCTCGCTCACGTGCCTCTGCTCGCTCATGCGCATCGATGGTCCCTGCGCGACGCGCGGTTTCGTGGGTATACTCCGGTCTTACCAGAGTTTCCCGATAATGTCTATCATATCGGTCGGGAAAGGGTAGCATAGCGACGAGCCAGCGTCGTCGGATCCGAAGCAGAGGTCGGCCCCCCAAGATGATCGAAACGAGACCAGCAGGCGAGCGCGCCCTGCGGCAGCGTGCCACACACCTCGACGCCCTCGAGGCAGAAGCCATCTTCATCATGCGCGAGGTCGCAGCCGAGTTCCAGCGCCCGGTGCTGCTGTTCTCCGGCGGCAAGGACTCCATCGTGCTGCTGCGCATCGCGGAGAAGGCGTTCCGTCCGGCGAAGTTCCCCTTCCCGGTGATGCACATCGACACCGGCCACAACTTCCCCGAGGTGCTCGCCTTCCGCGACCGCCGCGTGGAGGAGCTGGGTGAGCGCCTCATCGTGGCGTCGGTGCAGGAGTCCATCGACAAGGGCCGCGTGCGCGAGGAGCCGGGCAACCCGTCGCGCAACCGGCTGCAGACGACGACGCTCCTCGACGCCATCGAGGAGCACAAGTTCGACGCCGTCTTCGGTGGTGCCCGCCGCGACGAGGAGAAGGCTCGCGCCAAGGAGCGCGTCTTCTCGCTGCGCGACGAGTTCGGCCAGTGGGAGCCACGCAGCCAGCGGCCCGAGCTGTGGGCTCTCTACAACGGCCGCATCCGGCAGGGCCAGCACATGCGCGTGTTCCCCATCTCCAACTGGACCGAGATGGACGTCTGGCAGTACATCGCGCGCGAGGGTATCGAGGTGCCGCCCATCTACTTCGCCCACGAGCGCGAGGTCTTCCGCCGCGACGGCATGTGGCTCTCGACCGGCCCATACCTGGAGCCCGGGCCCGACGAGTCGGTCGAGCGCATGGTCGTGCGCTACCGCACCGTCGGCGACATGACCTGCACCGGTGCGGTCAACTCCGACGCCGCCGACCTGGAGGCCATCATCGCCGAGACCGCCATCGCCCGCATCACCGAGCGCGGCGCCACCCGTGCCGACGACTCGTTCAGCGAGACGGCCATGGAAGACCGCAAGAAGGAAGGCTACTTCTAGCATGGATCTGCTTCGCTTCTCCACCGCCGGCTCGGTCGACGACGGCAAGTCCACGCTCATCGGGCGCCTGCTCTACGACTCCAAGGGCATCTTCGAGGACCAGCTGCAGGCCATCGAGCGCACCAGCGCGGCGCGCGGCAACCACCAGGTCGACCTGGCCCTGCTGACCGACGGCCTGCGCGCCGAGCGCGAGCAGGGCATCACCATCGACGTGGCCTACCGCTACTTCGCCACGCCCAAGCGCAAGTTCATCATCGCCGACACGCCGGGCCACGTGCAGTACACGCGCAACATGGTCACCGGCGCCTCCACCGCGGACCTCGCCATCGTGCTCATCGACGCCCGCCTGGGCGTGCTCGAGCAGTCGCACCGTCACGCCTTCATCGCCGCCCTGCTGGGCATCCCGCACATCGTGGTGGCGGTCAACAAGATGGACCTCGTGGGCTACGACGAGGAGGTCTACGACCGCATCACCGAGGAGTTCAGCGATTGGGCCGCCAAGCTGGACGTGCACGACATCCAGTTCATCCCCATCAGCGCCCTGCACGGCGACAACGTCGTGCAGCGCTCGCTGGCGATGCCGTGGTACCAGGGGCCCTCGTTGCTCTACCACCTGGAGCACGTCTACACCGGCTCGGACGTGAACCTCATCGACGTGCGCTTCCCGGTGCAGTGGGTGGTCCGGCCGCAGTCCGACGAGCACCACGACTTCCGCGGCTATGCCGGCCAGGTCGCCTCCGGCACCTTCAAGAAGGGTGACGAGGTCATCGTGCTGCCCTCGGGCAAGCGCTCCCGGGTCAAGGAGATCCGGACCTTCGACGGCGAGCTGGAGGTGGCCTCACCGCCGCTGTCGGTGATCATGCAGCTGGAGGACGACATCGATGTCGCCCGCGGCGACCTCATCTGCCGGCCGCACAACCAGCCCGACATCACCAACGACTTCGAGGCCATGGTCTGCTGGATGACCGACGAGCCGCTGCGCCCCGGCAGCCGCTACATCATCAAGCACGCCACCCGCTCGGCCAAGGCCATCGTGGAGGACATGCGCTACCGCATGGACGTCAACACGCTGCGTCGCGACCAGACGGCCGATGAGCTGACGCTCAACGAGATCGGCCGCGTGCACCTCCGCACCAGCAGCCCGCTGATGCTCGACGAGTACCGACTGTCGCGTGCGACCGGCGGCTTCATCCTCATCGATGAGGCCACCTCCGACACGGTCGGCGCCGGGATGGTCGTGCGCACGCAGCCTGAGCCCGAGCTCGATCTCGAGGAGGGCGACGCGGCCGCCTAGCGAGACGCCCACGGGTTCGAGCCCACCTGGCACAGGCGCCAGGCTTCGAGCCCGCCTAGCAGCGGCGCAGGGGCGACCGTCGGCTCGACGGGTGCGGGTCGATCCAGGGGCCTCCCATCGGCCCCATCGCGGCGGTCGGCCGTATCATCGGTCGGTGACCGAACCGAGACCATCGCCCGGTGCTGGCCCCTCGGTCTGCCCCTTCGTGGCGCTCGCCGAGGACCGCGACCGGCGGGCCGACGCGCCCGACGAACGCAACCGCTGCTACGCCGAGCGTGCTCCCCGCCGACGCGACCTGGTCTACCAGGCCGACTACTGCTACTCACCGCAGTTCGCCGCGTGCTCCGTGTTCCTCGCCTGGGCTGCCCGCAACGCGGCCGCGCCGGCCGATGTGACCGAGACCGCCCAGCGTGCCTGGAGCTCGGGGATCGGGCTGCCGGAGTCTGAGTCGGGGCTCGGCGCAGCCGGACGAGGATGGCCTGCCGGAGCCCACGCCCGAGGGTGGGCTCTTCGGTCCGGCTGGATCGGATGCCGGCGCCGCGGCCACCGGCAGCGAGCAGCTGGACTGGGTCTCCGCTTCAGCCTGGGCAGAGGCGCCCTGGGACGAGCGTGCCGAGATCGAGGCGGAGGAGCTGGAGGATCTCACCGACGACGAGGACGACGAGGACGACGAGGCCGAGGACGAGGAGCCGGCGCCACTCGACGAGGCCACGCAGGCCCCCAAGGTGCCCGCCGCGCTGCCGATGCGTCGCCGGAAGCGGCCTCAGCAGCCCATCCGCTCGCGTGGCTCGGGCGAGTGGTTCTATGCCGACCCGCCTGCGCGTGACCCGCTCGTCACGCGTCGCCGTGGCATCACACCGCCGATCCTGCTGGGCGTGCTGGGCCTGCTCGTGGTCTCCATCGTCGTCTTCCTGCTGGCCACCCAGCTGGGTGGGGGCGACGGTCCCGGCACGGCCGCGGCATCACCATCGCCGCTCGCATCGAGCAGGACCCGTCGCCACGCGTGCGCCCGTGACGACGGCGGAGCCATCGGCAGAGCCCAGCCCTGACTCAGAACCCCAGCGGCGCTTCTACCGCGTCAAGGCCGGCGATTCGCTGAGCGGCATCGCGACCAGGTTCGGCGTCAAGGAGCAGCACCTGCAGTGTCTCAACCGCATCCTCAACAAGAACATCATCCAGCTGGGCGCCCGCTACGAGATCCCGCCCGAAGGCTTCAGCTGCCCGCCCGGCTGGCGCAACGCCACGCCGGAACCGGAACCGGGACTCACACCCGAGCCGGAACTCACGCCCGGGTCGTGATCGCCTGCAACCGCCGCTCGGGCGCGCGAGCGCAGCTCCTCCAGCAGGCAGGGGCGCAGCGACGCCGGCTCTAGCGAGGCGAGAAGTTGATGCTGGTGATCTTGCCCGCCTCGACGCGGAAGGTGGCATCGATGTGCTGGGACGGCGCATCGGGTCGCAGCACCAGCAGGTCGGCCTCGTAGGTGTTGCCCATGTCGCGCACCTCGCCGGGCACCATCTTGAGTCCCGCGTCGGCGCGCAGGAACCAGCCGCCCACCTGCGCCACGCCACGCAGCGTGCGCGAGCCATCGCGGACGTGCACGCGCATCTCCGCCTGTTCGTCCATCAGAGCGACCGCACCCTGGCGGTCGCCGCTGTTCAGCTTCTCGAAGAAGATCTCCATCGTGTCTGTCGCACCCATGGCTACAGACTAGGCGACCAGCGCGCTTGCCGTGGCCCGCGAGCGGCGAGCCCGCCTGCCCTAGAAGCCGCCACCGGCGCCACCTCCGCCCCCACCCGAGCTGCCACCGCTGAAGCCACCGCCACCGCCGGACGAGGCCGGCGGGCTGCCGATGGTGGAGAGCGCCGCGGTCATGGCCGTGAAATCCGGGACCACGCCGGCCGAGAAGAGCCCCGCCGTGGGGGCGCGGGCGCCGCCGCTGATGCGCGCGCCCGAGCGCGGCCCCAGGCTGTACCAGAGCGGGAAGTACGTGCGCGTGGGAGAGGCGCCGCCGGTGCGCACATCCTCCATCGAGCGCTCCAGCACTTCCTCTGCCTCCTCGTGCAGGCCCAGTGCGTACGACCACACCATGGCCTGGTCGGGTGTCTCCACCCACGGCAGCACCTTGCTGCTGACGACCTGGTCCATCGTGCGCGACTGCTCCAGCGTCTTCTGCAGCGTGCGCCGGTAGGCGGCCAGCTGGGCGTACATGCGCGCGCCCTCCATCGTGCGCTGCGGCATCGTGCGGGCGATGACGAACATGGCCACGGCACCGACGACCGCCGCGACACCGACCAGCAGCAGGCCGTTGCTGGGCAGGTTGATGCCGAAGAAGGCAGCGGCGACGCCGGCGATGAGCACGAACGCGCCGCGCCGGGACCAGCGATCGATGGCATCACCCGGCGACTCGCTGAACCATCCCTTGGCTGCCACGGTCTCCTCGATGCGGTCGTCGAAGCCGCCCACCGCCTTGGCGAACGCGGGCACGTCCTCGGCATCGATGGTGCGGATGGCGCCGCCCAGCTTCTTCAGCTCGGCGAGCGCGTAGGCCTCCGCGTCGCCCAGGCGGCAGGCGGCGGTTGCGTGCCAGGCGGGCATCGCGCTGGTCGGGCACGGTGATGTCGATGTCCATCTTGGAGGGCTCGTCCACGGCCGCCCGGAAGGTGATCTCGCCGCGAGCGGCCAGGTCCACCAGGGCCGTGGTCAGCGCGTGCCGCCTGGCGCGTCCGTCCAGGATCACCGCGGCCGCAGCCGGCGACATGCCCGGCGGCGGAGCCGGCATCAGGATCGACGCGTCGTCGAGGTAGATGGGGTCGCGCCCGTAGCGCAGCCACGACCAGCCGGCCCAGCCCACCAGCCCCACCAGCAGCAGCGGCGCCAGGATGAGCCCGGCCACGGCATCGACCTGGCGCGCCAGCTGCAGGTTGCGCGCGTGCTCGGCGGTCGCGGCGGCATCGATCTCGCGCAGGGCGCTGAGCATGGCCGCATCGAAGTCGCACTCGCGAAGCGCCGGGCAGCATCTGCTCCTCGTAGATGGCCTGGCGCTCGGCGTTGGTGAGGTAGGCAGCCGCGTACCCCGGCGCCGCGTACAGCTGCACCTGGCCGTGGCAGAGGTCCTCGGTGAGGTTGAAGAAGATGACCAGGCCGTCGTCGAAGCCGGCGCGACCGATGCCCCACTGGTCGATGAGTGCCACGGCGTCGCGCTCGGTGCCGGCTGGGTCGTTCTCGGCGCTGGGCTTCACCTGCGTGTAGACCGCGACCTCCGCGCCGGTGCGTGCCTCGATCCGCTCGATGGTGCTCTCCAGCCGGTCGCGCACGTCGGGGCTGATGACCTTGGCGAAGTCGTAGACGGTGATGCCGTCGAAGGGGTCGGGGTAGGGCGGACCGGCCGGCGGGTCGATGACGTCGGTCGGTCGCGAGCCCGCGGTCGTCGTCGGCCGCAGCTGGCCCGGCTGCTGTGCTCGCGGCGTCGGTGTCGGCGTGGGCGTGGGTACAGCCTGGACGACCAGCCGGTCCTCCAGGGCCGTCAGGCCGATGTCGAGGGCGCCCCGCCAGTCCCGCTCGCGTACCGAGGTACGGATGGCGCTGTTGACGATCTCGTCGACGGCCTCGGCCTCGGCCTCGGAGAAGACTGCCCCCAGGGCCACGCCGCTGCGCGTGATGGAGCGGTCCTCGCTGACGTTCCACAGGATGACTGCACCCTCGCCGGACTCGCCGCCCACGCCCCATTCGGCGAGCAGGGCAGCCGCCTCCTCCTGCGCGCCCTTGTGTGCGCCGACCTTCGCCTTCTCCTGGGTGTAGACGACGACGTCGATGCCGGTCTCCTCCGCCAGCACCTGCAGGCGCTCCTCGAAGGTGCTGCGCTGGGTGTTGGTGAAGACCTTGGCCTGGTCGGCGATGTGCGCGTCATCGACGCGCTCGGCGTAGCGCGGACCGTCCTGTGCCGCCGCCAGCGGGGCCAGCAGCAGCGCCAGCATGACCACCAGCGACAGGACCGTGGCCAGCGTGCGCCATGGCCGTCCGGTCGTGACGGCGCTCGAGCGTGTCATGGCCGGCATCATGCCCCAGCCTCCTCGCCGCTGCCGGCGACCACCAGCTCGGCGCGCACGCGGCGCACCAGCTCGGCCGACTGCTCGTAGCGGCCGAAGCTGGGCATGATGTAGGTACCGTCGACGAACGGCCGCATCTCCGCCAGCAGCGCCAGCGACTGCTCCAGGCCGACCTCCGATCCACGATCCCCGGCCGCATGCATGGCGGCTCGTACGTCGTCGGGGATGGTGATGCCGGGCACCTCGTGGTGCAGGAACTCGGCGTGGCGCGCGGTGTGCAGCGGCAGCACGCCGAAGAGCACCGGTCGCGGCAGGCGGTCACCCCAGCGCGCGGCGGCGCGCTCCATGAAGCGGTCCCACTGGCTGCGCGCGTAGATGGGCTGGGTCATGATGAGGTGGGCGCCGGCCTCGATCTTGCCGGCCAGGCGGTCCAGCTCGCCGTCGAGGTCGTCGGCCGTGGGGTCGAGCGCACAGGCGATGGTGAAGCCCGCCGGGGCCCCGATGGGCCTGCCGGCCTGGTCCTCGCCGCGGTTGAGCCTGGTCAGGATGCCGATGAGCCCGATGGAGTCGATGTCCCAGATGCCCGTGCCCCCGGGGTAGTCGCCCACGCGCGGCGGGTCGCCGGTGAGCGCCAGGATGTCGCGGATGCCCAGTGCGTGCGCGCCCAGCAGCTCCGATTCGAGCGCCATCAGGTTGCGGTCGCGGGTGGTGAAATGGATGAGTGCTTCCAGGCCGAGGTCCCGCTGCGTGGCGAACCCCACGGCCATGGCGCCCATGCGCACGCGGGCCATGGCGCTGTCGCTGATATTGACCAGGTCGGCTCCGGCGTCGCGGATGAGCTCGGCCGATGCGAGCGTCCGCTCGATGCGGACCGAGCGCGGCGGGTCGATCTCGACGCTGATGACGAAGCGACCGGCAGCCAGCGCCGTGGCGAGGCCGGTCGGTGGGGGCGCCTGGGGCGTGGTCGCATCGCGCGTGGAGGGCCCCCGCTCATCCGCGGCCGCGCGTCGTCGAGGTGCCGACGCGGGGGCCGCCACCGGCGTCACCTGCCCAGAAGCCCCGACAGCGCCGGCGCGTCGAGCGCGCTCGCGATCGAGTGCCTGGCGCATGGCTGCGACGTGCTCCGGGGTGGTGCCGCAACAGCCACCGACGAGCCGCGCACCGGCGGCCAGGAAGTCGGGCACCTCCTCGGCGAACCAGGCCGGCTCGGCAGCCCAGACGAATGCACCACCCACGCGCCCCGACAGACCCGCGTTGGGCATGATCAGCAGGGGCGTTCCGGCGGCTGCGGGCGACAGCTCTCCCAGCGCGTCCACGCCCGCGATGGGCCCTGAGCCACAGTTCACCCCGATGACGTCCGCTCCCGCCCGATGCAGGGCCGCCGCCGCCACCGCAGGCTCGGTGCCGTCGGCCATGCGCAGGTCCTCGCCGAAGGTCAGCGAAGCCACCAGCGGCAGATCGCAGAGGCGACGCGCCGCCTCGATGGCCGCCAGCAGGTGGGCCAAGTCGCTCGATGTCTCCAGCTGCACCAGGTCGATACCGCCTTCGAGCAACCCCTCCAGCTGCTCGCCGACCGCTTGTGTGGCGGCCAGCGTCGAGACGTGGCCGGGTCCGTGGAGCGGCGAGCTGATGGGCCCGATCGACCCCGCCACCAGTACCTCCACGCCGGCCACCTCGCGGGCCTCGCGAGCGAGCTGGGCGGCTCGCCGGTTGATGAGGACCGTGCGATCGGCCAGACCCAGCTGTGCGAGATGGACGCGGTTGGCGCTGAACGAGTTGGTCTCGATGATGTCGGCGCCGGCAGCGATGTACTCGCGGTGCACCGCGGCCACCACCTCCGGGCGGCTCAACACGAGCTCATCGAGCGAGGCCCGCTGTGGCGTGCCGCGACTGAAGAGCAGCGTGCCCATGGCACCGTCGAGCAACAGCGGGCGCTCGGCGATGCGCTCGGCGAAGGCCCGGCGTGCCGGCGAGGTGAGTGTGCTGGGTTCTGTCACGGGCATCGAACCGCAAGGGTACCGCCACGCCGCCGATGGTCCCGCGTCGGAGCGTCCGACGGCGCCGATCCGGCCAAGCCAGCCACTCTGGCGAAGCCAGCCGCTCCGACCATGGCAGCCAAGGCGAGCCAAGGCGACGTACGATGGCGCGCATCGTCGCTGCCGCTGATGGGCTGCCGTACCACCGCGCCGAGGACAGGAGGATCGCACGTCGTGACGCTTCGCCCTGATGGGCTGCCCGAGCCCAGGAGTGCCTTCGAGAAGGCCATCGTCGACTTCATCGTCGACCTCTTCGAGGCCTATCCGACGTGGGGGACGATGAGCGGGTATCACCGCGTGGACGACCGCTGGCCTGACCTTAGCGAGGAGGGACGACAGGCTCGCGTCTCCATCTTCCGTGGTCACGCCGAGCGCCTGCGTGGGTTCGACGACTCGGGGCTCTCGCGCGACGAGCGCATCGATCGCCACATCGCGCTCGACGAGATCGACAAGGTCCTCTTCGGTGAGGAGGTGCTGCGGTCGGAAGCCTGGGATGCCCTCGAGATCGTCTACCTCATGGGCAGCGGGCTCTTCGACCTGCTCTCACGGGACTTCGCGCCGTGGTCGCAGCGTGGCGCCGCGCTCGTGTCGAGGATCGCCGGGCTGCCCACGCTGACACGTGCCGCCCTGTCCAGTCTCAGCGGCCTGCCTGGGCGGCCGGTGGCGCTGCTGCAGCTGGAGACGGCGCTCGCGCAGCTGTCCGGGGTGACGGAGCTCGTCGACGCGGCAGAGACCGAGGCACGGCAGCGCGCTGAGGCGGGTGAGGCCGCCGAGCTGCGGGCGCCCATGGAGGCTGCTGCCGCCGATGCCCGCGCCGCGCTGGAGGCGCTCCATCACGACCTCGACACGGACGTCCGCAACCGGGCCGTCGGCGAGGGGCGCCTGGGCCGCGAGCTGTTCGCGCAGAAGCTGCGTCGAACCCTCGGCAGCGATCTCACCCCCGAGCAGGTACGCGAGCGCGCCTGGACCGACTTCCACGCCGTTCGCGCCGAGATGCTGCGCCTGGCCCGCGAGGGCTGGTCGAGCTGGTTCCCTGATGAGCCGCTGCCGGACGTGGCGGAGGGCGACCGGGCGGGCGAGTCGGCCATCGTCAAGCGCGTGCTCGATGCCATCGCGGCGCACCACCAGCAGCCGCATGGGCTGCTGGACTTCTGCGAGGCGGAGATCGAGCGCATCGCGGCCTTCTGCCGTGAGCACGACGTCATCACGCTGCCCGACGAGCCGCTGTCGATCACCTGGACACCGGCCTACCTGCGGGCAGCCGCGCGGGCCTTCCTCGACAGCCCCGGTCCGCTCGACCGCGGTCAGCGCTCGCACTTCTGGATCACCCCGCCCGACGAGAGCCAGGGACCGGAGGCGGTCGAGTCGTACCTGCGCGAGGAGAACGACTCGGCCCTGCGCATCCTCAGCATCCACGAGGGCATACCCGGCCACTACCTGCAGCTGGCCGCCTCCAATCGCTGCCCGTCGCTGGTACGCACCATCTTCACCAACGGCATGTTCGCCGAGGGTTGGGCGGTCTACGTGACGCAGGTGATGTACGACGCCGGCTACGCCGCCGACGACCCCGGCTTCGCTCTCTCGCACTGGAAGATGTACCTGCGCGCCACCGCCAACGCCATCCTCGACGTGGAGACGCACACCGCCGACATGACCGAGGCACAGGCCATGGCGCTGATGGTCGAGGACGCCTGGCAGGAGCAGGACGAAGCCCGCGGCAAGTGGCTGCGAGCCCGGCTCAGCTCGACCCAGCTGTCCACGTACTTCGTGGGCTCGGTCGAGATGTGGGACCTGGAACTGGCCGCACGTCGGCGCGCCGCCGTTGCCGCCGGCGGCTCGGAGGCGGATGTGCCGCCGCAGCACATCGCCGGCGGGCTCGGGGCCACGCCAGGCTTCGACCAGCGCCGCCACATGGAGGCCGTCATCAGCCACGGCACGCCGCCCATCAAGTGGTGCCGCCACCTGCTCCTCGACGACGACGCCGCGTGAGCGACCTGCGTCCCCCGTCGCCCGTGCGTCGCCCTGCCACGGCGCGCCCGCGCGAGGGGGCCGGCCCCGAGGTCGAGCCGCCCAGCCCGGCGGAGCTGGAGGCCATCGAGCGGCACCTCGTCACGCTACCCGGCCAGGAAGGCGCCAGCGTGCAGGTCGATGAGGAGCTGGGCGTCATCTTCGTACGCGGGCCGGGATCGGGGCCCGACCTCACCTACGCCGCTATGCCCCGCTGGGAGGCGGATACGTGGCACCGATCGCTGGCCCAGGTGCGCCGCCGCATCCTCGACGAGGGTGGCTGGCCGTCGCTCCTGCTCTCAGACGCGCTCGACCGACCCCCGAAGCTCGAGGCGGAGGTGGAGCGGCTGGGCTGGACGCGCGTGACCGGCGAGACCGTGATGTGGGTGGGCCGCGCCTCGGTGGTGCCGCACCTCGACCCCGTGATGCGCATCGAGGCGGTCCAGCCACGCTCCGTCGAACTGCACGAGGCCCTGGAGCGACGGATCTTCGGCATCGGCGCCGACCAGGTCGTGCGCCGGCGCGAGGCCCTGGGGGCGGCTATCGAGTCCGGCGGCGTGCGCGCCTGGATCGTCTGGGTCGGCGACGAGCCCGTGGCTGTCGCCCGTCTGGCCCAGGGCACGGGTGTGGCCGGCCTGCAGGGCATCGGTGTGGTCCCCGAGCGCCGCGGCCAGGGCTACGGCACGCTCATCACCACCATCGCCACGCGTGCCGGGCTGGCCACCGGGAACCGCCTCGTCTGGCTCTCCGTCCAGCCGGACAACGCCACCGCCCTGGGCGTGTACAGCCGGCTCGGCTTCGCCCGCACCTTCAGCTGGTCGCGCTGGCTGGTGGCGGTGGATCCCCGTCGCCGCTGACAGCCGTCGCCGCTGAACCTCAGCTCGCCGCCGAGCCCACCTCCGCGGTCGCTTCCGCCTCCGCGGCGATGGTGCCGGCGGCTGTCGGTAGATACAGCTCCTCGACGTACTCGGCCAGCATGCGCGTGGTGGAGAAGTCCCAGAGCGAGGTTCCTGCGGCCCGGCGCATCCGGTCGAGCCAACCGTGCGGCCGGCCGTCGTCATCGCGGTCGTACCACAGCGGCACGATCTCCTCTTCGAGCAGGCGGTACAGGTCTTGCGCGTCGGCCCAGTCCTGCGCGCCCTCGTCCGGGTTGGAGTCACGGCCGCCGATGGCCCAGCCGTTATCGTCGTGGAAGCCCTCGTCCCACCAGCCATCGAGGATGGACACGTTGATGACGCCGTTCATGGCGGCCTTCATGCCGCTCGTGCCGGACGCCTCCAGCGGTCGCCGTGGATTGTTGAGCCACACATCCACGCCCTGGACCAGGTATCGACCCACGCGCATGTCGTAGTCCTCGAGGATGAAGATGCGGCCACGCAGCGCCTCCGAGCGGCTGTGCTCGAAGATGGTCTGGATGACGCCCTGGCCGGGCCGGTCGGCCGGATGTGCCTTGCCCGCGAAGATGAACTGCACCGGGCGCTCAGCGTCGGTGATGAGGCGGGTGATGCGCTCGAGGTCGCTGAAGAGCAGGGCCGCGCGCTTGTAGGTGGCCATGCGGCGCGCGAAGCCGATGGTCAGCACCTCCGGATCGAGGATGGGGCCCAGCTGCGCGAGCATCCCGGGCGACTCGCCGTGGCGCGCGAACTGGCGCCGCAGCCGGATACGGGCGTACTCCTGCAGGGCCTGCTTCTGCCACAGATGCGCCTTCCACAGGTCTGCGTCGCTGACCAGGTCCAGGCGCTCCCAGAACCTGGTGGTCACCTCCTCGTTCTCCATGTGATCGAGGTCTCCGCCGAGCTCGCGGTAGACCTGGCGCATGGCCCTGCCCACCCACGTGGGCGGATGGACGCCGTTGGTGATGCCGCTGATGTGATGGTCGATGATGGGCGACCAGGTCTCGTTGGCGACCCGCCCGTGGAGCTGGCTCACGCCGTTGGCCGCGATCGTGGTGCGCAGGGCGAAGGCCGTCATGTCGAACTGGGCAGGGTCGCCGTCAACCCCCAGCCCCCGTCCCAGCACGGCGTCCACGTCGAGACCGGACGTCTCCAGCACGGGCGCCGTGAGCTCACGTACCAGGTCCGCTGCGAAGCGCTCGTTGCCCGCTGGGACCGGCGTGTGGATGGTGAAGACCGCTCGCGCTCGGACCTGTGCCAGGGCCTCTTCGGTCGTCGCTCCCTCGGCCACCAGCTCACGCGCCTGCTCCATCAACATGAAGGCCGAGTGGCCCTCGTTGAGGTGCCAGACAGAGGGCGTGACGCCCAGTGCCCGCAGCGCGCGGACACCGCCGATGCCCAGGATCAGCTCCTGGTGCAGGCGCATCGCGCGGCCGCGCACGTACAGGATGTGGCTGATGGGCCGGTCGTCCTCGCTGTTCTGGGGGACGTCCGTGTCCAGCAGCAGCAGCGGCACACGGCCCACCTGCACCAGCCAGACCGCGGCATGGACCGTGCGTCCAGGTAGCTCCACGCCGACCATGGCTGGCTCGCCCGACGGGTCGACCACGCGCAGCAGCGGCAGTCGCGCCGGATCGAGGTTGAAGTACCCGTGCTCCTGGTGGCCATCGGCGTCGATGGACTGGCGGAAGTAGCCCCGACGGTAGAACAGGCCTACCGCGATGAACGGCAGCGCCATGTCGGAGGCGGTCTTGCAGTGATCACCGGCCAGCACGCCCAAGCCGCCGGAATAGACGGGCAGCGATTCCTGGAGCCCGTACTCGGCACAGAAGTAGGCCACCGGCCCAGCCAGGGCGCCGCCGTGATGGCGTGAGAACCAGTGGTCGCGCCCGTTCTCCATGTAGGCGTCGAAGTCGGCCAGCACGGCCTGGTACTGGACCATGAAGTCGGGGTCCTCGAGCAGCGAAGTCCAGTCGCGCGAGTGGCGCAGGACGGCGACCGGGCTCCGGAAGTCGTGCCAGACGCTGCGATCGATGCTGGCGAACAGCGCTCGTACTTCGGGGTGCCAGGACCAGTACATGTTGTAGGCGAGCCGACTCAGCCCCTCAAGGGCTGGAGGCAGGCGATGGTCGGGAATGGGCATCGTGGGGATGGGAGTTCGGAATGGCATACCGGGCGCATCGTACACAGGGTTGCCCGACTCCGTGTCGGCGTCTCACGCTGCTGCGATGGCGGTTGCGTCGCGAACACGTACCATTCGTCCACGATGCGTATCGCGATGGTGGCCTCCGAATGCGAGCCCTGGGCCAAGACCGGCGGACTGGCCGACGTGGTCGACGCGCTGTCGCGCGCCCTGGGTTCGCCCGAGCCCGCCGGGCGCGGGCACGAGGTCGATGTCTACCTGCCGTGGTACGCGGGCCTGACGCCGCCGGCCGCGCTCGTGCCACTGGAGGTCCGCGTTCCCGTGGGCAGTCCCGTCGGGGCGTCCCGGCACGAGACCGTCACCATCTGGAGCGGTGAAGCCGATGGCTACCGCCTGCGCCTGGTCCGGCATCACTCGTTCGATCGCGCCGGCTACTACATGGATGCCGATGGCGACTACCGCGACAACCCGGCCCGGTTCACGCTGCTGGGGCGCGCCGCGCTGGAGGCCATCCGGGCCGAGGCCCGCCCCGTCGACATCATCCACGGCCACGACTGGCAGGCCGCACCCGCGCTGCTGTCGCTGCGCCAGCGCTATGCCGGCGACCCCTTGCTGGCGGCCACGGCCACGATGCTGACGTGCCACAACCTCGCCTATCACGGCTGGACACCGAGGGCCGAGGCGTGGCAGCTGGACCTGCCGACCGATGTCGGGTCGCCCGACGGCGTGGACCTGCTGCGCGAGGCCATCCGCTCGGTTGACATCGTCAACACGGTCAGCCCTAACTACGCGGCTGAGTCGCTGACGCCGCCGTTCGGCGCCGGCCTCGACGATGTGCTGCGTGCTCGCGGCGATGACTACATCGGCATCATCAACGGCATCGACACCGACCTCTGGGACCCGGCGCGCGACGCAGCCCTGGTGGCACCGTATGGCGCCGCCGACCTGTCGGGCAAGGCACGCAACCGGTCGGACCTGATGGCACGCAACGGGCTCGATCCCGATGGACCGCTGCTCGGCGTCATCGGCCGACTCGATCCGCAAAAGGGCTTCGACCTCGTCACCGCTGCAGCGCCGGCGCTGGTCGAGATGGGTGCGCGCCTGATCGTGCTGGGCACGGGTAACGCGGAGCTGGTCGGGGGCCTGCTGGCACTGGCGAGCGCGGCAGCGTGACCGCATCGCGGTGCTCGACCGGTTCGATCGCGACGAAGCTCGGCGCATCTACGCTGGCTCAGACCTGTTCCTGATGCCCTCGCGCTTCGAGCCCTGTGGCCAGGGTCAGCTCATCGCCATGCGCTACGCCACGCCGCCGGTGGTGCGTCGCAGCGGCGGGCTCGCCGACACCGTCGTCGATGCCGACGCTGACCCCGAGCAGGGCACCGGCTTCGTCTTCGGCCCGGCCGAGCCCGCGGCACTCATCGAGGCCGTGCAGCGCGCCCTGGCGGCGCTCCAGGACGAACCGCGCCTGGCGCACATCCAGGCCAACGGCATGGCGCGCGACCACTCGTGGCGCGTGCCGGCTCGGCAGTATGAAGCCGCCTACCGGCGGGTCAGCGCACGATAAGGATGGCGTCGATCGCGGTCTGACCGCTCTTGCCCTGGATCTCGACGGTGTGCTGGCCATCCTCGAGGATCCGGCTCCAGACGACCTTGCGCTGCCCGGCCTTGTTGGCCTTGAGGCTCACGCCCTGCCAGTCTCCGCCATCGACACGGACCTGGAATGAGCCGCGAGCTGGCCCGACCGCGCCGGCGACGGCCACGGCCTTGCCCTTGAAGCTGGTGCTGAGGCTGTCTGTCGTGCTGTTGGCGAGCAGCAGGGAGCCGCCGTAGGCCTTCCTGGCCTTCTTCGTCTTCCAGCCGCCGCTGGCCGGCTGGAACCACTGGCCCGACGTCGAGTCACGCACGGACAGCCGCGCCTCCACGACGTCGCTGGTGGAGCGATTGCCCAGGCTGTCGGTGGCCTTGACGCGGAACCTGTTGGCCTGTCCGGACTTGAGCGTCACCAGCGAGCTCGCCTTGCGAGTCATGTCGACGGTGCGCCACGACCCGGAACCGGTCTTCCGCTGCAGCTTCACACTCTTGACGTTGCTGTACTCGTCGTTGGCGGACCACTGCAGGAACGTCTGCGCCGCGCCCTTTGTCGTGAGCGGGGACTTGCCGCCGCGGACACGCGGGCTCAGGCCGCTGATCTCCGGTCCGGTGCGATCGACGGTCAGCCGCAGGTCGCGGCTGAAGGCCGACACTCCGGGGCCGTTGACCTCGACGCCCAGGCCGTAGCGGCCGTCGGGTCCGCTCGTCTTGAGGTTGAGCGTGACGTTGGTGCCCAGGCCACCGAGGCCGGACAGGCTGGTCTCCTCGAACGCGGCGCTGCCGACAGCGCCGGGCAGGCCGGTCACGTCGAGGGAGGCCGTGTCGTCGTAGCCGCCACCGCGCTGGACGTCGACGCGGGTGGTGCGCGTCTTGGACGTGCCACCGACCTTGAAGCTGTCGTGGAAGAGCCAGGCCTTGACCATGGGGCCCTCGGTGAGGGCCTTGACGTCGAGGACACGGTTGGGGTCGTCGGGATCCTTGACGCCGTACCAGACGGGGTCGCTCTTGGCGTTCCAGTCCAGGCGACCGGCGGCGCGGACGATGCGGCGCATGCGGTCGGGCGGCGTGCCGGGGTGGTCGGCGAGGTAGCGAGCCACGGCGCCGGTGACGTGCGGCGCCGCCATCGAGGTGCCACTCGAGCGCGTCGTGGCGCTACCGGAGGTGGTCGGCCAGGTGGACTCGATGCAGGTTCCCGGTGCGACGATGTCGATCTCGCGCCCGAAATTGCTGTAGCTCGCGAAGGTATCGTCGCGCTCGTTGCTCTCGCCGGCGCAGGGTGAGACACCGCCTTCGCCCCCGCCGGTCCCGTCGACGTCGGTCATGGCGCCCACGCTGATGACCTGGTCGTAGCCGCCGGGGGAGCTGTTGTTGGCGTTGTAGCTGGAGTTGCCGGCAGCAGCGACGACGGTGATGCCGATGGCCGTGGCGCGACAGACGCCCTGGTGGATGGGATCACCCCTGGGGTCGGCCAGGATCTGGGTGCAGTCTTCGTTGGTGTCGAGTCGCGGGCCCTGGATGCTCATGTTGATGACATCGATGGCCGGCGTTGGGCTTCCCGGGTTGTGCGTGGCGATGGCCCAATCGAGGCCGCAGATGATGGCGGCCTCGCTGCCGCTGGCGCCGCCGAAGACGCGTACGGCCCACAGGCGGACACCCGGTGCCACACCCACTGTGCCGACGTTGTTGTCCCGCGCGCCGATCGTGCCGGCCACGTGGGTGCCGTGCCAGTGGCTGTCGGCCCAACGGCCCGGATAGGCCAGCGCCTCGTTGATGCCGCCGGTGTAGGGGTTGTCGTAGCAGTTGACTCCGCCTGCGATGTTGAGCTCCGGGGCGCCTGTCGGGCCTATCGGCAGCGGGTCTCCGTTCGCGTCGCCTGGGCCGATGCCAGTGTCGAGCACAGCTACGTCGGCGTCGACGTCCGGTCCTGACCCGCCCGGCTCCCACGCCTTGATGCGCTTGACGCCCGGCGGTGTCACCTGGGCTGAGATGCTGAATCGCCGCGCGGGTCGCACAGCGGCGACCTTGGCGTCGCCCGCGAGCTCCGTGGCCTGCTCCTGCGTGAGCTTGGCCGAGAAGCCGGTCATGGCGTTGCTGAAGCGCTGGCGCGAGGTGAAGCCGACCTCCCGCTCCAGTCGCTGGGTGGCATTCCTGGCCCGTTCGCTGCGCATCGCGATGCGCTGACGGGCACTGCGGTTGCTGGGCGCGATGACGTTGTCCGAGCCGGTGACCTGCAGGCTGACGATGTACTCGCGGAGCTTGCCCTCCGGCGCTGCCAGCGCGGTCGCAGGCAGCAGGGCACCAAGCAGGGCAAGCGACAGGAGCGCAAGGAGAGAGCGACCAGCTACCCGTCCGGCGGACACGGAGCCTCCAGCGACGATCAGACCACGACGACGAACCAGGCTCATGTGAACCAGGCCCATAGGGTATCGCGGTTCGACGGAATCCCCCCGGATCCGGGTTGACCCATGTCACCGTGCCTCGCTGTCTTGTCGCGGCCGGGCAGGCGCCGCCGGCACGGGATGCGATCGAGGGGCCCCCTCACGGCTTCCGAGCATCGCCGATCAGTGACCCCTCGAACGTGATCGCATGGTGCGGTGCGACGGGGCGGTGCCCATACCACCCGTTGGTCACGGGGTAGTGGCCCGGAAGGGTCGGTCGCTCCATCGCGCGCCCGGTCGCTCGTCCGTCCGCCCATGTGGTCGCTATCGGGTGCATCCTTAGGCTCGTCACAGCATGTCGGCCGTCGGCGTCGCAGGCTGGTCACAGGGAGGTATGCACGCACATGGGACTGCTGGAGGGCAAGCGCGCCCTGATCTTCGGCTTGGCCAATGACCACTCCATCGCCTGGGGCATCGCCCAGGCGCTCCACCGCGAGGGTGCAGAGGTGGGCTTCTCCTCGGTCGAGATGCTGATGGAGAAGCGTGTCAAGCCGCTCGCGGCCAGGCTGGGCTCGACCTTCGTGGAGCCCTGCGATGTCCAGAACGACGAGGACATCGAGCGCGTGTTCGCCCAGTGGAGGGATCGGGTCGGGCGGCTGGACATCCTGGTCCACGCGGTCGCCTTCGCCAACAAGGACGAGCTCGGGGGTGAGTTCATCCGCACCTCGCGCGAGGGTTTCGCGCTCGCCCACGACGTGTCCGCCTACTCGCTCGTCGCCCTTGCGCGCGAGGCCCGACCGCTGATGGCCGACGGTGGTGCCATCCTCACGCTGTCCTACTACGGCGCCGAGAAGGCCGTCGTCAACTACAACGTGATGGGCGTGGCCAAGGCTTCGCTGGAGGCCTGTGTGCGCTACCTCGCGGTGGACCTGGGCAAGGAGGGCATCCGCGTCAACGCCATCAGTGCCGGCCCGGTGCGCACGCTGGCCGCGTCGGGCGTCTCCGGCTTCAAGAAGATGCACCGCCTGTTCGAGCAGATCTCGCCCCTCCGACGACCGCTGTCGATCGACGACCTGGGCAACGCGGCGGTCTATCTGTGCAGCGACCTGAGCCGTGGCACCACCGGCGAGATCCACTACGTGGACGGCGGCTACAACATCATCGGCGTGCCGGAGGTGCTCGACGCCTGACCCTGTGCGGCCGTCCGTCCGTACGTCACGCCTGCCAGCCCTGTGACACGCCTGCCAGCGCTCGGCCCGCGCGGGGAGGGCTGGGTCCTGTTGCAGATCATCCTGCTGCCGCTGGTGGCGCTCTCGGGTGTGGTGTCCGGCGGCGCGCTCCAAGGGTGGCCGGCATCCCTGGCTGTGCTCACTGGGTTGGCGCTGATGATCGGCGGCGCCGTGTTGCTGGGCAAGGGACTGCTCGACCTGGGCCGCAACCTGACGCCCGTGCCGCGGCCGCGCACCGATGCGCAGTTGGTGGAGACCGGCATCTACTCGCTCGTACGGCACCCCATCTACGGCGGCATCATCGTCACCGCCTTCGGTTGGGCGCTGGTCGCGACGAGCCTGCTGACGCTGCTGCTGGCGCTGCTGCTGGCGGCCTTCTTCGATCTCAAGTCGCGCCGCGAGGAGGTCTGGCTGGCCGATCACTACGTGGGCTACCGGACCTACGTCGCTCGTACGCGCCGGTTCATCCCGCGGGTCTACTGAGCGTTCCCCTGGTCCGGCCGGAGACCGCGGCCCTCGAGGGCAAGAAGAAACCCGGTGGCGAGGTCGGGAGGAGGGGGCCGACCTTGCCACCGGGCATAGAGTCCGCGTTGCCTGATCCACCCCCATTCATGAGGGAGAGGGGTTCCTCATCAATGGGGCCGTGCAGTGGAGGGCATCGCTATGGGATATCTGCAGGGGAATCTGCGCCTGACCCGATGTCCCCGCCCACTACCTCTTGGTACGGTCGCACCCCGTACCAGCGGGCCAGCCGAGTGGCGATAGGGTGCAGTCTGGGGATATCGGCCGTCAGCCTCGGCTCCGTGGGGTCGGTCGGCGGTGCCCGTTGGCCCGCGATCCTGTCGGCCCTCTCGGCTCCTTTGGCTACCAGCCGCGTGTGCCCGGGCCGCCCTTGAAGGGACCGGTCACGTCGGAGGTGATCCAGCCACCATAGAAGTCGCCGCCCTGGGGCATGACGCGCTCGTCGTCGACCCACGCCTCATCCACGCGCCCCGGGTAGAAGGCGATGGCGCCGGCGATGGCCTCGAAGCCCGGCAACGGGCGGAGGTAGGTCCAAGCCGCGTCGACGCGGTCCCGGCCGCCGGCACTGATGGTGTAGTAGCTCGCGTCGCCCTTGAACTCGCAGACGGTCCGGCGCTCGGTCGGCCGCAGCAGGTCCATGCGCACGTCCTCTGGCGGGATGTACCAGCCGGGCGGGTGGGACGTCTCCAACACCCGCATAGCTCGCCGCGTGTCGGCCACTACGGTGCCGTCCACGATGACCCTCACACGGCGGTCGGATGCCTCCACGCGCGGTGGGCGCGGGTAGTCCCACACTGACTCGGTGGCTCGGCTGCCAGGCCTGGCGGTGGTGTCGTTCATCGCGTTACTCCTCGCCGTCCAGGCGGACGATGCCCTGCCTGGTCCAGATACTGGTGTGAGGGACGAAGGCGGCCCAGGCGAACCAGAAGTGATCACCGTGACCGGTGGCTTCCAGGACGGTGCCCGCGAGGGGGCCGTCGATGGCGCGACCGGTCACGTCCCAGGTGCTGCCGGTCTCGAGGTCGGTGATGGGCGCGTCCTCGCCGCCGTCTCGCGTGAACGTCAGCGTCCGGCCGTCGACGACCGCGGAGAACACGCCGGTGGCGCCGATGTCCCTGCTCTCGTCGATGGCGTACGCGTCGAGCGGAGAGGACACACCGGGCTGCCACATGGCGACGACCGGCTGGCCCTCGAACTCCACCATCGCGACGCCGCTGGTGCGCAGCTCGCTGTGAGGGATGGAGATGGGGGCTGCGCTGTCCTGTCCACCCAGCGTGACCACGCGTTCCTTGGGCGCCAGCCGGCCGTCGGTGGCACCGCTGAAGAGGAAGGGCTGCTCGTCGGCATCGTCATAGCCCACGTACGGGTTGCGGCCGTAGTCGCGGCTGTAGCCCGTGTCGCGGCTCAGGACCACGCCGTCCGGATAGCGCTCTGCGAACTGGTCCAGGCCGATGAGCTGGGCGGGGATGAACTCCAGCCTGGCGCCGGTCAGCTCGCCCACGATGCCGTGGCCGGTCGCCTGTTGCCACCATGTCTCGGTCTGGCGGTCGTACATCACCATGTCGCTGAAGCGCAGGTTGCCCGACACGCCGAAGTCGAGAAGGGTCCCGTCGAGGGTGCGGCCGAAGACGAGGGCGGTGTTGCACAGGGGGCAGAAGGTGACGATCACGGGCGTGTCGCCGACGGTGTCGTTGACGATCTCGTGCCACGTCAGGATGGCCAGCGGATACGCCCGCGCGTCGCCGTCGATCTCGAGCGCGACGACGGGACCGCGGCCGCTGACCCACTCGCGTGCCGCGTCGATCGACTCGAACCGGGGGTCGTCGATGGCGGGGATGCCGTCCTTGCCCGGGCCGCCGGAGAAGATCTCGTCGTAGGGCACGGAGCTGATGCTGAAGTCGGTGTCCCATCCGCTGGTACTGACGCGGGGAGTGCCGGGGTCCTCAAGCTGGCCTGGCCGCCGCGGCATGGACTCGTCCTCCTGTGCCGCGACCGGAGCGGAGGCAGGGGAGGCGGCAGGGAGCGCGATCGCGGCCACCAGCCCGAGAGCGGCGACGGCGATACCGATGGCAACGCGGTTCATGGGCCAACCGTAGGGCGCAGGTGGCGACGGGCGTGTGACGCGCGCGAGGTCCGCATGGCAGCCTCGTCGCGAGACCGTCATGCATGGAAGACCCCCGATCCCCGCGGCCAACGCCGACGTCCACCAGCCCAGCGTCAGTCGTCGACCGCGTGCCCCATCACGGTGTAGTAGGCCAGGTTGGGCTGCTGCACGTCCATGCGCCCGATCTGGCAGATGATCGGGACCGTGCTCTCCAGCCTGAGGGCGTACTGTCCCAGCGGGATCTGGTAGCCATCGATGGGGTCGCTCACGCGGAGGCAGCGCACCCGTCTCGCACCCACCTTCTGTGGTGCCAGGACGACGGGTTCCTGTTCCTCGAAGTAGACCGTGATCACGACCTCGGCCTCGTCGTCACTTGGGTTGAGCATGATGAGCGACTCGTGCCCGTGCGGCTCGCTGTCTCCCGGCGGTGGGATGTCTCCATCGGGGAAGAACCATGTTCTCGCACCCGGCCGACCCGTCACCTCGCGAGCCTCGAATCGGTGAGGATCTGGCGCATGCGCTCGAGGACCATCTGCGCACCCCTGGCACCGAGTTCGCGGTTGGCATCCTTGGCTGTCTCGAGATACCACTTGCTGGTGTCGAGGTAGTCCATGTCCACGCTCTCCGGGCAGAGCTCCATCATCAGCGACGTCTCGCCGATGGCGGCGTGGTCGAACGGGTACCGGCTGATGATCTCGGCGTCCATCAGTGGGTGCCCGCTGATCCAGTTGAAGGGGTTGGCGCCGCGCTCGTGGTCGGCGTAGTACGTCGACATCTCGTTGCTGCCCCACCAGCCCTCGCCACGCTCCTGCTCGAGGAACTCGAAGATCGCGAGGCGGGCACCGGTCCGGAAGGCCAGGTCGGTGGGCATGCCCTGGTAGAAGTTCTCCGACTGGTGGTGGATGAAGAAGTGGATGTTGCGGAACCCGATCCGCAGCAGGCTGCGGAAGATGTCCTTGGCCACCGGGATGAGGTGCTCGGCTTCCACCTGCACACTGCCCTTCAGCTCCGGTGGCTCCACGGCATAGCTGGCCGGGCCCCACCAGAACGTGGGCAGGACGACCATCTCCAGCTCCTGCTCCAGCCGCTCCACGGTCTTGACCACGGCCAGCGTGTCCATGCCCACGGACATGTGCTGACCGTGATACTCGAGCGGGCCCAGCGGTAGCACCACCGGCCAGTCCTCGTCGATAGCCGTCTTGATGTGGTGCGGCAGCATCAACTCGTAGCGCATCGTGGCCTCCCCTCCGTCGCCATGTCCCGGCCGTGCGGCCTAGCGGTCGATCTCGATCAGCTCCATGTGTGCGCCAGCGTTGATCATCTCTGCCGGCCCCGACTCCTGCACCAGCAGGCCGTTCTCCCAGCGACAGCCGAAGTCGTCGTCGTAGAAGAACGTGTCAGCCTGGAAGGTCATCCCCGGCTCGATGGTGTACTCGCTCACCGCTTCCATCCAGGGCTTCTCCACCTCCATCAGCCCGAGACCCGTGCAGGGGCCATAGAGGTAGTGGCGCTCCATGCCGGCGTCCCTGACGAACTGCTCGTACTTGATGGCCACATCCTTGGCCACCACGCCAGCCTGCACCCATTCATAGGTGCGGTAGTGCATGTCCCGGCCGAACTCTAGGAGCTTGCGCTGACGATCGGTCAGCGTGCCCAGGCAGATGGGCCGGCCCACGGACGGGGAGTATCCGTCGACGCGACCGCCCACGTCGATCTGGACGATGTCGCCCTTCTCCAGGCGCCGGTGGGTGCTGCGCGAGATGCCGTTGGTGGTCTTCTTGCCACCGAAGGAATAGACCGTGTGCGCCTCGCCCTCGGCGCCGTTGGCATAGAGCGTGCCGACTGCGATGCCAGCCAGCTCCAGCTCGGTCATGCCCGGCCGCACTGCCTGCAGCATCGCCTCAAGCGCCAACTCACCCAGGCGGAACCCCTCGCGGAGACAGGCCAACTCGGCGGGCGACTTGCGTGACCGCAGCTGCGCAGTCAGCTCGTCGGCGTTGACGATCTCGGCGTCGGGGAAGGACTCCCGCAGGCCCTCGTACATGGCCATGTTGGTGCACAGGTAGCCGGCCACACCGATGCGCCGGACCTCGGTGACCCCGATGGACTCGAAGACGTCGCGATAGGTGCTGCCGGCCATGCCGGGGTAGACCGGATCTGCGGTCTCGCGGTACTCCTTCATGAGGTGGATGTTGTCGATGACGCTGCGGCCCTTGGCAAACTCGCCCGACTCCATGCCCGCCATGAGCGCGGATCGCCCCGATGGCGCGATCGCCACCCCGCCCATCTCGAAGAGCGGCCAGTAGGCGGAGAAGTAGCGCACGACCGAGGCGTCCGCCTCAGTGCCGTTCCCGACCAGCACGTCGTAGCCGGCTTCAGCTACCAGCTTCGCCGCGCGCTCGCGTCGCTCGGCGTATTCCTCCACGGGGATCGTCGGTCCTGTCGTCATCTCACGTCCTCCCAAGGTTGACCGGAGCAGGGCCCAAGGATACAGTAGGTCAATCGATTACGGTAATCGTTTGCACGAGGACTGATGGCGCATTCGGGAACGGTCACCATGCAGGACGTCGCCCGTGAGGCGGGCGTTTCGACGGCGACCGTGTCCCGGGTCCTGCGCGGCGTCGAGGGAGCCAGCTCCGCGCAGACAGCCATCCGCGTGCGGGAATGCGCCGCACGCCTCGGCTATGTCGTGAACGCCGTCGCCTCCAGCATGCGCAGCCAGCAGACGCGGACGGTCGGGCTGGTGATCGCGGATGTAGCCAACCCCTGGTTCGGCCAACTCGCGGCAGGGGTCGAGAGCGTGCTCGCACCGGCCGGCTTCAGCGTCATCCTGGCCAATACCAACAACAGCGTGGAACAGGAACGAGGCGCAGTCCGGACCCTCGTGCAGAAGCAGGTCGACGCGCTGGTCGTGGCGTCGAGCTCGGCCGATGGGGAACACCTGCGCGGTGTCGTCGCGCGGGGCATCCACGTCGTGCTCGTGGATGCCGCGCTGCCGGGGTTGGACGTCGACTGCGTGACCATCGACAACGAGGCCGCGGCACGGGCCGCGGTGGCACATCTCCTGGGGGCCGGGCACCGGGACATCGCCATCGTGGCCGGGGGCCCGGGACCGGCCTCCGACCGAGCTCGGCTCGACGGCTTTGCCCAGGCGCTGGCAGCGGGCGGCGTCGCACTGCGACCCGAGTACGTCTGCACGGGGTCCGGCACGTTCGATGGTGGGCGCACCGCGGTGGCAGAGCTGCTGGCGCTGGCGCGACGCCCGAGCGCTATCTTCGCCACCAACAACCTCATGACCGTGGGCGCGCTCGTGGCGATCGCGGACGCCGGCCTCCAGGTGCCACGGGACATCTCGATCGTGGGCATCGACGACATGGAGTGGTATGCCATCGCCAGCCCCGCCATCACCGCGGTGTACGAGTCGGCCACGGAGATGGGCCGGCGCGCAGCCCAGCGGCTCCTGCTACGGCTGCGCCGCCAGCGCCAGCCGCGACCTGAATGCATCACGCTGACGGTGGAGTTCCGTGAGCGCGACAGCGTCGGCCCACCGGCATCCGTTCGATCTCGATCCAGGCACGATCAGCGCGAGCAGCGCAGCGGGAGGCATGGATGAAGGACCAGTTCCATCCCGTCAGGAGCAACGAGGAGTGCGAGCGGATCATCCGCGGGGACCTACCAGGGGGTGCTGGCCCTGGCGGCGGGTGACGCTCCATACGCCGTCCCGCTCAACCATGCCTATCAGGATGGCCGGTTCTACTTCCATTGCGCGAACTCGGGGCAGAAGCTGGATGCCATCGCTGCCAACCCCAAGGTGGCCTACGTGGTCAACCGCTACTACGGTGACAGCGCCGAGCTGGCCAAGGCCATGAAGTGCCACGGTCACTGGGAAAGCGTCATCGCCCACGGTCGCGCCAGGGTCATCTCCGAGGACGACGAGCTCATCGCCGGCATGAAGACCTACATGGCCTACTACGGCCACGGCGACTATCAGCACGGCGACGACCTGCTGGGCAGGACCAGGATGATCGTGGTCGAGGTCGAGCGGATGACCGCCCGGCGTGAGTACGACGAATTCAGGACCGACTACTGGTACTGGGAGCCGGAGGGCTAGAGGGCCGCCGGACCAGCAGGGGAGCCGGACCAGCAGGGGAGGAAGACGATGGTGACCGAACGGACGATCATCGAAGGCAACGTGGTGCTGCGCGGTGGCGACCAGCATCCGCACGCCGCACGACGACTGCGCGAGCGGTTCCCTCGCATCGAGTGGCGCGACAGCGGGGAGGGGCCGGTCCTCGACCTGGTCGAGGACGCCGCGCTGGCAGAGGGCGCCTTCCGCATCGACGTCGCGCCCGCACGCATCACCATCAACGGCGGGCCGTTCTCGGGGGTCATCTACGGCGTCGAGGAGCTCATCGACCGCGCCTGGCCAGGCCCCGACCGCATCGCCCTCCAGCCCGGCACGGTCGAGCAGGCTCCCGGCCTCGCCTACCGCACGTTCTGGACCTGGGACCACTCCACCAACTGGGAGTTGAGCCAGGTCGGCCAGCAGGAGATCGGCGTCTTCAACCCCTACGGCAAGCCGCCCGGAGGCTTCCTGCGCGACTACCAGCGCGTGGTCGACTTCTGCTCCCGCAACCGCATCGCGGCGGTCGTCATCTACGGCTTCCTGCGCGACCCCCATGGCGGCGTCGAGGCGGCCCAGGAGCTCTGTCGCTATGCCACGGAGCGCGGCGTGCGCATCCTCCCCGGCATCGCCATCGGCTCCTACGGCGGCGTCTACTGGGAGGGCGACAGCCGCTACAACCTGGCCACCTGGCTCCGGGAGAACCCGCAGCACGCAGCCACGCTGGAGAAGGGGGTCGGCTTCCAGATCGCCGACCTGGCCTTCCCGCTCAACTTCCCCAGGTCCGACTACACCCTGTCCGCCTGTCCCTCCGCGCCCGAGACCATGGCCTGGATGGAGGAGGGCGTGGCCTGGCTGGCCGAGACCTTCGACATCGGCGGCATCAACATCGAGGCCGGTGACTACGGCGTCTGCGGCTGCGAGCGCTGCGTGGCACGGCGGGCCAACGAGGCCGAGGCAGCCCGCCGCGTCGACGACTTCGGCGACTGCTGGTCGCACACCGACATGGCCGACAACTTCCCGCGCCTCTATCGCACGGCCAAGGACGTCAAGCCCGACCTCTGGCTCTACAGCGAGATCCAGTGGGACAACCTGCTCGACCCGGTCGCGCACGAGGCCCAGCGGCGCCTGCCCCACGGCGGCATCTACCAGCACACCACCAACCGCAGCTACTGGAGCCGCATCCAGGCAGAGCTGACGCGCGAATACGTCGAGTCGCTGCCCATGCAGCCGAACGTGCTGCGCTGCCAGTTCGCCTGCCAGTGGAACGGCGACGAGCGCAGCGAGCGCTACTTCCTCAATGCCCGCGTCTTCGCCGACATGGCCCGTCTCTGCGATGCCACGCGGCCTGCATGGGCTGACCGTGTGGGGTGAGCCCTCGCCCTATCACGCCACGGTCGAGCTCTCCTACCTCGCCTTCGCGCGCTTCTCGCTGGGACCCGACCCTGACCTGGGATGCGGTTCGTGAGCCGATGTCGCGGCGCCGCTGCTCGGCGGTGCCGATGCTGCCGCGGACGTTCGTCGACATCGCCGAGGAGCTCGACGCCAACCAGGTCCTGCCGCTCGAGCGACTGCGCGTCCTGCGGGCGGCGGCCATGGCACATCGCGCCGATGACGATGCCGGCCGGCGCTGGCTCTCGCTGGAGGACCAGATCGCGCGCCGCATCTACATGGGCGCCTGATCGGGGGAGTACGCTCGGCCCATGACCCGCTACCGATACGCCGCTCGACTCAACTCCTTCGTGGCCAGGCCCGAGCTCGCCTGGCCCGGCCGGCCTGATGCTCTCGGCACGTTCGACCTCATCGAGCGCGCCGCGTCGGTCGAGGGCCTGACCGCGGTCGACATCAACTACCCCCAGCAGGCCGCCGGTGTCTCGCCGGCGGAGATGCGCGTCCGGCTGGGCGACCTGGGGCTGGCGCTCAACGGCTATGCCATGCGCTACAACGACGACCCGGCGTTCGTCTCGGGCGCGCTGACCAACGCCGACCCGGCCGTCCGTCAGCGCGCCATCGACCTTTCGTGCCGCGGTCTCGACGAAGCCCGCGAGGCGGGTGGCACGATGCTCACGCTGTGGCTCGGCCAGGACGGTGTCGACCACCCCTTCGAGCGCGAGTACGGGCGCCTGTGGGAGCTGGAGGTCGAGGGCATCCGCGCCATCGCCGGGCACGACCCGGCGTTCCCGGTCTCGATCGAGTACAAGCCCAACGAACCGCGCGCCCGGTCGGTGCTGCCGAACATCGCGGCCACGCTGCTGGCCATCGAGGAGGCGGGCGCACCGAACCTGGGCATCACGCTCGACTTCGCGCACGTCCTCTACGGCGACGAATCGCCGGCCATGGCCCTGGCGCTGGTGCACCGCCGCAGTCGCATGCTGGGCCTGCACCTCAACGATGGCTATGGCAAGCGCGACGACGGCCTGATGGTGGGCGCCGTCCACACGGTGCAGACGATCGAGTTCCTGCGCCAGCTGCGTCGTGGCGGCTTCGAGGGCACCATCTACTTCGACACCTTCCCAGAAGGGGCGGCGCTCGATCCGGTCGCCGAGTGCGCCGCCAACATCGCCACGGTCGAGGCCATGTTCGACGTGGTCGACCGGCTGCCCGACGCCGAGCTGGACGCCGCGCTCGACGACGGGGACGCCGTGGCGGCACATCGTCTGGTGCGGGCGGCCATGTTCCGGCTGGGCGGCTGAAGCGCCGGCAGCATGGCCGAGCGGAGGCAGGTGGTCGTAGTCGGCAGCCTGCACTACGACATCATGGTGCGGGCCCCGTACCTGCCGCGGCCGGGTGAGACGCTCATCGGCGAGCGCTGGTGGTGGAAGCCCGGTGGCAAGGGAGGTAACGCGGCCATGGCGGCCGCCCGCCACGGAGCGGCCGTGGAGATGGTCGGCTGTCTCGGCGAGGACGGCTTCGGGGAGCGGCTGCGCGAACGGCTGACCGCGTCCGGGGTCGGTCTGCGCCACCTGCGCTCGATGGCAGCCGGGTCGGGCATGAGCGTGGCCATCACCCAGGAGGATGGCGACTATGCCGCGGTCGTGGTCTCCGGGGCCAATCGTGACCTCGACGCCGCCCACGTCGCGGCCAGCGCGGACGTCATCGGCGAGAGCCGCGTGCTGCTGCTGCAGAACGAGATCGACGAGGGCGCCAACGCCACGGCCGCGGAGATCGCCCGTGGAGCCGGGACCAGGGTCATCCTCAATGCCGCCCCGGCGCGGCCGATGGGTGCCATGAGCGGGCTCATCGACGTGCTGGTCGTCAACTCCGTCGAAGCCGAGATGCTCGGCGCCGGTCCCGGTCGATGACCTGGCGCTGCGGCCGCGGCCGCGCAGCCTGCTGCATCGGTGGCACCGACGGTCATCGTCACCGCCGGCGCCGCCGGCGTGGCCGCTGCCTCCGGCGCGGGGCGCTGGACGGCTGCCGGCCCATCCCGTCGACGCGCCCGATGCCCATGGCGCCGGCGACGTCTTCGTCGGCGCCCTCGCCGCTCGCCTCGCCGCTGGCGAGCCCTTGCCCGACGCGCTGCGCTACGCCAACGCCGCGGCTGCCCTCCACGTGGGCACGCCAGAGCGCGAGCGCGAGGCGCTCGGTCCGGCCGCGGTCGAGGCGCTGCTGGAGGGTCCAGCGAGGGAGGCAGTCGGGAGCTGAGCTCGCGCAGCTGGCGTCGCCGGCGCCCTAGCGTCGCCGCCCTCCGGGAACGCGCAGCTCGGCGCCGTCGACGATGACCTCGCCGTCGACGTAGACCGTGCCGCCGGCTCGTGACGGCCCGGGACGCAGGTCCTTGACGATGTCCCAGTGGATGGCCGACTGGTTGACGCCGCCACACTCGGGGTAGGCACGGCCCAGGGCGATGTGCGTGGTGCCCACGATCTTCTCGTCGAAGAAGAGGTCCTGTGTCCAGGTCTCGATGTGACGGTTGACGCCGATGCCGTACTCGCCCACGCGTGACGCGCCGTCATCGGTGGCCACGATGGTCTCGACGAAGCCGGTCGCCGGACCGGCGTCCACGCTGGTCACCCGCCCCTCGTGGAAGTCGAGCCGCAGGCGGTCGATGCGCTGGCCGCCGAAGACCAGCGGGTCGGTGAACGTGATGTGGCCCTCGACCGTCGTCTCCACCGGAGCGGTGGCGACCTCGCCATCGGGCAGGTTCATCCGGCCGTCGAACAGCTTCCAGGTCCGGCCCTCCACCGAGAAGGCCAGGTCCGTGTCGTCGCCCACGATGCGCACCTCGCGCGCACCGTCGAGCGCACGCGGCGAGGTCTCGCCACTCGGACCAGCCGTCGTCGTCGATGCTGCCGCGCAGGAACTCGTCCACGAGCGTCTCGGCCGGCAGGCCCAGGTAGTCGGCGTACTCGGCGGTGGGCACGCGCACGATGCACCAGCGCGTCTCGGCCCAGCGCGCCGCCGAGACCTCGCCGTGGGCGGCCCGCAGCAGGGCTGCTCGTCGCCCGAAGCCCTCATCGCCAGCCGCGCCGGCCGGCGGCGCCAGGGCGCGCAGCGCGACGTGCGCGTCGGCCCACGACATCGCGTAGAGCTCGACCTCGAGCCGCTGCCGGGCCTGCTCGTCGCTGCCGAAGCGGCGGATGGCCTCGTCGACGTCCTCGGTGTGCAGCAGCGCGTGATGGTGCGCCCCCCGGCGCACGGCGCCCTCGGCCAGGGCCCGCGCCAGTGGATAGGCCCCCGGCGAGGTCAGGGTCACGAGCAGGTTCTCGCCCGCGTCGCAGCTCCACGGACTCGTCGAGGATGCGGTCGGCCAGCCGGTCCCAGTCGGCGACCGTGTCGATGTCAGGCCTCATGCGCCACCTCGTGCATGATCGTCCTGGTGGACTGGTACAGCCGACGGTGGCGGGATGCCTGCCGCGCGTACAGCTCCGCCAGCGCGGGGTCGGGCTCGACGGTCCGGTCGACGTCGATCCACGACGGCACGTCCTCCCGCCGCAGCGCGCCCACGCCGATGGCCGCCAGGATGGCATCGCCGTAGGCCGCGCCACGCTGGCTGACCACCTCCTGTCGCTGCCCCAGGCAGTCGCTCACGGCCTGCAGCCAGGCCGCGTTGTTGACGCCGCCGCCGACGGCCCGGATGCGCTCGATGGGCACGCCGATCTCGTGCATCACCTCGATGTTGAGGCGGATGCCCTGGGCGATCCCCTCCAGCGCCGCGCGTGCGATATCGGCGCGCGTGTGGCGGAGCGAGAGGCCGAAGATGACGCCCCGGGCATCGGGGTCGTGGATGGGCGTTCGCTCTCCGCTGAGGTAGGGCAGCAGGTCGAGACCGTTGGCGCCCGCCGGTGATGCGGCCGCCCATGCGGCGAACTCGCTCGTAGTGGTCGGCGATGGTCGCGCCGTCGTGTTCGTCCGACAGCAGCTCGATGAGCCAGCGCGTGAGGGTGCCGGCGGTGGACGTCCCGCCGGCCACGATCGAAGTGCCCTCGAAGACGAACGGGGCCGCCCACATGCGCGGATCCACGAGACTCTCGCCGACGACGGCGATCATGAAGATGCTGGAGCCGTACATGATCATCAGGTCGCCCGGCCCCAGGACACCCGCGCTGACGGCCTCGGCCGGGGCATCGGGGGCGCCCGCGATGACCGGCGTACCCGCCGCCAGACCGGTCGCCTGCGCCGCCTCGGCCGTGACCCGCCCGACCACCTCGGTCGGCCAGACCAGCCGCGGCAGCCGTTCTGGCTCGACGCGTGCCGGCCACCCATTCGTCGATCCAGGCGTTCTCGCGGAGGTCGTAGAACGGTCCCCAGTAGGCCGCCGTCGTGTGGTCCATGACGTGGACTCGCCGGTGAGCTTGGCCACCAGGAACGACTGGCACGTGTGGAACATGGCAGCGGCCGCGAACGTCTCGGGCCGCTCGTCCCTGAGCCAGACCACCTTGGGGCCGGCCGACTGCGACGTCAGGGCGTTGCCCGTGCGCTCGAGGATGGCTGCCGCACCGAGCTCGTCGTCGAGCAGGGCGATCTGCGCGCTTGCGCGGGTGTCGATGCCATAGAGGATGGCCGGACCAAGCGGTCTGACCTCGTGGTCCACGGGCAGGACGCAGGGACCGATGCCGCTGCAGCCGACCGCCGCGACGTCCGCCGGGGCGACGCCGCTCCGGGCGAACACCTCCCTCACCACCGCGCAGAGGTTGCCCCACCAGTCGGCGTCGGCATCATGCTCCGCCCAGCCCGGCTGGGGCACGTGCAGCCTATTGGGAGCGGACGCCGCGGCCAGGACACGGCCGCTCTGGTCGACGAGCACCGCCTTGGTCTCGGAGGTCCCGACGTCGACACCGATGAACATGGCGCTAGCGCGTCTGGCGGAGGTCCGTCACGACCTGCATCAGGGCGGCCGTGCGCTCGCGGTCGCTGGGGTTCTCGAAGACCCCGTCGACCTTGAAGTAGGTACCCACGACCGCGCCGTCGGCGATGGCCAGCTGCTCCCGCACGTTGGACGGGTTCACGCCGGTATTGACGAAGACCGGCGTGTCGCCGACGGCCTGCTTGACCCGGGACAGGACCTGCGTGTCGGTCTCGGCACCGGCGGTCAGACCCGAGACGCAGAGGGCGTCCGGCTTGGCGTTGAAGACCGTCGAGCGGGCGATGTCGGCCACGTCGCGATCCGCCAGGTAGCGGGCCCCCTCGGGCACGATGTTCATGAGCAGCCGCACGTCCCGTGCGTCGAGCGCGCGTCGATGCCGGGCCGCGGCACCGACGTCGGTGTTCCAGAGCCCGAAGTCGCTGGCGTAGACGCCGGTGAAGATCTCGCGCACGAAGCGGGCGTCGGTCGCGGCCGCCAGCTCGATGGAAGCCACCCCGTCCCACAGCACGTTGACCCCGAAGGGCACCGAGATGTCGGGATAGAGCTCGGCGATCACCCGTGCCATGGCGATGGGCGTGATGGGCTCGACCCGGGTGAGGTACGGCAGGCTGAACTCGTTGGAGAACATGACCGCGTCGATACCGCCATCCTGCAGCGCGCGCAGGTCGGCTCTGGCCCGCTCGACCACGGCCTTGAGCCCGGCGCGCTCGTCGTAGTCCGGATCGCCCGGCAGAGCTGCGAAGTGGCACATACCGATGACGGGTTTCTGGACGCCGAAGACCTCGTGGAGCCAGCTCAAGTCGATCACTCCTCTGACGTGCGTATCGGTCCAACTATAGGTGGACGCCCTGCCCCGAGTGTCGTCGACGGGTGCCAGAATGTGCTCGAGCAAGGGGTCACCGAAGAGACGCGCAGGAGGACGCCGTGGAGGCGATGGAGAGCGGATCCGGACCGTGGCTGGCCGTGGTCGGTAGCACGATGATCGATCAGATCGCGTATGCCGCGCGCATGCCCGAGCGGGGCGAGACGGTCATCGGGCATCGCTTCGCCCAGGGCTTCGGTGGCAAGGGCGCCAACCAGGCCGTGATGGCGCGGCTGATGGGTGCACAGGTGGCCATGGTCAACGCCGTCGGCGACGACAGCTACGGCACCGAGACCATCGAGAACTTCGCCGGCTTCGGCATCGACACCGCCTATGTCCGCCGCGTCCCCGGCTCCAGCGGCGTCGCGCCCATCTGGGTCGAGCCGGACGGCAGCAACCGCATCATCGTCGTGCCCGGCGCCAACGACGGGCTCCTGCCCGAGCATGGTGCCGCCGCCGTCACCGAGCTGGCGCGCGTGGACGCCGTCATCGGCCAGTTCGAGATCGGCCAGGCCGTGACCACGGCTGCCTTCACCGCGGCCCATGAGCGTGGCGCGATCACGATCCTGAACCCGGCCCCCGGCGCTGCCGTCGGCGCGGAGCTTGCCGCCGTCACCGACTGGCTCATCCCCAACGAGACGGAGTTCTCGATCATCGCCGCGGCCGCCGGCCTGGTCCGGCGACGTCGACGACCCGGCTGCGCTGGCGGCTGCAGCGAAGGGACTCGGCGTGCGACTGCTGGTCACACTCGGTGAGCGCGGGGCGGTCATCGTCGGCGAGGACGGCGAGCTCCAGCGGGTGTCCGCGCCGAAGGTCGAGGCCGTCGACACCACCGGGGCCGGCGACGCCTTCGTGGGCGCCTTCGTCTTCGGGCTCGCCTCCGGCTGGTCCGAGGCGGCGGCTGCCCGCCTCGGCTGTGCCATCGCGGCCGAATCGGTCCTGCGCCCGGGGACACAGCGCTCGTTCCCGGACAACGCGCGCTGTCGCGAGATCATCGCCGACGTCGCCAGGGGCTGAGATGTCGACCATGCGCGACGCCGCTGCCGAGCTGGCTGCGGCCGTCGAGGGCATCGAGGAGGCGACGCTCGACGACCACGGTCGAGGCCATCGCCGGAGCCGAGCGTGTGATGCTCTACGGCTGCGGTCGCGAGGGGCTGATGATGCGAGCGCTGGCGATGCGCCTGCACCACCTCGGCCTCATGGTCTGCATGCAGGGCGACATGAACGCCTTCCCGCTGGGCAAGGGCGACCTGTTCCTCTGTGCGGCCGGCCCGGGCGAGCTGTCCACCGGCTTCGGCACTCTGTGGCGTGGCACGCGAGGCCGGGGCCGCGCGTGCATCGTCATCACCGCCGAGCCCGACGGTGCCACCAGCGCCCTCGCCGACGAGCTGCTCGTCATCCCCGCTCAGACCATGGCGAACGATGTCGGCAGTGACGCCGTCCTGCCCATGGGCTCACTCTTCGAGGGCGCCATGTTCCTCGTCTTCGAGGTCCTCGTCCTGCGGCTTCGCGAGCGGCTCGGCGAGACGGCCGAGAGCATGCGCGCACGCCACACCAACATGGAGTAGCGCGGGCGCGCCCTACTTGACGGCGCCGGTGGACATGCCCCGGATGATGAAGCGTTCCAGCAGGATGCCGACCGCGATGAGTGGCAGGATGGCGGCGAAGGAGAGCGCGGCCATCGACCACCAGCTGATGCCCTGGCTGCCCGTCTGGCTGGCGATCATGACCGGCAGCGTCTTGGCATCGGTCGATGTCAGCAGCGAGGCGAAGAAGTACTCGTTCCAGGTCAGCACGATGGCCAGGACCAGCGCCGTGACCATGCCCGGCAGGGCGATGGGCAGGATGATCCGGCGGAAGGCGCCCCAGATGGACCTCACCGTCGACGAAGGCGGCTTCCTCCAACTCCGAGGGGATGGCCTGGAACTGGTCGCGCATGATCCAGATGACGATCGGCAGCACCGTCAGCGTGTAGAGCAGGATGAGGCCGATCTGCGTGTCGTGCAGGTCCAGCTCCTTGTACAGCACCAGGAACGGCAGGGCCAGCACCACCGGCGGCAGGATGAGCTGGCTGAGGAAGAAGAACGAGATGTCATTGTTGCGCATCGGCCCGAACTTGTAGGCGAAGCGGGACAGCCCGTAGCCTGCCATCGAGCCCAGTGCGACCGCCAGCAGCGAGGCCGAGAGCGAGATGATGGTGGTGTTGGTGAAGCGCTTGACGAACTCATCGCGGACCGTGCTGGCCGCGCCGATCGTCTCGGGTGAGAGGCCGAGAGAGCGCCAGCCCAGCCAGGCTGGCTCGTAGTCGATGAAGGGGATGATGTTGCCCTGCATCACATCCGGCGCCGTCTTGAAACTGGTGGTGATGGTCCAGAAGATGGGGAAGAGGCAGACGACGGTCCAGCCGATCAGCAGGCCGTAGATGATGAGCGGCTGGTGTACCACTTGGCCTTGAAGGCGAGGTCCTCGTCGGTCTCTCGGAACACGCGCTCGGTCATCGGTAGGGCCTCATCCAGCGGTTGGAGACCCGCATCAGGATGGTGAAGCCGATGATGATGATGATGAGATAGAAGAACGCCATCGTCGTGCCGTAGCCGACGTTGGAGCGGTCACGGTACTCGCGGTAGATGAAGCTGCTCACCGTGTCGGTCGCACCACCCGGGCCGCCCAGGGTCACGTTGATGATGATGTCGGCCAGCTTCAGCTTGAAGATGATGCGGACCATGATGGCCGTCAGCGAGACTGGCATCATCAGCGGGAAGACGATGGACTTGAAGGCCCGCCAGTGCGACGCGCCGTCGACGCGCGAGGCCTCGGTCAGCTCCCTCGGGATGGCCTGCAGTCCGGCCAGGAGCATCAGCGTCATCAGCGGGATGAACATCCACGCGTCCATGAACTCCATCGTGAAGCGGGCGACCGTGGGGTCTGAGAAGAACCCAGGGTCCTCGATGCCCACGGCGCGTGCCAGTCGTGCGAGTGGGCCGAAGCGGACCTCCAGCATGGACTTGCCGATCATCCACGACACGGCCACCGGCGCGAGCATCAGCGGCAGCAGGAAGGCTACGCGGAAGAACCGCCGTCCCCGGATCTCCGAGTGGAGCAGGATGGCTAGGCCGAAGGCGATGGCGTACTCGACCAGCACCATGCCCACGTAGAAGACCATGTTGGCCAGAGCATTCCAGTAGAAGCTGTCGCTGAGCAGCCGCTGGATGTTGCCCAGCCCAGCGAACTGCGGGCCGGTGGGCGAGGAGAGGTTCCAGTCGGAGAAAGCGATAGCCACGCCGAAGGCGAGCGGGATGATGGTGAGCGAAATGACGAAGAGCGCGGCCGGCAGCACGAAGAGCGTGCGCTTGCCCATCTCGCCGTTGATGATGACTTGGCCGGCCGTGAGCGAAGCCGCCCAGAAGATGTAGCCCAGGAGCGTGGGCTGCCAGTTCGTGAAGCCGAGGTCCACCACCTCCATGGCGTCGAGCAACTGCAGCCCGGCGATGAGCGCGAAGACGAGGAGGATCCCCGGATGAGGATCCGGCCGAATCGCTTGCGGCTCTCCGAGATCTGCTCGTGTGAGACGACGTGGAAAAGGTCGCCGTTGCTCAAGTCCTGTGGCCTGCCCGTTCGATGTCGTATGTGCAGGGAGCGGGCCCCCGCGGAATCTGGCGAGGTGCGCGGTGGGCGCGCACCTCGCCGTTGCTACCTACCTTTGCATCGAGGGGTGCGATTGTCCACCACACCCCCGCGACGTTATTCGAGTCCGAGCGAAGCCCGGTAGAGGGCCAGCTGGCTCTCGCGGCCGATCTGGTCGGTGATCTCCTCCCAGGCGGCGTAGATGTTGTCAGCGATCTCCTGAGCAGAGGCTCCGCTGCCCCAACCCAGGGCCAGCTCGTCCTCGGCCACCGAGTAGTACTGGAAGATGCCGGGGATGCGAGGCTCGACGGCCGCGTTGGGGTGGTTGTAGCTGTCGAGGTTCGAGGACAGGTAGTCCTCGACGAAGGCGCGGTCGTAGCCCGCGGCCTCCCACTCGTCGTAGTTGAAGTGCGAGTTGCGGTACGGCTGGAAGCCCGATGGGTAGGCCGACGTCCACAGCGAGAGGTCCTTGCCGCCCAGGTGGGCCGCTGCCGACCACGCGCACTTGCGCTTCAGCTCGTCATCGGAGACACGGTTGGTGACATAGACGCCCCAGCCGATGTAGGCGTTGTTGGGGGACTCGTTGTAGCCCTCGACCCACTCGCCCGCTGCGCGGTCGTAGTACTTGTTTGCGCCGGGCAGGATGTCGAAGCCGACGACGTCGCCGACGACCGAAGTGTCGGACGTGCGGGCATTGGAGCCCACGTCGCCCCACCAGGCCAGGGACGAGCCGGTGCCGGCCAGGAACTGGCTGAAGGCGGTGCCGCCCGGATCGGTGTTGATCTGGTCGGTCGGGTAGGCGCCAGCCTCGATGAGGTCGATGACGTCCTGGATGGCCTGCACCCAGCCGGGGTTGTTGACCAGCGGGGTCATGTCCTCGGGGTCGAACAGCCAGGCCGGATCGTCGGGCGTCTTGACGTACGCCTGGCGCGGTCTTCGAGGAAGTAGAAGCCGAAGCCACCCCAGCCCTTCAGCGGGTCAAGGAAGCCGTTGGCCTGGAGACCTGTCAGCGGGTCGGTCTTGCCCTTGAGGAACTTGGCGTGCGCATTGACCAGGTCCCAGGTCATGGGCACTTCCCAAGGGGTGCCGTCCACGTTGTACTCGGACTCTGCCCAAGCCGCGGCGAACTCCTCGTTGTCGTAGTAGTCCGTGCGGAAGGCGTAGGTGTGGGTGTCGCCGTCGATGGAGATGCGGTACGTGGTGCCATCCCAGGTGCCGACCGGCGCCTTGAGGTAGTCCACGTAGTCTTCCATGTCGATCTGCTCGGCCACCCAGTCGGGCATCGGGTCGAGCAGGCCGCGGCCGGCGGTGTCGCCCTCGAAGGGCGCGCCCATCTCGAGGATGTCGAAGTCCACCGTGCCGGTGGCGATCGACTGCTGCAGACGCGCGTTGTAGTCGGCCTGCGCGAGGTCGATCCACTCGATGTTGGCGCCGGTGTAGTCCTCCCACGGCTTCAGGAAGCCGCGGAAGAGGAAGTTGTGCAGGTTCTGGTTGTTGAGGCCCATGAACGTGAGATCGACGCCCGTGCACTCACCCTCGGCCATGTTGGCCTTGGTGGCGCCAAGGGTCATCTCCCCGACCTTCTGCCAGTCGGCGTCGGTCGGGCTGCCCATGCCCACGCCGGGGATCTGAAGAAGCGCTGCCCGCTCGTCGGCGCTGAGGTTCTGTGCCATCGCCGGCAGAGCCCCGACTGTCAGAGCCGCAAGGACACCCAGAGCGGTGGCCCTCGTCAGCACGCTTCGCTCGATGCGCTTGACCATGTTCGCCCCTCCTCCTGGGAAGACACGTCGGCCTGCTCCGGCCGGATCGTTGCGCCGAATGCCAGACAGCTTGGTCCGGCTAGGGTAGCGTCTCCCGGTAGGCCCATGTCAACGTTTTCGTCACCTGCGCGACGGTGCTAACCGCTCGCGAGCCACCATCCAGACGCACCGATCCACCGTGGGAGGGAGCCATGCTCAAGGGCATCGACAACCGACTCAACGCCGAGGTGCTGGGCTGCTGCGCGCCATGGGCCACGGCGACTACCTCATCGTCTCGGACACCAACTTCCCGGCCGACTCCATCGCCCGCGAGACGACCATGCTGGGCACGCTCCTGCGCATGGAGAACCTGACCGCCGCGGAAGCCATCAACGCCATCCTCTCGGTCATGCCACTCGATACCTTCGTGGACGACTTCGCCGGTCGGATGGAGGTCGTGGGCGCACCTGACGAGGTCCCTGCCGTGCAGCAGGAGGTCGCGGCCGAGATCGTGGCTGCGGGCGAGTCACGGCCGATGCAGGCCATCGAGCGCTTCGCCTTCTACGACCTGGCCAAGGGTGCCTACGCGGTCATCCAGTCCGGTGAGCGCCGCTTCTACGGTTGCTTCATGTTGCGCAAGGGCGTCATCCCGCCGGAGGAGTAGCCCATCGTCGCGCTGCTCGATCAGCCGAAGCGCTGGCGCAGCCTCGGAAGCACCTGCTCGGCGTACAGCGCCATCGCCCGCTCCTGGTCGTCACCGGGGAAGTGGAAGACCAGGTGGTCGAAGCCCCAGTCGAGGTAGGGCTTGATGCGCTCGATGTGCTCCTCCGGGTCGTCGGAGACGATCCAGCGACGGTGGGCCACGTCCTCGACCGTCTTGGCCAGCCGCTCCATCTCGCGCGGGTCCTCGACACCGGTCTTCTGCTCGCCCGACAGCGCCAGCGCGGCCCAGATCTTGGTGTCCTCCATGGCCCGCTCGCGGTCCGTGTCGAAGCTGACCTTCATCTCGATCATCTTCTCGATGGCGTCAGCGGCACGTCCGGCCTTCTCCAGGCCCTCCGCGACCGCCGGCAGCAGGCTCTCGGTGTAGAGCGCGGGGTCCTTGCCCGAGGTGGAGATGTAGCCGTCGCCGATGCGCCCGGCCAGGCGTGAGGCGGCCGGTCCCGAGCCCGCGATGTAGACCGGCACCGGCTCAGCGGGCTTGTCGTAGACCGTGGCGTTGTGCGTCGTGTAGTACTCGCCCTCGAAGGTGACGAAATCCTCGCGGAACAGCTGCTGCATCAGCAGCACCGACTCCTTCAGGCGGTGGAACCGCTCCTTCTGGTCCGGCCACGCAGCGCCCACGACGACCTCGTTGAGCGACTCGCCGGTACCCACGCCGAGGATGATGCGGCCGGGAGCCAGGCAGCCGAGGGTGGCGAAGGCCTGTGCCACCACCGCGGGGTTGTAGCGCAGGCTGGGCGTGAGCACGCTGGTGCCGAGGATGACCCGCTCGGTCGATGCCGCCGCGGCGCCCAGCCAGGCCAGGGCGTTGGGCGCGTGGCCGTCGGTGTGGCGCCACGGCTGGTAGTGGTCGCTGGTCCAGACAGAATCGAAGCCGTGCTGCTCGGCAGAGACGGCGAAGTCGAGGAGCTGCTGGGGGCCGAACTGTTCAGCCGAAGCCTTGTAGCCGAGTCGAAGCATCATGTCCTTTCGCGGATCGTCGGCGACCGTCCGTGCGCGGACGCTGAGGACGAATCATGCGGCCCGCGCGCGATCCTGTCGAGGCGTGCGCCTCGAGCGACACCGCGACACCCGGCCACGCAGCGATCAGGAGCGACTCCCCTCCACGTCGTCGGCGACGGCGATCGGCTCGCCCAGCTCGTGGTAGGGATCGTGCAGCTTGAGCGGCTCGCTCTTCGATGAGCGGCGGATGTTCAGGGCCTCCACCAGCACCGCGAAGCCCATGGCGAAGTAGATGTAGCCCTTGTCGATGTGCTGGCCCAGGCCGTCGGCGACGAGCGTGAAGCCGATCAGCAGCAGGAACGCCAGTGCCAGCATCTTGAGCGTGGGATGGCGGTCGATGACGCGCGTGATGTAGCCCGATGCCACCAGCATCACCAGCACGGCGATGACGACCGCGGCGATCATGATGGCGACCTCGTTGACCATGCCCACCGCGGTGATGACCGAGTCGAGGCTGAAGATGATGTCCAGCAGCATGATCTGGACGATCACGCTCCAGAACGAGGTCACTGGGCCGATCTGCCGCTGGTGGTCATCGCCTTCCATGCGACCGTGGATCTCCCAGGTCGCCTTCGCCAGCAGGAAGAGTCCGCCGCCGATGAGGATGAGGTCGCGCCCGCTGAACTCGTGGCCGAAGAGCTCGAAGAGCGGCTCGGTCAGGGTCACCACCCAGCTGATGCCCAGCAGCAGCAGGATGCGCATGCCCATCGCCGCGAGGATGCCCACGCGGCGCGCATTGTCGCGCTGCTCCGCGGGCAGCTTGTTGGCCAGGATGGAGATGAAGACGATGTTGTCGATGCCCAGCACGATCTCCAACGCCGTCAGCGTCAGCAGCGCGATCCAGACCTCGGGGTCGGTCAGCAGCTCCATCTGTCTCCCTCACTGGCGGTGGCGAGGGCAGCGTAGCGGGTCGGCTAGCCCTTGCGAGCGGTGACGTTGAGCCGGACGTAGTCGATGGCCAGCACGCCGAGGCGGTCGACGACGCCGTCGGCCAGTCGGTACAGCTCCTCCTCCGGCAGGCCGGTGGCCGGGCGCAGGTAGGGCGTGACGATGTACTCGAGCATGTCCGCGCGCGTCTCGAAGGTGATCGTCTGTGGCTGCAGCCAGGCCTCGATGCGCCTGAAGCCATTGGCGGCCAGGCGCGCGACCGTCGCATCGACACCGGCCATGTGGAAGACGCTCGCGGTCTCGACTCCCTGCTCCCGTACGGCCTCGATCATGGCCGCGGCGTTGCCCTCACCGCCGCACTGGAAGGAGAGCTGGCCGCCGGCGCGCACGGCACCACCGATGCCCTCGAAGAGCGCGTCATGGTCGACGACCCAGTGGAGCGTCGCCGTGGACATGACCGCGTCCACCGCGCCGCTGATGGGCAAGGGTGGGCTCGCGAGGTCTGCCTGGACGTAGTCCACTCGGTCGCCGAAACGCTGCAGGCGACGACGGGCCTCGGCGAGCATGGAGGCCGACCCGTCGAGCGCGATGGCTCGGCCTCGCGGCAGACGCTCCAGCAGTCGCTCGGTCACGCGCCCCGAGCCGCAGCCGAGGTCCAGCACTCGCTCGTCGCCCGCCAGCGTGAGCCGGTCGAGGGCGGGTGTTCCCATCTCGGCATGTGGCGCGGAGATCCGGTCGTAATCGTCGCCCTTCCAGGGGGTCGGGACCTTGGCCATGCCCGAAGGGTAGCGTCGGCCGGCTGCCGCCTGTGTGAGTGGCTCGCTTGACGGGGGCCGCATGATGGCGCGACGGGGTTGAAGCAGCACCATCCGTCCGGCCCCACGAGGAGGAGTTCCATGTCTGACCCCCGTTCGCCCCGGCGTGCCCGCACGCTCGAGTTCCTGCTCGGCGTGGCCGTCGCCGGCGCGCTCGTACTTGCGCCGGCAGCATCGCTGGCGCAGGACGACGAGAGCCCGGCCCCCAGCGAGGCTGCACCCTCGGCAGCACCACTGGGATCGGCCGCCCCGCTCGGCGACGCTGTCGCTCTCGTGCCAACCGAGCTGGCCGGTACGCCGGTCGCTCCAGAGAATGTCGTCATCTTCCGCGGCCAGGAAATCATCGAGATGAACCCGGCTGCCGCGGAACAGTTCCAGGCGGTCGCCGAGGCCACCGGCACCAGCATCGATGACATGATCCAGGTCAGTGCCTACGTGGAGCCTGCGGAGGGCGACCTGGTGTTCTTCGGCGCCGTGCGGGTGAGTGGCGCGGATGCTGCCGAGGTCCTCGACGTGCTGCTGCCGCTCTCCTTCGAGACGATGCAGGAGCCGCGCGTCGAGGTGGTGGAGATCGGAGGCAGGCAGGTCACCTTGCTCTACGAGGACGCCTCACCGACCATCCCGCCGACCAACCTCATCGCCAGTGGCGATGTCATCTGGATCGTGCAGGCCGACGAGGCCTACCTGACGGGTGTGATCGAGCAGCTGCCCGGCTGAGGCGCGCCGGGCGCACCACTCTGCCCGGCCGGAGCCTAGCGGGACCGCGACGCGGCCTGATCGTGATCCGCCACGATGCGGATGGCCGGCGCGATGACCCCGCCGTCGCCCGGAGCTGCTGCCAGCGCCCGGTCGAGAGCTTCCACGGCCCCTGCTGCGCCGATGCGCCCGAGCTCGCGTCGCAGCTCGCCTTCGATGCGACGCACCTCGTCGTGATCGGGTCCCACCAGCCCGATCAGGGCCACGACCCCCAGCGTCCACACCTCGATGATCTCCGACTCTCGCAGTCGGTCAACACCCTCTCCGTAGCGCTCCAGCGCAGGTCGCTCGAGCCCAGCCATGAGGCGCAGACCGGCTTCTCCGGTGGCGCGCACGCCCAGCTCCAACGGTCCCACCATGGTGGGGGTCGCGCCCAGTGCCAGGATTCCAGCCTCCACTGCCGCGGCGTCTCCGCGCAGCAGGGCGATCAGCGGTACAAGGCGGGACGTGGACATGCCGGTCGAGCCGGCCACGAGGTCGGCCGCCTCGGCCTCGCGCCCCTGGAGGCACAAGCCGACGGCAGTCGTGAACTCCCGCCAGTCGGCGCTCTCGGGATTGCGGTCCGACTCCGACTCGAGCTGTGCGCGGATGACCTCCCAGCGCTCCCACTCGCCCGCCAGTCCAGCCAGGGAGAGTCGAACCTGGGCCAGGGTCAGCTCGTCGCGTCCGCCTGGCTCCACGCGCTCTGCCACATCTCTTGCCAGGCGCTCCGCGGCCTCCAGCCCTTCGTCCAGGACCAGGCTGATGGGTCGTTCGACGTCAAGCTGGATGGTGGCATAGCCGGCGCGGTCGCAGAGCTGCAGGACCCGGTCCTGGAGGTCTCTCGCCAGCGCTGGATCGACGATGCCGGCCCAGGCCGCCAGGTTGTTGAGGGCTCGGAGCTCAGCACGGACGAACCCCGCGCGGCGCGCCAGCTCGACGCTGCCGAACAACATGGCCAGGGCTGACATGCGCCCGTCGTAGATGCCGACGCTCCCCAGCGAGATGATGGCCTCGACCAGGGCCTGCTCCGGCCCGATCCGTTCGGCCGCCTCGATGGTGCGCCGCAGCGCAGTCTCCGCTTCGTCGACGCGCTGGGCCAGGAAGTAGGCGCGTCCCAACTGGCCCTCCAGCATCACGCGCCCGGGTCCGTCGAGCTCGGGCCCCAGCCGTGCCACGGCTTCTTCGAGGAAGCCGATGGCCTCCTCGATGCGCAGGTCCATGATGACCTCCGTGGCCACCTTCGCGGTTACCCGAGCGAGATCGTCGGCGGACGCCTCGGCGGGGAGCGCCGCCAGGCACTCGCGATAGCGGCCCTCCGCCTTCTGCACCGCGCCGCCGCGTGCCAGCAGGTCGCCGCAACGCTCTAGCATCGCCGCTCGCTCGGCCTCGTCCTCGGTCAGCTCCAGGCCGTGGCCCACGAAGGACGCGGCCTGCACGTAGTTGCGCAGCCGTTCCGCGCGGTCACTGGCGGCCCGCAACGCGACCCGTGCCTGACCTCCCAGGGCGACAGACTCGTCCGGACCCGAAGCCGAACGCCAGGCTTCCAGGTAGTGGTCGGCGACGACTCCCGCGGACTCCTCGTCACCGAGGGTGTCGAAGTAGCGGGCCGCGGCCAGGTGTCGCTCGCAGCGGTCGCGCCGTGACAGCGTGGCGTAGGCCACCTCGCGCAGGACCGCCTGCACCCACATGTACTGGCCGCGCTCCGGCGAGCGCGGGTCCGCCTCCACGCGCAGCAGCTCGCGCCGGACCAGCTCCCGCAGGCTCGGCAGCAGTGACTGCTCGTCCACGCCGGTCACCGCGGCCAGGGCCGCGGCGATGAATGAGTGGCCCAGCACGGCCGCGTCCTGGACGAGGGCGCGCTCCGCCGGTGGGAGCAGGTCGAGCCGGGCGGCGACCAGGCCGCGCAGCGAATCGGGGATGGCCACGTCAGCCAGCTCACCGACCAGTCGGATGACACCTGTTCCGCGATCTTGCACCAGCACGCCCTGGGCCAGCAGCATGCGCAGCGTCTCGACGGCGTACAACGGCACACCCTCCGCGCGCGCCGCGATGCGCCGGCTGGCAGCCGCCGGCAACCCCGGCACCGCGCCGTCCAGCATCTCCACGATGGCGTCCGGTGGCAACGGCTCCAGGTGCAGGCTGCTGAAGTTGCGCAGGCCGGCTCCCCACGTGGGATGGTCCTCGAGGAACTCGGGCCGGGCAAGCGTGACCACCAGGATGGGCCGAGTCCGCGACCACTCCAGCAGATGCTCGATGAAGCCGACGAGTCCCGCGTCTGCCCACTGCACGTCCTCGAAGACGAGGACCACGGGCGCCCGCTCGGCGATGCGCTCGAAGAGCGTTCGCCACGCGGCGTAGAGCTCGCCCGTCTCCGTGCCGCTCCAGCCGCGGGTGTCGAGTCCCACCAGTGCCCGTAGCGCGGGCTCGACGCGCGCTCGCTCGTCAGCCTCGGTCACGAACTCGTCGAGCATGAGGCCAAGCAGCTCGGCGGTGCGCTCGGGAGTGTCGGTCTCGGCGATCCCGGCGCGGCGGCGGACCATCTCGCCGACGGCCCAGTAGGTCAGCCCCTCGCCGTAGCTCGGGCAGCGGCCGCGGTGCCAGTAGACCGTCTGGCGGATGCCGTCGAGGTAGACCTCCAGCTCGCGCGACAGGCGGCTCTTGCCGATGCCCGCCTGGCCCGTCACCGAGACCAGGCGCAGACGGCTCTCCCGCGCCGTGGCGTGGAACATCTCGGTCAGCATGCGCAGCTCGGCGTCACGCCCCACGAACGGCGGCTCCAGCTCGTCGCTGCCGAAGCGCCCACCGATGCCGGCCCGGGCGCGGATGGCCTTCCAGGCCGCGACCTGCTCGGCCTTGCCCCGAAGCGCGGCGGACTCTGCCGCTTCGTAGGCGATGGCCCGCGCGGTGGCCCTCCACGTGGCCTCGCCCACCAGCACGGTGCCGGGCTCGGCATGACCTTGCAGCCGGCTGGCGGTGTTGACCAGGTCGCCTGCGACCATGCCCTGGCCCTCGGCGCCCAGTGTCACGGCGGCCTCCCCGGAGACCACCGCGGCCCGCGCTGCCAGTCCGGCCTGGGCCTGCGGCACGGCGGCCACCATGTCCAGCGCGGCGCGGACGGCGCGCTCGGCATCGTCCTCGTGGGCCACGGGCACGCCCCACACGGCCATCACGGCATCGCCGATGAACTTCTCGATGGTGCCCCCGTAGCGTTCCACCCGCTCTCGCGCGAGGTCGTAGTACGCCGTCAGCAGCTCGCGCGTCTCCTCCGCATCACGCTCCTCGGCCACGGAAGTGAAGCTGACAAGGTCGCAGAAGAGCACCGAGACGAGCCGTCTCTCGGCGACCGCCTCTGGTGGCGTGCCGGTGACATCCGCCGTGCGGCCGGGTGCCGGCCCGGCGTCACTGCCGGCGGCAGCGGGCCCCTTTGCGGCGGCCCCGCAGGCCGGGCAGAAGCGCGCTTCGGGAGGCAGCGGCTGCGCGCACGCCTGGCAGGCTCGTTCCAGGCGCGCACCGCACTGGGCACAGAACCGCTGGCCGGGCTGGACGGGAGCTTGGCAGCGTGGACAGGACATGGTCGCGTCAGATTAGCGACTGCCGCGCACGAGGGCGAGCCCGATCCTTTCGATCCCAGGCACCCGCTCCTGCGCGACGAGGCGCGTGGTGCGAGCTTGACGGTGGACAGCAGCTACGATGCGTAGCGCATGACCGAGACCACCTTGACGCCGTCCGCCTTCGCCACTGACCCGGAGGCGCTCGTGCGCCTCATCCGCGACAACGTCATCGGTGACGATGAGGCCTTCGCCGGCCCCTTCGGTGTGCGCCGGCTGACCTACGCCGACTACACCGCGTCGGGGCGCAGCCTGGCCTTCATCGAGGACTACATCCGCGACCAGGTCCTGCCGCTGTATGCCAACACGCACACCGAGTCGAGCGGCACGGGCCGTCAGACGACCCGCTTCCGCGAGGATGCCCGCGACATCATCCGGGCGGCCGTCGGCGCCACGCGTGACGAGCACGCCGTCATCTTCTGCGGCTCGGGCTCCACGGCTGCGGTGGACAAGCTGATCGGCATCCTCAACCTGCGCATCCCTGCCGACCTCGATCGTCGCTACGGCCTCTCGGGGCACATCCCATCCGGGGAGCGGCCGGTCGTCTTCATCGGGCCCTACGAGCACCACTCCAACGAGCTGCCCTGGCGCGAGTCGATCGCCGACGTGGTGACCATCCGCGAGGACGCCAACGGCCGCATCGACCTTGCCCAGCTTGAGGATGAGCTGCAGCGCCACGCGGACCGGCCGCTGCGCATCGGCTCCTTCTCGGCGGCATCCAACGTCACCGGCATCAAGTCGGAGACACGGGCCATCTCGGTGCTACTGCATCGCTACGGAGCCCTGGCCTTCTGGGACTACGGGGCGGCAGCGCCATATGTCGATCTGCGCATGGCCCCCGGACGCCGCGGCGAAGACGGCGATGGCACGGACGCCGCGCTGGACTACAAGGACGCGGTCTTCATCTCGCCGCACAAGTTCATCGGCGGCCCCGGCACGCCCGGCCTGCTCGTCGTCCGCCGGGAGCTGCTGACTAACTCCGTGCCCACGGTCCCCGGGGGCGGTACGGTCGCCTACGTCAACGCCGACGAGCACGTCTACCTGGCTGATCCGGAGCACCGTGAGGAGGGCGGCACGCCTGCCATCATCGAGTCCATCCGTGCCGGGCTTGTCTTCGGGCTCAAGCAGGCCGTGGGTGCCGATACCATCCGCGACCGTGAGCAGTCGTTCATCGACCGCGCCCTCGAGCGCTGGGACGCCTTTCCCGGCCTGGAGGTGCTGGGACGGCGGGAGTGGCCGCGCCTGTCGATCGTCAGCTTCGTCGTCCGCCATGGAGGGCGCTATCTCCACCACAACTACGTGGTGGCTCTGCTCAACGACCTCTTCGGCATCCAGTCGCGCGGCGGCTGCTCCTGCGCCGGGCCCTATGGCCACCGTCTGCTGGGCATCGACATCGAGACCAGCCACGAGTTCGAGCGCGAGATCAACCGAGGCTGCGAGGGCATCAAACCCGGCTGGGTGCGGGTCAACTTCAACTACTTCATCGACGAAGCCGTCTTCGAGTACATCCTGCAGGCGGTGGAGCTGGTGGCGCGCGATGGCTGGCGGCTGCTGCCGCACTACCGCATCGATGCGGCGAGCGGCCTCTGGCAGCACGTCGGCCGCCAGGCGGAGGCGCCGCTCTCCCTCCACGACATCCGCTACTCGGCAGAGGGTATGCAGTTCGAGGGCCATCGGCGCCAGGAGCCCGTCAGCCGCCTGGCCGACTACCTGGCTGAGGCCCGGGTGCTGCTGGCCGACCCGCCGCTCCCGGCTGAGCCTCCGCAGGGCCTGGGCGACCTCGTGGTGGGCGATGACTTCGAGGCGCTGCGCTGGTTCCTCCTGCCCGCTGAAGCCGCCGCCGAGCTGCGCAGGTAAGCGCCCCGCCCGATCGGGGAGAGGATGAGGCGGGGCGCGATCGGTGCGGGGGCGTCCCGGGCGGGAAGTGGGTACCGGCCCGGGGCCCCCGCTTAGGTGGTCGCCAGTGTCATCTGGTCGCCAGTGTCATCTGCTTGCCAGTGTCACCGATCGCCAGTGTCACCCGGTCACCACCGGGCTTCTAGAAGAGCAGCAGGCGCAGCCTCATCGGCATCTCGTCGAAGAAGCAGTTGAGGAAAGCCTTCTGGGCATCTTCCTGGCGGCCCTCGATGCGGTTGTAGACCAGCATCTGGCGCACGCGGGCAGCGGCACGGTCCCCAGACGGGAACTCCTGCCACTTGGTGGCCTGGCCGCGGAAGTAGCGGAACCCGACGCGGGCCAGGCTGCGGGTCTCCAGCAGCCAGGCGTTGTACTTGGGAACGCACAACGTGCCAGTGATCTCCGTCAAGAAGGGCGGCACGCCGGTCGCGCCGGTGCCGTGGTTGGCGACCCAGTGCCGGATGTCCTTCATCAGCTCGACCGACAGGTTCGCCTTCTTGTAGTAGTTGCCCGTAGCGTCGATGTCCTCGAGGGCGATGACCGCCTGGACGACGATGCTGGGGTGGCCCTCGTTGGCGCTGACCGCCGGGGCCGTGAAGGCCACCGTGCTGAGCGCGAGCAGGGCGCTCAGCAGGAGCATGGTGAGGCGCTTGGAGCGCATGACTCGATCCTCCTGATTACTGGCGATGGCGTCGTCCGACCTTGAGTTCGCGCACATCGCCCTGCAGGATTGGACCCCTCTCGTCGGCTGCGAAGAGGGAGGGTCGCAGCCGAGTGGCAGCATCGTCCAGGGCGCATGCTGGCCGCCAGAGCCATAGGGACCAAAAATCGTTCAGGTGAAACCGGAAGGGCCATTAGTCACATGCCCAGTGGCCCAACGGCCCCTCGTGAGCCACTGCCGGAGACCCCTCCGCACTGGCGCCGAAGGGGTCTCCGGGGGACGGTCCGTCCGCACACCCGTGAGTACCGATCCTCGTCGGGGAGGCCTCGGTCAGGGGCCCTCGGGGTACGGTGGCAGCTCACCCTCGAAGAGCATGCCCTCCACGGACCAGGAGAGGAAGAAAGTCATCTCGGTCGCCGGCTGCGGCGTGCTGAACAGGACCGCCGAGAGGCCCTCGTAGGCGCCGTTGCCGGACAGCTCGGTCAGTGCGCGGAAGCCGCTCATATACTCGTCGCCGGGGTCCGCATAGCCCCGGATCCGCCCGCTCCAGCCACCGGCTGCATCGCTCGAACCGCGGCTGATACCGGCCAAGGCCGCGCCATTCTCCAGCGTCTCGAAGTACACGGCATTGGTCAGGGTCTGGTAGTCGCTCATCTCGAGCCTGGGATCGCCCAGCGTCGTCTGCGCCACCATCCACTGCGGTGCCAAATGCAACCCACCCGTCTCAGCGTCCAGGCGCGCATCGTCCGACAGCCATTCGATGGACTGCACCATCGACCCCTCGAGCCTGGCGGGCAGGCTCGCGCCACCGGGCCCAGGCGCGGCGTCCGGCGCGAATGGCTCGGGCGCGTCCCGGTAGGGCGCGTAGCGTACGAACCCGCCTGCGTCGGGGTAGTCGGGAAGTGTGCCCGGGTACACCACGCCCGCGATCATCCCTGCATCGCCCCATGGCCTGCCGAGGTCGTAGCGAAGGACCGCCGACAGTCCATCGTACGCGCCCTCTCCGACGAGCTCGGCCTGCAGCAGGCTTCCCTCGCGGCCGGGTGGGCTGATGCGCACGAAGGTCCCTGCCCAGGTGCCGGCGGCATTCTCGATCGACATGGTGCCAGTGGCGAGCGAACTCTCTCCAGATGTGTCGAAGCGTCGTTCGTTGGCCTCGCTGCGCTGGGTTCCCGAGAGACGCTCATCGTCGAAGGTGACCGTGCCGGTCGTGATGGCGCCTAGGACCTCGGTGACGCCTTCAGCCGACACCGTCGAGACTCCCTCGTCGACGGTGACAGGCGCGTCCGCCAGCGTTCCCGCGACGGCAGTCGCCTGGGACTGCGTGGGGCCATCGGTGACCACGGTGGCCGGTGTTTCGGGCACGGCCGTCGGCAGGCCCACCTCCGTGTCGGGCGATGCCACCGCGGCGCCGGGGGCCGCCGGCGCAGGTTCCGCCTGGCCGATGGTCGCGAGCATGCCGATCCCGGCACCGCCCAGGCCCGTCAGCGCGACGACCAGCACGCCGGTCGCCGTGACCAGCAGCCAGCCCGACTGGCGACCGCCTTGTTGGCGCCACTGCCACCAGTCCCCGATGCGCCAGCCGCTTCGCCGGCGCGTGACACGCACCTGGGCGCAGACGTTCGGGATCAGGGTCGGCGGTGTCGTGGTCGGTGCACGCTCGGCGAACCACTGTGCCATCTGCTGCCCTATCTGCCAGTCGGAACGGGTGTCATCGCGGCCACGCTGCTGTCGTTCGTTCATGCCGACTGCCCTGCTCGCAACGGGGCCTGCTCAAGGTCCGTGGATAGCGCCTCCCGCATGGCCGCGCACGCCCGTGAGATGCGTGACTTGACGGTTCCCACCGGCACACCGAGCGTATCGGCGATCTCCGGCAGCGTGTAGCCCAGGTAGTGGTGCATCACCAGCACCGTCCGGTGCTCGACGCTCAGGTGCGAGAAGCCGCGCTCGATCTGATCGCTCACCAGGGTGCGACGGCTCGGGTCGTCCGCCGCCGCCAGGGGTCGAACCTGCCCTTCGACCTGGATGCGGCGGCGTTCGCGATGGGCGTGCTTGTAGCACTGTCGGACGAGCACCCGATGCAGCCATGCTCCGAAGCGATCGGGATCGCGCAGCGCCGAGAGGTCTCGCCAGGCGATCACCAGCGCCTCCTGCGTGGCGTCCTGTGCGAGGGCATCGTTGCGCAGGATCAGTCGCGCCGCGCCATAGAGCCGCCGCGCTGATGCACTGGCCAATGCCGAGAAGGCCTCCCCGTCCCCGCCCATGGCTAGCTCCACCAGCTCCCGTTCGGTCGGGGTGCCTGGTCCTCTCGCATCGTCGCAAACCCTCCACGCCATCTCATGCGCTCCTACCAATGCTGGGCACCCTCAGGGCCCAGGGGTTCCATCGACCTGTCCCGGCCCTCCGCCTTGGGGCGCTACCCCCTCCGCGCTAGCACGACGGCGCCGTTCGCGGCGCGCCGCTTCGGGCCGTCGACCGGCTGCGAGACTTCATCGAACTCGCGCTCGACCGGCAACACGACCCGCTGCGAGCTCGTCGCGGGCGCCTGCTCCGGGCGATCGCCGTCCTGTCCCTTCGCGCGGACGCGGGCGACTGGCAGGAACACAGCGACCTGGCACTCCTGCCCGTCACCCCGGCGTGGCGGGTGGGACAGGTAGCACTCCCAGTGGCCGCCGGTCGCGACCAGGCCGGCCCGCTTGCAGAAGGCGTGAAGGGCTCGCACCTTGAGGTGCAGCTCACCCGGGAGCCCGGTGTGGATGGTGCACAGCGCCGGTCCCGCGGGCAGGGTGCCGGGCGTGACCAGCCCGTGGGCCACGATGGGTTGGGCCAGCGGGATGCCCGCTTCCAGGTCGACGACCGAGCCGAGCTGGTGGTAGCGAGCGTAGAGCGGACCGGCCGGGGCCAGTCCCTGGAGGCCGACCGCATCCATGACCATCTCAAGGAGATCGGCCACCGTGCGCCTGGCGCGATGCGGTGGGCATGTCGCGCGGATGGCCGCGACGTGGCGCTCCGCCAGTTGTCGCAGCCAGATCCGCGGTGGATCCTGGGCTGCTCTGTTCATCGGGCCCCCTTCGCCCTGCCTGCCCTAGGACACTACGAATGATGAAGGGTCACTAGCACTCTTGGCCAGTGCCTTTTGGCATCTTTCGTCGTCAGGGGTGGCGGGCCCGGGGCCGGTCCCGACCGGCTCTACTCGGCCATGGCGTCCTCTGCCACCGTGCTGAGGTCGAAGATGAAGTCCTGCTCGGTGGGGATCATCATCAGCTTGATGTTGTCGGCGAGCTGCTGGATGTAGGTCCACTGCAGCAACGGGCCCGAGAGCGAGGCGTTGATCAGGTCGTTGGCCTGGGCCTCGCCCTCGGCACGAGTGATGCGCGAGTCACGGTCGCCCTCGGCCAGCTTGACCTTGGTCTGCGCTTCGAAGTCCGCGCGCGCCAGATCCTGCTCGGCGATCTGCTTGGCCTCCACGGAGGCCAGGAACTGCTCGTTGAGGGAGACGTTCTCCACGCTGACCCGCTCCACGATGATGTGGAATGGCTCCATCCGCTCGCGCAGGTTCTCCAGGGCGCGGTTGCCGATCTCGTCGCGGCGACTGACCACGTTGGAGGCGTTGTAGTCGGGAGTGATCTCCTTGAGGGCCGTGTTGGACGGCCGCAGGAAGACCGTCTCGGCGTAGCTGCCGGGACCACCGATCTCCTGCAGGATCCGGTCGGCCTTCGCGGAGTCGATGCGATAGTTGATCAGCCCGGACAGACGCACCTGCTGCAGGTCCTGCGTGGCGGACTCGATGTTCTCGAAGTTGTAGGCCTGGACACGGCCGTCGAAGATGGTGATGCCGTCCACTGCGGGCACGATCCAGTGCAGGCCCGGGACCAGCGTGCCCTCCTGTACCTGGCCGAAGCGCGTCTTGACGCCGATCTGGCCGGGACCGACCTCGCGCCAGCCGAAGCCCACGATGATGGTGACCACGCCGGCCACGACGAGGACGACGGAGACGACGACCTTGCTGGCCGTGAAGCCGGACCCGACGTTGGACGCCGACTGCCCGATGAGGACGACGGCGCCGATGATGGCGATGATGCCGATGGCAAGGAAGATGAGCGTGAGCATGTCGGGGTACTGATCCTTTCGACTCGGACGGCCGCCCGTGAGTGCGGGCGGCCATGCGTGAATCGTGCCCCAAGTCGTTGGATGGCGGGCGCGGAGCGTCGCCGTTCCGGCGCGGACCGTCGCCGCCGCTACCGCACGGGGTCTGCCGAGACCTCGTGGAGAGGTGCGCCATCGCGCTCGAAGGCGCTGATGTTCTCGATCGTCGTCTCGGCGATGTTGGTCAGCGCGTCGGCGGTGAAGAATGCCTGGTGCGCGGTGATGAGCACGTTGGGGAACGTCAGCAGGCGCGCGAAGGTGTCGTCCTGGATGACGTTCTGGCTGAGGTCCTCGAAGAAGCCGATGGCATCCTCTTCCTCGTAGACGTCCAGGCCGAGGTAGCCGATGCGCCCGTCCTTGAGCGCCTCGATGGCGGCCTCGGTGTCGATGAGCCCACCGCGGCTGGTGTTGACGATCATCACGCCGGGCTTGACATCCGCCAGCGACGCACGGTTCACGAGATGGTGTGTCTCCGGCGTCAAGGGCGCATGCAGCGCGATGATGTCGGCCTGCGCGAAGAGCTCCGGCAGTTCCACGTAGGTCGCGCCGAGCTCGCGCATCTCGTCGTTGGGGAAGGGGTCGTAGGCCAGCAGCTCACATCCGAAGCCGGCCATGATGCGGGCGAAGACGGTGCCGATGCGGCCGGTCCCGACGACACCGACACAGCGGCCGTGGAGATCGAACCCGAGCAGTCCGTCCAGCGCGAAGTTGCCTTCCCGCACCCGGTTGTATGAGCGGTGGGTACGCCGGTCGAGGCTGAGGATGAGCGCTACCGCGTGCTCGGCGACCGCATAGGGCGAGTAGGCAGGGACACGCGCGATGCGAATACCGACCTCCCTGGCGACCTCCAGGTCAACGTTGTTGAAGCCCGCCGCCCGCAGGGCGACGAGCCGCGTCCCTCCCTCGGCGAGGCCCCGCAGGACCTTCGCGTCGATCTCGTCGTGGACGAAGGCGCAGACGGCCTCGTAGCCGGCGGCCAGGGGGGCGTGGTCACAGCAGAGCTTGGCCTCGAAGAAGTCGAGCTCGAGGCCCGACCCCTCCGCGGCCGCGGTGAGGTACTTCTCGTCGTAGGGCTTGGAGCTGAAGACGGCGACTCGCATGCGTGGAGCGTAGTCGAAGCACGCGCCACAGCCAATGCCGGTTCACAGCGAAGCGGGCCGGGATCGCTCCCGGCCCGCCGATCGTCGCGATGCCTCGCGGCGCAGTGGCTAGCTGATCTCGTACTGGATGAAGACGTTGACCGAGAGCTCGACCTCACCCGGCAGGACCGGGGTGCTGGCCATCGTGTCCATGGCGGCGCCCTCCGCCATCGCCCGCTCGAGGTAGATCGGCTGCGGCTGCTGCCCACCCGATTCCGTGATGCTGACGATGCCGGTGATGGTGACGCCGGCGTCGGCTGCCAGCTGGTCGGCCTTGGCCCTGGCATCGGCGACAGCGGCGCTGCGCGCGCTCATCTCCGCTTCGGTCGGATCCTCGACGCGGAAGCTGATGCCGTTGACGTTGGTCGCGCCCGCCGCGGTGGCGGTGTCGACCACGTCACCGACGGTGTCGATGTCACGCACGGTCACGGTGACCATGTTGTTGGCTTCCCAGCCCTCGATGGTGGCCGGCTCGTTGTTCCAGTCGTAGCGTGGGCTGAGGTTGAGGTTGGTGGTCTGGATGTCCTTTTCGTCGATGCCCATCTCGAGCAGCGCATCGATCATGGCCGCCATCGCTTCGGCAGCCTTGTTGCTGGTCTCGGCGGCTTCCTTGCCCTGCGTGGTGACGCCCAGGCTGATGTCGGCGACGTCGGGTGAGGACTTGACGCGGCCGGTGCCGCTCACGCTGATGGTACGGACGGTGTCATCGCCGTCGCCCTGGGACTGCGCGCTGACGATCGCGGGAGCGGCCAGCGAGGAGACCAGCAGGCCGACCGCGAGTCCGCTGGCGAGCCAGCGAAGACCGGGCCGTGAGAGGGAGCGGGTCGTGTTCACCTTGATAAGACCTCCGAGTACGTTGTGACACCGCCGGACGGTGATCCGCCAGGGTCGGGGCTCGATGGCCGCAGACGTGGCTGCCCCGCACCGCCTAGACGTCGGGTGTGGGCAGCCGGTTCCCTCGGTCTGTTCCGAGGTTCGCTCAGCCTGGCCGGATCAGCCTGGCCGGAGGGGAAAGATGACCTCCGTGAGCCAGCGGCTGGCATCTGGCTCCGCGGACGGGTCGGTGATGTACAGCTCCCAGGGACCGCCGTTGGGCTGGTGGGGGCTGGCGGCGAGCCACCGCTCCATCGCCTCGTAGGTCGCCCCGAGGGTCTCGTACGAGCCGGCGTGGACCGCGATGGCCGCGGGGCCGGCGGGGAGCTGGCTCGGCATGACGTCGCCGCTGGGCGCGATGGGTGTCGCCACCATCACGCCAGCTTCCAGGTCGATGATGTCGCCGAAGCTGTGATAGCGAGCGAACGGCGCGCCGTCTGCTGCGATGCCTTGCGCCGCCAGGGCCTCCCGGACGGCACGGAACATGGCGCCCATCGCATCGGAGATGTCATTACTGCCCACGTCGCGTCGGATGCTCGCGGTTTGGCGACTCCGCAGGACGCGAAGCTCGATCTTGGACGACGGGGCTCGGGAATCGGCCATGCCGGCACCTCGCTGCTTGAACGGCCTCCAATGTGACGCCTTTGCGGCCAAAGGGCAAGCCACAGAAGGTCACGTCGTCGGTTCACGCCGAGTGCGGGGTGCCGCACCCGACGCTCCGCCGCGATCGGCCCGCCCGCTTCGCCGGCCCGCCCACATGGTCTAGCGCCCACCTCGCCGGCCCGCCGACATGGTCTAGCGCCCACCTCGCCGGCCCGCCGACATGGTCTAGCGCTCGTGTCCGTAGCCGTAGTCCGAGTGCGATGGGTGTCGCGTGTCGATCGCGGGCGTGGTCCGGGTCGCCGCAGCGTGTTTCGCATGGGTCTCGGCGTGCCTCAGTGGGCCCAGCGCTCGTGTCAGTAGCGGTAGTCCAGGATCGGCCCGTCAGCGGCCCCCCGATCCGGGCCTTGCGTCACCCGGAGTAGCGCTAGTCCATATCGCCAGCCGTCCCGCTGGCCTCGCTCTCCCGGCTGGCCGGGAGCCTGCGCAGCATGGCCACGGTGCGACCGCGGTAGGCTGAGAGGGATGAAGCTCAGAGCCGTGGCAGCGCTCGTTCTGTGCGCGATGTGGGCGGCACCCGTCGTCGCCATCGCCGCCGAGTCCTCCCCGGATCCGAGTGGGGCTGTCGACGAGGTGCGCCCGGCCCGCGACCTGTACGAGGACATGCCGACCTACCTCGGTGGCTACGAGCCTGACATCGTGATCACGCGCGGTGCCGAGCACACCGCCGGTCTCGCGCCCGATGACGAGGACCGCGAGCGACTGGAAGCGTTCATCGAGGGCCTCGGCGCGCGCATCGAGGACATGGACTCGGGCTACGCGCTCGTCTCCACCGACGACACCTTCGCCTTCGTCGTGGCCATCCGTGTCCGCGGTGTGCAACCAGGCACCCTGCTGCCGTCGTACCTGCCGATCCTGCTGGCAGACCTCGTCGACCCGTCGACGGCGACAGCCGCCGACGGCGGCAAGGAGGTCACGGTCATCTCCTCGCTGGGCGAGGACGACGAGTACGTCGATCTGACGGCCTACGACCAGGGCGAGACGATCTGGCTGCTGCAGGGCCCCGACGACATCGTCACGGCCACGCTCGAGAACCTGCCCGATCCTGCGTGAGGGGGGCCTCGTCAAGACGAGGCCAGGCAACAAGAAGAGGCGGGGTCCGATGCTGGGGGGAGAGCATCAGACCCCGCCCTGACGCGTGCCGGCCGCCCGCGGCCGACGCATGTGGTTACGCCAGCGTGGTGCGTCGCGCGAGCTTCTGGAACTGCGCAGGCAGCCACCACTTCAGGAAGTACATGCGGCAGCCGAGGCAGTAGCCGGTCGCGGCGAGGACGGCTTGCAGCGCTCCGACCGCGGCCGCCACGACCCAGCCTGCCACGGGCAGCCCCAGGAGGAAGAGGGCCGACGCGAAGCTGAAGCCGATGAACCCGAGCGCCTGTGCGAAGCGCGGCGGGAGCTCATGCTCGAGCTCGCCGGGAGGCGCGATGCGAAGGACCCGTCGGACGATCGGCCAGGGCCGCCCGAGGATCGAGTAGCGCGTCCCGAAGAAGGCACTGATGCCGAGGGCGATGGCCAGGAAACCGACCACCACCGGCGTCCCCAGGACGAACCCGGTGGCGAGGATGACCACCGAGAGAGCCGCCCCGAAGCGGTGCCCCCGCGGGTCGATCATGCGGCTCTTGCGAGCAGTAACGATGGGGCCTGGCTGACCGGCGGTCGCGGTCATCGGTGTCTCCTCGTGGTGGCTGAGGTGGCGCTCGTTCGACGCCCAGCGTACGGGGCTGCTATTCACATGTCCAATCGAATTATGAGACCATCCTGATCGACATCATCGTTCAGACTACCGAGGCTCCGCCACATGGACATCCCTCGACTCGAAGCGTTCCTGGAAGTCGCGAGGCTGGGCACGATGCGGGCTGCCGCGCGCTCGCTGCACCTGGGCCAGCCGGCGCTCTCGGCGCGCATCGTGGCCCTGGAGGATGAGCTGGGCGCCCGCGTCTTCGAGCGTACGAAGCGGGGGGTCAAGCTGACGCTCGCGGGGCGGGCGCTGCTTCCGCACGCCGAGCGTGCCATCGACGCGGTCGCGGCCGGACGTAGCGCGGTCAGCCAGGTGGAGCAGGGAGACGATGGGGAGCTGGTCATCGCCGCCGCCTCGGCCATCAACGCCTCGGTCGTACCGGAGCTGGTGGCGCGCTTCCGGCGCTACCACCCCGGAGTCCACCTCTACGTGCACACCGGCACCGCTGAGCGTATCACCGAGCTCGTCACCCTCGGGGCGGCCCAGGTGGGGCTTGTCCGGGACGCCGGCCTGGTGCGCGATCCGCGCCTGGTGGTGACGCCGCTCTACGGGGAACGGCTGATGCTGGCGGCGCGGCCGGACCACCCCTTCGTCGGGCAGGGGCCCATCCCGATGGCGCGCCTGGCCGACGCCACGCTCGTGTTCTACGACCGTGGCTCGGAGGACCACGAGCTGTCGCGGTCGCTGCTGAAGGAGGCGCGCGTGGCGCCGTACGGGGTCATCGAGGTCGACAGCGTTGACACCGCCCGTCGGCTGGTCGAGCGCGGCCTGGGCGTGGCGTGGCTGCCATCGACGGCCGCGACCCCCGAGATCGAGGCGGCGCGGCTCGCGCCGGTCATGCTCCTGGACGCGCCTGAACTGTCGCGGCGCGTCGTGGCGCTCGAACGGGTCGGCGCGGCGATCTGGCCGCCGATCGAAACGCTGCGCCGGCTGCTGGGCGAGGTCGCCACGTTCGTACCCGGCGCCACGCCGCTCGGTTGAGCAGCGGTTCGCGCGTCAGGCCATCGCGGCGCCCGATGATCTGCTCCGAAGCACCGTCCGCTACGCTCGGTGGGTGAACCCAGTCGCCCACATCCTCGAGGGACTCAACGAGCCCCAGCGTGAGGCCGTGACGACGGTCTCCGGGCCGGTGGCCATCATCGCTGGCGCCGGCAGCGGCAAGACCCGGGTGGTGAGCCATCGCGCGGCCTACGCGGTGGCCACGGGCGCGGTGCCCGAGCGTGAGGTGCTCCTGGTCACGTTCACCGACAAGGCCGCCAGTGAGATGCGCGCGCGCGTCCGCGGCATGGGCCTCTCGCAGGTGGCAGCGCGCACGTTCCACTCGGCCGCGCTGGCGCAGCTGCGCTACTTCTGGCCGCTACGCCATGACGGGGCGGAGCTGCCGGAGGTGATGCCTGACAAGTGGCGTATCGTCTCGCCGCTGGCTCGTTCCCTGCCGGGCGGGTATCGCTTCACGCCCGCCCGGGACCTGATGGACGAGATCGAATGGGCCAAGAGCCGTCGGCTGACACCCGACACGTACGAGGCACGCGCCTCGGGCCGGACGCCCCCGACGACGATGGACCTCTTCGTGCGACTGTTCCGCGACTACGAGCGGACCAAGGCTCGCCGCGGTCTCATCGACTTCGACGACATCCTGACGCTCACCGTCGAGCTGCTTGAAGAGGACGGCGAGGCCGCGTCCACGGTGCGCTCGCGCTACTCCTGGTTCACCGTCGACGAGTACCAGGACACGACCCCTCTGCAGGCGCGTCTGCTCGAGCTGTGGCTTGGTGACCGTCGCGATCTGTGCGTGGTCGGCGACGCTGACCAGACCATCTATACCTTCGCCGGCGCCACACCGGAGCACCTGCTGGGATTCGAGCATCGCTACCCTGGCGCCACCGTCATCCCTTTGCTTGAGAACTACCGCTCGAGCCCGCAAGTGATCGCCTTGGCTAACCAGCTGCTGTCGGCATCAGGGGGCGACAAACAGCTGGTGGCCACGCAGGCGGACGGCCCGAGCCCATGGCTGCGCTCCTTCGCCACTGCCACCGACGAGGAGGCCGGGGTGGTAGCGCGGGTGAAGGTACTGCTGGCGGAGGGCGTGCCACCCCGCGAGGTGGCCGTCCTCCTGCGGCTGAATGCGCAGTCCGAAGGGTTCGAGTCGGCCTTCGCCCGTGAAGGAATCCCCTACCGACTGCGTGGCAGGCGCTTCTTCGAGCGCCGCGAGGTACAGGCGGCCGTGCGAGGACTGGAGCGCGTGCCGCCCGATGCCACCGGCGATGCCCTGGTGGCAGCGATCCGGCAGGCGTGGAAGGCGCAGCTGGGGTTCGACCCCAACGACCAGCCTGAGGGGCGGGAGGCGCGTGAACGGCACGCGTCGCTGTCGGCGCTTCTGGCGATCGTGCGCCAGCTGGCGCTGGCACACGGGGGGCAGGATCGGCTGGCCGTGGCCGCGGCACTGGGCGAGCGTGCGGAACGCGAGCGCGAGGACGACGCCGAGGGCGTCGAGCTGCTGACCCTGCACCGGGCGAAGGGTCTCGAGTGGGACGCGGTCTTCATCCCCATGCTGGAGGAGGGGTCGCTGCCCGTGAGCCAGGCCGCGGACGAGGCATCGCTGGCCGAGGAGCGCCGGCTGCTCTACGTCGGCATCACCCGCGCACGGCGACACCTGATACTGAGCTGGGCAGAGGCACGGCCCTCGAGCAGCGGTCGGCCCCAGCGTCGCAAGCCCTCTCGTTTCCTGGACATCCTTGGCGCCGGGGAGGCGAGGGGAGCGGGGTCGGCCGCATCGTCGTCCCGACCTCGCGCCGGGCGAGAGCCGGGGGCGGCGCGGGCGAGATTGAGCGCCGACGATGCCGTCATCTTCGATGCTCTGCGGGCGTGGCGGCTGGAGCGGGCGCGAGCGGAGCAGGTGTCACCCTTCATCGTGGCCTACGACACCGTCATCGCCCAGATCGCCGAACGACGGCCGCGCTCCAGCGGGGAGCTGCTGGCCATCCCCGGCATCGGGCCGGGCAAGGTCGAGAAGTACGGCGCTGAGATCCTCGCCATCGTCGCCGGCACGCCGGTTCGTCGCCAGGCAGCCCGCGCGAAGGATGCCGGGGCCGGCTGACCGGCGTCCCCGCTACGTGCGGATGATCCAGTCAGGATCCGCGCTGCGCTCGTAGACCAGCCTCGCGTTGGGCATGTCGTTGTCATCGAGCTTGGCGCGGATGAACGCCTCGTCCATCCCGTAGTCCACCCAGCGCTGACGGTTGCGCGCCGTTAGCGTTGCCATGTCAGCCACGACGAGTGCGGTGCGGTCGAAGTACTGCCGCAGCGTGGGCCAGGGCTCGTCGTCCAGCAGCAACCAGTTCCCTTCACTGACGATAAGCCGTACGCCCGGTTCGATGATGATGGCTCCAGCGCGTGCGATCTCGATATCGCGGTCGAAACGGGGCACGGCCACCGACGGCTCGTCATTGGCCTTCAGACGGCGCAGTGCCGCGGCGTAGCCGCCGACATCGAACGTGTGGGGTGCGCCCTTGCGGGGCCGCCAGCCGCGGGGGATGAGCACCTCGTCGTCGTAGTGGAAGCCGTCCATCGGCAGCAGCGCGGTGCTGCCAGGGACGCGCTCGTTCAGGCGCTGCTCGAGGTGGTGGGCGATGGTGGACTTGCCCGATGCCGGGGCACCCGCGATAGCCACGATGCGTCGCTCACCACCGGGGACATCGTCCGCGTACGCCTCGAGATGGGCGATGAAGCCGTCGGGATCGAACTCGGTCGCACTCATCTCCCGATGGTATCGGGCCAAGGCGCGAAAGTGGCGGCGGCCGCGCCACACCGCTGGTGCCCGAGGCGTGAGGCCACCGATCGGACGACAGTTCTGGCGCAACCGCTCTCGGTGCGTTACGCTTGGCAGATGGACGGACGCGCACGCTACAAGCTGGCGGTGCTGGTCGAGGAGATGGGTAGCCAGGCGCAGGTCGCGCGAGCCCTGGATGTCGATCGGTCGCGGGTCAGCCGCTGGCTCGCTGACGAGGAGCCTGATCGCGAGAACCTGCTCAAGCTCGAGGCCGTGGAGTTCGCGCTATCCCGGCTCCAGCTGACCTACCAGCGCTCGACCGCGTTGAAGTGGCTCTACGGCTTCAACGCTCATCTCGGCGACGCGCGGCCCATCGACCTGCTTACACGCGGCCGCGTCTCCGACGTGTTGCGGGCGATCGAGGCTGACGAGACCGGCGCCTACGCCTAGCGACGGCGGATCCAGCGTGCTCTTTCGCGTCTATCGCGCCCTCGACGGTGCATCAGCCACCGCACGAGGCGGCCCGCTGTTCGTGCCGCGTGAGCGCCAGGGGTCTGGCCGCCATGACAACCCGGGCCGCTACGGAGCGTTCTACGCGGCGCGATCAGCAGTCGCCGCAGTCGCCGAGACCATCCAGGCGTTCCGCGGCCGCGACCTCAGTGCCGATGACCTGCAGCTCGCCGATGGTTCACGCTTGACACTGGGCACGTTCGACGGGCTGGCGCCAGCGACAGTCCTCGACCTGGATGACCCAGGGGTGCTGCTGGAGGAGGGCTGGCGACCCTCCGGCGTGGCCAGTCGAGACCGCCAGGTGACCCAGGCGATGGCGGTCCGCGCGTTCGAGGCGGGCGTGCTGGGCCTGAGCTGGTGGTCCACGCTCGACTCGACCTGGACGAACGTGACGCTGTTCGCGGAGCGCACGGTCGACGCAGGTGCCATCGGTCTGGCGGCACCGCCCGAGCTCTTGTCCCTCGCGCATCCCGCCCTCGTGGCGGCGACCGACCACTTGGGCATCGCTCGGACCTCCCGTCGCCAGCGGACGCGCTAGGGGCCTGCTCGGGTCGACCTCGACTGGGAGCTCTGGCGGACCTCCTAGGGGTTCGCGCCCCTTGCCAGGCCATCCACCACGACACCGCCGAGCGCGACAAGGATCCGCGGGGGCGCCAGGACCTTCCGGTCGCGGCTGCCTCCTCCCAGGATGATGCGTGGACGCTCCATCACCTGACGATCGACCCACAGCGGTAGCTCCGGCGGAAGGCCGATCGGCGTCACGCCGCCGATGGTCATGCCGGTCAGCCGCTCGGTGTCCTCGCTTCGTGCGAACGACGCGCCGCGAACACCCAGCCGCTTGCGCACGACCTTGTTGACGTCGAGCCGGGTGGTGGCGAGAACGACGCAGGCGGCGTGGACCGGCGGGTCCGCTTTGCCTGTGACCACGATGGTGTTGGCCGAATCCTCGAGGCTGTACCCGTAGGCCGCGCAGAAGTCGGCTGTATCGGCCAGCGCCGGGTCGCAGGCCAGGAGCTCGTACTCCACGCCGAGCGACTCGAGGATCTGCACGAACGTATCACTCACTCAGCGGCTCCGTTCCTAAGATCATGGTCGTCGATGGTAGGGCCGACGCCAGACGCGGGTGCGGGACGTTTCGAGCCTGCCCCGATGACGTCCGGCTCTGGTCAGCCGCCTCGTCCTGCAGCACGCTGGTGTCGCATCGGGCTACCGACAGCGATGGGGCCGATGGCCGCGTCGGCCTGCAGGCATGCCCTCACCACGCCGAGCCGAGGAGGGTCACGATGAGATGGCTTCGAGGGACCGTCAATGCCGTGCTCGTGGCGACACTGGTCAGACCTGCGGCCCGCCGCCTGATCGCCAGGACGCGCCGACGGGCACGTGAACATCCGGCGTCTCCGTTGCTGATACCCGTCGAGGAGCTGCTGGAGACGGCGCTGATGGCCGAGTTGGCTGCTTCCAGGGCTGAGCGGGAGCCGGCGCTCGACGAGGCCGGGGAGCCGGTGCTCGACGAGACCGGCGAGGAGCCTTCCGAGCGAGGCACGCTGCCGACGTTGCTGCGAGCCGGGGCGCTGCCAGCGGTCGTGGCCATCGCGGTCGTGGCCGTCGTGGCCGTCGTGGCCGTCGTTCGCCGTCGCCGGGCTCGCGTGCCTCAGGCAGGGGCCGGCAAGACCGACTGGGTGGCCGTGCCCGTGGAGGCACCCGCCGACGTGCCCGCCGAGGCGGAGGGAGTCGACGCGCCGATGTCCGTGGGATAGCAGCGTGACCGGCCCACGCCGAGGTGCACGTGCGCTCAGGCGAGCGGCTGCTCCTCGTCCGGCGGATGGCTGACCACGGTGAGGTCGTCACACTCGGAACAGACGTAGCCGCGGCCCACGAACGCCGGCACCTGGGCCGACGCGAGCGGCTCGGGTGCCAGGCGGACGGGTGTCGCTCCGGCCCCGTGCTGGTGCCAGACCTTGGCCGTGGTGCCGCCACGGCCGACGGAGATGAGCGTCCACGTCGCACCTTGCGGCCCCACACTCGTGGGCAGCCGGCTGTGATCGGGGATCCACCAGTACGGCATCGACCCGTCCGAGTGCCTCATGCCTGCCAGCACGTAGACGCCCTGGTCGTCGGGGCCGGCGTGGAAGAAGTCGGGCGGTCCACCACTGGGCAGGGCGGTCACGCGAACGACAGCACCGTCGTCAGGGCCGCCACGGAGGCGGGCTTCGTACGCTGTGCGAGTCCGCTCGCCTGCCTGGATACCCATGGGTCCCATCGTGCGGATAGGACGATGGTCCTGTCAACGAGATTCACCTCGCCGCGGTGCACGACGGCACCGAATGATCGAGGCGGTACCCCGCTGGTCGCCGCCGGTGCGGCCTTCCTCAGCGGGCGTCGACGTCCGCGACGGGTGCCGCCGTGCCGATATCGACCACCCCGGCCTCGCTCAACCGGATCAGCTCCGGGGCCCGCGTGGACTGGACCACGGCCGGCTCCCAGCGGAACGAGCCCGGGTTCACCACGCGTGCCTCGTAGCGCAGCGTCTGGAGCGGCTTCCTGGGGTTGGCCCAGATGCACCAGCTGACCTGTTGGCCGGCCACGCTCCACGGCTGCAGGCCGGTGCCCGCGGCCGCCTTCCTTCCGCCGCGCTGACGCCAGGAGGTGCCTTCTCGAAGCGGTGCCAGGCCCGACGGCGCGACCTCGGTCACGAGGTAGCAATCGTCCACCGTGGCCGGACCCAGGTTCACCTTGAGCGTCACCTCGACGAGGTCCGACGAGCGGATGACCCCGGCGGGGCTGACCGAGCGCTCCACGACGATGGACTCGTCCTCGGCGATCGAGCTGGGGTCGAGCGGCTCGCGCCATGAGCTGGCCACGCCCAGCGATCCGCTCTCCGGCGCCAGCCGCAGGGCCTCCCGCTGTGGCGCCGTGAGCGTCAGGCGATGGCTTTCTCCGGGACCCAGCTCGACGGACTGTGGCTTGCCATCGACCTGCCAGCTGAAGCTCGCCGGCGGCGCGGGTGTGCGCTCGATGACGCGCGCGATGTAGGCGATCCGCTGCAGGTTGGCCAGCGTCTCTGGCGGTGGGTTCTCGGCCACGTAGGCATCCGCCGCCGCGGCCACCTCATCGTCTCCGACGGCTGCGGCCAGGATGGAGAGGAGCGCGGTCAGCTCGGGGCTGCGCTGTGCCGGCCGATCGTCATCTGCGTCCCAGAGGCGGACCCACTCGCCGAGCTGCTGGCCGTAGCGCCCGAGGAGGGCTTGCTCCAGCTCCAGGGCCGCGGCCTCGTCGCCGGCCTCCGCAAGTCCGATCCCGAGCAGCAGGCGCTCGTACGTGGTGAGCTGCTCGTCGTCGAGATAGTCGTTCAGTCGGCCCAGCACGTCATCACCCAGCGCCGCCCGGGCCACGTTCGCCTGCAGCGCGCGTTCGCGCGAGATCGCGCGTCGCCGCGCCAGGTCGCGGAAGCCCTCCAGCAGGGCGGCACGATCGACCGCGTCCGGTGTGGCGATCGCCACGAGCACCGACAGCGCCTCACTGCTGCTGCTGTACGGCAACAGCGAGATCAGGCCATCGCGTGCCTGGAACTGCTCGCTCCCGAACGCGCCAGCGGGTGCGTCGAGCGATCGCCTCGCCGAAGGTGCGCTCGAGCAGGTCACGAGCCTGTCCCGCGGCGAGGGCCTCGTCGGCGCGGGGTCCGACCGACCACGTCAGCTCGACCAGGTCGGGGTAGAAGCGTCCACGTCCAGCGTCCGTGATGACGACGGTGGTGAGTCCATCACCGCCGGGCACGGCCTGGCCCTCTGTCAGCTGCTCGTAGTCGGTGCGGCCTTGCTCCAGTCGCGAGCGTCGGACCTCGATCTCGCGGGTCAGGCGATCGTGCAGCTCCCCGTCGGCACCCGCCACGCCGTCGAGGGTGATGGCATGGCGTCCCTCGATCAGCGGCGGCAGGTCGATGCCGGCGGTCTTGAACGCCGTGCCACGCACGACGGTCGGCTCCAGGCCCAGCGTCGGAGCGCTGACCGTGAACGTCACCGGTTCGTCAGCCACAAGGCCGGGTCCGTACGCGCGCAACCGTAGCCGCGCGTCGTCTCCGACCACGAACTCGCGTGCCGTCACCAGCTCCACGAAGAAGGGCAGGCCGACAGGCACGAGCGTGGTCGACTCGCCGGCTTCGACGCGATCGCTGACCGCGGTCGCGCTGACCCGCCACGAGGTCAGGTCATCGGAGACATCGAAGCGCACGAGCGCTTCGCCATCGGCATCGGTCTCGACCTGCTCGAACAGCACCGAGTCACGGAAGTCCTCCCGTCCGCCGCCCGTGGTGTCGCCGCCGTCGCCGATCCCCGACGCCAGCCCGGTCGGTAGCAGGTGCGTCGCGTAGGTCCGGATGGTGCCCGACCAGACCGGCTCGTAGAGCGACTCGAGCGGTGCGCTGTCAGCGGCGAGGTCCATGGCGTAGAGCTTCTCGTCCACCGCCCGCAGCACGACGCTCGCCGGCGCAGCTTCGCCGTCGCCACGCGTCGTCCGCACCGCCAGCTCGACGGTATCGCCGGGTGCATAGCGCTCGCGGTCGGCGGACAGCTCGACGTCGAGACGCCGGGTCTCCGGGTCAAGGCGTACCGTGAAGCCACCCGGCACCGGAACGTAGCCGGAGCCGGTGAAGCGCACCGCGCCGATGTCGACCGAGGGTGCGTGCGACGGCTCGAAGGTGTAGCTGTGGGCCGGCGAGCGCTGCAGCACCGCCTCCTGCAGGCCGGCCTGGCTGAGCAGGAAGAGATAGCGGTTGGCTCCTCCCGTCGGTTGCGGCTCGGTTCCCTGTCGCAGCTCGACGGCGTACACCTCGCCATCCCCGACGACGGCACCCCGCTCGGACTCATCCGCTCCCACGAGCGCCAGGGAGGGCCCCGTCGACTCGGACTCGGGCCAGGGTCGCCACGCATCGCGGGTGACACGCGTGGACCGTCCGGCGGGGTCCACCGTGGTCAGCGTCACCTCGTAGGCGCGGTCGGCCGCGGCCGGCGCGATCAGTTCGAACGAGCCGTCCGCGCTCGTGACCAGCTCCTGGGGCGGGAAGCGGCGCCGCTTGGCGTCGTAGCGGTAGACCGGCACGACCGACTTGGTGATGAAGTCGTATCTCGTGCCGGTCTGGCGGCGGATCCACTCGGTCTCCACGACGCGCGCGCTCACACTGGCGCCGGGAACGGGTGCTCCACGGGGATCGAGGCGGTGACGGATGTCCCTCTCGATCTGCCGTTCGAGCTGTTCGAGGTCGACCTCGTGGACGGTTCCCGAGGCGCTGATCTCGCCGCCGCCGCGCCGGACGTTGACATCGAGGTAGCGCGAGCTGGGCAGGACCACGATCCCCGTGCCGGCGCTGATCTCGCCTTCCTCGGAGCGCCGCGGCCGGACGCCGATCGACTGGTGTGTCATCTGCTCGACGCGACCCTGGGCACGTGCCTTGAGGCGAGCCACGGCACGCCCGGTGGCATTGGTCGTCGCCGCTCGCGACTGTCCAGCCGAGTTGACGATCAGCGGCGCGCCGGGCACGGCCGTGCCGTCGAAGAAGCGTGCAGACGTCGACACGCGCACGGTCTCACCCGCGAGGAAGGCGCGGCGGTTGGTGTTGACAGCGAGCTGGTAAGCGGGCTTGATGATGCGGCGTACGTCCACCCATGCCTGCCCGATGGGTTCATCGTCGACGAGGGCTTCCACGATGTAGCCACCCAGCGGCAGCTCCTCGAACGAGAGCGAGCCGCTGTAGATGCCGTTGGCCGAGGGGACGGCGGTGGTCGTGGCGATGCTCGGCGGACGCGGGCTGCCGGGAGCCATGTCGTAGTAGCTGTCGGCGGTCAACCGCAGCTCCACCTGGTCGGGGACCGTGCCGTCGGCCCGATCGCGCTGCATGCCCCAGACGTTGATGGTGTCGCTGCTGCGGTAGCCGCTGCGGTCGGTGTAGAGGAAGGACCAGGCCAGGTCCTGTGGCTCCAGCTCGCGTCCCCAGCTCTCGACGTTGGGCGCAGCCCACGAGCCACCGCCGAATGGCAGGTAGACCACCGCATCCCCGCTGCGGACCAGCCCGAGCGGCGTCGGCTGGTAGGCCGCCAAGGCACTCGGCGTGGGCACCTGCAGGAGGCCGTCGTCGTCCGTCCGACCGAGCAGCTGTCCGTCCGCGAGGCTGACCTGCGCGCCGGGCACGGGTTCCCCGGTGCTCACGTCATTCACCCAGAAGAGAGACGACGTCGCGGTCACATGAGCGTAGGCCGCGAGATCAGTGACCTGCAGGATGAGCCTCGAGCCCGTGCCTGAGCCGTCTCGCACGGGGATGACCAGCACGTACCAGCCCGTCGGCAGGGGCGTCTCGAGCACGAGCGCGCGGCGCTGTCGGTCCCACTGGTCGAGCGACCGCAGTGTCGCCTGCTGCGACTCCAGCTGCTGCATACCGGCCGTGTCGACGACGTGCTCGCGGTAGGGCCACTCGTCGCTGCTGCGCACGGACAGCAGCGCCGACTCCACCGCGTCGGCGGAGCTGAAGCGGTAGATGTCCACGGGGACTTGCGCGGTCGCCCTTGCCCGCACGTACACCTCGGTGATCGCCGGCTCGCCCGGCCGCGCTTCAGCCACCTCACCGAGGAAGACCGCTGGTGGCCGGACCTTGGCTCCCTTGGCTGGACGCGTCGCGAACTCGATGACGGTGTCCTGTGTGCTGCGAGTCCGGGGATCGGCCGTGCCCACTCCGGCTGTGAGCGTCACGCGGTAGACGGTGTCCTCCTGCAGTGGTTCGCGTGGGATGAACGAGAGCACCCGGCCTCGTCGCTCGAAACGGCCCTTGACCGGCGGCTCCATGGAGAACGCACGCTCGGGGTCGATGACGCCGTCCCGGTCGAAGGTCAGCTCGATGCCCGTGTTGGGCGGCACGTTGGTGCGATGGTGGCGAGGGAGCGTCTCGACGATCTCGACCGGGGTGCGGACGTGGAACGACCATGCGCCCAGGCGGGCGCCATCGTCGCCGCTGAGCTCGAAGCGCAGCTCGATCCCCGGCTCCAGCGGCTGCACCGGCCGCAGTCCGACGACCGAGGTGTCGGCGCCCGATTCGATCGACAGCTCGATGTCCGGATCGACGACAAGCCGATCGACCAGCTCGCGGGCGGATTCGCTGCCCCGGCTCACGAGGCGGAAGGAGGCGTCGGCCGGGATACCGGTGGGGTCCACCTCCGACGGTTCCAGCTCCACGAGTCGTTGCGGTGCCGGCAGCTCGACGCGCGACCACGCCCCGCTGGTGTCAGCCGCGAGGACGGGGGCGCCAGGCAGCGCGGACACGAGCAACCCGACGACGAGCATGAGCGTCAGGGCGGAGCGGAAACCCCGACCCCGAACCGGCGAACCCATCTGCTTGGACGCCATCCTTGCCTCCCTGGCCCGAGCGCCTCGGACCGCGCGATGACGGCACTAGCGTGGACCTTGTTCTCACGTCGCGCAAGTGCCCGATGGTGCAAGAGGGTGGCTCTCAGCTCCCTCGAAGCCTCCCCGCCAGCGCGGCCGGCGCGATGACGATGACGTGCGTGGTCGCGCGCGTGAGGCCGACGTAGAGCAGCTCATCGATGCGGCCCGTTTCTTCCGGCAGCTCGCAGAGCACGATGACCTCGCGCTCGAGGCCCTTGAAGCGGCGGATCGTCTCGAAGAGCACCACGTCGCCCGGTTCGTCGGGCACCCGCTCCGGTGGCAGGCCGCGGGAGCGCCCGGCATCGTCGAGGGCTTCGTTCCACAACGTGACGTTGCCGAACGTCCGCTGCCGCCAGACCTCGCTCGAGGTGGCCGACACGCCGGAGAGCACGGCGATACGGAACTCGGGCACGCGTTCGTCCACGGTCAAGCGGTGAAGAGCTACTCGCAACGCCTCCACCGTCGCCTTGCCCGGCGCGGCCTCTATCACCTCCGCCGGCAGCCCCTCCTCGCGGAAGATGTCGATGGACCGCGCGTCGTCACGGAAGCGGGCCGCCAGTCGAGCGACCGATGGCGGATTGCGGTGATCCTCGAAGAGCTCCAGCCGGTCGAGACCGAGCTGGTCCACGACGTCGGGCCGGAACAGCGCCTGCGCCGGGTCGTGGAAGACCCAGAAGACCCCGTGCTGCGTGTCGACCAGCAACATGGCCAGCGATTCGAGCCAGCCGAGGGTGAAGTCCTGCCCCTCGTCGATGATGACGGCGTGGTAGCGCGCGTCCGGATCCGCATCGATGGCCGCATCCAGGGCGTCCGGCAGCGTCCGGTCCCACCACTCCTGCGGGATGGGGCTGGGTCTCGTGGGCAGGGTCCCTGCCTTCGCCGCCAGCAGCTCGCAGAGCCGGTGGAAGGTCGTCACGGTGAGGCCGGCGGGCTTCGCGGCGTCGGCGAGATCGCGCTGCAACGTCGTCGCCAGGCGCTGGTTGAAGCACACCAGCAGCGTGCGGTAGCCTTCCGCCGCGAGTCGCCGCGCCCGCTCCGCCGCCATCATGGACTTGCCGCTGCCGGCCGGACCCAGGACGGCCCCCTGGCGCAGCGAACGCCACTGGTTGAGGATCCGAGACTGCGCCCGACTGGCCTGCACCAGGGCTGCCCGATCGTCCTCGATGCGGCCGCGCACCAGTCGATGCAGCGAGACGGTCGGCCGCAACAGCTCATCGACCAGCTGGACGCCCTTCTCGCCCAGTGGCCGCCGCGCCCCGGCACCATCGCCGTTCCAGTAGTCGAAGACGTGGTCGAGCCAGCGCTGGATGCCGTCGACGGTCTCGAGCGCATGAGCATCGAGGACCAGGTCGGCGGGCGCGTCGAGTCCGAGCAACGCATGGCCGCGCGGCAGGCTCTCGAGGTCCACGTCGGGGAAGGCAACCGCGTGACCAGCGAGCGGATCAAGGTCCGGCGGCCAGTCGGGCAGGTCACGCAGCTTCGCGCGCAGGAAGTGCTTGCTGTCCTCGGCCTGCTTGAACGGCGACTCCTTCAGCGTGACCGGGCCCAGGTGCCAGCGGCCAGCGTGGTCGACTGATGGCTCGCCGGACTTCACCTCCAGCACCAGCAGGCCGTGCTCGGGGTGGGCGATGACGGCGTCCGCCTCGCCGTCGCGCGCCGGCCCGTGCCGACGTACGGGACCGGTCCAGGTGACGTTGACGTAGATGCGGTACTCGGGCTCCGGCAGCGCCGCGCGAAGCCGCTCCTCGACCAGCCGCTCTGCCTCCTGCCCGCGGGTCATGCCGTCATTCTCGCCGGCGACGCTGCCAGCCGTGGTGGTGCTGCGCCCAGCGCTCGCCCCGCCGGTCGTGTTGACCACGAAGATGACCCGGGCCGTGGGCCCGGGTCAGGCTGTCGGCGGTCGGGTGGGCTCAGCCGCCGATCTTGGTCAGCAGTCGGTGTGCGCCCGAGCCGTTGGTGGCCTCCTCACCCTCGTCATCCTGGCGGGGCAGACCCCAGGGATCGGCGATGCCCGTGTCGTCCTTGTTCTCGGGCACCTCGACGGACTCGTCGGCCGCCGCCGCGTCGTGGTCGGCCTCCGCCTCGACGGTGTCGCTCTCCTGCTCATCTCCCTCGGCTTCGGCCTCGGCGACGGCTTCGTCCTGCCGGGTCCGCGCCAGCGCTTCGGCGGCCTTGGCCGCGGGCGTCAAGCCCAGGTCCACGTCATCGCTCGCGAGCGCCACGTGTGGCACCACGATCGCCTCGGACTCACCGCGCCACACCGCGAGCTCCACCACGACCAGCGGCAGGTGCTCGGCCAGCGTCTCGAGCGTGGTGCGATAGCGCTCTCCGGCAGTCTCGGTCACGAGCACGGCCACGTGCGTCTTGTCCGGGTGACGAACCCGGTTGCGTGCCCAGTTGTCGAGGAGCTGGAAGCCGTGCGACGCCTCCATCTCACCCAGCCGGACGTCCACGCTGAAGCAGCGCTCGTCGTCGGTGGCTACGAACGACCGGTCATCCTCGTCGCCCGCCCCGTCGGCCACGTCCAGCTCACCCAGGCCAAGCCGGCTCGGCTGCTCTCTGAGCCAGCCCTGCAGCCAGGCTTCGTCCTTGCCCAGGTCGCTCACGGTGCTCACGGCACCGGAGACGATGGTCGGGGTAGTCATCGCTCGCTCCTCGCACTCATACACGCACGGCGCCGGCGAGGGTGCCGGACACGTCGCGACTAGTACACCGCTGCGCTACCGTCCGTACCACGGCCCCGATGGTCCGCCCCCCGGTATACCGACCGTCGCTCGAACGCACCATCGAGCCCGGACCGCTGTGTCACGATTGGATTCCCCCGCGTTCATCTGAGTCGCGCCCGCCCCTGCTCGCGCTCCCGAAAGGAGCTCTCCATGGCCACCGGTTCCAGCAAGTCCACGAAGTCCACCAAGTCGGGGTCGAGTCCCCTCGAGGTCGTCCGGCCGCTCATCCGCGTTCGCCAGATCCGCGAGTTCACCGCCAAGCGGGTGACCAACGCCGAGCTGGACGCCATCACCGAGGTTGCGCGCTGGTCCGGCAGCAGTCGCAATGAGCAGCCCATCCGCTTCGTCACGCTGCGCGACAGGGACGTCATCAGCCGCATCGCCGAGCTGGGCCTGCCGCAGACGCGTGGGTTGCGCTCGGCCAGCGTGGCCGTAGCGATCGTGGAGCCAGACGAGCCCGAGCGGGCGATCTCGCGAGCCTTCGACAACGGCCGCGCCGCCGAGCGCATCCTCATCGCCGCCACGATGCTGGGTCTGGGTGGTGGCCTCTCGCGCGTTCGGCCGGACGTCCGTGAGGGCATCAACGAGCTGCTGGGGCTCCCGGCCAACCGTTCGGTGCGGACGATCGTGGCCATCGGGCATCCCACGGAGGATGCGTTGGCCCCCAAGTCGAGGCCGGGCAAGGCCCGCCTGCCGCGGGAGCAGGTCATCTACGACGAGGCCTGGCCGCCGCCTCCGCCCAAGACCTGACGGCTATCCTCGTCAGCGCATCGGGCTGGCGCGGAGGCCATTCGTGGCGGCACGCTCGATCGCCACGACGACGTCGTCGAAGTCGTGGCGCCGCAGGGCCGTGACCTCGTCCATGTAGAGGCCGCGCCGAACCTCGATCATCACCGAGCGCACGCGCTGCTCGCGCCCGTAGAAGCCGCTGGGTACGAAGGTGCCGGCGAAGGGCGAGTCGCGCCTGACGCGGAAGCCTTCCGCCCCGAACGCGGCGGCCATCGACTCGGCCAGATCGGGCGGGGTGTGCATGGCATCGGTGCCGATGCAGATGTCGGGCCGGTCGGGCACCTGGTCGATCTCGCTCGGCAGCGGCAGGCTGGGGAACGAGTGGCAGTCCAGCACGGTGCAGGCTCCGAATCTTTCCAGGAGCTGCCGCCACCACGGCATCGAGCGCCGCGTGGTACGGCTGGTAGAGCTCATCGATGCGCTGCCGGCGCAGCTCGGCATCGGGCGTCCGCAGTGGCCGCCCCTGCGTATCGAGCCAGTAGACGACGCCCTGGCCGTGGGCCGCCATGGGCTCGGCCTCATCGTCGAGGAAGCGCTCGGGGTCGAAGACGAGCCGCGACAGGCGGTTGATGAAGCGCGTCGCTCCCATCTGCCCAGCCCAGCCGAAGAGCTTGTCGGTGTACCAGTCGGTGAGTCGCACCAGCTCGTTGGCGAGCTCTTCGTCGGACAGCAGGATCTCGGCACGGACATCGTCCGGGATGCGAGTGGACGCGTGCGGCACGTGGGCGACGACGGGCACCTCCGCGCCGTTGGGTGCGAGGACCTCGAAGGCCGCCGCGGTGTTCACCCGCGACGTGTCATGAGGAAGGCGTTGACCCGCGGTCCCTGGGTCATCTGCGCGAGCTCCTCGATCTCCCAGTCCGTCCCGAACCGTTCCTCCATCTCCCCGGGCTCGATGGCCGGGGAGATGCGTGATGGGCCGCGAACGCTGATGCGTGGCAGGTCCGAGCGTGGGGCGAAGAAGCACCAGACGAGGCACCTGCCGCCAGGGGCAGCGATGCGGGTCATCAGCGCGGCCATGCGCTGGCGGGCGTCGCCGCGCAGGTCGTCCAGGGTGCCGTAGTCGAGGAGTAACCCGAAGGGACCCTCGGCGCCGGGGATGGCGTCGGCTGTGACATCACCCTTCACGAACATGATGTCCACCCCGGCCTCCTGTGCTCGCCGCTCGGCTTTGCAGAGGGCGACCGAAGAGAAGTCCACGCCGACAGTCCGCCAGCCAGACTGGGCCAGGAACACCGTGTTGGCTCCGGTTCCGCAGCCAAGGTCGATGGCTCGCTCACCCGGTGCGGGGGCAAGTCGGCCGCTGCTCACCAGCTCGCGCAGCTCGCTGCGCACGCCGATCTCCCATGGCGCACCGAATCGGTAGATGACGTCGTACAGCCAGGAACCAGGCATGCGATCTCCTGCGCAGGCGCCGAATCGTGCCACACGGGTGGCACCGCCGACAGCGATGATCGGCCCCCGACGCCGCTGGTCGAGCCGGGTCGGCCGGACCCCGCTGCAGGCTGCCATCGTCAGCGCCATGCTTGGCGATCTCGCCACACAGGAGGGGGAACCATGGGACGGATCGCCGGCTTGCTCGGCACGCTGATCCTGGTCATCAGCCTCGTGGCGCCGGTGCCTGTGTGCGCCCAGGGGCTGCCCGACGCCACCCCACCGGCCGACGCAGAGAAGGCCGTGGTCGTCGGCGTGACTGATGGCGACACGATCCGCATCGACCGGGGGGCCGGCGTCGTGGAGCGCCTGCGCTACATCGGCATCGACACGCCCGAGACGGTCCATCCGAGCGAGCCGGTCGAGCCGTGGGGTCCGGAAGCCTCGGCGGCAAACCGGCGCCTCGTGGCTGACCGAGAGGTGCTGCTCGAGCGCGACGTCAGCGACCGTGACCGCTACGACCGGCTCCTGCGCTACGTCTGGGTGGAGCAGCCGGACGGCTGGCACATGGTGAACGCCGACCTGGTCGCCCTCGGCCTCGCCGAGGTCCGCGCCTACCAGCCCGACACCCGGCACGACGCCTGGTTGCGCCAGGTCGAGGACGCGGCGCGCGCGGCCGGCCGCGGTATCCACGGCCAAGCTGGTGCGTCGCCCGAGCCGGCGGCCAACGACGAACAGGGTCTGATCGACTCGATCCTCGACTTCCTCTTCGGCAACTGACGCTCCGCTCTGGAAGCTGACGCTCCGCCGGCCGCGAGTGCGTCCGCGGTCGGGAGGGCGGTCGCCGATGTCGCCATGCTCGACCTGCGCGACGATGAGCACGGCGGCATCATCGTGCGGTGAGCCGTACGCTGGCACGGTGCGCAGGCAAGATCGAACGACAAGGAGCGAGATGACCGAGCGGACGACATCAGCCGCGGGCACACCCGTGACCGTCTACGACGACGCCGATGCGCTGGGGGAGGCGCTGGCTGGCGAGATCCTCGCCGGCCTCAGCGACGTGCCGACCGAGCGGCGGTTCCTGCTCGGCTGCCCTGGTGGGCGTAGCCTGCGCTCGACGTACCGAGCGCTTGCCCGACTGGTATCGCCGGACGCCGACCTCAGGCGCCTGGTCATCGTGATGATGGATGAGTACGTCGTCGACGCACCGGCGGCCCCTCGCCCCGTCGCTGCCGATCTGCATTGCTCGTGCCAGGGGTTCGCACGGCGTGAGATCGTCGGCCCCATCAATGCTGCCGTCGGGCGCGGCCACGGCATCGCGCCCGACCATGTGTGGGGCCCGGACCCGACGGACCCCGCGGCCTACGACCAGCGCATCGCCGATGCCGGCGGCGTGGACCTCTTTCTCGCGGCCAGTGGCGCAGGCGACGGACATGTCGCCTTCGTCGCCCCACCGGCTGACCTTGGGGCCGGCTCATCGCTGCTGGAACTTGCGCCGCAGACGCGTCGCGACAACATGGCCACGTTCCCGGGGTTCACCGCACTCGAAGACGTCCCCAGCCTCGGAGTCTCGGTCGGTCTCGGCAGCATCATCGGGCTCTCGCGCAGCGTGCGGCTGGTGCTCGTAGGCGAGGCCAAGCGCCTCAGCGCGCAGCGTGTGCTCGACGCCCGCGACTTCGATCCGACCTGGCCGGCGACGTTCATCCACCGCTGTCCCGACCCGCGCATCCTGCTGGACCGAGCCGCGCGACCGGTCGCCTGAGGGCCGACCAGCCGGGCGGTGGATCGCACTCGTCGGATCGCTCGCCGGCCACGTAGCGCATCGCCGTGGCCGCGCCGTGTCGCGACCGACTGAGCGGCTCGCAACGAGCGTCGAGAACAGCTAGCCTCTACAGGATGAGCATCCGGAACGGCCTGTCCCGGCTGGCGGTGGCGCTACTCGCGACCGCCCTCGTCTCGTTCCCGGTTGCCTCGTCCGTCGCGCTCGCTGCGGAGATCACCGATCCCGACCTGCTGGTGACCCTGGAACTGCCCGCCGGCGACGTCGACTACGAGGTCGAGCTGGACAGGCTCTATCTCTACACCGAGGAGGACGCACCCTTCGCCATCTCCGTCGATCGATGGCTGCAGCGTGAACGATCATGTCTGGGTCTTCGGAGCGGGCCTGTCCGGCATCCCGCTGGCCATCGACATCCTCGACATGCGCAGCGGCAGGAGCGCCCGCCTCGCCCTGCCGGCCTACGAGCCCGGCAGCCCCATCGGTACCGTGCTCGACCCTGAGGCCCTCGCCGTCTGCGGCGATGTCGGCCAGCGGCGGACTGCCGCCGCTGAAGGGAACGGCCACGCTGGCCAGCGCCGACGGGCGCGGTGACAGCTACGAGACCGCCATCGAGGTGCGTTCCGACGGCGACGACGGTGCCTACCGTCGACTCATCCGCGGCGGAACCTCCTACGCCATCATCGGCAAGGGCTCGCCAGTCTTCGCGGTGGACGAGAGCAGCGGCTTCGACGAGCTGATGCTGCTGGCGGAAGGGCGCACGCCGCGGCAGGTCGAGGGCATCTCGTTCTGGGGGGCGGAGGGCATGCTGCCTGATCGGGCAGCCCTCGAGCGGGCGCTCAAGGGGATCGACCGTGCGCGCGTCAAGCGAGCCTTCGAGACGGCGCGCAACATGCGCGTGCCGCGAGGCATCATCGAGGACCTGGGCCTGTCCGGGGTCGACCAGGTGCACCACGTGAGCCTCGATCTCGATACGCTCGGGTCGGACGCCTACCTTGCCGCGGCCGGCTGGATCCGCGAGCGCGGACGGCCGATCGAGCCGCCAGTCCCGGTGGAAGAACGCTTCGACGTCCACATCGCGCGCGCCAGCGGCGAGGCCTCTGCGCGTGCCCCTCGTCGGCCCTCTCGTCGGCAGCGATGCCGAAGGTCTGGTGTGGGAGCACCGCGGCGAGGGTGCGCTCGTGCAGATCATCAACGCGTGCGAGCTCGACGGCTCGTTCTGGACGCTCGCCGGCGCCCGCACCGACGAGCCCCTCGAGTTGCTCGTCACCGACACGCGGTCTGGCAGCAGCGTCTCGCAGCTGCTCTGGACCGACCGCGAGGACGTCTCCCGGACCACCCAGACGGGCGCGCTGACCGACTGCCCCTGAGGACATTGGTGCCATCGGGGGGTGATACGTTCGGTATGGTGACGGGCGTATCCCCAGCCCTATGCTGGGCCCATGGGAAAGGCCAAGTGGTGGGTCTGTTCCGATTGCACCAGCCTGAACGATCTGCCTGCCAACAAGTGCTACAAGTGCCGGGTGGAGAAGCCCCCCAGCCCACGGCTCATCGATGACGAGTACAGCGAGGTCCACAGCGTCCAGAGCCGGGTCGGCGTCAGCGTAGACCTCTCCAAGCTTGGTGACCTCTCCGCGCGCGACCCACTCGAGACCGCCAAGGGCGGCAGCGTCATCGAGGCCTTCGGCAACGCGGACGCGTCGCCGGCTGCTCCCGCCGCGATCGCGCGGCCGCCCAGGCCGGCCGGGCCCGACTGGTCCAAGCCGCGCGTGATGCCCCCCGCGCCGCTGCGAGATCCGACGCCGCGCAGCATCTCCGCCATCGGTGGTCGACCCTGGTCCGATGCGGAGGCGACCACGCCGCCGCTCCCGCAGGCCGCAACGGCACCGCCGCCCAACGGCTACGCCCCGTCCAACGGCTACGCCCCAGCCAACGGCTACGCGCCACCCAACGGCTACGTCCAGCCTGGCGATGGGCATGAGCTGCCACCGCCGCCGTCCGACGATACCGCCCCGCGCCCGACACAGCCACCTGTGCCTCCGCAGCGTTGGAGTGAACCGCAACGCTGACCCGGCTCGTCGCGTGACCGGTCCACGCGGAACGACTTCGCGGCATCTCCTGGCCACGTCACGTGACGCGAGCATCCCCTGTTGGTCCGTTGCTGGCCCGCCTGCCGCGCAATCGGGTACGCTGCGTTCCCTGAGCGGGGGTGGATGGGGAAGCTGTGAGCGTCTTCTGCACGAGCTGCGGTCAAGCGAACGACGACGGTGCGGCCTTCTGCGACGGCTGTGGCGCGAACCTGGCGTCGGGCTGTCCGCGCTGCGGCGCCGAGAACCGGCCGGAGGCGCGCTTCTGTCGTAGCTGCGGCACCGCCCTGCGCGGCGATGCAGCCGCCGCCTCGCCGCCAGAGGCGGCTGCGGACCTGCAGCCGACTGCAGCCACGCCCGCGCTCCCGAACCTGGCCGAGCGGCGCCTGGTCACGGTGCTGTTCGCCGATCTCGTCGCCTTCACCCAGTACTCCGAGGGCCGCGACCCCGAGCTCGTGCGGGACACGCTCTCGCGCTACTTCGAGGCCACGCGCGAGGTCATCGAGCGTCACGGCGGCGTGGTCGAGAAGTTCATCGGCGATGCCGTGATGGCCGCCTGGGGAGCGGCGCGCGCCAACGAGGACGACGCCGAGCGGGCTGTTCGAGCGGGCCTCGAGGTCGTCGGCGCGGTGAAGGCGCTCGACGAAGGGCTCCAGGCCCGGGTAGCCGTGCTCACCGGCCAGGCCGCGGTCACGCTGGGCGCACAGGGACAGGGAATGGTGGCGGGCGACCTCGTCAACACGGCCGCCCGGTTGCAGGCCGTGGCGCCGCCCAGCGCCGTGCTGGTGGGCGAGGCGACGATGCAGGCGGCCTCGTCAGCCATCGTCTTCGAGGAAGTCGGCGAGCAGGTGCTCAAGGGCAAGCAGGCTCCGGTGCCGGCGTGGCGCGTGCTGCGCGTCGTCAGCGAACGTGGCGGGCGCAGCCGCTCGGAAGGCCTGGAACCGCCGTTCGTCGGTCGCGAGGTCGAGCTGCGCCTGCTCAAGGACCTGCTGCACGTCGCCGGACGCGAGCGCCGGCCCCGCCTCATCTCCATCACCGGACCGGCGGGCATCGGCAAGAGCCGACTGGCATGGGAGTTCGAGAAGTACCTCGACGGCCTGGTGGAGGACGTGCTCTGGCACCGCGGTCGTGCCCCCAGCTACGGCGAGGGCGTGACCTTCTGGGCACTGGGCGAGATGGTCCGCAAGCGCGCCGGGCTGGCGGAGGATGACGACGAGGCCACCACGCGGACCCGCATCAGTGAGACCGTCGTGGAGTGGGTGCCCGACCAGAAGGACCGCGAGTGGGTCGAACCGGCGCTGCTGACCCTGCTGGGCCTGGAGCCGCCCCCGGCCGGGGGTCGCGAGGTGCTGTTCGCCGCCTGGCGCATCTTCTTCGAGCGCATCGCCAGCCGTGGCCTCACGGTCATGCTCTTCGAGGACCTGCAGTGGGCCGACGGAGGCCAGCTGGACTTCATCGACCATCTGCTCGAATGGTCCAAGGGTGTGCCATTGCTCGTGGTCACGCTGGCGCGGCCGGACCTGCTGGACCGCCGCCCCGGCTGGGGCACGAGCGCGCGCTCGTTCAACACCATCGGCCTCGAACCGCTGACCGATGAGCAGATGCGGGAGCTGGTGGCCGGCCTCGTGCCGCAGATGCCCCCCGCGGCGACCTCGGCCATCCTGGCTCGCGCCGACGGTATCCCGCTGTACGCGGTCGAGACCGTCCGCATGCTCATCGCCGATGGGCGCTTGAGCGAGGCCGGCAACGGCACCTTCGTGCCATCGGGCGACCTGGGCGAGCTGGCCATCCCCGACACGCTGCGGGCGCTGATCGCCTCCCGTCTCGACGCGCAGGCACCGGAGGACCGCTCGCTGCTCCAGGACGCCGCGGTGCTGGGCAAGACGTTCTCTGCCGCGGCTCTCGCTGCCATCGCCGGCGAGGACGAGGCTGCGCTCGAGCCGCGGCTGCGCTCGCTGGTCAAGCGCGAGATCCTCGGAGATCTCGGTCGACCCGCGCTCTCCCGAGCGTGGCTACTACGGCTTCGTGCAGTCGGTCATCCGCGAGGTGGCGTACGACACGCTGTCCCGACGTGACCGGCGCTCGCGGCACCTGGCCGCAGCTCGCTACTTCGAGGGCCTGGGCGAGGACGAGCTGGCGGGGGTGCTCTCGACGCACTACCTGGCCGCCTACGATGCATCCGACCCGGGGCCCGAGGCCGATGGGCTCAGGATCCAGGCCCGGCTCGCGTTGCGCGGGGCGGCTGAGCGGGCCATCGCCCTCGGAGCGCTCGACCAGGCCTCGGCCTGCCTCGCGCAAGCACTCGACATCACCGATGCCCCCGCTGAGCGAGGTGAGCTGCTGGAGCGCGCCGCCCTTGCGGCCGACATCGAAGGTCGCTACAGCGAAGCGGAGCGCCTGGGCATCGAAGCCATCGCCGCCTACGAGTCCGTCGGCGACCGTACCAGCGTCGCTCGCGCGTCAGCCATGATGGGCGGCATCCTGGCCGACGCCTCCAAGCTGGCCGAGACGGTCGAGTTCCTCGAAGCTGCCATCGCGCGGGCCGACCGGCCGGAGGACGCGGAGCACCGCGCCGACATGCTGGCGCGGCTGTCACGTGCCCACATGCGGCTGGTGCAGGAGGACCAGGCCATCGCGCGTGCCGACGAGGCGCTTGCCATCGCCGAACCCCGGCGCCTCACGCGCATCATCGCCGAAGCCTTCATCAACAAGGCAGCCTCGTTCGGCGGCAAGGGTCGTCTCCGCGAGCCGGTCGTGCTGATGGAGGCGGCGATACAGCTGGCGCACGAGGCGGGTGACGTGGCCCAGGAGCTGAGAGCGCGCAACAACCTGGCAGCGGTGCAGGGCAACGAGGACGGAGCGGCGGCCATGCGTGTCGCACGGGAGGCCTACGAGCTCTCGACCCGGCTGGGGATCAGCCAGATGTCACAGTGGATCATCGGTGCCATCAGTCTTGGAGCGGTCTACGAGGGGCTTGACTGGGACGCGGCTCTGAAGGATCTCGATGCCGAGCTGGAGCTCACCCGCTCCGACGCCGACCGGGCCCGCCTGCTGGCCATCCGCGAGTACTTCATGGTCATCCGGGGCGACGACACCGCGGCCGTCGCTGCGGAGCGCTCTCGGCTGGCGCGTTCGATGTCCGATCCCGACGCCGAGTTCTGGGAGCGCTTCTACCCGGCCATGTCGACGCTGCTCTCCGGCCGGCCGGAGAGCGCGATCGAGCTGTTCCGGGCGGCGGCCGAGGTCCACAGCCAGAACCAGACCGACGCGCGGCTGGGGCTGGCGCTGGCTGCCCACTTCGCTGGTGACGTGGACGTGGCCCGCGAGAGCCTGGCCCACATGGACCAGGAGGTCTACTCCGGCAACTTCGTCGAGGGCACGAGACTGCTCGTGGAGGCCGGGATCGCCGCGCTCGAGGGCCGCAACGAGGAGGCCTTGGCCGGCTTCAGTGGCGCCGTCGAGAAGTTCGGGCGAAACTCGTCGCGCCTCCATGCCGCGGTGGCGCAGCTGGACGCGCTGACCCTGCTGCCGAACGAGCCGTCCATCGCGGACTGGGCCGACGCCGCGCGGGATCGGTTCGAGACGGTGAAGGCGCCCCCGCTGCTGGCTCTGCTCGACAAGGCCGTGGCGGCTCGCAGCGGACCCGCCCTCCGCGACGCGCCGGGCGCTGCGGTGCCCGCGCAACCGGTCGAACGCCGTCCTCGCTGACGACATCATCCCCTGCGGGATCCGGGCAACGCCGCTACCCTCTCCGAGCCAACATGACACGTCGCCGTGTCGTCGCGTTCGCCCAGGCGCTGACGATGATCATGCTGCTCCTGCCTGGGCCTCACGCTGTCGGCCCATCGTCGCTTCGCGCTGCCTTCGAGCCTGTCGAGACCGATGCTGTCAACGTCTTCGATGCGGCCGGCAGGGGCATCGGCTGCCAGGCCGGCACGCGCAGGTACAAGGGTCCCGGGCTGCCCAAGGACCCGCCCTGGCCGCCGGGCGCCAAGCCGACTCCCACTCCTGAGCCGACCGTCGAGCCAAGCCTCGAGCCTGCCGGCGAGCAGGGCGGCGAGCCGTCGCCCGAGCCTGCTGCGCCGACCGCTCTCGGCCCCACGGCCTACGTGGCCGCGACCGACGTGCGCGTCGTGCAGGCAGAGCTGGAAGGCGGACCAGCTGCGTCGGCGCCACCGTCCGACAGCCGCGAGCTCATCAAGGGCATCGACGTGAGCCACCACAACGGTGACATCGACTTCGCCAGTGTGAAGGCCGCAGGCTACCGCTTCGTGCTGATGAAGGCCACGCAGGACAACGACTTCAGTGACCCGCGCTTCCTGACCAACATGGCTGCAGCACGCGCAGCTGGACTGGCCGCTGGCGCCTACCACTTCTTCGACTACACGCTCGACGGGCGAGCTCAGGCCGACCACTTCATCGATCGCCTCGAGGCGGCCGGCGGTGTCGACGACCTGCTCCCGCCGGTCGTCGACGTGGAGTGCTGGGCTCCCATCGGCGCCTCCATCCATGCTGTGGCAGCCACGCGACTGCGCGACTTCGTGGCCCGCGTGTACGAGCGCACCGGGCGGCTGCCCGTCATCTATACGTCGGTCTACATGTGGCGCCAGGTCGTGGGCAATGCCGAGGGTTTCGAGGAGCATCCGCTCTGGGCTGCCTGCTGGGGCTGCGAGGAGCCGATCTCCATCCCGCCGGGTTGGGATGACTGGACGTTCTGGCAGACCACCATCTCGGGCAGCGTTCCGGGCATCAGCGGGCGGGTGGATGGGAACTTCTTCGGCGGCGGGCGCAAGGACCTCGAGGCGTTGAAGCTGCGGCCGCTCAGTCTCGAGAGTGGCGCCATCGCCACCTCGCGCGAGCGGGCCGCAGTCGATCTCGGTGGCCGCGACGCGAGCCACCTGAGAACGTCGTCCGACGGTGAATCATGGTCGGGCTGGAGCCGGATCGGCTCCGAACCCACCGTCGAGCTGCCGACCGCGGAAGGTGAGGTGGACGTCTTCGTCCAGCTACGCAACGGCCCCGGTCTCGTCTCACCGGTGCTGAGCGACAGCATCCTCATCGACCACACGCCGCCGTCGCTGTCGCAGCCGGTGGTCTCGCTGCGAACCGGGGCGCTGGGCGACGAGGCCACGCGTGGAGTGCCCGTCGCGGTGGCCTGGCAGGCGCGCGATGCCGCTGCCGGCCTGTCCGACGCGTCCGTGCTGGTGGACTGCGGCCCGACCGGCACGATGCGCAGCGAGGCACCCGGATCGGCCGCTCCCGATGAGCCTGCCGACTGGCTCGCGGAGGATGCGCTGGCGGCGCCCGACGCGACCTGCACCGCGACCGCCATCGGCCGGGACGGCGCCGGCAACACCGCACGCGCCGAGAGCCTGCCCTTCAGCATCGAGCTTCTGGAGGCCACGGGAGATGCCGTCGAGGGCACGCAGGTGGGTGTCATCGCCCGGCGAGGCCCCGATGCCGGCCGCGTGGCGGTGCTGCTCGACGGTGTCGCGGTCGGCCTCGCTGACCTCTACGCCGCGGAGGAGACGGGGCCCCAGATCGTGTTCGTGGCCCAGCTCCCGGCGGGCAGCCACGTCATCAGCGTGGAGGCCACCGGCAGCGACGACCCCGCAGCGGGCGGTGTCGTCGTGCCCGTCGACGGCTTCGTGACCCTGGCGGGCTAGCGCCGCAGCGCGTAGCGCATGAGCGGGATGCTGCGACCCGGCAGCAGCGCTGATGGCGACATGCCCACGCGTTCGGCCCCCAGGCGGAGGTAGAAGGACTCCGCGAAGGGGTCGCTCTCGAACTCGAGCACAGCCCAGGCCCCAGCCGCGCGCGACATCGGCCGCGCGCTCGAAGAGCTGTCTTCCGAGCCCCTGGCCCATGACGTCGGGGTCGATGAAGAGGTCCTCCAGGAAGGCCAGCTCGGTCCGTCGCCGCAGCCGGTAGTAGCCGAGCAGGCGCCCGTCCTCCTCGAGCACCTCGACGTGCGTGACGCGGCAGCTCGAGGTCCGACGCCGTCGTCGTCAGCGCCGGCAGCATCGTGGCCATGAAGGCCTCGTCATAGCCCCAGTGCCGCTTCGAGCGCAGCGTCAGGCGCGTGATGGCCTCGGCATCGGCGGGCGTGGCAGGACGCAGCCGTCGGAGCGGCACGACGGGGAGTCGCTCGCCCGCCCTACTTGGGCTTCTTCTTGTCCTTCTTTTCCTTCTTGTCCCGGGAGCGGCCATCCTCGAGCCAGTGCGGCTTCCGCTGGCGCGCCCAGGAGGGACCGGACTGCCGGCGCAGGATGACCCACAGGCCCAGCACGCCGAGCACCGCGATGCCGAAGAAGACGAGTCCGCCGAGGCGCAGCTGTCCGGCCGACGAGCCGCCCTCGACGAGGGAGATGACCCTCGAGGACTCGTTGATGGCCTTGTCGACCTCGCCTGCCAGGCCAGCATCCCTGGCCGCCTGCAGCGGGGTCTCGACATCGACGCCCCAGAGGCCGAAGTCGGTGAGCAGGTCGCGATCGGCGGCGGCGGCCACCTCCGCGCGGTTGATCCAGTCTGGCGGCCTCCGACCACTTGCCCGCGAGGTCGGCGCCGGCCGTCAGCGCTTCGAGGCTGTCGGCGCTCTCGAACTTGGGCTTGACCTTGTCGAGCGCGCCGAACTCGGGCCAGTCCTGGTCGGCCTTCCAGGCGCTCTCCACCCAGCGCTGCGCGGCCGACGCGGTCAGGGCCGCGGTGGCGAAGTCGCGTCCCGTAACGGGGTCTGTGACGACGGCGGGGATCTGCCAGTCGGGCACGCGGTCCTGCAGGAGGTTCGAGCGCGTCGCCGACGGCCTGGGCCTCCCGGCTGCGCTCCTCGGCCTCGGCCCGCAGGCTGGCCATCTGGGCGCTCGAGGTAACGGCCTCGAAGCGAGGCCGGATGTCGAGGCTCAACTGTGCTGCGGGCAGCGCGATGTCGGCGGTCCGTGCCGCAGCCAGTACGGCGCGCGCGTCCTCGATGACGGCGCGGCCGGCGCTGATCTGGCCGCGCTCGACGGGGTCGGTCACCGCGGCCGGGATCTGCCATTCGCCGACCTCGCTGCGCAACAGGTCGAGCGAGCGACCGGTGGCCTCGGCCTCGCGGCGCACGTCGCTGGCGGCGGCAGCCAGGTCTTCCAGCTCGTTCTGCGTCGCCGCCGTGCGGTAGTCATCGGCGAACGCCTCGATCAGGCCGGCCTCTGGCAGTGCCTCGGCAGCCGCAGTGATCGCCTGCGCGACCTCGCTGGCCGCCGGGATCGCCGCCCTGGCGTCGTCGAAGCGGCGGTCGTCGATGGCGGAGCCGATGACGGCGGGGTAGGGCCCCCACTCGATGGGTGTGATCGCGCTCAGCTCACCCAGCGGGACGACCAGCTCCTCGGCATCCTCGGCCAGGCTGAGGGCCTCGGTCCGGACCGCCTCGATCTCGGCCGGGCTGGAGGCCGCTTCGAATGGGCTCTTGATGATGGTGATGAGGCCGGCCGTCGGCAGCAGCTCGTCGGCCGCACGCAGCGCCTTGAGGACCTCGAACGACACGTCGAGCGCGGCGGTGGCATCACTGAAGCGCCAGTCGTCCATGGCCTTGCGCACCGCCAGGGGTGCGCCCAGGCCCTCGGCCGCGGCCTCGCTCAGGAACTCGTGGTAGTAGGCGCGGGCAGCGGAACGATCGACCAGCTCGGGGCTGCTGCCGGTGATGCCGTAGGCCTCCAGCAGGTCCTGGGCGAAATCGAGCTCCTCGAGGTTGGCGGCGAAGGCCGGGTCGGCAGCCGCGGGGACCAGGCCGCGCTCGTCGACGGCGTCGAGCCACTCGCGATAGTCGACGGTGGGGCTGGAGGCGATCTCCGGCCCGGCGCTGCCGACGTACTTGGTCTCGCTGTCGAGCAGGGAGCCGATGACCTCGCGCCACTGCTCCTCGGGCATGCGCGCGGCGATGGCGCTGACGATGCCGCAGGCAGCGGCATCCTGGTCGGCGCTGACCTGTTCGGGGTCGCCTTCGGACGTGGGCCGCACGACCTGCCAATCGGACAGGTCGAGGCCGGCGTCGTTCGACCCGGCCGGCGCACAGGCGCCGCCCGGGCTCATGGCCGAGGCGGTCCAGAGTGCCATGCCTTCGCGCAGCCACAGCTCGGTGAACCTGTCGGTGGTGAACCAGGCGTGTGCGAGCTGGTGCTCCGGATCGACCACACCGGCGTTCTCGTCCAGCTGGACGATGCCGGGCGTGTCGTGGGCGCTGGCATAGCCACCCAGCTCACGCGGCGGTGCCATGCGGATGATGACCGGTGCGTTGCCGGGGATGTCGTGCTGCAGGAAGCGATGGATGTCGTCGAGCACCGGTCGCGCGCGCGTCTCGGCGGCACTCAACCAGTTGTCACGCTCTCGCCACGCCTGGAGCACGATCTGCCGGCCGGCCGGCCCGACGAACTGGCTGGTCCTGAGTCGGTCCTCGCGGACGCCCTCCACGCAGGTGAAGATCTGCGCCGGCGTGCGCACCGACTCCGACTTCAGGCCGTTGTCGTCGGACTTCATGAGCGGGGTCCCACTCTGGGTCAGGGTCCAGGCGACGCGGTCGTCCACCTCGATCGTCACCAATCCCTGGTCGGCATCCTGGCCCACGGCACAGAAGTAGAAGTAGCTGCTGTCGATGCGAGCCGGCGTCTCGTCGAGCGCGGCTTGGGACTGGTCCAGGCTGCCGTCGAGCTGGTATGTGAGGACGAAGCGATCCCGCTCCCGGCCGCCCTCGATCCTGGGCACCTGCACCTGGAACGTCTTCCACAGCCCCGGTGCCTCACCGGGAGGGCGAAGCAGGTCGAACCCATCGACGCTGCCACTGACTGAGGGACGCGCCCGTTGCTCGACCACGACCGGTCCCCAGCGGCCTTCGGTGAAGGGCTGGTTCAGCTCGGTCTGGAGCGTCACCACGACCTGCACGTCGACCTCGCCGTTGGCCGGATCGATGGTGTAGTTGGCGGTGGCGTACTCGTTCAGCGCTTCGGTCCGCGCCGCGACGGGCAGGACCAGGACGGCCGTTGCGACGAGCGTGAGCAGCAGGGATACGAGGGCGCGGCAGGCCCCAGACGACATGGGACGTTCCTCGTGTGCGGGGAATCGACGGATGTGCGGTTGAGTGCAGTTGGGACCGTACCCCGGAACGCCGGGGACCGGCAAGCGGACCATCGGCAGCGCCGAGACAGGACCGCTCACCCATACTCGGTCGGTGACGCGTCGCCGCCTCCGGATCCTCTTCGCCGTGCAGGGTGCGGCCTTCGGTCTGCTGATGCCGTTCCCGGTCCCGCTGCTTGACGAGCGCGGCCTGGGGGCGGCAGAGATCGGGCTCATCCTCGGCATCGCCGGCCTGGCCTCGCTCCTGGCCTACCCGCTGTGGGGCATGATCGCCGACGGCTGGTTGGGTCGGCCGCGCACGATCGCGCTCGCATCCCTTGCCGCTGCGATCGGTGGTGGGCTGATCCTGGCATCGGGCAGCGACCGCCTGTCGCTGACCCTCGCCCTGTCGGTGGCCGTGGCCGGCGCGATGGCCTGGGGCCCGCTCACCGATGCGCTGGTGCTGGGAGAGCTGGGCGAGGCAGCGTCCGACTACGGTCGTGTACGCGTCTGGGCGTCGGCGGGCTGGGCGCTCTCCGCCACCGCCGGTGGCGCGGTCTGGGCGTTGGCCGGCCCGGAGCCGGTGTTCGTGGCGTTCACGCTCAGCGCGCTGCTGCTGGCGGCGTTGGTGCTCCTGCCGGTGAGGGGAGCCGGCAGGCCCAGCGACACGCACCAGCAGCCGCGGCTCCGGCTGCGCGCCTGGCTGCCCCGCTTCACCACCCCGGTGCTGCTGGGGTTCCTGGCCGGCCTGCTGCTCACCTCCATGGGCGAGCACGCCTCCTGGCGCTTCATCAGCTTGCGCATCCTCGACCAAGGCGGTGGCGTCTTTCTCGTGGGGCTGGCCGCTTCGCTGCCGGCCCTCGTGGAGATCCCCGTCTTCGCCTCCTCCCGCCGGCTCGCGCCTCGACTCGGCCTGCGCGGCCTCTTCGTCCTGGGGGCCGCCATCGCCGCCTCGCTGATGGCCCTGGTCGCGATCGCGCCCGAGGCGTGGATGGTGGCCGGCCTGCGCACCCTCGACGGTGTCTCCTATGCGCTGCGCTACATGGCCATGGTGCTCATCATCGGTGTGCTCATGCCACCGAGGCTCTATGCCATGGGGCAGTCGATGGCCTGGTTCATCTACGCGGGGATCGCACCCATCGCCGCCGACGCCGCCGGTGGCATCATCTACGAGACACTGGGCGCTCCCGTCCTGTTCCTTGCGGCCACGGCCGCGCTCGCGCTCGGCGGTCTCATCGTCTGGCTCGTGCTGCGCGCTCCCGCGTTCGGGCGCGATCCGCCTCGCGGTGTGGTGGAGGAGGTCCCACCACCCCTGCCGCCGGCCTGAGCGTCACTCGCCGACGATCCACTCCCCGGCGCGCATGACGCGGCGGACCGCGAACGTGGCCGCGTCCAGCTCCACGAGGTCGGCGCGCAGCCCGTCCGCCAGGTGGCCGCGATCGCTCAGCCCCAGCAGCTCGGCCTGGTTGGTGGCAGCCGCCCGCGCCGCGTCCGGCAGGGAGATCCCGGCTCGCACCACGTTGCGCAGCTCCAGGTCCATGGCCGTGACCGAGCCGGCCAGGTTGCCGCCCTCGACGAGCGTGGCCATGTCGCCGTCCACGCGCACCTCCAGCTCGCCCAGCATGCCGCGGTCGCGCCCGGAGCCGGCGAGGGCGATGGCGTCGCTGACGAGCAACACGCGCTGGGCCGGCTTCAGGTTCCAGATGAGCGGCCACAGCGCGGGATCGACGTGCAGGGTGTCGGCGATGAGCTCCACCCACACGGCATCGTCGAGCAGCGCCGCCAGCGCCAGGCCGGGCTCGCGGTGCACCACGCCCACCATGGCGTTGAAGAGGTGCGTGGTGCTGACCGCCCCGGCGGCATAGCCGGCACGCGACTGGGCCACGTCGGCGGCCGAGTGACCCAGCGAGACGCGCACACCGGCCGCGGCGAGACGGGTGATGAGCTCGGGCGCCCCGCGCAGCTCGGGCGCGATGGTGATGATGCGCAGGCCCTCGGTGAACGTCGCCAGGCGTTCCTCGTCGAGATCGGCCGGGTGGCGCAGGAGGGCGGCCGGATGGGCGCCCTTCTTGGCTTCCGAGAGGAACGGCCCCTCCATGTTGAAGCCCAGCGGCTCGGCTCCGTCGGCCGGTGCGGCGGGCATCCAGGCGCGCACCGACTCGGCGAAGACGGTGAGCTTCTCGAACGATGCCGTCACCGATGTGGGCAGGAACGAGGTCACGCCGCGCGCCGCCAGGGCGCGGGCCATGCCGCTGAGGGCCTCGGCGCCGCCCATGGCGTCGTGTCCGCCCCAGCCGTGGACGTGGACGTCGATGAAGCCGGGCACCACGATGGTGCGGTCGCTGACGGCTCCGTCGGCTTCCACCGCCGTGATGCGCCCGTCGTCGACCAGGACCCGTCCCAGCAGCTCGCCGTCGTCGACGACGAGTCTTCCGCTAAGCACCTCAGTCATAGCGGCCGGCCTCCTCCACGGCCTCCCAGAAGGCCAGGATGTTCTCCACCGGCACCTGTGCCTGCATGTTGTGGATGCTGGCGATGACGAAGCCGCCGCCGGGCTTGAGGTCCTCGATGCGGCGCATCGTCTCCGCCTTGACCTCCTCGGGTGTCCCTCGTGCCAGTGTCTTCTGGGGGTCCACGGTGCCACCCCAGAAGGTGATGTCGGCGCCGAACTCGCGCTTCAACGCGGCCGTCTCCATGCCCTCGGCGGACACCTGCACGGGATTGAGCGCGTCCACGCCGATGTCGATGAGGTCGGGGATGAGCTCCCTGATGGCGCCGCACGAGTGCAGGAAGAACCTGGCGTTGGAGCGGCTCTTGATGAGGTCGACGATCTGCTTGTGCAGGGGCTTGACGATGTCGCGGTACGCCTGCGGGCTGAAGAGCGGCGCGTGCTGAGCCCCCAGGTCGTCCGCCTCGGCGGCGATGTCGATGTCGGGGCCGATCTCGTCGAGCACCTTCTCCCAGTAGGCCAGCTTCAGCTGGGTGATCCTCTCCATCAGGCTCCGTGCCAAGCGGGGATCGAGGGCCATGTCCATGTAGCCGTGCTCGTAGCCGCGCATGCGGAAGTGCATCTCCGTCACGCCGGCGCACAGCGAGCCCACGAAGACCGCGCGCTTCTCCACGTCGCGGATGTGTCGTGCCCGCGCCTTCATGCCGGCGAAGCGTCCGGCGTCCTGCGGGTCGGGCCAGGGGTAGGCGTCGATGTCGGCCGCACTGATGTCGCCCGAGAGGGGTGAGGTGGTGGACTCGTAGTAGAGCCCGCCGTGGGGCCTGGCCCGCAGCACCCCGAACTCGTCGAGGAAGCGCTCGTACTCACCGTCGTCGCTGATCTCGCGGGTGTAGGCGGACGGCGACCCGGCCGGGACGAGGCCGACGTCGGCACCGAAGCGGTCGAGCACGTCGTCGTGCACCTGTGCCAGGCCCTGCGTGGTATCGACGATGCGGATCTCCGCCTCGGGCAGGCCCAGCGCCGGCCGCAGCCGCTGGTAGGCCTCGGCGTGGATGCTGCTGTAGCGCGTGCCGGCAAGGTCCCGCGGAACGCGGTCGGCCTCCCGGTGGTCAAGTGCGGCGAGCACGCGTTCTCGTGGTTCCATGGCTACCCCCAGGCTCCGGTCGGAGCCGGCGCGATGTGTGCTTCAGGCATCGGGTGAGATGGTGACGGCGCCGCTGTCCTCCACCGAGAAGCCCACGTTGAGGCCATAGCGGTCGGCGGCGTAGCGGGATTCGGTGCGCTCGATGGGGCGGCCGCGCTGGTCGTGGATGAGGCGGCGCTCGACCAGCATCGGCTCGCCGGCTGCCACGCCGAGCAGGACGGCGTCATCCTGGGTAGCGGCCTCGGCGCGGATCGACGACTTGCCCCGCGACGGCACCATGCCCTCCAGGATGAGCGCTTCGTGCAGCGAGCCGCGCTCCAGGTCGGCGGCAAGGACGGTCTCGATGCAGCGCGTGGCCAGCACCGCCAGCTCCAGGGCCACCGGCTGCCCGTCGGCCAGTCGCACGCGGCACAGCTCGATCACCTTGCTGCCGTGTGCCACGCGCAGGTCCGTGCGCTCACCGTCGCTGGGGAAGCGCACGCAGCGCTCCACGATGCGCGAGCTGGGCACACGGCCCTGGCGTCGCATCTCGTGGCTGAAGGTCATCAGGAAGTTGGCCCGCCGGTGCGTGGGCGGCTCGGCCACGAACGTGCCGCGACCGGGATCCCGGCGCACCAACCCTTCTTCCGCCAGCTGCGACATGGCGTGGCGGGCGGTCATGCGACTGACGCCGAACTCGGCACACAGATCGGCGTCGCTGGGCAGGCGCTGGCCCGGGCGCAGCCGTGCGATGCGGGCTCGAAGCGCCTGCTCGATCGCGCGGTAGCGGGGCGCATAGTCGAGCTCGGTCATTGCGGGCCGTGCTCCTGCGAGGCGCCGGCGGCCGGTGCTGCAGCGCGCTCGGCACCGTGCACCGCGGCTCCGATGGCACCGGCCCAGGTGCCCAGCTCGGCCAGCACCACGTCGGTGTGCTCGCCCGAACCGATGAGCACACGTCGCCGCATCTCCGCCCGGATGGGCTCGATGAGCAGGTCACCGGCGCTGGACCAGCCGCCACCGAGGATGACCAGCTCGGGCGTGATGATGGTGACCGCGTTGCTGATGCCGATGCCCAGGTAGCGGCCGATCTCGGCCAGTCCGTCGATGGCCCGCTGGTCGCCGGCGCGGGCCTTCTCGATGGCCTCGCGCGGATCCCTGGTCCCGCACACGATGGCCACCTGGTCGGCCCGGCAATAGGCCTCCACGCAGCCGCGATTGCCGCAGCCGCACCACGGACCGTCGGGGTCGATGGTCTGGTGCCCCAGCTCGCCAGCTCGTCCGCGGTATCCCTGGATGACCTGGTTGCCGATGGCCACGACGCCGCCGACGCCGGTGCCCAGGGTGAAGCCGATGAACGACTCCACGTCGCGTCCCGCGCCGAAGCGCAGCTCGGCGAGACCGAAGGCGCGGGCGTCGTTGATGAGCGCGGTGGGCAGGCCAGTCGCTGCCTCCAGCGGCGCGCCGACCGGGGTCGCCGACCAGTCGCCGGGAACGTTGGTCAGGAAGGTGACCACGCCGGTCTCGGGGATGTAGAGACCTGGGACGGCAACCCCCAGGCTGGCGACCGCACCATCGGTCACGCCGTCGCGTACCTCGACGGCGAGGTCGGCCAGCTGGGCCACGACACTGGCGTCCTGGCGCGAGGTGTCGGTGGGCACCTGGCCGCGGTCGAGCGTGTGCCAGCCGTCCGGGCCCGACTGTTCCACCACGGCCCACTTGATGTTGGTGCCGCCGAGGTCCAGTCCGATGTGACGGGTCGCGCTCATGGTCGGCCGCTAGCGCTCCTCTGTGATCCGCGTGTAGGCCGCGGTCACGCCCAGGATGATGAGGCCGAAGATGATGCGGCGAGTCCCCTCGGGTACCTGCAGGACCAGTAGCAGCGTGGTGATGACCTGCAGGATCAGCGCCCCGACGATCGTCCCGGCGTAGCCGCCGCGCCCACCGTAGATCGATGTCCCGCCGATGACTGCCGCCGCCACCGATGGCAACACGAGCGGGACCGCCAGCGAGAGCGTGTTGGCCTTCACCAGCCCGATGTAGAGCAGCCCGCCGATGCCTGCGAGCAAGGCACTCAGGATGTACAGCACGATGATGACCTGCCAGTAGCGCACGCCGGCCAGGCGCGTAGCGCCCTCGTTGTCGCCGATGGCGTAGAGCAGGCGGCCGAAGCCCGTGCGTCGCAGGAGCAGCCAGATGAGGATCGACAGCGGGATGAACACCAACAGCGAGTTGGGGATGTTCCCGAACGAGCGTCCCGTGCCCAGCCAGGTGATGACCTCCGGGAGCTGCATGCTGCCGCCCAGCACGAGGCGCTGGTAGACCAGCAGCAGGCCCTCCACGACCAGTCCGACGGCCAGGGTCATGATCAGCGGGTGGACGCGGAAGATACCGACACCGATGCCGTTGGCCAGCCCGACGAGCGCAGCCACCGCGAGGGCCAGCGGGATGGCCAGTGCGGGGTCCATGTATGAGACCTGGGTGGCCATGACGAATGCCGTCATCGTGGCCACGATGCCCACCGAGAGGTCGATGCCCCCGGTCAGCATGGTCAGCGTCTGGGCCGCCGCCAGGATGGCGAGGGGGACGGCGGCGCGCACGATGTTGCTGACCCAGCGCTCGTTGACGATGCCGGGCTGCAGGAACTCCAGGACGACGATCAGCCCGAACAGCAGGATCACCAGTGGGATCAGGGGGCGATCCCGGAAGGTGGCGCGGATATCGATGGCTCGGCGTCCAGTGCCCTCGCCCATGGCGCCCGTAAGCCCGCTCATGAGCGTCGGCCCCGAAGCGCGACGAGGGCACCGACGAGGACGACCGCCACCATGATGAGGCCTTCGGTGACCTGGGCCACGTTGGGGTCGATGGACATCAGCGTCAGGTCCTGGCGCGCGAGCCGCAGGATGAACACGCCCACGATCGGTCCCACCAGCCCACCCTTGCCGCCGGCCAGGCTCACGCCGCCGAGGACGACGGCCGCCACGCTGGCAAGCAGATAGGGGCCCTGGATGGGCGTCCCGATGCCCGTGTTCATGGTCAAGATCGAGCCCGCCCATGGCGGCGAAGAGACCGGCCAGGGCGTAGGCCGCGACCTTGGTCCGGTCGACCGGGACACCGCTGCGGAAGGCCGCCAGCCGGTCTGAGCCGACCGCGTAGATCGACAGCCCCAGGCGTGATCGCTTGAGCGGTACCCACACCACGCCCAGGCTCACGACCAGCAACAGGAGGGCCTTGGGCAGCCAGTTGCCGATCTCGGCAGGCACGATGAAGCCTCCCACGGGGCCGATGATCAGGTCGCGCAGCCAGGCTGCCGACGATCCCCCCGGCGCGTCAAGCACCATCAGTGCCGCGCCCTCCCAGATGAAGAAGAACGAGAGCGTGACCACGATGTCCGGCACGCGCGTCAGCACGATGGACAGTCCGTTGATGGCCCCCAGGCCCAGTCCCATCAGCAGGATGAGGACGACAGCGACCGCGCCGAACTCCTCACCCCGGCCTTCCATCAGCACGGCCGCGGTGACGCTGGTGAAGGTCATCATGGCGGCCACCGAAAGGTCGATGCCGCCGACCAGGACGGCCATCGTCTGCGCCGCGGTGGCGAACGCGTAGGGCAGCGCCGCGATGGCCAGGATGGTCAGCTGCGGCGCGCCCCAGTCTGGCTTGATCAGGATGGTGAAGACCAGCAGCAGCCCCAGCATGCCCCACAGCGTCAGGACCCACGAGTTGCGCCGCACGAAGCGGCTGGCGGCGGCGCCCAGGGAGGATTGGCCGAGGTTCTGGGCAGCCGGTGTCGAGGCGCTCATGACGCCCGCCCGGGCACGCGCGGCGCGACAGGCGAGGCGGTGCCAGCTTCGGACGCCGGCAGGCCGTAGGCGGCGCGCATGAGCGCCGGCTCGTCGGCCACCTCGGCGCTCATCTGTGCCACCACCCGCCCGTTGAAGATGACGACCGCCCGGTCGCAGGCAAGCTGCACCTCCTCGAGCTCGGAGGTGTACAGCAGCACCGCAGCACCGGCATCCGCCAGCTCCCGCAGCAGGTGGTAGATCTGCCGTTTGGTGCGGATGTCGATGCCACGCGTGGGATCGAAGCACAGCAACGTCTGCACGCCCTCCGCGATCCAGCGCGCGATGGTGACCTTCTGCTGGTTGCCGCCTGAGAGGCGGCGCACCTCGCCCTGCGCCCGCGTGTCGATCTGCAGCTTCTCGATCGCGCCGTCGACCTTGAGCTTCTCGGCGGCAGCGGCGATGGGGCCCCAGCGTCGCCAGCGCGCGTGCGACGGCAGCGAGATGTTCTCGCGTACCGACCGCTGCATCAGCAGGGCTTCAGCGCGGTCGCCGGGCACGTAGACCAGGCCGGCGGCGATGGCATCGGCCGGGTGCCCGAAGCGGGTCTCCCTGCCGTCGACGAGGAGTGTTCCCCGCGATGGTCTGGATTCTCCCGAGAGGACGCCGAAGAGCTCGTCCTGGCCCTGGCCTTCGAGCGCCACGAGTCCCAGGACCTCGCCGGCACGGAGCTCGAAGGTGACGCCCTGGAGTCGGGTGCCGGAGCCGAGGTCGCGCAGCGCCAGGCGCGGAGTCGAGGCGGAGTCGGTCTGCCCGTCCCCGGCTGCAGCCGCGCTGCCAGGGCCGGGGACTGTCAGGCCCACGACGCGCTCATGGACTGCCGTCTCGTCCTCGGTCGACGCTCCGAGCATCAGGTCGACGATCTGCTCCTCTGCTCCGGGTGCCATCTCGACGACGCCGACGGTCTCGCCATCGCGCAGCACCGTGGCCCTGTCACACAGGGCGCCGACCTCCAGCAGCCGGTGCGAGATGAAGATGACCGAGCGGCCCGTGCGGCGCTGGTCACCGACGACCTCGAGAACGCGCTCGGCCAGGTCGGCTGGGAGGGCGGCGGTCATCTCGTCGAGCAGCAGGACGTCAGGCTCGAAGGCGAGCGCACGCGCCAGGTCGAGGATGCGCAGGACCGCGAGGGGCAGGTCGCGCACCATCTGGTACGGGTCCAGGTCGTCGATGCCCAGTTGGTGGACCCAGTGGCCAAAGGGCTCCACCGGAGTGCCGGTCATGCGCAGGTTGGAGAGCACATCCAGGTCCGGGATGAGCGCCGGCTCCTGGTATACCGACACGAGGCCGGTCTGGCGGGCCTCGGCCGGTGAGTGCACCGTGCGCGGCTCACCGCGCACCACGATGTGTCCGGCATCGGGCCGGATCGCTCCCGTGAGGATCTTGACGAGGGTGCTCTTGCCGGCGCCGTTGGCACCGAGCAGCGCGTGGACCTCGCCGGGTCGGACGGACAGCGAGGCACCACGCAGCGCCTTCACCGCACCGTACGTCTTCACCACTCCGCTGGCTTCCAGCAGAAGGTCCGTCGACTCGGTGGGCGCTGCGGTGGTCAATGTCGTGTCCCTGGCTGTTGGTGGCTGTGAGGGTGCGGGTCAGGCGACCCGCACCCTCGTGATCTCGCGTCGAGGACGGGCTACTCGCCCGGGCCCACGCAGGCGAGGATCTCGTCCTTGGTATAGGTGGTCCAATCGGGGATCGTGATGCCCACCGGCCACTCGTTGTCGAGGTCCGGGTCAGCCGCCGCACGAACCTGCTCGAGCCCCTCGGGGGTCACGTTCTCCCAAAGCACGGGGTCGACGGTGACCATGCGGGACGCCTCGTCCGCGGGGACGACGGGCAGCTCGCCGTTGAGGATCTGAAGTGCCAGCGTGACGCCTGCGCCGCCCACGGAGCCGGGGTTCGTGACCGCGGCGCCCTGGAGGCCCTCGACCGTGCCGAGGTACTGCACGAACTGCGAGTTGTCAGCGCCCACGATGGGCACGAACATGTCCTCCTCCACCATCACGTCGACGATGACGTTGTCGATGCCGGAGGTCCAGACGCCCTGGAAGGGGATGCCGCTGGCGATCATGTCCGCCATCTGCTGTCGTCCCACATCCTGCTGCCAGCCGGTGAAGACCTCGTTGGCGATGGTGATGTCCGGGAACTCCTCCATGGCGCGCTTGATGCCGACGTCACGCAGGTCGTCCGCGGGATGGCCGGCCAGGCCGCGCATGTAGAAGAACGCGCCCTCGCCGCCCATCTGCTCGAACAGCCACTTGGCTCCCAGGTAGCCGTAGGTCTCCTGGTCGTTCGACATGATGTAGGAGGAGGGCTCGGTGACGACGGCGTCGACGGTGATCACCGGGATGCCGGCGTCGGTGGCCTCCTTGACTGCCGAATTGAGCGCCTCGGGATCGGCCGGGTTCATGACGATGGCGTCGACACCGGCGGCGATGAGGTTGCGCAGGTCCTCGAGCTGACCAGCCGGGTCAGTGTTGCGGTGCGCGATGTTGAGGGATGCGACCTCACCCGACGCGAGCGCCTGCGCCTTGATGGAGCAGATCATCTCCTCGCGCCAGCCGTTGCCCTGGACGGTGTTGGTGACACCGATGACGTAGCCGTCATCCTGGGCGAGCGCGGCGGTGCCGAAGCTCGTGACGGCCAGTGCGACCGTCGCGGCGCCGGCGAACAGCTTCGCGTACTTGTGGTCCATGTGACTCCTTGTCCTCCTCACATGAGGTTGGCTCGATTGGTCCCGGGGCGCTGCGCGCCCATCGTCGGGCCGGATGGATCAATCGTTGCTCGCGTCCTGGCTACACCTCCTCGCTATGCCTGACTGCCTGGTTCGTCATCGAGCTCGCGGACGATGGTCCGCGCGACACGTCGCGCGTGTTCCCGGTAGGCACTCTCGAAGAGTGCTCGCGAGCGCTCCGCGCCCACGACGGACGCGCGCGTGATGACAGGTGGCGTCACCCCCCGCTCCACCAGGAGCTGGGCGATGCGCACCTTCAGGGAGTTGACGATGGCCACATAGGCCAGCGTAGAGCCGGGACCGACCGGCGTGTCGAGGCCGGGCACGAGCACCATGGCGTCAGCCTCGTGGGTGCACAGGTCGATGACGATGTCGGCCTCGTCGAGCAGGCGGCTGCCGACGGCAGGATCGGGTTCACCCCCAAGCGACTGCTTGACGCCGGTCACGGCCACGACTTTGCAGCCACGGCGGCGGGCGCCACGGGCCATCTCCACCGGGACCGCGTTGAGCCCGTTGGCGCTGAAGACCATCATCACATCGTTGGTCTTGAAGCTGAAGTTGTGCAGGATGACCTCGGCGAGGCCCGGAACCTTCTCGATGAACATCGCCTGTCGCTGGCCGTTGGAGCCGACGACATCGGTGTGGTACGTCATCGACAGCTCCACGATGGGGTGGAAGCCCGGGAAGCTGCCGTAGCGGGGAAACATCTCCTCGACGGGGATGCGCGAGTGACCCGATCCGAAGAGGTGCACCAGGCCGTCGGTGGCGATCGTCTCGGCGCAGAGCTGGGCCGTCTCCTCGAGCACCTCCGCCTGGCTGGAAACGATGTCCTCGAGCAGGGTCTCGGCCTGGTCGAACCAGGCGCGCAGGCCATTGAAGTCGGTCATCGTGACGTTCGTTAGCCTCGCTTACTTGATGTATGGACGCAGGATGTCCCGGGCCACCAGGAACCCCCGCTTGACCTTCTCATCGCTGCCCTCGAAGACCTTGTCCTCGTGCTCGATGATGATGGGCCCGTCGTAGCCGCTGCGGTAGAGCTCGGAGAAGATCTCCGGCCAGGGGGCATCGCCCAGGCCCGGGATGCGCGGGACCTGCCAGCCGATGCCGCCGGACAGCGAGCCTCGCTCGTAGAGCCCATCGCGGTCGATCATCACGTCCTTGGCCTGGAAGTGCAGGATGTGGTCGCCGAACTCGCGGATGAAGCGACCCTGGTCGATCATCAGCCAGACGAGGTGGCTGGGATCGAAGTTCAGTCCCACGGTTCCGCCCCATTCCTCCAGGATGCGCCGCCAGATGTAGGGCGAGTAGGCGATGTTGTGCCCGCCCGGCCACTCGTCGTAGCTGAAGATCATGGGGCAGTTCTCGAAGGTGAGCTTGACGCCGTTGTCGGCGGCGAAGCTGACGATGTCAGGCCAGACCTTCAGCGCTTCCTCCCAGTTCTCATCCACGTTCTTGCCGGCATCGCCACCACAGAACGTGTTGGTGACCGGCAGGCCCATCCTGCCCGTGGCGACGATGACTGCCTTGAGGTGCTCGATGGCGGCAGCTCGCACTGCCGGGTCGGGATGCAGCGGGTTGGGGTAGAAGCCGAGGCCCGAGATCTCCAGTCCCTTGGAGGCGATCTGGCCCTTGATCTCGCTCGCCTGCATGTCGCTCAGACTGGCGACGTCGATGTGAGACGTGCCGGCGTACTTGCGAGTGGCCCCGCTGCTGCGCGGCCAGCAGGCGATCTCCAGGACCTCGAAGCCCGCCGACGCGGCCCAGTCGGCCACGTCCATCAGGGGAGTCTCCGGGAACGGCGCGGTCAGGAAGCCGAGCTTCACATCCTCCTCCTCTTATCTGTAGCAGTACTAACGATGTCGACGGTCCTCAGTCGGCGACCTCGACCCAGCGATCCTCGGCAGCGCTTCGAGCCACCGCGTCGCCGACGACCATCTCGTGGTGACCGGCATCGAACGTGGCGTACAGCGGGTCGGCCGGGGCCGCCCCTGCGAGGATGGCACGGTAGATCTCGCGGAAGTGCGAGGTCATGCTGTCGGCGAAGCCCTCGACGTGCCCGCCGGGCAGCGCCGTGGCGGCGATGCCGGTCTGGTTCATCAGCTCCGCGCCGCGCTGCAGGATCTCGTTGGGGCGGCCGCGGTGACCGATCCAGAGATGGTCGGGCGTCTCGCTGTCCCAGGCCGCAGCGGCCACAGAGCCGTCGATCTCCCACTGCACGGAGTTCTTGCGCCCGGCGCTGATCTGGCTGATGGCGACCGTGCCGCGTGCGCCGTTGGCGTAGCGCAGCAGGATGACGGCCGCGTCGTCCGTGGTCATGTCCACCGGCTCGGTGTTGGCGGCGCGCTCCTGGCTGAACGTCTCCACCTCGCCGATCGGCTTCTGGCGCACCGTGACGAACGTGGAGAGGTCGGCCATGACCGACTGGACCTTCAGGCCGCTGATGAAGTTGGTCAGGTCGATCCAGTGGCTGCCGATGTCACCGACCGCGCGCAGGGTGCCGCCCTTGTCCGGCTCCAGGCGCCAGTTCCAGTCGGTGTCCAGCAGCAGCCAGTCCTGGAAGTAGTGGCCCGTGATGAGACGGACGTCACCCAGCTCGCCCTCACGCACCATCTGGCGGGCGTGCTGGTTGAGCGGATAGAAGCGGATGTTGAAGTTGACCGCGGTGATGCGGTCGGATGCCTGCGCCAACGCCACCAGCTCGCGCAATTCGTCCGATGTCACCGCCAGCGGCTTCTCGCAGATGACGTGCCTGCCGGCAGCCAGGATGGCCTTGACCTGCGGGTAGTGGAACTGGTTGGGGGAGGTCACGTGGATGGCATCCACGCGAGGGTCGGCCAGCGCCTCGTCGAGGTCGCGGTAGGCCCTGGGGAGGCCCAGGCGCTGTGCGGCGGCCTCGGCCAGCTCAGGCGAGGCGTCGACCACGCCGCGGACGCTGACGCCCAGGCGGCGCAGGGCCTCGATGTGCACCGTCCCGATGAACCCGCTGCCGATGACGGCCGCGCCGATCTCGCTGAAGCGCTCCACTGATCCCTCCCTCCTCAGGAAACGACGAGGCCATCTAGACGGCTAGACGGCTCTCGACAATGTACCGACGCACGCAGGTGCGGTCAAACGACGTCACGCCGCTGCCATTCGACGCTCGTTGATGGTTCCGCGGTCGCTCGTGGCCTCGTCATCGGGTCTTCACAGCGAGTCTAGAGACTCCGCTCCACGTCGTTCACGTGGGTGCGTCGCCGAATGGAGGCTGATGATGCGAAGACTCGTCCTCGGGCTCGGACTGTGCGTCGCGGCGCTTGTCCCCGCCACGGCAGCGGCGCATGCACCCGAGGTCAGCGACGCGGCGGCATCGACGCCGCAAGCGGCCATCGTGTTGGAAGACCCCACGCTGTCACGGGCCATCGGTGCCACCATCGCCGAGCCCGGTGAGGTGGACTGGTACCGCCTGGACCTTGAAGCCGGCGACCCGCTGGTCGTCGGCATGACGGCGCCTGATGCGGTCGGCGGTCTGCCCACCACCTTCACGCTCGTTGGCCCCGGGCTGCCGGCGGCAGCTGAAGCCGGGCCAGCGGCCAGCGGTCTGGCCGAGGCTGCAGGGGTCGACGGCGCCATCGTCTTCGAACCTGCCGCGGATCCTCCTCGAGAGGTACACGCCGGTCTTGGCTTCATCAACTACGGCGCCATCCGCATGCAGGCACCCCAGTCCGGCAGCTACTACGTGGCCGTCTACGCCCTCGCCCCGGAGGCGACGGGCAAGTATGTCTTCGCACCCGGGGTCCGCGAGGAATTCGGCGCCGACGCCATCGCCGGCATGGTGGACCTCATCGCCTTCTTCAACGCCCCCTGGCCGCCCGAGACCACTGGCTGAGGGCGATCAACCGAGCTCGAACGTGGTGCTGCCGTAGACGCGCGAGATGTCGATCCGCGGCTCCGGGCCCAGGTACATGCGTGCGCAGCCGAACACCTGTCGCATCTCCCGGCGGGCTGCCAGCGACATGGCCCAGGCGTTGACCTCCGGGACGTCGATGAACACCGGCTCGCCCGGCACGTGGGCCGCCAGCGACGCGAAGAGTGCCTCGGCGACGCCGGCGTCGTCGGCGAACAGCGGTCCGATCTTGGCCCCGTGGCGACAGCGACGGATGACGCCGTAGCCGCGCACCTCGTCGTGCTCGACTGCGGCCAGCGCGAGACCGCCGGCCTGTGCCACCCAGCGGCGCACGAAGTCCTCCCGTGACGCGGGGAAGCAGCGGCGGTCGTAGGCGAGCAGCCGGTCGATGGCCACCTCCGCCACCGGCACCAGGCGGCTATCGGCCTCGGCAGGCTGCCCGCTGGTCTGGTAGCGGATCGATCGGTGGGAGAAGGTGAAGCCGCCCCTGGCGTACCAGTCCCGCATGGCGAAGACGCCGTCCATGCCGATAGACGCGCCGGGTCGCAGGCGTGACCGCAGCAGCTGTACGCGCGCGTGCCACAACCGTCCTCCGATGCCACGTCCGCGCCACCCCGGATGGACGATGAACAGGCCCATGAAGCCGAACTCGCCGCCGTAGCTGGTGATCGCTCCGCCCCCGACGAGCTCGCCCTCCGACTCGGCGGCGATGAACGCCTCCGGGTCGGTCAGCCAGAACTCCTCGGCGTCGTACAGGCCGGGGTTCCAGCCCTCGTCGGCTGCCCAGCCGATGAGCGTCGCCACCTCGTCCCTGTCCATCAGGCGCAGCGTCAGCGTGTTGGTCATGCCCGTCCCTCCTGCCGCTGGCCCAAGGATGCCGTAGCGGGCGCCGCCGTCACAGCCCCGAAACCACGGCTGGCCTATGCTCGGTGCAGACCCACCGTGGTCCGACCCACCTGCGACCCCTCTCGAGGAGCACCATGCCCTACAACCGACTCCTGGCCACCGCTGCCGGCATCTCCATCCTCGCCGCCAGCCTCTCCGGCGCGGTCGTGGCCCAGGACGACGACCGCCCGCTGGGCCCGCCTGACGCCACGCCCAACCCCGTGGCGCTCGAGGTGCCCGCGGGCGATGGCACCGCGGTCCGGCTCACCACCGAGCTCGGGGATGTCGTCATCGCCCTCTTCAACGAGTCGGCGCCGGTGGCCGCGGAGAACTTCCTCAACCTCGCACAGTCTGGCTACTACGACGGTGTCGGCTTCCACCGTGCGGTGCCCGGGTTCGTGCTGCAGGGCGGCGACCCAGACGGCACCGGCATGGGCGGCCCCGGCTACACCATCAGCGACGAGGAGGTCGTGGGCCAGTACGGCCGCGGCATCGTGGCCATGGCGCGCTCACAGGCGCCCGACTCACAGGGCAGCCAGTTCTTCGTCGTCCTCGACGACGAGGCCGAGGCGGCGCTGGAGGCCTTCCGCACGTACACCATCTTCGGCCGCGTGGTCGAGGGCATGGACGTGGTCGATGCCATCGTCGAGGCGCGCGAGCCGTCCGACCAGATCCCCGATCCGGTGCGCATCCTCTCGACGTCCGTCGAGCAGGTCGAGCTACCGCCCGAGCCGAGCCCGGCACCGCCGTCGGCTGCCGATCTGGCGGCCGACGAGCTGGCGGCGCTGCTGCCCGACGAGGCGGCCGGCTACCAGCTGCAGAAGGTGGCATTCACCCTCGAGGAGATCGGCGGGCAGCTTGACCGCGACATCATCGCCGAGCTCCAGGCCATCGCCCAGTCGAACGGCGCCGATGCGCAGCTGCTGTCGATGGCGCAGGCCAGCGCCGGTGACAGCGACGGCTTCGTCAGCCTGGCCGGCGCATCCATCCCCGGGGTCCCAGGCGAGCAGGTCCAGGACGCCATCATCCGGCTGCTGCTGCCGACCGATGAGTCGACCGCCATCGAGACGGTGACGATCGCCGACCGCGAGGTCACCCGCGTCGACCTGGCACCCGACCCTGCTCCCGGCGACTCGGCCTACGTCGTCTCCAGCGGCGACGCCGTCTGGTTCATCGTCTCCACCGTGGAGGATGTCAGCGAGATCGTGGCGGCGCTGCCGTAGCTACACGACGCGGTCGCTGAAGTCGCCTGACCTGGGGTCCTTGAGGATGAGCTTGAAGCGGCCGTCGGGCAGCAGCTCGCGCTTGATGACCACCAGGCCCTCGTAGATCTCCGGCTCCTTGGAGATGCGCTCGGTCCGGCCGCCGCGCCAGTCCATCTCGACTGGCTCCCAGGCGCGGCTCCTGGCCGAGCGGTAGCAGGCGTCCATGATGGCGTTGACGACGTAGCCGTCGTACAGCGTCTCCATGGGTGCGCGGCCCTCGTCCATGGCGTTGAACATGTCGCTGAACATGTCCACGTAGCCTAGCTCGGAGACCTCGTCGCCCACGGGAAACAGCCAGCCGGCGCTGGTCTCGGCCTTCTCGGCCACGTAGCCGCCCGTACCCTCGCCGGCGGTGAACATCTCCAGGCCCGTGCGCAGGAAGTGGTTGATCCAGATGGTGCCGCCGGTGCCCGCCACCTCGTCGCGCAGGTCCATGCCACCGCGGAACGTCCAGCTGACCTCGAACTGGCCGATGGCGCCCGATTCGTAGCGCACCAGGGCGATGGCGTTGTCCTCGGCATCGATGGGGTGCACCAGCGTGTCGGTGTGGCACATCACCTCGACGGGGCGGTTGCCCTTGCCGACCATGATGCGGGCGATCTCGATGCAGTGGCAGCCGAGGTCGATGATGGCGCCGCCGCCGGTGAGGCGGTGATCCCAGAACCATGCCGAATGCGGGCCCGGATGCGTCTCGCGAGCACGCACCCAGGTGACGTCGCCCACGGCGCCGTCCTGCACGGCCTTCATCGCCTTGAGCGACTTGGGCGTGTAGACGAGATCCTCGAGGTAGCCGCCGAAGACGCCGGCCTTCTCGACCGCGTCCAGCATGCGCTTGGCCTCGCCGGCGTTGCGACCGAGGGGCTTGGTCACGAGCACGGCCTTGCCCGCCCTGGCCACCGCTGTCACGGCCTCCTCGTGCAGGAAGTTGGGCAGCGCCACGATCACCACGTCGGTATCGGGATGCTCGATGGCTGCGGTCATGTCAGTCGTCGACTCGGGGATGCCGTGGCGCGCGCGGAAGGCCTCACCACGCTCCGCCGAACGGGAGTACACCACGCCCACGCGGTCGCGGCTGCGCTGCCCGTGCAGCGTCATGGTGTAGAAGTCGCCGATGAGGCCGGTCCCGAGCATGGAGACCTTGTGCTGCTTCACGCGTGTCCCTCCTGGTGGTATGCGTGGCCCGATCGTAGCGCCCCGATCAGGCGACGACCGGCGAGCGGAAGCGTCGTCAGGCGCTGACAGGGTGCGCCGACAGGACAGGTCTGGCGATGCCAGAGGCTACTCGGCTCCGTCCTCGGACTCGACCGGATGAACGGTGCCAGCGGTCGGGCGGAAGGTCGACTCGTGGCCGTCGTCCCAGGCCACTCGGTAGCTCGTGCCGTACTCGTGCTCGATCACTTCCAGGATCGTCCCCTGGCGCGGCGGCTCCCCTGCCTTGTGAGAGTCAACGGTGATGCGGTCGCCAACGGACTGGGTGGTCATCGAACGCCTCCTCGTCTCGGTGCCCAAGATGGTGTCGCTGACGATACGGAGGCGCCGACCAGGGTCGGTAGGGCCATCCGGCACCGATGGCGGATGACAGCATGGACTGTCCGCAGGGAATGTCTGATACGGGCCTTCTCGTACGGGGCTGGCATGCTACGCGGATGTACCGGCTCGTCCCCGCCCTCATCCTGACGCTGGCGTTCCTGCTGTCGCTCCCGTCCGTGCCGGCGGTGGGCCAGGATGGGCTCCCGCTGCTGACGCTGTCGGCGACCGGCTCGCCGCTCATCAGCGGAGCGGGCGAGCGCATCGGTGTTCGCGTGACGCTGAGCGAGCCCGCAGACCTGCGGCTGCGCGTGGCCGACTTCGACGGCCGCACGGTGCGCGAGCTCTTCAGCGGGGAGCGTGCGGCCGGCGCGCTCTCACGGGGCTGGAGCGGACGTGGCGCCGACGGCCAGGCCGTCCCGAACGGCCCCTATCGCATCGTGGCGACGGCGATCCCCGTCGCCGGCAACGGCAGCCCCGAGCGGGCCGAGGCCTGGGTGACCGTGGCCGACCGGGCCGTCTACCCTCGCCGTCCCGAGTTCATCACCGTCGCCGTGGATCCCGGCCACGGCGGTGCCCTCCCCGGTGCCGTCGGTTCCGACGGCACCCGCGAGGCTGACCTCAACCTGGACATCGGCCTGCGCCTGGCGCGCATGCTGGAGGGGTCGGGTGTGAACGTGGCCATCACGCGCACCAGCGACACGTTCGTCAACGACCCGCCCATCGAGCGCACTGGTGACGGCGTGGTCGACGACGACGACGAGCTGGCCGCGCGCCCGGACGTCGCCAACCGTGCGCGTGCCGACCTCTTCATCTCCATCCACAACAACATCGCGGTGAATGCGTCGGTCGGCGGACCCTCCACCTACTACTTCGACGAGCGTCCCTTCGGCGCCCGCTCGGCCCGTCTCGCGCGTGTGGTGCAGGACGAGATGCTGGCCGCGCTCGCTGGCATCTCGGCAGGCTACGAGCCCTACGACCACGGCGCGCTCATCTACCCCTACTACGTGCTGCGCGACTACGACCCACCGCGCCTGCGCCGCCCGACCCAGATGCCCGGCGTGCTCAGCGAGGGCATGTTCCTCTCCAACCCTCGCGAGCTGCGCTACCTGAAGCGGCCGACGGTGCGGGCGCGCATGGCGGCTGCCTACTACGACGCCGTCGCCAAGTACCTCGCTCGCCGCACGACGCACGTCGGCTATCGGCTCGATCGCCGAGCCGACCGGGCCGATCGCCTCCGGCGATACGGTCAGCTACCAGGTCGAGGTTCGCAACCAGGGCAACGAGGTGCTGCGTGACTGGCGCCTGTCGAGTGTGGCGGCGTTCCCGGCCCCGGAGCACTACATCGGTCGCATCCGCAAGGGCGCGCCCGTGGGTGAGGCGTCGCTGCCGCGGCTCGAGCCGGGTGACGCCGCCACCGTCGACATCGACGTCACGGCTCCCGGCACCCGGCGGTGACTGGATGCTGCTGTTCGATGCACGCGACCGCGACGGCGACCGCGCGGCCGAGGCCGCGGCAGTCCCGTGCTGCAGGTGCCGACTCTCCACGCTCGCGCCGCCGTGGGGGGCGCCTGCGTCACCGGAACCCGGCGATCTTTAGGCCCGCGACCGACGGAAATGAAGGTCCCGCGAGCCAGCATCTAAAGGGTTCTCCCGATGTGCCGACGGAGCCTTTAGGCCCATCGTTCCGTTCAGACGCGACACCCCCGTCGCGGCCGACGCAGAGGACGGACCGATGAACGACTACCAGATGACCCACCTCGCCCACGACCGCTTCACCTCTCTCCGTGCCGAGGCGGACCGGCAGCGACTCGCTCGCGTCTCCCGGCCCGAGTCCGCTTCCAGCCGACGGCGGTTCAAGCTCGGCCCTGCTCGCCGCCTCGGCCTGCTCTTCGGTCGCGCCGCCGCCTGAGGTGAGGGCTGACCAGCGTACTCCCGGGCGATCGCCATCGGCGCGCCCCTATGATCGGCGCCATGGCGCGCAGGATGACCAGCTCCCAGATGGTCGGTCGCACCGCGGTGGTCGACCAGCTGCTGGCGGCCCTCGCGTCTGCGCGTGCCGGCGCGCCGCGCCACGTCGTCATCGGGGGCGAAGCCGGGGTCGGCAAGACGCGACTGCTGACGCGGGCGCGCGAGATCGCCACCGAGCAGGGCTGTCGCGTCCTCCTGGGCGGCTGCGTCGCGGTCGGCGATGCGGCCCTGCCGTTCGCGCCGTACGCCGAGATCCTCCGTTCGCTCATCGCCGAGGAGGGCGCCCCGACGGTCGCCGCGCTGGCCGGTCGGTCGGCCGCCGATCTGTCGCGGCTGGCACCGGCGCTGAGCGCTCGCGAGGCGACATCCGAGGATGGCATCTGGGCCCAGGCGCGCCTGTATGAAGCGCTGCTCGACCATCTTCGGGCGCCTGGCCGAGCGTGCCCCGCTGGTCGTGCAGCTCGAAGACCTGCACTGGGCCGACGCGGAGACCCTGGCCGCGACCTCGTACCTGCTGCGCGCGACCTGGACCGTGCCGGTCACCATCCTGGCCACGTTCCGGACCGACGAGATCACGCGCCGACATCCGTTGCGGCCGTGGCTGGCCGAGATCGCTCGCGACGCCGACGTCGAGCGCATCGACCTGGAGCCGCTTGGGCTGGAGGAGCTGGGTTCATTGGCTCGGAACATCCTGGGCGAAGACGTGCCGGCCCTGGAGCTCGAAGAGATCTACCGGCGATCCGACGGCAACCCGTTCTACGCGGAGGAGCTGCTGTGTTGCCGCATCGGAGGTGGGCGCGAACCTGACCTCATCGCTGCGCGACGTGCTCCTGACGCGCATCGACTGTGCTGCCCGACCGGTCGCGTCATCTGCTCAGCGTGGCTGCCGTTGGCGGCCGCGAGGTCGAGCACGCGATGCTCGCCGACGTCGTCAGCGCCGACCGTGACTCGATGGCGGAGCACCTGAGGATGCTGGTCGAGCAGACCCTGCTCCTGCCGACCCGGGCGCTCGACGGAGACGACGCCTACAGCTTCCGGCACGCGTTGCTGCAGGAAGCCGTCTACGACTCCCTGTTGCCCACCGAGCGGCGAATGCTCCACCTCAACTGGGCCGAAGCCCTCACCGCGCACGACCAGGGCACCACGAGCGGGGCCGGCCTGCAGGTCCAGCTGGCGCACCACTGGCGCGAGGCGCGCGACCCGCGGGCCCTGGCCGCCTCGATCAGCGCCGGCGATGCGGCGATGGAGGCCTTCTCGTACGGCGTTGCCCTCCGCGAGTACGAGGACGCCCTGGTCCTCTGGAACGGCGAGATCGAGCTCGAAGGTCGGAGCATCGACCACGTGGACCTGCTCGAGCGCACGTCGCGCACCGCGATGATGGCTGGTGAGTATCGGCGAGCCGTCGCGGCCTGCCGCGAAGCCATCGGCGAGCTCGACCCATCGGATCTCGAGCGGCTGACGATCGCTGCGGATCCTGCTCGGCCGCACCCTCTGGGTGGCCGGGGACTGGGCCGCCAGCGTGGTCGAGTACGAGGAGGCGCTGCGCATCGCCCCTGCTGAGCCTCCGGTCATTCGGGCCCGCGCGCTCGCCGGCCTGGGCCAGGTGCACATGCTGCATGGGCAGCTCAACAGGGCGCGCCAGCTCTGCGACGAGGCAGTGCGGCTGGCCCGTGCCATCGGCGCCCGCGACATCGAGGGTCACGCGCTCAACTCGCTGGGGTTCTCCCTGGCCGGCCTGGGGTGCATCGAGGCTGCTCTCGAGGCGAGTGAGGAGGCCCTGCGCATCGCCCTCGAGCTGGGCTTGCCCGATGACATCGGCCGCGCGCACGTCAACCTCGCGGAGGTCGCACCACACGGCCGGGTACCCGGACCGAGCCGTGGCTGCGTCGCTCGTGGGCCTCGGAGGCCGCGGCGGAGTGGGGCGTGACCCGTACCTATGGTGCGTTCATCAGCCTGGACGCGGTCCAGTTCGCCTACGAGTCCGGTGCATGGGACGACGCGGTCGCGTTCCTGGCCGCGTCCGACCGCATGGTGGGCAGCGGCGGTGCCAGCGACACGTACCGGGCCACGTATGCGCTGGAGTTGCTGGCGTGCCGTGGCGACGACGAGGCCCGGCCGATGTGGGTACGGGCGCATCGGAACGTCAGCGCGGGCACCTCGAGCGACGTCCTCGGCACCGTCTACCAGGGCGGGATCCAGCTCCACGCATTCGCCGGACGATACGAGGAAGCGGCTGACATCGCCTGGGAGGGCATCGAGGCGGTGCCAGTGGCCGACGCCTGGCTCCACTACAGCGAGCTGGCCCGCACGGCCGCCTGGCCCATCGCCGAGGTCGGGCGCCTGGCGCTGGCCGCGGGCGACAGCGATGCGGCCGAGATCGCCGATGAACGCATGGGCCGACTGCTGGCGCTGGTGCGCACGTGTCAGGACCAGCTCGGAGAGACCAGCGATCGACTGGCCCGGATCCTCGAGCTCAACCGGCGGCAGGTCGAAGCGGAGCGTGAGCGGATGGATGGTGCGTCAGACCCCGGGGTCTGGCACTCGCTGGCCGAGGGTTGGGCCGAGATCGGCCGACCGTTCCGCGCCGCTCTCGCCCGCTGGCGCGAAGCGGAGGTCGCTGCGTCGCGTGGCGACCGGGATCAGGCAGTCGCCGCGCTGCGGGAGTCGTACCAGGTGGCAGGGGCGCTCGGCGCCAAGCCCCTGTTGGCGAACCTGGAGGCGCTCGCACGGAAGCTGCGGGTCCGCGTCCGCGATCAGGCGTCCGGTGACGCGGCCCAGCCGACGGCCCACGGCCTGACGCCACGCGAGCTGGAGGTCCTGGCGCTGGTCGCGGCAGGACGCACCAACCGCGAGATCGCCCAGAGCCTCTTCATCAGCGAGTCCACCGCCGGCGTCCACGTCTCGAACATCCTCGGCAAGCTGGGTGTCTCCACGCGGACGGAGGCGGCCCGGGTCGCGCTCGACCAGGGCCTGCTCGACGAGTAGGCGGCGCCCGCGGCTCCTCGCGCTCCGCTCTAGTTGAGCGAGGGGAGCCGTTCCACCTCACGCGGGCGGATCTCACCCGAGCCACGGATCACCAATCGCGTCGAGATGGTGCGGTGCTGGCTGGGTCCGTCGTAGCCGTCCAGCCGCGCGAAGAGCAACTCGGCCGCCGCGCGGCCGATGGCATAGGGGTCCTGGGCCACGACCGTGACGCCCGGATCGAGCATCCCAGCAAGCTCGATGTCATCGAAACCGACCAGGGCGACCAGGTGCTGCAGATGGTGACGGTGCAGAGCGACGATGGCCCCGATGGTCACGAGGTTCTGGCTGGCGAAGAGGGCGGTCGGCACGACGCCGGGAGGCTGCCGCAGGAGGCTCTCGGCCGCGCGCTGGGCGGTGTCCTTGGTGTGAAGGTCGCGCCGCGTGATGCGCTCGTCGACCGCGATACCGGCCGCCCGCAGGGCGTCGGTGTAGCCCTTGAAGCGGTCGGAGGCCGTGGCGATATCCGTCAGGTCTCCCAGGAAGCCGATGCGCCGATGGCCCATGGCGATGAGGTGCTCCACGGCTTCACGGGCGCCCTCCCGGTTCGTCGCTACGACGGTGTCGGCATCGAGGAAGTTCGGTGGACGGTCGATGAACACCGTCGCCAGGCCTGCCCGCATGTCCGTCCGCAGGTACGACTGGTCGGTGCCGGTGGGCATGATCACCAGGCCGTCCACGCGTCGCTGGATCATGGTGCGCGCCACCTCGCGCTCGCGCACGGGATCCTCGTCGAGGCTGGTCGCCAGGACGGCCATGCCGCGCTCGCTGGCGGCGTCGTCGATGGCCCGATGCACCGCTCCCGAGTAGGGATTGGCCACGTTCTCGAGCATCAGGCCCAGGGTCGCCGCCGGGCGTCCGCGGCGGAGATTGACCGCGGTCAGGTCGGGCCGGTAGTCGAGGCGCCGCGCGGCACCCTCCACGCGGTCGATGAGATCGACCGAGACGCCGGGCTCGCCGTTGACCACGCGAGACACGGTCTTGATGCTGACCCCGGCGAGTGCGGCCACGTCCCGCATGGTCGCGCGGCGGTGACGGTGTCTGCCGGTCCCGCTCGCTGACAACGTTGTCTGGTCGTCGGTCGCCATGGTGGCGAACGATATGGCATCGATGGTGTCGAAACAACCCCGCCGTGGCTTGACACGGCCGTCCGGCACGGACTACCGTGCCGGACAACGTTGTCAGTCGACAGCGGGAGGAAGCTGCCACCCAGGCAGCAGGAGGAAACAAGGAGGCTCGCTCAAGCGATGACCTTGAACCGAAGCCGCTGGATGCGGCTCACCGTGCTCGCCGCGACCGTGGCGTTGACTGCAGGGGCGCTCGGCACTTCCGCCGTGGTTGCCCAGGACGAAGAGCTCGACGGCACCGGCGTCAAGATCGACCTCATCGTCAAGGAGAACATCAACCCCTTCTGGGTCTGGATGATCGACGGCGCCACGGCCAAGGCCGAGGAGCTGGGCGCTGACCTGCAGGCCTGCTGGGGCGCATTCGACCCCGATCCCGAGGGTCAGACCACCTGCATCGAGAACGCCGTCGCACGCGGCGCGACCACCATCCTGCTCGCCCCGTCCAACTCCGGCGTCGTGCCGGCCGTCGAGCGGGCGCGCGAAGAAGGTGTCGTGGTCATCGCGCTCGACACCGCCACCGACCCGGCCGACGCGGTGGACATCACCTTCGCCACCGACAACTTCCAGGCTGGACTGCTCATCGGCCAGTGGGCCGCAGCCAAGATGGGTGAGGACGCGGCGAACGCCAAGATCGGCCTCATCAACATCGACCCGAGCCAGCCGGTCGTGGGCGTGCAGCGCAACCAGGGTTTCCTGCAGGGCTTCGGCATCGACATCGGCGATCCCAACATCTGGGGCGACGAGACCGATCCGCGCATCGTGGGCCAGGAGGTTGGCTCCGGCTCGCAGCAGAACAGCGTCACGGCGATGGAGAACCTGCTCCAGATCGATCCCGAGATCGACCTGCTGTACACCATCAACGAGCCTACCGCTCGCGGTGCCGTGCAGGCCATGAACTCGTTCGGCATCTCCACCGATGACGTGCTTATCGTCTCGGTCGACGGTGGCTGCGAGGCCATGGGTGACATCGACGACGGCCTCATCGACGCCACGTCGCAGCAGTACCCGTCGCGCATGGCGGAGCTCGGTGTCGAGTGGGGTATCCGCAACGCTCTCACCGGCGAGGTCCCGGCCCCCGAGGACAGCGAGTTCTACATCGAGGGCAACGAGATCTTCAACACCGGCGTCACGCTGATCACCAATGATCCGCAGGAAGGCGTCGACTCGATCACGGCCGCGGAAGGCCGCGAGATCTGCTGGGGCAACCCGTAGCCGCCAGCCTGTCGTAGCAGCGAACGAGGTGGCCCCCGGGCCACCTCGTTCGCGTACCCCCAGTAGTCGGCGCCCACCGGAGGCGTACGCGAGATCAAGGCGTACGCGGGATTAAGGAGAGGGACCTCGCATGAGCGAGCCTGAAGACCGGCGGCACGAGGAAGTCAAGGCCGAGCAGACCGCCCTGGCCGTTGCTGGCGAGATCAGCGAGCACGATCGCCAGCAGCCCACGGCCATGCAGCGAGTCCAGCGAGTGCTGCACAAGTATCCGTGGCTTGCCCCACTCGCCTTCCTCGGGGTCATGCTGGTCATCTTCTCGTTCGGCAACGAGCGCTTCCTGACTCCGTTCAACGCCAGCCTGATCGTCCAGCAGGTCATGTTCGTGGGCACGCTGGCCATCGGTCAGACCATCATCATCCTGACCGCCGGCGTCGATCTCTCCGTCGGCGCCATCGCCGTCTTCGTCTCGGTCATCATGGGCAAGCTCTCAGCCGACTTCGGCGTGCCGGGCCCCCTGGCCCTGCTCGTCGGATTCGGGTTCGGGACCAGTGCCGGCCTGCTCAACGGCCTGCTCATCACGCGCCTGCGGCTGCCGCCCTTCATCGTCACGCTGGGTACGCTCAGCATCTTCTTCTCGCTGAACCTGTTCGTGTCCGCCTCGACGACCATCGACGGTCGCGACATGGACCCGATCATGACCTGGACCGGCACGCGCGTCGACGTGCCCGTCATCGAGACGGCCGTGCCGATCTCCTCGTTCCTGATGCTCGGCATGTTCGCGATCATGTGGTACATCCTGAAGTACACCTCCTGGGGTCGGCACATCTACGCCACCGGCGACGATCCCGAGGCATCGCGCCTCATCGGCATCAAGGTGGACCGGGTCTTGCTCGCGGTCTACGCCGTAGCTGGCTTCATCTACGCCATCGGCGGCTGGTTCCTGCTCGGCCGACTTGGTGCGGCCAGCCCGCAGGCCGGCCAGGACGCCAACCTCGACAGCATCACGGCCGTCGTCATCGGCGGTACCAGCCTCTTCGGTGGCCGCGGCTCCGTCCTGGGCACGATGCTCGGCGCCATCATCGTGGGCGTGGCCCGCAACGGCTTGGCCATCTCGCAGTTCACGATCGGGGACACTTCGATCAAGTTCGACCCGCTCTGGCAGGGCTTCACGATCGGCGTGCTCGTCATCGTGTTCGTCGCGCTCGACCAGTGGGTCCGGAGGGTGAGCAGTTGACCATCGCGACCGCCCCTGACGTCGACGTCAAGCCAGTCCTGCAGGCCAAGGACCTGGTCAAGCACTACGGCCGCGTCGTCGCGCTCGACGGTGCCAACCTGGAGCTGTATCCAGGTGAGGTGCTCGGTGTCATCGGCGACAACGGAGCTGGCAAGTCGACGCTCATCAAGTGCTTCAGCGGGGCCGTCATCCCCGACAGCGGGACGATCCGCATCGATGGCGAGCAGGTGCGCTTCCACGAACCCGGCGACTCCCAGGCAGCCGGTATCGAGACGGTGTACCAGACGCTCGCCGTCTGCCCTGCCCTGGACATCGGCACCAACCTGTTCCTGGGACGCGAGCGCCTCAAGCCCGGCTTCCTCGGCAAGTATCTGCGCATGCTCGACCTCGGCGGCATGCGCGAGGCCGCGCGCCAGGAGATGTCGGATCTGGGCCTGCTCACCATCCAGGACATGGGCCAGGCGGTGGAGACGCTGTCCGGCGGGCAGCGCCAGGGAGTAGCGGTGGCCCGTGCTGCGGCGTTCGGCCAGCGCGTCATCATCATGGACGAGCCGACGGCCGCGTTGGGCGTGAAGGAATCGGCCAAGGTGCTCCAGCTCATCCGCGACGTCCGTGACCGAGGCATCCCGGTGATCCTCATCAGCCACAACATGCCGCATGTGTTCGATGTCGCCGACCGGATCCACATCCATCGCCTCGGCAGGCGAGTGGCCGTGGTGACCCCGGAGTCACATTCCATGGCGGACGCCGTGGCCATCATGACCGGCGCGCTCGAGTCAGGGATGACCGAGGAAGAGATGTCGCGTCCCAAGCTGAGCAAGGACGCTCTGGCCTCGATCGGGCACGTGGCGGAAGGCCCCATGACGAGCCGGCAGCCATCGGCCTGACTGCGGCCCTAGGTGTGCTTGCCGCGCGTCCAGCCCTTGTGACCGATCGCCGCCTCGGCGAACGCGCCTGACCCCTCCTCCAGTGGTGTGGCCAGGGAGTCGTTCCAGCGGTTGAGGAAGCCGTAGAGGGAGACGGCCGCGAGGATCTCGACGATCTGGCCCTCGTCCCAGTGCTCGCGCAGGCGGTCGATGTCAGCCTCGGTCACGAGGTTGGGGACCGAGGCGGCGTGGACGGCGAAGTCGAGTGCCGCCCGCTCGGCTTCGCTGAAGAGCTCGCTCGTCTGGTATTCCCAGATCGCCTCGAGCCGAGCCTGGTCGGCACCGGCGCGCCCCGCGCCCTGCAGGGCATGGGCCTCGCAGTAGCGGCAGCCGTGGGTGTGGCTGGCCATGTGCGCGACGAGGTTCTTGAGCTCCGCGGGCACCGTGCCGGAGGCCGGATCGAGCACCGCCCGGCGCAGGGCGATGAAGCCGCGCACGATCTCCGGCCGCCGCGCCATGATGCGCAGCCCGTTGGGCACGAAGCCCAGGGTCCGCTGATAGGTGCGCTCGACCTCTTCGAGCCCCTCGACAGCGTCCAGCGACAGTGGTTGGAGTCTGGTCATGCTCCTCCTTCTTCTGCGGGATGAAGCATGAACGGTAGCGCGCCAGGGCTGTCCCCTGCGGCGCGCGCGGACGGTGGGCAGCGTCCCTGCCCCCGGCGCCGGTAACACGCTGTTCACACGGCGCGGATATGCTGCGCCCTTCCAACCGCACCCCGATCCCTCAGGAGAGATGCCGTGAGCAAGGTCCGAGTCCACTCCCTGGAGCGCCCGCACAGCCTGCGCCTGGTTCCCGTGGCTGCCCTCAGCCTTGGTGCCGCCCTCGTGCTGGGCGCGGCCAACGCCTATGCGCAGGAGGCCGAAGAGCCCGCTGCCGGCGGCATCGATGGCTCCTGGGCCGTCGACACGGAGATCGGCGACTTCGAGGACTTCACCAGCTCCTGGGTCGGCTTCCGCGTCGCCGAGGTGCTGAACCCGGGAGGCGAGGTCGAGGCCGTGGGTCGCACGCCCGCGGTGGCCGGCCAGCTGGAGGCTGCCGGCACCGTCATCGAGAGTGCCGTCATCGAGGCCGACCTCAGCGCCATCATCAGTGACCGGCCGCGTCGCGATGACGCCATCCAGCGTGCCCTCGGCACCGACGAGTTCCCCATCGCAACCTTCACCTCGAGTGCGCCCGTGGACCTTGGTGCCGTTCCCGTGGAGGGGGAGCCCTTCACCGCCAGCGTGCCCGGCAGCATCACCATCCGCGACGTCAGCCAGGACGTGACCCTGGAGCTGACCGGCCAGCGGGTCGGTGACGTGGTCGTGGTCGTGGGAGCGTTGCCCGTCGACTTCACCTCCTTCGGCGTGACCATGCCGACGGCGCCGATCGTCGTCTCGGTGGAGGACAGCGGCGATCTGGAGTGGCAGCTCTTCCTCACACGTGCCGGCGACTCGGCCGCTGATGACATCACCGACGGCGAGGGAGGCGACGACCCGGCCGCCGACGAGGTGACCACTGATGACGGGACGGATGAGGAGGCAACCAGCGAGGGCTAGTCACCTCCCCGCCGGTCAGCCGGCTGCGGTGAAGGCGTTGGCCGTCGACACCTCCAGCCGTACCGAGATCTCCATCTGGGTGCCATCGCGGATGATGGCGAACTCCAGCACATCACCGGCGGCCGATTCGAAGGTCACCTTGCGGGTGATGTCCTCGACCGAGTCGATGGCTTCGCCGTCGATGGCCACGATGGCATCGCCCGGAGCGGGCAGCTCGACGCCGTCGAGCTCGATGGTCGCAGCACTGCCGAGCATGCCGGCCTTGTCGGCCACGCTGCCTGCCTGCACGTCGATGACGGCGACTCCCTCCGCCGGCAGGCCCAGGTCCTCGCGCACGCTGGCGGGGTAGGCGGCCAGCGTCTGCGCAGCGATGCCGAGGCGCGGGCGCACATCGCTGACATCGGTGACCCCGCCCGTCTCGAGCGTGGCCAGCGATTCGACCAGCAGGTTGCTCGGGACCGCGAAGCCGAGGCCGGCGAAGGAGCGGCCCTGCGGGTTGATGAGCGCCGTGTTGATGCCGATGAGCCGGCCGCCCGAATCGAGCAGCGGCCCCCCCGAGTTGCCGGGGTTGATGGCAGCATCAGTCTGGATCATGGGCACCGGTACCTCGCCGATGGTGGGCACGAAGCGGCCGACGGCGGACACGATGCCGCTGGTGACGGTCGATTCGAGGCCGAAGGGATTGCCGATGGCGATCGTCTTCTGACCCACCTCCAGGCCGTCGGAGTCCGCCACGGCCAGCGCGGGGGTATCAGGCAGCTGGGTCTCGTCCTGCAGCTGCATGAGCGCCAGGTCGAAGGAGGGGTTGACACCGACGACGTCAACAGGGATCGACGCGCCCGGGTCGGCCGGGAACGTGACACTCACCTCGGCGCCGTCCACGAGATCTGACGAACTCTGCTCCAGGGCCCCCTCCACGACGTGGAAGTTGGTGACCAGGAAGGGGTCGCCCTCGAACTCGATGAGGAAGCCGCTGCCGCTCGACTGCTGCACCGGCATGTCATCGCCGAAGAAGCCATCGGGGGCGGCACCGAAGGGTGACATCGCCTCCCCGCGGACGGCGACACTGACCGCCACCACGCTGGCTCCGAAGCGGTCGATGATCTCGATCGTGTTGAGCTCGTCGGCCAGCAGGGCGCTGGGCTCGTCGAACGGCGTGATGTCCTGGGCGGTCGCGTTCGGCCCGATGCCGACCGCGACGAGTGCGGCGATGGTGACGGCGACGGGCGCCACCGCGACCATCCGCTTGGTGTGGCGCATGAGTCGCTCCTTTCAGGGTATGGCAGCTGTGAGCTTGGATGTCTAGAGTTTGTATAGGGTGTGTCACGACGTGATGACAGGCGCGCTCGATCACTTGGCGGTCGGATGCGAGACGAGGCCCGGCGGGTCGCCGCGCGTCAGTAGCCGCGCGTCGGCACGATGCAGTCGTGGCGGACGATCTGCTCGTCTGCTGCCCAGAACACGCACAGGGAGCCGCCACCGACACTGCTGAAGTCTGCCCAGCGCAGCTCACCCTGTGGCGCGGGCAGGTCGATGTTCGGCATCTGGGGCTCGGGCGGCGGCAGGTCCTGGCTGGCGACCGACCGGTACTTGTCGATGCCGATGTGCGTCACACCGGTGTTGTCGAAGGCGACCTTGTGGATGATGTCCGCTGAGGCGGCCTGCTCGAGGGCCTCCGGATCGCCGCGCCAGCCCTGCGCGATGAGGGTCGAGATGGCTTCCCGTCGCACCTCGGCATCCGGCGCCACCGGCGCGAAGCTCGGCGGCGGGTCCACGCTGGCGATGGGCAGGATGCAATCCTGGCGCGTGATCAGCGCCTCTTCGATCCAGACGACGCAGGCCACGCCGCCAAGACCGGGGCTGACGGTCAGATAGCGGTGCTCACCCGCCCGCCCATTCGGCAGTCGCGTGCGCAGGAGTGTCGGCTCGTCGATCGCTGCCAGCCGCTGCACCTGCCCCGCGATGGCGTCGCGGCCGCTGAGCCGTTCGGTCTTGTCCTGCCACAGCAGGGTCCGCACGGCATCCGCGGCGTACACGTCGCTGACCACCGAGACGTCCCCGGCCCAGAGCGCGCTCGCTTGCTCGAACAGGGCCTCGTCGGCGGGAGATGGCGCGACGGCGCCCGCCAGCTGCACCGTCGCCGGCCTCTGAGCCACGACGAAGACCAGCGTCGCCGCCATCACGAGCGCGGCGACGGCAGCGACGCTCCGCACGGGCGTGAGTACCAGCATGACGCCGGGACGGGTGCTGCCGGGATGGCTCTCAGCGCCGCCGGCGCGGTGCATCGCGCGGCGCACGAAAGGGTTCAGCGGCCACAGTCGGCGCCTCGGCCTGGTCTCGTCGACGCGTTGCAGGATGGTGGCGATCTGCCGCGGACGATCCACCGGCGGCACGTCGTCATCGTGCATCCAGCGGTGCAGCGCCTGGTCGAGGCTGTGATCGTCGGGTAGCGTCGTCATCGCATCACTCCCGGCTATCCACGGCTGCGGGGCCAGCGAAGGCCACGCGCCCAGTCGGGGCGGCACGCCCCGCGGGACGGGCGTCAGCCTCCAGCGCAGCGCGCATCTCCGCGAGGGCTCGATGGAGCCTGGACTTGACGGTTCCGACCGGGACGCCCAGCACCTCTCCGACCGCCTCGAGTGGCAGGTCGAGGTAGTGGTGCAGGACGACGACCACGCGGTGGTCCATCGAGAGGCGCCGGAACCCTCGCTCAAGCTGGTCACGGTCGACGACGGCGCCGTAGTCGTCGCCGGTGCGCGGCTCGACGACGGTGCCTTCATCGATACCGGGCACCCACGGCGGGATGCGGTGGTATTCGGCGTAGCAGGCGCGGAGGAGCAGCTTGTACGACCAAGCGTCGTAGCGCGATGGATCACGCAGGCGGGGCAGATCGCGCCAGATGTTCACCATCGCCTGTTGCACCGCATCCTCCGCGGCCTGCGAGTCACGCAAGAGTCGCATGGCCACGCCGTGGCACCGGTCGAACGAGACGTTCACGATCCGCTCGAAGGCGTCTCGATCGCCCGCTTGGGCCCGGACCACCAGCTGGTCGTCCACACGCTCCCCTACGCGTCGGGCACCGCCGGATGCGCTGCCTCCGAATCGTACGTGCCGTGTCCACCGGCGAAAGGTTCCGAATCCGGTCCAGATGCCGGCGGGGGACGACGCCCGCATGACCTCGACTCCTGGTCGCCTGCCTGCCTGCCTACGTCAGCCCCTGGTTCCCAGGACGCAGTCGTGGCGGACGATCATGCCGTCACGTGCGCGGAACAGGCAGACGGCCCCGCCGCCGAGGCTGACTACCTGCGCCCAGGCGAGCTCGCCGTCAGGTGCATCGAAGTCCACGCGGGGTCCGAGCTGCTCCATGGCGATGTTCATGCCCGCGACGGCGGCGATCTCCCCCGGTCCCTCGTAGCGCCGGGTGGTGTCGGTGAAGCGTGCCGAGTGCACCGCATCCGCCGCATAGACGGCCGCCAGGGTCTCGGGACTGCTTTCGGCACCCCAGGCGCGATCGAGCCGCTCTCCGATCTCGTCGATGGCGGCAGCTGAGCTGCCATCGTCAAGACCGGCGGCTGGCCGACTGTCGTAGCTGTTCTCCGGAACCAGGCAGTCGTGACGGACGATCTGTCCCTCGACGGCGTGCCACAGGCAGGCCGCGCCACCGGCGAGCGAGACGAAGCTGACCCAACGCCAGTCACCCTCGGCCAGCCCGATGTCGATGCGTGGACCGATGACCTCGGGGCCGCCGCCATAGCCGGCGACGACGGCGATCTCCTCCGGCCCGACGTACTCGTTGGTGCGGTCGTAGAACGTGGCTGAGTGCACCCCGTCGGGGGCGTACGTCTGGCTGAGCAGATCCGGCTCGCCCGACCAGGCGCGCGCGTTCAGCTCGATCAGCTCATCGAGCGAGGACGCCGCTCCGGCGGCGAGGGTGCCGATGGCGAGCGTGGTCGAGAGTGCGACGATGAGCGCGCGACAGGCGATCGCGCGGACGGTCGACAACATGGAGAGGCCTCCTTCGTGTCTTGGTCCACGTGGTCGCCGGTGACGTCGGGCCGGCGAGGACGCGGGGGCGGGGCTCCGCGCGATGCACCACGCGTCGCCCCGATGATCTGTCGGCGCCGTGTGGCTCGCGGCGCCTCTACCGACTACGTGCGTCACGTCGGGCCATCACGTTCCATCTTGGGTCGGGGGTCCTTCGGCACTTGCCGCTTGCGCTGGTCGAGCCGAGGCTGCGCTCGGAGGTGCCTGATGCGTGTGATGCGTGTGATGCGTGTGATGATCGCCGGGCTGCTGCTGCTGGCATCGGTCACACCGGCGGCCGCGGCGGATCCGGTCGTCGAGCCCGTCGGGCAGACCAGCTGGTACCTCGCCCTGGGCGATTCGCTCGCCGCCGGCTACCAGCCCATCGGTGATCCGGCAAACGACCACATGACGCGTGCCGGCTATCCCGACCAGCTCTGGCTCATGGCCCGCGCCCGGTACCCCGACCTCCAGCTGCTGAACCTCGCGTGTCCCGGCGAGGACACCGCCACCATCCGACAGGACAACGGTCGTTGCGCCTACGAGCAGGGGAGCCAGCTGGCAGAGGCGCTCGCCTTCATCGAGGCGCATCGCGATGACCTCGCCTTCATCACCATCGACATCGGCTTCAACGACTTCGCATGCACCGATGACATCCTGTGCGTCTTCACCGGCCTGGCCAACATCCACGAGCGCCTGCCCGCCATCCTCGCCGAGCTGCAGGCGGCCGCGCCGGACGTGCCGATCGTCGGCATGAACATCTACGACCCGTTCCTGACGATGTGGTTCGACGAGGAGACGCGGGTGACGGCCGGCCAGTCGGTCGTGGCCGTCCAGATGCTGAACGAAGCACTCGCGGAGGTGTACTCCACGGCCGCCATCCCCGTGGCCGACGTCGCGGCCGCGTTCGCCATCGACGACTGGGCCACGCTCGTGCCGATGGCTGGCTTGGGTGACGTGCCGCTGAACGTGGCGTTGGTCTGCGAGCGCACCTGGCAGTGCCATCCGCCGCCGCTGGGCCCGGACCGGCATCCCAACATCCTGGGACAGCGGGTCATGGCGGAGGCGTTCGCGCGCGAGCTGGGGCTCTCGCCGGTCGGGATCGACGTCGGATCGGACCTGGCCGGCTAAGGGTCGGTCCGCGCGGGACGTGCGTCGCGGTCGGCTGCGCGGCCAGGCCCCGCCCCATCGTGTGGTCGTGACATCGGGGCTATCAGGTGGAAGAATGGCCGGTCACGAGCGGGTGAGGGGGCCTGGAACCGCTGCACTTCGAGGAGGTCCGGAATGGCAGCAGAGACCAAGTCCAAGCCAGCGTGGGTCGAGCTGGCGACCGATGACCCCGCGGCATCTCGCCGGTTCTACGGCCAGCTGCTCGGTTGGGACTTCGAGGTCTCCGACGATCCGCGATACGGTGGCTACGCCATGGCGCGCCTGGCCGGCGGCGAGGGCGACGTGGCCGGTATCACCGCCAAGATGATGCCGGAGGCGCCGACCGCCTGGACCCTCTACATCGGCACCGACGACGCTGCGGCACTGGGCGAGGCCGTGCAGGCTGCTGGTGGCACCGTGCTGTCCCCAGCCTTCGATGTAGGCGACATGGGCCGGATGGCGGTCTTCGCGGATCCGACTGGTGCTGTCTTCTCGGCCTGGCAGGCAGCAGGGCCACGCAGCTTCCGCACCGGCGATGTGGGCGCCATGGGTTGGGCCGAACTCAGTTCACGTGACATCGACAAGGCCAGGGACTTCTACGGCCAGGTCTTTGGTTGGACTGCGGAGACCTCCCCGATGGGTGAGGGGCAGCCGGACTACATCACTTTCATGGCCGGGGAGGAGGGCATCGTGGGCGGCATGGAGATGACGCCGATGGTGCCCGCCGACGTGCCGAGCTACTGGATGGTGTACTTCAACGTCTCCGACGTTGACGCCGCGTTCACGCGGGCCATCGAGTTGGGCGCCACGGAAGTGGCCGCCCCGTCACCCATGCCCGGTGGGCGCTTCGCCATCGTGACCGACCCGCAGGGCGCCATGTTGGGGCTACTGGGGACCGAACAGGGCTGAGGCCCGCGGCGGCGCAGCCGGTCGATCGTGCACGGCGGAAGCCCAGGGTCGGCGAGCCCGGCTCCGGACCGGACTGCCCAGGGGCGTGGCGCCGGCTGCTGCCCCGATCGCGGGGTCCCTGGTCTAGGGATCGACGTCCCTGGTCGAGACCTGGCAGCCAGCGAGGCGGGTCAGCAGGTCGATGGTGAGCCGAGGCGCATCCTCGGGCAGGTCGTCGGGGTCGCTCACGTCGATGCGGGTCTCGCCACCGCCGATGAGCGTCTCATCGACCGTGACCGCCCACTCCGGCGGCACGATCACGGCAAGGCCACCGAGAGTGCAGTCGATGGTGAGCCGGGCGCCGCGGCGATCGAGCACGGCGCCGCGCAGGTCGAGCCGGGCGGCCCCCAGCAGCACGCTGACCCGGCCATGGCGCAGGCCGCGCGCCCGGCTGCGGAAGTCGAGGCTGTCCATCACGACCGTGCGGTCGAACTCGTCACTGACCTCGCTGCCCTCATCGGACTGCCGCGCGGCCAGCACACCGGCCACCCGGGTCGCGATCGCGCTCACGATCACGATCGCCAGCACCTTCAACAGCACCCGCATTGGCCTCTCCTCCTGTGGGCAGCCCGGCAGCGGGCCGAATTGGTGTCTCTGCACCATAGCGAGCACAGGGCCACCGCGCCACCCGGCCAACGGCACACCGCACGTGGGCGCAACGGCACTGTCTGGCCAGCGAGCCATGCGGGATGCTACGGGGCGGCTGCGTCCGCGAAGTGGCCGCGGGCGCCTCAAGACCTACAGGAGAGTGACCCGATGCCCACCATCGACCAGGCCGTCGACGGCTTCCTATCCCAGAAGCGCATCGCCGTCGCCGGCGTCTCGCGCGATGCGGGCGGCGCCCACGCCAGCAACGGCATCTACTCGCGCTTCAAGGAGCGTGGCTACGAGGTCTTCCCCGTCAACCCCAACGCCGACACCATCATGGGCGACACCTGCTACCACAGCGTCAAGGACATCCCCGGCGGTGTCGATGCCGTCGTCATCGCGACCAATCCCAAGGCCTCGCTGGCGGTCGCGCAGGACTGCAAGGAGGCCGGCGTCACCAAGGTCTGGATCCACAAGAACTTCGGCGCGGGCAGCTACTCGCAGGAGGCCCACCAGTTCTGCCGCGATAACGGCATCACGGCACTGGTGAGCTGTCCGCTGTGGTACGGCAAGACCGCCGATGGCTTCCACAAGTTCTTCGGTGCCACCTGCCGCTTGCTCCGCCAGGTCCCGAGCGAGGTCTGAGCCCGGGCCGCCTTCGCTCCGGCGTTGACCGGCGATGACTGGTGCCGGCCGGCCGTCGGAGTCGGCGGTCTTCTGGTCCCGCCTGCGCCGCACGCCGTGGCGCCGGGCCATCCGCCAGGTGTGGCGCTCGCGTCGGAGGGCTGACCGGATGCTGTTGCCGGAGCGGCTCGAGGGTGCGGTCTACGGGCATCTGTGCGGCGACGCCCTCGGTGTGCCGTACGAGTTCAGCCATCCCGACGCCATCGGCGAGGTGGAGTGGCGCGGTCACGGCACGTACGACCAGCCGCCAGGCACGTGGAGCGATGACGGCGCGCTGATGCTGGCCTTGCTCGACTCGCTGCTCGAGTGCGGCTTCGACACGGCTGATCAGGCGCGTCGCGCCCTGGCCTGGAGCGATGAGGGTGCCTACGCAGCCGGTGCCCTCGTGTTCGACATCGGCAACGCGACCTCTGCGGCGCTCCATGGGCTGCGGTCCGGCACGCCGGCCGAGGAAGCAGGGGCGGTCGAGGCGAAGGGCAACGGCTCGCTCATGCGCATCCTGCCCGTCGCGCTCGTGTGTCGCGACGAGGGTGACGAGGCGCTGATGCGCAAGGCCGTGCGCGCGTCACGAGTGACCCACGGCAGCGCTGAGGCCCAGATCGCCTGCGCGCTCTACGTGCTCATCGTGCGCCGGCTGCTGGCCGGCATCGAGGACCGTGGGCGTGCCCTCGCCGAGTCGGTGGCCGGTGCGAGAGCCGGCCTGCAGCGGTTGGGTCTGCCTGGCTCGAAGGAGGCTGCCGCACCGCACGAGGCCGTCGCTGCGCTCGACGCGTTCCTGGCCTGGACCGGGCGTTCCGGGAGTGGCCGCGTCGTGGACAGCTTCTGGTCAGCCTGGGACGCCTTCGCCGCCGCTCGCGACTACCCGCACGCCGTCACCGCCGCGGTGGTGCTCGGTCACGACACCGATACCACGGCGGCCATCGCCGGTGGCCTTGCCGGAGCCTGGTTCGGCGTCCACGCCATCCCCGCCGCCTGGCGCCGCGGGCTGCGCGACCGTCACATCGCCCAGGAGCTGGCCGACCGACTGGTCGAGACCGACACCTCGCAGTGGGACGGCAAGCCCTGGCGGACCTCGCGACGGTATCCGCTTGCGAGTGGACCTGCTGGACCTCGGCGGCACCGACCTCGGCTCGCAGGGGGGCCGCGTGGGCCTGACGTTCCTGCCCGGCAAGCGCTACCTGGGCTACTACACCGGCCCGCACTGGCGCGACCTGGAGACCGACGCCGCCCGCCTCGCGCAGCTGCGCGTCGACGTCCTGCTGCTGCACGTCGAGGACAAGGAGCTGCGACGCTGCCGCGTGCCGGACCTGGCAGAGGTGCTGCCGGCCCACGGCGTGGAGCTTCGGCGCTATCCGATCGCCGATCCGCGGGTGCCGGTCGACGATCGTGGCTACCGTGCGCTGCTGACGGAGCTGTCCATGCGCGTGCGGGCGGGCCAGACGCTGGCCATCGCCTGTCGCGGCGGCCTGGATCGGACGGGCATGACGGCGGCGTGCCTGCTGCGCGAGGCGGGGCTGGACGCCGACACCGCCATCGACCGTGTGCACGCCGCGCGCCGGCACACGCTGACGATGCCGGACCAGCTGCGCTACGTGCGGGACTGGCCTCACGACTGACGGCCCGGCGGCATCTCCACACAACCTCCATACCCGGTCCATGCCCGCTGCGCACGACCCTCCCACAGTGGCGACATCGAACCGACACGGGCGTCCCCAGGCGTCCCGCAGCAGATGGAGAACAGACCCATGCGAATGCGCTCCCCACGAACACTCCTGGCCCTCTCCGCCGTGCTGGCGCTCAGCGCGAGCGCCCTCGCGCCGACGGCGGCGTTCGCCAAGGGCCCTGGTCCGCAGTCCGGCGACTGCGACGCCGACTGTGTCAACGCCGGCACGCAGGCCGGCGACCAGACTCGGGACCCAGTCACGTGTGCGCGCCCGCGACGGCTCCGCACAGCAGGCTGGCACACAGGCCCAGGCCGGCGGCGGCGGCCGCGTCCAGGCTCGCGCAGCGGCGGGCGGTCAGCAGGCACGCGATGGCCAGCAGACGCGCGGCCGCCAGGGCAGCGACGACGCGGTCCAGACGCGCGGCCGCCAGGGCCAGCCGGCCTCCGACGGCCAGGCAGCCCGCCGGGGCTGGGAGGACGGCGCCCCGCGTGGCCCGCAGGCGTGCGAGGACTGCCAGTTCGAGATGGGCACGTTGAGCGACGACGACATCGCCGGGCTCATCTACATGGCCAACGAGGAGAAGCTGGCACTTGACGTCTACCGCAAGTTCGCGGAGATGTACGACCTGCCCGCCTTCGACCGCATCGCCGACTCCGAAGCTCGCCATCAGGTAGCCGTGCGCACGATGCTCGAGCGCTACGGGATCGAGGACCCCACCGCCGACCTGGCAGCCGGCGTCTTCAGCGACGCCGACCTGCAGCAGCTGTACGCCGATCTCATGGCCCAGGGAGAGGTCGATCTGGAGGGCGCGCTGGCCGCCGCGATGAGCATCGAATCGACCGACATCGATGACCTGCAGCAGCGCATGGCCGCGCTCGAGGAGACTGCCCCCGACGTCCACAACATGTACTCGCACCTGCTGACCGCGAGCGGCTATCACCAGGCCGCCTTCGAGAGCCTCTCGTAGACAGCGACAGCTCACCTGTCGTCCGAAGGCCGGGGCCTGTGCCCCGGCCTTCGACGTACCATCGGTGACGCATGGCCAGCATCCTCGTCGTCGACGACGAACCCCACATCACGCAGGTCGTCAGTGCCTATCTCGAGCGCGAGGGTCACCGGGTCCTCACCGCCGCTGACGGCGACCAGGCCTACGCACTGGCCCGTTCGACAGCGCCCGACCTGCTCGTGCTCGACGTCATGCTCCCCGGCCGCTCCGGCTTCGAGGTGCTGCGCCAGCTGCGCGCCGACGGCATCGAGAGCGCGGTCGTCATGCTCACCGCGCGTGACGATGTCATCGACCGCGTCGCCGGACTCGAGATGGGCGCCGACGACTACGTCACCAAGCCCTTCGAGCCGCGTGAGCTGGTCGCCCGCATCGGCGCCGTGCTGCGTCGCCTCGACGACTCACGCGCGACCGCGGCTCCGCGGATGTTCCTCGACCTGTCCATCGACGCCGATGCGCGCGAGGTTCGCCGTGGCGACGAGGCGATCGGGCTGACGCGGGTCGAGTTCGATCTGCTGATGGCCCTGGCCGAGCGGCCCGGCGCTGTGCTCGGTCGCGGTCAGCTGGGTGAGCGCATCTTCGGCGAGGCCTTCGAATCGGACGATCGCACCATCGACAGCCACGTCAAGAACCTGCGACGCAAGCTCGGCCACCCGCCCGGCGGCGGTGACTACATCGAGACGGTGCGTGGCGTGGGCTATCGCGGCGCCCGCCGATGAGCCTGCGCATCCGGCTGGCGCTCATCTTCGGGCTCGTCGCGGTCGTCACCGCCGGGGCCGTCGCCATCGTCACGCCGGGCATCGTGGATCGGGGCTTCCGGCAGGCGCAGACCCAGGCGCAGATCGACGACGCCCGCCCGGGAGGTGGGCAGGGGCAGGGGCTCGGCCCGGGCCCGCGGGAGGGTCGAGGCCCTGGTCGAGCGCAGCAGGAGACCACCATGGCCATCGTGCTGGTGGCGGTCGTGGCCGCTGCCGGTGCGTCCCTCCTCGGGCTCCTGGTCGCCGGCCGGCTGGTCAGCCCGCTCGGACGTCTGCGTGCCGCGGCCGCCGACGTTGCCGCGGGCGACCTCGAGCGGCGCTCCAGCGTGGCCGACCGAGGCGACGAGATCGGCGACCTGGGCCGCTCGTTCGACAGCATGGCTGCGGCGCTGCAACGCTCGGACGAGGCACGCCGGCGCCTCTTCCAGGATGCGGCACACGAGCTCAAGACCCCGCTCACGGTCATCGATGCCACCACGACCGCCATCCTCGACGGTGTCTACCAGCACGACGATACCCATCTGCTGACCATCCGCGAGCAATCGCACCTGCTCGCGAGGGTGGTCGATGATCTGCGCACCGTGAGTCTCGCCGAGTCGGGCCGTATGCCGCTCGACCTTGCTGATGTCGATGCCCTTGAGCTGCTGACGGCCGTGATCCGGGACTTCCGCCCGCGAGCCGATCTCGCCGGCATCCGTCTCGAGTCGCGCCTCCCCGCCGGAGCGCTCCTCATGCGGGCCGATCGCGAGCGCGTGCGCCAGATGCTCGGTTCGCTCGTCGACAACGCATTGCAGCACACGCCCACGGGGGGCGCGGTCACGCTCGAGGCGGCGGCGATCGCCGGCGACGCCGAGCTGGCGGTCACTGACACAGGGCCGGGCATCCCCGAGGCAGATCTGCCCATGATCTTCGAGCGCTTCTACCGTGCTGACGCATCGCGGCAGCGGGCCGCGGGATCGTCGGGCCTCGGCCTGGCCATCGTGCGTGCCCTCGCGGAGGCCCAGCACGGCAGCGTGGGTGTGACCAACGCCGAGCCGAACGGCGCCCGGTTCTGGCTGCGTGTGCCCCTGAGCTCAGACATCAAGGGACATTGATACCGAGATACAGGTAGGCTGGCCTTCGGGCCTAAGGGACCACCTGGACCGGCCACACGTCACTACCCAGCGCGGCCACGGACCAGTGGAATAGAAGCATGAATTCCGACTCGCTACATCAGGATTGCGAGCACCGCAGCTGTCGGTTCCTCTCGCGCGCGTTCGCGCTCGGGCGCCCCATCCCCAGGCGCTGTCGCAAGTACTGTCCGGCCGCGGCCTCGATCGTTGGTCTTGATGAGCTGGGTCGCGGCCAGGCTGGCCGTATCCTGCGAGTCGGCGGCCGGCCGGCGGCGCGCCGCCGACTGCTCGAGCTGGGGGTCGTTCGTGGCGAGACGATCACGCTTCAGCGTGCGGCTCCGCTGGGCGATCCACTCGAGTTCGTGGTCAAGGACTATCACCTCTCGTTGCGCAAGCGCGAGGCCGCCACCATCACGGTGGAGGCGCTCGAGCCTTCGGGGGCTGAAGCGCCCGCGGCATGAACGGCTCGCTGACGTTGGCGCTGGCGGGTAACCCGAACGCCGGCAAGACCAGCATCTTCAACGCGCTGACCGGCTCGCGCCACCACGTCGGCAACTGGCCGGGCAAGACCGTGTCCAAGATGGAGGGCACGTTCCGTCACGGCGGTGTCGTGGGCCGGCTGGTGGACCTGCCTGGCACGTACAGCCTGAGCGCCCTCTCGCCGGAGGAGATCATCGCGCGCGACTACCTCCTGACCGGGGAGCCCGACGTCGTCATCGATGTCGTGGACGCGACCAACCTCGAGCGCAATCTGTACCTGACCGCGCAGCTGCTGGAGCTGGGCATCCCCTTGGTGCTGGCGCTCAACGTCAGCGACAGCGCCCGTGCCCAGGGACTCAGGATCGATAACGAGCGTCTCGGCGCCCTGCTTGGTCGTGTGCCCGTGGTGGAGACCGTGGGGCACCGTGCCCTGGGTCTCGACCGCCTGCTCGACGCGGCCATCGGCCTCGTCGATCCCGGGCGCGCCCGCCTGCGTCTCGTCGCCTGAGGTCGGCCCGATGAGCACGCTGGACGGGACGCTCGAGCGGCCGCCCTTCCGTATCGACTACGGCATGGAGGTGGAGGCGGAGATCGGGGCACTGGTGGATCGCATCGTGGCCCAGCCTGAGCTGCGCCACGCCTTCCAGCCCCGCTGGCTGGCCATCAAGCTGCTGGAAGGGGAGGCGGACCTGGTCGCGCGGGTCGCTGCCCGCGACGGCGGTGCGGCCATCGTGGCGGCAGCCACGGCCGGCAGCGCGCGCATCGAGTCGATGCACGGAGATAGCGCCGACCTCGCCATCGCGGACGCCCGCTACGGCTTCGTCCACGGGGTCGTGCTCGACGTCGTCGACCGCTCGGCGGTGGCACGCTATTCGGTCACCGACCGGCTCGACCGCGTGCTGACCAACCGGCTCCTTGGCCTGCCCATCTTCTTCGCCGTCATGTTCGTCGTCTTCAAGCTGGTGGTGGAGGTCTCGGCCTACTTCCTCGACTGGGTCGACGCGGTCATCGGCGGGCCCATCACGCGCTGGGTCGTGGGCTTCCTCGAGCTCTTCTCGGCGCCCGACTGGTTCGTCTCGCTGGCGGTCGATGGTGTCATCGCCGGCGTGGGCGCGGTCCTCGTCTTCGTGCCCGGGCTCATCGTGCTGTACCTGTTCCTCACCCTGCTCGAGGACAGCGGCTACATGGCGCGCGTAGCCTTCGTGATGGACCGCGTGATGCGCTTCACCGGTCTGCACGGCAAGTCGTTCATCCCCATGGTCCTGGGCTTCGGTTGCGCCGTACCGGCCATCTACGCCACGCGCACGCTGGAGAACCGCACGCAGCGCATCATGACCAGCCTGCTGGTCCCGCTGATGTCCTGCTCGGCGCGGCTGCCGGTGTACGTCGTCTTCGGCCTGGCCTTCTTCGGGGCGGCTGCGGCGTCGGTCATCACCGGGCTCTACGTGGTCGGCATCCTCCTTGCGGGACTGGTCGCCATCGTGCTCTCGCGCACGATCCTGCGGGAGCGTGACGACGCCGTGTTCGCCCTGGAGCTGCCGCCGTACCGCGTGCCCACGATGAAGGCCCTGACCACGCACACCTGGCAGAAGACCAAGGAGTTCATCGTCAAGGCCGGTACGGTCATCTTCGTCGTCTCGGTGGGGTTGTGGTTCCTGATGAATCTGCCCTGGGGGGTCGAGGACCAGCGCGACAGCTACTTTGGCCAGGTGAGCGCCGCGGCAGCGCCGGCCTTCGCGCCGGCCGGCTTCGGGACGTGGGAGGCATCCGGTGCGCTGGTGACCGGCTTCATCGCCAAGGAGGTCGTGGTGACCTCGATGGCCCAGGCGTACCTGGGCGACGATGGGGCGGACACGGCGGTGCCTGGGGTCGCCCCGCAGTCGGTGGCCGAGGACCTGCGCGAGATGGGCGCTTCTTTCGTGGCCGCGGCGGACGGTGCCGTGCGCTCCACCCTGAGCATCATCCCCGGTGTCGACCTGGTCGGGGAGGCAGAGGCCGAGCCACAGCAGACCGCGCTCAGCAGCGCACTGGCGGCCAACTTCACGCCGCTGGCCGCGGTCGCCTTCGTCATGTTCGTGCTGATCTACACGCCCTGCGTGGCGACGCTGGCGGCCATCAAGAGCGAGTTCGGCTGGCGCTGGGCGGCGTTCTCCGGCATCTACCAGCTGGGCCTGGCGTGGTTGCTGGCGGTGCTCGTCTTCCAGGTCGGCACGTTCCTGGGGTACGCCTGATGCCGGCGCTGGGGCGGCCGATTCCGGCTGGGAGCGTCTGATGCTGCGCGCCGTGCTGGCGGCCATCCGCGATGCCGGGCGACCGATGTGCCTGGCGGACCTCAGTCGCGACCTGGGATACGAGGAGTCGGCGCTCGAGGGCATGCTCGAGACGCTGGTGGCTCGAGGTCGGCTGCGAACGATCGTGTTCGACGACGCCGGCTGCACGGCCTGCCCGGTCAAGGGGGGCTGCTTCATCATGAACGACGGCGTGGCCAAGACGTACGCCCTGGCGCCGCCTGGCGGGTAGCTGCCCTCCGTCCCGCGCTTCCCTCCAGGCGGGTGAGCGCGCCCGACTCGACGGCCAACGGTTGCGATGTTCCCGTAGGGCGGTCCCAGTGGTCGCTATCTCCCGTGGGATGGGTGAAAACGGACATCGACTGGGACTGACCGGCCAGACTGTCCCGACGGGAGGGACAGTCCGTGCTTCAGAGCAGCACGATGGCACTGCCGAGTGGGTCCTGGCCGGCCGACAGTCGCGCCATCGCTGCCCGACCCGGCACGGGAAGTCGGCCATGAACCCGGCACCCGCGGCACGTATGAACGTGCGATCGTGGCGTGTGTCGGCGAGCAGCAGGACGACGTGGTCGACCCCGCCGTCTCGCCGCTTCCGCGTGAGCCGACGCTGCAGCCCCTGGACGTCGCGGGCGCGGGTCTCAGCCTCGATACCGATGCGCGCCCCAGGCACGAGGACGCGGGCGTCCCAGGCACGCTGGTCGCCGGCCATGGGGAGCGGCACCTCCGTCTGCCAGCCTGCGCCCGGACCGAGCACGGCCCGGAACCGCTCGAGAAGTCGCAGGTGCGCGATGTCTCGCACGGGCCGTCCGCCGGGGTACGCCCGGACGCTGAGGTCCAGTCCCACGGCCGCTGCCGCTCGAGCGAGGTCAAGCAGCGGGAGCCTCGGCGCCTCGCCCCGCTCGAGACGACTCCAGGCGGACTTGGACATCCCGATCGCATGACTGGCCACGGCCTGGCTCAGGTCGTGGTCGAGACGGGCCTGTCGCACCTCGTTCCCCATGCGTACGAGGGTGGCTTGAGCCGCCCGCCTCGTTCGGTCGTCACGTCTCTCCTGTCCAGGCATGAGCCGATGCTGATCTTGCTCGCTTACTCCGGTCTTCGCGGCTCGTCCACGCCAGCACCTCCGCTGCCGTTGCCGATCTGTCCCCTGCGTAGGGGGTTCTCGCCAGCGTATCCCCGCGAGCGGGACGGGCGCGCCCGACGAGCGCGCGATGCGCCCAGCTGACCCGTGGGGCGGGAATCCCGCTCGCCCCGGCTGCAGGAGTCCGCTCGCCTTGGCCCAGGCGTGTCAGGGGCGCTTGAGGCGAGCGCGGACGAACGGCCTAGCCACGGGCGGCCGAACGGCACGGGTCGGGCTCGAAGGCAGCGTCGCACGATGACGTCCAGCGTGGCGGCGTGTGCGTGCTCGTCTGCCGCGGGAGCCCGCAAACACAGGAAAGGGGCAACGGGTTTGGACGCCGAGCTGCTCGCGCGGCTGCAATTCACGCTGACAGCGAGCTACCACTTCATCTTCCCGCCCCTCTCGATGGGGCTGGGCCTGATGCTGCTGTTCGTCAGCGGCATGTACCTGCGCACGAAGGACCCCAAGTGGCGTCGCCTATCGTTCTTCTGGGTGAAGATCTACGGCATCGTCTTCGCCATGGGCGTCGCCACGGGCGTCGTCATGGAGTTCGAGTTCGGCATGAACTGGGCCAACTACTCCCGGTTCGTGGGCAACGTCTTCGGCTCACTCCTTGCCGCGGAGGGCGTGTTCGCGTTCTTCCTCGAGGGCGGCTTCCTGGGCCTGATGCTCTTCGGCGGCAATCGGCTGGGCCCGCGCATGTGGTTCCTCGCGAGTGCCATGGTCGTCATCGGCGCTCACTTCAGTGCCCTCTGGATCGTGATGGCCAACTCGTGGATGCAGACGCCCGCGGGCTTCGCCATCCAGGAGACGCCCTTGCCCACACGCGCTGTCATGACCGACTTCTGGCAGACCGTCTTCACCCCTTCGTTCATTCCGCGCATCCTGCACGTCTTCTTCGCCAGCTGGACCGCCGGCGCTGCGTTCGTGGCCAGCGTCGGCGCCTGGTACATCCTCAAGAAGAAGGAGTTCTTCGACCTCGGCCGAGCAGCTCTCTCGATCGCGCTTCCGTTCTTCATCGTCTTCGCCATCGCGAATGCCTTCGTCTTCGGACCGGAGTCGGCACGCAACGTGGCCGAGAACCAGCCCACCAAGCTGGCGGCCATGGAGGGCACCTGGGACACCCAGGAGAACGCGCCCGCCTACGTCTTCGGCTGGGTCGACCAGGACGCCGGAACCACCACCGGGCTGGCCATCCCCGGCCTCCTGAGCTTCCTCAGCGGCCAGGGCACGGTCGAGGGCATCAACTCCTTCGAGGTGCCGCCCACGGTGGTGAACCTCACCTTCCAGTCGTACCACCTGATGGTAGGGCTGGGCATGGCCATCGTGCCCTTCGCGCTGCTCTCGGCGGGCCTCTGGTTCTGGAGACGCAAGCTGCTGGAGTATCGCTGGGCGCTGTGGATCGTGGTGTCCACGGTCTTCGTCTCGCTGTTCGTCATCACCATGGGCTGGTGGGTGGCCGAGTTCGGCAGGCAGCCCTGGATCGTCTACGAACTGATGCGGACTGCCGATGCCACCTCGCCGGTGGTCTCGGCCGAGGAGATCGTGGTCTCGCTCGGTGGCTTCGTGCTCATCTACACGCTGTTGCTGGCCCTGTTCGTATATCTGCTCAACAGCAAGATCCAGCATGGCCCCGCGCCGCTGGAGGAGATCGAGACCAAGCCGGTCGATGAGCTGCCAGACACGCTGCGCGGCATCTTCACCGCGCGCGGCAAGGGGGAAGAGAGGATGACGAAGTGATCCTCAACGAGATCTGGTTCATCCTCTTCATCGTCATCGTCGGTGGCTACCTCATCCTCGATGGCTTCGACATGGGCGTGGGCATCCTGCACCTGCCGCTTGCCCGCACCGACACCGAGCGGCGCACGTTGCTCAACTCCATCGGCCCGGTCTGGGACGGCAACGAGGTCTGGCTGATCCTGGGCGGAGGCGTGCTGTTCGCCGTCTTCCCCTTTGCCTATGCCTCGTTGTTCTCCGGCTTCTACATGGCCTTCATGCTGGTGCTGGTGGTGCTCATCTTCCGCGCGGTGACCCTCGAGTTTCGCTCGCAGCGTCCCGGTGCCACGTGGCGCAGCGTGTGGGACGTCAGCTTCTTCCTGAGCTCGCTGCTGCTGGCACTGCTGCTGGGCGTGGCCTTCGGCGCCCTGCTCAATGGCGTGCCCCTCGATGCCAACGGCGAGATCAACGTCAACCTCTTCGAGCTGCTGACGCCGTACGCCCTGCTCATCGGGGTCACGACCGTGGCCATGTTCACGATGCACGGCGCCATCTACCTGATGATGAAGACCGAGGGCGAGATCCAGGCCCGCGCCAAGCGCTGGTTGCCCTACATGATGGGCGCCTTCGTGGCGCTCAATACGCTGGGCGTCATCGCCAGCGTGGCGCTGGGCCTGCCGTTCACCGACCGCTACCTGGAGCAGATCTGGCCCATCATCTTCCCGGCTGCGGCGCTCGTGGCCATGGGCGCGGTGTGGTACTTCGTGCAGCAGGCGCGCTACTTCATGGCCTTCGCGGCCTCGTCGGCGATGATCCTCATGCTGCTCGTGGCGGGCGGCATCGGGATGCACCCGAACCTGATCATCTCCAGCACGGACGCTGCCTACAACCTGACCATCTACAACGCCGCCTCCGAGGACAACACGATGACCGTGGCGCTGATCATCGCGCTCATCGGGATGCCGTTCGTGTTGCTATACACGACCGGTGTCTACTACGTCTTCCGCGGCAAGGTCACCGTCGAGCCGACCAGCTACTAGCCGTGTCGTGCTGATCGCGCCTGCGTGATCGGCACAGGCACGCGCGGCACAGGCGCGCCCGGCTCGGCCGGCCCGAGCGCCGAACGACGGCTGCTGCGGCATGACCCGCGTGCCCGTCGCTGGATGGCGCTGGCGGTGGCTTCCGGCGTTGCCGCCACCCTGGCGCTGGTGGCGCAGCTGGTGGCAGTCGCACTGGCCGTGGCGGGGGTGTTCCTCGACGGCCGACGGCTGGAGGATGTGCTGCCGCTGCTGCTCGCCGGCTTCGTGCTGCTGCTGGTACGCGTCGGCCTGGGCACCACGGGTGAGCTCGCGGCGCGCCGGGCGGCCGACTCGCTGGTGGGCACGCTGCGCGCCGACCTGACCGGGCAGCTGCTGCGCCTGGGGCCCACGTGGTCCAGCCACGAGCGCAGCGGAGAGATCAGCGGCGTCCTCATCGGCGGCCTTGAATCGATCGAGGAGTACGTCACCAGCTACCTGCCGGCGCGTTGGCTGGCCATGATCGTGCCGCTGCTGGTGTTACTGGTCGTGCTCCTGCTGGACCCTCCGTCCGTGCTGGTGCTGCTCTTCACGGGACCGCTGCTGCTCCTGCTCCTGGTGGTCATCGGTGGTCGTACGCGCGCCGTCTCTGAGCGCCGGTTCATGGAGATGCGCACGCTCAGCGCCTTCTTCCTCGACATCCTGCGCGGCATCGCCACGCTCAAGATGTTCGGGCGCAGCCGCGAGCAGGTGGACAACCTGCGTCGCATCAGCACGAGCTACGGCGATGCCACCATGGATGTGCTGCGAACGGCCTTCCAAACGTCGCTCGTGCTCGAGTGGGGCGCGACCATCGCCATCGCCCTGGTGGCGGTCGAGATCGGCCTGCGTCTGCTGGAGGGCGGCATCGACTTCGAGCGTGCGCTGGCGGTTCTGCTGATCACGCCCGAGTTCTTCCTGCCGCTGCGGGCGCTGGCGGTCCGCTTCCACGTGGGCACCGCGGGCAAAGCGGTCATCCGCCGCACGTTCGCCATCCTCGACGAGCCCGTTCCGGGCGGAGCTCCGATGGCCGCCGCCGCTCCGATGGCCGCCGGCGCTCGGGCGCCGGCGGATACGGCGGCGGCCGGGAGTCCCGGTGGCGCCGCGGTCGCTCCCGCGCTCCGCGAGCCTCCCAGCATCGCCTTCGTGCGTGTCGGCTTCACCTATCCGACGCGCCAGACCCCGGCGCTCGACGCGCTCGACCTGGAGCTGCGTGCCGGCGAGACCCTGGCGCTGGTCGGGGAGAGCGGCGCCGGCAAGTCGACGCTGGCCGGCCTGCTGCTGCGCTTCATCGAACCAGGGAGCGGAAGCATCAGCGTGAACGGCAAGCCGCTGTCGGAGATCGCGCTGCCGGACTGGCGCGCGTCCCTCGCGTGGGTGCCGCAGCGGCCGCATCTCTTCCACGGCAGCATCGCGGACAACGTCCGTCTCGCTCGGCCCGGGGCCACCGACGCCGCGGTCGCCGACGCCGTCGCCGCGGCGAACGCGTCCGAGTTCGTCGAGCGCCTGCCGCTTGGCCTCGAGACGCAGGTGGGAGATGCCGGCGCCCGGCTATCGGGCGGGCAGCGCCAGCGCATCGCCATCGCCCGGGCCTTCCTGCGCGATGCGCCCCTGCTGCTGCTCGACGAAGCGACCTCCTACCAGGACGAGGCCAGCGAGACCGCCATCGGCGAGGCCCTGGAGCGTCTGCTGGCGGGGCGCACCGTGCTCGTCATCGCCCACCGACTGCGGCTGGCACAGCGGGCCGACCGGATCGCGGTGCTCGATCACGGCCGCGTCGTAGAGCTCGGTCCACCGGCCCAGCTGCTGAGCGCCCGCGGCGCCTATCGCCGGCTGGTCGACGACCACGGTGGCGACCTGCACGAGGGCCGCCGAGCCACCGCTGGCGAGGCTGCCCCGTGAGCGACCTGCGGCGGCTGCTCCGGCTCGTCCTGCCCCACTGGCCGTGGCTGGCCGCCGGCGTCCTTCTCGGGGTCATCGCCATCGGCAGCAACATCGCGTTGATGGGGCTCTCCGCCTACCTCATCTCCAAGGCCGCCATCGCGACGAGCGTGGCCGAGCTGGCGCTCGCGGTCACGGGCGTGCGAGTGCTGGCCATCTCGCGCGCAGGGTTCCGCTACCTGGAGCGCTACACCACGCACCGGGCGATGTTCCGCATCCTCGTCGGCGTGCGCGTCTGGTTCTACGGGGCCATCGAGCCACTGGCGCCGGCTCGCCTGGTGCACCGGCGTGGCGGCGACCTGCTCACGCGTCTCGTCTCCGACGTCGATGCGTTGGAGGACTTCTACATCCGCGTGCTGGTACCGCCGCTGGTGGCAGCCATCGTGGTGGCCTCGATGAGCGTCATCTACGGCGTCTTCGATCTGGCCATCGGCCTCGTGCTGGCCTTCTTCCTGCTGCTGACCGGCGTGGCGCTGCCGCTGATCACCCGCTGGCTCTCACGCGGTCCCGCGGCGACGCTGGCGAGCATGCGCGGCGACGTTGGTGCCATGCTGCTCGATGAGGTGCACGGCGTCGCCGACCTCGTTGCCCTCGATGCCGCTGCCGCCCACCGAGCCAGACTGCTGGCACGAGCTCGTGAGCTGGACGCAGCGCGTCACCGTCTGGGTGCCATCGAGGGAGTCGGTAATGCGCTCAGCGGCCTGTTCGCCTCACTCGCGGGCCTGTGCATCCTGGTGCTGGCTATCCCACTGGTGACGTCCGGTCGCCTGGAGGGGGTGTTCCTGGCCGCGCTGCCACTGGCCGCCATCGCCGCCTTCGAGGCGGTGCAACCACTCGCGCGTTCGCTGCAGCTGCTCGACACCACGCGCGCATCGGCCGGTCGTCTGTTCGAGCTCATCGACGCGCCGCGGCCGGTGCCCGAACCTCCTAAGCCGGCCCGGCCGCCGGCCCGGACGCCGCCGCCCGACCTCGCGATCTCCGGCCTGTCCTTCCGTTTCGCTCCCACGCAACCGTGGGTGCTGCACGAGTTCGACCTGCACCTGGCTCCGGGCGAGCGCGTGGCCGTCGTCGGGCCCAGCGGCTCCGGCAAGTCCACGCTGGTGTCGCTCCTCCTGCGGTTCTGGGACTACGAGCGCGGCACGGTCCGGATCGGGGGCCGTGAGCTGCGTGAGCTCGAGAGCGAGGATGCCAGGGCGCTGTTCAGCGTGGTGCCGCAGGACGTCTACCTGTTCAATGCCTCCATCACCGAAAACCTCGCGGTCGCCGATGCCGAGGCCGACCGCGCTGCCATGGAGCAGGCCTGTCGTCTGGCCCAGCTCCACGACCTCGTCTCGTCCCTGCCCCAGGGCTACGACACGGTCGTGGGCGAGGACGGTGTGCTCCTATCAGGCGGTGAGCGCCGCCGGCTGGCCATCGCGCGCGCGGTCCTGAAGGACGCGCCGGTGGTGATCCTCGACGAGGCCACCGCCGACCTTGACACCACCACAGAGGCGGCGCTGTGGTCCGCGCTTGGTCCGTGGCTGCAGGGCAGGACGGTCCTGGCGATCTCGCACCGGCCCACGGTCAGCGCACAGGTGGATCGGATCGATCGAGCTGCGCCCACCGATTCGACGGGCGTGATACCGTCATGAGGCTGCATGTTGCAGCGCGCCCGCGTGGTCACCCCCTTTCCGAACGGACCGTGCGAAGTCGTGTTCTTCGTTCGGGATCCGTAGGAGGGCCCCAATGGCCAACGGTACTGTCAAGAAGCTCGTCTCTGATCGAGGCTTCGGGTTTATCGCCGCAGAAGACGGCAAGGAATACTTCTTCCACCGCAACGAGCTCGAGAGCTCGTCAGACTTCGACCGCCTCAACGGCGGCGAGAAGGTGGAGTTCGAGATCGGCCAGAGCCCCAAGGGCCCGCAGGCCCAGCACGTTCGACTGGTCTAGCTCCGTAGCGGCGGCCTGAGCCGCCGTTCGCACGCACGAGGCCCGTCCCGCAAGGGGCGGGCCTTTCGCGTTGGTGCAGCGAGGACGCGCCAGCCAGCGCCTTCGACCTGCCTACAGCAGCCTGGCCCCCAGCGCAGTCGCCCCCACGACGCCGAAGCCGAGGATCATCTGCCGCACGCCGAGGACCCTGGCCGGCCGCGGAGGCCGCATGAGGGTGAGACGCTGCACGACCACGAGTGCGACGATGGCCAGGGCACCTGGGAGCAGCGAGCCGTCCACCACCACCGCCACGAGCGCGAGGACGAGTGCCGTCGCATCCCCCACCAGCGTCGGAGCGGCGGCCGACGCCTGCCCGTGGATGCGCCGCACCTGGGCGCGGACGTGGGGGATCGAGCTGGCGATGCGAGCGCCGAGGATGACCCACGCGCCCAGCGCCAACGGCCATGTCGCTCCCCCCGCGAGCGCCCCCATGGCGGCGACGCTCGCGACCGCCACCGAGCCTACGACCTCCGGGACCAGGTGCCGGCTCAGCGAGCGCATGTCGAACCACAGCGCCAGCGCGAAGAGGGGAGCGGCCAGCACCAGGGGCAGCCACCACAGTGGGTCAGCAGCCAGCAGCGCGGCGACGACGAGGCCGACGACCACCATCGCCAGCTCGATGGCGGCGACGCGCGCGGCCAGCTGCGTCCGTCGCACGCCCAGCGCGCTGATAGGTCGCGACCCACCGCGATGGCGCCCGATGAGCACCAGCCGCAGCGGAGTGCGCACGAGGAACGCCAGCAGCGCCGCCAGCCCGAGGGCTACACCAGCGATGCTGGGGGCGAGCAGCACACCGAGGATGACCGGCTCCAGGGTCAGGCCCCAGCCACCATGCTCGGCCGGCATGACGACCGACCGGAGGGTCGGTCGTCGAGCGGATGGCTGCACCGTGGGCGGGTTCAGGTCTCCAGGGCCTCGGCGACCTTCGCCAACCGTCCGTGCGCTTCGGCGGCCACGTCCTGCAGCTCGGGCACGTCGATATCGCCCAGCATGCCCAGCGGGTCGACCACCGATACGGTGGTGCCGCTGCCGTCGTCGTCCTGGTAGACGATGACGTTGCAGGGCAACAGCAGGCCGACTTGTGGCTGAGTGGAGAGTGCCCGTCGCGCCAGGCTGGGGTTGCAGGCACCGAGGATGGCGTACTTGCGGAAATCGACATCCAGCTTGGCGCGGAACGTCTGGCGGACATCGATCTCCGTGATGACGCCGAAGCCCTGTGCCCGCAGCGCCTCCTCGGTCCGCTCCCTGGCGGCTTCGTAAGGCAAGTCGAGGTGGATGGTGAAGGCGTATTCGTCGAGTGGTTCGCTCATCCGCTCAGCATACCCATGCGACGACCCGGGTCCCGGCCGCGGTCGATGCTGGATGTGGCTTACGATGCAGACAGGATGACTGCTGCCCAACCACTCGTCGAGGCCATGGGGCGAGCCGGCTACCGACTGACCGAACCTCGCCGTGTCGTGGCCGAACTGGTGGCGGGCCGGTCGGGCCACTTCACTGCCAGCGATCTCATCGAGGACGCCCAGGCGCAGGACGTCGAGATCGGTCGGGCGACGGTCTTTCGCGCGCTCGACCTCTTTACCGAGCTGGAGGTGCTCGAGCGCATCGATCTTCCCACCGGCGACCACGCCTATGTGCCCTGCGTACCGCAGCACCACCACCATCACATCGTCTGCGAGGTCTGTGGCCAGGTGACCGAGGTGGAGGACCTGGGCCTGGCCGCGGCTATCGACCAGATCCAGCGCCGCACCGGCTGGGAGGTGGAGAGCCACCGTCTTGAGCTCTTCGGGCGCTGCCCCTCCTGCCAGGCTGGCCCGCGCTGACGCTCGCTTGTCAGCGCTAATGAGACTAAGTATCATCTGGGCATGAAGAAGACGCTCACCCTGACGCTGATCCTCTGGCTCGTCTCAGCCGTCCCGACTGCGGCCGTCGACGATCCGGAGCCTGTCTCGATCGTGGCGACCACGGAAGTGCTCGGCTCGGTGGTCAGTCAGCTGGCGGGTGACGTGTCCGATGTCACGACCCTGATGCGCGATGGCGTTGACCCACACTCGTGGCAGCCCTCGGCGCGTGATAGCGAGGCCATCTTCGAGGCGGATGTCGTGGTCGCCAATGGGCTCGACCTGGAAGAAGGTCTGGCCAGTGTCCTCGAGCAGGCCGAGGCCGACGGTGTGACCGTCTTCCATGCCGCCGATCACGTGCGTCTGCGCAGCACGGCGGGCGCCGACCCCGACCACAGCGAGGAGGCTGACCACAGCGCCGAACCCGACCACGGCGAGGAGGCCGACCACGACCACGCCGCGGGCGACCCCCACTTCTGGCTCGATCCGCTGGCCATGCGCGACGTGGTCCTGGCGCTCGACCCGGTGCTGACCGAGGCAGGTGTGCAGCTGGGAGATCGCACGGCAGTGCTCGTCGCTGACCTCGAGGCGCTGGACGCGGAGCTGACCGAGGTGCTCGCGGTGGTGCCTCCGGTGTCACGGCAACTCGTGACCGGCCACGGGGCCATGGGTTACTTCGCCGACCGCTACGGCTTCGAGATCATCGGCACCGTCGTGCCCGGACTCAGCTCGTCGGACGAGCCCTCTGCGCGCGAGATCGCGCAGCTCATCGACGACGTCAAGGCGGCTGGCTCGGCCGCGCTGTTCACCGACGTGGGCACACCAGCGTCGGTGGCCCAGGCCGTGGCCGACGAGACCGGCGTCCAGCTCGTCGAGCTGCGGGTGGCGCAGCTCCCCGACGACGGCACGTACCAGGACCTGCTGCGCGAGCTGGCTCGGCAGGTCGCCGACGCCCTCGGCGCGACCGGGTCGGACGCCTGATGGCCATCGAGCGCTGGGACGAGCGGTATGCCGGCCGCGAATATCTCTGGGACGTCACGCCCAACCGGTTCGTCGAGCGCCACCTGGCTGAGCTTGCACCCGGGCACGCCATCGACCTGGCGGCGGGGGAGGGGCGTAACGCCGTCTGGCTGGCCAGCCGTGGATGGCAGGTGACCGCCGTCGACTTCTCACGCGTCGGCCTGGAGAAGGCGCAGCGCCTGGCGGATGACCACGGTGTGGGTGAGCGGGTCGAGATCGTCAACGCCGACGTGCTCACCTATGCGCCGCCTGGAGCCGTCGACCTCGTGGTCATCGCCTATCTGCAGCTCCCCGCCGCGCAGCGGCAGCTCGTGCTGGAACACGCGGCCAGCTGGCTTCGGCCGGGTGGCACGCTCTTCGTCATCGCGCACGACCGCAGCAACGTGGAGCATGGGCACGGCGGACCACCCGACCCCGACCACTGCTACGACGTCGCGGGCACGCAGGCGGCGCTGCGGGGCCTCGACATCAGCACCGCGGAGGTGGTCGAGCGCGAGGTCGAGACCGCCGAGGGGCCCCGAACAGCCCTCGACACGCTGGTCATCGCCACGCGCCGCTAATCACCACCCGGCAGCCGCAGCTGATGCGCCGCCGTGAACAGGATGCGACGCAGGCCCAGGGCGATGACGCTGGTGGTGACTGCCACCGAGCCCAGCACGAGGTACATGATCACGACCTGCGCCTGCACCGCGTCCAGCGGTGTGACGCCGGCGAGCAGGAGGCCGACCATCATGCCCGGCAGGAAGACGATGCCGACCGCCTTGGTCGTCTCGATCTGCGGGACGAGCGCGGTCCGCAGCGCTTCCCGCAGGTAGGGTGCTGCCGCCTGCGAGGATGGCTGCCCCAGCGCCAGGCGTGCCTCGATCTCTAGCCGCCTGTCCTTGAATTCGGCCATGATGCGGCGGCTCAGCAGCACGGTCGCGGTCATGGAATTGCCGATCATCAGGCCCGCCAGCGGCACCACGGTGGTGCTGTCGACGGGGAAGACGCCGGCGCCGAAGAGCACGCCCAGCGTCACCACGGCCGCGGCCGTGAAGGCGGCCATCGAGAGCAGCCATAGCCAGGGCACGTCGGGCACGCGGCGGTGCACGGTCCAGCCGGCGAACAGGATCATCACTGCCACCCACAGCCACGACAGCGCGATGGGCTGGCCAGGCGCGATCATCGCCACCAGCACCAGGCCCAGCAGCGCCAGCTGGACCAGCGCTCGCAGGGCGGCGGTGATGAGGTCGCGCTCCAGGCGCAGACCGGCCCAGGCCGAGATACCCACCGCCACCAGCACCAGCAGGCCGGAGGCCGCCACGCCCAGGAGCTCGACCGGCCCGCTCATCGGCCGGCCACCACGCGGCCGTTCTCGAGCACGACGCGCGCGTCGGCGATGCGGTCCGCCTGGGCCAGGTCGTGCGTGACCCACAGGATGGGCACACCGTCATCGGCCAGGCGCCGCGCGAGCTGCTCCAGCGTGCGCGAGGACGCGTCATCGAGCGAGGACGTGGGCTCGTCGGCCACCAGCACCTGCGGGCGAACCAGCAACGACCGTGCCAGGCACACGCGTTGAGCCTCGCCCCCGGACAGCGTGCCTCCGTCGCGCCGGAGGAAGCCGGCATCCAGGCCGACCGCGTCCAGCACCTCCTCGTGCGCGACCGCGTCCGTCACGCCGGTCGCGCTGAGGTTGTCGCCGACGCTACCGTCGAACAGGGTCGGCCGCTGGAAGACCATGCCCACCGCCCTCCGCAGCTCGAGCACGTCGAGCGCGCGGACATCGGTGCCGCGGAGCCTGACGCGACCCTCGCTCGGATCGAGCAGTCGGTTGCAGAGCCGGGTCAGCGTGGACTTGCCCGAGCCGGATGGCCCGAGCACCACCGTGATGCCGCTGCCGGCGACGTCCAGCTCGACGTCACGCAGGACCTCGGTCGTCCCGAACCTGACACCCACGTCGTCGAAGGTGAACACGGCCCCGTCTGGCGACGCCGGTGGCAACGCGGCAGCGGTCGACGCGCGGGCCAGGACGCTCACGCGATGGCTCACGCTCGCTTCAGCTGCTGCGGGCCAGCGGACCTGTCGACAGCCGCGCGCAGTCCGACGGTGGTGATTTCGGCGGCGTGTTGATCGAGCTGCTCCTGGCTGACCATCAGGCTCCATCGTGGTGATTCGTCGCCTCCATTCTGGCAGTGCACCTCGCCACGCCGTATCCTTCCCGGGTCGTCGCCGCGCGAAGGAGGGAGGCATCCGTGCCGCTGATCGTCCCCAGCCTCTGGTTCGACACTCAGGCTCTCGAGGCCGCCGAGTTCTACGTCTCGGTGTTCCCCAGTTCGCGCATCATCAAGGTGACCCACTACGGTGAGGCAGGCCCTCGCGAGTCGGGCATGGTCCTGCGGGTCGAGTTCGAGCTCGACGGTCAGCGTCTCTGTGCCATCAACGGCGGACCAGAGTTCACCTTCGACGAGGCCATCTCGCTGGCCATCGAGTGTGCCGACCAGGAGGAGATCGACGAGTACTGGGCCAGGCTGACTGATGGTGGCGAGGAGAGCGTGTGCGGCTGGCTCAAGGACCGCTTCGGGCTCTCCTGGCAAGTGGTGCCTGTCGAGCTGGATCGGCTGATCAACGATGCTGATCCGGCGCGGGCGGCACGGGCCACCGAAGCGATGCTCGCCATGCGCAAGATCGACATCGCCACACTGCGGCGGGCCGCCGAGGGGGACTAGGTCGACCGATGAGAGGAATGGAGCGGGAGACGGGATCCGAACCCGCGACATCCAGCTAGGAGATCTAGCGGGCGCGTTGCACCGCGGCACCGTGCTCGGGGTGGAAACGTCTCTTGTCCACTTGCCGTCGCCCCTGCTCCGACGTAGAGCCAGGCGGTACCAGAGATGACGACATCAAGCCAGCTCACAGGAGTGGAGGTCGGCTGGACGATAGACGGACCGACGCTACCCGATCGCGCCGAAGCGCCAAGTGGGCGGGTCCAACGTGGCGCATCATCGGGTCATGGACGCCTTGCAGCGCATCCGAGCAGCGAGCCGGATCCCGCCGCCCTCGACCTCGCCTCACGAGAGCCGGGCGACGTCGTTCCTGCGGCCGGCCGTCTTCGGCGGTAGCGACGGGCTCGTCTCGAACCTGGCGCTGGTGATGGGTGTCGCCGGTGCCACCGCCGACAACCAGGCCATCGTCATCGCGGGCATCGCGGGGCTCCTCGCGGGCGCCTTCTCGATGGCGGTCGGGGAGTACATCTCGGTCCGCTCGCAGCATGAGCTGTTCGAGTCGCAGCACCGATTCCAGGAACGGCAGCTCGCGGAGGACGAAGCGGGGGAGCGCGCGATCCTGGAGGGTATCTATCGGGACCGCGGTTTCACGCCCGAGGAGGCGAGCTCCATCGTATCGACGCTCTTTGCGACACCCGATCGAGCCCTCGACGCGATGCTCCGCGATGAGGTCGGGCTCGACCCTCGCGCTATCGGTGGCCCGTGGGCCGCGGCGGGGAGCTCGTTCGTCGCGTTCGTCGCCGGCGCCATCATCCCGCTGCTGCCGTTCCTGCTCCTCGACGGCGTGTCAGCCTTCGCCGGGAGCGTCGCGCTCTCCCTCAGCGCCCTGTTCCTGCTGGGTCTCGGCGTGAGCTTCCTCACCGATCGGCCGCCCGTCCGCTGTGGCCTGCGTCAGCTCGCACTGGGTGGGGTCGCCGCGCTTGTCACCTATCTCATCGGGCAGGCCATCGGCTCAGCTCTCTGAGGCTGCACGGGCTGTGTCGTTCCACGGGACCGCGACAGCCCGCGAGTTCGTGTGGGGTCGGTCGGGTCAGCTGCCTTGCACCGTTACCGGATCGGTCCTCGGAGCCGAGGGTTCATCGGCCCGCGCCCGACCGCGTAGCTCGGCGAGTCGCTCCGTCGGGAGTCGCTGCTCGGGAAGCGGAAGCAGGACCAGGAACGCAACCACGACTGCACCGATCCCGAGCCAGAAGGCCGAGCCGCTCGCGAGGCTGAACGCCTCGTGGATCCCGGCCACGATGGCTCCGATGAAGGGTTCGATCATGGGCCGGACCTCGTCGGGGAGGCCACCGAGGATGGCCGCCCCGAGGTCGCCGACGGTGGCCGTCTCCTCGGACACCACCGCCCCGGAGCCACTGGTGAGGCCCGCGGTGATGTCCGCCGGGACCCCGTTCGCGAGGAACTGGCCCGGCAACTGCTCCCGGAAGGTGGCCGAGAACATCGAGCCACCCACCGCCAGCCAGATCGACGCTCCGAGCTGGCGGAAGAAGGTCAGGGTGCTGGTCGCGACCCCGAGGACGGCCGGCGGCGAGGTCGTCTGCACCACCGCGGTCAGCACGGCGCTGATGGGTCCCAGGCCCAGGCCCGTCAGGAACATCGCGCCCCAGACGACCGGCATGGACGAGTCGGCGTGCAGGCCCGAGAGCAGCAGCATGCCGACGGCGCCGACGACCATCGCTGACAGGAGCGGTACCTTCCAATGGCCCGTCCGGGCCACGATCTGGCCGGCGCCCACCGCGCCCACGATGAGTCCCATCAGCAGCGTCATGATCTGCCAGCCGGACTCGGTCGCGCTCGCGCCGTGGACCAGCTGGAAGTAGCGGGGCAGGAAGACGATCGCGATGAACAATCCGGCCACGCTGAGCAGCACCACCACGGATGCGACCGCGAACGTCCGGTCGCGGAAGAGGCGAACGGGGATGATCGGGGACTCGGCTCGCCACTCCACCGCGAGGAAGAGGACCCCGATGAGGAGGCCGAGAAGCATCAGCCCTCCGACCGCGGGATCGGTCAAGGTCCCATCGGGCAGATTGCGGATGCCCACGAGCAGGGGCACGATCGCGGCCACGAACAGGACGACCCCCAGGGCGTCGAAGCGCGCCACCTGGACGCTGCTCTTGAGCTGTGGCATGAAGCGCCACATGACCGCGAGTGCGAACAGGCCGATGGGCAGGTTGATGTAGAAGACCCACCGCCAGCTGGCGCTATCGGTCAGGACGCCGCCGATCGTGGGGCCGATGAGGAAGGCCAGGACGAACAGGGAGCTGAAAGCCGCCTGGTAGCGGGCACGATCGGCGGGTGGGAAGAGATCGCCGATGATGGCCAGCGACACCGGCACGATGGCACCGGCGCCCAGGCCCTGGATGCCGCGGAAGACGACCAGTTGCCACATCTCCTGGCTCAGCCCGCACAGGGCGGAGCCGCCCAGGAAGACGGCGAGCCCGATGAAGAGGACCGGCCGCCGCCCGAAGCGGTCGGAGAGCGAACCCCACAACGGCATGGTGGCGGTCATGGTGAGCAGGTAGACGGTGAAGACCCAGGCATAGAGATCGTTGCCGCGCAGGTCGCTGACGATGCGGGGCAAGGCCGTGCCCACCGCCGTCGAGTCGAGCGAGGCCGTGAGCATGACGAGGGCAAGGCTGGCGAGGACCCCGCGCAGGGCGCGTGGTGCGAGCGTGAGATAGCGATCCGAGAAATCAGGCGCGGGTGCGTTGCGTTCGGTAACGCTGGCGGCCATCTCGACCTCCTTCGAGATGTCGGACCTGTTCTGGTGAACTCTCGAGCGCGGGCGCCTGTCCGGTCCGGTCGACCGCGCACCACCGATGCTCGGTCCCAGCGTAGTGGCATTCAAGTGCCATTTGGCACGATGATGTCAATTGACACCACAGTGCCCAAGACGTACGATCGCGCCATGAACCTCGAGACCGGCGGGCTGCGCGCCCGCAAGAAGCTGGAGACGCGACTGGCGCTGGCGCGGGCAGCCATGCGTCTCTTCGAGGAGCGCGGCTACGCGGCGACGACCATCGATGACATCGCCGCGGAGGCGAACGTCTCGCGCCGGACGTTCTTCCGCTACTTCGACAGCAAGGACGAGGCCTTCATCGTCGATCCCGCCGGCAAGTTGGAGGCCCTGCACGTGGCCCTCGCTGAGGGCCCGCCCGACGAGCCGACGATCGCCGCGGTGCGGCGAGGGCTGCTGGCCCTGGCCGCCGACTACTTCGAGCCCGACCTCCTGCGTGCCGAGGCTCGCGTCGGGTCCAAGGAGCCCGCGGTGATGGCAGCTGGCCTGGCCTACCAGGTCCGCTGGGAGGACGAACTGGCCAGGGAGGTCGCGGTCGACCTGGGGGTCGATATCGCGACCGATCCGCGGCCACGGATCCTGGCCCACGCCACCGTGGCGATCATGCGGGCCGGCTTCGCTGCCTGGCTCCAGGACGAGTCCCTCGGGGCACCGGTCGACGTCGTAGCGGATACGTTCGACCGCGCCACCCCAGCGCTCGAGGCCATCCTGGCGATGCCGACGGGCTGAGGGAGCGGATGAGCTGGCCCGGATGGACGGCCGCAGTGCCTCGGGCTAGCGCCGGGTCCGCCGCGGCTTCGCCTCAGCCGGCCTTCGGTTCGTGGACCGGTCGGGATATCCACGGCCCGGTCACGTTACCGAGCACGGATCGAGCAGCGGATTGGAGCGGGAGACGGGATTCGAACCCGCGACATCCAGCTTGGAAGGCTAGCGCTCTACCGACTGAGCTACTCCCGCTCGGAGGAACCCGCACCGCGACGACAGTGGCTGCGGTCACGATGACGGCTCGCGCACACGATATCGCACTTGGCGACCTCTGCGGTCATCCGCGTCGTACCGGCGACCACGGCAGCGACCAGCGACACGAGCTGTGCAGCGGTGGACACCGGCGGCGGTGAGGGGCACTCTTGCGCCATATACATAGAGGAAGGCAGGCGATGAAGGCAGTCGTTCAGGAACGGTACGGCGAGCCCGCGGAGGTCCTGGAGATCCGTGACGTGGTGCAGCCCGCTCCCGCCGCCGACCAGGTGCTCGTTCGCGTGGCAGCGGCATCGATCAACATCGGCGACTGCTTCGTCATTCGCGGCGTGCCCAAGGCCATGCGACCGATCTTCGGCCTGCGGCGTCCCCGGCGAGCGATCCCCGGTACCGACATCGCCGGAACGATCGAGTCGGTCGGCAGCGACCTGGCCGGCGTCAAGGCGGGCGACGAGATCATCGGCTGGTGCAGCGGCGCCCTCGCCGAGTACGCCGTGGTCGCCGGCGACGCGTTCGCCCCGAAACCGTCCGGTCTCTCTTGGGAGCACGCTGCCGCCATCGGCGTCTCCGCACAGACGGCGCTGCAGGCGCTGCGTGACCAGCTGAAGGTCCAGCCCGGCCAGACGGTGCTCATCACCGGTGCCTCCGGCGGTGTCGGCACATTCGCGGTGCAGATCGCCAAGGCCCTCGGTGCTGAGGTGACCGGCGTATGCAGCACGCGCAACGTGGAGATGGTACGTGCCATCGGCGCCGACCACGTCATCGACTACGCTGCCGATGACTTCACCGCCAGCAGCGCACGTTACGACCTCATCCTCGACAACGTGGCTACCCGTTCGCCGTCGGCGACGCGTCGGGTCCTCGCGCCCGGCGGAAAGCTGCTGTCGAATGGAGCGCCGGTGGGCGGCTGGTTCGGCGGGCTCGACAACGTCCTCAAGGCGTTCGTTGGCTCCCTTGTCGACAAGCGGCAGGCCCGTCCCTTCGTCTCGACCAACGACAAGGCCGACCTCGCCACGCTCACGGAGATGGCCGCAGCCGGCACCATCACACCCGTCATCGACCAGACCTTCACTCTCGACCAGGGCGTCGCTGCCGTGGCCCACGTGGCGGAAGGCCATGCGCGAGGCAAGACCGTCATCACCATGTAGCCCCGTCCCCCGCCCCCGGGCCTCTCCGGGGTGTCGTTCCTCAGGCGTGCCGGTGAGGCTCGGCGATGACGAGCGGGTGCGAGAGCTGTGGATGAGGGATCACCAGCATGGGAATCTCGAAGACCGACTCGAGGAGGTCGGCGCGGAGCACCACGGCCGGTGTCCCGTCGGCGACGATGCGCCCGCCGGCCATGAGCACCACGCGGTCGGCGTAGGCGGCGGCCAGGTTGAGGTCGTGCAGCACGGCGACCACGCCGCGACCGGCATCGGCCATCTGCCGGATGAGGCCGCATGGCCGTGTGCTGGTGCGCCGGGTCCAGGCTGGAGGTGGGCTCGTCCAGGAGCAGGAAGCGCTCGTCTGGCGACGGGGTCCAGGGTCCGTCGCTCACCTGTGCCAGGGCGCGGGCCAGCTGCACCCGCTGTCGCTCACCGGTGGAGAGCGTGGCGTAGACGCGCTCGGCCAGCTGCGTGCAGTCGACGGCCGCCAGCAGATCGCGGACCACCTCGTGGTCGCCCTCGTCGGGATCGCCGCCGTGGAGGGGCATGCGGCCCAGCAGCGCCACCTCCGCGGCCGTGAAGGCGAACGCCACCGCACCGTCGGTGCTCATCACCGCACGCCGCCGGGCCAGCTCGTCGCGAGGCCAGTCGGCCAGCGCTCGCTCGCCGAGCGTGACCATGCCGGCCTCTGGTGTCCGATCGCCGGCGAGCACGCCGAGCAGCGTCGTCTTGCCCGCCCCGTTGGGTCCGGCCACGGCCACGACCTCTCCCGCCTGCACCGCCAGCGAGACATCGTCCAGCAGCCTGGCCTGCCCGACCCGCACCGACACGCCTGTCGCCCGGTACGTCATCGCGCCAGCAGCCCGCGGTCGCGCAGCAGCAGCCACAGGAAGAACGGCGCGCCCGCGAGGGTGGTGATGACGCCGATGGACAGCTCCACCGGCGAGAAGAGCTGGCGCGCGATGACGTCGGCGATGACCAGCAGCGTGGCGCCAAGCAGGGCCGACCCGACCACCACCGGGCGATGCGGCTGCCCTACCCAGGCCCGGATGATCGTGGGCACCATCAGCGCCACGAACGCGATGACCCCGGCGGTGGCAACGGCGACGCCGGTCAACAGCGCGAACAGGGCGCTCACCACCAGCGTCAGGCGCGGCACGTCGACGCCGAGATGACCGGCCTCGGCCGCGCCCAGCGCGAGGGCGTCCAGTCGGGGGCCGAGGCGTGCGAGCACGATCACCGCGGGGATGACCGCCACCGCGGCCATCGCGACGTCACGCCCCACGATGCCGGCGAAGGAGCCGAGTGTCCAGAAGGCGACGGTGCCCAGCTCGGGCGTGCGTCCGGCGGTCACGATCAGCGCCGTCAGCGCCGCGAAGAGGGCCGACAGGGCGATGCCGGCCAGCAGCATCGTGGCCACCACCACTCGACCCGAGGATGCCGCGACGCGGTAGACGATGAGCGCTGCCACCAGAGCCGCCACGAATGCCGATGCTGCTACCAGGATGGTCCCGGTGTACTGCGCGACCAGCCCCAGCCCGACCGCCGCCGCGGTTCCCAGGGCGGCTCCCAAGGCGGCTCCGCCACCGATGCCCACGAGGGCGGGATCCGCCAGCGGCGTGCGGTACAGGCCCTGCATCGCGACGCCCGCGCTGGCCCATGCCGCGCCCACCAGGGCGGTCGCCAGCACCCGCGGCAGGCGGATGGCGGTGAGCACGGTCTCCTGCTGCTCGCTGACCTGTGGCCCGACCTGCAGGCCGGTCTGGCCCAGGAGGATGGACAGCACCTGCGCCGGGCTGATGGGCACCGCGCCGATGCCCATGGCCACCACCATGGCCGCCAGCAGGGCGCCGCCCAGGGCGGCCAGCCGGACTCGCGGGCGCGCTACTGCGGAAGCTCCGGATGCAGCAGTCGTGCCAGGTCGGCGATGGCCCGACCGGTGCGCGGGCCGAAGCCCATCAGGTAGAGGTCGTCCATGACCACCACGCGCTCGTTGGCGACCGCCGGCGTCTGGCTGATGCCGGGGTAGTCGAGGAAGCCGTCCATGCCGCCGAGGCGCTCGACCGACCCGGTGGTGGTGAGGATGACGTCGGGGGCGGCCTCGAGGATGCCTTCGGGGGTCATGGGGATGTAGCCGGGGAAGCCGGGATAGACGTGTCCGCCCCCGGCGAGGCTGATCATGTGGCCGGCGGCACTGTTCTCGCCTGACACCAGCATCGGGGCCTCGGGCGGCTGCAGGATGAACAGCACACGCGGGGAGTCGATCGCCTGGGCCACCAGCTCCTCGGCCGCGGCGACGTCGGCATCGAGCTGCTCGATCAGCGCCGCGGCCTCAGCCTCACGCCCGAAGATGGTGCCGAGGGTGTCGATGAGGTCGCGCGCCGCCTGCACATCGTTGTTGTCCGGCAGCAGCAGGATGGGCACGCCCGCATCGCGCAGCTGCTGCACGACCTCCGGTGGGCCCGTCTCCTCGTTGCCGATGATCAGGCTGGGGTTCTGGGCCAGGACAGGCTCGGCGGAGAGGAAGCGGTAGTAGCCGAAGTTGGGCTTGTCGGTGAGCGCCTCAGGTGGATAGAAGCTGGAGGCGTCGACGGCCACGAGCTGATCCTGCACGCCCAGTGCGTAGGCGGTCTCGGTGAACACCCCGCCGAGCGTGGCGACGCGGGAGGTGTCCTCGATGGTGACCTCGTTGCCGTCCACGTCGGTCACCGTGAGTGGCTGCTGCGCGGCGACGCCGGCGGTGGTGGCGAGGACGAGAAGGGCAGGCAGGGCGAACGCAGAGAGGGCTCGGAGGATCGTGTGCATGCCCCGATTGTGCCCCCGAGTGACGCAGGCCGCAGGCGTCAGCCCAGGACAGCCCAGAGCGCGATGGCGCCCCACAGGATCGTGGCAGCGACCAGGACGACGGTGAAGCTCGTCTTCTGCGTCTTGTGGTGGAAGACCGCGCGGCCTGCCCACGCTCCGAGCACGCCGCCGATGAGCGCCAGTCCGTGCAGCACGATCTCCGGCACGCGCCAGCCGCCGCGCTCGGCCTGGCGCTTGTCGATGCCGTACATGGCGAATGCCGGCAGCGTCCAGCCCACGATCCAGGCAAGGAGCGGGGAGAGGCCGAGCCACCACAACAGCACGAAGGCGGCGATACCGGCGATGACGGAGCCCAGCAGGGCCGGGACGGTTGCGCGGGTCGATCATGGCGTCATGCTAGTGCCTGCGGGCAGCAGCCCGCGGGGCGCACCCGAGAGGAGACGAATCGATGACCAACGAGAAGGACGAGGCATTCGCGGCTGCCGAGGAGGCGGCCCACTCAGGATCCGCGGCCATGCTGGCGATGGTGCTCGATCGCCTGGGTGCCAGCGTCGGGGCCAGCGCGGTCTTCGGCGAGCCGGTCGAGAAGGACGGACGCACCGTCATCCCTGTGGCACAGGCGATCATCGGGACCGGCGGGGGCCGTGGCAGCAGCGGCGGCGCAGAAGCCGGCGGGACGGGCGAGGGTGCCGGGGGTGGCGCCGTCACGCGGCCCCTCGGCTACATCGAGGTCACCGCCCACGGCGCGGCCTTCGTGCCGCTCAAGCAGCCCTGGCAGGACCCGGCGCTGGTGTTGGCCTACTCGGTCCTCGGCCTGGTGGTGCTGCGTGCCGCGGTGCGACTGATCCGCGGCTAGGAAGCCCGAAGCCGCGGTGCGAGTGATCCGCGGCCAGGAAGCCCGAAGTCGCAGTGCGACTGATCCGCAGCCAGGAAGCCCGAAGCCGCGGTGCGAGTGACTCGTCCGGCGCCGCGCGCCTCGCCTGTCGCCCGTCGACGCGCTTGCCCCGCTACGGTTCCTATGCCGGCCAGGCGTGCCTATGCCGGCCAGGCCTAGACCGACCAGGTTGGCGTCGTGACGGACCGACCTGGGCCTCGTCCGCTGCCGCGCATTGACCGCTTCAATCCCTGATGACCCGGCTTGGCCAAGCAGGCGGCCATCCGATGCCCACGGGCATGGTGTGGCCACGCCGGCGGTGGTGCTTGGTCGGTCTAGGCACCCTGGGCATCATCGGCCCGTGTCCGTGGGCCCAGACCGCTGTTCGGCCCCCACACCGTCGCTGGGTCACATCACCTCGGCGGCCCAGCGTCCCGGGCGCGGCGTCCAGTCCCACTCTCCGAAGCGCAGCGGCCGGCCCCAGCCCTCGACGCCGTGTCGGCGCAGGAAGCGCCGGACACCGGGAGGACCGCCGAAATCGCCGATGAACCAGAGGAACACGACGGGGATCTCCAGGTGGTCGGCACGCGCCCGGGCAGTCAACTGCAGGTAGCCGCGGGTGGCCAGGTCCAGCTGTGCCTCGATCTGCTCGGCCCGGTACGCCGCGATGGGCGGGCAGGAGGCGGCGGCGCAGTTGAGCGCGAAGTGGATGCGTGGATCCACGCGGCGGACGCGCTGCTCCCGCTCGAAGGACGAGGGTGTGGGGTTAGCTGCGTAGCCCAGTCCCAGCTTCAGGCGGGAGCGGCGCAGGATGCCATGCTCGATCGTGTCGAGTGACAGCAGTCGCCCAGCGATGGTGACCGCAGGCCGGCTGAAGAACTGCGAGCGAGTTCGCCAGCTGGAGAAGTCGTAGGCTGGCTGGCGCAGGATCACCGCGTTGTAAACGTCCACCCAGAAGGCCGTGCGGGCCCCGTCGCTCGCCAGTGCGTGGCGCAGGTGGCCCGGGTCGATGGTCGCCAGCTCCTGCTCCAGCTCCGCTGCCGCGGCCCGGGTCGCGGTCCTGGTGGCCAGCAGATACTCGATCGCGAGCTCCGTCGGGTCGGCTGTCATGGGCTGCCCGGCCCGCCTCGGGACAGGAGGCCGACCACCAGGCTGCCGCACGTGATGACGCCCAGGCCGACCATGGCGGCGACGGCAGCCGCAGGGCGCTCGTCACGCGTGTAGCGCAGCAGTGCCTCCACCAGGAACGGTGCCACCAGCAGACCGGCCATGGCATAGGGCAGGGCCGCGGTGGCGGCAGAAAGGAGTGTCGCGACGCCGAAGGCGAGCGTGGCCGCGAGCGCGATCAGCCGGAGCTCGCCCGGGCTTCGCCGCACCTGCATCGTGCGCTTGCCCGTTGCTGCATCGGCCACCCGGTCGGGCCAGGCCGTGGACATCACGCTGAGCAGCACGACGAAGACGAAGGGCAGGAAGGCGATCATGGCGTCGACGCTGATGTCGCCCGCGACCACGGCCACGCCGAAGAGGGGCAGCAGCATGCCGCCCAGCAACGCGTTCAGTGGCTCACCCCAACCTCGCCGCATCGCCGACACCGGTGGCAGCGAGTAGGCCAGGCCGCCCAGCAAGCCAGCCAGCAGCAGTGCGCTCGCCACCACGGAGAGCACGCCGCTGAGACCTGCGGCGACGGCCGCGCCGGCGACGACGGCCGCGAGGCCCAGCGCCAGCCACAACGACCGGCGCCGATCGAGGCCACTGGCCTGTAGCGCCCCGCTGCCGCCGGAGTAGGGGGTGCGGATCGTGAGCCGGTCGGTCTCAGCGTCGGCGGCCTCGTTGGCCAGGTGCACCGCGGCCGCGGCCAGCAGGGTCAGCGTCGCGGCCAGCGCGACCGTGACGACGGAAAGGCCGGCTGCAGCACCCTGCCAGACACCCAGCAGCATGCCGTTGGCAGCGACCAGCCCGACGAGCGCGATCTGCGACGGCCGGGCCATGGCCACCAGCGCACGCCACCGCCCCAGCCGGGCACTCGTCTCTCGGGCGTGGTCCCGCGGCATCGCGGGCACAGTGGTAGCCATCGGTCATCTCGTCGGGGTGGACTGGGTGGTCGGTCGCGACTGGGTGGTCGGTCTGGGAGCGGTGGCCAGTGTCACCCGCCCTTGATGACACCGATGTGACGCAGGTCGAGCGACTCGCGCCCAGCTCGAGCGACTCGCGCCCAGCGGCCCACGCACGATGGTCTCCTCGGCACTACGCTGGTCCCACGCAGTCCGTCATCGTCGTGCCCTACGCCTCCAGACACGGAGATCCAATCTGATGAAGATCCTCGTCGCCGTGGCCTCCAAGCACGGCGCCACCATGGAGATCGGCCAGGTCATCGAAGCCTCACTCCGTGCCAGCGGTTGGCAGGTCGACCTGAAGCGCATCGAGGACGTCTCGGGCCTGGGCCCGTACGATGCGGTCATCCTCGGCAGCGGCGTCTACGCCGGCCACTGGATGCGCCCGGCCCGGGAGTTCGTCGACATCCATGAAGGCGAGCTCAGGCGCCTGCCGGTGTGGCTCTTCTCCAGTGGCCCCGTGGGCGACCCGCCCAAGCCGCTGGAGAACCCTGCCGAGGTCGCCGGCGTGGTGAAGCGCATCGACGCCCGCGGTCACCGGCTCTTCGCCGGCAAGATCGAGGGTTCCGACCTGGGCATCAGCGAGAAGGCGCTCGTGGCGCTGGTGCGGGCACAGGAGGGCGACTTCCGGCCGTGGTCGGAGATCTCCACGTGGGCAGAGTCCATCGCGCGACAGCTGCGGGAGCTGCCTGCCGCGCCATGACGCTGACGTACGACGCGGCCATGGCCGCGCTGGAAGCCAGCGGCAGCGAGCAGACACGCAGGACGTACCTGCGCCACGGAGCGTCCGAGCCGCTCTTCGGTGTCAAGTTCGGCGACCTGCGGCCGCTGGCCCGGCGCATCGGGACCGACCAGGCCCTCGCCGACCAGCTGTGGGCCAGCGGCAACGCCGATGCGCGGCTGCTCGCCTGCATGGTGGCCGATCCGCGTCGGTCTCGGAGGACGGACTGGATGCCTGGCTCGAGGACATCGACAGCTACTTCCTGGTCGATACCTTCGTTGTCGTCCCTCGCCTCGCGCGTGCCCGGCCGACGTGAGCGAGCGGAGCGCTGGATCGGCTCGCGTCGCGACCGCACGGCACAGGCCGGCTGGGACCTGATGAACCTCGTGGCCCTCGGCGACGAGGAGGTGCCGAGCGGCTACTTCGAGGCACAGCTCGACACCATCGCGGAGCGCATGGAGGAGTACGGCAACTGGACGCGCCGGTCGGCCAGCAACGCCATCACGGGCATCGGGCTGCGCAGCGATGAGCTGGAGGCCGCGGCGCGCAGGACCGCTTCCGCCCTGGGCCACGTCGAGTTCGACCCCGGTCAGACCGCCTGCGTCATGCCCGATCCCATCGAGTACCTAGAGAAGACCAAGGCCCATCGTGCCCGACAGGCAGCCAGGCGAGAAGGCACCGTAGACGGCTCCTACGCGGACTCCAGGGCCATGATCTTCTCGACCCGCGCCACGTGGCGGCCACCCTCGAACTGCGCCGCCAGGAACGCCTCCACGCAGCCGATGGCGACCTGGGTGCCCACGATGCGCGCACCCATCGAGAGCATGTTGGCGTCGTTGTGCTGGCGCGACAGCGCCGCCGTGACCGGCTCGGTGGCCTGGCAGCAGCGGATGCCGTCGATCTTGTTGGCCACGATCTGCTCCCCGGTGCCGCTGCCGCCGAAGACGATGCCGAAGCGGCAGTCGCCGGCGGCCACCGCACGTGCCGCGGGGGCGACGTAGTCGGGGTAGTCCACCTGGTCGGGCGTGTCCACGCCGAAGTCCACGACCTCGTAGCCGTGCTCGGCGAGCCACGCCACGATGACCTGCTTGAGCGGCAGACCGGCGTGATCGGTGCCCGACGGCGATGCGCATCAGCGCCCCTCCTCGCTCACGTGGTTGGCCTCGCGGGCCCGATAGGACTCGGCGATGATGTCAACCACCTCCTCGATGTCGTCGCTGACACGGAAGAGCTCGAGGTCCGGCTCCGAGACGTTGCCGCGCGCGACCACCTGCGCTCGCAGCCAGTCGATGAGCCCCGCCCAGTAGCTGCTGTCGAAGAGGATGATGGGGAAGTGGTCGATCTTGTCGGTCTGAACCAGCGTCAGCGACTCGAACAGCTCGTCGAAGGTGCCGAAGCCGCCGGGGAAGATGACGAAGGCCTGGGCGTACTTGACGAACATCGTCTTGCGCACGAAGAAGTAGCGGAAGTAGGCGGGCAGGTCGACGTAGGGATTGAGGCCGGTCTCGCGCGGCAGGTCGATGGCCAGGCCGACGGACACGCCGTCGGCTTCCTTGGCGCCCTTGTTGGCGGCCGTCATGATGCCCGGGCCGCCGCCGGTGATGACGGTGAAGCCCTGCTCGGAGAGCCGGGCCGCGAGCGTCTCGGCCTGCCTGAACATGGGATCGTCGGGCTTGGTCCGCGCGGAGCCGAAGATGCTGACCGCCGGCCCCAGCCGCGCGAGCGCATCGAAGCCGTCGATGAACTCACCCATGATGCGCAGCGCGCGCCAGGCGTCGGACTCGAGGAAGGAGGGGTCGGCGAACGGCCGCTGCATGAGCAGCTTGCGATCGTCCGTGGACCGGGAGCGAGAGTGCTTGGGTCTGTCAGTCACAAGGGGCAGGATACGCGGACGAGCCCGGATCGGGTCGTCGCGTACACTCGCGCGCATGAACCATCACAGACACACCCCCCGGTCCCGGCATCGCCATCGACCCGGTCTGCGGCATGCAGGTCGTCATCGAGGATGCACAGCACACCGCCGAGCACGAGGGCACGACCTACTACTTCTGCGGCAAGGGCTGCCGGCTCGACTTCGAGGATGATCCCGGGCGCATCCTTGCGCCCGACTACGAGCCATCGATGTAGTCCGTGATGGACCGGTGATGTCGGAGGTGCAAAAAGGTGCTGGCGCCGCGTCGATGCGGTCGCTATAGTCCGTCTCGGTAATCTCAGGAACGCTCATCGTGGTCCCGTATCCCGCTCGAACGTCCCTGGTCAATGTTAGGAACCTAGGAGGTTCGTTCGTTCGTGTACGAGGACAGGACTATCACCTGTGCCGATTGTGGTCAGGAGTTCACCTTCACCGCATCCGAGCAGGCGTTCTACGCGGAGAAGGGCTTCACCGACGCCCCCAAGCGCTGCAAGTCGTGCCGCCAGGCCCGCAAGGCCCAGCGCAACACCGGCGGCTATGGCGATGACAGCTACAGCAGCGGCGGTGGCGGCTACAGCAGTGGCGGCGGTGGTGGCTACGGTGGTGGTGGCGGCGGGTACGACCGTCCCCCGCGCCAGCTCTACGACGCCACCTGTGCCGACTGCGGCAAGGTCGCGCAGGTGCCCTTCCAGCCCACCGGCAGCCGCCCGGTCTACTGCAACGACTGCTTCCGCGCTCGCCGCTAGGTGATCGTGGCGGCCGACTTGGTCGCCCGCAGCAGTCGCACGAAGGCGCTCTCCTCGGAGGGCGCCTTTCGATTCGTCCACCTGCCGGGCTTGTCCACATCCGGATAAGCGCGCGTGAAGTCCCCGGCGATGGTCGTCCAAGGGCTCGACCGTAGCCTCGCTCCCATCGATCCGCCATGTACGCGCAGAAGGATGGGACCTCATGCAGACCGCAGCCGCACTCGTCGCCGAACTGGGTCGTCGCCTCGGACGCACGGGGGCGCCGCTCTGGCTGGCGTGGCTCGGCGTCGTCGGCGTCGTGCTCGTCGCCGCGCTCGCCCTTGCCGGGCTCCTGCTGCCCGGGCCGGAGCCGGTGCTGGCGGCTCCGTTCCGCTGGTAGCGCCGTCGGTCCGTCGCTCGGGATGCCCCCGCTTGGCCATGTGAAGCCACTCTCCGTGCGGTCGGCTACCCTGCGACGGTGCCACAGCAGTCCATCTCCCGCGCGCCCGTCGTCGTGGTCATCGTCTTCGCTGTCGTGGCCGTCACGCTGGTGCTCATCGGCATGCAGCGCCCCGGCGAGCCGCCACCGGACGTCACCATCGCCGAGCCTGGCACGGCGGCGGCTCCCCGCGACGTGACCGTCATCATGCGCGACTATCGCTTCGACCCCACCCCGGTCGTGCTGGTGCCCGGAGAGACCGTGCGCTTCACCATCTTCAACGCCGGGCTGGAGGTGCACGACTTCGTCATCGGGGACGCCGACGTGCAGGAGGCCTGGCATCGGGCCGACGCCGCTGCGACGCCACCCAGCCTGTTCGCCACCGCGCCACCTGCCAGCGTTCCACCCAGCACCGGTGGCCTGCGCGTGCTCCTCGGCTCGGGCGAGCAGACGACGCATCGACTACCACGTGCCCAGCGACGAGTACCTGGCCATCCTCTGCCACATCCCGGGCCACATCGAGAAGGGCATGGTCGGGGCGGTCGACCTGCGCGACATCACCATCAGCCCGTGAGGCCCGCGCAGGGACCCGGCGAGGCCCCTGATTCCGGTCCATAGTGCACCCGCCGCAGGGTCCGAATGCACCCACGGATGTCGGCGCTCGTGGGTAAGATGGGCTCAGCCGACCAGTGAATGACCACCGGGGCGTGCGCCTCGGCGACCAACCGAGACAACGAAGGAGTGCGTCAATGACCTACGTCATCGCAGAGCCCTGCGTCGATACGATGGACCAGGCCTGCGTGGCCGTCTGCCCGGTGGATTGCATCCACTTCGAGGAAGGCATCGACCGGACCCTGTACATCGACCCCGACGAGTGCATCGATTGCGGCGCGTGTGAGCCCGAGTGCCCGGTGGCGGCGATCTTCCCCGAGGACTCCGTGCCCGGCGACCAGGCCGCCTACACCGAGATCAACGCGCTCTGGTTCAAGGACAAGGACGCGGCTCGCGCCATGGTCAACGAGCTCAAGCCCGCCTGATCGCGCTGCCGCTCGCACGGGCGGCTCGCACATCACACCTGCAGCAAGACCCCACGTGGGCCAGCGTGGGGTCTTCGCTCGCGCGGCTCGGTAGCGCCGCCTGACGGTCGCGCGCCTGGGCTGGCGGCCCGGTGCTTCAGCGCGGGGAGCGGACCGCGTCCATCAGCTGGCGCACCGAGGGTCGCACGCCGTACAGCAGCACGGTCGCGCGGAAGATGCGTGCCGAGGCCCAGGTGGCGAACAGGGCGAACAGCGACAGGCTCACCAGTGACGCGCCCACCAGCGTCCACGGGATGGACTCGGACAGCCCGAGCACCAGCAGCATCGAGGTGGGCGCGGTGAGCGGGAATATCGAGAGTGCCACCACCAGCGGTGATGTCAGGTCCGTCAGGAACAGCGACGAGACGATGAGCGGGATGGCCGCCGCGAAGCCCAGGAACCCCGAGTACTGCTGCGCCTCACGGTTGCCCGGGGCGATGGCGCCGATGGCCGCGAAGATAGCGCCGTAGGCGAGGTAGCCCAGGATGAAGTAGGTGAGCGCCAGGAGCAGCACGGTGGGGTCGAGGCTGATGGGGCCGATATCCGGGACCTGGCTCGACAGCAGCGGCACGGCGATCAGCGCAGAGACGGTCCAGATGGCGACCTGCGTCAAGCCGGCACCACCGAGGCCCAGGATCTTGCCGCCCATCAGCGGCGTGGCCGGAACGGAGCTCAGCACGATCTCGACGACGCGGTTCTCCTTCTCCTCGGTCACCGACTGCAGCAGGTAGCCGCTGGTCATGAAGATGCTGATCATGAAGATGGCCACGAAGACGATGGGGATGGCGATGCCGGCGGCGACGATCGGCGGCGGAGACCTCGTCGCCCTCGGTGGTGACGGCGGTGACCGTGACGCCCTGCAGGATGCGCGCGGCGTCCTGGCTCGACACGCCGGCTTCGCGCAGCAGCGCGTCGCGGATGACATAGCGCAGCAGGCCCTCGTTGTTCTGCTGGCCCTCCAGGCGCGAGATGTTCAGCCCCGCGGCTGGTTCGATGCGCGTCACCTCGCCGCTGCTGCGGAAGTCGGCCGGGATCTGGTAGTACTCGCTGATGGAGCCGGCCTCGAGCTGTGCGGCCGCCTCCGGTTCGCTCAGCGTTCGCAGCGTCGCCGAGTCGGTGCTGAAGTCGCTGATGGGCACGTCGGACGCGTTGACGATGACGATGGTGCCGCTGGCCTCGCCGTCAGAGGAGAAGCCGCTGGTGGAGAAGAACATCGAGATGGTCATGAGGAAGCCGATGCCCAGCGGCAGCAGGATGGTGCCGAACATGTAGCCACGCCGTCGCACCGTGCGCAGGTACTCGCGGCGCGCGACGAGCGACGTCAGGCGCAGCCGTCCGGAGCGGGCCTCGGGCGGCTGCGAGCGGGACGGATGGGTCGTGCTCACCGGACGGCCTGGGCGCGTGGGTCGCCGGCGACCGTGCGGATGAAGATCTCGTCGAGGCTGGGTGCCTGCACCGCGAACTGGTCGACGTGGGCCCCGCTGGCGGCGAGCTCGCGGAAGAGGTCCTGAGGCGAGGCTCCGTCGCGGATGAGGTAGCGCACCGCGCCGTCGACGACGCTGACGTCGGTGACGCTGGCGCAGCTCGGCAGCACTGGTGGGGATGTCCGGGCCGCTGACCTGGACGGCACCATCGCTGAACGCGTCGCGCACCCTCGCCACGGTGCCGTAGAGCAGACGCGTGCCCTTGTCGATGAGCAGGATGCGGTCGCAGAGCGTCTGCGCGTCGCCCATGTCGTGGGTGCTCATGATCACCGCCGCCCCACGGTCGCGCTGCTGCCGGACCACGCCCTTGAGCATGTCGGCATTGACCGGGTCGAGGCCCTGGAAGGGTTCGTCGATGATGAGCAGGTCGGGGTCGTTGAGGATGGTGGCGATGAGCTGCGCCTTCTGGTGCATGCCGCGGGACAGCTCGGCGGCCTTCTTGTCGGCAGCGTCGTCGAGCCCCATCTCGGTGAGCAGCGACATCGCCCGCTTGCGCGCCGCCGACTGCGACATCCCACGCAGGGCTCCGAAGTAGGTCAGCGTGTCGATGATCTTGACGTCTCGGTAGAGGCCGCGGTCTTCCGGCAGGTAGCCCACCCGATCCTGGTGCTCGACGCCGGGCGGGTTTCCGAAGACCTCGATCTCGCCCCGAGCCGGTCGCACGATGTCGAGGATCATGCGCATCGTGGTGGTCTTGCCCGAGCCGTTGGGCCCCAGGAAGCCGAGCACCTCGCCCGGCTGCAGATCGAAGGAGAGGTCGATCACGACATCGGTGTCACCGTAGCGCTTCCAGACGTTGCGGACGTCGACCGCTGGCGATGGCATGCCTAGAGGCTAGCGCATCGCCTCTCGACGTCGTGCTGCTCGGCGGACAGGTCTGTGCCGGCGTGGGACGATGGGACCGCCATGCGCATCGTCTCCCTCACGCCCTCAGCCACCCAGATCGTCTACTGCCCTTGGCCTGGGTGACGAGCTGGTCGGCCGCAGCCACGCCTGCGAGGACCCGCCTGAGGTGATGGACGTGCCCATCGTGACGCGGCGTGGCCCCGATGTGATGGGTCGGCGCCTCGATGCGAACCTGCTGGCGGCCCTGGAGCCCGACCTCGTGCTGGCCGACGGCTCCGACGACGAGCCGCTCGTGGACTATGCCGAGATCAGCGCCGCGGTCGGTGGCCTGAAGCGGGACGTCACGCTCGTGGCGTTGGCACCGCAGACACTGGAGGGCATCTTCAACAGCATCTCCACCGTCGGTGCCTACACCGAATCGGAGTACGAGGCGGTCGGCCTCGTCGAGCTGCTGCGTGAGCGCCTGGCGGAAGTGGAGCAGCGCGTGCCGGCGCACGCGACACGACGGGTCGTCGTGCTGGAAGGCCTCGACCCACCCACGAGCTGTGGGCGATGGGTGCCGGAGATGGTTCGCCGCGCCGGCGGATGGGAGCTGCTCGGGCGGGAGGGCGAAGCGTCGGCGCTGACCGACTGGGAGCAGGTCCGCGAGGTGGAGCCGCAGGTGCTCGTCCTCGCGCTGCGTGACGCCGACGCGGCGGGCGCCGCCCGAGCCCTCGACGCTGTGCCCCTGCCGGCCTGGTTCGATGAGCTTGAAGCGGTGCGGGAGGGCGAGTTCTTCGCCGTCGACGGTCGCGGCCTGTCTCGCCTATCCGGGCCCGCGGGTGATCGAGGGCATCGTGGTCCTGGCCGAGCTCATCGCCCCCGACGTCTTCGCCGGTGATGGCCCGGTCGGGAGCTGGCTGCCCCTCGCGCCGATGCGTCTCGTCGGCCGCGACCTGTCCGACCGCCGAGCCGGCTGAGGTTGCGGCGATGGTCTTCCGACGTGCCTTCGACTGCCTCTGGTGCGGCCGGCCGTGGCAGGTGCGCGCTGCCGAGGACCTGGAGGGCTGGGCCGGGCTGTGCCCTGAGTGCCTGGGCAAGGCGGATGGCAACGAGTTCCTGCGGATGCGCCTGCGTGCCGCCCTGCGCGACCGTGCTGCCGCCGCAGCGCCGGCGACAGCGACGGCTGCCGCGCCGAGCGTGCCGGGGTCGCCGACAACCGACTTGGCGCTCCCGGTGGCGCCCGGGGACTGGGAGGACTGGTACCTGCGCCGAGGTGGGTTCTCGCGGGGGCCCATCCACGACGGACCCTGGTCGATGGAGCTCGAGCAGGTCACCGGCTGGCTGGACGAGAGCGTCAGCGGCGGCGTCATCGTCGAGCTCGGCGCGGGCATGGGCTGGTGGACGGCGCTCCTCGCCGAGAAGGGGGAGCTGTGGCTCTACGACACCGACGCCGCGTCGCTCGATGCTGCCCGCACGCGCCTGATGGTCCACGGGCTCCTGGCCCACCTGCATGAGCGTGATCCGCTGGCCACGCCGGACACGTCGGTCGACACCGTCTTCGCCGCCTACCTGCTGGGGGCGGCCGGCGTCTCCGCTGCCCTCCCGGTCGTACGTGGCTGGCTCAAGCCGGGCGGTTCGTTCCTGTTCGTGGAGGCCAAGGGTGGCCCCGCGGCGCGGCCGATCGCCGGTCCCGCGGGTCCCCTGCAGCCGCTGGCACCGGACATCCTGCGGACGGCCGTCCTGCAGGCCGGGTTCGCCTCGGTCGAGCTCGACGTCACGCTCAGTGCGTTCGTCTTCGGCCGTGCCGTGACGCCCGCGTAGCGCCGCACTCGCGCCCGCGTGGACCGGGGCACACTCATGCGCCCGCGTAGACTCGGGCGCATGAGTGACACCCGCAAGCTCCTCGGCCCGCTGGGGGTCTGGGGCCATCTGGCCTCGTTGCCTGCTGCCGAGCTTCGTCCGTTCGTGGCCCGGGCCGCCGAGCTCGGCTACGGCGCGCTGTGGGTCGGAGATGGCGCCGCCCGCGACCCCTTCGCGCAGCTGGCGGCCGTGGCCGACGCGGCCGGATCGATGACCCTCGGCACGAGCATCGTCAACATCTTCGGCCGCGACGCGATGGCCAGCAGGATGGGGGCCATGACGCTGCACGAGCTCACCGGCGGCCGCTTCGTCCTGGGTCTGGGGGTGTCCCACGTCCATCTCGTCGAGAAGCTGCGCGGGCACATCTACGACAAGCCCATGTCTCGCATGCGCGAGTATCTCGCTGCCTACCACCAGCTGCCCTATCGTGGCCCGCTGCTCGAGGGCGACGGAGTGGCGACCGAGCCGCCCGTGCTGATCGCCGCCCTGCGGCGGCGCATGCTGGAGCTGGCTGCTACCGAGACGGACGGCACGTTGCCCTTCTTCGTGACGACCGAGCGCATCGGCTGGATGCGAGAGGTGCTGGACGAGGCTGCACCCGCCGGCCGGCCGCGCCCGCTCATCGCGACGGCGCTGGCGACGGTGGTGGAGCCCGACGCCGGCCGCGCCCGTGCCGCCGGCCGCGCCTGGATGACGCCGTACTGCCGGGCCGAGAACTACCAGCACAGCCTCATCGAGCAGGGCTTCGGCGCGGAAGACTGGGAGCCTCCGTTCTCTGACCGCCTGGTCGATGCGACGGTGGCCTGGGGCGACCCGGAACGGGTGCGTGCCCGTATCGCGGAATACCACGCCGCGGGCGCCGACCACGTGGCCATCATCCCGCTGGCTGCCGACGGCACCCCTGAGCACGGGCCCACGCTGGAGGCGATCGCGGCGGGCAGCTGATGCCCGCGGGGCCACGCTCGCGACCTATACTCGCGAGCGTGTCATCACTGCAGGGAACGACCATCGCCACCGTCGGCACCGGCGTCATGGCCGAATCGATGATCGCCGGCCTGCTGTCCGTGGACGGCTTCGAGGCGGCCCAGGTGATCGCCAGCGATCCGCGTGCCGAGCGCCGCGATGAGCTGGTGGCCAGGCTCGGCATCAGGGCCACGGCCTCCAACACCGAGGCTGTCGAGGCGGCCGACGTGGTGGTGCTGGCGATCAAGCCGCAGATGCTCGCCGACGTCGGCCGTGAGGTCTCCGAGTGCCTGCGCCCCGAGCAGCTCGTCATCTCCATCCTCGCCGGCGCCACGACCAAGGCGCTGCGCAACGCCCTGCGGCACGAGGCCATCGTGCGCGCCATGCCCAACACGCCGGCGCAGCTGGGCAAGGGCATGACCGTCTGGTGCGCCACGCCGCAGGTCACCCACCGGCAGCGTGAGCAGGCGGCGGCGCTCCTGCGCAGCCTGGGGGTCGAGATCGAGGTCGAGGACGAGAAGTACGTCTCGATGTCGACGGCCGTGAGCGGGACCGGCCCGGCCTACGTGTTCCTCGTGATGGAGGCACTCATCGACGCCGCCGTCCACCTCGGGTTCCCCCGCCACATCGCCCACGACCTGGTCATCGAGACACTGCTCGGCGGGACGCTGCTGGCACAGGCCAGCGGTGACCACCCGGCGTACCTGCGCAACATGGTCACCTCGCCCGCGGGCACGTCGGCGGCCGCCATCCACGAGCTGGAGAAGGGCGGCCTTCGCACGGTGCTATCAGAAGCGGTCTTCGCCGCCTACCGGCGCACCGAGGAGCTGGCTCGCGAGCTGGAGGCGGAGACCGCCAGCGACGAGTAGCTGCCGCCGAGGCCGGGGCGGACGGCGAGCTGCTCGCCTCGTCTCGTCCTCGTCCTCGTCCGGGTCCGCCAGCTGCGGGTCGAACACTGCGACCTCCTCGAGGGTCTTGCGGCGCAGGTCGGGCACCGTCGCGTCAGCCGCCGGGTAGCCCACCGGGAACAGCACGAACGGCCGCTCGTTGCGCGGCCGATCGAGGACCTGGGTGAGGAACCCCATGGGGCTGGGCGTGTGCGTGAGCGTCGCCAGGCCCATGTGGTGGATGGCGGCGATGAAGAGGCCGGCCGCGATGCCCACCGACTCGCGTGTGTAGTAGTGCTTGCGGTGGCTGCCGTCGGGGAAGGTGCCGTGGATCTGCTCGAAGAGCACGACCAGCCAGGGCGCGGTCTCCAGGTACGGCTTGCGCCAGTCGGTGCCCAGCGGCGCCAGTGCCTCGAGCCACTCCTCGGACATGCGGCTCTCGTACGATCGCCGCTCCTCGGCCTCTGCGGCCAGCCGGATGTGCCACCTGGTGCCGGGGTCACCGATGGCCACGAACGTCCACGGCTGCTGGTGGGCACCGCTGGGCGCCGTGGAGGCGGTCAGGATGGCCGTTTCGATGAGGTGTCGGGGAACTGGATCGGGGCTGAAGGCGCGCACCGATCGACGTCGGTCCATCTTGGCGTAGAAGTCGGCCGCACGGGCATCCATCTCCGCCGGGTCCAGGCGGGCAGGTCGATAGGGGATGCGGCCTCCCGCGTCATCAGGCATTCACACGATGCTAGCAGCGCCGCGGTACCCTCTCCTGCCCGATCGGAGGCCGACCATCCATGACCGAACGAGCCGACATCGTCGCCGCTCTGCGCGCCGGCGGCATCATCGACATCACCACCACCGGCCGCCAGTCAGGGCAGCCACGACGCATCGAGATCGTCTTCTTCTACCAGGACGGTCACGTGTACATCACCGGACTGCCGGGCAAGCGCGCGTGGCTGGCCAACCTCGCGGCTGATCCCCGGCTGGTGTTCCATCTCAAGAAGCGTGTCGTGGCGGACCTCCCGGCAACGGCCCGCATCGTGACCGACGAGGCGGAGCGCCGTCCCGTGCTGACACGTGTCTGCGAGGCGTGGAACCGCCAGGCACAGACGGAGGACTTCATCGCCCGCTCGCCGCTCATCGAGGTGCTCTTCGAGGACGAGACGCTCCTGGCCGCGTAGCCGCCGGCGTTCACGGGCCGTTCGACTCCAGGGGGCGCCATCGCCGCCTCGCCTGGTCACTCGACCTGGCCCGGGTCGCGGAGACGATGCCCCGCGGTTACGCCTCAGTCTCACTTCCGGCTGCTGGCACCGACGTGCGGCCTTCGGGGCCCAACCCGCGCGGCATCCGTGGCACACTCCGGCGGACGCAGCGGCGCAGAGGCCGACCCCGGGACCGGATCCGCCCGGGGGACCCCCGCGCCGCGGAACGGAAGGTGGACGACATGGTCGAGGAGACCCGGGGGGTCATGAGCGCCGAGGAGATCGTGGCGCTGTCGAAGAAGCACACGCTGTTCGAGTGGGTCGCCCAGAGCGCGGCTGATCCCATCCCCGTCGAGACGGCCAAGGGCTCGTACTTCTACTCCACCGACGGCAAGCGGTATCTCGACTGGAACAGCCAGCTGATGTCGGTCAACATCGGCCACGGCGACCAGCGTGTCATCGACGCCATCGCGGCGCAGGCGCAGAAGCTGGCCTACGCCAACCCCTTCATGGCGCACGAGCCCCGTGCCCGCCTGGGCCAGAAGCTGGCGCAGCTCACGCCGGGCGACCTCGACGTCGTGTTCTTCACCAACGGCGGTGCCGAAGCCAACGAGAATGCCATCAAGCTGGCGCGGCAGTACACCGGCCGGCACAAGATCCTGGCCCGCTATCGCTCGTATCACGGCGCCACCGGCCAGGTCATGGTCGCCACCGGCGATCCGCGCCGCTGGGCCAGCGAGACCGGCGTCGCGGGCATCTACCGTGCGCCCGACCCGCATCGCTATGGCCGGCCGGAGCCGGAGCCGGTCGAGCAGGCCCTCGCCGACCTCGAGGAAGTGATCATGTTCGAGGGTGGCCACACCATCGCCGGCTTCATCCTCGAGCCGGTCGTGGGCACCAACGGCATCCTCATCCCGCCCGACGGCTACCTGCAGGGCGTACGCGAGATCTGCGACAAGCACGGCATCATGCTCATCGCCGACGAGGTCATGAGCGGGTTCGGCCGCACCGGCGCCTGGTTCGCCGTCGATCACTGGGGCGTCGTGCCCGATCTCCTCACCATGGCCAAGGGCCTGACCTCGTCGTACCTGCCCCTTGGCGCGGTGGCCATGCGCCGGCAGATCGCCGACGCCTTCGAGGACAAGGCCTTCGGCGGCGGCCTGACCTACAACAGCCATCCCATGGGCTGCGCCACGGCCCTTGCGGTCATCGACGTCTACGAGCAGGATGGCCTCATCGAGCGAGCCAGGCGCATGGGCGAGGTCATGCGCGACCACATGGTGCGCCTCAAGGAGAAGCATCCCAGCGTGGGTGCGCATCGCAACATCGGCCTGTTCGGCATCCTCGAGCTCGTGCGGGACCGCGAGACCTACGAGCCGATGGCGCCCTACGGGGGGCTGTCGGACGAGATGAAGGCCATCGGAGCGTACTTCCGTGAGCACGGCCTCTTCACCTTCATCCGCTTCAACACCATCCACTGCAACCCGCCGCTGACCATCAGCGAGGAGGAGATGGCCGAGGGCTTCGAGATCATCGACGCCGCCCTGGACCTCGCCGACAAGGGTGTGCGCGCCTAGCGCCGGACCCGACCGGTAGACGGCCGACACGAGCCACCGATGAGCGACGAGCGCCCCGAGCAGGCCACGCCACCGAACCCGCCGGCAGCCCGGGGGCAGTCCGATGACGGCCGGCGCGTGCCCATGCCCTACCGCGCGCTGGGGCCGAACACCTCCGCCTGGTCACCCGCCGACCGCCGGCGCGATCCGCTCGCCGACCCTGAGGCAGGCGAGGTGGCGCTCGACATCGGCGACGCGGCCGACGACGTCGCCATCCACACGGTGGGCGGGGCCGAGGGCTATCGTCGGCCGCTGGCAGACGCCGCTGGGGCGCTTCGCTCGCACCGCCCTGGCACTGGGCGCGTTCTTCCTCATCGCCGGCTTCATCTGGGAGGCCCTCAAGTGGTTCGGCGGCACGCCCTGGCGCTTCGAGAACGTCCTTGGCACGGGGGTCGACATCTTCCACGACCCGCCCTTCCGGGTGCTGCAGCTGAGCGACCGCCAGCTGCCGCACATCTGGGACATCCTGTTCGAGCTCCTCGAGCCGTTCCGACGTGGCTCGGACCAGACCCTGCTCGAGTTCCTTCTCGGAGCGGCCCTGTTCACCATGCGGCAGGCGTTCATCGGCTTCGTGCTGGGCGCGCGTCATCGGCATCGGCATCGCGTCGATCTTCGTCCACTCCATCCGCTCCGAGCGGACGTTCATGCCCTACGTGGTGGCCTCGCAGACCATCCCCATCGTGGCGCTGGCGCCGGTCATCGCGCTGGCCGTCGGCCTGGGCCCGACGGCGGTGGTCATCGTGGCCACCTACCTCACGTTCTTCCCGGTCACCATCTCGCAGCTGCGCGGCCTGCGCTCGCCTGACCCGCGGGCGATGGAGCTCATGCGCTCCTACGGTGCCTCGCGCTGGGACATCTACCGCAAGCTGCGCTTCCCGGCCTCCGTGCCGTTCCTCTTCACGGCGCTCAAGGTGGCGGCGACGTGGGCCATCATCGGCGCCATCATCGGCGAGGGTCCGGGCGGAGTGGGCGAGGGCCTGGGCAAGGCCATCATCAGCTTCAGCCAGCAGTACATCACCGGCCCGGAGAAGCTGTGGGCCACCATCCTCATCGCCTCGCTCGTCGGCATCGTCGGCCTACCTCGCGGTGCGCGCGGCCGAGGTGCTCATCCTGCGCAACCGCCCGGGGGCCAACCTATGACCACCCACCATCGCCGCCCGTCGTCCACCTTGCCGCGGTCGACAAGGTCTTCCCCGCGCAGAACGGGGACGACACCGTCGCCCTGCAGGGCATCGACCTCGACATCGAGGCCGGCGAGTTCATCTCGCTCATCGGTCCCTCGGGCTGCGGCAAGTCGACCCTGCTGCGTGTCGTGGGCGACCTCATCGAGCCCAGCGCCGGCACCGTCGAGGTCAACGGCAAGAGCGCGCACCAGGCTCGCCTCGACCGCGACTACGGCATCGTCTTCCAGGCGCCGGTGCTGTTCGACTGGCGCAGCGTGGAGGCCAACGTGCGCCTGCCCCTGGAGATCTCCGGGGTCGGCGGTGCCGAGCGCGATGCGCGTATCGACCAGATGCTGGAGCTGGTGGAGCTGGACGCGTTCCGCGACCACTATCCCCATCAGCTGTCGGGTGGCATGCAGCAGCGCGTGGCCATCGCCCGCGCCCTGGCGCTGCAGCCGGCCCTGCTGCTGATGGACGAGCCCTTCGGGGCGCTCGACGAGATGACCCGCGAGCGGCTCAACGCGGAGGTGCTGCGCATCTGGCGGGCGACCGGCAAGACCGTCATCTTCGTCACCCACTCCATCCCGGAGGCGGTCTTCCTCTCCACGCGCGTGGTGGTCATGAGCCCGCGGCCGGGGCGCATCAGCCACGTCGTCGATGTCGACCTGCCGCAGCCGCGGGGCGACGATACCCGCGAGACCGACCGCTACTACGACCTGGTCACCGAGGTGCGCGAGGCGCTGCGCGGCAAGCGTCGGCTCGAGAGGCGCCCGCGACTGTCGCCAGCGTCGAGCGCGCGCGTGCCGAGGGCTCGTTCGGATGACCGCGGGCACGCCCGCCGCCGGCACCAGTTCCTCGGCACGCGCGCTGGCTGGGTGCGCGGGTGGGCCAGGTCGGGCCGCCCCTCGCGGCGCTGGTGGTGTTGCTGGTGCTGTGGGAGGTGCTGGGCCGGGCCGATGCGCTGCCGCGCCCGCTCTCGACGCCATCCTCCATCGTCGATGGCTTCAGCGAGCACTGGGAGATCCTCCTGCGCAGCGGCTGGAACACCCTCATCGAGGCGCTCGGCGGCCTGTTCATCGGCACCACGCTGGGCCTGCTCATCGCCTTCGCCGCCTCGCGCTTCATCGTCGCGCGCGACATCCTGCTGCCCCTCGCCATCGGCGCCGCCGCCATCCCGCTGGTGGCGCTGGCGCCGATCTTCAACAACTGGTTCGGCATCGCCAACCCGCTATCCAAGATGGCGATGTCGTCGGTGCTGGTGTTCTTCCCCATCTTCATCAGCACCACGCGCGGGCTGGTGGAGGTGTCACCCGGCGCGCTGGAGCTGATGCGCTCGTACGCCGTCTCCGACACCGAGATCCTGCGCAAGGTGCGCATCCCCAACATGCTGCCGTTCTTCTTCACCGCGCTGAAGGTCGGGACCACGCTGGCCTTCATCGGCGCCATCGTGGCCGAGTACTTCGGCGGCACCTCCGACGTCATCGGGCGTGTCGTCATCACGGCCATGTTCGCGGGCAACTTCGGCCTGGGCTGGGCCGGCATCCTGCTCGGCGCCGTGGCCGCCATCATCGCCTACATGGTGGTGGCGGCGGTCGAGCGTCGTGCCATCCCCTGGTACATCTCGCTGCGCGATGGCGAGGTCTGAGCTGGGGTGTCAACGCGGGGGGCTGTCATCCAGGGTCTGGTGCGCTATCGTGCACCGAACCACTAGGTCTTTCGCCGGGCTCGGCGAGAGTAGAGGCGCCTGGCGCGCCAGAGGAGAGGTGTATCCATGAGGAATCCCACCCGGATCGGCGTGGCGCTCGGTGCGTCCGCGTTGCTGGCCGCGGGAACCATCGGCAGCGTCGGTGCGCAGGACGAGCTGACGCCGGTCGACCTGCAGCTGCAGTGGTTCGCACAGGCCCAGTTCGGCGGCTTCTACGCGGCCAAGGACCTGGGCTTCTACGAGGCCATGGGCCTCGACGTCACCATCAACGAGACCCCGTCCGACCAGGCCCCGCAGGTGCTCGGCTCGCAGCCGGACGGCCCCGAGTTCACCATCGCCTGGGTGCCGCGCGTGCTCGAGGTCCGCGAGTCGGAGGTGCAGTCCGACCTGGTCAACATCGCGCAGCACTTCCAGCGTTCGGGCACGCTGTCGGTCTCGTGGGCCGACGCCCCGTCAACAGCCCCGAGGAGTTCGCCGGCAAGAAGGTCGGCATGTGGGACTTCGGCAACGACTACGAGGTCATCGCCGCCGGCCGCGCCGCGGGCCTGGAGCCGGGCGAGGACTACGAGCGCATCATCCAGAACTTCGACATGAATGCGTTCCTCAACCGCGAGATCGACGTCGCCGAGGCGATGATCTACAACGAGTACGCGCAGGTGCTGGAGACGGAGAACCCCGAGACGGGCGAGCTGTACCAGCCAGAGGACATGGTCATCATCGACTACAACGATGTCGGCACGGCCATGCTGCAGGACGCCATCTGGGCGCGCGAGTCATGGCTCGCCGAGGAGGGCAACGAGGACCTCGCCACACGCTTCCTCGCCGCCAGCTTCCAGGGTTGGCAGCACTGCCGGGACAATCCCGAAGAGTGCGCCGAGATCGTGGCCAACAATGGCTCCATCCTCGGCACCGGCCACCAGGCCTGGATGATGAACGAGATCAACGCGCTCATCTGGCCGTCGCCCGAGGGCGTCGGTGCGCTGCCGCAGGACACCTGGGACACCACCGTCCAGATCATGCTCGACGCGGGCATCATCAGCGAGGATCCCGGCGACGGTGCCTACCGCACCGACCTCTCCGATGCGGCGCGCAGCATGATCGAGGGTGACGTCACCGGCGAGGGCTTCGAGAAGGCCGTCGTGGAGCCGACCCCCGGCGGCGAGTAGCCACCCCTGCCGCTTCGGCGGCAGCATCGACAAGCGCGGGCCGGTCCTTCGGGGCCGGCCCTTTGACGTGCCGCGCTCACCCGCAAAGGTCCGTCCACTTCGGGCGGACGGTCCGTCGGTCAGGCCCGGAGCCGAACGCGAGATGGCTCTACGCGGGCGCTCCGTCCTCCGAGCGCGGACGCGGCCGGAGCGCCGAGTGCGGCTACGCGCGACCTCGAACGAGATCGCGGCCGGCGACCATCGCTGCCAGCTTCGGCTTGGTGGCCCAGCGCGCGGTCTGGCTGAAGCCGCAATCGGGCACGATCGACAGCTGCGCCTCGGGCACGCCGGCGGCCAGCAGGCGATCGATGCGCCAGGCCACGTCGTCGGCCGTCTCGAGGTAGTAGTTCTTGACGTCGATCACGCCGGCCGAGAGGTGTCGCCCCGCCGCGGTGATGTCGGCGGCCACGTCCAGCTCCGCCATCTCGCGATTGGCGAACTCGAGCACGAGCTCACTCACCTCGAAGGCGAGTGCCTGCTCCAGCACCGGGCGGTACAGGCGCTTCGAGAGCGGCCGGCCGAAGAAGTTGCCGAAGCACAGGTGTGCGGCCAGCGTCACCCGCCCCTGGACGCTCGCGGTGGCCGCGTTGAAGAGCGCGGCGAACTCGTCGGATGCCTCGGGGTGGATGGCGGGGGAGGGTTCGTCGAGCTGGATGTAGCTGGCACCGGCGTCGGCCAGCCGCTCGAGCTCGGCGGCGAGGATGGGCACGAACGCGCGGGCCGCGGCGATGCGGTCGGCGTAGACCTCGCCGGGTCCGTAGGTCAGCCGCCCCGACAGGGTGAACGGCCCGGGCAGGGTGACCTTGATGGGCCGGCGCGTGCGGGTGCGGGCGTACTCGAACTCCTCCACCACGCCCAGGCCGTCGGGCGCAGCGATGGGCTCGAAGACCGCGAAGCGATGCTGCTGGTCGTGGCCGGCCGGGCCCAGCCGCCGCGCCGGGTCCAGCGCCGACACACCCGTGAGGTGGCGGTAGAACTCGGCGGTGAAGAAGCCCACGCGCCGCATCTCGCCCTCCGAGACGACGTCGACGCCGGCGTCCTCCTGGTCGCGCAGCGCCATGTCGACCGCATCGTCCTGCACCTCGCGGACGTCGCGTGGGCCGAGCTCTCCGCGCTCGGCCGCCGCGACGGCGAGCTCCAGCCAGCCGGGGTGAGCGTGAGAGCCGCAGACAGAGGTGGTGAGGGGCTGCGGGCGGAAGGGCTCGGTCATCGTCATCTCCTTGAGTGTGGGCCGTGGAGGCTCGCGGAAGACTGCGGTGTGCTGGGCTCGGTTGGTCCCGCGCTCAGCCGACGTCGAGGACGGACCAGCCGCCGTCGACGGTGATGGTCTGGCCGGTGACGGCACGCGACTCTGACGACAGCAGGTACACGGCCGCGTCGGCCACGTCCTGCGCCGGGATGAAGCCGCCGGACAGCGGCTGCTTGCGCCGTGAGAACGACTGCGTGGCCTCGTCGGCGGCGGCACGTTCGGACATGCGCGATGTCGTCAGCGCCGGCGCCACCATGTTGATGCGGATGCCCCGCGGCGCGTAGTAGGCGGCCGATGCCGTCGTCAGCGCCGCGATGGCGCCCTTGGCCGTCGCGTAGGCGTGGGTGCCGAAGAGGTCGGGCACGGGGCGCGTGGCAAGGACCGAGCCCATGTTGACGATGGCGCCGCGCTGGCCGTTGGCGTCTGGCTCCTGGCCCAGCATCGCCCGCAGCACCGGCGCGCTCACCGTGACGTGCGTGGTCGCGTTGAGCCGCATCGTGGCCTCGTACGCCTCCGGTGTGAGCTCGTGCAGGGGACCGTCGCCCAGGCGCCGCCCGGACCCGCCGGCCACGTTGAACAGGCCGTCGACGCGCTCGAGCATCTCGATCGCCTGTGCCACTGCCGCCTGCGCCGCGACGGCATCCGTCAGGTCCGCGGTCACGCTGTGCGGCCCGGCCCCCGGCGTCGGCGATCTCGTCGACGAGAGCACGGCAGCTGGCCTCGGTGCGGGAGATGACGACCACCCGGGCGCCCTCGGCGGCGAAGCGCACGGCCGATGCCGCCGCGATGCCGGTGGCGCCGGTGACGATGATGCTGCGACCAGTCAATCGATCCACGCCTTACCTCCTCGTGCTCGTGACGCTCACCCGGCTCTCCAGCTGGTGTGCGACAGCAGCGTCGAGCATGCCCGCCCCGAGCGCAAGCGCGTTGGCCGAACCGGCGGCAACGCCGCGTGCGAGGGCCGTCTCCATCGATGTGCCCGCCATCAGCGCCAGCGAGAAGGCGGCATTGAAGGCATCGCCTGAGCCGACCGGGTTGAGCGCCGTCGACGGTGGGCACGCTCGCCCGCCACGACGTCGTCGCATCGGCAGCCGCGACCTCCTCAGCACCATCGGTGACCACCGCCAGGGCGGCGCCCTGGTCCACGAGCGCCGCGGCGGTCTCGGCGCCGCTCGCCTCCGGCGCCACCAGCCCCGCCTCGACTGCCTCGATGCGCCCGATCTTGACCACGTCGGGGCGGGCCGCCAACGCCGCCAGCAGCCCGGGTCCGGATGCGTCCACCAGCAGGGGACAGCCGGCGCGTCGGCAGACCTCCACGATGGCCGCGTGAGACGCGCGCGTCGAGACCGGCGGGGATGCTGCCGGCGACGATGGCGCGGCCCGAGCGTGGCAGCAGGTCGTCCTCCAGTAGCCGCAGGAAGGCGGCGAACTCCGCCTCGCTCGCCGGCCCCGGCCGCTCGTAGACGATGACCGACGCCGCCGGAACGGTCCACCGTCACGTAGGTCGTGCGCGACTCGGCAGCGGCCGACGACCATCGCGGCGCAAGGCCCTCGGCAGCCAGCGCCTCCACGATCCAGCGCCCGGCGTGGCCGCCGGCGATGCCGGTGGTGATGACGCTGACCACCGAGCCGCACCGCGGCGCGCGCGGCGTTGACGCCCTTGCCGCCGGGCAGCGCCACCAGCTCCAGCGGACGCAGCACCCGGTCCGTGCTCGATGCGCTCCACGTGCGCCGTCCGGTCGATCGCCGGCGCCGGCGTGATGCACAGCAGCGCACGGCGCGCCTCAGACCGCTCGAGGGACATCGGTGCTGCCGGACGTCCGGACGGCTGGGCGCGGCGGCTACAGGCCCGTCCCGAACTGGCGATCGCCGGCATCGCCCAGTCCGGGCTGGATGTAGCCCTTCTCGTTGAGCTGGCGGTCGAGCGCGGCGCAGTACATGGCCACGTCAGGGTGCGCGGCAGCCACCGCGGCCACGCCCTCGGGCGCAGCGATCAGGTTGACCATCTTGATGCGCTGCGCACCCCAATCCTTGAGCACCTCGATGGCGGCGGTGGCGGAGCCACCGGTGGCCAGCATCGGGTCGAGGATGAGGCAGGTGTCGACGGTGGTCTGGTCGGGCAGCTTGTTGTAGTACTCCACCGGGCGCAGGGTGCGCTCGTCGCGGAACAGGCCCAGGTGCCAGACCTGTGCGGTCGGGAACAGCTCCAGGAAGGCATCGACCATGCCCAGGCCCGCACGCAGGATGGGCACCAGGCCGATGCGCTCGGCGAGCTTGTGACCGGTGGTCGTCTCGAGCGGTGTCCGCACCTCGATCTCGTCGAGACGGGCGTCGGCGAGGGCCTCGTAGCCCACCAGCCAGCTGATCTCGCGGACCAGCTCGCGGAACTTCTTGGGCTCGGTGGTCTCGTCGCGCAACAGCGCCAGCTTGTGGAGCACCGCGGGATGGCTGGAGATGAAGAGGTTGGGCTGGTCGGGCACGAACGCCTCCGGGGTACGGCAGGATGGCGAGTGCTGATTCTACGGCGCGCCGCGCGATCGGGACGGGCCGCGGCGTCAGCGAGCGGCACGCAGCACCCGCCTGGCCTGCCCGCGATACCATCGACACGTGCCAGAGCAAGCCTCCATCCCGGCCTTCCCCAGCGAAGAGCCTCTGCTCGCCGACGCGCCGGCCCCGCTGACGCGCCAGCGTCCGCCGGCTCGACCGCCGACCTCGGCCGCGCCCGCCGCCGCCGAGCCGCGCGTCCCCGCCCAGCGATCGACGCGCACGCGCAAGGGTGCAGCACCCCCGGTGATCGGTCGAGGTCCGTCGCGGCGAGACCGTCGAGAGCCGGCACCGCGGCCACATCGTGCAGGTCGACGCCTCCGGCAAGGTGCTGCGTGCCGTGGGCGCCCCGGGCACCGAGGTGATGCTGCGGTCCACCGTCAAGCCCTTCGGCGTGGTCGCGCTCATCGAGTGCGGCGCTGCCGACGACCTCGCGCTGACGCCGGCCGAGCTGGCCATCATGTGCGCCTCGCCACACCGGCGAGGACAAGCACGTGCGCACGCTGCAGGCGATCTTCCGCCGCGCCAGCGTCACCCAGGCCCTGCTGCAGTGCGGCACGGACGGTGCGCCCAGCGATGCGCTCACGGCCGCCCGCCTGGCCCGCGACGGCGAGACACCGGGCCCCGTCCGTCACGGCTGCTCGGGCTTCCACGCCGCGTCCATCCTGATGAGCGCCTACGCCGGCTGGTCGCTCGACGACTACGCCGACCCCAAGCATCCCAGCCAGGTCGCCGTGCGCGAGACCGTGGCGCGGCTCTTCGGCCGCAAGCTCGAGACGCTCACGATCGCCACCGACAACTGCGGCGCTGCTGACCTACGAGGTCACGCTGCTGGAGCTGGCCCGGGCCTACCTGCTGCTGGCCGATCCCGAGGGTCCCGCGGCCGACGGGCCGCGGGCCGAGTCGGCAGCCGCGCTGCGGCGCGTCCGCGACGCCATGATGGGCGACCCGGACATGGTCGGCGGCACCTACGACCACCTCGACACCGAGCTGATGCGTCGCCGCCCCGGTCGGCTCGTGGCCAAGGCCGGCGCCGACGGCATGCGCGCCATCGGCCTGGTCGGCGGAGACGGCGTCGAGGCCAGCGGCATCGCCATCAAGATCGAGGACGGTGACATGTCGCGCCGCGCCACCAAGGCCGCCTCGGTCGAGACGCTGGCCCAGGTCGGCGCTGCTCGACGAACGCGACCTGCGAGCGATGGCCGAGTACCACCATCCCGACGGTCCTGGCGCCGGAGGGGGAGAGGCCGCCACGGCGGTGCCACGATTCGAGCTGGCTGCCGCGCGACGAGCAGGCGCTAGCGCAAGCCCAAGCCCACCCCAGCGAGGACGACCACGGCCAGCATGAAGCCGACCACCGACCCCTATCGCACCCTCGGCATCCTGCGTGGCGCGGACGCCGAGCAGATCAAGGCGGCCCATCGACGACTGGCCAAGCTGTTCCACCCCGACGGCTCCACCGGCGACCGCGCGGCGCTTCCTCGATGTGCAGGAGGCCTACCAGCTGCTGTCCGACCCGCTGCGGCGACGTGAGTGGGACCGGCGCCACGCGCCCGGCCCCGTGCGTGCCGGCGACCGGCGACGTCGCGCCGACCCCTGCGCCGACCCGCGATGCTCGTCGCGGCGCCGCCGGCAGCTCCACCGTCCCGCCGCGCCGCGGCGGCACCCACGTCGACTGCCGCCCGGGCGCGGCAGCAACGGCACGCGGACCCGCACCTGGACGGCCGAGCGGGTGCCCTGGTGGGAGGACTTCCGGCCCGGCTCGCGCGGCGAGCCGACGCCTCCGCAGCCGAGCCCTCCGGCGAGCGCTGACGACGCCCACGAGTTCGACGTCTTCGACCGTTCCAGCGGCGCGGCCTGGTCGTCGGCCGCGCGCCGCCACTTCCGCCGTGGCACCGATGACCTTCCCTCGCGAGGTGTGTGGCGCTACCGTGGGACCCAGGTCGTGACCGGGGCCGAGGCTCGCAAGGTGGCAGCCGAAGAGGAGAAGGAGGACCAGGCAGGATGACGACGCGGTGCCGCATCGCCCCCAGCCCCACCGGGCCGCTGCACATCGGCACCGCCCGCACGGCGCTGTTCAACTACCTCTTCGCGCGGCACACGGGCGGCACCTTCGTGCTGCGCCTGGAGGACACCGACCAGGCTCGTTCCACGCCTCGAGTACGAGCAGGACATCCTCGACGGTCTGCACTGGCTGGGCATCGAGTGGGACGAGGGTCCGGCCGTGGCCGGACCACCCGGAGCGCGGCGACGATGGACCCTATCGCCAGTCGGAGCGAGGCGATCGCTATGCCGAGGCCATCGCGACGCTGCTGGCAGAGGACAAGGCCTACCCCTGCTTCTGCACCACCGAGGAGCGCGAGGCCGACCGCGTCGCCGCATCCCGAGGTGTCCGGCTACAGCGGCCGCTGTGCCGGCCTGAGCGAGAGCGAGCGCGCGGCTCGCCGTGCCGAGGGACGCGAGTCGGTCATCCGCTTCCGCATCGGGGAGGGCAGTGTCGAGTTCGACGACCTCGTGCGTGGCCACGTCAGCATCGACACCAGCCAGCTCGGCGGCGACCTCGTCATCGCCCGCTCCGACGGCTCGCCGCTCTACCACTTCGTGGTGGTGGTCGACGACATCGCCATGCGCATCAGCCACGTCATCCGCGGCGAGGACCACCTCTCCAACACGCCCAAGCACGTGCTGCTCTTCCGGGCCCTGGGCGCGGAGCCGCCGGTCTTCGCGCACCTGCCGCTCATCCTCAACACCGACCGCTCCAAGATGAGCAAGCGCAAGAGCCAGACCGCCGTCGACGCCTATCGTGAGCAAGGCTACATACCCGAGGCCATCGTCAACCACCTGGCCCTGCTGGGCTGGAGCAGCGGCGACGACGAGGACATCTTCTCGCTGGCGGACCTCGAGGCGCGCTTCGACCTCTCGCGCGTGCAGCCGTCCGGCGCCATCTTCGACGCCGAGCGGCTCGACTGGCTCAACGGCCAGTGGATCCGCCGCCTGCCGCCGGACGACCTGGTCGAGCGGGCGCTGCCGTTCCTGGAGCGCGCGGTGCACTCGGCTGCCGAGGACGGCTACGCGGTGCGCCAGCCGACCGCGGCCGATCGTCGCCCCGCTGCTGCCCATGGTCGTCGAGCGCCTGCCGCGCCTCGACGCCATCGGCTCGATGCTCGACTTCGTCTTCATCGAGGACCTCGAGATCGACCCCGCGCTGCTGGTGCCCAAGCGCTGGGATGCCGCCACCACCGAGCTCGGCCTGGCCGACGCGCTGCCGCGTCATCGAGGAGGCCGGTGAGGATGGCTTCGACGGCAGAGGAGCTGGAGCCGGCCCTGCGTGCTGCTCTGCGAGCAGCACGGCTGGAAGGTGGGCGACCTCTTCATGGCCATCCGCGTCGCCATCACCGGCCGCACCGCGACGCCGCCGCTGTTCGATGTCATGGCCGCCCTGGGCTACGAGACCACCCTGGACCGGCTGGCCTCCGCCACGCGAGCTGGCCGCCAGCATCGCCGGAGAGGAGTAGCTGATGCACCTGACACGAGACCAGTTCGCGTCCTGGCTGGGCCGCTACGTCGAGGCCTGGCGCAGCCGCGATGCCGACGTCATCGGCGAGCTCTTCAGCGCTCGACTGCGCCTACAGCTACCGCGGCGGCCATGACGTGGTCAGCGGGCGTGAGGCCATCGTCCAGGGCTGGCTCGACGAGGAGGAGGCGGGTTCATGGGAGGCCGCCTACGAGCCCCTGGCCATCGACGACCAGGTCCACGTCGCCATCGGCTGGACGCGCTACTTCGACGAAGGCGGCCTGGTGCGCGACGAGTACAGCAACATCTTCGTCTGCCGCTTCGACGACGATGGCCGCTGCCACGAGTTCAGCGAGTGGTGGATGCGCGCGCCCGGGTCCGGTCGGCTCGGCTCGACTGACGATGGCTCGCACGATCCTCGTCGTGGACGACGAGCCCACGCTGCGCGAGACGCTGGCCGAGGCGCTGGCCCAGGACGGCCTGCGCGTGGTCACCGCCGCTGACGGCCGCGAGGCGCTGGAGCGCTTTCGGGCCGAAGCCCCCGACCTGGTGCTGCTGGACCTGATGCTGCCGGAGGTCTCCGGCATCGAGGTCTGCCGCATCCTGCGCCGCGAGTCGTCGGTGCCCATCATCATGCTGACCGCCAAGGACGGCGAGATCGACAAGGTCGTGGGCCTGGAGCTGGGTGCCGACGACTACGTCACCAAGCCCTTCAGCCTGCGCGAGCTGATGGCGCGCATCCGGACCCAGCTGCGGCATCTCGAGCGAGGCGGGGCCGAGGCCGGCACTGGCGCAGCCGAGCCGACGACCCCGGAGCCCGTGCGGCTGGGCGCCGTCAGCGTGGACGTGGCCGGCCACCGCGTGCTCCGCGACGGCGCCGAGCTGCGGCTCAAGCCCAAGGCCTTCGAGCTGCTGGCCTTCCTCGTGCGCAACCCGGGCCAGGTCTTCAGCCGTGACCAGCTGCTGGAGAAGGTGTGGGGCTATGACTACGCCGGCGAGACCCGCACCGTGGACGTGCACGTGCACTGGCTGCGCTCCGCCATCGAGGCCGACCCCAGTCGGCCCACCTACCTCCAGACCGTTCGCGGCGTGGGCTACGTGCTGCGCCTGCCCGAGGGCGCGAACCAGGGCTGACCGGCGCGCGTGCGCGCAGCCGCGCGCGTTGCTTACAGGATGTTGACCGCTCGATGATGGGCCGTTGACACGCTCCGCCCATGCTGTGACCAGTGAGTGAACCATCCCTGGCCAAGGCCCCGCACCCCGTCGGTCCCGCACGGATGCTGCGCTCCGGCGCTTGGCTCCTCCAGCGCTCCTGGCGCCAACCGCAGCGGCTCCCCGCGGGTTGGCGCTCGGAGCGCTTCGCCCGCAAGGTCGACCACACGCCGCGGCAGCTGCGGTCCATCCGCACGCTGGCGGCACTCTCCGACCCGCTGGAGGTCGCCTACGTCATGCGCTGGATCGAACTGCACGGCGGAAGGGAGCTTCGTGGCTGGCGCACCCTCTGCCAACGAGCCCTTCCGTGAGCCTGCGGCGGATCAGGGCGCGCCGGACCCGTCGACTCACCGACCAGCTGCGCCGCCCCCGACGCGGCCTCGCTCCTGGCGCGATCGGCGGGCGCTACGGCCGGATCGGAGCGATGTCGGTGACCGAGCCTATCCTAGGTCGATGCCACAGGAGCACCCGCCCAGCGTCAGCGAGTCCGAGCTCGCCCTGGTCGCCGACCATGCCTCCCTCGGCCTGATCCGCTTCGACGAGCTCCTGCGCGTGCGCACCGCCAACCTGGCGGCGCACCATGCGCTCGAGCGTCGACCGGGCTCGCTGGTGGGACGGACGCTGATGGAGACCTTCGTCGACCACAAGCTCGAGGAGCTGGTCCGCGCCGCTGCCGCCGGCGAGAGCGGCATGCGTGAGTCGGATCCACGCGACCGCACCAGCATCATCGTCCGTGCCCGACCGGCCAGCGGCGGCGGCGCCTGGGTGACCATCGAGAACGTCACCGAGCTGCAGCGCCTGCGACGCATCCGCAGCGAGTTCATCGACAACCTCAGCCACGAGCTGCGCACGCCCCTGGCCAACATCCGCCTGCTCACCGAGATGCTCCTCGACGACCTGGAGAACGAGGAGGTCTCCACGCGCGTCCGCGAGCGGGTGGCCACCATCGACATCGAGACCGGGCACCTGGTCCAGATGATCAACGAGCTGCTGGACCTCTCGCGCATCGAGCAGACCTCCACGCGGGTGCGGCACGACAAGGTGCTGCTCGCTCCGCTGGTGGCCGCGTCCATGCGCCGCCTGCAGACCTTCGCCGAGCGGCAGGGCGTCGTGCTCGTGGAGCTCGTCCCCGACGACCTGCCGCCCATCCGTGGAGACGAGGAGCGCCTCGACCAGCTGCTCATGAACCTGCTGCACAACGCGGTCAAGTTCTCGCCCGACGGAGGGACCGTGACCGTCACCACCGATGAGCATCCCGATGGCGTCGTCATCTCGGTCGCCGACCACGGCGTGGGCATCCCACGCAAGGACCAGGCGCGGGTCTTCGAGCGCTTCTACAAGGTCGACCGTGCCCGCGAGCGCGGACTGGGTGGCACCGGCCTGGGCCTGGCCATCGCTCGCCACATCGCCGAGGCCCACGGTGGCCGCATCTGGCTCGAGTCCGTGGAGGGCGAGGGCTCCACCTTCAGCTTCTCGCTGCCGTTCGCCTGATCGCGCCTACGCCTCCGCCAGCAGCTCCGGTGGCACCAGCCAGCGAAGCTCGGCATCGCCATCGCTCAGCTGGGTGTTCAGGTCGATGGTCGCCAGCGCGCCCTTCTTCATGCTGACGCCGGCCGCATCGATGAGGTACTCGAGCAGGCTGGAGAAGTCGGGGTCGTGACCCACGAACATCGGTTCGCGGGCGCCCAGCTCGTCGAGCAGCGCCCACAGCTCCTGCTTGCCGAAGCCGTCCGCCAGGCGCTGGTCGAGCTTGACGCTCATGCCCAGCGAGGACGCCACGATCTCGGCGGTCTGGCGTGCCCGCGTCCTGGGGCTGCTGACGATGACGTCGGGCCGCACACCGTGCGCGTGGAGGAATGCCCCGAGGCGCTGGCACTGGCCGCGGCCCTTCGCCGTCAGCGGGCGCAGGTCGTCATCGCCGATCCACTCGAACGCGTCGCCGGCGTGGGCGTGGCGCAGCAGGTGCACGCGCACCCGCTCTCGATCCTCGGTACGTCCAGGCATGCTCGATAGGGTCGCACGTCAGGCCGGGTCGTGGACGGTGCATCTCCGCACCGGGCGCAGGCTCCTGCGCGATCGCTCGCTCAGCCGCCGTTCGTCCGACGCTTGTCCGACACTGACATGAACAGGTCGATGCGCTGGCTGATGGCCGTGAAGACGCGGCGGAAGGCCTCCAGGCGCTCCTCCTCGCTGCCCTCTGCCTGCGACGGATCGGGGTAGCCCCAGTGGAGCCGCTCACCCTCGCCGGGGAAGACGGGGCAGTGTCTGGCGTGCCGAGTCGCAGACGGTGATGACGTAGTCGAACGCCTCGCCGGTGAACTCCTCCACCGACTTGGAGCGCAGGCCCTCGGTCGGCAGCCCGGCCTCTCGCAGCACCGTCAGGGTCAGCGGCCGCACCTCGGCCGCCTCGGTGCCGGCCGAGAAGACCTCGAAGCCGTCGCCACCCTTCGCGCGCAGCAGCGCCTCCGCCATGATCGAGCGGGCCGAGTTGTGGGTGCAGACGAAGAGCACGCGGACACGAGGGCCGTCGCCGTCGTCGTGGGGCGGCGTCGATGGCTCGTCACTGGTTGAGCTCCGTGACCTCTCCGGTGGCGAGGAACACGACGTCCTCGGCGATGTTGGTGACCCGGTCGCCCACGCGTTCGAGGTAGTGGGCGGCGAAGATGATGCGCGCGCCGGGGTCGACGTTGGCCGGGTCGGCTCGCATGAGGTCCAGCGTCTCGGCGAAGATGGCGTGGTAGAGCTCGTCGACCTCGTCGTCCTGACGCGCGACGATCGCGGGCGCGCTCGGCGTCGGTCTCGACCACGGCTTCGAGCACACCACGCACCATGGCTGCCGCCAGGCGGCCCATCTCCGGCAGGTGGACATGGCCCCTGAGCGGAGCGACCGGCGCCAGCTTGCGCGCCTGCTTGGCGACGGACGCGGCGTAGTCGCCCATCCGCTCGAGGTCGTACGCGACCCGGTCGAGTGCCAGCAGGAAGCGCAGGTCACGGGCCACCGGCTGCTGCGTGGCGATGGTCAGGGTGATGAGATTGGAGACCCTGTGCTCCATGGCGTTGATGTCATCGTCGTGCTCGATGATCGCCGTCGCTGCCTCGGCGTCGTGCGCCTCGAGTGCCACGATGGCGTCGAGGATGCGCTCTGCCACGAGGCTGCCCATGCGCAGGATGTCGTCCTTGATCTCCTGCTCGCGGGTGTCCATCGCCTCGCGCGTGTACGGTCGGGGGATCTCCGCGAGGGGATGCTCGTCGAGGTCGGTCGGCAGAGCCTCCTGTGGCTCATCGGACTCGGCGCCGCTGGCTGCTCCTCGAGATGTCGGCCTGTCGGATCGGTCATCGCGTGCTCCTCATCCGAAGCGACCGGAGACGTAGTCCTCGGTCAGTCGGTTCCTGGGGTTGGTGAAGATCTCGCTGGTCGGCGCCTTCTCGACGAGGTACCCGGCGCGGTCCTCGCCCATGGTCAGGAACACCGTCTCGTCCGACGCCCGTGCCGCCTGCTGCATGTTGTGCGTCACGATGACGATGGTGAACTCGTTGCGGAGCTCGAACATGAGCTCCTCGATCTTGAGCGTGGCCACCGGGTCCAGCGCCGAGCAGGGTTCGTCCATGAGGATGACATCCGGTTCCACGGCGATGGCGCGCGCGATGCAGAGGCGCTGCTGCTGCCCGCCGGACAGCGCCGTGCCGGGCTGCTTCAGCTTGTCCTTGACCTCGTCCCAGATGGCGGCCCGCCGCAGGCTGCGCTCGACCAGCTCGTCGATGTTGCCCTTGTAGCCGGCGATGCGCGCGCCGAAGGCGATGTTCTCGTGGATCGACTTGGGGAACGGGTTGGGCTTCTGGAAGACCATGCCGATGCGCCGCCGTACCTCGACCGGATCGACCTTCTGGTCGTAGAGGTCCACGCCGTGGTACAGGATCGTGCCCGTGTTGTGCGCCACCGGGACCAGGTCGTTCATGCGGTTGAAGCAGCGCAGCAGCGTCGACTTGCCACAGCCGGAGGGCCCGATGAAGGCCGTGATGCGGTTCTTGGCGATGTCCATGGTGATGTCGCGGACGGCCCGGAAGTCGCCGTAGTAGGCGTTGAAGTCGGACACTTCGAACACGTTCTCGCCGACATCGGCGCCCTTCTGCTCGCCGCCACCACCGACGTCCACCTTCATCGCCCGCATGCCGGCGGCGCGAGCGGCCTGCTCGTCGCTGCCGCTGCCGCTGCTCGTGCGGGGTTGCTCTACGGTCATCGACTCACCACTTCCTTGCATAACGGTTCCTCAGGATGATGGCAATGGCGTTCACCAGCAGGATGACCACGACGAGGACGAGGATGGCGGCCGAGGTCAGCGGCTGGAAGCCCGGATTGGGGTTGCGCGCCCAGACGTAGATGATCGTCGGGAGCGAGGTGTAGGGACCGTGGAGCTGGTCCAGGAAGGTGGCGTTCGCCGGCTGCGCGAAGCCCGTGGCGGCGGCGCCCACCAGCAGCAACGGCGCGGTCTCCCCGAAGGCCCGTGCCAGCGTCAGGATCACGCCCGTCAGGATGCCCGGCGCGGAGTAGGGGAGCACGTGCGAGCGGATGACCTCCCAGCGCGTGGCGCCCACGCCGAAGCCGGCCTCGCGGATGCTGGGCGGCACCGCGCGCAGCGACTCGGCGCTCACGATGATGGTGATGGGCAGCACCAGCACGGCCAGCGTGAGCCCGCCGGAGATCACCGTGCGCCCGCCGGTGACGCCCTCCATCGTGAGCACGAAGAAGGACAGGCCCAGGATGCCGTAGACGACCGCGGGCACGCCGGCGAGGTTGCGGATGATGGTGTTGAGCGTGCGGCTCAGCAGGTTGTCCGGGGCGTACTCCTCGAGGTAGATGGCCGCGGCGATGCCTGCCGGCAGGGCCAGCATCGCCACCAGCAGCATCATCACCACGGAGCCGAAGAGGCCCTGCGAGATGCCCGCGTTCTCCGGGCGCGACGCCAGCGGCGTGTTGAGGAAGTCCAGCAGTCCGCGCTCGGTCCAGACGGGGATGGATTCGACGAAGGTGGCCACCAGCAGCCAGACCAGGAAGAAGAAGGCCACCACCAGCGAGAACAGCAGGAACCCCTCGAAGGCCCGGCTGCGCCAGTCCGCCTTCTTGCCCTCCAGCGCGCGGCGCACGAGCTCGGCCGCCTCGGGCTGCTGGCCCAGTCCCGCCATCCGGCCGGCCATCAGATGGACCCCCTCGCGCGCATGCGGCGCACGAAGTTCTCGCTGATCAGGTTCAGCGTCAGCGTCATGACGAACAGCAGCAGCCCCACGAAGAAGAGGCTCTCGTAGGGCAGGTTCACCTCGCCGGCACGCGACTGGTCGGAGCCGACGGCGAGACCGACCATCGCCGCCGTCATGGTCTGGCCGGGCAGGCAGGGGTTGAGGTTGAAGGCCGCGCCGCCGGTGCCGCCGGCTGCGATGGACACGATCATGGTCTCGCCGATGGCGCGCGAGAGCCCGATGATGAGCGCCGCCACGATGCCCGAGACGGCGGCCGGGAAGACCACTCGCAGCGTCGTCGTCCGCTTCCGCGCGCCCAGGCCGTACGAGGCCTCACGCAACGAGTTCGGCACCGCGTACATGGCGTCCTCGGCGATGCTCGCCACGAGCGGGGTGATGAGCACGCCCACGGCGATGCCGGCGGAGACCATGTTGAAGGGGATGGTCGGGCCCGGGCAGATGGGATCGGCGATGACGGGGCTGAGGGTGGTGAGCGCGAAGTACCCGAGCACGACGCTGGGGATGGCGGCCAGCATCTCGAGGATGGGCTTGAGCCATCCGCGCACCCGCGGGCTGGCGTACTCCGACAGGTAGATCGCCGCACCCAGCCCCAGGGGCGTGGCGATGAGCATGCCGATGAGGGAGATGACGACCGAGCCCGCGATCAGCGTGGGGATGTCGAAGCGCAGCGAGCGCGGCTCCCAGATGCCGTTGACCAGCGAGGCCAGGTCGACGTTGGTGATGAAGACGAACGCTTCGGTCGCCAGCGAGAGGACGATGCCGACCGAGATGACGATGGCCAGCAGCGAGGCCAGGAAGAACAGCCCCCGCAGGACCCGCTGCGTCCTCGCCCGGGACGGCGAGACGTGCAGGTCCTCCGCTCTCAGCGGCTGGCTGGGCGATGCCATCTGCCTCTGGGGCTCCTTCGCTACGTGGTGCGGGGCGTCGTGAACGCGGCCGGAGGACCGGACCCCGGGACGAGGGTCCGGTCCTCGACGACCGTCGGGAGGGAGGAGGCGTCAGGGTTACTCGGCGCTCGTGCCGGAGGCCTCGGCCCAGGCAGCGCGGGTCTCCTCGAGCTCCTCGGGCGGAAGCTGGACGTAGCCCACGTCGCTGACGTTGGCGATGCCCTCGTCGGAGAGGTAGAAGTCGACCCACGGGCCGAGCGCGGGGTTGGACTCCAGCCGGTTCAGGGCGGGATAGACGAACAGTGGGCGGCTGATGGGATAGCTGCCGTCGGAGACGGTCTCAGGCGTGGGCACGACGCAGCCGTCGCCGCCGTCGACGCCGAGGACCTTGACGGCGTCACCGGCCTCCTGCGCGTAGGCCAGGCCGACGAAGCCCACGGAGGTGGGGAACTGCGAGACGCCCTGGATGATGACCAGGTCGTTGGCCGCGCCGACGTAGTAGGGCGGCACGGGGTCACGGGTGCCGGCGTCGACGCCGCGCTCCTCGGCCGTGCCCTCGAGGGCCAGCTCGATGAAGGAGTCGTAGGTGCCGGACTCGGTGCCGGGCGCGGTGATGGCGATGTCACCCTCGGGGAACACCGTCGTGGAACCCAGCTCCGCGGCGAACTCGCCGGCCTGCTGCCAGGTCGTGATCTCGTTGGACTCGGGTCCGAAGATGGCGTAGAGATCCATCATGTTCAGGCACTCGATCGGGTTCTGCGGCGAGGTCAGGACGGCGATGCCGTCGTAGCCGACCTTGAGCTCGACCCAGTCGACGCCGTTCTCCGAGCAGAGGGCGGCTTCCTCGTCCTTGATCTGGCGGGACGCGTCGGAGACGTCGCTGTTGTCGACGCAGAAGAACTGCGCGAAGCCGTCGCCGGTGCCCTCCTCGCCCACGGCGTAGCCGAAGCCGCGGTTGATGGCGGCGAAGGCCTCGGAGACGGCCAGTGAGATGGGGGCCACGGTGGACGAGCCGTGCACGTCGACGCTGCCCTCGACATCCTGGGCCAGCGCCCCGCCGACCACGCTCGTGGTCAGCAGTGCAGCCGTGGCCGCGGCCACGCTGAGGCGGGTGGTGGTTCGCATGGGACGAACGATCCTCCTGGTGATGGTCTTGTCAGGGTGCCCCCGAAGGGTCCCCTTGGACATGCCGCAGAATCGGGCGCGCGCATGAACGCCTGATTGCACCCTGGTTAACGCTTGGTTAACGGCACGCTCTCGGGGCGATAGTCCCCGCCGCGGACGCGGAGCGTCACGCGGACCTTGTGCGGCCTGCCACAATGTCCCGAGCCACAGCGCCCGCGCCCCGGGGAGGACTGGGTCTGGCGAACGCTGGGATGGGACGAAAGGGATAACCACAGATGGCGAAGAAGCGTGCCACCCGGGATGCCGGGAGCGCCAAGCCCAAGCAGCTGCGCAAGCGGCTGCGCAAGGCAAAGGACCAGCTCCAGCAAGCCCAGACCAAGCGTGACCGGGCGCAGGCGCGCGTCGAGGCGTTGTCCATCATCGCCGACGAGATCCGTGCGCAGCTGGCGGAGATCGAGCAGGCAGAAGCCCAAGGCGAGAACCCAAGGCCGACGAGTCGAAGGCCGCCAGGAGCCCGGGGCAGCCGCTCAGGCTGCCAAGCCCAGGTCGCGCAGCCAAGCCACAAGCCGTCGGCCAAGCCCAAGTCGGCCAGCCCGGCGGCCAAGGCAGGAGTGTCCGCCACGCCTCCCGAACCGGAGGTGGCGAGCGAGGCAGCCCCCGCGGCAGAGTCGTCCCCGGCGCCCTAGCCGCCCGTGCTACTCGATCTGCGTGATGGCGCTGCCCAGCGCCTTGCGGAACGCCCGCCCGGTGATGCGTCGCCACAGCGGACGGAACGCGCGCCGCAGTCGCTCGGCATCCGCTTCGCGCGAGTCGAGGTAGAGCCCCACCGCCTCGCGTGATCGCGCCGGCAGCATGGGCGCGTTGAGGTTGAGCCAGTCGCGGGTCGCCCGCGCGGCCACGTCGGCGTCGTTCATCAGCCCCAGGTGATCCTGCATCTCCGTGACCTGCGTGATGAGCCCGCGCGAGGTCACCGGCAGCACCTCGCTGAAGTACTCCAGGGTGTAGCGCAGCCGCTTGCCCTCGATGCGCAGGGCGTGCAGCGTGCGCACGTCGGCCCAGGTGATGATGGTCTCGTAGGCCCGCACGCGCTCGTAGGCGGCGAGGATGAGGGAGCCGGCCGTGTCGCGGACGAGGCTCGGCTGTCCCAGTGGCGTGATGATCTCGCCCTCGCGCGGCGACTCGGTGAAGTCGAGGTAGTCGTCCACGAACTCGCGGTACTGCCTTGGAGTCGAGGCGCCCGATGAGCCGTTTGCGGGCGACCTCTCGCTGCTGTCGCCAGGCGCTGCGCAGCGGCTCCACGCCGGCTCGGCCGGGAGCGGGCAGCTGGGCCATGTAGGCGTCGAGGTGCTCGAGCAGCACATCGATGTCCCGCACCTCGCCCAGGGCGCCGGCGATGCTGCGCAGCTCCCTGACGTAGCGACGCTGCACCTTGGGCCGGTAGGCGCCCTCGAAGACCCGCCACGCGGCCCGCATGCGACGCGTCGCCACGCGCATCCTGTGCAGGTCCTCGGCGTCCTCGCCCGAGCGCGTGCCGGCCTCGAAGTGGAGCATCCGCGCGAGGTGCATGCGCAGCACCTTGCGCCCGGCCTCGCCCAGCGGATCGTCGGCCTTGACGCCCGGGCGATGCCGGCACGCGCGGCAGTCGATGGGCCGGGTCCTCCATCGCCTGGGCCACGTAGTGGCGGGCGATCTCCTCCTTCGAGCGTGGCTCGGGCACGACGAAGCCGGTGGCCTCGACGAGCGCGGCGAGCCGCCGCAGATCGGCACCGCTGCGTGGCGGCGCCTCCACCTCCAGCACCGAGAAGGACGACAGCGGACGGGCTCCCCGGAACACGGCGACCCGGTCGAGCGTGACCAGCACGGGCCCGTCATCGAGGGCCAGCGTGCGCTTCTCGCGGCGCTGGTTGATGGTGAACAGCGTTCGCATGCGTGCGCCGTCGCGGACCTCGTTGATGAGCTCGCGCGCGGCGCTGGGCGGCCACAGGTCCGGGTCCAGCCGGTCGTTGGCCGGACCCTCGACCTCCACCCGCGCGAGAGCGCCCGCGAGCTCGCTCGCGCGTCATCGCCGTCGGTCATCGCCGGGTCGGTCGTGGGAGACCGACTTGACCGTCACGCGTGATGGGGCCGCTGTCCTCGCGTCGCAGGCGCGCCCCGAAGCCGGCCTGCGTCGAGCGCGCCGTAGGCCGTGTCGATGTAGCGATCCTCGACCTCGACGGTGCGCTCGTTGCCGGACTCGACGCCATCGAGCGCGCCGCCCCAGTCGTTGGCCAGCCAGCTGCGCAGGGCCTCGAGGTCACGCACCAGGTACTTGAGCTCGACCTCGCGCGGGATGGTCTTCTCCGAGCGGCGCGATCAGGCGAGCGGCAGCAGCTCCGCCCCCAGGTCCTCGTCGCGCGTCCCGGTCACGCCTCGGTCCGCCGCGCGGCGTCCTCCATCAGCGCGTCGAAGGTGTCGATCGTGGGCGCCCCCTCGATGGTCGTCTCGACGCGCGTCCACTCGCCGTCCTCGCCCAGCGTCCAGGCCCGACGGTCGTCGCGGCGCATGATGGCCAGCACCTTGCGCAGCTGCTCGGCGAGGGCCTCGTCCTTGACCGGCGTCATGGCCTCGACGCGCCGGTCGAGGTTGCGCTCCATCAGGTCGGCCGAGCCGATGAAGTAGCGCTCACGCTCGCCCTGGCCGAAGCAGAAGATGCGCGAGTGCTCCAGGAAGCGGCCCACGATCGAGCGCACGGCGATGGACTCGGAGAACCCCGGCACGCCCGGCTGCAGCGAGCACATGCCGCGCACGATGAGGTCGATGGGCACGCCGGCGCCGCTGGCCTGGTAGAGCCGCCGGATCATCTCCGGGTCGACGCAGGCGTTGCACTTGATGATGATGCGGCCGTCGCCGTGCTCGCGGTGACGCTCGATCTCGCCGTCGATGAGGTCCTCGATCCCGGGCCGCATGGACTTGGGCGCCACCAGCAGCTCCCGGTAGCGGTCCTTCTTGGCCACGCCGGTGAGGACGTTGAACAGGTCGGTCACGTCGCCCGGTGAGCACGCGGTCGGCGGTGAGCAGGCCCATGTCGGTGTAGATGTGGGCCGTCTTGTGGTTGTAGTTGCCGGTCCCGATGTGGGCGTAGCGGCGCAGGCCGCCCGACTCGCGGCGGATGATGAGCGTGCACTTGGAGTGCGTCTTGAGGCCCAGCAGCCCGTAGGCCACGTGGGCGCCGGCGCGCTCCAGGGCTCGTGCCCAGACGATGTTGGCGCGCTCGTCGAAGCGGGCCTTGATCTCCACCATCACCACGACCTGCTTGCCGCTCTCCGCCGCGCGGATGAGCGAGTGCACGATGGGCGAATCGCCGCTGGTGCGGTAGAGCGTCATCTTGATGGTCAGGACGTCGGGGTCGTCGGCCGCCTGGGCGATGAGCCGCTGCACCGAGTGGGTGAACGACTCGTAGGGGTGGTGCACCAGGATGTCGCCCTCGCGGATGCGGGCGAAGATGTCCACGCCTTCGTCCTCCTCCTCCTCGCGACGGGTCAGGCGCGGCGGGACCACCGGCGTCCACGGCTGCCGGCTGCAGCTCGGGGATGTCGAGGTCGGCGATGGAGTCCAGGCCGCGCAGGTCGAGCATGCCGCGGATCTCGTAGATGTTCGCAGGTTCCAGGCTCAGGCCGCGCTGCAGCAGCGCGCGCGTCGCGTGCGGCATGGAGCGCTCCACCTCCAGGCGCACGACCTTGCCGAAGCGCCGCCGACGCAGCTCCTCCTCCATCGCCATCAGCAGGTCGTCCGCCTCGTCCTCCTCGATGTCGAGGTCGGCGTTGCGGGTGACGCGGAAGAGGTGGTGCGACTCCACCTCCATGCCCGGGAAGAGCGCATCGAGGTTGGCGGCGATGACGCGCTCGAGCAGCACGTACGTGCGCGGCGCCACCTCCCACATGCGCGGCAGGACGGGCGGCACCTTCACGCGCGCGAAGCGGCGGTCGCCGCTGGCCGGGTCGCGCACCGTCACCGCCAGCGAGAGCGACAGGTCGCTGATGTAGGGGAAGGGGTGCGAGGGGTCCACCGCCAGCGGCGTCAGGACCGGGAAGATCTCGTCCATGAAGCGCTGGCGCAGCTCGTTCTGGCGCTGCTGGGCGGTCCTCCAGCGGCAGCACGCGGATGCCCTCTTCGCGCCAGCTCGCTCGCTGATGGTCTCCCACAGGTCCGAGTGCTGGGCCTGCAGCTGCAGCACGCGCCCGCGGATGCGGTCGAGCTTCTGGCTGGCCGAGAGGCCGTCGGGCGTGGGCTTGGAGTGGCCCGCCGCCACCTGCTGCATCAGGCCGGAGACGCGCACCTGGAAGAACTCGTCGAGGTTGCTCGCTGAAGATGGAGAGGAAGCGGACGCGCTCCAGCAGCGGATTGCGCGCGTCCTCGGCCTGGTACAGCACGCGCTCGTTGAAGTCCAGCCAGGACAGCTCCCGCGTCAGGAACGGGAAGCTTGGCTCGCGCTTGCGGCGAGGTCCGGTGCCGGAGCGGGACGCGTCTCGAGTCGTGGTCACGATGCAGTGATGCTAGCAGGGGCGCCGTCCGGCGGCCCTGGTCGCCGCGCACGTGCCGCCTGGCCGCAGAGCTCAGCCGTGCGTCGTGCGGGCGTGGAAGCCTCGCGGCGGTCCCTGGCCCGCCGCGCCTTCCTCGTCACAGGGGCAGTTGCGCCGCAGATGGACGAAGGTGTAGAAGCCGGTGCTGTGCCCGTCGGCCCAGACCGGCTGCACGGCGTAGTGGCCCACCAGGGAGATGTCGATCAGCTCCATCTGCTCCGTCGGTCAGCGTGGGGTTCGAAGTCGAGCCAGCCGGGCTGGCCGGCCTCTCCCCGGCAGAAGGCGCAGGGGCAGAGCCAGCGCAGGGCATCGAAGTCGATAGACGCTGCCGGTGGCCATCGGCCCACTCGATCTGGAGCTCGCGGGCCGGTCGGTCAGCGTGGATCGTCTTGGGCTTGATGGCGTCGCCGCGGGGGTCGGTGGTCATGCTCCGACTGTGCCCCGGCACACGCGCCAGCGGGCCGATCTACTCCCTTGGGGAAGACCGCCGGGCACGATCTTGAAGCCGCTGTAGTCGGGCGTGCGGTAGCCGCGTGCCTTCTGACGTGGCGGGCAGCTTCATCTTCTTCGGCGTGAGGTCCTTGTAGGGCACCTGCCCGAGCAGGTGCGTGATGAGGTTGAGCCGGGCATGACGCTTGATGTTGGCGTCGACGATGTACCAGGGCGCGTGCTCGGTGTCGGTGTGGGCCAGCATGGCGTCGCGGGCCCTCGAGTAGTCGACCCAGCGCGAGCGTGCCTCGAGGTCCATGGGCGAGAGCTTCCAGCGCTTGCGCGGATCCTCGATGCGCCCGCGGAAGCGTTCCTCCTGGGTCTCGTCGGCGATGTCGAGCCAGTACTTGAGCAGGATCGTGCCCGAGCGGACAAGGGCCAGCTCGAAGCCGTTGACCGTGGCCATGAACTCGTCGTACTCGGCATCGGTGCAGAAGCCCATCACCCGTTCCACACCGGCGCGGTTGTACCAGCTGCGGTCGAAGAGCACCATCTCACCGGCCGCCGGCAGGTGCGGCACGTAGCGCTGGAAGTACCACTGGCTGCGTTCCTTGTCGGTCGGCGCCTGCAGCGCGACCACGTGGACGATGCGTGGATTGGTGCGGTAGGTGATGCGCTTGATGACCCCGCCCTTGCCGGCCGAGTCGCGGCCCTCGAAGACGACCGCCACCTTCAGGCCCTTGGCCTTGACCCAGTGCTGCAGCTTGACCAGCTCGACCTCCAGGCGCGCCAGCTCGGCCTCGTACTCGGCCCTGGGCATCTTCACGGCCTGGCGCCCCGCCCAGAAGGGCGGTCGGACGATGCCCTCACCCGGCTCGGACGCGTCGCCCCTGGCAGCCGCCTTGGCTGCCTTGTCCTTCTTCGGTCCTCGTCCCGCCTTGGCCATCGGTCGATCCTCCGCTCAGCTCCGCGCGCGGCGTTCGTGTCTAGCCTTCCGTCGGTCGCTCGACATCTTCCCACGGCGGCCCCGGGTCACGTCGGTCACCCTGCGGCTGGTACCGTCCATGCTCGGGCTGTCGCGCCCGGGATGCGGCGCCAGCGGTAGTGGAGGTCCAAGGATCCGATGAGAGTCGTCGTCGCCCTCGGCGGCAATGCGCTGCTGCGGCGTGGCCAGGCCATGACCAGCGACAACCAGCGCGCGAACGTCAAGACAGCCTGCGTCGAGCTGGCCCCGGTCGGCCGCTCGCCACGAGCTGGTCATCGCCCACGGCAACGGCCCCCAGGTGGGCCTGCTGGCGCTCCAGGGCGCGGCCTACACGGAGGTGCCCATCTACCCGCTCGACATCCTCGGCGCGGAGACGCAGGGCATGATCGGCTACCTCGTGGAGCAGGAGCTGGGCAACCTGCTGCCCTTCGACAAGCCGCTCGCGACGATGCTGACGATGATCGAGGTCGACCACGACGACCCGGCCTTCGACAACCCCACCAAGCCCATCGGGCCGATCTACGACCGTGAAACGGCCGAGGCGATGGCGACCGAGAAGGAGCTGGACCTTCAAGCCCGACGGCGACTACTTCCGCCGGGTCGTGCCCTCGCCCAGGCCGCGGCGCATCTTCGAGCTGCGCCAGATCCGCTGGCTGCTGGAGAAGGGCGCGGTGGTCATCTGTGCCGGCGGTGGCGGCATCCCGGTCATGTACGCCGACCACCAGGGTCCAGCCGACGATGGCGGACCCGACCGTGAGCTCGTGGGCGTCGAGGCCGTCATCGACAAGGACCTCGCCTCGAGCCTGCTCTCGTCGGGCATCGAGGCCGACTACTTCGTCATGGCCACCGATGCCGACGCGGTCTATGTCGACTTCGGCAAGCCGGGCCAGCGGGCCATCGCGCGGGCCCACCCGGACGCCCTGCTCGAGCTCAGCTCGCACTTCGCGCCCGGATCGATGCTGCCCAAGGTGCAGGCGGCGTGCGAGTTCGTCGCCGCCACCGGCCACAAGGCTGCCATCGGCGGGCTTGACGACATCGAGAAGATGCTCAGCGGGCGCCGCCGGCACCATCGTCACGACCGAGCAGGACGGCATCGCCTACCGTTAGCCGCCCGGCGCGCCGCCGCGTCCCGACGCGCGCCACCCGTTCGACTCGACAGGAGAGCTCATCCCGTGCCCTACAACCTGCGCAACCGCAGCTTCGTCAAGGAGATCGACTTCAGCCCCGCCGAGCTGCGCTTCCTCCTCAAGCTGTCCGCCGACCTCAAGGAAGCCAAGTACACCGGCACCGAGCAGCCGCGCCTGTCGGGCAAGAACATCGCGCTCATCTTCGAGAAGACCTCCACGCGCACGCGCTGTGCCTTCGAGGTCGCCGCCTTCGACCAGGGCGCGCACGTGACGTACCTCGATCCCTCCGGCTCGCAGATGGGCCACAAGGAGTCGACCGAGGACACCGCTCGCGTGCTGGGCCGCTACTACGACGCCATCGAGTACCGCGGCAAGAGCCAGGCCGACCGTGGAGACGCTGGCCGAGTACGCCAACGTGCCGGTCTACAACGGCCTCACCGACGAGTGGCATCCCACCCAGATGCTGGCCGACTTCCTGACCATGGGCGAGCACAGCGGCAAGGAGTACCGCGAGCTGTCGCTTCGCCTTCGTGGGCGACCAGCGCTTCAACATGGGCCGCTCGCTGCTGGTGATGGGTGCGCTCATGGGCAGCGACGTGCGCATGGTCGGTCCGGCGGAGCTGGCGCCACCGGCCGACGTGGTCAGAGATCGGCACAGGAGCATCGCCGCAGACACCGGGCGCGCATCACCATCACCGACGACGCCGGCCAGGGCGTCGAGGGCGTCGACTTCATCCACACCGACGTGTGGGTCTCGATGGGTGAGGCCAAGGACGTCTGGAACGAGCGCGTCGAGCTGCTGCGCGACCTACCAGGTCAACGCCGCGCTGCTCGAGAAGAGCGGCAACGCCGACGTCCGCTTCATGCACTGCCTGCCGGCCTTCCACGATGCCAGCACCACGGTCGGCGGCGAGGTCATGGAGGCCACCGGCATGCCCGACGGGCTGGAGGTCAGCCACGAGGTCTTCGAGTCGCCGGCCAGCATCGTCTTCGACCAGGCCGAGAACCGCATGCACACCATCAAGGCCGTGATGGTCGCCACGCTGGGCTCGTAGGGTCGGGAGCCCGGAGGAAGCGATGTCCGGGTTCGGTGCCTATTCCGAGGTCGGCAAGCTGCGCAAGGTCATCGTCCATCGGCCCGGGCTGGAGATGCGGCGCCTGACCCCGACCAACGCCGCCGAGCTGCTCTTCGATGACGTCATCTGGGCTCGCCGGGCGCGTGTCCACCACGACGGCTTCGTGGACCTCATGCGCGAGGAGTTCGGCGTCACGGTCTACCGCGTGCACGAGCTGCTGAAGGACGTCGTCGACGAGGCCGCCGGCCGCGCCTACATCCTCGACCGCACCATCATCCCCGACGAGGTCGGGGTGCTGGGCCTGAGCGAGCTGCGCGCCTGGATGGACGAGCTGGACTCGCGGGAGCTGGTGGGCCACCTCATCGGCGGCGTCACCGTCAGCGAGCTGCCCGAGGACTTCCGCCACTGGGTGCAGCAGGCCTATTCGCCGTCCGACTTCGTCATCGCGCCACTGCCCAACCAGCTCTTCGCGCGTGACAGCTCGGCCTGGATCTACGGCGGCGTGACCATCAACCCCATGGCCCGACCGGCGAGGCGCAAGGAGGCGCTGCACCTCGCGGCCATCTACCGGTTCCACCCCCAGTTCCGCGACGGCGACTTCCGGGTCTGGTGGGGCGATCCTGACGAGCGCCACTACGGCAGTGCCACCCTCGAGGGCGGCGACGTCATGCCCGTCGGACAAAGGCGTCGTCCTCATCGGCATGGGCGAGCGCACGACGTACCAGGCCGTGAGCCAGGTGGCATTCGCCCTGTTCGAGCACGCTGCTGCCGAACGGGTCATCGCGGCCAAGATGCCGGCCGACCGCGCCAGCATGCATCTCGACACCATCTTCAGCTTCTGCGATCGCGACCTGGTCACGGTGTACGAGCCGGCCGTGGCCGCCATCCAGCCCATCAGCTACCGCCCCGGCGAGCACGGTCTCGAGGTCACCGTGGAGCGGCACGGCTGGATCGAGACGGTGGCCGAGGCGCTGGGCTTCGCCGAGCTGCGCACCATCCCCACCGGTGGCGACGAGTTCCAGCAGGAGCGCGAGCAGTGGGACGACGGCAACAACGTCGTCGCGCTGGAGCCGGGAGTGGTGGTGGCCTACGACCGCAACGAGTGGACCAACGCGCGCCTGCGACGGGCCGGTGTCGCGGTCATGGAGATCGACGGCTCCGAGCTGGGGCGCGGTCGCGGTGGCGGCCACTGCATGACCTGCCCGGTGTGGCGGGAGCCGGTCTTCGACTGACGCGCAGCGGGTGTTCGCCACGCTTGCCAGGTTCGCGGCGCGTCGCCAGTGGCGCGCGGCATGCCGGCGCGTCGCCGTGCGCTCCCGCCTGAGCTCACGTGCATTCCCGCCTGGCTCACGTGCATTCCCGCCTGGCGCTCACGTGCGTTCCCGCCCGGAGGGACACTTCGACACGGCCTCATGCCCAGGTGCAGGCGTTGGACCGCCGGGCGGGAGCGGATGTCACTGGCGACCGCGCGACGGGCAGTCCCAGCTCGTTCGGCGTGTCGTTGGTCGCGCTCGCCCGCATGGAGGGAACCAGGACGGCACCAACGGCCGGGCGAGACGACGCCGCTGGCCATCACCGCCGCGCGGCCATCACCGCCCCGCGGCCACGCTCGACCGACCGCCGCGGGCGCACGCCGCGGCCACCGCACGCCCCCGGCGGCCATCGCCGACCCGCGCACAGGTACCATGGCTCGATGCCGAAATCGCCCACCGCGGCCGACCTCGCGTCGCTGCGCGTTCCTACCGATGTGCGCCTGTCTCCCGACGGGCGCTTCGCCTGTTTCGTCGTCAAGTCGGGCGCACCCGACCAGAGCGGGTATCGCAGCGCACTGTGGATCGTGCCCACCGACGGATCCGAGCCCGCGCGCCAGCTGACCCTCGGAGCCAGCCACGATGCCGCGCCCCGCTGGAGCCCCGACGGCCGCTGGCTGGCGTTCCTGTCCGACCGTGCCGCCGTCCTGCGCAAGGGCGGCGCTCCGCGCGACGCCGAGGACATGCGCCGCGCGGAGGCCACGCCGGTCGGGCTCAAGGACCTCGTCGGGCGCGACATCCCACGTGGCAGCGTGCAGGTCTGGCTGCTGCCGCTGGCGGGCGGGGAGGCCCATCAGCTCACGGACCTGCCGCAGGACGTTGGTGCGCTCGAGTGGAGCCCCGACAGCACCCGCCTGTGCATCGTCTCGGGCGCCACCTCCACCCGGCGGCCGCAGTCGCGCAAGGACGCCGGCGAGCCGCCGCGGCGTGACATCCGTCTCATCGACGAGCTGTCCTACCAGCTCAACGGCGCCGGCTTCGTCTACGAGTTCCCGCCCAAGCTGTGGGTCGTCGACGTGGCCAGCGGCAAGGCGCGCCGCCTGACGTCCGGTCGCAGTGCCGACGAGCAGCCGGCCTGGAGCCCCGACGGCAAGCGCATCGCCTACATCTCCGACCGTGGCCCCGACCGCGACCTGGCCTGGCGCGCCGACCTCACCCTCATCGATGCCGCCGGCGGCAAGCCCGTGCGTGTGAGTGCCGGCAAGGAGCGCGTCTTCTCCCACCCAGCCTGGAGCCCGGACGGCAAGCGCATCGCCGTCGTCGGCCATCGCCTGGAGTCGGGCAACCCCACGCGCGAGGACGTGCACGTCTTCCGTCCGCGCGCCGACCAGGCCGGCAAGAACCTGACCGCGCAGTCGGACCTCTTCGTCGATGCCGCCATGAACAGCGACCTCTTCAGTGCCGGCACGAGCGGTCCACAGTGGGCGCCCGACGGTGACTCGATCTTCTTCAACGCGCCGGTCGACGGCTCGTTCGAGCTGTGGCGCGTGCGCCTCGCCGACAGCCGTGTCGAGCGGCTCACCAGTGGTCAGCACATGCTGGTCTCGCCACGCATCGGCCCCGCCGCCGACACGCTGACCGTCGTCGCCATCCGCGCTGCGGCCACCAGCCCGCCCGATCTCGTCAGCTTCACCATCCCCGCCGAGTCGGCCGCCAAGCCGGCCAAGCCCGTCAAGCCCAGGGCCATGCGCCGGCTCACCGGCCTCATGGAGGAGGCCTGGAAGGGCATCACGCTCGTCGAGCCGCAGGAGCGCTGGCACAGGGTCGACGGCCGGCGCATCCAGGGCTGGTTCTACGAGGCGCCCGCCAGGCGCGGCAAGCCGGCTCCGCTGGTGATCGAGATCCACGGTGGCCCCGCCACGCTCTACGGCTTCTCCCTGATGTGGGAATGGCAGCTGCTCGTCGCCTCCGGCATCAGCGTCTACGCCTGCAACCCGCGCGGCTCCACCGGCTACGGCCAGGACTTCGCCCTCGCCAACTACCGCGACTGGGGCGACGGCCCCCAGGCGGACATCGAGAGCGGCGTGGACGCGCTGGTCACGGATGGCCGCGTCGACCCCGAGCGCATCGGCGTGACCGGCGGCTCCTACGGCGGCTACCTGACGGCCTGGATGATCGGCCACAGCGAGCGCTACGCGGCCGCCGTCGCCTGCCGCGGTGTCTACGACATGACCGCGGAGATGCTCAGCGGCGATCTCGGTGGCCCCCTCTTCGGCGGCTACGAGCTGGGCGCGCATCCGTGGGAGGACCCCGAGCTCTACCGCCGCCTGAGCCCCCTGACCTACGCCACACGGATCCGCACGCCGCTGCTGATCCAGCACGCCGAGCAGGACTTGCGCTGCCCCATCACGCAGGCGGAAGAGCTGTTCAGCGTGCTGCGCTCGCTGCGACGGCCGGTGCGCCTCATGCGCACGCCGGGTGAGACGCACGAGCTGACACGCAGCGGCACGCCCTTCCGCCGCATCGAGAACCTCGAGCGCATCCGTGACTGGTTCGTGCACTACCTCGTCGATGGAGGGCGTACGCTACCCCGCACGTAGCGCGGGGTATCACTCATGGGCGACCAGGCTCGCATCGCGGCCGCCGTCGACATCGGCAGCAACAGCGTTCACCTCCTGCTGGTCGAGCTGGAGGGTGATCGGACCATCGTGCTCCGGGACGAATCGGTGCTCCTTGGCCTCGGTGCCATGGTGGACCTGGCGGGCTACATCCCCGACGAGGGCGCCGCCGCGGCCATCGAGGCCCTGGCCGAGTACGTCACCGCTGCCGAGGAAGAGGGGGCCAGCTCGATCACCCTGCTGGCGACCGAGCCGCTGCGCCGGGCCTCCAACCGGAGTCGCTTCTGCCGGGCGGTGGAGGAGGCCACGGGCTATCCGCTGCACGTCCTCAGCCACGACGAGGAGGCCCTGCTGACCGTCATCGGCGTGCTCGATGGCGAGCCCGTCGCAGAGCCGTTGCTGGTGCTCGACATCGGCGGTGGCTCGTCGGAGGTGGTGTTGCTCGAGCCCGGAGCCGATCCGGTCATCGGTGTCATCCCCGTGGGATCGGCGCGGCTGACAGCCCAGCATGTCGAGGACGACCCGCCGACCGAGGAAGAGGTGCAGGAGCTCCGTGCCGAGTCGCACCATCTCTTCTCCAGCCTGCCCGCCGGTCGTCCCAGGCGGGGCATCGTGGTCGGTGGCTCTGGCACCAACCTCATCCGCCTGACCAGCGCCGAGGGTGACGAGGACGTCGGCGACCTTGGCCTCATCGATACCGAGCGCACGCTCGCGCGCCATCGAGATCGTCAAGGCCACCTCCTCGGTCGAGCTGGTCGAGACGTACGGTCTGCGTGAGCGCCGCATCCTGCAGATGGCTGCCGGCGCCAGCCTCATCGAAGCGGCGCTCGACTGCTACAACCTCGATGTCATGGAGGCCTCGGACGCCAGCTTGCGCGAGGGCGTCATCATCGCCCTCGAGGAGGCCGGCGCTGCCTGGCGCGACGAGCTCGTCGCGCTCGTCACGGGTGACTGAGCGGACTTGCCGGCCTATACCATTGGTGCCGCGACGCCGAGCGTGCATGCGTCGCTGTATGACCCGGTAGGGAGATCGACAACGTGACTGCCACATCCAGCTCGAGCGAGCGTGCTCCGTTCCTGCTAACGCCCGAGGAGGCCCTCGCCCAGGCCGGCGTCGATGCCAGGTCCGGCCTGTCCAGCGCTGACGTCACCGCCCGGCGCACGCAGTACGGCCCCAACAAGTTCAGCGAGGGCAAGAAGGAGCCAGGCTGGCAGGCCTTCCTGCGGCAGTACCAGGACCTGATGCAGATCGTGCTGCTGGTCGCGGGCATCTTCAGCATCTGGCCGGTCGAGCAGGTCAGCACCGGCGTCCTGCTGATCGGCCTGACGCTGCTGAACGCCGCCATGGGCATGGCGCAGGAGGGCAAGGCCGCCGCCGCCGTCGCGGCGCTCCAGGAGATGATGATCGTCAAGGCGCGCGTCCTGCGCGATGGCGACCTCGTGGAGCTGCCGGCCGAGCAGCTGGTGCCGGGCGACGTCGTCTCGGTCGAAGCCGGCGACCTGATCCCGGCTGACGGACGCCTGCTGGTCGCCGCGACACTGGAGGTGGACGAGTCGCCCCTGACGGGCGAGTCGGTCCCGGTGCCCAAGGGCATCGCCGCCATGGAGGACCCCGAGACCACCCTGGGCGACCGCACCAACATGGTCTTCATGAACACCAGCGCCACGCGTGGCTCGGGTTCGTTCGTGGTCACGGCCACCGGCATGGCGACCGAGGTGGGCCACATCTCCGAGATGCTCGAGCAGGCGGACGCGACCGTCACCCCGCTCACGCTCCAGCTGGCTCGTCTCACGCGCCAGCTCATCGCCATCGCCGGGGCCGCGCTCATCGCCTCGATGCTGCTCGGCCTGCTGCGCGGCGAGCCCTTCGACGAGCTGTTCGTGGCCGCCATCGCCTTCGCCGTCGCCGCCATCCCCACGGGCCTGCCGGCGGTCGTCACGACCATCCTCTCCCTGGGTACGCGGACGCTGGCCGAGGCTGGTGCCATCGTCAAGAACCTGCGCTCGGTCGAGACGCTGGGAGCGACCTCCGCCATCAACTCGGACAAGACCGGCACCCTCACGCTCAACCAGATGACCGCCGTCGAGATGGCGACCGTCGGCCGCCGCTACGAGATCACCGGCAGCGGCTACGGCTTCGAGGGCCAGATCCTCCACGAGGGTGGTCGGGTCGATGAGGACCTCGAGCAGTTCCTGATGCCCATGGTCCTGGCAGCCGATGCGGTCGCGCGCAACGGCGAGCTGGTGGGCGACCCCACCGAGGGCGCCCTGGTCGTCCTGGCGGCCAAGGGTGGTCTCAGCACCGAGGTCACGCGCGAGGCCTATCCGCGCGCTGCGGTGCTGCCCTTCGACGCCGCCTACAAGCTGATGGCGACCTTCCACCACATGACCGACGAGCGCGGCAAGGAGGTCGTCCGCGCCTACGTCAAGGGTGCGCCCGACCAGCTGCTGGCGCGTGCCGCCAGCGTCTTCGCGCGTGAGGACGATCCCGTGACGGTGAACGACGACGTCCGCGAGCGCTACATGGCCGAGAACGACCGGCTGGCCTCACACGGTCTGCGTGTCCTCGCCACCGCGCGCAAGGACATCGCGCCCAAGGACTTCGATCCCGCTGGCGACCTGCTGGCGCAGATCGAGGGTCTCACGCTGATGGCCCTCGTCGGCATCATGGATCCGCCCCGTCCCGAGGTGCGCGACGCCGTCGCCACGGCTCATCGTGCCGGGATCGCGGTACGCATGATCACCGGGGACCACGTGGTCACGGCCGAGGCCATCGGTCGTGACCTGGGTCTGCGGGGGCGAGCCATCAGCGGCGCCGAGTTCCGGGCCATGTCCGACGAGCAGGCGCTCGCCGAGCTCGACGACATCGGCATCATCGCCAGGGTCACGCCAGAGGACAAGGTTCGCCTCGTGCAGCTGCTGCAGCGCGAGAAGCGCGTCGTGGCCATGACCGGTGACGGCGTCAACGACGCGCCTGCGCTCAAGACCGCCGACATCGGCGTCGCCATGGGCATCACCGGGACCGAGGTCTCCAAGGAGGCCGCGGTGATGATCCTGACCGACGACAACTTCAGCACCATCGTCAAGGCGGTTCGCCTCGGCCGCAGCATCTACGACAACCTGCAGCGCTACATCCGCTTCCAGATGGCCGGGCTCTTCGGCTTCATCGCCACCTTCCTCGGCTCGTCGATCTTCTGGATCGCGAGCGGCGTGCCGTTCCTGCCGGCACAGACGATCTTCATCAACTTCTCCGTGCAGCTGAGCCAGGCGTTCGGGCTGGGCTTCGCCGAGCCCACGCCGGGCCTGATGGATCGCAAGCCGAGGCCGGCGGGCGTGCCCATCCTGGGCCGGCAGATGCTGACGTGGCTGGCGCTGGTGGGGCTGATCATCGGCGCCGGCACCCTGCTCGTCATCGACTGGGGCGCCCGCCAGTTCGGTGACGACGTGGGGCGGACGATGGGCTTCGTGACCTTCGCCGTGTTCAACATCGCGATCTCCATCTCGACCAAGGACGAGACGCGCTCGGCGCTGAGCCACGAGGTCCTGGCTGACCGGACATTCATCCTTGCCACCGTCGCCTCTGTGCTCATCACGGTCCTCGCCACCGAGCTCGGCCTGCTGCAGCGTCTCCTTGGCACGGTGGGGCTGACGTTCGACCAGTGGGTCCTCTGCGTCGTCGTCGGCATGTCGCTGCTGGTGATCGCCGAGATCCGCAAGCGCGTCTGGAAGATCCCCGTCGACGAGGTGCCCAAGTTCCGCCGGCGCGTCCGAGGAGCCGGCCGCGTCCTGATCACCTTGGTGCTGCCACCCGCGCGCAGCCGTCTGCCCCGCCGCCAGGCATCGCTGCCCGGCGCAGCCTTGCGTGGCTCAGCGCGCGTCTTCGATGACCTCGTCGACGATGCCGATGACGACCGTGCGGATGGGCGCGCCCGGGGCGTTCAGCACCTGGCGCGCGCCGTTGCCCTCGTCGAGCAGCAGCACCATCTCGCCGGCGCCCGCGCCGATGTTGTCGACCGCGATCTGGTAGCCGCCGGCCGGAGCACCGTCCGGGCCGAGCAGGTCGCACAGCAGCAGGGTGCGGTCCTCGAAGTCCGGCGTGTTGATGGTGGAGACGACGTTGCCCACCACCCGCGCGAGCTTCACGCGCCGTCCTCCGCAGCGGGCAGCTCCGTGACCGCGTCGACGATGCCGACGATGGCGTGGTCCACCGGCACGAACGTCTCCTCGAGCGCCTGTGCCGCCTCCCGCGAGGCCACGAAGTAGACCAGCTCACCGGGGCCGGCCATGTGCACCGCGTCAGCTGCCACGACCGGCTTGCCGGCCGGGCCGCAGGGCGCGGTCGAGCGGCTGGATGATGAGCAGCTTGACGCCCTCGAGCCCCGCCACCTTGGTGCTGGCGACGACCGTGCCGGTCACGCGTGCGAGCTGCATCGGACTACGCCCCGACTCGCGCGGCGAAGCGGGCGTCGGCGGCGAGGTTCTCCGCCATCTCGGCGTGCAGCTGCGCGATGACGCGTGCGCTGAGGCCGCGCGCCTCGCCCACCGCGGCCAGGCCCAGCTCGACGGCCGCCTCCACCTCGGAGACGGCGCCGTCGAAGAGCAGGTAGCCCTTGCCGCCGAGGTCATCCGCCAGCCGCAGCTCCAGCAGCCTGCACCTGCGCGCCCTTCACCCCCGCATCGGCGGCACGGATGATGGCCGGGATGGTGGCCGTCTCGATGATGCCCAGCGCCTCGGTCCCGGCCGCCAGGCGCCGTCCGCGCACGCCCGCCACCACGTCGGCGTGGATGTGGGGCAGGAAGACCACGTCGCGCACGGCCAGGCCGCCGCTCTCGCGGCCGGCCTGCGAGGGCCTCCTCGACATCGGCCACCGCGCCGGCCACGAGCACGAGGAACTTGCCCGGGTGCACGGTACCGGCCCGGATGAGCTCGATGGGTGCGCGCTTGGCCATGGCGTCGCCGGCGGCGATGCCGGCCGGCACCGTCTCCAGCTCGAGCAGCCCCAGCGCCGGCTCGATGGCGGGAGGGGAGTCGGCCGCGGGCGATCGGCACTACACGATCCTCAGCGCGCCCACGACGGTGACCCGTCGCTCGCGCGAGAACGTCCGCGGCCGCGTCATGCCGTCGCCGGTGGGCGAGGCGATGGAGAACGAGGTGAAGCCCTCGCCACCGGCCCCGAGGCCCGCGAGATTGGGCCCGTTGGCCACGAAGATGCTGCAGTTCATGGCGCGGGCCATGCGCGTGATGGCATCGACGTTGGTGGAGTGGATGGAGGCCGTGTGGTGGAAGCCGTGCTCCATGCGCACCGCCAGCTCGATGGCCGTCTCGACGTTGCCCACGCGCACGACCGGCAGCACCGGCATCATCTGCTCGGTCCAGGCGAGGCTGTGCTCGCGCGGCACGTCGGCCACCAGCAGCCGCGGCTCGGGTTCTGCCTGCACGCCGATCTCGGCCAGGATCTTCGAGGCGTCCTTGCCGATCCAGGCCGGGTTCATCACGCCGGGCTTGCCGGGCGGGCCCAGCTCCTTGAAGATGACGCGCTCCAGGCGTCGCAGCTCGTGCTCCTTGAGCAGATAGGCGCCCCGCTGGCTCATGGCTCGCAGCAGGCGGTCGGCGATGCTGTCGACCGCCAGCACGACCTTCTCGTCGATACAGACGAGGTTGTTGTCGAACGACGCGCCGCGCACGATGTCGGCCGCGGCGCGCTCGATGTCGGCGGTCTGGTCCACCACCGCGGGCGGATTGCCGGGACCGGCGGTGATGGCGCGCTTGTCCGTGCGCAGGGCCTCCCGCACCACGCCGGGGCCGCCGGTGACGAGCAGCACGCGCACGCCGGGGTGGTTCATCAGCGCGCGCGCCGTGTCGATGGTGGGGACGGCGACGCCGGTGACCAGGTCGGGCGGTCCGCCGGCGCCGACGATGGCGCGGTTGATGAGCCGGATGGTCTCTGCCGAGCAGGCTCGCGCCGATGGGTGTGCGTTGAAGACCACCGCGTTCCCGGCCGAGACGATGCTGATGGTGTTGTTGATGACGGTCGAGGTGGGGTTGGTCACCGGGCTGATGGCGCCCACGACCCCGAAGGGCGCCCACTCGGTGACCATCATGCCCTGGTCGCCACTGACGGCCTGCGACCTCGAGGTCCTCTGGCCCCGGCGCCTTGGTGGTCACCAGCCGGTTCTTGACGACCTTGTCCTCGTAGCGGCCGATGCCGGTCTCGAGATGGGCCATGCGGGCCAGCTGCTCCGCGTGAGCCAGCATCGAGGCGCGGACCGCCTCGATGACGGCCTTGCGGGTGCCGAGGCCGCTGTCGCCGAAGGCACGGAACGCGCGCGTGGCGGCGGCAACGGCGTCATCGACGCTCGCGTGGATGCCGTCGCCCAGCTCCGCCTCGGCGGCCTGCGCCACCTCGGCGGCGGCCTGCATGCCGGCCCCGGGGCGTGCCCCGTCGGCCGCCGCCAGGCGGCCCCGCACCCGTTCGATGATCTGCGCGATCTCGCGTTCGTCCATGCGTCGTGCCCGCGCCCAGCCGGTGACCGGCTACTTGCGGTAGATCTCCTTCCCCTCGATCTCCCAGGTGTCGACGATGGCCATGATCACCGCGTCGCAGGGCTTGTCGCGGGTGGTCTCGGTATTGCGCGCGGAGCTGCCGCTCGCGTACAGCACCACCTCGCCCACGCCCGCGCCGACCGCATCGGCCGCCACGACATAGCCGCCGGTCTCCTTGTCCTCCGCGTCGAGCTGGCGCACGACGAGGAGCTTCCAGCCCTCGGTCAGTGGCTCCTTGCGGCTGGCCACCACCGTGCCGGTCACTCGTCCGAGCAACATCGTTCTACCGCCTGTCAGGGGCAGGGGAGTGGCGCACCAGGCCCGTGGGCCCGATGCGCCCCACCTGCGCTACTTCTTCTTGCTGCCGGACTCGGACTCGGCCTCGTCCAGGCGGCCCAGCGGCATGACCAGGTCGACGTTGGTGTGCGGCCGTGCGATGACGTGGCTGCTGACGACCTCGCCCACCTTCTCGGCGTTGCGCACGCCGGCATCGACCGCGGCCTTGACGGCGGCGACGTCGCCGCGCACGACGACGGTGACGTAGCCGCCGCCGGTCTTCTCATAGCTGACCAGCTCGACCTTGGCGGCCTTGACCATCGCGTCGGCGGCCTCGACCACGGCGGTGAAGCCGCGCGCCTCGATCATGCCCAGTGCTTCTGCCATCTCTTCGTTCTCCCTTGCGTTGCCTGTCTGACTCGTCTCTCTGGTGTGCTGCCCGATCGGCCGCTGCTACTTCGCCTCGCGACCCTCCAGCCCCTCGACCGCGGCCAGCGCGGCGCGCCAGCCGACGTCGATGTCGCGCTCCTCGCCACCGAGGTAGATGCGGCCCATGGAGCCGAAGTTGCGCACTTCGAGGATGTTGATGTCCGCTGCCTTCTCGGCCTCGTTGGCGGCCAGGGCGGCGTAGGCCGCGGGCTCCATCTCCAGCACGTACAGCGTCTGACCCGGGATGAGCATCTGCCCGTGCCGGGTACGGTTGATGAGCTGCGCCTGGTGGTCGTCGATGCGGCGGATGATCTGCGACGAGAGCACCCGCGGCTTGATGCGGTCGGTCTCCGTCAGGCCCATCTCGGCGAGGATGGCAGCGCCGGCGGCGCGCACCTCCGCCTGGCTGGGGGAGTGGACCTCCAGCATGCCGTAGTAGCGCTCGATGATCTGCATGCCCGGCTTCACCTGCGTGGACTTGAGGGCCACGTCGGTGAGGCGGTTGATCTCGATGCCGGGCGAGATCTCGATCGACAGCGAGGCGTCGCCGGCGAGGGGCAGGAAGCCCTGCGCGACGGTGCCCAGGAAGGCCGCGTACTGGGCCTGCAGGCTGTCGATGAATGAATATGCCCGGAGCTCAATACTGGCCACTGGCGCCTCCCTGTCCGCTGACGATGGTGACGCCGGCCGAGGCACCGATGCGGGTGGCGCCGGCGGCGATCATCTCCTGTACATCCTCGGCCGTGCGGATGCCGCCGGCCGCCTTGACGCCCAGCTTGGGCCCGACCGTCTCGCGCATGAGCGCGACGTCGTAGATGGTGGCTCCGCCCTTGGCGTAGCCGGTGGACGTCTTGACCATGTCCGCCCTGGCCTCGACGGCGAGGCGCGAGGCGATGATCTTCTCGGCGTCGCTCAGCAGCGCCGTCTCGATGATGACCTTGTTGATGGCGCCGGCCTCGTGGCAGGCGTCCGAGACGCGGGCGATGTCGCGCCGCACCAGGTCGTGGTCGCCGCTCTTGAGCGCGCCGATGTTGATGACCATGTCGATCTCGCGGGCGCCGTCGCGCACGGCGCGTCGAGCCTCGAAGGCCTTCACATCGGAGGGCGTGGCGCCGAAGGGGAAGCCGATGACCGACGCCACCGCGACATCGGTGTCGCGCAGGCGGGTGGCAGCGCGCCGCACCCAGGTCGGGTTCACGCAGACCGAGGCGAAGTGGTACTCGGCGGCCTCGTCACAGAGCTTGTCGATGTCTGCCGCGGAGGCATCGGGTCGCAGCAGCGTGTGGTCGATGTAGCGCGCGAGGTCGAGCGGCACCTCGTTGGCCGGCCCGTGGTACTCGATGCGGTCGGCACCGCCGGCCATCAGCGAGCGCACCTTGGTGGCGCACTGCGCCGCGCAGCTCTGCAGGCAGCCGGCGCAGGGGTCGCTCGGATCGGCCGCCGGGCTGCCGGAGCCGAGTGCGGCGAGCACCTCGCGCGTGATGGCCTCCACGAGTGCGTCGCGATTGTCGATGGTGTCGGTCATCGGTCCTTTCCCTCGCTGGCGCCGCTGTAGGAGCGCTCGATGGCGGTGATCTTGTCTACGCGGGCGCCGTGTCGTTCGGCACCCCAGTCGGTCGCCAGCCAGGTCTCCACGATCTGGAGGGCCAGGGCCGTGCCCAGGAAGCCGGCGCCCAGGGTGAGGACGTTGGCGTAGTTGTGCTCGCGGCTGTTGCGCGCCGAGGAGAGGTCGTGGCAGTTGGCGGCACGCACCCCGGGCACCTTGGTGGCCGCCATGGCCGAGCCGATACCGGCGCCGTCGACGACGATGCCCCAGCGACACGAACCATCGGCCACCAGCCGGGCCACCGCCAGCGCGTAGTCGGGGTAGTCCACGGCCTCGTCACTATCCGTGCCGCAGTCCCGCACCCCGTAGCCGTGCTCCGTGAGCCAGCTGCCGATGGCGTCCTTCATGCGCCAGCCTCCGTGGTCGCCGGCGATGGCCACCACCACCCGGCCGTCGTGCGGCTGGCGTTGGCTGCGCGCTCGTCTCGAGCGTCTGATCGACGATGCGGCGCACCAGCGCCCGCACCTCATCGGCCGAAGGGCTGCGCTGGTCAGTCATGCTCGAGCACCCACTCGGCCGTGGCTTCGTCAGTCACGAAGGTGTTCATGCAGCCTGCGCGCAGCGCGGCCAGGGCGATGGGTCCGCGCCCGGGACCGGCAGCCAGGCCCAGCGTGAGCCGCTTGCCCTGCAGCTCGTCGAGGGGCATGCCCGACGGTGCGTGCATCGAGACCGCGCAGGGCGATGCGCCCCTCGATGGTGATGAAGCGGCCCAGCACGTCGCCCACGGCGCCGGCCCGCTCGAGCCGCCGGAGGGCCTTGGCATCGAGATAGCCGGAGGCCACGTGCACGCTCTCGGGCCCCATGACGCCCATGCCGAAGATGGCCGTGGGGGCGCGGCGGGCGGCCTTCAACGGCTGGCTGACGGCCGGGTCGGCCTCCAGCGCGCGCCGCAGCTCGGCGCTGCCGACGATCGCCGGCGCCGGCATCAGCTGGATGCCGGCACCGGTGGTGCTGCCGAAGCGCTCCACCACGTCCTGGTAGCGGGTGGGCTGCGCCGAGCGCGAGATGGCGCCGTTGAGCTGCACGATCTGGCTGGCCTGCGTCCAGCCCGGCTGCAGGCGGGCTGCCAGCTCCAGCATGGTGCGACCCCAGGAGACGCCGATGACGCCCTGCGGCCGGACGAATGCCAGGTGGTCGGCGGCCGCGGCCGCGACGCGCTCACGCGCCAGCTGCTCGTCTTCGGCCTGGTCGCCTCCGGCGGGCACGTCCACCACGATGGCTTCGCCGAGGCCGAAGCGTTCGCGGAGCGCGTCTTCCAGGGCCACCAGTCGTGACGCCGGGTGGACGATCTCGATCCTCACCGCCTCCTCGCGCAGGGCACGCTCCAGCAGTCGGCCGACCTTGAAGCGGCTCACGCCGAGGCGCTTGCCGATGGCGTCCTGCGTGAGCTCGCCGTGGTAGTAGAGCTGCGCGGCCCGAAGCATCAGGCGCGTGTCTTCCGAGACGGCGTCCGGAGCGGTGGCTGCGGGCGTGCTCATTCGAGCAATGCACCTGCTCATATGCAGCAAGCCTAGCACTCGAGAACCAGGTGTCAAGCGTCTCTGTGCCGTCCTGTGCCGTACCATCCGGCCCGTGACCACGTTCGTCGCTCGCCTGAACCGATGCAGCCACGCCTGTGGGAGCTGGCGCGAGCGTTCACGCACCTGGGGCTGACCGCCTTCGGCGGCCCCGCCGCGCACATCGCGATCATGCAGCGCGAGTTCGTGGAGCGGAGGGCGTGGCTGTCGCGCGAGCGGTTCGTCGATCTGCTCGGTCTCTCCAGCCTGCTGCCCGGTCCGTCCTCCACGGAAGTGGCGCTGGGCATCGGCTTCGAGCGCGCACGCTGGCCCGGCCTCCTCGTCGCCGCCCTCGGCTTCATCGCGCCCGCCAGCCTGATCGTGCTGGCCATCGCCATCGTCTACACCGAGCTGGGTTCGTTAGCCTGGGTCAACGATCTGCTCTACGGCATGTCACCGGTGGTCATCGCTGTCATCGCGCATGCCATGGTCAAGCTGGCACCGACGGCCTGCACCGACGCGCTGACCTGGCTCATCGGCATCGGCGCCTTCTTCGTTGCGCTCGTCGTCCTGCAGCCCATCGCCATCCTCGTGGCGGCTGCGCTGGTAGCGCTGGCGGCACGCCGCGGGCCGGCGCTCTGGGAGCGCCTGCGCGGGGGAGCGGCGCTGGTCCTGCTGCCGCTGGGCTCGCCGGAGTCGCTCGTCGTCGGCGCCGCGGCCACGGCCGCGCAGCCTGGGGCTCGTGGGCGTCTTCTGGTCGTTCCTGAAGATGGGCCTGGTGGTCTTCGGCAGCGGCTACGTGCTGGTGGCCTTCCTGGGCTCGGAGCTGGTGGCGCCGGGCTACATCAGCGAGCAGGAGCTGCTCGATGCCATCGCCATCGGCCAGCTGACGCCCGGGCCGGTGTTCACCACGGCGACCTTCCTGGGCTACCTCATCGCCGGGGTCCCGGGCGCCATAGTGGCCACCGTCGGCATCTTCCTGCCGGCGCTCGTGCTGGTCGGCGTGGCGCACCCGTTCCTGCCGCGCATCCGGGCCAACGCCGACCTCTCAGCCGCCATCGACGGGCTCAACGCAGCCGCGGTCGGCCTCATCGGCGCATCGGCGGTCATCCTCGCGCGCGACGCCCTGTTCGACGCCGGCGGCGTCGACCTGCTCGCGACGGCCCTGGCAGGAGGCGCCTTCGCGGCACTCCTGTGGGGGCGCGTGGGCCCGGTGCCGCTGCTGCTCGCCGGTGCCATCATCGGCCTGCTGGCGCGATCGTTCGCCTGATAGGAGCGAGTCTCGAGCGAGTCTCCGGCGCCACCCATGGTCAACAACGCTGGCGACGCTGTCGCGGCCGTCGTCACGGCGTTCCTCGTATCATCAGCACTGTGCCGCTCGTGCCCGCGGAGCTGCCGGGGCAGAGGAGGGGGCGGCGTGAGCAGGAGGAACCTCGAAGATGACGACACGTTCGATGCGGGCGTCCGCGGCGAGCATCAGCCTCGCGGTGGCGATGCTGGTCGGCGCCACGGCCGTTGCGGCGTCCGATCTCGAGCCCAGTGCCACCTTCACGTGCAAGGGCGTGGCCGCCACCATCGTGGGCACCAACGCCTCCGAGGAGATCAAGGGCACCAACGGCCGTGATGTCATCGTCGCCCGTGGCGGCGATGATGAGATCTACGGTCGCGGCGGGAACGACCTGATCTGCGCCGGGGCCGGCAACGATGACGTCGAGGCCGGCGCGGGCAACGACCGCGTCTACGGCGGCGGCGGCAACGACGACCTCGAGGGGCAGGGCGGCAACGACCGCGTCTACGGCAACACCGGCAACGACGAGCTCTACGGCCACCGCGGTAGCGATGTGCTCGGTGGTGGCCCGGGCTTCGACGAGGGCAAGGGCGGCCCCGGCTCCGACACCTGCCGCCAGATCGAGCGGCGCTACAGCTGCTGAGCGCCTGAGCCGGCGCGATCGGCCGGCATCGCCACAGACGAGGAAGCGGCGCCCGTGGACAACGGTGCGCCGCTTCGTTCGTCTCGGCGCCTCAGGCGCCAGCTGCGCGACAGCTGAGGCTGCGCTACAGCTCGAGCTGGGCGCGCAGCATCCAGGCCGCCTTCTCGATCTCGTCACTCGTCCCGATGAGGATGTCCTGGCTGACCGGGTCGTCGTCACCGATGCGCAGGATGCGCTCGCGCATGCGGCCGGAGATCGTCTCCATGGCGGCGGTGACGAGCTTGACCGTGTCAGTGCCCGCGACGAAGCCCTCCGGGAAGGGCGCCAGCTCGCTGCTGGTGGCGACCGTCTCGGCGCGGCCATCGGGCGAAGCACCGATGGTGGCCAGCCGCTCGGCGACGCGGTCCGAGGAAAGGCGCGCGATATCGACGATCTCATCCAGCTGCAGGTGGATGGAGCGGAAGTGCGAGCCGACCACATTCCAGTGGGCCTGCTTGCCGAGCAACGACAGGTCGATCAACTCCACGAGCGTGGCCTGCAGGTCCTTGGCGACCGACTTCTTGGGCTTGGCCATGGTGCCTCCTCTGTGACGGTGGACTTCGGCGTTCGGGGGACGGCCACCCATGCTACGCCGTTCGCGCTCACGACCTTCCGGCATCGCCGGCTCGGGCCAGCAGCGCCTCCGCGTTGAGCGCCATGGTCCCGTCCTCATCGTGGCGGAAGAACACGTACGCGTCGGTGCCAGCGCGCAGGTACGGTGTCAGCCGCTGTGCCCACCGCTCCAGGTCCGCGGCTTCGTAGACGCTGCGGCGGAGGCGCAGGTACACGAGCGGCCCCGGCTGCAGCTCGGGTTCGACCCGGCCCTCCAGGTCGGTCGCGACCAGGGTGACGCCGTGTGCCGCGGCCCGCTCCTGCACCCCCTCGGCCTGCCAGCTCGGATGCAGTAGCTCCAGCGCCAACGGCACGTCGGAGGGCCAGGCGGTCAGCAGCCGTTCCAGCGCCGCGTCGTCCCGCTCGACAGTGGCGCGCAGCGACAGAAGCACGGCCCCCAGGCGCTCACCGAAGCCGGCGAGCGCGTCGGTGAGCCAGCGGATCGACGCGCTCGGGTCCTGCTCCGACCATGCCCGCCACGACGTCGCTCGCTGGGCCTTGGGGCAGAAGCGGAACGCGGGGCCGGTCTCGCGCAGCCACTTCTCGATCTGCTGTTCGTTAGGACGGCGAAAGAACGTGTTGTGCAATTCCACCGCCGGCAGCCGCGCCGCGTAGGCGACGAGCGGCTTGCGGCTGGCCTTGCCGGGCGCGTAGAAGCGTGGCACCCAACCCGGGTAGGCGAAGCCGCTGGTGCCGGCGTAGAGGCGTCCGCGGCCGCCCGGCTCGTCACTCACGCCACAGCGGCCGAGTGAGACAGGTGGGTCCGCCTTCGCAGGGCAGGCAGAGCTCATCGGCCTCGAAGGTGGTCACCTCGCATCCGGCGGCGCGCATCATCGCCGCGGTGTCGGGGAAGCCGTCGATGGCCAGGCAGCGTCGTGGGGCGGTGGCCAGCACATTGAGGCTCAACCCACCGCTGGCCTCGAACTCTGCAGCCGGGACGTCCAGCAGGCGGTAGCCCATCTCGAGCATGCGCTGGTAGAGCGCCACCGGCATCAGCGGCGCGTGCACCAGCGAGAGGTCCCTGTCGAGCGGGTTGACCAGCGATAGCAGATGCAGGCACGCGTCGGGCCCGCGGTGGACCGGCAGGTCGTAGGCTTCCACGCTGATGCCGACAGCTGCCGACGATGGCCCTCAGCTGCTCGATGCCGGCGATGTTCGTGCGGAACCCGCGACCCACCGCCAGCGTCGTCTCGTCCAGCCAGAAGCAGTCTCCGCCCTCCACCGTGCCCGGTGCCTCGATGGCACCGACGATGGGCATGCGATCGGCGTAGAAGCGACGATGCAGCTCGACCTCGCGGGAGCGCGCCGGCTTTCCCGGTCGCAGGATCACCGCCCCCGCGGGAATGACGAAGGACGGGTCGTAGGTGAAGATCGGAATCGGCCAGGCCATCCCCGTCGTCGCTGTCCAGCCAGTGGATGCGTGTGCCATGCGCCTGCAGCAGCGTGGCGAAGGCGTCGAACTGCAGGCGCAGTGCCGCAGCGTCGATGGTCTTGGAGTAGTGCCAGTCATCCGCGTCGGCCGAGAGGATCGCGCCGGGTCGTCGCATGGCAACGTCGCGCAGGGGGCCCGCATTCGAGGCGACGCCGTATCGCTGCATCCTCATAGTCTGACAGGCCGCCGTGGCCGATCCTGTCAGGCTGGACTCAGGGGTCGCCCAACGGGCTGTTCCGGTCAGCCTTGCCCGGGCTACCCGGTCCGTTCCCGTCCGCCCCCGAGCTCGTCGGCGGGCCGTTCCCGCCACGTGGGCCAGCGCGACCTGGCCGACTGCGATCCTGCCGGTCCATCCCAGACGGCGGGAACGGGTGACACCCCTGCCCGCCATGCGGCACCCACCGATCCATCGGCGGCCTGCACGGTCGAGCTGTCCCGCCCGGAGGGAACTGCCGCTGGCGGACCTGCCGCCGGCGAAGTGGCTCCCGGCGGAAGTGGCGCCCGGCTACTCGATCGCCACCTTCGTCTCTGCGCGCGCTTCAGCGGCCGCGCGGCCGAACAGCGGCCGCTGCCCGACGTTGGCATTGACCAGCACCACGCCGCCGATGATGAGCGCCGCGCCGGCCAGTTCCAGCGGGCGTAGCCGCTCGCCCAGGAAGATGAAGCCGAGCGCGATGGCCACCACCGGGATCACGTAGGTGACCAGGGTGGTGCGCGTGGCACCCCAGCGCTCGATGAGCCGGAAGAACAGCAGGTAGGCGACACCCGTGCCGAGCGCACCCAGCCAGATCATCGCCAGCCAGCCGGCACCGCTCGCCGGAAGGGCATAAAGCCCGCCCGCTGGACGCTCGAAGACCACGGCCATGACGGTGATGATGAGGAAGGCGCTGAAGGCGCTGCCGAACGAGATCTCGGCCGGCGTGGGAGCGCGGCGGGATCCGTCGGGCAGCCGGACGATGGCGTGCCCGCTGAGACGCCGCCGCGTGTACACCGACGCCACCGCATAGAAGACGGCCGCCAGGGCGACCGCCAGCATTCCCGCCAGCGCCAGCAGCGCGTCCTCGTCCACGCGGGCCGCATCCACGCTGGGCAGAGCCAACAAGATCACGCCGCCGAAGCCGATGCCGAGGCCGGCCAGCTTGGCGGCGGTGATGTGCTCATCGGCCAGGGCGACCGCGGCCAGCAGGATGGTGAACAGCGGCACCATGGCGTTGAGGATCGAGGCCAGGCCCGACGGGATGTACTGCTGGCCCCAGGCGATGAGCGCGAAGGGCACGACGATGTTGGTGACGCCCATGAAGGTCATGCGCTTCCACACGTTCCACTGCAGCGGCAGCCGGCCGCCACGCGCCAGCAGCACCGCGCCCAGCAGCAGGCTGGCGAAGAAGGTCCGCTGGCTCACGATGGTCATGGGTGCGATGCCCTCATCGAGGCCGACCCGGATGAACAGGAAGGAGCTGCCCCAGATCGCCGCCAGGGACAGGAACATCGCCCAAGTCTGGGTATCGTTGGTCGAGCGTGTGATCGGTCGGGCGGGTGGCACGTCCAGCGATGCTAGCCCAGCTCGACCTCGTCCTTGCGCGCGCTCACGCACGGGCTTGGGCCTGCTCGCACGGTCCGAAGGCCCCGCCGGGTTAGCATCACCTCATGGCCAGCTACGACCCCCAGACCGCGCTCCTCGTCGTCGACGTCCAGAACGACTTCGCCGACCCCTCCGGCTCACTCTCCGTCGCCGGCGGCGCGGAGGTGGTCCCAGTCATCAACGCCCACATCGAGGCCGCCCTGGCGGCCGGCGCGCACGTGTTCTACACACAGGACTGGCACCCGCCGGTGACGCCCCACTTCGAGAAGGACGGCGGCATCTGGCCGGTCCACTGCGTGGTTGGCACCTGGGGCGCCGAGTTCCACCCTGGCCTTCGCGTGGAGGGATCGGTCGTGCGCAAAGGGCGCAACGGTGAGGACGGCTACAGCGGCTTCACCCAGCGCGACCCCCAGACCGGCGAGACCGAGCCGACCGAGCTCGAGGGCCTGCTGCGGGCCGTGGGTGCCGTGCGCGTGGTCATCGTGGGCCTCGCCACCGACTACTGCGTGCTGGCGACCGGCCTCGACGCGCGAGCCCGTGGGCTGGACACCACGGTGCTGGCAGCGGCCGTGCGTGCCGTCGACCTGGCCGAGGGGGATGGCGAGCGTGCTCTCGCGGAGCTGGTCCGGGCGGGAGCCAGCGTGGAGGGCGCGGCCGAGCCGCTGCCTGCCGCCACGGGCGGGCTCGCGGCGCACTAGACTGCCCGCCATGACGACGAACGACGACCGACCCTACTCTCCAGGTCTCGCAGGCGTCCTCGCGGGCGAGACCGCGCTGTCGCTTGTCGACGGCGCCAACGGCCGCCTGCTCTACCGTGGCTATCCCATCGGTGAGCTCGTGCGCAAGGGCAGCTTCGCCCAGGTGGCCCACCTGCTGTGGGCGGACGAGTGGCTATCCGAGACCCATCTGCCACTCGCGCCGCTGGACGCGCCCATCGTGGCTGCACTGCGCGACCTGCCGGCCGGCGCTCATCCGATGGATGCGCTGCGTACGGCATTCTCGGTGTGGGGTGCCACCAACGGGATCGCGTGGCCCCCGACGCCTGAGCAGGCCCGCGCCATCACCGCCATGGGCCCATCCGCACTGGCTGCGTTCGGACGTCTTCGCCAGGGGCTCGAGCCTATCCCGCCCGACCCGGACCTCGACACCACGGCCGGCTTCCTGTACCAGCTCAACGGTGAGGTGCCCGACGAGGCGGCCGCGCGTGCGCTCGACGCCTACTTCATCGTCGGCGCCGACCACGGCTTCAACGCGTCCACGTTCACCGCGCGGGTCATCACCTCGACTCGCTCTGATATCGCCAGCGCGGTGGCCGGTGCCACAGGTGCGCTCAAGGGCCCGCTCCACGGCGGCGCCCCGTCGGAGGTGGTGAGCCAGCTCAACCAGATCGGATCGCCCGAAGCGGCCGAGGAATGGATCAACGGCGCCATCGATCGCGGCGAGCGACTGATGGGCTTCGGCCATCGCGTCTATCGCGCCTACGATCCGCGCGCTGCCGCCCTGCGAGAAGTCGCCGAGCAGATGGGCTCGATCGCTGACTGGCTCGAGCTCGCCGTGGCCGTAGAGGACGTCGCCCTGCGCGTGCTCGAAGAGCGCTATCCCGACCGCCCCCTCAAGACCAACGTGGAGTACTACACCGCGGCCGTCCTGCAGGGTGTGGGCCTGCCGCCCGACCTGTTCCCGGCCACCTTCGCCATGGCGCGGACGGCGGGCTGGACCGCGCACGCTATCGAGCAGGCAGCGGCCGACAAGCTCATCCGGCCCGACGTGATCTACACCGGCCCGCAAGAGCGCCATCTGCCCGGCGCCTGAGCCGGCTTCGGCAGCGGCAGGGCGATCGACGAGCCATGGCCGTCAGGATCAGTGGGCTCATCAACACCTGGAACGAGGCGGAGACGATCCGCTACGCCGTCGAGTCGCTCAAGTCCTGGTGTGACGAGGTGCTCGTCGTCGACCAGCAGTCGAGCGACGACACGCAGCGCATCGCCCGCGCCTGCGGAGCCAAGGTCATCGAGGTGGAGGCGACCGGCTACGTCGAGATCATCCGCGAGATGTCGGTTGCCATGACCGAGCACGACTGGGTCATGGTGCTCGATTCGGACGAGGTCGTGCACCCGACGCTGGGGCGGCGCCTGCGCCAGATCGCTGAGACCGGTGAGGCCAACGTCGTGCGCATCCCGCGGCGCAACATCATCCTGGGCCGCGAGATGGAGCACGGCCAGTGGTGGCCCAACGCCAAGCGCCGTTTCTTCCACAAGGACCACATCGACATCCGAGTGGAGATGCACGGTGGCTTCCACGCCGCGCCCGGTGCGACCGAGATCATGCTGCCCATGGACCGCGACTGCTGCCTCTGGCACTTCAGCTATCACAACATCGCCGACGTGGTCTGGAAGTCGCAGCGCTACACGACGGTGCAGGCCTGGCAGCGCGCCCGCTCGGGCCGTCGTCCCGGGCCACGCCGCTGGTTCCGGGTGGCGCTCCGGCAGGCCTGGAAGGAGTTCGTCGGCGGCCGCGCCTGGAAGGACGGTGCGCCCGGCATCGCCGTCTCGGTCGTGCGCATCATGGACCGCTTCCTGGTCCAGGCCAAGCAGTGGGACGAGCTGGCCTCACGGGGCCGCGCGCGGGAGTACCAGCGCCTCAAGGAGCAGATGCTGGGCCTCGAGCACGTTCCGGAGCTGGCGCCCATCGACTCGTCCGAGCTGGAGCGCCTGAAGAAGGCCCCCAAGGCCGTCGGCGAGGTGCAGTTCTAGCCATGGCCAGGATCAGCGGCGTCATCATCGCCCTCAACGAGGCCCACCAGCTGCACTACGCGCTGTCCACCCTGCTGCCGTGGTGCGACGAGGTCATCGTGGTCGATCAGCACAGCGAGGATGACACCGCCGCCATCGCCGAACGCATGGGCGCCACCGTCTACCAGCATGAGCGCACCGGCGGCATCGCCGACCCAGCCCGGCGTTTCGCCGTGGCCAAGGCCGGCGGCGACTGGATCTTCATCCTCGACGCCGACGAGATGGTGCCGCCCACGCTGGCGACGCACCTGCGCGCGCTGGCCGACTCGGAGCCGCCCATCGACGTGGTCATGGTGCCGCGAGCCAACGTCATCCTCGGACGGTGGATCAGGCACGGCAACAACTGGCCCAGCCGCCACGCCCGCTTCTTCCGACCCGGGTCGTTGTTGATGACCGATCGTATCCACCGCTCCATCGAGCCGGCGCCGGGCACGCGGCGCGAGCGGCTCGCAGCCGACACCGGCCTGGCCATCTGGCACTTCCCCGGCGGCAACCTCTCCGACCTGGTGCGCAAGGTCGATCGCTACACGGACATCGAGGCCCGCCAGGCCTACGCCCGCGGTCGCCGCGTCGATCGTCCCTCGCAGCTCTTCGGGGATGCCCTGCGCTACTTCTGGCGCCAGTACATCCGTGGTCGCGGCTACCGCGATGGCACGATGGGGCTGGCGGTGGCGCTCACCCGCACGTACTACCGCGTCCTGACGGCCGCCAAGCTGTGGGAGCTCCCGCGCAAGAAGGCGCGCGCAGCCCAGGTCGAGCTGGTGCGCGAGCGTCTTCTGCAACGCTGGCAGGACGGGCGCTAGGCCTACGAGCGGCGACCGTCCCCGAGCGGCGCACATGCCCGGGCCAGTCTATTCACGCTGCTGAGCTCCCGGTCAGCCTCGCGGCCGCACTCGCGTTCAGCCCTCGTTGTAGTGGGACAGGCCCTGGCCCTGCGGGCCGATGGTCACGCAATCACAGGTGCGCTCACCCGCCTCGTCGCGGATGCGCATGCGGTGGTTGATGGAGGCGTCGCCCGACGCCAGCGCCGCGCCCACGACGCAGTACTTGCGCGCGGACAGCTCGATGGCGCGGGCTACGGCCTTGTCCGGGATGCTCCTGCCCTCGACGAGATGCTCGACGATGATGGTGCTGAACGAGCGCGGGTGGTCCTCTCGCTGCTCCCCCTGCGCGGTGACGGTGTAGCTCTCCAGGGCCAGCTTCTTCTTGTTCATGATGGAGGCGGCATCCATGCCGGTACAGCCGGCCAGCGCGGCCAGGACCAGCGCGGACGGAGCGTAGACCTCCGGCTTCGGGGACATCCTGACGGTGGCGCCACCCTCGTCGGTGGCCTCGAAGTCCAGCTCGCCTTGCCAACGGACGGTCACGTGCTTGCTCATGGTCCCAGCGTACGGCAGCGTGGCGCCCCCGCGAGCGTGCCGCTCGGACGGGAACGACAGGACCTAGCGCACGGGACCTTCGCGACCGCGGAGGTAGCCCAGGAGCGCGGCGAACATGATGAGGAAGATGACGATGAGCACGGGCAGGAGCGAGCGCACCTGCACCCCCGATGCCAGCAGCGAGAACATCACCACCGCCGGCAACCCCACCACCAGCACCAGCAGCGCCAGCTGCCGGGCCTCGGCATGTGATCGCCCGATGAAGTAGCCCGCCACGGCCGGCGTGATGAAGCACGCCACCAGCAGCGTGATGGCGACCGTGACATGCACCGGTGCGAAGTTGCCCGCGTTTCCCACCGCCACCGGCAGGTAGGCCATCGCCGCACCCACCGCGAATCCCACCAGGACCGGCGCGACGACGTTCCGATCTTCATCCACGGCGGGCTTCTCCGGTGTGCAGCCTGGTCACGGCGAGGTCGAGCCGAGCGGCCACGTTCAGGCCCCGGAGGATACAAGCCTCAGCGGCTTGTGGCCGTGACGCCACCACGGACACGCGTCACGATGGTGGCATGAGACGGCTCCCCTGGCGTCGTGCGCGACCGCCTGATGAGCGCGAAGAACGGCTCGCCACGGCGGCGAAGTACGCCCGCCTGCTGACCGAGACCGGCTCGCGCTGCCACCTCAACGACGGCCGGCCGCGCTTCTGTTCGTGGGCGGCCGCGGAGTGGTCGGTGCCCCTCGCCGATGGAGCCCGGGCACCACGCGTCGGCGTGCGCTGCACGAGCCATCCTGGCGGCCGCTACCTCGACGCTCGCGCTCGCCTGGCCCCCGACGACTTCGCCTGAGGCGTGATCATCTCAGGCTCCGCCGGAGGTCTCGAACTGCTCGTGATAGAGCCGCGCGTAGGCCCCGTCTTGGGCCAGCAGCTGCGCATGGGTGCCGCGCTCGACGATGCGTCCGCGCTCGTAGACGAGGATGAGGTCCGCGCGCAGGATGGTGGACAGCCGGTGCGCGATGGCCAGGGTCGTGCGGCCCTGCATGGTCACCTCGATGGCGCGCTGGATGAGTCGCTCACTGACCGAGTCGAGGGCGCTCGTGGCCTCATCGAGGATGAGGATGCGAGGGTCCTTCAGCAGCACCCGCGCCAGCGCGATGCGCTGCTTCTCGCCGCCCGAGAGCTTGTAGCCACGTTCGCCGACGACCGTGTCGTAGCCGTCGGGCAGCTCCTCGATCCGCTCGTGGATGGCGGCCATGCGCGCCGCGGCCTCGCAGCTCGGTGTCGGTCGCGTCGGGCTTGGCGTAGGCCAGGTTCTCGCGCACCGTGGCGTGGAAGAGGTAGGCCTCCTGGGTCACGAAGCCGATGACGTCGCCGAGGCTGATGAGCCTGACCTTGCGCACGTCGTGACCGTCGATCTCGATGGCGCCCGAGTCCACGTCGTACAGCCGCGGCAGCAGATATGTCGTCGTCGTCTTGCCCGAGCCCGACGGTCCCACCAGCGCCACCAGCTGCCCGGGCGCGACCTCGAAATCGATGTCCTCGAGGGCGAAAGGCACGCCCGCGCCGTCGTCCGCGCCCGCTCCGTTGAGCGACAGCGCCCGCATCGCGGCAGCATCGAGCCCGCTGCCCTCGCCGTGGCTCGAGGAATCGACGGCCAGCTCGGCACCCGCCATCCCCAGGGTGGGGCCCGTGCCGTCCCGATAGGCGAACGAGACGTGGCGGAATCGCACGCGACCCTCGACCGTCGCCGGCCGCAGGGTCGTGGCGTCGGGCGCGTCGCTGATCTCGGGCTCCATGTCCAGGTACTCGAAGATGCGGTCGAACAGGGCCAGGGCACCCTGCAGGTCGACCTGCACGTTGAGCAGCTGGCCGACGGGGAAGAAGAGCCGGGACTGGAGGGTGGTGAAGGCCACGATGTCGCCGACGGTCGGCGCCGTCGGGTCACCCTGGATGACGAGCACGCCGGCGACCCAGTAGACGAACGCGGGCATCACCGCGAAGACCGTCCCCACGAGCATGAAGAACCAGCGTCCCACCAGTGACTGCCGCAGCTGCAGCTGCGCCAGTCGGGCGTTGGCGACGGAGAACCGCCGGACCGATTCCTCCTGCTGGCCGAAGGTCTTGGCCAGCAGGATGCCGCTCACCGAGAGCGTCTCCTCGGTCAGCGCCGAGACATCGGCGAGAGACTGCTGCGTCTCCTTGCTGACGGCGCGCCGCACCCTGCCCACCCGGTAGGTCAGGTACATGAAGAAGGGCAGGATCGACCAGCGAGATGGCCGTCAGGCGCCAGTCCAGCCAGACCATGGCCAGCAGCGTGGTGACGACGATGACGAGGTTGGCGAAGACGGAGCTGGCCGTGTCGGTCACGACCGACTGCACGCCGCCCACGTCGTTGGAGATGCGGCTCTGGATCTCGCCGGTGCGCGTCTCGGTGAAGAAGCGCAGGGGCATCTTCTGGAGGTGGGCGTAGACGGCGTTGCGCAGGTCCTCCATGACCGCCTGACCGACGCGGTTGTTGACGTAGGTCTGGCCCACGCCGATGAGCCCGCTGACGACGGGGATGACGATCATCAGCACGACCGCCAGGTTGAGCAGGCCGAAGTCCTGTTGCGGGATGGCGACGTCGAGCAGGAACCGCAGCAGGTACGGGTTGACCACGCCCAGCAGGCTGGTGGCCACGATCGAGACCATGACCACCAGCACCTGCCAGCGGTAGGGCCGGAAGAAGCCGGCGATGCGACGGACCGTCGCGCCCCGGCGTTCCCGGGGTACGGCCGTGAAGTCCCGGCTGTCGAAGGAGCGGCCCGCCGTGGAAGCCCATCAGGCCGCCACCGCTAGACTCGGGAGCCAGTGGACGTCCCGACCCGCTCCAGCGGCGAACCCGAAGCCATCTTCATCGTGGGCGTCAGCCGCAGCGGCACGACGCTGACGCGCCGCATCCTCGACAGGCACAGCCGCATCGGCATCGCCACCGAGAACCACTACCTGGGCCATCTGCTGGCCTGGGAGGGAGCGCGCCACTACTTCCGCCGGGTCGGAGACCTGCGCGACGACGACAACGTGCGTGCGCTGGTCGGCCTCATCTACTCCGGCGAGCTGCAGCGCCGCTCTCGGCTGCGCGAGCTGAGCCCGTACTGGCGCTGGCTCACGGGCAAGGTGCCGCGCGCCGACATCGAGGCTCTCCTCCTGGCCTCCGATCGTACCGAGCGGGGCGTCTTCGAGGCCTTCCTGCGCATCTACGCCGACCGCCGGGGCAAGGCCATCATGGGCGAGAAGACACCGGCCCACCTGGCCTACGTGGAGACGCTGCTGGAGTGGTTCCCCGATGGGCGCGTCGTGCACTGCATGCGCGATCCCCGCGCCGTCTACGTCTCCGAGCTGCGGCGTCGCCGTGAGCACGCGATCGCCTTTCCGTACCGGCAGCTGGCGCTTGCCCCAGCGCTGCTGGAGCGGTTCGTCCTGCTGCAGGTCGTCTGGGCCTGGGCCGGCGCCGTCCAGCGGCATCGCGAGCTGCGCCGCCGCTACCCCGGGCGCTACCGCCTGCTGCGCTTCGAGGACCTCGTGACGCGCACCGCAGGCGACGCTCGACGAGCTGTGCGCCTTCCTTGGCGTGGAGCCCGAGCCTCGCATGCTGCAGCAGAAGGTCACCTCCAGGGGTGCACGCGTCGGTGAAGCCGGCTTCGATGCCGATGCCGCCGGGCGCTGGCGCGGGCAGCATCGGCGCCGGCGCGAGGTCGGCCATCGAGCTCCTGCTGGGGCGGCGCCTCGCGGAGATGGGCTACGAGGACGAGGCCTGACGAGCTAGGCGAGTGAGACCGCCTCGCTCGCCCCCGGCTGTGCCGCCGTCGCGGCAGCCTCTTCGGCCTGCTGCTCCAGCCAGCGCTCGGCGTCGAGGGCCGCGCGGCAGCCGTCGCCGGCGGCGGTGATCGGCCTGCCGGTAGCGATGGTCGTGGACGTCGCCGGCGACGAACACGCCCTCGACGCCGGTGAGCGTGTGGTCCTCGACCACCAGGTAGCCCTTCTCGTCGGTCGCGAGCTGACCGCGGAAGACATCGGTATTGGGCTTGTGTCCGATGGCGACGAAGAGCCCTTCGATGGGCATCTGGCGCACCTGCCCGGTCTGCGTGTCGGTCAGCTCCAGCGCCTCGATCTTGTCGCCACCGAGCACATCGGTCACCTGGGTGTTCCACTCGACGCTGATCTTGGGGTGCGCCAGCGCGCGCTTCTGCATGATGCGGCTGCCGCGGAACTCGTCGCGCCGGTGGATGAGTACCACCTCGCTGGCGAACTTCGTCAGGAACAGCGCTTCCTCGAGCGCGCTGTCGCCGCCACCCACCACGGCGACCTTCTTGTCGCGGAAGAAGAAGCCGTCGCAGGTCGCGCAGGCCGAGACACCGCGCCCGCGCAGGCGCGTCTCGTTCTCCAGGTCGAGCCAGATGGCCGAGGCGCCGGTGGCCACGATGACCGCGTCGGCGGTGTAGTCGGTGTCGCCGGCGCTGACCCTGAACGGCCGCACGCTGAAGTCGACCGACTCGACGTCGACATCGTGGATGCGCGTGCCGAAGCGTTCTGCCTGCGCCCGCATGTTGGCCATCAGCGCCGGCCCGTCGATGCCCTCGGGGAAGCCGGGGAAGTTCTCGACCTCCGAGGTGATCATCAGCTGGCCGCCGGGGGCGAAGCCGGCGATGAGCAGCGGCTCGAGGTCGGCGCGCGCCGCATAGATGGCGGCCGTCAGCCCGGCCGGGCCGCTGCCGATGATGAGCACGCGCGCGTGGGAGCCGGCCTCGCCGCCGGTCGCGACGGGCGTGGCCGCGCCCGCTTGCTCCATCGCGATCGGGACGATGGGCGTGATGGGCGCCGTGGTGGCGTCATCGTCGAGGATCTGCAGGCCCCCGAAGCCTGCGTCGTTGTCGTTCATCGGCCTCATCCTAGCACGGCCTCGAGATACTCCCGGGGAGTATCGAGCTCGTGCACTCGGGTGGCAGACGCCGGCCCGCTCTCAGCCGATGGGAGAGGGCTCCCCCATCGAGCGCAGCTGCGGGATGACCTCGCGCCCGATCAGCTCCAGCTTGGAGAGGTCGGTGACGTCGCGCAGGCTGAAGATGGCGTGCTGGGCGCCTACCTCCGCGGTTCGGCCCAGGCGCTCGACCATGGCCGTCGGTGTGAGTGACCGGCGAGCCCCGTCGGGGGAGATGGAGACCTGCGTCAGGAACGTCTTCTCGATCTCGCCGTAGTCGCGGCCGACGGACTCGCAGTGCCGCTGCAGCACGCCGTACTTGTGGCGCAGCTGCTCGGGGTCGGTGCCGAAGACGTTGCAGGCATCGGCGTACTGCGCCACGAGCCGCAGGGTGCGGCGCTCGCCACCGCCACCGATGAGGATGGGCGGATGCGGTCGTGTGAGTGCCTGCGGCGAATTGAGCGGGTCGGCTGCCTGATAGTGGCGGCCGTCGAAGGCCTCGCGCGTGCCCTGCTCGCCGTGCCACGCGGCGCGGGCCAGCTGCAGGGTCTCCTCCAGCATCTCGAAGCGCTGAGCCCAGCGGCGGCATGGGGAAGCCCCAGGCGCGCGATTCCTGCTCGTTCCAGGCGGCGCCGATACCGAACCAGGCGCGGCCGCCGGACAGCACGTCGAGGCTGGTGACGGCCTTGACCCAGAGACCGGCCTGTGCGGTAGTGGATGCCGCCGACCATCAGGCCCAGGCGCGCCCGGCTCGAGTGGGCGGCCATGAAGCCCAGCGTCGTGAGGCCCTCGAGCATCGGTTCCTCCGGTCGGCCCACCGAGCCGATCTGCAGGAAGTGGTCCATCACCCAGATGGAGTCGAAGCCGGCGTCGTCGGCAGTGCGCACGATGCCGGCCAGCGTCTCCCCGATGCGGGCGTCCCCGCCGGGCCAGGTGAACGAGCTGATCTGGAGACCGATCTTCATGCGCCGAGTGTAGCCGCCACCGTGCGCGCCACGGCCGCATCCCGCTTGTCGCCCGGCGCGCGGCGTGTGGCTAGCGGAACAGGTCCTGCGCGGGCGGCATCAGCGCGTCGCGTGCGATCGAGCCGTCGCCGACCGGCAGGCGCGCGCCGCGGATGAGCACCACCGGGCGGCGGCTGGTCTTGCCCGAGGCCAGCTCGGCGGTCGAGGCCAGCTGGTCGGCCACGGCCACGACCGTGGCGCGCATCTCGCGTCCCTCGGTATCGACCTGGCCGCGCAGGTCGTCCAGCGGTCGGAAGCCGGAGACGCCCAGCGCCACGTCGGTGATGCCCAGCCGCCAGGGTCGGCCGAAGGAGTCGCTCACCACGACCGCGACGTCCACGCCCAGCTCCTCGAGGATGGCGTGGCGCAGCCCCGTGGCGGAGAGGTCGGGATCGAGCGGCAGCAGCGTGACCACGTCCTCGTCGCCCACGTTGGAGGCATCCACGCCGGCGTTGGCGCAGACGAAGCCGTGGCGCGTGCGGCTGATGATGACGCCGCGCTCCATGCGCACGACCTCGGCCGACTCGCGCAGCACCACCTCCACCTGCCGCGCGTCCTTGTCCCATGCCCGTGCCCAGGCGACGGCCTCGGGACGCGGCTCGACATCGGCCAGTCGCACGATGCGCCCTTCGGCCTTCGACACCACCTTCTGCGTGACGACCAGCACGTCACCGGGTGCCGGAGCCAGCCCGGGCTCGTCGGTGACCAGCTCCCACCAGGCCTCGGCGATGAGGCGGCCAAGATCGTCGCCGGGCTGGACCTCGGGCAGCTCCGGCAGGGCCACCGCCAGCAGGCGTGCCGGCGGCTGCGCCTCGTGCACGGGTCGGCCTGCGGCGGTGGTATCCGTGCCGCCGCTCACGTGGCCACCGCATCGATCTCGCGACGGCCCAGCTCCGTCAGCTCGCGCAGGCGCTGCCGGGTCGAGTCGCTCGAGGTCGTCGGGCGTGTCGAGGTCGAAGCCGAGCACGCTGCCGGCCACCACCTGGACCGCCGCTCCGACCGCCTCGGCGGCCCGCAGGTGCGCCTCGAAGCTGCCATCGCCGAAGGTCGGCGGGATGACCTCCGGGCGGCCGCAGCAGCAGGGCGTTGGTGCCGCTGCGCGCGTCGGACGGGACGATGGCCACCAGCGGCCCCCCCGCCGCCGCGGCCATGCCGGCATCGGCCGCCATCATCAGCTCGTCGAGGCCGGCCACCGTCAGCTCCGGCAGGTCGCCCGGGAGCACCAGCACGCTGGCCGCACCCTCGGCGTTCGCGGCAGCGATACCCAGGCTGATGCCGTCGTTGAGGCCCTCACCCTGCTGGCGGTGCACGCTGACGTCCACGCCGGCCTGCTGCGTGGCCACGTCGAGCACCGGATCGGGGCTGACGAGGTGGATGCGCCGGCAGACGGACCAGGCGCTCAACACGCTCAGCGTGTGCAGCAGCATGCCCAGCACCAGCTCCTCGCGCTCCTCGGCATCGAGCGCGCCGCCGAGGCGTGCCTTGCCGCCGGAGACCGTGCGCATGGGCAGCACCACGTGGACCGGCTCGAGCGCGGTCGTGGGCGTGGGTCGGTCGGTCGTCATCGGTGCCCGAATGGTAGTCGGAGCCGGGTGCGCGTCAGCGCGGCAGGTGCGCGGCCAGGATGGCCTCGGCCAGCCGGCGGCGATCCGTCGTGGCTGCGCATGATCGTCGGCAGCAGCTCGATGCGGATACCCGCAGCGAGCGCGGCGGCCTCGGACGCATCGGTCTCGTCCAGCACGAAGACATCGACGAGCCCCGGATAGTGCGCCTGGTAGTGCTCGACCACCCCGCCCGCGGTAGGCCCGTCCGCCGAGGGACTCGAGCATCCGGTCGGCCGGCCCGCGCAGCGCCTTGCCGCCCACGACGGGGCTCACCGCCACGACTCGGTGCCGCGGCTGCCGTGAGCGCCGCCTAGCATCCCGGGGACCGCCAGGATGGTGCCGACCGAGACGAAGGGGTTCGAGGGCGCCACGACGATGAGCTCGGCAGCCGCGATGGCGGCCAGCACCTCGGGGCTCGGCCGGGCCGTCTCGATGCCGCTGCCGGCGGATCTCCAGCACCTCGTCCTGCTGGCCACGGCGCACGAAGTAGTCCTGGAACTCGAGCCAGCCATCGGGCGTGCGGATCTGCGTGCGCACCGCGTCGTCGGTCATCGGCAGCAGCCGCGCGGGAACGTCGAGACGAGCGGCCAGCTCGGCGGTCACCTCGGTCAGGCGGTGGCCCTCGCGCAGCAGCTGGCTGCGTCGGATGTGGGTGGCCATGTCCCGGTCGCCGAGGCTGAACCAGGTCTCGGCGCCGTAGCGGGCCAGCATCGACGATGTCGACCAGGTCTCGTCGCGCACGCCCCAGCCGGTCTCGTCGTTGGCCAGCCCCGCGAGCGTGTACATGACCGTGTCGAGGTCGGGTGAGACGGCCAGCCCGTGCAGCTCCAGGTCATCGCCGGTGTTGACGATGACCGAGAGGTCGAGCGGCGGCCGCGCCGTCCGTCGCTGCGCGCTGGCCGAGGCGAGTGCGAGGCCGTGGCTCAGCTTGGCTCCGCCGTAGCCACCGGCCAGCACGACGACGCGCCGCGACCCTTCCGGTCGTTCACGCGTCGGGATGCTCCGCGATGCGGGCCGGTTGCAGGACGAAGCTGATGCGCTCCTGTCGCTCGAAGACGTCCCGGATCATGCGCTCGGCGTGGTCGGGGTCGGCGGCGTGGTAGCGGCGGGCCATGGCGGCGATGTCGGCCTGCGCCGTGGCCTGCTCGGCTGACCACCTCCACCCGCCCCACGAGGCTGACCCAGTCGTAGCCGTGCTCGACGAGCAGGCTGCAGCGCGGGTCGCGCAGCAGGTTGGAGGGCCAGATGCGCCCGACCGCGGAGTTCATCACGATGGTGTCGCCGCGCACGAGGTACCAGATGACCGCCTGGTGCGGCGCCCCATCGGCGGATAGTGTGGCCAGCGTCCCGAACGAGCCGGCGCGCTCCAGCATCGCGCGTGCCCAGCCCTCGATGCGTACGGTCACGCTGCGTCCCTCCGTCTGTCGTTCGCGAACGACTCGATGATACGTGCCGGCCGGGCTAGACTCTGCGCCTAACGAGGAGCCACGGCCCACGCCGGGGGAGAGCGACATGACCCAGATCCACCTTCGCGCCGAGGTCGGCGACTACGCGCCCCTGGTGCTGCTGCCGGGTGACCCCAACCGCGCCACGCGGGTCGCCGAGATGTTCGACGGCGGCCTGGAGCAGAGCCGCCTCGTCAACGACCATCGCGGCATGCTCGGCTACACCGGCACGTACCAGGGCAAGCCGGTCAGCGTGCAGACCTCGGGCATGGGCACGCCGTCGATCTCGATCATCGTCGAGGAGCTGCTGAACCTCGGCGTCACGCGCCTCGTGCGCGTCGGCACCACCGGTGGCATCGGGCGCGGCGTGCGCGCGGCGGACCTCGTCATCGCCACGGCCGCCGCACCGGTCGACGGCTCGACCGCCACCTACCTGCACGGTGACCCCTACGCGCCGGCCGCCGACTTCGAGCTGACGCGCGCGCTCGTCGACGCCGCCCGCGCCAGGGGCGTCGAGCCGCACATCGGCCAGGTCGCCACGGTGGACGTCTTCTACAACCCCGACGATGACTACGTCACCAAGTGGCGCGCGCGCAACATCCTCGGCTTCGAGATGGAGGCCGCGGCGCTCTTCTACCTTGCCGCCCGCGCGGCCGGAGCCGGCGATGACGTGCGCGCGGCCTGCATCCTCACGGTCAGCGACACGCTGTCGGAGGAGGAATCGTCGGAGGACACGTACCTGCCGCTCGATGCGCTGGAGAAGGCGACCGACCGCATGATCGAGGTGGCCCTGGAGGCGGGCCTGTCGATCTGAGCCGGCGATGACGCTCGCGCTGCCGCAGGCGAACAGGCTGCCGACGACGTGGCGGCAGCGGTCATGACCGCGTCCGCTCATGACCGTGCACCTCCCGGTGGGGCTCAATCCCACGGCCATCGGGGTGCCTGCCGCGTGGTGGGTGGAGGCCGCCGAGGCGAGCCGAGGACGCCGGCTTCAACACCGCCTGGATCTGGGACCACTTCGTCAGCCGCGGCGACCTGGCCGACCCGCTGCTCGAATGCTGGACCACGCTGACCGCCGCGGCTGTCTCCACCGAGCGCATCGGCGTGGGCTCCTTCGTGGCCAACGTGATGAACCGCCACCCTGCGGTGCTGGCCCGCATCGTGGCCACGCTGGCGGACCTGGCGCCGGGACGCGTGGAGCTGGGCGTCGGCATCGGTGGCCATCCTGCCGAGCACCGCGCCTACGGCATGGACTTCCCACCGCCGCCCGAGCGAGCCGCGCGCCTGGAGGAGGCCATCGCCGTGCTGCGCCTGCTGTTCAGCGGTGGTCCGGTCGACTTCGAGGGTCGCTACTACCGGCTCGAGCGTGCGCACGCCTTCCCGGCGCCGCGACCGGTGCCGCGCATCACGGTGGCGGGCATGACCCCCGCTGGTGCGCGCCTGGCTGCGCGGCTGGGCGATGCCTGGACCTGCTTCGCCCCCGCGTACGAGCGGCTGCGGCCGGTGTTCCTCGCCGAGCTGGCGGCGGCCGGACGGGCCGCGGGGGACGTCGCCGTCATCGTGGGGATCGAGCACGCGGACATCGCCGAGGACATCGATGACCTGACGGCGCGCTGGCGCGAGCGGGGTGCCTCCGAGCTCGTCATCCACGACGTGGGCCCGGCCCATCTCGATCGCATCCTGGCCCTTCTGTAAGCGCCGCGCTGACAGTTCCCGGCGCGGGCGCTACATTGACCTGACGATGTCCTCATCCGCGAACCCGAACGAAGCCCAGGCGAAGCGTCGCTTCCTGGCACCCCGTGCCAGGCGGCCACCCGGTCGATCATTGCGTCCGCTGTGGCGTGGAGACGCCGCCCGGTGTGGCGCTCTGCGAACAGCACAACCGCGGCCACATCTCCGGCCCCAGCGCCACCCAGATGCACGCCACCATCTTCGGCGGCATCGTGCTGGGCGTCATCGCCTTCCTGGTCATCGCCAACCTGGCGGTGACCTCGGGCGGGCCATTCGCCTCGGCGGTGGTCAGCTCCAGCGCCCGGTGCCGACGGCACGCTGATGCTCTCCTTCACGCTCACCAACGAGGGCGAGGGTGACGCCGTGGCCGACTGCCGCGTGACGCGCGACGGCGTGCCGCGCCCCGATGACTTCTCCTTCCGCACCGACTCGGTGCCTGCCGGTGGCAGCGTGAGCGTCGATCGCCAGCTGATGGCGCCGCCGGAGGGCAGCGTGGGCTACGACGCGGACACCGTCACGGTCCTCTGCAGCTAGGCGCGCGATGCGAGACGGCCGCACCCGCTAGCCTTAGGGCGTGGCCAACCCCGACCTCACGCATGACACCCCGATCTCACCCACGAGCTGACCGTCGCGTCTCAGGCTGCCCGCGCCGCAGGCGCCATCCAGATGGAGCGCTACGAGCGACTCGTGTCGATCGACTTCAAGAGCGAGAAGGACGTCGTCACCGAGGCCGACCACCTCAGCGAGGAGGCCATCCTCGAGATCGTCGGCCGTGCCTTCCCCGGCGACGGCTTCCTGGCCGAGGAATCGGGCGAGTCGGGCACGGCCGGCGCCGCAGCCGATCGTCTGTGGGTCATCGATCCGCTCGATGGCACGGTCAACTACGCCAACGGCATCCCGTTCTTCTCGGTCAGCGTCGGCCTCGTCATCGCCGGCGAACCCGTCCTCGGCGTCGTGCTCGACCCCACGCGTGACGAGCTGTTCACCGCTGTCCGCGGCGGCGGCGCGTTTCTCGACGGCCGTCCCATCCACTGCGCGAACAAGCCGCGCATCAGCGACACCGTCGTGCACCTGGGCCTGCCGCGCTCGGGTTTCGCCCAGCAGAACACCGACTTCCGTCGTGCCGTTCGCATCGTGCGCGCCATGGGCAGTGCCACGCTGGCGATGGCCTATCTCGCCAACGGTCGCTTCGACGGCTACGTGCAGTACCAGGGCCTCTCGACGTGGGACATCTGTGCTGCCGGCGTCATCGCCATCGAGGGTGGAGCCACCGTCACCTCGCGCCAGGGCGGCAGCTGGTTCGGGCTGGACATGCCTCCCAAGTCGATCGGCATCGTCGCCGCGGCGCCACCACACCACGCATCCTTCCTGGAGTTGCTCGCCGGCTGAGGGCTGCTCGCCGCGGCGCTGGGTCCGTTCCCCGCCACGCGGGACAGTGGGGCCCGTCAGGCATCCGATCGGCACGATGCTCCCGCCGTGCGGGATAACGTGACAGCCCGTCCCGTCGCATGGCCAGGACCGGCGACATCCGACGTTGCCCCGTCGAGCTGTCCCGCTGTGCGGGAACCGCGCGGGACCGCTCCACTGGCGGTGCCGCGCGGGCAGCACACCGGCTACCCGGCCTGCGCCGGCCGCGGGAACCGCTCCACCGGCTACTCCGGCCTACGCCGGCAGGCGCTCCAGCAGTCGAGGTGCCCGCAGCCGCTCGGCGAGTGCCCCCATCGCCTCGCGGTTCACGCCGCGCCAGCGCAGCTCATCCGGGTCGGTCTGCGGGATGGGCGCGTCCGTCCGCAGCGTCGCCAGCTCGCGGAAGAGCAGCGCATCGGCTCGCTGCTCGCGGAGCGTCCGGGCCAGGCTGGCCGCGCTTCGCGACCGACAGGTCCCAGGCGGCCACCGAGTCGGGGATGTCCTCGAGATGCGGGTAGCGCTGCAGGACCGTGGCCGTCGAGCGCGCGCCCCAGCCGGGCAGACCCGGGAAGCCGTCGGCGGCATCGCCCACGAGGGCGAGGTAGTCGGGGATCGAGCTCGGTGCCACGCCGAACTTCTCCCGCACGTCCGCCGCTCCGTAGAAGCGGCCCTCGCGCCGGTTGAAGGTCACCACGCGACCGTCGGGCCGCACGCACTGGGCCATGTCCTTGTCCGGCGACAGGATGACCACACGCTCGACGTCGCGATGGTCGGCGAACCGCGCCGCGGCCGCGGCCAGACCGTCGTCGGCCTCGAACTCGACCATCGGCCAGACCACCAGGCCCAACGCCTGCAGGGCCTCCTCGACCAGCTCGAACTGGGCCAGCAGCTCAGGCGGCATGCCCGCATCGGTCTTGTAGCCCGGATAGCGCTCGTTGCGCCACGAGTGGATGACATGGTCGGTGGCGCAGCCGAGGTGGGTGACACCGTCCTCGCGCAACAGCGACAGGACCGACTCGACGACACCCAGCGTGGCGGCCACCGGCTGGCCATCGCGCCCGTCGCGGGGCGGCCGGCCGAAATGCGCGCGGAAGAGCTCGTAGGTGGCGTCCAGCAGGTGGATCTGCACGCTCACGGCTGGTGGGACCGGGCGCTCATCGTGGCGGCGACGCCCAGCGCGTCAGCTGCGCTTCCGGGTCGCGGCAGCCGTGCTCCGGGCGGACGTGCTTGCCCCTGTCTTGCGCGGCGCACGTCGGGCAGACTTGCGCGCAGCAGCCTCCGCCTGCGCAGCAGCCTCCGTGTGTGCGGCGAGCCCGGCAGCGTAGGCAGCGCCGATGATGCCCGAGGTGTTGAGATACCTGGCCTTGACCAGGTCGGCGTTGGTCTTGAGGTGGTCCCAGTACTTGTCCGAGCGCTTGCTCACGCCGCCGCCCAGGATGATGCGGTCGGGCCAGAGGAAGAACTCGAGCATGGCCAGGTACTCGTTGAACTCCGCCGCCCATTCCTTCCACTTGAGACCGCGCCGCTCACGGGACGCGCCGCTGACGAGCGTTTCCGAGGCCTGGTCGTGCATGAGCAGGTGCCCGAACTCGGTGTTGGGCACCAGGCGTCCCTCGCTGATGAGCGCACTGCCGATGCCCGTCCCGATGGTCAGCAGGATGGTCGTGCCTTCGCAGCCCTTGGCCTCGCCGTAGGCCAGCTCCGCCATGCCGGCGGCGTCCGCGTCATTGATGACGTGGACGTCGCGGCCCAGCCTGGCGCTGATGGCGCTGGTGGCGTCGAAGTCGACCCAGCCCTTGTCGAGGTTGGCAGCTGTCTTCATGTAGCCGTACTTGATGGCGCCGGGCAGGCCACAGCCGACGGCGAGATCATCCACCGGCCCGTACTCCTCCAGCACGCGGTCGACCACTGCCGCGATGGTCTCGATCACGGCCTCCGGCTTCGACGGCTGGGGCGTCTGCTCGCGCACGCGCGCTGTGACCAGCTCCGCGCTGGCCAGGTCGACCATGGCGGCCTTCACGCCCGTGCCACCGACGTCGATGCCGAGCGCGACACCCGTCAACGGGATGGCTCGCGAGGTCGCTGCTGCTGGCGCCGAGGTGGCCCTCCCGGAACCCGGTGCAGCGGTAGTCGTTGGGTCGCTCGCGGCGTCGATGTCGTTCGCGGCCACAGCGGCCGTGTCGATGGTGCTCATGTCGGGGCAGGATACGCTCCACGGTGCCAGCTGCGCCGGTCCGTCCGCCCACGCCGACGGTTCGCCCACGCCTGCAGCCGGATATCGCCTACGATGCGGTCGACATGTTCGATCCCTACGGCGACTTCAAGCTCCTTCCACCCGATTCCGACCCTGATGAGACGACCGACTGGATCGCCTCGCTCGACGCCCTCGTGGAGGACGTCGGACGCGAGCGCGCGCAGTTCGTCCTCTACAAGCTGCTCAAGCGCGCACGCCAGCTCCATATCGGCCTGCCGGCGCTGACGCAGACCCGCTACATCAACACCATCAGCCCGGAGCAGGAGGCGGCGTTCCCCGGCGACGAGGACATGGAGCGGCGCATCCGCCGGCTGGTGCGCTGGAACGCCGCGGCCATGGTGCTGCGCGCCAACAAGGCCTCGCCCGGCATCGGCGGCCATCTCGCCACCTTCGCCTCGGCCACCAGTCTCTACGAGGTCGGCCTCAACCACTTCTTCCGGGGCAAGGATGCCGATGGCATGGGCGACCAGGTCTACTACCAGGGTCACGCCGCCCCCGGCATGTATGCCCGTGCGTTCCTCGAGGGACGCCTGAGCGAATCGCAGCTCGACCATTTCCGCCGCGAGGTGGTGCCGGGCCAAGGGCTGTCGTCCTACCCGCACCCACGCCTGATGCCCGAGTTCTGGGAGTTCCCCTCGGTGTCGATGGGCCTCTCGCCCCTCGCGGCCATCTACCAGGCGCGCTTCAACCGCTACCTGCTCAATCGCGGCATCAAGGACACCTCCAACAGCCGCGTGTGGGCGTTCCTCGGTGACGGCGAGACCGACGAGCCCGAGTCCCTCGGCTCGCTCAGCATCGCTGCGCGCGAGGGCCTCGACAACCTCATCTTCGTCATCAACTGCAACCTGCAGCGCCTCGACGGCCCCGTGCGCGGCAACGGCAAGATCATCCAGGAGCTGGAATCGGTCTTCCGCGGCGCCGGCTGGAACGTCATCAAGGTCATCTGGGGCCGTGAGTGGGACGCGCTGCTCGCTCGCGACACCGGCGGCGCGCTGGTCAGCCGCATGGCCGAGGTCGTCGACGGCGAGTGGCAGAAGTACTCGGTCGAGCCCGGCTCGTACATGCGCGAGCATTTCTTCGGTGCCGACCCCCGACTGGCCGCGCTGGTGGCCGACAAGTCCGATGACGACCTCAAGGCCCTGCGTCGTGGCGGCCACGACTACCGCAAGCTCTATGCGGCCTACGCCAAGGCCAGCGAGCCCAACGGCGCGCCCACGGTCATCCTCGCCAAGACGGTCAAGGGCTGGACGCTGGGCTCGTCGGTGGAGGCGCGCAACATCACCCACCAGGCCAAGAAGATGAACGACGACGAGGTGCGCGTCTTCCGCGATCGCCTGGAGCTGCCCATCCCCGACGAGCAGCTGAAGGACGTGCCCTACTATCACCCCGGCCCCGACTCGCCGGAGATCAGGTACCTACAGGAGCGGCGCGCCGCGCTGGGCGGCCCCTCGCCCCGTCGCGTGGTCGTCAGCAAGCCCCTCGAGACGCCCGGCGCCGATGCGTTCAGCGAGTTCGACGCGGGCTCCGGTGGGCAGGCAGTCTCGACCACCATGGCGTTCGCCAAGCTCCTGCGCAACCTGCTGCGCGACAAGGGCCTGGGCGAGCGCATCGTGCCCATCATCCCCGATGAAGCCCGCACCTTCGGCATGGATTCGCTCTTCCAGGAGGTCGGCATCTACTCCGCGCTGGGGCAGCTGTACGACCCGGTCGACTCCAACCTGATGTTCACCTATCGCGAAGACAAGGCCGGCCAGATCCTGGAGGAGGGCTTGACCGAGGCCGGCTCGACGGCATCCATGCAAGCCGCCGGCACGGCCTACGCCACCCATGGCGAGCCCATGATCCCCTTCTACATCTTCTACTCGATGTTCGGGTTCCAGCGCACCGGTGACGAGATCTGGGCCTTCGGTGACGCGCGCGGGCGCGGCTTCATGCTGGGCGCCACGGCCGGCCGCACCACGCTCAACGGCGAGGGGCTGCAGCACGAGGATGGCCACAGCCTGGTCTTCGCCTCTGCCTACCCCTCCTGTCGGGCCTACGACCCGGCATTCGCCTACGAGACCGCTGCCATCGTCCGCGACGGCCTGCGCCGCATGTACGGCGAGGAACCGCAAGACGTCTTCTACTACCTCACGCTGTACAACGAGAACCACGTCATGCCTGCCCGGCCCGACGGCGTCAGCGACGAGGACATCATCAACGGCATCTACCGCTACGCGGCCGCGCCCGAGCTGCCGGCCAAGGCCCCGCATGCCACCATCCTCGCCTCGGGTGTGATCATGCAGCAGGCGCTGGCGGCACAGGCCGTGCTGGCCGAGCAGTACGGAGTCGCGGTGGAGGTCTTCAGCGCACCTTCGTTCCAGCTGCTGCGAAACGAGGCGCTCGAGACCGAGCACTGGAACCTGCACAATCCCGGCTCTGAACGCGTCCCCCACGTGACGCAGGTCCTGGGCGAGGCCGCCGCGGCCGGACCCGTCGTCGCGGTCTCCGACTGGATCGCGGCCTGGCCCGACATGATCTCGCGCTGGGTGCCCACGACAGCCTGGCGCTCCATGGGTACCGACGGCTATGGCCGCAGCGACACTCGCGAGGCGCTTCGCCGCTTCTTCGACATCGATGCGCCGCACATCACCGCCGCCGTCCTCGTCGAGCTGGCGCGGACCGGTGCGCTGGACGGCACGGTCGTGACCGAGGCCCTGGCGGGATTGGACCTGGAGCCTGATGCACCCTTCGCCATCGATCGCTGAGGGGTCCTGACCGCTGAACGGGGCAGTACGAATGGGACGGTAGCCACCACCCCGTAGGCTGCCGTTACCATCGTGCTCGTATGACCGGGACGACCTACGCTCCGGCCGGGCCTGCCGACGCCGCGCTGGCTGACGCTGCTCGCCGGGGAGACCTGCACGCATGGGAGCGCCTGGTGCGGCGCTACCAGGAGCCCGTCTATCGGGTGGCCTGGCTGATCGTGCGCGATTCGGAGCTGGCTGAAACAGCCACGCTGTCCACCTTCGTGCGCGCCTTCCGCGCCCTGCCGTCGTACAAGGAGGATGTCGGCATGCTGCCCTGGCTCATCCGCATCGCCGCCGGCGAGTCGCGCCAGCAGCGCCGCGAGTCGAGTCGTCCCTCTCGCTCATCGCGACCGGTGGAGAAGATGCAGGGCCCCCATGTCCCGGCCACGCCCGTGGCGGGCCTGGCCCAGGCGGCCGGCCTCAGCCCCAGCGACCAGAACGTCATCGCCGAGGCCTTCGACCGGCTGGGAGAGGACGACCGTCTCATCATCGCTGCGCGCTACCTGCTCGGGCTCAACCGTGACGCCGCCGCGGGCGCCCTTTCGATCGCTTCGAGCGTCGTCGATGAGCGCCTTGGTACGGCCCTCAAGCGCCTGCGAGCGCGGATGGCGACCGCCTGATGGCACTGCCCCTCGGACCCAGCCCCATCAGCAGCATGGCCGACGACCGCCTGGGCACGGTGGCGGTGTCGCTGGTCGTCGCCGAGCTGCACTGGACCCCCGACGTGGCGCCAGCGACGATGGACCGCATCTCACGGGACGCGGTGGCCTACCCCGAGCATTTCGACCGCCGTCCGGTCCCGCCACGTCCACCGGCGCCGCCGCCGCCGAGCGAGCGCTCGGCCCAGCGGGCCATCGGTCGCCTCGCCATCATGGCCATCATCGTCATCGTCGTCGTCGCCCTCGTCGTCTTCGCCGCCAGCGCCAGTGGAGCGGACGAGTCCCCCGGGCCGACGGCGGAGCCCAGCCCCGCGGCGGCCACCGACGCCGGGGCGACTCCGGCCCCGACCTCATCGTTCGACCCGGCAGACGTGACGCTGCGCACGGACCTCTTCGTCGACGGCTTGCAAGCACCGGTCTACCTCACCGATGACGGCGTGGCCGCCAGGTCGTGCCTCTATGTCGTCGAGCGCGGCGGCACGGTCCGCATCGTGGACGAGGAGGGGACGCTGCGGCAGCGGCCCTTCCTCGACATCAGCGACCGCGTGCTCACCGGTCCGGAGCAGGGCCTGCACGCCATCGCCTTCCATCCTGACTTCGCCCGCAACGGCCGCTTCTTCGTTCACTACAACTCGCGCCCCGACGGCCAGTCGGTCGTCGGCGAGTTCAAGGGCAAGCCCTGCAAGTCCGCCAGCAACAAGGCCACCAAGGCGTCGATCCTGACGGTCGACCAGCCGTTCCCCAACAACAATGCAGGCTGGATCGGCTTCAGCCCCCTCGACGGGTTCCTGTACATCCCGCTGGGGGACGGTGGTGGCATCTCGCCCGGCGACCCCCTCGGCGTCGGCCAGCTGCCCGGCCCCAGGCTGGCCAAGGTGCTCCGCATCGACGTCGACAAGGGCAAGCTCTTCGAGATCCCGCGCGACAATCCCTACTCCAGGAAGGGCAAGACCAAAGGCTTCGCCCGCGAGACGTGGGCCAGGGGGCTGCGCGACCCGCGTCGGTCCAGCTTCGACCGGCAGACCGGCGACCTGTGGATCGGTGACGTCGGCCAGCGCATCGAGGAGGTCAACCGGATCCCCGCCGGCGTGGCCGATCTGAACTTCGGCTGGTCCGACGTGGAGGGTGAGTCCACCTGCCACCCCAACGTACCCGACTGCGATCCGACACAGTTCGAGCCACCGGTCGTCTTCTACGACAAGACACCGCCGCAGCGAGCCATCACCGGCGGCTATGTCTATCGTGGCCCGTCGATCCCGGCGCTCGAGGGCGTCTATCTCTTCAGCGACTTCGCCAGCGGCTTCATCTGGGGCCTGGACGCGGACGCGGTCGCCGCCGGTCAGCCGGCCGTGGCCTATCAGTTGCTGGATGCGCCGCAGGGCTTCGTCTCCTTCGGGGAGGACGACGCCGGCGAGCTCTACGTGGTGGCGTTGGACGGCAGCGTCTATCGCCTCGGGGCCGAGTAGGCGCGACGGACCCGGGCGCGCACGCCCCTTCAGCCCGGCTATGCACGAGCGCCCACCCGACCCCGACGCCCTGCGCTATGCCCGCCACTGGGAGCCGCTGCTTGCGGGGCCTGCGCGGCGGGCGCTGGCCCGCATCGATGTCGAACCGGCGGTCTTCCTTGACGTCGGCGCCGGCACGGGTGGCCTGATCGACACTGGCGGCCGAGCGCTGGCCGAGGGCGCGTATCGTGGCGCTCGATGCCACCGCGGCGATGCTCTCGATCGGGCAGCAACGCCTGGCGCAGGAGCGGCCGGCCGAGCAGGACCGGTTCGAGTGGCTGGCCGCGGACGCCCTGGACATGCCGCTCGAGGACGGCTCGATCGACGCCGTGCTCTCGTCGTTCGTGCTGCAGCTCGTGGACGATCGTCCGGCGCTGCTGGCGGAGATGCGCCGGGTGCTGCGGCCCGGTGGCACGCTGTCGGTCGTCACCTGGCTGGCCGACGAGCTGGTGGTGGGCGCGGATGCCGTGCTTGACGAGCTCGTCCGGGAGACGAGCCCGACCGGTCCGCAGGCTCCCGACCGGTCGTCCGGCGCAGACGACTATCGGACCGCCGACGAGTTGGCCGAAGAGCTCGTGGCCGCGGGCTACCGGGCCATCGACGTGATCGGCGACGAGCTGCACCACACCTGGTCGCGTGAGGAGTACCTCGAGCTCAAACAGCACTACGACGAGCGGGACCTCTTCGAGTCGCTCGAGGACGCCGATCGCGACGCGCTGCTGGACAGCCTGCGACGGCGCTGGGCGACGCTGCCTGACGCTGCCTTCGAGCTGCGCGCGTCGCTGCTGGCGGCCACGGCACGCCGGCCTTCGGTCTAGCTGCGGCGACAGCGGCCACTGGCCGCTCAGGCCACTCGCCGCTCAGGCTGCGAAGGGCGCCCCCTCCAGCGGGCGACACACCTTGCAGGGACGGTAGCCCGCGGCCCGCGCCTCGTCGGCGCTGTGGAACTGCACCTCGTGTCGTGGCGACGTCCGTCGCGCATGGCGGCACGATGGGTAGCAGTAGATGCTGGTGCTGTCGGAGCCTGTGTAGCGCACGCCTCGGCCGGCCAGCCGCTCGAGTGCCGCGGTATCGATGCCCTCGCGCAGCAGCACCTGCCGCTTGGCCTCAGGCCCGCCGGCACCGTAGTTGCCGATGTGGCCATCGGCGCGCACCACCCGATGGCAGGGGATGATGAAGGTGATGGGATTGCCGGCCAGCGCCGTGCCCACCGCGCGTACGGCACGAGGCCGGCCGATCTCGCGCGCCACCCACGAGTAGGGTCGCACCTCGCCGAAGGGGATCTCCATCGTCTTGCGCAGCACCGCCTGCTCGAAGTCGGTGAGCGTCTCGAGGTCGACCTGCGGCCCGCTCGTGCGCTCGCCCGCGAGGCGCCTGCGGACCTGTGCCTGCAGTCGCGCCGGCATCTCCGCAACCCGCCGCACGGGACGCCCGTGGCGCATCTCGTACTCCGTCTCGAAGCCGACCGGATCGCCCGCGGGCTCCGCGGCCGTGATGCCTCCCCGGCCCCAGGCCAGTGCCAGCCGCCCGATGGGTCCCTCCAGCTCCGTCCAGGCATCGATCAGCCCCACCTCCGCGAGGACGGAGTCGGCGAGGCCGGCTGGTGCCCGCGCCGCTGTGGCTCGCAGTGCTCTGACCATCGTTCGTGCCTCCTGCAGGTTCATCGTTCCACCTCCCGGCGATCGAGCTCCGTCTTGTGCGCCAGCGCCTCGCGCAGCAGTCGCACGCCGCGATGGACGTCCGACTTCACCGTGCCGATGGGCCGGTCCAGGGTCAGCGCCAGCTCCGGGTAGGAGAGCCCGTCGACGTGCCGCAGCTCCACGGCCTGGCGATAGCGGGCCGGCAGGGCGTCGAGCCGCCGGCGCCACTCAAGGGCTGCCTCCTGGCGCTCAAGCTCCTGCTCCGGCAGCGGCGCGACTTCGTCCGCACGTTCGATGATGGCCCCCAGGTCGGCCGTGGCGGGAGCCCCCCGGCGTGACCGATTGCGTGCCAGGTTGCTGGTGATGGCCGCCAGCCAGCCGCGCGGGCGCAGCTCGGCGATGCGCGAACGGTCGTAGCCGACGAGCGCCCGGTAGGCGCGCACGAAGGCGTCCTGGGCTAGGTCCTCCGCGTCGGCCGGCCGCCTCGTGGAACGCAGGGCGATGCCGTAGACGAGGTCCTGGTGGTGCTCCAGGAACTGCGGGAAGGAGCTCTCCAGGTCGTCAGCCAGCCGCGAAGGGCAATCAGCGCACACGTAGACAGGAACACGCTGGCATGGTCATCGGTTGCAGTGTGCCCCTTCTACGCTACGGGCAGGGCCGCGGCCCCCGACTGGCACAGCAGCGCTCGACGGGTCACGATGATGGCTGACTTGCGCCATCGAAGCCCGCACGGAGGTCCCCCGCATGACGGACAAGCCGAAGCCAGCCAAGGGCGCCAGCGCGCGCGGCCAGGCATCGCAAGGGTTCACGTCCGAGGAACAGGCCGCCATGAAGGAGCGCGCCCGGGAGCTGAAGGCGCAGGCTCGCGCGCGTAAGGACAGGGCCGCCGGCGAGGCCGACGTCCTGGCCAAGATCGCCGAGATGCCGGAGTCTGATCGCGCCATGGCCGAGCGGCTTCACGCCATCGTCGCGTCCAACGCGCCATCCCTCTGGCCCAAGACCTGGTACGGCATGCCCGCCTATGCCAGGGATGGCAAGGTCGTCTGCTTCTTCCAGGGCGCGGGCAAGTTCAAGACGCGCTACGCCACGCTCGGCTTCAACGACGCGGCGCAGCTCGACGACGGCAGCATGTGGCCGACCGCCTTCGCGCTGATGGACCTGACGGCCCGTGAAGAGGAGACCATCGCGGCGCTGCTGCGGCGAGCCGTGGGCCAGGAGTGACCTGCGGGGCCTGACGCAGCGCCAGGCGCCCGGTGACCTATCCGGAGGAGCACGCGGACGGCGCGATCGGCGCGCGTCAGCGCAGCAGGAAGCCCTGGCCCAGCCGGTCGCGTTCGTCGAGGACGAAGCGCTGGTGCCCCGTCACGTAGCCGCTGCCCTCCACGCTGGTGATGACCGCCGCGTGCGGGCCCAGCATGGTGGTGTCCTCCACGCGTCCCCGGAACGCCTCGCCGGTGATGCCGGCGTTGATGATGGTGTCGCCGATGTCGGATGCGCCCAGCGCGTGGCGTGCGGCCAGTAGCGCGGATGTGCCCGAGCCGCACGGCGAGCGGTCCACCTCGGCGTCGGCGAAGACGGTGACGTTGCGGACGGTGGCGTCGGGTGCCAGCCCGTCGGGCGAGGTCGCGGGGTCGCTGTCCACCAGGATGGTGCCGTAGACGAAGCTCAGCGAGTCGTCGGTCGGATGGGTCGGTGAGTGGTCGCGGCGCAGCGCCTCGGTGATGGCGGCACCGGCGCGGGTGAGCTGCTCGACCTGCTCGGGCACCACGCGCATGCCCAGCTCCGCAACGTCGACGATGCCGTAGTAGGCGCCCCCGAAGGCCAGCTGCACGTTGAGGCCCTTGCGCTCGGCAGCGGTGCCGAAGAGTCGCACGCCGCGCGGCCGCATCATCAGCCGCTCGGCATGCAGGTATGCGGGCACGTTGGTGAACCGCACCGAGCGCACCACGGGGGCCGCACCCACGCCCACGCTGACGTCGGCATGGGCGGTCACCAAGCCGGCCGGCGTCTCCCAGCGGATCTCGGTGCTGGGTGTGGTGGCCGGGTACAGGCCCTCCTCGATGAGGCCCTGCGTGAGCGCGATGATGCCGTGGCCGCACATCGTGCTGTAGCCCGCGTTGTGCATGAACAGCACCGCGATGTCGGCATCCGCGCGATGCGGTGCCAGCAGCACCGCGCCGTACATGTCGCGATGGCCACGCGGCTCGTACAGCAGCATGCGTCGCAGGTGGTCGGCGTGCTCGCGGACCCACTCGCGGCGCTCGTTGATGGCCAGCTGCGGGACGGCCGGATAGCCACTGCGGATGAGGCGCAGCGGCTCGCCGGCACAGTGCAGGTCCAGCGTCTCTACCACCAGCCGTTCTGCATCGCGAGCGGCGGCCTGCGCGGGTGTCCAGGGCAGGGGACGGCGCGTGATGGCCGCGATGCTCGAGCGCACCTCCGGATCGTCGCCGAAGCCGCCAGCACCTTCGGTGGAGGACCCGAAGACGACGGTCAGCACATGCTCGTTGCCCTCTGATCGCCAGCGTCGCGACTTGGGCTCCCAGCCTCGCGCCGCCGCCTGCTGGCGCTCGCGCAGGAACGAGCGCTCGGCGGAGGCGCGGTCGCTGGCCGCGTAGGTGCGGATGACCGTGCTGCTCGACTTCTTCGCGCTCGTTCTCGCCATCCGGGTGCCACGTCCTCCTCGCGCCATCATAGCCAGCCCCTCGCCCCCAGAGTGATCGGGCTGTCAGCCCTGGCCGGGCTGCCCCCGAGGGGGCTAACCGTGGCCTGCGATCTGCACGATGGCGTGGCCCGCGACAGCGAGTTGCTCTACCGTCGCGGCATGAGCGAGCACGTATCCCACGATCTCACCCAGCTGCGCCGCCGCATCGGCGACGTGTCGCAGCTCGTCTCCACCCGCACAGCACGGCTGGCCGACGGCAACGAGGACGGCGTGCGCGTCATCGACGCGCGTGCTGCCGGCGGCCTGTCGGCGCTGATCCTGGCTGACCGCGGGCTCGATCTCGGCCCGCTGTGGGCGGGCGGCCACCAGGTGAGCTGGCAGTCCACGACCGGGGTGGTTCACCCGGCCTACTTCGAGGAAGCCAACTGGCTGCGGTCGTTCCATGGCGGCATGCTCACGACCTGTGGTCTGCAGAACGTGGGCCTGCCCTCGGAGGAGGACGGGACGGCGTATGGGCTGCACGGCCGCATCTCCAACATCGCCGCTCGCAACGTCTGCCACCGCGTCATCGAGGAGGACGGCCGCCTGCTGGCCGAGGTCACCGGCGAGATGCGCGAGACGGACGTCTTCGGCGTCGATCTGCTGCTGCGGCGGCGTATCACCCTGCCCATGGGCGAGACCGTCGTGCGCGTGGAGGATGAGGTGCTCAACCAGGGCCATGCCCCGGCGGCACTGATGCTGCTGTACCACGTGAACCTGGGCTATCCGGTCGTGGCCGAGGGGGCGCGGCTCATCACGCCTGCAGCGGAGATCACGCCACGCGACGACGCCGCCCGCGCCGGCCTTGCCGCCCGTGCCACCTTCCCGGCCCCTGCCGACGGCTTCGTCGAGCACGTCTTCCGCCATGAGCTCTCCGAGACCGATGCTGCCGAGGTGAGTGCCTCCATCGTCAACCCGGCCTTCGAGCCCACCGGCGGCATCGGCCTGACCGTCAGCTGGGACCCGCGCCAGCTGCCGCGCATGTGGCAGTGGCGAATGCTGGGCCCGGGCATGTACCTGACCGGCCTGGAGCCCGCCACGTGTGGCCTCGCCGGCCGTGCCGCCGAGCGCGAGGCGGGCAGCCTCATCGAGCTGCAGCCGGGTGAGTCGCGCGCCTTCGGCATCGCCATCCGCGTCTCGCTGGGCGCTGACGCACAGGAGCTCGCTGCCGCCGTCTGACTCGGGTGCGTGCTACGGTCGCGCTCAACGCACCTTCGCAGGAGGCTTCAGGGCATGCCCGGACCGGGGCTCGATCTGGTCGGCGAGGAGGGCCTAGCCGAGCTCGCCGACGTCATCGGCAGCGGACGGCTGCCACGCTACGGACCCGACGCCGACACCTTCCCGGCCAAGGTCCGACACTTCGAGGAAGCCCTCGCCGAACAGGCCGGCATGCGCGACAACGCCGAGACCGCCCGCCGGCAGGCGGAGCGCTTCATCGAGGCTTATCGTGAGGTGGTCGGCTGAACCGATCGTCCGCCCCGGGGCGCCGGGCACCCGTCCACCGGCGAGCCCGTGCGGTGCTCGCGACCGCCGCCCTCACCTTGGTGCTGGCTGCCTGCGTGACCGTGCCGAAGGAGAACGATCCGCCGGCCAGTGCCTTGCCCGGATCGGGCTCGGCCGCGCCGTCCGCCTTGGCGTCCCCCGCGCCTCCCTTGGCCAGCGCGACCGTCCAGGACCCGTCGCCGCTGCCCGTAGGGTCCACCCTGCCGAGCCCGGCGATCGGGTCGCGCTCGACTGTGCCCAGCATCGGCTACATCTCGCCGGATGGCTCGCAGGCCTACGGGCAGGCCATCAGTTCCGGCATCCGCGAGGCGGCGGCCACCGCCGGCATCGAGCTCGTGGAGTGTGACTCGGGCTGGACACGGGCCGGCGTGCAGGCCTGCATCGACACCCTTGCCGCAGCCGGCGTGCACGGTGTCATCAGCTTCCAGCCCATCGCCGACCTGGCTGCCGAGCTGTGCCGGGCGACGGGTGACGCTCCCACCATCGGCATCGTCTACGACCAGGGGCCCTGCCAGGTCTCACTGCTGCAGATCGACCAGGCTGAGTCGGGCCGCCTCGCCGGAGCGGAGCTTGGCCGCTACGCCGCCCAACGGTGGGACTGCGACGTGAAGGCCTACATCTCGCTCGAATCAGACGCTGAGGATCCCATCGGCGGTGCTCGCATGGAGGGCTTCCGCAGCGGCTACCAGGAGGAGTGCCCGCTGCCGGACGACACGCGCGCGCTGAGCGGAGCCCAGCACCTTGCCACGGCACAGACGCAGGTCGCGGCCGTGCTGGACAAGGTCAGGGGCCGCCCGATCGTCGTCGCCGGCGTCAGCGACGTCGCCATCCTGGGCGCCATGGCAGCGGCCGCGGCGGCCGACCGTGAGAACCACCTCTGGTACGCGGGTCAGCTGGCAGAGCCGGCCATCCGCGAGATGATCGCCTGCGATGGCCAGGTGGTCGCCTCGGTGGCGCAGTTCCCCGAGCGGTACGGCAACGTCCTGGTGCCGGCGCTGCTCGACGCCATCGCGGGTCGCGAGGTGCCACCCCGGCTGGAGGCGGAGCTGGAGCTCGTCACGGCCGCCAACGTCAGGCAGCTGTTCCCCGACACGGGAGCGTGCGACGAGTAGCTTCACGCTCGGGTAATGTACTCGCACGTTACCGTCGCCAGCACGGCTGAGAGGGGGCCGCGGGCGACGGTCCATACGGCATGGGGCAGGAGGGATCACACCTTGGACAGGAACCGGACTCGTATCGCACGCATGGCCAGGTGGTCTGCCCTGGTCGCGGTGGGCGCACTGGTGGTGATGGCCTGCCGTGCCGAAGATCCCACGCCGCAGCCGACGGAGCTGCCCTCGACGGCACCTGTCGCGGCCAGCATCGAGCCGACCCTCGAGCCCACGCCGGAGCCGACCCTCGAGCCCACGCCGGAGCCGACCCTCGAGCCCACGCCCGAGCCCACGCCCGAGCCGACCCTCGAGCCCACGCCCGAGCCCACGCCCGAGCCGACCCTCGAGCCCACGCCCGAGCCCACGCCCGAGCCGACCCTCGAGCCCACGCCGGAGCCCACGCCCGAGCCGACCCTCGAGCCCACGCCCGAGCCCACGCCCGAGCCGACCCTCGAGCCCACCCCCGAGCCGACCCTCGAGCCGACCCTCGAGCCGACCCTCGAGCCCACGCCCGAGCCGACTGAGGCCCCCATCGCGACCGAGGCGCCGATGGCCACCGATGAACCCGTCGCCACCGGCGAGCCGTCCGCCAGCCAGGAGCCGATGGCCAGCGGGGAGCCCGGTGTCATCGACGGTCCTGCGGTGACCGGCGCCATCACCCTGCCCGAGGATGCGGAGCTGCCCGAAGGCGCCACCTGGATCGTCGAGCTGCAGGACACATCGAAGATGGACGTGGCGGCCGAGACCATCGGCGCCGCTTCCGGTGACGTCGAGGACATCACCGTGACCGAGATCCCGTTCGCCATCGCCTACGACGCTGGAGTCATCGACGAGCGCTTCTCCTACACGCTGAGCGCACGTATCCTCGACGCCGACGGGAACCTGCTGTACATCAACGACACCGTCACCGACGGCATCGTCGCCGGCGAACCGCTCGAGGAAGTCCCGGTGCAGGTGCAGGACGTCGATCTCGTCGCGGAGGCCTCGGCTGCCGCCGACGTGCCGGTCGTGGCCGAGGAGAGCCCGGCCGCCTAGCTCCCACCGGGGCGGATGCGCCTCGGGAGAGGGTGCTCCGCCGGTAGACTTGTCGCCGGCACCGGGGGCCGGATGGTGCGCGCGCGGGGGAATTTTGGCACGCGCCCCTCGGGTGTCAGCGACCGTATGGTGGGATCAGGTTCACATCCGCGTGTCCCTATGCCCGTAGACGAACCGAGAGGGAGGCAAACGCCCGTGCTCGCAAAGAGGTACCCGCGCTGATGGCCGGGACACCCGCATTCATCCTCGCCGGCGGCTCAGCCATCGCCGGCCTCGTCGCGGCGTTCATGCTGGCCCGCTGGGTCATCGCGCAGGACGCCGGGCCTGAGATCATCCAGAAGGTCGGCCGGCTCATCAAGGAAGGCGCCATGGCGTTCCTTCGCCGCGAGTACATGATCCTCGCGGTGTTCGTCGCCGTCGTGGCCGTGCTGCTGGCGCTGCTCATCGACTTCAACATCACCAACAACGTGACCATCGATGAGGTCAACGCCGGTGTCCAGGAGCGACTTGGCAGCGGCCCGTGGACGGCCATCTGCTACGTCCTTGGTGCGATCGGTTCCGCGACCGCCGGCTTCATCGGCATGAGCATCGCGGTTCGCGGCAACACCCGCACCGCTGCGGCCGCCATGCTGGGCCTGAACCCGGCGCTGCGCGTCGCCTTCAACACCGGCACCGTCATGGGCCTCACCGTCGTCGGCATCGGCCTCCTCGGCATCACCGTCCTGTGGGTCATCTTCCAGGATGCCACCACCGTCGCCGGCTTCGCCTTCGGCGCCTCGTCGATCGCGCTCTTCGCCCGCGTCGGCGGGGGGATCTACACCAAGGCCGCTGACGTCGGTGCCGACCTCGTCGGCAAGGTCGAGGCCGGGATCCCCGAGGACGATCCGCGCAACCCGGCCACCATCGCCGACAACGTCGGCGACAACGTCGGCGATGTCGCCGGCATGGGTGCTGACCTCTTCGAATCCTACGTCGGTGGCATGGTCTCCGCCCTGACACTCGTGGCCGTCGGAGCGGGCATCTTCGCCATCTCCGACACCGGCTGGGACAGCTCCCTGGCGGTGCTGCCGCTCGTCGTCGCCGGAGTGGGCATCATCTCCGCGATCCTGGGTACGTTCCTGGTTCGCACCAAGGACGATGCCAAGATGTCCCAGCTGCTGTGGGCACTTCGATACGGCGTCTTCGGCGCTGCCGGGCTCGTGCTCGTCGGGACCGCCGCCGTCCTCCTCCTCCTGGATCTGCCCTTCGAGCTCTTCTGGGTCGTCCTGACCGGCCTGATCGTGGGCCAGGTCATCGGCAACACCACCGAGTTCTTCACCTCCTACGAGTACCGGCCCACCCAGTGGATCGCCAAGCAGTCCGAGACCGGCGCGGCGTCGGTCGTCATCGGCGGCATCGCGGTCGGCCTCGTCAGCGTGGTCATCCCGACCATCGCTGTCGTCGTCGGCATCTTCGTGGCCAACCACTTCGCCGGCCTCTACGGCGTTGCGCTGGCTGCGGTCGGCATGCTCTCCACGCTCGGCATCACGCTCGCGACCGACGCCTACGGTCCGGTAGCTGACAACGCCGGCGGCCTGGCCGAGCAGGGCCACCTCCCGCCCGAGGTCCGCGAGCGCACCGACGCTCTCGACTCCCTGGGCAACACCACCGCGGCGACCGGCAAGGGCTTCGCCATCGGCTCCGCGGTCCTGACCGCGCTGGCGCTGCTCGTCGCCTACGTGGAGGTCACCGGCATCACCGACCTGCAGCTGACCGACTCCAACGTTCTCATCGGCATCCTGCTGGGTGCGATGCTGCCGTTCCTGTTCGCGGGTCTGACGATGTATGCCGTGGGCACCGCTGCCCACGCCATGATCGAAGAGGTCCGGCGCCAGTTCCGAGAGATCCCGGGCCTGCGCGAGGGCAAGGAGGGCGTGGAGCCGGACGCGGCACGTGCGGTCGACATCTCCACACAGGGGGCCCTGCGCGCGATGATCCTGCCCGGCGCCATCGCCGTGCTATCGCCCGATCATCGTGGGTGTGCTGCTGGGCGCCGAGGCGCTTGGCGGCATGCTCGCCGGTTCCATCGCCTCAGGCTTCCTGCTGGCGCTCTTCATGGCCAACACCGGCGGTGCCTGGGACAACGCCAAGAAGTGGGTGGAGGCCGGACAGTTCGGCGGCAAGGGCTCCCCGGCCCACGCCGCCACGGTCGTCGGCGATACCATCGGCGACCCCTTCAAGGACACCTCCGGGCCCTCGATCAACATCCTGCTGAAGCTGATGGCCATCGTGTCGCTCATCTTCGGCCCGCTCTTCATCTAGCTGGGCGGCTCACTCCGAACCAAGGGCGGGCGCCGGGAGACCGGCGCCCGCTTCGTCTTCACCGCAGCCCTTCAAGTCGACCCCGCGGACTACGATGGAGACACGATGGAGCGCACCCTCTACTACCTACGCCTCTTCGCGGGAACGGAGGAGCGATACGATGAGCTCCATCGACCTGTCCCGGGAGCCGTCGCGCGTGGAATGGCCGATTCGGGCCTGAGCAACGTCAGCGGCTTCCGTCGTGGCACCGATGTGTGGTGGTACGCGGAGGCCGAGCCCGACCGCGACACGGCCTTCTCGCGTACCGGCAAGGGCGTCGTCAACCAGCGCTGGGGCCATCGCTTCCGCGATGTCATCGCCGAGATCGAGGCGCCCGGCGGTGGCCTGATCTGGTACGACGAGATCTTCCATACCGATGCGCCGGCACCGGAGGGTCCCTTCGAGCGCGGCTGCTTCAGCCTCGTCATCGACCCACACCAGGCCGACCGCTACGACCAACTGCATGCCGAGCCCTGGCCGGAGATGCTCGCTGCCATCGCGGAGGCCGGCTATCGCGACTACACGGGTTTTCGCCGGGGGGCGCAGGTCGTCTACGTCGGGAAGTACTACCCCGACTTCGATACGGTCATCGCGCGCATCGACCGGACCGACGTGGCTGCCCGCTGGGGTGCGGCGCTCGACGGTGTCATCACCACCTTCACCGACGCTGCCGGTCGCAACATCACCGCCGCCGAGATCTATCACCAGGCCTGACGGTGAGCCGTGTGGCTTGGGTCAAGGACGGACAACCTCGAGCCACGCATCGGCCGCCAAGCCGTATGGTCTGGGCGTGTCGTCACTCGGTCACTGGGGAGTAGCAGCCGCGGCGTCCCGCTCCGGCCGCGGCCATCTGCGCCGAACCGTCATCTCGTCGGCCGTCGCAGTCCTGCTATCGGTCGGCCTCGTGGCAGACTCGTTCGGACCGCTCGCTGCCGCCGCGGCCGGTCCCGATCCGGGGGATTGGCCGCTCCGCGTCAAGGATTGGCTGGGGCCTGTCGCGCGCTGGTATCGACCGCAGGTCATCCGGCTCCAGCCCCCGCCGGGCCCGGGCGCCTTTTCGATGGACCTCTTCCGTCCGGGCGACTTCGTGCACCAGCAGACCGAGTACTGGTGCGTGGCGGCCTCGGTGCAGACGATGCTCAACATCCTCGAGGACGACGATCCTGACCAGACGCGGCGGTTCCAGGAGCGGCTCCACTTCATGGGCCGACGCCTCGACCCAGAGGGGGACGAGTTCTGGCGTGAGCTGGCCGGCAAGGCGCGCTGGCGGCAGGGCCTCCACGGCCTGGGCCTCGACGACTGGGCTGGCATGCTCGACGCCAAGGGCCACGGGCCGTACGAGGTCCAGCGTGCACCGACGCGCAAGCAGGCCATCCGCATGGCAGCCCGCGCGATCCGGCTGACCGGCAAGCCGGTCGGCCTCGTCGTCTGGCGCGGCGCACACGCCTGGGTCATGTCGGGTTTCTCGGCCACGGCCGACCCTGCCTACACCAACGACTTCAAGGTCAAGCGGGTGGTCATCCAGGACCCGTGGTACCCCGATGTGAGCTCGATCCGGGGAGCGTCACGGCCGCCGGGAACGTCGGTCCGGGTGAGCGCGCTCGCGCAGGACTACCTGCCCTACAACCGCCCGGGGCGTCGCCACCCCATGCGCGACGGAAAGTACATGCTCATCCTGCCGACCGTGCCCCCGGGCACGCAGGTGCGGTAGAGGACGACTCCAGGAGCGCGCCGGCACTCCAGGTCAGCCGATATCCGTCGCCGGCTGATGTGGCGACCGGCGCCAGAGGCTATCCCTCGTCGGGGTCGAGCTGCAGTGATGCCGAGTTGATGCAGTAGCGCTGTCCCGTGGGCTTGGGCCCATCGTCGAACACGTGGCCCAGGTGCCCGCCGCAGCTGGCGCACATCACCTCCGTGCGGACCATGCCGAAGGAGCCGTCCGATTCGTAGGCGATGGCGCCATCCTGGGCCGGTTGCCAGAAGCTGGGCCAGCCGGAGCCGGAGTCGTACTTGCTGTCAGAGCTGAAGAGCTCGGCACCGCAGCCGGCGCACCGGTACACGCCGCGGCGCTTCTCATCGACGTACTCGCCGGTGAAGGCGCGCTCGGTGCCCTTCTCCCGCAGGATGCGGTATCGATCTGGGGTCAGTCGCTGTCGCCAGTCCTGCTCCGTGGTCGGCTGCGCGGTGGTCTTCTCGTCACTCATGCGGCAAGGATAGGCCCGGGCCGTAACGGTGCGATGACCGCGGCCGGGATCTGGCCGCTGCGCGCGCGAGGCGCGACGGTGCGACGATAGGTGCATGACCCTCGTCTTCATCGCCGTCGGCGGCGCAGCCGGCGCCGTCTCCCGTTACCTCATCGGGGGCTGGGTGCAGGAGCTCGGCGGGGGCCGGTTCCCGTGGGGCACGTTCGCCGTCAACATCTCCGGCTCGTTCCTGCTGGGAGTCATCTTCGCCCTGGCCATGGACCGTGCCATCATCGCCCCGGAGGTGCGGGTGCCACTGATGATCGGCTTCATCGGCTCCTACACCACCTTCTCCACATTGATGCTGGAGTCGTGGCGGCTGGTCGAGGAGGGCGACTACCTGTTCATGCTGGGCAACCTCGTCGGCTCGGTCGTCATCGGCATGCTGGCAGTGGTCGCCGGCCTGGCCGTGGGGAGGCTGCTGCCATGAGGATCGACGGACCGGCGCTCCTTGCGCGCATCTACATCGGTGAATCCGACCACCACGATGGGCGGCCGTTGTACGAGGCCATCGTGGCGCTCCTGCGAGAGCGCGGCGTGGCGGGTGCCACGGTGCTGCGCGGGATCGAGGGCTATGGTCGAGCCGCTCGGCTGCACACCAGCCGCATCCTGCGGCTCTCGGAGGACTTGCCCATCCTCATCGAGGTCGTGGACCGCGAAGACCGCCTGCGCGCTGTGCTGCCGGAGATCGACGACATGGTCGGGGAGGGCCTCATCACCCTCGAACACGTCGAAGTCATCGCCTACCGCTCACCCGAGAAGGAGGATCACTCATGATGTCGCGCGGGATGATCGCCGCGATCCTGTCCCTCTGCCTGGCCCTCGTGGCCACGAGTGGCAGCGTGCTTGCCCAGGACATCGAGCGCCGCCCGGTCGAGGACCCGCTGTTCGGTGTTTCGTCGGTGGTGCCGGCGGACTGGCAGGACCTGGGCGGCGGCGTCTACTCGCGCGGCACGCCGCCGCAGGACCTGGCGCTCATCGCCATCCAGGCGGCGCCGGCGACGCTGGAGCAGCTGTGGGTGAGCCTGCTGCCGCAGTTCGCGCTCACCGAGGTCCCGCAGGTCACCGGCGAGTACAGCAGCGAGCTCTTCGACTGGACGTTGTACCGCTTCGATGTCCAGCTGGGAGACATGGTCATCGCGGTCGAGCTTGCTGCTGCGGAGAGCGGGGGAAGCACGCAGCTGGTGCTGCTGCAGGCGGACCCGGCCGACTTCGACGTCCTGCGCGAGCAGGTGCTGCTGCCGGCCATCGATGCCTTCGCGCCGCTCGAGCCTGAGCCCACGCCGGACCCCTCGACGTTCGACTACCAGATCGAGGAGGTGACATTCCCAGGTGGTGCGCCGGATGTCCAGCTCGCGGGAACGTTGACGCTGCCCGACGGCCCGGGTCCCCATCCGGTGGTCGTGACCATGAGCGGCAGCGGCCCCCAGGACCGCGACGAGTCGCTGCGCCCGATCACGACGCTGAAGCCCTTCGCCATCCTCGCCGACGCCCTCACCTCCGCTGGCGTCGGCGTGCTGCGCTACGACGATCGTGGCGTCGGCGGCTCCACTGGCGACTACGAGTCCGCCACCATCGCCGAGCTCGCCGAGGACGCGCGCGCAGCCATCGACTACCTCGCAACGCGTGATGACGTCGATCCCGATCGGATCGGCCTCTTCGGTCATAGCGAGGGCGGTCTGTATTCGGCCATCCTGGGCGCCAGCGACTCGCGCGTGGCCTGGATCGGCATGATGGCCCCGGCGATCATCGATGGCGTCACCCTCATCGTCGAGCAGAACCAGGCGCTGGTGCGCTCGGCCGGCAACGACGAGGAGCTGGTCGAGGAGTACGGCCGCTACACGGCCGAGGCCATGCCGCTCGCACGCGACGGCGATTTCGAGGCTCTCGAGTCGGTCATGCGCGAGTTCTACGGCCGTGCCTGGGACGAGCTGGAGCCCGACGACCAGGTCATCGCCGGTGAGCGCGATGCCTTCATCCAGCGACAGGTCGACGCGGAGCTGCCGCTCTACACGTCCGACTGGTTCCGCTCCTTCCTAGCCTATGACCCCGCCGCCGACTGGCAGCAGGTGACCGTCCCGGTGCTGGCCATCTTCGGCGGCAAGGACGTGCAGGTGGTGGCCGAATCGAACGCCGCGGCCCTGCGGGCCAACCTTGACGTGGCGGGCAACGACGACGTGGAGATCTTCACTATCCCCGACGCCAACCACCTGTTCCAGGAAGCGGAGACCGGCGCCTACGCGGAGTACGGGGAGCTGGCGCCCGAGTTCATCGCCGGTTTCGTCGATGCCGTCGTCGACTGGACCACGGTCCGGGCCGGCGTGGCGGAGTAGTCGTGGCGGAGAAGCCGTAGGCATGGCCGGGGAGCGGGCCGACCCCAGCGGGCGGAGCGGCGACGGCTGGCATCCAGAGCCGGAGCTGCTGGACATCCGCGACGAGGCGACGTCTCGCCCTGCGCTCGAGCGATTGGGCCAGGGCGCCTGGTCGGCGGCGCTCGACTACGTCTACGAGCACGGCCTGGAGCGTGCCATCGGTGAGCCTGCCGACTACGCCCAGCTGCGCCGGGTGTTCTTCGGGCCCTCCGGGGGCCCGGCGCCGGCACCCACGGAGCCGATGCCATCGGCGGCGATCATCGAGGAGTTCCGCACGCGCCTGGCACCGCACCAGGCCAACGCCTGGCATCCGCGCGCCTTCGCCTACTTCACGCCCATCCCGCTGTGGTCATCGATCGTGGGCGAGCTCTTCAGCCAGGTGGTGCACCAGGGCGTGGACGTGTGGCACTGCAGCCCCTCGGGCACGCTGGTGGAGGAGGAGGTGGTGCGCTGGCTGTGCGACCTCGTGGGCTTCGACGCGGCGTCCTTCGGCCTGTTCACCTCCGGGGGCGTGATGGCCAACATCATGGCGCTGAACGTCGTGCGCGACGTGGCGTTGCGAGAGATGCGCGGGCTCGACCGGCCGCCGCGCGGCGCAGACCTCGAGGGTGTGCGCGTGTACGCCAGCGACCAGGCCCACTTCTCCATCCGACGCAGCCTGGATACGCTGGGGTTCCCTCACGGCACGCTCGTGCCGCTGCCGGCGGACGAGCGCTTCCGTCTGCGGGCGGCGACCGTGGCCGAGGCCATCGCGCGCGATCGGTCCGTCGGCCTGACCCCGCTGGCCATCGCCGCCACGGCGGGCACGACCAACACCGGTGCGGTCGACGTCTTGCCGGAGCTGGCCGACCTGGCGGCGCGCGAAGGGTTGTGGTTCCACGTCGACGCTGCCTACGGCGGCGCGGCCCGCCTCTCGGAGCGGCTGGCCGGCGAGGTCGACGGCCTGCAACGGGCCGACTCGATCACCATCGATCCGCACAAGTGGTTCTTCCAGGCGTACGACATCGGCGGGCTGCTGCTGCGCGACGGCTCGCTGCTGGAGACCACGTTCTCGTATCAGCCCGAGTACTACCGCGGCTCGGGCGACGCCCGCCGCGCGCCCGATGCGCACGGCTCTGGCGAGCTCGACTTCTACCGCCTGAGCATGGAGGGCACGCGGCGCCAGCGGGCGCTCAAGCTGTGGCTGTCGTGGAAGCACCTGGGTACCCGCGGCCTGGGGCGGCTGGTGGAGCAGACGGTCGACCTCGCGACCGTCCTGAAGGAGGCTGTGCGGGCCTCGGACGACCTGGAGCTGGCCCCGGAATCGAACCTTTCGGTGGTCTGCTTCCGGCACCTGCCGGATGGTGTGGACGGGGCCGACCAGGCGGCGCGCGACGCGCTCGACGTGCATCAGGACGCCCTGCAGGCGGCGCTGCAGCACAGCGGGCGCGGCTTCCTCACCACCACCCGGTTGCGCGGTCGCACCTGGCTTCGGGCGGGGATCCTGAACCACACCACCACCGAGGCCGACCTGGAGGTGCTCCTCGAAGACGTCCGCGAGCTCGCGCGCCGCTGCTAGCTCGCTTCGTCCTGGCGGCCAGACTGTAGCGCTCGTCGAGCTCTGTGCGGCTCCTGGATCCTGGGCCGTGCTCCGACCGCCAGGCTATGCCCTGGGTGCCCCCCGTGCCCTGACCGCCGCGGCTATGCCCTGGGTGCCTAGACGGACCAAGCTCCGCGGATCGCGTGGCCATCCCGTGCCTGTGGGCATCGGATGAACACCCGGCTGGTCGATCCAGTCAGGCTGGACTGGGGTGGCCGATACCCGGCTTCACGCGCGTCCTGACCACGCCCTCGACCTCACGAGCCTGGTCCGTCTAGGCGTGGCTGGCATAGGTCGGCCGGCCAAGCAGCGAGGCTTGCCTCCCCTTCGACGGTCGGTCGACGCGGATGGCACGGCGCGCGTTCGGCTTCACCCGGTCGCGGGACGTGGCCCCTCGTCGCCTCCGCGACACCTAGCTCGCCTCGTCCTCGCGGCAGTCTTGGCAGATGCCCACGACGCTGAGGTGGCCCAGGTCGACCTTGAAGCCGCGTGTCTGCTCGAAGTCGCGCAGCAAGCCCCCGACGTCGTCGGCACCGATCTCCCACGCCTGCTGGCAGACCGAGCAGTGCATGTGGCCATGCTCGCGGGCGGGCCGGACGTGGAACTCCTCGCGTCCATCGAGACCGTGTGCGTGGCGGATGAGGCCGATGTCCTCAAGCACGCCGAGCGTCCGGTACACCGTGGAGGGCGTGGTCTCCGGGTCCTGCTCCCGGCAGCGCTCCACCAGCTCGGCACCGGTGATGTGGCCGTCGGTGTCGCTCAGCACGTCGACCAGCAGGCGGCGCTGCGGAGTCCAGCGCAGGCCGCGCCCGTGCAGGCGCTCACGGACCTCGTCCCAGGTCACCTCGGGTGCGGCAGAGCGGCTCGTCGCGGGCATCGGCCCAAGCATAGTGCTACTCGGGCGAGCCGGCGTTCTATCACAACGGCTTGCAACAACGAGTCGAGCGACGCTGACTCGCGGCGCGGCTACGGGCGTGGGCCGCTCAGCTTGACGCGGTAGATGGCGCCGGCACCCAGGTCGGTGACGAAGAGCCGTCCGTCGGCATCTTCACCGAAGCTGGCGATGGGCCGGTTCGTGTTGCGCGCGTACTTGAGCTTCCCCTTGCCGTTCAGCACGAACAGGCGACCGCAGAAGTCGCCGGCCACGTAGAGACCGCGCCAGGCCGGCGCGCTGGGGCCGCGGTGGACATAGCCACCGGTGACCGAGCAGCGGCCGTTGCCGTGGGCATAGTCGTGGACCGGGCGCACGCCAACGGTGCAGCGCTGGCTCGTGTTCGGGTAGCGGCGCGTTCCCTCGCAGCGGTTCCAGCCGTAGTTCTTGCCCCGCCCGGCGCCGGTGCCGGTCACGCCCGAGCGCGCCCGGTTCACCTCTTCACGCTGACCCTGGCCCACGTCCCCGATCCAGAGGTTGCCGTTGGCGCGGTCGAACGAGAAGCGCCACGGATTACGCAGGCCCCAGGACCAGATGTCGTCGATGCCGGCCTTGCCCACGCGGGGGTTGGAGGCGGGTGTGCGGTAGCGGCGAGGGCCGTCCCCATCGGGGTCGAGCGGGTCGATGCGCAGCAGCTTGCCCAGGCGCGTGCTCAGCTTCTGGCCGTTACCCGCCGGATCGCCGGCCCCGCCGCCGTCGCCCGTGGCGATGTAGAGCAGGCCGTCGGGGCCGAAGGCCAGGTGGCCGCCGTTGTGATTGGCCGCCGGCTGGTTCACCACCAGCAGCACCCGCGCGGAAGCCGGGTCGGCACTGCCCGGGTTCTGGCGGCGGTACTCGGCGACCACCGTGTCACCCTTCCGCGGGCCGCTGCCGGCGCGCGTGTAGTTGACGTAGAGCAGGCCGTTGGACTGGTAGTCCGGGTGGAAGGCAAGTCCCAGCAGGCCCCGTTCGCCCCCCGCCTTGGCCGGGTCGTTGACCTTGCTGCGCAGGTCCAGGAACGTGCCCAGCTTCTTCCAGCGCCCGTCCTCGTAGGTGGCGCGCTTGATCCTGCCGGTCTGCTCCACGATGAAGATGACGCGGCCCCCGCCGGGGGCGTGGGTGACGAACACCGGGCGGGAGTAGCCCGCCAGGACCTGTGTCAGCGAGACCTTGCCGCCGGCTGCGCTCGCCGGCACTGCCAGCGCACTCGCGAGCAGTGCGACGGCTAGAACGGCGGCGAAGGCCCTGATCGGTCGGCGCATGGGTCCACTCCTTGACCTGTGGATGGTGGCTGAACGCTAGTGCACGAGGTCGTCGAACTCGCGGTGGCAGAAGTGGCCGGTCCGTTCCAGGACCCGGCCGCAATAGGGACAGACGGGCTTGCCGCCGGCGACCACGCTGTTGGCACGGCGGGCGAACTGCTGGGCCATGTACGGTGTCAGCCGCACACGCAGGACATCGGGGCCGATCGGTGCTTCGTCGGGGATATCGTCCTCGTCCAGCTCCTCGCCGTCGCGCAGCACCGACTCGCCGGCGCCCGCATCGAACGTCATCGAGCGGGCCTCCACGATGAGACGGTCGACATCTTCGTCCCAGGCGATGACCAGCGTGCCCACGCGGAATTCCTCTCGCAGTGGCTGCGCCAGGGGCCGCTCGTCGGGGATGCCCGCGGGTCCCGCATCGATGGCGGTCAGGCCTCGTCGCTCGACCTCGTCGACGATGGCCAGGACGCGATCGGCAAGCACGGACACCTGCTCTTTCTCAAGCATGACCGAGACGACGCGGCGGCCCTGGATGGCCTGCAGGTAGAACGTGCGGTCACCCGGCTCGCCGACGGTGCCGGTGGCGAACCGGTCGGGCAGGTCGAAGTCGAGGATGCGACGTGCCATGACCCCGAATCTAGCGGAGTGGCTCCCGAGACGGGGAGTCGGCGTCCGCTCCCGAGCCGATGATCGCCTCGGCCTCCATCTCCACCCTCCAGCGCGGGTCGAGGAGGCCGCCGACCACCAGCATCGTTGAGGCCGGGCGGGCACGATGGAAGTGACGTCCGTGGGAGCGACCGGCAGCCTGCCAGTCGGCAGCATCGACGAGGAAGGTGCGAGTGCGCACGACGTCGTCAGCGGTGGCACCGGCCTCTGCCAGGGCTGCCAGCATGATCTCGATGCAGCGATCGGTCTGGCGTTCCACATCGGGATCGACCGTGCCGTCGGGCCAGGTGGGGGCGGTGCCGGCGACGATGACGCGATCGCCCACGCGCACGGCGCGGCTGAATCCGATGGGTTCCTCGTAGGGCGAGCCCGACGAGACGAGCTGTCGGATGTGCTGGGGCATGCTGTCCTCCGGGGACCGTCGGCTCAGCCCTCCGGGATGAGGAGCTGCAGCCCGGTCGAGACGGCGCTGATGATGAACGAGCCCACGGCTGCGGTGATGACGGCGGTGATGCCCAGGTCCGGTGGGAAGCCGCCGATGACGATGAGCGGGCCCCAGGCGAGGTCCACCAGGAAGGCGACGCCCAGCAGCAGGGCGGCGTTGAGCACGACGGAGAACATCCCCAGCGTGGCGATGTTGAGGGGGATGCTGACGAGGCGAGCAATGGGCCGGATCAACGCGTTGACCAGGCCGAAGGCGATCGCCAGCACGAGCAAGGTCAGTCCGATGCCGGGCGCATCGTCGGCCCACTCGATCTCGATGTCCGGCACCAGCAGCGCCGCCAGCAGCAGCGCCACCGCGATGACGGCCGTCCTGATGATGCGGGCGGTCATGCCTGCGGCCTACAGCAGCTCCGTGAGCGAGCTCACCACGGCGTCGGCCTCCGCGAGGGGGTGGTCCGCGTCGCTGGGGATTCCGATGCAGGCGAGGCCAGCGGCGTGGGCTGCCCTGACACCGGTGGGCGAGTCCTCGATGGCGACGGCCGTCGCGGGGTCGACGCCCAGCCGCTCGCAGGCCAGGCGGTAGACGTCGGGTGCGGGCTTGGGGGCCACCTCGTCGCCGGTGGCGATGGCGCCGAAGGCGCTGCCGAAGGGTGTCTGGGCCAGCACATGGTCGACCAGCGATCGCCGCGTGTTGGAGGCCAATCCCAGTGGCACCAGCGGCGCGAGGTGGCTGATGAGCTCGGCTGCGCCCTCGGTGACCTCGACGCCGCCGTCGATGAGCTCGGCGATGATGTCGAGGTACTCGTCGCGCAGGGCGGGGACCCGCTCCGCCGGAAGTCCGAACCGGCCGGCGAAGTAGGTCACCGACTGCAGGTCTGCAGCCCCGAAGACGGCGGCCTTGTCTGCCTGGGTGAGCGTCGTTCGATAGCGCTCGAAGAGCACGATCTTGGCCTGCAGCCACTGCCGCTCGGTATGCACCAGCAACCCGTCCATGTCGAAGACCACGGCCGCGTATGGACCGGGCAGCTGGGAGGGTGGCGGGACATGGCTGCTCAACGTCTGGCTCCGTCTACGAGGTGAGCCTCCATCGTATCGGTTCACGCCGGGTGCCCGTGCTCGCACCGCGGGGGCGGTCGTGACGCCGCCACCGGCCTCTCCTGGTCAGAAGTCCACCTGGGGCCCGCTAGACGTCATCACGCGCCGCTGTCGGCAGTCTTCGGAGTGCATGCCCATCCACATCCATGAATAGAAGCATCGGTCCATGCGGCCTGCCTGCATGATGATGCGGGAACCGGCCGGAGGTGAGCTGGCTCTTGTCGCCTTGCGGTCCCCAGCCGGACGGATGACCAGGAGATCGCAGTGTCCGGGAGGTGGCGGTGTCGCGACGGGCGGCGGAGCCGGAGCGCTGCCCGCCGCCCGCGATGGACCCGGATCGCTGGTCGCCGCCCGCGATGGATCCGACCCGTGGTGGTGCGACCAGGGCAGCACGCCCTAGACTTGCGGCCGATGGAACAACGAGTCGCCCACGAGGCCTTCAGCGACGCCACCCTCATCTGGGATGGCGAGCCCATGCGCGGGTCCGACGCGCCCGCCGTCCCGGACCTCGACGAGGCGGACGACGAGCCGTTCGATGCCGGCCGCGTCACGATGCGCTTCCGTGACGGCAACCAGGCGTTCGTGGCGATGCCGTGGGGTGAGCCGCTGGGGCGCTGGCCGGGAGGCGAGCTGGAGTTCGTGGACCTGCCCGTCGGGGCCAGCCGGCACACCGTGCGCTTCGTGGTCGTGGACGGCAGCATCATCGCGCTCAAGGAGCTGCCGCTCGACGTGGGTCAGCGCGAGTACGACATCCTGCGCGAGCTGGAGGCGCGTGGCGCACCCTCCGTCAAGGCCTGCGGCCTCGTCACGCGCACCGGGGACGACAGCGCCATCATCCTGACGCGCTACCTGGCGCGCTCCTTCCAGTTCCGCCGCCTCTTCATGCGCCTGCCGGAGGGTGAGAAGCGCTATCGCGACCAGCTCCTCGACTCCATGACCGGCCTGCTCGTCGATCTCCACCGGATGGGCTTCTTCTGGGGCGACTGTTCGCTGGCGAACACGCTCCTGATGCGAGACGGCCAGCGGTTGCAGGCGTACCTGGTGGACGGCGAGACGAGCGAGATCCACCCGCAGCTCTCCGACGGGCAGCGGGAAGCTGACCTGGAGATCGCCATCGAGAACGTCGCGGGCGACCTCGCCGACATGGCTGTGCTCAACGGCAAGTCGATCGAGGAGATCGACGACGATTTCGAGGCGGCGTTGAGCTTGCGAGATCGCTACGAGCGGCTGTGGGCCGTGCTCCACCAGGACGTGACCATCCACCCCGACAAGCGCTATCGCGTAGACAAGCGGCTCCAGGCGCTACACGAGCTGGGCTACGTGGTGGACGAGGTCATCCTGGAGCCGGGCGAGGACGGAACAGAGGACCTGCGCCTGCGCGTGGCCGTGGCCGGACGCGACTATCACTCTCGGCGCCTGCGGCAGCTCACCGGTATCGAGGCCGGGGAGGGCCAGTCCGCCATCCTGCTCAACGACCTCACCGCCTGGGCAGGCATGGGCTGGGCAGGTGACTGGGACTGGAAGGAGGGCGAGAGCGGTCGCTCCCTGACGCATCACGATGGTGCCCGCTGGACGCTGGAGATCTTCGAGCCAGCCGTGGCGCAGTTGATCGACACGCTCGGCGACGACATCGACCACGTGCAGGCCTACTGCGACCTGCTGGAGGTCCGCTGGCTGCTGTCCGAGCGCGCCGGACACGATGTCGGCAATGCCGTCGCTCTCAAGTCCATGGCCAAGGCGGAGGCGCCCGCCGGTTCGTCTGCCCACATGGCCAGCGTCGAGACGCCGTCGAAGCCGCGACGGCTGGGCTGGCAGCGACCGTGAGCCGCCGCCTGGGCGTCACGCGACTCGTGCGCAAGGCCGCCGCTGTCGTGCCGGGCCGTGCGCCGCTGCAGGGCGGTGCCGTGCATTCGCGCTATGACCAGCTGCAGCCGCTGCCGACGCATCCGCCCGACTGGCAGACCGGCCCGCCCGACTTCGTCATCATCGGCGCCCAGAAGTCGGGCACGACGTGGTGGCAGGGCCTCGTCGAGAGCCATCTGCAGGTCGTGCGGCCGCCGGGCCAGCGTCGTGAGCTGCACTTCTTCGACCACTTCTGGGACCGCTGGCCCAGCGACGAGCAGTTCGAGCACTACAGGCGCTACTTCCCGCGTCCGTCCGGCAGCCTGGTGGGGGAGAAGACGCCCGGCTACCTGTACCAGCCGTGGGTGGCGCCGATGCTGGCCCACGTCGCGCCGGAGGCGAAGCTCATCGTGCTCATGCGCGACCCGGTCGAGCGCTTCATCTCCGGCCTGGGCCTGCTGCAGCGGTCGGGCTCGCTCAAGGGCGAGGTCGGGCGCCGGTGAGGTGGGCCTGCGCGAGCATCGCATCGTGGAGGCCATCGACCGCAGCCGCTATGCCGACCAGCTGGCCTGGTGGCTCAAGCACTATCCGCGAGAGCAGCTCCTGCTGCTGCAGTACGAGCGCTGCGTGGCCGACGCGCAGGCACAGCTCAGCCGCACCTTCGAGTTCCTGGGGCTGCCCGACCAGCCGGCGTCGGTCTCGCAGATCTCGCAGACGCGCAAGAAGGCGCCGGGCCACGTGGAGCTGCCCGTCCAGATGCGGATGCTGTTGGCCGCACGATTCGCCGACGACATCGATCGCCTGGGCGAGCTGATGCCCGACCTGGACCGTTCGCTCTGGAAGAGCGCCGGCTGAGGACCCACCCCCGCGCGGGGCGCCAGCGGCCATGCCCTCGGTGACTGAGTCGGCAGCCACCTTGGCCATCCATGCTGGGAGTGCCTCGATCGACGAGAACGATGGTCGGGGCATTCCGCCGGTGCCTGGATCGGCAGCGCACCACGGCGGTCGATGCCGCCGGCGCTTCGATCGCGCGTCGACCTCTCCGAGTCAGTCCTGGGCGGCATGACTCGGGGCATCGTTGCAGGTCCTCGGACCCGGCACGGCTGCAGGGCATCGGACCCGGCGCCGATGCGCGGCATCAGCCGAGGTATCGGGACCTGTGGCCCCGCACCTGCGCGGTGGGCGACTCGGCAACAACGGTCGATCCAACGTCATAGCCCTGCGGCCCTCCCATGGTCGGGCGGTACGCGTCCGATGGTGCGTCATGGCAGCCGCTGACACGTCCCGCCCGATGACTGGCAGCGAGCGACCGAGGTTCGCCTCGCCCGTGGCATGCTGTGATCGCCATCGGGCCGTCGGCGACCTCGAAGAGGCCGATGGAGATCATCGGAGACAGCGTCTGCTTTCGCCGCGAGGCAGGCACACGAAAGGCTGGGTCACATGCGTATCGCCATGGGCGCCGATATCAACGGCTACGAGCTCAAGGAGCACCTCAAGGCGCACCTGCAGGAAGCCGGGCACGAGGTCATCGACTTCGGCGTCGAGAGCGACCAGGATATCGACTACCCCGACGTGGGTGAACCGGTCGCGCGTGCCGTGGCCGAGGGTGAGGTCGAACGCGCGGTGCTCATCTGCGGCACCGGTCTGGGCATGGCCATCGTGGCCAACAAGGTCCACGGCGTACGCGCAGCGTCGGTCAGCGACCCCTATTCGGCGGAGCGTGCCATCAAGTCCAACAACGCCAAGGTGCTGTGCATGGGGGCCCTGGTCGTGGGCAAGAGCGTGGCACCGCTGCTCGTGGACCACTGGCTGGCCGGCGAGTTCGCCGGTGGTGGATCGGGTCGCAAGGTGGCCAAGATCGAGGACCTGGACCGTCGCGAACGCGGCGGCGAACGGGACGGGGGCTCGTAGGGGGCACCGGGCTGGATCCGACCGCGCGCGGTTGCCTCCGGCTCACCGCCCAGCCAGCCGGGCGAGCGCGTGGCTGATGTCGCGCGTGGCCGGGTAGAGCGAGCGGAACAGGTCGTAGAGCTCGTCATTGGTGGCGCGAACCGCCGGATCGGGCTCCACCGTCTCCTTGATGCGCGACCAGTCGCTCTCGAGATCGACCAGGCCGGCCGCGACGCCGCCAAGCCAGGCGTCCCCGTAGCTGGCGCCGATGGTCTCCACGGGCATCTCCTGCGCGATGCCGCAGCTGTCGCTCACGATGCGAGGCCAGAGTGGGTGCCTGGTCCCGCCGCCCACCGCGACCAGGCGCTGTGGCCGGTGCCCCGCCTCGGCCAGCGCCTCCAGCATGTGGCGGACGCCCATGGCGCAGCTCTCCAGCAGGGCCCGGTACAGGTGCCCGCGCTCGTGGCTCAGCGAGAGGCCCGCGATCACGCCGCGCGCGTCGGGGTCGTAGAACGGATTGCGCTCACCGGAGAAGTAGGGGAGTGCCACGAGTCCCTCGGACCCCGGCGCCACATGTGCTGCCTCGTCGAGCAGCGTCTCGAAGGGCGTGTCCCCCACGAGCCGTGCGAACCACTTGGTCAGCGCGCCCGCGGTGGTCACACCGCCGGCGAGGCTCCACGTCCCCGGTAGCGCGCCCACACAGCCCCACATCGAAGCCAGAGGCCGGAAGGGCGCCAGCATGTGCACCAGCGTCAGCGCGGTGCCGTACATCAGCATGGCGTCACCGGGGCGGCGGACGCCCACGCTCGTGGCCTCGGCCCAGGCGTCGATGGTGCCGACCGCTACCGGCGTCCCGGCGCGCAGACCGGTCGCCTCGGCACCGGCGGCGTGGATCGCACCCGCGGGCTCGGTCGCCCAGCGCAGCTGCGGCAGCTCCAGTCCGGGTGCCACGTCCAGGGCCCAGTCGTCGATCCACGAGCGCGCCCTGATGTCGTAGAGCGGCGTGGCGTGACTGGCCGACTGGTGGTCCAGCAGGTACTCGCCGGTCAGGCGCAGCAGCAGGTACGAGGACACCATGCCGAAGCGCCTCGTGCGTGCCCAGGTTTCGGGCTCGTGGCGGCGCACCCAGAGTGCCTTGGGCCCGACCGACTGGCTGGTGAGCCGGGCGCCGCAGCGCTCGAGCACGAGCTCCTCGCCGTAGCGTTCCGACAACTCCTCGATCTCCGCGCTGGCGCGCGTATCGATGCCGTAGAGGATGGCCGGTCGCAGCGGTCGATCTCGCTCGTCGAGCGGGACGAAGGCCGGCCCCAGGCCGCTGATACCCACCGCACGGATCAGCTCGGGGCCGACGCCAGCCGCCAGCTCGTTGATGATGGCGCGTAGGTCGGCCCACCAGACCCCGTCGGCGTCGTGCTCGGCCCAGCCCGGCCGGGGCATGGATACGTCGTGCGCACGGCTGGCTCGCGCCACGACCACCCCATCGGGCGTGGTCACGACTCCCTTGGAGTAGGAGGTGCCGATGTCCACGCCCAGCAGCAGCTCGTCACGCATCATGACCACGGTAGCGTGTGGCGTCGGGCCGGACTCGGGCTCTGGCGCACGAGAGGCCCTCCGGGACCGCTTCAACCGCGGACGGCGCCGTCCCAGTACCGCTGCGCCAGCGCCCACGCATCGCGTCCGCAGACCGCGCCCATGACCCGGCCGCGGAGGTCATCGGCGCTGATGTGGATGCCTCCGTAGAGCCGGCTCAGCCCGGCCTGGTCGGCCGCATCGAAGTAGGTCGCCCACTGCAGCACCACGTCCTCCTCGGGTCCGCGCTCGAACTTCAGCGAGCCCGCCGGGATGGTCCACGTGCTGAGGCCACCGGGGAAGTACTCGGAACCGGTCATGGCCGCCAGCACCTCGGCCGCGGCGCGGCTGAAGGTCGAGTGGCCCGAGACATAGCCAGCGAACGCCGGCGTGACGAAGGAGGCCTTCTGATAGGGCACCCATTCGACCGCGCGGATCCAGTCCACGCCACCAACCTCGTTCAAGGGATCGGCGGGTCCACCGGTCCAGGCGCGCACGGCGATCTCGCCGACGTGCCCGGCGAGGTGTGCGTGGCGCTCGCCGGGTGCTGCTCGACTCGGCGGTGATGAGCTCCACCTGTCCGTCGATGAGCGGCAGGCCCTCGGGATGGTACGAGGGCAGGGTCGCGTCGCTCGACTGGCCCAGGCCGCCCATGTAGCGGATCATGGAGATGGGCCGGGTGAAGTCGTAGTGGCCCTTGGCGCCCCAGGCCGCGATGGCCGCATCGTGGACGGCCCCGTTGAGCGCGAGGTACATCTTCACGTCCCACTCGAGGGGGTCCACCAGCTCGCCGCTGCCACCGATGCGCCGCTCGAAGGCGGGGTCATCGGTGATGGCATTGGCCAGCGTGTTCCAGTGGCCCGGTGGCGTCTCCGAGTCGGGCCCGTCCGCCCAGAACTCGGCCACCGCGCGGCCGAAGTCGGCCTGCGGGACCAGCTCGGGCGCGTAGGGCTCCCCGGTGCTGGGGTTGCGCGCGCGACCCGTGCCATCGTTGGTACCGAGGGTGCTGTTGCCCAGGGACGCAGGCGAGATGTCGATGACGATGCCGTCGCGAGGGTCGAGCAGGCTGCTGAAGGCAAGGACCTCTTCCGCCTGGGACTTGAACTGGGCGTCGGTGCTGGGGTCGCCCAGCCGGGGTGGCGCGCCGGGGTCGATGGGCACCGCGTCGTCCGCAGCGGGGAGCGCGAAGGACGTGACCTGCCCCCAGTGCTGCCCAACGAACTCCTGTGGCCCCACCGGGAGCAGCTGTCCGTTCTGGGTGATCGATGTCTCCAGCGCCAGCGGTTGCCAGCGGTTGGGGTCCCGCATGACCGTGCCCGGCTCGGACACGATCATGGGTTTGTTGACCGGCCGGTAGCCCCGCTTGGGATAGCTGTAGCCGTGTGCCTCGCGTGAGCCATCCTGGAGCCCAGCCGCGATGATGCGCCTCGCGATGCGGTTGCCAAGGGCCGCTGCCGAGTCACCCCTGGTGGTCGTGCGCTTGACGGGGTAGCACAGGTCGGCCATGAGCTGATCGAACTGCCGCAGGCTCTCGGCCCCGCCAACAGCGTTCCTGTAGCGGTGCGAGAGGACCCGGTAGGCGGCGTAGCTGATGGCCTTCTTGCGCGCCGCGGCTGGGTCGTCGCTCGCGATCTTTCGGTTCACGAAGACGCCGTCTGCGACGGGGTCATAGGCGGCCCAGGCGTCCCACATCGCGGCCGAGGTGTGGTACAGGTTGCGCGCATGCACCGTGGGCGCCGGGAAGTCGCGTCGGATGGCGTCGAGCAGCGCCTCATCCCACAGGCGCGCCACCGACTTGTCCGGGTCCGTGCTGCGCACACAGGTCGCCGGGTCGATGGGCTCGACGGCCGGGCGCGCCGGCGCCGCAGGCTCGTCCATCCGTGGCGCTGTCGGCGGGGCGACGACGTCAGGGAGCCTGGCGATCTCGGCTGCCGGATCCAACGCCAGCGGTCGGCCATCACGCCCGATGCGTACCAGACCGTCTGCCGCCACGCGCTGCCACGGACCCCATTCACCATCGGGCCACTGCACCCGCACCTGCGCTCTCTTCGCCGGCCCCAGCCCGAAGTGGTGCGGCACCAGCTGGCCACTGCCGTGGCCGCCGCCGACGGTGACCTCGCGTCGCTGCGTCTCGCCCCGGGCCTTGACCTCGATCCAGGCGCCGATGGCATCGCGGTTGCCGCCCTCCTGTGCGAGCTCGACGGCCAGCCAGTGGCCCATCGGCTCGGGCGTCGCGGGTGACCCCGTCCCCGACGTTGCGCCATGCCTCGACCGGCTCGTCGAGGTTCACCTCGACGATGTCGAGCAGGCCGTCGAGGTTGAGATCGACCACGGCTGCCCCCCGGGCGCGGGCGAAGTCGACGAGTCCGGCGTCCTGCGTGCGTTCGACGAAGCGCCCGTCTGGTGCACCCAGCAGCAGGCTGCTGGGATCGGCGTTGGCACGATCGGGCATGGCGTCGACATTGCCCTTGGAGACGAACAGGTCGACGCGACCGTCGTTGTTGACATCCTCGAACTCGGGGTGCCAGGAGGTGGACGGACGCTCGTCATCGCCCGCGACGGGGCGGCCGGAATCCACGCCAAGCTCCCGGGCGATGTTCTCGAAGCGGGGCTGAGCCGGCCCATCGGCCAGCGTCTCCAGCCGATTACCGAACATGCTGGTGAGGTACGCCTCCGGGTAGCCGTCGTCGCCCAGGTCCTGGCTGGCGATGCCCATGCCCCAGATGTTGACCCGCTGCCAGCCGTCGTCTGCCGAGTAGAGCGTCGGCGGCTCGGGGGCGCCCATGCGCCACAGCTGCTCCTCGCCGTCGCGGATGTAGAACTCGCGGTCGTTGCTGATGCGCAGGTCCCGTCGGCCTGACCGGTCCCAGTCGCTGAAGAGCATGGAGAGGGTGCACCAGCCGGGCGAGAGCGTGAGCGCCGGGCCGTAGGACGTCGCTCCCGTCTCAGGACGGAACAGCCGGTTGTCAGAGCAGCCGGCTGTGAGGCTGCCGGCCTCGTCGACCGCCTGGTAGTTCCCGAACGCCAGTGTCGGGAGGTCGGCATCGTTCTCCCACGTGGCGCTGAACGCCGTGGTCCAGTCGGTGCCGGGATCGAGGCCCAGCGACTCGTTGGCCCGCTCGAAGCGGCACTCGCCGAGGCCGCGGAGCAGCACGTTCTCACCCCGTCGCAGCGTGACGAGGTCATCGATCCCATCACCGTCGACATCGATGGGATAGGCGCCCGAGACCTGCGCCAGGTCCGTCGTGTCGTCGGCGATGCGGGCGAAGCGAAGCTGGCCGCCGGGCTGGCTCACGTTGCGGAAGAGCGACGCCGTGCCGCTGCCGCCGGCGAGGTACAGGTCCGGTCGGCCATCGTCGTCACAGTCGAGCACGGCCAGCCCACCGCCGACAGCGAACTCGTGTCCGCCTTCGGGGACCTCGGCGGTCGAGCCGTAGCGGTAGACATGCTGGAGGCCGGAGGACGCGCTCTCGTCGACGAAGCGGGGCACCTGCACCGAGTCCCTGGCGGCCACAGCCGCAGCGGGTGGCAGCGCACCGACCAGCGTCATGGTCGCCACGGTCACGGCCAGGCCGGTGAGCCGGATGCGCCTCATGCTCGTCGGCCCCCTGCGCGTACGGGGAGGCTCCGCACGCAGCGGAAGAGAGCCTTCTCGTCCTGCCACTCCACGTCGGCAGCTGCCAGCGCCATCCACGGCATGCGCTCGAGGATGGATCGCAGGGCCACCTTCGCCTCCAGGCGCGCCAGTGGTGCGCCGATGCAGAAGTGCACGCCGCTGCCGAAGGCGATGTGGCGATTGGGCCGGCGTCCGATGTCGAAGACGTGCGGTCGTTCGAAGTGTGCGCGATCGCGATTGGCGGCGCCCAGCAGCTGGATGACGATCTGGTCCTCTTGCAGCTCCTGGTCGCCGAACGTCGTGGTCTCGGTGACGCGTCGGAAGGTGCGCTGGATGGGGCTGTCGAAGCGGAGGCTCTCCTCGATGGCGCCGACCAGGGCGTCCTCGTCGCCACGCGCCCGCTCCAGCTGCTCAGGGTCCAGCAGCAGCCGGTAGAGGCAGTTGGCGATGAGGCTAGTGGTCGTCTCGTGACCGCCGATGAGGAAGGTCACGCAGGTGGAGTAGATCTCATCGGTCGTCAGCTGCTCCCCGGCTTCCTCGACGCTGACGAGCTGTCCGAGCAGGTCGTCGCGAGGGTCCTCTCGACGCTGGGCCATCAACTCCCGGATATAGGCTCGCATCGCCGTCACCGCCTCGGCAGACGTCGGGACCGCCTCGGGGATCGCTCGTCCCTGGCCCTGGAAGGCCACGATGCCGTCGGACCAGCTCTTGAAGCGATCGCGATCCTCGGGCCGGGCCCCCAGCAGCTCGGCGATGACGGTGGCCGGCAGGGGATAGGCCAGGTCGGCGACCACGTCGAAGCCTGCCGCAGGGTCGACCGCGTCGAGCAGCTCGTCGACGATGCAGCTGGATGCGCGGCTCCATGGCGGCGATGACACGCGGCGAGAAGGCCTTCTTGATGAGCCCACGCATGCGGGTGTGGTCGGGTGGATCGGTGTGGATGAGGCCCGACGTCGAGAAGTGCTCGCGCAGGGGTCCGGCCTCGGCACGCGCCGCTGCGGGCAGCGCGTCGATGAGCTCGACCAGCCGTCCCTTGCTGGAGAAGCGCAGGTGATCGCGCAGGGTCTCGACGACGTCGTCATAGCGGGTCACGAGCCAGGCGCCCCAGGCGTCGCTCCAGTACACCGGTTCCTGTTCGGACAGCAGGCGATAGGCCTCGTACGGGTCCTGCGCGAACCGAGCCTCGGTCAGGAGTGCGTCAAAGCTGGGTCGAGCCATTCAGCATCGCCTCGGGTCCTGCGGCCGGCCAGCCCGTGCTGCTGGGTCTGCCGGTCGCTGACTGCGTGAATGCCAATATACAGGCCATGGCTTGATCAGCCGATGGGGTACGAGCCCATCTCCAGGGCCGCCTCGAACATGGCCACCACGTTCTCCGGCGGGACCTCGGACTGGATGTTGTGGCCCGGGGCCAGCACGTAGCCGCCGCCCGGACCGAGCGTCTCGATGCGGCGCTTGACCTCGTCCTTCACCTCCTGGGGGGAGCCGAAGGGCAGGACATGCTGCGTGTCGATGGCACCCCAGAAGACGAGGTCGTCGCCGAACTCCGCCTTGAGCGCGGCGGTGTCGCCCATGCCGTCGGCGGAGACCTGCACCGGGTTCAGCGCCTGGACGCCGATGTCGATGTAGTCGCCCAGCATCTCGTGGATGGCGCCGTCGTTGTGCATCATGATGACCGCATCGGTCTTGGCCCGGACCCGCTCCAGGAAGCGGGCATGGTACGGCTTGACCAGCTCGCGGTACATCTGCGGCTTCATGTAGGGCCTGTCCTGGAAGCCCATGTCGTCGGCGAACCAGAAGACGTCGATCTCGTCGCCCACCTGCTCGAGCGCGTGCTCGGCGATGGCGGAGATGGTGTCCACGACCTTGGTCATGATGGCCTCGGCGCGCTCAGGATCCGCGATGAGGTCCATCAGCCAGGGGGCGAAGCCGCGCAGACGCTGGCATTCGCGCACGACCCCGTAGTGGAAGTCGAAGACGATGGCGTAGTCGGTCTCGGCGCGGATCCTTGCCACGCGCTCGGCCATGCCGGGATAGCGCCGCGGGTCATCGGCGACGGGATAGCCGTCCCATTCGAGGATATCCCTGGCCGTCACGTCGTCTCGCTCCAGCGGCCCGGCCAGGGCCGCCGGCTCGCCGTCACCCGAGCGCATCCAGGTGACGCCCCATTCGTCGAGGAACGACCCGTCCTCCTGCGGCTCCCAGGCCTCCAGCGAGACGAGCCCGATGTCCACGAAGTCGGCTCCCACCTGCCGGCGGAAGCGCTCTCCCGGGACGATGAGACCGGAGGCGGTGAAGGTGCCCTTGTCCTCTTCCTCGGGCAGCCCCCAGAGTCGCCGCGCACCGTCGTACGGCTCGTGGCGGATGAGGCTGGCGCCGTGGGAGCCGAGGTCGATGGGGACGCGATCCGGTTCCTGGTGGTTCAGCGCCGCGAGCGCTCGCTGCCGAGAGGTCATCGCCTCCATCGCTCGATCTCCTTGGGTCCCTGCCTGTTCGTGCCTTGGTCCCGGTCCTGCTCTCGCCACAGTGCGATACCGCCCGCGCTGATCCGGGCACCAGTGTATCGTACCTCGAATGCGAACATACACACCAGTCGCTGCGCCCGCTGCCAGTTTGGCGGCCGATGGCTGACTCGGCCGCCCGCTCCCTGCGCCTGTGCGTCGTGGGTGACTCGATCGCCACCGGGACCGGAGACCACCAGGCGCTGGGATGGCACGGGCGCCTGGCAGCACGGGCGTACGCCAGCGGTGCCGACCTCACCATCTACGACCTGGGGGTTCGTGGCGACACGTCGCTCGATGTGGCCGGACGGTGGCGCAGCGAGACCGCCGCACGCCTGCCGGAGATCTTCGACAGCGGCATCATCTTCCAGTTCGGTCTCAACGATTGCACCGTTCGGACCCATGCGGACGGCCACAGCGAGCGCCGGGTCCGTGTGGAGATCTCGCTACAGACGACCAGGACGATGCTGTCCGATGCACTGACACGTCACCCCACGCTGTTCATCGGACCGGCGCCCATCGACGATACGCGGCCCGGACCACAGCTCGTTCCCGGGGTGATCCAGGCGACCGCCAACGTCGACATCCGCGCCCTCGACCGGCAGCTCGAGGCCGTGGCGCGCGACGTCGGCGTTCCCTACCTGGCCGTCTTCGACGCCCTGGACAGCGACGAGCGCTGGTCGCGCGCCACGCGGGACGGGGACGGCATCCACCCGACCGATGAAGGCTACGCCGCGATGGCAGAGCTGGTGGCCGGCTGGCCGGCCTGGGAGGCGTTGACGGCGCCTGCATGATGCGGGCACGGCCAGCGCGATCGTGGGTGAGAAGGAGGGCCTCGTGACGATGCAGATCTCCGCCGCCGTGCTCAGGGGCGTGGGCCGACCACTCAGTGTCGAACGCCTGGAGCTGGCCCAGCCGGGCCCGCGGGACGTCCTCGTCCGCATGGGCGCCGCGGGGCTCTGCCACACCGATCTGGAGGTCATGCGCGGCGCCATCACCATGCCATTGCCCATGGTCCTGGGCCACGAGGGCGCCGGGGTCGTGGTCGCGGTGGGGGAGGCCGTGGCGAGTGTCGCCCCGGGGGACCACATCGTCTGCTCCTGGAACCCCGCCTGCGGGCTGTGCTTCTACTGCAGCCGTGGACAGCCGCTCCTGTGCGAGGTCTGTGGCCGCGCAGCCGGCGCCGGTACGCTGCCGGACGGCCGCTCGCCACTGCGCGATGCGGACGGGCCCGTCAGGCAGTTCATGTTCATGGGCTCGCACGCCGACCATGCGGTCATCACCGAGGCAGCGGCGGTCCGCGTTCCCCGCGAGCTGCCCTTCGGCATCGGCGCTGCCATCGGCTGCGGTATCACCACCGGGTTGGTCCCGGCGCTGCGGTCGCCCGCGGGGTCGATCCCGGGGTCGGTCGTGGCCGTCGTGGGCTGCGGCATCGTGGGGCTGTCGGTGGTCATCGGCTCACGACTGGCGGGCGCCTCCACGATCGTGGCCATCGATCGCTCGCCCGAGCGGCTCGAGCTGGCCGGCCGGCTGGGAGCGGACACCGTCATCGATGTGAGCCGCGACGATCCGCTGTCCGGCGTCCAGGCGCTCACGGCCAACCGCGGCGCCGACCACGTCTTCGAGGCCGCCGGGAACGCCGCCGCCATGCGCACGGCGTTCGAGCTGGTGCGACCCGGGGGCGAGCTCACGATGCTCGGGAAGATCACCCTCGACGACGACCTGCCCGTCCGCTTCGGGACGTTGATGGGCAACAAGACGATCCGCCGGCTGGCCTACGGTGACGCGCGCCCCCAGCGGGACTTCCCGGCCATCGCACGCGCCTACCTGGAGGGCCGGCTGCCGCTCGATGCGCTCGTCGACCGCCAGGTCCCGCTCGTCGACATCGATGCCTCCTTCGCCGCCGTCGAACGCGGCGAGGTCATCCGTGCCGTGGTGACCTTCTAGCCACCGTGGCGGATAGGCGTGGATGTCAGTCGGCCGGTGAACGGTCAGTCGACGTGCGAGACGACCTGCAGGAAGGGGAAGTGGCCGCCCTCGGTCAGGCGTTCGCTGACGATGCCCTTGAAGTGTTCCGACCAGCGCTGATTCACCTCCATGTGCTCCAGGCGGCCGTAGCAGGTCAGCGGGTCAGGATCGCATTCGGCGTAGTAGAAGACCTCCGTACCGCGACGGAAGCCGGTGGAGTTGGTGATGCCACAGGCGTGCATGGCCTCGATCATCTCGGGCCACACCTGCGCATGCCGGCGGTCGTACTCCTCTTCGGTGCCCGGCACCAGGCGGATCGAGAACAGGGAGTGCTGCATGCTGCGTGACCTCCACCATGGCACCCGCCACTCCGGCCGATCTACCCCTTCCGCAGGGGCGGTCTGTTCACGCGTCCGGCTTGTGCGAGCGGCTTCGGGCAGGTATGGTAGCACGCATGCATACACGCCCTGCTGAGGGGACGGGCGGCCCTGCGACCCAGGGTACCGAAGCCGCCACCGCCGCCGCGCCGCCGGTCCTTGAGATGCAGGGCATCAGCAAGGGCTTTCCCGGCGTGCAGGCGCTCGACGACGTGCACCTGACGTGCCTGGCCGGCGAGATCCACGCCATCGTCGGCGAGAACGGCGCCGGCAAGTCCACGCTGATGAAGATCCTGGCCGGTGCCTACGCCGCCGACAGCGGGACCATCCGCATGGATGGGCAGGAGGTCAGGTTCGCCTCCCCGCACGACTCCCAGGCGCGCGGCATCGGCATGGTCTACCAGGAGCTGAACCTCGTACCGGATCTGTCGGTCGCCGAGAACATCTACCTGGGCCGCCAACCCGTCGGCCGGTTCGGCATCGTGGATCGCGGCAGGTTGCACGCGCAGGCCACGGATCTGCTCAAGGCACTCGGCACGCCCATCGATGCCCGGACGCTGATCCGCGATCTCTCGGTGGGTCAGCAGCAGATGGTCGAGATCGCCAAGGCCTACAGCCAGGATCCGCGGGTGCTCGTGCTCGACGAGCCGACCTCGGCCCTGACCGAGCACGAGACTGCCATCCTCTTCGCCACGCTGGGACGCCTGCGCGACGAGGGCATCGCCATCATCTTCATCTCCCATCGGCTCAAGGAGGTCATGGAGGTCGCGGCCCGGGTGACCGTGCTGCGCGACGGCAAGTTCGTCGGCTCCAGGCCCATCGCCGAGCTCACCGCGGGTGAGATCGTCAACATGATGGTCGGCCGCGACGTGACCGAGCTCTTCCCCAAGCGCAAGGTGGCCATCGGCGACGTGGTGCTGCAGATCAGCGGTTTCGCCCGCAGCGGCGTCTTCCGCGACGTCTCGTTCTCCGTGCGCGAGGGGGAGATCCTGGGGCTGGCAGGTCTGGTGGGAGCCGGCCGGACGGAGGTGGCGCGGTCCATCTTCGGGCTCGACCCGCACGACGCCGGCGAGATCCGCATCGATGGCCAGGCCGTGCGCATCCGCAGCCCGCGTGACGCGGTCAAGGCGCACATGGGCTATGTGCCCGAGGATCGCAAGCGCGACGGCCTTGTGCTCGGGCCTGTCCGTGCGCAGCAACGCGGTCATGAGCATCCTCTCCGAGCTGGCGCGCGTCGGCTGGATCACGCGAGCGCATGGAGCTGCCTACCGTCAACACCCTCATCGAGCGCTTCGCCTTGCGCCCGCCCGACCCCGAGCGGACCGTGGCCACCCTGTCGGGCGGCAACCAGCAGAAGGTGGTCATCGGTCGCTGGACCGCGGTCACGCCGCGCGTCCTGTTCCTCGACGAGCCGACGCGCGGAGTCGACGTGGGCGCGAAGGCGGAGATCCACGCGCTCATGGGCGAGCTCGCCGCGCAGGGTGTGGCCATCGTCATGATCTCCTCGGAGCTGCCCGAGATCCTCTCGGCCAGTGACCGCATCCTGGTCATCCACGAGGGACGGATCACGCGCCGAGCTCTCTCGTGACGAGGCCACCGAGGAGACGCATCATGATGGCCGCGACCGGCCAGGCCGATGGCGGCCTAGCATGAGTCCGATCCTGGCCACGCAGCCCGGTGTCGAGTCGACCACGACGGTGCCACTCGAGGGGCAGGCGCGCGCGCGCGTCCTGGTCCAGAACTACGCCATCTTCCTGGTCTTCATCGCGCTGCTCGTGCTCGGCTCGCATCCTCTCCGACCGATTCCTGTCCGAGCCAGAACCTGCTCAACATCGGTCAGTCCGTGGCCTTCACCGGATTCGCCGCGCTGGGCATGCTCTTCGTGACCACCAGCGGTGGCTTCGTCGATCTGTCCATCCCTGCCAGCATGGCCGCGTCGGGCATCATCGCGCTGGCCTTCATGCCCACCATCGGCGTCGTCGGTGGCGTCATCGCCGGCATCGTGGCCGGCATGATGCTCGGCTCCGTCAACGGCGTCCTCATCGGCGTCTTCCGCACGAACCCGGTGCTGACCACGCTGGGCACGAATGTCGCGGCCATCGGCATATCACTGATCTTCACCCAGGGGGACATCGTCTACAGCGACAACGAGTTCTTCTCGCAGTTCGCCCAGGATCGGACCCTGGGCATCCCGCATATCCGCTGTGGGTCCTGGCTGGCGTCGCTGTCGTTCGCGCACCTCCTGCTGTCGCAACACGGTGCTCGGTCGCTGGATCTATCCCGACCGGCGGCAACTACGGCGGCTGCCCGCGCTGCCGGCGTCCCGGTCCGCCGCGTGATGGTCTCCGTCTTCGTCATCTGCGCCACCTTCTCCGCCATCGGCGGCATCCTGCTGGCCTCGATCAACGAGAGCGCCCGTTCCAACGCCGGCCTGGGCCAGGAGTTCAACGCCATCTCGGCGGTGGCCATCGGCGGCAACAGCATCTTCGGTGGCGCCGGCACGGTGCCGCGCACCATCATCGGCGTGCTCATCGTGGGCGTCCTCAACAACCTCATGATCCTGCTCGGCATCCCCGCCGAATCCCAGAACATCGTCAAGGGTGCGCTCATCGTCGAGCGCGGTCCTGCTCGACCTGAGGTTGCGCCGATGATCTCCATCAACCCGCGGACGCTGCGCTTCATCGCCGAGAACCGCATCTACATCTTCCTGGCCGTCGCCTTCGTCGTCGCCCTCGTCTTCATCCCCGACATCCGCAGCGTCCCGGCGCTGCGCAACGTGCTGGCTCGCGCCTCCATCGAAGGCATCATGGCGGTCGGGCGTGACCATCGTCATCCTTTCCGGCCAGCTCGACCTCTCGCTGGGCTCGGTCCTGGCGCTCAGCGGTGTCGTGGCCCTGGGTCTGCAGGGCGACATCGGCCCGGTGCCGGCCGCCTTCGTCGGCATCATGGCCGGCGGGCTGGTGGGCATCATCAACGGTGTCTTCGTGGTCCGCTTCGGCGTCAACTCGTTCATCGTCACGCTGGCCGCCATGATCGCGGTGCGGGGCGTGGCCATGACCCTCTCCAATGCCGCGCCCATCCGTGGCGCCGACGCCTCGTTCGGGCCGAGCGTGGACCGGGCCATCTTCGGGCCGCTGTGGGAGCAGCTGGGCACCTTCCTTACGCCTCGCATCCTCATCTTCCTGGGGCTCCTGCTCATCGCTCACCTGTTCCTGCTGCGTCGTTCGACAGGGTCGCAACATCTACGCCGTCGGCGGCAACCCGGAGGCGTCGCGGCTGTCGGGCATCCCGACCTCGACGTACGTCTTCGGGGCCTTCGTGTTCAGCGGCCTGTGTGGTGGCCTGGCCGGCACCGTGCTCGGACTCAGCCTCAATACCGGTTCGCCGGTCGTGGGTGCTGACAGCATCCTGCGGGTCATCGCCGCCGTCGTCATCGGCGGCACTGCCCTCACCGGCGGGTCGGGATCGATGCTCAAGACGCTCATGGGCGTGCTGCTCCTGGCCCTGGTCAACACGGCCATGAACCAGGCGCGCGTCGAGGTCTATGTCCAGGGCATCGTCCTGGGCGTCATCCTGATCATCGTCGTTCTCATCGACTCCCTCTACAGCGCGTGGCGCACGCGCCTGGTCATCGCCGGTCAGCTCGGATCGACGCGGGCTGCACGAATGACGGTGCCATCCCGGTCGCAGATAGGAGGAGGACACCGCGAGAACAACCAGCGTCGTCCTCGTGATACGGAGGAGTCACGGGACCCCGTCTCCCCGAGGACATCCACACGTGAGAAGGAGTATCAGCTCGAGATGAAGAGCAACCTTGAAGATCATCGGCGTCGTCGCGACGCTCGCGTATCGCGGCCACCGCCTTTGCGGTCCCCGTGACCGCGCAGGATGAGTCGGCGGCACCCATGGAGATGGGCGCCACCGCCTGTCTCCTGGCCCCCGCCTCGACGACGCCCTACTCGTCTCGCATCAACGAGCAAGATCCAGGACTACGGTGCCGAGAAGGGCATCGCCGTCACCGTCCTCTCGGCCGAGAGCGACCCGGCGGTCCAGGTCGGACCAGATGCGTGACTGCATCGCGCAGGGCGTTGATGGGGTCATCCTCATCGCCACGACCTACGGAGGCCCTCTGCCCAGTCCTGCAGGAGGCCGGCGACGCGGGCATCCCGGTCCTGACCTCCAACGCTGGCGTGAGCTGCACGGACCTCGTGCAGGGCTTCACCGGCCCCAACTACACCCTCCAGGCCCAGCATCATGGGCAACTACACCTGTGACACGCTGCTGCCCGATGGTGGCAATGTGGCCATCGTCTCAGGTGCCCTCGGCTACTCGGCGACGGTCGAGCGGACCGACGGCTTCGCCTCGACCATCGCCGAGAACTGCCCCGACGTCACCATCATCGACACCCAGCCGACCGACTGGTCCCGTCAGAGCGCGACTGCAGATCGCGCGCGACTACGTCACCAAGTACGGTGCTGATGGCATCGACATGATCTATGCCCAGGACGACACCCTCGCCGCCGGCGTGGCCGAAGGCCTGGAGCAGTCCGGTGTGGCCCCCGGCGACATCCTGCTGGTCGGCATCGGCGGCAACGTCGACGGCTTCGACCTGATGACCAACGGCTGGATGCAGGCCACCATCTATCAGTCCCCCGTCATCGACGGCACGCTGTCGTCGACACCATGCTGCGCATCCTCGCGGGCGAGACGATCGAGCCCTACATCCCCATCGATTCCCCGGTCATCACCCCGGACATCATGTCCGAGTTCGAGCCGGCCTACTAGTCAGCCCAACGCCGGACGGGACCGCACGACGCGGCCCCTTCCGGTCGGGCATCCATCCCGAGGGCGAGTCGGTGCCATCCTCCAGCCGGCTCGTCCTCCACTGTCCCATTCCAGCGCAGGGAGCTAGCGAAGCATGGAACAGCGCCTGGCCGTCATCACCGGCTCCTCGAAGGGCATCGGCGAGGCCTGTGCCCGGCGGTTCCTCGCGGAAGGCGTCGCGGTCGTCGGCATCTCCACCTCACCCCCTGACGAGCCGCTGGCGTCGCAGGACGACTTCCATGCCGTCGTGGGCGACGTCGCCGACCCTGCCGCCTGGGAGCGCGTGACCAGCATCTACCGCGAGCGCGGTCTGCCGCCGACGATGCTGGTGCTCAACGCTGCACGCGCGCGCATCGGCACGGTCCTGACGCTTGAGCTCGCCGACTGGCGCCAGCAGTTCGAGGACAACGTCTTCGGCGCGGTCCTGGCTACCAAGACCTGCCTGCCCGACATGATCGCGGCCGGCGGTGGCACCATCGTGGTGGTCTCCTCGGTCAACGGCTGGCTCGCGGAACAGGGTCTCATCGCGTACTCGTCGACCAAGGCCACGCTCATCGAGTTCGCCAAGAGCCTGGCGGTCGATCACGCACGCCAGGGCATCCGCGTCAACGTCGTGGCACCGGGCACCACCGACACGCCGGCCTTCCAGCGCGCCATGGGCACGGCTGCGGATCCAGACGCCTGGATCGCCCAGACGTGCCTCACGCAATCCTCTCGGGCGCATCCTTCGCGCCGACGAGGTGGCGAACGTCGCATGGTTCCTGTCGGCGGAGGAGTCCAGCGGGATGACCGGCGCCGTGGTGGCGGTCGATGCCGGCCTCTCGGTCTCGTTCGACTTCCGTGCCGACGAGACCCGCAGCTACCGCGATCAAGGGACGGGACGGTGACGACAGCACTCCCTGAGCCCGGCGCGTTCGACTCCCTGCTGACCGATCCGTCCTACTTCCAGGACCCCTATCCCGCACTTCGGCCAGATCCGCGAGTCCACGCCGCTGTACTGGAGCGAGGCCTGGGGCGTCTGGATGGCGACGCGACACGAGGACGTCGTCGCCATCCTCAAGGAACCGCAACGCTTCTCCAACGCGGGCCGTTTCAGCGCCTACCTCGATCAGCTGCCGGCGGAGGCGGCGCCCTACGTCCAGCCGCTGCGGCGCCACTATGCATCGGGCATGCTGCAGTCAGATCCGCCTGCGCACACACGCCTGCGTCCGCTGATCAACAAGGCCTTCACGCCGCGGGTGGTGGAGGGGTCGCGCGACCGCATCGTGGCCATCATCGATGAGCTGATCGCGCAGTTCCGGGAGCGCGGCCGCGCCGACCTGCAGCGCGAGTTCGCCTATCCGCTGCCGGCGATCGTCATCGCCGAGCTGATGGGGGTCCCGGTGCGCGATCGCGACCTGCTCATCGACCTGTCTGACGGCGTCGTCGGCATCCAGCGCTCGGGCAAGGCCGCGGTCGACGACCACCTGGTGCGCTCCGCGGAGTCGATCGTGGCCCTGGAGGACTACTTCCGCGACCTGTGCCGCGAGCGCAAGGCGCATCCCGGCGACGACCTCATCACGGCCCTCGTGGAGGCAGAGGAGGCGGGTGACCGACTCGATGAGGCCGAGCTCATCTCGATGTGCACCACCCTGATGATCGCCGGCCACGAGACCACGCGGAACCTCATCGCCAACGGCATGCTCACCCTGCTGCGTCGTCCGGCTGACCTGCGACGCCTGCAGGAAGGGGACGAGGCGCTGCTGACCTCGGCGATCGAGGAGATGCTGCGCTACGAGAGCCCCATCCAGCGCGGCTGGCGGCGGATCGCACAGGACACCGAGCTTCACGGGCAGCGCCTGCGCGAGGGCCAGCTGCTCTACCTCATGCTCGGCGCGGCCAATCGCGACCCGCGTCTCTTCGACGCAGCGGAGGAGTTCACCATGGAGCGCAAGCCCAACCGTCACGTCGCCTTCGGGCTGGGGGTCCACTTCTGTGTGGGTGCGCCGCTGTCTCGCCTGGAAGCCAAGATCGCGTTCCCCAGGCTGCTGGCGCTCCCCGGCCTGGAGCTTGCCGCCGACCGCGTCGAATGGACGGCCAGCGTCACGCACCGCGGACTCGAATCGCTGCCGGTGACCTTCGATGCCTGATCCCATCCGCTGTTCGCTCAACGTCTCGTTCCACTTCCCGGGACGGCCCCTCCTCGAAGCGCTCGACGGCGCGGCTGCCGCCGGCTTCGGGACCATCGAGCTGCTCGATCCGTACGGCGTGGAAACGGACGAGCTCGTGGCAGCCCTCGATCACCGTGGTCTCTCGGTGGACCTGTTCAACCTGCCCATGGGCGATTTCGCGGCAGGCGACCGTGGGTTCGCCGGTGACCCGCGACGGCGCGCCGAGTTCCGTGACGGTGTCGAGGCGGCCGTGCGCATCGCCGAGCGGCTGGGCGCGCGGAAGGTCAATGCGCTGGCCGGCCGCCGCATCGACGGCGAGACCGAGTCCGCGCAGGACGACTGCCTGGTCGAGCAGCTCGCGTTCGCCGCGGACCGACTCGCCGAGCAGGGCGTTCAGCTCACCACCGAGATGCTGAACCCCGTGGAGACCCCCGGTTTCCTGCTCTCGTCGCTCGAGCGCTGTCGATCGGTCCTGTCCCAGCTCGATGGTCGTGTCGCGTTCCAGCTGGACGTCTACCACCTGCAGCGCACGCACGGTGAGCTCATCCCGACGATCGGGGAGATGGCCCTGCTGACCGGCCACTATCAGATCGCCGATGCCCCCGGCCGAAACGAGCCGGGCAGTGGCGAGATCAACTACGCCAACGTGCTGCAGGCGATCGCCGCGACCGGGTACGAGGGGCTCGTGGGCTGCGAATACAGGCCCAGCTCACCCGAGGTGGACGCGTTTGCCTGGATGGATGCCATGGGCGTCCAGAAGGCGTAGGGACCACGACGGTGACGACCCGGGATGGCACGCGGTCGCCCAGCGCGGGAGGGCTCGATGCGTCAGGCCGGGTCGCCGCGGCTGCGCCGTCCACGGCTATGCTTGCCAGCGTGTCACGATCTCGCCGAGGTGCCAGCGCCTACGTCCCACAGTACGTCCGCATCCGCGACGAGATCACGCGTCGCATCGAAGCCGGGGAGCTCGCCCAGGGCCAGCGCATCCCATCACTGCGCGAGATGTGTGACGAGTTCGGCGTCTCGTCGATCACGGCGCGGCGCGCGCTGCTGGACCTGCTCAACGAGGGCATCGTTGAGCGACGCGGCGGCCTCGGCGCCTTCGTCACCGGCATGCGGCGCCGGGCTCGCATCGCGGTCGTCATCATCGGCTACAGCGAGGGGGCCTGGCGGCAGAACAGCGGTTCCTTCGGCCAGCTGGTCGGCGGCATCGCGTCGTCGATGTGGGAGCACGAAGCCCTGCTGACGGTGCTGCCCGTGAACGACCCGATGACGGCGGCGACCGCACTGCGGCAGCTGCTGCATGACCAGCCCGTCGATGGGCTGCTGTTCCGCGTGGCCGGCGATGTGGACTGGCGTGTCGTGGACATCCCTGCGGAGCAGGAGATCGGCGCGGTGCTGATCAAGCGCACGCCCCCTGCGACCGGGCTACCCGCCGTGCTCGCCGACGCGCGAACGGCCGGCTCGATGGCCGTCGAGCACCTCGTCGCCCTCGGCCATCGCCGCATCGGGCTCCTCTCGGCCACGGCGTCGACTGACACGTACCGCGACCACAAGGCCGGCTTCGTCGAGGCCCTCGACCGCCACGGCATCCGCATCGGGCGCGAGCTCGTGTCGGCCGTGACGAGCGTCTTCGACGAGGACCGCAAGGTCGCTGCGGAGCGGCTGCTGGAGCTGGACGAGCGGCCCACTGCCATCGTCTGCAACGCCGACTTCCTTGCGCTCGATGTCTACGAGGTGGCGGCGGCCCACGGCCTGCGCATCCCCGATGACCTCTCGGTGGTCAGCTTCGACGACATGGAATTCGCCCAGCACCTGCAGCCGCCGCTCACCACGGTGCGGCTCTCGTACTACGACCTGGGACGTGCTGCGGCCACCACGCTCTTCCGCGTGCTGGAAGGGGACGAGGTGCCCACCGTGCAGGAGATCCCCGTCGAGCTCATCGTGCGCGAATCGACCGCCCGCGTCGGGTAGGCGCGACCTCGTCGGACCGCCCGATCGCCCGGTGGCTCTCCCGGCTGCCGCGTATACTGAGAGTGTGTATACACGCATACCCGCTGTCGACCCCGGCGCCATGAGCTCGCGCGAGCGAGTCCTGACCGCGCTCGATCACCGCGAGCCCGACCGGGTGCCCTACGACTTCGGCGGCACCTTCGTCACCAGCAGCCATCACCTGGCCTACCGGCGACTGCGCGAGTACCTCGGACTCTCGCCGGAGGTCAACGTCGCGGACATCCGCCTCGGCCTCGCCTGGACGGACCGCGACGTACAGGACCTGCTGGGTGCCGACGTCGGCATCGTGGCCACCCGGCCACCCGATCCGGCCAGCTGGCAGCTCGAGGTGCGGGAGGCAGGGGAGTACCTGGAGCTCACCGACGAGTACGGCATGGGCTGGCGCCAGCCCAGGGACGGTGGTCTGTACTTCGATCTCTTCCACAGCCCGCTGGCCGACGTGGAGACACCGGCCGACGTGGCGGCGTATCCCTGGCCCGACCCCACGGACCCGCATCGCTTCAGCAACCTCCGGGCCGATTGCGAGCGCGTCGTCTTCGAGGAAGGACGTGCCTCAGCCTGCAAGGGCATCATCCCCGGGACGCTGGAGGTCTCGTTGTGGATGCGAGGCTTCGAGCGGTTCTTCATGGACCTGGTGCTGGACCAGGCGCTGGCCGGTGCCATCCTCGACAAGGCGCTGGAGATCAAGCTGCGCTTCTGGGAGACCGCGTTCGGGCAGATCGGAGACATCCTTGACGTCATCTACGACGCCGACGACTACGGCAGCCAGATGGCCCCGCTCATCGCGCCCGACCTGTGGCGCAAGATGATCAAGCCGCGCATCTCCGAGCTCTACGCCTTCGTGCACGCCAACAGCCGGGCCAAGGTCTTCCTGCACTCGGACGGCGCCATCAAGTCGCTCATCCCCGACCTCATCGAGGCCGGTGTGGACGGGCTCAATCCGGTGCAGTTCACGGCCGAGGGCATGGATCTCGCTGAGCTCAAGCGCGAGTTCGGGCGCGAGATCGCCTTCTGGGGCGGCGGCGTGGACACGCAGAAGGTGCTGCCCCGGGGTACGCCCGAGGAGGTGCGTGCCCAGGTGCTGCGCAACGTGGAGACGCTGATGCCCGGCGGTGGCTACATCTTCGCCACGGTCCACAACATCCAGGCGGACGTGCCGCCCCAGAACATCGTGGCCATGGTGGAGGCGCTGCGCGAGGTCGGCGTCTACCGCTAGCTCAGCCTGCCGCGGCGGCCTCTGCAGCGACGGCGTCACGAACAGCGTTCCAGCCGGCGATGAAGGCATCGCGGAAGTGCTGCACGGGCCCGAACTCCTCGAACTCGTCCACGCCCAGGGCATCGATGTCCATGGCCCGCCGGAAGTCATCGAACGCGCTGAGCAGTCCTGCCTCGATGTCACGCGGTGCTGCGTCATCCACGGTCTCGCGGCGCTCCGGGTCGGCTGCCAGGACCTCGGCGTAGGTCGACCAGTTGATGGTCGCCGCATGCGGTCCCCCGACCAGCCCCGTGAGGTCCGCGGTGGTGCGGGCGCCACCATAGAGGAGCTGCACCGGGTAGCCGCGCTCGTCGACGAGGCGCTTGGCGGCACGAGCCCAGATCACGCCTGCCCAGGTCACCGCCTCAGGCGCGATGTCGACACCATCGCGCGCCGCGACCTTCTTCAAGTGGTCGCCGAAGATACCGGTGATGGGCGCCATGATGAACACCGGCGTGTTGCCGCTCTCGCTTGAAGCTCGCTCGTAGACCGCACACGTCTCGGCGACCTGGGCGAGGCTGAAGACCTCCGTCATCAGCACCGGCTCATCGTCCCGGACCAGAGCGTCCAGGGCGGCCAGGCCCGGTGCCGTCGCCGGGATCTTGGGGATGCAGTTGTCTGCCAGCGAACGGGCCGCACGCGCCGCCGCCAGGATCGGTCCCACCGAAGTGTCCAGCTCCGGCGCACCCTGCATCGACACCCAGCCCTCGCGACCAGCGCTGCGCTCGTGGTGGGGCGCGAAGTACGGCAGGATGCGTGCCACCAGTCGCTGCTGGATGAGCGCGACTGCGTCGTCGCCACGGGCTCCGCTCGCGGTGACGGCCACGATGTCGGGGCGGATCTCCTCGGGTGCCCGGCTCAGCAGGTTGCCGCCGAAGGCAGGGTTGGTCGTGCAAGCCACCGCGCCCTGCTCGAGCGAGAGCTCGATCTCAGCAGCCGTGGGGTTGTTGATCCAGACCCGGCTGGGTGTTTCCTGTCGCAGCCACTGGAAGTACGTTTCGCTCATGAGACTCCTGCCCGCTTCTCGGTCTGTACGTTGATTCGCGTCGTGCGACCCTGATATGCTTGCATGCACACGTCCGACAAGGCAAGTGCGAACTGCTGCCGGCGCCGACTGGCAGTCTGTCTCGAAGGAGCGATGGAATGACGACTCCGACTCCCTCCACGCCGGCGGCAACGCTGCCCCGTTCGGCAGCGCTCGACGCACTGCTGGCCGTGTCGGCGCCGATCGTCCAGGTGTCCATCGACGTGCCCACGGTCGACCAGGCTATCGAGATCGGGCACATGGCCAAGCGTGCCGGGGTCGACCTGCTGGAGTTCGGTACACCCTTGGTGCTCTACCAGGGGCTCTCGGTGATGGAACCCTTCAAGCAGGCCTTCCCCGACGATCCGGTCCTGGCCGACGTCAAGATCGTCGATGGTGCCAAGAAGTACGTCGTCTCCGCTGCCACCATGGGAGCGGACTTCGTGACCATCTGCGGCGTGGCCCACGATGCCAGCATCCGCCAGGCCCTGGAGGGCCAGGCGGAGACCGGCATCACGGTCGTGGTCGACCTGTACGCGGCCCCGGACCCGGTCGCTCGTGCCCACGAGGTCGTGGCCATGGGCGCACAGGTGGTGCTCGTCCACTATGGCGGTGACGCTCGCTCCGAAGACCCCGGCGGGGATGACACCATCGACATGCTTCAGCGCACCAAGGCCGCCGTGGACGTCCCGGTCGGTGTCGTCACCTTCGACCCGGCCGGGGGTGAAGCGGCGGTCGCGGCAGGAGCGGACATCGTGCTCATCGGCCACCCCTACCTGCTGGGGCCTGATGCCGAGTCGATGCTGACCGAGTACGTTCAGCGGGTGAAGGCGGTTCGCGGCTGAGCGTGGTACGAGCCGGCGCGAGAGGCACGGGGGGAGGAATGGACTGACATGAGAGCGATGCTGCTGAGCGCGCCCCTGACGCTGGAGATCGTGGAGCAGCCCGACCCGGTCATCGAACGCGACGACGACGTGGTCGTGCGGGTCAGGGCGGCGAGCATCTGCGGGTCCGATACGCACGGCTATGACGGCAAGAACGGCCGCCGCGTGGCGCCACTCGTCATGGGCCACGAGGCCAGCGGCGAGGTCGTCGCCGTCGGAAGCGCGGTCACCGCCGTCAAGCCCGGCGACCGGGTCTTCGTCATGCCCATGCATTGGTGCGGCATCTGCGATGCCTGCGTCCACGGGCAGTTCGACCTGTGCCCGCAGCGCAAGGTCTACGGCGGCGACCTGCCCGGCGCCTTCGCCGAGCTGTTCCGAGTCAGCGAGCGGACAGCCATCCCCATCCCCGACGAGGTCACCTTCCGGCAGGCTGCGCTCATCGAGCCGCTTGCCGTGGTGGTCAAGGGCCTCTCCCGCGCCAAGTTCGACGCCGGCGACAGCGCGGCCGTGATCGGTGGCGGGCCCATCGGGCTCATCGCCACGGCGGTGCTGGCGCTGCACCGCCCACACCATCTCATCGTCCTGGAGCCGCTCGCTGCCAGGCGCGAGATCGCCCGTCAGATGGGTGCCACGCTCGTCCTCGATCCCACGCAGGACGGGGCCGTGGAGGCGTTGATGGAGGCGACGAACGGGCTCGGCGCAGACCTCACCGTGGAGGCGGTGGGCTCGACCGCCTCCGTGCGGTCGGCAGTGGATGCCACCCGTGCCGGTGGGCAACTGGTGTGGCTCGGCAACGTCGGTCGCATCGTCGAGATCGACGAGTTCAAGGTCGTGTGGAACCAGCTCACCATCCACGCCAGCGTCGGCGTCAGCCGTCGCTCGGTCGAGCGCGCCATCGAGCTCATCGCCGACGGCGCGGTACCCGTGGAGAACATCCTCTCGCTGGACGTGCCCCTGGATGAAGCCGTGGAAGCATTCCACCGTACGGCCCGCGATCCCGTCATCGTCAAGACCATCATCCGACCCTGACGGTGACGCTCCGGCATCAGCGCTGCAGGGCTCACGTGGGCCCTTCCCGGGTCAGTCGCTCTCGCCCAGCAGTGCCCGCATGGAGGTGGCCATCGCACTGAGCATCAGCCAGCAGGACGTGGCGCCGGCGTCGAGCACCCCGCGGGATCGCTCGCCCAGGCGGCTGGCGCGACCCACCTTGGCCACCAGCTCGCGTGTGGACTCCTTGCCCCGCTCGGCGGCGTCAGCCATGGCGCCGAGGGCCTCGGCGAAGGCGTCCCCGCGTCCGACCGCGGCGTCGAAGGCTTCGACCGCCGGGACGAGCGCATCGAGCAGCGTCTTGTCGCCGACGTGGGCCTCGCCGAGGTCCGCGACCACCGCACGCCCGGCCCCCAGCATGGCGCTGAAGGTCTTGGCATCGATGTCCTCCACGCCCTCGCCGGCGGCTCCCATCTCGTCGAAGAAGCTGCCGTAGAGGGGGCCCATCGCCCCGCCGATGCGTGTGAGCAGCGTGTCGCCGATCAGCTCCAGGCCCGCCGGGAGCGCGATGGGTCCGTCCAGCTGCTCGCGCACGAGCAGGAAGCCCTTGCGCATGTTGATGCCGTGGTCGCCGTCACCGATGGCGCCATCGATCTCGCTCAGCATCTGCGCGTTCTGGTCGATGGCGGCGATGAGCGCATCGATGACGGGTCGACCCTGCGAGGCAGGGAAGGACGCCGCGGCGCTCATGTGGGCAGCTGCCGCAGGCCCACGCTGTCGGCCTCCAGGTCGAGGCAGGCCTTGAGCTCGTCGTCGAGGCGCATCATCGTGACCGTCGCGCCCATCATCTCGAGCGAGGTGAAGTAGTTGCCGACATAGGGTCGATGGATCGACAGGCCGGCGTCCTCCGCGATGCGCGCCACGTGGTCATAGAGGATGTACAGCTCCATCACCGGGGTCGCGCCCAGGCCCGAGATCAGGATGCACACCTCGTCCCCTCGTTCGAAGGGCAGGTCGGGCAGGATGACCTCCATCATCAGGCTCGCGATGTCCCTCGCCGGCTTCAACGCTTCGACCGAGACGCCCGGCTCCCCGTGGTGGCCGATGCCGACCTCCATCATGCCTGGCTCGATGCTGAAGTTGGGCTTGCCCAGGGCGGGGATGGTGCAGGGGGTCAGGCCCACGCCGATGCTGCGCGTGTTGTCGATGGCTTTCTGGCTCGTGGCGATGACCTCGTCGAGCGAGCCACCCAGCGCGGCCCTGGCCCCGCCCACCTTCCACAGCAGCACCTCACCGGCGACGCCGCGGCGCTTGTCCCGCTCGTCCGCCGGCGCAGAGGGCACGTCGTCGTTGGCGATGACCGTCTCGACGCGGATGCCCTCCTTGGCCGCCTGCCGTCGTGCCATCTTCACGTTCATGTTGTCGCCGGCATAGTTGCCATAGAGGCAGGCCACCCCGGCGCCCGCGTCGGCCGCGCGGAAGGCACCGAGGAAGGCCGAGGCCGAGGGTGAGCTGAAGATCTCGCCGACCGCGACGGCATCGACCATGTTGCGCCCGAGATAGCCGATGAAGGCAGGCTTGTGGCCCGACCCGCCACCGGTCACGATGCCGACCTTGCCCGCGACCGGCGCACCCACGTAGCGCAGCACGCGCGGGTCGTCGGTGGCGGCCACGAGATCGCGGTGTGCGCGTCCAAAGCCACGCAGCATGTCCTCCACGACCAGCGTGGGGTCATCGATGATGCGCTGCATGGTTCCCTCCCTGTTGGCGCCTATGTGATCGCGTGTAGGTATGCATACACGCCTCTCCCAGCCTAGCGCCGGCGACCGGCGGCGGCAAGTGGCCCGGGTTCAGATGCGGAAGTAGCGCTCCGCGTTGCGACTGAACATGGCCGCCTGCTCATCGGGCGTGAAGTCGCTGATCAGCCGTGCCCAGGTATCGATGACGTCGGGGTAAGAGGCGAACAGCCGGCCGAAGGGCCAATTGGAGGCGAAGATCGTGCGCTCAGGGCCGAACGCCTCGATGCACGTCAGCACCCAGGGCCGCAGGCTGTCGATCGTCCAGCGCGGGTCGCAGATGTCGAGCCCGGAGACCTTGACGATGACGTTGGGAGCCTGCGCCAGGCTCATGATCTCGCGCTGCCAGAACTCGAAGTATTCCTCATCACGCCGCCGGGGGAAGCCGGCGTGATCGAGGCAGATGCGCATCCCCGGGTGATCGTCGGCGAGGCGATGGACATCGGCATAGGTCTCGGGCTTGGCATGAACGCAGCTGACCAGGCCATGACGCTCCAGGTGTGCGAAGCCCCGCAGCCAGGCTGGGTCGTTGAGGTAGTCGTCGTCCCGATACTCCCGGACACCGCGCACATTGGGGAACGCCATGTGGCGCTCGATGACTTCGGCCGCGTCGGGCTGGGCGAGATGGACCTCCGCCACGATCCCGTGCGGATGGCCCAGCCTGTCCGCGAACGCCTGCAGCCAGCGGGTCTCCTCGACGGGATCGGGGATGCCGCCCGCGCATTGCACGTGGATGGACTTGACGACGTTCGCGAAGCGGGTCTCCGCGAGCCAGTCGTCCACCCAGTAGCGCGAGGCCTTGATGGCCCGGATGTCCTCGATGATCTCGTGCTGCGCTCCGGGCTGCAGGAGGTCGTACCGGAGGTTCTGATTCTCCAGGTCGTAGAAGTGGACATGCGTGTCGATGAACGGTAGATCAGCCACGCCGCAGTTTCCTCGCTCGCTGCAGTTTGTATGCGCGCATTCTATGGTCGTCGACCTGCGCCTATCGGCCGCCGCGGGCGACTGAACCAGAAGGCGCCTCACCCTTGAAGGATGAGGCGCCAGCGTGGATCGTCTGAAGGCCGGCATCGCTGCCGGCTGACTGGCCTAGACGGTGGCGGGAGTCGCCTCCTTGGCCGCACCGTCGTCCTTGCGTGCCGCGCCGCCCTTGCGGATCCCGGCCGCGTCGCGCTCCTTGTCGAGCGCCAGCGTGGACTCGGGGTCGAAGAGGTGGACCTTGTCCAGTGAGATGTTGAGCGTCAGGTCGTCACCCGGCCTGACGCGATGCTCGCTGCCGATGAGCGCGACGATGTCGTGACCGCCCACGCTGAGGTGGATGAGCTCCTCGTTGCCGAGGTACTCCACGACATCGGCGTTACCGCTGAGCGAACCACTCGGAGGTGCGACCTCGACATCGAGGTGCTCGGGCCGGACACCGACGGTGAGCTTGCTACCGGAGAAGGTCTTGAAGCCGGCCATGTAGCGGTCGGGCAGCGGGATATCGATGCCATCACCCTTGAGCTGGACGGCGTCGCCCGTGCGGGTCACGTCGACCTCGAGGAAGTTCATCGAGGGGCTGCCGATGAAGCCGGCCACGAAGCGGTTGTCCGGGTGGTCGTAGAGCTCCTGCGGAGAGCCCACCTGCTGCAGGCGCGCCTCGCTCATCACGGCGATGCGCTGGCCCATCGTCATGGCCTCGACCTGGTCGTGGGTGACGTACACGGTGGTGGTGCCCAGGCGCTGGTGCAGACGGGCGATCTCGGCACGCGTCTGGACACGCAGCTTGGCGTCCAGGTTGGACAGCGGCTCGTCCATCAGGAACACGGCCGGCTCACGCACGATGGCGCGACCGAGCGCGACGCGCTGGCGCTGACCGCCGGAGAGCTCGCGCGGCTTGCGTTCGAGCAGGTTCTCTGCCGACAGCATCGCGGCCGCCTCCTTGACGCGGCGGTCGATCTCGTCCTTGGGCGTCTTGCGCAGCTTGAGCCCGAAGGCCATGTTGTCGTACACGGTCATGTGCGGGTACAGCGCGTAGGACTGGAAGACCATGGCGATGTCACGGTCCTTGGGAGCGACGTGGTTGACCACGCGATCGCCGATCGAGAGCGTGCCCTCGCTGATCTCCTCGAGCCCCGCGATCATGCGCAGCGAGGTGGTCTTGCCGCAGCCCGAGGGCCCGACGAGCACCATGAACTCGCCATCGTTGATCTCGAGGTTGAGGTCGTTCACGGCGACGACTTCGCCGAATTTCTTCCAGACCCCATCGAACGTGACAGTAGCCATACCAGTACCTCCTCCGCCGCCAGGTCGCGGGTCACTTGCATCTGCGGGCCGAGCGGCCAGCTGGACGGACCCCGTACGCCTCACGGTGGACGAAGGCATCGTAGCAAACGCATGCACGCGCCCGGGACGCCGAAGGCCGTCCCGGCGGAGAATCGGCACTGGATCCTCGGCGCCTGCAGGCTCGAGCCGAGTCTTCCGCTCGCCCCACCTGCCATCCAGCACGGAGTGACCGAACGATGAGCGACGCCCGCGCGATGCGGTTCCCCGAAGGCTTCCTCTGGGGTGCTGCCACGAGCTCGTACCAGATCGAGGGAGCCGTGCACGAGGATGGACGGGGACCCAGCATCTGGGACACGCAGTGCCATGCGACGGACCTTGTCCGCGATGGCCACACCGGCGATGTCGCCGCCGACCACTACCATCGCTGGCCAGCCGATGTCCAGCTGATGGCGGACCTGGGCCTGGGTGCCTACCGCTTCAGCGTGGCCTGGCCGCGCATCCAGCCCTCCGGCGCCGGGCCGGTCAACCAGCCCGGGATCGACTTCTACTCACGCCTCGTGGACCGGCTGCTCGAGCACGACATCACGCCGATGCTGACGCTCTACCACTGGGACCTGCCGCAGGCGCTCCAGGATGCCGGCGGCTGGCCGGCGCGCGAGACGGCCTCCCGGTTCGCCGACTATGCGGCCATCGTCTTCGAGGCCCTGCACGACCGGGTGCCGCTATGGGCCACGCTCAACGAACCGTGGTGCTCGGCGCTGCTGGGATACGCCGATTCGGAGCATGCGCCGGGCCACGCCGACCCGGCCGAGGCCACGCGGGCCATCCACCATCTCAACCTCGCCCACGGGCTCGCGGTCACGGCCATGCGCAGCATCGACGCCGGGCCGCGGCAGGGCGTGGTCCTCAACCTCACCTCCATCCGTGTCGCGGGCGACGATCCCAGCGGCGCGGCCGCATATGGCGCCCGACGGTTCGACGCCCTGCGCAACCGCGTCTGGACGGAGCCCATCCTGCGCGCCCGCTACCCGCATGACGCGCTGGCTGACCTCGGCGCCTTCGGTGGTCTGCCCGTGGAACCGGGCGACCTCGAGGCCATCTCGCAGCCGCTGGACTGGCTGGGCATCAACTACTACCACGACGAGTTCCTGCGCGCGGCGCCCGGCGCTACCCTCGCGCGTACGCCTGGACTCCACGACGCCAGCAGCACCGCACCAGGTCCCGAGCACACCGACATGGGCTGGCCGATCACACCCGACGGGTTGCGCGCTCTCCTCGTCGGCCTGCGGGCGACCTATGCTGACCTACCGCCCGTCTACATCGCCGAGAACGGCTGCGCCTATGACGATCCGGTCGTGGATGGCCTCTGCCATGACCCCCGGCGCATCGCCTACCTCGATGCGCACCTGCGCGCGCTCCACGCCGCCATCGAGGACGGCGTCGACGTCCGCGGCTACTTCGCGTGGTCACTCATGGACAACTTCGAGTGGTCGCATGGCTACCACAAGCGCTTCGGCCTGGTCCACGTCGACTACGACACGCTCGAGCGCACACCCCGCGACAGCGCGCTCTGGTATCGCGACGTCATCGCTCGACACGGGCTGGACGCTCGCTGACCTCCACCGTGGTGAAGAAGCGTGAGCGCGCCACAAGGTGGCGCACCTCGCCGACGACCTCGAACTCCGCCGTGAGCGGCAGGTCGACTGCGGATGTCCCGACCAGCACCTGGTGCCGACCTGGCTCCACGCGGAGGCGTCCATCGACGCCGGCGAACGCGAGCTGCTCGACGCCCAGGCCGAAGGTGACCGTGCGGCGCTCTCCCGGTGCGAGCGTGACGCGCGCGAACCCGCGCAGCTCCCTCACCGGCCGGGTCACGCTCGCATGGATGTCCCGCACGTACAGCTGCACGACCTCGTCGGCGGTCGACTCCCCGACGTTGGTTACATCCACGCTGACCACGACCTGGCCGTCGCTGGTCGTCTGGTCCCGGTCGAGCAGTAGTCCCGAGAGTTCGAATCGAGCGTAGGAGCGCCCGTAGCCGAACGGCCAGAGTGGTCGGTGCGACCCGTCCACGTAGTCCTCGTGCCACTGCGAACGACCGCCCGACGGCTTGTGGGCGTAGTAGATGGGCACCTGCCCGACGGATCTCGGTACTGTCACCGGCAGCTTCCCGCCAGGGCTCAGGTCACCGAAGATGACCTCGGCGATCGCTCGCGGGCCGGCCTCACCCGGCACCCACGAATGCAACACCGCGGCAGCCTCGGCGGCCTCGTCGGGGATGGCCAGCGGGCGTCCGGCCACCAGCACCAGCACGACCGGCGTGCCGGTCGCCGCGACAGCATGGAACAGCTCTGCCTGTCGCCCGGGCAGACCCAGCTCCACCCGGTCGCGCGTCTCGCCGCAGGTGCACTCAGCGGTCAGGCCGGACCGCTCACCAAGCACGAGGATGGCGACGTCGGCCTCGCGGGCGAGGTCGACCGCGGCTTCGATATCCGCGTCCTCCCCGTCGAGGAGGCCGCAGCCGCGCGCGTACTCGACCCGCATCGACCGGGGCGCCCGCTCCCGGATGCCTTCGAGGACCGTGGTCCACGACGCGAGCTCGTCGGCCAGCTGCAAGTCGAGCGGAGCAGCATTGCCGGCGATGCCCTCGCGACCGCGGTTCTCCAGCAGGGTCTCGATGTGCACCAGGTGGCCGTAGTCCCCGACGAGCACCCGCGCGTCGTCGGCGTTGGGCCCGATGACCGCCATCGAGCGCAGGTTCGCCGACAGCGGTAGCGTGCCGTCGTTCTCGAGCAGCACGATGGAGCGCCTGGCGATCTCGAGCGCCACCGCACCGTCCCCCGCAGCGTCGATGCCCGCAAGGGATCGGATCTGCGTACGGCCGTTCGAACAGCCCCAGGCGGAGCTTCGCTCGCAGCACCCGCTCGACGGCCATGTCGAGCAGGTCCACGGCCACCCGGCCGTCCTCCACCGCACGCCGCAGGGGCTCGCCGAAGGCTGCAGTCGCGGGTAGCTCCATGTCCAGCCCGGCCTCGAGCGTCATCACCGCCGCATCCGAGAGGTCGTCGACGAGCTCGTGAAGCGTCAGCAGATGCTCGATCCCCAGGTAGTCCGCCACCACGATGCCGTCGAAGCCCCAGCGCTCACGAAGGATGGTCGTGAGCAGCTCGCGCGACGCGGCACAGGGCACACCGTCGAGATCGTCGTACGCGTGCATCATCGAGCCGATGCCTGCGTCGCGAACCGCGGCCTCGAAGGGAAAGAGGAAGCTATCGAGCAGCTCGCGCATGCCGATGTGGGCGGGCGCCTGGTTGAGCCCGCCTTCGGGCAGGCCGTGGCCCACCATGTGCTTGCCCGTGGCGATGATGGGACGCTCCCCGTCGGCGTTCTCCTGGATGCCCCGCACATAGGCGCAGCCCAGCTCTGCCGCCAGGTACGGATCCTCGCCGTACGTCTCCTCGAGCCGGCCCCATCGGGGATCACGCGTGATGTCCAGGACCGGTGCCAGCGCCTGGCTGGCACCGGTCGCTCGCAGGTGCCGGCCGATCCGGCGAGCCATCAGCTCGGCCAGGGCCGGGTCCCATGTCGCCGCCAGGCCGATGGCCTGGGGGAAGCAGGTCGCGTCACGGGCCATGACCCCGTGCAGGGACTCCTCGTGGAGGATGGCCGGGATCCCCAGCCGCGTCTCCTCGACAAGGAAGCGCTGGATGGCGTTGCCCAGCTCCACCACCTGCTTCGGGGGCAGATTGGTGGCGCCGGCCACGCGAGTGACCTGCCCCAGTCCGTCCGATATCCGCTCGCGCGCGCTTGCCGGGTCGAACTCGTGGCCATCGGACAGCTCGAAGGCCCACGCCGAGCCGAGCTGCGCGATCTTCTCCGCCACGCTCATCCGGGCCAGCAGGTCGAGCGCCCGTTCCTCGACGGATCGTGAGGCATCCAGATACGGCGGAGCATCGGGGCCGGAGTCAGGGGTGCGCGCCGCGATGCCATCGGCGGTGAGTTCAGGCATGGGTTCTCCCTTGGGTCGAGTCATCCCTTGACCGCTCCGGCGGTGAGGCCGCCGACGATCTGGCGTTCGGCGATGACGTAGAAGATGAGCGCCGGGACCATCGACAGCGTGGTGAAGGCCAGGACGCGGGCGGTGTCCGACGTGTACTGGGTCGAGAAGTTCATCACCCCCAGCGGCAGCGTCCACTGGTCGGAGCTGCTGAAGACGACGAGCGGCAGCAGGAAGGCGTTCCAGCTGCCGACGATGGCGAGGACGGCCACGGTGGCGAGCGCCGGCCGCGACAGCGGCAGCACCACGCGCCAGAAGAAGCCGAAGGCGCTGCAGCCGTCGATGCGGGCGGCATCTTCCAGCTCGACCGGGATGGCCCGGAAGAACGGCCGCAGGATGACGATCGTCAGCGGCAGGCCGAACGCTGCCTGCGGCAGCGCCACGCCGAGCGGGCTGTCGAAGAGCCCCAGCTGGCGGATGAGCACGAACAGCGGCAGGATGGCGATGGCCACGGGGAAGAGCAGGCCCAGCACGAAGAGCGTGTACAGCTTCTCCCTCCCCGGGAAGCTCAGTCGTGCGAAGGCGAAGGCGGCCATGGCCGCGAGCCCGACCACCAGCAAGCGTGGTGATGGTGGCCACCACGATGCTGTTGAGCAACTCTCGCCAGTACATCTCCCCGGTCAGGATCTCGACGTACTTGTGCGGGAACCAGTCCGACGGCAGGTCGACCGGCCGGTTGCGGATCTCGCCGGTGTCCCGGAAGCCGCTGATGGCCGCGTAGGCCAGCGGGATGACGATGGCCGCGGCCACGCCGAACATGACCAGCACGCGCGTGGCGCTCCACGTGCCGTGGCGGATCCGTTGCGCCAGGGTCGGGCTGGCGGCGCTCCCTCTCGATTCGCTCATCGCTCAGCCAGGCCCCCCGGTTGTCGCACCCTCGACGTCCTGGCGCATGACGAACCGCTGGTAGAGGAGCGCGACGATGAAGGCGAGGACGAAGAGGATGACGGCGGTCGCGCTGCCGTAGCCAAGCTGGCTCCGCCTCAGGCCCCAGTCGATCATGTACGTGGCCATGGTGTTGGAGGCGTTGATCGGGCCACCCTTGGTCGTGGCCCAGACCAGGTCGAAGAGCTGCAGGGCGCCGATGATCGACAGGAAGACCGAGACGCGGATCGTCGGGCCGAGCAGGGGGATGGTGATATGGCGGACCGACTGGTTGCGGCTGGCGCCGTCGACCAGCGCTGCCTCCTCGACCTCGCGCGGGATCTCCTGCAAGCCGGCCAGCATGATGATCATGTGGAAGCCGAAGTACTTCCAGCTGATGATGAAGAACATCGTGTACATCACGAAGTCGCGGGTCGGCCAACCAGAGCTGCGTCAGGGAGCCGAGCCCGGCCGCATCGAGCGACTGATCGACCAGCCCGTCGGGCGTGAGCATGAGCTTGAAGACGATCCCGGCGATGACCTCGGCGATCACGTAGGGCGCGAAGAACAGCAGTCGCAGCACCGCACGGCCGGGGAAGTCACGGTTGAGCAGCAGCGCCAGCCCCAGCGCGAACGGGATCTGGATGGCGAGGGACAGCAGGATGATGAGGAAGTTGTGCGAGATCGCCCCCAGGAAGACCGGATCGGACAGCGCTCGCTCGTAGTTGGCCAGTCCGATGAAGTCGGTCAGCGGCTTGAGGCCGTTCCAGCGGAAGAGGCTGTAGAACGCCGCCTGAGCGATGGGCAGCAGCACGAACAGCGCGTAGACCAAGAGCGCAGGCAACACGAAGAGCGCGACGGTGGACCAGCGGGTCCATCGGCGCCTTCGGGTCTGGTCGCTGAACGCTCGTGCGTGACCGTCACGGCTGCCTCCGGGAACGGGTCGGGCCGGCCTTGCGGCCGGCCCGAGCTTGATGCAGACTACGTCGAGATGGTCACTCCATCGAGGCTGCGTCGGTGATCGCAGCCGCGACATCCTCCGGCGATGCCTGGCCGGCGACGAGCAGCTGGATGGCATCGTTGATCGCCGCTCCCAGTGCGGGTGACGTCGCCTGGTCGAGGTACAGCTGCGCGAAGGTGGCCTCGGCCCGCTTCTGCAGCAGCGTCTGCAGGGTCGGGTCGGTCACCGAGTCGACGGCTGCCTCGGTCGGGGGCAGGATGCCCGTGTTGGTGGCACCGAAGCGCTCCGCGACCGGCTCGCTGCTCAGGTAGCGGATGAAGTCGACGGCCTCCGGGGGCGCATCCTTGCCCACGGCGTAGCCGTCGGCGCCGCCGAAGACGTCGGTCGGCAGACCCGTGCCGCCCTCGACGGCGGGGAAGGCGAACCAGCCGAGGGCATCGCCGATGCCTTCGCCGGACTCGCTCTCCGCCACCTCGACGCCGGGCGCCCACTGGCCCATGAGCTCCATGGCGGCCTTGCCGTTGCCCATGGTGGAGGCCTGGTCGGCGTTGTAGGCGGCCGCCAGGAAGCCATCCTGGAAGGGCTCCAGGTCGATGAGGCGCTTGAACTGCTCACCGGCCTCGATGAAGGCCGGGCCGGTCCAGTCGCCGGTCGAGATGGCCTCTTCCATCGCCGCCTGCCCGCCGGCACGCAGCGCGAGGTAGGCCCAGTAGAACATCGCCGGCCACTTGTCCCCGGCGGCCAGGGCGATGGGCGTGATGCCCGCGTCCTTGAGCGCCTGCACGTCCTCGAGGAACTCATCCCAGGTGGCGGGCGGCTCGGTGATGCCCGGCCTCGGCGAAGAGGTCCTTGTTGTACCAGAAGCCGACGAGGCCGAAGTTGTAGGGCACGCCGTACTGGACGCCGTCGACCTGGTAGATGCTCATGGCGGCCGGGTTCATGGTGTCGACCCAGTCGGCGATCTCGTCCTCGATGGGCCTTGCCATGCCGGCATCGGCCTGCTCGGCGAGGACGCCACCGCCCCAGGAATTGAAGATGTCCGGCGCGCTCCCGGCCTGCATATCGAGCGCCAGCTTCTGCTTGAACGCCTCGTTCTCCAGGACCGTGATGTTGATGTTGACGTTGGGATGCTCCGCCATGTACTCGTCGGCGACTTCCTGCCGCAGCGACAGGCCGGGATCGTTGGTGTCGATGTGCCACCACTCGATGTCCACCTGGTCCTGGGCGATGGCGGCGCCACCGAGCGCGGTGGCGAGGATGGCGCCTGGCTCCTGCAAGCGCTCCCATCCGTAGGTATCGCGACATCCCACTCCTCCTTGGCTGTTGCGGGTCTCGGGCCGGTCCGGGCCTGAGTCGCAGGCCCGTACCCTGCCATGGGAGTTCTACCACATTCCTGTAAGCGCTTGCAAGACCGTCTGGCTCAGGTATATTGCGTCCATATGGATCGTGACACGCGCCAGCGCTCGAGCGCCTCGACCAGTCCGCCGCCGGGCAGACGTCGCCGGCTGCGACTGGGAGGCGGACGGCGCGTCCGACGATCTTCGATGTGGCCGACCGGGCCGGAGTCTCGTATGCCACCGTCTCGCGGGTCGTCAACGGCCAGCCCAGCGTGCGCGAGAGCACGCGCCAGCGGGTCCAGGCCGCGATGCTGGAGCTGGGGTACGTGGCGCACGTCACAGCCCGTGCCCTGGCCAGGGGCAGGACCCAGGCCATCGGCCTGCTGGCGCAGGAGATCGACAATCCCTTCTTCTCCGTCGTCATCAAGGGCATCGATCACGAGATCTCGGCGGCCGGCTACGACCTCCTACTGTGCACGACCCACAACCGGCGTGAGAAGGAAGCCGAGTACGTGGCGCGACTCTCGCATGGCATGGTCGACGGCCTGCTGATCGTGCTGCCTCACGAGCTGCCGGCCTACGTCTCGCAGTTGCGCGCAGAAGACTTCCCCTTCGTGCTCATCGACCACGACAGCGAGGCTCCCGGCTGCAACATCATCAACGCCGCCAACCGGCCCGGCACCCGCGAGGGCATCGCCTACCTGATCGGGCTCGGCCATCGTCGCATCGCCTGCATCACCGGACGCCCCGACGTCGGCGCCACGCAGCAGCGCCTGGCGGGCTACCGTGACGCACTCGAGGCCGCCGGTATCCCGTTGGACGACTCGCTTGTCGTCGAGGGCGACTTCCTGGAGCCGCGTGGCCACGAGGCCGCCATGCAGCTGCTCTCGAGGCCCGACCGCCCGACGGCCATCTTCGCCTCCAGCGACGCGGCTGCCTTCGGCGTCATGAGTGCCGCCCACGACGTCGGGCTGCGCGTTCCCCACGACCTCTCCGTGCTTGGCTTCGACGACATCGTGGAGGCGTCCTATCCGTCCTCCGCGCTCTCGACGGTGCGCCAGCCGCTGCGCGAGATGGGACACGTGGCGGTACGGCGCCTGATGAGCCTCATCGCGCAGCCGGCGCAGGCGCCGGAGCGGATCGTGATGGGGACCGAGCTGGTCGTGCGACGCACGACGGCCCCTCCGCCTGAGCTGGCGGAGAGATGAGCGGTCGGCACGTCCGGTGGTCCTGACGGCAAGGGGAACGCTCGATCGGCGTGACGTCATCGCGCCAGTCAGTGCGGGGCTGTTCGGCTCCTTCGTCGAGCACATGGGTCGCTGCGTGTATGGCGGCATCTTCGAGCCTGGCCACCCCGCGGCCGATGCCGACGGCTTCCGTACCGATGTGCTCCAGCTTGTGCGCGAGCTGGGCGTGACGCTGGTGCGCTACCCGGGCGGGAACTTCGCCTCCGGCTATCGCTGGGAGGATGGCGTGGGGCCGGTCGATGCGCGGCCGGTGCGGCTCGACCTTGCCTGGCACAGCCGCGAGACCAACGCCTTCGGCCTGGGTGAGTACATGCGTTGGGTCAGGGCCGCCGGCGTCGAGCCGATGCTGACCTTGAACCTGGGAACGCGCGGCATGCCCGAGGCGCTCGAGCTGCTCGAATACGCCAACCACCCGGCCGGCTCCGCGCTTGCCGACCGACGCCGCCACGACGGTCACGCGGAGCCCTTCGGCATCCGCCGCTGGTGCCTGGGCAACGAGCTGGACGGACCCTGGCAGCTCGGTCACAAGACGGCCGCGGAGTACGGTCGGTCGGCTGCCGAGACCGCACGCGCGATGCGCCAGTTCGATCCTGGCCTCCAGCTCGTAGTGGCCGGAAGCTCCGGGGCGTCGATGCCCACGTTCGGCGAGTGGGAGCGGACCGTGCTCGCAGCCACCTGGGAGCTCGTGGACGAGATCTCGCTCCATGCCTACTACGAGGAGGACGACGACCTGGGCAGCTTCCTGGCCTCTGGCGTCGCCCTTGACCGCTACCTCGAGGAGGTCGCGTCGATCGCCGATGAGGTGGTGGGCCGGGCGGGTGGCTCGAAGTCCATCCGCCTCGCCGTCGACGAATGGAACGTGTGGTACCTGCGACGCCACGAGGAGCTGTTCCCTCCACTCGATTGGCCGGTCGCTCCCCGCATCAGCGAGGATGCCTACACGGTGGCGGACGCGGTCGTCGTGGGCAGCCTGCTCATCGCGCTGCTGCGCCACGCGGACCGGGTGAGCACCGCCTGCCTGGCACAGCTCGTCAACGTCATCGCGCCGATCAAGACCGAGCCGCTCGGACCGGCCTGGCGCGAGGCCACGTTCCACCCCTTCGCGCTGACCGCAGCACACCGCTGGGGCAGCGCCGTGCCGGTGCGCCTCGACGCACCCACGATGGCCACTCGGCGGCACGGGGAGGTGCCCGTGATCGACGCGGTGGCCGTGGTAGCCGATGACCAGTCAGCACTCTCGGTCTTCATGGTAAATCGCCATCCGGCAGAGCCGATGATGCTCGACGTGGACCTGGTGCCGGCCCAGGGCTGGGCCGTCGAGGACGCGGTCGTGCTGACCGATGGCGACCTGCATGCCACCAATACCCGGGAGCATCCCGATCGTGTCCATCCGGTGCGGCTCACGAGTGTGACCATCGTGGACGCCCGACTTCGACTCGACCTGCCGCCGGTCTCGTGGGCGCATGTCCGCCTCACCCGGCGCGGAGATGCATGACGGCGCGGAGATGCACGACGGCGCGGAGATGCATGACGGCGCGGAGATGCATGACCCTGCAGGACCGGACTGACCCAGCCCATGCCGTTCGCTAGCATCGGTCGTACCGCAGGAGGAGGAGAGGGGACCAGCATGTCGATCACGACGACGCGATACGCGGGTCACGAAGCGATCCAGGTGGAGGCGGGCCGGGTCCGCCTCGTGGTGACCACCTCGGTGGGGCCGCGGGTGCTGGGCCTGCTCACGCCCGACGGACGCAACCACTTCGCCGAGCTGCCCGACATGACGCTCGACTGCCCCGGCTCCGACCCCATCCACCTGCGCGGTGGCAGCCGCCTGTGGGCGGCGCCGGAGGACCCCCGCCTGACCTACCGACCGGACGATGACCCCGTCGGCGTGGAGGAGATCGTCGACGGCATCAGGCTCGCCACCCGACCGGACCCGGTCGCGGGGACCAGCCGCGAGATCAGCCTGCGCGTCACCGGTCCGGAGCGCTTCGCCTTCGACTACCGCGTGGTCAATCACGCCGACCGGCCGCAGCGCCTGGCGGCGTGGGCCATCACCATGATGGCCGCCGGCGGACGGGCATGGTTGCCGCTGCTCACCGAGCCTTTCGATCCGGGTGGCTTCCAGGCCCAGCGCAACATCGTGCTCTGGTCATACGCGCGCAGCGATGACCCCCGTCTGCGGCTCAGCGACCATGCCATCGAGCTGCATGCGAGCACGGACCCCGCACTCGGACGCTTCAAGGTCGCCACCACCCTTCGGCGCGGCTGGGCCGCCCACTGGGCCGACGGCGTGATGCTGGTCAAGCGCGCGTACCACGACGAGTCGCGGGACTATGCCGACCTGGGCGCATCCGGCCAGCTGTACACGCAGCACGACTTCACCGAGCTGGAGACGCTGGGGCCATTGACCGACCTGCAGCCGGGCGACGCGGCCGAGCATCACGAGGACTGGGAGATCCACTTCGTCGATGAGGCGCAGGCCGAGGCGCTCGTGACATCCAGTGAGCTCGATGGCTGAAGGAGGCAAGACGTGAGCGCTGCTGAACTGGTCCTGGGACTCGACATCTCGACCACCGCCACCAAGGCCATCCTCATCGACCGCAGCGGGTCGGTGGTGGCCGTAGCGTCGGCGGAGTACGACTTCGAGACACCGCACCCACGCTGGGCGGAGCAGGATCCCGCCCTCTGGTGGGACGGCGCCCAGCAGACCATCGGGCAGGTACTGCGCGACAGCGGCGCATCGGCTGACGACATCGCGGCGGTTGGTGCTTCGGGCCAGATGCACGGCATGGTGCTGCTCGACGAACACGGCGAAGTGGTGCGCCCAGCCATCCTGTGGAACGACGGCCGTACCCAGGCGCAGTGCGACGCCATGCGTGAGGCTGTCGGTGCGGAGCGGCTCATCGCCATCACCGGTAACGACGCGCTCGTCAGCTTCACTGCCACCAAGATGCTGTGGGTGCGAGAGCACGAGCCCGACGCCTGGGCGCGCGCCCGACACCTGCTGCTGCCCAAGGACTACGTGCGCTTCAAGCTCACCGGTGAGTACGCGCTCGATGTCAACGATGGCTCGGGCACGGTGCTGCTCGACCTGCGCACCCGCACCTGGTCGCCGGAGGTGCTGGCGGCGCTGGGGTTCGACCCGGCGATGATGCCGCGGACCGTGGAGGGTCCAGAGGTCGTGGCGCCCGTCAGTGAGGCCGCGGCTGACGCCACCGGACTTCGCGCCGGCACGCCCGTGGTGGGCGGATCGGGAGACCAGGCCAGCAACGCCGTGGGCCTGGGTGCGGTGGTGCCCGGCATCGCCGCCATGTCCGTGGGCACCTCCGGCGTCATCTTCACCCCGACCGCTGCTCCGGCCATCGAGCCGCGCGGGTGGCTGCAGGCGTTCTGCCATGCGGTCCCCGGGACCTGGCACCTCATGGGCGTGACCATGTCCGCCGCCGGCTCCCTCAAGTGGCTGCGCGACGAGCTGGCGCCGGACGCATCCTGGGCGGAGCTGACCGCGCTGGCCGAGCCGGTGCCACCCGGTGCTGAAGGGCTCATCTTCCTGCCCTACCTGTCAGGCGAGCGTGCCCCCTATCCCGATCCGCTGGCGCGCGGCGCCTTCATCGGGCTGACCGTGCGGCACGGGTTGGGCCACATGGTGCGTGCCGTGCTCGAGGGCGTGGCGTTCAGCCTGCGCGACGTCTTCGGCCTGATGAGCGAGGTCGCGCCCGAGCCCCTGCGTGAGCTGCGCGCCTCCGGCGGTGGCACCAACTCCGCGCTGTGGAAGCAGATCATCGCCGACGTGCTGGGCGTGCCGATCTCCCTGACGCGCACCGCCGAGGGCGTGGCCACCGGCGCCGGCATCCTGGCGGCGGTGGCGGCCGGTTGGTATCCGACGGTGCAGGCGGCCTGCGAGGCGATGGTGGAGATCACCGACACGACGTCTCCCGGCCCTGACGCGGGTGCCTACGAGAAGGCCTATGAGGTGTACCGCTCGCTCTACCCCACCCTGAAGCAGACCTTCGCCGCCCTCGCAGAGGTCTGATCGTCCAGACGCGGGCGGGTTGACGTCTCGGCCCCGCATTAGCGCTCAGCCACCGGATGGCGCCTCCCGCCCAGCGGGAGCCGATAGCGCCTCCCGCCCAGCGGGACCCGATACGCCTCCCGCCCAGCGGGACAGTCCGACCACCGTGGTGGGTTTCTGTCCACTCCTGACCGGGGAACGGGAACCACTGTCATCGGGTCCCGCGGCGCGGGAAGGATGTGCGTGCTGGGCGGCCTGATCGTCGAACTGTGCCGCCGCACGGGAAAGATGTGCGGTCAGGGGCCTGGCGGGTAAGACGTGCGGTCCCGAGGTCAGCCCTCCTGCGGTCCTGCTACAGACCCTCGTCTTCGGCGCGGTCCTTGTTGGCTCGCACCAGGTTGGCCAGCCTGACCGTGGTCGACTCGCCCGCCGCCAGCGCCAGCGGCCACACCCACAGGAGCGACCCACCCTGGTGGTTGCACTCGAAGCCGTTCTCCGAGACTGACATCGTCTCGATCGACGACCACCAGGCAGCGGCCGGCGGCGTCGGCCGCGACTCCAGCTCGATGCCGATGTAGTGGTTGCCCATCCCCACGTGGTCGGTGGCGTCGGCCGTCTTGCGGGCGTCGAAGCCGCCGGTCTCGCCGTTGACCTTGTACCAGGCTGACGGATTGCCGCCCCCGCCGAGCATGTTGAGGTCGAACTCCACGCCGAGCAGCGCGTCCAGCGACCGGGCCCCCTCATTTGTGATCTCCACCGCCATGTCAAGCGTGGGCGTGCGCCTGTCGGTGCCGAAGACGAACGACGTGCGCACGCGCACCGGCAGGCTGGAGCCGTCGCTCGTCCGCACCTGGCCTGAACGCACCAGCTCGACCGTGCTGTCGTCGGCGCGTGCCACGTCGAAGGCACCGGTCACGAAGTCGCCCAGCTCATCGAAGGAGGCCTGCTCGAAGGCGGCGGCCGTGGTGCCGGTCGGCATCACGTGCACCAGTCCGGACCGGCGCTCGTACGCGTCGTACCAGAGGCGTTGGCTCATGCCCGGCTCGTTGACCTTGACCAGGTCGTGGATGGACTCGGCGCCCTCACCGGCGGCCTGCTCGGCGATCTCGCCGATGTCGGCCGCACGCAGCGTGTCGTGGTAGGCCTCCGGCCGCCGTCGCATCACGGAGGCCAGGGCGTGGCGCACCGCGCGGATGTCCCAGCTGCCGATGCCCCCGCCCTCGTTTGGCTTGAGCATGACGACCTGCCCAGGCGTGCTCACGAGCAGCTCGTCGAAGCCGTCCACGTCGAAGTCGGCCGCCTGGATGTGGATACCGGCCAGGCCAGCCGCACGGTCGGCGGCATCTTCCGCCGCGATGAGGTGCTCCAGGGTGGCCAGGCGCATGTGTGACAGGTAGATCCCGCCGAAGAGCCCGTGCCAATAGCAGTCGTTGGACTGGCCCTGGTAGAGGTGGTCGTGGATCCTGGCCAGCGCGCTACCGCCCACCTGCCCCGGCTCGATGGCCGCCACCTTGCGCGACGTCCGCAGCATCTGCTTGTGGAGGTCGTTGATCTCGCGGTAGTTGACCTGGAAGGCGCGCCAGAAGCCGCCGCGCATCCAGCGCGCCTCCGGCTTGCCCTGCTCCACCGCGTCGTGCAGCAGCTGCGTGAACTCGCGCCGTGCCTCCACCGGCAGCGACCACTCGCCCATCTCGGCGTAGGAACCTGTGGGCAGGTACACGCGCCCGATAGGCGGATGTTGCGCCAGCGCTTCTGACGGTCGCAGCACGCTCAGCCACCGGCTGTTGGCCTCCAGCGCGCTGAAGAACCGCTCGACCCACTGGCCATCGCCGTAGCAGAGCTCCCACGTCCCCGGCCAGGTACCGAACTTCTCGCCGTCGTCGCCCATCATGCCCACCAATCGGCCATCGGACGTGGCGTGCTCACGCAAGTACTCGATGACCTCCTCGGCGGGCCGGAAGGGGATGCGGTAGCGCAGACCCTGCTCGGAACCGAAGACCAGCAGCCGGTAGCCCTGGTCGTCGGTGGAGTAGGGGCCCCAGTGCAGCTCCGGCGGGATGGCGGCGGCGCGGAAGTGTGCGTCATCCACGATGGTGAAGCCGTAACCGGCCTTGACGAGGGCCTTGGGCACATCCGGCTCCCACACGCGCTCCGCCAGCCACGCGCCGCTCGGCCGCTGCCCCACCAGCGACTCGATCTCATCGGCCATGCGCATCAGCTGGCCCAACCGGTCGTTCTCGCGCAGCGACGCCAACACCGGCTCGTAGTAGCCGCCACCGAGCACTTCCACCTGCCCGCGCCCGACCAGCGCGCGTAGCCGGGCGATGAACTGCGGGCGCTCCTCCTTCAGCCACTCGATCAGGGGCCCGGTGTAGTGCAGGCCCAGGCGCACACCGGGGTGGCTCTCGAGCGCCTCGAGCATCGGAAGGTACGCCTTCTCGAAGGCCTCCTCGAAGACGAACCCGAAGTTGCCCACGGGCTGGTGATTGTGCAGGACGAGGGTGAGCGAGACGCGAGGTTCAGGCATGGCGCCGCCCATGCTATCGGATGCGTGCCCGCGCGCTCCCGCCACCTGTACGAGCGCTCCCGCCACCTGTATAGGACCGGTGGCCGACTCCGTGAAGGCGGCGTATCATCCGCTCGCCGGCCGAGCGACGTCTTGTTGCGGCCGGCAACGCGAACGAGCCACCACCCTGCGTCGGTGGCCACAAGGAGGAGGCACATCTAACGATGTCCAACCGATTCAAGGTCGCAGCGCTGGCCGCGTCCATGGCGATGCTCGCCGGGACCGCGGCCCCTGTCGCCGCCCAGACCGATCTCACCCTCTGGACCGCCGAGGGCGAGGCCGAGGGCGCCTTCCAGTACGTCGAAAGCCTGGCAGCCGAGTACATGGCCGCCAATCCTGACGTCAACATCACCGTCGTCAACAAGCAGGTCGAGACGCTGCGCGAGGACTTCCTCACCTCCAGCCTGGCTGGCGGCGCGCCCGAGATCCTGTGGACCGTGGCCGACCACGTCGGTCCGTTCACCGCTTCCGGCACCATCGGGGCCCTCGACGGCGTCGTCGACACCAGCGTCTACCTGCCCAACGCGCTCGACGCTGTCACCGTCGACGGCACCGTCTGGGGCGTGCCTGCCTCCTTTGGCAACCATCTCATGCTGTACTGGAACAAGGACCTCGTCCCCGAGGGCCCGACCAACAGCGACGAGATGATCGCCATCGCCCAGGAGAACACCGACGCCGCCAACAACAAGTTCGGCCTCGTCTTCAACCAGACCGAGTCCTTCTGGCTGGTCCCGTTCCTGGGCGGCTTCGGCGGCTCCGTCTTCGCCGAGGATGGCACCACCCCCACGCTGGACACCGAGGCCATGGTCGGCGCGCTGCAGTTCATGCATGACCTCAAGTACGCCAACGGCGTGATGCCGGCCGAGGCTGACTACAACGTCGCCGATGGCCTGTTCAGCCAGGGCGATGCGGCCATGATCGTCAACGGCGACTGGGCGCTGGGCACCTATGCCGAGACCTTCGGTGACAGCCTGGGCCTGGGCCCCATCCCCGAGATCGTCGGCCACGAGTGGCCCAAGCCCTATTCGGCCGGCAAGTTCCTGATGGCCTCAGCGGATGCCGTCGCGGACGAGGCCACGGCAGCCGTGGTGGGTGATTTCATCCAGTGGGCGACCAACAAGGAGAACCAGCTCAAGCAGGTCGAGGAGCTGCGGCGCCTGCCCGGCAACGCCGAGGCCATCGAGGATCCCCTCGTGACCGAGGACCCCTTCCTCGCTGGCTCGGCTGCAGCCATCCAGTACGGCGTCCCGCAGCCGACCAACCTCGAGATGCGCTGTGTCTTCGACAGCATGACCGCCGGCGTGCGTGACCTCTTCGCCAGCGAGTCCTCCGATCCTGCGGCCATCGCGGCCAACATGCAGGCCTCGGCCGACGTCGGCGTCGCTCCCGGCGGCGAGTGCGCCCCCGAGTGATCCTGGCCATCGGCTGATCCGATGACGCGGGGCCCCAGCCTGCAGGCTGGGGCCCCGCTACTATCTGGGGATCCTGGCGAGGGAGTGGTCAGGCCGAGCTAGCTCGAGAGGGAGCGATGAACGAGCTCATCGACGCGTTCGACTTCCAGCAGGCCTACACGGCCCTGAGCGAGGTCGTGGCCTCGCTCTTCTGGATCGTCCTCGCCATCGCCGCCATGGAGGCGGTGCTGTATCTGCTGTTGATGGCTCGGCGGCAGGACACGCGCTCGTCGTCGATCGCCATCGCGATGCCGCTTGTCGTGGTCGCGCTCTTCCTGCTCTTCAACAACGAGCTGACGTTCGACCTGCTGCTGCAGGTGATCGGGATCCTGGCGGTGATGGGCGCGCTCCTCGCGGCCATCTACTGGTTCATCGTGCGCAAGCGCCAGGACTCCAAGCGCCTTGCGCTCACGACGATGCTGCTGGCGCCGGCCGTCGTCGGCATCGCCATCCTCTACGTCTACCCGCTCTACTACGAGTTCAGCCTCTCGTTCACGAAGATGAATATCCGCAACTTCGTGGACCCGGGGCTCTTCTTCGGGCTGACCATGGAGGGCACGCCCCTGGCACCGTGGGGTGCGGAGCAGGACATCTTCATCGGCGTCCAGAACTACATCGACGTCTTCACCGGGCCTGTGCTCAAGCAGACCGGCTTCTGGCAGCTCCTGGCGCAGACGCTCATCTGGACCGTCGTCTGCATCTTCTTCCACGTCACGCTCGGCATCGGGCTGGCGCTGATGCTCAACCGCAAGCTGCGCGGACGCACCATCTACCGTGCCTTGCTGATCCTGCCGTGGGCCATCCCGGTCTTCATCTCCCTGCAGATCTGGCGCACCGAGTACAACTTCCAGTTCGGTGCCGTGAACCAGGTCATCGGCCTCTTCGGCATCCCGCCACAACAGTGGCTGAGCGACCCCTACATGAACTTCCTGGCCATGATCATCACCAACATCTGGCTGGGTGTGCCCTTCATGATGGTCATCACGCTCGGCGGCCTGCAGTCCATCTCGCAGGAGTACTACGAGGCCGCCGAGATCGACGGCGCCAGCGGCCGCCACCAGTTCTTCGGCATCACCCTGCCGTTGCTGCGCCCCGTGCTGGTGCCGGCGGTCCTGCTGGGCGTCTTCCTGACGTTCAACAACATCAACGTGCCCTACTTCATCAACCAGAACGAGCTCGAGACCAGTGAGATCCTGGTCAGCGCCCTGTATCGGGCCGCCTTCAACTTCAGCCGCTTCGGGTTCGCGGCTGCCTTCGCCTTCGTGATCTTCGGCATCCTCCTGGCGTTCACGCTGTGGTACGTGAGGCAGACCAAGATCCTCAAGGGATCCTACGAGTCGTGAGGAGGGTCGACTGATGGCCGGTCAGGTCCAGACCATGGTGGACGTCCGCCGCGAGCGCAAGGACCTGGGCATCCGGGGGCGTCTGACCACGCCGCCGGGCCGGGGCCAGGATTCGCCGCTCAAACGAGCCCTCATCCACCTCGTGATGATCATCGCCACGATCATCGTGGTCTTCCCGGTCGTCCGCGTCTTCAGCACCTCGCTGCGACCCGGCCAGAACGTGCTCAACCCGACGCTGGCCATCATCCCCGAGGGTGCCACCCTGGATGCCTACTGGCGCGTCCTCACCGAGTACGACCTGCTCAACTGGCTGTTCAACAGCCTGATGGTCACGGTGGGCACGGCCACGCTCGGCCTCATCATCGCCGCCACCAGCGCCTACGGTTTCAGCCGCTACAGGTTCCGCGGCCGCGGCGGGGGGCTGACGTTCCTCTTCGCCACCCAGCTCATCCCCGGCATCATGCTGCTGGTCCCCATCTTCATCATCTACGTGCAGATCGGCCTGGTGAACTCCTACCAGGGCCTGGTCTTCGCCTATTCGGTGACCGCCGTCCCGTTCTCCATCTGGATCCTGAAGGGCTACTACGACACCATCCCCTACGACCTCGAGGAGGCCGCCAAGATCGACGGCTGCACCGAGTTCCAGGCCTTCTACCGCGTGCTGCTGCCGCTCTCGCTGCCGGCGCTGGCCATCGTCTTCCTGCTCAACTTCCTGGCCGCCTGGGGCGAGTACTTCATGGCCCGCGTGCTCATCGGCGGTCGCGAGGAGCTGCTCACCTGGCCACTCGGGGTGCAGCGCTTCCAGGCGCAATTCCAGACGCAGTGGGCTGACCTGTCGGCCGCCTCGATCATCATCAGCATCCCCATCGTGCTGCTCTTCGTCTACATCTCCAAGTACCTCGTCTCCGGCCTCACCCTCGGTGGCATCAAGGGCTAGCCGGATCAGCGCCTTGCCCAGGGCGCGGGAGCCGAACATGCGCATACCGTTGCTCTCCGTCCTGCTGTCTGCCTTCCTGCTCGTCCCCACGGCGTCCCCGCTGGCTGCGGCCGGTGACTCGGTGGCCGTGGACGACGCCGTGGCCGTGGACGGATCCGCGGCGGTGGATGGCTCGATCCGCGAGGCGGACCTGCAGCACGACAGCCGCGATGACCTCTATCGCGCGCCGGGCGGCGCAGTGCCGGCGGGCACGCCCGTGCACGTGCGCCTCCGGGCCGCCGCGGGCGACCTGTCCGGGGTCCAGCTCCGCCTGACCGATCGCCTCGCGCGCGACTCCTGGGCGCAGCCGATGGCACTGGTCGCGACCGACCCTGACGGCGGCGAGGTCGGCTACGACTACTGGGAGGCCATCGTGGAGACCGGTCCGCAGCCGGCCATCCTCGACTACTCCATCGTGGCCGAGGACGGGCAGGCGTCGCGCGTGCTCTCTGACGATCGTGCCGGCGACGGCGGGACCGGCCGTATCGGCCGTGCCGGGCTTCCCGACGACCTGTGGCAGATCACCGCCTACGACCCTGCCTTCGAGACGCCCGACTGGGCTCCGGGGTCCGTCGTCTACCAGGTCTTCCCCGACCGCTTCGCCAACGCCGATCCCGCCAACGATCCCTCGCCCGACGCGACGCCTGGTCCCGCGGGCGCGGAGGTGTACCGCCACGGCGAGGTCCACGGCGTGCCCATCATCACCAAGGGCTGGGATGAGCTGCCCGAGGCGTACTGCCGCGACTACCGCCCCCAGCCCTGCGACGAGCAGGCCTACAACCGTGATTTCTTCGGCGGCGACCTGGCCGGCATCACCGCTGCCCTCGATGAGCTGGCCGACCTGGGCGTCACGGTGCTCTACCTCAACCCCATCTTCGCCGCGCCGTCGAACCACCGCTACGACACGTCCGACTACTTCTACGTCGATCCCGACCTGGGCACCGCGGCCGAGTTCGAGGCGCTGGTCAGCGAGGCCGGTGCGCGGGGTATCCGCGTCGTGCTCGACGGCGTCTTCAACCATGTCTCCGCCGACTCGCCCTGGTTCGACCGCTTCGGCAACTACGAGACCGTGGGCGCATGCGAGTCGGCCGACTCCTCCTATCGCGACTGGTTCACCTTCCGTCCACCCGGCCCAGGGCAGCCCGGGCCCTGCGCACCGAGTGAGCCCGGCGGTGACGACACCTACTACGCCAGCTGGTGGAACTTCGACTCCATCCCCGAGCTGAACGAGATCCCCGAGGTGGTGGAGATGTTCACCGGCGAGGGCGGCGTGGTCCCGACCTGGATCGAGCGCGGGACGGCCGGCTGGCGGCTGGACGTGGCCGACTCCATGAGCCACGAGTTCCAGGCGGCCATCCGCGATGCGGCCAAGGCGGCCGACCCGGAGGCCATCGTCATCGCCGAGCAATGGGGTGACTCGACGCCGTGGCTGCTGGGGGACCAGGCCGATTCGACGATGAACTACCGCTTCCGACGCGCGGTCATCGCATTGGTCAACGGCGCCACCGCGGACCCGGACGGCTCGCTGGAGGCCCTGACCCCCAGCGGCTTCGCCAACGCCATGCTGGCGGTTCGCGAGGACTATCCCGAGCCTGCCTACCAGGCGCTGATGAACCTCGTCGACAGCCACGACACCGCCCGCATCCTGTGGACGCTGACGCCGGGCGAGGACAACGACGTGGCCAAGACCGAGCCGACGGCACTGGCGGCAGGCAAGGCGCGGCAGCGGCTGGTGGCGGCCATCCAGCTGACCTTCCCGGGCATGGCCTCGATCTACTACGGCGACGAGGTCGGCCTGACCGGCTTCGACGATCCCGATGACCGGCGGCCGTACCCGTGGGGCCGCGAGGACCTGGAGCTGCGCGACTGGTATCGCACGCTGGCGCAGCTGCGCGCCACGAACGAGGCCCTGCGCGAGGGCGACCTGGAGTTCCTGCTCACCGACGACGGGGCGCGTACGCTGGCGTACCTGCGCCGCAGCCCCTCCGCGGCCGCGGTGATCGTCCTCAACCTCGGAGAGCGTGAGCGCGAGGTCGAGGTGCCGGTGGCGCACCGCATCCCCGACGGCGTCGTCCTGCGCGACGCGCTCGGCGGACAGGCCGCCGTCGCCGTCTCCGGCGGGGCGATCACGCTGCCGATGGCGCCGGGCTCGGTGGCCGTGCTGGTCGCCGACGCCGAGGCCGACCTGACCGCTCCGGCAGCTCCCGCTGGCCTGGTCGCGGTGGCGGGGCCGGGCCGCGTGGAGCTGGCATGGGAGGCGGCCGACGATGCGGTCCGCTACCGCGTGCTGCGGTCGATCGTGACCGGCGGCGGCTACGAGGCCGTGGGTGACAGCAACGAGACGGCCTTCGTGGACGAGGCCGTGCGCGACGGTGTGCCATATCACTACGTGGTCGTGGCGCTCGATCCTGTCGGCAACGTGTCCGCCCGCTCGGGCGAGGCCGCTGCCGTGCCGCAGCTGACCGTCACCGAGGCACGGGTGACCGGTGTCGTGGATGACGATGGCGCGGTCGTGGGCCGGGTGCAGCGGCCGCTCTCCGCGGGCGATGGTTCGGTGGCGGTCGAAGTGCTCGTGGAGGCCGGTGTCGACGGCTCCCGGGTCGCCGATGGCGTGCTCGTGGAAGTCGGCATCGCGCCGGCGGAGATCAGTGCCATCCTTTGCGGCGCGGCGACCTCCAGCCCGGCCGAGGTGGTCGAGATCCAGGAGTCCGCGGCCGTCTTCCGTGGCTCCGTGCAGCCTGAAGCGGTCGGTAGCTACACCGCCTCCGCCTGCACCTCGACCGACGGCGGCGAGACATGGCAGTCGGCGCTCGGCGTGGCCGCCATCGACACCGTCCCGGGCGACGACACCGTCGCCCCGCCGCCACCGGGCACGCCCGAACTGCTCGACGTCTCAGGCGAGCGCGTGCGGTTCCGCTGGGTCGCACCCGAGGCCGACGACGTGCACCGCTACCTGGTGCTGCGGAGCGAGGACGGCGGGCAGGCCGAGGTCGTCGGCACAACCGATGTGGAGGTCTACCTCGACGCGGGCGTGACGGCCGGCACGGCGTACAGCTACAGCGTCGTTGCGGAGGACACCGGCTTCAACCGCTCGCAGCCCTCGGGGGCCCTCGACGTCACCGCCGAGGAGCGCGTGGTGGACGTCACGTTCACGGTGGCCGTGCCCCCCGGCACCACGCCAGAGGACAGCCTCTACATCGCCGGATCCTTCCAGGGCTGGAACCCCGGGGGTGATGTCATGACCCGCGTGGACGACACGACGTGGTCGATCACGCTGCCCTTCGAGGACGGCACCGACCTCGAGTACAAGTACACGCGTGGCTCGTGGGAGGCAGTGGAGAAGGACGCCGGCTGCGGCGAGATCGCGAACCGCACGCTGACCGTGGAGTACGCCGCAGGCGGCGTCCAGGAGGTGGTCGACAGCGTCGCCAAGTGGCGTGACCTCGACGCCTGTCCCTAGCGCGATCCGGGCCCGTGGCGCAATCGCTGGGTTGTGCTGGGCCGAGCTGCGCTATGCCCCGGGCGCCTAGGGTTGCTGCGCTATGCCCCTGGCGCCTAGCGTTGCTGCGCTATGCCCCGGGCGCCTAGACCGACCAGGCACCACCGCCGGCCTGGTCATCCGATGCGGCCACGACAGGAGATGGGCAAGTCGTTGTCCATTCCAGTCCAACTGGACTGAAGCTACGAACGAGCCACACCACTGGGAGCTTCAGCTCACCGACGCGCCTGCAGAGCGGTCCGTCTAGGCCTGGGTGGCATAGGCCGACGCGACCCACGGGCCGACGCGACCGCCGCGACCTACGGGCCGACGCGACCTCACGGGCCGCCGCGACCGCCGCGACCAGCAGCGACCGGCAGCGACCAGCAGCCTGCAGACAGCCCTCAACGGGGCTCCCGTACCGCCCCCTGACCAAGACCGCCGAGGATCACGTGAGCGAGGCCTGGTGCGCGGCGTAGATCTCCTCCCGGCGCACAGCGGCACGAGAACGGATGTAGGGCACGTACGCCGGCCACCACATCGCTTCGTCCACGACCCCGGCCAGGTCCGTGCCCGGCGCCACCCCGGCGACGCCCGACGCAACCGCCTCGGCCGCCACGGCCAGCGCGATCGCGCGAGAGATCTCTGCCAGGGACTCCACTGGTGGATAGAGCGCTCCGGCCTCCAGTCGCTCGTCGCTGACGTGCTCGGCGAGGGCCCGCGCAGCCGCCAGGAACATCTCCTCCGTGATGCGGCTCGCCTCCGCCACCACTGCCCCCAGGCCGATGCCAGGGAAGATGAAGACGTTGTTGGCCTGGCCGACCGGTCGCGGGGCACCCTTCCATGACACCGGCGCGAAGGGGCTGCCGGTGGCGATCAGCGCGCGGCCGTCGCTCCAGGCGAGGATGTCCGCCGGCGTGGCCTCCACCCGGCTCGACGGGTTGGAGAGGGCGAACACCACCGGCACGTCCACGACCTCGGCATGGGCCCGGATGACGCCTTCGTCGAATGAGCCCGGCCGGCCGGTGGTCCCGATCAACAGGTCCGGCCTGACGGCCGCGATGACCTCGCGCAGCCGAGTGTGTTCGTCGCCTTCCAGCGTCAGCCCCAGCTCGTGCACGCGGTCTGCAGACACCGCCACGTCCTGCTTGAACTCGTCGAGGTCGGTCCGGCCCGTGTGCACGAGGCCATGGGAATCGAGCAGCATCAGGCGCGCGTCGATCTCGTCGCGCGACAGGCCCGCCCGTGAAAGGGCCAACCGCAGCAGCCGTGCGATGCCGATGCCCGCGGCCCCGGCGCCGGCCATGACGAAGCGCAGGTCGGTCACCTCCCGGCCGAGCTTCCGTGCGGCCGCGTAGATGCCGCCGAGCGTGACCGCAGCGGTCCCCTGCACATCGTCGTTGAAGCTGGGGACGCGGTCGCGGAAGCGGGCCAGGATGCGCAGTGCATTGGGGCCCTTGAAGTCCTCCCACTGGATCAGGCAGCCGGGCCACACCTCTTCCACGCCGGCCACGAACGCGTCCACCAGCTCCTGGTAGGCGGCCCCGCGCAGACGGCGCGCTCGGTAGCCCATGTAGAGCGGGTCGCGCAGCAGGGTGCGGTTGTCCGTGCCCACGTCCAGCGAGACCGGCAGGGTCAACGAGGGGTGCAGCCCGCCGCCCGCGGAGTAGAGCGCCAGCTTGCCGATGGGGATGCCCATGCCGCCTGCGCCTTGGTCGCCCAGGCCCAGGATGCGCTCGTTGTCGGTGACGACGATGAGGCGGACGTCGGCGTAGGGGGAGTTGCGCAGCAGCTGTGGGACGCGGTCGATGTCGTCAGGCGTGATCCAGATGCCGCGCGTGCGGCGGATGATGTGGCTGAACTGCTGGCAGGCCTGGCCCACGGTGGGCGTGTAGACCACCGGCATCAGCTCCTCGAGATGGTCCGCGAGCAGGCGGTAGAAGAGCGTGGCATTGCGATCCTGCAGCGCGGCGAGGCCGATGTACTTCTCCAGTGCGTCGTCCTTGCGCGAGACGTGCTCCCACTCCAGCTGCACCTGCTCCTCGATGGTCTGGACGCGGTCGGGCAGCATGCCCCGCAGGCCGAACGTCTCGCGCTCGTCCTGGCGGAAGGCCATGTCCTTGGTGAACAGCCGCGCGCCCAGCAGCTTGAAGCCGCGCAGGTCGATCTCCGCCGGCCGGCCGGCGACGATGGAGGCGAATGGTTCCTCGAGTGGCTTCATCGGGACCTCAGGCTGGCGAACCGTCGACCGCACAACGGTACGGGAGTCGCGCCGCCCCGACTAGGGCACCTCGGTGGCAACGTCATCGGCCGTTCGGCCCACTCTCGCCCCGCGGTCGGTTTGCTCGGGCGCTACCATCCCCCGATGCGCTCCCCCCGTGTGCTGCTGCTGGCACTCGCTGTGGCCCTGCTCGCGGCGGCGCCTGTGCCTGCGCCTGCCACGGCACAGGCGGCGGACGACCCTGCGCCCGACCCGGCCCCCGCCCGCATCGGTATCCGCACCGTCGACGGCGCTGCCGAGTTCTTCCGCACCGACAGCGGTGAACGGTTCGTCCCCCGCGGCGTGAACTACCTCGACTTCATGCCTGACGAGGCAGGCAACTATCGCGACGCTGTCTTCGCCACCGACACCTTCGATGCCGAGCGCGTGCGCGAGGCCTTCGAGATGCTCTCGTCGAGGGGCTACAACACCGTCCGCATCTTCTTCGACACCTGCGGTGTGGGCGCTGCCTGCATCGGCATCCCCGGCGGCAGAGGTCTGCAGCCCCAGTACCTCGACAACATCACCGAGGTCATGCGCATCGCCGCCGACGAGGGCATCTACCTGCTGCTGACGGCCAACTCCATCCCCGACGAGGGCGGCTACTGGCTGGTCTTCGACCGTATCTTCGGCGGCACGCATCCCGGCTTCACCCGCCGCGAGAACGCCGACTACCTGCACGCGGCCGGCGTGGAGACAAAGGCCCTCTTCTGGGACGACCTCCTCTCGGGCCTGGCCGAGCGCGACGCTCCCTTCGAGAGCGTGCTGGGCTGGCAGCTCACCAACGAGCAATGGCTGTTCAGGGAGCATCCGCCGCTCTCGCTCGACAGCGGCATCGCCGTGACGGCCAACGGCAAGTCATACGACCTCTCCCGGCCGGCCCAGAAGCGCAGGATGGTGGCCGACGGCATCGTCTACCTCATCGATCGCCTGCGCGAGGTCATCGCCGCGCATGACCCCGAAGGCCTGGTGACGATGGGCTGGTTCGCCCCCGTCTTCCAGCCGGAGTGGTACGTCGATACCAAGCCGATGCTGGCACGAGCGAACGTCGACTTCTTCGACTTCCACGCCTACGCGGACACCGGGCTCTCGGCGCGCGAGCAGGCCCGTTCCTTCGGCATGCTCGGCTACGAGCAGAAGCCCATCCTCATGGGCGAGACCGGCCTGGGCAAGGCCATCGTCCCGACAGCAGAGAGTGCCGCGGCCAACATGCAGCAGTGGATCGCCGACTCCTGCAAGGTCGGCTTCGATGGCTGGCTCAACTGGGGCTACTACGAGTGGCCGCCCGACCAACCCGGCGCCGCCTGGTCGTTCCTCGACGATGGTGCCCACCTTCTCGAGGCGTTGGCGCCGCTGAACCAGCCCGATCCCTGCCGGCCCAGTCCCGGAGCCGGGGCCGACGTCGCCCGCAGCGCCCGCCTCAGCGCCACCCGCAGCGACCCCGGACAGCCGCCGCGCAACGCGGTCGACGGCCAGTCCAGCGCATGGCTGGCCGGCGACTTCCCGCCCCAGGCGCTGACCTTTCGGCTGCGCCAGCCGAGCACCATCGGCCAGCTCGGGCTGGCCGTCGAGCAGTGGCCGCCGGGACCGACGCACCATCGTATCTGGGCCACGCTGCGGGACGGCCGGCGCTTGCTCCTCGCCGACATCGAGCGGTTCCTCCACGCGGACAGCACGCTCGACCTCGTCTTCGATCCGCCCGTCCCGGGCGTGACACGGCTGCGGATCGAGACCGTCAAGAGCCCCTCCTGGGTGGGCTGGCGCGAGGTCAGCGCCATCGCTGCCGACGATCCCGGGTCCGACGCCTGTGCTCTCGCGACCTCGGTCGTGCGGGCCCGTCCGGCTGCCTCTGCCCCCATCTCGACTCGTCTGGCACCAGGGGAACGAGTCCTGGCCGAGGCGCGCCTGGCCTCGGATGGCCGCTGGCTGCGCGTCGCGGGCGATCACTGGATCAAGGCCAAGGCGTCTGCCTGCCCTGGCTTGCCGCTCGTCGAGGGCCCCGCGCTCGATCTGGTGCCGGTGACCTTCCGTGTCGCCGTGCCCAGGGGTTCGGGAGAGGTCTTCATCGCGGGTTCCTTCGCGGCGGAGACCGCGTTGCCGCGCTGGAACCCGGCGACCGTCCTGCTGTCACAGGGCGGACGGCAGCGCCGCGTGACCGTTCCGTTGCCGCGCGGCTCACGCCTTGAGTACAAGTACACCGAGGGGGGCACCTGGGACCGTGCCGAGATCGACCCGTCTTGCCAGGAGCTGCCGAATCGCGTGCTGACCGTCGAGCCGGGCCTGGTCGTGCGCGATGCGGTCGCACGGTGGAACGGCGACTGCTGAGGCTTCCTGTCACGGTGTGACGCGTATCCTGAAGAGGTGAGCACCAAGCAGCGCCTCCTCGTCGTCTCCAACCGTCTGCCCCTGACCGCCAAGCGCATCTCCGGGCGCTGGCGTGGCGAACGGTCGTCCGGCGGGCTCGTGGCTGCCATGGCCCCGTTGATGGCACGCTCGGATGGCCTCTGGCTGGGCTGGCCCGGCGACTCGCTGCCGGGAGAACCAGAGGGTCGTGAGCGCCTGATGCGCGAGTGGGAGGAGAAGCACGGCTACGTGGCCGTGGACATCCCGCCCAAGATCTCACGCTCGTTCTACGAGGGCTATGCCAACGACACGCTGTGGCCGCTGCTGCACGGTTTCCCCACCCGCGTGGTGTTCGCGCCGGAGAGCTGGCACGCCTACCGTGACGCCAACGAGCGGTTCGCCGATGCGGTCGCCAGCCGCGTCCGCAAAGGGGACCTGGTGTGGGCTCACGACTATCAGCTCATGCTGGTGCCGCAGCTCATCCGCGAGCGCTCGCCGGGGTCGCGCATCGGCTTCTTCCTGCACATCCCCTTCCCCTCGTCGGAGGTCTTCCGCATCCTGCCCGAGCGCGAGGATGTGCTGCTGGGCCTGCTGGGGGCCGATTCGATCGCCTTCCAGACCCATGGCCACCTGCACAACTTCCGGCGTTCGCTGCTTGCAGGTGCTGGGCCTGGAGTCCTCCATGGACGAGGTCCAGATCGACGGCCGCCGGGTGCACATGTCGGCGCTGCCGATCGGCATCCAGTCCGAGGAATGGGAGGAGCTCATCACCAACGACCGCAAGGTCGCCCGTCGCCGTGCCGAGCTCAACCAGCGGCACCATGGTCGCAAGCTGATCATCTCCGTGGACCGACTCGACTACACCAAGGGCATCCCCGAGCGCCTGCGCACCTTCCGCCGTCTGCTGCAGTCCTCGCCGGCCTGGCGCGGCAAGGTGACGCTGGTGCAGATCGCGGTGCCGTCACGAGAGCGCGTGCCGGCCTATGCCGAGCTGCGTCGCAAGGTGTCGGAGCTGGTGGGTGAGGTCAACGGCGACTTCGGCACGCCCGAATGGCAGCCGGTGGTGTACCTGCGCCGCTCGGTCAACAAGCAGGAGCTGGCGGCGCTCTACTCGGCAGCCGACGTGGCCTGGGTGGGCCCCCTGCGTGATGGCATGAACCTGGTGGCCAAGGAGTACGTCGCCTGCCAGCACGGCGGCGACGGCATCCTCGTGCTGAGCGAGTTCGCCGGAGCCGCCCAGGAGCTGGGCGAGGCGCTGCGCATCAACCCCTACGACGCGGTGGGCACGGCCGACACCATCGTGCGCGCGCTGGAGATGGACGCCGATTCGCGCGCCGAGCGCATGGCTGCGCTCCACGAGCGGGTCCATCGCAACGATGCCGTCGCCTGGGCCGAACGCTTCATCAGCGACTTGCGAGACGCGACGGCACCGGCGCGGATGACGATGCACCTCGACCGGCCGGCCCCCGACCCGGTGAAGATGCAGGAAGCGTTCTCGAAGGCCGAGCGCAGGCTGATCCTGCTCGACTACGACGGCACCCTGGTGCCGATCGCGCAGCGACCGCAGGACGCCACGCCGTCGCCGCAGCTGATGAGGCTGTTGCGCCGCCTGGTCGCCGCGCCGGCGACGACCGCTGCCATCATCAGCGGGCGCGCGCGGGCAGACATCGAGCGCTGGTTCGGCGGCATCGATGGCCTTGGGCTGGCGGTGGAGCACGGCGCGCTGCTGCGTGAGCCTGCCGGACACTCATGGCAGATGCTGCGTGGCGGCATGAACCTCACCTGGAAGGACCGGGTACGGCCGCTGCTGGAGCAGTTCGCCGCCAGCGCTCCCGGCTCGCTGGTGGAGAACAAGGAGTACGCGCTGGCCTGGCACTACCGTCTCGTCGATGCCGAGTTCGGCGCGTGGCTGGCCAACGAGCTGGTGACGACGCTGGAGAACCTCCTGAGCGGCACGGAGCTGGCCGTGATCCACGGCAACAAGGTCGTGGAGGTGCGCTATGCCTGGGCCAACAAGGGCGAGGTCGCCGCTCGGCTGGCTGGGCCGTTCAAGCGCAAGGCCTTCGTGCTGGCCATGGGTGACGACCGAACCGACGAGGACATGTTCGCGCGTCTGCCACGGTCGGCCTGGACCATCCGCGTGGGCACGGGCTCCACGTCGGCGCGCTTCCGCCTGGCGGGCTCCGAGGATGCCAACGCGTTGCTGGAGCTTGTCGCCGCGGTCGCCGATGACGCCGGCTGACGGCCGCCCGCTCGTCGGGATCCTGCTCTTCGACGAGGTGGAGGTGCTCGACTTCGCCGGGCCCTACGAGGTCTTCAGTGGGACGCGCGATGCCGCCGGCGATACCTATGTCGAGGTCGTGACGGTGGGGCCGGCCGCCGAGATCGTCGCGCGCGGCGGCTTGCGGGTGCATCCAGCCCACGGCCTCGACGATTGCCCGCCGCTTGATGCGCTCATCGTGCCCGGTGGTCCCGGCGCCGACGCCCGCACGCCGCTGCAGGAGGAGCTGCTGCTGCCCTTCATCCGCCGTCTCGCGGCCACGAGTGCCATCGTCGCGTCCGTCTGCACGGGCGCCTTCCTGCTGGGTCGTGCCGGTCTGCTCGAAGGACGGACGGCCACCACGCACACCGCCGCACTCGAGCGGCTGCGCGGCGAGTTCCCCGGCGTCGATGTGCGCGAGGCCAAGGTCATCGATGAGGGCGACATCCTCAGCGCTGCCGGCGTCAGCTCAGGCATCGACCTTGGGCTGTACCTGCTCGAGCGCTGGTGCGGTCAGGAGGCGCGGGCGCGCGCTGCCCGCAATCTCGACGGCCCCTGGGCGTAGACCAGGGCGCGGCGATCGCGCCGTCACAGGTACAGCACCATGGCATGGCGCAGGCTGCCGATGTTGCGGGCAGGCGTGGGACGGATCATGCGAACCCGTCGGCGGCGGTCCAACGCGGCGCCGCTCCGTCACACATGGCCGCCAGTCCCGATGAGGCAGCTCGGACGACAGACTCGTGTACTCCTGCCGAGGCGCCGCTCAGTCGGCGGCCAGCTCCGGCATCGGCGGCTCGTCTGAGGCGATGCGCTCGCCCCGCGGCAGCACGGCCCACGCCAGCGTGAAGGCGCCCACGGCGAAGACAGCTCCGACCAGGTAGGCCGTGGCGAAATCGGTGGCCACGACCACCGTGCCCATGAGCGCCGGACCCACCACGCCCGCGAGGTTGAGGGCGCTCGAGTTGAACGCCAGCATGGTGCCCCGCAGCTGCTGGGTGTGAGCCGCCACGATGGCTTGCATGGCCGGGATGCCGAACCATGTGCCGGACGCCCACAGCCCCATCACCGCGATGCTGAGCGCCAGCGTGCCCGCCGTCGCCACCATCAGCAGCGTAGCCAGGCCAAAGGCGCCGATGGCGTAGAGCACTGCGTTGCGCGCGCCGATGACTCCCATCACTCGGCCGCTGACTCGCGAGGCCACCGCGCCCACGGCACCGATGACGATGAGCGAGAGGCCCGCCTGCGTGGTGGGGATGTCGTACGTGACGTGGATGAACTCGGAGAAGTAGGTGAACAGGCCTACCGGTGCGATGAACCACACGAACGTGACGGCCAGCAGCAGCAGGCCGCCCCGGTCGGTCAGGATGGTGCGGTAGCTGGCCAGGTAGCCGACCGGACGGCCGCTGGGCGGCGCATCCGGAGGGCACACCGCTCGCACCAGCAGGAGCGCCAGCAGCCCCACCACCGTGATGATGGCAAGCGCGCCACGCCAGCCCGCGACCGTGGCGGCGAGCGCTCCCAGCGGCAGGCCCAGCAGGGTCGCCATCGGGAACGAGGAGGCCAGCACGCCCATGGCTCGGTCGCGCTCGCGTTTGACCGGCAGATCACCGGCGTAGGCGTATGCCGCGGGCAGGATGATGGCCGCGCCGAGCCCGTTGAGCGCCCGTGCCACGAGCAACACGACCAGCGTGGGGGCCAGGGTGCAGGCGATGGCCGAGGCCACGAAGACCGTCAATCCGCTCAGCATCGCCGTGCGCCGGCCGCGACGGTCCGACAGGGGCCCGAAGATCGGCGCCAGCAGCGCCGTCGGCAGCGCATAGGCGCTGGCGATGAGCCCCACCGCGGCGATGGGCTCGTCCAGGTCCCGTGCCACCTCCGGCAGCACGCCCACCACGATGTAGGTGTCCATGCCCACAGCGAACACCGCGATGGCGAGCGCCCAGATGGGGCTCAGCATCGTGCGTGGCGCGATGGCATCAGCTGCATGGCTCCTCCGTGGCGGGGGAGAGCAGAGCCTATCGGATGGCCACGAGCGCCACCGGGGCTTGCCTGACCCCGTATGCTGGGGGCGCCGCAAAGGCGGTGTCTGTCCCGTGCCCGGTCAGGCCAAGGTCATCACGCCGTTGGAGGAACGACCGTGGCACATACACCCGTGCAGCTGGGCGCCTCGCGCCTGCCGATGATGGATGGCGCGCTGCTGGACGCTCGCACGCGACCGCCGGAGCAGGCACCCACACCGATCTGGCTGGGGCACCGCCTGCAGCGCCGGCAGACGCTCCCCACGTCGCCACCCCGCCGCGCGCGGGCCTGGATCGAGCGGCTGGCCGGACGTACGCGCGACTGAGCGGGGACCCGGGCGTGGTCGAGACGTGTGAGCTGCGTGTGGCGCTGACGGTCGATGACTTCGATGCCGCCGTCCAGTTCTACACGGCCCTCCTTGGCACGGAGCTGTCCACGCGCTGGGACCAGCCCCGTGGCCGCGGCGGCATCTTCAGGCTGCCGCAGGCGACACTGGAGATCCTCGATGGCGAGATGGCTGCCGCGGTCGACGAGTTCGAGGTGGGGCGGCGAGTCTCGGGTCCCGTCCGGCTGGCCCTCGCCGTCGCCGACGCCGATGCCAGCATGGCTGCGGCGACCGGCGCCGGTGCCCGGGCGATGGCCGCGGCGAAGGCTGCGCCGTGGGGCGATCGTGTCGCCCGCGTCGAAGCACCGGACGGCATGCAGTTGACCCTGTTCTCCCAGCCGTAGCGGCTACACTCGACGGCACCATGACTGCCAGCCAGCTGCCTCCCGACCTGCGCTATCGCAAGACCACGCCCCCGGGAGCCGGGCAGTACGAGGTGCTGCTGGCCGGCCGAGTCATCGGCAAGGTGGGGCGCTTCCGCCTTGGAGCCGGCCAGTTCGGCTCGCGCTGGGTGGCGACCACGCTGAAGCGGCGGCGATCGGGCCATTTCGCGACGCGTGACGCGGCGGCCATGTGGCTCGTGGAGCAGTCGCCCCTCGGCTGAGCCGCGCGCTGCCCCCGGCCGCCCTGCCGGCGCCGTAAACGACACGAGCCGCGCGCGCCGGGCGGGGGCGGCTGCTCCAGGTACGAGAACGGGCTTGTCGCGGCCTGCATGAGGCCGCCATCCTGTGAGGACGGGCTCGACCGACGTGGCATGCTCATGCGCGTACCCGCTGCCCGCCGGGTACCCGCGCGACATGGAGGACACGATGGCAGAGCGACACCGCGTCGTGATCATCGGCGGCGGCTACGGCGGCCTGTACGCCGCCCGTGCCCTGCGCAAGGCTGACGTCGATATCACCCTGGTCGACCGCCGCAACCATCATCTCTTCACGCCCCTGCTCTACCAGGTCGCGACCGGTGCGCTGGCGCCGTCGGACATCGCTCAGCCGCTGCGGCTCATCCTGCGCAAGCAGCAGAACACCCGCGTGCTGCTGGGCGAGGCCATGGCCCTCGACCCGAAGGCGAGGTGGGTGCGCCTCGACGACGGCACCGAGCTGGCCTACGACTCGCTCATCGTGGCCACCGGCACCAGGCATTCCTACTTCGGCAACGACGCCTGGGCCGAGTTCGCGCCGGGCATCAAGACGCTCGAGGATGCCCTGCAGATGCGCGCCCGTATCCTCGACGCCTTCGAGAACGCGGAGCTGGAGACCGACACCAGCAAGCAGCACGAGTGGATGACCTTCGTCATCGTCGGTGGTGGGCCCACCGGTGTCGAGCTGGCCGGCTCGCTGTGCGAGATCGCTCGCGATGCGCTGCCGCGGGACTTCCGTGCCATCAACACCGAGGAGGCGCTGGTCTACCTGGTCGAGGGTGCCGAGCGGGTGCTGCCGACGTACCCGCGCTCGCTGTCCCGGGCGGCTTCACGCCAGCTGGCCCAGCTGGGCACCACCATCCGCACGCGCACGATGGTCACCGAGATCGACGCCGCGGGCGTCACGGTGCGCGGCAGCGAAGGTGGCGAGAGCAGCCGCATCCCGGCACGGACCGTGCTGTGGGCCGCCGGCGTGGCGGTGAGCTCGTTCGGACGGGCCGTCGCCGAGGCCACCGGCGCGCCCACCGACAAGGTCGGCCGGATCGAGGTGGCGCCGGACCTGACCATCCCCGGCTATCCCGACATCTGGGTCGTGGGCGACCTTGCCGCGGCCGAGTGGTCGCCGGGTCAGATGGTCCCGGGCGTCGCGCAGGGCGGCATCCAGGGCGGACAGTACGCCGCTCGCGCCATCCTCGCGCGACGCGATGGCGTCACCATCCCGGACTTCGAGTTCAAGGACCTCGGCGAGCTGGCCACCATCGGTCGGCTGCGCGCGGTCGCCGACTTCCGCATGCTGCGCTTCAGCGGCTTCATCGCCTGGTTCATGTGGCTGGGCATCCACATCTTCTGGCTCATCGGCCTGCAGAACCGCGTGCTGGTGATGGTCCGCTGGGCCTGGTCGTTCCTGTCACGCGGGCGCGGCAGCCGGCTCATCACCGGGTTGCCCGGGCACAGCTCCGATCGCGAGGGCCGCGGCGGCCTGGGCTGATCAGGCCCGCGACGTCTCCTGCTGGCGCAGCAGGTAGGCGTAGCCGGCGAGGCCCAGTCCGCCGGCGATGAGCAGGATGCCCAGCAGGTTGAAGATGCCGTCGACGGCATCGGCACCGGCGGCCCCGGAGAACATCAGCACGGCACCGGCCAGCGCCAGCACGGCATTGAGCACGAGCGTCGCCAACGGCAGCGGCGCGTCAGCCGTGCGGCGCACGAAGCTGGCGGCGATGCCGGCCAGGCCGAAGATGATGAAGCCGATGCCGACCACCACCGCCAGTGCCGCGGTGACGGATGTCGGTGACGTCGGTGAAGAACGTCGCCACCACGACCACCAGGCCGACGGTGACGCCGGAGCCGGACCGGAAGGCGGCCAGCGTCTCAAGGTCGGGGCGCATGTGGCGTCGCCACAGCTGGAAGGCGGTGATGAGCGCGCCTCCGAGGAGGATGAGGCCGACCAGCTGCAGGGTCGTGCTCGAGCCGCCCAGTGGCTTGACCAGGAAGATGAGGCCGACGATGGCCGCCACGATGCCCTCGACGAGCACGATGGTCCATGACGTGTCTGCGCTCCACGGCGCGCCGCGGCCGATGAGCTCCTCGGTGAGGGCGGTGGCGCGGTCGACGCTTGCCCGCGTGCCCGACGACGGCGCCCGCGTCGTTGGATGGCGGTGTCGAGGTCAAGCTTGCTCCTCCGGTGCGAACGGGCTGGTTGCGGGCATCCTAGCGCGTCGAGCCAGTGGCGAACGGCCCTGTCCGGACCTACTCGCCGTCCCCGGTCGGCGCGGCGCTTGCCTCGGGTGTCGCCTCGGCGTCGTTCCGGCGTCGGCCTCTGCCCCGGGTTCGGCCTCGTTGGCGGTGCGCCACTTGGCCAGCGCGATGTCGATGGCGGCGGCGACGCGTGTCGAAGTCGGGCGCCTGCAGGGGCACGCCGTCCACGGTCACCGTGGGCGTGGCATTGACGCCGATGGCGTAGGCGTCCTGCCGAGCCTCGGCCTCGATCTCGGCGAAGCGCTGGCGTGCATTCTCGAGCTGCAGCCCCTCACGGAACAGCTCCATGTCCAGACCCACCGCCTCGCCCATCTCCAGCAGCCGGTCGATGCGGAAGGCGCCGCTCTCCTTGCCCCGGTAGTTGGCGAAGAGGTAGTCGTGGAACGGCCAGAACATGTTCTGGTCGGCGGCCAGGCTGGCAGCGACGGCGGCCCAGTGGGACTCGTCACCGAGGAAGGCCAGGTTGCGGAAGACGAGGCGGACGTCGCCCGTCTCGACGTACTGCGGACACGATGCGACGGCTTCACCTCGTAGGTGAAGCGCTGGCAGAAGGGGCACTGGAAATCCTCCCAGATCTCCACCGTCACCGGTGCATCGGGCGAGCCGGTGGCGAAGCCGTCGACCTGCTCGGTGGGCGACCACGATGGGCGGCTCCACCAGCGGTGGCGGCGTGACCAGCGGCGCCCACGTCAGCTCGGGCTCTTCGTCCTGGGCGGCGACTGCCGGTCCACGTGGCAGCCACCAGCAGGGTGGTCAGCAGCAGGCTGGCGATGGCTGCGGCGCCGCGGATGGGGGTGGGTCGAGGGGTGACGGTCATCGGTGTCCTCGTTGGGGAAGGCAGAGGCGCCAGCATAGTCGAGGCCTCTGCCGTTGCGGTCCGCCGTGACCAGGCGCGACGCGCCGTGCCTGCCCGTCGGCGTCCGGGTCGCCACGTTGGCTAGGAGTCCTCCTCCTCGGCCATGTCGCCGTTCATGTCATCGTCCGAGTCGTGGCCCATGTCCGTCCTCCGTCCATGCCCATGACCCATGTCCATCTCGCCCATCATCGGGCCCCGACCCCACCGGCGCGGAGACCGTCTGCGGCTCGGCCGACATGAACTCGAGCGTGATCTCGACGTCTGTGCCCTCGGTCAGCGGCTCGACGAGGTTGATGAGCATGATGTGGTAGCTGCCCGGCTTGAGCTCGGCGTCAGCATGGGCCGGGATGGCGATCTCCGGCACCTGCGTCATCGACATCATGCCGTCCTCGTCCATGGCGGAGAGGTGCAGCTCCACGACCTCTGCCACCGGGCTGGATGCCCCGATGAGCGCGTCGTCGGCGTCGGTGCTGTTGTGGATGGTCATGTAGGCGGCCCCGGCGAGATCGAGCATGGGCGACTCGCGCGTCCAGGCGTCGCGCACGATACAGGCCCGGCTCCATCGACGCCATGGACTCCATCGTCTGCCATCGGCTCCATCGACGCCATCGCCTCGTCGGTGTCGTCATCGACGGCGGCGACCGAGCCCAGGGCCAGGCCCAGGGCCACGGTGACGGTCGCGGCAGGTATCAGCAGTAGGCGTTTGCTACGGGACATGGATCTCCTTCCCCCGATCAGGGTCAACCGGCCTCGAGCAGCGCGATGTCCGCGGCGATCTCTGCGGCCGGGGTGCCGAATGGATAGGACAGCAGCAGCTGTCCGTGCTCATCGATGAGGTACAGCTCAGCGGTGTGCGACATGGTGTAGCCGGCGGTCGAGGTGGTCTCCACGCGGGCGTAGCGCACGCCGTAGCCCTCCGCCGCGCTGCGGATGGCGCCGGGGCTGCCGGTCACCGCATGCAGGTTCTCCGGCAGGTAGCGCGTCCACTCGGCGAGGAACTCGGGCGTGTCGCGCTCGGGGTCGACCGTGATGTAGACCGCCTGCATGTCCGGGGCCTGCTCCCAGACCCTGAAGAGCTCACCGAGGGTGGCGGGGCACACGTCCGGGCAGTGCGTGTAGCCGAAGTAGAGCAGCACCGTGCTGCCGCGAAGCTCCGCGAGGTCGAAGGGTGACAGGTCGGGGTTCACCAGGCCGGCCAGCGGCGGCGCCGGGCGGGGCTCACCGATGGGCGAGGGCACGATGGCGGCCGGCGGCCATCGCCCGCTGGACGGCCCGGGCTGGCCTCCTGCGCGACGACCGTCGAGGCGAGCCCCAGGCGTCATGCTGAGCGCGGTCGCGAGCAGCAGGCTGGTCGTGCGTCCGTGGATGATCATCGCGTCTACCCCCAAGTGGGTCCGCCAGGCTGGTGGTCGAGTCCTTCTGGCGTCGAGTGTATGACAAGCGGCCCCAGTCGCCCGCGTACGCCCTGTGTGAGACTCTGTATCAGCTAACCACCGATGCGGAGGCGGCTTGGAAGCCCTCATCGACCCGTTCATCGACAACGCCTTCATGCTGCGCGCGCTCGTCGCGGGCGTGCTGGTCGCTGTCGCCTGCGCGGTCATCGGCACGTTCGTGGTCCTGCGTGGTCTGGCCTTCATCGGTGACGCGCTCGCCCACGGCGTGCTGCCGGGCATCGCCGCGGCCATCCTGCTGGGCCTTCCCGGCATGCTCGGCGCGGCTGTCGGGGCCGTGGTGATGATCGGCGGCGTCACCCTCGTGACCAGCCGCTCGCGGCTCTCGTCGGACACCGCCATCGGCCTGCTCTTCGTGGCCATGCTGGCGCTGGGCGTCGTCATCGTGTCCGCCTCCGCCGCCTTCCAGGGGGACCTGCTGGCCATCCTCTTCGGGCAGATCCTGGGCACCAGCACCGAGCAGCTGGTGGTGATGACGGTGGCCACGGCCGCGGTCGTCGCCGTCGCCATCGCCGCCGCACGACCGTTCCTGCTGCTGAGCTTCGACCCGGAGCAGGCCGACGTGGCCGGCTTCCCGTCGCGCCGCTATCACACGCTGATGATGCTGCTGGTGGCGCTGACCGTCGTGGTCGCCTTCCAGACCGTCGGGACCCTGCTCGTCTTCGGCATGCTGCTGGCGCCCGCCGCGACCGGTGCGCTGCTGGCCAATCGCACGAGCTCGATGATGGTCATCGGCATCGTCGTGGGCTCGGTCAGCACCTACGTGGGGTTGCTGGCGAGCTACTGGTACGACGTGGCCGCCAGCGCCACCATCGTGCTCGTGGCGGTCGCCATCTTCTTCGTCGTCCTGCTCATCACCAACCTGCGGCGGCGGCCCGGTCGGGTGGACGGACGCACCGACCCGGAGACCGGGGAGACGCGGCCGTGACCGCCATCGAGGCGCGCGCGCTGGCCATCGGCTACCGCGGCGAGGTGGTGGTGTCCGATATCGAGCTGAGCGTGCCCGAGGGTGGCTCCCTGGCCCTCGTCGGCACCAACGGCTCCGGCAAGTCCACCTTCATCCGCACGCTCGTGGGGCTGGCGCCGGCCCTGTCCGGTTCGCTGCGCGTGCTGGGCGAGGCGCGCAGGCAGGTCCCCGGCGCGGCTGGCCTACCTGTCGCAGTTCCACGAGTCGGGCTACATCCTGCCCATCCGCGCCATCGACGTGGTGCGCATGGCGCGCTATGCCTCGCTGGGCCTCTTCCGGCGAGCCGGCGGCGAGGACGCAGACCTGGTCGACTGGGCCATGGAGGCGATGGACGTGACGCACCTGCGCGACAAGCCCATCCGCGACATGTCCGGAGGCCAGCGTCAGCGCGTCTACCTCGCCAACGTGCTGGCGCACCGCGCCGACCTCATCGTGCTCGATGAGCCGACCGCCGGCCTCGATGCCGCCGGCCGCGAGCGCTACCTGGGCGCGTTCGCCGACGAGCTGCGGCGCGGGGCCGCCCTGGTGACCGCCACCCACGACATCGGCGAGGCCGTCGAGTACGACCAGGTGCTGCTGCTGGCGCGTCGCGTGGTCGCCCTGGGCCCGGGCACCGAGGTGCTCACGCCCGATCAGCTGATGGAGACGTTCGGCATCGTCATCTCCGACCCACACGAGGAGCACGTGGGCCGCTTCACCATCGCCGAACGGACGCACGGATCACCCCAGACCATCGAGACGCGACCGCCGGCCGAGTAGGCCGGGAGCTGGCGTACCCTTGACGACGCAGGACGAACCACGAGGAGGAGGCGCATGGCCAAGACCGTGAGCGAGCTGGCCAGGGAGATCATCAGGCGCCTCGACCGGGGCGAGCCGCTGGAGGGCGCCATCTCCATGGTCCTCAGCGGCGAGGGAGTGGACGATGAGGTGCTCGTAGAGCTGCAGCTCGCCGGCCTGCGTGACGCGGTCATCCACGAGGCGTTCCACGAGCTGCTCGAGTGGCATGCCAACTTCGGTGGGCTCGCCGAGTTCCTCGAGATCGACGAGGCCATCCACCGCACGGCCGAACGCATCGGTCACGACTTCGACCAGGACATGCCCGACCACCCAGTCGAAGGCGGACCCCGCCTGGTCCACTGACGCGCCGGCGACTCATCTCGCCCGCGGCGAAGCGGTGCGTGCCGATGGCACCGCTTGGCTGGCCGGCGTCGGCGGACACTATGCTTGGACATCGGTTCCACCAGGGACGTACGGGGGCTCAGCCGACCTGCATGTTCGACGACCGCTGCTGTGAGTGACGGGCCCCCGGTGGCGCGGTCGTGGTTCTCCGGCCCGACGATGCGCGCGGGTGCTCGCGCCATCCTGCCGCTATCGATCGGCGTCTTCCCCTTCGGCCTGGCCTACGGCGTGGCCGTGGCAGAGTCGGCCATCGACGATCTCGCCGGCGCGCTCGCATCGGTGCTGATGCTGTCGGGCGCAGCGCAGCTGGCGCTCGTCGATCTCATCGACCAGGGCGCGCCGTGGTTCGTCATCGTCGGCACGGCGCTGGTGATCAACGCGCGCTTCATGATGTACTCGGGCGCGCTGGCTCCCAGCTTCTCCGAGTATCCGCGGCGCTGGCGTGTCGCGCTCGCCCACCTCATCACCGACCAGGCCACCGTCACCTCGCTGCTCTACAACGAGCACCAACGCGACCCGCGGCTGCGCCTGGCGTACTACGTCGGTGCCGGGCTGAGCTTCGCGCTGAGCTGGTGGCTGGGCACCGCGCTGGGCGTGGCCATCGGGGCCACCATCCCCGCGGAGTTCCAGGTGGGCTTCGCGGCGCCGCTGATGTTCGTGGCGCTGGCGGTGCCCTCCATCCGGGATCGGGCCGGCCTGGTCGCCGCGTGCGTCGGCTTCAGCGTCACGCTCATCGCCCGTGACGCGCCGATGAACACGGGCCTGCTCATCGGCGCCGCCGCCGGTATCGCCTTCGGCATGCTGGCCAAGCTGCGCCTGCCGGTGGCGGCTGACGATGCGGCCGGTGACGACAAGGGAAGCGCCCCGTGACGGCAGGGGAGGCGCCCCGTGACGGCTGACCTGCTGCTGGTACTGGTCGTGGCCGCCGGCACGCTGGCGATGCGCGCCTCGATGGTGACGTTGCTGGCGGGTGTCACCATCCCGCCTCGCGCAGGAGCAGGCGCTCAGCCTCGTGGCGCCCGCGGTGCTGGCCGGCCTGGTCGCCCAGACCCTCTTCCTCGACCACGGCGACGTGCGGCCCTTCGGCACCTGGTACCTGGCCGCCGCCGTGGCCGCGCTGGTGGCATGGCGCACGCGCTCGTTCGGCTGGACCCTGGCCGCCGGGCATGGTCAGCGTGTGGCTGCTCGAGGCCATACGTACGACTGCGTAGCCCATCGGTACCGCTCGTGCGGGACGAACGACTGGGCCGACGGGCCTAGGACCGCCATCTACCATTGCGGGCGCTGAGGTGGGTCCGCAAGCCTGTCCGTTGCCCGTGGCGATGGCCACCTCACGAACTGATCGGAGCGGAGAGCGGTGCCCCTGGCGATTCCTGTGGCGTGGTCCCGAGCTGCCGCGCGCGCCGTCGTCGCGGTCTGCGCGTTCACCCTGCTGGCGACCGCCGCCGCTGTCGCTCCCGGACCTGTCGGCGCGACCGGCCTGGGTGACCAGATCTCCGCCAACCGCTCGGGCCAGCTGTACGCCGAGCGCTCCATGCGCGCGCAGGACCAGATCCTGGCCGCCGTCAAGGGCGACCTCAAGCGTGCCAAGCGCGACCTCAAGCGCGCCAAGCGTGACCGCAAGCGCGCGCAGCAGGCCGCTGGCGATCGGCTGCCGCCGTCGTGCGTGAGCGCAAGAGCCGGCTGGCGCGTGTGGAAGCGCGAGTACGACGACACCGCAGAGCCACCGTCGCCCGAGCGCTACGCCGAGCGACTCCGCGGCATCCGCCGCGAGATCCGCATCGCCGAGCGGCGCAAGCGCACCATCGGCATCCGCGCTCCGCGCAGCGACGCCGCGTGGTCAACGCCAGGAAGGCGCGTCTCAGCTCGCTCAAGCGAGCCAAGGGTGCCGCCATCTCGCGTCGCGAGGCTGCCGAGGCATCGCTCGCGAGTCGCATCGTCGCGATGACCCGGCTGGCGGCCGCGCGGGCCGACAACCAGACGGCCGTGAGCCTGACCGGGAGCGCGGCATTCTCGTGGCCGACGACCGGCCGCATCAGCCAGACCTACGGCTGCACGGGCTTCTACCTGAACCCGCGACGCGGCTCGTGCCGGCACTTCCACGACGGCGTCGACATCGTGGACGGCTATGGCACGCCCGTGCGTGCCGTGGCTGTGGGCGTGGTGGCCTACACCGGCTGGAACCCCTGGGACGAGGGTGGACGTGCCTGGATCGTCGTGGTCGTGCACCCCGACGGCTACGTCTCGCGCTACGGCCACCTGACGCCGACCGACCGCGTGCGCGCCGGCGAGCTGGTCCACACCGGTCAGATCATCGGCAAGATGGGCAACACCGGCAAGCAGCACCGGCACGCACCTGCACTTCGAGCTGCTGCGCGGCAACCGTGACGTCAACCCGCTCGCCTATCTGCCCGCCGGCGTCATCAAGATCGACAAGTCATCCACCAAGGCCGGGCAGCAGGCCAAGAAGAAGCAGCAGAAGGCCAAGCAGCGCGCGCGCAAGAAGGCGCAGGCACGCCGCGCGGCCACGGCGGCGGAGGAGACGGCCAGCGAGGCCACGCTGGTCGTTTCCGAGGCCTGCCGGACGGTCGACACCGTCCGAGCTCGATGACAGGTCCATACGCCTATCCGGCCGACGTGCCGGCCGACATGCCGGCTGACGTCACGCTCGACTGCGACGGCGGGCATCGAGACCGCTGACCGGCCCCGAGCCAGGTGCCCCCGACGCTCGCTATCGGTCGTGCCCCCGGCTGTCCCGACGGCCGCTGCGACCGAGACGATCGGGGTGCCCAGGCCGAGCGCGGCACGTCACCGGTGCCCGTCTAGCCGGTCTCGCATGCGGCGTGCGCCGCGCCGGGGCCTGCAGCCCGCGCCCGGCTCCGCTCGCGCGGCGCTACGCTGTGACCATCACCCGCCGGTCCGCGATGGACCCGGTGACCCATGGAGGTTGACCCTTGAACTCCCGAACCCGGTCACATCGCGGCCGCATCGACCGGCTGCGCCCGGTCCCCGTCGGCCTGGTGGCGACGCTGCTCCTGGCCCTGCCGCTGACGGTCGACCGGCCCAGGACGCGACCGAAAGCCCCGCCGCATCGAGCCGAGCCCGCGCCTCGAGCGCGCCGGCAGCGGCGCCGATGCCATCGACTTCCCGGTCATGATCGGTGGTCAGCTGCTGACCGCCGAGACCTTCAGCGGAGCCCGAGTGGGTCGCGCGCTTCTCCGAGGGCGACAGCGCCGACCCCGGCTACGTCGAGGGCACCGAGGCGCTGGTCCGCAGCGTCGACAAGGTCATCGACGACCTGACCGTCACGACCGCGCTCTACGAGCCCAGCCCGGGCAACAACGCGGCCGTCGTCGGCCTTGCGCATCGACGGCGCCGATGCGCGCGACTTCGCCGAGGAAGCCATCGATCTGCTGCTCGGTGACATCACCACTCCCGGCCTCGTGATGCGGCCCTTCGGCAGCAAGTGGACGCTGCGGGTGCTGGACGCCGAGCGGCCCGGGGTCTACCCGCGGACCGTCTACCTCAAGGACGACGTCGCCTGGGTCATCGAGGGTGACGAGGAGTACGTGTGGGATGCCCTCGATCAGCTGCCGGAGCCCGCAGCGGTCGGCCGCCTCGCCGGTGACGACCTGCTGACCGACATCCCCTACGCGCTCGACGGTCGCCGCCGCATCGGCCTCTACGAGTCGACCGAACCGCTCTTCCTGCCCACGCTGAGCGAGCGGCTTGGTCCGGAGGTCGACGAGTGGCTGCTCGACCTGTACCTGAACGCCGGCGTCTCGCCGTCGGAGATCCTCGGCGTCATCGCCTGGTGGGGCCTCGAATCCAACCAGGACGGCATCCAGATCGAGGGCTACCGCCTGCCGGAGACCGCAGCCGACCAGCTCGAGCAACTGCGCTCGAAGATCTTCCTGGGCGAGGGTGGTGAGTCGGCCAGCTTCGCCAGCTCTCCTCCAGGGCGTCGGTCGCCTGGAGCAGGAGATCGGCGGCCGCACCGTCACGACGCTCGACTACGGCGATGTCAAGCAGCACGTCTTCAGCGGCCCGGACACCGTCTGGGTCGTGACCGACCATATCGGCCAGGTGGAGATGGCAGCGGAGGCCATCGCCGCCCTGCCGTAGCGACCATGGGTACGGAACGGGAAGTCGTCGTCCGCGCGCAGAAGGGCGACGAGCGTGCCTTCGAGGCACTGGTGGTGGCGATCCATCCGCGTCTATTCCGGCTGGCACACGGCATCCTGCGAGACCCGGCGCTGGCGGAGGACGCGGCGCAGCAGTCGTTCCTCGACAGCTGGCGTCTCCTGCCGCGCTTGCGCGATCCCGAACGCTTCACGGCGTGGTCGTACCGGTCCCTGCTCGACGCTGCGGACGAGCTGGCCGGCCGTCATCCAGAGCGTCTGTCCCCCGAGCCGCCGCCTGTGCTCGTTCCGCGGGGCTTCGATCCCTTCGGGACCGGCGCCGACCGGAACCAGGTCACCGATGGCTTCCTGGCCCTGCCGTTCGATTCGCGCTGCGTCATCGTGCTGCGATACCTGCTCGACCTGAAGGTGGAGGAGGTGGCCCAGGCGCTAGGGGTCTCGACAGGTGCAGCAGCATCGCGACTCGAGCGCGCGCTGGCCGAGGTGCGTACCGGAGCGGGCCTCGGCGAGGGTGCCGTGACCGACGAGCGGCTGGCTGCGGACATCGCTGTCTGGCTGCACGAGACAGACGTGACGCCGCCCGATGCCCGCATGAGTGCCGGGCGCGTCATGGCCGGCGTCGAAGGCGCGCAACAGCTTGGCCGCTGGTGGCCGCTCGAGCGCTCGGTCCCCCGGGCGCGACCCGTGCCCGCCCTCGGCGCGCCGCGCGAGCCGGACCTGCCGCCGCCTGTCAACGGACCTGCGCGTCCGAGCGCATCGCGCATGAGGTCGCAGCTGACGCCGCCGCGGGTGCTGCTGGCAGCACTGCTGCTGGTGCTGGCGGCCGGTTCGCTGCTGCTCCTGCCCGGCCTGCTCTCCGGCTCTGCCGGCTCCACCGCCATGGCCTCACCTTTGCCGGCACCGAGCGTGGTGGCCTCGGCGGCCCCCACCCCGTCAGTCGCTCCCACGCCGACGCCGACGCCGGTGCCGACACCCTCATCCGCGGCCGAGTCCGAGTTCGTCACGACGCGCACGCTCATGCCGCTGGAGCCAGGTTCCGACCCCGCCAGCCTTGGTCCCGGAGCCTCGCGCACGGCCGTCTTCGTCGATCGTGCCGCCGGTCTGGTCTACGAGGTGGCCGCCGAAGGCGAGGCGAGGGTCGTCGCGAGCGAAGGTAGCCCGGCCGGGGCTGGTCCGATGGCTGCGCCCGTCCTCGCCGCGCGTGGTGGCAGGGACATCGTCATCTTCGACGCCGCAGGGCAGGGATGGCGCCCGGTGGACGGCGCCGGCCCCGGTCTCCTGGAGCCGCTTGTCCGCATCGACCCTGCCACCGAGGTGCTGTCCAGCACCACGAGGGGCTCGCGCGAGTACGACCTCTACCTGGCTCGAGCCCGCCTCCGGCGACATCGTCCACTACTCGATGCGAGGCCCCGGCGAGGAGCTGGTCCAGCAGGACGACCGCACGCAGCGAGCCGGCCTGTCCGGCGCCCTCGACCTGTATGTGGACCAGCACCGCTACGTGCTGACCGACGCCGGTATCGAGCGCTACGTCAAGGGTGAGCTGGACGATGCCTTCGAGCTCGCCCCGCTGCCCGTGGGTGAGCCGGACTTCCGCTTCGTCGATGGCGTCGGGCGTGCCGGCAAGGGCCAGCTCTGGCTCTATGACGCGGCCGGGAGGCAGGTCGTCGCCTTCGACAAGGGTGACGGGGCGTACCTGGGCTCATGGGCCCCGGGCCAACAGGAGCCGGCCATGACCGACGTGCGGGGCCTGTACGTGAGCGGCGACGGGAGCGGCGGCGTGGCCGCGGTCACCTGGCTGACCCCCGACGGCCTGATGCGGAGCGAGCTGCCCCAAGCGTCTCCAGCGCAGGAGACCGACGAGACCGACGACGCCTAGGCCCGGACCGGTTCCGCCAGCGGTTCGAGTCGCGCGGTGAAGTGTCGCAGCCAGAGCGCCTGCTCGACGATGCGGTAGCCGCCCATCTCGTCGGCCCGTGAGGCCACGTCGATGATGACCTCGCCGACGTAGTCGATATGGCTCTGCGTGTACATGCGCCGTGGGATGGCCAGGCGGACCAGCTCCATGGGCGCGGCCTCATCGGGCTCGACCATCGCGCGCACGCCCGAACATGAGCGTGCCGATCTCCACGCCGCGCACGCCACCGGCCCGATACAGCTCGATGGCCAGCGACTGCGCCGGGTACTGGTGCGGCGGGATGTGCGGCAGCAGCGCCCTGGCGTCGATGTAGACCGCGTGGCCGCCCGGTGGGCGTACGGTCGGGATGCCGGCGCGCGTGGACCTTCTCAGCGAGGTACTCGGTGGAGCGGATGCGGTAGCGCAGGTACTTCTCGTCGACGACCTCCTGCAGGCCCTGGGCGATGGCCTCCAGGTCGTAGCCGGCGAGGCCGCCGTAGGTCGGGAAGCCCTCGGTGAGGATGAGCAGGTTGCGCGCCTGCAGCGCCCAGTCGCGGTCGTTCAGCGCCAGGAAGCCGCCGATGTTGGCGAGGCCGTCCTTCTTGGCCGACATCGTGCAGCCGTCGGCGATGGAGAACATCTCCTGTGCGATGGCCTTGGGCGTCCAGTCGGCATAGCCGGGCTCGCGCAGCTTGATGAACCAGGCGTTCTCGGCGAAGCGGCAGGCGTCGAGGAACATGGGGATGCCGAACTCGTCGCAGACCTCGCGCACGGCGCGCAGGTTGGCCATCGACACCGGCTGGCCGCCGCCGGAGTTGTTGGTCACCGTGACCATCACCAGCGGGACGCGCTCCACGCCGTGCTCCGCGATGGTCGCCCGCAGGGCCTCGATGTCCATGTCGCCCTTGAACGGCAGCTCCGCCGCTGGATCGCGGCCCTCCGCCGTCACCAGGTCGAGGGCGGTGGCGCCGCGGTACTCGACATTGGCGCGGGTGGTGTCGAAGTGCGTGTTGTTGGGGACCACGTCGCCATCGCCGACGGCCACGGTGAAGAGGATCTTCTCGGCCGCGCGGCCCTGGTGCGTGGGGATGATCTCGGCGTAGCCGGTGAGGTCGCGCACGACCTCCTCGAAGCGGTAGAAGGAGCGGCTGCCAGCGTAGGACTCGTCGCCCAGCATCATGCCGGCCCACTGCTTGGACGACATGGCCCCGGTGCCCGAGTCGGTCAGCAGGTCGATGATGACCTCGTCGGCGTGCAGGCCGAACAGGTTGTAGCCGGAGCGGACGAGGGCGGCCTCTCGAGCGTCCCGCTCGGGCAGGTCGATGGCCTGGACGGTGTGGACGCGGAACGGTTCGATGATCGTCTTGTACGGCATGGTCTCCCCCAGCGTTGCGCGGTGTCCAGCGCAGTCTCGCATCTGCAGCCGCCTGCATGACCCGCCACGTGGCACGATACCCTCTCGACCCGGCTCACCCCTGGATCGCACCGCCGCCGGAGGCCCCATGCAGCTCGCTCCGTCCCTCCACCGTCTCGGCGACCCCATGGTCGGCGTCTACCTGATCGAGGAGGCCGGGTCCGTCACGGTGGTCGATGCCGGTGTGCCGGCCTACTGGAACGAGCTGCCTCGCGAGCTCGCGGCCATGGGGCGCACGCTCGAGGACATCAAGGCGGTCGTGCTCACGCACGGCCACTCCGATCACATCGGCTTCGCCGAACGACTGCGATCGGAGCGTGACGTGCCGGTCAGCGTGCACGAGCTGGACGCGGCATTGGCGCGCGGAGAGGTGCCCAACCCCAGCGCCGGCATGGGTGACCCGCAAGATCACCTCGTTGCTGGGTTTCCTCATCTGGAGCGCGCGTCGCGGCGCCCTTCGGCTCAAGACGCTGACCGAGGTCTCGACGTTCGGCGACGGTGCCACGCTCGACGTGCCCGGCGCGCTGCAGGTCATCCGCACCCCCGGCCACACCGACGGCAGCGTGGTGCTGCATGCCGCGAGCCTGGACGCGCTGTTCGTCGGCGATGCCTTCTCGACCTACAGCGTGCTGCGGGGCGTGAGTGGCCCGCAGATCGCGCCCTTCAGCGCCGACCCGCAGCAGGCACTCGCGTCGCTCGACGCGCTGGCCGACATGGAAGCGGGCCTGGTGCTGCCCGGTCATGGCGAGGCCTGGACCGACGGGCTGCAGGCAGCCATCGCCCAGGTGCGGGCAGCCGGCATCGACCACCTGGCCAGGCCCACCGCGTAGGTCGGGCCTCCTGCCCGGGACGCCCCGCTGCCTCGGTCACTCCGCCTCGGTCGCTCCGTCGCGTCCGAAAGAGGCTGATCGGCACTTCGCCAACGTCCCTCGACGAGGAGACTTGTCGCTGTCGACGCCGATTTCCCCCTGCTCGACGCGAGCGCCGGGCTCCGCCTCCCCGTGAACCCGCTGCCTGTCGCGCCGCATCATCACCGGTCTGTGCCTGGAGGTTCCGCAGCTTGAACATCGACTCCACCCTTCTGCTCGTCCTCATTCCCCTCGTGCTCATCCAGGTCGGACTCGTGATCTGGGGCCTCTTCGACCTCACGCGACCTGAGCGCCGGGTCAAGGGCGGCAGCAAGGTCCTCTGGGCCGTGGTGATCATCCTGCTCAACATCGTGGGCCCGCTGGTCTACTTCCTCTTCGGGCGCGAGGAGGCATGACACAGGGGACCCCACCGGCCAACGCACCGGGGGCCGACACGCCCGCCATCGAGACGCGCGGTCTGACCAAGCGCTTCGGTGACGTCGTGGCCGTCGATGGGCTCGACCTGTCCGTGCCACGCGGTTCGATCTACGGCTTCCTGGGTCCCAACGGCGCCGGCAAGACCACGACCTTGCGCATGCTGACCGGCCTGGGGCGGCCGACCGCGGGGACGGCCAGCGTCGATGGCGTGTCCATCGATGGCGGGGGCCTGCGCCTCGCGGAGCGGATCGGCTACCTCGATCAGGATCCGCGGTTCTATGGCTGGATGACCGGTCGTGAGCTGCTCGAGCTGGCCGGCCGCGCCTACGGGCTCGATGGGGAGCCGCTCGCGGCGCGCGTCGAGGAGGTGCTCGGGACGATCGGCCTGTCCGATGCCGGACGACGGCGCATCAGCGGCTACTCGGGAGGCATGCGTCAGCGACTCGGCGTGGGCCAGGCCATCGTCGCTCGTCCGGGCATCCTGTTCCTGGACGAGCCCGTCAGCGCGCTCGACCCGGCCGGACGACGCGACGTCCTGGAGCTCATCGGTAGCCTGCGCGGCACGGTCACCATCTTCATGAGCACCCACATCCTCAGCGACGTCGAGCGGGTCTGTGATCGCATCGCCATCCTCGACCGCGGCCGACTGGTGACCGAGGCGCCCATCGATGAGCTCCTTGCCCGACACGCCACGCCGGTCATCGAGATCGATCCGGAGCCCGGCCAGGATGCGGCGGTCGCGACCCTCAGGGAGCGGCTGGCGGAGGCGGCCTGGAGCCGCGATGTGCGGCAGCGCCACGGCCTGATCCGGGTCACGGTCAGCGACGCCGAGGCTGCGGCCGTCGCCGTCCTGCCCATCGTGGTCGCGGCCGGAGTGCGACTGGCCCGGTTCGAGCGCGTCCGGCCCACGCTGGAGGATGTCTTCCTGCAGCTGGTCGGCGCCAACGGGGCCGCGCGCGTGGCAGCCACCGAAGCTGCTACCACGGAGCAGGATGCGGCTGCCGACCCGGAGAGCGGCCCGGGGCGGAGGTCCGGGTGATGCAGGGGTTCGGCCTCCTCCTGCGCAAGGAGCTGCTCGAGCTGGTACGCACGCTGCGTCTGCCCGTCGTGCTGGTCATCTTCGCCCTCCTTGGCCTCGTCTCGCCCGTCATGGCCCGCTACATCCGTGAGATCCTGGAGGCCGCCGGCGGAACCCAGTTCCAGGGCGTCATCCCCGACCCGGTGGCCGGCGATGCCATCGCCCAGTTCACCCGGAACCTGGGGCAATTCGGCGTGCTGATCGCGATCCTCGTCACCATGGGCAGCGTGGCCGGCGAGAAGGATCGGGGTACCGCCGCCTTCCTGTTGACCAAGCCGCTCGGTCGCGGCGCCTTCCTGGCAGCGAAGGTCGTCGCCATCGGCCTCCTCCTGGCGCTGGCGACCGCGCTTGCCGGCGTACTGTGCTGGGTCTACACCACCATCCTCTTCGAGCCGCTGCCGATCGCCGGCTCCGTCGCTGCCGTCGTGCTGGTATGGCTCTCGCTGGCCGTCTTCGCGGCCATCACCTTCGCCGCATCGGTGATGGGGCCCTCGACACTGGTGGCCGGTGGCATCGGCCTGGCTGCGCTGATGGCCTTCGGGGCGCTCTCCGTCCTTCCTGGTCTCGCTCCCTACCTGCCAACGGGGCTGTGGGGACTCGCCGACGTGCTTGCCCTGGGGCAGGTGCCCGACGCGGTGGTGGGCGCCGTGGCGACCAGCACCGGCGTCATCGTGGCTGCCATCGGGCTCTCCTGGTGGAGCTTCCGCCGGCAGGAGCTGTAGGCGGAGGCCTGCGGACGCGGTCGACCCCCGCCCGCCCTCGCGTCACGGGCTGAGGCTGATCACCTGCCAGTCGGCCAGGCCGTCGGTGGGACACGAGCCCGGCGTCGTGATGAGCACCCGCGCGTCCGCCTCCGCGGCCTCGGTGTAGGCGTCGAGGCCTCCCAGGTCGCAGGGAGCGTAGGGGGCGGGTGCGCGCAGCACGAGCGACGGCTGCCACGAGTGGACCAGGCGCTTCTCCGTGGCCAGCGCGTACTCGGCATAGTCCTGGTCCTCCAGCTCAGCGAGCGTGCCGGGCACCTGGTTCCAGACGCTGCGCATGGGGAACGAGCCATCCACCACCACGAACAGGCGCTCGGTCGGGCGTGAGAGGACGATGACCGCGGCCAGCAGGCCGAAGACGATGACCACACCGACGAGGAAGATCGCCAGCGGACGCACGCTGCGCTAGACCCCCGCGTTGAAGAGCGAGGAGAGCTTGAACTCGACATCGCCTTCGCTGGCGTTGATCGAGGCCGCCTCCACCAGCGAGGCCAGCTGTCCGAGCTCCTCGAGGTTGGCCTCGAAGCCGACGGTGACCACGGGGATGCGGAGGCCCTCGATGACCTCGTCCACCTCTCCCAGCACGAGCCCCTCGTTGACCTCGCCGTCGGTCAGCACGATGAGCATGTACTTGCCGCGCGGGTCGACGGCTCGCTGCTCGGCCAGCATCGAGAGGCCCAGCATCACGCCGTCGTACATGGCGGTCCCACCGACGGGGTCCATGTCCTGCACCGCGGCGGCGAAGAGCGCCTGCTGGTTGAGGTCGAAGGGTGCGATGTCCAGCCGCTTGCGAGCCCGGTCACCGAACTCGACCATGCCCACCGAGGCTGCCGGGTTGATGAACTGCCGCGACGACTCCAACGCCTGCTGCACCGCGTTGATGCGCGATCCTGCCATGGAGCCGCTGGTGTCGGTGACGAAGACGGCGTAGACCGGTCGTCCAGCATCCTTCTTGTCCTTCCACAGCCGCTGCGCCTCGATGAGCGTCTGGCCCGACGGGATGGCCACGTCGGAGGTATAGGCCGGCGGATCGAAGCCGAACTCCTCGGCTTTGCGCTGCAGCTCGTCGCTCTGCAGATGCCGGGCGAACAGGTCAAGCACCTCGCGCTCCTGCGGAGTCGCCGAGTCGAAGGCATAGAGCGGGTTGTCATGCCTCACGCCGAAGGGGATGAACTCGAAGCCCGAGCGCAGCGAGTCGGTGTTGACGAAGGTCTGCCACTCCATCACGAAGGCGTCGAGTGAGCCGTTGTCCTTCTCGACCGATTCGCGCATCTGCAGCGTCGTGAAGGCCACGAAGGGCACCTGTTCCTGGAAGGTCTCGAAGACACTGGCCACGTCGGGTGCCACCAGCCGGGCCTCGTCCCCCTCGGCGAACGAATCGAGCACCGTGAGCAGGAAGTTCAGTCCCGTGGAGGAGGCGAACGGGTCGGTGTAGCCCATCACCAGCTCACCGGCGACGACCGCCTGCAGCAGGACCTTGGCGTCGAGCTCACCGTACTGCGCACGCAGCTCATCGGCGGTCTCGTCCTTCATGACGATGCCGGCCACGTTGCTGACGGTCCGGTCGGTCACCGCGGACAGTGGCTGGTGAACGCGCGCCATCTCGATCCAGAGCTGGTTGGAGGGGCTGAAGCCGGCGGGGATGGCGTCACCGGCGGCGACGAACTGGTAGCCGGTCCCCGAAGCGATCCTGGCGGATGGCCACCTTCGCATCCGAGCCGTCGCTGAGCCTGGCGCCGGAGGCGTTGAACGACTCCGCGGCCTCCACCATCCAGCCATCGGTGCCACTGCCCGACTTCTCGGTGGAGGCGAAGACCTCTGCGACCACGGTCCCGTTCCCGGCCGCTGGGTCCACGGTCAGCGCGTACTCGCTGATGTCCAGGCAGCGTGTCCGCGAGGTCACGGTCCCCGCCCGGGGCGACGCTGGCCTTGCGGTCGATGGGTTCGTCCACCCAGTCGATCTCGCTGGCGATCTGCGCCACGCGGCGCTCGGCATCGGCCTGGTCGAGCGGCTCGCTCTGGCCGAGGTCGTCGGTGCAGGCCGACGCCACGAACAGGACGCCGACCAGCGCGACGAGGAGGGTCATCCACCTGGGCTGCTTCATCACGCGACTCCTTCGGCTTCGCGCCTGCTACGCGTCCCTGGGCGGCTTCGGCGTCGGTCACGGGCCCGGCCTCGGGGGCGACCTCAAGGTCGAGGACGCCGGCGGCGGCCGAGCTGCGCTCGTACTTCTCCACGGTCTTCTCCGCCTCGGTCGTGAGCTTGTCCATCTCGACGATGGTGCTGGCCATCTCCGGGAGGGCCTCGCGGCGGTAGCGCGAGATCTCGTCGAGCGCGACGTTGATGTCACGGAAGGCCGACTTGAGCGCGTCCATGTCGAGCATCGCGCTCGATGCCTGCTGGTGGATCTGGCTGCCCTGTGTCCGCAGACGGGCGGCCGTGCCGGCGATCATGTCCGAGGTGGTCTTGTTGAGCGCCTCGACCTTGTCCAGCACGACCTTCTGGTGTGCCACGGCCATGGCCACCGACACGGCCACCTGGAGCGCGCTGATGGTGACGTCCAGCGCGCGCTCGACACCACGGATGAGCTCGCGGTTGTTGCGCACGATGATCGCCGTCGCGAGCACGCCCTGCTGGTTCACCGCCAGCTGCTGCTGCAGGTCCATCGTGCGCTGGCGCAGCACGAAGAGCACCTCTTCCTCGATGAAGGCGCGGCGAGGGTCGTCGGGCCCGATCTCAGCCTCCAGCTTGGCACTGATGGCGGCGTCGAGCGCCTGCGCCAGGGCGAGCTGCTCGGTCAGCGTCAGCGTCAGCTCGCGCATGTTCTTCTGGTCTTCGTTGAGCGTGACGTTGTCGCGCTTGAGCTGATCGCGACCGCTCTCGAGCGAACGGATGATGGCGTCGATGACACCCTGTGAGGACTCGAACTGCATGAAGTAGCGCTGCAGCGGTGTGCCTACCCCCGGGATGAGCCCGAGCACGCGGTTGAACCAGCCGGGCTCCAGGTTCAGCGAGGTGGGATCGAGCTTCTCCACTTCCAGGCGCAGGTCTGACAGCGACTTGGCGACCGGGCCACCTTCCTCGCTCTCGCGGGCGAGATCGCGCAGGGGCGCCTGCAGCATCCGGCTGCGCGTGGCGGCACGACGCTGCAGATCCCGACCCATCCCCTCGACCGCGTCGATCGTCGTCACGCGCGCGTCCTGGTCGTTGGGGTCGAAGGTGATGAGCTGGTCGGCGACCGCCAGCGCCCGTGCCTGGACCTCGTCGCTGACCGTGGGCTGGGGCACGATGACCTCGGCCTTGGTGCCCTCGACGTCGAGGTCCAGGCGCAGGGCCAGGGCCCGCTCCTTGCCGCTGGTCGTTGCGCTCGCGTCGGTCATGGTCTGTCTCCCTCGTGATGGGCCGTGGCTCGTTGCGGGTGTGGCGTTGGGTTGGTCATGCCGCGGCGTACCTGCCGGCACGGTCGGCCAGCTCCTTGAGCGCCTCCATGGCGGCTTCGGCATCCTGCGGCGCAAGGCCGATGGGCGCGTCGGCGAGTGCGGTGGACGTGCGGTCCAGGAGCGTCATGGCCGACTCGTTCTGGGCGAGCAGGTACGTGGCCTTGGCCTCCTGCGTGGCGGCCAGGGCGCGCCGATCCTGCAGCGAGGTGGTCTCGGCCTGTGATGCCGCGGCGTCAGCCGAGGCGAGCTCGGCCAGGCGCGCGTCGATGTAGTCGGTGTCGATGGCGCTGACGCTGCGCTTGGCGATGGCGACCTCGCGCAGATTGCTGATGACCGCGAGGTACACCTGCTCGGCGACCGAGCGGTAGCGCTCGTAGGTCAGCTCGCCGGGGTCGAGCCGGCTGCCGAGGACGGCCACCAGGTTGTCACGCTTCTCACCGATGGCCTGCAGCTGGTAGGCCGGACGAGGATCCTCCAGGCGGTCCAGCTCCTCGCCGAGCGTCCGCAGCTCGGACTCGCTGACCTCCGGCAGCCGCGGCGCCTGGAACTGCAGTCGCTGCAGGGTGCCGGTCGCGGAGAGGATGATGGGCCACGCGACGATCGCCACCAGGCCGATGCCGATGACGGCGAAGGCGAGGAGCGGGGGCGGCTCAAGGAGCAAGAGGATCGCCACCACCAGCACCAGGACCACGGCGATCGCGATCCACGACGGCGGGTAGGCAACGACGGCTCGCCACCAGGTTCTCATCTCGGTACCCATGATGACAGTCCGCCCCGGGATCGACGCGGGCAAGGGCCGTTCGGCACCACGTCCCGTCCTCCATGCTCGCCCGCCGTCTCGGGTCATTCGGCCCGCGCGATCGCTCCACACGGTCGTGGCGCAGCCGCGGAGCTTCCGCCACAGTGATGTCACGGGCAGACCCGAAACCGACGGGGACACGGCGCGAAGTGTGCCCTTAGGGTCGGTCGTCGACGCGACGGAGCGGTCGCCTGTGCCGGGGTGGGTCTGTGGCGCTGCCCGGAGTCGTGACGAGCCGTGCATGGGTGCAAGCCCGAAGGGGGGACATGAAGGACCGGATGATCACCAGGGTGGTAGTCGCGCTCGGCGCGATCGTGGCACTCCTGGCCGGCGTGGCGAGCGCGGCCGGAGTCTTCCTGCGAGGCGACCTCGCGACCACGGAGTTCGTCACCATCCGTGGCGAGGTCGTGCAGGTCGTGACCGACGGGATCTACCGCTTCAATGCCGAGGGCATCGTGGCCGAGGGTGTCGGCTGGGACATCGTGACGCTCTTCGTCGTCGTGCCGGCCATGGTCGCCGCCCTGCTGCTGGTGTCGCGCGGCTCACTGCGCGCGACCCTGGTGACCGCCGGCCTCCTCGCCTACTTCTGCTACCAGTCGCTGGAGTACGCCGTCTTCTGGGCCTACGGACCGCTCTACCCCGTCTACGTGGCGACCCTCGCCTTCAGCGTCTCAGCGTTGGGCCTGCTGGTCTACGGACTGGACCTCGACGCGTTGCGCGAGCGCGTGGGCCCCGCCTTCCCGCGACGCTCGATCGTCGGCTATGGCATCGCCGTGGTGGTCATCCTGGGTGGACTCTGGCTGCCCGTCATCCTGTCCACTCTTGGGGGCGAGGCCGGCGACGAGCTCCAGGGTGCGTCGACGCTGGTGGTTCCGGCGCTCGATCTTGGGTTGCTCGTGCCACTCGCCATCTTCGCCGGACTCGCGGTCTACCAGCGCCTCTCGGTGGGGTACCTGCTGGGGATGATCATCCTCGTCAAGGGTGGCTCCATGGCTCTGGCCATCGCGGCCATGCTCGTCGTCGAGTGGCTGGTCACCGATGAGCTGCTCCTGCCGCCGTTGCTCGTCTTCCTGGCTGTCGCGGTCATCAGCGTCGTCATCTCTGCCCGCGCGCTGGGGTCGATCGCCCCCGTGGGCACCCAGCCCCGGGCTGCGGGGGAACTGGTGATCGACCCTCTTGCCGCGCGCAAGTAGCCCACTGCCGCGGTGATGATGGCCGGCTCGGGTAACGATGGGGGCAAGACAGGCTCGGTCCGCGGGCATGACGCCGACGCAGGCCACTGGGTGCGCAGCAGCGACGGCCGCGGAGGCCCCGTGACAGCGTCAGACCCCCGACATCGTCGGCTGTGGCCTGAGGCCTGGGTGCTGAGCGGCCCAGCGCTTGCGAGCGCCATCGGCGTGCTCGGGTACATCGCGCTGCTCGCGGCCGGCTATGCCTACAACCTGACCTTCGTTCAGCTGGGGCTCTCGGCGCTGGCCGCTGGACCGGCCGGCCTGTCAGACTCCGAGACCGCCATGGCGATGGCGAGCCTGGCACTGGGGACGTGCCTCGTCGCGCTCGCGGTGGGGATGCGCCTCCGGGGTGCCGGCCTGCGCACGAAGCTCCGGATCGACCGTGCTGATCGTCGCCGCCCAGACACTGCTGACGGCAGTCGTTCCCGCCATCGACGGTCCGGCGGCGTTCTGGCCATGGCTGGGTCTGGCAGCTGTCACCCTGGGGTTCGGTGTCCCGGCGTCGTTCGGCATGGCCACCGACCTGGTGCCGGTGCGCTGGCGCGGCATGACGGCCGCTGCCATCACGGCACTCGCGTACGGGGGCGCGATCGCCTTCCTCGGCGACTGGGACCCCCGTCTCCAGGCGGAGCGGCTGCTCCCGGTGATGGTTCTCGGCATGATCGGGCTGGCTGCCCTCGCGCTCGGGCTCGGTCCCCTGGGGCAGCTGGTCGATCGGCTCTCGGCCCAGGCTGCGCGGCCCGAATACGGCCGCGGTCGGTTCTCCGGTCCGGGCGTCGAACGTCGTCTCGTCGTCGCCGCCGGCCTGCTCTTCGCGGTGTTCTTCGTTGACAGCCTCGGCTTCATGCGCCTGGTCGAGAGCCCGTTCGTGACCGCCGCGTGGCAGTCCTCCGATCTCTTCGATCGGGGCACGCTCATCGGTGCACACGTCGCTGGAGCGCTCGTCGGAGGCATCCTCTACTCGACGTTCGACGAGCGCTTCCTCCTGCCCTGGATCTTCGGCATCTTTGCGCTCGTGGCCATGATCTACGTCCTCGACGTACGCGTGGGAGCCTTCTCGCAAGCGCTGGCCATGTCGGTCCTCTATGCCGTGGCGGTCAGTCTCTACACGGTCATCACGTTCGCGCTCTGGCCGGACCTCTCGACGCCGAACACCATCACGCGCAACGTCGCCATCGGAGTGGCCATCTCCGGCTGGACCGCGACCTTCGTCTCGACGGCGGTCGCGCTGGCCTGGCGCTCCTCGGGGATGGACCTCGATCAGCACCTCTCGACGGTCGCCGCCATCTCGCTGCTGATGCTGGCAGCGCTCGGCTCACTTGCGCTGTTGCGCGCCTCGCCAGAGCCGAGCCCGTGAAGCGCCTGGTCCTCCTGCTGACCCTCATGGCCGGAGTCCTGGCTGGCTGCAGCGGCGAGGGGCTCGCTGGCGTCACGCTCGTGACATCGGGCCAGCACGACGTGGCATCGTCGCGGCTGCTCGGCGACGTCGTGGTCCTGGGTGGCTCGCTGCGTCTGGACGAAGACTCGGCAGTCGCAGGGTCGGTGCACGTCCTCGATGGCTCCGTCGTCGCCGCCGGTGATGTCGATGGCGACGTCACGGTCATCGGCGGAGAGCTCCGGCTCGAGCCGGGCGCCGTGGTCCGCGGTGGTGTCTCGGTCAGTGCGGGCGGTGTGCTCGACATGGCCGACGGTGCCCGAGTCATGGGCTCACTGGCCGAAGGTGTGTCGGTCGGGGTCGGGGTTGACTCTGGTCCATTCGAACCCGTCTCGTTCCTGCTGCGGTTCCTCGTGCTGACCGTCGCCATCCAGGGCGTCCGGCAGCTGGCTCCACGTCGGACAGCGATGGTGGCTGGATGGGCGCGCAGCCTGCCGGCCGCCAGCGCTGCCTACGGCTTCCTGCTCGGGCTCGTTGGCCTGTCGCTCGCGGTGTTCATGGCCTTCACCATCATCCTGGCGCCGGTCGCTCTCGTCCTGCTGTTGTTGATGGGCGTGGCTGCCCTGGCGGGCCTGGCCGGGATCGCCACGGCTATCGATGACCATCTCGGCCGTCGTCGAGGGTGGCGCGCAGGCTTCGCATCGGTCGCGTGCGCCGCGACCCTGAACGTGGCGCCGCTCGTGCCTGTCATCGGGCTGCTGGCCTCGCTCGTCGTGGCTATGGCCGCGCTCGGGGCGGTCGGGCTCTCGCTGCAGCGAAGGGACGTTCGCGGCGCATCACATGCGTCCGACGTGGGCGAGGGTCGAGCCCTTCTGTGACGGCTCATGGCGGGGATGGCTGCGGCCTGATCGCGGCGAGCGGCCCAGGCGGCATCGACAGCCGTCAACGCCGTGGCAGCCGACAGACGCCGTGCACGACGTCGATGGCGTCAGACGCGCCGACCTGCCCGGAGATGCCGCCGCAGTACGTTCCCGTGCCATCAGTGTGACCAGGATGCGGAGCACGTGCCGCCACCTCGGCACGAGCTACGGGATCGGCTGGACCGAGACCCAGCGGCCCTCCCAAGCCATCCGTATCGGCGCGTAGTGCCAGGGGGTGAAGAAGCCCTTGAACTGGTTCCGCGTGAGTTTCCTGTCCGGTCGCATGTCGTAGCCGTAGCTGCGGCTCTGGAGGCCCCACAACGGGCCGGTCACGCGGACGCTGGTGATCCTGAACCGGCTGCTGGTGGCTGGGTCGGCGGTGGCCGTGAAGCCGGTCAGCACCCAGGCGTGGTTGCCGTGCGCCACGGTGACCCCCACCGGACGATTCGTGAGCCGCAGGTTTCGGACCGCCGAGCGCAGCGCAGACTTGAAGCTGCCACTGGAGACCAGGCGATACCGCGGGTCCACGAAGTGACGCAGACCGGCCGCCCAGCCCGCCGGGTCCACGCCATCACGCAGCGGGATGGGGTATCGATCGTGCGCCCGCATGTAGTCGAAGAACCGGCGCTGCTGTGCCTGGGTGTGGTTCGTCTTGCGGTGGACGATGTTGCGCATGATCTGGACGTCTGCTGCGGTGCACCAGTACCAGGTCTTCTGGGTCGTGAACACGCCGGGCCGGTAGAGGTCGAGGCCGCCACGCCAGCGGGGGAGGGCGTCCTCAGCGGTGACCGGGAGCGCAGCCAGGACAAGCGCGATGGCAACCAGCAGCACGACCAGGACCGGCGCCCGGGTACGCCAGCTGCGGAGGGTTCGAGCGCGACCGACCATCTGCCTCTCCTTGGCGATCTGCGGATGATGCCAGAACGGGCCGGACTGATGCGATGGCCGACCGGGGGCATCTGTGCGTCGAAGACGGTTGGCAAGGTCCGGTCGCGCGACCACGGAATGTGCGCGCATCCACCAGCGCATGAGGACGCCATGCGGTCTTTGGCGGCCTGATCCATACTCCGTCCAGAATGCCGTATCGTCCCAAGCCTCGTCGTCCCTCGGTCGGCCGGAGCGGGTACGGGAGCCCCCGCCTGGGATCGTATGCGGCCAGGCTTGCCGTGGACCGCACGCTCAAGCGGAAGCGAGCCTCCAGCGGCCCGAGCGCACTGCTGATCGCTCTGCTGGTCACCGTCGTCCTGACTGCGTCGATCCCCATCGTCTCGGGCATCGTGGCCGGCGGTGCCGCCGGCGTCGTCATCGCCTCGCTCGATCGGGGCCTTCCCGACATCCGATCCTTCGCCGATCTCGGGTTCTCGCAACCGACCCGCATCCTCGACAGCAAGGGCAAGATCGAGCTGGCCCGCTTCTGGGACGAGCGCCGTGAGGTCATCGCCTTCGAGGACATCCCCGCGCTCGTGCTCGATGCCACCACCGTCACCGAGGACACCACGTTCTGGTCCAACCCCGGCGTCGATCTCGGGGCCACCCTCAACGCCTTCGTCACCGAGGCCGCCGGCGGCGGCGACCGGGGTGGCGGATCGACCATCACCCAACAGCTCGTGCGCGCCCGCCTGCTGCCGCCCGACGTCATCGCCAACGATGGCACCACCGAAGGGCTCTACCAGCGCAAGGCCAAGGAGATCCTGCAGGCCTACAAGCTGACGCAGGCCTTCCCCGGTGAGGAAGGCAAGAAGGCCATCATCACGGCCTACCTCAACGAGATCTCCTACGGTGCCGCGCTCGGCATCGCGGCCGCGGCGGAGCTCTACTTCGGGAAGCCGCTCGAGAAGCTGACCGCCAGCGAAGCCGCCCTACTGGCGGCCATCCCCCAGACGCCCTCTCAGCTCTACCCCTGGAAGCGCGACGCGCGCACGGGACGGTACCTCTACCTCGCCAAGGAGAAGGGCAAGAAGACCAGGTCCGGCAAGCGGCACACGCGACTCGTCCTCAAGACCTGTGTCGACAAGGGTCCCGCATGCCAGGACTCGCCGCTGGTCATCCGGCGCGACTTCATCCTGCGGCGCCTCGCCGAGGGCAAGGGTCGCTGGACATCGCTGAGCGAGGAGCAGCTCAAGGCCGCGCTCGAAGAGAAGATCGTCGTGAAGCCGCCCAAGGCACGGCGCTGGCAGGCACCGCATTTCGTCAACGCGCTGCTGCCGGAGCTCAACCTCATCCTCGCCGACCGCGACCCCATCCAGCGCGGTGGATACAAGGTCATCACGACCTTGGACATGCGGGCCCAGCGCATCGGCGAGAGGGTCATCAAGGCGGGTGCCGTCCTGCCCAACCTGCCGCTGGCGCAGTACGACAGCCAGCTCGACAGGCTCAAGCTTCGCCGGGAGGCCGGCTGGATCGCTCGCCTCCGCGGCTCCAACCTGCGCAACGGGGCCATGGTCGCGCTGGACTATCGCACGGGCGACATCCTCGCCTACGTCGGCTCGGCCGGCTACTACCGCAGGGAGACGCCGCGCTTCGCACCGAAGGTCGACCATGTCGCAGGATCCCATCGACAGCCGGGTTCGGCCTGGAAGCCCATCCTCTACGCCACCGGCATCGACACCGAGCGCCTGACGGCCGGCACGTACCTGCTCGACAAGCAGGAGCAGTTCGGCCCGGGCTGGACCCCGCAGAACGCCGACAAGGTATACCGCGGACTCATCGGGGTCCGCGACGCGATCCAGCAGTCGCTCAACATCCCGGCCATCCGGGCCCTCCAGCGCGTCGGCATCACCACCGTCCGCAGGTACGCCGTGAAAGCCGGCTTCACGTTCCTCGGCGGCAACACCAAGATGCTCGACGAGGCCGGCCTTGCGGGCGCGCTCGGCACGGTGGAAGTGCGACCGCTCGACATGACCGCGGCCTTCGGCGCCTTCGGCAACGGCGGCAAGGTCACCAGGCCACGCTACATCCTCAAGGTCCTGGGGCCGGATGGCGAGGTCATCTATGAGGCCGGCAAGCCCGTTGCCACGCAGGTGTGGAAGCCGGCCACGGCGTACATCATGGCCGACATCCTTGACGGCAACACGAACCGCGCGGTGAACCCCGCCTGGGGCGAGGTCTTCGAGCTGCGCAACACGCGCGATGGCTCGCGCCGCGAGGCGGCGGTCAAGACGGGCACGACCAACGACCTCAAGGACTACTCCACCTACGGCTTCCTGCCGATGCCCAAACGCTCAGCGCCAGCCCGCGCTCGCGGTCGGCGTCTGGTACGGCAACAGCGACAGCTCGAGCCCCAACCTCGGCTTCCTGCGCTACTCGCTGGACAACGCCGGCCAGACCTGGGCAGCGTTCATGCGCGAGTACACGAAGGGCAGGCCCGCGCCCGACTTCAAGCAACCGAGGAGTGTCATCCGAGCCCCCGGCCCGGGCGGGTCGGAGCTCTACATCAAGGGCACACAGCCGGGTGGCCCGCGGCAGGTGGACGTGCCGATCACGCCGCCGACGCCTGACTCGAGCGGCTCGTCCGACTCGGGCGACGGCAGAGACAGCCCTACCAAGCCTCGCGGTGGCGGTCGCGATGACGGCCCGGCACCGGCGCCCACGTGCAGGCCGGGCACGGTCGACGTCCCCCGCGGCTGCGTCATCTCCGGGGCCTGACCCCGCACAGGGATCCAGCGAGATCGCCAAGAGCGTACCGCTATCGTTCGGTCGGCTGTGGAGGGAACGCGTAGCGGAAGAGGATGATGCCTGGCCGAACCTTCTCGGCCAGGCGCCCGCCTTCCTTCTCAGGGCAGGGGCTTGACAGGCTTACTATGATACTTGCAGTAAGTCGCAGAGAAAGTACCCCAGCCGATGCCGCGAACCAGCTCGCGACCTTCGCCGCTCCAACCGGACCGCGCTCCTGCGTGAGCTGCTGTTCGGCGGGGCCGACCAGTCGCCAGGCGCTGGCTGCCGCGACCGGGCTCAGCGCCGGGACCGTCGGCCTGGTCGTTGCCGAGCTGCTCGAGGAGGGCCTGCATCGTGGAGGTCGGCTCCGAGGAGTCGGCGGGCGGTCGCCCGCGGACCATCCTGCGGATCGCAGCCGACCGGGCCATCTCGGTCGGTGTCGACCTCGGCGAGCGTGGCCTGCGCGTCGAGGCCTTCGACCTGGCGTGGCAGCGGCGCGCCGACGTGTTCGTCGATCTCGACGCCCGCGGACTCCGACCCGGCCGACGTCGCGGAGCGGATCGCTGCTGCGGTCGGCGAGGTCGTGCGCGACGGCGGCCCTTCCCGAGGCCCACCTCCTGGGCGTCGGTGTCAGCGTGCCCGGGCGTGGTCGAGCGGACCGAGGACGCACCCGATCTACGCCCCCGGCTTCGGCTGGGACGGGTTGCCCCTTGGCCGTCTCCTGCGGGATGTCCTCGCTGGTCCGGTCCTGCGTCGACAACGGCGCCAAGGCCATGGGCCAGGCCGAGCTGTGGTTCGGGGCAGGGCGGGGAGCAGCCGATGCGGTCATCGCGCTGCTCGGCATCGGCGTCGGTGCCGCGGTCTTCACCGACGGCCGGCTCTACCGGGGCTCGCGGAGCAGCGCCGGCGAGTGGGGGCACACGCCCATCGTGCTCGATGGCGAACGCCTGTCGTTGCGGTTCGTGCGGATTGCCTCGAGGCGTACATCGGCGAGTCCGCGGTCCTGCGCCACTGGGACGACCTGCGCAGGTCGCGCAGCCGGGCAGCCGGTACCCGACGGGGCACGCATCGATGAGCTGTTCGCTCTGGCCGTCGTCGGAGCCCGAGGCAGCCGCTGCCGTCACGGCCCGCTTCGCCCGCCACCTGGGTGCCGGCCTGGCCACCCTCATCAACCTCTTCAACCCCGAGACCATCGTCCTGGCCGGTTCGGTCGGGCTGCGCATCACGCCGGCCGTGCTGGAGCGACATCCGCCGGGCGGCAGAGCGCTACTCGCTTCGGCAGCCGTTCGAGTCGGTGCGCATCGTGCAGGGGCAGCTCGGGTCACGACGCCGTCGCCCTCGGAGCGGCGACGCTGGTCGTCGACCACCACCTCGGACGCGGCTTCAAGCTGAGCACAGCAGCCCCCAGCGAACCCCAGCTCGCGGGGACCGTGCGCATGAACGACACCAGGCAGCCCCGAGGCCAAGGACGCGACCCCTGGCCGTCCGAGGCGACCCGGACGTCGCCGGCTTCCCTGAGGGCTTCCTCTGGGGCGCCGCCACCTCCGCCTACCAGATCGAAGGCGGCGGTGGCCGAGGGCGGCCGGGGCCCATCCATCTGGGACACCTTCGCCCACACGCCCGGCAAGACCGCCGGAGGCGACACCGGCGACGTCGCCTGCGACCACTACCATCGCTGGCCGCGAGGACCTCGGGCTGATCACCGACCTGGGCCTCTCCGCCTACCGACTGTCCGTCTCGTGGCCGCGTCTGCAGCCGGACGGCCGCGGCCGGCTGAACCCGCAGGGCATCGCGTTCTACCGCTCGCTGCTCGAAGGCCTCCAGCGAGGCCGGCGTCCGACCGTTCGTCACGCTCTACCACTGGGAGCTGCCGCAGGTCCTCGAGGACGCCGGTGGGTGGCCCAGCCGTGACACCGCCAAGCGGTTCGCAGACTTCGCGGCCGGGACGGTCCACGCGCTCGGCGACCTCGCCGACGACTGGATCACCATCAACGAGCCGTGGTGCCAGTCGTTCCTCGGCTACGAGAGCGGCATCCATGCACCTGGCCGCCGGCACCTCGGCGACGCGGTCGCGGCCGCCCATCATCTCAACCTCGCTCACGGGCTCGCCGTGCAGGCGATCCGGGCCGAGCGACGCCTCGGCACAGCCTCGGCATCGCCAACATCGTCACCGACGTCCTTCCGGCCTCGCCGCGCGACGAGGACCTGGCCGCCACCGAGCGCTACGACGCCAACAGCAACCGTCTCTTCCTGGACCCGCTGCTCCTGGGCGGCTATCCGCAGATCGTCCACGACGCTCTACCGCGAGCAGGGCTTCGCGACGCTCGTGCGCGCGGACGACGAGGCACTGATCGCGACCCCGATCGACTTCCTCGCGGTCAACCACTACCAGCGCGTGCTGCGTCGAAGCTGATCCCACGGACGCGCATCTCGGGGCACGCGGCACGGCCCGCCGAGCCGGCCACCACGTCGCTGGGCTGGTCGGTCATCCCGGCCGCGCTCCGCGACGTCCTCCTGCGCGTCCACCGCGACTACCCGCCCATCCCGCTGTACGTCACCGAGAACGGTGCCTCGTACGACGACCACGTCGATCCGCAGGGGGCAGGTGCGTCGACACCGAACGCGTGGCGTACCTGCGCGGCTATCTCGGCGCCGCCGCCGAGGCCATCGCCGCGGGCGTCGACCTGCGGGGCTACTTCGCCTGGTCGCTCATGGACAACTTCGAATGGGGGGAGGGCTATCGAAGCCGCTTCGGTCTCGTCTACGTCGACTACCAGACCCAGCGACGGATCCCGAAGGCCAGCGCGAGCTGGTATCGCGATCTGATCGCACGTCATCGCCTGAGCTCGGGGACGCCCGCCACGACCGATCGCGACGGTCAGCACGGCACACCTCGACGGCTGAGCCACACACAGAAGGAGCACTCGATATGGGAACCCTGACCACGCGGTCACGTCTGGCGGTGGCGCTCACCGCACTCGCCATCTCCGCGGCATCCGTCACGCCTGCCATGGCCCAGGATGCCGCGCCTCCCTCGACGGCACGACCGTCGAGGTCTGGACGATGGAGGATGCCGCCAAGTTCACCGAGCTCGTCAAGCCGTTCGAGGAAGCCACGGGCGTCAGCGTCGATGTCGAGGCCGTGCCCTGGGGCGACGTCGGCAACAAGCTGACCACGGCCGTGGCCTCCGGCGGTGGTCCCGACGTCAGCCAGGTCGGGCTCTCGCTGCTGCCGACGTTCGTCAAGGCCGGCGCGCTCGCCGACCTGACGCCGTACCTGGCCGACCATCCCGGCGCTCGACAGCTCCAACTTCCCGGAGGCCGTCTCGGCGGCCAACCTCAGCAGCGACGGCACCGTCACCAGCGTGCCCTGGGTGGCTGACACCCGCGTCCTGTTCTACCGCACCGACATCCTCGCCGAGGCCGGGCTCGCCGGTCCTCCGACCACCTGGGACGAGTTCATCGCGGCGGCAGAGCAGATGGCCGCCACCGACGGCTCCGACTACGGCTACTACATCCCGCAGTGGGACGCGCCGCTGCCGATCCAGTTCACCTGGCAGGCGGGTGGCGAGGTCATCGGGCCCGACGGCGAGGTGACCCTCGACACGCCCGAGTTCCGCAAGGCGGTCGACTTCTACCTGAGCTTCTTCGAGAAGGGCCTCGTGCCGACCGCCTCCGACTGGGACCAGGCCGCGGGCTTCATCTCCGGCGCGGCGCCGATGCTCATCTCGGGCCCGTACCTCGCGGCGATGCTGCAGGACCAGGCCCCTGAGCTCGAGGGCAAGTGGGCCGTCGCGACCTTGCCCGCGGATGTCACCGGCACCGCCCTGTTCGCCGGCTCGAACATGGCCCTGTGGGAAGGGTCCGACAACGTCCCCGGCGCGCTCGCGCTGCTCGAGTACCTCGCGGCACCCGAGACGCAGGTGGCCTGGTTCGAGGCCACCAGCCAGCTGCCCACCAACCTGGCCGCCGCGGCCGACCCAGCCGTGACCGCCGACCCCAACGTCGCGGTCTACGCCCAGCAGCTGCAGGACGCGAAGCTCCTGCCGATGGTCCCGGTGTGGGACAAGGTCGGCGCCGAGATCCTGACCTCGCTCAACAAGATCGCCCTCGAAGGCGCGGACAAGGAGGCGACCCTCGCCGCCCTGTTCGAGACCGTCGCCGGTATCGAGTAGCCAGTCGACATCCGGGATCCGGGCGGGTGCTCCGGCACCCGCCCGCGACCCGCCCGGGAGCGACCCGACCAGTGACAGTCACCGATCGCAGCGCACGAACCGCTCGCCGGGCCACCGACTCCGCGCCGCCGCGGCGCCGCGGTCCCCTACGCGCTGGTGGGACCGGCGTTCCTGCTGCTGATGGCGTTCGGCGTCCTGCCCATCGTCGTGGCGGTGTTCGTCAGCCTCACCGACCTCGACATCGGTGGGCTCGGGTGACTGGTCCACCGTCCGCTTCATCGGCCTGGAGAACTACCAGACGCTCTTCGCCGACCCTGACTTCTGGGTGTCGCTCGGCAACACCGCCTTCTTCGTGCTCATCGGCGTGCCCACCATCGTGGTGCTCTCGCTGCTGATCGCGCTCGGGCTGGACCACTCGCAGTCACGCTACTTCCGGGCCCTGCGCTCGTTCTACTTCCTGCCCGCGATCACCGCCATCGTCGCCATCTCGCTGATCTGGGGCTACCTCTACAACAGCCAGTTCGGGCTGCTCAACTACCTGCTGGGCACGGTCGGGCCTGGGCCCGGTGCCCTGGCTGAGCGACCCCTTCGTGTCCAAGCTGTCGGTCGCCATCGTGGCCATCTGGCGCGCGACCGGGCTCAACATCATCATCTTCCTCGCCGCGCTGCAGGGCATCCCCAGGGAGTACCGCGAAGCTGCGGCGCTCGACGGCGCCTCCGAGTGGCGCACCACGCGCTCGATCGTCGTCCCGCTGCTCAGCTTCGCCATCCTCTTCGTCTCGGTCACCACCCTCATCGGCTGGATGCAGTTCTTCGACGAGCCCTTCGTGCTCCAGAAGTGGCCGGCCAACGCCACGACGTCGGCGTCGCTGTACATCTACTTCGAGGGCTTCCGCTTCAACGAGTTCGGCTTCGCCTCCGCCGCCTCGGTCGTCCTCTTCGCGCTCATCCTGGTCGTGACCATCGTCCAGCTGCGGATGCGGAGGGTCGGCGACGATGGCGCGTAGGCTCAGGCCCCGGACGGTCGTCATCGCGGTCCTGCTCGGTCTGGGCGCGCTCGATCACCTCCTTCCCGTTCGTCTGGATGGTCACCTCCTCGCTCAAGCCGCTGAGCGAGTCGCGCCTCATCCCGCCGTCGCTCCTGCCGCAGAACCCCACGCTCGACTCGTACGTGCGCCTGTTCACCGAGCTCGACTTCGCGCGCTACCTGGTCAACACGCTCATCGTCGTGGCCATCTCGTTCCTGGGCATGATCCTCATCGCCATGGCCGGCTACGGCTTCGCCAAGTTCCGCTTCCGCGGGCCGCAACGTGATGTTCCTGCTGGTGCTCGCCACGATGATGATCCCCATCCAGGTCACGATGATCCCGACGTTCCTGATCCTCAACAGCGTCCACCTCACCAACACGCTGATCGGCATCGCGCTGCCCACGCTGGTCAGCGGCTTCACGCTGTTCCTGGCCCGCCAGTTCATGACCACCATCCCCGACGAGATCCTGGAGGCGGCTCGCATCGAAGGGGCCGGCGAGGCGCGCATCCTGCGGTCGATCGTCTTTCCCATGTCGCGCCCCATCCTGGCCGTGATCGGCGTGCTCACCTTCATCACCGCCTGGAACAGCTTCCTGTGGCCGCTGATCATCGCGACCGATTCGGACAACTACACGCTGTCGGTCGGGCTCTCGCTGCTGAACCAGCAGCTCACCGTCAGCCCGCCGCTGCAGCTGGCGGGCGCGTCGCTCATGGTCATCCCCATCCTCATCGTCTTCGTCCTGCTGCAGCGCCACATCGTCCAGGGCTTCACGATGTCCGGGCTCAAGTGACCGGCCACACCGAGGTCACGCTTCGACGGCTTCGTCCACGCCGAGGGCGGCGCGCCTCGTCGACGGTCGCGGCGCGGCCCCTCGCTGATGCGAGGTGTGGGACTGGGCAACTGGCTGCTGCCCGAGGGCTACATGTGGCGCTTCCCGCGCGAGGGCCCGCAGTCGCCGCGCGAGATCGAGGCCCTCATCATGGACCTCGTCGGCGACGAGGCGGCAGCGGCCTTCTGGACTGGCTTCCGTGAGCGCTTCATCGACGAAGCCGATGTGCAGCGCATCGCCGCGGAAGGCTTCGACCACGTCCGCCTCCCGCTGAACGCGCGTCACCTCCTCGACGACGCCGGTCGCCTGCAGGCCGGAGGGACTGGCGCCCATCGACCGGCTCATCGAGTGGTGCCGTCGCCACCGCCTGTGGGTCGATCCTCGACCTCCATGGCGCGCCAGGCGGGCAGACCGGCACGAACATCGACGACTCGCCGCGCGGTCAGCCGGACCTGTTCATCGTCGGCGGGCCGCTACCGCGAGCGGACGATCGCGTCTGTGGTCCCAGCTCGCCGCGAGGTATCGCGACGAGACCGGTCATCGCCGCCTACGACCTCCTCAACGAGCCCCTGCCGCACGAGCTACGGCGATCGCTTCGCGTCCGAGCTGGTGAGCCTCTACCGCGACCTGACGGCGGCCATCCGGGCCGTCGACGCCGAACCACCTGCTGACCTACGAGGGCACCCGCTGGTCGACCGACTGGAGCATCTTCACCGACGTCTGGGACGCCAACTCCATGCTGCAGTTCCACAAGTACTGGTCCGCTCCCGACCGGCCGAAGCATCGCGGGCTTCGTCGAGAAGGGGCGAGAGCTCTCGCTGCCCATCTACATGGGCGAGGGCGGCGAGAACGACCCGGCGCTGGCTCCAGACGGCGTTCGGTCTGTACGAGGACCTCGGCATCTCGTGGAACTTCTGGCCCTGGAAGAAGCTCGACACGTGGACGTCGCCGGTATCGGTGGTGCCGCCCGAGGGCTGGGGCCAGCTCGTTCGCTATGCCGCCGGCGAGGGCCCACGACCAGCCACGGCCGATGCCCAGCGGATGCTCGACGAGCTGCTCGATCGCGTGCGACTCGATGCCTGCGAGCCTCGGCCAGACGTGACCAGCGCCCTGTTCCACCGAGCCCCCGTCCGGCTCGCAGCAGAGGCGTTCGGCTTCCGGGGCGCTGGTGCCTCCCATCGGACGGCGCGCGCCAGACCGCTGGACTGGTTCAGGCGTGATGACGACGTGACCATGCGCAGGATCGCGGCTGGTGAGGGTGAGGCTGCCTTCGACCATGTCGACCAGCCCGCCGCTGGAGGCGCCGGCTTCGAGGTTGAGCTCGAGAGCGACGACTGGGTCGAGTATTCCTTCGAGGTGCCGGCTCCGTGCAGGCTCGACATCGAGGTGGAGTTCGCTCCTGGCGGGCCGGACCCGGGCTCGCCATTGGGCCTGGCTGTCGATGGCCAGCCGGTCGGCACCACGTCGGGCGACGCGTGTGTCTGCGCCACCACGTCGGGCACCGTGCCGGCGGGCAGCCACGTGCTGCGCGTCACCGGGCTGGGACCTGCCGTCAGCATCCGGGCCCTGGGCCTCACGCCACGACGCTCGGGACGCCCGGCATCGCGGGCGTGATCACGGACTTCTGCGAGGGGATGAGGCTGGTCCAGCGCGGCGGCACCTGCTAGGCTTACCGCCGGAGACTGGACCGGGGGGAGCGACGTGTGCGCCTCGCCATCGAGACACGGGGCCGTGCGCCCGCCTGGCGTCCGAGATGGGGGCAGGCAGCTAGACCCGAAGGAGTCCCCGATGAGGATCACCGTCACGCTTCCCGCATCCGACCTTGATCGCGCCAAGGCCTGGTACGCGCAGGTCCTGGGCATCGAGCCGGTCGAGAGCCAGCCCACAGGCGAGCTCTGGTACGAACTGGGCGGCTCCCGCTTCATGCTCTACCAGTCGCAGTTCGCCGGCACCAACCAGGCCACCGCGGCTGGGCTGCGGGTGGATGACTTCGACGCGACCGTGGCGCAGCTCAAGGAGCGCGGCGCGGTCCTGGAGGACTACGACTTCGGCGAGGACTTCCGCACGGTCGACGGCATCATCACGCTGCCCGATGGCAACCGGTCGGCCTGGATGAAGGACTCCGAGGGCAACATCCTGGCCGTCACCTCGATGTAGGCGCGCTCGTGGAGGGACAGGCTCGCGAGCGCCCGCAGGCCGTTCCTCCGGCGCAGGATGCCAGCCTATCGGTGGCCACCGGCCATCCGGGCTGACTCAGGCCGGTGGCGCAGCCGCCACATCGCGCCGATACCCACGGCCGGACCAAGCGCCAGGATGGCAAAGGCCATCCTCCAGGCGTCTCCGCCGATCATGGCCAGCGATCCGACCAGCAGGATGGTCACGCCCGTGAGGCCGAACCCCGCAGCAGTCTGGAGGGTCAAGGCGGTACCGGTGGTCCCCGGCGGGGTGAGCTCGGTGACCGCCGCGGAGAACTGCGCCGAGTCAGCGACGACGGTGACGCCCCAGACCACGGCCACGACGGTGGTCAGCAGCGGGTCGGCCCCGAAGGCCAGCGCAGTGACCACCGCCGCGGTGCCGCTGACGGCCATCGCCGCGATGGTGAGCGTGGTGCGGCCGATGCGGTCCGCGAGCAGCCCGGCCCCGACGCAGCCTACGCCCCCGAGTGACACCACCATGAAGGCGGCCAGGCTGGCCATGCCCGCTGTCGTCGACGCCAGCCGCTGCGAAGCTCGCCAGCAGGAACACTGGGATCCACGTCCACATGGCGTAGAGCTCCCACATGTGCCCCAGGTAGCCCACATTGGCGAGCCGCACGGCCGGATCGCTGAATGCCCGCCGGGCCGCGGAGAGGCTCAGTCCGCTGGCGCGCTCGGCGAACGGTCCGTCGCGGCCGGCCACCAGCACGAGCAATCCGCCGAGCAGAGCCGAGACGCTCGAGACGGCGACGACCACCCGCCAGTCGACGCCGGCCGTGAGCCCGGCCGCACGAAAGAGGTAGGGCAGCGCCGAGCCCACCGTCAGCGCGCCGATGAGGGTGCCGATGGCCAGCCCGCGGTCCCGCCTGAACCAGCCCACGATGAGCTTCATGCCGACCGGGTAGACGGCCGCCAGCGCGAAGCCGGTCACGAACGCGAAAGGGGATGGCCCCGAGGAAGTCGCCGGCCAGCGCGAACCCGATGTTGGCGAGCGCCGCCAGCGAGGCGCCCAGGAAGAACAGGCGGGTCGCGGAGACGGCATCCGCTGCACCGGTCAGGGCCAGCAGCAGCGCACCCGCCACGAAGCCGAGCTGGACCGCGACGGTGAGGATGGGCAGGTCCAGGCCGCCGAGCTCCCACGCGTCCACGAGGTTGGGCGCGACCGCCGAGGCACCGAACCACGGGGCGAGCGCGAGGAGCTCGCCGAAGCCGATGATCGCGAGCTGCCGCCAGCGAGCAGCGTCAAGCGCGCCGCCGGTGTCCATCGGCATGGTCGTCGCGGCCATCGACCGGACCCGGGTGGCGCGCTTGTCGTGGGTTTCCGCTAGCCCACCGTCTGGTCAGGGCTTGATGTTCTGGTTGTGCCGGAAGAGGTTGTCGGGGTCATAGCGACGCTTGACCTCGACCAGTCGGTCGTAGTTGACGCCGTAGTTGGCCTGGACGCGGTCCTGGTCGTCCGCGGCCGCGAAGTTGACGTAGGCGCCCTCCTCGGAGTGCGGCGCGGTCGCGGCGTAGTAGTCCTTGACCCACGCGATGTTGGCCTCGTTGTCGGCCGGGTCCGGCCACATGCCGGCGATGACGGGTGCGAAGTTGGCGTCGCGGTGGCCGAACGCCGCATCGTCGGGACCGAAGCGCTTGGCGGCGCCGTTGATGGGATAGATGTGCATCGTCGAGTTGACGGCGGGCACCTTGGGGCCATGCTCGAGGTGCGCGGCGATGGCCTCGTCGGTGAGCTCGCGCACGAAGTTGGCCTTCCAGTAGTGCTGCAGGCCGGCCGGCACCAGCCCATCGAAGGCGCTGTTGAGCGCCGGGTAGGGCATGGGCCCGACGTGCTCGGCGACGACCGGGGCCACGTCCTTGATCTGCTCACGATGGCCTCGCCCTCGTCGAGCGGGCCCGCCCAGCAGGCCACGAAGGCGATGAACGTGTCGCCGTGACGGTCCTCGGGGATGAACGGCAGCGGCGGTGCGATCTGGAAGGCCGGGAAGCCGCCGAACTGCTCGGGTGCATCGGCGATGAAGTCGCGGTACCAGCGCAGGATGTCGCCGGCGTCCTCGAGCTCGAAGAACATCGGGCCGCCGTAGATGTCAGCCAGCGGGTGCAGCTGGAACTCGAGCGCGGTGGCCACCCCGAAGTTGCCGCGAGCCGCCCTTGAGCGCCCACAGCAGGTCGGCGTTCTCGTCGGCGCTGGCCGTGACCGTGCGGCCATCGGCGGTGACGATCTCCGCGCCGATGAGGTTGTCACAGGCCAGCCCGTGGCCGCGAGTGAGATAGCCGATGCCGCCGCCGAGCGTCAGGCCGGCCACCCCCGTGGTGGAGATGATGCCGCCGGTCGTGGCCAGGCTGTGCTCGTGCGTGGCGGCGTTGAAGTCGCCCCAGGTGGCGCCGCCCTGCGCCCGTGCCGTGCGCTTCGACGGGGTCCACGCTGACGGCGCGCATGCCGGACAGGTCGATGACGACGCCGTCGTCGATGGTGCCGAAGCCGGGCACGCTGTGGCCGCCGCCGCGGATGGCGAGGGGCAGGTCGTTCTCCCTGGCGAAGTCGACGGCGGCCGCGACATCGCTGGCATCGTCGGCGCGCACGATCGACCGCCGGCCGGCGGTCGATCATCGCGTTGTAGACGGCGCGAGCCTCGTCGTAGCCCTCGTCAGCGGGGGTTGTGACCGTGCCGCTGACGCGTTCACGTAACTGGGCAAGGGTGGGCTTGGGCCATCTGTGGGACCTCGATGCGCCCCCCGGCGGGACGTCACCATACGCCTACTGCGCAACCGTCGTGGCCGTTGCCCACAGAAGAAGGCCCTCCGGGTGTTCCCGGAGGGCCGTTCGATGCTCGGAGGCAGGCAGATCAGGTCCTCATCGGCCTGACGGGAGCTGTCTAGGAAGGGTTGACCACGGTCTCGCAGGAGAAGACCGTGTCGCCGGGATCGACGATGCAGACGTCGTTGCCGGGACCGCCGTAGACGGTGTCGTTGCCTGACACGCCATCGGCCGTGCGCACGACGTCATCGCCGACTCCACCCTTGATGAGATCGTTGCCCGGGCCGCCGTTCAGGCGGTCGTTGCCCTTGCCGCCGTCGAGCACGTCATTGCCCTGGCGACCGAGGAGCCGGTCCGCTCCACCGAAGCCGCAGATGCCGTTGTTCTTGTCGCTACCAACGAGCTTGTTCGGCTTGTTGTTCCCGCGGACCTGGCAGATCTGTGCCAGCTTGATGTCGTCTACGACCTCGATGAGGTCGATGGGCGCGCCGCCCCGGTCGAAGACGAACCTGGCCCGGTCGATGGGCACACCACCGCGGTACTGGACGGCCTGGTCCGCCGCATCATTGCGGTTCATCTCCACGCTCTCGGTGGCGACGAGCTTGCCGAAGCGGTACACCTTCAGCGTTGCCTGGTCGCCGGCCTGGGAGAACCCCGGATCGTCGTTGCCGAACGTGATGGAGATGCGCTTGGTCGGCACATCGAGACGGATCACGAGGGCGCTGGCATCGTCGCTGAAGACCCGGAGTCCCTGCCCGTTGGTTTCCGACCCGGCACTCGCGACGTCGAGGTCGTCGCCGAGCGTGTCCTGGAAGTGGACGGTGGGGTTGCTGGCGCTGGTGAACGGGTCGGCCTTGCCGCCCGTGGCGTCTGACTCGAAGTCGATGACGTTGGGCGCAACGGCCACCGCTGCCGGAGACACGGCGGCGGCGTCGTACTCCTCGACGCTGCTTGCCGCGCTGGCAGCGGCCGGCACGAGAAGCGCGGCCGCAAGGACCATCGGGACGGCCTTGGCGGCCTGGGAGAGACCGATCGTCATCGTCAAGGTGGGCACCTCTGTATCGCAGGTCGTCGCAGGGCGGGTGCCCTTGTCGTGGGCCTGGAATATGCACCCTAGCGCTACGTGTTTGTCGCCCACAGGGGTCGATGGTCCTGCTACGGGTCAGACCTCGGCGTACAGGTGGCGCGAGATGACGTGGTCCTGGTACTCGGGCGAGAGCTCGCAGAAATAGCCGCTCCAACCCCAGACGCGCACGATGAGGTCTCGGTGGTCCTCCGGGTGTGCCTTGGCCTCCAGCAGTCGGCTCGCGCTCAGCGCGTTCAGCTGCAGCTGCTGGCCACCGAGCCGCGCGAACGTGCGTACCAGCGTGGCCACCTTGCCGATCGAGCCCTCGCCGCTGAAGACCGAGTCCGAGAGCTCGAGCGTGATGGGCCCGCCATTGCAGATGCGCCCATAGTCGATCTTCGCGTAGGACTGCAGGACGCTGATGGGGCCACGCAGCCGGGTGCCTGGCGTTGGCGCCAGGTTGGCACCGAAGGGTTCGCTGCGCCGTCGTCCGTCCGCGGTGGCGCCGACGACGGGCTCAGGCAGCGGTCCGTCGCTGCGCCCCCGAGCGAGCCACAGGTAATACATCGCGGTGCCGGTGCCGGGACGGACCACCAGCCCCGATCGATCGAATTCTGCCTCGCAGGCATCGGCCAGCCAGTCGTAGAGCCCCACGAGAAGGCCGTCCACGAGCGGCTCATTTAGGCCGACGCGGGGACTCTCGTCGGCCAGTAGCGCCCGCAGGGGCTCGTGACCGACGAAGTCATCATCGAGCGCGCGCAGCAGCTCCGCCGGCTCCGTGTCCGCCAGCTCGTAGACGTGTCGCTGTACGGCCGCGAGCGCATCAGCAGCACTGGCAGCGGCCGCGCCGTGGATGCCGAGATTACGGTACTTCGCCCCTCGGCCATGGTCGATGCCGCGTTCCAGCGCATCGCTCATAAGCACGGAATACCAGGGTGCGGGTGCCCAGGCGAGTCGTTCGTAGGGGGCGGTTCGCTCACGCACCTGGTCGGCGATGTGCCTCCTGGTGCGCTCGAGGATGCCCTCGAAGGGGTCGCCGGCGGCAAGCCCCCCGCGGATGGCGAGGTCGGCGGCGGCCGGGAACGAAACTGCGCCGATGTTGCCGACATCCATGCCGCGACCGGGGATGATGAACTCCCAGCACGCCGCCACGGTGTAGTCGCGGGCATCCTCGATGTCATAGCCGTGGCTTTCGAGAGCCGCGATGACGACATCATCGTTGGCGTACTGCGGGAACCCAAGGCCCTTTCGCGTGAGCTCGGTGGCGAGCTCCAGCAGGGCCTGGTCGGTGCGAGCGTCGATGCGCAGGTTGACCTTGGGGTCGATGAGTCCGACATCGCGGGCCACGCGCAATGCCAGCCAGGTCAGCGGATTGACCGCCGGCTCACCGGCAGGCGTCACGCCGCCGAGCGTCATCGACTGCCCGTTGTCACCCTGCTGGATGCCGGGGTAGAGGTCGGAATCGCGATTGAGGGCGATGAAGAACTCGGCCAGCAGTTCCTGCGCGCCGGCTTCGTCGAGTCGGCCAGCCTCGAGGTCGGCCGCAAGATACGGCCAGAGGTACTGGTCGAGTCGGCCGAGGCCGACGTGGTGGTGTCCCGACAGCCATACGATCGCCTGCAGGATCCGCAGCGACTGCAGCGCCTCGTGGAAGGTCCGAGCCCCCTGGGCAGGGACGTGTTCCAGCACGCCGGCGACATCGTCCCGGCCCGTTCGGAGGGCCTCGGCTGCATAGCGCTCGGCCAGCGAGACGACCGCGTCGATGGTCTCGATCGCGGCGGCGGTGAACTCGACGGCTACGTCGTCTCCGGCGGCCAGCGCCCGCGCACGGGTCTCGAGTGCGACCCGTCGGCGGCCGACAAGTCCCTGGCCGATGGCCATGCCCCAGTCGGCGCAGACGTTGTTGACGAGCCCGCCCTCGTGCAGGGTGCGCCCCTCGGTCAGCGCGGCCAGGTCTGCCGCCCCATAGACCTCCGGGACCTGGGGCAGGGTGCGGCTGAAGACGATGCGCTCGTCGGGCTCGATGACCACATGCTCCGCTTCGCACATCCGCAGCGTCAGCCGTGCTCGGCGCATGGGCCAGGAGAGATCCTCCTCATCGCATTCGGCGATGAGCTCCGGCGAGCTGGCCTGTCGGTAGCGCCGGAAATGGCCCTCGCGGGTGCGTGCCCGCAGTCCCTTCAACCTCTCGTTCATGCCACTCGCACCTCGATACTCTCGCGCTGGAACGGCTCCAGCCATGCGTTCGGCTCCTGGTCCTCCGCGAAGCCGGGGGCGAAGACCATGCCGCAGGCGGCGTACTTCCCCCCGGCCGCCCGGTTGTAGGGCAGCAGCTCCACCCGTTGGAGCGTCGGTGTCGTCGTGAGCAGCTGGGCGACCGCCTCCAGGTTGGCGCGGGTATCGGTCACACCCGGCACGAGCGGGATCCTGGCCACGAACGGTCGTGCCAGTCCCTCCAGCAGGGCCACGTTCGCCAGGATCGGCCCGTTCTCGCGACCCGTCCAGCGTCGGTGTGCTTCGGGGTCGATGAGCTTGATGTCGAGGAACAGGAGGTCGCAGCGCTGCGCCACCGCACAGAAGGTGTCGGCGTCGGCATACCCCGACGTGTCGAGGACGACGTGCATGTCCGGCAGCAGGTCGATGACCTCGCTCACGAAGCTCGCCTGCATGAGGGGCTCCCCACCGGAGAACGTGACCCCGCCTCCGCCGGCCGCCAGGACGTCAGCCTGTCGCATCAGGATGTCAGCGACCTCGGCGGGCTCGACCTCGCGACCGACCGTGCGCTCGCCGGTCGCCGAGCGCAGCACCTGAGGTGCCATCCCCAGGCCCTCGGGGTTGTGGCACCAGGTGCAGCGAAGAGGGCAGCCCTTCAGAAACACGGTGGTGCGGATGCCGGGTCCGTCGTGGAGCGTGAACTCGCGGATGTCGAAGATGGTGCCGCGGCTCATCGGCGTCGGTCCGGGGGGAGGCGGTGCCTCGTCATGCGCTGCTCCCGGTCGACCCGTTCGTGTCGCCCGCATTCCTGTCCGGCAGCATCAGCGTCAGGAGCGACTGCTCCGAGGCATCCTCGCGTGCCACCTCGGCGGAGATCGAGCCGACGCGCATGACGTAGATGCGATCGCTCATGCTGATGATCTCGGGCAGGTCCGATGAGATCATGAGGACCGCACCTCCGCGATCGGCGATGGCTTCCATGAGTTGGTACAGCGCGTAGCGCGCCGACACATCCACGCCGCGGGTGGGCTCGTCGAGGACGTAGACGAGCCGGTCGCGGGCCAGCCACTTGCCGATGGCCACGCGCTGCTGGTTGCCGCCGCTCAGGGTGAAGGCCGGCTGGCGCACGCTGCGCGCCACGATGCTGAGCTCATCGACCAACCCGGTCGCCAGTCCGTGCTCGCGTGCGGGCACGACGAATGGTCCCGGGCCCAGGCGTGGCCACTCGGTGATCCCCAGGTTGCGCATGATCGGCAGCGACAGGATGACGCCCTGGTCCTTCCGATTCTCCGGGACGAAGGCGAAGCCGGCGTCAAGCCGGCGGCGCATCGGCCAGGTCGTGACGTCCTGCCCATTGAGCAGCACGGAGCCGGACTCAGCGGGGTCCGCCCCCACGATGGCGCGGGCTAGCTCGGTCCTGCCGGCACCAACGAGGCCGGCGATGCCCACGATCTCGCCCCGCCGCACCGCGATCGAGACCGCCGCTGGAGCGCCCACCGGCCGCAGGTCCCTGGTCTCCAGCGCGATCTCTCCGGGTTCCGAGCGGCGACGCTGGTAGACCGCGTCGAGATGACGGCCGACCATGCGCTCGACGATCTCGTCCTTGCCGGTGTCGCTGGTTCGGAGTGTTCCGGTGGAGCGACCATCCTTGAGGACGGAGACCCGGTCAGAGATGGTGAACACTTCGTCGAGTCGGTGCGTGACGAAGATGATCCCCAGGCCTTCCGAGCGCAGTCGTCGCAGGAGCTCGAAGAGCCGCTCCGTCTCGAAGCGGCTGAGGCTCGCCGTGGGCTCGTCGAGGATGAGGATGCGCGAGCGTTCGTTGAGCGCGCGCGCGATCTCCACCAGCTGCTGCTGAGACGTCGAGAGTCGTTCGACCGGCGTGTCCGGATCGATGCTGACGCCCAGTGCGGCGATGGCCCGGGTCGCCTGCCGGCGCATCTCCCCCTTGTCCAGGCGGCGCCCGCGACGCAGCTCGCGGCCCAGGTACATGTTCTCCACGACCGTCAGGTGTGGGGCCAGGCTGAGCTCCTGCCAGATGACAGCGATGCCGTCCTTGCGCACGCGTGAGATCGTGGTCTCCCCGCGGAGGCGCCCCATCACGTGCAGGGTGCCGCCCTCGTAGGGGAGGGCTCCCCCGAGGATCTTGATCAGCGTCGTCTTGCCAGCACCGTTCTCACCGACGAGGGCGTGGACCTCGCCCGCGCGCAGCTCCAGGCAGGCATCGGCCAGCAACAGCACGTCGGTGCCCCGGATGGGCCGGCCCTGGTCATCGTAGGCGTACTTCTGGATGTGTTGAGCGTCCAGCAGGATGACCTCGCCGTCCCTCGCAGCCATCACGGGCGCCTCCGCCCCCTCAGGCTTCTCCGCTGCCGCCGGCCTCTCCCCCGCGGTCATGTCCGCTCACCCAGGTAGCGGCTGCGTGCCGCGTCGATGACAAGCGCGGTGACGATGAGCAGCCCCATCACCGCTTGGTAGAGCAGCGGCGTGATGTTGAGCAGGACGATGCAGTTGCCGATGGTGCGGATGATGATGGCGCCGATGATCACCCCTACCACCGTTCCGCGGCCGCCGAACAGGCTGGTACCGCCCACCACCGCGGCGGTGATCGTCTCGAACGTCGTGTTGAAGCCACCTAGCGTGGGTACCCCGATCTGGACGCGCGAGGTGAGCATCACCGCCGCCAGGGCCGCCATGCCGCTGCCGATGGCGAAGCAGCTCACGACGATCCGGGGAACCCGGATGCCGGAAAGGCCGGCCGTGACGCGGTTGTAACCCACGGCGACCACGGAGCGCCCGAAGGTCGTGTGGTTGAGCACGACCCAGGCGACAGCGGCGACCGCCGCCGCCATCACGACGAGGTAGGGGACGCCGAACAGCTTGCCGGTCTGCACGCCGACGAACAGGGCATCGGCCGGCATCGAGAGCATGCTGCCGGCGGAGATCATCTGCGCGATGGCGTAGGCGATGTAGAACCCGCCCAGGGTGGTGATGAAGGCCGGGATGCGCACCCACTGGACGAGCACGCCGTTGACGAGTCCGAAGATGATGCCCGTCCCGAGAGCGATCGCCAGCGACAGCGGGAAGTTGCCGGTCTCGATCATGACCGTCACCAGGACCACCGACGTCAAGCCGTACAGCGCGCCCACGGACAGGTCGATGCCTCCGATGAGGAGCACGAACATGATGCCGATGGCTGCGACCGCGAGGTCCGACGCCTGGCGCAGGATGTTGCTGATGTTGTCGAGGCTGCCGAACTTCGGGACGAACAGGGAGGCCAGGATCCACATGACGATGAGGATCGCCAGGAGGCCCAGGCTCGGGTCGCGGCTGAGGCGGTCCCATGCGGCGGCCACGCGCCCTCGTCCGGTCGCCGCGGCGGGCTCGGGCGTGGCCGGTGCGCCGCCCGTCGCGGTTCCCTGCGTCGCGGTCATGTGCTACGCACGCCCCGCGCACGGGTGAGTGCGCTGCTCACGGCATCACGCAGGACCGGGCCCTGGACGGTCACCAGAACGGCCAGGATGATGAGAAGGCCGGTGACCAGGTCCTGCATGAACGGCTGCACTCCCTGCAGGTTCAGGATGTTGCGGATGGCGACCAGGAAGACGGCACCTGCGCCGGCAGCCCAGAGGTGCCCACGGCCGCCGAAGAGATCCACCCCACCGATCACGCAGGCGGCCACGGCAGACAGGGTGAACGGCTCTCCCTGGAGCGGGCTCGCCGTCCCCAGCCGGGCGGCCAGCATGGTGCCGGCCGTTGCGGCCAACAGGCCCGAGACGACGTAGGCGCTCGAAAGGATGCGCAGCACCGGCACCCCGGAGAGGCGCGCCACGGCCAGGTTGTCTCCGGTGGCCCGCAGGTGCACGCCCCAGCTCGTCATATGCCACACGGCCTCGAGGACGATGAGGACGCTGACCGCCAGGATGACCAGGTAGGGGATGCCCAGGGCACTGTCGTTGCCCAGGGACACGAACGTTGGCGGAAGCAGGGGACGACCGACCAGGTCGGCCAGGTAGAGTGCCAGGCCGGCGGCGATGCCCAGCGTGCCGAACGTGGCGATGAATGGAGGCAGCCTCAGGCGCGAGACGATCACAGCGTTGATGGAGCCGAACACCACGCCGGCTGCGAGGCCTGCCAACACCGCCAGCGGCCACGGCATCCCCGTGCTCACGAGCGCGACCTCCAGCACGCCCACGAATGACATCACGCCGCCGATCGACAGGTCGATGCCGCCGGTGACGATGACCAGCGTCATGCCGAAGGCGGCGACCGACAGGATGGCTGCCTGGGACATGACGTTCTCGAGGTTGGAGAAGGTCGCGAAGAACGGCACGAACTGGCCCACGAGCAGCACCGTCAAGGCGATCAGCCCCACGGCAGCGATCGTGCGCAGCAGCCGGTCTCGCTGGCGGCTCAGCATCTCCCGGGCCCCTCTGGAGGCCGGCGCACCACCACGCGGGCGGTGCGCCGGCGAAGCTGGATCGGAATGGGCCTAGAAGGCCTTCTGCATGGCCTCTTCGGCGTTATCGATCGTCACCGTCGTGGTGCCCGAATCGATGTACTTCTCGAGCGAGCCGGGTTCGATCTCGCCATTGGCGATGCCCACCGCGAACTCTGCGGCCATGGAGCCCATCGCCATCGGGTCCTGGGTGTTGTCAGCCAGGAGCTTGCCGTCCAGGACGCCCTGGATGCCGACCGTCGAGCCGTCGATGGCCAGGACGGCCACGTCGGTCTTGCCGGCACCAGCGAGTGCCTGGAGGATGCCGTCGACCATGACATCGCTGGCCGAAAGGACGGCCTGGAGGTCGGGGTTCGCCGTGAGGATGTTCTCCATCGCGGCGAGCGCCTTCGCGTTGTCCCACTCACCGGTAGCCGAGGCGACCGGCTCGATGCCACCCGAGGCCAGGCCCTCCATGAAGCCGGTGAGTCGGTCGTCGCCGGCCACTGAGCCGGGTGCGCCTTCGATGATGGCGACCTTGAGCTCCGGGTCGGGCATGGCGGTGACGAGGTAGGTCGCCAGCTGGCGTCCGGCATTCACGTTGTCGGTCGCGATGAGGGTCTCGTAGAGTTCCTCGTTACCCGCGGCGATGGGCTGGTCGACCAGGATCACCGGGACGCCGGCGTCCTTGGCCTTCTGTAGTGCGGGCAGGACCGCCGAGCCGTCGAGCGGGCTGACGATGATGCCGTCCACCTGCTGCGTCACGAGGTCTTCCAGCTGGCTGGATTGACTGGCCACCGCGGTCTGGCCGCCGGCGACCAGGAGCTGGACGGTGCCGCCGAGCTCCTCGACCTTGTCCGTAGCGGCCTGCACCCAGGCTGCCTGGAACGGATCGTTGGTGATGGTCTTGACGGATAGCCCGATGACCGGGCCGTCCTGGGCGATCGCGCCTGCGGGCACCATCGCCACGACGAGTGCTGCTGCCGCCATGACGGCTGAGCTGACACCAAGACGTCGCATGAGTGAGTATCCTCCGTTCCCGTGGTCTTGCGGCCACGCTTCTGTCTTCGCCGTGGGTATCGCGGATGCCGGCAGCCGAACTCGGGAGGCCGCTATCGGGCCCCCGCTTCGCCATCGGCTCATCCGCCTCCACGCGTTGTCTCGTTCGTCGTCGCCCGGATCGTCACCCCCTTCCGGCTTCGCCCCGTAGCTGCTCCCGCTAGACGGCCCCCGCGAGGTGCCGATAGGCCGCCGTCCAGCGCACCTCCTTGCGGAACTGCCGGGCGGTGGTGTCGGCGTCGATGGCCAGCAGCTCCACGTCGAGCATCTGCGCGAGGTCCTCGATGACGTCGAGGCCGACGGCCTGGGAGTAGGCGGTGTGGTGCGGACCACCCGCGAGCAGCCAGGACTCGGCGGCGGTGGTGAAGTCGGGCCGCGGCAGCCACAACGCCCGTGCCACCGGCAGCGCCGGCAGCGCCGCGGGCGGGTCGATGGCGTCGATCTCGTTGGCCACCAGGCGCAGGTGCGTGCCCATGTCGACGAGGCCCACCACGACGCCGGGACCGGCGGCACCGTCGAAGACGAGGCGCACGGGGTCCTCGCGCCCACCCACGAAGAGCGGATGGATCTCGCAGGACGGGGTGGCCGCGGCGATGGTGGGACAGACCTCGAGCATGTGGGCCCCGAGGACCGCGGGGCTGGGGGCGCCGAAGTCGTAGGTGTAGTCCTCCATGAACGAGACGCCACCGGCCAGCCCCTCGCTCATGGCCTTCACGATGCGCACCAGGAGCGAGGACTTCCAGTCGCCCTCGGCACCGAAGCCATAGCCGTCGGCCATCAGGCGCTGGGCGCCGATGCCCGGCAGCTGCTTCAGGCCGCCGAGGTCCTCGAAGGTGTCGACGAAGGCCATCGCGCCGTGCTCGGCGAGGAAGGCCCGCAGGCCCAGCTCGATGCGTGCCGCGTCGCGCAGCGCGCCGCGCCGCTCGCCCCCCGGGCGCAGCGCCGGCACGACCGTGTAGGCCTCGTCGTACTCGGCACAGAGGCGCTCGACCTCGGCGTCGCCCACCTGCTCCACGACCGCGACCAGCTCGTTGACGGGATAGGTGTTGACCGAGGTGCCGAAGCGGGCCTGCACCTCGACCTTGTCGCCGTCGGTGTCGGCCACCTCGCGCATGTTGTCGCCGAAGCGGATGACGCGCAGGTCGCGCGCCTCGTGGGCACCGGCACAGGCGCGCATCCAGGACCCGATGCGAGCCTGCACGGTCGGCTCCTGCCAGTGGCCCGCGATGGTCTTGCGCGGCAGCCGCAGGCGCGACACGATGTAGGCGAACTCGCGGTCGCCGTGGGCCGACTGGTTGAGGTTCATGAAGGCCATGTCGATGGCGCCGTAGGGCAGCTCGGCGTTGTGCTGCGTGTGCAGGTGCAGGAAAGGCTTCTGCAGCGCCTGCAGGCCGGCGATCCACATCTTGGCCGGGCTGAACGTGTGCATCCAGCCGATGACCCCGATGCAGCCATCGTCGGCGCTGGCCTCGAGGCAGGCGCGGCGGATGCCGTCGGGCGTGGTCACCGTCGGCTTGTGGACGATCTCGATGGGGATGTCCGGCGCGGCTGAGAGGCCGGCCGCGATCTCCTTCGACTGTCGTTCGACAAGCCGCCGGGTCGCGTCGTCGTAGTAGTGCAGGCTTCCCGTCAGGAAGACGACCCGCAGCTCGTCGAATGCCATGTCGAACTCCCTCCCATGAGCCGGATCGTGGCCCAAGTCCTATGACTGCAACCGATTGTATGCAAGCGCATGTGCCAGCGTCAACACCCACGTGCGACGCACCCGCTAGGATGGCGAGCGGAGGCATGAGGGCAGACATGACACGAGCTGAACCGCGAGGTCCCGCTGCGGCTGATGACGCCGCGCCCAGCTCACCCAGCGCGCCCGCGGGAGTACCCACGATGCGCGACGTCGCCGAGGCCACCAACGTTTCGCAGTCGACGGTGTCGCGGATCCTGAGTGGCACGCCCACAGCCATCCCCATCGCGGCAGCCACTCGCGAGCGGGTCCTTGAGACGGCCAAGCGCCTGGGTTACCGGCCCAACCCGCTGGCTCGCGGGCTGATGGGCGCGCGGACCATGCTGCTCGGCGCCATCATCCGGGACATCACCGACCCCAGCTTTCCGGCCATCATCGAGGCAGTCACCAGCGAGGCCAGCCGTCACGGCTACAACGTCGTGCTGGGGCACGCCCGCGGCAGCGCAGGCGAGGCGGTCGAGCTGTGGGCCATCCTGGAATCGCGCCACTGCGACGCCATCCTGCTCCTCGGCGACCTGAGCAACCAGCCCACCCTCATCGAGGGCTTGGAGAGCACGCGCGAGCCAGTCGTGGCCCTCTGGCACGGCTCACGCTCCACGGTCATCCCGACCGTGAACGTGGACAACCGCGGAGCCATCACGACGGTGATGGATCATCTCGCCTCGCTGGGCCACGAGCGCATCGCCTTCGTCGGCCGGCGGCAGCTGGGTGACATCGTGGAGCGGGCAGAAGCCTACGAAGCCTTCCTGCAGCGTCGGGGCTGGCGCATCCGTCCGGAGTACATGCCGGACGCCGTGAACGAGTACGAAGGCGGCATGGAGGCACTGCATCGCCTGATGGACCTCGCCGACCCTCCGACGGCCGTCGTCGCTGCCACCGATGTGCTTGCCATCGGCGTGGTGCACGCGGCGCTCCAGCGTGGTCTCCGCGTGCCCCAGGACCTGTCGGTCACGGGCGTCGATGACATCCCGGGAGCACACGTCATCATGCCGCCCCTGACGACCATGCGGATGCCCGTACGCGAGATGGTCAAGGCTGCCATCGACATCGCCATCGCCTCGCTCGATCGGGACGCCGACCCCGCTGTCGAGGTCCACCCGGTCTTCGAGGCCGAGCTCGTGGTCCGTGGTTCCACGGGACCGCCGCGCGTGGACTCAGCCATCTGATCAGCCCCTGGTCACGGCGCTGGCGGTGTCGACGAGCGTACCCGTCGCGGGCTTTCGCACGGGGGGTGGTGGTGGACCAGACCGGCGCGACCGGGGGCCGGCGGCCCCTGCCCAGGAGGTGGAAGGCACGAACCCGAACGTCAATGAAGGCTATTGACACTATCCATGAAGGCTATATAGTGTAGCCATCGGGGGACACGAGCAGCCGCAGGAGAGACGCCATGACCGCCATCAACGCATCGTTCGAGCAGGCCACCGTTCGGGCGGGCCAGGCCGCCAAAAGGGGGATGGTCGACGGTCAGGTCCGCACCTGGCTACGCTTGGAGGGCCTCGCCGCGTTCGGTGCCGGGTTCGCCCTGTTCTGGATCAGCGGCGGGAACTGGCTCTTCTTCGTGCCCCTGCTGCTCCTGCCGGACCTCTCGATGCTGGGCTACCTGGCCGGGCCTCGCGTCGGTGCCGCCGTCTACAACCTCGTCCACAACTGGGCTCTCGGCCTCGGGGCGCTCCTCATCGGGATGTGGCTAGACTCCCGGGCCGTCCTGCTCCTCGCAGCCGTGCTCATCGCCCACGTCGGCATGGATCGGGCCATCGGCTACGGCCTCAAGCTGCCCACCGCCTTCGGCGACACCCATCTTGGTCGCGCGGGCAAGAGCGCCGCGTGAGCCCGGCACCCGCTCGCACATCCAACGCCGAGGTCGTCGCCGCCGCCCGAGCGCTGCTCGAGGCCGGCGGCCTCGGCGCGGTCACGATGCAGGCGGTGGCGCTACGGGTCGGCGTTCGGGCGCCCTCGCTCTACAAGCGGTTTCCCAGCCGCGGAGCGCTGATCGCCGCCATCGCGACCGCCACTCTCGACGACCTCGGCGAGCGGCTCGCGCCACTGAGTCACGAACCCGACGCGGCGGCCGGGCTCCGCGAGCTGGCCCTGGCCTACCGGGTCTTCGCCCGGGCCAATCCCCGCGCCTTCGAGCTGCTATCCACGAACCTGCCGCTCGTCTGGCGTCCATCGGTCGAAGACACGGCACGGGCCACGGGCCCGGTCCTGACACTGGCCGAACGGCTCGTTGGTCCGGAACGGGCACTGGAGGCCGCCCGGCTCGTCACGGCGTTCGCCAACGGCTTCATCGCCATGGAGCTCGCCGGAGCCTTCCGGCTCGGCGGCGACGTCGATCGGTCCTATCGCTACGGGGTGGATGCGCTGGTCGATGCGCTCGCCGGCGAGAAGGGCTCCCAACGCCATCAGTGAGGCCGGCCGGTTGGTCGTAGGGTCCGCCACGAGATCGATCGTCTCGGTCGACGGCAGCATCCTGATACGGCGCGCCAGCCCCGAGGTGTTCGCCTACGTCTCGGACTACACGCGGGACCCGACGTGGCGGACCGGGGTGTCCGAGATGCTCCACGACCCACCCGGTCAGATCCACCTCGGTGCGAGGACGCACGAACGGCTGACGTTCGCCGGCCTGCGCATGACCAACGTCGCCCAGATCGTCGAGTTCGAGCCGGGCCGGACGACGGCCTTCAGGACCATCGGTGGGTCCCTGGTGGCGAGCGGCTACCGCCTCGTCGAGACCGCTGCCGATGGCGCGCACGTCACCTACGCGGCCGAGGTCGAGCTCCACGGGCCGATCGCGATCGCCGCGCCGCTCCTCGAGTGGTACCTCGGCCGAACGGTCCGCCGAGACCTGGAGCGGCTCAAGCACATCCTGGAGGCTGCTCCGTAGGTCGAGCCTTGTCACGCACCTGCAACGAGATGTACCCGCTCGGCTTGAGGGCCGAGGTGGCGATGCGAGTTCCCCGACGGCCACAACCCCCATAGTGTCCACTGGGCGGACGTCATGGGGCGCAGGCGCGCTACCATCCAGCATCATCGGCAGTCGACGGGGCACCAGCGGCATGAGCGGTCGAAACAGGGACGCAGGTCGATCGGTCCTCAGCAAGGCCTTCGCCATCCTGGATGCCTTGCGGGAGGCCCAGGTCGATCTGACTCGAGCACAGCTGGCCCGCCGCACCGGTCTGCCCATGACCACTGTGCACCGGTTGGCCACCGAGCTGTGCGAGCATGGCGCGCTCGAGATGACGGACCGGCGAGCATATCGCGTCGGTCCCTGGCTTTGGGAGATCGGCACGCTCTCCGCCCATACGCGCACCTTCCGACATATCGCCATCCCGTTCATGCAGGACCTCTACGAGGCGACACGAGAGAACGTCCAGCTGGCCGTGCCGGACGGTCTCGATGCTCTGATCATCGAGCGTGTGCGCGGCCGGACCTCCGTTCCCATCACCTCCCGAGTCGGAGGCCGGATCCCGATGCACTCGACGGGTGTGGGCAAGGCCATCCTCGCGTTCTCGTCGGACGACCTGCAGGAACAAGTGATCGCTCGTGGGTTGGCACCGATGACGCCCTACACCATCACCGACCCCGATGTGCTGCGCACTGAGCTGGCGGAGACACGCGAGCGTGGCTACTCGGTCACACGCATGGAGATGGGTCTCAACTCCGCGTCAGTAGGTGTTCCCATCTTCGACAGCGATGGCGCCGTTATCGGTGCGATCTCGCTGATCGTCGAGGCGAGTCGGGCCGACGTCGCCCGGCTGGCACCGCCGATCAAGGCCGTGGCACGAGGCATCAGCCGAAACCTCGAGACACCGAGGGCATAGACGGAGGCCCCCCGTTTCGGGGCCGTGCGACGAGACTGTCCACTGAGTGGCCGATGCGGTTGACGCTGCTGCACCGTCCCTCCTACCGTGCGGCGATGCTGCGATGCAGCACACGGAGGTGTAGAGGGATTGGAGCAGAACGCACAGGGCGGCAACGTGGCGGCATCGGGCCAGAAGCTGCTCGAGGGTTGGTCGATCCGCCGTCTGGCCATGGCCGACTGGTCGAGCGCCGTTCTCGCCCTGGTGGTCGTGATCCTCGTCGTCGGTATCGCGCACCCCAACTTCCTCGCCCCCGGACAGCTCATCAACGTGGTTCAGAGTTCCGTCTACGCGGCGCTCATCGCTGCCGGGCTGGTCTTCCTCATCCCCCAGAACGAGATCGACCTGTCGGTCGGCGGCAACTACATCCTCACCGGCGTGATGGCGGCTCTGCTCATGCAAGGGGGGTTGAACCCCTGGCTCGCTGCTGCGGTCGCGATCAGCGTGGCTGTGGGCGTCGGGCTGGCCAATGCCTTCACCAGCCAGGTCATCGGCATCCCTTCGCTGATCGGCACGCTGGCCATGGGCTGGATGCTGCGTGGGCTCGCCCTCGCCCTCAGTAACGGCACCCAGGTCACCGGCCTGCCGATTCAGGACCCCTTCTTCGAGATCCTGGGGGGCACCAAGCTCATGGGCATCCCGGTATCGGTGATCCTGCTTGTCGTCGCCGGCTTGGTCCTGACCGTCGTCATGCGCAACACGCCCTTCGGCTTTCGAGTGCGAGAGATCGGCTCCAACCCGGATGCGGCCGAATTCTCCGGTATCCCCATCAGGCGCACCAAGACGATGGGCTTCATGCTCGCCGCCTTCATGGCCGGGCTCGCGGGCGTCGTCGCCGTCGCGTTCTTCACCACCGGCGATCCACAGAGTGGTGGGGGCATCGAGCTCTACGCGGTCGCCGGGGCGGTCATCGGCGGCACTCCGCTCGCAGGCGGCAAGGCCACCGTCTTCGGCGCCATCGTCGGCGCCATCCTGCTGACCGCCGTGGCCATCGGCCTTGTCTACTTCCAGATCCCCGCGGTCTGGGCCCAGTTCGCGACCGGCGCCGTCATCCTCGGCGCAGTCTCCGTCGATGGTCTGGTCCAGCGTCAGCGGCGCCGCGCAGCCCAGCAGGAGTAGGACTGGTGCCGCGATCACATGCCGGATCGGCCGACCTTTCGGACCGGTCCAGGTGTCTCAACCCCCTCACAGGGACAAGGAGGAAGTGGACATGAGTCCTCGGATCGAGACTACGGGCCGGCGAAGCACGCGTATGGGACGCGTCGCCGTCGTTGCGGCCGCGACCCTCGCGCTCACCGCCATGGGCGGTGCCAGTGCGTTCGCACAGGACGAGGAAACGGCCGAGATCGGCTTCGTCTTCTGGGAGACCAAGACCGACGCATTCGTGCAGATGGCCAACGGCGGCAAGGCCGTCGGCGACCTCGATCCACGGGTCAACGTGGAGCGTGCCGCGCCCGACACCGGCGATCCGCAGCGCCAGGCAGCGCTATTCGGCCCCATCGCCCAGACACAGACGGACGGCATCGTCCTGCAGAGCCTGGCCGCGGACCCGTTGTTCCGCGTGGTCAAGGACGCCACGGACCGCGGCATCCCAGTAGCGGCCATCGACGCCCCGCCTCCGAACGACGCGGGTGTGGGTCTGTTCATCACCGCCGACAACTACGGCCTGGGCATGCACCTCGCGGAAGCCGTCCTGGCCCTCGTTCCTGCGGACGCCAGTGGACCGGTCATCATCGGCAACACCGGCGTCGGCGTCCCGCCGCTTGACCAGCGAGCGCAGGGCATGGTGGACAAGATCGCCGAGCTCCGCCCCGACCTCGAGATCGTCGGTCCCATCTCCACCATGGGCACGGCCGCCACTTCAGCCGAGGTCTACGCGGCCTGGGACGGGCTGCTCAAGAACAACCCTGACGCGGTGGCAGTCATGGCGCCCAGCGCGCAGGACGCCACGGCCATGGGCCTGCTCGCCAAGCGCGCTGACTTCGATCTGCCGTCCGGCGGCTTCGACCTAGAGGCCGGCAACCTGCAGGCCGTCAAGGAGGGCACGGTCGATTACGTGATGTCTCCCGAGCACTGGCTCAGCGGCTACGTGGCCACCCGTGCCCTAGCCGATGCGGCCCTCGCAGGTGAGGATCCCATCCAGGGCCTCATGCTCCTGCCCGGTCTGCTCGTGAGCTCCGAGAACGTGGATGAGATCATCGCGCGCCAGGAGAGCGAGGAGACCGTTGCGGCCGCCCTCGCCCCCGTCGGCGATGACATCGTGGCGAACGCGGATCAGTACATCGTGAACACCTGGCCGCCGAGCTGATCGGTAGCGACTCGCCACTCCGATGACCGCTTTCGAGGCGCAGGGCGTCCGCAAGACCTACGGAGGCGTCGTGGCACTCCACGGCGCCGACTTCGCCGTCCGGCCAGGCAGCGTGCATGCGCTGCTCGGGGAGAACGGGGCGGGCAAGTCCACGCTGGTCAAGGTCATGACCGGCGCTGTCCGTCCGGACTCAGGCACCGTGCGCCTCGATGGCGATGAGGTCAGCTTCAAGAACACGGCCGACGCCGTCTCGCACGGTGTCGCGGTCGTGGCTCAGGAGCTCAGCCTCTTCCCTCATCTCGACATCCTGGCCAACCTGTTCCCCATGCGGGAGCCGCGACGCGGTCCGTTGGTCGACCGCCGACGCATGCTCCGATCGGCCAGCCCGGTACTCGCGCAACTCGGCATCGAGCACCACCCCTCTACCCTCATCAGCCAGCTCTCGCTGGCTGATCGCCAGCTGGTCGAGATCGGCAAGGCACTCGTCGCGGAGCCGCGCGTACTCCTGCTCGATGAGCCCACGTCAGCCCTGGAGACCGGCGCCAGCGAACGACTCCTGGGCATCCTGCGCGTGCTGCGCGATCGCAACGTCGCCGTGGTCTACGTCTCTCACATCCTCGAGGAGGTCATGCGCCTCTGCGACGAGGTCACCGTGCTGCGCGACGGCCACGTCGTCATGCGTGGCGAGCAGCTCGCCGATCTCAGCCTGGCAGCCATCGTCGCGGCCATGCTGGGACACGAGACGCAGCGGACGGAGCCGGCCGCCGATGTGGGCGTCCTCGCCACCGAGCGCCGCGCACCGATGGCCGCCGACGCCACACCGGCAGCGCTCGTGCTTGACGGCGTCAGCTCGAGGTCCGGCCTGAAGGACGTGAGCCTGCGCGTAACCGCAGGCGAGGTCGTGGGGCTCGCGGGCCTCCAGGGCTCTGGCCCCGAGGCCGTGCTCAGCGCGATCGCTGGCACATCCAAGATCAGCGCCGGTGAGATCCGCCTCCCCGGTGGACAGGCACGCCCGTCCTCCTTCCGCGAGGCCATCGACCGCGGGGTGGCCTTCGTCTCCGGCGACCGACGCCGCCTGGGTCTCATGCTCGACAAGCCCATCTGGGAGAACATCGTGCAGGTTCGCACCATGGGCATGGCCCGCGACGGCGCCCTGCTGCGACCCGGAAAGCTGCGCGAGCGCGCGGCCGGGTTGGCCGCACGAGCTGGGCGTCAGAACGCCGTCGGTGCACCATCAACGCCGGCCATCTCTCTGGTGGCAACCAGCAGAAGGTCGTCATCGCCAAGTGGATGGACTCTGCGCCGACCACCTTCCTGCTCGACGACCCTACTCGTGGCGTCGACGTCGGTGCCCGCCAGGAGATCAACGCGCTCCTGCGCACAGCCGCCGCAAGGGGCGCCGTGGTCATGTTCCTGTCCACGGACCTCGAGGAGCTGGCCACCGGCTGCGACCGTGTCCTCGTCTTCTACCGGGGCTCGATCTGCGGGGAGCTGAGCGGCCCTGAGCTGACTGCTCCGGCGCTTCTGCAGCTCATGAACACCGGCAAGAGCGAGGAGGCTGCCTGAGATGGCTCCGCCCTGGCCGCTGACGACCGGACCCTTGCCCGAGATACAGCTTCGCGATCATGGTGTACGTGTCCGGGCAGGCGCGATCTATTCGGCGCTCGAGGGCTATCGGCCGCTGCGCCTGGACCTGTACTTGCCGCCCGTGACGCGCGCTCCGGCACCAGTGGTCGTGTGGATCCACGGCGGGGCCTTCATGCATGGTGACCGGACCGCCTTGCCGCCGCTGCTCGAAAAGGAGCGACTGTTCACGCGGCTCCCACTGGCCGGCTACGCTGTGGCCGCGATCGAGTACCGCCTGAGCAGCGAAGCCGTCTTCCCCGCCCAGCTGGAGGACGTACAGGCAAGCATCCGCTGGCTGCGCGCGCGCGCCCGGGAGCTGGAGATCGATCCTGCGCGCATGGCTGCATGGGGCGAGTCAGCCGGCGGCCACCTGGCAGCCTTCGCTGGCCTTGCTGGTCGTCCACACGCGACCGAAGCCGAGGTCGAGTTCGCCGATCAGCCGACGAGCGTCTCGGCCGTCGTGGACTGGTATGGCCCGACCGACTTCTCAGCCATGGACCGGCAGGCAGGTGAGATCTCGCGGATGACGCACGACGACCCCGACTCGCCGGAGTCGCGGCTCATCGGGGCGCCTCTCCGGGAGCGTCTCGACCTCGTGGAGCGCGCGGACCCAGCGAACCACGTCACGCCCTCGGCGCCGCCGTTCCTGGTCATGCATGGCACGCGAGACGGGCTGGTGCCCTTCGGCCAGAGCGAGCACCTGGTGAGGCGCCTTGGTGAGGTCGGCATCGCGGTGGACTTCCGGCCGGTCGAGGGCGCCGATCACGTCTTCGAGGGCTTCGAGAAAGGGGGGATGCTGGTAGACGAGGTGGTCGATTTCCTCGATCGAACACTGTGACCCGGGGTTGACCCGGGGAGCGGTCGACCGTCGCATCTCCCGCCGAGGTGCGACGGCCATCGACCTCATCGCCGCAGCGAACCGTCACGTGACCGGGTACATCTCGCGTCCGTGCCGTCTGCGATCTGCGGACCAGCGACCGCGATGAACGCACCGAACGTCCGCACGGACACCACCGGCGTTGCCATCGTCTTCGGGGCTGCGGCAGCGCTGGGCACCCTTGGCGTCATCTCCAACCTGGCCTATGACGCCGGCATGTCGGCCGCGGCCTTCACGGCCCTGCGAGCCGCACTCGGGGCAGCGATCCTCGGCACGTTGGTGCTCCTCCACTTCCAGCCCAGCACCAGCATCCGGGCTCTGCCACAGCGCGAGAAGCGCCTGCTCTTCATCGCCATCGTCACCAACGGCTCGATGAACCTATTGCTGTTCGCGGGGTTCCAGGTGATGACGGTGGCCTTGGTCATGACCGTCTTCTACACGTACCCCCTGATGGTGATGGTCGTCCAGGCCCTCCGGGGGCAGGAGGTCATCACCGCGACACGTGTGGCCGCGCTGGTCGTGGCGATGGCCGGACTCCTGCTGGTCATCGGCAGCCAGGTCGGGCCGGATGCTCACGTCTCCTTGGCAGGGATCGGGCTGGGGCTGGCAGCGGCGATGTGCCAGGCGGCCTATCTAGTCGTGTCTCGCGACGGCTACCCTTCGGTTCCAGCCGTGCAGGCGACCTCTCTGGTGCTCGTCGGTGGCGTGCTCATCTCCGGTACTGCGGCGCTTCTCACGGGCGGGGTCGGGGCGGCCCTCACGTGGGCCTCGGAGCCGGTCGCCTGGCTGGCCGTGATCGTGGCGGGCACGCTCGGTGCCGCCCTGCCCAAGGTCATGCTGCTGGTGGGGGTGCGCCGCATCGGCGGCACGCGCACAGCCACGGTCATGCTCGCGGAGCCGGTGATGGCGGCCGCCTTTGCCGCCATCGCCCTGGGTCAGGAGGTGACTGCGGCTGAGGTCATCGGTGCGGCAGCGATCCTGATCGGTGCAGCGCTCGTACAGCGCCCTTCGAAGCGAGTCGTGGAGGCTGGTCCGTCCGGGGCCGAAGCCGCCTGGGCTTCACGCGAATGAGTGCCGTGCCGATGACTGGTCGTGCAGCACCAGAGGCGCGCACAGGTTCGTTCTAGGGGCGGGACCCTACATCGACGTCACCCGGCCGTGGCCGTGTCTCACCCGGAGCCCGGTGAGTGCCTGCTGTGAGCACGCACGACGAGCGACCCGGCGCGACAACCGTCTCGATGCGCAGCAGGCCGATTTCGGTCTGCCAGTCGCCGAGGTCCACATCACCGTTGGCGACCCCGCTGTCACCGCTGGGCTGTGAGGTGGGCAGAACCTCTGGGGTGGGTTCGACCGATGGCTCGACGCTCGGCTGGGCCGAGGGAACGGCAGACGGTCCGGCACTCGGTCCGGCGGATGCCGCTGGTGATGCGGCCGCTTCGTCTCGCAGCTTGGCCAGCTCACGAGAGATGTCCCGCTCCAGCGCCACGAGGGAGCGGAACTCGTCGTTGAGCCTGGTGAAGCGAGCCTGCCGACGAAGTCGAGCAGGGTGAGCGCCTCCCAGGCCTCCGGGCTCGCCTCCTTGAGGGTGCCGATGACCGTTGCCTTGAGCTCCGGGTCACCGGCGAGCAGCTGCTGCGCCAGCGGGACATAGCCGTCAAGGTCCCTGAGGTCGACCTCGACCACCCCAGTACCGGTGGGGAAGACGAGCCAGTCCTCGCTCGCGATGCGACCGTTGATGGCGTCTCGCTCGGTAAGGACCTCGTCGATGGCCTCGTTGAGGTGGCGTCGTGTCTCGAGCAGGAGCCCGAGGTACTCGTCGTCGACGGCCGATGCGATGCCTCCACCCGAGACGATGCCTCCAGCCGCGACGCCCGTGACCAGCAGCGTGGCCACGAGACTCCGCCATGTGCCTCTCATCGCGCGCGACCTCTGTCGAGGATCCGATCGCTCTGCAGTTCTCCTCGTCTGACGTCCATCCGCTGGAGGCTTTGCCTACCGCAGGTATCTGCCTCTCTCCTACCCCCGCCTGCTCGTGGACCATCGTGGTGGCACCGCGCGTCGCGGGACGCCAGGGATCGCCCATGGGCGCATCGCTCCCTCTCGGGAGGCCCGAATGGCACCAGTGAGACACCGTGCGCGGCCTGAAGAGCACTCTGCCTGCAAGCGATTCCATAGCGGTGGCATTTGACAGCCTCCGAACTTGCCCCAAACACGAGTGGCAGACCTGTTGGCAGCGCTTACAGAACAAGGCTTGACGCAATCGTATGCACTGGCATAACCTCTCGGTAGCAAACGTATGCAGATGTTCGTTTGCGTCAAGGAACTAGCGTCCGAGGAGGGCAATCAGACGATGACCAGGTCATTCGCGCGCACGGGTATGGCGCTGGCAGCAGCGGCTGCAATGGCGGCCACCGCAGCCATGGTCGCAGGCCCCATCGCAGCACAGGGCGAGTTCACCTACGAGGACATGACGGTCGGCTTCATCCAGACAGGCTCGGAGAGCGGCTGGCGGGCGGCCAACACGGCGTCCTTCAAAGAGACGGCAGAGCAGCTGGGCATCGACCTCAGGTTCTATGACGCCCAGAACAAGCTCGAGAACCAGATCTCGGCGTTCCACCAGTTCAACCAGGACCCTGACGTCGACGTCATCATCCTGGCCGCGCTCGACGTGACCGGCTACGACGAGGTGCTCCAGGAGGCCAAGGACAACGGCAAGATCGTGGTCCTCGAGGACCGACGCATCGACGCCGACCCCGATCTCTACGCCACCTACATCGGCTCCGACTTCAACCTCGAGGGCCAGAAGGTCGCCGCTGCCATGTGCGAGCTGCTGGCCGACAGCGAGACCAAGAACGTCGTGGAGATCACCGGAGCCGTTGGCGCTTCGGCCGCCATCGACCGTGGCGCCGGCTTCCGCGAGGCCATGGGCGAGTGCGGCATCAACATCCTCGATAGCCAGACCGGCAACTGGGGCGTGGCCGAGTCGAAGGCCGTGATGGAGGCGTTCCTCAAGAACTACGAAGGCCAGATCGACGGCGTCTTCGGACACAACGACGAGGAGGCCATCGGCGCCGTGCAGGCGATCGAGGAGGCCGGCCTGGTCCCGGGCGAGGACATCAAGGTCATCGGTGTCGACGCCACCGCCCACGGCTTCGAGTACCTCATCCCGGGCAAGATCAACGCCCTCATCGAGTGCAACCCGCTGCTCGCACCCCAGGTCTACGAGGCCTCGCTGGCGGCGATGAACGGAGAAGAGCTACCCAAGTGGGTGCCCTCCCAGGAGGGCGAGTTCTTCGCCGCCCAGGGCGAGGAAGAACTGACCGCGATCCTCGCGACCCGCAAGTACTAGCCCGCCGAGCGTCCGGTCCATCACGGGAGGCGGCCTCGCGCCGCTTCCCGTGATCCGGGCGCCAGCTTGGCGTCTCTCGAGGGAAACCGACCGTGTCCGACCACGCGCCGCTGCTCTCCATGCGGGGCATCTCGAAAGCATTTCCGGGTGTCCAGGCGCTCACCGAGGTGGACTTCGACCTGGACGCAGGTGAGATCCATGCGGTGGTCGGCGAGAACGGTGCGGGCAAGTCGACGCTCATCAAGATCCTCACCGGCGTGGAGCGACCTGACGCCGGAGAGATGACCTTTGCTGGCGAGCACTACGACGTCCGCTCGCCACAACACGCCCAGCGGATGGGCATCAGCACCGTCTACCAGGAGGTCAACCTCTGTCCCAACCTCACGGTCGCCGAGAACGTGCTCATCGGCCGGACGCCAAAGCGCTGGGGCCTCACCATCGACTGGAAGCGGATGAACCAGCGGGCCAGGGAGATCATGGCCGGCCTGGACATCGACATCGATGTGACGCGTCCGCTGGAGTCGTACTCGGTAGCCATCCAGCAGATGGCGGCGATCGCCCGCGCGCTCGACATCTCGTCGGCCAAGGTGCTCATCCTCGACGAGCCCACCTCGAGCCTCACGCTGCGAGAGACGGAGCAGCTCTTCGAGGTCATGAACAAGCTCCGTAGCGACGGCATCGCCATCGTCTTCATCACGCACTTCCTCGACCAGGTGTACGAGGTCAGCGATCGCGTGACGATCCTGCGCAACGGCGAAGTGGTTGGCACGTACGATCCGTCGACCCTGCCGCGGGTCGAGCTGGTCTCGCTCATGCTCGGTCGCTCGCTGACGGCGCTCGATGACATGGCCGAGCACAAGATGGAATCCCGCGATCACATCGGTAGCGATGCCTTCCTGCGGGCCAACGACCTCGGACTGACCGGCACCATCGAACCGTTCGATCTGGAACTGCACAGGGGTGAGGTCGTGGGACTTGCCGGCCTGCTGGGATCCGGCAGGACCGAGCTGGCCCGGCTCATCTTCGGCCTGGACCGCCCGGACAGCGGCACCCTGCAGGTGGACGGCTCGGAGGTCAGGGACTTCTCGCCAGCGGCATCGATCCAGCGTGGTGTCGGGCTCGCGCCGGAGGACCGCGCGGCTGAGGGCATCATCGCCGACCTCAGCGTGCGCGACAACATCATCCTGGCCGTGCAGGCCAACCGCGGCTGGTTGCGTCACCTGGGGAGCCGCGAAGCCGGGGAGATCGCCGACCGCTTCATCGAGCTACTGCGCATCGCGACCCCATCGGCGGACCAGGCGGTCAAGAACCTGTCCGGCGGCAACCAGCAGAAGGTCATCCTCGCGCGCTGGCTGGCCACCGACCCACGACTGCTCATCCTCGACGAGCCCACGCGTGGCATCGACGTGGGCACCAAGGCCGATATCCAGAAGCTCGTGCTCGACCTCGCCGGCGAGGGCAAGTCGTGCGTCTTCATCTCCTCCGAGCTTGACGAGGTGCTGCGTACGAGCCACCGCATCGTCGTGCTCCGCGACCGCGGCAAGGCCGCCGAGGTGACCGGTGAGGTCGGTGAGAAGGAGCTGATGAACGCCATCGCCGGGGTAGACGCGTGAGCGCCGTAGGCCGCACGCTCAAGGCCGCCGGTGCCGACAGCCGGCTGCTCCTGCCCCTCGCCGTCCTGGGTCTGATCTTCCTCTTCGACTTCCTCTTCATCCCCGGGTTCTTCGACATGGAGATCCGGCAGGGCCACCTCTACGGCAGCCTCATCGACATCCTGCGCAACGCTGCGCCCATCATCCTGCTCGCCATCGGCATGACCGTGGTCATCGCCACCGGCGGCGTGGACCTCTCGGTGGGCGCGGTCATGGCCATCTCGGCCTCGGTGGCGGCCATCCTCATCGACCCCAGGAAGGTCGGCGTGACGCTCTCGGGTGACATCACCACGATGGTGGGCGACACCACCTACAGCTTCATGCCCTTGCCGGTCGTGATCATCGTGGCGTTGCTCGCGGCGCTGGCGTGTGGGCTCTGGAACGGCGCCCTCGTGGCCTACGTGCGCATCCAGCCGATGGTGGCCACGCTGATCCTGATGATCGCCGGCCGCGGCCTCGCGCAGCTGATCACCAGCTCGGTCAAGATCAACATCTTCAACGACGCCTTCGCCTTCCTCGGGAACGGCTTCGTCCTGCTCCTGCCGTTCTCGCTCTTCGTCGTGCTCCTGGTGTTCCTGGGCTCGTGGCTGCTCTTGCGCCGGACGGCCCTCGGCCTGTTCGTGGAGTCGGTCGGCATCAGCTCCCGCGCGAGTCTCTTCGCCGGCATCAACGAGAAGCGCATCAAGCTGTTCGCCTACGTCTTCTGCGCGCTCTGCGCCGGGGTGGCCGGCCTCATCGCTGTCTCGAGCATCAGGACATCCGACGCCAACGTCATCGGTCTCTACACCGAGCTCGACGCCATCCTCGCGGTGGTCATCGGCGGCACGCTCCTCGGTGCCGGCGGCCGGTTCTCGCTGCTCGGCAGCGTGCTCGGCGCGCTCGTGATCCAGGCCACCATGACATCGATGTACCACGTCGGCGTGCCCGCCAGCGCGATCACCGTGGTCAAGGCCATCGTGGTCGTCGTCGTCATCGTGCTCTACTCGGAGCAGGCCCAGGAGGTCATCCGGCGGACTCTGGGCCGGACGCGCACCCGCAAGCAGAGTGCGTCGGCGTGACGCAGGCACTGGGCCAGCGGCTCTCCAACGGTCAGCGCTTCCTGCCCCTCGCCGCGACGATCGTCATGTTCGTCCTGGTCTATGCCTTCGGCGTGCTGTCGTTCCCTGCCATGCAGGACAGCCAGCCGTTCTTCAACCTGCTCAACACGGCGCCGTTCCTGCTGATCGCCGTAGTCGGCCAGGCCCTGGTCATCATCTCGGGCGGCATCGACCTCTCGGTCGGTGGCGTCATCGCCCTCACCACCGTGGCCACGGCCGCCCTCCTCGAGGCCGGCTGGGACCCCGCCATCGTGATCGTGCTGATGCTCCTGATGGGCATCAGCATCGGTGGCGTGATGGGCTTCTTCATCACCTACATGAAGGTGCAGCCCTTCATCGCGACCCTCGCGGGCATGTGGTTCGCGCGTGGCATGTGCTATCTCATCAGTGACGCCGAGATCCGCATCTACGACCCGACCTGGAAGACGCTCGCCGGCGTCAAGGTCCTCATCCCGGGGCTGGCCGATCCGGTCGCCAAGACCGGCAGCTACATCACCATCCTCGTGGTCATCGCGCTGGCCGTGCTCGTGGCCGGGCTCTTCGTGGCTCACCTCACCCCCTTCGGTCGCACCTTGTACGCGATGGGCGGGAACAGCGGCCGCAACGAGCAGTCCGCGCGCCTCATGGGCCTGCCGGTGAACCGCGCCAAGATGCAGGTCTACATGGTCAACGGGTTCTGCTCGGCCCTGGCCGGCCTCGTCTACAGCGTCTACGTCGGCTCCGGCCACGGGTCGCATGCGATGACCATGGAGCTGACCACCATCGCGGCCGTTGTCATCGGCGGCGTCGCTCTCACCGGCGGAAAGGGCTACGTCCTCGGTGCCTTCTTCGGCGTCCTCATCCTCTCGCTCATCCAGAGCCTCATCCTTTACCAGGGTCAGCTCAGCTCCTGGTGGACGAGCATCTTCATCGGCCTCCTGATGCTGCTCTTCATCGGCGTCCAGAGCGTGCTCGCCACGCTCAACGCGCGCGGGCTCGCGAGAGCGAAGGGCGGTGGGCGTCGGGCACCGTGGCGGGATCGTCGTTACCTGGCGGGAGCGGCCGTGATCATCGTGGCCGTCATCGGCGTCGTGCTCGTGGGTCCGCTCACCACGTCGCCCGAGAGCTCGGTGGACGGGAACGGCCAGGCGGCTTCGGGGACCTGTCAGGCGGGCGAGGCTCGCGCGGACGAGGCCGCGGCCCTTCAGGCTGACGGCGCAGTGATCGTCTTCGAGAAGGCCGGCGGGTCCCGCTGTGTCGACCAGCTCTTCGGCGTATTCCCGGACGGCCGTGTCGTCGGCGACGATGGCACTGAGCAGCTCGAGGCCCAGGTGGAGCCGGATGTCGTATCCGCGCTCGTGGCCAACCTCGAGGGGCTGGGCTGGTTCACCGACGAGATGTACACGACCTGGCACCACCCCTGCGGTGAGTGCTACACCTACTCCGTCACCGTCACCTCTGGGGACCAGACCAAGACCATCGGCGCGGTCGATGGCGGGACCGACGCGCCGGCCAAGTACTGGCTGGCAACGAGCCGGATCTCCGCCATCCTGCCCGAATCGAATGGAGTCCCGTGATGCGCACGATGAAACGCTGGATGATCGGCCTCGGCGCGCTGGTGCTCTGCGGGGTCCTCTCCGGCTGCGACTACATCGTCATCCCGGAGTCGAAGTCGACACCGCCTCCCGCGGAGGCCGAGGGCGTCTGGACGGCCGTGGCTACCAACGTCGAGGAGACAGCGGACGGCCTGGCGGTGGACCTCGCCCTCCGCAACGACACCGGCGACTGGAGTGCGATGGAGATGGCCGAGGGCCGCTTCGTCTCGCTGATCGATGCCAGCGGCAACAGCGTTCGATGTGACACCGCTGTCGTCGAGACCGGCGGCGTGAACATCCCGCCCGGGTTCATCATTCGAGGGTTCACCGGTGGGACCAGGTTCGATCCCCAGACCGAGCTGCTCCGCGTCGAGTGCGAAGGGGCGGCTGCAGGCGCCGGGTCGAGGCTCCGGATCCCCTACTCGTTCACCACCGGCGAGTTCAACTTCTACCGCCCTGAGCCGGCGCAGATCGGCACGCTCGAGGTCGACCTCGACACGCTCATCGCGGACCTCGCGTATCCCATCGGGACCGAGACGGACCTTGTCTTCACCAAGGTGGGCGAGCCGATCGAAGCCATCAACAAGGTCGTGCTCACGCTGGTCTCGGTGGACCGAACGGCAGACGAGATCGACGTTCACGTGGCGCACGGAGAACCCGACGAACTACCAGGCCTACGTCCATATCGGCAACCCGTCGGTCATCGGCTCCGACGGCATCCTCCACGGGCTGTACCGGGCTCCACATCTCGTCGACACCCCGATCACCCTGGCGAACGCTTCGGCCGAGTGGACGACCACCGTCGCGGTGCCAGAGGACGTCACGGATCTGTTCGTGCTGCCCAGCGTGGAATCCAAGCAGCAGAAGAACTACGTCAGCCACGCCATCGACCTCAGCGAGGAGTGAGCGCAGTGATGAGTGGACCGCGCTTCTCGCCGAGCGTCGGCGCGGTGCTGCTGGCAACGCTCGTCATCGCCGCGTGCGGCTCGTCGCCCACGCAGCCCTCTGACCCTGGGCTTGACAGCCCGGACCCCGGCACGTCCGCAGTGGCCGCCCCTGCGGTCACGGGACCCCCGACTGCCTCACCCGCTCAGGCTGCCGCGGAGCGGCCGGAGTGGTTCGGCATGGAGCTGACCGATGTCCAGACCGGGGACTCATTCACGCTCAACGACTTCGCCGGCAAGGTCGTGCTCGTGGAAACCATGGCCGTGTGGTGCCCGACGTGCCGGAGGCAGGGTGACGAGGTCAAGCGCCTCCACGAGCTCCTGGGGAACCCGGAAGACCTGGTGTCTGTCAGCCTCGACGTCGACATGGGGGAAGACGCCGCGACACTGGGGGCCTATGCCGAGCAACTGGGCTACGACTGGCACTTCGCCGTTGCACCACTCCTCGTCGCGCGCGCCCTCGGCAACCTGTACAGCGCCCACTACCTGAACCCGCCCGTTTCGCCGATGCTGATCATCGACAGGGAGGGCAACGTGCTTGGCCTCCCGTTCGGTAGTGTCAAGAGTGCCGAGGGCCTGCAGGGTGTGTTGGAGCCCCTCCTGGACGCCTGAACCGCTTGCGACCCGGACGCAGGCCCAGAGTCCCCCAATAGGTGCTCCCGCGGCGCGCTTCGGAACACTCGTCTGGGCCACGGACACTCCTCGGGGCCACGGGCGAAGCCGAGCCCCATTTGCCGCTTCTCATGGATGTCACATCGCTCGCACAGGACGGGACGAACCCGAGCCTGCATCGTGCCAGGACCGGCCAAACCAGCGGCCGCAAGCGTGAGGAGCACACCCATGGCCTATGTCATCGCAGCCCCCTGTGTGGACCACATGGACCGCGCCTGCCTGGACGTCTGCCCGGTCGATGCCATCGCGGCGGAGGACGGCGTGGACCGCAAGCTGTTCATCGACCCCGACAACTGCATCGACTGCGGTGCCTGTGAGACCTCCTGTCCGAACCAGGCCATCTTCCGGACCGACCGACTCCCGCGCCAGTGGATCGATTTCGCCTGGACGGACATGGCCTGGTACCGCGACGCGGCAGCGGCGCGGGGGGTCGTGGACCAACTCGTGCCGCGAGGAACAAGGGCGTGACGCTGGTCGTGAACGGGCCGGTGGTCAAGCCGGACCTGGCCGCCATCGCTCCTCGCCCACATCGCCCTCGGCTGGCCAACGCCACCCTCGTGGCACGCGTGGACCTTGGCGGCACCATGGCACGGTTCCGCTTCCGCCACGACGAAGGACCCAGCCATTTCGTTGCCGGCCAGTACCTGCCGATCGCGATAGCCGACGATCCCGTGGCGCCGCGGCCCTATTCGATCGCCTCGAGCCCAGGCGCCCGCGAGCTCGACTTCATCATCTCGCTGGTGGCAGGTGGCGCCCTCACACCGCGGCTCTTCGGACTTCGCATCGGCGACCGCGTGCACCTGGGAAGAGCGCGCGGTCTCTTTCGACTTGACGAGGCCGACGAGCGGGATCATCTGCTCATCGGCACGGGGAGTGGCATCGCCCCGCTGCTCAGCATGATCGCGGCTCTTGGCTCGAGACCCATGCCACCGAGGACCGTGCTGCTCCATGGCGTCAAGGCTAGCGAGGAGCTGGCGGCCCCGGACGTGGCTGCTGCTGGGGATGGCAGGTGGCTGTCCTATCGGCCGACGGTGTCCCGCGCCCCGGTCACGAAGGCCTGGATGGGACGTCGCGGTCGTGTGGGGATCCATCTCGACGCCCTCATCGCAGAAGGGGCGATCGCGCACGAACGGACAGTCGCGTATCTCTGTGGAAGCCCCGCCATGATCGAAGGCTGCAGCATCCAGCTGGCCGCGGCCGGGTTGCCGACCGATGCCATCCGGAGTGAGCGTTTCGCGGCCTAGGCCCTACCGGCGTCGGCGATCGATCGCCCCATGATGGGCACGGCGCCGTGAGCAGGACCGCGGGGCCAGACCTGCCACCGAGCCCGTGCGGGACGATCCAGCCAGCCCTGTCACGCGCGATCCTGGCTCGATAGTGTCGCTGGACCGCCGTCCCGGCGGCGGCACGACAAGGAGACCAGCGTGAGGGGTACGCTCGACAGGCTCGACGCCATCACGGCGCGGCTGCTGCTCCCGCTCACGCTCGGCGGGCTGCTGCTCGGTCTGGCGTTCTCCCTGGCCGGCAATGAGCCGGCGGCGACATGGTGCTGGGCCATCCCCTCGCTCCTCGTCGGCATCTGGCTGACCATCTCGATCATCCGCGACCTGCTCCAGGGCGAGGCCGGGGTGGACCTCATCGCCGTCCTTGCCATCGGCGGCGCGCTCCTGCTCGGAGAGGCGCTGGCCGCGGCCGTCATCGGCGTCATGCTCGCGACAGGGGAGTCGCTGGAGCGCTACGCCGCCGGTCGTGCCAGCCGGGAGCTGTCAGCGCTCGTCTCCCGTGCGCCCCGCATCGTCCATCGATACCGGGCCGGCGGCATCGAGGATCGCGAGATCGGGGACGTGGCGGTGGGTGATCGGCTCATGGTCAAGCCCGGTGAGGTGGTCCCGGTGGACGGCACGGTCATCGGCGACGCGGCCGTCCTTGACGAGTCGGCGCTCACGGGCGAGGCGCGACTTGCCACCCGCGAGGCCGGCGATCCCGTGAGCTCCGGCACGGTCAATGCCGGGGCACCCTTCGATCTCATCGCGACCGCCACGGCCGAGCACAGCACGTACGCTGGCATCGTGCGGCTGGTCGAGGAGGCCCAGACCTCCAAGGCGCCGTTCGTGCGCATGGCCGACCGCTACGCCATCCTCTTCGTGCCGCTCACGCTCGTCATCGCCGCGGTCGCCTGGGTCATCTCCGGCGACCCGGTGCGCGCCCTCGCCGTCCTCGTCGTGGCCACACCCTGCCCGCTCCTGCTGGCGGCGCCCATCGCCATCGTCTCGGGCATCAGCCGCTCGGCCAAGCGGGGCATCATCGTCAAGGGTGGCGGGGCCCTGGAGGCGCTTGCCCGGGCCCGGGTCATGCTCTTCGACAAGACCGGCACGCTGACCGCCGGCCGGCCGCGCCTGGCCGAGGTGGTCACGGCACCCGATCGCACGCCCGACGAGGTCCTTGCCCTTGCAGCCTCGCTCGAGCAGGTCTCGCCCCACGTCCTCGCTTCCTCCATCGTGGGCGGCGCGCGTGAGCGGGGCGTGGCGCTGCAGCTCCCCGACGCGGCCGCCGAGGTGCCCGGCGCCGGCATCTCCGGGACGGTCGGTGGCGTGAGCGTGCTGGCTGGCACCGCCGACTTCGCGAGCGGCGGGAAGTCCCTGCCGCCCTGGGCACGCGACGTGCGGCGTCGCGTCAGCCTGGAGGGCGCCACGAGCGTCTACGTCGCCGCGGACGGGGTCCTCGTGGGCGCCCTCGTCCTTGACGATCCCATCAGGCCCGAGACCCCGCGCGTCATCCGTTCATTGCGCCGCACGGGCGTGCGTCGGGTCGTGATGGTCACGGGCGATCACTACGGCGTCGCGGACCTGGTGGCTGCCGCCATCGGCGTCGACAGCGTCCTCGCCGAGCGCACTCCCGCGGACAAGGTCGACGCGGTCGTCGGCGAGAGGCGCGAAGCCGACGGCATCCTCGTCATGGTCGGTGATGGCATCAACGATGCTCCGGCGCTCGCGAGCGCGGACGTCGGCGTGGCCATGGGCGCCCGCGGTGCCACCGCCAGCTCGGAGGCGGCCGACGTCGTCATCACCGTCGACCGCCTGGACCGGCTCCCCGAAGGCATCCGCATCGCCGCTCGAGCTCGGCACATCGCCGTCCAGTCGGTCGTCATCGGCATGGGGCTGTCGTTCGTCGCGATGCTCGTCGCGGCCGCCGGGTTCCTGCCGCCGGTGGCTGGTGCCCTGGTCCAGGAGGCCATCGACGTCATCGTCATCCTCAATGCCCTGCGTGCCCTCACCGGCGGCGTCGAGCGCGCACCGAGGATCCCCGGCTGGGGCGACCTGAGTGCCCGCTTGCAGGCCGAGCACCGGGACCTGGCCCCGGCCATCGCCGGGTTGCGTTCATTGGCTGATGCCCTCGGGTCGTTGCCTCCCAGCACGGCCAAGGTGCGCCTGGACGGCGTTCGCACCTTCCTCGTCGAGAAGCTCGTGCCGCATGAGGAGCACGAGGACCGCGAGATATTCCCCATGCTCGCCCGGGCAGCACGGAGCGATGACCTGACCTCGGCGCTGCACCGTACCCACACGGAGATCTTCCACCTCATTCGTCTTGCCGACCGGATGGTGGGCGAGCTCCCCGAGGAAGGGCCGGCACCCGAGGACCTCAACGACCTGCGGCGGGTGCTCTACGGGCTGGACGCCATCATGCGCTTGCACATGGCCCAGGAAGAGGAGCTCTACACGGCCCTGGGTGACGAGCACCCCGCGGCCGCCGCGCCGGCGGTCGCCTCGACCTGACTTGGGGCTGGCCGCCAGACGAGGCGCTGGCCTCGGCGAGCCAACGGGTGAAGTGACAGACCCTCTGGTGGTCGGGCCCGCGCGGGCCGCGGCCCGGCGGCGGTGACGCCGGCCGATGCAATGACTTTGCCAGGGGCAGCTGTCGTAGTGATCGATGCGTTTTCGCTGCCCGCCTGCGAGAGCATCTGACCGAATCCAACGTACGACGCGGCGAGCGCTGCCCGAGCGTGCCCGCGCGCCGAGAGGGGGTACCCACGCGATGACATCCACTGGGTCCAACAGGCCGACGACCGCCTGGTCGCCACCGGCCGGGTCCGGCGCATCCGCCGGGGCGAGAGCAGGATCGAGTCCGCCCACGCAGCGGGGCTGGATGTCCCCTCGAGTCGGGGCCTCACCGGGTTGCACGATAGCCCTTGGGGCGTCACGGGCGTCCTCGTCGTTGACCTCGACTTCGGCGGCGGCCTACCGATGTCGCGCCCGCAAGACGTAGGCCAGCTTCCCATCAACGTCGGCGACACCGACTACGATCGACTGTGCCCGTTCGGCCACGGGTTGCGCTAGCCGCCATGACTGCCGGCAGTGGCCGCTTGACAGAGGAGCAACGCATGACAGCGTCACCCATCGTCATCGCCGACGGCATCCCGACGTCGGCCGACCTCACCGCCATCGCTGGCATCCCGCTGGAGCTGGACAATTCGAGCATCAGCACCGGCCCCGATGTGCTTGCGGAAGAGGACTTCGTCCGGCATCTTGACGAGCTGGCGACGGTGGCTGCCGAGCCGATCACGGAAGACGGACAGCGCGTCGAGTACCGCATGCTCAACGGGGTCCGCCGCCGAAGCGATGACCATCTCGCCGGGCTCGTGCTGCGCTACGAGCTGACCGCCATGGTGGGCAATCCCATCGGCCGCGAGGCCGCCAAGACGGCCGGGCACGTGCACGTGAAGGCCCCGGGCTCGATGCTCGGCTACGCCGAGGTCGTGGAGGTCCTCCACGGCGAGGCGGGCTTCCTCATCCAGGACCTCGAGACGGGACCGGGCGGCCCGCTCAGCCGTCGCGCCTGGCTCGTGCGCGCGCGGGCGGGCGACCGGGTCATCTTCCCTCCCGAGCTTGCGCACGTGACCATCGACCTCGGTGCCGGCCCTCTCGTCTTCAGCGACATCATCGACCGGCGGGCGGCGGGGGTCTACGCCCCGGTCGCCGACGCACGGGGATTCGCGTGGTACGTGGGAGCCGACGGCGAGCTCCGTGCCAACGACCGGTACGCCGTGGCCCCCGAGCTCGAGGTCTGTGATGCCGCCGAGTGGTCCGGGGATGCGGACGGACCGCTCTACCCGGCGTTCGCTGCCGATCCGGCGAGCTTCTCCTGGCTCTCGGAGCCCGACCGCTTCCCGGATGTCGCACCTCTGGTCTGGAACCGCATCGCGGAGCTGCTCGCGGGCGGTCGCTAGGTCTCCGCGGGCCTACTGCCTCCAACAGCTCGCCGCCGCCCATGTCGCCGTGCACCCGGGCGGACGAAACGACCCTCGGCTCGGGGACAGGGGCCGGTCGACCTTGACACTCGACATGACGCGAATAGAACATGCTTGGGATGTGTCGGGACGTCGACCACCCTCGTGGTCCGCAGCCCGGCCGCAGATGAGGAGAGAGGCCATGAGAGGACGGACCCTGGTATCGCTGGCGATGTCGGCGGCCCTTGTCGGGGCGACGGCGCCGTCGGTGCTGGCGCAGGACGCGCTGCCCGAAGTCCGCGTCGCGGTCTGGAGCGGCCCGGAGGCTGACAATCTTCGCCTCGTCGCCGAGGAATACACGTCGCAGACCGGCAACCCGGTCGCGATCGAGGAGATCGCGCGCGACGGCTACGAAGATGCGCTGCGCACGACCGTCGTGGGTGGTGGCGGTGCGTTCGATGCCATCTACATGTCCGCCGACTGGATGCCCGCCTTCATCGCGGCCGGCGGCCTGGCACCGTTCGATGAGTACATCGACTCGATGGCGGCTGACTTCCTGAACCTCGACGATCTGCAGCCCAGTGTCTCCAATCTGACCTTCGACGGCAGCATCTACGGCTTCCCGTCCGAGGGCGACACCGCCTGGCTGTTCTATCGGACCGACCTCCTCGCGGAAGCCGGACTGGAACCCCCCCAGACCATGGACGAGATGCTGGCGGCCGCGATGGCGCTGAACCAGCCGCCCGACCGCTACGGCCTGGTCATCGGATCACGGACCGACGAGGCCTGGTGGGACTTCATGCACTACTTCTGGGCGTTCGGCGGACAGCTCTACGACCCCGAGTCGCTCGAAGTCACGGTCAACAACGAGGCCGGGGTCGCGGCGCTCGACTTCTACTCCAGCCTCCTGCAGGAGCATGGGGTCGTATCGCCAGACGTGACCACCTACGGCTACAACGAGATCCTCACCGCCCTGCAGCAGGACAACGCCGCCATGGGCGTGGAGTGGATGGCAGCGACCCAGGACCTGACCAGCTGCGACGTCTCGCCGCTGGTCTGCGACAAGTTGGCCTATGAGCTCATCCCGCCGGCGGTGGCCGGTGAGTATGGCTTCGGCGGCAGCTCGTGGGGCTGGGCCATCCCGGCTGCTGCCGGTGAGAAGGAGGCTGCCTACAAGTTCATCGAGTGGCTCGTGGGTGGACCCGGCGCCAAGCTGTGGGCGCTCAACGGCGGGATCCCCTCCAACGCGGCGGCGCTGTCCGACCCCGAGGTCGTGGCCGCGGTCCCGCAGTTCGAGCTGCTCGCCGAAGCGATGCCGTACCGGCACATCACTCCGCTGCTGACGACGTCGAACCAGATCGTCGACGCCATGGCGGAGGCGGCGGCCGCTGCGGTCGCTGGTGCCAAGGACCCCCAGCAGGCCATGGATGATGCCGCGGCAGGCATCGAGAACGCCCTGGTGGAGGCAGGCCTCAAGTAGCCGCTGCCCGGCATCGGCGGCGCGACTCCAGGACGACGATCAGTCGAGATGACCGCCGTCGACGGACCTGACCCGGCGACGGCGCGAAGACCCAGACGCTGGAACGCCCGCGTTCGCGGCCCACGAGACCGCACGTGGGCGTTCCTGCTGCCCGCCTACGGCGCCATCCTGGCCGTCGTCGGCATCCCCATCGGCTACAGCATCTGGCTCAGCTTCCACCAGTGGAAGATGGCCACGTTCCGGCAGGGCGTGCCCTTCGTCGGCCTCGACAACTACATCCAGGCCATCAACGACCCCGGTTTCTGGCACTCGCTACAGGTCACCGTGACGCTGCTGGTGGCGGCGCTGACCATCGAGGTCGTCATCGGAGTCGGCCTGGCGGTCCTGCTCGACCAGGCCTTCCGCGGCCGCAGGACGGCGCTCATCCTGCTGCTGCTGCCGATGTTCGTCACCAACGTCGTCATCGGACTCATCTGGCGCATCCTGCTCAGCTTCGACTTCGGCGTCGTGAACTGGCTGCTTTCGTTGGTGGGCATCTCGCGCGTGGCGTGGCTGGGCGATCCGGGCCTTGCCATCTGGTCACTCGTCATCGTCGACGTCTGGAACACGACAGCATTCGTCGCCTTGCTCGTGCTGGCCGGCCTGGCATCGGTCCCGGACGAACCGCGGCAAGCCGCGCGAGTCGACGGTGCTTCGTCCTGGCAGGTGTTCCGCTTCATCACGCTGCCGCTGCTGCGACCGGTGATCTTCGTCGCCGTCGTGTGGCGGACCGTCGACCTGTTCCGCATCTTCGACGTGGTCTGGGTCCTGACCGGCGGCGGTCCCTACAACGCCACCGAGACGATCAGCATCTACGCCTACCGCCAGGGCTTCGCCTCGTTCAATCTGGGGTTCGCATCGGCAGTCTCCTATCTCATCATCCTGAGCCTGCTGATCATCCTTGCCATCGAGTACCTGCTGGTCGGGCGGAGGCGCTGGTGAGGCCGGGCCGATGAGACGGTCGCGGCGCGCGACGGTCGCGGTCTACCTGCTGGTGGCACTGGCGGTGGTCGTGTTCATGTTCCCCATCGCCTGGCTCTTCCTGACCAGCATCAAGCCGTCGACCCTGACCTTCGCCTACCCGCCCGCGTTCACCTTCGAGCCGACGCTGGACCACTACGTCGACGTATTCGGACGCTCGGATTTCCCGCGCTACCTGCTCAACAGCGTCATCGTGGGCACGCTGTCGACCGTGACCGCCCTGACCGTCGCGGTGCCGGCGGCCTACGCCCTCGCTCGTCTGCGCCTGCGGGCAAGCGGCCTGCTGGTGGCTGCGGCGCTGATCCCGCAGATGCTGCCGGTCATCGTCGTGGTCATCCCCATCTACATGATCTTCCGCAGCGTGGGGCTGCTGGACAACATCTTCGCGCTGGCATTCACCTACCTGGCGCTGACCGTGCCCATCTCGGTCTGGATCCTCTACAACTTCGTGCGCGACCTGCCCATCGAGCTCGACGAGGCCGCACTCGTCGACGGAGCGACTCGCTTCCAGATCCTGGTCCGTGTCGATCCTGCCGCTGGTGCGCCCCGGGCTGGCTGCGGCCGCGGTGCTGTGCCTGCTGTACACGTGGAACGAGTTCCTGTATGCGCTCATCCTGACTGCCGGAGGGGATGACGCCAAGACCGCCCCGGTCGCGATCCAGGGCTTCATGACGAACAAGGAGATCCTGTGGGGTCGCATGGCAGCAGCCGGCAGCGTCGTGCTCGTTCCGGTGCTCGCCTTCGGCATCGTCGCCCACCGCCACCTGGTCCGTGGCCTGACCAGCGGCTCCGGCAAGTAGGCGACCAGAGAGGGCCTGGTCGAAGGCCCGGGTCAGGAGTGGGCGGCGGCGAGCACGCACTTGAGGCGCCCGCGGGCGGAGACGACGACGAGGTCGGCGACTGCGCCGACCTCGATCGCACCCCGGTCGGCGAGCCGCAGCATACGGGCCGGGTTCTCCGTCGCTGCGCGAAGCGCCGTGGCGAGCGGGACCCCCTGGCGCACCGCGTTGGCGACCATCTCGTCGAGCAGCAGCCGGCTGCCCGCGAGGTTACCGTCCGCGTCCACCGCCCGCGTCCCCTCGACGTGGACGCTGATGCCCAGCAGTGAGATGTGCCGCCGGCGGCTGCCGGCCAGCGGGAGCGCATCAGAGACGAGGATCAGGCGCTCCTCCCCGATGGCGCGCGCGAGCGGCGCGAGCAGTCGGTTCGCGATATGGATGCCATCACAGAGCAGTTCGATGAAGGGGGCGACCGCGAGCGCGGCTCCCACTGGTCCGGGGCTGCGGTGGTGGAGCGGCGGCATGCCGTTGAAGAGGTGCGTCGTGGAACGCGCTCCGGCAGCATACGCAGCGCTCATCACCGTGTCGTCCGCGTCGGTGTGGCCGAGCGAAGCCGCGATTCCCGCCGCGGCGAGTCGCCGCACCAGCTCCAGCCCGCCCTCGAGCTCGGGGGCGAGCGTGACGACGCGGACGACTCGCCGGTCCAGGGGTGCAGCGACCAGCGCTCGCTCAAGCCGCAGCGGCGAGAGCAACGCCGACTGGTCGTGTCCGGCAGACCACATTGGCGAGAGGACGGGGCCTTCGAGGTGCATCCCGAGCAGCTCTGCCCGCGGGGCGGCCTGGTGAGGCTGTTGCGGCAGCGACTGCAGTGCCGCCTGCCGTTGCTCCGACTGCAGGCGGGCGACCTCACCAGCCGCCTCACGCAGCGACGGCAGCGGTGCGGTCATGGTGGTCGCGAGGAAGGCACCGACACCGTGAGCCATGAGCGTGAGCGCCATCTGCTGCAGGGAGGCGGCATCGCCGTGGGCCGATCCACCTCCCGCACCGTGGCAGTGGACGTCGATGAAGGCGGGCGCCAGCACGTCTCCTCTCGCAAGGGTATCGACGGCCTGGTCGCGTGTCAGCGCACGCACCGTCCCATCGGTGGGCTCTGGCTCGACCACGGCGATGCGGCCATCGTCCACGCGCACGACCGCCTGCCGCAGCGAGCCACCCGGCAGCAGCACCGTGCCCACGATGGTGCGTCCTGGCATCGCTGCCGACATCACTGCCGCACCACCGACCACATCGTGAGCATGGGGGCCGCCTCACTCGCCTGCGTGCGTGTCATCGCGGTCGAGTCTACGTCTGGCGGCCGTCCGCGCCGTGGTCGGCAGGACGAGCACGCGCGCCCTGCGCTGGTAGTAAGTTGGTGGCCCATAGCGACGCGCCCGAGGTGAGGAGAGAGATGAGCATCCTGACAGGCAGTGGCCCGGCATCAGGCGATCCCAGTGTCGTGCCCGTCGAGGACGTCACGCGCTGGCACGCGGGCATCGCCGATGAGCTCGATGCGGCGTTCCGCTCATGCCTGCCCGCGCATCGGTTCACCATGGGCCCCAACCTCAAGGCCTTCGAGGAGGAGTTCGCCGCCTACTGCGACGCCTCGTACGCGGTCGGCGTCTCGAGTGGCACCGCCGCGCTGACCCTCGCGCTCCGCGCCCTCGGCGTCGGGCCCGGCGACGAGGTCATCACGGTACCCAACACCTATGTGGCGACGGTGTTCGCCATCACCTACGTCGGTGCCACGCCGGTCTTCGTCGACGTCGATCGCGAGACCGTCAACATGGACCCCGGGCGTGTCGCGGCGGCACTGACCCCGCAGACGAGGGCCATCCTGCCGGTGCACATGTACGGCCGTTGTGTCGACATCGAGGGCATCCGGGCCGCGGCGCCCGGCATCCCCATCCTCGAGGACGCGGCCCACGCGCACGGCGCCACGCGCAACGGACGCAAGGCGGGCAGCCTGGGGAAGATCGCTGCGTTCAGCTTCTACCCCTCGAAGGTGCTCGGCGCGCTCGGCGACGGCGGCATCATCACGACCTCCGACCCCGAGCTTGACGCGAAGCTGCGCCAGCTGCGTTACATGGGTCAGACGAGCGTCAAACATGAGCACCTCATCCTTGGCTACCAGGAGCGCCTCGACGAGGTCCAGGGCGCGCTGCTCCGCGTCAAGCTGCGCCACCTCGAGGAGCAGCTGGCCGGCAGACGCCGGGTCGCGGAGCGTTATGGGCAGCTGCTGGCGGGCACGCCGGTGGAGCTACCCGCACCGGAGCCATCGGGACGCCACGTGTACTACATGTATACCGTCCACGTGCCCGAGCGCGAGGCGTTGCGCGCCTTCCTCGACGAGCGCGGTATCGCGACTCAGATCGTCTATCCCAAGCTGGTCCCCGACCAGGGCGCCTACAGTGACCATCCGTGGCGTGCCGCGGATGACCTGGCCGTGGCCCGCTCGCTCGTCCCGCGCATCCTGTGCCTGCCCATGTTCGCCGAGCTGACCGACGCCGAGGTCGAGCGCGTGGCCCTGGCGATCCGCGAGTTCTACGGCGTCCGATGAGCGATCACCTACGGCTTGCCGTCATCGGAGGCAGCGGCACCTCGACCCCGGAGCTGATCGACGCCATCGCCGACTGGCCAGGAGGCGACGCGCGCAGACCGACGCTGGACGTCGTGCTGCAGGGGCGCTCGGAGTCCAAGCTCGATGCCGTCGCGGCGGCCTGCCGCCAGCGGCTTCCTGCGGCCATGCGCGATGTGACCGTCAGCACCGAGCCATCGCTCGAGCGGGCACTCGAGGGCGCTGACGTCGTGCTCGTCCAGGTCCGCATCGGCGGGCTTGACGCCCGCATCTTCGATGAGACGTTCCCGCGCGCGTTCGGGATCCCGGGCGAGGAGACGATGGGTCCGGGTGGGTTCGCCAACGCGGTGCGGACCGTGCCGGCGTTGGCTCCGCTGTGGGACCTGCTCGCCACGACCGCCCCGGACGCCTTCATCATCAACCTCACGAATCCCGCGGGTATCGTGTCGCAGGCAGCCACGGCGCACACCCGACGGCGGATCGTCTCGCTCTGCGACGGCCCGGTGACCTTCGTCGACGGCATCGCCGCGGCCACCGACCGCTTGGCCGACGAGGTCAGGATGGGCTACGCGGGCCTCAACCACGTGGGCTTCTGGAACGACGAGGACCCCAGGGCCCTGCTGGAGGCGCTGTCCGCGACCAAGGGTATCGATGCCGATGACGTGGAGCAGGTCGGCGCGCTCCCTTCGCCGTACGTGCGCTTCTACCTGCACCCCGATCGTGAGCTTGCCGCACAGCTGGCCACGCAGGAGAGCCGGGCACAGGCGCTCAAGCGCCTCGAGGCAGAGATGCTCAGCCAGTATCGAAGCGGGACTGAGGCCAGCGAGCACAAGCGCCGCGGAGCCCTCTGGTACCGCGTCTCGATCGTGCCCCTCGTCGATGCCATCGTGCACGGCTCGACACACTCGGTCGTGCTGGGCTTGCCCAACGCGGGCGCGGTGGCATGGGCACCCGACGATGCCATCATCGAGATCGCCACCATCGTCGAACAGGGCGGCCAGCTGCGGCGGCTGGCACCACCGGCGGTCTCTCCTGCTGCCACCGACTGGCTGCAACGTCACGCCGCCTTCGAGACCATGACCGCCAGGGCACTCGCAGGCACGCGGTCGCGCCAGGACGTCAGAGATCGGCGAGACGTGCTGATCTCCGCGCTGGCCGCGAACCCGATGCTGCCGACGGCCGATCTGGCGGAGCCACTGGTCGACGAGGTCCTCGGCCGGTCGCCGAGCTGAGCTGCGGGGTCCGCGGCATGGGACGGGCACGGCCACTCGTGCTGGCCATCGATATCGGGGGCACCAAGACCGCGCTGGCGCTCACCCGTGACCTGCCCGCCGACGGCTTCGTGCCGGTCGGCCAGATCGCGACCTTCCCCACGCCCCGAGACCCGACACGCCTCCTCGAGCTGATCGGCGCGACGGTCGGCCGCATCGTGCCGCACGGCGAGCACGTCGTGGCGGTCGGCATCGGCGCCCCCGGCCCCGTCGACGTACAGCGCGGCTTCATCCCATCGTCGCCCAACATCGGATGGCGCGATGTTCCGCTCGCGGAGCTGGTCGCGCGGGAGCTCGGCGGCATCCCCGTGGTGGTGGAGGACGACTCCAACGCGGGAGCGCTAGGGGAGGCCATCGCCGGAGCCGGGCGAGAGACCGATCCCTACGCCTATCTGCCGCTGGGTACGGGCCTCGGAGCCGGCATCATCCTCGACGGCATGATTCTGCACGGCACCGGCGGAAGCGCCGGCGAGGTGGGTCACTTGGCCGTCGGCCATCGCATCGGCCCGCGCTGCAGCTGCGGCCGCCGCAACTGTGTGGAGGCGTGGTGCGCCGGGGCCGGCCTGGCACGTCGAGCCCGGGAGACCTGGCCGGCTGCCCGACGGGAGGACGGCACCCGGGCCCCGAGGGATGCCGCCGCCGTCTTCGCCTACGCCCGCGCCGGCGATGCGGATGCCGTGGCGCTCGTCGAGCTGGCGCGCCATGCCCTCGCCACCGGCATCGCCGCCATCCTCGCCGCGGTCGCGCCGCGCGCCGTGACGGTCGGTGGCTCCATCGGCGTGTCGCAGCGCGCGTTCGTTCGCGCCGCATTCGGCGAGGCCACGCGGCTCGTGGATCGCTCGGCCGGGGAGGCGGTGGAGCTGCGTGCTCCCCAGCTTGGCGATGCCAGCGTCCTCGCCGGGGCCGCGGTGCTGGCGGTGCGCGCATCATCATGACGTCGGTGCGCCCGCTGCTCGTGCAGGCCACCGCTGCGGATCCGTCCCGTGCGCCGTCCGGCAAGCACACGGCGTGGGCGTACGCCCATGTGCCCAACGGCTCGGGCGCGGATATCAGCGACAGGATCGAGGCCCAGATCGAGCGCTTCGCCCCCGGCTTCGGTGACGTGGTCCTGGGTCGGTCGGTGCGAACGGCACCCGAGCTAGAGGCGTACAACATGAATTACGTGGGCGGTGACATCAACGGTGGGCTGCAGCACCTACCTCAGCTCCTGGCGCGGCCCGCGCTTCGCCGCGACCCGTATTCGACGCCTATCAGGGGTCTCTACCTCTGCTCCACGTCCACGCCGCCGGGTGGAGGCGTCCACGGCATGAGCGGGTACCTCGCCGCGCGCTCGGCACTGCGGCGGGAGTACGCCTGACGGGCCCGGCCGTGTCGGCCGAGCCCGTCGCAGCTCGCGAGTGCGGTCCGATTGTGAACGACCTATCGGCGGGCGTTCAGGCCGCGCTGTCTGCCTCCGGCAGCGGCCCGACGTCGGTGCCCGTCTCGGTGACCCAGACCTCTGGATCATGCCCAGGGACGCTGGCCGGAAGACCGATGCCGGTATCGACGGGTTCGGCCAGGCCGGCGCGGACG
>CAVQIZ010000001.1:270000-398788 GCA_963712735.1 uncultured Chloroflexia bacterium | reverse complement strand
GAGGGCGTTGCATGAGGGCAAGATGGCTCTGCCCACGCCCTCGCCACCATCACCAGCCTCGTCGTGCTCGACGTCATCGTGGATGATTGCGAGGTGAACCCGCCGATGCCTGTCCTGCTCCTCCAGACCGCGGCCGGCCTGATGTCGGTCGACCTGCCACGCGTCAAGGCGCTGTCATGAGCTTCGACGACCAGCGCATCCCGTTCCCCGCCAGGTATGACTACGGGCCACGCGCTGGCTGGCCCACGCTGGCGGTGACCTGGCACATGGCCGAGGGCCGGAACGTCGCCCAGTACCTCGCCGGCGATCCGCTGCGGGGCGTGTCGGTCCACTACACCATCGAGCAGGCGACGGCGCGCTGGACGCGATGGCCAGGTCGTGCGCTGCCTGGCGGAGAACCGCATCAGCGGCTCGATCGACCCGACGGCCATCCGGCGAGGTGACGACCGGGGCGGCTACTACGGCGCCTCCCACGCCAGGGCGGCCGTCGGCAGGTACTGGCCCGACACGAGCCCGAACCGGCTCGTCATCAGCGTCGAGGTCGCAGGCTACGCCAGGGAAGGCCCCACCGAGGCGCAGCAGCGATCGATGGTGGCGCTGTGGGACGAGCTGAAGGACCGCTACCCGAAGGTCATCCCGCTGGGGCACCGGGACTGGCAGGACGTCAAGCCCTGTCCGGGCGGGACCACGGCCATGAAGGCGGCCTTCGCTGCCATGGGCGGCCACGGCAAGGACTACACGGAGGTGCGCTACGTGTCTACCCGCGACTACGTCAGCGGACGGATCTGCACCGTCCGCAAGGGCGCCAGGCTCTTCGACTATCCGGGCGGCCTGGTCATCGGGACGCTCGACCCACCGCGCGTCCGCGACTACCTCGGCACGGACCCGAGTGGCGACTTCGCCCTCATCAGCTCCGATCTCGAGGGGACGTCCCGCACCGCCTGGGTGCGCAGCAAGGCCGTCTCCGACATCCGCCCCGCAGAGGTCCCGACGCCCGACTGCGACGCGGAGATCGCTGCCGAGCGCGAGCGCGTGAAGGCTGCCGCCATCGCCGCGGTCGAGGCGCTGTGATCGCGCTGCCGCCGACTTCCTGGACGCGGCGCTGTCGGCCAGATACAGTCGGTCACGCAGTCGGTCACCGATACCACGCCGGCCGACCGCGAGACGTGCCGTCCGACCCTTGACCGGTGTCGCCGCGAGGCTTTGACTCGGGTCATTCGAACTGGGAGTGCGGACATGCGGCGCTTGACCCGGCGCGCGGTCGACATCGTCCTTGGAGCGTGCATCACGGCAGCTGTCGCAGGATCCGCTCTCGCACCCTCGGTCGGCGCAGTCTCGGATGAGGTCCTCGTCTGGCAGAAGCTGTGGCATCCGGCGTTCAGGGCCACACTCGGTGCCCGCGTCGGGATGGAGGATGTGCAGCGGGTGGGCGACCGCTTCGCCGTCGTCGGCACCGACGAGCGGGGGGCGGTCGTGTGGTGGTCCGACGATGGGATCGAGTGGACGCGTACGCGTCGCTCGACGGCGACCGACCACGGCGTCGCCACCTCGATCGCAGCGGGGCCGCAGGGCTATGTCCTGGGCGGCCAGCAGTGGACACCACGACCGCGCGGAAGGGTCTGGCATTCGACCGATGGCCTGCGATGGCAACCGGCGACCACCAAGGTGCCGCCGAATACGTCGGTGCTGAGCGTGGCCTCTCTGGTGGACGGCACGTTCGTCGTCTACGGTGACGGCGGCCGCCGAGACCAGGGCTGCTGGATGGGTACGTCCGCCGATGGCGGCAGGACGTGGGACTACCGCTGGGAGGGCGATTGGGACCCGGGCCTTCCCGACGGCGGTGGCTGTGTGACCTCCGTCGTTCGAGACGAGGTCGTCCTCCTCGGCAAGATCAACCTGAGATCCATCGGCGAGAGCGCCGATGGGGTCAACTGGCAGCAGCTCGTGACCGCCGATGCCATCCGCGATGCGTGGCCCAAGGGCAGCAAGCGCTACGTGGACCTGGGGCTGGTGCCGCTCGACGATGGGCGCTACTTGCTGGGCGGCCGTGGCAAGCGGGCGTTGGTGTGGAGCCGCGAAGGCGGACTGGAGAAGATCGACAGCCCGGTGGATCTGACCCGGCGCCGCCGCTTCTCGGTCGCGCTCGGACTCGATCGTGCCGTCGCGGTGCGCAACAACCTGTCTACGCCGTTGATCTCGCCGCCGACCGATGTCTACACCCAACGGTGGGGCCCTCGCGAGCCCGTGTGCCGGCCGCGGAGCCCGCGCATCGGCCACCTCACGGCCATGGACAAGCTGGCGCGGCTGGACTGCTACGGAGGCCGCGAGCTCACCTTCGAGGCTTGGATCCCACATTCCGAGTACGGCGGCATCTGCTATTTCGGGGCGCCACACAGCTGGATGATCTGTGACGATCGCTGGCTCGCCTCGGGCCCGGGCGGGACGCCCGGCTACCTCCACTACGGCCTGGCACCCGGCGTGCGGATGCCCAAGGGTCTCGACACGGCTGGTGGCGCGCACGTGGTCGTGACCGGCCACTTCGACGACCCCGCCGCAGGGCAGTGCCCCGAGTCCGGCTGGAACGGGAAGACCCCACAGGGGTGGCAGCCCATGACGAAGGCGGACTTCGTCGAGGAATGCCGCCGTCAGTTCATCGTCACGGAGATGCGACGCATCGAGGGTTGAGCTCGATGAGCGCACGCTCGAAGTCGGCTAGGTAGGTGAAGTCGGGCAGGTATGTGTGGCTGTGGAGCGCGTCGGGATCGCCGATCACCCGGACCGCCTTGCCGGCCAGGATCGGGTCGAAGAACCGCTCACCGACCCTCGAGAGGAGCATGGAAGCGCTCGGGTCCAAACCCCGTCGCCTACCCATGCGGTCCGACCTTGCCGAGCTGCTTGCTCAGGGCCCGACGATGAGCTCCACCTGTCCCGAGACGCTGAAGCGCACGGGGCCGTAGCTCTGCCGGGCCAGCCCGTCGACATTGACCAGGAATGGCTGTTGGGCGCCGCGCTCGCCGGCAGCCGCCCGCACGTGCAAGTTGCGCACGTCACGAATGAGACAGTCGTAGCGCTCCGGCCGCCCGAAGATCGCGCCGCTCCGGGCCGCACGAAGCTGGCGCAGTCCCGCCCGCAACCCCCGATCACGCAGCCCCACCACCCGCAGCGTCCCGCTCGAGAACGGCGCGCCCCGGCCGACGGGGAAGTCCGGGCCCAGGTCGCCGTTGACGACGACGATGGCGGTCCAGCCATCCGGCTCCGTGGCGTCGCCGTCCAGCTCCAGCACCAGCGGCACGACCCGGCCCCGTAGTCGCTGCCAGTACCACCAGACCGTGGCCAGGGTGAGCCCGGCGTAGAACGGCCCGTAGTCGCCGGCGATCGACCCGATGATGCCTTTGTAGTACTTGATCCAGCGAGCCTCCGTGAAGCGCGGGACCGCCCCGAAGATACCCAGGCCACCGAAGCCGATCATGTGGCGGGTCTCGGTCTCACCCTCGGGTCCGCGCGTCTCCACGGCGATGACGTCGGCGCGAAGGCATCGGTCCTGCTGGATGCCGTCCACGATCGCCGCCGAGGCCTCGGGCAGCGCATCGGGGACGCGAAGGACCTTGCCGATGAGGTCCGCCGAGCCCTTGCGCAGGAACGCCAGCCGGACGTCGTCGGGGATGTGGCCGTCCAGGTGACAGCCTTCCAGGACGGCGTTGAACGTGCCTCCTCCGCCGGCAGAGACGATGACCCGCCCTCCCGCTGCGACGACCTCGTGAGTGACGGCCTCGGCCTCCACATGACTGTCCACCGAGTGGAGACGAACGGGGCGACGCGTCCGCGACGAGAACTGCGGCACGATGCGGCCGATCTTGCGCTGATCCCGCAGTGACCCGGAGATGGTGGTCGCCACCACCTCGATGGGCGGGTCGTCGGGATCGCCCAGGCGAGGAGCCGCACGCTCCGGGAGGTGCTCAGCGACCGCCTGGGCCACCATCTCGGCCGCCCGGAGCTTGCTGGTCGCCGCGGCCGGGATACGCACGAGCGGCACACCGTAGGTCGCAGCGGCAAGCGTACAGACGCGCTCGTACCCGGCGGCGAGCGCGTCCAGGGCCTTCGCGCTCTCATGGGCCTGCAGCGCGCGGCCCCGTGCGCTGATCCTCTGCATCGCGGAGGCACCGTCGATCTGCAGCAGCACGACCACATCCGGCAGGCGGAAGCGGATCGGCGTCAGGCGGTCGAGGGCGGCCAGCTGCCACGCGTGCCGCAGGTAGTACGACAGCTCGCTCTGCGGGATCCGAGCCTGCCCAGAGAGGTAGGCCATCGCGTCCAGGATCCTCCCTGCGTCGTCGCGGAGCTCGGCGCGGTACAAGCGCGCGGCCGACCAGGCGAGGGTGTTCAGGAGGGGATCGCCATCGGTGAGGACGACGTCGGGCTGCTCGTGCGCCACGACGTACTCGCGCATGTGCGAGCGAGCGATAAGGTCGACGGTCTTGAGCTGCCGGTACACGAACGGCTGCCTGGTGCGCTTGGCGCGGAGTGCCACGAACGATGCGGTGCGCCGGAACGGCAGGTCTTCTCGATGATGGACCGGGACCCCGGGAGCGCCCGCGAGGCACACGTCCCCGATGCCCACGACGTCGGCCGTCTGCGCGAGATGCTCGAGAGCGCCGCGGAAGGCGGAGGACTTGCCGCTGCCGTCGATCCCGACGATCGCCGCGACGGTCGTCTGCGTGCCATTCATGCCCGTCGTCGCACCCCCCTGTGCCGCCCGGCACAGCCTGGCAACTCCATGGTGAACTCCCGGCCAGCGGCGTCAAGAGCGCTTCGGCCCGCGGCTCGTCCCCGGCGGTCGCATCGACTCCGGGTCTGTCCGCGTGCTTGAGCGAGCCACCGCTCGGTCGCCTCCCGAACGATCAATCCGCGCCTGTGCTGCTCCCGCGTCGTGGCGCGGAGGACGAGCGGGCTGAGGGGGCTGCGATCGCCCGGATACGTCGCTCGCGCTGAGATGTGTCCGCGGTTCGCGCGACGGCAGGTTCGTGTGACGCCATCGTGCTGATATCGTCTCCCGCGTAGCACACGCTCGCACGAGGGGGCCGTCATGGTGCAGCTCGGCATCAACACCTGTTTCGCAGTCAAGCGCTGGCCTCGTCCCGCGGATTGGGCTCCGATCGTCGGCGACACGCTCGGTCTCGAGCTCGTCCAGGTTTCGCTGGACCTCGTCGAGCTGACTCGAAGCGACGAGTCGATCGCCCGTGATGTCGATGAGCACCTCCAGGCGTCGGAGCGATATGGCCTGAGGATCCACTCGGTCTTCACCGGGCTCGCGGGCTACTCCTCGAACCTGCTCCTCCACCCGAGTGAGCGTGAGCGAGATGCTGCGGAGCGTTGGTACGAGCGTGCGATCGACTTCGCCGCGCAGCTCGGCGTCGAATCGGTCGGTGGCCATGTCGGCGCCTACAGCGTCCCTGACTGGGCAGACGCCGAGCGGCGTTCCGAGCTCTGGGAGGAGCTCAAGGTCCGCCTCGGTCGATTGGCGGCCATGGCGCGCAGCCGCGGTCTCCAAGGGTTCCTCGTCGAGAACCTTGCAGCCCGACGGGAGCCTTCGACGATGTCCGATCTCGAGTCGCTCATCACCGAGGGTGACGAGGAGCATGTCCCACTCCAGCTCTGTCTCGATGTGGGGCACATGTGCGTACCGGAGACCACGGGTGAGGAACGTGACCCCCACGCCTGGCTTCGTCGGTTCGGCAGTCGAGCGGCCGTCATCCAGATCCAGCAGACCGATGTCTTCGGTGACCGACACTGGCCCTTCACGGATGGGCACGATGAGGCTGGTCGGATCGAACCGAGCGCCGTGCTGGAGACGCTGGGCCACGCCGCGACGGCGCCGCTGGTGTTCGAGGTCATCCCTGCCTTCGAGGCTCCCGACGATTCGGTGATCGTGGACCTGGTCGAGTCGGTCCGACGCTGGCGGCAGGCGATCGCCGATCTCGAGGCATCGGCGACCTGACCGCAGCTGGGGGGCCGGCCCGCAGGAGGGCGCCGCGAGGGGTCGAATCGGACGCCGAGATCGTGCCATTTCCGATTGACAATCGTGGCACGATGTCCCGGGAGCCCGAGTGTCGGGTGGATCCCAAGCATCGGCAAGACATGAGAGTTGGAGGGGTGTGATGACTGGTGTTTCCGCAGCTCGCGCGCGTGCGCCGATCGCCCTTGCCGCAGGTGCGCTGATGACAGCGTCGCTGCTGGCCGCGGGCGCCGTCCCGGTCGTGGCACAAGACGATGAGATGGCTTGTGACCCGACCGCTGGCGGCAAGACGTACGCCTACATCAAGCCTGGCCCCGACACCTGGTACCAGCGCGACGTCGATGGCTTCAAGTTCGCGGCCGAAGCGGACGGTAACACCGTCATCGAGTACGACACCGCATACGACGCCGAGAAGGAGCTCCAGAACATCGCCAACGCGGTGAACGAGGGGGTCGACGGCATCAGCATGTTCTCGTCCACCGAAGCCGGTGCGACGGCGGCTGCCGTGGCCGGGAATGAGGCTGGCATCCCGGTCGTGCTCACGGACAGTGTCGGCACGGTGATCGCGAACGGCACCGACCACGTCGCCTCGATCGACTTCGACTGGGTGGGCATGGGCGAGTCCTACGCCGACTGGATGGCCGAGACGTATCCCGGCGAGCGCTTCTACATCCTGACCGGCATCTTCGGCTCACCGCCGAGCGAGAAGATCAACGAGGGCATGACTCGTCGGGCTGAAGAGCTTGGCGTCAACGAGCTTGTGGGCATCCAGGAGACCGGCTATAGCCCCGACGACGCGGCGCAGCTGGCGCAGGACCTGCTCTACGCGGGCGAGGACTTCGGCCTTCTCTTCGTCATGGACGAGGACATGGCCACCGCGGTCATCCGCATGCTGCGCAACGAGGGCGCGCTGGACGACCCCATCAAGGTGTTCGCCCAGAACGGCTCTCCGGCCGGCATCCCCCTGCTGGAGGACGGCTCGCTGAAGTACACCATCAGCAGTTCGCCCGGCTGGGAGGGCTTCGTGGCCTACCACGCGCTGAACAACTACGTGAGCGGCTGCACCGACGAGATCAACCATCAGATCATGCTGCCGGTTATCGAGGTGACCTCGGAGAACGTGGAAGATCCCATGCAGGTGGTTCCGTGGGAGCCCGGCGACATCTACTGGGACCTGACCGAGCTGTACTACCCGGACCTGCTGCAGGGCCGCTAGTCCGCCACGGACATCCCGCTTGCACGTGATCGCGCAAGCTGAGGGGACCGGGCCATCGACCGCGGAGACCCGCGGCGGAGGTCCGGTCCTCTCTCTCGAACACATCTCCAAGACGTATCCGGGCACCCGCGCCCTGATCGACGTCAGCTTCGACCTGCTCCCCGGCGAGGTGCACTGCCTCATCGGTGAGAACGGCGCCGGGAAGTCGACGCTGATGAAGATCCTCGCTGGTGTGGTCCGCCCGGACGAGGGCACGGTCCGCATCGCCGGCGAGCCGCACGAGCATCTCACGCCTGCGCTCTGCTCTGGCGGCGGGCGTGAGCACCATCTATCAGGACGCTGACGTCGTCGGCAGCCTCACCGTCGCCGACAACATCTTCCTGGGCAAGGAGCCGATGACCGGAGCCGGCGTGGTGGACAGGGGCTATCAGCGCCGCGTGGTCATGGAGCTTGCCGAAGACCTCGGGGTCCGACTCCATCCAGATGCTCTCGGCAGGGACCTCTCCCCCGCGGAACGTCAGCTCACGATGATCGTGCGCGCCATGAGCTTCGAGCCCTCCGTCCTCGTCCTCGACGAACCGACAGCATCGCTCGGCCAGAGCGAGACCGAGCACCTGCTGGCGCTGGTGCGCCGGCTCGCGGCCAAGAGGTCTGGGCATCGTCTACATCTCGCACTACCTCGAGGAGGTCCTCGAGATCGGCGACCGCGTGACCGTGCTCAAGGACGGCCGATGGGTCGCGACGCAAGCGGTCGCGGAGTCGACGCCCGACGGTCTCGTTCGGCTCATGGTCGGCCGTGACGCCTCGGCCTTCTTCGTCAAGGAGACCGTTGAGATCGGCGATGTGCGCCTGCGTGTCGAGGACCTGACCGGGCCGGGCATCGCAGAGCCTGTTTCATTCGAGGTGCGCAGCGGCGAGGTGCTCGGGTTCGGCGGACTCATCGGCGCCGGACGCACGGAGCTGATGGAGCTGGTCTTCGGCGTGCGGCCGGCACACTCGGGCCATCTCGTCATCGACGGAGAGACGGTCAGGCCGAAAAGCCCGCATGATGCCGTCGCAGCAGGCATCTCCTTCGTCACCGAGGACCGAGCACGTACCGGGCTCTTTCCCGATCTCACCGTGCGAGAGAACCTCTCGGTCGCCTGGAACGAGCTCCGCGGTCAGGTCGTCCAGGGCGAAGCAGATCTGGCCCGGGGGCTCGTACGAGCGCCTTGGTGTCGTCACGCCCACCATCGATCAGGAGGTCAAGCGACTCTCCGGCGGCAACCAGCAGAAGGTCGTCATCGGTCGCTGGCTGGCCATCGATGCGAAGGTGTACATCTTCGATGAACCCACGAAGGGCGTGGACGTGGGCGCCAAGCACGACATCTACGGCCTCATCGCGGATCTCCTCAAGGGAGGCCGAGCCGTCATCATCGTGTCGTCTGACCTGCCCGAGCTGCTCTCGATCAGCGATCGCATCGCGATCATGCGAGCGGGACGGATCGTGACCACGGTCGACGCGCCGAGACGCGACCGAGGAGAGCCTGATGAAGGAGTTCCTCGGTGTCGGAAGCCTGACGGCGTAGGCGGCGCCGCTGGCGGCGGGCGCGAACGGGCAGGGCAACGGTACGGACACGGCGCAGCAGGCCCTCATGTTCATCGCTGCCAACCAGTGGGTCCTGCTGCTGGCGCTGACGCTCGTGCTGGGCCTGATCACCGGCCTCGTCAACGAGCGCTTCTTCAACCCGCGCAACCTGTTCAACATCCTCGAGCAGACGTCGGTGCTCGGGCTCGTGGCCGCCGGCGCCACCATCCTCATCATCAGTGGCAACTTCGACATCTCGGTCGGCGCCATCGTCGGCCTGTGTGCGGTCGTCATGTCGATGATCGTGCTGGCCGGCTATCCGGAGGAGCTGGCCATGATCGCCGCGATCGTCGTGGCGGTGCTCTGCAGCGTGTTCAACGCCGTTGTCGCGCGGACGTTCCAGGCTCCGACGTTCATCGTTTCGCTGGCCACGCTGGGCATCTTCACGGGCATCGGGTTGTGGATGACCGCCGGTGTCGATCCAGATGGTGCCCAACCACTTCACGTTCCTCGCAGGCACGCGGATCGGCGGTCAGCTGCCGCTCATCTGGCTCATCAGCGTCGCGGGCTACGTGGCGGTGGGCCTGATGCTCAAGTACACCCGCATCGGCCGGCGCACCTACGCCATCGGCGACAATCCGCGAGCTGCCTTCCTCGCTGGCATCGACGTCTCGCGCACGATCGTGCTGCTGTTCGCGATCAACGGTGTCCTCGTCGGCCTCGCGGCGATCGTACTCATCAGCCGCATCGGCTCCGCCCTGCCGGACACGGGTGCGGGTCTGGAGCTGCGGGCCATCGGTGCGGTCGTCATCGGTGGCGTGCCGATCACGGGCGGCCGCGGTGGCATCGTGGGCACCTTCTTCGGCGTGCTGCTGCTGGGCGTCATCTCGAACATGCTCAACCTGATGCGCGTCGATCCGTTCCTCCAGGACATCGCCTTCGGTGGTCTCATCGTGCTGGCCATCGGTGTGAGCTGGCTGCGGACGAAGGTCGGCTCCGAGGGGTAGGCCGACCCTGCTGCGCCATGCCGGACGCGGCCTCAGGCGGGATGCCTGGGGCGGCCTCAGACGGGACGCCTGGGGCTGGCCAAGCTGCCTCGGAGGCCCGGTCGAGCTAGCCGCTGGGCTGGTCAGCTGCGCGGGCTCGGGCACGCAGCAGCGCGCCCAGACCCAGCAGCGCAGGTGCGGTAGCATCTCCGAGCCCTTCTACGCTGGCATCCTGCGAGGCGTGGAACGGGCGCTCCGGCCGCAGGGTTTCATCGTGGCCATCCATGACACCGACGAACGCGCTGCCCTCGAGGCCGATGCTGTGGCATCGCTCCTGGATGGTCGTGCTGCCGGACTCATCGTGGCGTCGTCGGGTCCCTGGCCGGGAGCCATCCGCGAGCGCTTCTTGCGCGACCAGGTGCCGGTCGTGGCCGTCGATAACGTCCTTGAGGGTCTGGATGTCGATGCCGTCTACGACGACAACGAGGCAGGGGCACGGCTCCTGACAAGCCACCTCGCGGAGCACGGCCATATGCGCATCGCTTTCGTGGGCGGCATCGCCTACCGAGTCTTCCGGAGCAGAGCGGCTGGCTGGCTATCGATCGGCCCTCGCGGACGTCGGCTCTGCCCGTGGACGAGCGGCTCGTCGTCACTGGCGACTGGCGCCTCGACAGTGCCCGTCACTTCACCCTTCGCCTCATGCACGAGTCGGACCCACCCACCGCGATCGTCGCCGCCAACTACGTGGCGGCCCTCGGCGTCATGAGGGCCGCCCGCTCTCTGGGCCTGTCCATCCCTGACGACCTGGCCCTTGCCTCGTTCGACGACCTTGACGTGGCAGAGCTGCTGGACCCTCCGCTGACCGGGCTTCGCCGTGACGTGGAAGCCATGGGTTCGATGGCCGCAGGTCTCCTGTTGGAGCAGCTCTTCCCAAGTGGCGCCTCCTCGCCCCGGGAGGTCCGCCTGCCTCATGAGTTCGTGGTACGGCGATCGTGCGGCTGCGGAGAGACGGCCGCGTGAGCGGCCCCGCAGGGATGGACGACCATCCCTTTACCGGTTCCGGAGCGACGGCCGAGACGAGAGGCGACCTGCCGGCGAACGGGGACGCCATCACCGCCAGCGGCATCGTAAAGCACTTCGGCCACGTCCAAGCGCTGCGTGGCGCCTCCATCACCGTGCGGGCCGGAGAGATCGTGGCGCTCGTCGGCGACAAAAACGCATCGGTGTGGTCCAGACACGCCGAAGAGGGGCATTCCACGAGGGAAAGGTGGCTCCGGCGGTAGGATTCGAACCTACGACCAATCGGTTAACAGCCGACCGCTCTACCACTGAGCTACGCCGGAACGGGGTGCGGCCAGAGGATAGCATCCCTGCCGCCCGACCTCCGTCGCAGCAGCGTCCCGAACCGGGTCGGAGCGGTACTTCCGAACCCCTTTCGTGGTGCATCCGACCACCAGTAGCATCGAGGGCGTGAACGCAGACGCCGTTTCGCCATGGCTCCTGTTCGTCGCGGCCGGCCTCATCGGCGGCATCGTGCTGTTCGTGCGCGGTCTGCAGGCGTATCGGCGGGACCGCCTCATCTCGTCGGTGGCCACCTCCAGCCTGGACGGCATCGCAGCCGGCGAGGTGCGCGTCAGCGGCACCGTCGAGCCCCTCGACCAGACGCTCATCTCGCCGCTGCAGTCGAAGCCCTGCGTCTGGTATCGGGCACGCGTGGAGACGACCGGGGACAACAGCCGCGTCCTGCTCGACGAGGAGAAGTCGCAGGAGTTCCGCCTGCGCAATGAGACCGGCGCCATCCGCGTCGTGCCCCGCGGAGCACGCTGGGAGATCGGCGCCGCCTTCGACGAGCGCACCAGCCTGACCGGCGCGGAGCCCATCGGCCTCGAGCGCCGCCGGGGTGCCGCCTACGCTCCCCTGCAGGAGCGTGACGTCGAGCAGATGACCGAGCTCGAGCGCCAGACCGCGGCGCAGGCGCTCCTCACGGTGCAGCGACCCACCGCCGACGCCTTCGACGACGACTGGTCCGGCGGGCGCCGACCGCCTCGGCGTCGGGTTCGGCGAGCGCAGCGGCCGGCGCTATCGAGAAGCTCGGCTGGAACCGGGCCAGACGGTGACCATCCTGGGCCAGGCGTGGCCATGGAGCGAGGTGCGCGACGTGCTGCTGACGTGGAACCCGGGCACGAACGTGGAAGCGGACATCGCCGCTGACCTCGCCTACGCCCGCCAGATGGGCCTGCTCGCGGCCAGCCCGGAGGAGGCCTGGGGCAACGCCGCCATCCCGGGCTTCGGCATCGGCGCCCCCACGGCGCGACCGGTGCTCGACGAGCGAGTCCAGCAGCCCGACGTCCCTGATGCCGAGACCCATCGCGAGGCCCTGGAGAAGTACCACATCCCCGACGAAGAGCTGGTGCTCTCGCGTGGCCTGCGTGGCGGCATGGCCATCTACCTGGGCACGCCGTCCGAGGCCACCCAACACCACGACTTCGCCTTCGTGGTCGGCCTCATGGGCGCGTTCATGGCCGTCCTCTGCGCCCTCGCCATGGGCGCGCTCGTGACCGGTACGCTGTAGCCATGGCCATCCAGCTCGCGCTCCTCGTCGCCGCCATCCTGGCGCTGGCCCTGCTCGTCTTCCTCGTCATCATCACCTACAACAACGTCGTCGCCCTGCAGCGCCGTTGCCAGCGCGCCTGGGCCAACATCGACGTGGCCCTCAAGCAGCGCCATGACCAGCTGCCCAACCTCGTGTCGGCCGTCCGCGGCGTGATGGCCTTCGAGGAGCAGGTGCTCGAGGAGGTCACGCGCGCTCGGGCGGCCTACGAGCCCGACGCACCGGTCCACGATCAGGCCGTCGTGTCCGAGCAGACGAGCCAGGCGGTGCGCTCGCTGTTCGCCACGGTCGAGAACTACCCGGAGCTGAAGTCACACGCCAACGTCATGGCGCTGCAGGAGGAGATCGAGCGGCTGGAGACCCTCATCGCCCGCCGCCGCGAGCTCTTCAACAACCAGGTCTACCAGTACAACTCCACCATCCTGCAGGTGCCGGCGACGTTCATGCGCCCGCTCTTCGGCTGGAAGACGGTCGACTCGTTCAGTGCCGACGAGTCCGAGCGCGAACGACCGGCGGCCGTCCTGTACCAGGCGGAGTAGCGCGCGTGGCAGCGAGCCGCAACGGCTGTGCCAGCATGGCCACGGTCACACTGGTGGGCCTTGCCATGCTGGTGACCCTGGCCGTCGTCGCCGTGGTCGCGCTGACAGAGGTCCTGCAGAACCTCTAGGCGCCCCCGCGGGTGTCATCGGCGCCTTCGCGGGAGTCCTGGTTTCAGTCGCTCGCTCGAGCCGTGGCCGCGTCGCGCGCCGCGTCCTCGCTGGGGTGGATGGCCTCGACATAGACGCCGGACGAGTCGACGGTCACTTCGAGCACGCCGGCCCAGCCGATGACCTCGTCGCCGACCTCGAACCCCTCGATAGTGGATGGTCGCACCCGCGATGGTGTTGCCCAGTGCCGGGTCCTGCGCCATCGCTTCGGGGCTGACCTCGTAGACATGCGCGGTTCCAGTGACAGATTCCATGCCGTCTCCTTCTCCAACCACTGCTCGGCGGTCGATGGACCGCGCTCACCCGGAACGATGTCGCCACAGTACGTGGTCCACAGTATGTGGTCCACGGCCGCGACCGACACGGATCGTCGGCTCGACATCGGGGACTGCCACGCCCTGCTTCCACCGAACGATCGAGAGTGCTCCGCTGGTGGGTAACGGGCCGCTCGTGGTTGGAGCTGCATGGCGGCTCCCGGCCCCGCAGCACTGGCCTGTCATCGGACCGAGAACCGCAGGACGCAGGATGCTAGTCATGATGCGAACCTCCCGGACGCGAGGTGACAGCCACCAGTGACCAGGTTCTTCACAGAGTTCTTCGCGGCCGTTCCGTGGTTCCTGCCCGGACTCGCGCTGTGGACTTTCGGCGCAGTCGTCGCGTCGCCGGCGGTCGCGGCTGCGCTGGGGGCGCGGAGGGTCGTGGCTTTCTCCGTGTTGGTGTCGCTCGGCTTCGTCCTGCTGGCTACCCTGACGCCGACCGCCGTAGCTCTCTCCGGCACCGACGTGCCATACGAGTGGTGCAACCTCGAGCGGCTCACGCTGCCGCCGCTGGAAGAGCTGCTCTCGGTGAACGACACCGTCCGCAACATCGCGCTGTTCGTGCCCTTGGGTCTCACGATCGGCCTGTTGCCGCGGACGCGTCGGACGGCGCAGGTGATCGCCCTCGCCTTCGCGCTGCCCTTCTTCATCGAGATGTGGCAGCTGGTGTTGTCCGAGCTGGGCCGCGGGTGCCAGAGTGCTGATGTCATCGACAACGCCCTGGGGCTCATGGCAGGCATCGGGCTCGCGTGGGTCGCGCGCCTGGGCCTCCGATCGATGGACCGAAGCGAGGTACGAGGCTAGCGGCACAGCCCGAGCGTGACCCCGGGGCACCGCAAGCGCGAGTCCCAGCCCGACACAGCTTGCGGTGCCTGATGACCGGGCGGCGTGAAGAACCCTTGGGCCTGGACCGCGAACCGCGACGAGGAGCGGCAGGGGTGGCCGATGGCGTGTCAGAAGAGCGCGCGAAGACGGTGTTGAGCGCGCACGAAGGCGCCGGCGTCACCATCACGCGTATGGCTGCCCACGAGAAGCGCACGGACCGTGCCGGACGCCGGGCCGAGCGCGATCTGGCCGAGCTGGGTCGGGAGATCCGGCTCGCTCGCCTGAACCACGACCTGAGTCAGACGAGTGCGGCCATGGCTGCAGGCATGTCGCAGCCAACCTGGAGCAGGCTGGAACGGGGCCATTCGACCGGCGTGTCGGTCGTGGACCTGGCGATCGCGCTGTCCGTGATCGGCCTCGACCTCTCCGTGCGCGCCTATCCGGGAGGGTCACCCATCCGCGACCGTGCCCATGTCAAGTTGTTGGCGCGACTTCGGCAGCTCCTGGGTCCCGATGTCCTGTGGGCCACGGAGGTGCCCTTCCCCGATCCCGGCGACCGTCGCTCGTGGGACGCAGTGGCACGGATCGCTCGGGTGCGCCTCGGCATCGAAGCTGAGACGCGCGCCAGGGACTCGCAGGAACTGAAGCGCCGCCTCGAGGGCAAACGGCGGGATGGTGGGGTCGACCACCTCATCCTGCTGCTCGCGGACACCCGCCATCATCGCGCGTTCCTGCGGGCAGCTGGGGACGATTTTCGCGCCCCGTTCCCTGTGCCCGGGCCGGTGGCGCTCGAGAGACTCGCAGCCTCGCAGGACCCCGGTGGCAGCGCGATCGTGCTGCTGTAGCGGACGGCCCGCCCTCGGCGGTTCAGCGCCCGCGTCCAGCCGTTCAGGGGCCGACATCCGGCCATCCGGAGGGCGAATGAACGTGACCAGCCTGCAGCCGAAGTGTCGCGACGTATCAGCGCCATGGATGGGACTGACACTGGCATCCAGCCGGCGAATGGGACCCGCAAGAACTGCGTCAGGCAGGTCGCGTTCATCCTGGACGTGAATGGCGGCCGGCTGTGCGTGAATGGCGGCCGGAGGGTGTGACGCTACCGCCCCACCCTCCCCGGCAGCGGAGGACTACTCCAGGTAGTCCTTGAGCTTGCGGCTGCGCGAGGGGTGACGCAGCTTGCGCAGCGCCTTGGCCTCGATCTGTCGGATGCGCTCACGGGTGACGTTGAACTCCTTGCCCACCTCTTCGAGGGTGCGGGAGCGACCGTCCTCCAGCCCGAAGCGCAGCTGCAGCACGCGACGTTCGCGGCCGGACAGCGAATCGAGCACCGCTTCCACCTGCTCCTTGAGCAGCTGGTGGGAGGCAGCATCGGCCGGCGCCAGGGCCGCGCGGTCCTCGATGAAGTCGCCCAGGTGCGAGTCCTCTTCCTCGCCGATCGGCGTCTCCAGCGAGACCGGCTCCTGGCTGACCTTGATGATCTCGCGCACCTTGTCCGGCGTCACCAGGACGACGTTGTCGATCTCCTTGTCCTTCTTCTTGGGCAGCTTCACGTCATACGAGTGACCCGAGCCCTCGATGCGGTAGTCCTCGTTGACCGTGCCCTTGACGTGGCGTTCCTCGAGCACGTGCACCGTGATGGTGGCCTGCTTGTCACCGTTGACCTCGATGTGGGCGAAGTTGTTGGCGCCGCCCAGGCGGTTGAGGATCTCGGTGGCGAACTCCGGCCCGACCGTCATGGCGAAGGCGATCTCCTCCACCGTCGGCTCCCGACCCAGCTCCTGGAGGAGGCCGCGCGAGACGCGGATGAGGCGGTTGATCGTCTCCACCATGTGCACCGGGATGCGGATGGTGCGGGCCTGGTCGGCGATGGCACGAGTGATGGCCTGGCGGATCCACCACGTGGCGTAGGTGGAGAACTTGAAGCCCTTCTCGTAGTCGAACTTCTCGACCGCCCGGATGAGGCCGATGTTGCCTTCCTGGATGAGATCGAGGAAGGACATGCCGCGACCGATGTACTTCTTGGCGATCGACACCACCAGGCGCAGGTTGGCCGAGGTCAGCGACTCGCGGCCCTCGCGCCCGTAGCGCACCACGATGCCGCGGCGGTTGCGCGGCTTGAGGTGCTCCTGGGTCATCTCCGGGTCCCAGCCCCAGGCATCCATGACCTCGGCTTCCTTGCCCGCGAGGATGTAGCGCCGCAGCGCTTCGAGGGCGATGCCCTGCGACCAGTCGTAGAGCGCGCGCAGGCCCTTGTTGTCGCGGCATTCCTGGTCGCCGTTGTGCACCGCCATGTAGCTGAAGTCGACCAGCTCAGCGAACTTGGCCGCGTCCGGCGCCTCGTCGTAGTCAGCGACGATCTTCTTGGCCTCCTTCAGCACGGCCTTGGGGTGGTCCTCGGTGGCCGCCCGCTGGGCTCCGGTGAGCTTGAGATCGGGCGACGTCACCAGCAGGCCGTCCTTCTCTGCCGCCTGCAGCGCACCCATGACGATGCGCGCAGAGTCGGCGGCGAAGTAGTCGAGGCGATGCTCGGGGCGCTTCTGGCGGCTCTTCTGCTCGGTGTCGTTGCGGGTCCACTCCCACAGCGAGAGCACCGCGCGCCACGGCTCGGCCACGATCTGCTCGCCCAGCTCGATGGCCTTGGCGAAGACGACCTCCTCCTCCGCGTTCAGCAGCGGGACCTTGCCGATCTCCTTGAGGTACATGCGGACCGGGTCGTCGATGCCGACCATGTCCTGGGCCATGGCCTCCAGCTCGGCTTGCGTGGAGGGCTTGTCGTCGTCGTCATCCTCCAGCTTGGCCGGCGGGTCCTGCCAGGGCTGCTTCTGGCTCTCCTCGACGGTGACCTGCACGCCCAGCTCGGCCGCCGCGCCGAAGTTGCGCGGAGCGCCGATGACATCTTCCTGCTCGGGCTGGACGGTATCGCTGTCCATGTCTCGCTTGCCGCGCTCGAGGACCGAGGCCACGAGCAGCTTGTCAGTGGCGTCAGTTGCCATGAGTCACCTCCACTTGGTTGGGTTGCTGGGGATGGATACGTCGTCGTGCCAGGAGTGACGAATCCGCCACGGCCCGGTCGAGCTCGAGGCGGCGCCGCTGCAGGTCCAGGACCTCGCGTTGCAGTCGCTCCGATTCGGTGTCGTCCTTAGCGGCCTCGGCATCGGCGAGGCGCGCACGGGTGTATTCGATGCGCTCCGAGAGTCGGCCGCGCTCGAGTGTCAACAGGCTCTGGTCGATGGCCTGCTGGATCTGGCCCTCCTGCTCCGGGAGCGGATCGGTGCGAGCCATCAGTGTCTGGGCCACGGCGCGGACCGTCGGCTCCAGGCTCTCCACGAAGGCCGCGCGGTCGAAGTGGTCCGAGCCCAGCTGGGTCAGGGTCGCGCCCAGCGCCTTCCACAGCTCACGCGCCGGCGTGGTGACGAAGGGGTCTTCCTTGAAGCCCTCGGCGGTGGCGTGGTAGCGACTCGGGTAGCGCAGCATCAGGCGCAGCAGCGTCGCTTCAGCCGGTTCGATGGCGCGCTCCACGGCGCGCGGGTCGAGGGCATCAGGCTGGGCCATCACGGCTTCCAGGTTGATGCGCGCACCCACGCTGGGCGCCTGCCGCGCACCCCCCGGGAGCGGCTCATCGCGCCGGCGCAGGGCTTCCAGGAGCGTGCGCTCCTCCACGCCCGAGCGGCGCGCCAGCAGCTGCAGGTATCCGTCGCGCCGCACCGGATCGCCGATGGTGCGCAGCGTCGGCAGCACCGCGGCGACCAGCTTCTCTCGGCCGGGCACCGTGCTGGGGTCGAAGCGCGAGGCGGCGCGGTCGATGAGGAACTCCATGATCGGCTGCGGGTGCTCGGTGGCCTCGCGCCAGGTGTCGGGATCGTCGCGGATGATCTCGTCGGGGTCGCGGCCGTCGGGCAGTCGCACGACATCCACATCGGTCAGGCGGCCGCGATAGGGCGAGCGCTCGATCTCACCCACCAGCGCCGTCAGCTCGGTGGCCCCGAAGGCCGCCGCGCCCTGGCCGGCGGCATCGACGTCATAGGCCAGCGCGATGCGCGGGGCGTAGCGGGTGAGCAGCTCCACCTGGCCGGCGGTGAGCGCGGTGCCCATGCTGCAGACGACATTGGTGAAGCCGGCCTGGTGGGCCATGAGCGCGTCCGTGTTGCCCTCGACCAGGACGGCCACGCCGGACTTGCGGATGGCGGACTTGGCCTTGTCGATGAGGAAGAGCGTGCGGCCCTTGTCGAACAGCGGTGTCTGCGGTGTGTTGAGGTACTTGGGCCCGGTGTCCTCGCCCTGTGCGCCGAGGATGCGGCCGGTCATGCCCGTGGCACCGCCGGAGGCATCGCGGATGGGGAAGATGACGCGGGCACGGAAGCGGTCGTACACGCCCCGGCCGGAGCGGCGGCGGCTGACCAGGCCGGCTGCCTCCAGGTCTGCGGCGGCGATCTGTCGCTTGGCGGTGAGCGCGTGCGTCATGGCATCCCAGGCGTCCGGCGCCCAGCCCAGCTGGAACGTGTCGATGGTCTCGTCGCTGAAGCCACGGTCGTGCAGGTAGTCGAGGGCGGGCTTGCCCGAGGCATGGCCCGTCAGGACCTGGTGGTAGAAGGAGATGGCCGCGTCGAGCGCGCTGCGCAGACGCTTGCGCTCGGCGTCCTCGCGGCTGGTCCGCTCGCTGAGCTCCACGCCGGCACGGCCCGCGAGCGAGCGCAGCGCGGTCGGGAAGTCCACCCCGTCGCGCTCCATGACGAAGTTGAAGATGTCCCCTCCCCGACCGCAGCCGAAGCAATGCCAGCGCTCACGCGTGGGAGTGACGGTGAACGACGGCGTCTTCTCGCCGTGGAACGGGCAGAGACCCTTGAACGTGGTCCCGGCCTTCTTCAGCTGGATGGTCTCGCCGATGAACTCGACGATGTCCAGCTTCTCCTTGATGGTGGCGGCAACGCCGATCGACAACCTGGAAATGCCCTCGTTGTGGTGTGCCCTCTGCGCCGTGGGTCGATTCGCGGTCCTCACCGGCAGACCGCCCCGCCCGACCCATTCCGCCTGCGCTCGGCGGACACACGAGTGGCCTTGTCAAGTCTTGACAAGGCGCTGAGAGCACATTCTAGGCTCTTGACAAGGGGTTGACAAGACCCCCGACGGCCGAGCGTCTGGCCATCTCCGACGTCGTCCACGGGACGTCGCTGGTCTCAGCCGGAGCTGGTCACGAGGAAGAGGACGAGCGCAAGCGCGCCCGCCACGATGGCGACGGTGAGGAGCAGGTGCGCCAGCACGGCCGGTCGATAGGTCTGCGTGTCGATCTCACGCTCCGTGCGCACGAAGCGATAGGCGCCCACGATCGAGACCACCCCACCCAGCGCCACGAGGACGATCCCGAGGACCGCTCCGAGCGTTGTGGTGCCGCCGCCCTCCAGCGCGAAGCGGTCGACCAGGAAGCCGATGGCGAGCACGCCCAGGGCCGTGCGTTGCCAGGCGAGCAGTGTGCGCTCGTTGGCCAGGTGGTCGCGCACGGCGGCCTCCGGCAGGCGCTGCGGACCGCTCGGCTCGTCGGCGTCAGCAGCGTCATCGGGGCGGACCATGGGCACCATCTTGCCATGGACGACCGGGCACTTCGTCGCGGGATCTGCGGCACACTCGACGCGTCCGGCTGCCTGCCCGGGCCGCCACCGGGCAGGCGAACCGCAAGGAGGAAGATGCTCTCGTGACCGTTGAGCGAAGGAGGCGCTGGTGAGGCCGCAGTCGCCCGTAGCCGACCATCGGCCCGGCCGGAGCCCGGCAGGGTGAGCACCTCCGAGTCGCACGCCGGTCGACACCCTGACCTCTGGCTCGTTCGCCACGGCGATACCGACTGGGCGCGAAACGGGCGCCACACGGGCCGCACCGACGTGCCACTCACCGACCTCGGACGTGAACAGGGGGGAGCGCTCGCCGACGTGCTGGCCGGGCATCCCTTCTCGCTGGTGCTCTCGAGTCCGCTGCTGCGCGCAGTGGAGACCGCTCGCCTGGCGGGTTACGGCGAGCGCATGCGGATCGACCCGGACCTGGCCGAATGGGACTACGGGGCCTTCGAGGGCCTGACGTCGGCGGAGATCGGTCAGCTGCACCCGGGCTGGACGCTCTGGAGCGACGGCCCCACCAAGGGGGAGACGATCGCCCAGGTCGCCGCTCGTGCCGATCGCGTCATCGCCCGGGCGCTCACCGCCGACGGCGACGTCCTGCTCTTCGCCCACGGCCACCTGCTCCGCGTCCTGGCGGCGCGCTGGTTGGGCCTGCCGCCCGCTGCCGGACGTCTGCTGGCGCTCTCGACGGCCGCCACCTCGGTGCTCGGCTGGGAACACGACCACCAGGTCATCGTCCGCTGGAACGAACGCTGTCACGCGGCCTGAAGGCGTCGGTCGGGCTCAGACCGGGGCCGGGCTCAGACCGGGCCTTGCGCCACCTCCGCTTCGGGTGAGCCCGCTGGACGCGGGCGTGTCTCGGGCAGCAGGAGGCTGAAGCCGAGGCCCAGCAGGATGAAGCCGAAGGCCACCATGCCGGTCACCCGCGCCGCGTCCGCGAAGGCGCCGTCAATCAGGGGCACGATGGCCTCCGACCCGGGCTGCTGGCGGATCCCGGGCAGCGCCTGTCCCGCCGACGACTCCATGGCTACCGCGATCTCTTCCGCAGCTGAAGCCGGCAAGCCCGGAACATCGGCCAGGTTGCTGCGCACACCCGCCCCCAGGCTCACCAGCAGGATCGTGCCCAGGATGGCGATGCCCAGGGCCGAGCCCACCTGGCGCAGGGTGGAGTTGGCGCCCGATGCCAGGCCCGACTTCTCGACGGGGATGTCCGAGAGCGTCACGCTGGTGAGCTGCGCGGTGGCGAGGCCGACGCCGATGCCATAGACGAAGAGCGGCAGCATCAGCTGCAGGCCGGTCACGCTCACGCCCAGCTGCAGCGTCACCAGCAGGATCCCCGCTGCCTCCAGCGCCATGCCCACCGTCACCGTGCGCCGTGGGCCGTAGCGGTTCGCCAGCCTGGCGGCGATCGGTGCCGCGAGGAAGGCCCCGATGGCGAGGGACAGGAAGATCGCGCCGGTGTCGAAGGCCGACAACCCCAGGACCGCTTGCAGGAACAGCGGCAGCACGAAGAGCAGTCCGAACTCGCCCAGGGACACGATGGTGCCCGCGAGGTTGCCGTAGCGGAAGGCCGGGAAGCGCCACAGGTCGAAGTCGAACAGGAAGAACTTGCCGACCCGCGCACGCCGCAGCTCGACCCAGGCGAACAGCACGAGCGCCACGATGCCGAAGCCGATGGCAAAGGGAACGATGGAGACGCTGTCCAGCGGCCAGGTCCAGCCCAGGACCTCGAAGGGCTGCTTGGGGGTCCACCAGCCGTAGGTGTTGCCCTCGATGAGACCGAAGATGAAGGCGCCCAGGCCGAAGGTGATGAGCAGGAAGCCGGGCAGGTCGAAGCCGGCCTGGGCGTGCTCGTCCCGAGACTCCCGGATGAAGTACAGCGTGCCCGCGATGGCCACGATGCCGATGGGCACGTTGATGAAGAAGGACCAGTGCCACGACAGGTTGGTGGTGAACCAGCCGCCGAGCAGGGGACCCAGCGCAGCCATACCGCCGATGACCGCACCCCAGATGCCGAAGGCGATGGCACGATCGTGGCCCCGGAAGTTGGCGTTCAGGATCGACTGCGTCGAGGGCACGATCATGGCGCCGCCGACGCCCTGCAGCAGCCGCGCAGCGATGAGCATCAGCCCGCTGCTGGCGAACCCGGCCATGACCGACGCGAGCATGAAGACCACCAGGCCGAGCAGGTACATCCGGCGACGGCCGCGCTGATCGCCCAGCCGGCCGAGCGTGATGAGCAGCGCCGCGAACACCAGCGCGTACGTGGTGTTGACCCACTCGGCTTCGGTGCCCTTGATGTCGAGGTCGCGGATGATCGCTGGGACCGAGACATTGACGATCGTGGCATCGACGATGATCATCGCCACGCCCAGGCTCAGCATCGCCAGGCCCAGCCATCGCCCGCGACCTGATTCGTCCATCGAGGCTGGCGCTGGCCCTGGTTCGCTCGTCACCTATGGTCCCCCTGCACCGTCATCCCTGTTCGCATGTCGATGCTAGTCCGCCCACCTCGAGCCTGCTGCGGCGCCGGGTGCGCCCGCATCGCGACATCCGGCGAGCAGCGACCGGCGAGTCGTGGGATGGTGGCGCGCATGATGCGTTGGACACCGGTGGAGCTGACGTCATGACCGCCTCCGTGCCACGGGGGCTTGGCCCGGGGGCCGGCGGACCCGTGGGCATCCTGTGTGCACTGCCCGAGGAGCAGGCGCTGCTGGTGGAGGCACTGGGCGATCCGCCTCCCCTGCCCGGCGTGGGACTGGAGGCCAGGCGGGGCGAGCTCGACGGTCGCGAGGTGGTGGTGGCAGCAGCAGGCGTGGGCAAGGTCAACGCGGCCGGCACGGCCACGCTGCTGCTCGAGCGGCTGGCGTGCCGCGCCCTGGTGTTGAGCGGCGTGGCGGGCGGCCTGGGCGATGAGCTCGCCATCGGCGACCTCGTCATCGCCGACCGTGTCATCGACATCGACTACGGCCGCATCACGGACGCCGGTCGATGCGTCTACCAGCCGGGAACGCTGCCGCTGCCGGAGGTGACGCCGGACCCGGGCTATCGACTGCCGCCGGCGGTGGCATCGCGGATCGGCGAGCTGCTGCAGGCGGCGGGGCTGACGGCCACGCTGGGCACGATCGTGACCGGCGACGCCTTCCTCGCGTCTGCCCGCGTTCGTGACGAGCTGGCGCGCGACTGGGGTGCGCTGGCGATCGAGATGGAGGGTTCGGCGCTATGCGGCGTGGCCGAGCGCTTCGGTGTGCCCTGGCTGGTGGTGCGCGCGCTCAGCGACCGCGCCGGGGACGACTCGCTTGCCGACTTCCGGGCATTCGTGGCGACGGCTGCGGCCGATTCCGCTCGCCTGGTTCGCGCGTTGCTGCCGGTCTTCGACCAGTAGCACGAGCGAGGTGCCGCGGGGGCCGCTGGTGTGCCACCCCGGGGCCGCTGGCCAGTCTGCGCTATGCCGCCGGCGACTCACTCGACCGAGGCCTTGTCCGTTGATGCCCGCGCCGACTCAGATGACCGGGCGGACCGACACGCGATGCCCCACGGGACTCGGATGGCAGACCTGCTCGACGGGCGATGCCCGCTCGGCACCATGCGCGTGCCGGCTTCGCCCGGTGAGTCACCCATGGAATGGGGGCGTGCAGGGACCCGTGCCAGGGGCAGGCTGCTAGGCGCACCGCCGCCGCACCACCACGGCACGCCGGCGCCGAGGGGTGCGGGCAGCGTCAGTGGGTCAGGATCTGCGAGAGGAACAGCTTGGTACGGTCGTGCTGCGGGTGCTCGAAGATCTGCTCTGGCGGGCCCTGCTCCACGATGTTGCCGGCATCGAAGAAGACCATGCGGTCGGCGGCCGCCTTGGCAAAGCCCATCTCGTGCGTCACGCAGAGCATCGTCATGCCCGACTCGGCCAGCTCGCGCATGACGTCGAGCACCTCGGAGATCATCTCCGGGTCCAGCGCCGAGGTGGGCTCGTCGAAGAGCATGATCTTGGGCTGCATCGCCAGGGCCCGCGCGATGGCCACGCGCTGCTGCTGCCCACCCGAGAGCTGCGCCGGGTACTTCAGCGCCTGCTCGGGGATACCCACGCGGTTGAGCAGCTGCATGGCCGTCTCCTCCGCCTGCTCGCGCCGCACCTTGCGCACCCGGATGGGCCCCAGCGTCACGTTCTGCAGCACCGTCAGGTGCGGGAACAGGTTGAACGACTGGAAGACCATGCCGATCTCGCTGCGGATGGCAGCGATGTTGCGGATGTCGTTGGAGAGCTCGATGCCGTCCACGATGATGTCGCCGCGCTGGTGCTCCTCGAGGCGGTTGATGGTGCGGATGAAGGTGGACTTGCCCGAGCCGGAGGGACCGGCGATGACCAGCACCTCGCCCTGCTTGACGCTGATGTTGATGCCGGTCAGGACGTGCAGCTCACCGAACCACTTGTGCACGTCGCGGCAGATGATGATGTCCTCCGCGTTCTCGTCCGGCGGTGTGCGGTCGACGTCGCGGGGTGTCGTCGAGATGCCGTTGACGTGTGGGTCACTCATCGTTCACCGATCCCAAGCTCCTTTTCCAGACGATAGCTTGCTTGCGAGAGGGCGTAGCTGAGGACGAAGAAGACCGCGGCCACGAAGAGGTAGACCTCGAACGAGGCGCCGATCCACTCCGGCTGCGCCAGCACGGCGCGGCCGATACCCAGCAGCTCCAGGAGGCCGATGATGGCCACCAGGGTGGTGTCCTTGAGCAGGCTGATGAAGAGCCCGACGTTGGCCGGGATGGTGATGCGCAGCGCCTGCGGCAGCACGATGTAGAGGTTCGTCTGCCACCCGCGCAGGCCGATGGCCTGGGCTGCCTCGACCTGCCCCTGGGGGATGGCCTGCAGCCCGCCGCGCACGTTCTCGGCCACGTAGGCCGCGCTGAAGATGGTGATGCCGCCGATGGCGCGGAAGACGTTCTCGACGCGGATCCCCTCGGGCAGGAAGAGCGGGAACAGCAGCGCGGCCATGAACAGGATGGTGATCAGCGGGACCGCGCGGATGATCTCGATGAAGGCGGTGCTCAGCAGGCGGATGACCGGCATCTGACTGCGCCGCCCCACCGCCAACGCCACGCCGAAGGGGAACGAGAGCACGATGCCGGCGACCGACAGCAGCATCGTCAGCAGCAGCCCGCCCCAGACGTTGCTCGACACGCTGGGCAGCAGGCTGGCCTCGCCCAGCCCCTGCAGCAGGAGGGTGCCGGCCACGAGCGTGACGAGCCAGCCGAGGATGAGCAGCCGTCGCGGCATCTTCCAGCGCCTGGCCGCCGTCATGGCTGCCATCAGCAGGGCGCCGTTGGCGACCAGTGCGGCGGCGCCCACGAGACCGAGCCCGGAGACCACCATCAGCAACGCGATGGCGACCTGCCCGGCAGCCAGCATCACGGCCATCATGCGCACCGCGCCGCTGCGCGATGAGCCGGCGGTCAGGCCGGTCATCAGCGAGACCGTCAGCAACGCCACCCAGACGCGGTAGATCTCTTCCTGGGGGAAGAGGCCGACGAGGAAGAGGCGCATGTTGTCGGTGATGACGCCGGTCCGAGCCTCGAAGATGGCCCACTCCAGCAGCAGCCCCGCGGCCAGCACGAGGATGGCGCCCACCACGATGGTGGTGAGGCCGCTGAGCTTGCTGTTGAAGAGGTTGTGGCGGAGCCAGCCGAGGGCGCCGACCTCCGTGCTGGGGGGCCGGATCTTCTTCAGGAGCAGACGGTGGAGTCAGCGTCGTCATCTCAGCGTTCCCGGATCTGCACGGCGCGGTTGTAGAAGTTCATCAGCACCGACGTCAGCAGGCTGATGACCAGGTAGACGCCCATCACGATGATGATCACCGCCACCGGTTGCCCGGTCTGCTCGGAGATGGTGCGGCTCACGTTGAACAGGTCGGCATAGCCGATGGCCAGTGCCAGGCTGGAGTTCTTGATGAGGTTGAGGTACTGGCTCGTGAGCGGCGGGATGATGATGCGCAGCGCCTGCGGCAGCACCACCAGGCGCAGCGTCTCGCTCTCCTTGAGGCCGATGGCGCGTGCCGCCTCCAGCTGGCCCTTGCTGACGGCCTCGATGCCGCCGCGGATGATCTCGGCGATGAAGGCCGCGGTGTAGAGCGCCAGGCCCACGGTCAGCGCCGCGAACTCGGGCGTGAACTTCAGCCCGCCGGTGAGGTTGAAGCGGCCCAGCACCGGCTCCTCGAAGGTGACGGGAGCACCGGCCATGAGGAACCAGCTCACGGCGGGAACGCCGAAGAGGATCAGCAGCGAGACCGGCCGCAGCCCGTTGGCGGGACGACCGGCGGCTTCGCGGCGCCACGCCGCATACCACACGAAGGCCGCCACGACGATGCCGATCACGACGAGGGTGAGCCAGATGGCGCCGTCGGGCGCCAGCTGCGGTCGCGGCATGAAGATGCCGCGCTGGCTGAGGTAGATCGATCCCGGCAGCGTGATGGAGTCGCGCACGCCCGGCAGCTGCAGGAAGACCACGAAGTAGATGACGAAGAGCTGCACCAGCAGCGGCGTGTTGCGGAACAGCTCGACGTAGCCCAGCGCGAGCTTGTTGAGCAGCCAGTTCTTGGACAGCCGGGCGATACCGATGACGAGCCCGAGGAGGGTGGCGAAGAAGATGCCGACCACGCTGACCATGAGCGTGTTCAGCAGGCCCACCAGCAGGGCGTCAGCGTACGTGTCCGAGGGGTCGTAGGGGATCGCCGTTTCCGCGATCTCGAAGCCTGCGGTGAGGTCCAGCCAGCTCAGGCTGGGCAGGAAGCCCCTCGACTCCATGGCCGAGTAGAGGTTCCCGATGAAGTAGCCGCCCACCAGCAGGACCACGCCGAGGACGATGATCTGGCTGATGACCGCGAGCACACGCACATCCCGGTAGAACGGGATGGAGGCAGGCTTGTGATCGCGCGGCTGGTCGGTCATGGGGTGTCAGCCACGCGCAGGCGCGCGGCATGAAGAACCCCGGGGCGACGGGTAGCCGCTGCCCCGGGGATCAACGTGGACTCGCTCGACTAGCGGAAGGGCGGCGAGTACAGCAGCCCGCCGTTGGTCCACAGTGCGTTGGGGCCTCGCTCGAGGCTCAGCGCCGTGTCGGGACCGAAGGCGCGGTCGTAGATCTCACCGTAGTTGCCCACCGCCGAGATGACGTCGACGACGAAGGTGTTGGACAGGCCCAGCAGCGAACCGAGCTCGCCGGTCTCGCCGAGGAGGCGCTGCACGACGGGGTTTTCACCACCCTGGAAGTCGGCGAGGTTCTCGGACGTGATGCCCAGCTCCTCGGCCTCGATGGTGGCGTTCACGACCCAGGTGACCACGTCGGCCCACTGGTTGTCGCCGGTCGCCGTCAGCGGTGCCAGCGGCTCCTTGGACATGACCACGTCGAGGATGACGTGCTCGTCCGGGTTGGCGAAGGTGGAGCGGCGACCCACGAGCTGTGAGCGGTCGCTGGTGACGGCGTCACAGCGGCCCTCTTCGTAGGCTCCGTAGACGGAGTCGATCTCTGCCGCCACGACCGGCTCGAAGGCCAGCCCGCGGAAGGTCATCTGGTCGGCCAGGTTCTGCTCGGTGGTGGTGCCCGAGGTGACGCAGATGGTCGCGCCATCGAGGTCCTCGAGGCTGGTCGCACCCAGGTCCGCCCGGGTCATCATGCCCTGGCCGTCGTAGAAGATGGTGGGGCCGAAGTCGCCCCATGAGGCGTCTCGGCTGAGCGTATTGGTGGTGTTGCGGAAGATGACGTCGACCTCGCCACCCTGGATGGCGGTCGCGCGCTGGTCAGCGGTCAGCGTGCGGTACTCGACGGCGCTGTCATCGCCCAGGACCGCGGCCGCGACGGCGCGACAGTAGTCGCCGTCCATGCCTTCGTACTGGCCGGTGTCGGCGTTCAGCACGCTCATGCCCGGCAGACCGCCGTTGACGCCGCAGACGAGCGTCCCGCGCTCCTGGACCGCGGCAAGGGTGCCGCCATCCTGTGCGCTCACCGCCGACGTTCCCAGAACGAGGGCTCCGATGACAAGCCCGGGTACGAGTCTCTTCAAGACATCTCCTCCTCAGGGTTGCGTTATGCAGCGCAGGAGGTGCATCGCACCCCCGCGTCGGCGCACGATACCACCCCGATGCAAGCGAATCCGTCCGCTGATGGGGCCTGGCGCGCTCGCGACGCCCAGATGTGACCCAAGCGCTACCCCCGTGGTGCGTCCACGCACCACGGGCGTGCTCAGATGAACCACGTGCCCAGCCGCGCATAGAGGTCGACGAACCGGTCGGCGCCCTCGGCCAGCCGGGCGTGGCGGACGGGATCGGGCTCGAAGACGGCATCGATGCGCGAGAGCGAGCGTGCCACGGCCCAGTCGTCGAGGAGGCCCACGGCCATGCCGCCCACGACCGCAGCGCCGAGGGAGTTGGCCTCGTCCACCACGGTCCGACGGTGCACGCTCAGGCCCCAGGTGTCGGCCATCAGCCCCAGCCACAGGTCGCTGCGCGCGCCGCCACCGATGGCCTCGACCGCCTCGATGGCCTGGCCCTCCGGCAGCACATCTCGCAGGCTGACCAGGATCGAACCGAGACTGAAGGCGACGCCCTCCAGCACCGCGCGCGCGAGGTGCGCCCGGCCGTGATGCCGAGCCAGGCCGACGAAGGTACCGCGCGCGCGCACGTCCCAGATGGGTGCTCGCTCGCCCATGAGATAGGGCAGGAAGAAGAGTCCCTCGCCGGCAGCCTCGACATCCCCGGCGGCAGCCAGCAGCCCCTGCAACTCGACGCCAGGGGCGACCTCCAGCACGGCAGCGAGCCAGTCGAGCGACGCGCCTGCCGCCTGCATGGCCCCCAGCGGCAGGTAGCGTCCCGGGACGACGTGGTCGAAGGTCACCGTTCGCCGCAGCGGGTCGCGCACCGGAGCGTCGGTGGCCACCGAGAGCCAGGCGCTCGACCCCAGCGTGACGTTGGCGCCCGATCCCGGACCCACCAGGCCGGCACCCAGCGCGGCACACGCCCCGTCGCCACCACCCACCACCACCGGGGTCCCCGCGTCGAGCCCGGTGGCGGCCGCCGCGTCAGCCGTGAGCCCGCCTGCGACCGTGGCCGAGGGCACGATCGGCGGCAGCAGGGCGGCGTCCAGCTCGGCTGCCGCCAGCAGCTCGGCCGACCAGGTACCCGCACCGCTGGTCGTAGGCGTTGGTGCCGCTGGCATCGGAGGGATCGGTGCAGCGGCGGCCGGTCGCGCGAAGCGTGACGTAGTCCTTGGCCACGAGGATGCCGTCGGCGCGGGCGAAGACGTCCGGCTCGTGCTCGCGCACCCACATCGCCTTGGGCAGCGTGTAGGTGGCATCGGGCCGGTGGCCCATGATCTCGAAGGCCCGCTCTTCGCCCACGCGCTGCGCCAGACGGTCGCGCTCGGCGGACGCGCGCGTGTCGGCCCAGATGATGGCCGGGCGGATCGGCTGGTCGGTCGCATCCACCAGCACCAGGCTCTGCATCTGGCCCGACAGGACCACGCAGGCGACCTCGTCCGACGTGGTGCCCGTGTCGGCCAGCAGCGCCCGCGTCGCGGTGCAGAAGGCCGACCACCAGTCGGCGGGATCCTGCTCAGCGCGACCGCCGGGGCCGAAGTCGGCCGGGTAGTGGACCGTGCGCGAGGCCAGCAGTCGCCCATCGGCGGCGTGCAGCGAGGCCTTGTCGCCGCTGGTGCCCAGGTCGTGGGCGACGATCTTGCGCCTCATCGTCGGTAGGTGCGCATGGCGGTTCCGCCGCGGATCTCGTCCTGCTGGTGGGTCGGCAGCTCGGCGAGCAGGTAGCGCACCGAGTCGATGACGTCGGTGTACGACCCGGCCAGCAGGCACAGCGGCCAGTCGGAGCCGAGCATCAGCCGGTGCGGCCCGAAGGCGTCGACGGCCAGCTCGACCGGATCGCGCAAATCGTCGATCGACCACGTCAGCCAGTCGGCCTCCGTCACCAGCCCGCAGATCTTGGCACTGACGTTGGGCAGCTCGGCGAGCGGCAGCAGCGCCCGTCCCCACGCCGACAGGTCACCGCCGGCGATGGGAGGGCGCCCCAGGTGGTCGAGCACGAAGCGCAGGCCCGGGAAGGCGGCACAGGCGGTCGCCGCCGCGCCCATCTCGCGGGTACGCACCTGCAGCTCGAAGACGAGATCGGCGGCCTCGACCGCGGCAAGACCCCGGCGGACATCGTCGCGAAGCAGCCAGCGCGGGTCCATCTCGTCGTGCGCCCGGTGGCAGAGCCCGACCAGCTTCTCGCCGCCGGGACCAGCGCGAAGCGCCTCGATGTCGGTCGCGACGGCGGGCGACGCGAGGTCGACCCAGCCCACGACGCCATGGATGACGGGCGTCGTGGCCGCCAGTGCCAGCAGCTCGCGCGTCTCGTCGGTCGAGGGCAGTGCGCTCACGAGGATGGAGCCGGTGATGCCCTCGGATTCCAGCTCCGGCACGAGGTCGTCAAGGCCGTAGCACTGGTCAAGCAGCTCCGGGGCGCCGGTGAGCCAGCGGTAGGAATAGCGGGCGGGATCCCAGACGTGGTGATGGGCGTCGATGTGCGGCAGTCTCAGCATCGCGAGCACCCCACCGGCATGACGCGCCTCCCATACGGTCCGGCCCACCACGTGGCGGCCGACGTCCGTTGGCGCGTAGGGTAGCGCCCGCGCCCACCCCGATGTGGCCTGTGGGCCCTAGGCTGTCGGGCGGACGCCGAGGAAGATGTCGAGCCCCTGTGCACCTGGCACGCGCTGCGGCGTGAAGCCGACCTCGGACAGCAGGCGCAGCCAGTCTGCGCGCGGGAAGATGCCCATCGTGTGGACGTCGTGGTGGACGTTCACCTCGGCGCCTTCGCGCGTCACGATGATGTAGTCGGTCATGACCGTCCGGCCGTCGGTTGCGATGGGGCGGTCCCATTCGAGGTAGCGCAGGCCCCGCTCCCCGGCGTCGACACCCCCGTGCTCGGTGCGGGGCTGATAGTCGTCGAGCACCCAGTCTGGCTGGAAGATGGCTGCCCCTCCCGGGCGCAGGTGCACGAACGCCGTCTCCATGGCGGCCCGCAGGTCGGTCAGCGTGGTCATGTAGGTGATCGGCGTCGTGCACGAGGACCGCATCGAAGTGACGGTCCAGCCGCAGCGTGCGCATGTCGGCCTCGAGGTGCTCGACAGTGGGGTGGAGCCGGCGGCTGATGGCCAGCATCTCCGGGGCCAGGTCGGTGAGCGTCAGCCGAACACCCTGTGGCAGGTGCGAGGCGAGGTTTCCACCCCCTGACCCCAGCTCCAGCAGGCTCTCGATGGGGCCATCGACGTGGCGCTCCAGCAGGCGCATGACCTCGGCAGCTTCATCGGCGTAGTCAGCGGGAGGCGTCAGCAGGTGGAACCAGGGTGCCAGCTGCCCGTACATGAGGGGTCCGGATGGGGCCATCGTGACAGTGTGCAGCCTGCGCCATCGGCGGGACAAGCGCCTGGCGTTGCGGGAAACTGCCGCCATGAGCATCGGGGGCGAGCCCATCGGCGTGGCGGTGCTGGGCGCCGGCCGCATGGGCCAGACACACATCCGCAACCTGGCCGGTATCGCTGACGCGAGGGTGGTGGCCGTGGCCGACCCCGTCGCGGCGGCCGCTGAGGCCGGACGGGCACTGGCACGGGCCGACCAGGCGTACACCGATGCGCGCGCTGCCATCGCGGCCCCCGGCGTGGACGCGGTCGTCATCGTGACGCCGACCAGCACCCACGCCGAGCTCATCGAGGTCGCGGTGAAGGCCGGCAAGGCTGTCTGGAGCGAGAAGCCCATCGCCCTCGAGCTGGCGGAGACGGCGCGCGTGGTCGAGCTGAGCAGCCGGGCCGGTGCCCTGGTGCAGCTGGGCTTCATGCGTCGCTTCGATCCCGGGTATGCCGCGGCCAAGGCACGTATCGAGGCCGGCGAGCTGGGTCGCATCGAGCAGTTCCGGGCGCTCTCCCGCGACACCTATCCGCCGCCTGTCGAGTTCCTCCACCACGCCGGCGGCATCTTCCTCGACATGGCGGTCCACGATCTCGACCTGGCCCGCTTCCTCGTCGGCGAGGTGGCAGAGGTCAGCGCCTGGGCGGCCGTCCTGGCCGAGCCGCGCTTCGCCGAGGCCAACGACTTCGACACCGCGCTCGCGGTGCTTCACTTCGAGAACGGCGCGATGGGCGTCGTCGAGACGGCTCGCCACAGCCCCTGGGGCTACGACATCCGCACCGAGGTGGCGGGTGCCGCAGGCAAGGTCGTCATCGAGGACGTGCAGAGGACGCACGCCACGTTCAGCCACGACTTCGGCTTCCACGGCGACCACTTCGAGAGCTTCCCCGACCGCTTCGAGGCTGCGTTCCGGCTCGAGATGGAGGCGTTCATCGAGGCCGTGCGCGCCGGACGAGAACCGACGCCCGGACCGCGAGGATGCGCTGGAGACGCTGCGCCTCGCCATCGCCTGCACGCGCAGCCGGGCGGAGGGCCGCCCGGTGAAGCTGTCCGAGGTGACCGCCTGAGGAACGCCCGGTCGCCGCCTAGCTGAGCGGCGTCAGTGTCCACTCCCAGCGGTAGGTGCCCGGGCGCACGAGATAGGGCTCCAGGGTGTCCGGCCCGCAGGAGGCGGTGCCCACGCCGCGGTGCGCGGCATCGATGTGGACGATCGTCTCCGCCCGCGGCTCCAGTTCCTCCTGGTGCGTGGCGACGTCGAGGTCCGCGGCGCGGAAGTGCGTCGCCGAGACCTGCGATGGGCGGCCCATCGACAGGCGCACACCGGTGCCATCGGCGGCGCGCAGCTCCAGCCAGCGCACGTCGGCACGACCACCCGCCTCCTGCGGCCAGATGTAGGGCACGAAGAGGTCGCTCGACCGTCGAGCGCCAGCGTCCGACCAGGCCGCCGCGCGCGCGGTCGGGATAGCACTCGTGCGGCCCCAGCCCGAACCACTCGGCCTGCTCCAGGCCGGCCCGCAGCTCCAGCACGGTTCCGACCCGAGGCAGGTCCTGCAGCTCGGCCGGGATGATGGCCTCCTCGGCGACGTGCACCCCGCCGTCCGCCAGGGGCGTCAGCATCTGCGTGTGCCTGACAGTCACGTCGGCCAGCTGGACCTCGCGCACGACGGTAGCCGCCGCGCCGTCACGGATGACCCGCGCCGGGCCGGGTCGTGGCTCGGCCAGGCCCTCGCCTGCCCACTGCGCGGCAAGGCCGGCGATGCGGTCGTTGTCCGTGGGTGCACGCCAGAGCGACAGCGCCGGTGGTGCTGCCAGCAGCGGATGGACGAGGTGGCCGTCGGCGTCCAGCTCCACGGGGGCATCGGCCGGCGTCGGCGGAGTCAGCAGAGGCGCTCTCCGTCAGCGGCAGCTGGTCCCAGCAGACCTCGCCTCCGGCAGCCGCCCACGGCTCCTCGTCGCGGGTGACGAAGCGGACGGTCAGCCAGCGCTCTCCGCCGACCTCCTCGGGATCGGCCCAGCCGTCGAGCACCACGGCGTCGCGCTCCCCGGGCGGGATGGGCGGCAGATGCTGACTGCCGGAGGCGATGACGCATCCGTCGTCGGCCAGCTCCCAGGCCGCGTCCAGCCAGCCGAGGTCGCGGAAGTGCAGCCGGTTGGCGACGACGATGGCACCGGCGTCGGCATCGAGCTCGACGACCCGGGCAGGCGCGTTGAGATACTGCGCCTCACGCAGCGCCGGCTTGGGGGTGCGGTCGGGCCAGACGAGGCCGTCGGTGACGAAGTCGCCGTCGTTCGGCTCGTCGCCGAAATCGCCGCCGTAGGCCCAACGGGTGCTGCCGTCGGGCAGCGTCTGCAGGAGGCCGTGGTCCCACCACTCCCAGATGAAGCCGCCCTGCAATCCAGGCGTGGATTCGATGGCATCCCAGTACTCCGCGAGCGTGCCGTTGCCGTTGCCCATGGCGTGGGAGTACTCGCACATGATCAGCGGGCGGTCCTGACGACCGGACTCGGCGAACTCGACGATGGCGCTGATCTCGGGATACATGGGGCAGGCGAAGTCGGTCACGCGGCGCCCGCCTGCCCAGTCGAAGCGGATGGCGCCCTCGTAATGCAGCGGCCGCGTGGGGTCGTGCCGTCGGACCCACGCCGCAGCAGCCTCGTGGTTGGAGCCGGAGCCCGACTCGTTGCCCAGCGACCAGGCGTAGACCGAGGGATGGTTGCGATCGCGCAGCACCATGCGTGAGACGCGCGCCACCCACTGCGCCAGGTAGCGCGGGTCGTCGCAGAGGGTCGCCTGGAAGGCGTGCGCTTCGATGTTCGCCTCGGCCACGACGTAGAGGCCCAGCTCGTCGGTGAGCTCGAGGAACGCCGGATCGTTGGGGTAGTGGGCGGTGCGCACGGCGTTGAAGCCGTGGCGCTTGATGGCCAGCAGGTCCGCACGCATGGCCTCGCGACTGATGACGCGGCCGGTGTGCTGGTCGAAGTCATGCCGGTTGACGCCGCGGATGAAGACGCGCTCGCCGTTGATGAGCAGGTCCGTCCCGCGGACCTCCACGCTGCGGAAGCCGGTGCGGATGGTTGCCCGGTCGGCCACGGAGCCGTCGGGCCGGCGCAGTGTGACCTCGACGTCGTAGAGACGGGGCACCTCAGCCGACCAGGGCTCGACCGCGGAGACCTCCATCGACAGCTGCGCCGAGCCCGTCCTGGCCGGCTCGAGGTGCGGTTGCAGCTGGTGCCAGCGCTCGGCCGCCTCGCCGAGCCCGTCGGGTCCGTGGACCTCGCGCCGGCGGATGGCGGCGCGCTCGACCGGCTCCGATGACCAATAGGGCAGCTCGAAGCGGGCGGGCTCGGCAGCAAGGGTCTCCGTCCGTCCCTCCAGGCGAGCCTCCACGACCCAGCCGGGCTCCAGGTCACGCCGCACGCCGCCGACCTGCACCTCGATGTCGAGCGAGCCCGTACTGCCATCCTCGTCGAGACCGGCACGGACGGCGACATCGGCGAGGTAGACCGGCTCGGTGGCATACAGGTAGACGGATCGGGTCAGGCCGCCGTGCCACCACTGGTCCTGGTCCTCGATGAACGAGGCGTCAGACCACTTGATGACGCGCAGGCTCAGGCTGTTGTGGCCGGGTCGCAGGTGTTCGGTCACATCGAACTCGGAGGCGAGGTGCGAGTCCTTGCCGATGCCGATGCGCTGCCCGTTGAGCGTGACCATCACGACCGACTCCGCGGCTCCGACGTGAAGCACGACGCGCCTGCCTGCCCACGCCGACGGCAGCTCGAGGTCACGCTCGTACACGCCGGTAGGGTTGTGCGCCGGCACGTACGGCGGCTCGCCCCCGAAGGGCATCTGGACATTGGTGTAGTGCGGCAGGTCACTGGTGTCCTGGCGGGTCCAGCAGCCGGGGACCGTGATGTCGCGCCACGAGCCCGTCGGCTCGGCCTGCGGGCCGGGGAGCAGCTCGAACCGCCAGGTGCCGTCGAGCAGCAGGCCCGGCGGATGCGACAGCGCGTGCATCGGCTCACGGCCTCGCGCGACCAGCTCAGGATCGGCCCAGGGTGCGGTCATCGGGTGCTCCACGTCAGGTGCGAAGTGCGACGCGGCCAGCGTGCCACATCGGCGAGCGGCTCGCGGCCACGACCCGAGCGGCACGCCGGCGGCGCGATGCGGCGGCTCGCGGCCACGACCCCGAGCGGCGGGGCGGGCGAACCGGCGGCTCATCGCGGGGCTCGAGGGGCACGTCCTGGCCCCTCCGACGCCCGTCAGATCGAGCCCCTCCGCGCCCCCGGCGCACAGACCTTGTCAGGCGCGGTACCCTATGCGGGTTCAGCGAGCCGTGCGCCGCCCCAGCGACGTTCGGCTTCCGCGGGACGTGCAGGCCAATGCCCGGCCGCGAGCCCCAGCTCGGCCGCCCCGCGAACGAGGGAGCACAACGGAGGCCCACCGTTGCGAGAAGCCGTGCCGCAGCTGCGCGCTGCCCGATCCGCGAGCCGGAGCACATCCATCCACGTCGCCATCGCCAGCCTGCTGGCGCTGCTGCTCGTCGCGGCCACCGCGGTCCCGGCAATGGCGGCTGAGCCCAAGCGGGTGCACTCAGCGGAGGACATGGCCTTCCGGCTGGTCAACTGCCTGCGGACCGGCGGCAAGGTCACGCAGGCAGGCAAGTGCAAGGGCTGGGGCAGCGGTCGGTACTCGGCGAAGCGCCCCGCACTGAAGCGCAGTGACAAGATCGCCAACCGGGTCGCCTGGCCCTGGGCCAGGCGCACCGCCAAGCAGTACAGCGCGCGCACGTGCTGGGTCGGCCACAGTCTCGCCGGCTCCACGGTCGAGCGACGCTTCCGGGCTGTCGGACTCAAGCATCGGGAGAACGGCGAGAACGTCGGCTGCGCCAGCTACAACCCCACGAAGATGGTCACGTTCATCCTGCGCTGGTGGCAGCGGGAGAAGGCCTACAACGGCTGGCACTGGCGGCAGCTGAAAGACAAGGACTTCAAGTCGATGGGCGTCGCCATCGCCCGCCGTGGGAGCGGCAAGTCGCAGCTGGTGGTCAACTTCTACGGCAAGGTCGTCGACTAGCTCGATCCGGGGGGCCTTCCGCGCATCATCGGGTCAGGCTGGGCTGGATCGGTTCACATCCCGCCATCCGCGCCATCACCGCGGCGGCCCGGGCCGGGCGTCATACCCCTACCCGACGGACTCATGAGCGTCCGACACGTCAGGTGGACTTGATGGACAATGTCCAGCAGACCTGCCCAAAGGGGCCGAACGGCCCCGGTCCGGTGCGCAGACACTGGCGAAGATGGCAGCAATCAATAGTGACGGTCTGGCTATTCGCGACCACCCGTGGTTCGCGTGCGCCAGGTCACCTGAAAAGCGGTCGCCTGGTCACTCGAGAGGGCGCGGCCGGATAGAGAAGGGAGCCCCCTACCTATGGCATCGAAGCTGAAGATCGTCGGCGTCGTGCTCATCATCGTCGGCGTCGTCGCCTGGGGCGCAGCCGGCTATGCCTATCTGCGTGCCCAGGACGGGTCCAACGCACTCCAGGGGTTCAGCGAAGCCCAGAACGTCACGCTCAGCTACAACGAGGATGGCGAGCTGATCGACCGCGGCAGCACCGAAGAGGCGCAGGCGATCCTCACCCTGCTGGGTGAGGATTGGGGCTGGCCCATCAGCGATGGCGAGCTCAACCCCAAGGATACGGTCACCAACACGGCCACCGAGTACATGTACCAGATGGCCACCATCGCGCATCACACGCTGACCGGCACCCAGACCGTGATCCTGGCCGACACGCGCGAGTGGGACGGCGATGGCGATGGCACCGTTTCGCCCGACGCCACCACCTACACCGGTGGGGAGTGGGATCCGGCCACGGCTGGTGAGGATGCGATCTTCATGCCCGGCACCTACACGGTCCCGGTGGCGGGCCGCTACTGGACCGGCTTCAACCGCCTGCACCCGCTCGATGGACCTGCGCGTGAGCAGGCCTGGAACGGCACCGTGCACGGGCTCTTCGCAGAGCTTGGCGTAGGCGCCACAACTGCCACGAGCCTGCAGCTGGCCATGGGCGTCGTCGGCGTGACCGCGTTGATGGGCCTTGGTTTCGTCATCGCCGGTGGCGGCCTCGTCTGGGCCGGCATGGGCGGCCGCAAGGAAGACGAGCCCGCTGCCGCGTAGCTAGCCGGGCGTACCCGGGCGCGATCGCGCCCCCGATATCGTCCCCCCGCGAGACCGCCGGTCCCACCGACCGGCGGTCTCTTGTCGTGCGACAGCCGGTGTCATGCCACAGCCGGGTGTCATGCTCCCCTGCCCTGGGGTCGGCTGCCGCCTGCAGGATCGCGGCACGAGCCGTGACGCGGCCGGGCTTGGGCACGCAGCGCCTGTTCCCGTCAGGCGGGACAGCGTGACCGGTGCCAAGGTCTAGCCGCTACGTGGTCCCTCGTTGCGGGACACCTGACCTGCCGGTCCCGGCACGAGGGTGATCCCTGACAGCTCCGCGCACCGACAGGTGGCACTCTCCCGTGTGGCGGGATCCGAGGCAGTAGGGCCCGGAGCGAGGTCAGTCGAGACCGGCGTTGACGGTCGCGGGCCCGGCCGGTCCCGGGCGTCATCCCGACGCATGACCCGTGGCGCCTGTCATCCCGATGGATGGCCCATCGCCGGCGTCATCCCGATGGATGGCGCGCCCTGGACCTGTATGTGTCCGCCCCATGCCCGGCACCAGCGCGGGCGGCGCCGGCTCAGGCGCCGATGGGCTTGAAGACCCGGTCGAACATCTTCTGGACCTCCAGCACCTTGGGCGTGATGGTGTAAGTCCCCGGCAGCTGGCGGGCCCAGCGACCCGGAGCCAGCACGACCGACTTGGGACTCGCGAGCTTGGCCTGCTGGGCGAGTCCGAAGAGCGCCGGTGCAGCCTCCAGGGGCACGTCGGTAACGACCTTCTTGCGCACCAGCTCCACCAGCGACGGCAGGGCCGTCAGGCCTCGGGAGCGGACCTTCTCGACAGCAGCCGCGATCACCTGCTGCTGTCGCTCCGAGCGCTCGTAGTCGCTGTCGCTGTGGCGTGAGCGCGAGAACGCCAGCGCCTTCTTGCCATCCAGCTGTCGCTCTCCGGCCTTCAGCTTCAGGCCCTTGCTCCCCAGGTGCATGGTCGGATCGACCAGCGGCTCATCCAGGCTGACCTCGACGCCGCCGATGCTGTTCACCAGTCGCACGAGGCCATCGAAGTCGACGAGGGCGTAGTAGTCGATCTCGGTGTCGAAGGCGTAGGCCAGCGCCTCCTTGGTCTTCTTGAGGGCCGGCTTGGTCTTGCCGGTGGCGCGCTCGAACTCCCAGAAGAGCGAGTTGATGCGCCCGCTGTACGCCTGCCCGGGCGCGATGGGCACGTTGACCGTGTCTCGCGGCAGGCTGACCATGGACACCTTGCCGCTGACCGGGTCGATGGTGGCGACGATGATCGCGTCGGTGCGGTGGCCGATGATGCCGTCGCGCGCGTCCGTCCCCAGGATGAGCACGGTGAGGCGGCCGTCACTGCCCACCAGGTCGGCCGTCGTGAGCGGCGGCTTGGTGGGCTCGGGCGTGGGTCGTGCGCGCGTTGATGTGTCGGCCGCGGCCGAACGTCCGTCGGCGGCCGGCGTTGCCCTCGCGCTCGGAACCGGCGGCCAGCCCAGCGCAGCCGGAGAGGACGAAGACGAGGGCGGCACTCATCAGCCCAAGCAGGACTCGGCTCATGCGGGGGCGACTCCTAATCTGGTCGTGCGACGGCTTCGTCACGGCCGGACGGGATCTGGGCACGCCCCCGGATGGAGGAACCCCGCTGCCGATGTGCGATCGACCCCGAGTCTAGCGTCAGTGGCGCCATCGTGTCGAAGGTGTTGCGTCCTGTCACCACCGCGCTACCATCGCTGCCCATGTGCCGATCCATCAAGACGCTCCGGGGGTCCAGCGAGCCAGTCAGCGACGAAGAGGTCCGCGCCGCCGCGCTGCAGTACGTGCGCAAGCTCAGTGGCTATCGCCGGCCGGCGCGCTGGAACGAGGCCGTGTTCGAGGCGGCAGTCGATGATGTCGCCGCGGCGACGCAGCGGCTCCTCGAAGGCCTGGTCGTGCGTCCTCCGCGGGCCTGATCAGCGCGAGCCGCGGGGCCGGAAAGCGCGAGCCGCGCGCGCCGTGTGCGCTGCCGCCCCTAGCGCGCCACCTCTGCCGCTGCATCCTGCGCGACGCCGTCGGTCGTGCCGGCCCCGAAGCGCTCTTCGAACGCGGCCTTGCCGCCATCGACGAGCGAATACAGCACGGGGACGACGATGAGGGTCAGGAAGGTGGACGTGAACAGGCCGCCGATGACCACCACCGCCAGCTCCTCGGCGATGACCGAGCCGTGCGCCATGCCCATCGCGACCGGCGTGAGCGCCAGGATGGTGGCGACGGCGGTCATCAGGATCGGTCGCACGCGAACACGGCCGCCGCCCATCAGGGCCTCCTGCGTCGACCTGCCCTTGGCTCGCAGCTGTTCCACGAAGTCGAGCAGCACGATGGCGTTGGTGACCACGATGCCGATGAGCATGAGGAAGCCGACCATGGCGCTGATACCCAGCGGGTGGCCGCTGATGAGCAACGCCGGGATGGCGCCGATGGCCGCCAGCGGCAGGCTGAACATGATGATGAACGGCGTGATGAGCGAGCCGAGGGCCAGCACCATCACGATGTAGACCACGAGGATGGCGAAGCCCATCGAGAGGAAGAGCGACGAGAAGGCCTCGTTCATCTCGGCGGTGGTCCCGGCGAACGTGGTCTCGACGGACTCGGAGAGCGCACCAGCAGCGCGCAGGTCATCGATGCGCGCAGCGGCCTCCTCCGAGACCGCAGCCGGTGTCCTTGACGGTGATGTCGGCGCTGATGGTGGCGGCCGGCGCGCCGTTGACGCGCGTGACCGAGCCACGCACATCCATGACCTCGACGTCGGCCAGCTGCCCCAGCGGCCGGCTGCCGACCGGACCGCTGACCGGCATCTGCCGCAGGGCCTCCACGGAGTCGATCGCCGGCGTCCGAGACGCGCAGCCGCGTATCGAGGACGGCGCCGTCCTCGAGCGTGTAGCTGCCGATGCTCTGGCCGACCAGCACGCTGCGGATCTCGGTGCCGATCTGTGCCGTGGTCGAGCCGATCATCATGGCCATGTTGGGATCGACCGCGACCGATACCTGCGGTGCCTCCGCCACAGCGTCGCTGGCGACGTTGTCGATGCCCTCCATGTCGTGCGAGCGCCAGCACGATGGTATCGCTGGCGGCCTTGATCTCGGCCGGGTCCTGGCCGCTCACCACGATCGACAGCCCGGAGCCGGCGCTGATGGCGTCCTGCTGTGCGACGGCGATGTCGAAGCCATCTCTCTCGAGCGGGGCCAGGTCGGCCTTGATCGCTTCCCGCGCCACGTCCAGGTCCGTGCCATCGGCGAGGCGGGCGGTGATGAGGCTGCTGTTGGGCGCGCGCCCGGCGAAGGCCGACTGCAGCGCCTGGGTCCCGGTGTCGGTGTCGCCCGGGACGGTCGACATCACCAGCTCGACGTCCTCGTTGGCCAGCAGGATCTCCTCGGCGGCGATGGTCCGCTCGCGCACGCCGCTGGTGGAGCCGCCCTGCGGCGGCGAGACGGTGACCTGGACGATGTTCTCGCCGCCCATGTCGATGAAGGCGGTCGGGAGGCTGCCCGCCAGCACGAGCGCCACCGCCGAGAGGACGAAGGCGATGCCGAGCGTGGCCCACTTGGTGGTGCGGCCGCGCAATGCCAGGGCCAGGACGGGCGTGTACAGCCGCTGCCAGACGGTCTCAGGCAGCTCGCCGTCCGCGCCCAGCGTGATGTGGACCTTGTCGATGAAGAGGTATGCCAGCACCGGGATGACCGTCAGCGCCACCACCAGCGAGGCCAGCAGGGCGAAGGTGACGGCCAGGCCGAAGGGCAGGAAGAACTGGCTCACCAGGCCGCCGACGAAGCCGATGGGCAGGAACACCGCCACGGTGGTGACGGTGCTGGCGGTGATGGCCGAGGCGACCTCGCGCGTGCCGTTGATGACCGCATCACCGGTCGCGTCACCGAGGCCCTTGTGCCGGTAGATGTTCTCCAGCACGACGATGGAGTCGTCGACCACGCGACCGACCGCGACCGTCAGGCCGCTGAGCGTGAGGATGTTGATGGTCAGGCCGAAGAGGCCGAAGGTGGCGATGGCGATGAAGAGCGAGAGCGGGATGCTGATGGCAGCCACCAGCGTGGTACGCACGCTGCGCAGGAAGACGAAGATGACGAGGATCGCGAAGAGGCCGCCGAGCAGGCCCTCCTGCAGCAACCCGTCCACCGACTCGGTGATGAAGTCGGCCTGGTCGAGGATGGTCTCGATGACGATCTCGCCGGCATAGTCCTCGCGGGCAGCCTCGAACACGGCCTCGATCTCGCGCGAGACAGCCACGGTATTGGCGCCCGACGCGAGCGACACGCTCAGCGTCAGCGAGGGCTGCCCGTTCGTGCGGGCGTAGCCCGAGGTGTTCTCCTGGCGCTGCTCGATGGTGGCGATGTCAGCCAGCGTGACGGGCATGGGGATGGCCGCGAGCGCCTCCGTCAGCTCACCCAGGTCGGGCAGAGAACCGAAGAGGCCCCCACCCTCCTCGTCGCTGCCGGTTCGTCGGTGCCTGGTTCCCGCCAGCCTCGGCCGGCGCCGCTGCTCGGAGCCGTCGTGGCCTGGCCGGCAGGTGTGCTGGCGCCCACGATCTGTCGCTCGCAGCTCCTGCGACCGATGCGATAGGCGTGCGACGTCGAGACCGGCAGCCGCAGCTCGCCGTCGTCGAGGGAGCCTGACGGCAGGGTGATCTGGTTGGCGAACAGGATGCCCTGCACCTGCTGCAGCGAGATGCCGTGTTCGGCCATGGCGGCCGGATCGAGCACGATATCGAGCAAGGGAGTGCTGCCGCCGGTGAGGTCTGCGGCGGAGACGCCCTCCAGCGCCTGCAGCCGCGGCAGGATCTCGGTACGGGCGACCTGGGCGATACGCGTCGGGGTCGCCACCCTCGGTGGCGCCGATGGTGGCGGTGACGACCGGCAGGTCGTCGATGCCGAAGGAGTTGACGATGGGCTCGACCGTCTCGGGCAGCTGCACGCCGCCGACGGCCCGCTCGACCTCAGCGGTGGCCTCCTTGACGTCGGTACCGAAGTCGAACTCCGCGAACACCAGCGACATCGAGTTCGACGAGGTGGACTGCGTGCCCTCAAGCCGCGGGCACGTTGACCAGCGCCCGCTCGATGGGCTCGGTGACCTGCGCCGCCACGTCCTCCGCGCCCGCGCCGGGCATGGGCGTGATGACCATCACGAAGGGCAGCTCGATATCGGGGATGAGCTCCTGCTTCAGCTTCGTCCACGAGAAGGCACCAGCGATGAAGATGGCGACGGCCAGCAGGATGACGACGCTCTTCTGCTTGAGCGAGAACTCGGTCAGGCGGATCATGTGGACGCCCTTTCGTGGTGCGTGGTGTGGGCGATGGCCGGTCGGCCGGTCGTCGCGGCCCGGTCAAGCGCGGTGATGCCGGTGTGGAGCGCCTGCAGCTCGGAGGGGCTCAGGTGGGCGAGCAGCGGACGCACGTGGCCGGCACCGAACTCGCGCAAGCGGTCGACGGTCTCCCGGCCCGCGGGCGTCAGGTTGACGAGCTGCTGTCGGCGGTCGGCTGGGTCCTCGCGACGGTCGACGTACCCGTGCTCCACGAGCCGGTCGACGAGGCCGCTGATGGCCGAGGGGCTGACCTGCAGCTCGGCAGCCAGCGCGGACATCGAGATGTCCGGGTCGCAGCAGTGCGACGTGCAGCAGCTTGGCCTGGGACATCGTCACGTCCACGCCCAGGAATGCCGGCGCGTTGCTGGCAACCAGGTGGCGCAGCAGGGACTCGAGCGCCTCGCTCACACCCTCCACCGTGCCCCCTGCAGGCCGCCGACGGTTCTGGTCGGTCACACAGTCAAGATGATGCGGATAGTTCGCACAACATCAATCATGCATCGTGGGTCCGTCGTCGTCCACATGACGACAGGCCCGAAGGGCAGAGCCGAGCGTAACGAACGACCCGGCCGCCTCAGGGCGACCGGGTCGTCGGTGATGTGGGGGTCGAGGGCGTCTCAGCCGCCGGCGGCAGCCGGCTCCGAGGGCAGCCCGGGCACACCCTCGTCGGTGTCGGCATCGGGCGTCGATCCGCCGCCGAAACGCCGTCGGAAGCCGTCCTTGCCGCCGTCCACCAGCGAGTAGAGAACCGGCACCACCATCAGGGTCAGGAAGGTGGAGCTGAAGAGGCCGCCGATGACGACGGTGGCCAGCTCGCCCGCGATGATCGAGCCGTGCGCAAAGCCCAGCGCGACGGGCGTCAGCGCCAGGATGGTGGCGATGGCGGTCATCAGGATGGGGCGCACGCGCGTGTTGGCGCCCCGCACGAGCGCATCGTAGTCCGAGTAGCCCTTCTTCTTGAGCTGCTCCACGAAGTCGAGCAGCACGATGGCGTTGGTGACCACGATGCCGATGAGCATGAGGAAGCCGATGAGGGCGCTGATGCCCAGCGGATTGCCCGTGATCAGCAGCGCCGGGATGGCGCCGATGATCGCCAGCGGCAGGCTGAAGAGGATGATGAACGGCGTGATGAGCGAGCCGAGGGCCAGCACCATCACGATGTAGACCACCAGGATGGCGACACCCATGGAGAAGAACAGGCCACCGAAGGCCTCGGCCTGCTCGGCCGTGGCGCCGGCGAACGTGACCTCCACCGACTCGGGGATCCCACCTGCCTCGCGCAGCGCGTCGATGCGTGTCTCGGCCTCGCGCGAGACGCCGGCGAGGTCCGCGCCGATGATGTCGGCGGACACCGTCGCAGCGGGTGCGCCATCGACGCGGGTCACGCTGCCGCGCACCTCGACTGCCTGCACGTCGGCGACGTCACCCAGCGGGGCGGTCCCGGCCATGCCGCTGATGGGCAGCTGACGCAGGCCCTCGACCCCATCGATGCCCTCGTCGGACACGCGCAGGATGGTCGTCACCGCGGTGCCGTCCTGGAGGTCATAGGAGCCGATGGGCTGGCCCACCAGCACGTTGCGGATGTCGCCACCGATCTGGGCCGTGGAGGAGCCGATGAGGGCCGCCCGGTTGGGGTCGACCAGCACGGCCACCTGCGGAGTCTCGGATACCGCGTCGCTCTCGACGTTGTCCAGCTCGTCGTAGGTGTCGAGCTCCTCCACGATGGCGTTGGCAGCCTGCTCGATCTCGACGGGATCCTGGCCGCTGACGATGATCTGGAGTCCGCCGCCCCCGCCGAAGGCATCCTGCTCGGAGACGGCCACATCGAAGCCGTCGGTGGAGATGGGCGCCAGGTCCGCCTTGATCTCGTCACGCGCCGCCTCCAGGTCGGCATCGTCGGAGAGTCGCACGGTGATGATGGCGCTGTTGGAGGCGCGCCCGCTGAAGGCTGCCTGCAGCGCCTGGGCGCCGGTATCCGCCTCGGCGGGGATGGTGGACTGCACCAGCTCGACATCTTCGTTGGCCAGCAGGATCTGCTCGGCCTCGGCGGTCTTGTCCTGCACGCCGGCCGACGAGGAGCCCTGTGGAGGCGAGACCGTGACGGTGAGGAAGTTCTCGCCACCGGCATCGACGAAGCTGGTGGGCAGGAGTGGCCGATGAGTGATGCGGAGACCACGAAGAGCACCGTGGCGATGCCGATCGTGCCCCACTTGGTGATGCGGTTCCGCAGCGCCACGATGAGCACCGGCGTGTACAGCCGCTGCCAGATGGTCATGCGCGGCTCGCCGGCCTCGTCGAACTCGATGTCGACCTTGTCGACGAACCAGTAGGCCAGCACCGGGATCACCGTCAGCGCCACCAGCAGCGAGGCCAGCAGGGCGAAGGTGACGGCCAGGCCGAAGGGCAGGAAGAACTGGCTCACGAGGCCGCCGACGAAGCCGATGGGCAGGAACACCGCGGCCGTCGTGATGGTCGAGCTGGTGATGGCACCGGCGACCTCGCGGGTGCCGGTGATGACCGAGTCGTGCACCGAATCGCCCATGCCGCGATGGCGGTAGATGTTCTCCAGCACCACGATGGAGTCGTCGACCACGCGGCCGACGGCGACGGCCAGGCCGCCGAGCGTGAGGATGTTGATGGTCAGACCGGCCACGCCGAAGATGGCGATGGCCAGGAAGATCGAGAGCGGGATGCTGACCGCGGCGACCAGGGTCGTGCGCGCACTGCGCAGGAAGGTGTAGATGACGAGGACCGCGAAGAGGGCGCCGAGCAGGCCCTCCTGCACCAGCCCGGTCGTGGATTCCTCGATGAAGGTGGCCTGGTTCTGGATGATGTCGATGCGGATGACGTCGCCGTTGGCCGCGATGGCCTCCTCGAAGGCGGCCTCGATCTCCGACGCCACCTGCACCGTGTTGCCGCCCGACTGCTTGGTGACGCTCAAGGTCAGCGACGGCAGGCCGTTGGTGCGGGCATAGCCGGACACCTGGACGTCCTGCTGCTCGATGGTGGCGATCTCGCCCAGCGTGACGGGCTGCGGGATGGAGGCGAGCGCCTCGGTCAGGGCGCTGACGTCGGGCAGCAGCGTGCCACCCCCAGCCGGCTCCTGCTCCCCCGCTGCCCGGGCCACCGGGGGCCTCTGCCGGGGCGCCGGCGGCGCCGGGCGCGCGCGCACCCACGATGAGGCCCTCCAGCTGCTCGATGGAGGTGAAGTCGTGCTGCGTGCTGACCGGCAGGCGCAGGTCGCCCTCGTCGATGGCGCCCGACGGGATGGTGATCTGGTTGGCGAAGAGGATGCCCTGCACCTGCTGCAGGGAGATGCCGGCCTCGTTCATGGCCGCGGGGTCGAGCACGATGTCGAGGATGGGCGTGGGGCCACCGGTCAGGTCGACCGTGGAGACGCCCTCGATGCCCTGCAGCGAGGGGAGCACCTCGGTGCGGGCGATCTGGGCTGCCTCGGTGGGGTCGGCGCCCTCGACGGGGCCGATGGTGGCGACCACGATGGGCTGGCTGTTGAAGTCGAACGAGCTGACCTGGGGCTCGCTGCCCTGCGGCAGGTCCAGCTGTCGCACGGCCTGCTCGACCTCGGTCAGCGTCTCCTTGAGGTCGGTGCCGAAGTCGAACTCGGCGAAGACGAGCGACAGCGAGCTGCCGGACGTCGACTGCACCGTCTGCAGGCGCGGGACGTTGGAGATGGCCTGCTCGACCGGCACGCTCACCTGCTCGGCGACGTCCTCAGCCCCGGCTCCCGGGACGGGCGTGATGATGGTGACGAAGGGGAACTCGATATCGGGCAGCAGCTCCTGGCGCAGCTGGTACCAGGAGAAGATGCCGGCGAGGAGCACGCCCACCGCGAGGAGGATGATGACGCTCTTCTCGCGGATGGCGAACTGTGTCAGGCGGATCATGCGGGCGAGGTCCTTTCGGTCTGGGCGGCGGCAAGGTCGGAGAGCTGGAGGTGTCGGGCCTCGCGGTCGAGCGCGAAGACACCGTCGCGGAGGGCGTCGAGCTCGGCCTGGTCAAGGCCGGCGAGGAGTCGGCGCATCATCTCGACGCGCAGCTCGCGCATGCGGTCGAGGGCGTGGGCACCGGCAGCGGTGACGGTGACCAGCTGCTGGCGTCGGTCGGAGGCGTCTTCGCGACGCTCCAGGTAGCCGCTCGCCACGAGCCGGTCAACGAGCCCGCTGGCAGCAGAGAGACCGACCTCCAGCTTGCGCGCCAGCGCCGACATGCCGATCCCCGGCTGCAACGACACGATGTACAGGACCTTGGCCTGCGACATGGTGAGGTCGATACCGAGGAACTCGGGCGCATGGGAATCCGCGACGCTGCGCATCAGGGACTGGAACAGGTCGAGGATCTCGTCCTCGAGGGGCTGACGACTCAACAACTACTTTCTATTACGTAGATAGTTCGCATTATCTGTTGCGCTGCGGAGTATATGGCATGGGTCGGCAGACCGCCTGGGCGCGCTCCGAGCGCGCAGGAATCAGAAGGGGCCCGACCGCCTCGTCCGGCGATCGAGCCCCCCTCATGGGTGCGGGTTACTTGTTGGCGAGAACCGCCTGGGCGGCCGCCAGTCGCGCCACCGGGACGCGGAAGGGCGAGCAGCTCACGTAGTCCAGGCCGACCTTGTCGAAGAAGTGGATCGACTCGGGGTCGCCACCGTGCTCACCGCAGACACCCAGCTCGATGTCGGGGCGGGCGGCGCGGCCCTTCTGGACCGCGATCTCGACCAGCTGGCCGACACCGGTCGCGTCGATGGTCTGGAAGGGGTTGAAGGGCAGGATCTTCTCCTCGACGTACTTGAGCAGGAAGCCGCCCTCGGCATCGTCACGGCTGTAGCCGAACGCCATCTGCGTCAGGTCGTTGGTGCCGAAGCTGAAGAACGAGGCCTCCTTGGCGATCTCGTCGGCGGTCAGGGCGCCGCGCGGGATCTCGATCATGGTGCCGAACTTGTAGTCGAGCGGTGACGCCGGAGCCTTCCTCGATCTGCTTGGCCTCGGCCTCGAGCAGGCCGCGCACGCGCGACAGCTCGTTCACGTGCCCCACGAGCGGGATCATGATCTTGGCGATGGCGTCGCCGCCCGCTTGCTTGACCGCGACCTGCGCGTTGAGGATGGCGCGGGTCTGGATCTTGACGAAGTCGGGGATCATCAGGCCCAGGCGAACGCCGCGCAGGCCCAGCATCGGGTTCTGCTCGTGCATCGACTGGACGATCGCCAGCAGCTCCTTCTGCTCCGGCGGTCGCGGCGTCGCCGGCCTTGGTGACCTCGACGAGCGTCTCCTCGAGGTTGGGCAGGAACTCGTGCAGCGGCGGGTCGATGAGCCGGACCACCACGGGCAGGCCCTTCATGGCCTCGAAGATGCCCTCGAAGTCGCCCTGCTGGAGCTCCTCGAGCTGGCTCATGGCGCCTTCGAACGTGTCGATGGCGGCCCGCTCGTCGTCGCTCACGGGCTCTCGCCGGCCTCGGCCTTGGCGCGGGCACGCATGGCCGCGCCGGAGACGAGGATGGCGCCGCGCACGATCTCGAGCCGCTCGCCCTCGCGGAACATGTGCTCGGTGCGGCAGAGGCCGATGCCCTCGGCACCGTAGCTGCGCGCACGCTCGGCCTCTTCAGGCTTGTCGGCGTTGGTCCAGACGCCCAGGCGACGAACCTCGTCGGCCCAGCCGAGGACGGTCTTGAGGTCGTCCTGCTCGTCGTAGTCGGCCGAGACGGTGCCCAGCGCGCCGACGTAGACCTCGCCGGTGCTGCCGTCGAGGCTGATCCAGTCACCCTCCGCGAAGGAGACGTTGGACTCGACGCTCTTGGCGGTGCCGGTCTTGTAGTCCACGACCAGCTCGGCGCAACCGGCCACGCAGGGCTTGCCGATCTGGCGCGCGACGACCGCCGCGTGGCTGGTGGCGCCACCGCGGGCGGTCAGGATGCCCTGCGCCACGGCCATGCCGTGGAAGTCATCGGGGCTGGTCTCGACGCGCACGAGCACGACCTTCTCGCCCCGCTCGACCCACTCGACGGCGGTGTCGGCAGAGAAGACGGCCCGGCCCACGGCCGCGCCGGGTGAGGCGTTGAGGCCCTTGGCGATGCGGGTGGCGCCCTTCAGCGCCTCCGGGTCGTACTGGTCACGCAGGAGCTGGTCGACCATGGCCGGCTCGATGCGCGCCAGCGCCTCCTCCTTGGTGATGATGTCCGCCGCGACCATGTCGACGGCGATCTTCACCGCGGCGGCGGCGGTGCGCTTGCCCGAGCGGGTCTGCAGCATGTAGAGGCGACCGCGCTCGATGGTGAACTCCATGTCCTGCATGTCGCGGTAGTGGTGTTCGAGGCGGTCGGCGATGGCCTGGAACTCGGCGTGCGCCTCAGGCATCTGCTCGGCCAGGTGCGCGATGGGGAACGGCGTGCGGATGCCTGCCACCACGTCCTCGCCCTGGGCGTTGGTGAGGTACTCGCCGAAGAGGATGTTCTCTCCGGTGCTGGGGTTGCGCGAGAAGGCCACACCGGTACCGGAGTCCTCGCCCATGTTGCCGAAGACCATGGTCATGACGTTGACCGCGGTGCCCAGGTCGTGCGGCGATCTTCTGGTTGTCGCGATAGTCGCGGGCACGCTTGCCGAACCAGCTGGCGAAGACGGCCTTGATGGCCAGGTCGAGCTGCTGGAAGGGATCCTGCGGGAACTCTGCTCCGGTCTCGTCGAGCACGATGGCCTTGAGGTCCTGCACGACCGCCTGCATGCCCTCGGCATCGACGTCGGTGTCCTGCTTGGCGCCGACGCGCTCCTTGACCGCGTCGAAGGCCTCGTCCATGCGCTCACCGCTCACGCCCAGCACGATGCGGCCGAAGAGCTGGATGAAGCGACGGTAGGCATCCCAGCCGAAGCGCTCGTTGGCGGTCAGCTTGATGAGGCCCTGCAGGGTCTCCTCGTTGAGGCCGAGGTTGAGGACGGTGTCCATCATGCCCGGCATGGAGAACTTGGCGCCGGAGCGCACGCTGACCAGCAGCGGGTTCTCCACGTCGCCGAAGCCCTTGCCGGTCTCTGCCTCGATCTGCGCCACGGCAGCCTTGACGTCCTCCCACAGGCCATCCGGGAGCGTCTCGCCGGCAGCGAAGTAGTCGTTGCAGGCCTCGGTGGTGATGGTGAAGCCGGGCGGCACCGGCAGACCGGCCTTGGTCATCTCGGCGAGGCCGGCGCCCTTGCCGCCGAGCAGGTCGCGCATGGTGCCGTCGCCTTCGGCCTCTCCGGCGCCGAAGGTATAGACGTATCGCTTGGCAGCGACTTGTGGACGGGTCGAAGCAGACATAGACGAGGTGACCTCAGGGTGTTGGGCTGGCGGGCATGGGGATGCCGCAGCGTCGGTATCTGGACAGGTTCATGATACGGCACCTCGGTCATGGGGCTACTGCCATCCGGCCCCCCAATGGACAGTCCCTGTGGCCGGCGCCGTCAGGGCCGCTCGGGCGGCGCCGGCCGCGCGCAGGTCGCCGTACACTGCAGTGCATGACCGACCAAACCAACGACCCCCGCGTCATCATCCCGGAGGCGGAGAGATACAACGCCACACTGGTGAAGCGCGAGGACGATACCGATTCCCTGGCTCGGTTCTGGGTCCGTCCCGACGGTGACGCCGCCCACTTCGAGCCCGGCCAGTACATGACCATCGGCGTCTACGCCGATGACAAGCTGTACCAGCGGCCCTACTCGGTCGCATCCGCGCCGGAGGCCACCGGTGAGGAAGGCTACGAGTTCTACGTCCGACTGGTCCCGATCCTGCGTTTCACCACGCTGCTATGGCGGCTTCCGGTCGGTCACCAGATGCGCATGATCGGCCCCAAGGGCAGGTTCATGCTCGAGCCCGACGATGACCGCACCCACCTGTTCGTCTCCACCGGCACGGGCATCGCACCGTTCATCGCCATGTCTCGCCAGCTGCTGGCCGATGGCACGCCCCGCAGGACGGTGATGCTCCACGGCTGCAGCTACCAGGACGAGCTGGGCTATCGCGAGCTGCTGGAAGGATGGGAGCGGGACGGTACCTATCCCCTGTCGTACGTGCCCACCATCTCGCGCCCGGACGACCCGCGGAACCAGGGCTGGACGGGCTACACCGGGCGCGCCGAGCACGTGGTGCGCGACGTGGTCGAGAACGAGGGACTGGAGCCGGACAAGACGGTCGTGTACCTCTGCGGCAACCCCGAGATGATCATCAACGTCGAGACAGAGCTGCTGGAACTCGACTATCCGGAGTTCCACGTCAAGAAGGAGCTCTACTGGCCCAAGGGCAAGAAGGCGACCGAATAGCCGGCCGCTCGCTGCGAGGGCGGGACGGCGCGCTGCTCGCGCCGGCACGCTCACGCCCGATTTGCAGACAAGTCCGCACGGCAGGCCACTCGGCAGGGGTGCACGGGTCCGATGGCAGGCAGGTCGGGCCGGCAGACTAGCCTGCCGGACACGCGTGACCTTCGGCCCGCTGATAATGGTGCGCACGTTAGTGCATATTTCCTCGAGGACCTGTCAACCTATGCTGGGCATGACCACCGTCGTACAGCAGGGGACTCGATGCATCCAGTCGTGAAGCGGGAGATCCTCTCCCCCAACGTCACCCGCCTCGAGATCGAGGCCAGCCGCATCGCCCAGGTGCGCCAGCCAGGGCAGTTCGTCATCGTGCGCATCGGCGAAGGGGCCGAGCGCGTGCCATTGACCATCGCCGATGCCGACCCTGAGGCGGGCACCATCACGCTGACCATCCAGGCCGTAGGCAAGACCAGCTGCGACCTGTGCCTGCTCCAGGTCGGCGATGCCATCCAGGACGTGGCCGGGCCGCTGGGTGAAGCCACCAAGCTGATCGACGAGGGCCACGCCGTGTGCGTCGGGGGCGGCGTGGGGACAGCGGTCGTGCACCCCATGGCGCAGGGCCTCGCGGCCAAGGGTGTCAGGGTCACCAGCATCATCGGCGGCCGCTCCAGAGAGTGGATCGTCTTCGAGGAAGAACTGCGTCGCTACGGCGACGTTCGCGTGTGCACCGACGACGGAACGTACGGCCGGCACGGCTTCGTCACCGATGAGCTGCGCGACATGCTCGAGGAGGGCGGCGTGGACCACGTGTACGCCGTCGGTCCGGTGCCCATGATGGGCGCCGTGGCCAACGTCACGCGCGAGTACGACATCCCCACCACCGTGTCGCTGAACACCATCATGGTCGACGGCACCGGCATGTGCGGCGGCTGCCGCGTCAATGTCGCCGGCAAGACCGTGTATGCCTGCGTGGATGGACCGGAGTTCGACGCCCACGCTGTGGACTTCAAGCAGCTGGCCGACCGCTTGGCCATGTACCGTGACGTCGAGAAGAGCGCCTTCGAGGGCAGTCGCTGCATGATCGAGGGTCTCGCAGAAGTCGCTGGAGGAGATACGCCGCGATGACCGAGCGTCCCGACCTCACCCCCCGGGAACGGATGCAGATCGAGCGCCACGAGGTTCCGGCCCGCTCGGCTGTGATACGCGCCATGGACTTCCGCGAAGTCAACCTGGGCTACTCGCAGGCCCTGGCCATGGAAGAGGCAGAGCGCTGCCTGGACTGCGCCAACCCGCGCTGCATCGACGGCTGCCCGGTGCGGGTGAACATCCCACGGTTCATCGAGCTCCTCGCCGCCGGCGAGATGAAGCTGGCCGCAGAGTCCCTGCTCGATGACAACGCGCTCCCCTGCGTCACCGGGCGGGTGTGCCCGCAGGAGACCCAGTGCGAGGGCCTCTGCATCCGGGCCAAGAAGGGCGCGCCGGTGGCGGTCGGCGCGCTGGAACGCTTCGTCGCGGACTGGGCCCTCGACCACCTCGACGAGCTGGACTCGCACGCCGACCCCGACACCGGCCGCCGCGTCGCCATCGTGGGCTCGGGACCGGCCGGGCTGACCGCGGCCGGCGAGCTGGCTCGCTCGGGCCACAGGGTCACCGTCTTCGAGGCCTTCCATGCTCCCGGTGGGGTGCTCATCTACGGCATCCCCGAATTCCGCCTGCCGAAGGACATCGTGCAGAAGGAAGTGGAGCGCCTCAAGGCCCTGGGCGTGACCATCGAGGTCAACGCCATCGTGGGCAAGACCTGGACGCTGCGCGAGCTGCGCCAGAACTTCGACGCCGTCTTCATCGCGGTCGGTGCCGGCCTGCCAGTGTTCATGGGCATCCCCGGCGAGGACCTGAAGGGCGTCTACTCGGCCAACGAGTACCTCACCCGCGTCAACCTCATGGGTGCCTTCCGCGAGGACACCGACACGCCTGTGCTGCAGGGACAGAAGGTGGTCGTGGTCGGCGGCGGCAACGTGGCCATGGACGCCGTCCGCACGGCACGACGGATGGGGGCCAAGGAGGCCACCATCGCCTACCGCCGCGGCAAGGACGAGCTGCCGGCCCGTGCGGAGGAGGTCCACCACGCCGAGGAGGAGGGCGTCAAGTTCGAGCTGATGGCCTCGCCGGTGCGTATCATCGGCAACGAGGATGGCTGGGTCACAGGCATCGAGTGCCAGATGATGGAGCTGGGTGAAGCGGACGCGAGCGGGCGGCGGCGACCGACGGCCATCCCCGACTCGGAGTACGTCATCGACTGCGACATGGTCGTGATCGCCATCGGCACGCGCAGCAACCCCATGCTGACCTCGTCGGAGCCGGAACTCAAGATCAACGAGTGGGGCTACCTGGTGGTCGACGAGAACGGCATGACCAGCGTGCCCGGGATCTTCGCCGGTGGCGACATCGTGCGCGGCGCGGCCACGGTCATCCTGGCCATGGGTGACGGCAAGCGTGCCGCGCGGGCCATCGAGAAGTACCTCGACACGGTCGCCGAGCTGCTGCCGAGCGCGGCGGCGCGCGCCGGGAGCTAGCCGGCCGGCGCCTTACCCCTCAGGGGCCGGCGCCATTCCCCTCCCGGGCCGGCGCCCTATCCTTCCCGCGCCGCCTCCATGCGGTCGAGGATGAGACGCTTCACGCCCTCGACCGGAACGCGCTCCTGGGTCATGCTGTCGCGGTCGCGCACCGTGACCGCGCCGTCCTCGAGCGAATCCACGTCCACCGTCACGCACCAGGGCGTGCCGATCTCGTCCTGCCGCCGGTAGAGCTTGCCGATGGCGGCCGTGTCGTCGTAGACGGCCATGATGTCGCGCTTCAGGTCGGCCTTGATGCGGTGGCAGAGCTCCACGATCTCGGGTCGCTTCTTGAGCAGCGGCAGCACCGCCACCTTGTAGGGCGCGATGTCCGGGTGCAGCCGCAGCACCACACGGCTGCCCTTCTCCAGCTCCTCCTCCCGGTAGGCGTCGATGAGGAAGGTGAAGGCGGCGCGATCGGCGCCGGCGGCAGTCTCCACCACCCAGGGGATGAAGTGCTCCTCCGCGACCGGGTCGAAGTACTCGAGGTTCTCTCCGCTTGCCCGCGCGTGGCTGCCGAGGTCGAAGTCGCCGCGGTTGTGGACTCCCTCCAGCTCCTTCCAGCCGAAGGGGAAGCGGTACTCCACGTCGATGGCCTTCTTGGCGTAGTGCGCCAGCTCGTCGGGGGCGTGCTCACGGAAGCGCAGCCGCGCCGGCGTCACGCCGTAGCGCTCGTACCAGGCCTTGCGAGCCGGCAGCCACTCCTCGAAGGCAGCCGCCGCCGCATCGCCCGGGCGCACGAAGTACTGCATCTCCATCTGCTCGAACTCGCGCATGCGGAAGACGAAGTTGCCGGGGCTGATCTCGTTGCGGAAGGACTTGCCGATCTGAGCGATGCCGAAGGGCACCTTCTTGCGGCTCGAGGTCTGCGCGTTCTTGAAGTTCACGTACGAGCCCTGGGCGGTCTCGGGGCGCAGGTAGATGACCGCACCCTCGTCCTCGACCGGGCCCATGTGGGTCTTGAACATCAGGTTGAAGCGGCGTGGTGCCGAGAGCGGGCCTTCGTCCACGGGACAGACCAGGCCCAGCTTCTCCACGATGGTCTCGTCCTGCAGCTCCGAGGCCGAGAGGCCTTCGGCACCGGGCAGCTCATCGAGGCGGAAGCGGCGATGGCAGGTGTCGCACTCGACCAGCGGGTCGCTGAAGGAGCCCACGTGGCCCGAGGTGACCCAGACCTGGGGATGCATGAGGATGCCGGCATCGAGCCCGACGATGTCGTCGCGCTCCTGCACCATCGATCGCCACCAGGCCCGCTTGACGTTGTTCTTGAGCTCCACGCCCAGGGGCCCGTAGTCCCACACGGCATTGATGCCGCCGTAGATCTCGGAGCTGGGGAAGACGAAGCCCCGGCGCTTGGCCAGCGACACGATGGTGTCGAGCTTGGCGACGCTGGCACCGGGATCGTGTTGCTCGTCGGCGGCGGGCGTGGGGGCAGAACGCTGGTCGGTCACGTGTGGGGCTCCTGGTAGCGGCGCCGGCGATGGCAGTGCCGGACGGTGGCCCCAGATTGTGGCAGGGATACGCGGAGTGGGTCGGTCGCTGCGGCTGCCACGCCCCGGCTATCGCGAGTGGCGCACCTCGTCGATGAAGGCCAGCGAGCGTGCCTCGCGCTCGAGGACGAAGCGCGTGTAGCGACGCATCACCGACTCCACCTCCGTCTCCACCGCCGCCGGCACACGCAGCGCGGCGATGGCCTCCACGTCGAAGCGCCGGTAGGCCTTGAGCAGCTTCAGGGCATCGAGCGAGAGCGGCGTCGATCTCGGCCGGCGGTGGCGGGTGGTCAGCGCAGAGCACGCCGCCGAGCGCCGGCACCCAGCGGAAGCGATCGGACTCCTCGAGGGTGCGGGCACACTCGACGCAGCGGTCGAGCTCGGGGCGCACGCCCAGCGCGTCGGCCAGGCCGGACTCGAACCAGCGCGCCACGCGCCCGGGGGCCATGCCGTCGTCGAGCAGCTGGCAGGCACGCCGCAGCAGGCCGTAGACGGGGTGCGCGCCGGCGCGCTCCTCGACGGCTCGGTCCGACAGCTCGCCGAGGTACCAGGCTGTCGCCGTCGACTCGAGCCGGTCACGCAGTCGCAGCCAGGCGTGTGACACGCCGACCTGGGTGATGACGTCGAGGTTGCGCCCACGCGCCAGCACCACGTCGAGCTCGGCGAACGGCTCGACGCTGCCGCCGATGCGGCTGCGGGGCCGGCGCACCCCCTTGGCCACCGCGCGGATCTTGCCGTCCTCCGGGGTCAGCAGGGTGACGATGCGGTCGGCCTCGCCCAGGTCGAAGTGAGCCAGGACGATGGCGCGTGTCTTGTAGGTCCGAGGTCGGGGCACGTCGTCGAGCCTATCGGAGCCGGCGCCGGTCTGTCGCGAGATCGTCATGGGTGAATGTGCTACAGACGAGTATCATGTCGTCGTGTTGACCAGTATCGACCTCGACCGCCTCATCGCCGACACCGAGCGCGAGATGCTCGGCGTCATCGCGCGGGCCGAGGACGAGCGCACCCGCGAGCTCTACTCGATGGTCCGCTACCACATGGGCCTCGACAGCGACGCGCCCCGTGGCAAGCGTATGCGTCCGCTCATCGGCCTGCTGGCGTACCAGTCCATCGCCGGCGAGCACATGCGAGCCCTGCCCGGCGCCGCGGCCGTGGAGATGGGCCACAACTTCAGCCTCGTCCACGATGACATCGAGGACGGCGGGTCCGAGCGGCGCCACCGGCCGGCGCTGTGGACGGTCTCCGGCGTGGCGCAGGCCATCAACACCGGCGACACGCTCTTCACGCTCAGCCGCATGGCCCTGTACCGCCTGTCCGAGGAGGGCTTCGACGATGCCCGCGTGCTGCGGCTGATGCGCCTCTACGACGAGACCTGCCTGGCGCTGTGCGAAGGGCCAGTTCATGGACATCTGGACCTCCGAGCACGACGAGTGGATGTCGGTCGACTACTACTTCGACATGATCGGCCGCAAGACCGCCTCGCTGATCGCCGGCTCCGCGGAGGCCGGCGCAGTGCTGGCCACCGAGGACGAGTCGGTCATCGGTGCCTATCGCCGCTTCGGCTGGGCCCTGGGACTCGCCTTCCAGCTCAACGATGACCTGCTGGGCATCTGGGGCGACGAGGCCATCACCGGCAAGGAGACGTCTGACATCGCCACGCGCAAGAAGACGCTGCCGCTGATCTACGCGCTGGCGCAGACCACCGGCGCGGACGGACGGCGCCTGCAGGCCATCCTGGCGCAGTCGCAGACGGAGGCCACGCCGGCTGAGATCGCCGACGTGCTGGGCATCCTCGACCGCGTCGGCGCGGAGGCCTACACCCGCGACCGCGCGCGCGCCTATCGCGATGAGGCGCTGGCAGAGATCGCCTCGGTCGGCGTCGTTGACGATGCCTCGGTCGAGCGCCTGGGCGACGTCGTGCGCGCCGCCATCGACGCGTAGGCCGCGCCTGCGCCACTGCTCGCGACCTCGGTGTGACTGCCGTCCGGGAGCCGGTCAGCCTTCGTCTTCGTCCCGCTCGGCAGGCGGCGGCGTGTGGACCACGTGGACGGTGCGCACGCGGCGGCCGTCGGTGGCCTCCACGGTGATGCGCAGGCCGTCCACCTCGACCGCGTCACCGACGGCGGGGACCCCGCCGATGTAGTGATAGACCAGCCCGCCGACGGTGTCGAACTCCTCCTGGTCATCGCCGTCGAGCGAGGTCCCGAAGTGCTCCAGCATGTCGTCCACGTCGGCACGCCCGTCGATGCGCGCCTCGAGCTCGCCGAGGGGCACGATCATCGGCTCCTCCTCGTCGTACTCGTCCTGGATCTCGCCGACGATCTCCTCCAGCAGGTCCTCGATGGTGAGCAGGCCGGCCGTGCCACCGTGCTCGTCGAGCACGACCGCGATGTGGACGCGGCGACGCTGCAGGCTGCGCAGCAGGTCGTCCACGAGCATCGACTCGGGCACGAACAGCGGTGTGCGCAGTAGCCGGCGGATGGAGGGTGGGCGGTCCTCGCCGACGAGGTAGGGCAGCAGGTCCTTGGCGTAGAGCATGCCGATGATGTTGTCGATGCTGTCCTCGTAGACCGGGATGCGCGAGTGCCCCTCGCTCACGATGGTCTCCACGATGTCGCCCAGCGAGGCGTCCACCGGCAACGCCACCATATCGACCCGCGCCACCATGACCTCGTGCGCGCGCTGCTCTCCCAGCTCGAGCACAGCGCCGATCATCTGCTCCTCCTCGGCCTCGATGGTGCCCTGCTCGGTGCCGCGTTCGAGGAGGATGCGAAGCTCCTCGCTGGAGATGGCCTCGTCGGTCACGTCGCGCACACCCAGCAGGCGCGTCACCGCGTGGGTGACCGACGTCAGCAACCACACCACCGGTCCCAGCAGGACGCCCAGCGCCTCCATGGGGCGAGCGAGGGCCAGGGCGTAGCGCTCGGCGTGGGCAAGCGCCAGTGTCTTGGGCACGAGCTCACCGAAGACGATGGTCACGAGGCTGACCACCAGCGTCACGATGAGCAGCGCGAGGACGTCGGCGGAGGTCGAGAGCGGGCCGATGTCGCGGAGCCACTCGGCCAGCTGGCCGGCGATGCTGGCACCGGCGAACGCCGCGGCCAGGAAGCCGATGAAGGTGATGCCCAGCTGGATGGTGGCCAGCAGGCGGCCGGGCTGCTCGGTCATGCGGGCGACGCGTCGGGCGCGCCGGTCGCCTTCGTCGCTGAGCTGCCGGACGCGGCTGCGGCGGACCGTCACCAGCGCGATCTCGGCGGCCACGAAGACGCCGTTGACCGCGATCAGCAGCGCGATGATGACGATCTCGAGGAGGGAGCTGCCCATCAGCGGCCCGGGGCGTCCTCCACCTCGGGCTCGTCGTCGGCTGCGCCGGGCCGACGCTCATGCGGGCGAGCCGGCACGCCCAGCACGGTGGCGCCGTCGGGCACATCGTGGGTGACGAGCGAGGCTGCACCGGTGAAGGCGCCCTCGCCGATGCTCACCGGCGCACGCATGATGGTGTCGGAGCCGATGAAGGCGCCCTTGCCGATGCGCGTGCGGTGCTTCTTCGTGCCGTCGTAGTTGGCGGTGATCGAACCGGCGCCGATGTTGACCTTCTCACCCACGTCGGCATCGCCGAGGTAGCTGAAGTGGTGGCTCTTGGTGCCGGCGCCGATGATGCTGTTCTTGACCTCCGCGAAGTTGCCCAGCTCCACGTGGGGGCCGATGTGCGCGCCCTTGCGCACATGCGAGAAGGGGCCGATGGTGACGTGCGACTCCACCACCGAGTCCTCCAGCACGCTGGCCCAGACGACGCTGCGCTCGCCGATGCGGGTATCGAAGATCTGCGACCCGGTGCGGATGAGCGCGTCGCGCTCGATGACGGTCTGCCCGCGCAGGACGACACCCGGCTCGAGCGTGACATCCTCTGCGATACGCACGCTGGCATCGATGAAGGTCGTCGCCGGGTCCTGCAGCGTCACGCCGGCGCGCATGTGGGCCTCGTTGATGCGCAGGCGCATCTCCAGCTCGGCATCGGCCAGCTGCGCCCGGTCGTTGATCCCCAGCAGCGTGCCGTCGTCCTCCACCTCGAGCGTGGCCACGGCCCGGTCGTCGGCGCGAGCGAGCGGGATCAGCTCCGGCAGGTACAGCTCACCGGTCACCGGTGAGGGTTGGATGTCACCGATGCGGGCGCGCAGCCAGGCGACATCGAAGGCGTAGAGCCCCGAGTTGATCTCGCTGATCTGGAGCTGGTCGGGGGCCGCGTCCTTGTACTCGACCACGCCGACGATGCGGCCGTCGGGCCCGCGGTCGACCCGACCCAGCATGGCCGGGTCATCCATGTCCACGCTGATGAGCGCGACCGCAGCATCGTTGTCACGACGGGCCGCCGCCAGCTCGGATAGCAGGGCCGGATCGACCAGCGGCACATCGCCCGAGAGCACGATGATCTCGTCGACATCGGGCGCCAGCTGCGCGAGCGCGGCGGCGATGGCGTCAGCGGTGCCGCGCGGCTCCGCCTGCATGGCGAACTCGGCCTCGTCGGCGAAGACGTCCGCGATCTGCGCCACGGGCGGGCTGATGACCACGAGTGGCCGGCCCCCGCTGGCGGCGACGGCAGCATCGAGCACGTAGGCGAGCATGGGCCGTCCGCAGATGGGGTGCAGCACCTTGGGTGTTCTCGAACGCATACGCGTGCCGAGGCCGGCAGCCATCACGACCGCCGTGAGGCGCTGGGGTGGGTGCGTGTTCACGAGGCGGACGAGCCGCTGACCGGTGATGGAGGCTTATCGGGCATCAGGTTGGCTGACTGTAGGCGCGCGCCCGCTCGGGTGTCAAACGTACGTCCGGGCCACGGGGCTAGCCACGCCTCTGGGCGATGACCTCGATCTCGACGCGGATGTCCAGGGGCAGGCGGGCAGCCTGGATCGTCGTGCGTGCCGGGTACGGCTGCGGCATGAAGGAGGCGTAGACCTCGTTGAACGCCGCGAAGTCGTCCATGTCCAGGAGATAGCAGGTCGTCTTGACGATGTCGCCGTAGTCGAGGCCCACGGCACCGAGCAGGCCGCCGATGTTCTTCATCGTGCGCTCGGTCTGGACCGCCACGTCGCCCTCCACGAGCGTGTTGGTGGCCGGATCCATGGGACCCTGGCCCGAACAGAAGACGAGCGAGTCGGTGACGATGGCCTGGCTGTAGGGGCCGATGGCGTTGGGGGCCTCCGGCGTCTGGATGCGCTCCTTCACGAGTCTCCTTCCGTGCCCACGGTCGACGTGGTCATGATGTCGGCTCCGTCCAGCTCGGACGGCGGGTCCGCCTGCAGGGCGATGGCCGCGCGCGTGGCCGCCGCCTCGCGAAGGATAGACCGCGAAGAGCGTGGGGCCCGAGCCGGTGAGCAGCAGCGCCCGGCCCAGGCGACGCTCACCGGCCTGGCGCACCGCGCGCAAACCTGGCGAGAGGCGGGCCGCAGGCGCCCACAGGTCGTTGGCCTCGCGCAGCATCGCCGTCGTGGCGGCCAGCGTCATGCTGTCGATCCCCTCGCGAAGCAGCTCGGCGACCTCGGTCACACGCTCGTCCGCGGCCGGGCCGGCAGCGGCGACGCGATCGAACTCGGCGAAGACATCGGCCGTGGAGAGGCGCTCCGAGGGGGTGATCAGCAACAGCCCCGCGGGCGGCTCGGGTGGCGGCAGCGGGACCAGGTGCTCGCCGATGCCCTCCACGATGGAGGCTGCATGGCCGGCCGCGAAGAAGGGCACGTCGGCACCCAGGTGCAGCGCGGCGTCGAGCCGGCGGGCGGGGTGCAGCCGCAAGCCCCAGGCTCGCAGTGCCAGGTCCATGGCGGCGGCGGCATCGGCGCTGCCGCCACCCAGGCCGGCCGCGGCAGGGATGCGCTTGATGAGGCGGAAGCGCAGCGCCGGCAGGCGGGGGTCCAGGGCCTCGCGCAGGTGTGCCGCGGCACGCAGGACGAGGTTGTCGCTGCTGACCGCCAAGTCACCGTCGATGGCCAGTGAATCTGACCCCGCCTGCGAATCCAGCTGTACCTCGAGCGCGTCGTGCAGGGCGAGTCGAAGGAAGACCGAGCGCAGCCGGTGGTAGCCGTCCTCGCGCAGTCCGGTCACCGCCAGGGCCAGGTTGACCTTGGCCGCTGCCTCTGCTCGGAACGTCGTCATGGCAGCGGCGAGAGGACCTGGCGGAGCTGCATCCACTCCGCCACGCTGAGCGTCTGCGGACGCCGGTCGGGAGCGATGGCGCAGGCGTCGAGGGCGGCATCGAGGCGCGAGCGGTCGAGGCCAGGCAGCTGGCGAGCAAGCACGTTGTGGATCATCTTGCGGCGTTCGCGGAAGCCTGCCTGGACCAGTCGCCAGAGCTCGTCCTCATCCTGCTCATCGAGTCGCCGCAGCCGCGTCTCTCCCAGCAGCACGGCCGAGTCGACCTCCGGTGCGGGCTCGAAGGCCGACGCGGGCACACGCAGCGCGACGCGCACATCGGCGTGGTACTGGACGAAGACCGAGAGATAGCTCATCGCCCCCGGCGCCGCCGCGATGCGCTCGGCGACCTCCTGCTGCACCATCAGCACGAACCGCGTCGGGCGGGGCTCCGTTCCCAGCACGCGGTGCAGGATGGGGCTGGTGATGTGATACGGCACGTTCGCCACCAGGGCCCAGGGGTCGGCAGCCACGGTCTCGAGGTCGAGGTCGAGGAAGTCGGCCGCCACCAGCGTCAGGGCGGCGACGCCATCGAAGCGCGCCTGCAGGTGCTCGACGAGGCGAGAGTCCAGCTCCACCGCGGTCACCTGCGCACCCGCCTGCAGCAGCTGCGCGGTCAGGATGCCGATGCCCGGTCCCACCTCCACGATGCGCTCGCCGGGCGTGATGGCGGCCAGCTCCAGGATGGACTCGAGCGCCTCGCCATCGGCCAGATGGTTCTGCGAGAGCGACTTGCGTGCGGCCAGCCGGTGTCGGCGCAGGTAGCGCGCCACCGCGGCGGGGCCGAGATGTGCCGGATCGAGCTCGTCGGCGCTCGGCTCCACGCTCAAACGGCCAGCTTCAACGAGGGCTTCGCATCGAGCGTGCGGTCGGCCCGCGCCCCAGTCATGAGCCGGTGCCAGGCAGCAGCGCCGATCATCGCGGCGTTGTCCGTGCAGAGCCCGGGGCGCGGCACCAGCAGCGGCACACCCAGGCCGTCGGCACCAGCGGCGATGCGCTCGCGCAGGACGCCGTTGGCCGCCACACCGCCGCCGAGGATGATGCTGCGGGCGTCGAGCTCACGAGCGGCACGCAGCGTCTTGGTGGCGAGGACGTCCACCACCGACTCCTGGAAGGCCCAGGCCAGCTCAGCCACGTCGGCCTCGGAGAGGTCGGCGCCGTCGAGCTCGCGCGCCTGCGGCGACAGGCCCAGGGCATCGCCCACCGCGTGCCGGGCGGCGGTCTTGAGCCCGGAGAAGGAGAAGTCGTAGGACTCGCCCATCCATGCGCGCGGGAAGCGGCGGTCGTGAGCAGTAGCGCTGGCGGCAGCCTTCATGATGGCGGGACCGCCGGGATAGGAGAGACCCAGCAGCCGGCCGACCTTGTCGAACGCCTCGCCCGCGGCATCGTCCACTGTCTGGCCCAGCAGGCGGTAGCGCAGGTGGTCGCGCATCTCCACGATGAAGGTGTGGCCGCCGCTGACGACGAGCGCCACCAGCGGGAACTCCGGTGCCGGCCGATCCTCCTCGTCGGGATCCAGCAGCCAGGCGGCGTAGATGTGGCCCTCGAGGTGATTCACCGGCACCAGCGGCAATCCCAGGCTCCAGGCCAGCGTCTTGGCCATGGTGATGCCGACCAGCAGCGAACCGGCGAGGCCCGGACCCTCGGTGACCGCGATAGCCTCGAGCCCGCGCCACGACGCGAGACCGGCGCGCTCCCGTGCCTCCTCCAGCACCGGGATCATCCAGCGCAGGTGGGCACGCGCAGCCACCTCGGGCACGATGCCGCCGGTGGCCGAGTGCAGCTGCACCTGGCTGGCGACGACGTTGGCGACGATGCGGCGACCCTGCTCCACGACGGCCACAGCGGTCTCATCACACGACGATTCGACGGCCAGGACCCGTCCGGTGCCCATCCCACCGCTCATGCGTCGAGCTCCTCGGGCGGGTCGTCGGGATCGGGCGCGAAGCCGGGGTCGTCGGGCAGCACGTCGGTGGCGTACCGCGCGGACATGCGTGCCATGAGCCGCAGCATGTCGGCGCTGTCGAGACGCTCGGTCGTCATGATCAGCGCGTCCTCCCCGTTGTCGGTGTAGTAGCGCGGGCGCACGCCGACGGGCCGGAAGCCGAAGCGCTGGTATAGGTCACGTGCGGCAGCGTTGCTGAGCCGGACCTCAAGAGTCACCACCAGCGCCCCGATGCGGGCCGACAGGGCCATGAGCTCCGCCAGCAGCAGGCCGCCGATGCCACGCCGGCGATACGCCGGTAGCACCGCGAACGTCGTGACGTGGGCCTCGTCGACCATCAGCCAGACGCCGGCATAGGCCACGACGCGGGCCCCGGCGCGGACGACGAGGTAGTGCGCCATGCGGTTGGTCTCGAGCTCCTGGCGGAAGGCGTACGGCGGCCACGGCGTGGGGAACGAGGCACTCTCGATGGCGTGCACCGCGGGGATGTCGTCGGCGCCCATCGGCTGCACCGTCAGCCTTACCGGAGGTCGGGCGACCATCCCAGGTCCTCCGCTGCCTGCCTGACGCCGCGCGGCAGCGCCACGTACGCCGGGACCAGGCCGGACACGTCGTCGCCACCAACGGCCTGCAGGCGCTCACGGGCGATCGACAGCAGCGCCTCGCCCATGCCATCGAGGGCAGCCGCGCCGATCCGCGCAGCCTCCGCTCCGAGCAGGTCCGACGGCATGTCGACCGTCAGCACAGCCTCGCGGCCGATGGCCTCGAGCAGACCCCCCGGGGCCACGAGCTGCGCTTCGGCGCCCGGCCGCGCGAGGTAGTGGTCACGGGCTCCCGCCGGGAGCACCACCGCGATCCCCTCGGGAGCTCCTGCAGCAACGGCCGCGTGCCGAAGCGCCAGCGAGGACATCACGCCCACCAGTGGCAGCTCGCGCGCGTAGGCCATCGTCTTGGCCGTGGCCAGCCCGACGCGCAGGCCGGTGAAGGACCCGGGGCCGGTCCCGACCGCCAGCGCGGCCACGTCGTCGAGGCCGACAGCGGCGCGCTCCAGCACCTCGTCGATCTGCTCCAGCAGGTGCGAGCCATGCCGATGCTGCACCTCGCGCCGGCTCGTCGTGACGGCGCCGGCACCCCCGAGCACGACGAGGCTGGCGCGCGTGGCGGTGTCGATGGCGAGGATGAGCCGGCCAGGAGCGAGGTTCATCCAACGGACCCCGTGGGACGCCAGGCGCGTGCGGCAGCCAGGTAGCGCGTGGCCACCTCGCCGTGGCCGCGGATCTCGATGTCGCGGGTGGTCTCGCCGGTGGGCTCGAGGGCCACCGTGAGGCGCGCCGGGTCGAGCCCCTCGTCAAGGCGATCGGCCCATTCGCTGAGGGTGACGCCGGCGTCCTGCCGCTCGTCGAGCAGGCCCCCGGCGAGGACCTCGTCCGCGCCCGCCAGCCGATAGAGGTCCTGGTGGAACAGCGTGAGACGACCCTCGTACTCGGCCATCAGCGTGAAGCTGGGGCTGTTGACGACCTGCTCGATGCCAAGCCCGGTCGCGAAGCCCTTGGCGAACTGCGTCTTGCCAGCGCCCAGCGGTCCGACCAGCGCCAGGCGGTCCCCGGGCTGGGCGACCTGCGCCAGCGCCGCGGCCAGCGAACGGGTCTGGTCGGTCGAAGCAGTGATGACGCGCATCGTCACGACGGGCGGGCCTCCGGGGTCAGACGTGATCATCCGCCGCAGCCTAGCCGAGCCGCTCCAGGCTGGTCAGCGGCACGCAATGGCGCTCCCCGCTGCCATCCTCGCCAGGCAGCTCGACGAACCCGCCCGGGGCGTAGCTGCCGCCCGGCCAGCGACGAGGTCCGGACAGCCCCACCAAGCGACCGACGTGGTCACGGTGCTCGCCGTCGATGACGCGCACGGTGCCCGGGGGCCGGGCGGCGGCGGCGATGAGAGGCGCCGGGTCGCCCTCGATGACGAGCGCGTGTGATGCCGGCACGATACCGGCGCGGCGACCGTCGGCCGCGGACAGCAGGTCCCAGAGGTGCGCCGGGATGGGCACGCGGCCGTAGCCGCCCAGGGCCAGCAGCCCGAATGGCGCGGCGGCATGCAGAGCGGCCTGCTGGCGGGCCTCGGACGAGGTCAGCTGGCGCAGATCGCGGCTGGCCACGCCGCCGGAGACGATGGCTGCGGCACCGATGGCGCGCGCCCGCGAGATGGCCTCCACGTCGATGCGTGTACCCACCACCAGGATGGCACCGGCCGCGGTGACGTCGATGCGCGATGTCTGGATCTCGGCATCGGGTCGGTCGACGGCCATGACGATGCGGCCCCATGTCGGCCGACCCCAGCCCACGCGCGCAGCCACGGCCAGGCCCTCGGCACGCAGGTCGATGCGGCCCGGCGTGACCGCCTCGATGACGCCGCGGGCGGGCGCCTCGATGGTGACCGCGTTGCTGCCGGCCACCAGCCTGGTGATGCCGTCCCGGCCGTGCTCGAGCACGCGCGTGCGGTGGCTGGTGCCGGCGGACTTGCGGCCCAGTCGACCCGTCTGGGGCAGCGGCACGTTGTCGAGGATGTCCCCCGGGCGCAGGCGGATGAGCGCAGCGCTGGTGGGCAGCTCGATGGCCTCGCTGTCGCGGAAGTGCTCGCTGAGCGGCTGGCCGATCTCCACGTGCTGCCCCGGTGCCACCAGCGGCCGGTCGGCCAGGCTCAGGGGCAGTCGCAGCAGGCGTCCGCGCTCCGGATGCGCAGCAGGGACCACGAAACGGCCGGGGTCGGGCAGGGTCATCGGTCGCTGCCGATCCACGCCGGCGCCTCCCACCCGGCCAGCATGGCCCGCCGCTGCTCGCCCTGCTCGGGCAGCTCGAGGGGGATGGCCCGCGTATCCACGAGCAGCCCGCCGAGGCCACCGCGGACGTCGAGGTCGAGCCGTCGCCCGGCGGCCAGCGTGGCGCCTTCGCCGGCCTCGAGCCCGAGACGGGCCGAGATCCCTGGCGGCAGATCGACCAGGCGGAGCTGCCCCGGCTCCAGGTACAGCTGCTCGTCGCCGAGGGTGCTGCTGACATGCAGCGATCCGCGCGCGGGCTCCTTCCTGCCGGCCTTGCCGAGGGCGCCGGTGAGGAGGGCGCTGCCGAGAGGCAGCAGGCAGTCATCCATCAGATCGAGCAGCAGGCGGCGCCGGTCCTCCTCCACCGGCAAGGCCCCCAGCGGCGCCAGCACGGCGGCCGCATCGTGCCGGATGACCAGCGCACCGGGCCGACGGATGCCGTCGATCACTGCCAGCGCCGCGGCGGCCGGAGGAACCGCGGCGAAGGTGCCGCCACTCAGCACCAGCGTGTGCACGGCAGCGGGTTCATCGTCGGAGGTACTGCCGTCCCAGGCCGCGGACAGGCGCTCGATAGCGGCGCGCAGGGAGGCGAGACGCAGGTGGACGCCCTCCTCATCGATGCGGCTCCAGGGCGCGGAAGCCAGCTCTCGCAGCCCGTCGAGTCGGGCTGCCGGGTCGCCCGCCAGCGTCGACCAGCGCAGCACCGCGTCGCCGGCGGCCTCATCGTCGAGCAGCTCGGGCGGCAGCACACCGGCCGTGGCCAGGGTCGCGTGCTGCACCGAGCCGTCGGCACCGACGACCGTGCGCGAGCCGGCAGAGACGCCGATGTCGAGGCCGTCGATGTGGCCGCCCAACACCGCTGCCAGCGAGGCCATCGCGGTGCGATGCGCAGCGCGGCCATCGGCCGCACCGGGCTCACCTCCCGTGACGAGGTGGGTGCCTACCTGCGCCGCCGCCGCACGCAGCTGGGAATCGGCGGCCAGCGGCACGACGGCAGGCGCGGGCAGGGCGAAGAGGCGCGAGTCGGGGATGCCCGCTGGTCGCTCGGCGAACGGACCGCAGGCGATGACGGCAAGGTCGTCACGGAAGCGGGCCAGTGAGCCGACGCGCGACCAGAGCCGCGCGGCGGCATCGGCCTCAGCCTCGTCGACCTCGTCGCGGCCAGCCATGATGACCGCGTCAACGCGCGGATCCAGCAACGCCTCACCCAGGGCCACGATGTCCGGCGTGGCTCCGAAGAACCGCGCCGTCACCACCCAGCCGGCTCCGGCGAAGGCACGCTGGAGCAGCTCGCCGCCCTGGGCCGAGGCGGCCACCAGGACCGCGCGCGGAGCGCGAACGGTGCGGACCTCGAGGCGCGACCAGTCGCGCCAGCCTTCCAGGGAACCGGCCACTGAGGCGTCGGTCCGTGCCACGCGCCAGGCCAGGTCCTCCAGGAGGGACTCAGGGGCGATGGCGGATGGTGCCGCTGAGGCGGCCAGCAGGCGGTAGCGACCGTCGACCGGCGCGATCAACGCGGCGGCAGTGCTGACGGTGCCACGGTCAAGCGTGAAGAAGGCGGCAGATTCCTGGCTCACGCCCCTGATGGTAGCCGGGCCGGGCTATCGGGGTGCCGGGTCAGGCGTACAGGTCGGCCTCGGCATCGAGCTCCTCGAGGCGCTCGATGAGGCGCTCGATGTCGTCGTCGTCGGCGAGCAGGTGGCTGGCGCCGGGATCGTCCCCGCCGAAGATGCCGCGCAGGATGGGATCGAAGAACAGCATGCCCAGCCCATCGAGCGTGCCGGCGCCGCGGTTGGCCTCCAGGAAGAGGACCGCCGGCACCGTCGCGCCGAGGAGCTGGATCTCTCGCGCGACGACCTCGACGTCGTCGCGCTCGAAGGTCGCGAAGTCACGCGACCCACTCGGATGCTCGGTGGCCTCGGGCGGTCGTAGCAAACCCGTGTTCCCTCCTTGGACATGCTGAACCGGCACGGCGGCGGGGCCAGGTCCCTCAACCCAGGGCCCGCGACCGGTCTTGTCATGTCTCGTCGGTGCCGGTGGTATCAGGCCCTCATGGGGTGCTGCCGGCCAGCGGATAGTACACCCGGGCCAACCGCCGAGCCATGCCTGTGAGCACTTCCCAGGGGATGGTGTTGCGTCGGCGCGCCAGTTCCACGGCCGTGATCTCCTCGCTGCCCTGGCGCCCCAGCAGCACGAACTCCTCGCTGTGGTCGAGAGCGGGCAGATCGGTCACGTCGACCGTCACCGCGTCCATCGACACCCGCCCCACGATGGGCACTCGCCGGCCGCGCACCAGGGCCACCGCGGCGGGCTGCGAGCTGCGCAGGTAGCCATCGCCGTAGCCCACCGGCAGGACGGCGATGCGCGACGGGCGCTCCGCGCGCCAGATCCCGCCGTAGCCGACCGTGCCACCAGCGGGCACCTCGCTGAAGGCGGCCGGGCGCGCCTTGAGTGACATCGCCGGGCGCAGGCGGGCAGCCGCCCCGACGGCGTCGGGCGCGATGGGCAGGTCGGCGTCGAGCACGCCGTAGACGGCGATCCCCGGGCGCACCAGGTCGAGCGAGGGCTCGTCGTGCGTGAAGATGCCGCCACTGGCGGCGATGTGACGAGGCGGGACGGGGATGCCGGCCTCGTGCAGGGCCGTGACGGCAGCCTCGAAGCGCAGCACCTGGGCATCCGAGGAGGGCGGGTCCTCCGGGCTGTGGAGATGTGACCACAGGCCGGCGAGCTCGATGTGCGGGTCGCTCGCCGCGACGGCCGCCAGGGCCGGCACCGCGTGCGGCAGGACGCCGCCGCGGCTCATGCCGGTCTCCACGCCGATGTGGACCCTGACTGTCCGTCCGGCCGCCGGCGCGGCGGCGCGGATGGCCTCGAGGTCGGCCGCCGACATCACGGTCAGCTCGACGTCCGCCATCGCCGCCTCGGCAGCGGCCTCGTGGGGCACCGGGTAAAGCAGCACGATCCGGCCCGGCACGCGCGGCCGCAGGGCGAGCGCCTCATCGAGCGTGGCCACGCAGAGCGCCTCCACGTGCGGGGCGAGGGCCGGCCCGACAGCCTCGACCCCGTGGCCGTAGGCATCAGCCTTGACGACGGGCGCGACGGCTGCGGCCGGCCCCACCACGGAGCGGATGACCTCGATGTTGTGGTGCATCGCGGCGAGGTCGATCTCCAGCCAGGCGCCGCGCTTGGGCGGCCGGTCCGACGAGCCGGTCATCGGCCGCCGGCCTCGACGAGGCTGAGGCGGACGAGGGGGATCAACGGCAGCAGGTCGCTGGCCAGCAGGCCCGCGTCGCCGAGCGTCGTGCCCAGCTCTGCACCCGCGCGTGCGTGCAGGTAGACACCCAGCGATGCTGCCTCGAAGGGCGCCAGCCCCTGGGCCAGCAGCGAGACGATGATGCCGGCCAGGACGTCCCCTGTGCCGCCGGAGCCCAGCAGTGGAAGGTCGAAGGGGGCGACCAGCAGCCGGCCACCGGGATCGGCGATGACGGTATGCGCGCCCTTGAGCACGACGACCGCCTGCCACGCGCTCGCGGCGGCGCTCGCGGCGGCGCGGCGCTCGTCGTCGCCGGTGCCGGACTCGTAGCCGAGACGGGCGAATTCGCCCGGGTGGGGGGTCACCACGATGGCGCGGCCCACGCGGGTCCACCAGCGGGGCACGGCCGCCAGCGCCGCCAGCGCCCCGGCGTCCACCACGGCCGGGGCCGTGCCGCCAGCGAGGAGTCGCTGCACCAGCCGGCTGCTGGCCCGATCGGTGAGCAGTCCGGGACCCAGCAGCAGCGCGTCGGCGGGCAGGTCCATGACCACCGCCGCGGCCCCCAGCGGCTCGACTTCGAACGGAGCTACCTCCGGCAGGCCGCGGGTGATGAGCTCCGGCACGCGACCCACCAGGAGCGGCTGCAGCGAACGGGGCAGGCACAGCGTGACCAGGCCGCAGCCGGCGCGCAGCGCCGCCGTACCGGCCATCAGGCCGGCGCCCGCGTAGTCGAGCGAGCCGGCCACGGCCACGACGCGCCCGAAGGTGCCCTTGTGGCCCCGGGGGTGACGCGTCGGCAGCATAGCCGCGGCGGCCGCGGCGTCGAGCCAGCCGAAGGGGTCCGTCCGGGGGTGGTCCGGCGACCAGGTCACGCCGGCTCCCCTCCTCCGCCTTCGGCCGGGCCGGCGCGATCGGCGCCCGCGACGGCACCACCGGCCTCGGTGGCCTCCGCCTCCGCGGCCCCCGCCTCCGCAGCCTGGACCTCTTCGTTCAGCGCCTGCAGCTCACGCATGCGTGCCAGCAGCTGCTTCTCGCGATCGCCCAGGCGTGCCTCCATGTCCACCGGGAAGACGAACTCGCCACCCTCGGTACGGACGCCGAAGGCGATGGCCACGGCGTACTCGCGCTCGTGGCTGATGGAGACCGCCACGCGCTCCATGCCCAGCTGGTTGGCGCGGCGCAGGGCGCGGTCGTGCAGGCGCACCATGGGCGCACCCGTGGGCAGGCGGATGATCTCGATCTCGCGCCAGCCGACGCCACGCACGCCCAGGCCCAGCACCTTGGACACGGCCTCCTTGGCCGCCCAGCGCCCGGCGAAGTTCTCCGGGCGGTCGCGCACATAGGCGTCCTCGTGGTCGGTCAGCACGCGCGCCGCGAAACGCCGGCCGTGCCTGGCGATGGCGCTGGCGATGCGCTCGACCTTGATGATGTCGATGCCCAGCTCGGTCGTGCCCGCGGGGGGGACCGGCAGGGAGGTCACTCGACCGTCACCGACTTGGCCAGGTTGCGAGGCTGGTCCACGTCGGTGCCGCGCACGACGGCGGTGTGGTACGCGAACAACTGCAGGGGGATGATGGCCAGCACGGGGCTGAGCATCTCGACCGTCGGCGGCACCCACAGGATGTCGTCAGCCACGGCCTTCATCCGCACGTCGCCCTCGGTCACCACGGCGATGACGCGCGCGTCACGCGCTCGGCCCTCCATGAGGTTGCTGACGAGCTTATCGTGGACAGCGGTGCGGGTCGCGACCGCCACCAGCGGCACCTCCGCGTCCAGCAGCGAGATGGGGCCGTGCTTCAGCTCACCCGCCGCGTAGCCCTCCGCGTGCACGTAGCTCACCTCCTTGAGCTTGAGCGCGCCCTCCAGCGCCACCGGGTAGGTGATCCCGCGGCCGACGTACATGTAGCCGCGCGAGCCGACATAGCGCTCGGCGAGGATTGCCGCCGGCGCCTCGTTGAGCTCGATGGTGCGCTCGGCGTTGGCCGGCAGAGCGCGCAGCCCCTCCACCAGCGCCTTCTCGTAGAGCCCATCGAGCATGCCCCGCACCTTGGCGATCTGGGCGGCCACGAGCAGCAGTGTGACCACCTGGGTGACGTAGGTCTTGGTGGCCACCACCGCGATCTCCGGCCCTGCCTGCAGGAACAGCACCGCGTTGGCCTCGCGCGTGATGGCCGAGCCCACGGTGTTGGTCACCGCCACCACCGGGCAGCCGCGCTCGCGCGCGAGGCGGGTCGGCGCCAGCGTGTCGGCGGTCTCACCCGACTGCGTGACGGCGATGACGAGGGTCTTCTGATCGAGCGGTGGCGGATCGTAGCGGAACTCGGAGCCGATGTTCCAGCGCGCCGGAAGGCCCGTCCATGCCTGCAGCGCGTTGGCCGCGACCGCCGCAGCGTATGCCGCGGTGCCACACGCCACAAGCTCGATGCGCTCGATGTACGGCAGGATGGCCCGCAGCGGGTCGAGCTCGGGGACGCGCACCTCGTCCTCGTGGATGCGTCCGGCGATGGCAGCGCGGATAGCCTCGGGCTGCTCGTGGATCTCCTTGAGCATGAAGTGCTCGTAGCCACCCTTCTCGGCAGCCTCCAGGTCCCAGTCGATGTGGTGGACGGGTCGCTCCAGGTCGCGTCCCACGAGGTCGGTGATGGAGATGCTGTCCGGGCGGATGTCGGCGACGTCGCCCTCCTCGAGGAAGATGACCTCACGCGTGTGGGCCAGCACGGCGGCCACGTCGGAGGCGAGGAATGCCTCGTGCTCGCCGATGCCCACGATGAGGGGCACGTTCATCTTGGCGCCCACCACGCGATCGGGCTCGCCCTTGTGGATGACCGCCAGCGCGTAGGCGCCGTGGGCGCGATGGAGCGCCGTGCGCACGGCCGCCGAGAGGTCGCCGTCGTAGGCTTCCTCCACGAGGTGCGCGATGGCCTCGGTGTCCGTCTCGGAGCCGAAGACGTGGCCGGCCGCCTCCAGCTCCTCCCGCAGCTCGATGAAGTTCTCGATGATGCCGTTGTGGATGACGGTGAGCTCGCCGGTGCAATCGACGTGCGGGTGCGCATTGAGGTCGTTGGGTCGCCCGTGCGTGGCCCAGCGCGTGTGGCCCAGACCGGCCACCGCGGCCGGCGTGTCATCCACCAGCGCGTCGCGCAGCTCGGCGACCTTGCCAGCACGCTTGCGGATGAACAGGTCACCTGCCTCTGTGACCAGCGCGATCCCGGCGGAGTCGTAGCCGCGGTACTCAAGGCGCGCGAGACCGGCCAGCAGCACGGGAGCCGCCTGCTGATGGCCGACGTAGCCGACGATGCCACACATGTGCCGGTCCTCCTAGAAGTCCTGGTTGAGGCGTTGGGCGGCCAGCTCGGCCAGCTCGTCGGCCAGGCGGCGCACGCGCGCAGCATCGGCGCCCTCGACCATCACGCGCAGGGCGGGCTCCGTGCCCGACGGGCGCACGACGATGCGGCCCTGGCCCGCCAGCTCGACTTCGGCCGCCTGCACTGCGTCGCTGAGCACGCGGTCGGCGTGCCACTCCTTGGTGCGCACGCGGATGGTGCGCTGCTCCTGTGGATCGAGCGGGATGGCCGCCGCCAGCTCGGAGAGCGGGCGCCCGCGGCGCGCGAGGATATCGAGGATCTCGAGCGCGGTGACGATGCCGTCGCCGGTGGTGGTGTGCTCACGGATGATGACGTGGCCGCTCTTCTCACCGCCCAGGCCGGCATCGGACAGCAGCATCGAGTCGACGATGTGGCGGTCGCCGACCTTGGTGCGCAGCACGTGGCCACCAGCCGCCTCCACCGCTCGCGCCAGGCCGCCGTTGGAGAGGATGCTGACCACCACGGTGCTCTCGGCGAGCGCACCACGCGCAAGGCGGTCGAGCGCGATGATGCCCAGCAGCTGGTCGCCATCGACGACGCGGCCGCGCTCGTCGATGGCCACGCAGCGGTCGGCGTCGCCGTCGAGGCTGAAGCCGACATCGCCACCCTCGTGCTCGACGATGGCCGCGAGGGCCGCAGGGACCGTGGCCCCGCAGCCGAGGTTGATGTTGCAGCCATCGGGATGGTCGTAGTGGGAGCTCACCGAGGCCCCCGAGGCGGCCAGGATCTCCGCCGCCACCGCCGACGCAGAGCCGTTGGCGCAGTCGACATGCAAGCGCAGGTCGGAGCCGATGCGGCGGGCCATGGCCAGGCGGTGCTCGAGGTAATGGCGCATGTCGGCGCGGGCATCGACGATGCGGCCCAGGTCATCGTTGCGCGGTGAGCCCAGCTCCTCCGAGCGGATGATGAGCGTCTCGAGCTCGTCCTCCATCTCGTCATCCAGCTTCAGGCCCCTGCCGCTGAGCACCTTCAGGCCGTTGTCCTCGGCGGGATTGTGCGAGGCGCTGACCATCACCCCCACGTCGTACTCGCCGGCAGCCGTCACGTGCGCCAGGGCCGGCGTGGGACAGACGCCCAGGCTGTGGACATGGGCACCGGCCGAGGTGCCTCCGGACATCAGCGCCGCCACCAGCATGTCGCCCGAGCGGCGCGTGTCCTGGCCCACGAGGATGCGCCCGCCGGGGCCTGCCAGCTTGATCGCCACGGCGCGGCCGAGGGCGTGGGCGAGCGAGGGCTTCAGGTCTTCGTTGGCGACACCGCGGATGCCGTCGGTGCCGAAGAGGTTGCTCACGAGGCGGGGGTCACGGTGACGCGCACGGTCTCGGGAGTCAGTCGCACGACGCTGGTGCCACGGGGGGTTGTGACGATGGGCATGACGTCATTGTCACCCACAGCCAGATCCGCCACCGGCAGCTCGGCGATGAGGTCATCGACGACCAGCTCATCGAGCTGCGAGATGGGGCCGCGGATGACCGCGCTGACGGCCGGATCCTGCACGCGATAGGCGTACTGTGGCTGTGCATCGGTGAGCGCCGTGCCCAGCTCGAAGGCTGCGTGAACCGATGGACGCGGTGAAGGTCACCAGCACCGTCACCACCTCCTCGCCCGTACTCGTCACCTCGTCGGGGAACAGCAGACGCGCCTCGGTCACCAGCTCCACCGACTGGCCGCTGATATCGACCGGCTCGGTGGTGATGAGCTCGAGCTGGCGGACAGCCGGGTTCTCGCCGCTGACGGTGATGGTGGCGGGCACCACCGAGACGTTGTCGACGTGCACGCCGCGGGCCGGCTCGCCGACGAGATCGGGGACGACGGGCAGCGTGGCGTAGGCCAGCTGACGCGCGACGTCTGCCCGGACGCGCACGGTCTCGGGGTCGATGTCGATGCCGGGCACGATGGCGCCGACGTCGTCGAAGACTTCCACCACCACGTCCTCGTCGATATTGATGCCGGATGCGTCGACGACGAAGCGCCCTTCCACGCTCCGCACGTTCTGCAGGCGCGACGACGCGCCGCTCACGGTGACCTGGTTGGGCTCGACCGCGACCGGTCCCAGCTCGATGCCCTCGGGCAGAGGTCCATGGTCCACCTGCACCGGCAACAGGCGCGAGACCACCTCGTCGACGCGCACCACGACGCCGGTGGGCTCGAAATCGATGATGCGCACGCGTGGGTCCACGGGGAACACGTCGACCGGCACCTCCACCGTCGCGGCGCCGATGCGCGGCTCCACCGATGAGAGGTCGACGCTGGCGCGGAAGCTGTCGCTGGTGACCTGCGCCGCGACGTCGTCATCGGCGCGGTACTCGATGCGGTCGACGACGCCGGGGTCGTCGAGCAGGGCACCGCCGATGGGCGCGTTGAGCACTTCGATGGGCACGGGCCCCGACCAGGTGCGCGTGGATTCGGAGATGGCGAGGCCGGCGTACAGCACCACGGCCAGCCCCAGTGCGGTGAGCTTCAGTGGCCAGTTGCTGAAGACCCAGCGACGGAGGACGCTCATCGATCGCTTCCCTCGTCGGACGTAGCGGCGCTGTCGGCAGAGCTGCTGCCGTTGCGCCGGGCGCCCCAGGGAGCCCAGGCTCCGACGTCGGCCGGAGCCAGCAGCACGTAGAGGCGCCGACGGAGGTCGTCCTCGTCGAGGTCGCGCACGATGGAGCCGCCCTGAGCCAGGCTGATAGCTGCCACTCTCCTCGCTGACCACGATGGCCAGGGCATCGGTCTGCTCGGTGACACCGAGGGCAGCGCGGTGGCGCGTACCGTACTGCTCGAGAGAGGCCTCGCGCTCCGCCAGCGGCAGCATCACGCCCGCGGCAACGATCTCGTCCGCGCGCACGATGACGGCCCCGTCGTGCAAGGGATAGCCGGGTGCGAAGAGCGACGCCAGCAGCTCTGCCGACAGGTCGGCGTTCATCATCACGCCGGCTTCGGCCATGTCACCGAGGCCGGTGTCCCGCTCGATGACGATGAGCGCCCCGGTGCGCCGCCGGGAGAGCTTGGCCGCGGCAGCCGCGAGCAGCGCGGCGATGCGCTGATAGCCAGCGCTGTCGGACGTCCCCAGCCAGCCCCACGAGCCCACCCGTCCGAGCCGGTCAAGGCCGCGCCGCAGCTCCGGCTGGAAGACCACCACGAGCGCGACGAGACCGACCACGGCGCCGGTCTGCAGGATGCCGGAGAGCAGTCGCAGATCGAGCTCCTGGGCGATGACGTAGACCGCGTAGACGATGGTGGCACCGATGGCGAGACGCACCGCCCGCGTGCCCTGGATGAGCCGTAGCACCAGGTAGATGAGGATGGCCGTGAGGAGGATGTCCAGGAACGCGCTCGGCTCGACCCTCAGGTCAGTGGCAAGGTCACGCAGGAGGTCCATCGACGGCTGAGCCTACCACCGCCCGAGCGGCACAGCCGCCGCCCCATCAGCCGCGGTCACAGGCGGGTCGCAGCCACGCGCTCGAGTCCGGGAGCAAGGGCGCGGTAGTCGCGGGCGAGGGCGTGCAGGGCGGTGCGGCGCCGGGGGTCGTCGTCGATGTCCAGTCGCCGCTCGATGAGCAGGACGCGCTGCTCGCCGACCTCCGCCCAGCCCTGCCGCAGGTACAGCATCGCCATGGTGAAGTGGACATCGATATGGCCCGGACGGGCCTCCAGCGCGCGCAGGCAGGCATCGATGGCCGCCACGAAGTCGTTGACCGCGGCATAGCCGTTGGCTGCCGTCAGGTAGGCGGCGACGGCGATGTCGAGGTCGCCCGCGGCGCGGGCTGCGGCACCGTTGATGACGTGGCGCTCCAGTTCCTCGGTGGCTGGGTCGGCAGACGCTGCCCGCTGTCGCCCGGCGCGCGCCATCGCCTCCAGCTCGGCGATGCGCATGCGCAGCGCACTGGCCTCAAGATCCTGGCCGAGCGCTTCGAGCGCCGCCGCCTTGCCTCGCATCGCGTCGAGGTCGGAAGGCGTGCGCTCGAGGGCCGTGTCGAAGGCCGCCACCGCTTCGCGCGGCTGGCGCATCTGTAGATAGACGTTGCCGATCGAGATGAAGGGCAGCGGCCGGTCGGGGACGAGCTCGCCGGCGTGCTGATAGTGGCCGATGGCCTCGCGGGGGCGGCCCTTGACGACGGCCACGTGACCACGGCGCAGCGCGTCCTTGTAGCGCGTGGAAACGGCATCGCTCATGTGCCACCAGCATCAGGCACGGGAGCGCCGAGGGCGATACCTCGATGGTCCCGGGGTCGGGATAGGTGGGGTGTCCGGAGGTCCGGGGTGGTCTGGCCACCCCGCTCGGACGGCAGGCTCGCCTTGCGGTGCCTGAGCGCCTAGCGCTTGGTGAACTGCGGCGCCTTGCGGGCCCGCTTGAGGCCGTACTTCTTGCGCTCCTTCATGCGCGGGTCGCGCGAGAGCAGGCCGGCCTGCCGCAGCGGCACGCGAGCACCTTCGGGATCCGACTGCAGCAGCGCCCGTGCGATGCCGTGGCGGATGGCACCGGCCTGGCCGTGATGACCGCCGCCCTGGACCTTGATCATGGCGTTGAAGCGACCCTCGGTGCCGGTGACGCGGAAGGGCATGAGGATGTCATTGAGATCGACGGCGTTGCCGAAGTGCTCCTCCAGGCTGCGGCCGTTGACGACGACCTCACCCTCGCCGGAGAGCAGCCGGACCCGGGCGATGGCGGTCTTGCGACGGCCGGTGCCTTCGTGGAAGCTGACCTGGTTCATGCGTTCGCGCCTCCTGCCGGAGCGGGGACCGGCTGCTGTGCCTCGTGCGGGTGATCCTTGCCGGCGTAGACCTTGAGCTTGCGCAGCTGCTGCGTACCAAGCTTGGTGTGCGGCACCATGCCCTTGACGGCACGACGCACGACCTCCTCGGGACGGCGCGCCAGCAGGTGGTCCAGCTTCTCCTCTCGGAGGCCGCCAGGGTAGCCGCTGTGGCGGTAGTAGTACTTGGATTCCAGCTTGTTGCCGGTGACCTTGATCTTCTCGGCGTTGATCACGATGACATGGTCGCCGGTGTCGATGTGAGTCGCGTACGTGGGCTTGTGCTTGCCCGTCAGCAGTCGCGCCACACGCGTGGCGAGACGGCCGAGCGTCTGACCGTCGGCGTCGACGACCAGCCACTGGCGCTCGATCTCACTTGCCTTTGGCGTGTAGGTCCTGCTCATGGCCCCTGTCGTGCTTTCTTCTCGTTTGCCTGTCTGGATGGACCGATGACGACCCGCCGCAGGCATAGCCCCTGCGCCGGGACGACCGCTCCGGCGAAGGCTCGGCCCGGCGAGCGAAGCTCGCTGAGCAGGTCCTCCGCTGTGGCCCGGCCCATCCCGATGCGGACGAGCGCGGCCACGATGCTGCGCACCATCTGCCGCAGGAAGGCATCGCCGGCCACGTCGATGGTGACCAGGTGGCCCTGCCTGCGGACCCGGACCTCGTAGATGGTCCGGACCGCGGTGTGCTGAACGCGCCCGAAAGCCGAGAAATCATGCCGGCCGACCAGGTGCTGGGCGGCCGTGTGCATGGCTCCGACGTCGAGGCGTTCGTCGAGCTCGTAGACGTAGCGAGCGCGCAATGGCTTGCGCGGTCCGGTCCAGATGCTGTAGCGGTACTCCCGCCTCGTCGCCGCGCGACGAGGATCGAAGTCGAGCGCTACTCGCGCCAGCGGCCCGATCGCGACGTCCCGGGGCAAGAGCGCCCCGATGGCCGGACCCAGCTGTCTGGCGCTCATGCTCCCGTGCCAGGTGAACGCGATCACCTGCCCGGTGGCATGCACCCCGGCATCCGTCCGACCGGCCGCGTTGATCCGGATGCGGGGCTCACCCGACAGGTGGGCCAACACGCGCTCCAGCTCTCCCTGGACGGTCCGACGGCCAGGCTGGGCCTGGAAGCCGGCGAACTCAGTGCCGTCATATTCGACCCGTGCGCGGTACCGCACGGGGCCGCCCTCTCGGGCGTGCTTCATCTTGGCCGTCGTGTCCTGACGCGCGCGGCGTCGGGCATGGCGGCGGTGCCTAGACCAGCTCGAGCTGGACCATGGGGGCGTTGTCACCCGGCCGAGGGCCGAGCTTGACGACCCGGGTATAGCCCGAGTTGCGATCCCCGTAGCGGGGCACGATCTCGTCGTAGAGCTTTTCGATCACGAGCGGCTCGTTGGGCAGCTCCGACACGATGCGGCGCCGCTCGGCGAGCGTCCCCCCCTTGGCCAGGGTGATGACACGCTCGACCATGCCGCGGACCTCCTTGGCCTTGGCTTCGGTGGTCTTGATCTGCTCATAGCGCAGCACGGAAACGATGAGGTTGGCGTACATGGCCTTGCGCGGAGCGGTCTGGCGGCCGAACTTGCGGCCGTCGATGCGATGTGCCATCGCCTAGTCGTCCTCCTCGAAGGGCTCATCGCCCTCGTCAGCGGCATCGAAGCCGTCGGCGTCGTCGTCATCGAGCCCGTCCTCGGTATCGAAGCCCTCCAGGGCCTCGTCCTCCGGCGGCAGGAACCCGCGCATGCGCAGGCGTTCCTTCATCTCGTCGAGCGACTTCTTGCCGAAATTGCGCATCCGCAGCAGGTCCTCGTCCTGCAGCTGCAGCAGCTGACCGACCTTGACGATGTTGTTGCGCTTCAGCGAGTTGTAGGCCCGCATGGGCAGGTCGAGGTCCTCGATCGGCATGTCGAGGACGTTGGGCGGCAGCGTCTCCGCGCCGGCGACCGCCTCGACCTCACTGGTCAGCTGGCGGCCGGCCGTGGTGAACTGGCTGAACTGCTCGACCAGCATCTCCGCCGCGCGAGAGAGAGCCTCCTCCGGCGAGATGGTGCCGTCGGTCTCGATGATGAGCGTCAGCTTGTCGTAGTTGGTGACCTGTCCCACGCGGGTGTTCTCGACGTGATAGTCCACCTTGCGCACCGGGGTGAAGATGGCATCCACGGGGATGACGCCGATGGGCAGGCCTTCCTTGGTGTCCTCTGCCGAGAGATAGCCCGTGCCGCGCTCGACGGTCAGGTCCATCTCGATGGTGGCATCCGGCTCCAGGGTCAGGATGTGCTGGTCCGGGTTGACGATCTCGACATCGGCCGATTCGACGATATCCGCCGCGGTGACGGGCCCGGCACCGCTCTTCACGAGCTTCAGCTGGGTCGGATGCGGCACGTAGCTCTTGAGCCGCAGTCGCTTGAGGTTGAGGAGGATCTGGATGACGTCCTCCTTGACCCCGGCGATGGTGCTGAACTCATGGCTGACGTCGCGGATCTGGACCGACGTGACGGCGGCACCCTCCAGGGAGGAGAGCAGCACGCGACGAAGCGCGTTGCCCAGGGTGACGCCGTATCCGGCGCGCAGGGGGCTGGCTTCGTACTTGCCGTACGTCTCTGTCTCGAGCTCCTCGACGGACTCGATCTGGGCGTTCTCCAGTTCGATCATGGGCTGGCGCTACCTCGAGTAGTACTCGACCACGAGCTGCTCGTTGAGTTCGAGCGGCATCTGGTCGCGGGTCGGCATCGCAGAGACGGTGCCGACGAGCTTGTCGGCGTCCACGGTGACCCAATCGGGCTTCTGGGCGCCGGCGATGGCGTCCTTGAGCTGCTTGAAGTATTCGGTCTTGCGGCTGCTGCCGCGAACCTCGATGCGGTCGCCCTCACGGACGCGGAACGAGGCGATGTTCGTACGAGTGCCGTTGACCTCGAAGTGGCCGTGGCCCACGAGCTGCCGCGCCTGCGGGCGGCTGCTGGCGAAGCCCATGCGGTAGACCACGTTGTCAAGGCGTGTCTCGAGCAGTCGCAGCAGGTTCTCACCGGTCACGCCGGGGCGCGACGCAGCGGTGTCGTAATAGCGCTTGAAGGGGCGCTCGTTGACCATGTAGACACGACGCACCTTCTGCTTCTCGCGCAGCTGGATGCCGTAGTTGGACATCTTGCGGCGACGGATGCCGTGCTGACCGGGCGGGGTGCCGCGGCGCTCGAAGGGGCACTTCTTGGTGTAGCACTTGCTGCCCTTGAGGTACAGCTTCATGCCTTCGCGCCGGCAGAGGCGGGAGACGGGTCCGCGATATCGAGCCATGCCGGGCGCCTAGACGCGACGCCGCTTGGGGGCGCGGCAGCCGTTGTGCGGAAGGGGGGTGACGTCAGTGATGGCGCTGACCTCCAGGCCGGCGGCCTGCAGCGAACGGATGGCCTGCTCGCGGCCCGACCCGGGGCCCTTGACGAAGACCTCGATCTGGCGCATGCCGTGCTCCATGGCGCGCTTGGCGGCGCCATCGGCGGCGAGGGCGGCAGCGTAGGGCGTGGACTTGCGGGAGCCCTTGAACCCGGCAGTGCCGGCGCTACCCCACGCCACGACTGCGCCACTGAGGTCCGTGATCGTCACGATCGTGTTGTTGAAGGTCGCCTGGATATGAACGTGCCCGGAGGGGACGTTCTTCTTCTCCTTGCGCCTGGACTTCGTGGCGCGCTTTCGTTCCGCCATCGATCGAGTGTCTCTCCTGCGTTGCGCCGTGCGTGGGCCCGGCTGCTGGGGGCGGGGCCGCTGCGGCGGTCCTGGTTACTTCTTGCGCCGGACTCCGACGGTCTTCTTGGGGCCGCGTCGCTGGCGTGCGTTGGTCTTGGTGCGCTGGCCGCGGACCGGCAGGTTGCGCCGGTGCCGCACGCCGCGGTAGGAGCCGATCTCGGTCAGCCGCTTGATGTTCATGGCCGTCTCGCGGCGAAGGTCGCCCTCGACGGTGTAGCGGCGGTCGATGATCTCGCGCAGGCGGTTGACCTGCTCATCGGTGAGGTCGCGGACGCGGGTGTCCGGGTTCACGTTGGCCTGTGCCAGGACCTTCTGGCTGGTAGGCAGCCCGATCCCATAGATGTAGGTCAGCGCGATCTCCACCCGCTTCTCGCGGGGGATGTCGATGCCGGCGATACGTGCCACCGTTCCTCCTAGCCCTGGCGCTGCTTGTGCTTGGGGTTCGAGCAGATGACCATCACACGGCCCTTCCTGCTGATCACCTTGCAGCGCTCACAGCGCCTCTTCACCGATGCAGAGACCTTCACGTCGTTCTCTACCGTCCTACTTGAGTCGATATGTGATGCGGCCACGCGAGAGGTCGTAGGGCGACAGCTCGACACGAACGCGATCGCCGGGGAGGATGCGGATGAAGTTCATCCGCAGCTTGCCGCTGATGTGCGCCAGCACCTGGTGCTTGTCCTCGAGCTCGATCCGGAACATGGTGTTCGGCAACGGTTCGATGACCGTTCCTTCGACCTCGATTGCATCTCGCTTAGCCACAGGCGACCGCTGAACCCCGACTGCTTGTTGGATGGATGGGCCCGACGCCAGATCCGACACGGTCGGCGGGGCGCCAGCAAGCGCCGGGATCGCCCCGGCGCGCGAAGAATGAGTGTACCAGAAGCACGGCAGAAGGGGCAACCGGCGATCGGCGGTCGCTCATGCGTCCACCGCCAGCGCCATGGCCGTGCCCTCGACGACCTCGCCCGCGGCGAGGGTGAGGATGCGCGGGCCATCGGCGGTCACCGCAAGCGTGTGCTCCCAGTGGGCCGCCAGGCTGCCATCCGCGGTTGCCACGGTCCAGCCGTCGGGCTTGACGCGGGTCTCGAAGCTGCCCAGCGTGAACATGGGCTCGATGGCGATGCAGAGGCCCACCTCGACCTTGCGACCCTTGCGCCCGGTGCGGTAGTTGGTGACCTGCGGCTGCTCGTGCATCTCGTTGCCGATGCCGTGGCCGACGTAGCCGCGTACGATGCCGTAGCCGGCCGCGAGGCCGACGTCCTCGATGGCCGCAGCGACATCCTCCAGCGTGGCGCCGGCGACCGATGCCCGTACGCCGGCAACCAGGCCCGCGCGAGTCACCTCCGACAGTCGGCGCGCCTCCGCGGAGACATCACCCATGAGGAAGGTACGTGCCGAGTCACCATGCCAGCCGTCCACCTCGGCGCCGCAGTCGACCGAGACGAGCATGCCCTCCTCGATGATGCGGTCATCGGGGATGCCGTGCACGACCTCGTCGTCGATGGAGATACAGGTCGCGTGCTGGAAGGGTGCCAGGTGTCCGGGCACGCCGATGAAGTTGGGCGTCCCACCGCCGTCACGGATGACCGCGTCGGCGATGGCGTTCAGTTGCAGCGGGGTCATGCCCGGGCGGATGGCCTCGGCGACCGCATCGAGGGCAGCGGCGGTGAGTCGCCCGGCCACAGCCATCTTCTCGATCTGCGTGGTCGACTTGAGCGTGACCCGGCTGCGGTCGAAGAGCACGTCAGGCGGCGTTGCGACTGGCGATGACGCGAAGCAGCTCGGCGCTGACCTCGTCGGGAGGCTGGTCGCCGCGAACCGAGAGGAGGACCTTCTTGTCGGCGTAGTAGTCGATGACCTCGAACATCGGCGGCAGCTGCTTGTCCAGGCGTGGGCCGACGGTCTCTTCGCGATCGTCGGCACGCTGGCAGAGGGGAGCGCCATCGATGTCGCAGACGCCAGGCGTGCGCGGCGGCATGCCCACCAGGTGGTAGACGTGCTGGTCGTCCTGCGAACAGATGCGGCGCCCCGTCAGGCGCTCCAGCAACAGCTCCTGCGGCACCTCGATATAGGGCACCGCGCTGACCGCGGTGCCGCGGCGCGCGAGCATCTTGTCCAGCGCCTCGGCCTGCGCCACGGTGCGCGGGAAGCCGTCGAGGATAGCCCCGCCGGCGGCATCGTCGGCCGACAGCCGCTCCTGGACCATGGCGACCACGATGTCGTCGGGCACGAGCCCACCGCCATCCATGACCTTGCGCACCTTGCGGCCCAGCCGTGAATCGCTGTCGCGCATATCGCGGAAGAGCTCGCCGGTCGAGACATGCGGCAGGCCCAGTGCCTCGGCCAGGCGCTCAGCCTGGGTGCCCTTGCCCGCCCCGGGGGCGCCCATCATCACGATGATGCGACGACCTCCCCCCGCGCGAGCCGCCGGGTCAGCGGCAGCTTGCGATGTCACCGGATGAACCCCTCGTAGTTACGCATCATCAGCTGTGCCTCCAGCTGCTTCATCGTCTCCACCACCACCGAGACGACGATCAGCAGAGCTGTGCCGCCGAGGCTGAAGGAGCCGACGACGCTGCCCGCGAAGAACGCGCCGACGATGATGGGACTGACCGCGACCGTGCCCAGGAAGATGGCACCGGCAAGGCTGATGCGGAACACCACCTTGGCCAGGTAGTCACGGGTCGGCGTTCCCGGACGGATGCCCGGGATGAAGCCGCCGTTCTTGCGAAGCTGGTCGGCCGTCTCGTCGGGCTTGAAGGTGAACGCCGTGTAGAAGTACGTGAACCCGACCACCAGCAGGAAGAACACGATGGCATACAGCGGGCTCCCCTGGCTGAGCCAGTCGATGACGACGTTGGCGGCGTCCTCGACGACGCCACCGGATGCGCTGAAGTAGGTCGCCATCTGCACCGGGAACAGCAGGATGCTGACGGCGAAGATGATGGGGATGACGCCGGCCTGGTTGACACGCAGCGGCAGGAACGTGGCGCCACCCTGGTACATACGCCGGCCGCGCACGCGGCTGGCGTATTGGATGGGGATGCGCCGCTGGCCCTCCTGCACGTAGACGATGACCATCACGGCGGCGATGGCGAGCGCGCCGAAGGCCAGGCCCGCGGCCAGGTCGGGCGAGGTCCGGAAGGTGTTGACGGCGCCGGGCAGGCCGGCCACGATGCCGGCGAAGATGATGAAGCTGATGCCGTTGCCGATGCCGCGCTCGGTGATCAGCTCGCCGATCCACATCACCAGGATGGTGCCGGCCGTCAGCGTGATGATCTGCGTCAGCGTGGTGAAGCTGGTCAGGTCGAAGTCACGGACAACGCCGTTCTGCGGGGAGGACAGCAGCGCCAGGTAGCCGTAGGACTGCAGGATCGCCAGCGGCACGGTGAGGTAGCGGGTGTACGAGTTGATCTTGCTGCGGCCGTACTCACCCTCGCGCGAGAGCTGCTGCAGACGGGGTACGACACCCGTCATCAGCTGCATGATGATCGAGGCGTTGATGTACGGGTTCACGCCCAGCGCGATGATGGAGAAGTTCTGCAGGCCGCCGCCGGAGAAGAGGTTCAGCAGCTGCAGGAAGTCGTTCTGGCCAATGACCCCTTCCAGTGCCTCGCGGTCGATGCCGGGCACGGGAACATGCGCCAGCATCCGCACGATGACGAGCATCCCCAGGATGAAGAGGATGCGCCTGCGGATGTCCGGCGCACGGAACGCATTGACGAGAGCCTCGAACACGGCTTACTCGGTCGCCTTCTGATCGTCGGGGGCGGGGCCTCGGGAGCCGGCGCAGCGTCGTCGGTCGGCTGGGCCTCCGCGCTGGCATCGGCGTCAGCAAGGGGCTCCTCGACGACGGCCTCGGCCGGTGCACTCCGGGGTGGTTTCGTCGGCGGCAGGCTCAGGCTGGGGCTTCGCCTCAGGCGCGAGCACCTGGACGAAGCCACCGGCGTCCTCGATCTTGGCGCGGGCCGAGGCGGTGAAGGCGTCGGCGGCCACGAAGACCTTGACGCCGACATCACCGGAGCCCAGCACCTTGACGGGTCGGTCGGCATGGCTCACCAGCCCGGCCGCAGCGAGGACCTCGGCGTTGACGGTCAGCGGCTCAGAGCCAGCCTCAGCTCCGAAGCGGCCGGCCGCCGCGTACTCGGAGATGCGCCCGATGTTGACCACCTGGTACTCGATGCGACCGCGGCGCTTGAAGCCGCGGAGCTTGGGCACACGGACGTGGATGGGCGTCTGCCCGCCTTCGAACCAGCCGGGGATGCTGGCCCCCGAGCGGGACTTCTGGCCCTTGGTGCCGCGACCGGCCGTCTTGCCCTTGCCGGCAGCGATGCCGCGGCCGACACGGATGCGCCGCTTGGTGGAGCCGGGCGCCGGCTTCAGATCGTGGAGCTTCACGCCTCAGCCTCTTCCTTCTGGGTGGATGCCTTCTTGCGCGCCGGGGCTGACGCGACCTCCTCGCATTCGACGAGGTAGCGCACCGCGCGCACCTGGCCGCGCACTGCCGGATCGTCCGGCAAATCGACGGTCTGGCCGATGCGCCGCAGGCCCAGGGCACGCACGGTACCGCGGGCGCTGGGGTTGGTCCCGACGATGGACTTCTTCAGGGTGACGAGCAGCCTAGCGGCCATCGGCGGCCTCCCCGCTCAGGACGGCCGCGTCCGAGTCGGGCCTGGGCTGACCCGGGATGACGCTGTGCAGCTTCTTCCCGCGCCATTCCGACAGCTCCGCGGCCGAGCGCATGTTGCGCAGGCCTTCGAGCGTGGCTCGCGTGACGTTGACCGGGTTGTTGGAGCCGAGCGACTTGCTCAGGATGTCGCGGATGCCGGCCGCCTCCACCACGGCTCGCACGGATGCGCCGGCGATGACACCGGTTCCCTGCGAGGCCGGCTTGAGCATCACGGTGCTGGCACCGAACTGCTGGCGCACCTCGTGGGGCACGGTGGTCCCGACCATGGGCACCTTGATGAGGTTCTTCTTGGCGTCCTCGACGCCTTTGCGGATGGACTCCGGCACCTCGCCGGCCTTGCCCAGGCCGACACCGACGTGTCCCGCGCCATCGCCCACCACCACCACGGCACTGAAGCTGAAGCGTCGGCCGCCCTTGACGACCTTGGCCACGCGGTTGATCTGGACGACACGCTCCTCGAGCGTGAGCTTGTTTGGGTCGATCCGAGCCATGGGCCGCTCCTCCTAGAACTCCAGGCCGGACTCGCGCGCGCCCTCGGCGAGCGCGCGGATCCGTCCGTGGAACTTGAACCCGGCGCGGTCGAACACGACGCGCTCGACCCCCGCGGCCTTGGCGCGGTCCCCGATCAGGGACCCCACCTGCTTGGCGCGCTCGGTCTTGGTGCCACCGGCACCCTTGAGACCCGCCTCCATGGAGGAAGCGGCAGCAAGGGTATGCCCGGTGGAATCGTCGATGACCTGGGCGTAGATCTGGTTGATGCTCCGGAAGACCGCCAGGCGCGGTCGCTCAGCGGACCCCGCCACGCGAAGGCGGAGCCGCGAGTGACGCTTCTGACGTGCTGCGGAGCGGCTTCGTGCCGTTGGCATCGCGGTCGTCGGTCTCCTCTATCGGTCAGGGCGCCACGTGGGCGCGAGGACCAGGGTTGCTCTCGATAGTGATGGGTCGGGGGTGCCTACGCGCCGCCGATCTTGCCGGCCTTGCCGGCCTTGCGGCGCACGACCTCGCCCGCGTAGCGAACACCCTTGCCCTTGTAGGGCTCGGGCTTGCGGGTGCCACGCACCTGGGCGGCGATGCGCCCGACCAGCTCCTTGTCGATGCCGGTCACGGCGACCTTGGTGGGGGTCTCCACCGCGAAGGCGATGCCCTCGGGCGGGTCGATCTCGATGGGGTGGCTGTAGCCCAGGTTGAGCTGCAGCTTCTTGCCCACCAGCTGGGCGCGGTAGCCCACGCCCTGGATCTCGAGGTTGCGGGTGTAGCCCTCGGTCACGCCCACGACCATGTTGTTGATGAGGGTGCGGGTGAGGCCGTGGAGCTCGCGCGAGCGCTTCTCCTCGTTGGGGCGCTCGACACGCAGTTGGCCGTCCTCACTGACGACCGAGAGCACCGGCGTGACCTCACGCTCGAGCGAGCCCTTGGGGCCCTTGACGCGGATATGGTTGCCCTCGATGGCGACATCGACACCGGAGGGGATGGGGATGGGCAGCTTGCCGACACGTGACATGGACGCCGCCTACCAGACGTAGGCCAGGATCTCGCCGCCGAGCTGGCCCTTGCGAGCCTGCGCGCCGGTCATGATGCCCTGGCTGGTGCTGACGATGACGACACCGAGCCCGCCCAACACGCGCGGGATCTCCGTCTTGGATGCGTAGACCCGCAGGCCCGGCTTGCTGATGCGCTTGAGTCCGCTGACCACCGGCACCTTGCCCACGTACTTGAGCTTGATGGTGATGTCCTTGCGCGGACCTGCCTGGGCCTCGGAGAAGTCTTCGATGAAGCCCTCCTCCTTGAGGATCTCGGCGATGGCCAGCTTGGTGCGCGACGCGGGCATGGAGACCTCGACGTGGCGAGCCCGACTGGCGTTGCGGATGCGCGTGAGCATGTCGGCGATGGGATCGGAGATGTTCATGTGCCTACCAACTCGACTTGGTGACGCCCGGCAGCTCGCCCAGCAGGGCGCGCTCCCGGAAGCAGATACGGCAGAGACCGAACCGGCGCATGTAGGCGCGGGAGCGGCCGCAGACGAAACAGCGGTGGTAGGAGCGCACCTCGAAGCGCTGCTTGCGCTTCGCCTTGGCGATCATCGACTTCTTGGCCATTCGGCTGTCGCTCCTCTAGTTCTCGAAAGGCATGCCGAGGAGCGCCAGCAGCCGCTGGCCTTCCTCGTCGGTCTTGGCTGTGGTCACGACCGTCAGCTCCAGCCCTCGCAGGCGATCGACCTTGTCGTAGTCGATCTCGGGGAAAGCCAGCTGCTCACGCAGGCCCAGCGAGTAGTTGCCGCGCCCGTCGAACGACTTGGTGGGCACGCCACGGAAGTCGCGGATGCGGGGCAGGGCGATGCGGGTAAGCCGCTCGAGGAAGTCCCACATGCGCTGGCCACGCAGGGTGACCTTGACGCCGATGGTGTTGCCCTCGCGGATCTTGAACTGGGCGATGGACCGCTTGGCCTTGGTGACCACTGGCTTCTGGCCGGTGATGGTGGTCATGTCGGTCACCGCCGCATCAACGGCCTTGGCATTGGTGAGTGCCTCGCCGAGGCCGATGTTGACGGTGATCTTGGTGAGGCGCGGCACCTGCATCGGGTTGCCGTAGCCGAACTCCTTGAGGAGAGCCGGCACCACCTCTTCGTCGTAGCGCTGTCGCAGTCCGCTGCTCACTTCCTGCCCTCCGCCCGGGTCACGGACTCGCTGCAGTGACTGCACGTGCGCATGCTACGGCCGTCGCCGGACCGCTCGTGGCGGATACGCGTCGGCCGGGAGCACCGTGGGCACACGAGCATGACGTTGCTGATGGCGATGGGCTGCGGGATATCCAGGATGCCGCCCTGCTGGATGCGGGGCTGGCGCTCGGTCCGGCCTGCCACCTGACGCGGCTTGGTGTGCCGCTTGGCGATGTTGAGGCCCTCGATGACGACGGCTGCGCCGGACAGCGGGGCCTTGTCCTGCCAGCCGGCGCCGAAGCGCGCCGACGAGCGCGCCCAGCCCTGCTGGTGGCGAAGGACCTCCTGGACGACACCGCGCTTGCCGGCATCCTTGCCCTTCAGCACCACCACCTCGTCGCCGGAGCGCAGGTCCGGGACGCGGGTATGGCGACGGGGCTTGGCGGTAGGGGCCATCACAGCACCTCCGGGGCGAGCGAGATGATCTTCATGTAATTGCGGTCGCGCAGCTCGCGGGCGACGGGACCGAAGATGCGTGTACCGCGCGGGTTGCCCTGGTTGTTGATGAGCACGGCCGCGTTCTCGTCGAAGCGGATGTAGCTGCCGTCGGGCCGGCCGTATTCCTTGGCCGTGCGCACGATGACGGCCTGCACGATGTCGCCCTTCTTGACGGCGGCATTGGGGATGGCCTGCTTGACGCTGGCGACGATGACGTCGCCCACGCCCGCGGTGGGCTTCTGTGAGCGACCCAGGATGCGGATGCACTCGACGGTGCGTGCACCGGTGTTGTCGGCCACGCGCAGCCGGCTGCTGGGCTGGATCATGCTGACGCCTCCTCGCCCTGCTCGGGCGCATCGCCGGCGTCGGCCACCGTCTGCTCAGCGTCGGACGCAGCCTCGGGCGTGGCCTCTGGCTCCGCGGCAGCCTCACTGGCCGCCTCGGCCTTGGCGGGGTGGGATGCCCCGTGGATGGCTTCGGCGGTCTCGGGCTCGTCGCCGACCACGTCCTCGCCGGCGCCCAGGCCGGCCTTGGTCACGATCTCCGCGAGCCGCCAGCGCTTGGTCGCAGAGAGGGGGCGTGCCTCCTCGATGCGTACCGTATCGCCGACGTGGGCCTCGTTGTGCTCGTCATGCGCCTTGAACTTGGTGGTCAGGCGGATGACGCGCTTGTAGATCCGGTGGCGGGCGAGACGTTCGACGGAGACGACGATGGTCTTGTCCATCTTGTCGGAAACGACGCGGCCGACCTTGGCCTTGCGCTTTCCGCGCTCAGGTGCAGTGGCGGCGCTCATCTACTCTCCTCCGGCAGCCACGGCCGAACCTGCCACCGCCGACCCTGCCTCGAGCTGACGCTCGGTCTGCACGGTCAGCAGACGGGCGATGTCCTTGCGCGTCTGCGAGATCTGGCTGTAATCGGTGAGCTGGCGCGTGGCCAGCTGGAAACGCAGGTCATAGAGATGACGCCGGGCGTTCGCCAGCTCCTCGGCGAGCTCCTGCTCGGAGAGGGTGCGGGCCTTAGCGATCTCCATCATGGACCCCCTCTCTGATCAGGACCTTGACGCTGGTCGGCAGCTTGTGGCTGGCCAGGCGCATGGCCTCGACCGCGTCCTCGTGGGGAACGCCGGCCATCTCGAACAGGATGCGCCCGGGCTTGACGACGGCGACCCAGTGGTCGGCTGCGCCCTTGCCCTTGCCCATCCGGACCTCAGCCGGCTTCTTGGTGACCGGCTTGTCGGGGAAGATGCGGATCCAGATCTTGCCGCCACGACGGACGTAGCGGGTCATGGCGCGACGAGCGGCCTCGATCTGTCGGCTGGTGATGTAGCCGGGCTCCTCGGTCATCAGCGCGTAGTCGCCGAAGGCGATGGTGGAACCACCCTTGGCGATGCCGCTCATGCGGCCACGCTGCTGCTTGCGGTGCTTGACGCGACGGGGCATCAACATGGTCTAGGCCCCTCCCCCGGCAGCGACGACTGCCTCCTTGGGCGCGGTCTTCTCGGGGATGATGTCACCGCGGTAGATCCAGACCTTGACGCCGATGGCGCCGTAGGTGGTGCGCGACAGGACCTGGCCGTAGCTGATGTCCGCGCGCAGCGTGCCCAGCGGGATGCGTCCTTCCTTGTCCCACTCGCGACGCGCCATCTCGGAGCCGCCGAGGCGGCCGGAGACCTGCACCTTCACGCCCTTGGCGCCGGCCTTCATGGTGCGCTGGATGGACTGCTTGATGGCCTTGCGGAAGGCGATGCGGCGGGTCAGCTGCTGCGCGATGTTGGTCGCCACCAGCACGCCGTCGAGCTCCGGCTGGCGGATCTCGCGGATCTCCAGCTTGACCTTGCGGTCGGTGAGCTTGCCCACGGCCTGGCGCAGCGACTCGACGTTGGCGCCGCCCTTGCCGATGACGATGCCCGGCTTGGCGGTGTGGACGGTGACCGTCACGTGGTTGATGCCGCGCTCGATCTCGACCAGCGAGACGCTGGCGTTGGCCAGGCGCTTCTGCACCAGCGTGCGGATGGCGATGTCCTCCTGCAGGAGGTCGCGGTAGTCCTTGTCCGAATACCACTTGGCGTTCCAGGTGCGCGAGACGCCCAGCCGGAAGCCGTTGGGGTGGACCTTGTGTCCCATGCCTAGGCCTCCCGGTTCTCGACCACGACCGTCACATGGGTCATGGGCTTGTTGATGGGGAATGCACGCCCCTGCGCGCGTGGTCGCCAGCGCTTGATGGTGGGTCCCTCGTTGGCTGTGGCCTCCGCGACGAACAGCTCGTCGGCGGGGAGGTCGTGGTTGTTCTCGGCGTTGGCCGTGGCGCTCTTGAGCACCTTGGCCACGTCCCGGGCGGCGCTCTGCGGCATGAACTGCAGCAGGGCGGCCGCCTCCTCCACCGGGCGCCCGACGATGGCCTGTGTGACCAGGCGGGTCTTGCGGGTGGAGCGGCGGATGTACTTGGCGGTCGCAGAAACTCGCATCGCGGCCCCTACTTCAGCGACGTCGACCGCTCGGTGTGGCGCCCGTGACCGCGGTAGTTGCGGGTGGGGGCGAACTCACCAAGGCGGTGGCCGACCATGTTCTCGGAGATGAACACCGGGATGTGCTTCTTGCCGTTGTAGACGGCGATGGTGTGACCGATGAAGTCGGGGAAGATGACGCTGGCACGCGACCAGGTCTTCAGCACCTGCTTCTGGTTGTTGCTATTCATCGTCTGCACGCGGGCCAGGAGCCGCTGCTCGACGTACGGTCCCTTCTTCAGGGATCGTGACATGACGCCCCTCCTTGCCTACTTGCGGTGACGGGAGGTCGCGATGAGCCTCCCGCTGTTCTTGTTGCGTCGGGTGCGATGACCCATGGCCGGTTGCCCCAGGGGGTCTTGGGCGGCATGCCCGTGGGCGACTTGCCCTCACCACCACCGTGGGGATGGTCCCGTGGGTTCATCACGACTCCGCGGACCTCGGGCCGCTTGCCCATGTGGCGGGCACGTCCGGCCTTGCCGAGGCTCTGGTTCTCGTGATCGATGTTGCCCACCTGGCCGACGGTGGCCATGCAGCGCATGTCCACCCGGCGCACCTCGCCCGAAGGCAGGCGCACCGAGCGCATAGGTACCCTCCTTGGCCATCAGCTGGGCCGAGGTGCCGGCAGAGCGGACGATCTGACCGCCCTTGCCGGGGATGAGCTCGATGTTGTGCAGCTGGGTGCCCAGCGGGATGGCTCGCAGCGGCAGGGCATTGCCCACGCGCGCCTCGGCCTTCGAGCCGGCCACGACCGTGTCGCCGACCTGCAGCCCGTTGGGCACGAGGATGTAGCGCTTCTCCCCGTCGGCGTAGTGCAGCAGGCCGATGCGGGCCGAGCGGTTGGGGTCGTACTCGATGGTGGCGAGCTTCGCCGGCACGTCCCACTTGTCGCGTCGGAAGTCGATGCGCCGGTAGTTGCGCTTGGCCCCGCCGCCACGATGGCGCACGGTCATGCGGCCCTGCGAGTTGCGGCCGGAGCCACGCTTCTTGGACTCGACCAGCGGCTTGTGCGGCGTGTCGGTGGTGATCTCCTCGAAGGTCGACCGCGTCATGAAGCGGCGACCAGGCGATGTCGGCTTGTAGCCTCTGATGGGCATCGTCTACACCCCTTCGAAGAATTCGATCGAGTCGCCGGCCTTGACGGTCACGACGGCCTTCTTCCAGGGGGTGGTGTAGCCGACCTGGCGCCCGCGGCGGCGGTTGCGGGACTTCTCCTTGCGCTTCGACGTCGAGACGTTGACGTCGAGCACGGTGACCTTGAAGAGCTCCTCCACGGCCGCCTTGATCTGCAGCTTGTTGGCTTCGTCGGCGACGGCGAAGGTGTACTTGCTGATGGTGGTCTGGTCCATCGACTTCTCGCTGATGACCGGACGGAGGATGATCTGCGTGGCCGTGAGCGTCATGCGTACACCTCCGACATGGTCGGGATCGACGGCTTGGTGATGACGATGGCGTCAGCATCGAGGACGTCGACGATGTTGAGCGAGTCGGAGCGGATGACGATCAGGTTGGGCACGTTGCGTGCCGAGAGCTCGAGCGCCTCGTTCTTGCCGTCCTCGACCACGAGGACCTTGCCCGCGGCCTGAAGGGCGGAAAGGTGGCTCAGCAGCTGGCGGGTCTTGATCTCATCGAGCGCCAGGTCGTTGACGACCTTGATGACGCCGTCGTCGAACTTGCTCGTGAGCGCGCCCACCAGTGCCAGCCGACGCATGCGCTTGGGCAGGCGCTTGTCGTACTTGCGCGGGGTGGGGCCGAAGACCACGCCGCCCCCGGCGTAGTGCGGAGCCGAGCGCGTGCCCTGGCGGGCGCGGCCGGTGCCCTTCTGGCGGTACGGCTTGCGGCCGCCCCCGCGCACCTCGGCGCGGGTCTTGGTCTTGGCCGTGCCGGTGCGACGCCCGGCCAGCTGGGCGACCACGGCCTGGTGCATGACCGCCGTGTTCACCGGTGCCGCGAAGAGGGCATCGGGGAGGTCGATGGTGCCGGCCTCGGAGCCGGACTTGTCGAAGAGTGGAGTCGTTGGCATGGGCCCTATGCCTTCCTGACCACGATGAGCGCGTTGCGGGGGCCGGGAACCGGACCCTTCACGAGCAGCAGGTTGCGCTCGCTGTCGGTGCGCAGGATGGTGGCGTTCTTGACGGTCACCCGCTCATGTCCCATGTGGCCAGCCATGGGCGTGCCACGGAAGACCTTGCCGGGATAGGTGCCGCCGCCGATGGAGCCGGGCGCGCGATGCGAGTCCGAACCGTGCGTCTCGGGCCCGCGGCGGAAGTGGTGGCGCTTGATGGTGCCGGCGAAGCCCTTGCCCTTGGAGGTACCGGTGATGCTCACCGCCTCGCCGTCCTCGAAGATGCCGACGTCGAGCGTCTGGCCGATCTCGTAGCCGGCCAGGTCGTCGACCCGGAACTCGCGCACGTCACGCACGCGGGGCAGGTCCTTGAGCTGGCCCGCGCGGGGCTTGGTGAGGCGTCGAGCCGTGCCTGCACCGACCTGCACGGCCGTGTAGCCGTCTCGGTCGAGCGTGCGCAGCTCGGTCACCGTGTTGGGTTCGACGGCCACGACAGAGACCGGCACCATCGTGCCGTCCTCGGCGAAGACCTGTGTCATTCCGACCTTGCGGCCGATCACTCCGATAGACATTTACATCCTGATCTCGATGTCGACGCCGGCGGCCAGCGACAGCCGCATGAGGGCATCCACGGTCTTGGACGAGGGGTCCAGGATGTCGATGAGCCGCTTGTGGGTGCGGATCTCGAACTGCTCCCGGCTGTCCTTGTCGATGAACGGGGACCGCAGGACCGTGAACTTCTCGATACGGGTCGGCAGCGGTACCGGGCCGACGACCTCGGCACCGGTGCGCTGGGCCGTCTCCACGATCTGGAGCGCGGACTGGTCCAGCAGCCGGTGATCGTATGCCTTGAGGCGGATCCGGATCCGCTGCCGTGCCATCGTCTAGTCCTGGACCGAGATGATGGCGCCGGCGCCGACGGTGCGGCCACCCTCGCGGATGGCGAAGCGCTGGCCGGGCTCGAGCGCGATGGGCGTGATGAGCTCGACGTCCATGTCGACGTGGTCGCCGGGCATGATCATCTCGGCACCGCCCTGCAGGCTGATGGCGCCGGTGACGTCGGTGGTGCGCAGGTAGAACTGCGGGCGGTAGCCGTTGTAGAACGGCGTGTGACGGCCGCCCTCCTCCTTGGTCAGCACGTAGACCCGGGCGGTGAACTTGGTGTGCGGCTTGATGGTGCCGGCCTTGGCCAGCACCTGGCCGCGCTCGATCTCGTCGCGCTCGATGCCGCGCAGCAGCACGCCGATGTTGTCACCGGCCTGGCCCGAGTCGAGCAGCTTGTTGAACATCTCGACGCCGGTCACGACCACCTTGCGGGTGTCCTTCATGCCGATCATCTCGACATCCTCGCCGACCTTGACCTCGCCACGCTCGACACGGCCGGTGGCGACGGTGCCGCGGCCCTTGATGCTGAAGACGTCCTCGACGGGCATGAGGAAGGGCTTGTCCACCGCCCGCTCGGGGGTGGGGATGTAGGAGTCGACCGCGTCCATCAGCTCGGCGATGGGCTTGTAGGCCTCGTCGTTGACGTCGTCGGGGGCCTCGAGCGCGGCGAGCGCGGAGCCGCGCACGACCGGCAGGTCGTCGCCGGGGAACTCGTACTTGGACAGCAGCTCGCGGACCTCGAGCTCGACGAGCTCGAGCAGCTCCTCGTCGTCGACCATGTCGACCTTGTTGAGGAAGACGACGATGTAGGGCACCTCCACCTGGCGGGCCAGCAGGATGTGCTCGCGCGTCTGGGGCATGGGCCCGTCGGTGGCCGCGACCACGAGGATGGCGCCGTCCATCTGGGCCGCGCCGGTGATCATGTTCTTGATGTAGTCGGCGTGGCCGGGGCAGTCGACGTGGGCGTAGTGGCGGTTGTCGGTCTCGTACTCGACGTGGGCGATGGCGATGGTGATGCCGCGCTCGCGCTCCTCGGGCGCGTTGTCGATCGTGTCGAAGGCGCGGTACTTCGCCTCGCCCTTGAGGGCCAGGTACTTGGTGATGGCCGCCGTCAGGCTCGTCTTGCCATGGTCGATGTGACCGATGGTGCCGATGTTGACGTGGGGCTTGGTGCGCTCGAACTTCTGCTTGGCCATTGCCGTCGTCCTCTACTACGTCCTTGACTTGCTACTTGTCGTTGGTTGCTGTGCTGCGTCGCCCTGGACGCCTGCCTGATCGCCTAGACCGCGGCCTTCTGGACCAGCTCGGCCGCGATGGACTGGGGGACCTCCGAATAGTGCGAGAACTCCATCGAGGAGGTCGCCCGTCCCTGGGTCATGCTCCGAAGGTCGGTCACGTACCCGAACATCGAGGCCAGCGGCACGAAGGCGCTGACCACCTGGGTGCCATTGCGGTTGTCCATCCCTTCGATGTGACCGCGGCGGCTGTTGAGGTCGCCGATGACGTCGCCCATGAACTCCTCGGGCATGACGACCTCGACGCGCATGACCGGTTCCAGGATGGCCGGGTTCGCCTTCTCGACGGCGAGCTTGGCGGCCATGGAACCGGCGATCTTGAAGGCCATCTCCGACGAGTCCACGTCATGGAAGGAGCCGTCGAAGAGCGTGGCCTTCACGTCCACCATGGGGTAGCCGGCGTAGACGCCGGTCTCGAGAGCTTCGCGGATGCCGGCGTCGACGGACTTGATGTACTCGCGCGGGATGACGCCGCCCACGATCTTGTCGATGAACTCGTAGCCGCTGCCCTTCTCGCCCGGCTCCAGCATGATGACCGCGTGGCCGTACTGGCCGCGGCCACCGGTCTGGCGCACGAAGCGGCCATTGCCCTCGGCTTGACGACGGATGGTCTCGCGATAGGACACCTGCGGCTTGCCCACGTTGGCTGCGACCCTGAACTCGCGCACCATGCGGTCGACGAGGACGTCGAGGTGGAGCTCGCCCATGCCCGCGATGAGGGTCTGGCCCGACTCCTCGTCGTTGTGGACGCGGAAGGTCGGGTCCTCCTCGGCGAGCCGCTGCAGGGCCACGGCCAGCTTGTCCTGGTCGGCCTTGGTCTTGGGCTCGATGGCGACCTCGATGACCGGCTCCGGGAAGGTCATCGACTCGAGGATGACCGGATGCTCGGGATCGGTCAGGGTGTCGCCGGTGTAGGTCTCCTTGAGGCCGACGGCGGCGGCGATGTCGCCGGCGTTCACCTCCTCGATCTCCTCGCGCGAGTTGGCGTGGAGCTCGACGATGCGACCGATGCGCTCCTTCTTGCCCTTGGTGGCGTTGTAGACGTACGAGCCCGTCTTGAGCTTGCCGCTGTAGACGCGGAAGAAGGCCAGCTTGCCGACGAAGGGGTCGGCCGCGATCTTGAAGGCCAGCGCCGCGAAGGGGGCGCTGTCATCCACGGCTCGCACCACCTCGTTGCCATCCGGGTCGAGACCGGTGATGGGCGGCACGTCGAGCGGCGAGGGCAGGTAGTGCACGACGGCGTCGAGCATGGGCTGGACGCCCTTGTTCTTGAGCGCGGTCCCGGTCAGCACCGGCACGATGCGGTTCTGCAGCGTCCCCAGGCGAAGGCCGCGACGGATCTCGTCGGGCGTCAGCTCTTCGCCCTCGAGGAACTTCATGGTCAGCTCGTCGTCCAGCTCGGCCACGGCCTCGATCATCGCGGCGCGCTGCTTCTCCGCCTCAGCCTGCAGCTCGGCAGGGATGGGCACGATCTCCGGCTTGGTGCCGAGATCGTCGTGGTAGACGATGGCGTGCATCTCGATGAGGTCGATCACGCCCTCGAAGTCGTCCTCCTGGCCGATGGGGATCTGCACGGGCACCGCGGTCGCGCCGAGACGCTCACGGATCGATTCGACGCAGCGCCAGAAGTCGGCCCCGGTGCGATCGAGCTTGTTGATGAAGCAGAAGCGGGGCACACCGTAGCGATCAGCCTGCCGCCAGACGGTCTCCGACTGGGGCTCGACACCGGCCACACCGTCGAAGACCACGACCGCGCCATCGAGCACGCGCAGGCTGCGCTCGACCTCGACGGTGAAGTCCACGTGTCCGGGCGTATCGATGATGTTGATGCGCGTGTTCTTCCAGAAGCAGGTCGTCGCCGCGGCCGTGATGGTGATGCCGCGCTCCTGCTCCTGGGGCATCCAGTCCATCGTGGCCGCACCCTCGTGGACCTCGCCGATCTTGTAGATCTTGTCCGTGTAGAACAGGATCCGCTCGGTCACGGTCGTCTTGCCGGCGTCGATATGCGCGATGATTCCGATGTTCCGCGTGCGAGCCAGCGGGAACTTCCGTGTCATCGGTCTACAGGGTCCTCGTAACGGGGGTGGCTGGTGCTACCAGCGGAAGTGGCTGAACGCCTTGTTGGCGTCGGCCATCTTGTGCGTGTCTTCGCGACGCTTGACGGCGGCACCCAGGCCGTTCATGGCGTCGACGAGCTCGAAGGCCAGCTTCTCGCTCATGGACTTGCCGCTGCGCTTGCGGGCGGCCTGGACCAGCCAGCGCACGCCCAGCGACGTGCGGCGGTCGCCACGGATCTCGACGGGCACCTGGTAGGTGGCACCACCGACGCGGCGGGGCTTGACCTCGATGATGGGCGTGGCGTTGCGCAGCGCCGCGTCGAGGACCTCCAGTCCGGGGCGTCCGGCGGAAGCCTCGGCCCGGGCCAGCGCCTGGCGCAGGATCTTCTCGGCCAGGCCCTTCTTGCCGTCCTTCATCAGCTTCACCACGAAGCGGTCGGTGTTGCGGGCGAGCGGCGGTGAGTACTTGACCTTGCGTGGGATCTGGGCTCGTCGGGGCATTACTTGGGCCTCTTCGTGCCGTAGTGGGAACGGCCCTGCTTGCGGTCGCTCACGCCTGAGGCATCGAGCGTGCCACGGATGATGTGGTACTTCACCGACGGCAGGTCCTTGACACGACCACCACGCACGAGCACGACCGAGTGCTCCTGCAGGTTGTGGCCGATGCCGGGGATGTAGGCCGTGACCTCCATCTGATTGGTGAGCCGCACACGGGCGATCTTGCGCAGCGCCGAGTTGGGCTTCTTCGGCGTCATGGTGCGCACCTGAAGGCAGACACCACGCTTCTGCGGGGCGCCCGGCGTGGGCACCTGGCGCTGGCGCAGGCTGTTCCAGTTCTTGCGCATCGCGGGGGCCTTGATCTTCGCCTGCTTGGGCTTGCGGCCCTTGCGCACGAGCTGGCTGATGGTCGGCACGGAGGTGTCGTCTCCCCTATCGGTGGGCGTCATGCTGACGCGCTTGGAGAAGGCGCGCGGAGCGCACGCTTCCCGTCTGTCTCGGTGTCTGGTCTGATGTGGCGGCTTCTTCGTCCCAGTCGTCCGGGCCCGATCGACGGGCCCCCTCTCGAGAGTGCCGCCCGGTGTGCCAGCCGACCTGCGGTCGACGCGCACGAAACCGACGCGGCCGTTTCAGCCGCGACCGCGAAGTCTAGCAGCGGGCCGCCCCGTCGTCAACGACGACCCCTCCGAGCGCGGCAGCAGCGGGGCCCGGAGGGCACCGCTGCATGCCTGCGGTCGCGCCCGCTGCCGTCAGGGGGCGTTGATGCTGGTCAGCCCTCGCTGGCGTCCTCGTCCTCGGACTCATCCAGCTCCCCGACCGCCTCGACCGGATCATCGAGCGGGACGTCGCTCTCGGTCCGGGCAGGCTCGCCCTCGAGGAAGGGGTTGGCCTCAGGCTCGGCTTCGGCTTGCGCCTCTGCCTGGGCTCGCTGCTCAGCCTCCTCGAGGAAGGGGTTCTCCCCTTCCCCGTCGCCATCGGCGGGCGCCGCGCTCTCGCTGAGGAAGACGTTGTACTCCTCACCGAAGCCCTCCGGCAGCTCGCCACCGGCAAGCGCCGCGGCGGCCGCGATGCGGGCCTCCTCGCGCCGGCGCGCGATGTTGGCCGGAGCGCCCGTGCCCGCGGGGATGAGCTTGCCGATGATGACGTTCTCCTTGAGGCCCACCAGGCCGTCCTTGGCGCCGTTGATGGCGGCCTCGGTCAGCACCCGGGTGGTCTCCTGGAAGGACGCCGCAGCGAGGAAGCTGCTGGTGTTCAGCGAGGCCTTGGTGACGCCCAGCAGGACGGTCTCGGCCGTCGCCGGCTCGCCACCCTCGGCGAGCACGTGCTCGTTGATGTCCTCGAAATCGAAGCGGTCCACCAGCTCGAAGGGCAGCTGCTCGCTGTCGCCGGGCTGGTCGATGCGCACCTTGCGCAGCATCTGCCGCACGATGATCTCGATGTGCTTGTCGTTGATGGTCACGCCCTGGCTGCGGTAGACCTTCTGGACCTCCTTGACCAGGTAGCGCTGGACCGCGTCGCGACCGCGCGTCTCGAGGTACTCCTGCGGGTTGATGGGACCCTCGGTGATGGCATCGCCGGCGCGGATCTGCTGGCCATCCTCGACCATCAGCTTGGCGTTGTGAGGGATGGCGTACTCGCGCTCCACCACGTCCTCGCCGGCGATCTTGATGCCCTCATCGGTGAAGGTGACCAGGCCGCTGTCCGGCGCACGCACCTCCAGCACCTCGTCGCCCTTCTCGAGGCGCGCGACGAGCTGGTCGACCTCGACGGCGTCGCCCTCGGCCACCAGGCGTTCATGCTTCTTGGTGAGCTTGATGGGCACATCGAAGACCTCGCGGCTGGTCACCTTGACCTTGCGGATGGCGTCCTCGCCCTCGAGGATCTCGACCACGCCATCGATGTGGCTGATCTCAGCCTTGCCCTTGGGCATGCGCGCCTCGAAGAGCTCCTCGACACGTGGCAGGCCGGCGGTGATGTCCAGACCGGCGACACCGCCGGTGTGGAACGTGCGCATGGTCAGCTGCGTGCCCGGCTCGCCGATCGACTGGGCGGCGATGATGCCGACGGCCTCACCGGCCTCCACCAGCTCGCGGGTGGCCAGGTTGACGCCGTAGCAGGTGCGGCAGACGCCCAGGCGTGACTGGCAGGTCAGCGCCGAACGCACGACCGCGGCGTCGACACCGGCCGCGTCGATGGCACGTGCGATGTCCTCGGTGATCAACTCACCGGCTTCGACGATGGGCTTGTCCTTCTTCCGGGCCCCCGGCTTGCTGATGGGCCCGGCGGCGAAGCGCCCGGCGAGCCGGCGCCAGAAGGCGTCGGGCTCTGAACCGGCGAACTCCTCGGTCTCTTCACGCGTGATCCAGGTGCCCTCGAGGGTGCCGCAGTCGTCGTCGCGGGTGATGACGTCCTGCGCGACATCCACGAGCCGGCGCGTGAGGTAGCCCGAGTCGGCCGTTCGAAGGGCGGTGTCAGCGAGGCCCTTGCGGGCACCGTGGGTGGAGATGAAGTACTCCAGCACGGTCATGCCTTCGCGGAAGTTGGAGCGCACCGGCACATCGATGATGCGGCCCGACGGGTCGGCCATCAGGCCTCGCATGCCGCCCAGCTGGCCGATATTGCCCTTGTTACCGCGGGCACCGGAGGCGGTCATCATGGTGACCGAGCCCTCTGGGTCAAGGCCCTCCATCATGCGACTGCTGACCTCGTCGGTGGTGGCCTTCCAGACATCCACCACGCGCGCATAGCGCTCATCCTCGGTGATGAGGCCGCGCTGGTACTGCCCGTCGATGTCGATGACGCGTCCGTCGGCCAGGGCCAGCAGCTCCTGCTTGCTCTCGGGCACCTTGATGTCGTCGATACCGATGGTCATGCCGCCCTGGGTGGCGTAGCGGAACCCGACACGCTTGATGCCGTCGACGAGATGCGCCGTCTCGTTGCGACCGAGCAGGCGGTAGCAGTCGGAGACGACCTCGCGCAGCTGGGCGCGGGCCATGGCGCGGTTGGTCTTCTCGCTATAGCGCAGCTGTGGCGGCAGGATCTGGTTGAAGATCAGCCGTCCGATGGTGCTCTCGATGGGCTGCTCCACGACCTCCTCGCGCTCGCCATCCCAGACGCCTGCGCGCATCACGCGCACCGGGGTGTGCAGCTTCATGCGCCGCACGCGGTGGGCAGCCAGGTCGTCGATCTCGTCGCGCGTGTCGATGCCGCCCAGCTCGTAGGCCAGCAGCGCCTCGGCGTCGGTCTCGAAGGTCGGCACGACACCCTTGATGGGCGTGGCGGCATCCATCGTCAGGTAGTAGCAGCCCAGGATCATGTCCTGGGTCGGAGCGACGACGGGAGCGCCGTCCGACGGGCTCAGCAGGTTCTCCGTCGAGAGCATCATGCGCCGCGCCTCGTCCTGGGCGTCGCGGGACAGAGGCACGTGAACGGCCATCTGGTCGCCATCGAAGTCGGCGTTGAAGGCGAAGCAGACGAGCGGATGGATCTGGATGGCCGAGCCCTCGACGAGCTTGGGCATGAACGCCTGGATCCCCAGACGGTGCAGCGTGGGGGCGCGGTTCAGCAGCACCGGGTGATCCTGGATGACGTCCTCGAGGACATCCCAGACCACATCCTCCACGCGCTCCACGAGGCGCTTGGCGCTCTTGATGTTGTGGGCGTAGTTCTTCTCGACGAGCTGACGCATGACGAACGGCTTGAACAGCTCCAGCGCCATCTTCTTGGGCAGGCCGCACTGGTGCAGCTCCAGGTCCGGGCCGACCACGATGACCGAGCGGCCGGAGTAGTCGACGCGCTTGCCCAGCAGGTTCTGGCGGAACCGGCCCTGCTTGCCCTTGAGCATGTCGGAGAGCGACTTCAGGCGATGGTTGCCGGTGCCGGCGATGGCGCGGCCGCGACGACCGTTGTCGATGAGGGCGTCACAGGCCTCCTGCAGCATCCGCTTCTCGTTGCGGATGATGATCTCCGGGGCACCCAGCTCCAGCAGTCGCTTGAGGCGGTTGTTGCGGTTGATGACGCGGCGATAGAGGTCGTTGAGGTCGGAGGTGGCGAAGCGGCCGCCGTCGAGCTGCACCATCGGGCGCAGGTCGGGCGGGATCACCGGCAGCACGGAGAGGATCATCCACTCGGGCCGCGCACCGGAGCGCCGGAAGGCCTCGATGAGGCGCAGCCGCTTGATGGCCTTCTTGCGGCGCATGCCGCTGGTGGTGCGAACCTCTGAATGGAGGGTGGCGCTGAGCTCCTCCAGGTCGAGACGGGTGATGCGCTCGCGCACAGCCTCCGCACCCATGCCGGCGGCGAAGAGCCGCTGGCCACCACGGATGCCGCTGCCGTACTTGCGGTCGAGGTCGCGGAAGTTCCAGCCGTCCATGGAGATCTCGGGCAGGAGGTCGCCAGCCTGCAGCTTGCCGATCTCGTCGCGAGCCTTGCGGATCTCCTCCTTGAGGCCCTCGGCCTCGACCTTGAGGCGCTCCTGCTCGGCCTCGAGGGCGGCGCTCATCTCGAGCTTGGCGTCCTCGATGCGCTGCGCCACGGCAGCCTCTTCCTGGGCCTCCTTCTCCTTGATGTCGTCGTTGATCCTCTCGACCAGCTCGGCGGTCAGCTTGCGCAGCTGCGTGGAGACGGCCTTGGTCGCCTTCTCGCCAGCGGCCACCAGGACCTCGCCGGTCTCCTCGAAGACGATGGGGTCCTCGGCGATGCTCGAGCCCAGGGCCTTCAGCGCAGCCTCTGTCGACTGCTGTGCCTCGACGAGCTGGGCGGTGCGCGTTTCGCGCTCCTGCTCACGCTCCTTCTTGAACTGCTCGAGCTCGGCGGTCAGCTCGTCGGCGATCTTGTTGATGTCGGCCTGCAGGCGGTCTTCGAGGTCGGCCAGCGCCTGGCCGCCACTACCACGTCCCTCGGCCTCGTCATCCAGCTGCTGGAGCAGCTTGGCGCGCGCGTCCTCGTCGACCCACGTCACGATGTACTTGGCGAAATAGAGGACGCCCTCGAGGTTGCGGGGGCTGATGTCGAGCAGGATGCCCAGGCGGCTGGGCGTGCCCTTGAAGTACCAGATGTGGCTGACGGGGCTGGCCAGCTGGATGTGGCCCATGCGCTCGCGGCGCACCTTGGCGCGCGTGACCTCGACGCCGCACTTGTCGCAGATGATGCCCTTGTAGCGGATGCGCTTGTACTTGCCGCAGTAGCACTCCCAGTCGCGGGAGGGACCGAAGATGCGCTCGTCGAAGAGCCCGTCCTTCTCCGGTCGCAGGGTGCGGTAGTTGATGGTCTCGGGCTTGGTGACCTCGCCCTTCGACCAGTCTCGCACCTGGTCCGGCGAGGCCAGCGAGATGCGGATGGCGTTGAAGTTGTTGACCTCGAGCATCGTTCTCCTTCAGCCGCACCGTCGTGGAACGATGCGGGATGCGCGGGTGGGCCCGGCGCAGCGTCCGGGCCGGCGGCCCAGGGATAGTGGTCTAGTCTTCGAATCCGGCGAGGTTGATGCCACCGAGGTCCGGCAGCGGGTACGCCGAGGGGTCCTCGGCGAAGTGGATCTCCTCCTCGTTCTCGTTGAGGATCTCCACGTTGAGCCCAAGGCTCTGGAGCTCCTTGATGAGGACCTTGAACGACTCCGGCACGCCGGGCGCCTGGATGTCCTCACCCTTGACGATGGCCTCGTACGTCTGGACACGGCCCATGACGTCGTCCGACTTCACCGTCAGCAGCTCCTGCAGGATGTTGGCAGCGCCGTAGGCCTCCAGGGCCCAGACCTCCATCTCACCGAACCGCTGGCCGCCGAACTGGGCCTTGCCACCGAGCGGCTGCTGGGTGATGAGGCTGTAGGGACCAGTGGACCGAGCGTGGATCTTGTCTTCAACCAGGTGGTGCAGCTTGAGCATGTAGATGTAGCCCACCGTGACCTCGCGGTCGAAGGGCTCACCGCTGCGCCCGTCGCGCAGCATCGTCTTGCCCGTGACGGGCAGGCCGGCCGCGAGCAGCTCCTGCTCGATCTGCTCCTCGCTCGCCCCATCGAACACGGCCGTGGCGGCCTTGATGGTGCGCCCCTCCTTGATGCCGCGCTCGTGGAGCGCCCAGCCGAGGTGGGTCTCGAGGATCTGGCCGATGTTCATGCGGCTGGGTACGCCCAGCGGGTTGAGGATGATGTCGACCGGCGTGCCATCGGGCAGGAAGGGCATGTCCTCCTGGGGCAGGATCTTGGCCACCACACCCTTGTTGCCGTGACGGCCGGCCATCTTGTCGCCCACGCTGATCTTGCGCTTGGCGGCGACGCTGACGCGGATCAGGCGGTTGACGCCGGGGGGCAGCTCGTCGCCGTTGTCGCGGTTGAACTCGCGGATGTCCACGACCTTGCCACGCTCGCCGTGGGGCAGCCGCAGGCTGGAGTCCTTCACCTCCCGCGCCTTCTCGCCGAAGATGGCGCGCAGCAGGCGCTCCTCGGCCGTCAGCTCGGTCTCGCCCTTGGGCGTGATCTTGCCCACCAGGATGTCACCCGGCTGCACCTCGGCGCCGATGTAGACGACGCCGTCCTCGTCGAGGTCCTTGAGGGAGTCCTCGCCGACGTTGGGGATGTCGCGGGTGATCTCCTCGGGACCGAGCTTGGTGTCGCGCGACTCCAGCTCGTGCTTCTCGATGTGGATGCTGGTGAAGAGGTCCTCGCGTACGAGGCGGTCGCTGACGACGATGGCGTCCTCGTAGTTGCCACCCTCCCAGCTCATGAAGGCCACCAGGATGTTGCGACCCAGTGCCAGCTCGCCGGCCTCCGTCGAGGACGAGTCGGCCAGCACGGCGCTCTCGTTGACCCGCATGCCCACTTCCACCATGGGCCGGTGGTTGATGCAGGTGCCCTGGTTGGAGCGCACGAACTTCTCGAGCGGATAGCGGCGCAGCTCGCCGTCGTCCTCTTCGACGGTGATGAGGTCGGCCGTCACGGAGGTCACCACGCCGGCGGCACGGGCCACGATGACCTGGCCCGAGTCCTGGGCCGCGCGCGCTTCCATGCCGGTGCCCACGATGGGCGACTCCGGCTCCAGCAGCGGCACGGCCTGGCGCTGCATGTTCGAGCCCATGAGGGCACGGTTGGCGTCATCGTGCTCGAGGAAGGGGATGAGCGCGGTGGCCACGGACACGACCTGCTTGGGGCTCACGTCCATGTAGTCGATCTGGCTGGGCCGTGCCTCGGGGAACTGGTCGAGGTGGCGGGCCGGTACCTTCTCGTCGACGAAGTAGCCACGCTCGTCGAGCCTGGTGTTGGCCTGCGCGACGTAGCGCTCCTCCTCGTCGTAGGCGGCGAGGTACTCGATCTCCTTGGTCACGCGCGGCTTGATCTTGAAGGCCTTGCGCTTCTGGGCCTTCAGCTCCTCGACGGCCTCCTGCGTCATGGGCTTGCCCTTCTCGAGCACGACCTTGCCCGCCGAGGTGACCACGTCCTCGCCGGCGATCTCGTCGATGAGGCCCTTGTCCTTGTAGTCGGCGGTGCGCTTGACCTTGCGGTAGGGCGTCTCGATGAAGCCGTACTCGTTGATGCGGCCGTACGTCGCGAGCGAGCCGATCAGCCCGATGTTCGGGCCCTTCCGGCGTCTCGATAGGGCAGATGCGACCGTAGTGGCTGTGGTGCACGTCACGCACGTCGAAGCCGGCGCGCTCTCGCGACAGGCCGCCGGGGCCGAGGGCGGAGAGGCGGCGCTTGCTGGTGAGCTCCGCGAGCGGGTTGGTCTGGTCCATGAACTGCGAGAGCTGGCTGCCGCCGAAGAACTCCTTCATGGCCGCCACCACGGGGCGGATGTTGACCAGCACGTTGGGCGTCGCCTTCTCCGGCTCCTGGATGGTCATGCGCTCCTTGACCACGCGCTCCATGCGCAGCAGGCCCACCCGGAAGGCGTTCTGGATGAGCTCGCCGTTGGCACGGATGCGGCGATTGCCGAGGTGGTCGATGTCATCGGCGCTGCCGAGGCCGTTGTCGAGCTCGATGAGGTGGCCGACGATGACAGCGATGTCTTCCTTGGTGATGGTGCGCTCGACCTCGGGCAGCTTGATGCCCATGCGGTCGGCGACCGGACCGAGCTTCTTGTTGAACTTGTAGCGCCCGACTCGGCCGAGGTCGTAGCGGCGGAAGTTGAAGAACAGGCTCTCGACGAGCTTCTCGGCGTTGTCGCCGGTGGGCGGATCGCCGGGGCGCAGCTTCTTGTAGACCTCGATGAGCGCTTCCATGCGCGTGGTCGTGGTGTCCTTGTCGAGCGTCTCGCTGACGAAGCTGGTCTCGCCGGTGTCGACCCGCTTGAAGAGGTCGACGATCTCGTCGTTGCTCTCGTAGCCCACGGCGCGCAGCAGCTTGGTGGCCTCGAGCTTGCGCTTGCGGTCGACCTTGACGTAGAGCACGTTCTTGGCCGAGGTCTCGAACTCCAGCCAGGCGCCGCGATTGGGGATGACCTTGGCGCTGAACAGCTGGCGGCCGGTGTTGGCGTCCTCGGTGCTGGTGTAGTAGACGCCGGGGCTGCGCACGAGCTGGCTGACGACGACGCGCTCGGCGCCGTTGATGATGAACGTGCCACGCTCGGTCATGCTGGGAAAGTCGCCCATGTAGACGCGCTGCGCGATGTGCTCGCCGGTCTCGTGGATGACGCAGCTCCACCTCGACGTACAGCGGCCGGCTGTAGGTCAGGTCGCGGGCGCGGCACTCGAGCTGGTCGTACTTGGGCTCGCCGAACTCGTAGCCGTTGAAATGCAGCTCCATGGACTTGCCGGTGAAGTCCTGGATGGGGCTGATCTCGTCGAGCAGGTCTCGCAGCCCGCGCTCGACGAACCAGTCGTACGAGGTTCGCTGAAGCTCGATCAGGTCGGGGATGGGAAGGACTTCCGGGATCCGGGAGTATCGTTCGCGCTCCACGGCATGGGCGCACGCCGACGATCGACTTCAGACACGGTCATGGGGCACTCCTGGCCTCGGGCAGAGGCGATCAAGGCACGGGAATCCGACCACTTGGGTCGTTGAAACAAAAAGGGCCGCGCTCACCGACCACATATGGTATCGCGTCGCCTCCGGACCGTCAAACACGGGTCCGGTGCCGATGCGGCCGCTGGCGCGGCCCATCACGCCGAAGGGGGGAGGCCGCCGGCCTCCCCCCTTCGATGATGTCTGGCGTGATGATGTCTGGCGTAGGGCCTACTTGATCTCGACCTTGGCGCCCTGCTCCTCGAGCGCGGCCTTGATCCGCTCGGCCTCGTCCTTGTCGACGCCCTCCTTGACGGCCTTGGGCGCGGCATCGACGACGTCCTTGGCCTCCTTCAGGCCAAGGCCGGTCAGCTCGCGCACGACCTTGATGACGGGGATCTTGTTGGGGCCGACCTCGGTGAGCACGACCTCGAACTCGGTCTGCTCCTCGACGGCGGCAGCGGCCGTCGCCATCGGCCGGGGCGGCTGCCACGGCCACGGCTGCGGGGGCCGCCGCGGTGACGCCGTAGCGCTCCTCGAAGGCCTTGATGAACTCGGACAGCTCGAGAACGGTCATGCCGTCGATGGCTACGAGGATGTCTTCCTGGGAAAGCTTGGCCATTGGGGTGTCGTTCCTTCCGTGATGTCGGGGTGGATGAGAGGGTCGGTGACTGGATGCTTAGGCGGCTTCAGCCGCTTCACGCTGCTCGTGCAGCTGCGCGAGGCCGTAGCCGAGATTGCGCAGCGGAGCGGCGAAGAGACTGGCCATCGTGCTCAGGGGAGCGGCCATGCCGCCGGCCAGCTGGGCCAGCAGCACCTCGCGGCCGGGCAGCTTGGCGAGCGCGGCCACCGCGGCCGCGTCGACCGTCGCGCCGTTCATGGCAGCGCCACGGATCTCGACCGAGAAGGGCTTGGTGGCATCCAGCAGACCCTTGGCGAGCGAGGACTCGTCGGCCGCACCGACAGCGATGGCGCTGGGCCCGGAGAGCAACGGGATGAGCTCCGGTCGCCCGGCCTGCTCAGCCGCGATCTTGGCCAGCCGGTTCTTGATGACCCGGTACTGGATGTCCTTCGCCCGCAGCTCGCGGCGCACCTTGAGCAAGTCAGCCACCGACAGGCCCCGGTGGTCAGAGACGATCGCGGTGTCCGCCTCCTTCAGAAGCTCGGTGAGCTCCGCCACGGTTGCCTGCTTGGCTTGTGTGGGCATGTGACCTCCTTTCGCTGGGATCGGCGCGACAGCGACGTCCCCTGTGTGTCCCGCACAGGGGCGTCGGTCGCTGCGACGAGCAGCCCCGGATGGAGGTCCGGTTCGACACCTGCCTTGGCGTGCCCGTCGGCGTCCCCGCCCGATGGCGGTCCGGTCGACGATTTCGGTCCGGTCCGGCAGGCCCTCGCGGGCCCGCGGCGCGGGAGCCTTGACGACTCCCTCGGACGCATCGCTGTCTCTGGCGGAACGATCTTCGTTTCGACGGGTAGCGCCCCGTCAGCGTCGTGGTGCGGGCAGCCATGCCCGCTGTGAGCTAGGCCGCGGCGCGCGCCAGCAGGCCGGGGACATCGACGCGGATGCCGGGGCCCATCGTGGAGGCGACGGTGAGGCTCTTGAAATACTGGCCCTTGACCTCCTTGGGCCGGGCGCGGTTGATGGCATCGGTCAGGGCTGCGAGGTTGTCGACCAGCTGGGACGGCTCGAAGCCGGACTTGCCGAAGGGCACGTGGATGATGCCGCCCTTGTCGACCTTGAACTCGATGCGTCCGCCCTTGAGCTCGTTGACGACCTGCTCGATGTCGAAGGTGACGGTGCCGGCCTTGGGGTTCGGCATCAGCCCGCGACGACCGAGGATGCGGCCGAGCTTGCCGACCCGGCCCATCATGTCGGGCGTGGCCACGGCGACGTCGAATTCCAGCCAGCCGCCCTCGATCTTCTCGGCGAGGTCGTCAGCGCCGACGACATCGGCGCCGGCCGCGGTGGCCTCGGCGGCCTTGTCACCCTGGGCGAAGACGGCCACGCGCACCACCTTGCCGCTGCCGTGCGGCAGGCTGACGGTGCCGCGCACCATCTGCTCGGCGTGGCGCGGGTCGACGCCGAGGCGGATGTGGGCCTCGACCGAGGACTCGAACTTGGTGGTGGCCGTTTCCTTCAGCAGCGCCATGGCCTCGTCGGGCTCGTAGGTCTTGCCGTGCTCGACGAGCTTGGCGGCGTCCTGGTAGCGCTTTCCGTGCTTGCTCATGTGGCTGGTCCTTTCGTGCGGCCTTGTGTTGGCCTCCCCCTGGCGACGCGGGGTAGACGTGCCGGTCAGCGGCGAGCCGAAGCCGCCATCCCTTCCGTCCGGCCCGGCTGGCGGACGGCGTCCTGGAGCGTCGTCAGTCGACGACCTCGATGCCCATCGAGCGGGCCGTGCCGGCGATGACGCGGGCCGCCATCTCAGGGTCGTGCGCGTTGAGGTCGGCCTTCTTGATCTCGGCGATCTCGAGCACCTGGGCCCGGGTGACCTTGCCCACATCGGGATCGCGGTTGGCGGCCCCGGAGCCCTTCTCCACGCCCGCGGCCTTGCGCAGCAGGTCGGCTGCCGGCGGCGTCTTGAGGACGAAGGTGAAGCTGCGATCCTCGAAGATGGTGATGCGAGCAGGGATGATCTGGCCGCTCTGGGCCGCCGTGCGCTCGTTGTAGGTCTTGGTGAACTCGACGATGTTGATGCCGTGCGGGCCCAGCGCGGTACCCACGGGCGGGGCCGGCGTGGCCTTCCCGGCGGGCAGCTGCAGGGTCAGGACGGTGCGGATCTTCTTGGCCATCGGTTCGTCTCGTTCTACCTCGTTGTGGTCAGGGTGCTGTCTGCGGCCTAGAGCTTCTCGACCTGCAGGAAGTCCAGCTCGACTGGGGTCTCGCGACCGAAGATGCTGACCAGGACCTTGAGCTTGTTGCGCTCGGGATTGACCTCGTCGACGGTGCCGATGAACTCGGCGAAGGGACCGTCGGTGACACGCACCGACTGTCCCTTGGTGAAGGCGACACGGTACTTGGGAGTCTCCACGCCCATCTGGCGCAGGATCTGCTTGACCTCGTGCTCCTCGAGGGGCACAGGCTCGTTTCGTGAGCCGGGGATGTTGCCACCACCGACGAAGCTGGTGACGCCGGGCGTGTTGCGCACCACGAACCAGGACTCCGGGTCGAGGATCATCTCCACGAGCACGTAGCCGGGGAAGACCTTCTTCTGCACCGTGACGCGCTGGCCGCCCCGGATCTCGATCTCATCCTCTTCGGGCACGAGCACCTGGTAGATCTTGTCTTCCATGCCCATCGTCTCGATGCGGTGCTCGAGGTTGGTCTTGACCTTCTTCTCGTAGCCCGAGTAGGTATGGATGACGTACCAGCGCTTCTCGGGCTGGGCCGACTCCGTCAGGTGTTCAAGGAAGCTGGTCATCTAGAACGTGTCCGTGATGAACCGCAGGACGCTCGTCCAGAGCAGGTCCCAGAAGCCGATGTACAGCCCGAAGATGCCGCTGATCACGAAGACGAGGATCGTCAGGTTTCGGACATGCTCCCGCGTGGGCCACGTCACCTTCTTCAGTTCTGACCAGGATTCGGTCAGGTATTGGCGGATCCTTCCGATCACGATTCTCTTCGGTGCCTCATCTGGGGCTGCTGGTGGGAGTGGCAGGCGCGGCGGGACTCGAACCCACAACCCCTGGTTTTGGAGACCAGTGCTCTGCCAAATTGAGCTACGCGCCTACGTCTTCGAGCTTCGGTCCCCTACTTGGTCTCGCGGTGAAGTGTATGACTTCGACAACGAGGACAGTAACGGCGGAGCTCGATCCGGCCTGGATCGTTCTTCTTGTTCTTCTCCGTCGTATAGGTTCGCTCCCTGCATTCGGTGCAGGCGAGCGTGATGACGGGACGGTTTTCGGCTTTTGCCACTGAAGTCTAGTCCTCGACCGAGATGATGGCGCCGGCGCCGACGGTGCGGCCACCCTCGCGGATGGCGAAGCGCTGGCCGGGCTCGAGCGCGATGGGCGTGATGAGCTCGACGTCCATGTCGACGTGGTCGCCGGGCATGATCATCTCGGCACCGCCCTGCAGGCTGATGGCGCCGGTGACGTCGGTGGTGCGCAGGTAGAACTGCGGGCGGTAGCCGTTGTAGAACGGCGTGTGACGGCCGCCCTCCTCCTTGGTCAGCACGTAGACCCGGGCGGTGAACTTGGTGTGCGGCTTGATGGTGCCGGCCTTGGCCAGCACCTGGCCGCGCTCGATCTCGTCGCGCTCGATGCCGCGCAGCAGCACGCCGATGTTGTCACCGGCCTGGCCCGAGTCGAGCAGCTTGTTGAACATCTCGACGCCGGTCACGACCACCTTGCGGGTGTCCTTCATGCCGATCATCTCGACATCTTCGCCGACCTTGACCTCGCCACGCTCGACACGGCCGGTGGCGACGGTGCCGCGGCCCTTGATGCTGAAGACGTCCTCGACGGGCATGAGGAAGGGCTTGTCCACCGCCCGCTCGGGGGTGGGGATGTAGGAGTCGACCGCGTCCATCAGCTCGGCGATGGGCTTGTAGGCCTCGTCGTTGACGTCGTCGGGGGCCTCGAGCGCGGCGAGCGCGGAGCCGCGCACGACCGGCAGGTCGTCGCCGGGGAACTCGTACTTGGACAGCAGCTCGCGGACCTCGAGCTCGACGAGCTCGAGCAGCTCCTCGTCGTCGACCATGTCGACCTTGTTGAGGAAGACGACGATGTAGGGCACCTCCACCTGGCGGGCCAGCAGGATGTGCTCGCGCGTCTGGGGCATGGGGCCGTCGGTGGCCGCGACCACGAGGATGGCGCCGTCCATCTGGGCCGCGCCGGTGATCATGTTCTTGATGTAGTCGGCGTGGCCGGGGCAGTCGACGTGGGCGTAGTGGCGGTTGTCGGTCTCGTACTCGACGTGGGCGATGGCGATGGTGATGCCGCGCTCGCGCTCCTCGGGCGCGTTGTCGATCGTGTCGAAGGCGCGGTACTTCGCCTCGCCCTTGAGGGCCAGGTACTTGGTGATGGCCGCCGTCAGGCTCGTCTTGCCATGGTCGATGTGACCGATGGTGCCGATGTTGACGTGGGGCTTGGTGCGCTCGAACTTCTGCTTGGCCATCCTCATTGTCCCGCTTGGCCCCCGGAAGCGCGCACCGTGACGGTGGGCGGGTCGGAGGTGATCAGGTGGAGCCCACATTGGGATTTGAACCCAAGACCTCTTCCTTACCAAGGAAGTGCTCTGCCACTGAGCTATGTGGGCGCGCTGGGCGATTGTGGGCTCTACAAGAAGATGCCGTTGGTGATGGTGGGCAGGGAGGGAATTGAACCCCCACAGTCGAAGACGGCTGATCTACAGTCAGCGGAGCTCACCACCTGCTCAACCTACCCGTGTTTCCGCATCCCCCTCGAGGCCGAGGCCCCTGTGGTGAGGGAGGACACAGCATCCTCTTTGGTTGGAGCCGACGACGGGACTCGAACCCGGAACCGGTGGTTTACAAAACCACTGCTCTACCAATTGAGCTACGTCGGCGGCGACGCCGAATGGTACCGCACCAGTGGCAGGATCCGCAAGCGTGCCTGCCGGGTGCTCTCAGCCAGGCTGGTCGGGCCTGGTCGGGGGTGGCGCTTCGGGCAGCAGGTCGTCGCTGCCCGCCCCTGCCGGCGCCGGCTCCGTCGAAGACGCGCTCGGCGACTCAGCCACGGGCGACGGCCCCGGCTCGGCCTCGGATCCGGCGGCGGGCGGGGCAGGCGAGACCACCCCGCTCGGGGTCGGTGTCGCCGCCGGCACCGGCGACTCGGGCAGCGGCGGCTCGGGCACCGGCGCGTCGGAGGGTCGCTCAGCCTCGGGCAGGGCGCGCTGGGCAGCCGCCTCGAAGAGGAACACCGAGCCGGCCACGGAAGCGTTGAGTGACGCCACCTTGCCGCGCATGGGGATGCGGGCCATGAGGTCGACGCGCTTGCGCACCTTGGCGTTGAGGCCGCGGCCCTCCGAGCCGGTGACGATGACCACGGGCCCACGCAGGTCCACCTCGCGGACCGTCATGGGCGCATCGCCGTCGGCCCCGATGACGCGCACGCCACGGGCGTGCAGGTCGACCAGGCCGGACGCCAGGTCATCCAGTGGCACCAGCAGGAGGTGCTCGATCGCGCCGGCGGATGTCTTGATGGCTGCCGGGCTGATAGGCGCAGCGCCACGCGTCGGGAAGATGACGCCGTGGACCCCGCAGGCCTCGGCAGAACGCAGCAGCGTGCCCACGTTCTGGGGGTCCTCGAGATGGTCGAGCGCCAGCAGGAACGGTGGCTCGTGCCGCGATCTGGCCAGAGCCAGCACCTCGTCCAGCGTGGCCCAGCGGCGCGGTGCCACGACGAGCGCCACCCCCTGGTGGCCATCGAAGCCGCTGACGGCCGTGATCGTGCCACCCTCGACCTCCACGACCGGGATGCGCAACGTGGTGGCGTGCAGGACCAGCTGGTCGAGCGCGGCTCTCCGCTCGGGCACGACCAGCAGGCGCCGCGCCTCCCGGCGGGCGGCGAAGGCCTCTTCGACCGGCCGACGACCGGCTACGATCTCCTCGTCGTCAGCCAGCAGCTCGGCGGGTGACGGGCCCAGCGGCAGACGTGGCGGGCCGGGCCGCTCGCGGCGATCCCAGTCAGTGCGTGGGCCACGTGGGCCACGCGCGCGGTCATCACGAACCCCTGTGCCGGGACCCGGACGTGGCCCACCGAAACCCGGACGTTGCCCACCGCTGCGGTCCTGGCGGCGGTAGTCCACGTGCCGTTCCGGATGAGCGGGCCCATCGAATGGGCGGCGCTCCCCCGGCGGCCCGTCGCGCCGCGGTCCGCTCCCGCGAGCCTGGTCGCCACGTCCGTACGGGCGTTGGCCGGGGCGTCCTGGCGGTCGGGCTCCCGGGCGCTGCCCACCCGGGCCGCCGACAGAGGCGCGCCCGCTCCCGGGCCGGTCGGCGTACGGCCGACCCCCACCGGGCCGGCCCTGCTGGCGGTTGTCGTAGGGACGGCTACCGGGCTTGCGCGCAGGCGGCCCGGCACCTCGGTTCCCGTACGCGGGCTGACCCGCGGGCCGGTCGCCCTGCGACGCCCCACCCGACCTGGGTTCCGACGATGGCGAGGCGCCGGTTCGCTCGCCCGCAGGTCGCTCCTCGGCCGGTCCACCCGCTTGACCGCCTCGCTCACCGGTGGCCGGGTCGGGCGTCTGTGCCGGCTCGCGCGGCTCGTGCGGCTCGTCGGTCATGCGGGCCTCCGGCGCCAGCGCTGGCCATCGGCTGTGTCCTCGACCACGATGCCCGCCGCCGCGAGGTCGTCGCGCAGCTCGTCACTCCGTGCCCAGTCGCGTGCGGCACGCGCCGAGGACCGCGCTGCCAGCATCGCGGCCAGCTCGGCATCGAGCTCCTCCACCGCCGCTTCCAGCACACCCAACACGCCGTCGAGCTCGCGGATGGCCGCAGCCGCCGCCTGCGCGTCGGCCGTCGAGATGGAGCGGGCGGCGATGCGGCTGTTGAGGTCGCGCACCAGGTCGAACGTGGCGGCCAACGCTTCGGAGATGTTGAGGTCGTCCGCCAGCCCGGCGCCGAAGGCCGCACGCGACCGGGCCAGCAGCGACGGCAGTGTCTCGTCGTCAGCCCGCTCCTCGCGGTAGGCGTCGAGCGCCGCCACGGCCGTGCGGAGGCGCTCGACGGCCGCCGTGGCTGCCTGCAGGCTGCGCTGGCTGAAGTCCAGCGGTGAGCGATAGTGCGTGGCCATCAGTGCGTAGCGCAGTGCCTGCGGGCTCACGCCGTCGTCGTACACGTCCTGCGGCCGGCTGAAGTGGCCCGAACGCTTGGCCATCTTGGCGCCACCCATGCGCAGGTGAGCGCAGTGCAGCCAGGTGCGCACGAATGGCTGGCCGGTCGCCGCCTCCGACTGCGCGATCTCGTCCTCGTGGTGCGGAAAGACCAGGTCGATGCCGCCGGTGTGGATATCGAACGATGAGCCCAGGTAGCGCATGCTCATGGCCGAGCACTCGATGTGCCAGCCCGGTCGGCCTTCGCCCAAGGCGGTCTGCCAGCTGGGCTCACCCGGCTTGACGGCTTTCCACAGCGCGAAATCGCGAGCGTCATCCTTGTCGTATTCGTCCGCCTCCACGCGCTCGCCGCTGCGCTGCTGCTCAGGGTCGATGCGCGCCAGTCGTCCGTAGGCGGGCCATGAAGCGATGCGGAAGAAGACCGACCCGTCCTCGGCCTGGTAGGCATGACCCTTGTCGATGAGCGTCTCGATCAGCGAGACCATCTCGTCGATGTGCTCGGTGGCGCGCGGCATGACATCAGGCTGCGGGATCCCGAGGCGGCCCAGGTCCTCGAGGAAAGCGGCCGTGTAGCGTTCGGTCAGCTGCCCGATGGTGATGCCGGCCGCCGAGGCGTCACGGATGATCTTGTCGTCGACGTCGGTGATGTTCATCACCCACGTGACGCGATAACCAGCGAAGAGCAGCGCGCGCCGCACGAGGTCGGCGAAGACGAACGAGCGGAAGTTGCCCACGTGCGCCGGTGCGTACACCGTCGGTCCGCAGGTATACATGCGCACGTGGCCAGACTCGATGGGCTCGAACGGCTCGACCGCGCCGCCGAGCGTGTTGCGAAATCGCTGGCTCATCGGGACACCACGCTCACGAGGCAGGTTGCGCTGAGGACGCGACCGGCACCTTCGTCACCACTGAGGTTAGCGGTCCCGGCCTTGACGGACACGCAGGCGGTTCCGATGCCCAGCAGTCCCGCGACGGAGGCGGCGATGGCGTCGAGACGCTGCCCGCCGAGGCGTGGCCGTGAGCCGAGGATGGTGACGTCCACGCTCTCCACGCTGAGGCCCGCCTCGACCACCCGGTCCATGACCGTGGCCACCAGCTTGCCGCTGTCGATACCGCGCGTCTGGGGCTGACCCGACGGGAAGAGCCGGCCCAGGTCGCCACCCCCGGCCGCAGCCAGCAAGGCATCACAGAGCGCGTGCAGCACGACGTCTCCGTCGGAGTGACCGTGCAGCCGTGGGGCCTCTGGCAGGAGCACGCCACCGAGGCGCAGGCCGTCGCCGGGTCCGAAGGGGTGGCTGTCGCTGCCGAGCGTCGTGCGTCGGCGGCTGCCATCGTCGGCCAGGCGGCGGGCGAGCACCAGATCCTCCACCAGCGTCACCTTGATGTTGTCCGCGGCGCCGGGCACGATGGCCACGTCCACCCCGTGGCGGGCCAGCAGATCAGCCTCGTCGGGGATGTCGTCGACGCTGTGTGCGTGTGCCTCGGCCGCCGCCAGCAGGAGCTCGCGCCTCGCGCCCTGGGGCGTCTGGGCACGGTAGAGACCCTGACGCTCGGCGGAGGCCACGATCAGCTCGCCCTCGACACGCTTCAGGGCATCGGCCACGGGCAGAGCAGGAATGGCGGCCCCATGGTCACGCACGCCGGCGATCACGCGCATCACCAGCGCCACGGAGACGAAGGGGCGGGCGGCATCGTGGACCAGCACGATGTCGGCGGTGGCGGCGCGGACGCCGGCAGCCACCGAGTCCTGGCGACGCCGACCGCCAGCCACGATCGTGGCACCGACCTCGGCCAGCCACGGCGTGATGCGTAGCCGCGCCACGCGCTCGGGGGCGGTAACGACGATGAGGCGCGAGATGGCCGGTGCCGCCGCCAGCGCCTCCACGGTCCAACGCAGGATGGGACGGCCGGCGATGGTCTGCTCGAGCTTGTCCTGTCCGCCCATGCGGCGGCTGCTGCCCGCGGCCACGATGACCGCGTCAGCAAGGTCTTGATGGATCACGCAGCAAGTGTGCCCGGCCCGGCGACTTCGTGCCGCGCGGCCGCGCCGGTGAGCGAGCCGGGCGAGCGCTCCGGGCTCAGGGGCCGGGCGAGCGCTCGGCGAAGATCATGCGCCCGGCCACGGTCTGCAGGATGCGGGTCACCGTCACGTCCAGCTCACCCTCGATGTGGTCGCTGCCACCCTCGACCACCACCATCGTGCCGTCGTCGAGGAAGGCCACGCCCTGGCCCGGCTCCTTGCCCTCCTGGATGACCTTGACGCGCAACTCCTCCCCCGGCAGGAACGCCGGTTTCAAGGCATTCGCCAGCTGGTTGAGGTTCATCACGCGCACGCCCTGCAGCTGGGCGATGCGGTTGAGGTTGTAGTCGGTGGTCAGGATGGACGCCTTGCGTGCATGTGCCAGTGCCACGAGCTTGGTGTCCACGGTCGTAGCACTGGCGTCGTCCTCGGAACTCATCTCGACCTCGATGCGGTGGTCTTTCTGCAGCACCGACAGCACGTCCATGCCGCGCCGGCCCCGGTTGCGCCGCCCTGGGTGAGAGTCGTCGGCGATGTGCTGCAGCTCTCCCAGGACGAAGCGCGGCACCACCAGCAGGCCCGAGAGGAAGCCGGAGGCGACGACGTCGACGATGCGCCCATCGATGATGGCGCTGGTGTCGAGGTAGGTCACCTGGTCGAAGCGGACCTCGGCCTCGTCGCCGGCCTCGTCACGGCGGAACATGCCGAGCTCCCTGATGGCGTCGCGCAGGTCGTGTCGCTTGGCCACGGTCAGCCCCATCATGCCGAGCGCCAAGACGACCGAGACCCCGATGGGCAGCAGCAGGCCGGCAGGACCCGGCAGCGACGTCAGGGGCAGACCCAGCAGGAAGCCCATCAGCAGGCCGAGGATGAGACCGGTCACGGCCGCCACGAACTCGTCGGTGGACATGTCGGTGACCGCACGCATGAGCCAGCGCGCGGGGGCCATCGTGATGTACGGCGCGATGGCGAAGCCCACCATGCCCCAGGCGGCGATCCAGGCGCCCAGCAGCAGGCGTCCCTGGGTCGATTCCTCGAGCAGGGTGGCGGACGTGCCGTCGAAGCCCGTAAGAGCGATGGCCAGGATGACTCCCAGCGCACCCCCCAGCAGGCGGATGAACTTCAACATGGCTATCGCACGCTACCAGAAGCCGCGTACTCGGGGGCTCTACCCAGAGGTACCAGCGGTGGGGCCGAAGACGGCCGACAGCGCAGCGCCCAGAGTTTCCACGCGAACGAGCTCCAGGCCGGCGGGCAGCGACGCCCCGGGGCCGTCCCCCGCAGCGGCCGGGACCAGTGCCCGGCGAAAGCCCAGTCGAGCCGCCTCGCGCAAGCGGCGGTCGAGACCACGCACGGGCCGCACCTCCCCGAGCAGCGAGACCTCGCCACAGACGAGCATGTCCGCCGGCAGCGCCAGGTCACGCGCGGAGGCAGCGACGGCCAGCGCCAGCGGCAGGTCGAGCGCCGGTTCGCTCACGGTGAGACCGCCGGCGAGGCTGGCGTAGACATCACGGCCGCTGACGTCGACACCGCCGCGCCGCGCAAGCACCGCGATGAGGAGGGCCAGTCGGTTGGCGTCGAGCCCGGAGACGGTGCGCCGTGGCGGCCCCATACCGCCTGACGGCGCCACCAGTGCCTGCACCTCTACCAGCAGCGGTCGGCTGCCTTCCAGCACCGCGGCCACGGCCACGCCCGGCGCCTCGCGATGGCCGCTGCCGAGGAAGGCAGCGGCGGTGTCGCGCACCTCGTGCAGGCCACCTGCGGACATCTCCATGACGCCGATCTCCTCGGTCGAGCCATGCCTGTTCTTCAGCGCTCGCAGCAGGCGCAACGAGCCGTAGCGGTCGCCTTCGAGCATCAGGACGGCATCGACGAGATGCTCCAGCGTGCGAGGCCCCGCCAGCGCGCCGTCCTTGGTCACATGGCCCACCAGCAGGACGGGCACCCCCTGCTCCCGCGCGAAGGCACCCAGCGCGATCGCCGCCTCGCGCACCTGTCCCACCGAGCCCGGTGGGCCGTCGAGGCCGTCGACCTGGACCGTCTGGATCGAGTCGACGACGAGCAGGCCGGGCGGCGCAGCCGAGGCAGCGGTGATGATGGCCAGCACGTCCGTGCTGGCGAGTACGCTGAGCGCGACATCCGCGGGACCCCCGCTCAAGCCCAGGCGGGCCGCGCGCAGCTGCAGCTGTGAGGCCGACTCCTCCGCACTGGCGTAGAGCACGCCGCCGACAGCATCAACGCCGGCGGTCGCGGCCAGCGACCCAGCCATCTGCAGCACCAGCGTCGACTTGCCGATGCCGGGCTCGCCGCCCAGCAGCAGGACCGAGCCTGGCACCAGGCCGCCGCCCAGCAGGCGGTCCACCTCGGCGAGTCCGGTCGGCTGGCGGCTGGCGGCGGACGCCGTCAGCGCGCCCAGGGGTCGTGGTTCGGCGGCGGCCGGCCGGACCGTGCTGGCACGGCCGGGGCTGCGACGTTGGGACGGACGGATGAGGGTCTCGACGAGGGAGTTCCAGGCGCCGCAGCTGCGGCACTGCCCCTCCCACCTGGGAACGCTGGCAGCGCAGGACTGACAGACGTACTCGCTGGCGGCCCGGGAGCGTGCCACGGCCTAGACAGCCTCGACGGGGGTCTTCTCCGTGACGGCGTCGATGGACAGCCCGGACTCCTCCGAGCGATCGACGCGAACCGTGTCGCCAGCCTTGAAGCTTCCCACCAGCAGGGCCTCGGCTAGCGGATCCTCGATCATGTTCTGGATCACCCGGCGCAGGGGTCTGGCGCCGTAGTCGGCGTCATAGCCCAGCTTGATGACGTGATCCTTGGCCTCCTCGGTGACCTCCAGGTCGATCTGCTGTACCTGCAGCTGACGACGGACACGCGCCAGCAGCAGATCCACGATCTCGCGGATCTCGGCCACGGTCAGCGAGCGGAAGACCACCTGTGAATCGATGCGGTTGAGGAACTCGGGCCGGAAGCTCGACTTGAGCTGCTCGAGCACCTTCGACTTCATGCGGTCGTACTGCGCTTCTCGCTCGATGTCCTCGTCGGGGGACACGGGTCGGAAACCGAGCGAGGTGTCCTTCAGCAGATCCCGGGCGCCGACATTGCTGGTCATGATGATGATGGTGTTGCGGAAGTCCACGCGGCGTCCCTTGGAGTCGGACAGGTGTCCGTCCTCCAGGATCTGCAGCAGCATGTTGAAGACCTCCGGGTGGGCCTTCTCGATCTCATCGAGGAGCACCACCGAGTACGACTTGCGGCGTACCGCCTCGGTGAGCTGACCGCCCTCTTCGAAGCCGACGTAGCCTGGCGGAGCACCCACCAGGCGGCTGACGTTGTGGCGCTCCATGAACTCGCTCATGTCGATCTTGATGAGCGAGTCCTCGCTCCCGAACATGAACTCGGCGAGCGTCTTGGCGAGCTCCGTCTTGCCCACGCCGGTCGGGCCCAGGAAGATGAAGGAGCCGATCGGGCGCTTGGGGTCCTTGAGCCCGGCACGGGCGCGACGAACCGCCTTGGAAACGGTGTCGATGGCTTCGTTCTGGCCGATGACGCGCTTGTGCAGCGCGTCTTCCATCTGCAGCAGCCGCTGCGACTCCTCCTGCGCGATCCGTGTCACGGGGATGCCGGTCCACATCGCCACGACCTGGGCGATGTCCTCGTCAGTCACCTCCGGCGTCTCGGCCGCAAGGGCGGCCTGCCAGTCGCTGCGCAGCTGGTCGGCGGTGGCCTTGGCTGCCGACTCCGCATCGCGCAGGTCCTGCGCCCGCTCGTAGTCCTGGTCGTTGACCGCGGCCTCCTTCTCCTTGGCGATGCGCTCGAGCTCCTTCTGGCTTGCCTTCAGCTCCGGGGGCGTGGAGCTGTGGCGCAGGCGCACGCGGCTGGCGGCCTCATCGATGAGGTCGATGGCCTTGTCCGGCAGGTGGCGGTCGGTGATGTAGCGGATGGACAGGTCGGCGGCGGCGCGACAGGCGTCATCGGTGATCTTGACGCGGTGGTGCTGCTCGAAGCCCTCACGGATGCCGAAGAGGATGTCGATGCTCTGCTCGAGCGTTGGCTCCTCCACCATGACCGGCTGGAAGCGGCGCTCCAGGGCGGCGTCCTTCTCGATGTACTTGCGGAACTCGTCGAGCGTGGTGGCGCCGATGCACTGAAGCTCGCCACGTGAGAGCGGCGGCTTGAGGATGTTGGCCGCGTCGATGGCACCTTCGGCCGCTCCCGCACCGACCAGCGTGTGCAGCTCATCGATGAAGAGGATGGCGTCGTTGGTGCTGCGCAGCTCCTCGATGATCTTCTTGAGCCGTTCTTCGAACTCACCGCGGTACTTGGTGCCCGCCACCAGCGATCCGATATCCAGCGTCAGGACGCGCTTGTCGGCCAGGCTCTCCGGGATGTCGCCGGCCACGATGCGGTGCGCGAGCCCTTCGGCGATGGCCGTCTTGCCGACACCCGGCTCACCGATGAGCGCGGGATTGTTCTTGCGCCGGCGGGAGAGGATCTGGACGACGCGCTCGATCTCCTTCTCCCGGCCGACGACGGGATCCAGCTTGCCGTTGCGGGCAGCTTCGGTCAGGTTGATGCCCAGCTGATCGACGGTGGGCGTCTTGCTGCCGCTGCCGCGCTTGGCGTCAGAGCCCGTGCTGCTGGGCCCGGAGGCGCTCGACTGGCTCAGGACACGGATGACCTCGTGACGCACCTTGTCCAGGTTGACACCGAGCGATTCGAGCACGCCGGCAGCGATGCCCTCCCCTTCCCGCACGAGGCCGAGGAGCAGGTGCTCGGTACCGATGTAGTTGTGGCCCAGCCGACGGGCTTCGTCGATCGCCAGCTCGATGACACGCTTGGCGCGAGGCGTGAGGCCGACCTCGCCGACCACGGGACGATCGCCCCGACCGATGATGAACTCCACGGCGGTGCGGACCTTGGGCAGCTCGACGTTCATGTTCTCGAGCACGCGGGCAGCGACGCCCTCACCTTCGCGCACGAGGCCGAGGAGCAGGTGCTCGGTACCGATGTAGTTGTGGTTGAAGCGCTGCGCTTCGTCCTGTGCGAGTGTCAGGACTTTGCGGGCGCGGTCGGTGAACTTGTCGAACCGATCCATAGGGGCTAGCGACGACTCCTTGCAGGCGACCCCTTGACGGCCGCTGAGTCATGCTACCACCGCACCCGGCTCAGCAGACCCGGGAAGCTTGGCCGAGCAGAAGTCGCCGTCACCTCTCCGTCACGGTTCGTGCAGGCAAGCGCGCGATAACGGCAAGGAGGGCCGCGACGTTTCCGCCGAGGCCCTCTCGTGGTGGCGCTGGCCAGCTGGTCGGGACCTGCCAGCTGGCCGCGCGGCTCTACTCCCTGGGAGGCTCGTCGGCGGCTGCCTCGGCGGCGGCATCCGGCTCCGCTTCTTCGGCTGCGGGCTCGGCGACCTCTTCGACCGCGAGCTCCGCCTCAGCGACCTCTTCGGCTGCGGGCTCGGCGACCTCTTCGACCGCGAGCTCCGCCTCAGCGACCTCTTCGGCTGCGGGCTCGGCGACCTCTTCGACCGTGAGCTCCGCCTCAGCGACCTCTTCGGCTGCGGGCTCGGCGACCTCTTCGACCGTGAGCTCCGCCTCAGCGACCTCTTCGGCTGCGGGCTCGGCGACCTCTTCGACCGCGAGCTCCGCCTCAGCGACCTCTTCGGCTGCGGGCTCGGCGACCTCTTCGACCGCGAGCTCCGCCTCAGCGACCTCTTCGGCTGCGGACGCATCCTCGACGTCCGCAGGCTGCTCGCTCTCCACGACCACCTCCGCCGTCGTTACCTCGGCCGTCTCGCCCTCGGCCGTCTCGCCCGCCTCCACAGACGCATCGGATGCGGTTCCGGCCGCATCCTGCTCGGCGATCTGCTGACGCACCTGGGCGAAGGCGGCGGCAAGCGTGTTGTCGATGCCACCCTCGGGTTCCTGGACGGCTTGGGAGCGGTCGTAGCCGCTTCGCTCGCCACGCGGTCGGCGCTCGCGCGCCGGGCGCGCGGGCGACTCCTCGGCCTGCTTCAGGCTCAGTCCAAGGCGATGGCGCTCGGAATCGAGCGAGATGACCTTCAGCTTGATGGTCTGGCCTTCGTGGACGACATCGCCGGGGTGGGCCACGCGCTGGTGTGACAGCTCGCTGATGTGGATGAGGCCTTCAAGGCCGTCCCTGACGCGGACGAAGGCGCCGAAGTTGACGATCTTGGTCACGGTGCCATCAACGATGTCGCCGACCTTGAGGTCCGCCACCGTCGACTGCCACGGATCGGGCAGCAGGCGACGGATCGAGAGGCTGATGCGACCTCGCTCGTGGTTGATGTCGATGACCTCGGCCTCGACCTCGTCCCCGACCTCGTAGCTGCCCTCGGGGTTGTTCACCTTGTTCCAGGACAGCTCGCTCTTGTGCACGAGGCCGTCGATGCCGCCGAGGTCGACGAAGATGCCGAAGGGGGCGATGGAGCGAACGGTGCCGGTCACCTTCTGTCCGGTCTCAAGGCTGCTGAACAGCTCGTCGCGCTTCTCGCGGCGCTCCTCGTACAACGCCACCTTCTCGGAGAGGATCAGGCGGTTGGCCTTGCGGTTGACCTCGAGGATCTTGAGGCGCAGCTTGCGGCCGACGTATGGCTGGAGCTTCTCGGCGATCTCCTGGGCGGCGTCGCGCGGCTGGTCGTTCTGAGGCCGACGCGGGAAGTCCACGATCTGGCTGATGGGTACGAAGCCGCGGATGCCGCAGTCGACGATGAGGCCGCCCTTGTTATGGTCGATGACAGGAGCCTCGATGATCTCGCCCTCGTCGAACTGCTCCTGCATGGAGCGCCACTTGCGCTCCAGGCCGGCGCGACGCAGGGAGAGGACGGCGTGGCCGTCGGTCGACTCGGGCTGCAACACGTAGACGAGGACGGTATCGCCCACGTTCAGCTCAGGCTGTGCCTCCGTGTTGCGGCCGTAGAGCTCTCGGTTGCTGACCACGCCCTCTGACTTGGCCCCGACGTCGACGAGCATCTCGTCCTTGTCGATGCGCACGATCTTGCCCTCGACCACATCACCGTGCTTGAGGCTGGGGATGTCGCCCGGCTGCTCGGCGAGCAGCTCCTCCATGGTGGTGGGCTCGGGACGGTCGTCGACTGGCTCCGGGGCTGCGGGCTCAGGCTCGGCAGCGGGCTCAGGAGCTGCCGGCTCCGAGGCTTCCTCGGGAGTGTCCGTTGCCACGTCTTCCGGCGCCTCCGGGGCTGCCTCGGCCTCATCCGACGAGCTCGCCTGCTCGGTGACCTCGCCGGTCGCAGCCTCGGCGAGGGACTCGTCGGGCGGGGCAGGGGCGTCGACAGCTGCCTCGACCTCGGCCTCCTCGGGTGCGACTTCGACCACGCTCTCAGCTGCGGCCTCAGCAGGTGCCTCGGGAGTGGGGGTCTCTGCCTCGTCGGCAGCGGCCGTCACGCCGGACTCCGGTTCAGCTGCGGCCTCGACAGGCGCCTCGGGGGCATCGGCCTCCGCGGCTGGTGTCGCTGTCTCGGGCTCGTTCGCTGCGGTCTCGGTGTCGGTGGTCTTCGGCTCGTCTACGGTCAACTGTCTGGTCTCCTTGATGGATAGGCTCCCATCACGCGAGCATGCGCGAAGCCCGGGCAGGAACCCGGGCCTCTCGAGCGGCGGTGTGTCTTCCGTGTCCAGGTGGGCGGGATGACTCCTCCGTGTCCGGGATCTGCTGGCCTGCGTATTCTCATTCGGTGGGGCCCGCGAATGCTATCACGCGCCGGAGCGCGCAACAATGGGCGCATGCCGGAGTTGCCAGACCTGCGCCTCCTCGCGGATGCCTTCACCGCCGCCCTGGCCGGACGTGCGCTGCAGGCGTCGACACTGAAGCAATCGCTGGTCCTGCGAGGCACGACCGCCGAGCTGCACGCCCTCGAAGGCAGCCGGCTCCAGCGCGTGACGCAGCGGGGCAAGTTCCTGACCTTCGACCTGGGGCCGCATCGCATCGTCGTCAATGCGATGCTGACTGGCCGCATGGGCCTCGCGGCGCCCGCCGCCAAGGCGTTCACCTCGACGGCACTGGTCTTGCGCTTCGGGCCCCGAGAAGGCTTGCCGCCGGACACGCGGACTGCCGCGTGGACACGCGGTGCAGCGTGGCTGCCGCCCGACCAGGCGCCGATCGAGCTGCGATATCGAGACCCCCGCAAGATGGGCAAGATCTACCTGCTGCCCGAGGGCGTCGAGCGGGAGGTAGCTGGCTGGGACGAACTGGGGCCCGACATCGACGATCCGGCCCTGGACCTGCCGACGTGGCAGGAACGCATCCGGCGTCACAACGGTGAGCTGGGCAATCTGCTCAAGAACCAGGCGTTCGTAGCCGGCATCGGCAATGCCTACAGCGACGAGATCTTGTGGCTGGCGCGAGTCGCACCCTTTCGTAGGCGCCCGTCCCTCGCCGCCGAGGAGTCGGCGGCCATCTGGCGCGCCTCGCGGGACGTTCTCGACTGGGCCAGCCGTGAGCTCCGAGCCCGCGTGCCGCCGACCTTCGAGCGACAGGCACGCGACTTCCTGCGCGTGCACCTGCGCGGGGGCGAGCCGTGTCCCCGCTGCGGCGCGACGCTGAGCGAGGTCTCGCCAGGCGGATTCACCACCACATGGTGTCGGACCTGCCAGTCCTGACAGGCACCCGCCCCGGCCCATCGAGCGGGCCGACCACCGTCGCGGCGTCGGGCGGCGTCGCTAGCCCGCCGGGCCCATGTAGCCGACGATGTCCTCGAGCTGCTCGACGGACAGGGCATCGGACACCGGCACGTTGATGATCTGACCCGTTTCCACGTAGGGCTTGCTCTCCTCCATGCCCACGTTCGCCTTGAGGATGGCGCGACGCGTGACACCGAAGGTCTCGGCGATGCGCAGCAGCCCCTCTCCCTCCTGGACCTCGTAGAGGATGAGCTGCTGTGCGCTCGAGGGCCCATCGGTGCCCTCGACCGCGGGGGCGGTCGTGCCGGTCGGCTCGGGCACTGGCGTCGCGGTCGCCTGGGGCCCACTTGCGGCGTCGTCCGTGGCGTCCGCGGAGGCGCCCGGCTGCGGAGTGGCGCTGTCAGTCCCTGCGGGCGCGTCACCGCCGGAGCAACTGCCCATGGCGAGCACGAGCAGTACGACCAGCAGCACGACGCCGCCGATGCCGCCGGCCGCGATGAGCAGTGAGCGGTGCGAGCCATCGCCCCCTGGGCCGAGGGCCAGCGACACGGAGCGGCGAGCGGGTGCCGCTGTCGTACCCGGCAGCGCGGCTGCGGGAACCGCGCCGGATCCGGCGACCTCCTGCGCGTACTTGAACATCTCGCAGCGGGGGTACCGGTCGGTGAGACAGAACCGCTCCTGGAAGGCGAGCGGCAGCGAGCCAGGTGGATCCTGTGCCGAACAGCGATGGTCGGGGTCGGGTTCGCTGGAACCGTAATCGCCGTCCACCGAACGCAAGTACGGGCATACGCCGGCGAGCCCATCCACCTGTGCCGGCGTCGCGGCCGGTGCAAGGTCCGGCGGCGATGACGCCATGGCCCGGGGTCCCTCCGGCAGCCCTTCGGCCGGGACGGTGGAGGACGCCTCTGGCTGGCTCCCGGACTCCGGCCGATCGTACTGCTGGGATCCGCCGTCCCCGTCCGCGTGGCCACTCGAAGGCGGCGAGTCTGTGTCCGTATCTGACGGCCGTGGGCTGACCCATGGCCCTGGCGTGCCGGGGCCCGGCATGCGCGGCGGCGCGGGCGACGCAGAGCGGACGCGCGGAACCGATCGCGGTGCCGGCATCAGTGGCGGGGGTGGAGGCAGGGTCGGCACATCCTCGGCGGCTTGCCCGGATGCGCCTGTTGCGGCGGACTCTTCTTCCGGCGCGGTCGGCTGCGTGGGTCCCTCCGGGGGCACCACACCATTGCCGGGGTCGGCACGTGCTGACTCGCCCCCGGGGCTGCCGTCGAGCGACAGTGGCTCGTCGTGAGGATCAGACTGCACGTGTCGATGATAGGGCCTTACCCCTGATCAGGACGATGGGGGCTCAGCAGCGCCACCCGAGCGCAGCGAGACAACGCAAAAGACCCTGGCGACGACCTATTTTCCCGAGGGGCTGCCCCCTGAGTATCTTCGGCGCTGGAGAGCTTTACTTCCGTGTTCGAGATGGGAACGGGTGTGGCCTCTCCGCTAGAGTCACCAGGATCCTGTGCGTATCTTCTCGTGAGGACGTGATCGGAACGCCGGCCATGCCGGCGCTGAGTCTGAACCTCGATCCCTGCCGCGGCGCGACCTTCCGTCGCGCTGACGCGGTGAAATCTTCCGGACCTTCCTGGCAGCTGCCCTTGGTTGGGCTGCTGAAAAAGGTCAAGCCCTCGACCATTAGTACGGCTCAGCTTCACTTGTTACCAAGCTTCCACATGCCGCCTATCAAGCAGGTGATCTCCCTGCGGTCTTACCCGGTTAACCCGGTGGGAAACCTCATCTCGAGACTGGCTTCGCACTTAGATGCTTTCAGCGCTTATCCAAACCGAACATAGCTACCCAGCGGCGCCCTTGGCAGGACGACTGGCACACCAGCGGTTCGTCCACTCCGGTCCTCTCGTACTAGGAGCAGCTTCTCTCAAGTTTCCTACGCCCACGATGGATAGAGACCGAACTGTCTCACGACGTTCTGAACCCAGCTCACGTACCGCTTTAATTGGCGAACAGCCAAACCCTTGGGACGTACTACCGCCCCAGGATGCGACGAGCCGACATCGAGGTGCCAAACAGGGCCGTCGATGTGAACTCTTGGGCCCTATAAGCCTGTTATCCCCGGGGTAGCTTTTATCCGTTGAGTGATAACCCTTCCACTCGGAGTTACCAGATCACTAAGCCCGACTTTCGTCTCTGCTCGACTTGTAGGTCTCGCAGTCAAGCTCCCTTATGCCTTTGCACTCTACGGCTGGTTTCCATTCAGCCTGAGGGAACCTTTGGGCGCCTCCGTTACTCTTTAGGAGGCGACCGCCCCAGTCAAACTACCCGCCTGCCACTGTCCTGCGCCCGGATAACGGGTCGCGGTTAGAACCAAAACACAACAAGGGTGGTATTTCAACGACGGCTCCACCGAGGCTAGCGCCCCAGCTTCTCAGCCTCCCACCTATCCTACACGTGCTGAATCCCAATCCAATGACAGGGTGTAGTAAAGCTCCACGGGGTCTTTTTGCCCTATCGCGGGTAACCTGCATCTTCACAGGTACTTCAATTTCGCCGAGTCCCTCGTTGAGACAGCGCCCAGATCGTTACGCCATTCGTGCGGGTCGGAACTTACCCGACAAGGAATTTCGCTACCTTAGGACAGTTATAGTTACTGCCGCCGTTTACCGGGGCTTCGATTCAGAGCGTGAACCCCTCCTCTTAACCTTCCGGCACTGGGCAGGCGTCAGCCCGTATATGTCAGCTTTCGCTTTGGCACGGACCTGTGTTTTTGCTAAACAGTCGCCTGGGCCGTTTCACTGCGGCCTCGACCTAGCAGCAAGCTGCCGGCGAGGCGTCCCTTCTCCCGAAGTTACGGGACCAATTTGCCGAGTTCCTTAACGAGGGTTCTCCCGATCGCCTTGGTATTCTCTACCCGCCTACCTGTGTCGGTTTACGGTACGGTCACCTTTGATCTCGCTAGACACTTTTCTTGCCAGCTTGGCTCACTCGAATCGCAGCTGTTGCCACTTTCAT
>CAVQIZ010000001.1:0-265000 GCA_963712735.1 uncultured Chloroflexia bacterium | reverse complement strand
GCGCTCGCAGAAGACGACGTCCTCGCGGACCGGACACGAGCGCCGCCGCCAGGGTGCGGGCCTCGGTGTCGGGCGCACGCAGCAGGTGGAAGGTCAGCCGCTGCGCGGTCTTGGGGCCGATGCCCGGCAGGCGCGAGAACGATTCGATGAGCCGGGCGACCGGCTCGATGAGCTGGCTCAAGGGATGCGCTGCGGGCCGGCGGCGCTACATGCCCGGCAGGCCGAGACCACCGGGCAGCCCCAGTCCGCCGGCGATGCGGCTCATCTTCTCCTCGGCCGCGGCCTTGGCATTGGTCTGCGCATCCGCGACGGCAGCCACGACCAGGTCCTGCAGGTCATCGAGATCGTCGGGATCCACGACCTCGGGGTCGATGCTCACCGAGACGATGTCGAGCTTGCCGCTGACGACGGCCTTGACGACACCGCCGCCGGCGCTGCCCTTCGACGCGCAGCTCTTCCAGCTCCTGCTGGGCACGCGCCATGTCCGCCTGCATCTGCTGGGCCATCTTGGCCAGGTTGCCCATGCCCACGCTTGTCTCCTTCTTCGAGTCCTAGTCGATGTCCTCGACCCCGGCCAGCTCCCCGTCGAAGATGCGCCTCGCCTGCGAGACGAGGTCACCTTCGCCGGAGTCGACGGGCTCGACGAGCTCCAGATTGGTCACCACGCAGCGTACCGCCATGGAGCGACCGATGACGGCCGCGATGCCGTCCTCGAGCACACGCCGCTTGCGCTCGGCGATATCGCGCATGAAGGCCTGGTCCTCGGGGAAGCCGAGGACCAGCACGCCGTCGGTGAGCTCGACCGGCCGGCAGGTCGTGACCAACGGCCGATTGGCGGGGTTGCTCCCGATGGCGGCGACGATGGCGGGCCAGGCCGCGCGGACGGCGGCGATGTCGGCAGCGACGTCTGCGTGCGCGGCCACGGGCGGGTCCTGGGTTGACCCGGCCGGGGCGGCGGTCGAGGCCCGCTCTCGCATCCGGCGGGGCCGTGACCACCGTGGGCTCGGACAGCGGGCGCAGGCGTGCCAGCCGCGGGCGCGTTCGTCAGGGCCGCGGGGGGCGGGGATGCGGCCTTCACGGGCGCGACCGGCGGGTCGATCGCGGCCGCTAGCGGCGCAGATGGCGCGGTCGTCTGCGGGCGCTGATGTCTCGGCCGCCGCGAGCAGGCATAGCTCCAGCTGCCAGCGGTAGCCGCCCAGACCAGAGCGGCTGGCGTCCATGCCGCTCAGTCGGCGCGCGGCCACGGTGAGCGGTCGTGCAGCCGAGCGATCGGCGGCTGAGGGGCGTGACATGCGTTCCACCAGCGATGCTCGCAGGCGCGTGACCAGCTGCTCGCTGAAGGCGACCAGGTCGCGACCCTCGGCCTCGAGGCCATCGAGGATCCCGATGCCGGCCAGGACATCGCCCTCGACGAGAGCCTCGAGGAAGCCATCGACAAGCTCCTCGTCGGCGAGTCCGAGCAAGTCGGCGATCGAGGAGGCGGTGATGGGATCGGCGGCGCTGACGAGCACCTGGTCGAGCATCGACTCGGCATCGCGCATGCCGCCACCGGCCATGCGTGCGACCAGGGCCAGCGCCTCGGGCTCGACGGTGCGCCCTTCCGCCGCCAGGATGCGCTGCAGCTTGCCCTCGATCTCGGGCACGGACAAGGGGCGGAAGGTGAACCGCTGCAGGCGCGAGACGACCGCCGGGCGGATCTGGCTGGGGTCCGTGGTGCAGAAGATGAACAGGACGCCCTCGGGTGGCTCCTCGAGCGTCTTGAGCAGGACATCCCAGCCCTCCTTGATGCGCTGCACCTCGTCGATGATGAAGACCTTGCGCGCGAGGTCCGCGGCACCGGTGTAGACGCGCGGCACCAGCTCGCGCATGTCGTCGACCTTGTTGTTGGAGGCTGCGTCCAGCTCGACCACGTCGAGCGCGCGGCCTTCGCGGATGGCGACGCAGCTGGGACAGGCGTCACAGGGCTCGCCCTCGTGAAGGTCGGTGCAGTTGACGGCCTTGGCGAGGATGCGGGCCATCGAGGTCTTGCCCGTGCCACGCGGGCCGACGAACAGGAAGCCGTGCCCCACGCGACCCAGGCGTACGGCGTTGCGCAGCGTCTGGGTGACGGCGTCCTGACCCACGATCTGGGCGAAGGTCTGCGCGCGAAAGCGCCGATACAGCGCCTGTCCGGCGACGCCGCTCTGCTCGCTGGTCGTGGTCGGGATGTCGGTCATCGGTCTCCGTGCGGCGGCGACCCCGCCGGGCCGTGGTGGGTGGCCCCTGGGGCGCCACCACACCGGTGGGCTGCTGTGCCGTGCACCCTCCGTCGATCGCGACCAGTCGCGGGCCCGACCGAGACGACGAGCTCGGACCAGGCCGGTCCGCGGCACCCGGCGAGCAGCGCTTAACGCTGCTTCCTTCCGGACCTGACGTGGTTCACGCGTCGCCGCTGCGCGGGACCCGATCCTCAACGCCCATCGTCCCGTTGGCTTCCGCGAACGGCGGACCTCGGGAGGGGATTCAGCCCTGCTGGAGCGGATTGCAGGTACAGGGCACCGCTAGTTCCCCGCCTAGCACGGCCAAGGAATGATAGCGGTCAGGGCGAAAGCCGGGGAAGTGGCGGAGAGGGCGGGATTCGAACCCGCGATGGGTTTCCCCATACGGCATTTCCAGTGCCGCGCACTAGGCCTCTATGCGACCTCTCCATGTCCGTGGTCCCCAGTCCGGCAGACGGGGACACCCACACGCGGGTGCTTGCGAACCAGATTAGACTATCGGGGTTCCCCCGCGCTCCGAGCGCACCCTGGGCCAGCCCGACCAAGACCCGAGTGCGCCTCGTGATGCCCCGGACACCCACTTGCCCGGGACCAGCCACGGCCTGGTGGCAGGGTGCGAAGCGATCACACAAGGAGGATGTCGTGCCCAAACGCTTGATGGTGGTGCTCTTGGCACTGTTCGCCACTGCCGTCATCGCCACCCAAGCGATGGCGGCCGAGGACGAGAACCCGCTGGAGCCACTCGATGCCTCCAGCCCACGTGCCACGATCGAGTCGTTCGTGGAGCAGGCCAGGGTCGTCGAGAAGGCGGCACTCGCCTACCGAGGCAACCGGTCCTGGGAGACCCAGCGGGCCTACCTTGACGAGGTGGCCAAGACGCGTGAGCTGTCGGACGTCTCGGAGGTGTCGGCGGCGTCGCTGGACGAGGTCGTGGAGGAGAACTTCGCGGCGCTGGCAGACATCCTCATGCGCATCCCGCTGCCCGAGCAGGGATCGATCCCGATGCGGACATGGTCGCGGCGGACGAGTTGTCACAGTGGACACTGCCGGGCACCGAGATCACCCTGAAGCGACTGGAGGAAGGTGATCGCGCGGGCAGCTGGGTCTTCTCGCCCAGGACGGTGGCCAACCTGCCTGGCTGGCGTGAAGAGGTCGAGGGCCTGCCGGTCCTGGCCGAGGACGCGAGCATCACCGACTGGCGGAGGAACAGCGACTTCACGACGGGGCCACTGGTTCCCCGCGAGCTGATCAGCTCACTCCCCGAGTTCACCAAGGAACGGGTGCTGGGCAGCCCACTGTGGAAGTCGATCGTGGCCCTGCTCGGCGCGCTCCTCATCGGACTGCTGACCGCGCTGTGGTACCGGACGGTCGGCAGGCGCGGCCCCGCCGGCTCGATCCGCAGACACATCCGCGGGGCGACGACACCGGTCCTGCTGTTGCTGCTGCTCCTCGTCTTCCAGGAGCTGATGGGCTCCCAGGTGAACCCAAGTGGCGAGCTGGCCGAGATCGTGGCCCTGGGGACGACCGTCGCGGTGTGGATCGCTATCGCCTGGCTCTTCTACGAGGCGATAGAGATCGCGGTCGGGTGGGCCATCGCGAGCCGGTACGTCTCGGACGACCGCTACGACCCGCACCTCTTGCGCCTGCTCTCGCGTGTCATCAGCGTCGTCGGCGTCGTCCTCATCCTGCTCGTCGGCGCCAACGAGATCGGCATCCCCGCGCTCGGACTGCTGGCCGGTGCCAGCGTCCTTGGCCTCGTCGTCGGCCTCGCGGCGCAGCCCACCCTGGAGAACCTCATCGGTGGCATGACGCTCTTCGCGGACAAGCCGTTCGTGGTCGGCGACTTCGTGCGCTTCGGTGAGGACGATGGCACGGTCGAGGAGATCGGCCCGCGTTCGACGCGCATCCGCAAGCTCGACGGGACCCAGCTGACGGTGCCCAACAGCGACATCGTGCAGGCCCGGATCGCCAACATGACCAAGCGCAACAACGCGCTCTTCCTGCACACCATCGGGGTGCGCTACGAAACCACCCTGGAGCAGATCGAGCGACTCGTGGAGCGGATCCGCGATGGGCTGCGGGAGCACCCGCAGGTCGAGCGTGACGAGAACCTGCCCCGAGTGCGCCTGGCCGCGTTCGGGGCGTCGTCGATCGACATCGAGGCACGCGCCTACGTGGACACGACCAGCGTGCACGAGTTCATGGCGGTCCAGGCAGACCTGCTGGCGATGATCATGCGAGAGGTGGAGGCCGCGGGCACGGGCATGGCCTTCCCATCGACGACGGCGTACCTCACGCGCGATGGCGGCATCCAGGGCCCGGCGGCGTTGGCGGACGGGAAGGACCGCGGGCCTGCCGCGCCGCCGGCCGAGCCGGAGGTCGCCCGGTCCGAGACCGTCTGGACAGTCGATGACGGCGACGGGCGCGACGGGGATGAGGACGACTCGGAGCCAGCCTGACGGTCGTCGGGCGGGGCAGTGGCGGAGAGGGTGGGATTCGAACCCACGGTGCTTTCGCACACCGCTTTTCGAGAGCGGCACCTTAAACCACTCGGACACCTCTCCGGGTGCGGCCGAGTCTAGCAAAGCATCGCCCGCCGTCGCGACGGGGCCCCTGGACCAAGGCGAGCCGGACTATCGGCGCAGCGCCTCGGGGGCGAGGTCGGGACGGAGATCGGCGGCGTCCTCCTGCAGGATGCCGGAGACGACCTGGAGGCGACGTCCTGTGCCGCTGGCCTCGGCCATGTGCATGGCCGAAAGGCAGGCCCCCTCGCGGGCATCGGAGAGGGCGTACACGACGCCGTCGGCATCGCAGGCGAGGAGCGCTCCGACACACATGGGGCAGGGCTCGACGACACAGAAGACCGTGGTACCGGCGAGGGAGCGGCGGCCGAGGCGCGTGGCTGCCTCTCGCAGCGCGATGATGACCGCATGAGCGGTCGGATCGCCGGTGCTGACGACGGCCTCACGCCCGTGCGCCACCATGGCCTCGTCAAGCACAGCCACCGCTCCGTTGGCACGCTCCCCTGCCCGACCGGCCTGGGCGGCCTCGGCGAGCGCGGCACGCATGTAGAGCTCGTAATTCATGGCCTGCGGACGGTGACCTCGTCTGGCACCCTTCCGGTGCCTCGCAGTCATCCTACCCTGCGGCGAGAGGCGGTACCATCGTCCTACGCAACTCCTACTAGCGACGACGAGGGGGCGGGTCACTCCGTGCCCAGAGGGGATCAGGCAGAGAGTCATGGCCAAGAAGCTTCGCATCGGCATCCTGACCGGGGGCGGCGACGTCCCCGGACTGAACGGCGTCATCAAGGGTGTGACCTACCGGGCGCATGAGCTCGGCTTCGAGGTCGTCGGCATCCGGCGTGGCTGGGAAGGCCTGACCCACCAACAGCCAGGAAGCGGCCTGGGTGACGAGCGCTACGTCGTGCCGCTGAACCTCGACAACACCCGCACCATCGATCGCACCGGCGGCACCTGGCTGCACAGCTCGCGCACCAACCCGCGAAAGATGAAGAAGGCGGCGCTGCCGGCGCATCTCGATGCCAAGCGCGCGGAGTCGATGAAGGTCGGTGAGGACCTCTACGACATCACCCCCCTGGTGATGGACAACATCGAGGCCATGGGTCTCGATTACCTCATCCCCATCGGCGGCGACGACACGCTCAGCTACAGCCGTTCGCTGCACGACGCGGGCATGGACATCATCGCCGTGCCCAAGACGATGGACAACGACGTGCAGGGCACGGAGTACTGCATCGGCTTCTCCACCGCCATCACCCGCGCCAAGGACGCCATCAACCGCCAACGTTCGACCATCGGCTCACACGAGCGCATCGGCGTCTTCCGCATCTTCGGCCGAGATGCCGGCTTCACCGCGCTGTACACCGCCTTCGCCACCGCCTCGCGCTGCGTCATCCCCGAGTACCGCTATGACATGGGCCACCTCGCCGACCTGCTGACCGAGGACCACCAGCTCAACTCCAGCCACTACGCCATCGTCATCACCTCCGAGGGCGCGATCTGGGAGGGCGGCGAGCTCACGGACGTGGGCGAGCCGGATGCGTTCGGGCACCGGCACAAGGCCAACGTGGCCGAGATCCTGGCCTCCGAGATCAAGGCCCTCACCGGCATCGACACCATCCACTCCGACCTGACCTACGACCTGCGCTCGGGTGAGCCGGACGTGGTCGACATCTTCGTCTCCACGACCTTCGCCAACATCGCGGTGGAGCTGGTGGCCAACGGCCAGCGCGGTCGCATGATGGCTATCAGGGATGGCCGCTACTCGCACTCCCCGCTGCCCGGCCAGGACGACACCGCCGTGTCGGTCGACACGCAGAAGCTCTACGACATCGAGCGCCTGCGTCCGCGCTACAGCGGCCTGCTGGGGCGACCGCTGATGCTGGGCAACAGCGTCGACGCCGTGTCCAATCCGTACAGCTGATCGACAGGGACCATCCAGCCATGCGCTCCGCCTACCTCCGCCGGGTCCTGGGCGTGTGGGGTGTGCTCGTCGCCATCCTGCTGGTGGTGTTGATGACGTCGCTGGCCGACCCCTTCGAGCCGGACAGCTTCGGCCCGGGCCACGACGCGCGAGCCTACTGGGCGGCACCGATGGCCGATCCCTATGAGCCGGGCTCGGTGGGCAGCGAGTCGGCCTATCTGTATTCGCCCGCCTTCCTGGTCGCGCTGAGCCCGCTGCGCGCGCTGTCGTGGCCTCTCTTCCTGGGTATCTGGACGACCGGCTTGCTGGCAGTCCTGTTCTGGCTGGCCCGCCCCCTGCTGTTCCTGCCGCTGCTGCTGCTGGCATTGCCCGAGATCTGGGGCGGCAACATCACCATCCTGCTGGCGGCCGCCATCGTCATCGGCTTCGGCCGCTCGGTGGCGTGGGCGTTCCCGCTGCTGACGAAGGTGACGCCGGGCCTAGGCATCCTCTGGTTCGGCGTGCGCCGTGAATGGCTCAACTTCAGCCTGGCCATCGCGGCGACACTGGCGGTCATCGCGGTCACGGCGCTGCTGACGCCAGGCCTGTGGTCGGAGTGGTTCGGGCTGCTGACCTCGAGTACCGGCTCGAGCACCGTCGCCGGCTCAGTGCCCATCCCGCTGCTGGTGCGGCTCCCCTTCGCCATCGCCGTCATCGTCTTCGCCGCCTGGCGTGGCCAGCGCTGGCTGCTGCCCATCGGCGTCCTTCTGGCGATGCCGGTCATCTGGTGGGGCAGCCTGGCCCTGCTGACGGCGTGCGTGGCGCTCAAGCGCGATGAGATCGAGACTCGCTTCGACGCGTTGCTGGCGATCCTCGAAGACCGCTACCATGCCCGTCTCGCGGCGCAGCGCGCCGCCGCCCTCTCCAGCTAGGGAGCACCTCGTCCGAGCGGGCCGCCGATCGGCTGCCCATCCCCCACCGAAGACCAGGAGGCACCCCGATGTCCCGATTCGTTTCGCTGCGCAGCGGCATCTCCGCCGCGACCGTCCTCGCCCTCTGCATCGTCGGCAGCAGCGGACCGGCGCTCGCCGCCGACAGCCCCGAGGCCGCCGTCAACGAGCTCTTCGACATCGTCGCCAGCGGTGACTTCGCAGCGCTCGACGCGGCGGTCTGCGCCGCGGATCGCGAGGGCATCCGCGAGACCTTCGACCTCGGGGTCCAGCTGGGGCTCGACAGCGACGACCCGCTCGCGAGCGCCCTGGCCATCGGCATCGCGGACCGCTCCATCGAGATCGTCGCAGAGGACGGCGACAGCGCCACGGCCGCCGTCAGCGCGACCTTGTCCGTGAGCGTGGCCGAGGACCAGGTGGAAGACCTGGTGCGCGCCATCCTCGCAGCCGACCTGGGCCCGGATGATCCGCCACCCAGCGACGAGGACGTCGAGATGATGGCGGGCTTCATGGGCAGCGCCTTCAACCAGTCGCAGCGCCTCGACGAGGAGGTCACGCTGGTGCGCGAGGACGGGGAGTGGCTCGTCTGCGGCGGCCTCGTGGAGCCACAGGAGCCCGCCGTCGCCGAGCAGCCGTGGCCCAGCGAGGGGATGTGCGGGCTGCTGGACATCGACGCGGTCAACGCCGTCGGCACGTTGCAGTACACGTCCGCCTCAGGCTTCGAGACGGTCTGCAGCATCACCTCCTCGATCGACGACTTCGACGGCTACCACACGGCCACGCTGTCGCTCAACGAGGGCTACGACTACGAGACCTTCCAGGGGGCCTTCGGCATGGACCAGGAGCTGAAGGTCGCCGGCTACCCGGCCTTCGCCGCCGGCGACCAGGTCTTCGTGCAGGTCGGCGCTGACGTGCTGCAGGTCTCCGTCTACCTGGGCGAGGAGCCACCCGCCGGAGTCGACAGCGTGACCCAGGCCGTGGGGCTGGCCGAGCTGGTCATCCCGCGGCTGGCCGAGATCGCCACACCCACGCCGGAGCCGACACCGGAGCCGACGCCCGAGGTGCCGCTCTGCGAGGGCCTCACCCTCGACGAGCTCAACGAGCTGACCGGCCTGGGCTTCGACCAGGCCCAGGGGGACGCTACCTCGTGCCAGTTCCTGTCCATCGGCGGCGAACGCGGCTTCCATTTCGTGACCGTGTACCTCAGCGATGGTCAACTCGAGCTGTACACGACGTGGCTGCCCGACTACGAGGAGACGACCGTCGCAGGACTGCCGGCGCTGGCGACCGAGCAGCAGACGATCATCGAGCTGCCGGGTGGGGACCGGGTGCTGGACATCGCGGTCGTGCTGGATGCCTCCGACACCGACGTGACGGTGACGGCCAGCGATGTTGCCACCGCGATCGCGGAACGTATCGTGCCGTCGATCACGAGCGAGTAGGCCGTCCTCGCGATTCGAGGCCCTGCCGCAGGGCCTTGGCGGCTAGACTGGAAGCGTCCGGGCCGGCTGTCCTGATGAACGTCTCGTGAGCACCGTGCGCGAGACGTGGCCCGGATGCGATGCCCGCTCGTGCCCGCGGGTCTGACTCGGAGGAAACCGATGTCCCGACGCCGTTCCATCTGGCTTCTGCCCGCCGCGGTCCTCGCCGCGACGGCGCTGACCAGTGCCCCCGCGCTCGCCCAAGACGACCCAGCGGAGCTCGTCATCGGCTTCGTGCCGTCGGTCGAAGCGGGTGCCCTGGTCGAAGACATCCAGCCCCTGGCCGACTTCCTGAGCGAGCAGCTCGGCATGCCGGTCGAGGGCTTCGTCTCGAGCGACTACACGGCCCTCGTCACGGCCATGGAGACCGGCCAGGCACAGATCGCGGCCCTGCCGCCGTTCGGTCTCGTGCAGGCGGTCGACACCGCCGGTGCCGAGATGATCCTGCAGTCCGACCGCTACGGCAGCACGTCCTATCACACCCAGTTCATGACGACTGACGCCGCCAAGTACTGCATGGACGAGCCGGTCAGCAATGAGCGCGCAGAAGGTGACACGATGGTCGCCGTCCTGAACTGCAATGGTACGGCGCGCGCCTTCGACGAGGCCCCCAAGGGACCCATCGGCATCGATGCCCTGCAGAACGTCGAGCCCGGCACCACGGTCTCGTTCGTCGAGCCGACGTCTGCGTCCGGCTACATCTTCCCGGCAACCGTGTTCGCTACCGTCGCCGGCCTTGATCCGGTAGAGCGATCTCAATGCCATCTTCGCGGGCGGCCATGACGCTTCGGTCATCGCGGTCTGCGAAGGCCAGGCCGAAGTCGGCGTGAGCTTCGACGACGCGCGCACCGATGCGGTCACCGACTGCGACGTCGCCAACAGCGTCGTCGTCTTCGCCTATGGCCCCGAGATCCCCAACGACGGCGTGGCCGTGGCCGGCGACCTGTCCGAGGAGTTGAAGGCCAACATCAAGCAGGCCTTGCTTGACTACGCGGCGACCGAGGAAGGCGCCACGGTCCTGGACGAGATCTACAACATCACCAAGTTCGGCGAACCGAACCAGGATTCGCTGCAGATCATCCGCGACGCTGCTGCGGAACTGGGGTACGGCTCCTAGCCGCGACTGATGCGGGCGGGCCCCTCTCAGGCCCGCCCGTTTCTCTATCCAGCGAACCTCCCACATGATCATCTTCGACAAGGCGTCCGTCACCTACCCCGGGGGCGTGCATGCCCTCAAGGATCTGACCCTGGAGATCCCCGATGGTGAGATGCTCGTCACGGTGGGGCTCTCGGGCGCCGGCAAGTCCACGCTCATCCGCGCCATCAACGGGCTCGTCCCGCTGACTGGCGGGGACGTCATCGTGGACGGCGTCAGCGTGCGCGGTGCATCGTCCAAACAGCTGCGTGAGCTGCGCTCACACATCGGCATGATCTTCCAGACGTTCAACCTGGTGAAGCGCACCAGCGTGCTCAACAACGTGCTCATGGGTCGACTCCATACGACGAGCACGTGGCGCTCCATGCTCGGTTGGTACAGGCCCGACGACGTCGAGATCGCGATGCAGGCGCTCGAGCGCGTGGACATCGTCGAGAAGGCGTATGTACGCGCGGCCAACCTCTCCGGCGGACAGCAGCAACGGGTCGGGATCGCACGGGCACTGGCGCAGGAGCCCACCATCCTGCTAGCCGACGAGCCCGTGGCCAGTCTCGATCCGCCTACCAGCCACGTCGTCATGCGTGACCTGCAGCGCATCAACCGTGAGCTTGGCATCACCACCATCGTCAACCTGCACTTCCTTGACCTGGCCAAGGTCTACGGTGAGCGCATCGTCGGCCTGCGTGCTGGTGAGCTGGTCTACGACGGGACCGGTGCCCAGGCAGATGAGCACGTCTTCCGTGACATCTACGGCCGGTCTCTCACGGCCGATGACATCATGGGCGCGGCCGACGACGCCGCACTGGCCACCGTCAGCGCGTGACCGGCGCGACTTCATCCACGCGCCGGCCGGCCAAGCCGCGCCGATCCCCGCTCGTCTACGTCGGCATCGCGTCGTTCGTCATCATCACGCTGATCTCGGTCAGTGACCGATGGGGCATCGGTCTCGATCTCGGTGGCATCATCGCCGATCTGGGGCGTGGCGAGAACATCCTGCGCCAGCTGCTGAACCCCAACTGGGAGTTCCTGCCGAAGGTCATCCAGTTCAGCCTCCAGCCGCCCTTCGTCTCGGGACCGCTCGTCGAAACGTTCCAGATGGCGGTCGTGGCCGCCTTCATCGGCTGCGGCATCGCCCTGCCGATCTCCTTCCTGTCATCGCGGACGACTGTTCCCAACCGCGCCACGCTGGCGATCTCTCGCGGCATCCTCAGTGTCATCCGCGCCATCCCTGACATCCTCTACGCCCTCATCTTCGTGGCAGCGATCGGTATCGGACCGCTCCCCGGCATCCTGGCGCTGATCTTCTTCAACGTCGGCGTCGTGGCCAAGTTGCTCTCCGAGACCGTCGATGCCGTCGACACCGGGCCGATCGAGGCGGTCGATGCCGGGGGTAGCAGCCGCACCCAGATGGTTCGCTGGGCCGTCCTGCCCCAGGTACTGCCCAACTACGTCGCCTTCTCCCTCTACGCCTTCGAGCTCAACGTCCGTGCTTCGACGGTGCTCGGTATCGTCGGTGCCGGTGGCATCGGCTTCCTGCTGCGGACCGCGTACGGCTTCCGGGCATGGAGCGACGTCTCGGTCATCATCATCTGCCTCTTCGTCGTCGTCTTCCTCATCGAGCTCGTCTCCATCAGGCTGCGTCGGAGGCTGGTCTGATGAACGTGCGGCCCGCCAGCACCACGAGGCGCCCGACGCGACCCTCGGCCAGGAAGCGCAACCTCTGGATCGCCGGAGCAGTGGCCCTCCTGGCCTGGGCCGCTCTGAACGTGGGCGTCGATGTCACCGACCTCAAGTCCCTGCCGTCCGGTCTCTACGCCGTGTTCTACGAGATGTACCTGAAGAGCGGGCCGGATCTGGGCTACCTCGAGAAGGCCATCCCGGCCATGATCGAGTCCCTGCAGATGGCCTGGGTGGGGACCATCATCGGCGCGGTGCTGTCTTTGCCGCTCGGCTTCCTCGGCGCCAAGAACGTCTCCAGCGGCATCGTCTCAAGCGTGATGCGCCAGATCCTCAACGCTATCCGCGCGTTTCCTGAGCTCGTCCTGGCGGTCGCCGTGTTCATCCCCATCGCCGGGCTCGGACCCGTAGCCGGCACGCTGGCCATCGGCCTGCACTCGGCCGGCACCCTGGGCAAGCTGACCGCCGAGGCCATCGAGGGCATCGATGAGGGACCGATGGAGGCGGCTCGCGCCGCTGGTGCCCGCGGCCTGCAGATCCAGCGCTGGGGCGTGCTGCCACAGGTGCTGCCGGAGCTGCTGGGTTTCTGGCTGTACCGCTTCGAGATCAACATCCGTGCCGGCGCCGTGCTCGGCGTCGTCGGCGCGGGCGGCATCGGCTTCCTGCTCGACCAGACCCTGAAGTACCACGCCTATCCCAAGGCGGGGACCGTCATCCTCGTGGTCATCGTGGCCACGATCATCGTCGACACCATCTCGGGCAGGGTGCGACGACGCATCATCGAGGGTAGCGACGCCAAGTTCGTGGCCGATGTCGACCTGCTGGCCGAGCCCTCCTCGGCCAGGACCTGAGGATGTCCACCACCTTGGCGAAGGCTCGCTTCATCCTGCGCGAGCGCGTGGCTCGTGAGGCCGAGGAGGCCGCCCGCCTGGCGCCGGCCGCCTTCAAGTCCATCGACTCGCGGGGTCGCGCGCGCCCGGAAGAGCCTGACCGCATGCGCACAGCGTTCGAGCGTGACCGAGATCGCATCATGCACAGCAAGGCCTTCCGACGACTGAAGCACAAGACGCAGGTCTTCGTCGATCCCGAGGGCGACCACTACGTGACGCGTCTGACCCACACCATCCAGGTGACGCAGATCGCGCGGGCGCTGGCGGCGGCCCTGTCGCTGAACGAGTCGCTTGCCGAAGCCATCGGCCTTGGTCACGACGTGGGCCACTCCCCCTTCGGCCACACCGGCGAAGAGGCGTTGTCGCCGTACTTCCCCACCACCGGCGGCTGGCACCACGCGGCCCAGTCGGTGCGCATCTACGAAGTCCTGGAGGACCTCAACCTCTCCTGGGAGGTGCGCGACGGCATCCGAGCCCACTCCTGGAAGATCGACCCGCCGCCAGCGACCCAGGAGGCGCACTGCGTGCGCTACGCCGATCGCATCGCCTACCTGACACATGACGCCCTCGACGCGATGCGTGCCGGTGTGCTGACCGCCGGGGAGTTCCCGGTGGCCGTGACGAGGCGCCTCGGAGCGCCGGGCTCGGCCTGGATCGGGGGCATGATCGAGGCGGTCATCGAGGGCTCGCTGGCAGCGGGCGAGGTGCGCATGGGCGAGGACGTACTGGCGGACATGAACGAGCTTCGCGACTTCATGTTCGAGCGGGTCTACGTGGCACCGCTCCAGCGTGACCGCCAGGCCGCCGCCATCGACGTCATCCGCCGCCTGATGGACCACCACCTGGCCCATCCCGAGGACCTCCCCGAGTCATACCGGGACACCGATGCCGACCGCGTCACGCAGGCCACGGACTACATCGCGGGCATGACCGACCGCTTCGCTCTGCGCACACACCTGCGGCTGTTCGGCTACGACGGCATGGACGACGCCACGCTGTGACCGCTCACGACGACGTCTTCAGCGACCTGCTGCCGGGGATCCGCGTGGGCATCGACATGGATGGCGTGCTGGCGGACTTCAACACCGGCTGGATGACCCGCTACAACCGGGACTTCGGCACCACGCTGGACGCGTCCCTGGTGCAGGAGTGGGACGGCCTCTACCGCCTCACGCATTTCCCCTCGATGGCCGAGTTCTGGGCCTGGGCCCAGGGCGACGGCCGCTCGACCTTCCGCGACGCACCGCCCCTCCCCGGCGCCATCGAGACCATCAAGCGCATCGGCGCCAGGTACCGCGTGGTGATCGTGAGCTCGAAGTTCGATTGGGCCATCCCCGACTCCCTGGCCTGGCTGGCGGACCACGGCGTCCCGGCACGCGAGGTCCAGTTCCTGTGGGACAAGACGCTTGCCCGCTGCGATGTCTACCTCGACGACGCGCCGCACCAGCTGCAGGAGCTGTCCGCTGGCCTGCCCGATGCCGTCGTCTGCCGCATGGTGCACCCCTGGAACGACCCCATGCCGGGTGTCGTCGACGTGCACTCCTGGGAGGAGTTCGAGGCCCTGGTGGAGCGCGTCGCAGCTGAACGGGCGAGCCTGCGTCCGGAGCGCTAGGAGCGCTCGGAGCGCTGGGACACGAAGCTGGGTCGCTCACAGCTCGACGCTCGACGCTCCTCGCCAGCGCTAGATGCTTCGGCCGCTCTTGGCCGCTCCCGCGCCGGGGACGGGCCGATGCCCCACGAGCTCGCACATGCTCCCTGACATATATACTTGCGCACGCAACTACTTCATGGCATACTGTGGGGGCCAAGGAACCACTCCCCCGGAGCCAGACATGCCAGCCATCACCGTCGACGACATCACCGTCCTGCCCCGCATCGCGGCGCCCGATGCGCTCACCGCGCGGCCGCGTCCGGTCAAGAGCATCACCCGCGCCCCGAGCGCATTCGAGGGCGAGGGCTTCCCGGTACGGCGCGCCTTCGCCGGCGTGGACCTGCGTGACCTGGACCCCTTCATCCACCTGGACCAGATGGGCGAGGTGGAGTACGCCCCCGGCGAGCCCAAGGGCACGCCCTGGCACCCGCACAGAGGATTCGAGACCGTCACCTACATGATCGACGGCATCTTCGAGCACTCCGACTCGAACGGCGGTGGCGGCACCATCACCAACGGCGACACGCAGTGGATGACCGCCGGTGCGGGAATCCTGCACATCGAGAAGCCGCCGGAGCACCTTGTCGTCAGTGGCGGACTCTTCCACGGCTTCCAGCTGTGGGTGAACCTGCCGCGTGCGCGCAAGTGGGCCGACCCGCGCTACCAGGACCTTCGCGCCGACGAGGTGGCGCTGGTCACCACCCATGACGGCGGCGCGCTCGTCAGGATCATCGCCGGCGAGATCGCGGGCCACGCCGGGCCCGGCTCGACCTATACGCCCATGACCCAGATCCACGCCACGCTCAGCCCGGGCGCTCAGCTGTCCCTGCCGTGGCGGGCCGACTACAACGGCCTGCTCTACGTCCTCAACGGCGACGGCGATGTGGGACCCGAGCGCCAGCCCATCGGTATGGGCCAGCTGGCGGTCTACGGACCCGGCAACACGCTTACCGTCCGCGCTTCGCGTGAGCAGGAGAGCCGCAGCCCCAACATGGACGTGCTCATCCTCGGCGGGCAGCCCATCCGCGAGCCCGTGGCGTGGATGGGACCGTTCGTGATGAACACCCGCGAGGAGGTGGTGCAGGCCTTCAGCGATTACCAGGCCGGCCGGCTGGGCTCCATCCCCGCCGTCCATGGGGCACCCTCGCACGTGGTGTCGACCGACGGGGAGTCCGCCGCCGGCTGACCGCGGGCCGCTATGCTCGCGGCTGATGCGTTCGTTCCAACAGGTCGATGTCTTCTCGCCGGAGCCACTGGGTGGCAATCCCGTGGCGGTGGTGCTCGATGGCGAGGACCTGACCAGCGAGCAGATGCAGCGCTTCACGCGTTGGACCAACCTGTCCGAGGCCACGTTCGTGGTGCCCGCCAGCGACCCGGCCGCCGACTACGCGGTCCGCATCTTCACCGCGGCGGGCGAGCTGCCGTTCGCCGGCCACCCCACCCTGGGCACTTGTCACGCCTGGCTGCGGGCCGGTGGCACGGCGCGCGATGCCGGGCGCATCGTGCAGCAGTGCGGGGCCGGGCTCATCCCGATCCGCCGCCTCGACGGGATGCTGGCGTTCCGTGCGCCTGCGCTGGTCCGCGCAGGGCCGGTGGAGCCCCGCGATCTGCCACCCCTGGCCACAGTGCTGGGCATCGAGACCAGCGACATCGTGGAAAGCCAGTGGGTGGACAACGGCCCAGGCTGGGTGGCCCTGATGCTGGCGTCGGCAGAGGCGGTGCTGGCGCTCGAACCGATCGCCGCGGCCGAGGGGATCGATGTCGGTGTCGTGGGGCTGTATCCGCCCGGCTCCGAATGCGCCTATGAAGTGCGCGCATTCTTCAGCGATCACCGCGGCAGCATCCTCGAGGACCCGGTGACCGGCAGCCTCAATGCCTCGCTGGCGCAGTGGCTCATCGACCGCGGGGTCGTAGTGGCGCCCTACACGGCCAGCCAGGGGACGCGTCTGGGGCGGGTCGGGCGCCCGCGCATCAGCACCGACGGGGACGGCTCGGTGTGGGTAGCCGGCGCCACCCACACCATCGTCGAGGGTACGGTGGCCATCGACTAGGTCGGCGTACCGGGACCAGCAGCCCGCGACGCCTGCGTCGGCTGCAGTCATCGCGCGCCGGCGCGAGGTCGGCCTGCTAGCCGACTGAGACGTCGACCTGGTGATAGCCGCGCGCGCCGTCGGGACGGGGCGGCGTGACCTCGTCGGTCTGCACCACGCCGTCGCCATCGGTCGCCCGTACGCGGATACGGTGGCGGCCACCGTCCATCGGTGTCGCCCAGGCCAGCTTCCACTGCACCCAGGCAGCTTCGCTGAGCGGCTCGGAGATCTCCGCCTCCTGCCATTCGCCCTCGTCGAGCTGGACCTCCACGCGCGAGACGCCACGGTCGGGAGCCCAGGCCACGCCGGCGATGGGCACGGTCGTGCCGGCCGCAAGGTCGGCCCCGCCTCGCGGCGTGTCGATGCGTGACTGCGTCAGGATGGGCGCTTCCTTAGCCCAGCCCAGCGGGACCCAGTAGGCATCGAACGCCTCCAGCGTGGTCAGCTCGATCTCGCGCAGCCACTTGGTGGCACTGACGTAGCCGTACAGGCCGGGGATGATCAGGCGTGCCGGGAAGCCGTGGTCGATGGGCAGCGGCTGGCCGTTCATGCCGATGGCGATCATCGGGCGGCGCCCGGGATCACGTGCCCAGGCGGTGGGGAAGCCGGCCGTGAAGTCATCCACGGAGCGACCCACGATCTGGCTCGCATCGGGCTGCACACCGGCCATGTCGAGCACGTCATTGAGGTCGACGCCCGTCCACAGCGCGTTGCCCACGAGCCGCCCGCCGACCTCGTTGGAGACGCAGGCGATGGTCACGTACTGCTCGAACAGCGGCATCGACTGCAGGTCGTCGTAGGTCAGCGTGACCTCGCGATCGACCATCCCGTGGACCCGCAGCTGCCACGTCGCGGCATCCACCCGCGGGCTGATGAGGGCGGTGTCGATGCGGTAGAACTCGTCGTTGGGCACGACGATGGGGCTGATGCCAGGGACGTCCAGCGATGCCGCGGGCGGCACCTCGGGCAACGCCGCCGAGGGCGTCGGCAGCTCCGCCACCGCGGCGCCGCCGGCTGGCCGGCTCGTGAGCAGGTTGCGGCCGACCACGCCCAGGACGATGGACCCGACGGCGACGCCGCCGCTCACCTGCAGGAAGCGCCGGCGATCCCAGTCGGGCATCGAGCCGCGAGCGTCGTCGCTGCCTGTGGCCGTGGCGGTGGCGATGGCGGTGGGTTCGGAGCCCGCGCGCGCGCGCCAGGCCGGCGCCGTGGCCGCCAGCATCAGGCGCAGGGCGATCAGGGCGAGGGCGATGGCCACGGTCACGGTCACGATGGCCCAGACGGGCTCGACCAGTGGCCGCGTCACCGCCGCAAGGATGCCGACCGCTCCGGCGATGGCGAAGCCGATGAGCGGCACGCGGAAGTCCCGGCGGCCGACGACACCGAGGACGCCCGCGATGACGATCGCGGCGATGACGATGCCCGCGTTGACCGCCAGCTTGTCGTTGGTGCCGAAGAGGGCCACGGCAAGGTCCTTGCCCCACGGTGGCTGGTACTCGATGACCGTGTCGCCGATGGCGATGACGAGCGAGGGCGCGCCCACGATGAGCCCGGCCATCAGCTCACCGATGGCGATGCCCATCGCAGCGGCCAGCCCGCCGGCGATGAACGCGGCCACGTCGGCGGTCCGCGAGGAGCGGGCGCCGGGTGCTGCCGGAGTCGTCGTGGTCGTGGTCATGGGAGGGTATCCAAGCAGACGCCTGTGACGATCGCACGACGACCTCGTGCGGCATACTGCCGGGCATGACGTACCGGACGGTCGCTGAGCTCGATGCAGGGCTGGCGCGCGTGCTCGACGCGCCTGTCGACGAGGGCACCGTTCGCCTCGTCGTCCGGCGGCCCGGCCGCGGGCAGCGCGAGATCCTCGAGGTGGGCCAGCTCGATACCGAGGCCGGCTTGGTGGGCGATGACTGGATCAACCGACCCGGCATGGGTTCCGAGGAGCCCAGCCCCTACGCACAGGTGACGGTGATGAATGCGCGGGTGGCCGAGCTCATCTCCGGCGATCCCGAGCCGGCGGCATGGGCCCAGTGTGGCGACCAGCTCTACCTGGACCTCGACATCTCGGAGGCCAACATGCCACCCGGCACCCGCCTCCGGGTCGGCGAAGCCATCCTCGAGGTACAGGCCGAGCCACATACGGGCTGTGCGCAGTTCCGCGGCTGGTGGGGCGCAGATGCGCTGCGCTTCATCAGCACCGAGCAGGGTCGCGCGTTGCGCATGCGCGGAGCCAACGCGGTCGTGGTGCAGTCGGGCGCCGTCCGGCCCGGGGACACGGCAACCAAGCTGTAGGCACTCCGGCGGGGCCTGTGCGCGGCCACGCGGCCGGTGCTGCCGCGCGGCTCGTGCTTGACGGGCCTGCGACCATACGTTGAGCCGGGCCCCGGGGGGCCGAGACTCGGGCCCTGCACGAGCGGAGGTGTCGCTCGATGGCCACGCGCGACCTGATCTTGGCGACCGTGATCCGGGAGCCCTCCCCTGACGCGGTCTGCAGCTGCGACCACCCGGTCGATTGCGTGTGCTCCTGCCACGACCGTCGCTGCGATCCGTCCGAGGACGTCTGCCACACCGACTTCCTGCCCGACGAAGGCGGCCTCGCCTATTGGGGTTGCCCTCGCTGCACGCCCGGGCAGGAGGCGCCCCACTTCCTTGGCTGCGAGTTGATCGGCTGGAATGTGCCGCTGCCCATCGCATCCCCCTTCGGTGGGGCTGCCGGCGCGCGCACGTCGGCATTCGCCTAACGCGACGCCGGGCTGTGGCGGCCGACGCCTGGTCGGCGGCTCACGCTCGCTGGTGGACCGGCGGCAGCGTCTCGTCGTGCGGTCGAGTGTCGGCGTGGTGGTCGGAATCGCCGTGCTCACACGGGTCCAGGTGGACGATGACGGTGTCGAGTCCGCTGACCTCGTGGAAGAGGGCGTGCCGCACCGACTCGGCGATGTCGTGACCGGCTGCCACCGTGAGCTGGCAGTCCACCACCAGGTCAGTGCTGGCGATGAGGCGGTGACCTAGCCAGCGCACACGCACGGTCTCCACCTCGATGACGCCGTCGACGCCGGCAGCCACATTGGTGATCGCTTCCACGAGCGCTGGGTCCACCGCATCCATCAGTCGCCGGAAGACCGCCAGCGCCGCGTCCCGCAGGATCCACAGGATGGCGACGGTGATGACGAGGCCGATGATCGGATCGGCCAGCGGGAAGCCGAGGGCCACCCCGATCGCTGCGGCGAGAACGGCCAGCGAGGTCAGCCCGTCCGTGCGCGCGTGCAAGCCATCGGCGACCAGCGCCTGCGAGCCGATCTGGTTGCCCACGCGGATGCGGTAGAGGGCCACCAGCTCGTTGCCGGCGAAGCCGACGATACCGGCCAGGCCCACCAGCCAGACGTCACTGATGGGCTGGGGGTCGAACAGTCGCTGCAGCGACTCCCAGCCGGCCAGCGCGGCGCTCAAGGCGATCATGGCCACGACGAAGAGGCCGGCGAGGTCCTCCGCGCGTCCGTAGCCATAGGTGTAGCGGCGGTTCGCCGCCCGACGTCCGATGACGAAGGCGATCCACAGCGGCACCGAGGTCAGGGCATCGCTGAAGTTGTGGATGGTGTCCGCAAGCAGGGCCGTGGAACCAGTCTGCAGCACGATCAGCAGCTGCAGGACGGCGGTGACCATCAGTGCCACCAGCGACACCTTGACGGCGAAGATGCCCTTCTGGCTGGACTCGAGCGCGCTGTCGAAGCCGGCGGCCGGATCGTGGCTGTGCGGGACCAGGAGGTGGCGCAGCCGGTCCAGCCACCCCGACTCGCGGACGTCGCCGTGGTCGTGGTCGTGGTCGTGTGTGTGCTCGTGGCCCCCTGGACCCGACGACGACTGCGGATCGCTCATGTCGTCGCTTCGGCCGGACCCTCGGCGTCAGGTGACATGCCGGTGTCGTGCGGCTCGGCGTCGGGGTGCTCGTCGGCAGCCTCGACCGCCTGGGCGTAGCGGGCGACCACCACGACCACGGCGAAGGCGGCGAGCGCCAGGCCGATGGCCATGAGCCAGTCGCCCTCGGGCAGCCCCAGCGCGGTCGAATCCACGCCGTCGGGCCAGGGCCACAGGACGCGGACGGAGCCGGCCATCAGCCCGATGAGCACGGCGAGCACCGGGTCGTGGGCGCGCTGCAGCGCGAGGTGCAGTACCTGCGAGAACAACGCCAGACCGAGCACGGCACCCAGCATGAAGACACCCAGCGTGACCACGTCCCGATCGGTCACGGCTGCCAGCACCGGGCCGTACATACCCATGAGCACGAGCAGGAACGAGCCCGAGATGCCGGGCAGGATCATGGCGCAGATGGCGATGGCACCGGCGACGAAGAAGACCCAGAGCGCGGGATCGGACAGCTGGCCGCCGGAATCCTCGCCGGTGCCGCCGCGCAGGCCCAGGAGGACGAAGGTGATGACAGCGACAGCCGCGATGATGAGGGCCAGCTGGGGGCGCGGTCGGCGGATCAGCCGCCAGGCCACCACCACGGAGCCGGCCACGAGGCCCAGGAAGATGGCCGACATGAGCTCCGGCTGCTGGTGCAGCTGGTCGCTGATGAGCCTGGCCAGCGTCAGCACCGCCACCAGGATGCCGGCCCCCAGAGGGACGATGAAGGCCCACTCGACCGCAGCCAGCCAACTCCGGAAGCCGGCGACGTCCCCACGCACCAGCAGCGTCAGCGCCTTGGAGCCGGCGCGGAGCGAGGCGATGAAGCGCTCATAGATGCCAAGCACCAGGGCGATCGTGCCGCCTGACACCCCGGGAACGATATCGGCAGCGCCCATGGCGAACCCGCGCACGAAGTGAAGCAGCGTGTGTCGAAGCATCGCTGCGAGTATAGGGTGGCGCCTCAGACAGCCGATATGTAGGGGCGCCTCAGCCAGCCGAGCCTGCGCGTCCCCTAGCTCCGGTCGCGCGTCCGGGGCGATGCAGCCGTGCGCGCCGGGACGGCCTTCGATGTCGGCCGGGCCGCCGTCCGCTCCCCGGTCTGACGTGAGCGCTTGGCACGCTTGTGGCCGCGGCCGGCCACCACCACCGGCGCCTGCCTCGGCTGCGCCGGCGGCAGGTCCTCCTCCGACCAGAGCACCTGCGCCGCGGGCACCATGGTGGCGGCCGCTTCGGCGTGCGCACGCTGGTCGTCGAAGAAGATGTGAGCGCCGAACGCCTTGAGCACCTCCGCCTTGTCGACGCCGCCAAGGAAGTACGTCTCATCGACGTTGACCCCCCAGGAGCGCAGCGTGTTGACGACGCGATAGTGCGCAGGCGCCGCTCGCGCCGTCACGAGGGCCGTGCGGATCGGCGACGCGGCACCGAAGTGCGCCTGGATGCGCGCGAGCCCCTCCAGGAACGGCCGGAAGGGGCCGGGCGACATGGGCTCGTCAGCGTGGTCCGCCTCGAACTGGTGGAAGGCGTCAAGACCCTCGCTGTCGTAGAGCTGCTGCGAGGCGGGATCGAAGAGCACGGCGTCGCCGTCGAAGGCGATGCGCACCTCGGTCAGGTCGTCGTCGGCCATCTTGGCGCTGGGCAGGATGTAGGCTGCCGCGACTCCCTGCTCACGTGCCTTGAGCACCTGCGCCGGCTCCGCGCTGAGGAATACGTCACAGCTCATCGCTCGCAGCAACGGATACGGGTCACGACCGCCGCGGAAGACGCCGCGGGTGATGTCCAGGCCGTGGGCCTCCACCGAGCGCAGCACTCGCATGCCCGTGTCCGCGTCGTTGCGACTGAGGATGACCACGTCCACCAGGCGCTCGTCTGCTCGTTCGTTGACTGCGAGCAGGCCGCGCACGAGGGGAAACGCCGTGCCCGGCTCGAGCGTGTCGTGCTCGTGCTCCCGCTGGTACGCACGGTAGGCGCTCAGACCGCCCTGCTCGAAGACCTCGTTGGCATCGGTCAGGTCGAACAGCGCGCGCGAGGAGATACCGACGACGAGCTTGTCCTCGAGCGATTCGGGCATACGACGACCTCGACTCCGGTGCGGTGCGGGACCGACGGGTGCAGTGACTGTCGGTCTTGTGGCCACCGCCGTCAAGTAGGCCCTTGGTCATGCGGCGGGAGTGATAGCCTCCGGCTGCGATGAGCAGCCGCATCCCCCGCCGGCGCGAGCGCCACGTGATGAGGACCGTCGCCAGCGAGGCTGACTACGGCCTCGCTCCGACCCTCGCCTCTGCGGCGGGGGGCCGTTGGACTCTACCGAAGCGATCCAGCGGGAGCCACCGTGCGGTGGCACCTCGAAGGTACTGCGCCGAGCGCTGCCCGGGGCGCACGGGAGGCAATCGTGGATCGCACGAAGGTCGTCATCATGGGCGCCGCAGGGCGCGACTTCCATGACTTCAACGTCGTCTACCGCGACGACCCCGGAGCAGAGGTGGTGGCGTTCACCGCCACCCAGATCCCCGGCATCGATGGACGCCGCTATCCGCCCGAGCTGGCCGGCGAGCACTATCCCGATGGCATCCCCATCGTGCCCGAGGCCGAGCTGGAGGCGGTCATCCGCGAGCACGAGGTCGACCTCGTCGTGTTCAGCTACAGCGACGTACCCCACGAGACCGTGATGCACGCTGCCTCGCGCGCGATGGCCGCCGGCGCCGACTTCGGCCTGATCGGCCCGCGCGGCATGATGCTCGTGTCGTCCAAGCCGGTCGTGGCCGTCTGCGCCGTGCGGACCGGTGCCGGCAAGAGCCAGACCACGCGCGCGGTGGCGGCGCTGCTGGCCGAGCGCGGACTGAAGCCGGTCGTGGTGCGCCATCCGATGCCTTACGGCGACCTCGTCGCCCAGCGCGTCCAGCGCTTCGGGAACCGCGACGATCTCTACCGCCACCACACGACCATCGAGGAGCGCGAGGAGTACGAGCCCCATATCGATGCCGGCCGCGTGGTCTTCGCCGGCGTGGACTACGAGGCCATCCTGCACGAAGCGGAGCAGGAGGCCGACGTCATCCTCTGGGACGGCGGCAACAACGACCTGCCCTTCTTCCTGCCCGACCTCTTCATCGTCGTGGCCGACCCGTTGCGGCCGGGCCACGAAGAGCGCTTCCACCCGGGTGAGACGAACCTGCGCATGGCCGACGTGGTCATCATCAACAAGATCGATTCGGCCACCGAGGAGGACCTCGCGACCGTCACCGCATCCATCGCCCGAATGAACCCGGAGGCTGAGATCCTGACGGCGCGCTCGGACCTGACCCTCGACGGACCCTCGATCGAAGGCGCGCGCGTGGTGGTGGTGGAGGATGGCCCGACGCTCACGCACGGCGGCATGACCTATGGGGCCGGCGTGGTCGCCGCCAGGCGCTTCGGTGCCGGCGAGCTGGTCGACCCGGAGCCGGTGGCAGTGGGCTCGATCAGGGCGGTGCTGGAGCGCTATCCGGACCTGGAGCCGCTGGTACCGGCGATGGGCTACGGCGAAGCCCAGATGGCGGAGCTCAAGGAGACCCTTGAGCGCACCGACGCCGACATCGTGCTGGCGGCCACGCCCATCGACCTGGGCAGCCTGCTCGAGCTGGACAAGCCGGTGACCCGCGTGCGCTACGAGCTGGCGCAGGTCAGCGGTCGTCCCCTGGCCGAGATCATCGCTGAGGTCGGGTCGTAGCCGGTCTCGCCTGCGCCGTTGCCCGGCATCGGGTCAGCCTGCCCCGGGACCCCGAGCCTGCACCTTGGCCCAGGTGTCCTTCAGCGTGACCGTGCGGTTCAGAACCGGACGTCCGGACGCGGAATCGGGATCGGAGCAGAAGTAGCCCAGCCGCTCGAACTGGACGGTCTCGCCGACCGGCGTCCCAGCCGCTGCCGGCTCAAGCCAGCAGTCGCGCAGGATCGTCTCCGACGCCGGATCGAGATCGGCGAGCAGGTCGCCGTCGGCACCGGGATCGGGGCGTCTGAACAAGGGTCCGTACAGGCGCACCTCGGCCGGCACGGCGTGCCGGGCAGAGACCCAGTGCAGGGTAGCCTTGGGTCGCCGGCCGTCGGGCGCATCGCCGCCACGCGTGGCCGGGTCGTACGAGCAGCGCAGCTCGACCACTCGGCCGTCCTGGTCCCTGATGACCTCGTCACAGGTGATGAAGTAGGCATAGCGCAGTCGCACCTCGCGACCCGGCGCCAGCCGGTAGAACTTGCGCGGCGGGTCCTCCATGAAGTCGTCGCGCTCGATCCAGAGCTCGCGACCGAAGGCCACCCTGCGCGTGCCGGCTGCCTCGTCCTCGGGATTGTTGACCGCTTCGAGCTCGTCGACCTGGTCCTCGGGGTAGTTGGTGATGACGACCTTGAGCGGGTCGAGCACGGCCATGCGGCGCGGGGCGTCGCGGTTCAGGACCTGGCGAACGTGGTACTCAAGCCGGCCCAGCTCCACGGTCGAATCGGCCTTGCTGACCCCGATGGCTGCCGCGAAGTCGCGGATGCCCTCGGCGGGATAGCCACGGCGCCGCATGCCCGCGATGGTGGGCATGCGCGGGTCATCCCAGCCGCGCACCCGGCCGTCCTGCACGAGGCGCAGCAGGAAGCGCTTGGACAGCACCGTCCAGGTCAGGTTGAGCCGGGCGAACTCGTACTGGTGCGGCCGTGACGGTACCGGCAGATGCTCGATGAGCCAGTCGTACAGCGGGCGGTGGTTCTCGAACTCCAGCGTGCAGATGGAATGGGTGATGCCCTCGATGGCGTCGGACTGGCCGTGGGCAAAGTCGTAGGTGGGGTAGATGCACCAGGCGTCGCCGGAACGGGGGTGCGAGGCGTGGACGATGCGATACAGGATGGGGTCGCGCAGGTTGATGTTGGGCGAGGCCATGTCGATGCGCGCGCGCAGGACGCGCTGGCCGTCGGCGAACTCGCCGGCACGCATGCGCCGCAGCAGCTCCAGGTTCTCCGCTGCCGAGCGGTCGCGGTAGGGGCTGGGCCGGCCCGGCGCGGTGAGCGTGCCGCGGTATTCGCGGATCTGCTCGCCCGACAGGTCGTCGACGTAGGCCAGCCCGGCCTCGACCAAGTGCTCAGCCCAGGCGTAGAGCTGTTCGAAGTAGTCGGAAGTGAAGTAGAGGTGCTCGCCCCAGTCGGCCCCGAGCCAGCGCACGTCGGCCTCGATGGCGTCGATGTACGCCTGCTCCTCCTTCGTCGGATTGGTGTCATCGAAGCGCAGGTGGAAGCGGCCGCCGAACTCGCGGGCGATGCCGTAGTTGAGCGCGATCGACTTGGCATGGCCGATGTGCAGGTGGCCGTTGGGCTCGGGCGGGAAGCGCGTGACGATGGTGTCGTAGCGGCCGGCCTTCACGTCGGCGGCGACGATGTCGCGGATGAAGTCGGAGTGCTCTGCTGCTGCTGTCGTGGTGGTCACTGGCCTGTCTTGGATACGGTAGGAATGGTCCAGCCAACGGTACTCGCCCCTGAGGATGGCGTGTGTCCGCGACCGCGTGGCGGCCTCGCCCCCGAGCCCCGATCGCGCTGGTCCTCTTGACACGTGCACTATACTCTGCATCACAGAGTACTCTGCAAGAGATGAAAGGGTGTGTCATGGTGGGGGTTGTCGACCTGAAGAAGCTGGAGCGGGATGCGTTCCGCCGCTTCTACGAGGACGGCCTGTTCGATATCTACATCGGCCTGATGCTGCTGGTCTTCTTCGCCGCGAGCGCGCTGTGGGACGCCTTCGGCAGTCCGGTCATCAGCTACCTGGTCATGCTCGCGCTGGCGCTCGGCGTCACGCTGCCGCTGCTGAGCTACCGGCGGCGCCTGCTGCGGGCACGCCTCGGCAGCTTCCAGCCTGGCCCGCGGCGCCGGCTGCGCATCCGACGCACCCGCCTGGTGCTGGCCGGATCGGTGGCGCTCGGGTTGACCGCCTTCGGGCTGGTGGCGCTGGTCATCGGCGGGCCGGCGCCCGCCGACGTGGTGACGGTGCTGATGCCGCTGCTGTGGTTCGTTAACGCTGTCGTCGTCTTCAGCGCCATGGCATATCTGCTCGACGTACCGCGCTTCTATGCCTACGGCGTCGCCCTCGGGACACTGATGCCGTTGGTGATCTGGCCCGACGCGCTGTGGGGTCTGGAGGTCCCGATGTGGCTGGTCTTCGGCCTCGTCGGCGGCGCCCTCGTGCTCATCGGCGTCCGCAAGCTCCGACGGTTCCTGCGTGAGTACCCTGATCCCCATGCCGGCTAGCGCGGCCTCGAGCGCGGACGACGGCGACGTCGTCGTGTCGGCGACCGTCGACCGGCTGATCCATGAACCGGCACGGCTGGCCATCCTGACGAACCTCTACGTGGTCGAGAACGCCAATGCCACCTACCTGGCGCAGCAGACGGGCCTGACCTGGGGCAACCTGGGCTCACACCTGCGCAAGCTGGAGGAGGCCGGCTACATCGGGGTGACCAAGGGCTTCAACGGTCGGCGCCCCGAGACGACGGTGGCGCTCACCGCCCGTGGTCGCGAGGCTCTCCTGGAGTATCGCGAGCAGCTCATCGCGGCGCTGGCCCCGATGGCCGCCGGTTGAGCGCAGGGGCGGCGCCGGCGGCCGCCAGGCGATCGAGCTCGGTCGGGCCCAACCACGGGCCTATGGGCTTCGCGGGATGATCCGCATCTCGTATCCATCCGGAAGCTCGGAGCGGATGGCAGCGTTGAGCACACGGAAGTCGGCGTCAGGTGGCGCGATGATCTCGATCGTCTCGACCGTGTGCTGGCTGATCTCGCTGGACTTGGCAGCGCTCACCAGGGCGGTTTCCACGGCACGCGCATCACGGCGCAGTTGCCACAGGTGATACAGCAGCACCACGACCGCGACCGCGAGGATGGCGATGGCCCACGAAGGGTCGTCCGAGGGTCCGCTGTCGAGCAGGGCGCGCGTGGCCTGCCACACCAGGAAGGCCGATGACCCCATGGCCGCCACCACCGACAGGCCGGACACGAGCATGAGGTAGGCGCGGCGCGAAACAGCGCCAGCGGCTTCAGCTGTGTAGCGGGCGCGGTCTCGCTGGACCATCGCCCAGGCCGGCACCCACAGCGCCAGAGCGACGAGGGCAAGGGCAAGGGCCCGAGCCGCGTCACCCTCTGACCCACTCACGGCGACGAGGTCATCAGGGGCCGCGCCGGTGACCCCCTCGATCACGACCTGCAACTCCCAGGCCAGCCCGGCTGCGAGCCCGACAAGCCCCACGAACGCGACCACGAGGTGCGCCGTTCGGGTGACCGCTCGCGCGGCGGGCGCTCCGCCACGCTCCTCCGCCTCACGGACCACCTGGCGCTGGTGCCACCACCAGCCGAGCCCGAAGGGCAGGAGCAACAGCAAGGGTCCGCCAACGTCCTCGATGAGACGGGAGCCCTCGGTCGGTGCCCACGTGCCGAGGAGCGCGGCGGTAGCCGCGCCGAGACTGGTGGCCGATAGGATGAGCACCGCGAACGCCGAGACCAGGGTGACAGCCAGGAAGTAGCCGCGGCGGCTGGCGGCGTTCCGCTGCGAGGCACCGACAGGGTCTGGGGCAGCGAGCAGACGGTTGACGATGAGCCAGTGTGTCAGCCACCCGAGGGCCGCCACGATCACGGCGGCCAACGCACCCGTGAGGGCCTCCTGCCACCAGTCGCCGGCGATCCACGCCGGCCGCAGCCCGAGGACACCACGCGCGACGGTGGTCAACGCCTCACCGCTCTGCAGCGCGACGATGAGCCACGTGGTGAAGAGGGCGCCGTAGAGGTACGCACGCGTCAGCCAGTCGCCGGCAAGACGCGCGGGCGCCGAGCGGATGTCGCCCCGGCGAGCGAGCAGGTGAAGCGCCCACGCCCCGCCCACGACGATGACGCCGGCGAGTCGGCCAGCCGGGTCCAGATCGCGCCGGTCGAGCAGCCACGACCCGATGAGGTCGTAGAGGAGGTCGTACGCTGACCACAGCAGGACCGCGCCCGTCCCCACGAGGACGAGGAAGAAGTAGACCGCGCGCGAGGTCGCTGCGCGCTCGTCGGCAGCGTCAGCCCGCGAATGGCCCACGAGGCTGCGCAGCAGGGCGAGGTGAACGAGCACGATGCCGCCCGCCACGAGCACGAGGGCAAGGGCGCGGCTGAGCTCCTCGCGAGCGAACGAACCCATGAAGGCGGGTGATACGCCGAGCGCGCCGCCGAGCTGGTCGAAGGCGAAGCGCAGCAGGTCGCTCAGGCCCCAAAGGAGGGGAACCAGGGCGATGCCCAGGATTCCGTAGAGGTAGATCCGTTTCGCGGTCTGCATGGCTCGCTCCTCGCTACCAGGAGTAGCTGACGGTGGGGGTATCGACCTTCCAGGCACCCGCCTCCTGGGCCAGCGTCACGCGACGCTCCACGCGCTCCCGGTCGGGCTCCAGCAGCCCCTCGCCGGTGAGCGACTCGACGACCACCTGCAGCACGGCGTGGTCCCCGTCCACGCTGACATCCTCGATCCAGACGCGATAGGCGTCGTCCGGCTGGCGCCGGTTGGCGGCGTCGAAGCGTTCGTACGAGACGCGCTCTCGCGCCGCTGTGCTCAGGAACGCCCACGCGCCGCTTGCGTCGCCGGCCTCCCATGCGCGAAGGTAGCCCTGGAAGGCCGCCTGCGGGGAACCACTGGGGTACTCCGACTCGGAGGGCTCCCCCGACAGCAGGATGGCTGCGACGCCCAGGACAGCGACGACCATGGTCACGGCCACGGCCATCAGCCAGGTCGGCCGAGCGGAGCTGCGAGGACGGCTGGCGGGCTCGGTCATGTTCATGCGATGAGGCTGCAGCTAAGGCGCGCCGCCGTCATCAGGCTGGGCCTTGGCCGGTGCCTCATTCACGCCGTCAGGACGAGCGGCAGGCCGCTGCGTAGTAGAGCGGCACATCCAGCGCGATGTGGACCACGATAGGCAGCCAGAGCGAGCCGGTCCGCCGCACGATGAGCCCGGCGATGAGGCCGCCGGCGATGACGGTCAGCACGACCGGTAGCGGCGACGTGACGAAGTCGGTCCCCGTGTGGGCCGCTCCGAAGACGACGGCCTGGCCGATGAGCGCCACGGTGGGCCCGGTCACCCGCGACATCCAGCTCATCAGGGCTCCGCGGTACGCCACCTCCTCCATCGTGCCGTTGGCCACCGCCAGCGTCAGCGCCGGCAGGATGGCGAGCGGCTGCGCGAGGTCCAGCTGGATGGGGCCGAAGAACGGCTCGGCCAGGACGGCGCCCAGGTAGAGGCTGGGAACGGGGATGATGAAGATGGCCGCGACGCCGACGAGCAGCTCGGGCCGCGATGGCCGCGCCAGGCCCAGCGCGCGCAGCGTGGTACCGAGGTGTCGCGCCAGCAGCAGCACGAGCGTGATGACGGTCGCTGCCTCAGCCACGCGCAGCCAGGCCAGCGGCGAGAGCGGGTCGGCACAGTCGAGGCGATCGAGGCGCGGGAGGCTGCCGAGCAGGTCACCCCAGGCGAGGATGAGCGCGACCGGGACAGCAGCGGCCGTGGCCCAGCGCACAGGCCCAGCAGGCAGCAACCACGAACCCGCCGCGAGCGCCAGCGTCAGCGGCAGGCGCAGACCCGGCTCGAGCGCGGCTGCCGCGAGCGCGCCGAGTAGGCCGATCCCGATCAGCGGCGCAAGATGTCCGTTCATCCTGGCTGCGAGTCTGCCGAGACCGAAGCTCCTGCGGAAGTGCCGAGAGGCTCAGCGACCGGGCGCCACCGTGGCCGACCTCGACCGTGCCGCGGGAGAGATCTTCGAGCGGTATGACCTCGGCTCATACCAGGTCTACGGCATCGGCCACGGCATCGGCCACGGCATCGGCCACGGCATCGGCCTGCGCTTCGAGGAGACGCCTGCGCCCACGATCATCCCGCCGCACAAGAACGTACCGCTGCGCGAGGGCATGACCGTGACGCTGGGCCACCCGGTCATCGCCATCCCCGGCTTCGGCGGGGTGCGGCACGAGGACATCTACCGCGTCACACCCAGCGGTGGCGTGGTCCTCCATGAGTACCCCATCGACCCGGTCGTGGAGACATAGCTCGTCACGGTCCTCCAACGGTGGGCTCGGTGCTGCCAGAATGGCCCTGAAGCCGAAGGAGGGGCAGGTGGAAGCGCACGCACGGTTCACGGCAGCCATGGAGCATCGAGAGCCCGACCGCGTGCCCATCGACCTGGGCGGCATGGTCACCGGCATCAGCACCGGGGCCAGCGCTGCGCTGAAGGCCCGCCTGGGCATCAGCGCAGCCGACGAGATCGCCGACCGCGTGCAGCAGCTGGCCATCCCTCACCCCGACATCCTTGAGCGCCTGCACGTCGATTCGCGCTACCTGTACCTGAAGGCCTCACGTGACTGGCGGGACGTCGAGCTGTCCGACGACACCTACCGCGACGAGTTCGGCATCATCCGCCAGGCGGCATTCCGCTCTGACGGCCACCTGCTCTACTACGACTTCATCGGCCATCCGCTGAGCGAGGCGCGCACGGTGGCGGACCTTGCCGCCTACCCCTGGCCGGATCCGCACGACCCGGCCCGCTATGCCGGCCTCGAGGAGTCTGCGCAGGCCATCCGGGAAGGGAGCGACAAGGGCCTCGGCATCAACATCATCGCCTCGCTCTTCGAGTTCAGCTGGTACCTGCGCGGGTACGTGAGCTTCTTCGAGGACCTGATGGTGAACCCGCCACTGGCGGAGGCCCAGCTCGACGCCATGCTCGAGTACCAGACCGCGCTCCTGGGCGAGGTGCTCGACCGCGTGGGTCCGTATGCCACGTTCATCAACACCGGCTCCGACCTGGGTACGCAGCGCGCCCCGATGATCAGCCCCGAGGTCTACCGGGAGCTCATCTGGCCACGCTACCGTCAGCTGTGGGACTTCATCCACAGCCACACCGAGGCCAAGATCTTCTACCACTCGTGCGGCAGCATCCTGCCCATGTTGCCGCTGCTCATCGAGGGCGGCGTCGATGCGATCCACCCGGTCCAGCCGGCGGCGGAGGGCATGGGCGACCGGACGCGGCTCAAGCGCGAGTTCGGCGCGGACATCACCTTCTGGGGCGGCTTCGACCAGCAGGATGTCCTGCCCTTCGGGACTCCGGATCAGGTGCGCGAGGCCGCCCGCGAGCTGTTCGACGATTTCATGCCCGGCGGTGGCTTCGTCTTCGCGGCCGGCCACAACATCCAGGCCGACGTGCCGCCGGAGAACATCCTGGCCCTGTTCGACGCGGCCGACGAGTTCGGACGCTACTAGCGCGACGGTGCCCCGGATCAGTCGCCATAGGGGAAGCGGTCAGGCTCGATACCTCCGGGAGCGTAGTAGACGCACAACATCTGCAAGGGCAGGGAGCCGGTATTCCGGAACCCGTGGGCGCCCGAGGGTCCAGCGGGGCTCGACAGCACGCCGCCCGGTGAGAGGTCGATCTCCGCGCCATCAGCATCGATGGCGGTGCCGCAGCCGGCGATGACGAACTGCAGCTCGAACGCCGAATGGTGGTGGCGGGGGACCTCGTCACGGATCGCGATCAGCTCGGCGAACAGCTCCGCCCCAGGGTCCGTCGAGTCGAGGATGCGTGCGACGCTGACGCCGGCATCCCGAGCGGGAACGGGCCGAACGTCGGCAGGGCTGACATAGGTCGTCCGCGGTCCGTCACCCGGGGACACGGACGCATCGAAGGGGAAGCGGTCGGGCGTCTCGCCGCCCGGCGAGGGGTAGACACAGAGCAGCGTCAAGGGCAGTGTGCCCGTATTGCGGAAGCCGTGGGCACCGGCCGCCCTTGCCGGACTGACGACGGTGCCGCCGGGGGAGATGGAGATCTCGGCGCCGTCGGCGTTGAGCGCCATGCCACTGCCGCTGACGACGTACTGGAACTCCATCATCGAGTGCAGGTGCAGCGGGATCTCGCCACCGATCGCGACGGCCACACCGAACAGGTCCGCACCCGGCGTGGAGCGGTTCACGACGAGGCTGATGGGCGCATCGGGGTAGTCCGCGGGCGCAGCGATGCCATCCTCGGCCGGTCGATACGTGATGCGGGGACCTACGGGGGTGGCGCTGTCCATGCCGTCTCTCCCTCTGCTGGCGCGGCCCTGTCTCCGTGCGCCCGAGCGTGCGTGTCTGGTGGCGAGGAGCTTAGCCTTCGTTCCATCGGGGCCGGCACCATCCGGCTACAGCGAGTGCCGCTCGGTGATCTCGCCACGGAAGTACTCCCAGGGCTCGTCCTGGAAGTCGTACGTGGCCACGACGGTCGCGGGGACACGCCCCCCGTCGACGACGCGATGGTCGCCGAAGTCACAGTGCCAGGGTGCGTCCTCGAAGCCGTCGGGGACGTCGAACGGACGGGCCGGGCTGGAGGCGCGCACGATGTCGCCGGCACCGTCGAGCTCGAAGCGGACGGCCACCTCCCGCCCTCCCGCATCGGCGCGGATCTCGAAGGCATCCTCCCCCGCGTCGACCCAGGCGAGGCCGCTGGCGACCTCGGCAAGCTCAGGCAGCCAGGCGAGCTCGGCGATGTTGCGGACGAGCTGCGAGGCCAGCACGTCCGGGCCGCTGCGCTGACCCATGGCCTTAAGGCCCCACAGCCTGGCACCGCCCCAGCCCTCGCCCCCAGCGTGGCCATCCACTGCGTCGACCCAGATGCCCCGCATCACGCGCAGCCGCGCCCGCCATTCGAAGTCAAGTGGGAGCGCCCGGTAGGTGGCCGTCGCGGTGAAGGGAAGCCAGCGTCCGTTCGCTTCCATCGACCCGCGCTGATCGATGCGCATGCCCGTGGGCGCTACCGCTCCAGAGGGTCGCACGTGGTCGAGCCATCGGTGGGCTGCGCGCGGTAGCTCAGTCACCTGGTGCTGGACCCCGCTCCGCTTGTGCCAGGTGCCAGCTGCGGGGACGATCGAGTGCCTCCCAGTCCTCGCGCAGGATGGCCATCAACGCGGAGTCGCGCCACTCCCCGCCACGACGGAAGTGGTGCCGGATGGTGCCATCGACGGTGAAGCCGGACTTGGTGAAGGCCCGCACCGCGCGATCATTCGACTGCTCCGTGGTAAGCCAGACGCGTTCGACCTCGTAGCTGCCGAAGATGAAGTCGAGCGCGGTGTCGACGGCATCGCTGCCGATGCCCTGGCCCAGCCCTGCTTCCGCCGTGACGAAGATGCTCAGCTCCAGACCGTCGAGGCGAGAACCCTTGTTCCACAGCCAGACGGTGCCGATGAAGGCATCGCCGTCGAGCGGTGAGATCGCGAACCAGTACTCCCCCTCGCCGTGCCGGGCGCGCACGTCGGAGAACCAGCGCTGGACCGATGCCGCGGAGTGCGGCCAGGGGAACCCGGCCCAGGTGCCGACGGTGACCGAGTTGACGGCCTCTCGATAGGCGGGCAGGTCGTCCTCCTCCAGGGCCCGCAGCCAGACCTGCCGGCCGCGTAGGCGAGCCTGGTCACCGAGAGGCGTCACGACAGCGTGAAGTAGCCGGGCTCGTTGCCGGCCTTCCACTTGATGTTGCAGCCCATGCTCGGGAGCTGCGGCTCCGGCACCGGCTCGCTGGCCAGCACGGCATCGATCGCGGCACGCAGATCACGACCATCGGTGGCCACGCCGTTGCCGGGGCGGGCGCCGTCGAGCTGCCCGCGATAGGCCAGCCTGCGGTCAGGCCCGAAGAGGAAGAAATCCGGGGTACAGGCCGCGTGGTACGCCTGCGCCACCGACTGCGACTCATCCTGCAGCACGGGGAACTCGAAGCCCCGTTGCGCCGCAAAGCGGGCCATGAACGCGGGCGCGTCATCGGGGTAGTTCTGCACGTCGTTGGAGCAGATGGCGACGATGGCGACGCCACGATCACGGTAGTCACGACCAAGCCGGGCCAGCTCGTCGGCGACGTGCTGCACGAAGGGGCAGTGATTGGAGATGAACATCACCAGCAACGCCGGCGCATCCGCGAAGTCATCACGCGAGACGATCTTGCCGGACGTGTCGGGCAGGGTGAAGTCGGGAGCGCTGGTGCCAAGCGCCAGCATCGTGGAAGGGGTATCGACCATGGCCATCACCTCGGACTGCAGGACGGGAGCAAGCGCGGGAGCCACGTGGCGGTTCACGGCGCATGGTGAGATTCTGCCCCACTCCACCAGGGATGGCCGACGTGGTGCGACGCCGCCCGGTATCGACGCGCAATGCCGCGGCGCCGGTCATGCAGCACTTCTGTGCGCGACCAGCCCTGCGGCACATCGCCCTCCCGTGGCGCTTCGCCCTGAGGCGTCGGGCGCTAGGCTAGGGAGTACCGATGCCCGAGCCCGACCCCGTCCAGCTGGCGCGCCAGCTGTTCCTCGACGACACCAACACCTACGGCTGCGCGGAGACCGTGTTCGTCGTCCTCAAGACGGTCTACGGCCTCCCCGAGAGCGGCGACTCATCCGCGGCGATGGCGCTCAATGGTGGGCTCGCCTACAGCGGTGGGCCCTGCGGCGCCATCTCCGGCGCTGCCCTGGCCGTCGGCTTGTTGGCCGCCCAGCGCATCGCCGACCACGTCAAGGCCAAGGCGGCGGCGCGCCGCATCACGGCCGGGCTGATGGACGAGTTCGGCGATGTGCACGGTGCGACCGACTGCCGCGACCTCATCGGCCTGGACCTCGGGACCGAGTCGGGGCATCGTGAGTTCATCGCCAGCGGCATCTGGCGCGAGCGCTGCATGGCGCAGATCGAGTTCGCCGTGCGCCACCTGGCGCCGCTGGCTGACGCGGCGACGTGGGACGTGGCGCTGGCGAGGGAGCGCGGCGAGCCCGCAGACTGATCGGCGTGGCGTCCGCGGCGGAGATCGGGACTGCGAGGAAGTCCGCGAGATGCTCAGCAGGTAGCGGGCACGCGCGACGGTGACCGGCGGTCGCGATGGTGGCCGGCGGTCGCGAGAGGGCTAGCGGGTAGTCGCGGTCAGGCGCAGGATGCGACCGCGCTGGTCGACCGCGTAGAGCTCCCCTGCCTCGTCGGTCCCGAACGACACCAGCCTGCCGTCGAAGGTGGCGACGGGCACCGCGCTGGTTTCGCCGTTCAGCATGGCGTCAGCCTCTGCCGCCCAGATCGTGCCGCTGCAGAAGTCACCGAAGAGGTAGATACCCTCCAGCGCGGGCTGGGCAGCGCCGCGGTAGGTGTGCCCGCCGACGATGCTGCAACCCTCGTCGTGGCTGTAGCTGATCGCAGGCGGCGTGTAGGCGGTGAGGTCGCAGCCCTCCGTGAAGCACTCGGGGCCCTCGACCGCGTTCCAGCCGAAGTTCGCGCCACCGACGCCGCCGGGAAGGACGCTGACCTCTTCCCAGGCACCCTGGCCGACATCGCCGATGTAGACGTGGCCACCGTCAGGGTCAACGCTGAAGCGCCATGGATTGCGCAGCCCCGTGGCGTGGATCTCGGGGCGGTGGACGTCGCTGCTGATGAAGCCATTGTCGGCTGGGATGCCGTAGGGATCGCCGGCGTCCACGTCGATGCGCAGCAGCTTGCCCAGCAGATTCCCAGGGTCCTGCCCGGCTCCGAGGGGATCTCCGCCGCTGCCGCCGTCGCCGGTACCGATGAGCAGCATGCCGGCGGCATCGAAGGCGATCATGCCGCCGTTGTGGTTGCCGAAGGGCTGCTCGATGACCAGCAGCTGTCGCTCGCTTCCCGGGTCCACGGTACCGCCCACGGCGGAGAACTCGCTGATCACCGTGGCGCCGTCGGGAGCGCGCGTGTAGTTGACGAAGAGGCGGCCGTTGTCGGCGAAGTCCGGATGGAAAGCGAGGCCCAGCAGGCCTCGCTCACCGCCGGCGACGATCTCCGAGCCGAGGTCGAGGAACGGCGTATCGACACGAGTCCCATCGGCTTCGATGATGCGGATCCGACCCGTCTGCTCCACGACGTACAACCGGCCCGAGTCACCGGGAGCGCCGGTCACGAAGACGGGCTCCTCGAACCCGTCGGCCACCGGCACCATGTCGATGACGAGCGAGTCCAGGTCCGTGGCGGCACGCGTCGCCTGGGCGATGAACGTGAGTGACAGCGCCAGGCTGACGATGGCGGCCGCGGCGAGCCTGCTCCGCTGCCGCCCGGGGTGAGCACCGTGCTGAGCGATCATCGCTGGATGATAGCCGCGGTCATCAGGCTCGCCGCTGGAGCACCCACGATGCCAGCACCCGCACGAGAGCTCCGATGACCATGCCGATGGCCAGCCCCAGCAGGTTGTCGAAGATGTCGGCGCTCTGGCAGCCCCTGCCCAGAGCGGTCACCACCAGCTGGATGCCCTCGACCACGAACGTCAGCGAGACAGCCGCCAGGGTGACCACGGCAGCGGTGCGGGTGCGCGGCAGCAGTCCCACTGCCAGCCCCAGCGGCACGAAGAGCAGCACGTTGAGGCTGGTGAAGGTCACGCGGGTGAGCTCGTCCAGCGGCGCCAGACCGATGCGCGAGAGGTCGCACACGCCGTCGGAGGCTTCTCCGCTCATGCCGCCGGCATCGGGCACGAGCGTGGCGGCAACGACTAACCCGAAGCCGAACAGCAGCAGCGCCGCGACGATGCGGGGTGTGTCCAGTCGTCTGGCGACGGCAGCACTCAGCCAAACGGCCAGCACGATGGCGATGCCAAGGGCGAACAGGGAAAGCGGCACGGCCGCCACGAAGCTACGCACGAGCGCTCACTCGCGAGTGCCAGGCCGGGATCAGGGCGCCCTCCAGGGGGTTACGACGCAGGGAACGGCTCCTCAGGGATGGGAACGCCCAGCAGGGCGCGAACCCAGGGGCGACCGAGCCGATTCTACGTCCGCACCGGCGGGCGGGCGACGGTCGCGCCAAGGCCGGCATCAGACGGCGATCCGGCCGGCGAGACCGTCGACGGCAGCAACGTCATGCTTGTGCACGACCGTACGATGTGATGAAACAGACGACCCCGGACCACCAAGGAGCCTTCATGAATCCCACTGTCCAGCTCTATCGCGCCGGCCAGAGCCTGTGGCTCGACACCATCACGCGTGACCTCCTCACCAGCGGCACGCTGCAGCGCTACATCGACGAGCTCGCCGTCACCGGCCTGACGTCGAACCCCACCATCTACGAGAAGGCCATCGCCGGCAGCGATGCCTACGACGACCAGATCCGCGAGGGGCTGGAGGCGGGTCGCTCGGCCGAGGAGGTCTTCTTCGCGCTCGCCATCGATGACCTGGGCAAGGCTGCCGACCTGTTCCGCCCCGTCCACGACCGGACCGGTGGCGTCGACGGCTTCGTCTCGCTGGAGGTCTCACCGCTGCTGGCCTACGACACGGCCGGCACCATCGAGCAGGCCAAGCAGCTCCACGCCGAGGCGGCGCGTCCCAATCTCTTCATCAAGATCCCCGGTACCCGCGAGGGCCTGCCCGCCATCAGCGAAGCCATCTTCTCGGGGGTGCCCATCAACGTCACGCTGCTCTTCACCGTCGACGACTACCTGGCCGCCGCCGACGCCTACATGACCGGCCTCGAGCGTCGCATCGAGGCAGGGCTCGACGCTGGCGTGGCCTCGGTCGCTTCGCTCTTCATCAGCCGCTGGGATGTCGCCGTAGCCGACCGAGCTCCCGCGGAGCTGCGTAACACGCTCGGCCTCGCCATCGGCCAGGACGCCTACCGTGCCTATCGTGAGCTGCTTGACGGCGACCGCTGGCAGCGCCTCGCCAACCATGGCGCCCGCCCGCAGCGCCTGCTCTACGCGAGCACCGGCACGAAGGACCCGGACGCGCCCGACACCCTCTACGTCAGCGGCTTCGCCTCGCCGAACACCGTCAACACCATGCCCGAGGGCACGCTGCTGGCCTTTGCTGACCACGGCGAGGTGCCGGCGATGCTCGACCATCGGAGTGGCGACGCGGCCGCGGCGCTGGCGCGGTTCGTCGGGGCGGGAATCGACCTCGACGCATTGGGGCGCACGTTGCAGGAGCAGGGCGCTGACGCGTTCGTCGCTTCCTGGAACGCGCTGATCGAGCGCATCTCCAGCAAGGGCAGCGAGCTCCTCGCAGCCCGGTGAGCAGCGACGTTCGCCCGCTGCGCGAGCGGGCCGCCTGGGCGGTACTCGAGCGGCATCACGCCGAGGTCGCCGACGTCCACCTTCGGGAACTCTTCGCCGGCGATCCCGCGCGTGGCACACGGCTCGCGCTCGAGGTCGCCGGACTGTACCTGGACTACTCCAAGAACCGCATCACCGACGAGACGCTCCGGCTGCTCATCGCGTTGGCGCGCGAGGTCGATCTCGGCCGGCGCATCGAGGCCATGTTCGACGGCGAGCACATCAACGTCACCGAGGACCGGGCCGTTCTCCACACCGCACTGCGTGCTCCGCGCGATGCGGTCATCCGGGTCGACGGCGAGAACGTGGTCCCGGCGGTCCACGAGGTGCTCGACCGCATGGCCGGCTTCGCCGACGCGGTCCGTGACGGCAGCTGGACCGGCCACACGGGCCGGCGCATCCGCAACGTCGTGAACATCGGCATCGGTGGCTCCGACCTGGGCCCGGTCATGGCCTACGAGGCGCTGCGCGACTACTCGCTGCGGGACCTGAACTTCCGCTTCGTCTCCAACGTCGATGGCACCGACATCGCCGAGGCCACGCGCGACCTCGACCCCGCCGAGACGCTGTTCATCGTGGCGTCCAAGACGTTCACCACGCTCGAGACCATCCGCAACGCGCGCACGGCCCGGGCATGGCTGCTCGACGGCCTGGGCGACGATGCGGCGGTGGCGAGGCACTTCGTGGCCGTCTCGACCAACGCCGACGAGGTGGCGGCCTTCGGCATCGACACCGCCAACATGTTCGGCTTCTGGGACTGGGTCGGCGGTCGCTACTCGATGACCTCGGCCATCGGGCTCTCGACGATGATCGCCATCGGCCCCGAGCGCTTCCGCGAGATGCTGGCCGGCTTCCACGAGATGGACGAGCACTTCCGGACTGCGCCCTTCGAGCGCAACCTGCCGGTGCTCCTCGGCCTGTTGACGGTCTGGTACACCGACTTCCTGGGGGCCGAGTCCATCGCCGTCCTGCCCTACGACCAGTACCTCAAGCGCTTCCCGGCCTACCTGCAGCAGCTCACGATGGAGTCCAACGGCAAGCGCGTGACGCTCGACGGTACGCCCGTCGACTACCCTACCGGGCCGATCTACTGGGGCGAGCCAGGCACCAACGGGCAGCACTCCTTCTACCAGCTCATCCACCAGGGCACCCGCCTGGTGCCGGTCGACTTCATCGCCTTCGCCCGTTCGCTCAATCCGCTGGCCGACCACCACGACCTGCTCAACGCCAACGTCTTCGCCCAGGCGGAGGCGCTGGCCTTCGGCAAGACCGAGGAACAGGTGCGGGCCGAGGGCACTCCCGAGGCGCTGGTGCCGCATCGCGTCTTCCCCGGCAACCGCCCCTCCAACACCATCCTCGCCGAGCGGCTCGACCCGGCCACGCTCGGACGGCTGGTGGCCCTCTACGAGCACAGCGTCTTCACGCAGGGTGTGGTCTGGGGCATCGACTCGTTCGACCAGTGGGGCGTCGAGCTGGGCAAGGTGCTGGCCCAGGCGGTGGCAGCGGAGCTTCTGGCGGAAGCCGAGCCGGCGCTTGACCACGACTCCTCGACCAACGCGCTGATCCGGCGCTACCGCAGACTGCGGACGCCGACGTCTCACTGAGGGAGACGCTCCGTCGGTGCCTCAGCCCTCGCATACCGGAGATGGCGCAGGGACTGCCGGCAGATCCTGCGGTGGTGGTCGCGCGGTGCACCCCGAGGGTGCTCGTAGTGTCGGGTATGCCCGGAGGTTGTTCAGACTAGCCGGCTGTTGGCTCGACGATCTCGGGCATGGGCGGCGGAGCGCCTCGATAGATCGCCCCGGTGAACGTCTCGCACTCGGTGCAATCGGGATCGTCGGTGTGCCCCATCAGGAACGCGAAGTGCCCCTCGTAGGCGCCATGACCGTCGAGCACCACCATGCCGTGGCCAACGGACATCTCATCGGCGTACAGGTGCCCAGTACCCGTCCAGTAGCCGTCCTCGTCTTCCATCAGCACCGTCTGGTAGATGACCTCACCCGGCCAGCCGTCGGTCGGCTGGTAGTCGGCGGTCGCGATGTACCAGGTCGCATCTGCGGGGAGGCGGGGGTCGCTCCACTCCCAGGTCTCGCGACTGACGAACCCACTCATGAAGGGGAGACCCTGGTCCTCCCACGCTTCCACGGCGGTGTCGTCGAACTCGGCAGTGAGCCGCTGTCCGGTCACCGGCGTGAACCCGGTGTCGTTTCCATCCTGCCCGATAGCGGCACCACTCGACCCGAGCAGCGCAGCTGTGACGACCCCCGCTAGCGCAAGACGCAACGGTCGCATGACATCGCCCTCCTTCTGCGCGGGCCGGGTTCGCCAGTGGCTCAGCACGATCCAGGCGGCCAGCATCGACGGGCCGTGCCTCACAGCCTCCCGCTACAGGTATGAGTCGGCAGAGGCTCTGGTCTGTTCCATCTTGGTGGTGCCTCTGCCCAGCCTGGCCCAGCGGCCTTCTGGGCGGGGCGCCCCACCGTCAGCCTCCCCGGCCACATCACTCGATAGTACCGGCCGATCTTGGGGGTACTTCGTCACTTGACCGTTGGTCTTCCCGGTACCGCAATGGGCGAAACCACATACGGGGGTTCCGATGGACTACCAACGGTTGGCACGCAGATCCGCCGTCGCCGCGATGGCCGCGATCCTGTCGCTTGGCGCGCTGCCGGTCGGCGTGTTCGGTCATCTCGGAGATAGCAGCCACCTTCACGTTCCGGGCAACTCTTCCACGCCAACCTCGGCCGTCTGGTGCGTTCGCTTCACGCAGGATCCGGGCGCCTGGCGACCCGACGGTGAGACGGCGGTCGACCCGTCGTTGATGGACGGGACCAGCCTGGTCTTCGTCGACTGTGCAGAAGTCCTCGATGATTACTACGCGATCGAATCCTATGGCGACGGTCAGGTCTCAAGGACGACCGTCGGCGCACCGGTGATCGGCCAGGCCGTCGAGGACGTGACAACGGACGACAGCGCCGCCGGTGCCGACACCGGAGACCAGGTCACCCCGTTCAGCGTGAAAGCCTGGACGAAACACCAGAAGCAGTGGCTCTCGAAGGGCGACAAGCTCAGCGCTCAGCTGCAGCGGGTACAGACCCCAGCGCAAGCGAAGAAGGCGCTGGGCGATTTCCAGCGACACCTGGGGGCAGAGACGAAATGGCTCAAGGCGAACAAGGCCAGGTTCGAGCCAGAGACCTGCGTCTTCGATGACAAGGTTCGCTGGGAGCAACGTGTCAAGCAGGCGCAGAAGAGCCTGAACAAGACAGTCACCGCCATGAACCGCGGCAATATCGCGGCCCTGCGCACCAACATCCGTCAGTTCGGCCGCGCCTGGACCAAGGTAGAGCAGATCTACAACATCGGCATGTGCGACTTCTGATCCGATCGCCAAGCCGGAGTCTGGACATCCATACCTGAGGCCCGCGCGCTCCCTCGGCGGCGGGCCTCGCTCCCTGCCACGCGCAGAGCCGCTGCCATAGGGGGACGGCGCCAACGGTGGGAGTCGTGGCGCGAGCGGTAGTACCGATCGCCCACCCCCCTGACCCGATCCGGGCGCATGCGAAGGCCAGTCGTCGCCAGTACGGTGCGGTTCGGGCCACTCTGGGCGACAGGAACCGAGGTACTCGAGCATGCATCTGGACGCACATAACCTGCGGCTGGCCGGTGGCGTCTGGGCACTGGTCCTCGTTCTCGCGATGGCACTCGGCCGCATCGACCTCTTGCCCGTGCCGAGCTCGAGCAGTGGCGAAGATGGTCCTCGCGACACCCAGGGCATCGTCCGCCCCGCGGTCGAAGACCGTTCGCTGGACCGACCCGGACCGGCGCCTGGACAGGCGCCATGGGGTGCTGCGGATGAGGCGGACGGCGGAGCCATCGCCGGTAGCCTCCCGAGCGACCCCACGCCCACCTGGTCCAACCGGCTCGCCCCAGATCCGCCAGCTCGTGGGGTGGAGCGACCGCAGTCGGTCGGTGCCGTCGACCCGTCAGAGGCGGGGACAGAGGCTCCGCGTGGAGGGTTGGCAGACGTTCCGGATGCGCCCCAAGGTCAAGCCGGCGCCCAAGCCCGAGCCCGAGCCGGATGCGCCCAAGGTCAAGCCGGCGCCCAAGCCCGAGCCCGAGCCGGATGCGCCCAAGGTCAAGCCGGCGCCCAAGCCCGAGCCCGAGCCGGATGCGCCCAAGGTCAAGCCGGCGCCCAAGCCCGAGCCCGAGCCGGATGCGCCCAAGGTCAAGCCGGCGCCCAAGCCCGAGCCCGAGCCGGATGCGCCCAAGGTCAAGCCGGCGCCCAAGCCCGAGCCCGAGCCGGATGCGCCCAAGGTCAAGCCGGCGCCCAAGCCCGAGCCCGAGCCGGATGCGCCCAAGGTCAAGCCGGCGCCCAAGCCCGAGCCCGAGCCGGATGCGCCCAAGGTCAAGCCGGCGCCCAAGCCCGAGCCCGAGCCGGATGACGGAGACATCGAACGATCGATGGAGGCCTACCTCGTACCATGGCTCGCGTGATGACGGCCCGACCAGCGAGCGGGCGCGCGACGGTCGTGCGCATGGCCGAGCTTCGGAGAGCATGAGGCGGAGACGCATCCGTCATGCCCTACGTCGTCGATGACGGCGTGGAGCTCACCTGGGACGCCTGGCCCGACGGTGGAGGCGACTGGTCGACGTCGTACACCGACGGTGTCCTGCAAGATCCGGCGAGCCACTCAACGGCTGGCAGGCGATGACGCCGCTGGAGGGGCGCATGGGATGGCCGCGGCACTGCTCAGGAGTGTGGCTTTGGCGCGCCCGGCGAGACTCGAACTCACGACCTTCTGGTCCGCAACCAGATGCTCTATCCACTGAGCTACGGGCGCCCGAAAGAGTGGCGGAGAGGGAGGGATTCGAACCCTCGGAGCAGGTTACCCCACTCACCGGTTTAGCAAACCGGCGCACTAGGCCTCTATGCGACCTCTCCGCAACGGCGGGGCGATGGTAGCACGCACACTGGCGATGCCGGGTATCATCGCGGTTCACCACCAGTGAAGGCGTGCCGGGCACTGTCCGTCGCGCCTTTTGAGCATCGGGTGGGGGCAGACACATGCCGCCACCCGATCACACAGCGGACGCTCGTCGCCCGCGAACCCGGGAGATGATGGTCATGTCCAAACGCGTCGTCCTTCTCGGTCAGCCAGTCACGCACTCGCTGTCCGAGGCACTGCAGGAAGCGGCCTTCGCTGCCGCTGGCATCGATGCGCACTACGAGCCCATCGACACCCCCACCGTCGATCTGCCCAACGCCATCAAGGCGCTGCGCGGCGACGAGTACCTCGGCGCCAACATCGCGCATCCCCACAAGGACCGCGTGGTGCCACTCCTGGACCGGTTGACGGACGAGGCCCAGGTCACCGGGGCGGTGGACACCATCACCCGTGACGGGAACCAGCTGGTCGGGCATAACACCGACGTCATCAGCTTCAAGCCCGCCCTCGAGGAGCTGGTGGGCAACCAGAAGATGCCGCGCAGCGCGGTCGTCATCGGCGCCGGGGGCAGCGGTCGAGCGGTCATCTACGCGCTCATCGCCATGGGCTTTCAGAACATCGCCCTGTTCAACCGTCACCTGCACCGCGGCGAGCGCCTGGTCAAGCACTTCGCCCGCAGCGCGTCCCACATGGACCTCAAGGCGAGGCCCTGGCACGACTCGGTCATCGAGGCCGAGCTGGCCAAGACGGACATCCTCGTCAATGCCAGCGCCATGGGCGCCGATCCCGACGAGACGCCCATCCCGGCCGAGCTGCTGCCACCGAATATCCTCGTCCTCGATCTGCACGTCGTGCCCGAAGAGACACGACTGCTGCGCGAGGCGCGGGAGGCGGGTGCGACGCGCGTCATGAACGGCGATGTCATGCTCATCGAGCAGTCGGTGACCGCCTTCGAGCTGTGGACCGGCGAGAAGGCCCCCGTCGACGTGATCCGCAAGCAGCTCAAGGCCTCACGCAACAAGCCCGATGTCCCGGTCGAGACGACCGAGGAGCAGGCGCCCCGAATGAGAGCAGCCCGGCAACCCGGCCGACCGAGCCGACCGAGACGACCGAGGAGCAGCTGAGGCCGCTGCCGAGTGACCGGCGTGCAGGCTCACTCGCGGCTGGCGACCGAGCGCCGCTTCGCCATCGAGGCCGTGGTCGCGGCGGCCAAGCTGACCAAGGCGGTCCGCGACGACTTCGACCCCGGGGCGGAGGCCGTCTCCAAGGCCGACTCCTCACCGGTGACGGTGGCCGACCTGGGCGCGCAGGCGCTGGTGCGCATGGCCATGGTCGAGACCCTGCCGGCGGACGGCTTGATGGGCGAGGAGGACTTCGGCTCGCTGGCCGAGTCACCCGAGCTGGCCGAGGCCGTGATCGCGCGTGTCCGCGAACAGCGGCCCGAGGTCACGCACGAGGATCTGCGCGAGGCGCTCGATTCGTGCGACGACCCGGGTGGCGCTGGGCGGCGCTGGTGGACGCTCGACCCGGTCGACGGCACGAAGGGCTTCCTGCGCAACGAGCAATACGCCATCGCACTGGCGCTGGTCGAGGATGGCGAGGTCGTGCTGGCCGCGATGGGCTGCCCCAACCTGCCCTACTGCGGCGAGCCCGGTGATCCGTCGGTCGGTGGCCCGGTCGGCGTCCTGTTCATCGCCGAGCGAGGGGCGGGCACGCGGATGATGCCGCTCCACGAGGCGTCGGCCGATCGTGCCGGCGAGCCGTGTCATGCGGCTGCACCGGCCACCACGGCGGAGGCGCGCTACGCCGAGTCGGTGGAGGCGGCGCACTCGAACCAGTCGGAGGCGGCACGCATCGGCGCGGCCCTGGGCATCACCGCCGAGCCCGTACGCCTGGACTCACAGACGAAGTACGCGATGGTGGCCCGCGGCGACGCCTCCATCTACCTGCGCGTGCCCCGCGGCGACTACCGCGAGAACATCTGGGACCACGCCGCGGGCATGCTCGTGGTGTCCGAAGCCGGCGGACGCGTGTCCGACGTGGAAGGCAAGCCCTTCGACATCACCACGGGCCGACGCATGACGAACAACCGCGGCGCGGTCGTCACCGCCGCCAGCATCCACGACGAGGTCGTCTCGGCCGTGCGCCACGTGCTGGAGGGCTAGTCAAGCCCGGGCCATACTGGCAGGTGACATGACCACGCTCGGTCGCATCGCGCTGTCCCTGACCCTGGCCCTGAGCGGCCTGGGTGCCAGTGCATCCACGCTGGCCCAGGTCGATCTCGAACCGGCACCGGCTCGGCTCGCCGAACCGGAGGTCTTCGGCTTCCTGCCCTACTGGGAGCTGTCGCGCGGCTCATCGATCGATTTCGACGTGCTGACCACCTTGGCCTGGTTCAGTGTCGAGGCCGGGCGCGACGGACGGCTCATCCGGGAAGACGCCGGCGGAGCCCCGACGCGCGGATGGGCCGGCTGGACGAGCGACGAGTTCGCGGATGTCCGAGACCATGCGCGAGCCGCGGGCGTGCGCGTGGTCCTGACCGTGGAACGCTTCTCGTGGACCACGGCCGGCAAGCGGGCCACGAAACGACTGCTCAGCGACCCGGAGGCGCGAAGCGACCCTCGTTGGCGAGATCGTCGTGGCCGTGGCCGAAGCTGGTGCCGATGGCGTCAACCTCGACTTCGAGCCGCTGCCGCGGACGGTGCGCGCGGAGTTCGTGCGCCTTGTTCGCGAGGTCCGCCGCGCGTTCGACGCCGTCGATCCGTCGTTGCAACTGACCTTCGACCTCACGCCCGACGTCGAGTCCTTCCCGCTCCGCAAGCTGGTGGCCGATGGTGCCGCCGACGCGGCGGTGCTGATGGGCTACGAGTACCGAACCGCGGGCAGCAACGTCGCGGGCTCGGTCGCGCCGTTGCGTCTCGACGATGGGCTCGACGTGCGCGAGTCACTCAGGCTGGCACTCGAGAAGGCTCCGACCGACAAGACCATCCTGGCCATGCCCTGGTACGGGCGAGCGTGGTCGACGCGGTCCGACGAGCCCGACTCCCGCACCCGCAGGAGCGAGCGTTACCTCGACCCATCGACGGCCTTCTACCGCGTGTCGGCGCCCCGGGCGGCGGCGGCGGGTCGTCAGTGGGACCAGCGACAGGGTTCGGCCTGGAGCGTATATCGCTCGCGTGCCTGCGAGACCTGCCCCATCAGTTGGCGGCAGCTTTGGTACGACGATGTCGACAGCGTGCTGGCCAAGGTCGAGCTCGCTCAGCGCAAGGGTCTACGTGGCATCGGCATCTGGGCCCTCGGCTACGACGGTGAGCAGCCCGAGCTGTGGTCGGCCCTGCGCTACGGCCTCGAGCGACCGAAGGACGGGGAGCCGCCCGCAGGCACAGCCACGATCGATGCTGCGAGCGTCCTCGGCGAGGACGAGGGGGTGCCGATGGTGGGCGAGACGATCAGGCTCACACTGGAGGCGTCCGACGGGATCGATGGCAGCGGCCTCGCGTTCGTACGAGTTTCGGCGCGGGGGAAGCGCAACGACGACGGCTCGCTCAAGCGCGGGACGACCTTCCCGGCCACTGATGCCATCGTCATCTCCCTGCCCGAGGTGGCCGCCGTGGACGAGGTCTTCGCTCCTGGCGTGGAGGCCGAGGCCAGTCCCTCCCCTGCGGCGTCACCCGATACCAGCCTGGCTCCACTGCCCGACACCGTTCCGGTGAGCGTCCGCGTCCAGTGGCGCGACATCGCCGGCAACTGGTCGAACCCTGTCACGCTCCCCGTGGCCTACCAGCCCTCGGCGTCGCCGACGACCGCTGGGAGCTGACCGAGGTCGCCACCTCAGGTCCGGACCGTCGCCTCCCGGAGCGAACGAACCAGTGCGGCCATGCGCTCCACGTCCCGGCCCTCGGGACCCAGGGCATCCACGAGCGCTGAGGCCGTGATGATGCCGTCGGCCACCTTGGCCAGCTGGCGCGCGTGGGCGGGCTTCGACACACCGAACCCGACGGCCACCGGAACCGGGCTGACCTCGCGGACGTCCCGCAGGAACCGCTTGACGCCCGGCGGCAGCGATGTCCGGGCGCCGGTCACTCCGGCGAGCGAGACCGCGTAGAGGAAGCCCTGGCTGCGCGAGGCCACGAAGGCACGACGTGCGACCGGCGTGGTGGGGGCCACGAGGTAGACGATGCCGATACCGAACCCGGCCGCCTCGGCTTCCAGGTCGGCACCTTCGTCGGGCGTAAGGTCGGCGAGGATGAAGCCGCTGACGCCGGCCTCGCCCAGGCGACGCAGCACGGTCGCTCCATCCCGGCCGCCGAGCACCTGGTTGACGTAGCCCATGGCCACCAGCGGCGTCTGCGGGCGTGCCGCGTGGATGCGGCCGACCAGCGCGATCGAGTCGTCGAGCGCGGCCCCGTGGGCCAGGGCAACGGCCGAGGCTCGCTGCAGCGTGGCACCGTCAGCCAACGGGTCGGAATACGGCAACCCGACCTCCAGCAGGTCTGCGCCAGCGTCGATCTGGGCGAGCGCGATGCGGAAGGACGTGTCGGCATCGGGGTAGCCGGCCACGGCATAGGGGATCAGCGCGGCCCGGCCAGCGGCCTTGGCGGCTTCGAAGGCGGCCGTGATGCGGGCAGCGCCCTCGACGACGTGGTTCACGCCACACCCCCACGGGTCATGCCGGCCATCAGGCGGTCCTCGATGGCCGCGATGTCCTTGTCACCGCGACCCGACAGGCCCAGCAGGATGATGTCGTCATCAGCAGCGGGGTCGATGCCATCGCCGCGCAGCAGGTCGATGAGGGCGTGGATGGCGTGAGCCGGTTCCAGTGCCGGCAGGATGCCCTCGGTACGCGTCAGCAGTCGCACGCCCTCCAGGGCCTGATCGTCGGTAGCACTGAGGATCTCCAGCCGACCGGCCTCGAAGAGAGCGGAGAGCTGCGGACCGATGCCGGGGTAGTCCAGACCTGCCGAGATGGAGAAGGCCTCGGTGATCTGGCCGTCCTCGTCCTGCAGCAGGTAGGAGCGTGAGCCGTGCAGCACACCGGCGCTGCCGGCGGCGAGCGCGGCAGCGTGACGACCACCAAGCCCCTCCCCCGCGGCCTCCACGCCGATGAGGCGCGTGCCGGTCTCGCCGATGAAGCGGCTGAGCAGGCCGATGGCGTTGGAGCCACCGCCGACGCAGGCTACGGCGATGTCCGGCAGGCGACCCTCCACGGCCCGCACCTGCTCGGCGGCCTCGTCGCCGATGACGCGCTGCAGGTCACGCACGATGGTGGGGAATGGGTGCGGCCCCACGGCGGAGCCGAGCACGTAGTGGCTGGTCTCGACGTTGGTGACCCAGTCGCGCATCGTCTCGTTGACAGCGTCCTTGAGCGTGGCCGTGCCCGACGTGACCTCGCGCACCTCAGTGCCCAGTGCGCGCATCCGCAACACGTTGGGGGCCTGGCGGCGGATGTCTTCCGCACCCATGTAGACGACGCAGTCGAGGCCCAGCAAGGCACAGGCGGTGGCCGTGGCAACGCCATGCTGCCCGGCGCCGGTCTCGGCGATGACGCGGCGCTTGCCGAGGCGCAGTGTCAGCAGCGCCTGGCCGAGGGCGTTGTTGATCTTGTGAGCACCGGTGTGGTCCAGGTCCTCGCGCTTGAGGTACAGGCGCAGACGACCGGGCTCGCGGCCACTGCGGCGCTCCAGCTCGGCGGCCAGGCGGTCGGCGCGGTACACCGGCGTAGGGCGACCCACGAACGTGTCGAGCAGCTCACGGAACTCGGCCCAGAACGAGGGGTCGGCTCGCAGCTCGTCGTAGGCGACCTCCAGGTCCAGCAGCGCGGCCATGAGTGTCTCGGGCACGAAGCGGCCACCGAACGAACGCTCCAGGCCCCAGCGACCCGCTGCATCCGCCTCGAGCAGGCCCGGATCCACCGGGCGCGGTCCGAAGGGCACCGTGGGTCGGTCCAGCCGGGCCGCGTTGGCGCGCTTCACGAACAGGGCGACCTTGAGCGGGTCCTTGGCCGGTCGTCCCGTGGGTCGCGGTGAAGGCTCGACGCCGCTGGACGTATCGACGCCGATGGCGGGGACATCGAGCAGCGCGTCAGCCACGTTGGCAGCGGTGAGGCCGCCGGCGAGGATGACGGGGATGCGCTCGGCGATGGCCCGTGCGGTGGCCACGGAGGCTCGGCGTCCGGTGCCGCCAAGCGCTGCGGGGTCGGCGGTGTCGAGCAGGATGGCCTGCAGGTTCGAGTGAGCTTCGTACCCTTCGGCCTGGCGGGCCAGCCCATCGGCCACCTCCGCCACGTCGGCCTCCTCGTCACCGGCGGGGACATGCAGCACTTTCAGCACCGGCAGCGGGATGGCGTCGAGGTCCGTCGGTGGCTCGGAGCCGTGGAGCTGCACGGCATCCAGGTCGAGGCGGCCAGCGATGGCCGCCACCTCGGCGGGATCGCGGTCGGCGAAGACGCCCAGCAGCAGCGGTCCGTTGCCGGGAGCGTCGGCGGCGCGGGCGGCGGCCACGAGCGCGGCGGCTTCCCCTTCCTCGAGGGCGCGCGGCGTGCCGGGCACGAAGTTGAGGCCGATGGCGTCGGCACCTGCAGCGATGGCCGCGACCAGCCCGACCGGCTCGGTGATGCCGCAGATCTTGACGAACGGAGCGCGACCATCGGCGGCGGGGTCCGCGCCGGGTCCCGGCACGGCCCCTGCGGAAACCAGCGTCGCCACGCGTGCCTCCACGGCCGACGGCTCGGAGCCGGCACGCATGAGGTCCTCTCCGACGAGCGCGGCGTCGAACCCGAACGCCCGCCAGCGCCGGATGGTGACGGCATCCCGCACGCCCGATTCGGCCACCACTAGGCGGTCGTCGGGCACGTGGGTGCGCAGGCGCTCGCACAGGCCCGGGTCCACCGCGAGCGTCCGCAGGTCCCGGTTGTTGATGCCGATGAGCCGGGCATCGGTCGCGATGGCCGCGGTCAGCTCCTTCTCCGAGTGCGCCTCCACCAGCGGCTCCAGGCCGAGGGCGATGGCCGACTCGACGAGCCGGGCGAGGCGCCTGGGCGGGTGGAGCGCGGCCAGCAGCAGGACCGCGTCGGCGCCGGCGGCCCGCAGCAGCGGCAGCTGACGTGGATCGACCACGAACTCCTTGGCCAGGACCGGGAGCGTGGTGGCCGCGCGGGCGGCGCGCAGGTCGTCGAGCGAGCCGCTGAACCAGTGCGGCTCGACCAGCACGGAGATCATCGAGGCGCCGCCGGCCTGGTAGGCACGGGCGCGCTCGGCGACATCGAGCTCGCCATCGACCATCGCTCCCGCCGACGGCGAACTGCGCTTGATCTCGGCGATGAGGTGGAGTCCCGGCCTGGCCAGTCGGCCGACCACGTCGCGTCGTGTCGGCCCGGCGGGCGTCTCACGCATGACGGCCCGCAGATCGCGGCCGCCCAGCTCGAGGTCGACGTCGGTGGACCGCCGCTCGGCGATCTGATGCAGGACGGAGGGCCCGGCGGACATCAGGCAGGCTCCGCGGCACTTCGACGCAGGCGCTCGAGCTGCTCTCGAGCGGCACCCGAGGCGATGGTGGCGACTGCCAGCTCGATACCGGCGCGCAGGTCCTCGGCGCGACCCGCCACGACCAGCGCGGCACCGGCGTTCAGCACCACCACGTCATGCACGGCGCCCGGCTCCGCGCCCTCCAGGATGGCCACGATGCGCCCGGCGTTGGCCTCACCGTCGCCGCCCACCAGGGCTTCGGTGTCCGCATGCGCCAGCCCGTAGTCGGTGGCGACGACCAACTGGCGCCGGACCCCGTCTGGCGACACCTCCAGGATGACACCGCTGCCGTCGAGGGGCAGCTCATCGAGGCGGTCGCCGTGGACCACGTAGGCGCGCTCGCAGCCGAGCTCTAGGAGGGCAGCAGCGACGGCAGCGGCAGCATCGGCATCCGGCACGCCGACGAGCTGGCGACGGGGCTGCGCGGGGTTGGCCAGCGGCCCGATCATGTTGAAGGCGGTGCGCACGCCCAGCTCCATGCGCACCGGCCCCGCGTGGCGCATGCCCGGATGGAATGCCGGGGCGTGGAGGTAAGCGAAGCCGTCTTTGCGCAAAGACAGCTCCGCGTCAGCGGGCGTCTGCTCCACGCGCAGCCCCAGGGCGCGCATCACGTCCGACGAGCCGGCCTGCGACGAGACCGCACGGTTGCCAGCCTTGGCGACGGGCACACCGGCAGCCGCGACGACCAACGCCACGGCCGTGGAGATATTGAAGGTTCCACGCACATCGCCACCCGTGCCGCAGGTGTCGATGGCGTCGTCAGGTGCCTGCACCGCAAGCGCCCGCGAGCGCATCGCGCGGACGAACCCTGCCAGCTCGGCCGGCGACTCACCCCGTGCATGCAACCCGATGAGAACGCCGCCAAGCTGCGCTGGCGTGACTTCGCCATCGAGGACCGCGGCCATGAAGCCCTCTGCCTGCTCGGCCGTCAGCTGCCGGCCGACCGAGACCGTTCGCAGGACGTCGCGGATGGCGTCGTCAGTCGGTTCAGGCACGGGGGCGGGGCCTCCTGGGTGGACGGGGTGGTGATGGTCGGCCGGTCCGCGCATGCTACCCGAGGCGGGGCCCAGGGCGCGGACCCCCGCTGACACGCCTGCTATCGTGCCGCGGTGACGACCGAAACCCCATCGGGGACCCTGCCCGCTCCTGTCGACTCCCCCACCCCGGAGGACGTCCGCGTCGCCTTCGCCGATACCTGGGGCGACATGGGGCCCGCCTGGAACGTGACGCCCTCGGTGGCCCGCGTCCATGGCTATCTACTAGTGTCCGGCGGCACGCTGACCGAGCGCGACATCCGGGAGGCACTGGGCCTCAGCCACCGCGCCGCTTCGCTGGCCCTCGCCGAGCTGGAGGACTGGCGTCTCGTCGAACGCGTCGAAGACGCCCCGCGCGACCCCCGGCCGGGGCCCTCCGCCACGGCCTGGCGCGTGGCCGGGGATCGCTGGCGCTGGTTCCAGCGCGTGGCAGAGGAACGGCGAGCGCGCGAGGCTGATCCGCTGCAACCGCGCCTGGCGGTCTGCCTCGAGCTCGCGGACCAGGCCGTGGAGGCATCCCCGGATGACCCAGAGGCACGCTGGCTGCGCACCTGGATCGCGGAGATCCAGGGACTCGCCACCCTCTTCGACCGGGCCCTGCGGACCCTGTCCCGCGCCGAGACCGACGAGATCGCGCGTGGCTTCGCGGTGCTCGCTCGGGTGTCCGATGAGACCCTCGACAACCTGTTGCGCCTGTTCGGGTCCATGCCGGAGGATGAGCTGGCAGAGACCCTGGACTCGCTGGCACGCACCTCTCCGACGACGGCGCGCCGCGTGCTCAAGGCGGCCAACCGCATCGCCCGCCTGGGCCGCTGACACGGGTCGCACACGGCGCGACTGCCACGCACTCGCATGCCACCGCCACGCACCCGTATAGCACCGTTGTGGCATGCAGGCCAGTCCTGCGCCCGCAGACGGGACCTACAATCGGCGCATGACTGACAGCGACTCCGCCCGCCCGCAGATGACGGGCCTGATCAAGCGCGCGAAAGGCGCGGAGAACGTGGGCCTGGGCACGCTGCCACGACCATCGGCCGGCCCCGATGAGGTGGTCATCGAGGTCTACGCGGTCGGCATCTGCGGCACCGACCTGCACATCCAGGACGACGAGTTCCCCAGCACCCCGCCCGTGGTCATGGGCCACGAGGTCACCGGGCGCGTCATCGAGGCCGGCGCTGGGGCCGAAGACTGGCTCGGGCGACGGGTCAGCCCTGAGACGTACTTCTACACCTGTGACCGTTGTGCGGCGTGTCTCGCCGGCCGGCGCAACCTGTGCCCCTCGCGCCGCTCCATCGGATCGCACGTGAATGGTGGCTTCGCCCGCTACGTGGTGGTGCCGCAGCGCAACCTCCACGCGGTCGATGCCTCTGTCGGCGAGCACGCCGGTGCGCTGTACGAGCCGCTGAGCTGCGTAGCGCAGTGCCTCTGCGACCCTGCGGTCGCCTCGCCCGGGGACACGGCGCTGGTCGTCGGCCCTGGCGCCATGGGCATCCTGTGCGCACAGGTGCTGCGGGCGCAGGGGGCGACGGTCACCATCTCCGGCACACCCGCGGATGCGCAGCGGCTCGACATCGCCGCCTCGCTCGGCTTCTCGCCTGTGCTCGCGAGTGAGCTGGACTCGGTGGTGCCCGGGATCGGCTTCGACGTCGTGGCCGACGCCTCGGGCAACGAGCGCGGCATCGACGCCGGCCTGCGCGCGGTGCGCAAGGGCGGCCGCTATGTCCAGGTCGGCCTCACCGGCAAGCCCATCAGCGCCGACATCGACCTGGTCTGCCTCAAGGAGCTGACCGTCACCTCCGGGTTCGCCAGCACGCCACGCTCATGGCAACGCGTGGAGCAGCTCATCAGTGCGGGCCACGTGGTGCTGGACCCGCTCGTCACCGATGTCTCACCGCTGTCGGCGTGGGAGACGTCCTTTGGGCGCACCCGTCGGGCCGACGGCCTCAAGCTGATGCTCGACCCGAGGCTGGACGCCTAGCTCCACGACTCCACGACCCGACCCGCAGCAGGAGGACAGTCACCCCGATGAGCAGCGTCTTCGACCTCCAGGGCAAGAACGCCGTCGTCACCGGCCTCTCGACCGGCATCGGCCGAGCCATCGCCGAGGCCCTCGCCCGCGAGGGCGCCAACGTGGCCGGTGACTACCAGAAGGACTCGGACGGGGCGGCCATCACACGTGGCCTCATCGAGCAACACGGGCGCGAAGCTCTCATCCTGCAGGGCTCCACGGCCGACGAGGCCCACATCGACGACATGGCCGACCAGGTCGTGGAGCGCTGGGGCAGCCTGGACATCTGGGTCAACAACGCTGCGCGCATCTTCGTCAAGCCCTTCCTGCAGCTGCAGACCGACGAGTGGCACGGCCTGCTCGCGGCCAACCTGCACGGCTACATGTACGGCTGCCGCGCGGCGGCTCGCAAGATGGCAGCGCAGGACGGACCCGGGCGCATCATCAACATCACCAGCCAGTCGGACATCCAGGCCATCAGCGGCTTCAGCGCGTACATCACCGCCAAGGGCGGCATCAACGGCCTGACGCGCGTGCTGGCGCTCGAGCTGGCCGAGTACGACATCACGGTGAACGCGGTGTCACCGGGCCCGACCGACACGCCGCTCAACACCACGGCCTGGACGCCGAAGGCGCGGGCGACGTATGTCGAGCGCATCGGCCTGCATCGCATCTCGGTACCCGAGGAGACGGCCGACGTGGTCTGCTTCGTGGCCTCTCACGCATCACGCTTCATGACGGGGCAGGAGATCATCGTCGACGGCGGACTGTCGATCAACGGCAACGTCGGCCACGCCGAGACCGACATCGAGGGCCGCTAGCGCTGCGCGCAGCCTAGGCGGCCGACGCACCCTCGCTATCGGTCGCTGCCACCATCTCGCCTTCGACGAAGTCGAGGTCGCCCGTGATGACCTTCTCGACCTCGTCGATGGTGGTGGTCTTGGGGTCGATGTCGTCGGCCACGATCTGGCCGCGGCGCATCACCACGATGCGGTCCACGACCTGGAAGACGTGGTGGATGTTGTGGGCGATGAAGATGCAGGAGTGGCCCGAGTCACGCGCGTTGCGCACGAAGCGCAGCACACCCTGCGTCTCTGCCACACCGAGGTTGTTGGTGGGCTCATCGAGGATGATCAGCTCACTGTCGAAGTGCATCGCACGGGCGATGGCGACGGCCTGACGCTCACCGCCGGAGAGCGCGTTGATGGGCGTCTTGGCCGGGATGTTCTTGGTGATGCCGACCTCACCGAGCAGCTGGCCCGCGACCTCATCCATCAGCTTCTTGTCCATGCGGTTGAAGATGCGCGGGCCCTTCAGGGGCTCGCGGCCTAGGAACAGGTTGCGCGCGATCGAGAGCTGCGTCACCAGGGCCGAGTCCTGGTAGATGGTCTCGACACCGAGGGAGATGGCGTCGTTGGTATCGCGGATGGTGACGGGCTTGCCGTGCCAGTACAGCTGTCGCCGCTGGAGAGCGGCACCGCTCCCGAGATGACCTTGATGAGCGTGGACTTGCCCGCGCCGTTGTCACCCAGCAGTCCCACGATCTCGTTGGTGCCGAAGCTCAGGTTGACGGAGTCGAGCGCCTGGACGCGGCCGTAGAACTTGGAGAGGTTCTCGAGCCGAAGCAGTTCTTCAGTCATGCCTACATCGCCCGCTGTCGTCGTTGCATGTACGAGTGCAGGGCCATCATGCCGAGGATGATGGCGCCGATGAAGATCTTGTAGGCCAGCGCCGGGGCACCGGCCATGACGATGCCGTTGCGCATGACGCGCAGCAGGAGCACGCCGATGACGGTGCCGATGATGGTGCCCTTGCCGCCGGTCAGCACCGTGCCGCCGATCACCACCATGGCGATGACCTCCAGCTCGTAGCCGTCACCGCTGTTGGGGTTGGCCGCGCTCACGCGGACCGAGCTGGTCACACCGGAGTACGCGGCGACCACGGCGGTCAGGATGAACAGGGCGATCTTGGTGCGCGCCACGCGGACGCCGCGCGCGGTCGCCGCCATCGGATTGCCACCGGCCGCCTGGATCCAGTTGCCGTACTTGGACGACATCAGCACGTAGGCCGAGCACCAGGGTCAGCAGGGCGAACCAGAAGAGCGACATGTAGAGCCGCAGATCACCGAAGGGTGTCGGAACGAAGAAGTCGCGCACCAGGATGTCGGCCAGGATCGAACCCTCGGCCGCCCAGGTGCGCTGCGGGAACCCCTGCGTGAGCCAGAGGGCGGCACCGCGCACGACCAGCAGCATCCCCAGCGTGACGAGGAAGGAGGGGATGTCCAGCTTGCGTGACGAAGAGTCCGCTGGTGAGGCCGATGAGGACAGCCACGCCGATGGTGATGAGGAAGGCGACCTCCAGCGAGAAGATGCCCTCGTTGAAGAAGAACCACATGAGGACCGCGCGAGAAGCCGAAGACCGAGCCCACCGAGAGGTCGAACTCGCCCGCAGGTCATCAGCAGCGTCATGGCCAGGGCGATCATGCCCAGCTCCGGCGTGAACATCAGCAGGTTGCCGATGTTGCCAGCGTCGAGATGAACGTGGCGTTAAACAGGCGGAACGTGATGATGGCGCCAGCACAAGCAGGGCGAACGGGCCCGCCTCCGGCTGGCGCAGGAGATCGCTTGATGCCGTCGCGCAGCCTCGCCGATGCAGGCTTGGCGACATCCCCGGTGACGGTGCGGCGCTCTGTCCCTACGTGGGTCTCCTCGTCTGTCAGGCCGATGTGCTATCCGTGCAGGCTAACCGGACGGGGCCGGCGTGACTGCCGGCCCCCGTCCAGCGGATGGTGCGATCGCGGCAGGCTGGGCGTCCTGCCGGACCGCGTCAGTCCGGATGACTACTGGCTCATGATGTCGAGGTACACCGGGGCGGTGTCAGCCTCGTAGAGGGCGCCGACGATGATGTCGAAGCCGGGCGGGATGCCCGCTGCAGCGGCCGCGGCCAGGCTCAGGCCGAGGTAGCTGGTCATCTGCGGGTCCTGCCACATGCCGGCGAGGACGTATCCGTCGATGATGGCCTGCGCGGTCTCGACCGAGTTGCCCCAGCCGACGACGGGGATCTCACCGGCGCCACGCCGACCTGGTCCCACACGCGGGCGACGGAGCCGGTCACGAGGTCACCGAGGCCGATCATGGCGTCGATGTTGTCCTTGTTGGCGAGCAGGTAGTCGACCATCTCGTCGATGACGGTCGGCCTGCTCGTACGTCGCGTCCTGGTCACTTCCCACTCGATGCCGAGCGGCTCGAAGACGCTGGCGATGCCCTCTTCCTCCTGGACGCCGTAGGTGGCACCGGGGACCTCGACCGGCATCCACACGAAGTCGCCTTCGCTGACGTAGCCGCCGTCGACGAGGAACTGCGCCCAGCGGCGACCGACCGTCGACGTTGTTGGTGCCGACGTAGGCGTCGAAGCTCGACCGTCGGGTCAGGCGTGTTGATGTTGATGATGGGGATGCCGGCGGCATTGGCCTCGTCGGCGAGCTCCACCAGGCTGCCCGGGTCAGGGCTGCTGGTGACGATGCCGTCTGCGCCGGCGACGATGGCCGCCCGGATGGCCTCCTGATGGGTACGCAACGTCGTCGCTGTGGAACGACGTGTTGACCTTGTTGCCGGTGTCGGCGGCCCACTGGTTGGCACCGTCGAGGAAGTACGTCCACACCGGGTCAGCGGGATCACCGTGCGAGACCCAGTAGAACGTCTTGGCCTCATCCTGCGCCGCGGCAGCCATCGGCAGCGACGCTGCCAGAAGCAGGCTTCCGCCCAACGCTACGAGAGAGCGCTTCTTGATCATCAGGATTGACTCCTCCATACTTGCGGTCATGACGATGGCGAGGCTCCACGAGGAACCTGCGACAGGTCGGTCCGGGCACGCCTCCTTTCGCTCATCGAGGCTGCGAGCCCTCCTCCGGTCACGGAGACCTGCTGCCGGCTAGTCTACGCCCGCGTGCCTGCCCCGGGGCCGCTGAATCGCCCGAGGGGCCGCTGGATCGCCCCATCTGTCCATGACCCCTGACCAGTCCCAGGCACCGGTCGACGCGCGCCGTCGTGTCCAGGCCGTACAGTCAGCACATGCCGACACGCGTGCTGGTCATCGGACGCCAGGCGGGCGAGCCTCCCGCCGGGCTGCCCGAGACCGAGTCCGGCGCCGCATATGTCATGGCCAATTCGATGGCCGACGTGCGGGCCGCCCTGGCCGATTGCGACGTCGTGTTCCACTACGGCCGGCCGCGAGACGCACTGCGTGTGAATTGGGCCCTCGCGCGGCGACTGCGATGGGTCCACGTGGGCGGCGTCGGCGTCGACTGGGCGCTGTTCCCCGCGCTCGTCGAGAGCGAGGTGGTGCTGACCAACAGTCGCGGCGTCTTCGACACGACGCTGCCGGAGTACCTGCTGGCGCTGATGCTGGCGCTGGCCAAGGACCTGCCAGGAACGATGCGGGCGCAGGCGCGGCACGAATGGCAGCACCGTTTGCTGCAGCCACTGGCCGGCGCGCGCGCCGTCATCGTGGGTGCCGGGTCGATCGCGCGCGCTGCCGGGAGCATGCTGCGCTCGCTCGGCGTGGATGTGACGCTGGTGGGTCGCCGCGAGCGGGAGGGCGCCGGCGGTGAGGGCCGCATCCGTGCGGTCGGGGATCTCGCGCAGCTGCTGCCACATGCCGACTGGCTCATCGTACTGACGCCACTGACGGCCGGAACGCGCGGCCTCATCGGCGCCGCCGAGCTGGCACTGCTGCCGCCGGCCGCCCGCCTCGTCAACATCGGTCGCGGTCCGGTTGTCGGGGAGCGCGCGCTCGTCGAGGCGTTGGACGCTGGACGGCTGGCAGGTGCCGCTCTCGATGTCTTCGAGTCCGAGCCGCTCGACCCGGACAGCCCCCTGTGGGATATGCCCAACGTCATCGTCTCGCCCCACATCGGCGGGGACGTCGCCGGGACGCCGGCGGCCTTCACCAGCGTATTCCTCGCCAACCTGCGCCGCTACCTGGCGGGTGAGCCGCTCGACAACGTCGTGGACAAGCGCCTCGGCTTCGTGCCCGGGGATCGCTAAGAACCCTCCCTTCGCGCGGGACACGAGCGAGGACTGGCACGGCACACGTGCGAGGTGCAGGCCGACACGGGACTCGCGGGCGTTGCATCGGGACCCGCGAGCGTGATCGGGACCCGCGAGCGTGCAGGCTGGCGAGCGGGCGCGCCTGAAAAGCGATGCGGAATCGGGCGGCGGCGGCACGGAGTAGACTGCCCCGGCATGTCCCTCGTCGCCCTTGACGGGCTCACCAAGACCTACCCCGGGGGTGTCAAGGCGCTCGATGGCCTGACGCTGACCATCGAGCCCGGCATCGTCGGCCTCGTCGGTGCCAACGGCGCGGGCAAGTCCACGCTCATCAAGATCCTCCTGGGCCTGCTCGACCCCACCAGCGGCTCCGCATCGGTGCTCGATCTCGATGTCGCCACCCAGGGCCTGGCCATCCGCCAGCTCGTCGGCTACATGCCCGAGCATGACTGCCTGCCCGGCGACATCAGTGCCAGTGACTTCGTCAACCACATGGCGCGCATGTCTGGCCTCCCCCGCGCCTCAGCCCGTGAGCGCACGGCCGAGGTGCTGCGCCACGTAGGCCTCTTCGAGGAGCGCTACCGGCCCATGGGCGGCTACTCGACGGGCATGAAGCAGCGTGTGAAGCTGGCGCAGGCGCTGGTACACGACCCGCGCCTGCTGCTGCTCGACGAGCCGACCAACGGTCTCGACCCCGCCGGTCGCGACGAGATGCTCGATCTCGTCGAACGCACCGGCACCGAGTTCGGTATCGCCATCATCATGGCCAGTCACCTGCTGGGCGAGATCGAGCGCGTGGGCCAGTACCTCGTCGCCATCGACGCCGGGCGCCTGCTGCGAGCCGCCGAACTGCACACCTTCACGCAGCGCACCGGCACGCTCATCGTGGAGGTGGACGAACGGCCGGCGGCGCTGGCGCAGCGCCTGGAGACCGACGGGCTCACGACGCGGCTTGACGGCACCCACGTCCTCGTCGAGCTGCACGGTGACGAGACACACGACGAGGTCATCGCAGCCGTCGTCGACCTGGGCCTCGCGCTCATCCGTGTGGAGGCCCGCCGCAGCAGCCTGGAGGACCTCTTCCGCGACGCGGCGCCGACGGCCAGCGACGAGCCGGCAGACGAGGCCGCTGCATGACGGCCGCACCCCTGGAACACCGACCCGGCGAGGGCCGCGGCGGCTCCATCTACGACCTCGGCTACCGCGGCTACGAGGGTCCTCGTCTGGGCCGGCGCGCCGCCATCTGGTCGCTGCTCGTGCACAGCGTTCGCACCGCCTACGGACTCGGCCGCAGCGCACGCTCCAAGGTCATGCCCATCGGCCTGGCGGTGTCGGCCATCCTGCCGTCACTGCTCGCGCTGGGCATCCTCATGCTCATCTCCACCCTGGGCCCGCCCGGCGAAGCCTTCGAAGGATTCTCGCCCATCGGCTATTCCACGCTCTTCCCCATGATCGCCATCCTGGTCTTCCTGTTCTGCGCCTCGCAGGCCCCCGAACTCTTCGGCCGCGACCAGCAGATGGGCGTGTTGCCGCTGTACTTCTCGCGCGCGGTCGGGCGTGTCGACTACGCGGCGGCACGGTTCCTGGGCCTCTACGCCTCGTTGCTGGTCCTGGTGCTGGTGCCCTACCTGCTGCTGATGGTCGGGCGCGTGCTGGTGGCTCCGGACCTCCTCGACGGGCTAGCGAAGGAGCTGCCCACGCTACCCAAAGGCCTGGCCGTCGGCCTGATCACAGCGGCGCTGGTGGGCAGCATCGCGTCCGCCATCGCGGCGTTGACTCCGCGCCGCTCATACGCCACGGTCGCCATCATCGCCATCTTCCTCATCCCGACCATCGCGGCGCTCATGCTGGTGGGCTTCAGGACGGGGATCTTCGGACAGGCCGCCGTGGTCTTGAGCCCCGCCAACGTCCTCGACGGCGTCAACGCCTTCCTCTTCGACGTCCGGCCCGACAACATCACCGTGCGCCGGGCGCAACTTGACGGCTGGGTCTACGTCGTCGCGGCGGCGGCCTGGATCGTGGGCTCATTGGCACTGCTGGCGCGACGCTACCGGACGATGGCACTGTGAGCGCAGCGCAACCCGAGGTGACCATCAAGGTCGAGCACGCCTCACGCTGGTATGGCGACGTGGTGGCCGTCAACGACATCTCCTTCGACGTGGGCGCGGGCGTCACCGGCCTGCTGGGGCCCAACGGCGCGGGCAAGACGACGCTGCTGCACATGATCGCGGGTCTCCTCTCCCCCTCTGCCGGCCGCATCTCCATCGACGGCCAGGCGACGTGGCGACAGCCGCGCGTCTACCGCAGCGTCGGCCTGGTGCCCGAGCGCGAGACGCTGTACCCGTATCTGACCGGCCGCGAGTTCGTGCTCATGAATGCCAAGCTGCAGCAGCTGGCCGACGCCGCGGGCGCCACCCAGCGAGCCATCGACCTGGTCGATCTCGAGGCGGCCGCCGACCGGCGCATCGGCACCTACTCCAAGGGCATGCGCCAGCGCATCAAGGTCGCCGCGGCCCTCGCGCACGACCCGCCGGTGCTGGTGCTCGACGAGCCCTTCAACGGCATGGACCCTCGCCAGCGGCTGCACATGTTCGAGCTGCTGCGGGCGATGGCGGCGGAGGGCCGCACCGTGCTGCTCTCCTCGCACATCCTCGAGGAGGTCGAGCGCATCGCCGACTCGGTCCTGGTCATCTATGCCGGTCGCCTCGCCGCCTCCGGCGATTTCCGCTCCATCCGCCGGCTCATGATCGACCGACCGCACGCCTTCTCCGTGCGCTCCTCCGACGATCGCCGATTGGGCTCGATCCTGCTGGCCGAGGACTGCGTTTTCGGCATCGAGCTCGACGGCAACGGGCTGCGCGTGCGGACGTCCGACTACGGCCGCTTCACGCACCGCGTCCCGGTCGTGGTGCAGGAGGCAGGCATCCGGCTGTTCGAGCTGCGGCCGACCGACGACTCCCTCGAGTCGGTCTTCGGCTACCTGGTGGGCCGATGATCGCACGAGCGCCGATCATGGCGGTCACCCTGCGCGCGCTGCTGGACCGCAAGCGCACCTGGCTGATGGTGGGCCTGGCCGCCATCCCGGTGCTGCTGGTGGGCCTGGTGGTCATGCTCAGCGAGGCGCGCATCGAAGCCGCGGACCTCGATGACATGATCATCGCCACGGTGCTGCCCCTCATCGCGCTGGTCTTCGGCACGTCGGCCCTGGGCTCCGAGCTGGAGGAGGGCACCATCGTGTACCTGCTGGCCAAGCCCGTGCGGCGCGCACGCATCGTGCTGGCCAAGGCGGTCGTGGCAGCGACGCTCGCGGCGGCCCTCATCGTGCCCGCCACGTTGCTGACCGGTATCGTCGCCACCATCGGCGGCAATGACCTGGTCGAGGCTGCGGTCGGCTATGCCGTGGCGGCGCTCGTCGGCGCGGCAGCCTATACGGTCGTGTTCCTGGCCCTCAGCAGCTTCACTCGCTGGGCGTTGGCGATAGGCCTGGTGTACGTGCTGCTGTGGGAAGGCATCCTGGCCGATCTGCTACCGGGCAGCAGCACGTTCTCCGTCCGCCAGGGCACGCTCGCGATCGCGCGTGAGCTGTCCGGTGAGCCGCCCGGTGCCATCGAGTTCGGGCAGGGGCTCGTCGTGCTGGGGGTCGTCATCGTGGGCGGCATCGCTCTCGCCACCTGGCGCATGTCCCGCTACCAGCTTCGCGGCGGCGATTGAGCCCATCGCCGGGTATGCTCGACGATCATGACGCAAGCCAACGCGACCCCCGGCGGCGCCGCATCCGCCGGTCCCGTGTCGCTGCTGATCTGTGCTGGGTGCGGCAAGAAGAACAAGATCCGGCCGGCTGAGCGGGGGGCGCCACACTGCGGCGCCTGCGGGCAGCCACTCCCGTGGCTGGTGAATGCGACCGACGCGACGTTCGCGTACGAGGCTCGCTCGTCGGTAGCGATCCTGGTGGACCTGTGGGCGCCGTGGTGCGGCCCCTGCCGCGTGGTCGGCCCCATGCTGGAGAACCTCTCCAGGGAGTACGCCGGGCGCATCAAGGTGGTCAAGGTCAACGTGGACGACAACCCGGCGCTGGCTCAGCAGTTCGGGGCAAGCAGCATCCCCACCATGATCGTGATCAAGGGTGACCGCGTGGTCGACCGTATCGTGGGGGCACTGCCACCCAACGACCTCAAGATGCGGCTCTTCCCGTACCTGATGAAGACCTAGGGTTCGCTCTGCGGCGAGATGGCGGGCCGTCCGCGAGCGGCCTCTGGCCGGCGCTATCCATGACCAGGTCCGGGCTCGTGCCGTCCGTGGCGGCCTCGGACTGGTTCCATCCATGAGCGGCTCCGGGCCGGTTCCATCAGTGAAGGAGTCCGGGCCAATTCCCGCGCCACGGGCGAGCGCGACCAGCCAGCCGACGACGGAGCGCATCCTTCCCGCTGTCCGGGACACCGCGACACAGATGACCGCGATGCGGCACCAACCTGCGTAGTGCCGGACTTCAGGTGGACGGCCGGTCGCACTGTCCCATCCAGCGGGAATGCGAGGCAGCATGGAGTGGGCAATGGCGGCCCGGTCTGGCGGGTACGCGACGCTGCGCGTTCCACCGTCGCTGCAGGTCACACCGTCGCTGCGGTTTCCACCATCGCTTCAGTCAGGGAACAACGCTCACTCAGGGTGCACCGCTTGCTCAGGGTGCATCGGTCGCTGCAGGCTCCACCGTACCTGCGGGCTCTGCCGTCGAGGCAGGTCCGTCGGTCGCAGCTGAGCCTCCGGTCGCGCAGGACGCGTCACCCGCCACGAGGCCATCGAGCCCGGACCCGGTGCGGACGCCAGCCGCGCCCGTCAGGGAGACGTGGTCGACGATGCGCTCCCCTGCCGGTGTCGTGAGTGCGTCGTCGTCGAGCGTGAACGTCCACGCCCCTGCCGGCGCCTCGAAGGTGAGGGAGACCGCGGTGCCCTCCGGTGCCACGGCCAGCTCGCCGTCGACCGCGATCGGGTCGGCGTCCTCATCACTCGGGATCAGCGTGACCGGGATCGAGCCCACGGCATCGATGGCTGGCTGGAGCAGTGCCGCCTCGTCCTCGGCATCAGCGCCCGCGAGCGTCCCGGCCGCATAGCGGATGAGCGTCGCGTCTGGCGCCGAGAGCGTGACGCCGGAGGCCGCGCTGAACGTCTCGAGCGAGCGGCACTCGAGCGGTGGCAGCCCCACCTTCCTGTCCCAGCCGCCGGTGGCATCGGCCAGGTCCACGAAGTGCCCGCCGCCGGGCAGCTCCAGGCGATCGACGACCTCCCCCACCTCCGTGCTGCTGCGCACGCTGACCACGACCGAGTCGGTCTCCTTATCCCGCGGCATGATCAGGTACCACGTCGCCCGCTTGGGCGAGTAGAAGCCGAAGACGCCCGACTCGGTGTTGTAGTACTCGATGGCGTCACCGGGCTGATGGCCGCTGACGTCGGTCGTGCCGGTCGCGAAGGCGCCGTTGCTGAAGACACCGCTCAGGCTGAACCGCTCCACGCCGGCGCGGGTGTCGAGCAGCGAGCCGACCTGCAACGGGCTCGCACCGGGCCCACCCAGGCCGATCTCCACTTGCTGGCCTTCCACGCCAGGGGGCAGCTTGGCAGCCATCTCGACGGCCACGAAGACGCCGGCATCACCCTTCTGCCAAGCAGCATCAGCACCGTAGAAGGCACCGCTGACGCCGATGGGGTAGTCACGCGCCATCTTCGTCAGCAGCTTGGCCGGCATCTCGGTCGCTGCCACCGTGACCGCCTGGATATCCGACCACTCGGGCGCGGCCGTGGCCGCGGTGCCGTCGGCGAACGCCACGTCGCCTGGCGCATCGGCGAAGCGCGTCACGCGATCGGCCATCTTCGTGCTGGCCATGCGGTACTTGTCACCCTTGGCCGATTCGATCGGCGGTGGCGGGCCGGCCGGCTCCTCGGCCTTGTCCTTCTTGGCCGCCAGCGTGGGCGCCGCGGCGGCGCTGAGCAGCAGCACGCCCACCAGGCTGCTCGACAGCGCCCGTCTCGTCCTTCCGTTCATCCGCCCTCCTGCTGCGCTCGTGCCCGCTGATGGTATCGCGTCGGCGCAGGCTGCAGCAGGCATGCAGCGACCTGGCCGTCTGGGCCGTAGGATGCGACGAACACTGCATCCTCGAAGCAGCTGGAGACCGCGATGGCCGAGGCAGCGTCACCAGACGCAGGCGACAGTTGGGACGTCCTGTTCGAGCAGCTGCGCGCATCGAAGGCGTCCATCGTGCAGACCACGGCACGCGACACGGAGATCGACGTCGTCCACATCGAGCCGGCTTTCGAGCACGTCCTCGACCTGGTGGCGGTGCCGGTACCGCTGCCCGAGCAGATCGCGCGCTGGCGCGAGGAGGGCGTCCGGCTGGCGCGCGCGGGTGCCCCCACCGAGCGCGTCCTCGATGGCTATCTCTCGCTCAACTGGGCCATCTGGGAAGTGGCCATGCGCAGCGGCGACGGTGTCGAGCACGCCGTCGTGCTGGAGTTCGCCGACCGGCTGCTGCGTGGCCTGGACGACGCCATCGCCGCCATCGCAGAGGGCTACCTCCGCGTCGAGGTGGAGCTCGCCGCCGCCCACTCCGACGAGCGACGAGCGGTCCTCGAGGAGGTCCTCACCGCTCCCCGCGCCACTCCGGAGGACCGGGCCCGCATCCGACGACGAGCCGAGCGGCACGGTCTCCCACCGCAGGACCGCTACCGCCTCATCCTGGTGCGCACGCCGCGTGCGAATGACGACGAGATCAGCGCTGCCGTGGATGCCCTGGAGGCGCGCATCCAGGCGCCCGTGTCGCACCATCGCAATCAGATCGGCATCGGCGGGATCAGGCTGCCGGCCGTGCTCGACTGGCGCGGCCACATCCTCGTCTTCTCCACTGCCGAGTGGCCCGGGGAACCCCTGCTGCGGGAGGGGCTGGCGCTCGTGCTGGGGGACGACGTCGTGGTCGTCGACTCGGGCCCCATCGACGGGTGCGAGGCCCTCGCCGACGCGCTGACGCACGCGAGCTACTCGGCCGGGGTGGCGGCCAGCCTGGGCCGACGTGGCTGGCTGAGCGATCCAAGCGAGCTGGCCCTCGAGTCGACCTTCCTGCTTGACCATGATCTGGTCCAGGCTGCCATCGAGCAGGAGCTGGGACCGCTGCTGGCCGATGCCAGGATGGGAGAGGAGCTCCTCGAGACGCTGGAGGTCTACCTCGGCGCACGGCAGAACATCCGCGAGGCTGCCCGGCGGCTGCACCTCGCGCCGCGCACAGTGGCCTATCGCCTGGAGCGCATCGAGGCGATGCTGGGCCGGGATCTCGACGGCGATGTCGCCATGCGCCTGGGGGCGGCGCTCCTCGCCCTCCGCGTCAATCGCCAGGCGCGATCGCGGCCAACCCCATGACATAGGGGATGGCCAAGGCGGCCAGCGTCACGCCTGCGACCGGCTCGACCGGGAACGCGGCCGACCAACCGCTCGGATCATGCCGTTGGGAGGCTGTCCAATCGGATCCTGAAGCTCTCGTCGCCCTGGTCGTGGTCCCAGCCACCGACGATGGTGCCTCTCACCCAGGCCGGCCGGCCTTCCCGCTCCAGCCTCTGCATCAATGGCTGGATGGACTTGGCGTTCCACTTCTCGATATAGCCGACCGTTTCGCCGTCCACATCCACGCGGATCGCGTCCTTGTCGTGTGGATGATCAGGCTCACGCGTCAGCAGCGCCACGACCTGCTTCATCGCGCCGCTCTCGGAGCGACCGCCGGCCAGGCGTTCAAGCACCCCCTGATAGTGTTCCTCTTCGACCACGTCCACTTGCTGGTCGCCGATGAGGAAGCCCGCCTCCCGCAAGGCCAGCTCGTCCGCGGCGTAGCGCTCCGTGCGAATCTCCTCCTGGCGCGCATCGAAGGCCGTGACCTCGTCCTCACGCAGGAGGTGCCATCGCCCATCCTCGCCGTCGAGGACCACGATGGGGTTGCCGCAAGCGTCGCATACGACCGTGGTTCGCGGGAGCGGCTTCAGGGGAGCCTGGCAGGTAGGACAGACCTTCGAGGCGTATGTTCGGGCGTGAGCAGACGCCGGGTCGTCAAGCTTCAGATGGGGCAGCCTGGGAGGCACCAGGTCGGCAGGAGTGAGCGCCGGAACCGAGGGAGACACGGGCGCGGCTGCGGACTCGTGACCTTGATCCCCGCTGAGCTTCCTGCGCAACCAAGCCATCGAGTTCTCTCCTCTGCATGTCGTCCGATCGCCGACGACGATCGGACGCAAGTCTGACAGCCATGCCTGGTCTCGGTCACCGTGTCCTGTCCGGACGCCCAAGACATCCCCAGCCGCATCGATCGACTGCTGGGCGTCCGACGGGCCATAGCCGGAGGAAGCGCTCCTCGCTGCTCCAGAGGCGCACGGCGTCCTGGGTGACCACGCGGATGGCCGGCCTGAACTCACACAAGGGGGCTTGGTCCATGGCCCCACATCCCCGGGACCGACGACCGTTCGAGTCGCCGAAGGGAACCGAGTCGAACCAAGTCCCCTACTGGGTACGGGTGGCGACCAAGCGCCCGATCGGCAAGCTTGGCAGGCAAATCGCCCCGATCCTGGCGGAGAGGGTGGGATTCGAACCCACGAGACGCTTGCACGCCCGACGGTTTTCAAGACCGTTGCCTTCAACCACTCGGCCACCTCTCCGGCAGCCGCAGGATAGCAGCGAGCTACATGCGCCCGGCTGTGCCGCATACCTGCGCGCCGTCTCGCCCGAACCGTGCCCGGGCGCTATGCTCGGCGCTGCCGTGAAGCGCCAACGCCGACCCCTCGTCCTCGTCGCCGGCCTCATCGCGATCCTGCTGGCCGTGTCCCTCGCCGGCCCGGCCTCGGCCGCACCCGCGCCGGTCGATCCTGAGCTGGCCACCAAGCTGCAGGCCCGGCTCGACCGCTGGCGCGTCAACCACCGCGCCCCGGGTGTGGCGGCCGCGGTTCGACTGCACGACGGCAGCCGCTGGGTCGGCACATCGGGCACCAGGACCACCGGCAAGCAGGCCGGGCCGGTGGGGCCGGCGACACCGTTCGCGGTGGCCTCGTTGACCAAGACCTTCATGGCTGCGCTGGTCCTGCAGCTACGCGAGGAAGAGAAGCTGTGGCTGGGAACGAAGCTCTCCACCTGGCTGCCCGACTATCCCAAGGCCAAGCAGATCACCGTCAAGATGCTGCTCAACCATCGCAGCGGCATCTTCGACTACTTCGCCCACCCCCGCTACGAGCAACGGGTCTTCGGCCGGCCTTCGCACCGCTGGCGCACCGCGGAGATCCTCAGGCTGACCGGGCCCCGCTACTGCGCGCCGGGCAAGTGCTACCGCTACTCCAACACCAACTACGTGCTGCTGGGCAAGATCGTGCGCAAGGTCACCGGCAAGACGGCGGCGCAGAACATCCGCGAGCGGTTCCTGGAGCCGCTGGGCCTGACCGACACCTACTTCCAGGGCCAGGAGCGCATCGGCAAGGAGCCAGCCAAGGGCTACTGGGCGACGGCAGGGGGCTGGCGCGGTTTCTCCGACGGCTCGCGCTTCCGGCCCAACACGTCAGGCGCCACCGTTGCCGATGCTGCAGGCGCACTGGTCTCGTCGGTGCGCGACATCTCCGACTGGCAGGACGCGCTCCTGGGGGGCGAGGTGCTGCAGCCCTCGTCGCTGGAACTGATGCTGAGCTTCCATCCGGCCAGCGGCTACGGGCTGGGGATGCGCTACGCGCTCCTTGACGGCCGGCTGGGCATCGGCCACGGGGGCTCACTGCGCGGGTTCGTCTCGCTGATGTACCGGCTGCCGGACGAGGACCTCGACGTCGTCGTCCTGACGAACCTGGGCCGGACCAACATCCAGACCCTCGCCGACAAGCTCACGCGCGCCACGTTGAACCACCTGGAGACTGACCCGGAGCCGACCCCTCCTCCGACGCCGTAGGACCTGCCCGGTTCGCGAAGGCTGGCGCCCGGGCCGACACTTGGGCAGCCGCGTGCTTCGTGGCGCGGCGCATGTCTTCCCTGCCGTGGCGCTTCGGGGCGGTCAGGCTCGTGGGTCGCTCCGTTCATCGGATCGGTAGGCGACATGGGTCGGACCGGTCTCGGCCCATTCCCTAGGTGACTCAGCGGACAGCGACGGGCGTCATCCCAGGCACCTACGGCATCCAAGTGGATGGCCCACCTGCCACTTCAGACGACGGTGGCATCGCGGCGATCACCACGAGTGCGGGTTCAGGCCGGGGTGGCATCGATGAAGGCGCGCCGTGACGGGTGGGTCAACGGGGGCATGAGAGGTGGACACGACGAGCGATGAACCGACGACTCGCGGCGTGGCAGCGACAGTGGCGTGCGCGGCCCCGGGCGGCGAACCGGCGCCGCGTGATGTACCACGCGCTGCGGTTCGCGCGGGGAGGTCAGGCGGCGGCGATGCGCTCGCCCATGCGGGGCCGTAGGACCTCCGGCATCACGACCGAGCCGTCGGGCTGCTGGTAGACCTCCAGGATGGCGGCCACGACCCGCGCCAGGGCCAGTCCGGAACCGTTGAGCGTGTGCAGGATCTCCGGCTTGGCGCCCTTCTCGGGTCGCCAGCGGATGGCCATGCGTCGAGCCTGGTAGTCGCGGAAGTTGGAGACCGAGCTGACCTCCAGCCAGTCCTCCACGCCCGGCGCCCACACCTCGAGGTCGTACTTCTTGGCCTGCGTGAAGCCCATGTCGCCGGTGGCCATCAGCTTGACCCGATAGGGCAGCCCCAGCCGCTGCAGGCAGATCTCGGCCCGTTCGGTCATCCACTCGAGGGTCGCGGCCGAGTCAGCCGGCTTCTCGAAGGCCACCATCTCGACCTTGTCGAACTGGTGCACGCGCAGGATGCCGCGCGTCTTGGCGCCGGCAGCTCCGGCCTCACGCCGGAAGCAGGGCGAGTAGGCGACGTAGCGGATGGGCAGGTCCTCCGCCTCGATGATCTCGTCGCGGTGGATGTTGGTGACCGGCACCTCTGCGGTCGGCACGAGGTACAGGCCGTCGCGGTCGACGACGTACATCTGGTCTTCCTTGTCCGGGATCTGGCCGGTGCCCTGCGCGGACTCCTCGTTGACCAGCACCGGCGGCCAGACCTCGGTCATGCCGTGCTCGGTCGTGTGCAGGTCCAGGAAGAAGTCGATCAGCGCTCGCTGCAGGCGCGAGCCGGCACCCTTGTAGAGCGGCCAGCCGGACCCGGTGACCTTGGCACCGGCGGCGAGGTCGATCATGCCCAGCGGCTCGGCCACCTCCCAGTGCGGCTTGCGCACCCAGGCCTCGGCGTCGCCGGCCTGCTCGACCGCATGCTCGACCGGCTCGCCCCAGGTGCGGACGATCTGGCTGGCTTCCTCGCCACCGACCGGCACGTCCGGGTCGGGCGGGTTGGGGATGCGCAGCAGCAGCTCGTCGAGTCGCGCGCTGACCTCGGCCAGCTGGGCGTCGAGGCCCGCCAGCTCGGCGCCGATCCAGTTCGACTGCTCCTTCAGCTGCGAGACGCGCGGTCCGTCGACCGGCTCGCCGCTCTTGATGGCGATGCCGATGGACTCCGAGATCTGCTTCTTCTGGGCCCGCAGCGAGTCGGCCTTGCCCAGCGCCACGCGGCGCTCGCCGTCGACGACGAGGGCGTGATCGACCAGCGCAGGGTCCTCGCCCTTGGCGACGCAGCCCTGCGCGGATGACGTCCGCCTCCTCGCGCAGCCGTGCTGGGCCGACGCTCATGCGCTCCTCTCCCGTCGTCGCTGCCGCCCGGCGATCGGAGTCGCCGGCGTCAGCGCACCGGTCAGACGCTGCGGCCACGGCTGCTGCGCGCGGCGGCCCGCAGGCGCTCCACCACGAACGCCAGGTCCAGGCTCGCCAGCAGCCAGCCTGCACGCGGACCGTTGCTGCGCCCGAGGAAGGCCGCGTAGACCGCGGCGAAGGCATCGCGCGACGAGACGCCGCGCCCCTGGCCGCTGCGATAGATGAGGTCCTGCCAGGCATCGCCACCGGCGGGCTGCTCGGTCGCCGCGCCGGCCGCGAGGTCGGCCAGGAACAGCCCCTGGACCTCGCTGAGCTCGGCGGCCTCGGCCGGCAGGTCGTCGCGGACCGAGACCTGGTAGCGCTCGGGCGCCCAGCCGTCGAGCCAGGCGCGGGCGACGTCCACCCGCTGGGCCAGGATGGCCAGCTCCGCGGCATCGAGCGGTCGCGCCCTTCTCGGCTGCCACGCGCGCCTCGATATCCACGCCGGGCACCTGCACCAGCATCGTGAGGTGGCGAAAGGCCGGTCGGAAGCGACGGGCCTCCAGCTCCACGTCGGCCTCGAGGATCGACCAGGCTGAGACGGAAGATGCGCTCGTGGTCGGCCGGCAGCTCGCCGCGGTAGGGCAGGCCCGCGGTGGCCGCGGCCAGGCGGTCGAACTCGTCGAAGAGCCCGGGGATGGCATCGCCGCCGGGATCGAAGTCGAGCGCCCGCTTGGGCTTGTGGCGCAGGAACAGGAAGCGGATCAGCTCCGGCGGGAGCAGGTCGGCCATCTCGTGCGCCGCCGCGCCAGAGCCCTTGGACGTGCTCATCTTGCGCCCGCCCACGTTGAGGAACTCGTAGTGCACGTTGAGCGGCGGCTCGCGGTCGAAGACCTCGCGGCTGATGGCATTGCTGCGATCGCGGCTGCCGCCCTTGGTCCCGAGGTCCTTGCCGCAACCCTCGATGGTGATGTCGAAGTGGCTCCACTTGGCGGCCCAGTCGACGTTGAAGGGCAGCTTGGCCCGTGCCGCCGAAGGGCGCCACGCGGCCGCTGTTGCCGCATCCGGTGGCCCAGGTGACGTAGTCGGGCCTGCACTCGTAGGCCACGGTCTCGCCGTCCCAGTCGGTCGCCAGCGTCGTACCGATGCGGCCGCAGCGCTCGCAGATGACCGACACCGGCAGCCAGCCGGGGGCCCGCTCGACGTTGCTCACGCGCAGGTAGATGTCACGGATGACCTCGGCGCCGGTCGAGGGCGGTGCGGATGTAGCGATCCATCGAGCCGTCGCCGTAGAGCTCGCTCATCCAGTAGACCTCGGGCTCGACGCCGAGGCCCGCGAACGTGCCCATGAACAGCTCACCCACGAAGTAGCGCGCGTAGCTGGTGGCGCTGCTGCCCGCGGGAGCCGGCACGTGGGCCAGCGGCACGCCCATGTAGCGCTCGACCGCGTCCGGTGTCAGCAGCGCCTGCGAGTCCATGGGGTCGAGGTCGTCCACGCCGTAGAGGAAGCGGCTGGGCAGCCCGGCCTGCGACCAGCGCGCGGTGGATGACGTCGTGCAGCACGACACCTCGGAGCGAGCCGATGTGGACGGTGCCGGAGGGGGTCTTCGAGTCGTTGACGACCTGCGGTCCGTCGAAGCCCGCGGCCAGCTCGTCAGCCCAGAACATGTGAGTCCCCTCTCCCGGTCAAGCGGGCCGGGACGCGTCTAGCGGATGCTGACGATGGTGTAGGTGGAGTCCCCTGCCGGGACGGTCACGGTGACCGCCTCACCCTTCTTCTTGCCCAGCAGCGCGCGACCGACCGGCGACTCGTTGGAGATGCGACCCTGGTCGGGAGCAGCCTCAGCCGCGCCGACGATGGTGTACTTCTCCTTGCCCTGCTCGCCCTCGATGGTGACGGTGGAGCCGATCTGGACGTACGTGCGCGAGTGGTTCTCGTCGATGATGACGGCGTTCTTGATGATGGCCGTCAGCGACTGGATGCGGCCCTCCACGAACGCCTGCTCGTTCTTGGCATCCTCGTACTCCGCGTTCTCCGTGACGTCGCCGTACTCCTTGGCGTCGTGGATGCGCTGGGCGACCTCCGGCCGCTTGACGCTCGTGAGCTCGTGGAGCTCGGCCTTGAGCTTCTCCAGTCCCTCGGCCGAGAGGTATTCGGGCTTGTTCGCGTTCACCATGGGTCCTCGTGATGCGCCCGCGAGCGGGACGCGTGGGGCACAGGTCGTAGCGGCTTGTCAGGGTAGGGTCCTGACGGTCAACCACTCCACACCGGCAGAACAGGCGGATCAGGCGCCGTTCAGAGCGGGAATTGTACACCTGCCATCGGAGTGGCGGAACCTGCTAGCTCCTGGCCCGAGCGTCCGCCGGGGTCCTTGACCACGATCCCGTCCTGCAGCACCACCAGCACGCGCTCGGGCTCAGCGAGGGCCTCGATGTCGTCGAGGGGCTGCCCATCCACCAGCAGCAGGTCGGCACGCTTGCCGACCTCCACCGTGCCGATCTCGTCGGCCAGGCCGAAGAGCTCGGCGTTGACGCGGGTGGCGCTGATGATGGCGCCGTGCGCGCCCAGCACCCGCGCCTTGTACACCAGCTCCTCGCCGCGACGACCCTGCCAGGGGCCGACCACGTCCGAGCCCGAACGCCAGCTTCACGCCGGCGTCGCGAGCGATGGCGATGCTCTGGTAGGCGTGCGCGGCGATGTCCTCCGCCAGGGCGACCTTCTCGGCGGGGACGTCCAGCAGGTCGCGGTGCGCCAGGAAGAACTCCATCGTCTGCAGCGTGGGCACCATGAAGGCACCCGCGGCGGCCATGCGCGCAGCCGTCTCAGGCTCCAGCAGCGAGCCGTGCTCGATGGAGCGCACCCCGGCCGTCGAGCGCCATCTCCACCGCGGGCGTGGTGTGGCAGTGGGCCATCACGTAGGTGCCCCAGCTGCGCGCCACCTCCACCGCCGCCGCGATCTCCGCCACCGACAGCTGCAGCGAATTGAACGGGTCCGTGGGGCTGATGATGCCGCCCGATGCCATGAGCTTGATCTGCGTGGCACCGCGGCGCAGCTGCTCGCGGGCAGCGCGGCGCACCTCGTCGGCACCGTCGGCCACGACCATCCCGGCCACCAGGCCTGGGATGGTCTCGCTCGCGTGGAGCGCCTCGTGACGCCGGCGGTCGTCGGCGTGCCCGCCGGTCTGCGAGATGGGCGATGCCGAGGGCAGGATGCGGGGGCCGTTGAGCGCACCGGATGCGACTGCCTGCGCCCAGCTCGGCTCCAGCCCGCCGGCATCGCGCACCGTGGTGAAGCCCTCCTGCAGCGCGGCCTCGATGACCTGCGAGACAGCCAGCACGTGCATGATCCAGGGGTCGCTGCCGTGATCGCCCTTGCGGCCGATGAGCGCGAGATGCACGTGGGCGTCGGTCAGGCCGGGCAGCAACGTGCAGTCGGCCCCGTCGACGGTCGCGACATCGCGAGCCAGGCTTCCGGCGCTGCCGATGCTGGCGATGCGGCCGTCCTCGATGACGACATCGTGGCGACCCTCGGGTTCGCGTCCGCTGGCGTCGATGATGGCGACGTCGCGGATGACGACACGACCCTGCTGGCTCATCTCTCCTCCTTGCTGATCAGTCGCCGGCAGCTCCCGGCGACGCTAGTGCCCGAGTCGCAGCAACCGCTTGCGGACGCGTTCACGCGCGGCGTCGTCGACACAGGCGACGAAGAGCGTGTCGTCGCCGGCGATGGTGCCGAGCACCTCCTGCCAGTGTGCCCGGTCCAAGGCCGCGGCGATGGCGTGGGCCGTGCCCGGAACCGCCCGGATGACCAGCATCAGGCCCGACGGGCGCACGTCGATGGGCAGGTCCGTCAGCAGCTGGCGCAGGCGCTGCTCGCCGCTCTGCTCGACGGCAGCCTCCGCCGAGGGCAGGGCGTAGACCTGCGCGCCCCCCAGGCGCACCTTGACCAGGCCCATCTCGCTGATGTCCCGGCTGACGGTCGCCTGCGCCACGGTGAAGCCCTTGTCCGCCAGCGCCGCCACCAGCTCGCGTTGCGTGCGCGGACGGCGGTCGCGCACGACGTCGGCGATGGCCTGCTGGCGCGCACGCTTCAGGACCGCGGAGGTGCCACTCCTGGCCATGGTCGCCTACACCCTCCCCTGCCACACCAGCAGTAGGAGGAAGACGGCGGCGGCCACGAGCCGGTAGGCGATGAAGATGCCGGTGCTGTGGTCGCGCAGGTAGCGCAGCAGGAAGCCGATGGCCAGCCAGCCAGAGATGGCGGCCGCCATCACGCCGGCGAGCGAGGACGGCGATGTCCACGTCTCCCGCGTCTCCGCTGACGATCTCGCGCGCCTTCCACAGGCCGGCCCCGGCGATGATGGGGATGCCCATCAGGAAGGCGAACCGCGCAGCAGCCTCCCGCTTCAGGCCACGGAACAGGCCGGCCGCGATGGTGATGCCGCTGCGGCTGATGCCCGGGAAGAGCGCCAGTGCCTGGGCCACGCCGATGAAGGCGGCGTCTCCGTAGTCGGCCTGGCGCAGATCGCGATCACGCGTGCCGAAGCGCTCCGCCAGCCAGAGGATGCCGGCGCCGCCGACGAGGATGAAGGGGATGACGATGACCGCGTCGTAGAAGAACGCGTCGATCCAGCCCTCGAAGACGAGTCCGAAGAGCGCCGCCGGGATGATCGTCAGCAGCAGCACCAGCGCCAGCTTGCGGTCGGGGTCGTCGCCGAACGAGCGCTCGCGCACCAGGGCGGCGAGGGCTGCCAGCAGGTCAAGGACATCGCGCCAGAAATAGAGCAGCAGCGCCGCCAGCGTGCCCATGTGGAGCATCACCACGAACGCGGAACTGTTGATCAGGGCATCGTCCCAGCCCAGCACTCGAGGCAGCAGGATGATGTGCGCCGACGATGAGACCGGCAGGAACTCGGTCAGCCCCTGCACGACACCGATGACGATAGCCTGGAGGATCTCGTCCAATGGGGGCTCCGAGGAGCGCCGGGCGCGACGCTACTCGACGATCCAGGCGTCCACGGCACGCTCATACTCGATGAGCTCCTCAGGGTCGAACCAGAGCGCCAGCTCGGCGGCGGCGTTGTCCGCGCTGTCGGAAGCGTGGACGAGGTTCATCCCGGTCTCCAGCGCGAGGTCGCCGCGGATCGACCCCGGGGCGGCCTCGTTGGGACGGGTCGCGCCGTTGATCGCCCGGCATACCTCGATGGCGTTGGGCCCCTCGACGGCCATGGCCACGAGCGGGCCTGACGTGATGAACCCGATGAGACCGGCGAAGAACGGCTTGTCAGCGTGGACCGCGTAGTGGCGCTCGGCCAGCGAACGCTCTGCCTGCATCAGCTTGAGTCCGGCGATGCGCAAGCCGCGGGCCTCGTAGCGCTCGATGATGCGGCCGACCAGCTGCCGCTGGACGCCGTCGGGCTTGATCAGGATGAGGGTTCGCTCGCTCACTTGGGCTCCTTCGATGTCGACCCCTGGCTCAGGGCCGCGTGTGCTTGCTGGTAGGCGGCGGCGGCCTCGTTGTCGCGCCCGAGCAGGCGGTAGGCATCGCCGCGGACGACGTGGACGGACGCGAGCTGGATGCTATCGGCTTCGGCGACCGAAGCTGCGCGGTCAGCCACCGAGAGGATGATAGGTGCCAGCGCGGGATCGAGTCGCAGGAGCACGGCCAGGCGCTGTACGGCAGTGCCGACCTCGCCGGTGGCGAGCGATCGGTCGACCCGCTCCAGCTCCTCACCGGCGAGCCGGCCGGTGACCACCACGGCGCTCGTGCTGCTGCCGCCCCCGGGCTGGCCCGGGCCACCGCGGCCGAGCGGCACAGCCGTGACCTGGTCGTGGACCGAGAGCGAGATGGGTGCGAGCTGCCACGTGTCAGGGCTGGGTCGCGCGACCTCGCTACCGCCCACGAGCAGACCCCAGCGACCCGGCGCAGGGGCATCGACGTCCATCCAGCCATCATCGGGCGGCGGCCACACGGAGGCGCGCGGCTCCAGTGCGAAGAGCAGGTCCAACCCACCGCCGACGCGGTCGTGGACCCCTCGGGCGGCTCGTTCGGCCTCGTCGTCAGCGCCACTCGCCGCAAGCTCCTCGGCCAGGATCAGCGCCGCCAGCGGCTCGTCGCCGCCGCAGGCCTGGTGTGCGCGCGCGGCATCGGCCGCACCTTCCAGGTCGCCGCTACGCCAGCGCACCTCGGCGAGGTCGGCCATGGCGTCGCGGTCGAGGGTGCCGTCACCGGCCATCCGCTCGAGCGTGGCGCGTGCGAGAGCCAGCAGGCCGCCCCGCAGGTGGACTCGGGCCAGCCGAGCGTCGGCCGAGCGCTCGAGGGCGCTTGCCTGGTCGTCACCGGGGCCCGGGAGTGGCGAGTCGGAGGTGGGCGTCGGCGTGGCGATGGGCACCGAGCCGCCGGGGCGTGGACGCGGTGCTGCCGGATCATGGGGCGCCGGAGCCCCCGGCGCAGCCGCCTGGGCAGACCCGGTGGGCGCCAGTACTGGTGGTGGGGCACCCGCGGCAGGCATCGTCGCGGGCGGTGGCGGGGACGGGGACGGCCGCGGCCCTGCGGGGGGCGCGCCTGCGGACCCAGGTGGCGCGGCCATGGGCCTGCCCTGCGGCACGGGTCCACGGGGCGGCGGCATCGGTCCGCGCGGCGGCATCGGGCCCGGATAGCCCGGACGCTGACCCGGCGGCATGGGTGGCGGCGGGCCACCCGGCGGTCGTCCGCGATACGGTTGCCCGGGTGGTGGCATTGGCCCGGGCGGCGGCCCCGGCTGCGGGCGCTGTTGCGGTGGACCCTGCAGCTGCGGACCCTGCTGGGGTGGGCCCTGTGGCGGCTGGGGTGGGCCCTGTGGCGGCTGGGCCAGGCCCTGTGCCGGCTCGGGCGGGCCACCTGGCGGATGCTGCCCCGGCTGCGGTGGGCCCTCGGGCTCTGAGCCCCCCGCGGGATCGTCGGACGGCGAACGCTGGTCGTCGGTCATGGCAGCCGTAGTGCCTCCTCCAGGCTGCGCAGCCGCTGGTTCGGGCCGATGACCGCGGCACACAGCGCCTCGTCGCGGAACAACCGCCCGGCAAGCGCCTGGATATCGTCTGCAGTCACCGCTCTCATCGCTTCCATCACCTCGTCCATCGTCATCACCCGGTCGTGCAGCGCCTCCTGGCTTCCCAGGAAGGATGACATCGACCGCGACTCCTCGAGCCTCAGCTCCAGTCGACCCAACGAGTAGTTGCGCGCCCGCTCCAGCTCAGCCGCAGGGACCGGCTCGTCCCGCAGGCGAGAAAGCTCCGCGAGCACAGCACGCATGGCGGGCACGACGTCGTCGGCATCGACGCCCATCGACACCTGCACGATGCCGCTGTCAGCGTAGTCGGTCTGGAATGAGTGAACGTCGTAGGCGAGGCCCTCTTCCTCGCGGATCTTCATGAACAGCCGCGACGAGGTGCCGTCACCCAGCACCGTGTTGAGCAGGTCCAGCGTCCACTGGTCGGCATCGTCGCGCGGGAGGCCGGGCAGGCCGAGGGCGACGTGGGCCTGGGCCGTGTGGCGCTGCTCCACCCGCAACTGCTCGACCGGACCCTTCACCGCCGGCAGGTAGGACGGCACGACTCCATTCCCGCGGCCGAACGACCGCTCGACCAGGTCCACGGCACGGTCGTGGCCGATATCACCGGCGAGAGCGACGACCATGTTGGCCGGCCGGTAGGCGGCCGCCCAGAAGTCGCGGATATCCGTGTCGCTGAGGTCGCGCACGGAGACCTCGTCGCCGGCGATCTCCCAGCCCAGGGGCGAGTCGCCGAAGAAGGCCTCGTCCCAGACGTTGTAGATGTACTGGGCTGGATCGTCGCGGTAGGACTTGATCTCGTCGACGATGATCTCGCGCTCGTGGGCGATGTCGGCGCTGCGCAGGCGCGGCCGCAGCGTGAGCTCCGCGAGCACGTGCACACCGAGCTCCGCCTCTCGCACCGGCAAGCGTGCCCAGTACACGGTGACCTCCCGGTCGGTCGCGGCGTTGCTGGTGCCGCCGACGCCCTCGATGGCCTCGGAGACATCCCGGGTGGTCACCAGGTCGCGCGTGCCCTTGAACGTGATGTGCTCCATGAAGTGGGCCAGGCCCGACTTCTCGCGCACCTCTCCGCGCGAGCCGGCCATGACATAGACGGCCACGGACAGCGAGCGCATGCCGGGCATACGGGCAGAGATGACGCGCGGCCCGTCGGGCAACGCCGTACGTTCGAACATCGGGGCGTCATGCTACACGTGCGAGCCGCAGCAGCCCTGCGGCTGGCGTTCCGCTGGCGACGGCGAAGGCGGCGCGTCGGCCCGGACAGGCAGGCTGACTGGCTGGCTAGCTTTCGGTCCCGGCTTCCTCGCCCGGCTCGGCGCTGGTGGGGCCGTCACCCTCGGCCGGCTGATCGGAGGCGTCGAGGGGGCCCAGCTCCATCTGGATGTAGCCCGGTGCCACCTGGAACGGCAGCGGCTCTTGCACGTTCTCGTCGCCCTCACCGCCCGGTGGCGGCACGAACTCCAGCACCACGCGCTCGTCGCCCTGGACCAGGGTGTAGGTGATGAGCTGGTCGGGGCGCGTCTCGAACTCGAGGTGCTCCCATGACGCCACCGACAGGCAGATCGACAGCGGCGTGAAGAAGGAGGAGACGTCCGGCCGGTCGGCCACGATGCGCTCCACCCAGCCCGTGCCGTGCGACACGATCTCGCGACCGCGCAGGTAGCGATAGGCCACCGTCTGCCGCAGCAGCGGACGTAGCAGGTGATAGACGTCGACAGGGTTCGAGACCAGCCCGGCGTTGACGAAGAACTTGGCCGCTGGCTCGCTCGACACGCACCCTCCCACAGCACACGGCCCGTGTCCGCCCGGACCGTCGGTTGACGACGGCGCCGATGGTATCGCAGCACCCGGTGGCAGATTCGCCGGCTCCGCAGCGGAGCAGCGATGCCTCGGCACAGGCCTATCATCAGCTTGTGATCCTGGCAGTCGATATCGGCAACAGCGCCGTCAAGGCCGCCCTCGTGGAGGACGGCCGCATCCTCGGATCCGGACGCCTTGACACGGCAACGGCCGTGGGCGAGGACCTGCTCGACGGCCTGCGCGTGCTCGCGGGCGCGCATGCGGAAGCGCCCCGCGGCATCATCGCGGTGAGCGTGGTGGACCGCTGGACGGAACGCCTGGAGCGGGCGGCCGAGCGGCTCGACCTGCCGCTCACGGTCGTCGCTGCCAGCCACATCCCCATCAGCACTACGCTCGTGCGGCCGGACACGACAGGGCCCGACCGGCTGCTGGCGGCCTGGGCGGCCGCCAGCCTGCACGGCGCGCCCGTCATCGTGGTCGACCTGGGCACCGCCACCACCGTCGATGTCGTCGACGCCGACGGCTTCTTCCAGGGCGGCGCGATCATGCCCGGCCTGGCGCTGTCGGCCGCTGCCCTGGCGGAAGGCACCGCGCGCCTGCCGCGAGTCGAGCTGCAGCTCCCGCCGGACGCCATCGGCAGCGACACCACCGGCGCACTGCAGAGCGGCATCGTCATCGGCCACATCGGTGCGGTCCGGGAGCTCGCCCGGCGCATGCACGACCGCATCGCGCCCACCACCCCCTCCGGCTCCCGCACCCACGTCGTGGTGACCGGCGGCCACTCCTCGGCCGCCTGGGCGCACGCCGCGTGGCGCACGCCGGCCAGTCCGTCGCTCCCCGCCATCGCTGACACCATCGACCCCGACCTCGTCCTCAGGGGGTTGGCTATGCTCGCCGAGCACATGGCTGCCCGCCCATCGCCAGGAGCGCACTGATGACCGACCGACCCACAGCCGACCCGGCCGAGCGGCCGCTCGAGGGCCGGCTGCATCCTGCTCGGCGTGACCGGCTCCATCGCCGCCTACAAGGCCGCTGAGCTGCTGCGCGAGCTGGTTCGCGCCGGGGCGGAGGTGCAGGTGATGATGAGCGAGGCGGCCACCCACTTCATCGGACCGCTGACGATGGAGGCGCTGTCCGGGCGGCCGGTGATGCTCGACCCGCTGGAGCTCCAGTCGGACCGGCGCATCGGGCACATCGTGGCCGCCGACGCAGCCGACGCCATCCTCATCGCGCCGGCCACGGCCCACTGGCTGGGAGCGATGGCCAACGGCCTCGCCAGCGACATCCTCACCGCCACCTGCCTGGCCTCCAGCGCCCCCGTGGTCGTGGCCCCCGCGATGGACGGCGACATGTACCTGCATCCGGCCACCAGGGCCAACGTCGCCCGGCTGCGGGACTTTGGCTACAGCGTGGTCGATCCCGAGAGTGGCTCGCTGGCGTCCGGCCAGGTCGGTGTCGGGCGCCTGGTCGAGCTGCCCGCGCTGGTGGAGGCGGTGAGCCAGGTGGTCTCGGGTCGCCCCATCCGCCAGCCTGACCCTGGTCAGCGACCACCTCGCGCCGAACGCGAGCGCGCGGCACGACCTGGCCGACTGGCACGTCGTCGTCAGCGCCGGCGGCACCGCCGAGCCCATCGACCCGGTGCGCTTCATCGGCAACCGCTCCAGCGGCAGGATGGGCATGGCCATCGCCGCCGCCTGTCTCGATCGCGGCGCGCGCGTGAGCCTGATCAAGGGCACCACCAGCGTCGAGGTGCCCGCAGGCGCCACGGTCGTGCACGCCGAGACCGCCGCGAGCATGCGTGAGGCCGTCCTGGCCGCCCTGCCCACGGCCGACGTGCTGATCATGGCTGCCGCGGTGGCCGACTTCCGGCCCCGCGCCGTGGCAGAGACCAAGCTCGCCCGGGGCGACGGGCTCGAGCTGCGGCTCGAGCCCACCAGCGACATCCTCGCCGAAGCGGCCGCACAGGCGCGCGCAGGCGGCGACGATCCGCGCCATCGCCCGCTCATCGTTGGCTTCGCCGCGGAGACCGGCTCGCTGGAGCGCGCACCCGAGAAGGCCGCGCGCAAGGGCGTCGACCTGCTGGTGGCCAACGACGTCGCCGAGGAGGGCTCCGGGTTCGGCAGCGACACCAACCGCGTCACCATCGTCGTGCCCGGAGCGGAGCCCGAGCCCTGGCCGCTGCTGTCCAAGCGCGAGGTCGCCGACCGCCTGCTCGACCGGATCCGGGCACTGCGGGTCGGAACCGGTGCAGAATGAGGTCATGAGCGCCAGCAAACCGGTCCGCCGCATCACCATCTCCGACATCGCGCGCATGTACGAAGAGGGTGAGCGCTTCGCCACCATCACCGCCTACGACTACCCCACCGCACGGATCGTGGACGAGGCCGGCATCCCGCTCATCCTCGTCGGCGATTCACTGGGCATGGTGATGCTCGGCTACGACACCACGGTGCGCGTGAGCATGAGCGAGATGCTCCACCACACGCGGGCGGTCGCCCGTGGTGCCAAGCGCGCCCTGGTCGTCGGCGACATGCCCTTCCTGACCTACGGCATCTCGCAGGAGGAGTCCGTCGAGCACGCCGGGCGCTTCCTCTCCGAAGCGTACGCCCAGGCAGTCAAGATCGAGGGTGGCGTGCGCTCGGCACGCACCATGGAGGCCATCGTCAGCAGCGGCATCCCGGTGATGGGCCACATCGGCCTGACGCCGCAGTCGGTCAATGCGCTGGGTGGGCACCGCGTCCAGGGGCGCTCCAAGGAATCGGCCCGCAAGCTCATCGCCGACGCCCTGGCCGTGCAGGAGGCCGGCGCCTTCGCCGTCGTCCTGGAGCTGGTGCCCGCGGAGCTGTCGCGCGCCATCACCGAGCGACTCTCCATCCCCACGATCGGCATCGGCGCCGGTCCCTACACGTCCGGCGAGATCCAGGTCATCACCGACGTGGTCGGCCTGACGCAGGGATTCATCCCCCGCCACGCACGCCGCTTCGGCGAGGTCGGAGAGGCCCTCTCGCAGGCGGTCCGAGCCTACCGCGATGCCGTCATGGCCGGCGACTTCCCCGCGGAGGCAGAGTCCAGCTCCATGGACGAGGCAGTCCTGGAAGAGGTCCTGGGACGAAGCGAGCTGGACCGACCGAACGGATCGCTGGCCATCCCGCTCGACCGCGACCTCTAGCCGGTCGGCCGTGATGACCCGCATCCTGCACACACGCGCTGAGCTGCGCGCCGCCCTGGCCGATGCGCCACGGCCGATCGGCCTGGTGCCCACGATGGGCTGGCTGCACGACGGCCACCGGGCGCTGATGCGGCAGGCCCGGGCTGAGAATGCCACCGCTGTCGTCACCATCTTCGTCAATCCGCGCCAGTTCGACGACGCTTCCGACTACACTCGCTATCCCCGTGATACCGCCGCGGACATCGCCATCTGCGAGGCGGAGGCCGTCGACCTCGTCTGGCTTCCCGAGGTGGACGAGGTCTATCCGCCGGGCTTCGACACGACCGTCAGCGTGGGGGCGGTCGCGGAGCCCCTGGAGGGTGCCGCCCGGCCGGGTCACTTCGATGGGGTCGCCACCGTGGTGGCCACGCTGTTCGCCCTCGTCGGCGCCGAACACGCCTACTTCGGCCAGAAGGACGCACAGCAGGTGATGGTCATCAGCCGCATGGCCGCCGACCTGGCGCTGCCCACGCAGGTCATCCCCTGCCCGACCGTGCGTGAGCACGACGGGCTGGCGCTGTCGTCGCGCAACGTGCACCTCACCCCGCAGGAGCGAGCGGCGGCACCGGTGCTGCACCGGGCGCTGCTGGCGGCGCGGGAGGCCTACCAGGAGGGCGAGCGCGAGGGCGAGGTACTGCGCGCCCTGATGCTGGAGATCCTGGCCGGCGAGCCGCTAGCGCAGGTCGAATACGCCTCCTGCGCGGATGCCCTGACATTGCGGGAGCTGCAGCGCATCGATGGCCCGGCGCTGCTGTCACTGGCGGTCGTGCTGGGGACCACGCGACTGATCGACAACGAGCTCATCGGGCACGAGGGGTAGGACATGCGCATCGCAGCAGCCCAGGCACATCCGGCATGGGGGCGGCCCGATGAGGGTGCCGAGCGCGTGTGCCGCTGGATCGAGCAGGCCGGCCGCGAGGGCGTCGATCTGCTGGCCTTCGGCGAGACCCACCTTGGCGGCTATCCCTTCTGGATCAGCCTCACCGACGGCGCTCGCTTCGACGCAGTGGACCAGAAGCAGGCCTACGCCTACTACCTCGATGCGGCCGTGGAGCTGGGCGGGCCACAGCTGCAGCGCATCTGCGAGGCCGCCGCGGACGCGCGCGTCTTCACCTACCTCGGCATCGCCGAGCGCCGGGCCGACACGGCCCGCGGCAGCGTGTATGCCACGCTCGTCGCCATCGACCCGGCCCGCGGCATCGTCTCAGCCCATCGCAAGGTGCAGCCGACCTACGAGGAGCGGCTGGCATGGGCGGCCGGCGACGGCAACGGCCTGCGCGTCCACGTAGTCGTCGGCCGCGAGGGCGACAGCATGCGCGTGGGCGGCCTCAACTGCTGGGAGAACTGGCTGCCGCAGGCGCGCCTGGCGCTGTATGCCGCAGGCGAGGACCTCCACGTGAGCGCCTGGCCGGGAGCCGTGCGTCTGACCCGGGACATCACCCGCTTCATCGCCCGTGAAGGCCGTGTCTTCTCACTCGCGGCCGGCAGCCTCATCTCGCGCGCCGACGTCCCCGCCGACTTCCCCCTCAGCGACCGGCTACCCGATGGCGATTGGACCGATGGCGGCGGTGCCATCGCCGGTCCCGACGGCGCTTGGCTGCAGGAGCCCGCCAGCGAGGAGGGGCTGGTCGTCGCCGACGTCGACGTCGCTCGCGTACGCGAGGAGCGCCAGAACTTCGATCCCGTCGGGCACTACGGCCGTCCGGACATCTTCGAGCTACGCGTGGATCGTCGGCGCCAGTCCGTGGCCGAGCTCAGCCACGATCCCCCGGCGTTCGACTAGCACCCCCGAGGCGGGTGGCACCGTCGGCGAGGCGCAGCAGGCCGCGTCGCAGCAGGCCAGGCGACGCACCCGCTCCCGGCACGAATCCGTCGCCACCGACGCTGGCAGCCGCTGGAGTCGCGGGCGCGTCGAGCCGCTCGAGCAGACCATCCACGTCGAAGTGCTCGGCCACCACCTGCTTGATGACCTCGATCTTGGAGCGGTCCTGCACGTGTGTCTTCACCAGCAGGCCATGGATCTGGCTGGCCACGGGGTAGATCTCATCCGGCACGAGGAGCGCGAAGATGCCGGCCTCGCGCAGGGCCACGATGTCACGCTCCGACGGGCGCCGGCCATTGGTGAACACGATGCCGGCCAGCAGTCGAGCTTCCGGGTCATCGGGCGTCCGCCCGAAGCGCGAGCGGTTGCGCAACCGGTCGAGCAGTCCGGGCTCCTGGTTCAGCTGCCGCTGGGTGTTGTTGGCCGAGATGGTGGTGTGGATGATGTCCTGCCGGTCGCCCTGCACGATGAGCAGCGAACCGGGGCCGATCTTCTCCAGCACATGGCGCGCCTGCCCGGAGCCGATGGCGACGTGCTCGATGAGCCGGTCCATGTCCTCACCGGACGACAGCAGGTCCCCCTGCAGCTGCTCGATGAGCATCGTCAGCGTCGGGTGCGCCAGCATCGGGCGATAGGGCAGCACGCCCAGCAGGTCCACGCCGTGGAGAGCCAGACCCTCGCGCAGGATCTCTGGCAGGCTCGGGTCGGCATCCACATCGACCTTGTTGATGACCGCCCCGACGATGGGCACGCCGTGGCGGGCGAAGAGCGCCTGGTTGAGCACGACCTGGTCGATGGGACGGCCGATGCCTCCCTCGCTGATGATGACCACGGGCGCCCCCATGCGCGCCGCCACGTCGGCGTTGGAGAGACCCACGACGGCGCCCACGCCGGCATGCCCGGTGCCCTCGATCAGCAGCACGTCGTGCCCCTCCCGCAGGTTCCGATGTGCCACGTCGATCTTGGAAGCGAGATCTTCCACGACCTCGCCGCGGATGAAGGCCTTGGTGAAGCCACGCGGGATGTGCACCGGGCTCATGTCCTCGAGCGATGCGTCCAGCCCGAAGAGGTCGCGCATGAGGATGGCGTCCTCGTCCGCGGGGACCTCCTCGACCAGGGCGTAGCGCTGACCCACCGGCTTGCTGAACGCGGTCGAGTAGCCGCGGTCGATCAGCTCGGCGAGCAGACCGAGGGCGAACGTCGTCTTGCCGTGATTACGGCCGGTGGCCGCGAGATAGACCTGGCGCATATCGACAGGGTACGGCGCCGGAACCGGTAGCATCAGGGGGTGAATACCGTCGTCTTCGATCTGGGCGGGGTCCTCGTGGACTGGAACCCTCGCTACCTGCTGCGGAAGGTCATGCCCGGCCGTGAGGCCGAGATGGAAACCATCCTCGCCGACGTCCTCAACCACGACTGGAACCTGGAGCGCGATACCGGCGATTCCTGGCCCGACGCCATCGCGCGACTCAAGCTGGAGTACCCGCGATGGGCAGACATCTTCGACGTGTACGATCAACGCTGGGCGGAGACGCTGGGCGGCTCGCACGAGGACAGTGTGGCCATCCTGCGTGAGCTGAAGGATGCCGACGTGCCGTTGCTGGCGCTAAGCAACTGGTCGGCAGAGAAGTTCCATCACGCCGAGGAGCGCTTCGAGTGGCTCTCCTGGTTCGACGGGGTCGTCGTCTCGGGACGCGTCGGCATGATCAAGCCCGATCGCGACATCTTCGACTATCTGCTCGCCACGTACGACCGGCAGGCAGCGGACATCCTCTTCATCGACGATCACGCACCGAACGTGACCGCGGCGCGCTCCTTCGGCATCCGCAGCCACCACTTCACCAGCGCGGCGGCGCTGCGCGAGGAGCTCGCGTCCGAGGGCTTCCTCGACCGTGTCGAGGTCGGTTCCTAGCCGCTGCCGCGAGAGGCCAGCTGGCGCTCGAGGCGATCGAGGCCCTCGCGCAACCGCGCGAGCGTCTCCTCGTCGATGGTGTCTTCCGTGGTATGCGGGCCGAGCTGCTCGAGGATGTCGGCGATGAGGCCGTAGAACACGTGCGCGTCGGCGAGGAAGAACTGTGGTTCGTTGTTGTAGCGAACGAGTGTCAGCCGGCCCTGCAGCACGCGACGCTCGTCGAGGTTGGCGATCTGGGTGGCGAAGTCATGGCCCTGGATGCCGTCGGGGTTGTTGAGGAAGTTGAGCGCGTTGTCGATGGCCAGGCCGAAGCGGGCGCGCCAGGCGCGCAGCCGGTCGAGCGCCTCGGGTGCCACGCGCACCTCGGCCACCTGGTCGAAGACCTCCGGGCTGACCGTCAGCAACCCGACCAGCGTGGTGCCGGCGCGGGCACCAAGCATCACCTGCAGCGAGCGCTCGAGGGTGAAGACCTCCGAGTCGAAGCGCGGGCTGGTGATGACGTCGGTCAGCAGGTCCTCCACGTTGTCGAGCGCGCCGGGCTCGGCCAGGGCATCGGCCAGCTGCAGCACCTCCTCCTTGAAGAGGAACTGTTCCTCGTGATCGAGCCGGTCCACCATCAGCGTCTCCTTGCTGGCTAGGGGTAGAGGCCGCGCAGGGCGGTGGCCTTGGCGACGCGGTCGACGGCCAGCAGGTAGGCGCCGGTGCGCATGTCCACGTCCTCCTGCTCGGCCATGGCCACGACCTCGGCGAAGCTGCGCACCATGATGGCGGTGAGCTTGCTGTTGACGATCTCCTCGGACCACTGGTCGCGGTTGAGGTCCTGCACCCACTCGAAGTAGGAGACGGTCACGCCACCGGCGTTGCAGAGGATGTCGGGGATCATGAAGATGCCCTTGCGATGGAGGATCTCGTCGGCATCGGGCGTGGTCGGTCCGTTGGCGGCCTCGGCCACGATGCGCGCCTTGATGCGCTCGGCGTTGTCGAGGGTGATCTGGTTCTCCAGTGCCGCCGGCACGAGCACGTCGACCGCCAGCTCCAGCAGCTCGGCGTTGCTGATGTCTCTCGGCTCCGGGGAAGCCCACGACCGTGCCGTGCTCGGCCTTCCAGGCCTTGACCCCGGCGATGTCGAGCCCGTCGGCGCGATGGATGCCACCCCGGTGTCGGACACGGCCACGACCGAGGCACCCATGCTGTCGAGCAGCGTGGCCGCCACCGAGCCGGCGTTGCCGAAGCCCTGCACCGCGATGGTGGCGCCGATGATGTCGAGCCCGATGTGACGGGCGGCCTCGGAGATGGTCACCACGCAGCCGCGGCCGGTGGCCTCGGCCCGGCCCTCCGAGCCGCCCAGGCTGATGGGCTTGCCGGTGACGACGCCGGGCACGGTGTAGCCCACGTGCATCGAGTAGGTGTCCATGATCCAGGCCATCGTCTGGGCGTTGGTGTTGACGTCCGGCGCGGGGATGTCGCGCTCGGGCCCGATGATGACGCTGATGTTGGTGGCGAAGCGCCGCGTCAGGCCCTCCAGCTCACGCATCGAGAGCTGCTTGGGGTCCACCGCCACGCCGCCCTTGCCGCCGCCGTAGGGGATGCCCACCACGGCGCACTTCCAGGTCATCCACATGGCCAGCGCGCGGACCTCGTTGAGCGTCACGTCCTGGTGGTAGCGCAGGCCGCCCTTGGAGGGTCCGCGGCCGAGGTTGTGCTGCACGCGATAGCCGGTGAACACCTTCACCGAGCCGTCGTCCATGCGTACCGGGACCGACACGATGAGCTCGCGTTCGGCCTCGCGCAGCACCGCCCGCAGGCCGGGCTCGAGATCGAGGCGATCGGCGGCGATGTCGAACTGGCGCTGGGCGACCGCCCAGGCATCAAGCACGGGAGTGACCTCCGGAGCGGTCATCGGGACCTCCACCTCCAGGCACGAGCGCCGGGCCCCTGAAGGTTGAACGAGGCGGGCTGGCTCGGGTGCGTGTCGAAACGGCGCGAGTGTACAGCCGGGTCAAGGTCTGCCCGAAGGGCCATTCGGCCGACTTCAGGCAGGCAGGATGCGGGTGATGCCGAGCATGCCCGGGCCCACGTGGGTGCCGGCGACCGGTCCGGTCAGGCTGACCTCGACCTGGTCGGGAGGGACGCCGGCAGCGGTCGCCACCTGGGCGGCGAAGGTCTCGATGTCATCGGCCCCGGTATGCAGCACGGCGATCTGCTCGACGGCCTGCTCCGCGGCGATCTCCACGACCCGTGCTCGCGCCTTGGCGAAGGTGCGCTTCTTGTCGAAGGTCGCCACCTCGCCGTCGACGACGGTGAGGATGGGCTTGATGGCCAGCACCGTTCCGAGCAGGGCCGAGGCGCGCCCGATGCGCCCACCCTTCTGGAGGTACTCGAGGGTATGCAGCGTGAAGAAGAGGTCGGTTCGGCCGATCAGGTCGATGACCAGGTCGACGACTTCGGCGCGTCCGGCACCGGTGCTGGCCAGGTCGGCCGCGCGCCCGACCATGAGGCCGAGCGGCTGGGCCGTCGTGAGTGCGTCGACGACCTCGATGAGCCCCGGCTCGAACGCCTTGGCGGCCTGCACCGCCGAGGCATGGGTGGCCGACATCCTGCTGCTGATGGTGACGCAGACGATGCCGTCGGCCCCATCGTCGAAGGCCTCCCGGTAGGCCGCTTCGAACTGCGCCGGGTTGGGCGCCGCGGTGCGGGGCAGCGGCGCCCCCGGTGCGGTCAGCTTCGCGTAGAACGCCTCGTTGGAGAGCTCGGTACCGGCATCGAATGACTCCTCGCCGAAGCTCACCGTCAAGGGCACCAGGCGCACGCCAGCCGCAGCTGCTTGCTCCGGGGTCAGGTCTGATGATGTGTCGGTGACGATCGCGGTCTTGGCCATGGCTCATCGTAGGCCGATCGGGCGAGGCCGGGGGTGCCATCTCGGCAGGGCCGAGGGCACCGTCCGCACGCGCAGGCCCGGCCCACGCACCGCGGACGGGTACGATGCGGGGCATGACTGAACGTGAACCACGCCGCTGCCTCGTCACGGGCGGATCGTCCGGCATCGGCTATGCGACGGCGGAACGGCTCGCCGGTGACGGCTGGACGGTGACGTCGCTCTCCCGACGCGAGCAGGCGCCGGCAGAGGTCCGCGCCATCGCCGGCGACGCGGCGGAGGTCAGCGACCTGGAGCGAGCGCTGGGTCTGGCGGCGGGTCCCGGGGGACGGCTCGACGGACTCGTCTGTGCGGCGGGCGTGCCCCCGGCGGGACCGTGGGACGACCCCGACCACTGGGCGGACGTCCTGCGCGTCGACCTCACGGCGGCCTGGCAGGCCACGCGACTGGCCTGGCCGATGCTGCGGGCTGCCGGCGGGGCCGTTGTCCTGGTCGGCAGCATCGTCGGCAGCGCAGAAGGTTCGGTGCGCTCGCCCGCCTACGCTGCCGCCAAGGCAGGCCTGGAGGGCCTGGCGCGCTCACTTGCGCTCATCGGAGCCGGCGAGGGCATCCGCGTGAACGTGTTGGCACCGGGCGCCTTCGACACGCCCTTCGACGAGCAGCTGTTCCCCCCCATGGCGCGCCCCGACGTGCCCCTCGGCCGCATGGGCGCCGCGGGCGAGGCGGCCGGCATCATCGCCTTCCTGCTGTCGTCGGAGGCCTCCTATGTCAGCGGTGCGGTGTGGCGCGTCGACGGCGGGCGCAGCGTCATGTCGCCGGCCTCGTCCGCCGGTCGGGCCGCGCCCGAAGAGCACACCGAGTCTTGAAGCTGCGACGCGTGACGCCGCAGGAGGCCGGCTGGGGCACGCAACGAGTCGGGCCGTGGCGCCGACACGGGCGCAGGGTGGGGTACCAGAACCCCTGGATCACCATCTGGCATGACGATGTCACGCGGCCTGATGGCGAACCGGGCGTCTACGGTGTCGTCCACTTCGAGAACTCTGCGGTGGGCGTGGTGGCCATCGACGAGCACGACCGCGTGGTGCTGGTCGGCCAGCACCGCTACGCCTTCGACGAGCTCTCGTGGGAGATCCCCGAGGGCGGCTCACCACTCGACGAAGACTCGCTGGAGGGCGCCAAGCGCGAGCTGCTCGAGGAGACCGGGCTGCGTGCGCGGACCTGGCGCGAGATCGGCCGCTGGCAGCTATCCAACTCGGTCACCGACGAAGCGGCGGTCACCTATCTCGCCACCGACCTCGAGCAGGGTGAGGCGCGGCCCGAGGGTTCCGAACAGCTGGAAGTCAGGTGGGTGCCCTTCGACGAGGTGATGGCGCTGATCCGCAGCGGCGAGATCGGTGATGCGCTGACGGTGCTGCCGATGCAGGCACTGGCGCTGGAGCGAGCACGGAAGCCTGGCTGACATCGTCCCCGACCATCTCGACACCCACGCAGGCCGACGCTACGATCGGGGCACGGGCCGTCGGGCCCCGTCGCGGCGGCCGCAAGCGATGGGAGGAACGTCGATGCCTCTACTCTCCGCTCGCCTGACCGCGGTCGCGGCAGCACCCACGCTGGCACTGGTCCTGGCCCTGCCGGCGCTGGCACAGGACAGCTTCGAGCCGGTGCCCTACCTGGACGACCAGGGCACCCAGCTGGGGACGATCCTCATCCGCGACTTCGCCGATCCCTACACGGAGTTCGACCCCGGTTCACCGCCCCCTGAGGGCGCACGATACGCGCTCCTGACGCTCACCTTCGAGGCCGCTGATGACGCGGTCTTCCCGACCGACCCCTACCAGGTCCAGCTGCTGGACTCGGATGGCTACCTGCACTATGCACAATGGGTGCCCCGTCCGGCCGAGTCCGTCCTGCCCGATCTGCAGGGTCAGACCCTCGCGCCGTTCGACCGCATCAGCGGCGTTGTGCCCTTCGTCCTGCCCGCGGACGCCGAGGTCCTGCGGGTGATCTACCGCGGGGACGGCCGACGCCTGATGCCCATCGCCACGTTGGGCGAGGGGCTCGATGCGACTGTCGGGGAGCCACGGCCGATCACGGACAGCGCCGGCGCGACCCAGGGCAGCGTGACAGTGCGGGAGGTGCTCGACCCGTTCGTGGACTTCGACGTCAACGCTCCGCCGGCCGAGGGGCTGCGGTACGTCGCCCTCGATACCATCTTCGAGGCCGCCGAGGACCAGGCCCTGCAGGCCAGCCCGGCGAGCGTCGCGCTGGTGGGCGCCGACGGCATGACCTACTGGCCCACCTGGGTGCCGAGGCCGCAGCCGTTCCTGCTGCAGTACCTCGAGGCACAACCGCTGTCCCCGGCCGATCGCGTGTCCGGCATCATCGGGTACGCCATCCCGGAGGGCGTGGTCATCGACTCGATCGTGTACAACCCCGAGGGCAACCGCTTCCTGTCGTTGGCCGACCTCTAGCGCATTCCCTCCACCCGCGCCCGCGACCGCTGCGCGATAGCGGGTCGCCGGAGACCGGCCGAGCGTTCACGGGCTCCGGCGACTCGCATTGACAGCGCCACCCGCGCCCGCTAGTGTCCGACGCCACATGACGCGCTACTGGTACTTTAGCTAGCGGGTACGAGGCGGCCGGGTAGATCCCGGCGGCAGAGGCACTCGTGCCCGCGAACGCAGGACCCCCAGGGGCCTGCGTTTTTTGATGCCTCGAACGCCGGACGACGTGAGACCCGACCAACGAGAGAACCGACAGCGAACAGCAAGGGTGGTAGCCAGATGATCATCGTGATGCGCACCGGGGCCGCGCAGGAGGAGATCGACGAGGTCCGCAAGACCGTCGCCGAGGAGGGCCTCGAGACGTACGTGATGGTGGGCGAGGAACGCATCGTCATGGGCGTCGTGGGCGTCGGCGTCGAGCGCGTCCAGCACGTCGAGCTGATGCCGGGCGTGGAGCAGTGCATCCGCGTCAGCAAGCCCTACAAGCTCGCCTCCAACGAGCACCATCCCGACCGCACGAGCATCCGCGTGGGCCCCGTGGAGGTCGGGGCCGGCTCGCCGCTGGTGGTGATCGCGGGGCCCTGCGCGGTCGAGTCGCGGGAGCAGGTACTGGCCACCGCACGCTGGGTCAAGCGCGAGGGCGCGACCATCCTGCGCGGCGGTGCCTTCAAGCCGCGCTCGTCGCCCTATGCCTTCCAGGGTCTCGGCGTGGAGGGCCTCAAGCTGCTGGCAGAAGCCCGCGAGGAGACGGGCCTGCCGGTGGTCAGCGAGATCGACCGATCCGGCAGACGTGCCGGTCTTCGAGCAGTACGTCGACATGCTCCAGGTCGGCGCACGCAACATGGCCAACTTCGTGCTGCTGAAGGCCGTCGGCCAGTCGCGCAAGCCGGTGCTCCTGAAGCGCGGCCTGTCAGCGACCATCGACGAGCTGCTGATGGCGGCCGAGTACATCCTCAGCTCGGGCAACCCCAACGTCATCCTCTGCGAGCGCGGCATCCGCACCTTCGAGACGGCGACCCGCAACACGCTCGACCTCTCCGCGGTGCCGGTCGATCCAGGAGCGCACGCATCTTCCCATCGTGGTCGATCCCTCCCATGGCACGGGGCATCGACCGCTGGTGCGGCCGCTGGCGGTCGCGGGGGCGGCCGTGGGCGCTGACGGCATCATCATCGAGGTCCACCCCGACCCGCCCACTGCCCGCTCCGACTCGGAGCAGTCGCTCTCGTTCCCTGAGTTCGGCGACCTGATGGACGACCTGCGACGGCACGAGTACCTGCGGCAGCCCACGGCACCGCATGCCCAGACGCACATCGAGCCGCCGGTGGAGCGTCAGCGCCTGCGGGCCCGCATCGACGATGTCGATTCACGCATCGCATCGCTGCTCGAGGAGCGCGCGGAGCTGTCGGTGGCAGTGCAGCAGACGCGCGAGCCGGGCGACCACGGTCACGATGTCGGGCGCGAACGGCAGCTCATCGAGCGCGCCGCGCGCGGTGGCGAAGGCGTGCTGACGCCCGAGGAGGTGGAGATGGTCTTCGGCGCCATCCTGCGTGTCTCGCGATCGGCCCAGCGGCGTAACGCCGCCACCGACGCAGCCCTCGCCGGGGGCGGCGCGATGGCGGTCGGCACGATCCCCGACAGCGGCGCCGGCTCGTGAGCGACGACGCCTCGACCACGCCCGCCGGCGGGGTCGTGCGAGCGGCTCCGGCACTGCTGGGTTCGTTGCGGCTGCCCGTCGACAAGTCGGTGGCCCACCGCGCGCTGCTCTTCAGCGCCATGGGTAGCGGCGATGCCGAGATCCGACTGGACCGCCCCGGAGACGACGTGCTCTCCATGGCCGGTGTGCTGGAGACGCTGGGCGCGGCGCGAGCGATCGAGCGCGAGCCGGACGGCGTGGTGCGCGTGTCCATCAGGGGCGGCGGCAGCGCCACCGCGGCCTGCCTCCCCGGTCGAGGAGACGAGACGCTCGATTGCGGCAACGCGGGCACGGCCATGCGCCTGCTCACCGGCGCGCTGGGGGCCCGTGCCGCCACCGCCACGCTGGTAGGGGACGACTCGCTCTCGAGTCGTCCCATGGAGCGTGTGGCTGGTCCGCTGCGGACGATGGGAGTCGAGGTCGTCACGACCGAGGGACACGCACCGCTGACGATCACCGGGCGCCGGCCGCTCAAGGCGCTCGATCACCGGTTACGCGTGGCCAGCGCGCAGGTCGATCGGCTGCCTGACCCTTGCCGCCCTGGCAGCCAAGGGCACGACCACCATCACCTCACCCGGGCCCACCCGCGACCACAGCGAGCGCATGCTCGCCTGGCTGGGTGCCCCGGTCCGTCGGGAGGGCCCGGTCACGACCATCGAGGGACCCGCCGGGTTCCGCAACCGCGACATCTCGGTACCGGGCGATATCTCCTCGGCCGCCGCCTGGCTGGTGGCGGGTGCGCTCCACCCGGACGCGCACATCATCATCGAGGACGTCGGCCTCAACCCCTCGCGCACCGGCATCATCGACGTGCTGCGGGACATGGGCGCGGACATCAAGGTCGCCTCCGACGGGCCGACGCACGACTGCCCCGAGCCGGTGGGCACCATCACCGTCTCGGGTGGCCGTCCGCTCCACGCCATCGACCTCGCCGGCGATCGCGTGGCCGACGTCATCGACGAGCTGCCGCTCATCGCGGTGGCCATGGCGGCAGCCGACGGCGTGAGCACGCTGCGCGACGCCGCCGAGCTGCGCGTCAAGGAGTCCGACCGCATCCGGCTGGTGGTGCAGAACCTGCAGGCCGTGGGAGCACAGGCGGAAGAGCGCGAGGATGGCTGGGTCATCGCGCGCGGGACACCTCGCGAAGCGGCCATCCGCACGGACTCCGACCACCGTATCGCGATGGCCTTCGCCATCGCCGCCCTGACCGGGATTGCGGGTACCGTTGACATCGACGACCCTGCCTGCGCGGCCGTCTCCTACCCCACGTTCTGGACGGACATGGAGCGCCTCTCACGATGACCCTGCGACGACTGCGACTCCTCACCGCCGGCGAGTCTCACGGTCCCGGCCTGTCCGGGCATCCTGGAGGGGCTGCCGGCAGACCTGCGCGTCTCCACGGCCAAGGTCGACAAGGAGCTGGCTCGGCGCCAGCACGGCTACGGCAGCGGCCGGCGCATGCTCATCGAGCGTGACCGCGTGGCCTGGACCGCGGGGCTGCGCTTCGGGCGCACGCTCGGCTCTCCCCTGGCCTTCAGCATCGCCAATCGCGACTGGGCCAACTGGCAGGAGCGCATGTCGGTGGAGCCTATCGCTCCCTCGCGACGGCCTCGGCCCATCACCCTGGCGCGCCCCGGCCATGCGGACCTGGCCGGTGCCATCAAGTACGACACTGGCGACATCCGCAACGTGCTCGAGCGTGCGTCGGCACGCTCGACGGCACCGCGCGTCGTGGCCGGTGCCGTCTGCCGCCAGCTGCTGGAGGCCTGCGGCGTGCGCATCTGGTCGTTCGTCGACCAGCTGGGCCCGGTGCGCGCCTTCGAGGGTGCCGACGAACCGGCCTCACGGGTGCCGGCGAGCTGGGTCTCGCAGGATCGCCGTGACCCCACCCCGCTGCGCTGTCCCGATGCCGCGGCCGAGGCGGCCATGATGGCCGAGGTCGATGCCGCTATCGCGGCCGGCGACTCGGTCGGTGGTTCGTTCGTGGTCGTGGCCGAGGGCATGCCCGTGGGCATCGGCTCCAGCGCCGAGTGGGACACGCGGCTCGACACCGCCATCGCCGCGGTACTGATGGGCATCCAGGCCGTCAAGGGCGTAGAGATCGGCATCGGTTTCGGCGCGGTGGCGCGACGCGGATCGCAGGTCCACGACGAGGTTGAGCCAGGCGCGCCGGGCTGGGAGCGCAGGACCAACCGGGCCGGCGGCACGGAGGGCGGCATGAGCAACGGCGCCGCCATCGTGGCGCGCGTGGCGGTCAAGCCGGTCTCGACGCTGCGCAAGCCGCTGGACTCGGTCGACCTCCAGAGCGGCGAGGTGCGACGCGCGCACATCGAGCGCAGCGACGTGGCCATCATCCCGCGAGCGGCCGTGGTGGGCGAGGCCATGCTGGCGCTGGCGCTGGCCGACGCGCTGTTGGCCGACCTCGGCGGCGACACCATCGGTGACGTGCGGGCCGGCGTGCGCCGGCGACGACGTCGTTCGCAGGGGCCTCGCGGCGGCGCCGCCGCGGACGGGCTCATCGAGGCCCTGCCCGACAACGCGGCCCAGGAGGCGACCGTGGTCGAGGGCACCGACGCCTGATGCCGGCGGCGCTGACCTTCCGCCTGCTCGGCCAGGGTATCGGCTACTCGGCCTCACCGGCGATGATGACAGCCGCCTTCGACGCGCTGGGCCTGCCGCACCGCTACGTGCTGGCCGACGTCACGCCGGAGATGGTGCCCGCGACCGTGGCCGGCCTGCGCGAGGCGGCGAGCGGCGGCGCCAACGTGACCGTGCCCCACAAGGCCGCCGTTGCGGCGCTGATGGATGAGGTCACCGATGTCGCCCGCGAGGCGGCCGCGGTCAACACCGTCGTCCGCCACCGCTCCCGGCTGGTGGGCCACAACACCGACATGCCTGCCACGGTCGAGGCCATCGAGCGACTCTGCCCGGGTGGCATCGGTCGCGCGCTGGTCCTCGGCGCCGGTGGCGTCAGCCGCGCGGTCGGGCTGGCGCTGGCGAAGGTCGGCGCCGATCGCGTCACGGTCCTGCGCCGCGCTGATGGCTCGCTGGCACGGCTGGCCGACGAGATCGGCGCTGCCGACCTGCTGGTCAACGCCACGCCGGTGGGGACCGCGGCCGACCAGAGCCTGGTGCCGGCGGAGCTGCTGCGACCGGACCTCGCCGTGCTCGACCTGGTCTACCGGCCGAGCCCTACGCGACTGGTGCGCGAGGCCCGCGCGGCGGGGGCACGCGCCGAGGACGGTGCCGCCATCCTGCTGGGCCAGGCCTGGCGTGCGCTCGAGCTGTGGCTGGACGTGCCGGCTCCGGTCGATGTCATGCGCGCGGCGCTCGCTGCCGAGCTGGGCGGTGCGAGCGATGCCTGACGCCATCGTCCTGGTGGGCCTGTCGGGCAGCGGCAAGTCCACCTTGGCGGCACTCCTCGCCGAGCGGCTGGGCCGCCCGCTCATCGATCTCGACGCCGACATCGAGCAGCGCGAGGGCAGCCACCCGGCACAGCTCATCCCCAGGCACGGCGAAGCGGCCTTCCGCGCCATCGAAGCGGCCGCCGTGGAGCGCGCCAGCCGCGTCGAGGGCGCTGTCATCGCCACCGGTGGCGGTGCCGTGGTCGATCCACTCAACCGCTGGGCGCTCTGGCATGCCGGCGTGGTCGTCTGGCTCGACGCACCCGACGAGGTGCTCGTCAGCCGCCTGCAGCGCCACGCCGAACAGCGCCCCATGCTGGCCGGCGACACCCTCGCGCGACTGGCGAGCATGCGCAGCGCACGCGAGCGCTTCTACCGCGGCGCTGACGTGCACCTTGACAGCAGCGAGCCGGTGGGCCTGCTCGTCGCGGCCGTCATCGAGGCGGTCTCCGCGGCGCGGACGCCGGCGCGGCGCCTCTTCGACGCTGTCGTCCGGCGTGATCACCTGATGGGGCCTGACCACGCCCGCGTGGTGCTGGGCAGCAGCCTCGATCGTGCCACGCTACGACGCCCTCATCGCGCCGGTCAGCACGGGCACGCCGGTGGTGGTGGCCGATCAGCGCGCTGCGGCGGCCCTGCCGGAGCTGATGGCAGCGCTGCCCGGCGAGCGCCAGGTCCGCATCGCGGCCGGCGAGCGCCAGAAGCGCCTGCGCAGCCTGGAGACGCTGCTGGAGACGGCCAGCGCCATGGGTGCCGAGCGCGGCGATGCCTGGGTCGGCGTCGGCGGTGGCACGGCGACCGACATGATCGGCACGGCCGCGGCGCTGTACGTGCGCGGTGTGAACTTCGTCGCCATTCCCACCACCTGGCTGGGCATGACCGACGCCGCGGTCGGCGGCAAGGTGGCGGTGGACCTGTCCGCCGCCAAGAACGCGGCCGGCGCCTTCTGGCCGCCAGTCGCCATCATCGCGGACGTGACCACCCAGCGGACGCTGCCGCGTGCGCGCCGCCTCGACGGCATGGCCGAGTCGCTCAAGAGTGGCATCATCGGCGACCCCGCGCTGTGGCAGCTGGTGGAGACCCGCGGACGAGCGGCGCTGCGTGACGACGAGGCGGCCCGCTACGCCATCATCGATCGCTCGGTCCAGCTCAAGCTGGACGTGGTGGACCGCGACCCCTTCGAGCGCGGCGAGCGACGTACGCTGAACCTGGGGCACACGCTGGGCCACGCGCTGGAGATCGAGAGCGGCTATCGCCTGCCCCACGGCAAGGCGGTCGTGCTGGGCCTGCGAGCGGTGGCACACATCGCCCAGGGTCGCGGTGCCGAGCCGGTCTCGCGGAGCGCATCGACGAGGTCGTCGGCAACCTTGGCTACGAGCTGCGCCGTGCCTTCGACCCGAGCGTCGTGAAGGCCGCGCTGGCGCGCGACAAGAAACGCGTCGGCGGCCGCCAGCGCTGGATCCTGCCCATGGCCATCGGCCGCGTCATCGACGTCGACGATGTCAGCGAGGCCGAGCTCGACGCGGCCATCGACGCCATCCACGCAGGCGGTGCAGGATGAGGATCCTGCTGCTCAACGGCCCCAACCTGGGCCGGCTCGGGACGCGCCAGCCTGAGATCTATGGCTCCACCACGCTGGCCCAGGTGGAGGCTGCCGTGGCTGACCACGCCGGGGCGCTGGGGCACACCGTCACGACGCTGCAGTCGAACCACGAGGGCGCCCTCATCGACCGCATCGAGCAGCGCGACTACGACGCCATCGTCATCAACCCGGGCGCCCTCACGCACTACGCGTACTCGCTCCACGACGCGCTGCTGGGCGCCGAGTGCCCGGTCGTGGAGGTCCACATCAGCGACATCATGGCGCGCGAGGAGTGGCGCCACGTCTCGGTCATCGAGCCGGTCGTGAGCCACCGCATCCTGGGTCACGGGTGGCGTGGGTATCTCGAAGCCATCGACTTCCTCCACGCGCACGCCGGTGAGCGTGCCGAGCCCTCGAGCCACCCAGAGGACCGACCATGACACCCCAGCTCCCGCGCCCCGGGCTCGCCGGCGTCGCCGCCGTCGAGATGAGCGCCGACACCATCTCCCCGGTGACCGCCGCCCTACGCCTCCACGCCCAGCAGCGTCTCGCCTTCATCCTCGAGTCGGTCGAGGGCGGCGCCCGCTACGGCCGCTACTCGATGGTCGGCGTGCGCGGCCGCTACCTCAGCTACGACGACGGCGTGGCCACCGTCCACAGCCACGACTATGCAGCGATCGACCGCTTCACCGACCCGGACCCGCTGGAGGCGCTGCGTCGCTTCCTGCCGGAGGTCCCCGCCCACGGCCCCCTGCCGGTCTCGCTGGCATCGGGCGTGGGCTACCTCTCGTACGAGGCCGCCGCGCGCTGGGAGAAGCTGCCGATGCCGGAGGCCGACCCCATCGGGCTGCCGGAGGCGCTGTTCCACCTGCCGGACGTGCTCATCGTCTTCGACCACCTGGGGCAGACCGCCACGCTGGCGACCATCGATGGGCCCGGTGCCGACGAGCGGCTGGCCGATGCCATGGCCATGCTGGCGCAGCCCTCGGGCATCGAGGGCGCCGTGCCCATCCCGCCCGCAGGATCGCGGCCGCAGCCGCCTGCGGCCGACGCCCGCTACGAGGACGGCGTCGCCAGCCTGGTGCGCGACATCCACGCGGGCGAGATGCTGCAGACGGTGCTGGCGCGACGCTTCAGCCTCTCCTGCTCGGTGGGGCCGCTGGAGATCTACCGCTCCCTGCGGCGCATCAACCCCTCGCCACACCTCTTCGCCATCGACCTCGGACCCGACCGCTCGGTGCTGGGTGCGTCGCCGGAGCTGCTGGTGCGGGTACGTGACGGCGTCGTGTCCACGCGGCCCATCGCCGGCACCCGCCCGCGCTCGGCCGATCCGCTGGTGGACGCGCGAGCTGGAGGCGGACCTGCTGGCCGACGAGAAGGAACTGGCCGAGCACGCCATGCTCGTGGACCTCGCGCGCAACGACGTCGGCCGCGTGGCCACGCCGGGCAGCGTGCGCGTGCCCTCGCTCCACACCATCGAGCGCTACTCGCACGTGATGCACATCGTCAGCGAGGTCGAGGGCGACCTGGCCGCGGGTCGCGATGCCTTCGATGCGGTGCGCTCGGTGTTCCCTGCCGGCACGCTCAGCGGAGCACCCAAGGTGCGTGCGATGCAGGCCATCGCCGCGCTGGAACGCGAGCAACGTGGGCCCTACGGGGGCGCCATCGGGTTCCTCGCCCCCGACGACGCGGAGGTCGCCATCACCATCCGCTCGATGGTGCTGAAGGATGGCACGGCGCACGTCCACGCCGGTGCCGGCATCGTGGCCGACTCGGTGCCGGAGCGCGAGTCGGCCGAGGTGGCGGCCAAGGCCGGCGCCATCCTCGCGGCCATCGCCGAAGCCGAGGCCATCTACGGCAGTGACCGCCAGGAGACCGACCAGTGACCACGCACGAGATCGAGCGGCCGGGCGCCGGCCTGCGCATCCTGCTGCTCGACAACTACGACTCGTTCACCTACAACCTCTACCAGTACCTCTGCGAGCTGGGTGCGGAGGTCGAGGTCCAGCGCAACGATGAGATCACGCTCGACGAGATCGCCGCTCGCGAGCTCGACGGCATCGTCATCAGCCCGGGTCCTTCGCGACCGGAGAATGCGGGCATCTCGCTGGCGGTCATCGAGCGCTTCGGCCCCACGCTGCCGATCCTGGGGGTCTGCCTTGGCCACCAGTCCATCGGCATGGTCTACGGTGGCGAGGTCGTCACCGTCGAGCCGGTGCACGGCAAGAAGTCGGCCGTCGACCACCGCGGGCAAGGTGTCTTCGAGGGACTGCCCACGCCGATCGAAGCCGGGCGCTACCACTCGCTGGCGGTGGACCGCGCCACGCTGCCGGCGGTGCTGGAGGTGACCGCGACGTCACCCGACGGCCTGGTCATGGGGCTGCGGCATCGCCAGTATCCGGTCGAGGGCATCCAGTTCCACCCCGAGTCCATCCTCACCGCGGACGGCATGACCATGCTCGGCACCTGGCTGCGGTCGCTGCGGCGCTAAGGCCGGCTATCCTGCCCCAGATCGGCGTCTCCGTGACGCTGGGCACGTTCTGGATGAGGGGGTTCTTCCGCTCCACACCGCGATCGGTCACCGAAGCTGCTCGGGTCGATGGCGCCGGGCACTTCCGCACGCTCGTCGGCGTACTGGCCATCCCCGTCATCATCTTCTACGTCATCCTGCAGCGGCAGTTCGTTCGCGGGTTCCTCACGGGCGCAGTCAAGGAGTAACGATTGGCTTCCATTCGCCTGGCCTACCTGGGAGGCGGCTCCTCCCGTGCCGCCGGCACCATGGCCGCGTTCATCCACAACCACGGTGCCCGCTTCGCCGGCTCGGAGGTCGTGCTCATCGATCTCGACCCTGGCCGGCTCGACATCGTCCATCGCATCTCCGAGCGGATGGCGTCGGCGCGTGGGCTCGACCTGCGCTTCCGCACCACGACCGACCAGCGCGAGGGACTGACCGATGTCGATGCGGTCCTCAGCAGCTATCGGCCGGGCGGGTTCGAGGCGCGCGTGCTCGACGAGAAGATCCCTCTGGCGCACGGCATCATCGGCCAGGAGACCCAGGGGCCCGGCGGCTTCTTCATGGCCCTGCGCTCCATCCACGTGCTGCAGGGCGTGCTTGAGACCCTGGCCCAGGTGGCGCCCCGGGCGCGCATCTTCAACTACACCAACCCGGTCAACATCGTGGCGCAGGCTGCCACGCGGCACACGGACGTCCCCTTCACCTCGTTCTGCGAGGGCACCTACGACTTCCCCATGGAGCTGGCCGATGCCGCCGGCCTGGACCGCAGCCGGATCAGGGCTCGCATGGTGGGCCTGAACCACACGACCTGGAGCATCTCTTCGGAATACGACGGCGCCGATGACGCCATGCCCGCCATCCGTGAAGCGTGGGCGGCGATGGAGCGGCGGACCGATGTCAGGCCCGCCGACCGCCGTTTCGTGGAGCTGGCGGTGACGATGGACGCCATCCCGGCGCAGTACCTGCGCTACTACTACTTCCGCGGCGAGATGCTGGCAGAGATGCAGGCCGCTGCGACCACTCGCTCGCAGGACATCATCGCGCAGGTCCCCGACTACTGGGACCACTACGCCGAGCAGGCCGAGCAGGCCGACCCGGAGCTCGATCCCGCGCGTTCGCGCGGCGGCATCTTCGAGCTGGAGCTGGCGCTCGACGCCATCGACTCCTACTACAACGACCTGGGCCTGGTGCTGCCGGTGAACGCACCCAACACCGGTGGAGCGCTGCCCGGCTTCGACGAGGATGTGGTCGTCGAGAACTTCGCCCGCGTCGACCGCGAGGGCGTCCATCCCGAGGTCTCCCCGGCCATTCCCAGGCACGTCCGTGGGCTCATCGGCCAGCTGGCCGAGTACCAGTACCTGGCCGCCGACGCGGCCTGGAGCGGATCGCGCCGCGACGCCATCCGGGCCCTCTCGAGTCACCCCTGGTTGACCGAGATCCGCGTCGCCGAGGCGGTCTACGACGAGCTGGCGGCCGCGCACGCCGCCTACCTGCCCGCGCGGCTGCTGCGCTGACGATGGCGGCCCGGTGACGTTGCTGCTGGGTGTCGATGGCGGCGCCACCAAGACCGTGGCACTCGTGGCCGATGAGACAGGCACCGTGCGAGGTGCCGGTCGCTCGGGATCGTCGGACATCCACAACGAGAGCTCCATCGACGTCGCCATCGATCACGTCGTGGCGAGTGTTCGCGAGGCGCTCGCTGCGGCCGGTGCCAGCCCGTCCGAGGTGGACGTGGGCGTGTTCGGGCTGTGCGGCGCGGACTGGCCCGAGGACGTGGCCCTCTACAGCACGGCGCTGCGCGCGCGGCTGCAGCTCGAGGCCGAACCGATGGTGACCAATGACGCGTTCAACACGCTGCGTGCCGGTACCGCCGACGGCCTCGGTGTCGCGCTGGTGATGGGCACCGGCGCCGCCATCGCCGCGCGTGGGCCATCCGGCCGGACCTGGTTCTCAGGCGAACGGATGGAGCGGGCCGGGGCCATGGAGTTCGGTCGGCAGGTCTATGACCTGCTCCTCCGGGGTGAGTACGGGCCGGGCCCCCGACCGGGCTTCGAGGCGGCGTCGCTGGAGGCCTTCGCCGTCGACTCGGTCGAGAGCATGGTCTATGCCATCACCCGGACGGGCGGACTCGGCCACCGGAGCCTGGGCCGCCTGGCCCCCGTCCTGCTGGAGGCGAGTCACGCCGGAGACCCGCAGGCGCGCCGCATCGTGCTGGACGCGGCTCGCGTCGGTCTCAGGCTATCTGCGCCGGGCGGCCGAGCACGTGGGGCTGGCATCCGACCGCGCGGTGGTGGTCCTGGCCGGGGGAGTCTTCCGCCACCACGGCTCGGACCTGCGCGACGCGATCGCGGCAGCCCTGCCGCGCTACCGCCTGCAGTCGACGCGCCTGGAGCCCGCGTACGGTGCACTCCTGATGGCCGCCGACGAGCGACGCGGTACGACTGGACATCGAGCGGCTGCGGAGCCACCGGTCCGGGCATCTCCTTCTTCGCGACCGAGGGGCCCAGCTGAGACCCCAGGTCGGATGCGCGTGTGCCAGGGCCGCAGCGGGACGCCGCCCCGATGGCGCACCAGTCGTCATGGGGGCGACGGTACCGACCGGGGGTGCGTCGATCGCAGCGGTGTCGTTAGGGTGCGTCCCGGGGCGTCACGCGAAGCGTTCGGCGGCGCGTTTCTCCCGGTAGCCTGCCTGGAAGATGACCGCTGTCGGCACTCGAACTCACGAAGCAGCCCATGACGTCACCTGGCTCAAGCGGTTCCTGCTGGGCTTCGCGGTGGCACTCGGCATGGCGGCGGTCACGGCCCTCGCGCTGGGCCTCCTGAGCCGGACCGACTTCCTCATCAGCACGGCGCTGTCCGCGGCACTGCTGGGACTGGTCCTCGCCATCGGACTGCTGCGTATCGGCAGCGGCCACGAGCTCCACGTATTCACGGTGGCGAGCGTGGGGCACTACGTCTTCATGCTGGCACTGCTCCCGCTGGTTCCGCAGTTGGCAGCGGCGATCCTGCCCACGGCCATCATCCCGGTGTTCGTGGCCACTCCCTACCTGCGGCACAAAGGGCTGGCACTCTACTCCGGGGCGGTGATGGTGTTCTGCGTGGTCTATGCCGCCCTGGCGATCGTCCTGGCTCACGCCAGCCACGTCGAGCAGCTGCTGACGCTGGCGATGCCGCCCGCCGGGAGCGAGGAAGCGAACGCACCGCTGGCCGAGCACGTCGGCCGCATGGATGTCGCCTTCGCAGCGCAGCTGCTGGGGGTCATCGTGGTGATCGCCATCATCCTGTCCCTGCTGCTGCGCTATGCGGCGGCCGATGGACAGGTCCGGCACCTGGCTCTCCACGACAGCCTCACCGGCCTGGCCAACCGCACCCTGTTCATGGAGCGCGTCACGCACGCCCTGGAGCGCGGTCGACGGCGGGGCGGATGGGCGGCGGTGCTGTTCCTCGACGTGGACGGCTTCAAGTCGGTGAACGACCAGCACGGCCACGCGTACGGGGATGAGGTCCTTCGCCGCGTGGCACGGCTCGATCGACGAGTCCACCCGCGCAGCTGACACAGCCGCGCGCCTCGGGGGCGACGAGTTCGCCATCCTCATCGAGGATGTCAGCCAGCCCAGCGATGTCCATGCCGTCGCGGAACGCCTGCGGTCGCTGCTGGCACGACCCCTGGAGATGCCGGACGGTGGCATCCAGGTGAAGGTGAGTGTCGGTGTCGCGTTCGCCTCCGCGGCCGATGGCGATGCCGATGCGCTGCTGCGCAGCGCCGACGACGCGATGTACGAATCCAAGCGCCAGGGGCGCGGGGAGCTGGTGGAGTACCGTCCGGCGATGAGCGCCGCGGCAGCCGAGCGGCGCTACGTCAAACGAGCGTTCCGCGGAGTCGTGGAGCGCGGAGAGCTGCGCGTCCAGTTCCAACCCATCATCCGCATCGGCGCAGACCAGTCAGGTGAGCCTGCCGAAGCGAGCGAGCCCGGGGCCGTGGCTGGCGTCGAGGCCCTCGTTCGTTGGCAGGACCCTGAGCGTGGCTGGCGCATGCCCGCCGAGTTCGTGAGCCTGGCGGAGGAGACGGGCGATATCGTGCCCATCGGACGCTGGGTGTTGCAGGAAGCCGCCAGGCATGTGGCGGGCTGGCGAGCGATGGCCGGCCAGGAGCAGCTCCGGCTGGCCGTCAACATCTCGGGCCGGCAGCTGAGGCTGCGTTCGTTCGAGAACGACGTGATGGATGCGCTGGGCGGTGCGGGGTTGCCTCCAGACGCGATCATCCTGGAGGTCAGCGAGACGGTGCTCGCCCGCGCCGAACGCAGCGTAGGCGACGTGCTGGCTCGTCTGCGGACGCAGGGCATCCGCGTGGCGCTCGACGACCTTGGCAGCGGTCACGCCTCCTTCGGCACGCTGCGGGACAACGCGGTCGACTACGTCAAGCTGGACCGCTCGCTCGTGGCAGGCGGGGTCAGCGGGCGCGCAGACGAAGCCGTCCTGCGCACGGCCGTGGAGCTGGGCAAGGCCGTGGACGCAACGGTCGTGGCGGAGGGCATCGAGAGCAGCACACAGCTCGACCTGCTGCGACGGCTCGGCTGCGGGCTGGGCCAGGGCTACCTGTTCACGGCACCCCTCGATCCGACCGCCACCACGGAGCTGCTCACGGCGGCCACGTACCCCTGGCGGGCGCTCCTCGAGCAAACCGTCGTTCCGGCCGAGCGCGGAAGCCCATCCCCGCTGACACCACGCCACGATCCAGCCCTCGACCGCGCGTTCGCCTCCTGACCCGAGCGGTCGCAGCCAGGCGGCGCATGGCGGCGCATGACGCGTCCGTCAGGCCGGGTGCTCCTGCCGCAGACCGGCTTCAGAGCGACGTCTTGAGGACATCCGCCGCGGCATAGGGATCGAGCTCGTGGGCCGCCACGCGCTCCACGAGCGCATCGGTTTCGCTGCGACGTCGCGCCGACCACAGGGCGTCGCGGGTGCGATCGGCGAGGATGCCTTCGATCTGAGCCCGCGCCCGCGCGATACGAGCGGCATGCGGGCGATCGGCGCGTCGCCGAGCCGTGTCGTGTGCATCGAGCGCACGCAGCAGCTCCGGGACCCCACCGCCGTCGAGGCCGGACGCCAGCAGGACCTCTGGATGCTTGGGACGTGGCCGCGCCGCATCGGGCGCATCGCCGACCTCTCCCAGCGAGAGCATGGACCGAAGCTGCGCCGCGGCTCGCTCGGCACCGGGTCGATCGGCCTTGTTGACGACGACGAGGTCGGCCACCTCCAGCAGGCCGGCCTTCATGGCCTGGACCTCGTCGCCCATCTCGGGCGCCTGGACCACGACCGTCGTGTCAGCGATGGCCGCGACCTCCACCTCGCTCTGACCAGTGCCGACGGTCTCGATGAAGACCAGGTCGAAACCACACGCGTCCAGCACGGCTGCCGAACCAGCGGTCGCGGCGGCCAGCCCGCCCAGGTGACCACGGGACGCCATCGAGCGGATGAAGACGGCGTCGTCCACGGCGTACTGCTGCATGCGGATGCGATCGCCGAGGATGGCGCCGCCGGTGACGGGGCTGGATGGGTCGATGGCCAGCACCGCGACCGCTCGGTGACTGCGCCGCGCCTCCGCGACGAGCGCTGCGACCAGGGTCGACTTGCCGCCACCGGGTGGCCCGGTGATGCCCACGATGTGCGCGCCGCCAGCCTGCGCATAGAGCACGCGCAGGGCCTCCTCGGCCACGGGCGTGCGTGACTCGATCGCCGTCAACAGGCGCGAGAGTGCGCGCCGCGAGCCGCCGCGGGCTTCGTCGGCCAGGCGCGTGCCGGTCCCGCGCTCCGCGGGTGGCGACATCAGGCCCGCGGTCGCGCGTGCTCGCGCATGAAGTCCGCGACCACACCGATGGGCGTCCCGGGGCCGAAGACCTCCGCCACGCCGGCCTCCTTCAACGCCGTGATGTCCTCGGCGGGGATGATGCCGCCGGCCGTGATCAGCACGTCGTCCATGCCTTCGGACCGCAGCAGCTCGCAGATGCGCGGCACGAGGGTCATGTGCGCGCCGGAGAGGATGGACAGCCCCACCACGTCCACGTCCTCCTGCAACGCTGCTGTCGCCACCATCTCCGGCGTCTGCCGCAGGCCGGTGTAGACCACCTCGAAGCCCTCGTCGCGCAGGCCCCGGGCGAGCACCTTGGCACCGCGGTCGTGGCCGTCAAGGCCAGGTTTGGCGATGAGCACCTTGAGCGGTCGGTCGGTCATGTCCAGATGGTAGGCGAGCCGCCGCCCTAGGGTGCGCCCGGCGAGGGTCGCTGCAGATGGCTGAAGAACTCGGCGCGCGTCTTGTCCGAGGTGCGGAACAGGCCCAGCACGGCCGATGTCGTCATCACCATCCCGGGCTTGCGTACCCCGCGCATGCTGGCGCACAGGTGGGTGGCCTCGACCACGATGCCGACGCCCTTGGGCACGAGGTGCTCCATCAGGAAGTCGGCGACCTGCTGGGTGAAGCGCTCCTGGATCTGCAGCCGGCGCGCGTACATGTCCACCACCCGCGGGATCTTGGACAGGCCGATGACGCGACGATCGGGGATGTAGGCGACGGCAGCGGTGCCGGCGAAGGGCAGCAGGTGGTGCTCGCACAGCGAATGGAAGGGGATGTCCTTGACCACCACCATCTCGCTGTACTCGACGTCGAAGACGGCCTCGTTGAGGACCTCTTCAGGCTTCATGGCGTAGCCGGCGGTCAGCTCGGCGTACATGCGGCGCACGCGCGAGGGCGTGTCGACCAGGCCGGGGCGAGCAGGATCCTCGCCGACCTCGGCGAGGATGTCACGGACGGCTGACTCGATGGGGTCTTGCTCGCTCACGGGCTCAGGCGCCCGGCTTGGCGTTGGTGTCGTCGGCGTCCGAGGCAGTCCTGGCGGCGGTGGCGCTCTTCGCGGCGGTGGCCTCGGCGACGTCGCTCGGCGCGGCATCGCTCGGCGGGGCATCGGCGTTGACGTTGTCGCGCACGCCCTTGACGGCCTTGCCGAGGGCCTGCCCGAACTGGGGCAGCATGGATGGGCCGCGCCAGACGAGGACCACGATGAGGGCAACGACGAGGAGTAGCAGGATGTCCACGATGGCGCACATGGTACCCCCGCCACGGCGAGGCAAGGCGGAGCTCAGGGGGTGGCGAGGCGCTCCAGCTCCGCGGTGAGCTCGTCAGGGCGGTAGCGCATCAGGTCATGACCCGCGCCCTCGAAGATACGCACGCGCATCGGGGAGGTGCCAGCCTCGGCACGGGCGAGCTGCACGTCCTCGATGGCCAGCCGCCGCTCGCGTTCGTCCTCGTCGTCAGCGCTCGCCGCGCCCGCCATCAGCAGCGTCAGCGGCACGGCAGCCTGGGCGAGCGCCTCGAGCGGCTGGTAGCGGTACATGGACTCGACACAGCGTCGGATGACCGAGCCCTTCGTGACCGGCCCGACGTGACCGGCATGTCGCTCGCTGACCTGCGCCCTGGCTGCCAGCTCCTGGTCGAGGTCCCAGCTGCCGGCGTCGAAGTCGCGGCGATCGGCGAGGTACGTGCCCATCGAGGCGAGCACTTCGGGCGGGTCGGCGATGGCTTCCACGAGCTGATCGGGGAGCAGCCGGGTGGCCTCGACCATCTCCTCCCAGCCGCCGTCGACCAGCGCCAGCGCGGCCACTGATGCGGGCTGCTGCCTGCTCATCTCCACGGCGACCATGGCGCCCATGCCGTGCCCGGCGACGACCACCGCGGGCCCGGCGACAGCTGCCCCCCAACCGGCGCCGGCTACCACGGTCAGCACGTCGAGCGCCAGCGACTCAAGCTCGTAGCCGGTCAGCGGCGCGTCACTGGCGCCGTGGCCGCGTAGGTCCGGTGCCACGACTTGGTGGCGCCCGGCGAGACGGCGACCGATGGGCAACCAGGTCCAGGCGGTCCGGCCCAGGCCGTGGACGAGCACGATCGGGACAGCGCTCGAGGCATGCTCGGCCGCCCAGGCGAGGTAGTGGATGCGCTCGCCGGACTGGAGCTGCACCACCATCGGTTCGGGGTCGGGGCCGTGCTCGATCACGGGTCGAGCATACGGTCACACGCGGCACGTCATGTTCGAGTACGTCGTGCCGGGTTCCAGCCGCTCATGTTCGAGTACGTCGTGCCGGGTTCCAGCCGCTCGTGTTCGAGCCCGTCGTGCCGGGTTCCAGCCGCTCGTGTTCGAGCCCGTCGTGCCGCGTTCCAGCCGCTCGTGCCATCCTCTTGCGCATGCCATTGCGACGACGTGGCCAGCTCGCCCGACGCCACCCCGAGCGGCGGGTGGTCCTGCCGGCCAGGGAGCATGTGCCCTTCGAGCAGCTCGTCGAGCGCGCACTCGACGGCCTGCCGCCGGAGTTCGCTCGCCTGCTGGACGATGTCGCCATCGTCATCGAGGAGGTGCCTACGCGCGAACAGGCTCGCCTCGGTGGGTCGCCACGCGGACGACTGGCTGTACGGGCTCTACGAGGGCGTGCCGGCGATCGAGTGGGGCGCCGACTGGGCTCCGCTGCCCAACAAGATCTCGCTCTTCCAGCTGCCGCTGGAGACCGACTTCCCCGATCCTGACGAGCTGGCCGAGCAGGTGCGCATCACGGTCATCCACGAGCTGGCCCACCATGCCGGCTTCGATGACGAGCGCCTCCACGAGCTGGGCGTGGGCTGAGGCCACGGCCACGCGCGGGGCCCGGACGAGCGCTCCTTCCGGGTTCTGGTCATCTGTCCGCCTGGGGCCCATACGGCATGGAGCGAGTTCACTCGCGACCCCGTTGCCGACCGGTGACGGCATTTCCACGCTCGGCGGGATGCCCCGGAGGCTTCGCGCTCGTGCCTTCTGCCCTGCCCCACCCGTCTAAGGGCGCCTGGACGGACATGTGACCAGGAAGTGGCTTCCCGGGGCTCGGTCGCGAAGCTGCCACCCAGGCGGTCTCGCTGCGAGGTCGCCCCGCGCGGCTCAACAGCGCGCGCGCGGCCTCCCGCTGCCCCAGGCGCGCCGCCACCGCAGCTCGGCAGCGGGGCGCGAGCTGCTACGCACCCGTCATCCAGGCGTCACGAACCTATTTGCGTAGTTGCGCAAATGATGACATGATGTACGGCATGACGACAGCAACCCAGACCGGTGCGGTCCACCCCGACGGCGCCGAGCTCACGACCGAGGGCGAACGCCAGCGGTACGCGGTCATCAGCCGCGCCTTGGCCGACGCGAAGCGGCTGTGCGTGCTGGAGTGCCTCGCACGGGGAGAGCGCTCGGTGAGCGATCTCTCGCGCGAGGCCGGTTGCCATGTCCCCAACATGAGCCAGCACCTCGCGGTCCTGCGCTCGGCGGGACTGGTCGAGTCAAGGCGGGAAGGCAACACCGTCCTCTATCGCCTCAGTGATCCCCGGATCCTGGAGGCCTACCAGTTGATCAAGTCCGTCGCTGACTAGCGTCGGCGTACCCGCCCCAGCGTGGAGCGGTTCCGCCAGGAGCGGAGAAAGGAAGCATTGCGAATGGCAATCATCGAAGTCACTGACGCCACCTTCGAGGAGAAGGTGCTCAAGAGCGACAAGCCCGTGGTCGTCGACTTCTGGGCCGAGTGGTGCGGACCCTGCAAGATGGTCGCGCCCGAGATGGAGAAGCTGGCCGCCAAGTACGACGGCCGGGTCGACGTGGCCAAGGTCGATGTCGACGCCAACCCCGGCCTGTCGCAGGCCTACCAGATCATGAGCATCCCCACCATCGCCTACTTCAAGCCGGGCGACCAGCCCAAGGGCGTCGTCGGCTTCCAGCCCATGGAGCAGCTGGAGAAGAAGTTCGGCCTGGACGAGCTGCCCGCAGCCGGGTCCGAGACAGCCACCGCCTGACGGGGCACCGACTCCCGATCTATCGACACCCCCGTGGCCCAGCCGCGGGGGTGTCCTGCTGTCTGCCCTAGCTGGCAGCGTGCCGCCACGCCGTCTGGAACCAGGCGGCCGCACGGTCGGTCACGTGCCGCTCATGGTCGACGGGCTGGAAGCGGATCCAGCCGGTCTCTCGCCCCGACGTGGTGTCGGTCGTGCGCAGCGCAGCCTCCGCGATATCGGCCGGCAGGCGCACCTCCAGCGTCGAGGGCGTGACCCGTGCGAACGCCGCCCCGCCCCGCTCGTAGACGATCGCATCACCATCGGCTGAGCTGGAGACCTCGTCCAGCTCATCGGCCAACTCCGCACACAGGCCCGCGAGGTCGGGCGCAGCCTCATTCGTCATGGCGCCAGCCTAACGCCGGGCGCTGTGCCCGAGCGCAGCCCGACCAGCAGCCGTGGCGAGCTACCGCTCGAATCGCCGCTGCAGGACCGCATGGATCGAAACGGCGATGAGGATGACCGCGCCGTAGATGAACTCCTCCAGGTAGTTGGTCAGCCCGGCGGCCACGATCCCAGCCTGGATGCCGCCGATCATGAAGGCGCCGATGAACGTGCCGTAGATGGTGCCCCGCCCACCGAAGACCGAGGTCCCACCGACGAAGACGGCGGCCAGTGTCGGCAGCAGGTAGCCCGCGCCCATTCCGGGATAGAAGTTCACGATCTGCAGGCTGTTGAGCATCCCCGCCAGAGCCGCCGTCAACGCCAGTCAGCGTGAAGAGGATGATGCGGGTCTGCCGGATGGGGATGCCCATGAGCCCGGCGGCCTGCTTGTTGTCGCCGACGACATACGTGTTCTGGCCCAGGCGATGCCGGTTGAGCAGCAGCCAGGCGATGACCGTGACGAGCAGCAGCCACCAGAACTCCATGGGGATACCCAAGAACGGCTTGCCCACCAGGAGCTCGCGGGTAGGGTCACCGCGGGTGGCTGCCAGGGCAAACGACTTGCCGCCTACGAGAACGAGCACGAGGCCGCGGAAGAGGAACTGCGTGCCGATGGTCACCACCAACGACGGCAGGCCGATCATGGTGACGACGAGGCCGTTGAACAGGCCGGCGCCCGCACCCACACCCAGTGCCACGATCGCGGCCAGCGCTACGTTGGCGGTGGCATCCCAGGTCCACACGAAACCGACCATGCCCAGGGCCATGATCGATGGGAAGGACAGATCGATGTCCCCGGCCACGATGACCATCGTGAGCGTCATTGCCACGATGGCGAAGTAGGGCACCGTCTGTGCATACGAGAGGTAGATGCGCTCGGAGCCGAAGGTCCCCGGCGCCAGGATGAAGAAGATCAGCCAGAGCAGCACGAACGCGACGGTGATGCCGATCTGGGAAGGCCAGCGGCGCACGAAAGCGGCGATCGTGGCCCACGTGGACGCGCCCTCGGGGGGAACGGCCGTATTCGTGCTCACGCCGGCGCTTCCAGGGAACTCGGCGCGGACTCGGTCCGGTCTGACTGGTAGGTTCCCGTGGACGCGATCTCGCGCATGATGTCCATCAGCTCGTTGAGGCTGTAGCGCGAGGTCGGAAACTCCCCGGCGACGCGACCGCGATCGAGGATGACGATACGGTCAGCCACCGAGTAGACATGGAAGATGTTGTGGTCGATGAAGATGGCCGACTTGCCCTTGTCGCGAATGCCGTCGACGAAGTGCAGGAGCTTCTCCGTCTCCTTCAGCGAGAGGCCCATCGTCGGTTCATCGAGGATGATGATGTCGGCCTCGAAATGGAGGGCCCGGACGATCGCCAGGCCCTGCCGCTCTCCGCCGGAGAGGCCGGTGACCGTGGTGTCGGGCGTGAGCACCGCCGAGGTGAAGCCCATCGATTCACCCATGAGCTCCTCGGTGATGCGCCGCATCTCACCGACTCTAAGGAACCCCAGCCGACCCGCCACGGCGCGGCCCATAAAGATGTTCCGCCAGAGCGGCAGTTGCTCGGCCAGAGCACGTTCCTGGAAGACGGTCTCCACTCCAAGCGCCCGCGCCTTCTGCACGTCCAGATGGTGGACTCGCTGACCGCCGAACCAAATCTCGCCCTGGTCGGGCTGATGGACCCCTGTGATGACTTTGATGAGCGTCGACTTCCCGGCGCCGTTGTCGCCGAGAAGGCCGACGACCTCCGATCCGGCCAGCCCGAAACTGACATCCTGGAGCACCTGGACGCCGCCGAACGACTTGGAGATGTCCGCGGAGCTCCAGCCGCAGCGAGCCCGCCTGGCGAGGGCCGAGGCCCTCGCCAGCGGTCACGCCAGTCACGGCGTGATGGTCACTCACTAGCGGATCTGCTGCTCGACGAGCGGCGCGACCACGTCGATGTTGCTGGCATCGACGAAGCCGCCGCCGGTGTCAATGAACAGACCGCTGAAGCCGTAGTTGTGCGTCAGGCAGATCTGCGCGATAGCCTCGAAGCCCTGGAGCCACTGCTGCTGGTCGATGGCCAGGTCGACATAGCCGTTCTGGATGGCAGCGATGGTCGCCGGGGCCAGGTCGAAGCCAGCCACGTAGAGAGCATCGGGAGCGATGCCCGCGGCCTCCAGGTAGGCCTGCGCCGTCGAGGTCACGTTGCCATGGTCGAGGAACGCAGCCTTCAGATCGGGATTGGCGGACGCCATGCCCGTGAATGTCGAGATACCGGCCGACGGGTCGGCATTCGTGGCATCGTCGATCTCGAGGTAGATGACGTCCATACCGGCCTCGGTGAGGGCGTCATGGATGCCCAAGGTTCGCTCGCCACGTCCAGGCTGAGCCTCAAGGCCCCACAGGAAGACCTTGTCGCCGGCCTGGAGTCCACCGCGCTTGATGGCCTCGCGAGCCAGGTCGCCGCCGGCCTTGTAGAGGACGGCACCGACGTAGCCAGTACCCTGGGTGGCGTGAGCCGCCTCGGTGGCTGGAAGCTCGGTGTTCATGACCGTGACGATGATGCCGTTGGCAACCGCGTCGTCGATGAGGGGCTTGAAGGCATCATCGCCGGGGTGACCCATGACTGCGATGCCGTCCGGGCTGGTGGCCACGGCCTCACCGAACTGGGTGATCATGTTGGCTGGATCCCAGTCGGACCAGACGTACTGTACCGTCGGCCCGAACGCCAGCTCAGCGGCCTTGGCCCCGTTGGCCACGACGGTCTCGAAGGGGCCGCCCTGGGTGCCACCGGGGAAGAAGACGATGTTGGTGCCCTCGCAGAACTGGCCGCTGTCCTGCGCCACGACGGCGGCGGACGTGCCGACGGCAGCTGGGACAGCGATGGCCAGCGCGGTCACCAGTGCGAGTGAGCGGCGTGCTCGAGTCTGTTCCATCCTTGCGGATCCTCCTTTCGGACGGGCATGCGCCCGTCCCTTCGTGCTTCGCGTGGTCCGCGAGTGCGCACGATCTCCACGATCGACGATGCGCCCTCGCGGACCCTCTGGCAGGTGCTGTTCGGACTACTCCTCCGGGACCGTGGGCTCGCCGTTGTCGAGCTCGGGCGCGCCGGCGACGGGCTCCGTCCACAGCTCACCGGCGAGATAGGCGTCGAGGTTGTCCGGGGTCACCACCACCGACGGGGTCAGGGTGATCTGGGGCACCTCTTCGCCGTTGAAGATCTTCTCCAGCGTCTCGATGGTGGTCACGCCCATGTTGTACGGGTCCACGCCGAGCGTGGCGCTGAACTTGCCCTCGGCGAGCAGGTCCAGGGTGGGTGGGTTGCCATCGATGCCGACCGCGAAGAAGTCCTCGTTGATGACCTTGCCCAGCTGCTCGCCGGCGAGCGCTGCGCCGATGGCCATCTCGTCACTGTTGCCGTAGAAGACGTCGATCTCGGGATCGGTCTGCCAGGCCACCGAGGCCACGGCCTGGCCGTCCTGGCGTACCCAGTTGGCGGTCTGCTCGCCGACGACCTCGACGTTGGGGCAGTTCTTCTCCAGACCGGCCTTGAAGCCGCCGGTGCGACGATGCGAGAAGATCGAGTCGATGCCCAGCAGGATGTAGACCTTGCCGGGCGTTTCCGCGGCCGTGGTGCCGTACTTGCCGGCCAGCAGCTCGCAGGTGTGGGCAGCCAGCTTCTCCGCGCCGCCCCACTGGTCGTACCCGATGTACGAGAGCACCTCGCCCTCGGAGAACGGCGTGATGAAGTTGTGGGCGATGATGGGCACGCCCTTCTCATTGGCCGACTTCACCGCGGTCACGGCCGAGTCGGTGCCGATGGGGTTGATGCTGAGGCCGTCGACGCCCTTCTCGAGCAGCTGCTCGACGGTCGTCACGAAGGCTGCGAAGTCGCCCTCGGCGGTGGGCGCCTGGACGTCCACGGTCCAACCTCGTTCCTCGCCCGCGGCGACAGCGCCGTCGCTCATGGAGACGTGGAACGGGCTCGTCAGCGCCGGCGGCACGAAGCCGACGGTCTTGCTCTCCTCGTCCTGTGCGGTCACGGCTGCGCCACTGGCGGTGATCGCCAGGGCCGTCACGACGGCAGCAGCCTTGATGTTGATACCAAGGGTCCGCATGTGGACCTCCTCCTATCGTGTCCCCGCCGATGCCCGCGGCACCGGCGACTCCCTGTGGCTGGCATGTCGTGATGGACACACCACTCCTCTGGCCTAGTCCCCTGGATCACCTCCCCTCAGTCTCAGCGTCAGCCACGGGATCTGGCCGCGGCGAGCTGTGTCGATGAGCACGGCCAGGACGATGATCGCGCCGATCATGATCTCCTTGGCCTGGGACGGGAAGCTCATGTAGACGAGCCCGGCATCGACGAGTCGGATCATGAAGACGCCGATGAGGGTGCCCCAGATGCCACCGACGCCACCGGTCAGCGAGGTGCCACCGATGACCACGGCTGCCACCGACATCAACGTCAGGTTGGTGCCGTTCTGATAGGCGCCCGACTCGAGCCGGCCCATCACCAGGATGCCCGCCAGGGCGGCCAGGAAGCCGGAGATGCCGTAGATCGACAGCTTGACGAGATGCGTGCGCACGCCGGACAGGCGCGCCGAGGTCTCGTTGCCGCCGATGGCATAGACGTAGCGGCCGAACTTGGTCTGCTTGAGCACGATCCAGCAGATGATGTAGATGATGACGGTGAGGATGAGCGGGATGGGGATGTTGATGCCGAGGACCTCGATGCGGCCCGTGATGAGGCCCAGCAGGTCGTCCTTGCGGATGTAGATGCCCGACCCGCGCGACAGGACCAGGGCGAATCCCAAGAGGATCGACCTGACCCCAAGGGTGACGATGAGGGGGTTCATGCGGAAGGCGGTGATGAGCACGCCCTGTCCCGAGCCGATGAGCAGGCCCAGCCCAAGGGCGATGGGGATGGCGACCCACGACGGGAACCCGCCCGCGATCTGACCACCGCTGACGTTGGTGCCGGCGATGAGGATGGCCGCGATGACGCCGCTGAACGAGACCATCGCCTCCACCGAGAGATCGATGCCGCCGGTGAGGATGACGAACGTCTGACCGGCGGCCACGAGGCCGAGCGCGGCGGCCTCCAGTCCGATGAGCATGAGGCTCGTGGGCGAGCGGAAGGCCGGCGACATGACCCAGAGGGCGACCGCCATGGCGATGAGCACGAGCGCCGGTCCGGCACCGGAGATGACGCTGCGAACGAGGGCGCTGGCGCGGTTCATGCCTCGAGCTCCGAGCCGGTGGCCCCGCCAGGGCCATCGGAGGCGGTCGCGTAGTGCATGATCCGCTCCTGCGTCGCCTCGTCGCGACTCAGCTCCCCGCGGATGCGGCCGCCCTGCATCACCAGCACGCGGTCGCTCATGGCCAGGATCTCCGGCAGCTCCGAGCTGACCATGATGATGGTGTCGCCCTGTGCCACCAGCTCGTTCATGATCTCGTAGATCTCGGCCTTGGCGCCCACGTCGATGCCGCGCGTGGGCTCGTCGAAGATGATGACCCGCGCCTCCGCGGCCAGCCACTTGCTGAGCACCACCTTCTGCTGCGTGCCGCCCGAGAGGTTGAGCGCGAGCTGCTCCTGGCTGGAGGCCTTGATGGCCAGCCGGTCGATGAAGGCGGCGGCGATCTCGCGCTCCTTGCCCGTGTCGGTGAGCTGTCCGCGCGTGAGCCGATCGAGGATGGAGAGCGTGATGTTCTCGCGGACATCGAAGAGCAGGACCAGGCCCTGCCCCTTGCGGTCCTCGGTCAGCAGCGCGATGCCGTGGTCGATGGCGTCGCGCGGGTTCCTGATGCTCACCTCGTTGCCGTCGATGAAGACGCGTCCGGCGATCGAGCGGGTCGGCACCGAAGATGCCACGCACGACCTCCGTGCGTCCGGCGCCCACGAGCCCGGCCAGGCCGATGATCTCGCCGGACCGGGCCGAGAAGCTGACGTCCTCGAAGACACCCAGGCGAGTCAGGCCCTCCACGCGCAGGATCTCCTCCCCGATGGGAGCTGGCCGCTTGGGCTCGATGGCTGGCCAGGTCGCGACCGACCATCAGGCGGATGAGCTCCTGCGTGTCCAGCTCGGCCGTCGGCAGCGTCGCCACCAGCTGGCCGTCACGCAGCACGGTGGTGCGGTCGGACAGCTCGAAGGTCTCGTCGAGGTGGTGGCTGATGAAGATGGTCGACACGCCGTGGCTCTTCATCTCGCGCACGATCTGGAAGAGGTCGCCGATCTCACGCGGACTCAGCGCGGCCGTGGGCTCGTCCATGATGATGATGTCGGCCTCGTGGAGCAGCGCCTTGGCCACCTCCACCATCTGCTGCTGGCCGACACCCAGCTTGCCCACCGCCGTGCGCGGGTCGAGGTCCAGGTGCAGGCGCTCGGAGAGGAGCTGGCGCGCACGGCGATGCATCGCGCGCCAGTCGAGGAAGGGCCCGCGGGAGAGCTCCATGCCCAGGTACATGTTCTCGGTCACCGACATGTCCGGGACGAGGTTGAGCTCCTGGTAGATGGTGACGATGCCGGCGTCGCGGGCGGCGCCGGGCGTGTGGGGCGCGTACGGCTGCCCCTTGTAGACGATCTCGCCGGCGTCAAGGCTGTAGACGCCGGCGAGGATCTTCATCAGGGTCGACTTGCCGGCACCGTTCTCACCCACCAGGGCGTGGACCTCGCCGGGAAGCACGTCCATCGACACATCGGCCAGGGCATGCACACCCGGAAACCGCTTGTCGATGGAGCGCATCTCCAGGATCGGCGCCGGCGCGCCGAGCGTCGCCTCGACGGCCTGCGGCGAGGTGGCAAGCATCCCCTGTCCTCATCCCCTGAGCGTCGAGCCTGGGCTTGCCGCCCGAGTCCTCCCGGCGCCTGTGCAATCGAGTGTATGCACACGTATGCTGTACGTCAAACAGGAGCACCCGGAACCGGAGGCCAGGCATCGTGCCGCAGGCAGCAGACAAGCCCAGGGCCAGTCAGGCTCGAACCACGGGCCGAACCACGGCCCGAGCAACGCGATCGCCTCACAGCGCGCCGACGATGCGTGACATCGCCGATGCCATCGGCGTCTCGCAGTCGACCGTGTCGCGCGTGCTGAGCGGGACGCCGACCGCGGTGCCCATCGCGGAGGCGACGCGTCAGCGGGTGATGGAGACAGCCGAGCAGCTGGGCTACCGGCCCAATCCGCTGGCACGGGGTCTGCGCGGCGCGCCCACGATGCTGCTGGGCGTCATCGTGCGCGACATCACCGATCCCTTCTTCGCCGCCGCCATCGAGGCCACCTCGCTGGAGGCCAACCGGCGTGGCTACAACGTCGTCCTGGGCCACGCCCACCGCAGCGCCGACGAGGCCGAGGCGCTGTGGGCCATCCTGGAGGCGCGCCACTGCGACGCCCTCCTCTTCCTGGGCGACCTGCGGGACCGTCCGGACCTCATCGAGGATCTGCAGAGCACCAGCATCCCCGTGGTGGCGGTCTGGCATGGCTCGCGCGAGAGCGGCATCCCCACCGTCAGCGTCGACAACCGCGGTGGCATCGCCGCGATGGTCGATCACCTCGTGGCACTGGGCCATCGACGCATCGCCTTCGCCGGACCACGGCGCCTGGGTGACATCACCGAGCGCGAGGAGGCCTATGCGGCGTCGATGCACGGGCACGGCCTGGAGCATCCCCGAGGCGTACCGACTAGAGGCCAGCAACGACTACGCCGGCGGCGTGGAGGCGTTCGACCGGCTGATGGGACTGGCGCAGCCGCCGACCGCCATCGTGGCGCCGACCGACGTCATCGCCATCGGCATGCTCCACGCCGCCCAGCGCCGCGGGCTGCGCGTGCCGCAGGATGTGTCCGTCAGCGGCTTCGACGACATCCCCGTGGCTGCCGTCAGCGTGCCGGCGCTGACGACGGTACGGATGCCCACCGAGGCCATGGTGCGTGCCGCCGTCGATCTCGTCATCGCGGCCGACGAGGAGACCGCCGACTTCCACCCCGTCCTCGAACCGGAGCTCGTGGTGCGGGCCTCGACCGGTCCCGTACCCGAGCCAGCAGCACAAAGGAGCCTGATCGTGTCCAGCTACGTCATCGGCGTCGACTTCGGGACCGAGTCCGGCCGCGCCGTCGTCATCGACACCGCGGACGGGCGCGAGCTCGGCAGCAGCGTCTATCCCTACTCCAACGGCGTCATCGACGAGACCCTGCCCGCGCCCGACGATGACGTCCGGCTGGCGCCCGAATGGGCCCTCCAGGACCCCGACGACTACCTGCGCACGTTCAGCCAGGCGGTGCCGGCGGCCATCGCTGCAGCCGGCGTCGACGCCGCCGACGTCATCGGTGTGGGCGTGGACTTCACCGCCTGCACCATGCTGCCGGCGAAGGCCGATGGCACGCCCCTGGCGGCGCTGCCCCAGTTCCGCCGCAACCCGCACGCCTGGGTCAAGCTGTGGAAGCATCACGCCGCCCAGCCGGAGGCCGACCGCATCAACGCGGTCGCGCGCGAGCGCGGCGAGGACTGGCTGCCGCGCTATGGCGGCAAGATCTCGTCGGAGTGGTTCTACTCCAAGGCGCTGCAGATCCTCGACGAGGCGCCGGACGTCTACGACGCGGCCGACCGGCTCATCGAGGCGGCCGACTGGGTCATCTGGCGGCTGACCGGCGTCGAGAGCCGCAACAGCTGCACCGCCGGCTACAAGGCCATCTGGTCCAAGTCAGAGGGCTTCCCCGGTCGCGAGTACTTCGCCGCCCTCGACCCGCGTTTCGCCGACGTGGTCGATACGAAGATGTCGCGCGAGGTGGCGTCGATCGGCCAGAAGGCCGGCGAGCTGACCGAGGAGGCGGCCGCCTGGATGGGGCTGCAGCCGGGCACCGCGGTGGCCGTGGCCAACGTCGATGCGCACGTGTCGGTCCCGGCCACGACGGTGACCGAGCCGGGCCGCATGGTCATCGTCATGGGCACCAGCAACTGCCACATGGTCCTGGGCGAGACGATCGCCGCGGTCGAGGGCATGTGCGGCGTCGTCGAGGACGGCATCCTGCCGGGCCTCTTCGGCTATGAGGCGGGCCAGTCGGGCGTGGGCGACATCTTCGCCTGGTTCGTCGACAACCTGGTTCCAGCCGAGTACTTCGAGCAGGCCCGAGCGCGAGGGCATCGACGTCCACGCTGTGCTCGAGCAGGAGGCTGCCAGGCTGGCCCCGGGGCAGTCGGGACTGGTCGCGCTCGACTGGATGAACGGAAACCGCTCGGTGCTCGTCGATGTCGACCTCTCCGGGGTGATCCTGGGTGCCACGCTGGCGACCAAGGCGCCCGAGGTCTACCGCGCGCTCATCGAGGCCACCGCCTTCGGGACGCGCATGATCATCGAGTCACTGGAAGCCGGAGGCGTGCCGGTCAACGACATCGTCGCCTGCGGCGGGCTGCCGGACCGAGAACAAGCTGCTGATGCAGATCTATGCCGACGTCACGCGCCGCGAGATCTCGGTGGCGGCATCGACGCAGACCCCGGCGCTGGGTTCGGCCATGTGGGCCGCGGTGGCAGCCGGCGCGAGCGCGGGCGGCTACGACGACATCGAGGCTGCCACGGCGGCGATGGCGCGCCTGCGGGACGAGCACTATGCGCCGGATGCCGCAGCGGCTGCCGTCTACGACGAGCTGTACGCGGAGTACAAGACGCTGCACGACTACTTCGGTCGCGGCGCCAACGATGCCATGAAGCGGCTGCGCGCCATCCGCGACCGAGCCCTGGCCGCCGGCTGATCACGCCGGGGAACGACAGCTGACCGACCCTGACCCTGGCCATGGCCATGGCCCCACGGGGGCCTACTGGCTGGGCCCTACTCCCGGCACGAATGGGTTGCCGTGCCCGTTGTAGATGGTGGTGATACCGCCGTCGACCATGAGCACCTCGCCGGACACGAAGCTGGCGTCGTCAGAGGCGAGGAACAGCGCAGGGCCGGCGATCTCCTCCGGACGACCCATGCGACCGATGGGATGGAGTCCGTCGACACGGGCTCGCTCGGCGGCCGGGTCGTCCTTGGCCGCGAAGTAGCGGCTGACCATCTCGGTATCGATGTAGGCGGGGGCGATGGCGTTGATGCGCACCCCGCGGGCGGCGTACTCGGCCGCCAGCGCCCGGGTCAGGCCGATGAGCGCGTGCTTGGCGACCGGGTAGGGGAAGCAGCCGGGCACGATGAGGTAGCTGTGCGTCGAGGCGATGTTGATGACCGCTCCGCCGCGGTCGATCATGTGCGGCAACACCGCACGCGTCGCCCACCACACGCCCTCCAGGTCCACGCTCATGCAGCGCTGCCACTCGTCGGGGGTGAGCTCGAGGGGGTCGTTGGCCACGAAGATGCCCGCATTGTTGACGAGGATGTCCGGTGGGCCATAGTGCTCGACGGTGCGCGCCACGAGCGCCTCGAGCTGTTCCCGCTCGGCGACATCGGTGGGGACGCAGATGGCGGATCCCCCCGCGGCGTTGATGGTCTCCGCGTGGGCGCTGCCCACCGAGGCGTCGCGCTGCGCGATGACGACCCGGGCGCCCTCGCCCGCGAAGCGCGTGCTGATGGCAGCACCGATGCCGCGGCCGCCGCCGGTGATGATGGCCACCTTGCCCTCGAGCCGATCGCCCATGCCTGCCTCCTTGCCGCTGCGGGGTCCCCCTCCGAATCGTCCTACAGTGGCGCCGCAGCCGTCGTCCCGACACGGCGCCCCAGGGAGTGACGCCATGGTGTTCGAAGGTGTCCGTCCGGTCCTGCACATCCCCTTCGCCGACACGCGCGAACAGCCGGTCGTCGCGGCGGAGCTCACGCGGCTGGCGACACACATGCTCGACGCGGGCGCCGACGGACTGGTGGTGCCCGGTCTGGCCTCCGAGTCGTGGGCGCTGACCGAGTCCGAACGCGAGCAGGTCATCGCCATCGCCGCCGCGGCCTGTGACGGGTCGGGTGCCGCTGGTGGTCGGGCTCGACGGCACGACCGCGGTGGCGGTAGAGCGCGCCCGTCGCGCCGCCGCGGCCGGCGCCGCCGGGCTGATGGTGCTGCCACCAGGGCAGGCTCGGACGCGCGAGGCCCTGGTGCGCCACTTCTGCGCCATCGCCGACGCTGCCGGTCTACCCATCCTCGTCCAGGACTCGCCACAGGTGACCGGGGTCGTCCTGGACGTTGCCGCGCTCGCCGCCATGCGCGAGGCCCACGCACTCGTGGTGGCCGTCAAGTCGGAGATCCCCGGTGCGGGCCCCAAGGCCTCGGCCATCCGCGCCGCGGGCTTCGAGCTGGTGGCCGGCTGGGGTGGGCTCGACTACCCCGCGCAGCTCGAACGCGGCGCCGTCGGCTGCTTCCCCGGATGCGACCTGGCGCCGGCGCTCAGCGCCATCGACAGGCTGGCGCGACGCGGCGACCTGCGGGCGTCGGGCGACCTGTACCGGACGATCCTGCCCTACCTGTCGCTGGCGACGACCTCGCTGGAGCTGCTGCTGCTCACCGCCAAGCGCCACCTGCGCCGCCGCGGCATCTTCTCGAGCGAGGTGCTGCGGGCGCCGTCACGGACGCTCGACGAACAGGAGTCGCGCACGGTCGACGCCCTCCTCGACGAGCTGGCGACGCGGGGCGTCCCGGGCTTCGCCCCGTAGCTGCTCCCGCTAGACGGCCCCCGCGAGGTGCCGATAGGCCGCCGTCCAGCGCACCTCCTTGCGGAACTGCCGGGCGGTGGTGTCGGCGTCGATGGCCAGCAGCTCCACGTCGAGCATCTCGCGCGAAGTCCTCGATGACCTCGAGGCCGACGGCCTGGGAGTAGGCGGTGTGGTGCGGACCACCCGCGAGCAGCCACGACTCGGCGGCGGTGGTGAAGTCCGGCCGCGGCACCCACAGCGCCCGTGCCACCGGCAGCGCCGGCAGGTCGGCCGGCGGGTCGATGGCGTCGATCTCGTTGGCCACCAGGCGCAGGTGCGTGCCCATGTCGACCATGCCCACCACGACGCCGGGACCGGCGGCACCGGTGAAGACGAGGCGCACCGGGTCCTCGCGCTCACCCACGAAGAGCGGGTGGATCTCGCAGGACGGGGTGGCCGCGGCGATGGTGGGACAGACCTCGAGCATGTGGGCCCCGAGGACCGCGGGGCTGGGGGCGCCGAAGTCGTAGGTGTAGTCCTCCATGAACGAGACGCCACCGGCCAGCCCCTCGCTCATGGCCTTGACGATGCGCACCAGCGAGCGAGGACTTCCAGTCGCCCTCGGCACCGAAGCCGTAGCCGTCGGCCATCAGGCGCTGGGCGCCGATGCCCGGCAGCTGCTTCAGGCCGCCGAGGTCCTCGAAGGTGTCGACGAAGGCCATCGCGCCGTGCTCGGCGAGGAAGGCCCGCAGGCCCAGCTCGATGCGTGCCGCGTCGCGCAGCGACGCCGCGCCGCTCGCCCGCCGGGCGCAGCGCCGGCACGACCGTCGTAGGCCTCGTCGTACTCGGCACAGAGGCGCTCGACCTCGGCGTCGGCCACCTGCTCCACGACCGCGACCAGCTCGTTGACGGGATAGGTGTTGACCGACGTGCCGAAGCGGGCCTGCACCTCGACCTTGTCGCCGTCGGTGTCGGCCACCTCGCGCATGTTGTCGCCGAAGCGGATGACGCGCAGGTCGCGCGCCTCGTGGGCACCGGCACAGGCGCGCATCCAGGACCCGATGCGAGCCTGCACGGTCGGGCTCCTGCCAGTGGCCCGCGATGGTCTTGCGCGGCAGCCGCAGGCGCGACACGATGTAGGCGAACTCGCGGTCGCCGTGGGCCGACTGGTTGAGGTTCATGAAGGCCATGTCGATGGCGCCGTAGGGCAGCTCGGCGTCGTACTGCGTGTGCAGGTGCAGGAAGGGCTTCTGCAGCGCCTGCAGGCCGGCGATCCACATCTTGGCCGGGCTGAACGTGTGCATCCAGCCGATGACCCCGATGCAGCCGTCGTCGGCGCTGGCCTCGAGGCAGGCGCGGCGGATGCCGTCGGGCGTGGTCACCGTCGGCTTGTGGACGATCTCGATGGGGATGTCCGGCGCGGCCGAGAGGCCGGCCACGATCTCCTTCGACTGTTGCAGCACCTTGGCGAGGATGACCTCGCCATAGAGGTCCTGGCTGCCCGTCAGGAACCAGATTCGCAGGGCATCGAATGACATCGTGAGCGACCTCCCCAGCAGGCCCCGGACGAACCGGCATCCGGGGACGCAAACGAGTGTATGCAAACGTATGCCTACGGTCAAACTGCTATCCTGCCGGCATGATCGACAGAGCACTGCGGGAGCAGGTCGCGAAGGCCAACGCGGACCTCGTGCGCGCCGGCCTGGTGACCCTTTCCTTCGGCAACGTCAGCGGCGTGGACCGTGAGGCCAACGCCCTCGTCATCAAGCCCAGCGGCGTCGCCTGCGACAAGGTGCAGCCGGAAGACCTGGTGGTCGTCTCGCTCGAGGATGGCCGCGTGCTGGAAGGGCAGCATGCGCCCGTCCAGCGACACGCCCACCCACCTGCGCCTCTACCAGGCCTACCCCCAGCTGGGTGGCGTGGTCCACACCCACTCGTCCTTCGCCGCCGCGTTCGCGCAGGCCGGTCGCGATATCCCGGCCCTGGGCACGACGCACGCCGATCACTTCCGCGGGCCGGTCCCGACCTCGCGCCTGATGACCGAGCAGGAGATCGAGGGCGAGTACGAGCTGGAGACAGGCAACGTCATCATCGAGACCATCGATGGCCGCACCGACGATGCCCTGCGCATGCCGGCGGTGCTGGTCCGCTCCCACGGACCGTTCACCTGGGGCCGGGATGCCGACGCCGCGGTGGTCAATGCCATCGCGCTCGAGGCGGTCGCCGCCATGGCCGAGCGCACGCTGTCGATCGACCCCGGGGCGCCGGACATCCAGGAGGCGTTGCTGCGGCGGCACTTCGATCGCAAGCACGGCCCCGGTGCCTACTATGGACAGCCAGGGGACGAGCACTAGCGCCCGCCCGACTGGTCACGCCACAGGAGGTCGAGCGATGTTCATCGCGGCAGTCCACGTCTACGTCAAGCCCGACAAGGTGGACGAGTTCAAGCGGCAGATCCGGGCCAATCACGAGGGCTCCATCGCGGAGCCCGGCTGCCTGCGCTTCGACGTAGCCCAGTCGAAGGACGACCCCACCGAGTTCCTGCTGTGGGAGGCCTACGTCGACGAGGAGGCCAACCGCTTCCACAAGTCCACGCCGCACTACCTCGCCTTCAGGGAACAGATGCCCGAGCTGATGTCGAAGGAGCGCCACAGCGACCTCTTCGACGGCGTCTATCTCGCCTCCGAGAAGCTGGGCTGATGGTCGAGCGCATCCCGACCTTCGGCCTGGGTCGCCTGCCGCGCATCACCTTCGGGGCCGGCGTCTTCGGGCGCGTCCCGCAGATCGTCGCCACCCACGGCTCGCGCGCGCTCCTCGTGACCGGCGGTCGGTCGTTCAACCAGTCGCCGCGGCGGGCAGAGCTGGAGTCCGGTCTGGCCGATGCTCGGCGTCACGCTCGTGGGCTCCACCGTCGTCAGCGGCGAGCCGGGGCCATCGGATGTGGAGGAGCCGCTGGCACGCTTCCGTGGGGAGGATGTCGACGTCGTCCTCGGCATCGGCGGCGGTGCCGTGCTCGACACGGCCAAGGCCATCGCCGGACTGCTGCGCACGGACACGGAGCTGATGGACCACCTCGAGGGCGTCGGTCGCGGGCTGCCCTATCCCGGACCGGCCGTGCCCGTGGTGGCCGTGCCCACGACGGCCGGCACCGGCTCGGAAGCGACGCGCAACGCTGTCATCACCCAGCGCGGCCCGCAGGGCTACAAGCGCAGCTTCCGGGACGAGTCGATGGTTCCCGCCGACGCGGTGGTCGATCCCGATCTGCTCGCGACCGCGCCGCGCTCGCTCATCGCCGCCAACGGGCTCGATGCCCTGACCCAGCTGCTCGAGGCGTTCACCTCGCAGAAGGCCACGCCCATCACCGACGCGCTGGCCCGTGACGGGCTGCGGGCCACCGGCGCGGGCCTGCTGGCGTGGTACCGCGAACCCGACGGCGCCGGGGCGGCGGCGGCCCGCAGCCAGATGGCCTACGCGGCCCTGTTGTCCGGCATCTGCCTGGCCAACGCCGGCCTGGGTGCGGTCCACGGCTTGGCCAGCCCGCTCGGGGCGCAGCTGCCGATCCCCCACGGGATGGCCTGCGGCGCCGTCCTGTGGCAGGTCATCGACGCCAACATCCAGGCGCTATCGGCACGCGATCCAGGGTCCCCGGCCCTGCCCAAGTACGCCGAGGCGGGCCGTATCCTGGCGCAGCTGCCGGCCGGCACCGGCGACGAGACAGCACGCGTGGGCCTGGTGGACACGCTGCACGAGTGGGTGCAAGAACTGGACGTGCCGCCGCTGTCGGCCTTCGAGATGAGCGCCGAGCACATCCCCGTCGTGGTCGCCGATTCACCGGGCAGCTCGATGCGCACCAATCCCATCGCCCTCGACGACGAGGAGCTGCGCGACATCCTGCAGCGCGCCCTGTAACGATCACCCGCGCGCGGCCGCAGATGGTCCGGGGTGCACAGGAGCAAGTCGCCATTGCCTCGGCCGGCCGCGCAGCCTACCGTTGGCATCGCCGTCGTCCCTGACGCTGGCACGGGCCCTGTAGGCGTCGACCAACGGGCCCGGAACACGATCCAACAAGGTCTACGTGGTGGCGCACAAGAGACACCGTGCATCGAATGTCTGCTCCACACGCTTTCGGAACGTCGTATCCGGGTCACGAGTCGAGTAACAGGTGAAACCGGCTGGCTCCGGGCCTCGCCAGTAGTGGGGTTCGACGGCGAGGTCATCCATCCCGCGCATCGATCACCTCGAGTCGCCAGACCAGCGGACGGGTCCGGCGGCTCGAAACGATCACCCTCCAGCGGGTGGAGGCTCAGCCGGCAGGCGCCGGCCCGACTGTGCGCTCAGGCTTCCGCGACGCGAGGCCGGCGCTCCACGCCCCTGGCATCGAGATCGCTGGCGATGACACGCGCACACATCACGAGATCGCGGTCCCGCGTGATGGTCGCTGCGATCCAGTCGATGTAGGTGGGCTCCCGCTCGGCCACATCGCCCAGCGTCCGCCCGTGGAAGCGCCCGAACCCGAGCACCGTGGCCTTTGCCTCGTCGAGGCTGGGCAGGCGGATGCTGGAGCGGTCGACGCGCCGCAGCACCGGTCCATTGGGCGCGCTCGCGCGCAGATCGGGACCGTCGCGGTAGACCCGCCAGTCCATCGGCGGCTGGCCGGCCAGCGTCGTGTTCCTGGCACGTGCTCCATGGCGGCGGAGGGCGCTATTGCGTGGCTGGAACGAGGCCGACGTGTCGAAGCGTGCCGTGACCGGGGGCGTGGGCGGCGGGGGTGGTGGTCCGACCTCACCGTCGCCCGGCCGGCGGCCTTCCGCGTACCGCTCGCGGCGCGCGTGCGGTGTCGAGTCGTAGCTCGCCCGCCGCACCGGATCGCTCAGCACGTCGTAGGCGGCATTGATGCGCGCCATGCGCGTGGTCAGCCGCTCACGCTCCTCGCCGTCGGCCCCCGCGCGATCGGGATGGTGCTCGCGCGCCAGCTCGCGCCAGCGTCGCTTGATCTCCTCGGGCGGGGCATCGTGACGGATGTCCAGGACGCGGTAGGGGTCGCCTCGGAACGTCGGAGCAGACACATCCTCGAGGCTACCACGCAGCATTGTCGGCGCGCGGAGGACGGAGTATGGTGCCAGCCATGCCCTTCCCTCTGGAGCCGCCCATCGAGCCGATGCTGGCCAAGGCCACGGCCGAGCTGCCCGAGGGTGGCGACTGGCTCTACGAGCCCAAGTGGGATGGCTTCCGGGCGCTGGTCTTCCGCGCTGGTGACGAGCTCCTCATCCAGAGCCGGGACCGCAAGCCGCTCGACCGCTACTTCCCTGAGTTGTTGCAGCCGCTGCGTGCCAACCTGCCGGACCGCTGCGTCGTCGATGGCGAGATCGTCATCGCCCGCCACGGGGCACTCGACTTCGATGCCCTGCTGCTGCGCATCCACCCGGCGGCCTCGCGGGTGGCGATGCTGGCCGCGGAGACGCCGGCGTCCTACGTCGCCTGGGACCTGCTCGCGCTCGCCGATGAGTCACTGCTGGCGTCGCCGCAGGCGAGGCGTCGCGCGCTGCTGGAGGACGCCCTCGCCGCTGCCAGCCCACCCATCCACCTCACGCCCCTGACACGTGACCGGGCCCAGGCGGCCGACTGGTTCGAGCGCTTCGAGGGCGCCGGGTTGGACGGCGTGATCGCCAAGGAAGCCGCGGCCGCGTATGAGCCGGGCAAGCGGCGCATGCTGAAGATCAAGCACACTCGCACGGCCGACTGCGTCGTGGCCGGGTTCCGCTGGCACAAGAATGGTCGCGGCACCCACGTCGGCTCGCTCATCCTGGGTCTCAACGACGCCGACGAAGTGCTCCACCACGTTGGCGTGACGTCGTCGTTCAGGTGGGACCGGCGAGCCGAGTTGCTCCAGGAGCTGTCACCACTGCGAGACGGCGCCCTTGAGGCACACCCCTGGAGAGAGTGGGCGACATGGGCCGGCCCCGACGGCGAGACGGGTCAGCGCATGCCCGGCGCGACATCGCGCTGGAACCGCGGCAAGGACCTATCGTGGGAGCCACTGAGGCCCGAACGCGTGGTGGAGGTTGCCTACGACCATCTGCAGGGCGATCGCTTTCGCCACGCCACCACGTTCCGCCGTTGGCGACCTGACACGATCTGCGGCTGACTGCCGCTACGACCAGCTCGAGGCGAGTGCCGCGTTCGAATTGCGCGATATCTTTGCGGAAGGGTGAGGTTCTGACTATTCGCCGATGGTGAAGAGGCGGGTACACTTGCGCGTGCCTATTCAGGGAGGAGCTCATGGACCAGAACACTCCGCGCGACGACGCGACCGGCGCGCAGCCACCGGCAGATTCCGGCGGCGGCGACACATCAGCCTGGAATCAGGCGCCGGGACAGGCTCAGCCACAGGGGGCTGCCGGGGGTGGCCCGGAGGCTGCCACCGAATACGCTGCCTGGTCGGCGGATTCGTCGTATCAGCAGCAGGCCCCGCAACCGCAGCAGCCGCCTGCGCCGGCGCCGTCCGACACCCAGGCGTTCACGGCGCCGGAGCCGCAGACAGCGACGTATAGCGATCAGCCCGCGCCGGTGCCCGACGCGCAGCAGCAGTATCCGGGGTATCAGCAGCCGCAGCAGTATCAGCAGCCGCAGCAGTATCAGCAGCCGCAGCAGTATCAGCAGCCGCAGGGCTATCAGCAGCCCGGCTACTACGACCAGTCGGCCTATGGGCAGCAGCCGCAGCAGTATCAGCAGCCGCAGTACTACGATCCGTCGGTCTACGGGCAGCCGCAGCAGCCGCAGTACCAGCAGCCGCAGTACTACGACCAGTCAGCCTACGGGCAGCAACCGGGCTACTACGACCAGTCGGCCTACGGGCAGCAGCAGTACCAGCAGCAGGGCTACCCGCCCCAGCCCGGCCAGCCATATGCCTACGCCCAGCCGGGCCAGGAGCCGTGGCCCGGCCAGGAGGCGGCGTGGGAAGGGGCCGACACCGGGTACGGGCGCTCCTTCATCGCCGTCCTCGCGGGCTGGGTGATGCTCACCTGGGGCATCGTCTGGGCCGTCCTGGGCGGACTCGTGCTGTGGGTCAACAGCGTGACCGACCTGCTCGGCGACACCCAGCTCAGCGCCGAGGCCATGGACCTCGCGAGACAGGCTGACGAGCAGATCGTGGCCGTGGGCGGCATCGCCCTGATCCTGGGCCTCATCCAGGTCATCGGCGCCATCGGCATCTTCGGCCACCGCAAGTGGGGCCGCGCCTTCGGCATCATCCTGGGCCTGCTCGGTACGCTCGTCGGCCTCGGCATCATCACCTTCGCCGCCGGCTTCGAGGCGTTGGATGTGGGCCTCGATGAGGCCATCAAGGGCGAGGAGGCCTCGCTGGGAGCCAGCGTCCTGGTGACCGCCAGCTACCTGCTCATCTTCCTGGCCATGTTCGTGGGCCGTCGACACTTCCGCAAGCGAGGCGTCGAAGGCTAGCGCGCTCCCTCCCTACGGCAGCAGCAACGACCCCCGGGGTGACCCCCGGGGGTCGTGATCTGTCGTTCGCGGCTCAGCTCAGCCGGCGGAGCTGAGCCACCGGCAGCCGCATCGCGGCACAGGGCCATCGGTGACGGCGTTGCCTGCCGGTCGCCATGAAGCCACTCGTGATGGCTATGCTGCACCGATGACCGCGGTCCCGCACCTACCGCTCAACGACGGCCACACCATCCCGCAGCTCGGATTCGGCACGTACCTCGTCGACCCGGACGACACCGCGCGGGTCGTCGGCGAGGCACTCGCGACCGGCTACCGCCACATCGACACCGCGCAGATGTACCAGAACGAACGCGGCGTGGGGGTGGCCGCCCGCGAGTCCGGCCTGCCCCGGGGCGAGCTCTTCGTCACCAGCAAGCTGCACAACGGCTGGCACCGTCCGGAGAACGCGCGACGAGCCTTCGAGGGAAGCCTGGCCGAGCTCGGGTTCGACTACGTGGACCTGTTCCTCATCCACTGGCCGCTGCCGACGCTCTTCGACGGCGACTATGTCTCGACCTGGAGGGTCCTCGAGGAGTTCCGGCGCGACGGCCGGGCGCGCTCGATCGGTGTCTCCAACTTCCAGGTCGCGCATCTTGAGCGGCTGGCGGCCGAGAGCGACACGGTGCCAGCGGTGAACCAGATCGAGGTGCACCCGTACCTGCCCAATGACGAGGTTCGCACCTACGGAACCGCGCACGGGATCGCGACCGAAGCGTGGTCTCCGCTGGCGCAGGGCCACGCCCTCGACGACCCGGTCGTGCACGCGATCGCCGCACGGAGCGGCCGTTCCCCGTCACAGGTGCTGCTGCGCTGGCACGTGGAGCGCGGCGACGTCGTCTTCCCCAAGACCGTTTCACCGGAGCGGATGCGACAGAACCTCGACATCTTCTCCTTCGAGTTGACGGCCCGTGACCACGACGCCCTGACAGCGCTGGACCGCGGCGAGGCTGGTCGCGTCGGACCCCACCCCGACACCTTCGATTGGGTCCCAGGTTGAGTCCGCCGGACGAGAGCGTCACCGATCCTCTGACCGCTCGCTCGCAGCGCGGCGACGCCGACATCGGCCTTGGTGCCGGAGTGGCTGGAGAACCTGGCTGCGCTCGGCTGGCGGGTCCTGGTGGTCGCAGCCCTGGCGGTGGTGCTGTGGTACGTGGCCACGCTGCTGTGGACCGTGACCGCGTCGATCGCGGTGGCCATCGTCGTCTCGGCCGTGTTCGCCCCCGTCGTGCTGCGCCTGCGCGACAGAGGGCGCTCACGGAACGCCGCGGCCGCGATCGTCTGGGCGACTGCGATGCTGACCATCGTGGGCGTGCTGGTGCTGCTGGCGCTGGCCCTCCTGCCGCACCTCGGCGAGCTGGCCACGCGTCTGAGCACGGCCATCGACGAGTTGCGCTCCGGCAGCGCCGAGCTCGCGTTGCCTGACTGGCTGACGGGGCTGGTCGACCAGGCCACCGATGCCTCCGGCCAGATCGGCGGCGACCTGGTCGCCTCCATCGCCGGCAGCGTGGCGAGTGCCGCCACCATCCTGATCCTCGCCACGTTCCTGGTGTTCTTCTTCCTGCGCGATGGCGACAAGGCCTGGCTGTGGTGCTTCCAGTCGCTCGGCGAGTCGAAGCGCGAGCGGATCACCGCAGCCGGCGATGATGCGCTCGCCCGGGTCGGTGGCTATCTGCGGGGCACCACCGTGCTGGCCGCCGTGATCGCCGTGTCCAACTACGCCTTCATGCTCCTGCTCGGCGTCCCCCTGGCGCTGGCGCTGGCGCTGCTGTCCTTCATGGCGACCTACATACCGTACTTCGGTGGCCTGGTCGCCACGGGCGTCATCCTGTTGGTGACGTGGAGCGCCGCGGGAACCTCTGCCACCGTCGCCTTGATCGTGCTGCTGGGTCTTCGGGGTGCCCTGGTCAGCACCTGGATCCGCCCCCAGGTGTACGGGCGGACCGTCAGCATCAGCCCGGCGCTCGTGCTGCTCGTGCTACCCGCTGGCTTCGAGCTGGCAGGTGTCGTCGGCCTGTTCGCGGCCGTGCCGGTCACCGCGGTCGTGCTGACCGTGGCTCGGTCGGCGGTCGAGATCATCGAACCACGACCCGCGCCTCCCCTGCCCGCACTGGTGCCCGCGTGGCTGGACCGAGCCGCGCAGTGGGGTTGGCGCGCGCTGGTCGCCATCGGCCTCGTGGCGGGCGCCGTCCTGGTTGCCACGAGCGTGCCGCTGGTGGTGGTGCCGGCGATCCTGGGGCTGATCTTCGCGGCCACCCTCAAGCCGATCGTCGGATGGCTGATCGGACGTGGGCGATCCCACCGCGGGGCCGTCGCCATCGCGGTGCTGGGGAGCACGCTCATCATCGGAGCGGTGCTGGCGCTCACGGTCACCTCCTTGCTCGAACAGGCCTCCGCTCTGGGCGAGACCGTGCAGCAGGGCGCCGACAGTGCCAATGACAGTCTTGGCGGCCAGCTGGGCCTGGGAGCGGACGCGGTGAGCTCCGGCGTGGGCGCCTTGCTGGAGCTGGTGGTGTCGCTCTCGGACGGCCTCGCTGCTGCAGCGACGGTGGTCGTGCTCAGCGTGCTGCTGTCGTACTACTTCCTGCGTGATGGAGCCGATGCCTGGGCGCGCCTGATGGCACGTACCCGCTCCGGCGCCGCAGCCGAGCTCAGCGCCGCGGGAGCACGCGCGTTCGACGTGCTCAGCGGCTACATGATCGGGACGTTCGCCATCTCCTTCGTCGGCGCCGCCAGCCAGCTGGTGATCATGGTCGTCCTTGGCCTGCCGCTGGCCCTGCCGGTGTTCGTGCTCTCGTTGTTCGGCGGCTTCATCCCCTACATCGGCGGCCTGCTGACGACCGGGCTGGCCTTCCTCATCGCCGTCGCCGTCGGCACCCCGGTCGATATCCTCGTCATGGCGATCTGGACGATCGTCTTCAACCTGGTGCAGGGGAACATCGTGGCCCCGCTGGTGTACGGCAAGACGACCCATATCCATCCGGCCATCGTGCTCGTGGCGATCCCCGCGGGCGCCGCGCTCGCTGGCATCCTGGGCATGTTCCTCGATCGTGCCTGCCCTCGGTGTCGTGGCCACGACGTGGCGAACGCTGCTGTCTGTGATGGGCTCACCGGAGCCGGGCGACGAGTCCGCAGCGCCAGCCGCTGCCGAGCCTCCGCCCATACCCCCAGGCGAGGCCGTGGCCGAGGTCGTGTGAGCCCGGTAGCAGCCGGCCAGCGCGATGTCCGGAGCTTGCGGGTCAGCTACTCCGAGGCCTGGCGTCGACCCGGGGATGCACTGCGCTCGCCGTACTCGAGCCACGGGTCGTAGTCGGGGTCGAGCGGCTCCTGTGTCGGGCGCTCGTCCTGGGGCACGTGCTCGAGGTTGAGCCTGATCCGCGTCCAGGTCGTGGAGCGGCCACGCATGGCGTCGACCAGCACATCGGCCGGCTGCAGATGCGCAGCGGCCTGCGGATGGCGGGCCTTCCACCGTTCCAGACCGGCGAGCGCGTCCTGCTTGCGGGCGGCTCGCGCGATCTCGATGAGCGGCTTGCTGCTGCGCCGCTGCCTGGACGGCTGCACGCGGGGTGGTTCGCCGGCCTGCTTGCGATAGTGCGGCGGCCAAGGCGCATCGGCGAGTCCCTCGGCCTCGTGTCTCGCCGAGAGCTCCAGCAGCGCTTCGAGTGAACCGACCGCCTCGTCGATGCCGCCGTGGCGGTCGCCGCGCGCGGCGAACAACGCCGGCACCGTGGCCAGGGTGAAGTCCTCCGCCACGACCTCGGGCACCTCGTCCCATGAGAGCGGCATAGAGACGCGAGCGTCGGGCAGGGGTCGCACCGAGTAGGCCGACGCCACCGTGCGGTCCTTGGCGTTCTGGTTGTAGTCGAGGAAGACGCCGTGGCGCTCCTCCTTCCACCACTTGCTGGTCGCGATCGCGGGCGCCCGCGCCTCCACGTCTCGCGCCAGCGCCAGCGCCGCGCGGCGCACCTGCGGGAAGGTCCAGCGGGGCTCGATGCGGACGTTGATGTGGATGCCGCGCGAGCCCGACGTCTTGGGCCAGCCGACGAGGCCGACGGCGTCAAGCGCCTCTCGGGTCACCAGGGCCACGTCGCGCACCTGCGACCAGGGCACGCCCGGCACCGGGTCGAGGTCCACGCGCAGCTCGTCGGGATGATCGAGGTCGTCCGCGCGCACGGGGTGCGGATTGAGGTCGAGGCAGCCGAGGTTGGCCACCCAGGCGAGCGACGCCGCGTCGCGCAGCACGACCTCCTCGGCGCTGCGGCCCGACGGGAACGAGAGCGAGACGGTGTCGATCCACGGCAGGGCGCCTGGCGGGCGCACGCTTCTGGAAGAAGAACTCGCCCTCGGCACCGTCGACGAACCGCTTGAGTGCCATCGGCCGCCCGCCCGCGCCTCGCAGGGCGCCGTCGGCCACCGCGAGGTAGTAGCGCACCAGGTCCATCTTGGTGTGGCCGGGTCCGGGCCAGTAGACCTTGTCGGGGTTGGTGACCTTGACCTCGCGCCCGCCGACGTCGAGCAGCTCGAACCTGCTGGCCATGGCCTACGGCTCGCCGGGACCCTCGGCGACGGACCTGGCCTCCTGCTCGTCCAGCCAGCGCTGCCGGTCGGTGCGCAGGATCTCCAGCGTCTCGGCCACCCCGGCCCAGCCATCGATCTGGACGGACTTGTCCTCGAGGTTCTTGTAGGTGTGGAAGAACTGCTCGATCTCGCGCAGCTTGTGCGGCGAGACCTGGCGCAGCGCCTCGAGGTGCGCGTACATGGGGTCGGCCAGCGCGACGCACAGCACCTTGTAGTCGACGCCCTTCTCATCGGCCATCCTGAGCACGCCGACCGGTCGCGCCCAGACGTGGCAGCCGGGGAAGGTCTTCTCGTCGATCAGGAGCATGGCGTCGGTGTGGTCGCCGTCGTCGGCTCGCGTGCCCTCGATGAAGCCGTAGTCGAAGTTGTAGTAGACGGCCGAGGAGAGCACCCGGTCGAGCCTGATGACCTTGGCCTCTTCGTCGTACTCGTACTTGTTGCGACTGCCGGCCGGAATCTCGACGACGACCTCGATGACGGCCGGGAAACCATTGTGCGTCGACATCCGCGCAGTCTACGGCCCCGCCGGCAGATAGACTCAGCCGATGGACACCATCAAGGCCATCCGCACCCTTCGAGTGATCCGCGACTACCGGCCGCAGCCGCTGACCGACGAAGAGGTTCGCAGCATCGCCGACACCGCCCGCAAGACGGGCTCGTCGAAGAACACGCAGCGCTGGGACTTCATCACCGTCCGCGATCCCGAGTCGCTCAGACGCCTGTCGGGGGTCACCATCCATGCCAAGCACCTACCGTTCGCAGGTGCGGCCATCGCCATGGTCGTGGATGCGCCCGACCCCGACCATGCCCGCTCCGTGCTGTGGGACCTGGGCCGGGCCGCGCAGAACATCACGCTCGTCGCCTGGGACATGGGCATCGGCTCATGTCCCATCACGGTGAATGACTTCGACCTCGCCGCAGAGGTGCTGGGCCTGCCGCCGGACAAGCAGTGCCAGTACCTCATCGCGCTGGGCTGGCCGGCCGACCCCGGCGAGCTGACGCGACCGCCGCGCGCGGGTGGGCGCAAGGCGTACGACGAGGTCGTACACGCAGAACGCTGGGGGCAGCACTAGTCGCCTTGGCGACAGGGAGGGCAGGATGAAGACGAAGATCGGCGCGATGGTGGCCACGGTCGCAGCGGCTGTCAGTGCAGCTGGCGCTGCCGCGTGGGCGAAGCGCAGGCGGAGCGAGGGACAGCCAGAGCCCGAGGTGCCCTCGGCGGCGGCCGCGCCAGAGCCCGAGGTGCCCGAGGCGAAGCCGACGCCTCAGCCGGACGCGACAGCGGCGACAGCGGCAACGGAGGCACCCTCCGACGACCTCACCGTCATCAAGGGCCTCGGGGCCAAGAGCGCCGAGCGCCTCGCGGAACTGGGCATCGCGACGCTGGCACAGGTCGCCGCCTGGAGCGATGCCGACATCGACCGGATCGCGCCGCAGATCAGAGTTGGCGCCGAGCGCATCCGGCACGAGGACTGGGTCGGCCAGGCGCGCGCCGCCAGCGAGCGCTGAGGCGGACCCGCTGGCACAGACCGACGCCGCCGGCACTCGCGTCCCGGCGGCGTTGGGGCAGGCGAAGGGGCCGGCCGCTGGCCGGACCCGGAGTGAGTGGAACCTAGCGGTTTCGCGCCAGGAACGCCATCACGTCGTCAAGCCGGAACCGACGGTCCCCGCGCTTGCACACGCGATAGAAGGGCAACTCACCACGGTCCCCGAGGCGCTTGACCGTGTTGACATGCAGGTGGAGAAGCTCAGCGACCTCGCTCGCGGTGAGCATCGGGCCGAGCTCGTTGACTGCCATGGACGCCATCTAACGTTCCTTACCTCGCGTTCAGTGGGCTGCTGGACGGGTGCTCGGTGCTCGGGTGCTCGGGTGCTCGGCGCTCGGTGCCACTGGTCGACCGAGCACACCTGGATCGATGAGGAACCGTGTGATGTGGTCCATCGAGGTGTTGGGTCGCATGGTGGCGTCCCGACCGCTCAGCAACAACCCGTACTTGGGTCAGCCCCACCGGTGCCGATGGACCCGGTGCACCCCGTCACCAGCCCCGCCTGACCATCACAGGGCCGCGCAGCTCGGCAACGGACTGCGGGCTCAGCCTCCCGTCAGCCCCTCGGCAGCGTCGAGCGTCGCATCGCCGAGGTAGCGGCGGAAGGCCAGCATCGCCAGCGACACGAGCCCCGCGGCCAGGAAGACCGCACGCAGCCCCATCGCCTCGGCGATCAGGCCGCCGAGCAGGGCGCCGAGGGGCATGACTCCCCAGGCGAAGAGGCGGTACGTGGCGTTCATCCGACCTAGCAGCTGGTCGGGCGTGATCCGCTGGCGCAGCGAGACCGTGATGATGTTCCACATCATGAAGGCGGCCCCCATCGCCACCATGCCCGCTGCTACGGCCAGCACGTTCGCCGTGAAGGCCGGGATGAGGGTGGCCACCCCGGCTACGATGATGACGCCGAACAGGACGTTGGAACGGCCGGCCCATGTCTCGACCCATTCCTCGGCGAGCGAGCCGGCGATGCCACCGACAGCCATCGTCGTCATCAGCAGCCCGTAGCCCAGCTCATCGAGGCCCAGCGGGCCGGGCGCCACCGCAAACAGCACGAAGACCGCCACGACCGCGGAGTTGGCCATGTTCGAGGCCGCCAGCATGATGACCAGCGGCCGCAGCACGGGGTTCTGCCAGACGAAGCTGAACCCCTCGCGGATCTCCGCGACCATCGAGCGCGAACTGCCGTCCGACCTGGGCCTGAACGACCCCGCGAGCAGCGCCAGCCCGATGGCCGCCAAGCCGTAACCGGCCACGCTGCCGCCGAGCGCGAGCGGCACCGAGACGGCAACCAGCAGGCCGCCCAGGGGCGGCCCCACGAACGCGTTCATCGCCAGCTCGACCGCGTATAGCCGACCGTTAGCCCGGCTCAGCAGTTCCCTGGGGACGATGTTGGGCATGATCGACTGGGCGGCGGTATCGAAGAGCGTCTCCCCGATGCCCAACGCGAACGCGGCGACGTACAGCAGCGGCAGCGACAGACCGCCGGAGAGCGCGAGGGCAGCCATGAGCCCCACCACGAGCACGCGCATGAGCTGGACGTTGCGCATGGTCGCGCGACGGTCGAGGCGATCGGCGAGCGCACCCGCGAACAGCACGAAGACCAGCCACGGCAAGCGGGCCGCGATCGAGACGCCCGCCACCAGGGCCGGCGAGGTGGTGAGCGAGACCGCGATCAGCGGCAGCGCCACCACGAAGATGCCATCGGCCAGGTTGGAGGCTGCGGAGGCTGACCACAGCTTGCGATAGTTCGGCCCCAGCGACGCCGGTGGGGGTGAGTCGTATGCTGTGCTCACCCGCTGACGGTAGCCGAACGTGGGCGCCGCTCAGGCCACGACGACGCATGGAGGCTCGGCCGATGATCCTGTCCACTACCGACCGAATCGAGGGCCGCGAGATCGCCGAGACGCTCGGCCTGGTGCGCGGCAATGCCGCTCGCGCCCGTGGCATCGGCTATGACATCACCGCCGGCATCCGCAACATCTTCGGCGGCTCGGTCCCGGAGTACTCCAAGCTCATCACCGAAGCCCGCGACGAGGCCACGGCCAACATGATCGCCGCGGCCCAGGCACAGGGAGCAGATGCCATCGTGGCGGTGCGCTACACGACGTCGACCATCGCAGCCGGCGTCAGCGAGATCCTGGCCTTCGGCACGGCCGTCAGGCTGCGCTAGCCGCCCTCAGCCCTGGCGGCGACGCCTGATGATGTCGAGGTAGACGGCCAGGATGACGATGCAGCCCGTGACCACGGTCTGCCACTCCTGCGGCACGTCCATCAGGCGCAGCCCGTTGGTCAGCACGCTGATGATGAAGGCGCCGATGACAGTGCCGAAGATGGAGCCCTCGCCTCCCGCGAGCGAGGTCCCGCCGATGACCGCGGCGGCGATGGCATCGAGCTCGTAGCCGAAGCCGACCGCGGGCTGCGCCGAGTTGAGCCGCGCGGCGATGACGACGCCGGCGACGCCGGCGAACATGCCGGAGATGATGTAGGCGGAGGCCTTGTAGCGCATCGTGCGCACACCCGACAGTCGCGTGGCCTCCTCATTGCTGCCGATGGCGAAGATGTAGCGCCCCAGGATGGTCTTGCTCAGGATGAAGCCGGCGACCACCGCGACCGCGATGAAGACGAAGAAGAGATTGGGCACCAGATCGGGCAGGCCGAAGTCCTCGAGTGATCGAGCCCATGAAGGCCTGGTTGAACTCGGGCTGGTCGGGGAAGTAGATGGGCCGCAGCTCCGAGATCACGAGCGAGAGGCCGCGGGCGATGTTGAGCATGCCGAGGGTGGCGATGAAGGGCGGCAGTCCGAAGCGCGCCACGAGCGTGCCGTTGACCGCGCCCATGGTGGTACCGGTGGCGATGCCGGCCACGATGCCGATGCCCCACGGCAGGCCGAGGTTGGTGACGAAGACGCCGGTCATCACCGCCGAGAGCGTCATGACCGTGCCGATGGACAGGTCGATGCCGGCCGTGATGATGACGAAGGTCACGCCCATGGCCAGGATGCCGACGACCGAGGTCGCCAGGAAGATGCCCTGGGCGTTGCTCCACGTCGCGAAGTACGGGGAGGCGATGGTGAAGAAGCCGATGAGGATGACCAGAGCGCCCAGCGCCAGGAGCTTCTGGACGGCGTCGGACTTGAAGATCGATCCTGCTCGTGCGGCTGCGCTCTGCATGTGGGTCCTCGTCAACTCGTCGCCTGGGCGACGGACTCGCGCTGGGTCGCCAGCGTCATGATCTTCTCCTGGTCCGCCTCGGCCGCGGTCAGCTCGCCGGTCAGGCGGCCTTCGCACATCACGAGGATGCGGTGGCTCATGCGCAGGATCTCCGGCAGCTCCGAGCTGATCATGAGGATCGACTTGCCCTCCGCGGCCAGCTCGTTGAGCAGGTGGTAGATCTCCTGCTTGGCGCCCACGTCGATGCCGCGCGTCGGCTCATCGAAGATGAGGACGCTCATCTCGGCGGTCAGCCACTTGGCGATGACGACCTTCTGCTGGTTGCCGCCGGACAGGTTGCGAGCCTTCTGCTTGATGCTGGGAGTCCGGATGTCCAGCTCCTCGACGCGCTTCTCCGCGGCTGCCGCGGTGCGAGCGCCGTCGACACGCCCGAATGACTTCATCAGGTTGTGGAGCGAAGCCAGGGCCACGTTGGTCTCGACGTCGAGCCCAAGGGCGAGGCCGTGCCGCTTGCGGTCCTCGGAGAGATAGGCGATTCCCAGCTCGACCGCCTGCGCCGGATTGGCGATCTGGACGAGCTCCCCATCGACGTAGACGTCGCCGGCGTCCTTCTGGTCAGCACCGAAGATGAGGCGGGCCATCTCCGTACGGCCGGCACCGACAAGGCCGGCTACGCCCAGGATCTCGCCTCGCCGGAGCTGGAACGAGACGTCCTGCACCGAGCGACCACGGGAAAGGTTCCGGACCTCGAGCACGACCGGCTGCTCGGCAGCATCAGCTGGAACGTGCGGTGCCTCCTCGAAGATGGTGCGACCCACCATCATCGAGATGATGTCGTCGATGGTGACCGACTCGGTCTCGACCGTGTCGACGTGTCGCCCGTCGCGCATGACAGTGACGCGATCCGAGATCTGCCGCAGCTCCTCGAGCCGATGCGAGATGTGGACGATGCCTTTGCCCTGCTCGCGGAGCGAGCGGATGATGCGGAATAGCTCCTCGATCTCAGTGTCGGTCAGGGCCGCCGTGGGTTCGTCCATGATCAGGACCGATGCGTCCATCGACAGTGCCTTGGCGATCTCGACCATCTGCTGTTGGGCGACCTTCAGGTCCATCACCTTGGCCTTGGGATCGAGCTTGAGGCCGAGTCGCTCGACGAGCTCGGCGGTCTCCCTCACCTGGGCCTTGTCATCGACCATGAAGCTGAGGCGACCGCGGGGCTCACGGCCCATATAGATGTTCTGGGCGACAGTCAGATGAGGTGCCAGCACCAGCTCCTGGTGGATCATGCTGATGCCCAGGTCGCGACCTGCACGGGGGTTGGGGACCTCGACCCGCCTGCCCTCGACCTCGATCGTGCCGGCGTCACGCTGGTAGATGCCCGTGAGCACCTTCATCAGCGTCGACTTGCCGGCGCCGTTCTCCCCCACCAGCGCATGCACCTCGCCCGGACGCAGCTCGAACTGCGCGTCCTGCAGCGCCTGCACCCCGGGGAAGTGCTTGTCGATGCCCTGCATCCGGATGAGGAGGTCGACCGCCATGGGGATCCTCGCGTGGCGTGCGTAGACGAACGGGACTGCCGCTTGGAACGCGGCAGTCCCGTCGGTCTTCTAGATCAAGTCTTCAGGCCTACTCGTAGAGGACAGCCTGGACTTCAGGGCTATCGATGGTCGAGGCATCGGCCCAGATGAAGCCGGTGTCGATGTTCGGGGGCACTTCCATGCCCTGAAGCGCCATCGCGGCAGCCTCGACGCACTTGGCGCCGATACCCACCGGGTTCTGCTGGACAGCGCCGGCCATGGTGCCGTCCTTGATGGCGTTGATCTGGGCGATACCCGAGTCGTACCCGATGACCACGATGTCATCGGCCACGCCGAGCTCGTTGACGGCGTTCAGGACGCCGATGGCGGAGCCTTCATTGCCACCGAAGAATCCTGCGATGTCCGGGTTGCCGGTGATCATGGCCTTGGCCAGGTCGGTGGACTTCAGCTGGTCGCCACCGCCGTACTGGGGGCCGATGATCTCGATGTCCGGGTAGGCCTCTGCCATACGGTTGACGAAGCCCTCGGAGCGGTCGATGCCGGTGCGGCTGGTCTGGTCGTGGACGATGACGCCGACCTTGCCGGCGCCGCCGATGAGCTCGGCCATCTTGTCCGCGGCGAGCGCGGCAGCAGCCACGTTGTCGGTCGCGGCAGTGGTGATGGGGATGTCGCTGTCGACACCGGAGTCGAAGGCGATGACGGGGATGCCGTCGGCCTGCATCTGCTCCAGCAGCGGGTTGGCGGCCTGGCTGTCAAGCGCCGCGAAACAGACCGCGTCCGGGTTCTTGTCGTACTCGGCCTGCAGCATCTCGATCTGGATGGCCACATCGGACTCGCTGGCGGGGCCGATGAAGTTGACATCCATGTTGAGCGCGGCAGCCTCGTCCTCGGCGCCCAGCTTCACAGCCTGCCAGAACTGGTGCTGGAAGCCCTTGGAAACGATGGGGACGTACGGCTTGGCGTCGTCGGCGAACGGCTCAGGAGCGTCCTGAGCAACGACCGGGACCGCCATCATGGCCGCCAGGGCGACCGAGGTGGTCAGCGCGAGTGCACGTGTCTTCATGGTCCTCCTTTGACCTGCTCCTCCCAGCCCGGCTGCGCCGCCTCTTGGTCGAGCGCATAGGTATGCGGGCTGCTATGACCGACTATAGCCTGCGGTCGTTCGCCTGCGTCGGACCTCCGGCACCAACACGGGGTCCGTCTGGACCCTTGTCGCCGGCATCACCCCTAGCCGACGGGCACCCAGAGCAGGCTCACCTCGTCGACGGTGATGTCGCCCTTCTCGAGGCTGATCTCCAGCGGCTCGATGGCTGCGGCCTTCTCGTTCCACTCCTCGTCGATCTGTGCGATGGCCTCGCGCAGGTCCTCCTCCAGGTCCTCGAGCGCGAGGTTCTTCTCCTCGATGCGGTTCTCGATGGTGCGGATGCGTTGCGCGGACGACTCGCCACGGGTGGCGGCGCGCCCGGCCGAGCGGGCGATGGTGGACGTGCTGTTGCGACCGCCGAGGATGCTGCCGAGCACGGAGCTGCCGATGGAGATGAGGTCCTGGTTGCGCCGGTTGCGGACGTCGGCCTGCAGCTCCTCGATGCGATCCTGGTACTTGGCGATGGCGTCGTTGAGGGTCTCCATCCTGGCGGTGAGGCGGTCGCGGATGGTGGCCACCTCGGCGTCCTTGGCCTCGTCGGCAGCGTCGCGACAGCGCTGCGTGAACGCTTCCTCCGTCTCGTCGATGCGCGAGTAGAGCTTCAGCTCTCGATTGGCATGCAGCGTGATGGTCTGCTCGCGATGGAGATGGTTCTTGAGATCCGCGGTCGTCGAGCTGAACCAGGACGTGTTCGCGATCTTGGCGTCCGAGAGGACATACGCGGCACCCTCGGGCGGGTCGCGGCGCAGGTCTCGCGTGTCGTAGTCGACCGTGATGGCTTCGCCCCAATCGACGTCGCGCTCGACCAGGGGCACGAAGGCCTCCCATTCGACCGTCTCGCGCAGGTCCGCCTTGGTGTCATCGAAGAGCATCTGCACGCGGGTCACCAGGGCCGGTGTCAGGCGAGTGCCACCGGGAACGGCACCAACGTCCGCCGCCCAGGCCGCGGCGGGATCGAGGTAGTAGACGCCCACACCTGCCGCGACCTCGGGCGCCACGAGCGTCTCGTCTTCGCCCAGCGCGGGCGCCGGTGACTCCGCCGATGAGTGGTCCACCCTGCCGGCGTCGTGGTCGTCGGCGGCCCGCTCGCCCGTCAGGAGCTTGACCTGGTCGCGCGTCAAGGGACCGGCCAGGTATGACATGGCCCAACGCGTGGAGAAGCGCAGCGGCGCGCTGGCACGCGTGCTGTGGAGCAGGAACTCGCGCTTCTCGAGCGCGGAGATGGTGGCGTCGAGCGTGGCCCCGTCGACCTCGCCGGCGGCCGAGGTCATGCCGTCGAGCAGGCGGGCCTTGTCGCGCTCGGTCTGCAGCCGGCCGATCATCCAGGTGCCGGCATTGCTGATGGCCTTGTAGTCCAGGTCCACCGGGTTCTGCGTGGAGAGCACCATGCCGACGCCGTGCGCGCGGGCCTGCTTGAGGATCGTCAGGATGGGCTTCTTGGCCGGCGGCATCGCCGTCGGGGGGGCGTAGCCGAAGACCTCGTCCATGTAGATGAGGGCGCGCAGCTCGCCGGTGCCCGACTGGCGGCGTGTCCACGTCACCATCTTGCTGAGGATGAGCGTGACCACGAACATGCGCTCGGCCTCCGACAGGTGTGAGACCGAGATGATGGCCGCCTGGGGCCGGCCATCGGCGAAGAGCATGGCGTCGATGTCGAGCGCCGGGCCACTGTTCCAGGCGGCGAACGAGGGAGAGGCCAGCAGTCCGTTGAGCTTCAGTGCCAGAGCGGCGCGGTCCCCGGGCGGATAGAACGCGTCCAGGTCGAGCACGCCGAGCTTCCGCATCGGCGGGTCCTGGATCTGGCCCAGCAGGGCCACGAGGTCGAGGTCCTGCCCGGCCGCCCAGCTGCGCTCGACGAGGTTGGCGATGAGGATGTGCTCGGGGCTGGCCAGGGGATCGGCGTCGACGCCGATGAGGCCGAGCAGTCCGGAGGTGAAGCCCTCCACCTCGTCGCGCAGGATCTCGAGATCGTCGGCCGAGGCCGGAGCCTTGAGCGAGCCGATGAGGTCGAGTGGCACGCCGGCGGTGGAGCCGGGCGTGTAGATGGTGAAGCCGGCCGCAGCGCGCAGCCGCGCGATGCGTTCGGGCGCGATGCCCGAGCGTGCCAGGCCCTCGCGCCACGTCTGGGCCGTGCGCCCCGCCAGCTCGTCGGGTGTGATGCCCTCGCGAGCGGCAGCGGCCTCTTCGATCCAGGGGCGGAAGTCCGCTGGGCGCAGCTCCGGGAACGTGAGCAGCAGGTTGCCCATGTCGCCCTTGGGATCGATGACGAGGGTGGGGATGCCCCGCAACAGGGCATCTTCTAGCAGGTCGATACCGAGCCCGGTCTTGCCCGAGCCGGTCATGCCCACGATGACCGCGTGCGTCGTGAGGTCTCCCGGCTCTACGGTCAACGGCTCACCACCGTCAGCGTGGTGGCCGATGAACAGGCCGTGCGCGTCGATGCTCGTCATGATCTCCCTCGCTTGCGGCCCGAACGCGGCGGGCCCGCTCACGCTACACGATGACGTGCGGGACGGGCGCGGGCTACGAGTCGAGCGACTCGGGCGGCGGGGCGGCTGCGACCACCGGCGGCGCGGGCAATGGCTCCACGGCCGCGTCGCCGATGACGGGGATCACCGCCGGCTCCCGCTGCCCATCCCTGGAGGTGGGTGCGGCGGCGGCAGAGGCGATGACGCCGAGGGACACGCGGAACCCGGCGCGGCGGTGCGCCAGCGGCAGCAGGGTCCCCTGCCCCATCGGCGCCTCACCCGGGAACCAGCGCAGCCATTCCTGGTAGAAGGTGTCGAAGTCGGTGGCCTCGCGCAGCGACCAGTTGGCCCACACGATCTCGTCCATGGAGCTGCCGGCTCCTTCGAGCGCGGCCTTGAGGTTGGCCAGGCACTGGCGAGTCTGCAGCTTGATGTCGGGACTCTCGACGCGGCTGCTCTCCGGGTCCACCGGTCCGATGCCGGTGACATAGGCCATGCCGCCGGCCACCACGACCCGTCCGCGGCCCAGGCCGGGCGGCACGGAGATCGAGGCGTCGCTGTTGCCGCCGAAGCTCCAGCGCGCCTTGCCGGCGCGCACCGGCTGGGTCGGATCCTGCGGCGGGATGCCGTACTCCCCCGGCGGCAGCGTGATCCCGCGGACGGTGAAGGTGGGCATGAACGTGGGCCGGATGCCGGTGGGCGTCAAGGAGCCCTGGATCTTGCCGTCGACCACGCCGGTCTGCTCGAAGCGGAAGATCTCCTGGGTCAGGATGTCGTCGTCCTCGACGCCGTAGACCTCGGTGATGCTGACGATCTTGCGCGAGCCATCGCGCAGGCGAGCGGTGTGGACGATGACGTCGACGGCACTGGCGATCTGCTCGCGGATGGCACGCAGCGGCAGCTCGTAGCCGGTCATCAGCACCATCGTCTCGAGACGGCGCAGCATGTCTCGCGGTGTGTTGGCATGGCCCGTCGAGAGCGAGCCGTCGTGGCCGGTGGTCATGGCCTGGATCATGTCCAGGGCCTCGCCGGCGCGGCACTCGCCCACCACGATGCGGTCGGGGCGCATGTGGAGCGCGTTGCGCAGCAGGTCGCGGATGGTGATCTCGCCGCTGCCCTCGAGGTTGGCCGGTCGCGCCTCCAGCGTGATGACGTGCGTCTGGCTGAGCTGCAGCTCGGCGGCATCCTCGACGGTCACGATGCGCTCGGTGTCAGGGATGAAGGAGGAGAGGACGTTGAGCGTGGTGGTCTTGCCCGAGCCGGTGCCGCCGGACAGGAAGATGTTCAGCTGCGCCTCCACGCAGGCCTTCAGGAACTCGAACATCTCCGGGGTGGCCGTGCCGAAGCGGACCAGGTCATCGACGGTGAAGCGGGTGGCGAACTTGCGCACGGTGATCACCGGCCCCACCAGGCTGAGGGGCTTGATGATGGCATTGACGCGCGAGCCGTCCGGCAGGCGGGCGTCCACACGCGGGCTGGACTCGTCGATGTGGCGACCCAGGGGCGTGATGATGCGATCGATGACGTTGAGCACATGCTCGTCGTTGCGGAAGACGATGGGCACCTTCTCGATGCGGCCGGCGCGTTCGATGTAGACGCGGTTGGGCCCGTTGACCATGACCTCGGTGATGGTCGGGTCCGCCAGTAGCGGCTCGATGGGACCGAAGCCGGCGACCTCGTCGACCACGTCCTCCACCAGCCTGCGCCGCTCCTCGCGTGTCAGGCTCAGGTCGTTCTGGAAGATGTAGTCGGCGATGACCTCGTCGATCTCGCTGGCGAGACTCTCTCGCACTCCGCCGGGGTTGGAGAGGTCGATGCGCGATGACAACGCATCGGCCACGGCCTGGCCCACGGCCGCACGGATCTGTCGGAAGTTCGACTCGCGCGCGGACACGCGCACAGGCGCCGTGGGTCCACCTGCCGGGGGCGCGGACGGGCTGCCGCCCATCCCGGGCGGCGTGGCTGACGCGGGTGCGGGTCTGGGTGCGCTCGGCACGGGGGCACCGGGCGCAGGTGCGACGGCCCCTCGTTTGGCCGCCTCTACGCGTTCGAGCAACGACATATCGATCCCCTCTCATCCCGCACGACCGGGACAACAGGCTCGGAGCATACCCCTCCCCGCAAGGCACCGGACCGGACGGAACCTCACATATCCCACCCGCCGAGAGCCGGGCGTTGACGAGGCGCAACGCAACGAGGTCAGCGACGCGCAGCGCACACCGCGCTTCGCCGCGCGAGGACCGGAGCCTTCGACCCGGGTCCAGCGCGCGGGACCGTGGCGCTAGACTGGCCAGCGGAGGGTGTTCGTGGCCAGGAGGAAGAGATGATCAGGACTCGTGTGTTGGGCGCGACGCTGGGAGTACTGCTGCTGGCCAGCGGGGCCGGTGGCGCCATGGCACAGACGCCGGAGCCCATCGAGCGCACCCCGGAGATGGAGCAGCAGGCCGCCGCACTGATCGCCCTGTTCCCAGCCGAACTGGGCGGCGTTTCCCTCGTCGAAGGGATCCAGGTCGACGTCGGACAGGAGCTGCTCGCCGAGCTCGATCCGAGCGACGAGTACGGCGCCCAGGAGATCGCCCGGATCCACGAGTATGTGGAGGCCGGCGGCGGGACCGTGGACGATGCCGCGACGGCGGTCACCTTCACCGCGCTCGACGATGAGACGTACCTCTATATGGCCGCCTTCCAGATCCGGGGCGGGGACGTGCAGCCGGTGGCTCCCCTCCTGCTGGCGGCGTTCCAGGCCGACATGCCCGGGTCGAGGGTGGAGCAGGGCCAGATCGCGAACAGAGAGGTGACACTGCTGTACGACGATGCGTCGCCTGAGGCAGAACCGATCGTGGTGGTTCCGCTTGGGGAGGTCATCTGGCTGGTGAGTGCGCCGGAGCAGCTCCTTGAGGAAGCGGTGGCGTCGTTCCCTGGGCCCTAGTGCCCGCTGAACCGAACGTCAAGCGCCGCCGTGGGCTGTCTTCGGCCTCGTAGAGCGAGAGCTGCCGGTGTCGCCATCGTCACGCGTCGAGATCGTCCGCGACCCCACGTCGTCGGAGGTCCCCGCCCATCGCTGGGGCATAGCGGCCGACGTGCGGCCCGGCCAGCAGGGCATCGAGCGCCTGCTGGAGTCCGTGGGGCACGGAGCAGCGTTCGCGCGCGGTGCATCGCGCTGACACGCCCGGATGAGACCGCGCGCATTGACGGCGCCATCGAACCTCGGGCACCCTTGGGCCATGGCTGGACGTCGGTGCTGGCGAGCCAGGGGGATCGCGACGATGGTGGCTGCCGCGATGGTCGCCGGCGTCGTGACCTCGGTCGATGCTCCCGGAGTCGAGGCCAAGGGGCGCACGGAAGCGAAGGGCGTGGTCGCCTGTCCGGGAAAGGTCGGCTCGGTCAAGTTCGAGGATGCGCTGCCGTTCCCGCAGTACAACACCCACAAGTGCCGCTATCGCCTGACCGGGAAGAACAGGATCGGCAGCGTGAGCTTGGAGGTCCAGTGGTGGCCGGACCACCCCCGTGAGCGCTCGCAGTGCCTGTCGCGAACGCCCCAGCCCGAACCGGTGCGACCCGACGAAGAGCGCTGGTGGAGGCTGTCGAGCGGCAGCCGGATGGTGGTGGCCCACGCCAGCTGGACCGAAGGCGCCATCTCGGTCAAGCAGGCCGCGAAGGCGCTCAGGCAGCTGATCTCCGCGGCCGAGCCGCTTGGCCATCCCTGTGTCCCCGATGTCGAGCCGACGTCCGAGGATGGCGTGGCATGCCCGCTCGTGCTGCCGGGCGACCTGGTGCGGGGCGACTGGCACACCAGCCACGAGGAAGCACCGGTCATCGAGGATTGGCTCGGCTTCGACGGTGAGTACGTCCTGCGCTGCCGCTACCGGCCTGCCTACCGCGATGAACCGGAGGCCGGGCTCGTCCGGGTGTCGTGGGCGGAGGACGATCCCAGCAATACGGCGCTGTGCTTCGTACGCGAGGACCGGGGCGAGGTGTTCGAGCGCTGGAGCACCGGTCACTACCCCGTCGAGATCGAGATCGCGACGAGCTTCGTGCGCAACTGGCCGCGTCAGGCAAAGGCCCTGACCGATAGCCTCGCGGCCGCCGCGGCCGCGCGCTCCTCTCGCTGTCCCGACGCGCCGGATGGACCGGCACCGTACGAGCCGCCGTCCGGGGGCGATGGACAGGCCGGCGCAGGCCGGGCGACCACCATCATGCTCAGCGGTGGCCCGGGAGATGAGCCTCCCGTCGTGGGGACGACGATCGACCTGCCCCCAGACGACCAGTACGAGGTCGTGATCGGCGGGCCTGGTGGCGAGGTCATCCGCGAGGGCTTCATCGGTGACCGGGCCACCATCGCAGGATACGGCGCGACCGTGACCGACGCCGACGGCAACTGGGTAGTGCTGGTCACGGTGGACGTCACCACTGCGCCCGACCCCACCCCGTTGCTCGCCGATGAGCGGACGAGCGGATCGACGCTCGCTCCGGCTCCCGAAGCCCCGACCGCGGTACCGACCGCTGAAGCCGCCGCCCCGGGGCAGCGTCTCGAGGCAGGGCCGACGCCGGCCGCTGTGGCGACCACGCCAGCGCCTATCGAGGGGCCGAGCGCCACGCCCGTACCTGCCGCCGGCCCCGAGGCCATTCCCGACCTCGACGCCACCGCGGCGCCGGACGGAGAGACGCTGCCGGACACGAGCGGCGTTCCCGACAGCGTGGCCGCCTTCGCCAAGGACCTCCCACCGGCAGGCGCTGCCGCACTGCGCACGATCACCAACCGTGTCGCCGCTCTCGGGGGGGCGCTCGATGAGTCGGGCCAGGGCGAACTCACCATCCCGGCGAGCGACATCGCTGCGCTGCGGGCGCTCGCGCCGGACGTCGTCAACGGCGTCCGGCCCAGCTCAGGCACGATCGAGGTCGACTCCAAGGTAGGGAAGATCCTCGTGACGCCCATCATCGGCACCGATGGGCTCATCGAGTTCAGGCTCAACCGCCTCACGTGGGTCCAGTCGCACGACATCGTGCGGGCGTTGGTGGTGGCACTCAATTCGTTGGTCGCCGATCGGGGCGGCCGCTTCCGGCTGATCCAGGTGACCCCGGAAGGCATCATGGTGACCGCTGTCAGCGGGGCGCAGTGAGGACCGGGCTCGACTTCGCTGTCGCCCGGGGCACGCCGGCTGCCTGCGCTTGCGGGGTGGCAGTACGCGTGGGGCTGGGCATGTGGCGTCCCCGGCAGGATTCGAACCTGCGACCGGCCGCTTAGAAGGCGGCTGCTCTGTCCACTGAGCTACGGGGACGCGAACGCGGCCAGTGTACGCACGAATCGGGGTATCGGGCCATCTCTTGGACCGCCAGTCCCGTGGCACGCCGCCGACCGGCCGACCGCCAGGCGTACGCTGCAGAGGTCGGCATCGATCCACCTCGGATAATGGGCCGACGACCGACGGCCGACGACCGACGGACGGGGCCGGCCCCGATCGGCGCTGGTCGCGGCAGCGGCGCGCCTCTGCCTGAATCGATGATGGGCTCGACTATCATCCGCTGATGCTCCGGACCATCCGCGTGGACGAATTGCCCGACATCGCGCGAGGCTGCTCGGTGCTCGGGGCTGGCGGGGGCGGTGAGGCATACACGGCGACGCTCAAGGCCATCCAGGCGGTGGAAGACTACGGGCCCATCGAGTTGGCCGACTTCGATGAGTTGCCGCCTGACGGCATCGTCATGTCCTGCGGTCTGCTGGGTGCACCGACCGTGACGATCGAGAAACTGGGGTCAGGCGACGAGGGACTACACCTGCGCGAGGAGATCGAACGCCTCCACGGTGCTCAGGTGGTGGCGCTGATGTGTGCCGAGATCGGTGGCAGCAACGGCATGGAGCCGTTCGCGTGGGCTGCGCGGATGGGCCTGCCCGTCCTCGACGCGGACGGCATGGGGCGTGCCTTCCCCGAGGTCCAGATGATCACCATGGAGCTGGCGGGTATCCCGGCTGGGCCGGCGGTCGTCGTCGATGAGCGCGGCCACCGCGTCATCATCCGCGAGGCGCACGGGGTCTGGGCGGAGCGCCTTGAGCGGGCCTTCGCCATCGCCGTCGGCGGCATCGCCGCCTCAGCCGAATACACCATGACCGTGGAGCAGGCCCGCAGGAGCACCGTCCCGGGCACGGTGAGCCTGGCCCACCGCATCGGCCGCGCGATCAGCGGCGCCGAAGTCGACCCGGTCGCAGCGGTCATGGAGGCGACCGGCGCAGGCCTCCTCGTGCGGGGCAAGGTGGTGGACGTCGAGCAACACTTCGGCGACGGCTTCGTCCGCGGGCTGGCTACCATCGAAGGCACCGGTGCGGACGCAGGTCGAAGGATGACCATCGACATCCAGAACGAGTACCTGGTCGCGAGGATGGCCGGCGAGGTCAGGGCCTCCGTGCCGGACATCATCACGCTCCTCGATGAGCAGACCGGGGAGGCCATCCACACCGAACGGCTCAGGTACGGCCAACGCCTGGTCGCCGTCGGCATCCCCTGCGCACCGGTCTGGCGCAGCGAGATCGGCCTCAGGACGGCCGGCCCGAAGGCCTTCGGCTACGACCTGCCGTACGTCCCGGTCGAACAGCTGCTCCCCGGTACCGGCGCATGGCCCGGGCTCGATATGGGCCTGCAGACCCGATGAGCGGGTCGAGTGACCGAACCGTGCCGCCGCGGCGACTGGACCTGCGGCTGGGCATCGACGTGGGTGGCACCAACACCGATGCCGTGATCCTTGACCGCGCCGACTCATTGCTCGCGAAGGCCAAGGTGCCGACCTCGGCCGATGTGAGCTCGGGCATCGAAGCTGCGGTGGACGCGGTCCTGGCCGCTGGGGCCGTCGAGCGCTCCAGGGTCAATCACGTGATGCTGGGCACGACCCACGCCACCAACGCGGTCCTCGAGAGACGCAAGCTTCACCGTGTCGGGATCCTGCGCATCGGGGCGCCAGCTGCACTGACGATCCGCCCGCTGCTGACCTGGCCGCCTGATCTCGTCGAAGCCGTCTCCGGCGGCGTCACCATCGTCGGTGGCGGCATCGAGCTGGACGGGCGGGACATCGTGGCGCTTGACACCGCTGCGGTGCGCGCCTTCGTCTCGGGTTTGCAGGGCCAGGTGGACGCCCTCTCGATCACCAGTGTGTTCGCGCCTGTCTCGCCGCGTCATGAGCTGGCCGCGGCCGAGATCGCACGCGAGGTCCTGGGTGATGGAGTCCATCTCTCGCTGAGCCACGAGTTGGGCGCCTTGGGCATCCTCGAGCGCGAGAACTCGACCGTGCTGAACGGCGCCCTGCTCGGTGTCGCGCGCGAGGTTGCCGGCACGCTGGCAGCGTCGCTTGCCCGACGCAGTCTGGACGCAGCGCTGTACTTCGCCCAGAACGACGGCACGCTCATGGCCCTCGAACACGCGCTGCGCTTCCCGGTCCTGACCATCGGCTCGGGGCCGGCCAACTCCATCCGCGGCGCGGCCTATCTGACGGGACGAACCGATGGCATCGTCGTCGACGTCGGCGGCACCTCGACCGACATCGGCGTGCTGGTCAACGGCTTCCCGCGCGAGAGCAGCCGGGCCGTCGAGATCGGCGGTGTGCGCACGAATTTTCGGATGCCGGACATCGTCTCGATCGCGATCGGCGGCGGGACCATCGCGCGGCCCGGTCGCCTCGGGCCGGACTCGGTGGCATGGCGCATCAGTGACGAAGCCCTGGCCTTCGGCGGCTCGACTCCGACGCTGACTGACGCTGCGCTGCTGACGGGACGTGCGCAGGGCATCGGCTCGGTCACGCCGGGAGCGGAGCACGCCGCGCTGCTGCGGGAAGCTCTTGCCACTGCCGACCTCGCGGTCGCCGACGCCATCGACCGCGCGAAGACCTCGCGCGCGGACGTGCCGCTCATCGCGGTAGGAGGCGGCAGTGTCATCCTGCCTCACGCCATCCCGGGGGTGTCGGAGATCCTGCGGCCGCAACACCACGATGTCGCCAACGCCATCGGAGCGGCCATCGCCAAGGTCAGCGGCAGCGCAGAGGAAGTGGTGACGTTCCAGAAGCGCGGCCACGCCGAGGCGGTGCAGGAGATCTCCGCGCGAGCTGGCGCGGCGGCGGTCGCGGCAGGCGCCGATCCCGACAGGGTGGAGATCGTCGATATCGAGGAGACACCGATCACATACCTGATGGAGCCTGGTGCTCGCATCAGGGTCAAGGCGGCAGGGCCGCTCGTCATGGCTTGAGTCGCCTGGCACCATCGCCGGCGACCAGCGGAGATCGAAGGAGGGAAGCGAAATGGCCAGCAAGGAACGTGTCCGGCGTCGGGCAGGGCTCGGGGCTGCCGTCGCAGGAGCGGCGCTCCTGTTGACGGCGCCCATGGCAGCGTTGGGGCAGATGGAGGGCGAGACCTTCACCTATGGCGCGAACCTCGCGGTCGTGACCGACCTGGACCCGGCGTCCTCGTACTCCAACGAAGTCGTGGCCATGCACAACATCTACGAATCGCTGACGCGATATGACTCTGCCAGCGGCGAGCTCGAGCCCGCCCTGGCGACCGAGTGGTCCGCCAGCGACGATGGCCTGACGTGGACGTTCAAGCTGCGCGACGGCGTGACCTTCCATACGGGTGCCAGCATGGACGCGGAAGCGGCCGTCGCGGCGCTCGAACGCACCCAGGCGCTGGGCTTGGGAGCGGGCTACATCTGGGGCGCGGTCGAGTCGTTCGAGGCTCCCGACCCGACGACCGTCGTGATGAACCTCTCGTATCCGGCGCCGATGGACCTCATCGCCGCCGCCAACTACGCCGCCTACATCTATGACGTGAACGCCGCCGGCGAAGGCGCCAGCGACGAGGAGCTCGCGGCATGGTTCGCTGCCGGCAACGACGCTGGCACAGGTCCCTACACCATCGCGGACTGGCAGCAGGGATCCGAGTTCGAGCTCACGCTCGACGCCTACGGCGACTACTGGGGTGGCTGGGACGGCGACAAGTACACCGAGGTGGTCTATCGCATCGTGCCCGAGGAAACGACCGCACTGCAGCTGGTCAAGGCCGGCGAGCTCTCGTTCGTCGACCGCCTGACGCCGCAGCTCATCGACAGCCTGCGGAATGATGAGGACGTGCAGGTCGTGGAGACACCATCGCTCCAGAACCTGATGGTCCTGTTGAACACAGCATCCGGCCCGCTGGCCGACCTCGATGTTCGCTCCGCAGTGGCCAAGGCCGTCGACAGCGCCGGCATCGGCGTGGCGCTGGGGGGCGCAGTCGTGCCCACCAAGGGCGTCATCCCGCCCGGGCTACTGGGCTACTCGGACGAGCTCACGGGCACAGGCCTCGACCTCGAGGGCGCCGCCGACCTGCTGGCCAAGGCCGGATACGGTCCCGAGGGCGAGCCGCTGAGCCTGACGGCGACGCTGGCGGTCGGCGACAACGACCAGTCGCTCGTCGCGACCAGCCTGAAGTCCAACCTCGCCGAGCTCGGCATCGACCTTGAGATCGCAGCGACCGAATGGCAGGCCCAGTGGGATCGCGCCATCTCGGACAACATCGAGGAGCGCCAGGACATCTTCATCATGTACTGGTGGCCTGACTATCCGGACCCGTTCAGCTGGTTCATCGCGATGTTCCACAGCGAGGACGAGCCGACCTTCAACCTCTCCTACTACGCCGACCCTGACATGGACGCTGCCATCGACACGATCCAGTCGCTGACGGTCACCGACCGAGATGCTGCCGCGGCGCAGTACGTCGAGATGCAGCAGCAGCTGATCGATGACGCGGTCGTGGTCGCGCCGTACGTCCAGAACTACCAGCGAGCGCTTGATGCGAGCGTGGGCGGCTATGTGGACGACCCGGCCTACGCACAGGTCGTCTTCGTGTACGACCTCACGCCCCTGGCGAGCTAGGACCATCATCCCGACCGCGGATCCGGGTGCGACCCGGTCCGCGGTCGTCCGATTCCGGGATCGCACCGATGAGTACGAGGCGGCTGTTGCTGCGTCGGCTGCCCCAGACGCTACTGGTCGCGGTCGGTGTGGGCATGGTCGCATTCGTCATCACGCGCCTGCTGCCCGGCGACGCAGCCTCGACCTGGGCGGGCCCGCGTGCGTCACGCCAAGAGCTCGCGCTCGTGCGTGAGCAGCTGGGCCTCGACCTGCCACTGCCTGAGCAAGTCGTGCGCTACCTCGTCGGTCTGGCCCAGGGAGACTGGGGCATCTCCATCCACACACGCCAGCCCGTCGTCGACGACGTCATGGGCCGGTTGGTGGCATCACTGGAGCTCGTTGGCATCGCCATGCTGGTGGCTGTGCTGGTGGGCATCTCCCTGGGCATGGTGGGGGCCCGCTGGAAGGGCAGCTGGCCGGACTGGATCAGCAGTGGCCTCACGGCCATCCTTGTGGCGTCTCCGGTGTTCTGGCTTGCTCTGCTGTTGCAGCTGACGCTCGCGACCGACATGGAGCTGTTCCCCGTGGCGGGGCGCTATGACCGCGAGTTCCGCGACGTCATCGCCACATCATCGGGCACCGGCATCATCCTCATCGACTCCCTGCTGATGCTGAACGGGCCGCTGTTCGTCTCATCGGCCACGCATGTCATCCTGCCGGCACTCGTGGTCGCGGCCTACCCGACCGGGCTCATCGCACGGTTGTCGCGCGCCAGCCTCATCGAGACGATGGGCGAGGAGCACGTGCGCATGGCCCGGGCGATCGGCTACCCGGAGCGAACGATCCTGTGGCGGTTCGCGTTGCGACCGTCCCTTGGCCCTGTGCTCGCCGCCCTGGCCCTCGTGTTCGGCTACGCCCTGGGCAACACCTTCCTGGTCGAGAACATCTTCAACTGGCCCGGACTTGGCTCGTACGTGGCCGATTCCATCACGTCGCTGGACGCACCCTCGATCGCGGGCGCCACCGTGGTCGTGGCCATCGCCTATCTCGTCGCCAACCTCGTGGTCGACCTCGTCCGGCCGATCGTGGACCCGAGACTCCGATGACCGCAGGCGACGTAACGACCCAGAGCACGGAGGCGACCGTCGTGGGCCGGCTGCGATCGATCGGTCGCTATCTCCTCCGCCACCCCGGCCTGCTGGTGGCGATGGCGATCATCCTGCTGGTCGTCGGTGGCGCGGTGCTGGCGCCGCTCATCGCGCCCTACCCGGAAGACGCCGGCACGGCGACGAACATGCTCGCGACGCTGCTCCCGCCGAACGATGAGCACTTGTTCGGCACCGACCATGCCGGGCGCGATGTCTGGTCACGCGTGCTCTTCGGAACCTGGATGTCCGTTGGTGCCTCGCTGCTGGTCATCCTGGCCTCGCTGCTCATCGGAGTCCCCATCGGCCTGTTCAGCGGTGCGGTCGGCGGTTGGATCGATGACATCCTGATGCGAGTCGTCGACATCTTCCTCGCGTTCCCGTCGTTGCTGCTCGCCCTCGCCATCGGCGCGGCACTTGGGCCGTCGCTGCAGAACGCAGCGATCGCCATCGTCATCGCATGGTGGCCCTGGTATGCCCGGCTGATGCGCGGCGAGGCAGCGTCCGTCCGCCGCCGTGGCTTCGTGGAGTCCAGCCACCTGCTCGGGATCGCGCCCTGGCGGGTCGCCATCCGCCACATCCTGCCGAACGCCTCAGGCCCCGTCATCGTGCAGGCTTCGCTGGATCTGGGCGGCGTCATCCTGACATTGGCTGGCCTCAGCTTCCTTGGTCTCGGTGCCGTCGACCCGACACCCGAGTGGGGCCTGATGGTGCAGCAGGGTCGTGCGCTCATCCAGACCCATCCCTGGGTCGTGGTCGTGCCCGGCGGCGCCATCATGCTGGCCGCACTCGCCTTCACGCTGCTCGGTGAAGGGTTGCGCGAGTGGCTGGACCCCAAGGGAGCCACGCGCCGATGAACCGCAACGAGCCGCTGCTGGACGTCCGTGACCTGCGGGTCGAGATCAGCGGCAACACTCTGCTTGACATCGATCAGCTCAGCATCGAGCGCGGAGAGATGGTAGGCCTGGTCGGTGAGAGCGGGGCAGGCAAGAGCCTGCTGCAGGCGTCGATCCTGGGCGTGCTGCCGGCACACGCTCGCACCAGCGGCAGCATCACCTTCGATGGCCGGGACCTGCTGCGGACCAGCGAGAAGGAGATGCGACACATCCGGGGTCGGCGCATCGCGGTCGTGCTGCAGGCTGCGCGTGCTGCGTTGACGCCGACCCTTCGGGCCGGCGCCTGGATCGATCGGGCGCTGGCGCTGCACGGGGTGCCCAAGCAGGAGCGGGCAGCTCGCCTGGACCACGCCCTGGCGGCAGTCCGGCTGCAGCCCACGCTCCTGGCCCGCTATCCGCACGAGCTGTCCGGTGGCGAGGCCCAGCGCGTGTCGATCGCGCTGGCGGTTGCACTACGCGCGGAGCTGGTGCTCGCGGACGAGGCCACCAGCGCCCTCGATGTCACCGTCCAGGCCGAGGTCGCGGAGCTCTTCCGAGGGCTGCGGATCACCGAGGGCACATCATTCCTGCTGATCTCGCACGACCTGGCACTGGTTGCCGGACTCGCCGACCGCATCAGCATCATCTCCGCCGGCCGCATCGTCGAGCGGGGTGGGCCGGAGGTGCTGGAGAACCCGCGCGACCAGGTCACCGCGGCATTGGTAGCCGCCAAGCCGCCGCTGCCGACAGCCTTGGAGCCGCTGCCATGAGCGAGGTGCGGCTCGTCGCGACGGATCTCGAGGTCCGCTACCCCAACACCGACCCATCAACCCAGCCGGCGTTGCAGCTGGACCACCTGGAGCTGCGGCCGGGCCGCTCGCTGGCCCTGGTGGGAGAGAGCGGCTCGGGTAAGACCACGGCGCTACGGACGTTGCTGGGCTTGCTGAGACCAACGGCCGGCGCGGTGAGGTGGCAGGAGCGCGAGGTCGCCTCTCTCAAGGGTGTGGAGCTCCGAGCCTTCCGCACGAGCGTGCAACCCATCCCGCAGGACGTGGATGGTGCGCTCGATCCGCGCCAGACCATCGGCTCGGCGATCGCAGAGGGATGGCGAGCGGGGGGCCGCAAGGGGGCCGCGCCGGGCGAGGGCCAGGACGCGGTCGTGTCGCGCCTGCTCGACGAGGTCGGGCTGCCATCATCAGCCAGCAAGCGCCATCCGCACGAAGTCTCAGGCGGACAGCGCCAGCGTGCGATCATCGCACGCGCGCTCGCCGTCGGGCCGGAGATGCTGCTCCTCGATGAACCCACCAGCGGGCTCGACGCCACGGTCGCCGTGCGCATCCTCGAGCTCATCGAGCGCCTCAGGGCCGATCGCGGTCTCGGCATCCTGCTCATCAGCCACGACCTCGGTGTCGTGACCTGGCTCTGCACCGAGACCATCGTGCTCTACCGCGGCGAGGTCGTCGAGCACGGCGCTACACGACCGATGATGGTCCGGCCGCGGCACCCCTACACGGCAACCCTGAGGCGATCGGTCCCCGAGTTCGGTGTGCCGTTCCGGGCCCCGCTGCGCCCGAGCAGCTCAGCCGCGTCCGTCGACCCGTTGACCGGCTGCCGCTTCGGCCCGCGGTGCGCCTACGCCAGCGGCGCCGCGTGTGCGGCTCCCCAGCAGCTCGTGCAGCTAGATGCCGGCCAGGTCCGCTGTGCTCGTGCGCCGGACCTGGGTCCGCTCGACCCGCTGATCGACCAGGCCGGCCCCGATGAGCGGGCGCCCGAGCGGGCAGCCGAGCGGCACGGGGCCAGCGGTCGAAGCGTGGGCTGAGCGACGGCGCCGGCCGACGTCACCAGATGCTCACGGCGGGACGTGCGAGCGAGATCGGTCTCAGTCCGGATGGGCGATCCAGTCCAGGACAGCCTTGCGGTCGAGCCGATAGGCGAAGTCGACACCGCGACAGTTGGCGTTCATGCCGAACGAGGTCACCGCCACGATCTGGTTCGATCCCTTGGGATAGAAGATGGGGCCGCCCGAGTCACCGCTGCAGGTGCCCCCCTTGTCCATTGCCGTTGCCCTGCGTCTGCAGGTTGAATCCGGCGTTGTTGGCACTCTTGAGGTTGACCAGCTTGCCGTCGGCCATGAGGCGCTCACGGAGCGAGACGACTCGGACGGGGCTGGCATACGAGAGCCCGTATCCGCTGGCACGGAACCAGACGTCCTTGCCGCCACGCGCGCCCTTGAAGGCCGTTGTCAGGACATCCCCGTCGGGAAGCTTGCCGTACTCGTCAAGCTTGATGGGGCTATCGAGGATGACGACGCCGACATCCCGTGTGTTCGGGAAGCCCTTGAAGTCGTCGAAGCCGTAGTTGTACATGGTGTCCGAGGTGGCGCAGGGAATGCCGGTCCTGCAGGTCCACGGATAGCCACTGTCTGCGTCGATGTCGTCGTCCTCGTCGTAGGCGGAGCCTCCGCTCTGGTTGAACCAGATGCGCGCGGACGTCCATCACGCCGCCGTTCTCATCGTCCGTGCAATGGCCGGCGGTGACGAACGTCGTCTCGTCGATCGAGCGAGCCCGAGCAGCGATGGCTGAAATCGGGTCGCCCATCCTGTTCATCGTCGATCGTGCCGTCCGGCGCGTAGAACACGATGAGCCCGACGAACGGGTGGTCGAAGTCCTGCCTGGTGTTCTTGGTGATCGCCATCGCCGGCAGCGCCGCGACCAGCGCGACGGCCACCGCGAGCACGAGCCCGATACCGATGCGTGCCTTCATGGAACCCGCGTCCCTCCCCTGTCTTGCGCGGGCACACGCGCGCCCGCATCCACGTCGGCGCGCTGCTCGGGTTCGCACCAGTCAACGTCCGATGAAGGTACTCCGTTGTCTGGCTGTCGGCAAACGGCGACCGCTACGGCGCGATGGTGATCACGAGCTTGCCCAGGGCGCGCTTGTCCTCGAGATAGCGCAGCGCCTCGGGCACCTGCTCCAGGCTGTAGGTGCGGTCGATACGCGGCTTGAGCTTGCCCGCGTCGATGAGCCGCGAGAGCTCGGCCACGTCCGACTGCTTGAACGGCTTCCACGAGAACAGGCTCGACTTGCGGCTGGTCACCAGCGACAGCAGCCGGGCCGATCGTCAGCGCGCCGAGCAGCGACCACATGTCACCGCCGGCCCAGGCATAGACGCCGCCCGGCCGCAGCGCACGGCGCGCGGCGAAGACCGAGCGATGCGCGGCGACATCGAGGATGCGATCCCAGCGCCGGCCGTCGGCGCCGTAGTCCTGGCGCGTGTAGTCGATGACATCGTCCACGCCCAGCGAGCGCACGAAGTCGACCTTGGCGCTGCTGCAGACCCCGGTGACCTCGGCGCCGTAAGCCTGCGCGAGCTGCACCGCGAATGGCCCCACGTTGCCCGACGCTCCATTCACCAGCACCGCATCACCCGCCCGGACGGGCTTCCACGCCCGCAGGCCCTGGATGGCCAGGATGGCCGACTGCGGCACCGTGGCCGCTTCCTCGAAGGAGAGGGCAGACGGCTTGGGCGCGAGGGCCTCCTCCGTGGCGATGGCGTACTCGGCGAACGCGCCATAGCCGCACTCGGTGAGGTCGCCGAAGACCTCGTCGCCGACGCTGAAGCGTGACGCCCCTGGTCCGATCGCCTCCACCACCCCGGCCACGTCCAGCCCCAGGCGCTGGCTCCTGGGCCGGCGCAGACCGATGCCCATGCGCGTCATCGCCGGTCGGCCGTAGAGGTAGTCCAGGTCGGCCGCGTTGACCGACGACGCCACGACCCGCACGAGGACCTCGCCCTCGCCCGGCGTCGGCGTCGTCCACCTCGGCGAGGCGCAACGACTCCGGCGGCCCGTATTCGCTCCTGACGATGGCCTTCATCTGCTCCTCCTCACTCGATCAGGACAGGAACATCTCGGTCAGCCGGAAGCCTCGGCGCCGGAGCTCGGCGGCATAGTCGGGACCGGATACCGCAAGCTCGGCCGGGTTGACGCCGCGAGGCGTGCGGCCCTGGGCGTTCATGATGGCCTTCAGCGCGCCGTCCCAGCCAGTCGTGCGCTCCATGGCCGTGAACCCCGTGGCCGGGTCGAACCGGTCGACCAGCTCGACCTGGACGGTCGCCTCCGCGCCGTCCCTGACGACCCCTCGCCAGCACGCGCACGATGACCAGGTCGGGGTCCCCCTGCGGCGCCCGGATCCGCGGATCGAGCAGTGCGTGGAGGACGTCACGCGGGACGACCGACTGACCCCCCACATCGATCGGCTCCTCCTCGAGCAGACCGGCGATCATGTAGGCGCGCCACTGGGCGAAATGGCCGGGCCAGCGAAGGGTCTTGTTCCACAGCGTCGTGAGCCTGCCCTCGAAGGTCCAGGGCATCGTGCTGGTGCCACCGCCGGCCACGAAGGCTTCCATCTGCCCGATGTCGCCTCCGAAGTCGACCGTCTCGTAGTCCTCCGGCAGGAACGTGGGTACCTCCACGCGGCGGCCATCGCGGATGAAGTGGGCCACGCCGTAGTACTCGTTGGTGAGCCCCGCGATGTTGAAGGTGAGCGTGTAGTCGAACGGCGGCCGCGGATGCAGCGGGTTGCCGCCATCCCACATCAGCACCTCGTCGGTCTCATCGAGCAGGCTCATGGCGTAGACCGAGAGGCTGGTACCCATGCCGGGGACCTGGCCGCAGTCGGGGATGATGGCGATGCCGGCGTCGCGAGCCTCGTCCGACCGCTTGAGCTGCTCGAGCACCAGGTCCGTCTTGCCGCCCAGGTCGGTCATGCACGCGCGCGCCTCGATGGCCGCGTCGGTGATGGCAGGGTTGTTCCAGTAGGGCACGGCGGAGAGGAACGAGTCGACCGGAGCGAGGAACTCCACGAGCGCCGCGTGGTCAGTGACGTCGAGCTGGACCGCTGTGGCGACATCGCTGCCGATGAGGCCGTTGACCCGGGCAGCCGACGACTGCGCCGCGGCCATGCTGATGTCTCCGATGAGCACGCGCGCGGCGTCCCCGTGCCTGGCCATGTCGTAGGCCGCAGCCGTTCCCTGGCGTCCTCCACCGAGGACCGCGTACGTGTAGCGCCATTCCCTCCCCTGCGCGATGTCTTCGGCTGGACGCCGGCTGCGCCGCCGGTCGACCCCTACGCGACCTCGCTGACCGGCCTGATCGGGTCGGGCGGCGTCGACGGATCGCCGTTGTTGCGCTGCCAGAAGCTGACGTCGCGCCACTGGTCCAGCTTGTAGCCGAGGTGCTTGAGCGTGCCGGCGTGCTCGAACCCGAGCGACTTGTGGAGCTCGACGCTGGCATCGTTGGGCAGCGCGATGACAGCCACGACGGCGCGGTAGCCCTGCTGCTTCGAGGACCTCGAGCACCCGCTGCGACAGTGCCTTGCCCAGGCCCTGCCGCTCATGGCCGGCACGCACGTAGACCGTGACCTCGCAGGTCCAGTCGTACGAGCCGCGGAGCTTCCAGGGCGACGCGTAGGCGATGCCCCCGATGACGCCTTCCTGGTCAGCCACGATGAAGGGATAGCGCTCGTGGAGAACCTGCCACGTAGCCTCCCAGTCCTCCTCGGACTGCGGGCGATCGTGGAAGTTGATGGCCGTCGATCTCGATGTAGTGGTTGACGATCTCGGCGAACTGCTCGAGGTCGGCCTCCCGGGCGAGGCGGATGTCGTAGTCGTGCTGCATCGGCAGACGATACCGCACGGCGGCCGGAACGCACGCATCGATCCGTCGGTCGTGGCCTGCTCAGGTATCGACCTCGCTGACGGAGCGGATGGGTTGCGGCTGCGAGTCATCCTGCGGCCCCACCAGGCGCTGCCAGGAGCCCACGTTGCGCCAGGCCCCGTGCTTGTAGCCGACGCGCTCGAGCGTGCCAAGGTGGCGGAAGCCGAAGGCCTCGTGCAGGGCCACGCTGCCGTCGTTGGGCGTCGTGATGCCGGCGATAAGGCAGCGATAGCCCTGGGCGTCGAGGAGCGTGAGCAGGCGCCGGTAGAGGGCTGAGCCGAGCCCTTGCCGCTGCAGGCCGTCGCGCAGGTAGATCGACACTTCCGCGGTCCAGTCGTAGGCGGCGCGGGGATTGAACGGCTTGGCATAGGCGATCCCACCGATGACACCGTCGCGCTCGGCAACCAGCCACGGGTAGCGCTCGTGGTGGGCCTCCCAGTCGGTGCTCCACTCTGCGGCGGCCTGGGGTCGGTCACCGAAATGGGCCACGCCGCCGGTGATGTGCGCGTTGACGATCTCCGCCACGGCCGCCATGTCGGACGCGCGGGCTCGACGGATGGTCCAGCTCATGCGTCCCACGATAGGGCCTGCATCGGGTCCATGTGGACGCCCCGGAACGGGCCGAGATGACACTGCGCGTCGAGGTCCGGCGGCGCATCATGGCCAGACGTCTACGACCCAGGAGGAGAACCACGCCCATGTCCACCGATTACGCGATCCCGACGCTCGATGAGCCGGCCCCGCCCAAGCCCAACGAGGTCGTGCTGGTCACGAGCGGCGACCTGCGCCACCCGGCCAATGTCGCCGGCTGGCCGGCCCAGCAGGAGCTCGAGCGCCAGATCACCGAGGTCCTGGCGGAGATCGGCTGGACCGTCCGCCGCGGCCACCAGTTCGACCCTCAGTACGGTCACGGCTTCATCTGGAACCAGCGCATGGGCATGGACGTCTTCGCCGACATCCACCCCGACTCCCCGGTCATCGTGGCCGAGGCCGTCTGGGAGTACAGCCACCACGTGCTCTCCGGGCTGAAGTCACAGCGTGGCCCCATCCTCACCGCCGCCAACTGGAGCGGCCAGTGGCCCGGGCTGGTGGGACTGCTCAACCTGAACGCCTCCATGACCAAGGCGGGCATGGAGTACAGCACCATCTGGAGCGAGGACTTCAGCGACGAGTGGGCCCGCAAGGCTCTGCAGCAGTGGGTCACGACGGGGAAGATCGAGCACGACACGTCGCACGTCCGTGACCTCGATACCTCGCGGCTGCCCGCCGCGGAGGCTGAGCTGGGCCGTGCCCTGGCGGCCGAGCTGCGCCAGAAGAAGGCCATCATGGGCGTCTTCGACGAGGGCTGCATGGGCATGTACAACGCCATCTTCGATGACGAGTACATCAACCCCATGGGCATCTACAAGGAGCGCCTCAGCCAGTCGGCGCTCTACTACCGCATGACCACGGTCAGCGACGAAGAGGCCGAGGCGGTCTTCCAGTGGCTCCTCGACCGCGGCGTCACCTTCGACTTCGGCGCCGACCCTGAGGCCGAGCTGACCAAGGACCAGGTCATCAGCCAGTGCAAGATGTACATCGCCGCGCTGCGCATCGCCAAGGACTTCGGCTGCGCCGGCATCGGCATCCAGTACCAGCAGGGGCTCAAGGACCTCGTGCCTGCGTCGGACCTGGCGGAGGGCCTGCTCAACGAGATCGATCGCCCCCCGGCCTATGACGAGGAAGGCAACGAGCTCTATCCCGGACAGCCGCTGCCGCACTTCAACGAGGTCGACTGGGGCGCCGGCGTGGACGCGCTCATCACCAACCGCGTCTGGACCGCCATGGGCCTCAACCCCTCCACCAGCCTGCACGACGTCCGCTGGGGTGACCCCTGGGGTGACGACTTCGTCTGGATCATGGAGATCTCCGGCTCCGTCCCACCGTCGCATCTCAGCGGCGGCTACGCGGGCGTCACCAGCGAACGCCAGAGCCCGATGTACTTCCGCCTCGGCGGCGGCACCATCAAGGGTGTCAGCAAGCCCGGTCCCGTGGTCTACAGCCGCGTCTTCCTGATGGACGGCAAGCTGCACGTGGACATGGGCCTGGGCAAGGCCGTGGAGCTGCCCGCGGAGGAGACGCAGCGCCGCTGGGACGCCACCAGCAGCAACTGGCCCATCATGCACCTGGTCATGCCGGGCGTGACACGAGACCAGTTCATGGCCCGCCACCGCTCGAACCACATCCAGGTGGTGTACGCGCCCGACGTCGAGACCGGCAAGAAGGCGCTGGCAGCCAAGGCGGCCATGTTCGCCGAGCTCGGCGTGGAAGTGCACCTCACCGGCGACCTCGACATGTAGCCACCCGCGGGCACGTGCCCGCGACGACGTGCCTGCAGGGGCCCCTTCGGCGGCGAAGGGGCCCTAGGCCTTTCCGCGGCACGCGTCTCATCAGCTGCGGGACCGATGGGCACGCTCAGATGGCGGCGCCGCTGTCGAGCGAGCGGACCCAGGCGTCGAACCCGTCCGGCACCCGCGGACCCTTGACCTTGTACATGCCCGTGACCTTGCCGCCGGCGGACTCGGCAGCATCAGCCATCTGGCGCAGCGTGGAGCCGATGGCGAGCCTGTAGGTGACGAACACCGCGAGCGGCTTGTGATTGACGGACAGACCCTCGATGAAGGTCATCATGCCCTCGGAGGGGTGCTGCATGATGATGAAGTACCCCTTCGTCCAGGCGCCCAGCACGATGGCATCGGCCCGCGCGACCGCCTTGGGGTCCGCGTGCGACACCGACTCGACGGTGCACTCATGTCCCGCGATGCGCACCACCTCGGCCATCGATTCTGCCGCCGCGCTGGTGGTCCCGGTGTGGGTGTCGTAGACGATGGCGACCTTCATGCTTCCCTCCTGCTGACACTCGGGGCGACGCTGCGACGGCGCCGTCTCCATTCTGAGCCACCGTTGGGGGCCGGGCACAGAGATGGCGCGCCCACAAGCCCGACTGGCCTCCTAGCCCAGCGAGTCGGGTGACCCCAGCACCCAGCCCTCCAGGCCCTTCTCGGCAGCGTCGATGGCAAGCGCCGCCGAGATGACGCCGACGTGGCTGAAGGCCTGCGGGAAGTTGCCCAGCTGCTCGCCGCTGCGGGGGTCGATCTCCTCCGCCAGCAGGCCCAGGTCGTTGGCCTGCGAGAGGACCATCTCGAAACGCTCGCGGGCCCGTTCCACCTGGCCGCTGCGCGCAAGGGCACTGACCATCCACAGGGTGCAGAAGACGAAGGCACCCTCCTCGCCCTCGAGGCCATCGTCGGTGCGATAGCGGTAGATGTGCCCGTCGACGCCCAGCTCACGGTCGATGGCCTCGATGGTGGCCAGCACCCGCGGATCATCCGCAGGCAGGAAGCCGACGGTGGGTATCTGCAGCGCTGCCGCGTCCAGTGCTGTCGAGCCGAAGGCCTGCGTGAAGACGCCGCGCGCGGGATCCACACCCTCGGTCTCGATGCGCCGACGCATCTGGTCGCGCGTCTGCCGCCAGCGGACCGGCACGGCATCGGCGCCGTCGTGGCGCTCGACGAGGCGCACGCCGAGGTCGACGGCCAGCCACATCATCAGCTTCGAGAAGAGGAAGTGCCGCGCTCCGCCACGCACCTCCCAGATGCCCTCGTCCACGTTGTCGAACTCGGCGATGGCCAGCTCGACGACCTCGTCGATGAAGCGCTCGTAGTGCTCGTCGGCATGCTCGCCGACCTCACCCGAATGGGCCTCGCGGAACCAGGTCGACGCCAGCAGCCAGCCGTAGGTGTCGTGCTGGGTCTGATCCCAGGCACCGTTCCCGATGCGCACCGGCGCCGAACCGCGGTAGCCCGAGAGGTGCCCCAGCTCGACCTCGCTGAGGATGCGCTCGCCGCCGATGCCGTACATGATCTGCAGCTCGGACGCGCGGCCGGCGGTGGTGTCGCGGATCCAGCGGCTGAAGTGGGCGGACTCGTAGCCATGGCCCAGCCGGATGAGCGCGTCGAGCATGGTGCTGGAGTCACGCACCCAGGTGTAGCGGTAGTCCCAGTTACGCTCGCCACCGATGGTCTCCGGCAACGACGTGGTGGCGGCGGCGATGACGGCGCCGGTCCTGCCGTCGGTGAGGCCCTTGATGACCAGGGCGCTGCGTTCTACCGCTTCGCGATACGGCCCCTCGTACCGTGTGTGCTCCGTCCAGCGCTGCCAGAAGCGCACCGTGGACTCGAGCTCGGCGATGGCCTCGTCGTGGGCGATGCGACCGGTCTCCAGGCCGCTGGGCGTCGACCAGGTGATGCTGACGACGCGCTCGTCGCCCGCCCGGATGGAGGCTTGCGCGTCGACCCCACCGCGTCCGTCCCGTGCCAACGGCCCGACCTCACTCTCCAGCAGCAGGGCATCGGCGCTGCCCGTGGCCACCACCAGGTCGCCCGCCAGCTGCGTGATGTAGGGGGTCGTGAGGCCGTATTCGAATCGCGGCCGAAAGGTGAGTCCCAGCTCCACCTCGCCGCTCACGCCACGCACCAGGCGGATGAGCGAATGCCGGGCGCCCAGGCGGTGGGCAACGCCGACCTCGTCTTCATCCGGCTCGACGGGCATGAAGTCGGTCAGCGTGACGACACCGTCGGCGGTGCGGAAGGTCGTCTCCAGCACGTTGGTGCCGCGGATGTAGCGTCGCTCGATCTCGACCCGATCCGTGGTCGGGGCGATGCTGAAGAAGCCACCCAGCTCACGATCGAGGATGCGCCCGAAGACGGGCCGGCCGTCGAAGCGGTGGAACACGGCCCATTCGACCGAGCCGTCGCGTGCGATCAGGGCCAGCGAATGGCAGTCACTCAGGAAGGCGTAGTCCGCGATGGGCGGGAAGCCGCCACTGGCGGCGTAGGGCTCGCTCGTCATGGTCGTCGTGGCTTGCCTCCCGTCGTTCGTCTGCGCCCCCGGTGTCCGCGAGCGGGCCGTTCCGAGTGTAGTGCCGGCACGTGACCCAGCCGTGACGCTCGCTATACTCGGTCCGCCATGCAGCAGCCGATGTACCACCCTGACGACCTGGCCTCCATGGATCCGCTGGTCCTGATGAAGAACCTCGATCACGTACGCATGACCTCACGTCGGCTGAGCTACGTGCTGCAGGGCCAGGTGCACCTCTACCGCCCCGAGGCCAACGAGCTGCGCATGGAGATCGACCGCTACGTGGAGGCGGAGCGCGCCATCGAGGCCGAGCTGGCCCGGCGCCAGATCCGCGCCTGAGCTGCCGCCCGACTGACGGGCAGCGGGCGAGCCTGGATTGGCCGGCTCAGGGCCTACGCCGGCCGCCCCAGGGCGAAGAGGTACCGCGGCTTCTCGCCGTCGGGCAGCTCCAGCAGCTGGCACACGGCACGATCGTCGAAGGAGCCGATGGGTACCGCAGCAAGGTCCAGCGCGACCGCCTGCAGCAGCAGGTTCTGCCCGGCGTGGCCGGCCTCGAAGTCCGCGTAGCGCGTGGCGCGCTCCTCGCCGTGCCTGCCGGCGAGGCGGCCCGGCACGATGCTGAAGATGACGACCAGCGGCGCCGTGCCCACGAACGGCTGGCCACCGGAGGCCTCCTGCAGGCGTAGGCGCAGGTCGCGATCGTCCAGCGGCTGCAGCGAATGCTGGTCAGGCAGGTAGCGGCCGAGGCCGTCTGCCGTGAGGGCGTACGTCTCGAGCGCCATCAGCCCGCTGGCCGACGGCGCCGAGCGCTTGTGGCCATCGTGCGTGACGCCTTGGGCTGCCCACAGCAGCTGTCCGAGCTCGGCCGCGGTCAGCTCGCCGGGGGCGAAGTCGCGGGTCGTCCGCCGCCGCGCCAGCGCGGTCTCCAGGGCCATGCTGCTGTCTGTCCGCGGCGGAGGAAGGGTGATGGGCGAGCGGCTCGTCTGCATGGGACAGATGATGGCCCACGCACACGCCGACGAGGTAGGGCCATCGGTCGCGTGGGCTAGTCTCTAGGGACCATGGAGCTCGACGATGTGGTCATCACCCGCGGCCTGCCCGGGCACCTCCGCGAGGCCGGTGCGGGGCTGTTCGACGAGGCCTTCGGCGACAAGATGCGCATGGCCGTCCCCGACCGCGACAAGCGCGTGGCGTACCTCGCGCGCGTCCTCGATGGCGACCACGCGGTGGCAGCCATCCGGGGCGCGGAGCTGGTGGGCATGATCGGGCTCGGCTCGCGCGCCGGGCCGTATCGCGGGGGGCTGCTTGACATCCCCTGGGACCCACGGCCGTTCCGCGACCTGCTCGGCTTCGTCGGCGCCCTGCGGGCCTCCCTCGGACTGCGCTTCGCCGAGCATCGGCCGGCTGAGGACGAACTCTACGTGGATGGCGTGGCGGTGTCCCCCGTGGTGCGCGGGCAGGGTATCGGCAGCCGGCTGCTCAGGGAGGCCGAGGTCATCGCTGGCGAGTGCGGACTGCGCTGGCTGCGCCTGGACGTCATCGACACCAACCCGCGCGCCCAGGCGCTCTACGAGCGGCTGGGCTACCGCGTGACCAGGGTGGAGAAGACATACGGGATGGAGCGCTGGACCGGCTTCGGCGCCATCATCTCCATGGAGCGCGCGGTGGACCAGGACACGAGCCCGCAGCCGGGGACGCCCGACCTGGCCCGGGAGGCCTGACCCGCGCACGCAGGCCCGCCCAGGCGCGGGGCGACTCGGGCTACGCCACCGCCGCGATGGGCTGACGGCCCCGCTCCTGGGCGATCACCCGCGCTGCCAGCTCGGCGAGGCGAGGCAGGGCCGCAAGGGCGAAGCCGATACCCAGGCGCTGGAGCTGCTCGTAATCCATGCCGCGGTAGTCGCCGCGCGCGGCCACGGCGCACATCTCGTCGTAGAGCTCGGGCCAAGCCACGGCGCGGCGGCGGTAGCAGAAGCGCACGAACTCGACCGCCTCAGCGTCGGGATCGAACGGTGCGGCCTCGACCGTCTCCTCGACGACGGCCGCGGCCGCGACCCCCCTGATGGCCACATCGATCCCTGTTCCCTGGCGCTCCTGCCTGATCCTGGACAGCACGTTGCCCGGCCGTTCTGTCGACACCCTCTCCCACCTTCTGCAGACGCGCCGAAACGAGCCCGCGTTGTAACGGTTTGCACGGTCATGGCGCCGTCGCACGAATGTGCGGCGCGACGGCACGCCCAGCCCGCCAAGGCCATTCGCAGGCCTGCCAGGCTATCCCTCGAGTGCCGCCCTGAGACTCCCTCCCGACGGCTGCGGCGATGATACGTCGGGGCTCCGAAACGGCGCTAGGGCGTCGTCCACGAAGTTGTCCACGACCTTGTCCACATCCCTCGAGAGCCGGCCGAACAGGTGACCCTCGGCCCTCGCAGAGAGGCCGCACGGGCCTGCCCGGAGCGACTCAGGCGAGCGGCTTGCGGTGGACACCCAGGCCGGGCTCGGAGGTCAGGCGCCAACGGCAGCCATCATCCAGCTCGAGCCCACCGAAGGGGTCATGGGCCAGGAGCAGGCTGCCGTCGAGATCGAGCCAATCGACCTCGCTGGCCACCATCGCAGCGGCGGCCACCCCGACGCTCGATTCGACCATGCAGCCGAGCATCACCTTGAGCCCCAGCTCGCGTGCCCGTCGGATCATGCGCAGCGCTGGCCCGATGCCTCCGCACTTGGCCAGCTTGACGACGACGCCGTCGACGACGCCGTCGAGCATCGGCAGGTCAGCCTCGAAGACGGCTGATTCGTCGGCCATGATGGGCAGGCTGGAGCGCTCCCGCAGCCAGCGCAGCTCCGGCAGCATGCGTGCCTTGAAGGGCTGCTCGACCAGCTCCACGCCCAGGCGGTCGAGCTCGGGGATGAGCGCCGCCGCCTGCTGTGGCTGCCAACCGGTGTTGGCGTCGACTCGCAGCGGTCCACTGAAGACCGCGCGCACCGCTTCCAGCGTCTCGATGTCCGCGGGCCCACCGACCTTGATCTTCGAGTGCCGGGAAGTGCGCCACGCGGCGAGCGCGCTCGGCCACCGTAGCGGGGTCGTCGATACCCAGCGAGTAGTCGGTCGGCGGCAGTCGGTCGGATGTGCCCAGGAGCTGCCACACCGGCAGCCCCAGGGCCTTGCCGGCAAGGTCGTGCAGGGCCATGTCCAGGCCACCCTTGGCGCCCCCGTGGTTGCCCAGCACGTCGGTCATGAGCACGCTCGAGCGCTCCAGCCAGGACAGGACCTCCCCGCGATCCTGCGGCAGCGGGCCAAGCGCATCGAGCGCATCGAGCAGCAGCGGCAGCACCGCCATCGTGGTCTCCACGGTCTCGCCGTAGTAGGGCACGGGAAAACACTCGCCAGTGCCACTCGCCCCGTCCTGCTGCAGCATCGTCAGCACGGTCTGGGAGGCGTCGGCATCCTCGTTGCGCGCGATGCGGAAGGGGTCACGGAACGGCAGGTGCAGCAGCTCGGTGTCCAGGCTGAACGTCATCGTGGGTCTCCTTCGAGCGTCGCGCGCAGCTCGGCGAACAGCCGCCGGGGGCCGAAGCGGTAGGGGTCGTCGACGGGCAGGCCGGTCTCTGCCGCGACCCGCGCGATCTCGGCGCGCGCCTGGGGCTCTGTCGAGCAGCCCCGTGTTGAGCGCGATGGCGGCCACGCGAGAGGGGGCGACCGCGTTGGCCACCGACTCGTAGAGGCGGATGTTGTCCTGCAGCGAGAGCGTAGGCGAAGCCACGCCGGTGGTCTTCTCCCAGCCGAAGTGGCCACTGCGACCGGGCTGGTGCACCAGCACCATGGCGTGCGGTGTGGTGCCGTGGACGAGCCCCAGCGTGACCGCCGAGTAGGCCGGATGGTCCAGCGAGCCCTGGCCTTCGACGAAGATCCAGTCACCTCGAGCTTCCGCCTGTTCGACCAGCCACTCGGCTGTGCCGTTGATGAAGTCGGCGATGACTCGATCGACCGAGACGCCCCAGCCCTCGATCATGATGCCTGTCTGGCCGGTGGGCACGAAGACGCCGCGCAGGCCCGCTTCCACGGCGGCGCGGCGCAGCTCCAGGGCCACGGTCATCTTGCCGATGGCGCAGTCCGTACCGACGGTGAGGATGACGTGCTTGCCCGGGCCATGCCTGCGACCCATCGCCACCTCATGACGCTCCGGCGGGCGGCGGTGGTCGATCGAGCTCGACGCCGTAGGTGGCGGCGAGCGCGGTGAACTCAGGGTCATCGGAGACGAACTCGTGGAGACCGCTGACGATATCCAGCCCATGCACGATGGCGTCGCTGATGATGGCGCGCCAGGAGGGTGGGATTCGGCCGCCCTGTGGTGCGATCCCGATGAGCAGGGCTGTCGGCTGCAGCGGCAGCGCCTCCGCCAGCGTGGCCACCACCGGAGCAGCGTGGTCGGCGCCCAGCCACTCGGCCACGTCCCGGCCGGCACGGGTGCTGTCGAGCACGGCCACCACCGGGTCATGGCCGTACTTGATGACGCCCATGGCGGTCTTGGAGCCTGGTTCGCCGAACTCGCCCTCGGCGAGGATCAGGTAGCGGCGGTGGTCGAGTCGCCTCCACGGGCGCCCTCGTCTGCATGGTCGTGACTGTAGCGAGGTCACGGCGTCTCATCGCCGGCGCTGACGCACGCCTCGCCGCCGCGTCCTGTCCCCGCCTGACCGCTGGGCCGCCCGTCGCCGGGGTAGAAGAACGCCCCCGGGGCGCGGTCCGGGGGCGTAGGGATGATCTGGTACCGCATACCGGATTCGAACCGGTGATCTCCGCCTTGAGAGGGCGGTGTCCTAGGCCTCTAGACGAATGCGGCTGGCTCGGTCGATAGGGTAGCCGACGCCCGAGAGTCTGTCCACCGCGCGAAGGAGTCGGCGGCCACCGCGCCGGCCTACAGGCGGTGATGTTCCAGGAACGAGCGGATGGTGTCGGCGACCTGGTCGAAGCCCTGCTCACCGAGGACGGCGCCGTAGTGCGAGTGTGCGCCGAAGGGCTGGTACTCCGCGTCGAGCCACTCGGCGAGACGGGCGCTATCGGCCTCTGCGAACTGGCGATCCAGGCCGGCACCGATGACGAGCGTGGGAACATCGGGCAACCTGTCGCGATCGACGTAGACGCCGGCCAGCATCTGTCGCCGCGCTGCACCGCTCTCGGCACCCATGAGGTGCTGGATGCGACGGACATCGGCCAGCGTCAGGTCCGGGTTCTGCCGCTGGATCTGCTCGAGGCCGCCGGCCCAGTCGATGAGCTCCCCCTGGTACAGCGCCGGCACCAGCCGGACCACGTGCGGCGGCGGCACCGGCCGGACCGGAGCCGGCATGGCGGGGCTGATGAGGATGAGCGCATCGATCTCGCGACCCTCGGCCAGCTTCATGGCCAGCAGCCCGCCGAGGCCGTGGCCGACGATGACGGCCGGACGCCCCAGCGCCTCGAAACCGGCCACGGCGTCGTCGAGGTAGGTGTCGAAGCTGAGCTCCTCGATGGGCGCCGTCTGCGACCAGAAGTGGGCGCGCAGGTTCAGCGCGTGACCCTCCCAGCCGCGCTGGGCGAAGTAGCGCATGTAGGCCTCCCACAGCCAGGAGCCGCCCAGCTCCCCGTGCAGGTAGTAGAGCGGGCGACGGCGCGAACGCCGCTCGGGCAGCCACGACTCGACATACAGGCCGCGCTCCTCGAGCACGATCTCGTCCTTGCGGACGGGCTTGCCGGCCGGGCGTCCGCCGAGGTCACGACCGTTGCCGTTGCGCCCGTTGCCGGCGATCGCGGCCGCCCCCTTGGGGAGATCTGGATCCATGCTGTGGCTCCCTCCTCTGTCCGCTACCGACCGGCCTACCACTCCAACGGGCTGAGCAGCAGCCCGGTCGGAGCCTTGGGGTCGAAGTAGGTGGATTTCTGGGGCATCACCTCGCCCGCCTGCGCGACCAGCGAGATGGCAGAGGGCGGCATCTCGTCGAGCAGGAAGGCGGCGGAGGCCTCCTCGTTGACGACCTGGCTGGTCGCGATGCCGACGTCCTTGGCGTACCACAGCCGGCCATCCGCGGCCATGGAGGTGGCGTCATCGCCATAGGCATGATCGATCATCACGCTGAGCGCGTTGACATCGAGTCCGCGGGAGCCGGAGGACAGGCCCGCGCCGAGGGCGGCGTCGGTGGCGGCACGGTCGACCGTCAGCTCAGCCGCCACTCCGTGGGTGAACACGCCGATGCGGCCGCTGCCGGTGGCGCCGGGGTCGAAGCGAGCCGGCTGGGCCATGCGCGCCAGCAGGCTGTCGAGGTCCGGCAGGCGCTCGATGGCAGCGTACCGAGCGAGGCGCTCGAGCAGGTCCTCGCCGCACGGCCGGCCGCGGATGACACGGTGCGTCGGCAGGGCCGGGGGCGACTGGTCCAGCGGGTAGATGAGCGCCAGCAGGTAGTCCCACGGCGGATCGGGATCGGCCGCCCGCTCGTGCGCGTGATCGGCACGGTACTTGAGTGCTGTCTCGTAGCGATGGTGCCCGTCAGCGATGGTCACCGGTGACGCCGACATCAGGCGCAGCACCGGCTCCGCCTCGCGCGGTCGGGCAGACCCACAGACGATGCACGACTCCGTCGGCCGTGGCGGCCTCGGCATCCGGCTCACGCTGCGTCAGCGCCAGCAAGGCCGCGGAGGTGTCCGCCGGGTCGGAGCCGGCGAGGAAGACGAGCGGGCTGGTGTTGAGCTGCGTCGCCTGCAGCAGTGCGTAGCGGTCCGCCTTGGGCCCGCCATGCGTCTTCTCGTGTGGCAGGACGCCGCCGCCGGAAGCGTACTCCTCCAGGCCCAACCGGCAGAACAGGCCAGTCGCGCGCTGCAACGCGCCCGTCGCCATCGGTCCAGCGCATCTCGTGCACGGTCACGCTCGGCTCGGCGTCCTTGACCAGGACGCCCGTCTCGCGCCAGCTGTGGGCGGTCGCGGCAGCAGCCGCGTAGTCGTCGGGGCCGGCCGCGCCGAGGTCGGCCGGCAGCTCGATGCGGACGATGTTGTGCGGGTCGCGCGCCAGCAGCTCCTGCCGCTCGGCAGGACTGATGATGTCGTAGGGTGGCGCGAGCACGAGCGAAAGGTCGACTGCGGCCGCGTTGAACCGGAGCGCGCGGAACGGACGGAGCTTGGGCACCCGGGAATGGTAGCGACGATGCGTGAATCAGGCTCGCATCGCCGCCGTCACGGCTCCAGACAGGCGGGGATCGAATCGGTCCGACCCCAGGGCTGCAGGGTCTGGTCGCCGCGGTCGTAGATCTTCACCCAGCTGATGGTCGGACGTGCGCGCAGCGTCGCCATGATCTGGTCGCCGACCGTCGCCAGGGCCGAGCCGCCCGAATCGCAGGGTCCGCGCAGCGTCACCCGCGCGATGGCCCGTCGGTTGACCCACAGGTCACGGAAGCCGGTGGTGCCTGACGGCCACAGGCGCAGGCCGGCGCGGTGCTCCTCCTCGCTGGGGCCGGCGTAGAGGCGCTGCAGAGCGGCTTCGGCGCGGCGACCCTTGGGCACCGTTCGCGTGACGGCGACGAGGAAGGGGTCGTCACCCTCGATGGCTGCAGCCTCGTCCAGGAAGAAGACCTTGACCTTGCCCTTGGGGTAGTCGGTCGCCACGTGGACCACGAAGCGGTTGGGCTTGCCCAGCTCGTAGGTGCGCACGATGCTGGTCCGCTTCATCAGGCCGATGCCGATCGAGACCACGCCTTCGTCATCGCCCAGCAGGACGACGTGAGCAAGGTTGGGCAGGGCGTACGCGCGTCGCGCAGGCCCGAAGGTCGGTTCGAAGGGAGGTTCCAGCTGATGCGCCACGGCTCCGCGGAAGACGACCCTGATGAAGGCAGCCCCCTGCACGTTCGCCCGCTTGTCCGAGGGGTCGAGCCGCAGGTCGTCAGTCCAGCGGGGTCGCGCGACGTCGGGCATGGGCCCGTCGAACTCGAAGACGATGCGGTCGTAGCCGGGATAGTGCGCAGCACGGATGTCCACGAGCGTGCCGTGCACAGGAGGCACGGCGCCCATCGCCGGCGCCGTCGCGGTCGCTGTCGCCGAGGGGACAAGGAGCACCGCGCACAGGGCAACGACGACGGCAAGCAGGAAGGACGACCTGGGAGACGACATCTGGTCCACCTCCGATGTGCGACCTACTCCCTCCCCTCTATTCTCCACCGCGCCACAAGCACCCAGCAGCCGCCCGCTCGCCGGCTCATCGGTGCGACTGGCGCTAGGCTTGGTGCGTGCGCTCCCTGACCCTCGTTCGCCTCGCCTCGCTGGCGCTCGGCGGCATGCTCACGCTCGCCGGCTGCTACTCGCTGGCAGAGCCCTCCTTCGAGCCCGGCGACCAGCGCGACGTGCTGCAGTCGATCGCACGCCGCGGGATCGTCATCTCCGAGCCACTCACCGGCAAGACCGCCTGCGACGACCGGGACCTCGTGGGCAACTCCCTGTACCTGACCGCGCGCATGCCCGACGAGGAGGAGCCGCGCGACGTCTACGTCCACAGCTACCGCGAGAAGTTCTGGGAGGAGTCGATCGAGGAGGTGGACCGCTGCATGGCGGAGTACGCGGCAGCCAATCCGGGATCCGAGATCGGCCGCTTCGACATCCCCACCTTCCGCGTCTTCGGGGCCGACTGGTCCGAGGCCCTGACCGACGAGCTCATCAAGGCCTTCGAGGAGGCATCCCACGCGGGCAAGATCGGATGATGCCGTCCCAGCCGGACGTCAGCAGTCGCCAGAACCTCCGCTTCAAGGCGGCCCTGGCGTTGCGCGACGCGCGTGAGCGCCGTGAGCGGCGCCGCATCCTCGTGGACGGTGCCCGCGAGATCGGCCGCGCCCTCGATGCGGGCGTGCCCCTCATCGAGGCCTGGGTGGCACCCGAACGCGTGCGCAGCGAGGCCGCGCGCGCGCTGCTGCCACGCCTGGCGGCCAGCGGGGAGATCGTCGAGACCACGGCTGAGCTGCTCGCGCGCCTGGCCTACGGCGAGCGCGACGAGGGCGTGGTGGCGGTGCTGGAGATGCCAGCCACCGGGCTCGATCGCCTGCGCCTGCCGGCAAGCCCGCTGGTGGCCGTCGTGGAAGGCGTGGAGAAGCCAGGCAACCTGGGAGCGCTGCTGCGATCGGCCGACGGGGCCGGGGTCGATGCGGTCATCGTGGCCGACGCCATCTCCGACACCTGGAACCCCAATGCCATCCGCGCCAGCCTGGGCACCATCTTCAGCCTTCCACTGGCGAGTCTGTACGGCGGCGGAGGCGCTGGCCTACCTGCAGGCACGCGGGCTCAGCGTCCTGGCCGCCCGCGTCGAGGGCGCGACCGAGTACGACGCCGCGGACCTCACGCGGCCGCTCGCGCTGGTCGTGGGGGCTGAGACGAGCGGTCTCAGCAGCGTCTGGTCGGGAGACGGCGTGACGGCCATCAGCATCCCCATGCTGGGCCTGGCGGACAGCCTCAATGTCTCCGCCAGTGCCGCCGTACTCTTCTACGAGGCGCGCCGCCAGCGTCGCGCCCGTGAGCGCGCGGCCGATCACGCCACGCCAGCCACGTGACAGGGACCGAGGGAAGGGAGACCCGCATGACGACCACGCTGTTCGTCGAGTTCGACATCAAGCCCGGCCGCACCGAGGACTTCAAGGCTGCTGCGAAGCCGCTCTTCGCCACGACACAGGAGGAGCCGGACACGTTGCGCTACGAGTACTTCCTCAGCGACGACGGCAAGAGCAACGTGAACATCGAGGTCTTCAAGGACGCCGATGCCTTCGTCTATCACAACCGCAACGTGGCCGAGCTGGTGCCGGCGCTCTTCGACTGCCTCGACAAGGTCAGGATCGCCGTCATCGGCGATGCCAACGACGACCTGTGGGCCGAGCTGGCGGACATCGAGACGGTCCACTACCAGCGTCTCGGCGGCATCACCCGCTGACGGCCCGCTCGACGGTCTCCCTACCCCAGTGGCTGGGCGGGGATGCTGGCCACGGCGATGTGGCGCTGACGCGGGCCGTCGAGCTCGAGGAAGATGACGCGCTGCCACGTGCCCAGGTCGAGTCGGCCGTGGCTGATGGGCAGCAACAGCTGGCCGCCGATGAAGCTGCTGAGCACGTGCGACTGGGCATTGCCGGGGTTCCAGGTCTCGTGCTGCCAGGGTCCGTAGCGCTCGATGAGGTTGGCGGCGACTCGTTCGTAGTCGGCGAACATCTCGGCGCCCGACTCACCCAGGAAGATGGCCGCGGTGGTGTGCTCCACTGAAGCCAGCAGCAGCCCGTCGGGCCACTCCCGCCGGTCGAAGAGGTGGGTGACATCGATAGCCTGCGTGGGGCGGCTGCTCGAGAGTTCGAAGCGAAGCATGTCGGGCTCGAAGGCTACAGTCCGCAGGCCACTGCCTGCAGGGCGACCGCCCCGGATGCCGGCGGCCCGGCAGGGGGCCTACTCGTCCTCGAGGACGACGACCTGGCCGAGGTGCCGCGGTGACTCGGGATCACGCCCGCGCCGCACGGCGATGCCGAAGGCCAGTGCCTGCAGCACGTGCAGCACCAGCGGCAGGCGCGCGCACTCATCGAGATCGGCACCAGGACCGTCCGACCCCAGTGCCCAGGTGGTGGCGCCGAGGGCCGCCGACTCGTCGAGCACGCGGCGCTCGTCGGCCTCGCTGGCCCCGCCCAGGATGCCCACCACGATCATGCCCGGCTCACACACCGAGATGGGCCCGTGGCGGAACTCGAAGGGATGGAACGCCGAGGCCGGAACCTGGCCCGTCTCGGTCGCCTTGAGCACCGCCTCGTTGGCCAGGCCGAAGGCGGCACCACCGCCCAGGACGACCAGCCGCGACGGATCGCCGGCAGCCAGCTCGAAGGCCTGCTCCAGCCAGGGCGCAAGACTTCCCCACGCTGACGGCATGGCGTCGAGGTCGGCGGCGAAGGCATCGTCATCAGCCAGACGCGCGCCGAGGCGCATCAGCAGAGCCGCCTGCGAGGCGAAGCTGCGCGTCATCACCACGGACTCGCTCGTCACCCTCGGGCACCGCGAGTGTCAGGTCGGCCAGGCCAGCCATGGGCGCATCCGGGCGGCAGGTCACCGCGATGGTGTACTGACCCCGCGCCCGCGCGGCCTTCAGCACCTCGAGCGCCTCGGTGGTGGAGCCGGAGCGCGAGACGACGATGACGGGCTGGTCGGCCAGCGCAGCCCCGGCGAACACCGCGTCCGGGCGGAGCAGCACTTCCGAGAGCGGGTGCGCCTCCACGGCGAGGCGGGCGTGCAGGCGCATGCTGGATGCTGCGACCTGGGCGATGTAGAGGGACGAACCGGCGCCGGTGATGACCACGCGAGCAGCGCCGTCGAGGCGGTCGAGCAACCCCTGCGGTGCCGCGCGAGCGACCTCCAGTGCGGCGACGATGGCCTCGCCGCCACCGCTGGCCTCGCGCCAGGCGGTCGTGGCCGCGACGCGCTCGCGGATGTCGGCGGCGGTGGCCGCGTGTGGGGCGCTCATGGTCGTATCTCCTGTCGTGGGCGGTCGGGCGGTGGCGGGTCGGTCAGGCGTCACGGAGCTCGACCGAGTAGCGGTAGCGGTCGGCGCGCAGGATCGATTGGCAGTACTCGATGATCACGCCGTCGGCGTCGTAGGTCGTGCGCTCCACGCTGAGGACGGGGTCCCCGGCCTCGCCGCCCAGGATGGCGGCCTCCTCCTCATCGAGGAGCACCGGCACGAAGGTCTCGCGGGCACGAACCGGGCGCACGCCGAAGGAGGCCGTCAGCGTCTCGTACAGGCTGGCGTGTGAGAAGTCCACCTGCTCGAGCCCCTTGAAGCGTGCGGCCGGCAGGTAGCTCGTCTCCGACACGATCGGCTGCTCGTCGGCCAGGCGCACCCGCGATAGCGCCACCACTGGCGTGCCGGCGGCCAGGCCCAGCCCGTCGGCGACGTCGGCAGCGGCCGGCTCCACGCCGATCTCGCGCACGCGTGTGCCCGGCCGCATGCCATGTCGCTCGATCTCGCGGCTGAAGGTGTAGAAGCCGCCCAGGCGATGCTCGAGCGCGGCCCCGTGGACGAACGTGCCACGACCGCGCCGGATCTCGAGCAACCCTTCCGCCACCAGTCCTGACAGCGCCTGGCGGACCGTGGCACGGCTGACGCCGTAGCGCGCCATGAGCTCCTGCTCGGTCTCGACCTGGGCACCCGGAGTGAGCTCGCCGCCGGACACACGCTCGCGCAGATCGACCTGGATCTGGCGATAGAGCGGTGTGCCCCCGACTTCGACCGTCACGCGCTACTCCTCCTGGCTCGACGGACCCGAGCGACCGAGCGGCATGCATCCGCCAAGACGTACGGACGTCCGGTCCTCATGGTGACACCGATGTCAAGTGTGGTACGGACGTCCGGATGTCCAGATGCGGGTGGTAGCATCCTTGGCGACCACAGCGGCAACGCCCTGGCTGGAGCGGGCCGACACGAAACAAGGGAGGATGATGCCGTGCGGCTCGGCACACTTCGCGGCCTGGATGCCTGCGCCTCGGGCACGGGAAGGTTCTCGGTCCTTGCGCTCGACCATCGCAACAACCTGCGCCGCATGCTCGGCCCGGACGATCCCGACGCGGTCCCCTACGAGCAGCTGGTGGCAGTCAAGCGCAGCATCGTTCGCGCGGTCGCCGGCACGGCCAGCGGCATCCTGCTCGATCCCGAGATCGGCGCCGGGCCGGCCATCCTCGACGGCGACCTGCCGCCGGGCTGCGGTCTGCTGGTGTCGGTCGAGGAGACCGGCTACGACGGCCCGCCGACAGCACGGCAGAGTCGCCTGCTGCGGGGCTGGGGCGTGGCCCAGGTCAAGCGCATGGGCGCAGATGCCGTGAAGCTGCTGCTCTACTACCACCCCGACGCGGAGAATGCCGAGGACCAGGAGCGGCTGCTCATCGATGTCGCCGAGCTGTGCGCCGACGCCGATATCCCGCTCTTCCTGGAGACCCTCTGTTTCGCCCTGGAGGACGGCGCCACGCTCAGCGGCGAGGCCCGGCGCGACGTCGTGGTCCGCACCGCCCGGCGGCTTACCGCGCTTGGCGGAGATGTGCTCAAGTGCGAGTTCCCCTACGACGCCTCGGTGACCGATCGCACGCGCTGGCGCGAGGCCTGCGCCGAGCTGGAGGAGGCGACGGCCATCCCCTGGGTCATCCTCTCCGCCGGCGTCGACGATGCCACCTTCGAGGCGCAGACGGAGGTCGCCTGCGGCGCGGGTGCGTCGGGCGTGCTCGTGGGTCGCTCGGTGTGGAAGGAAGGCGCGACCATGGCGGCGCCGGAGCGCGACGCCTGGCTGGCCTCGGAGGGCGTGGCCCGCATGCAGCGGCTCGTCGACATCGTCGAGAGCGAGGCGCGTCCGTGGCGCGCGCGATCGCCGCTGGTCGGCGGGGCTGCCCTGGCCGAGGGCTGGTACGCGGGGTACCCGGGCATCACGAGTGAGTGACGGGCCGGAGCGCGAGACCGACCTCTACGTCATCGGTGACGTCAATCCCGACATCCTCGTCATCGACGATGACGTCGTGCCCGAGTTCGGGCAGGTCGAGAAGTACGTCGGCACCATCCGGCTGACCGTCGGCGGCTCGTCGGCCATCACCGCCTGCGGGGCGGCCAGGCTGGGTCTGCGCGTGGCGCACGGAGGCATCGTGGGCGACGACATCCTGGGCCACGCCATCGTGGAGGCGCTGCATCAGCGAGGCGTGGACACATCGACGATCAGCGTCGATGCGGCCATCCCCACCGGGGCCACGGTGCACCTGGGGACCGGCGAGAACCGCGCCATGCTGACCGCCACCGGCACCATCGACTGCCTGCGGGCGGAGGACGTGCCGCGCGACATCCTCCCCCACATCCGTCACATCCACGCCGGATCCACGGGTATCCAGCCCAAGCTGCGGCCGGGCCTGCCCGACCTCTTCCGCGAGGCCAGGGCGGCCGGCGTGACCTCCTCGTTCGACAGCAACTGGGATCCCGATCGCCGCTGGGACGGCATCGACGCCATGCTCGCCGCAGCTGACATCTTCTTTCCCAACGAGCGCGAGGCAGCGCTCATCACCGGGGTCAGCGATCCCCTCGGGGCGGCTCGAGCACTGGCGGAGCGGGCACAGTCAGCCGGACGTGACGAGGTCGCGGCGCCGCTGACGGTGGCACTCAAGATGGGCGCCGAGGGAGCGCTCGCGGTGCGGGGCGAGGAAGCGCTGCGACTGCCGGCCGACCGGGCCCAGGTGGTGGACGCGACTGGTGCCGGCGATGGCTTCGACGCCGGCTTCCTCTACGGCTTCCTCGACGGTCGGCCGCTGCGCGAGTGCCTGGCGATGGCGGTCGCCTGCGGCACCCTCTCCACCCGCGCCGTCGGCGGCGTCGACGGCCAGGCCACCCTGGAGGAGGTCGAGGCGCTGCTGTAGCGGCGCCTGCCGACGAGCCCGGCGCCGGGGACCGCGACCCCGAGCCGGTGGAGCGTCAGGGCAGCAGGCGGGTCGTCCGGGCGCGCAGCCAGACGTTGCAGGCGATGAATCCCTCGGCCGATGCGACGCCACACTGCAGTCCCCGGTAGCGCGCCCCCGTGCGCACCTGCTCCAGCATGTCCACGCCGTCGTGGTCGGCCAGCCAGGTCAGCTGGCTCTCGTGCTTCGCGAGCATGGCCAGCTTGGTCTCCAGGTGGCCGGAGATATCGACGAACTCGGTGGGCACGAAGTCATTGCCCGAGACCGTCTCCATGTAGGCCAGCGCGGGTACGGCCGCGAGGTGCGGGGAGGCCGTCTCCATCAATGGCAGCGTGGCCAGGAAGCTGGCGTCGAGGGCGAGACGGGACGCCTGCACGTGGTCGGTCATGTAGTCGTTGGGAGCGTGCGCCAGCACGATGTCCGGGCGAGCCTGGCGGATGGCCTCCACCATCGCCTCCCGCTGCGCGGATCCGATCCGTCGATCTCGCCGTCGGCGATGCCGAGGGCCTGGTAGTCGGCATCGATGAGCGCAGCGGCGGCGCGTGCCTCGAGGTCACGGATGGCGGCGATCTCGTCGCGCGTGTGCTCGTAGGAGCCTCGGTCGCCGCGGGCCACGTGGCACATCGTGACCGCATGCCCCTCTGCGGCGTAGCGAGCCAGGGTCCCGGCGCACAGGATCTCCAGGTCGTCGGGATGCGCGCCGATGGCCATCACGCGCATGGCGACCCCCACCGCTGGCGGCTGGCTGCCTGGCCACGTTCCACGCCTCAGCCCTCCTCGCGCTCGATCTGGCGCCGCGACGCCGGCGTGCGCTTGGGGATGGGCACATCGGCCGCTCCCTTGACGAAGGACGCCTCCCGGGCCCACGCGGCAGCCTGCTCCTGCTGCTCGACGGAGAGGATGCCGTGGCGTGCCAGCGAGGCCAGCTCGTCGCGGATGTAGGTATCGAGCATCTCTGGCCCATCGGTGTTGATGGTGTAGCGCACGCCGTGCTTGTGGAACGTGTCGAAGATCCAGGCGAACTCGTCCCAGCCGGAGACGACGCCCGAGTTGAGGTTGCTGGTGGGGCACAGCTCGAGGGTGATGCCGCGCTCGCGGATGAGGTCCATCGTCTTCTCATCGTAGGCCGACTTCACGCCGTGACCCAGGCGATCGGGCTCGAGGTGCCGGATGACCTGTGCCACCTCCGCGACCGGGCCGGACTCGCCCGTGTGCACGGTGATGCCCAGGCCCTTCTTGCGCGCCCGCCGGAAGGCGGCCTTGTACTGCGCCGGGTCGAAGGTGGACGACTCGGGCCCGGCGATGTCGATGCCCACGACACCACGCTCGCGATAGGCGATGGCCTTCTCCACGATGATCTCGTTGAGATGCTGGGGGAACGCCCGGTCCAGGCACAGGATGAGCCCCGGCCTCACGGGGTACTCGAGGGTGGCCCGGTCCATGCCGCGGATAGCCGCGCTGATGATGTGGTCGAGGTCCTGCTCGCCGCCGCGGTTCCGCTTCATGGGGTTGAAGCGCAGCTCCATGGTGGTGATGTGGTTCTTGCGGTAGGCGCCGCCGATGACCTCGTAGGTGGATCGCTCCACGGCCAGCGGCGACGACTGGATGAGCTCGGTCCAGTGGAAGAGCTGCAAATAACCGTCGAAGGAGCGGCCATGTCGCTTGGAGACGGTGATCATCTCGCGGAACTGCCAGAAGTCCTTGCTGGGCAGGCGGATGCCCTGCGCATGCGAGATGCCCCACATGATGGCCGGAGACACGGCTCCGCCAAGGTGGCAGTGAAGCTCCGTCAGCGGGATCTTGCGTGAGAGAACGGCAGCCACCGCACGATGCTACCGCGTCATCCGGCCGGGCCGCGTTCCCATCCAGACATCGGCGTCGGTCGCGTCGGGCGGATGTGATCGCCCGACGGATGGCACGCCGGCACGACAGGCCGATGGGACTGGCTTGACAGTCTGTGGGAGGATGAGGACCGGACGTCCGTACGTCCTGATGTCGGGGTCTCGCCGCCGGCGGGCCGGACACATGGAGGAGGTCAGAGCACAGATGACCACACGATTCACGCGACTCGCGACCCTGGGTGCGGCAGGCCTGCTCGCCGTCGCGGGGGCGGTACCAGCCGCTGCCCAAGACGGCACCAGCATCGAGATGATCGCGGCCCAGTACACCAACGAGATGCAGCCGTACTTCGATGACCTGGCCGCGCGGTTCATGGAGGAGAACCCGGACATCGAGGTCACCGTCCAGGTCGTGGACTGGAACAACATCGACCAGGTCGTGACCACGCGCATCGCCACCGGCGAGCCGCCGGATATCGCGAACCTCAACTACTTCGCCGCCTTCGCCGCCGACGACCTGTTGTACACGGCTGACCAGATCGTGGACGAGGCCACGCTGGCCGACCTGATCCAGGGCTTCCGCGACAACTCCAAGTACGACGGCGTCGAGTACGCGGTGCCGGACCTGGCCTCTGACCGCCTGTTCTTCTACAACGAGGACATCCTCGCGGCGGCCGGCGTCGAGCCCCCGACCACGTGGACCGAGGTCAAGGCGGTCTGCCAGGCCATCCTCGACACACAGCCGGGCATCGTCCCGCTGGCCCTCCCGCTGGGCCCCGAGGAGGCCCAGGCCGAGTTCCTCATCTGGGCCGGCGGCAACGGCGGGCAGTACTTCGACGGTGAGAACTGGGTAGTCAACTCGGCGGAGAACCTAGAGACGCTCGAGTTCCTGCAGGAGCTCGTGGACATGGGCTGCACGCAGCCGAACCCGGGTTCGTTCGACCGCACCTCGGGCGCCTTCGCGCTCTTCGCGCAGGGCGTGGTGGGCATGCTCAACGGCGCCATCTTCCTGCCGGGCGAGCTCGAGAACACCTACCAGAGCGATGTCAACTGGGGCGTGACCCCGTTCCCTGCCGCTGATGGCAAGGAGTCCATCACACTCGGCGTGCAGGACTACTTCTTCGGCTTCAAGAACGAGGACGAGAGCAACCAGGAGGCCATCCAGAAGTTCCTCAGCTTCCTCTTCATCCCCGAGAACTACGCGGCCTTCCTCGAGGCGGCCGGTGGCTTCCTGCCGGCGACCAAGTCGGCGGGCGAGACGATGTCGAGCGACCCCTTCCTGGCCCCCTTCATCGAGGTCCTGCCCAGCGCCATCTTCTATCCCAGCGACCAGGCCGCATGGGGCTCGGTCCAGGGCGCCATCCAGGACAACATCGGTGCCGCCTTCGTGCCGGGTGCCGACAAGCAGGCCGTCCTCGACGAGATCAACGCGGTCGGCGAAGGCAGCTGAACCGGCCGACCACGCGAACCTGAGAACGTCATGATTCGGAGGTCCCTGTCACGAGGCAGGGGCCTCCGATCCGTATCGGGAGCCGGGACGTGACCGAGGCGACACGGACACCATCGAGCTCGGGCCCGCCGCGCGCGCAGGCGACGCCACCCCGTCGCCGCCTGCCCGACCTGGGGCCGCTGCCCTGGATCGGTCCTGCGCTCCTGCTCATCATCGGGGTCGTCCTCTGGCCCGCCTTCGAGATGCTGCGGACCTCGGTCCTGGAGATCAGCGCCTCCGGCCTGGCGCGGGGCTTCACTGGCCTCTCGAACTTCGAGCGTCTCTTCGCCGACCCGGACTTGCCCGGCGATCATCACCCGCACGCTGGTGTGGGTGCTGTTGGTCGTCAGCGTCACGATCCTCATCTCGCTCGGGCTGGCCTCGCTGCTCAACGCGGCCTTCCCCGGCCGGCGCCTGGTGCGCTGGGCGCTGATCATCCCGTGGGCCGCCTCGGTGGTCATGACGGCCACCGTCTGGCGCTGGATGCTCGACGGCTTCTACGGGATCATCAACCGCATCCTCTTCGACCTAGGCTTGCTCGACAGCTTCGTCAACGACTGGCTGGGCGATCCGGGCGTGGCCTTCTATTGGCTCATGTTCGTGGCCATCTTCGTGTCGCTGCCGTTCACCACGTATGTGCTGTTGGCCGGCCTGCAGTCGATCCCGCAAGACATCTACGAGGCAGCCCGCGTGGACGGGGCCACGGGCCGGCACAGCTACCGCTACATCACCCTGCCCATGCTGCGGCCTGCCCTGCTGGTGGCCTCGATCATCAACATGATCAACGTCTTCAACTCCTTCCCCATCATCTGGGCCATGACCAAGGGCGGGCCTGGATCGCTGACCGACACCACCACCACGCACATGTACAAGCTGGCCTTCCAGCTGCTGGACGTGGGCCAGTCGGCGGCCATGGCCGTGGTCAACTTCAGCGTCATCCTCGTCTTCGTGCTGCTCTACCTGCGCGTCGTCGACTGGAGGCGGGCCTGAGATGACGACGATGCGGAGCGCCGGCGCGGGAGTGCGAGCGCCGTCGATCAAGAAGGCCCTGCTGACCGGCCTCGGGGCGCTGGTGGCCTTCTTCTTTATGGCGCCCTACATCCAGATGCTCATCACCGCCCTGACCCCGGGCAGCGAGCTCTACTCCGTGCCGGCGCAGTACCTGCCCTCGCGCCTCGAGTTCTCCAACTTCGTGACCGTGTGGGAGGAGGCACCGCTGTGGGGCTACCTGCGCAGCAGCCTCATCATCGCCATCTTCGCCACCATCCTGGTGCTGCTGGTGGCCCTGCCCGCGGCCTACTACACCGCGCGCTACCGCTATCGCGGGCGCCTGGTGTTCCTGCTGCTGGTGCTCATCACCCAGATGTTCGCGCCGACCGCGCTGGTCATCGGCATCTACCGCGAGTTCGTCACCATCGGCGACATCTTCCCCGCGGCCGGGGTCAACACCTACCTCTCGCTCATCATCGTCAACGCGGCCTTCAACCTGGCCTTCTCCACCTGGATCATGGTGGCCTACTTCTCGACCATCCCGGTGGAGCTGGAGGAGGCAGCGTCGATCGACGGCGCCTCGCGCCTGGGCGTGCTGCGCCGCGTGACCCTGCCACTGGCCCTGCCGGGCATCATCACCGCCACCATCTTCACCTTCATCGCGGCCTGGAACGAGTTCGTCGTCGCGCTCACGCTGGCGCAGTCGCCGGACATCCACCCGCTGACGGTGGGCGTGACCACGTTCATCGGTCAATACCGCGTCGAGTGGCAGTACCTCTTCACTTCCTCCCTCATCGCCATCGTGCCGGTCGTCATCCTGTTCATCGTCATCGAGAAGTGGCTCGTCGGCGGTCTGACCGCCGGCAGCATCAAGTAGCGTCTCGACGAGGGGGAGTCGAACATGCCCGAGATGCGCCTTTCCGACTATCGACCGATCAGCCGGCTGCGCCTGCCCCGGCACCTCGTCGAGAAGCCGCGCTTCGGCGTGGTGGACGCGCACAACCACCTGGGCGAGACCTTCAGCTACGGCTGGTCCCGGCGGCCGGTGTCCGAGCTGCTCGCGGCGCTCGACGAGGCCGGTGTCGAGACCGTCGTGGACCTCGATGGCGGCCAGGGCGAGGCGTTCAGTCAGCGCCACGCGAAGTACGCGGGGGCGCACCCGGGGCGGTTCGCCCACGTGGCACAGCTGGCCTACAGGGAGTGGATCGAGCGTCCCGACTTCGGCGAGATGGAAGCCGCTCGCCTGGAGGATTCGGTCCGCCGTGGGGCCATCGGCGTGAAGGCGTGGAAGCCGCTGGGCCTGCGGGCGCGCGATCCCGACGGCGCCATCGTGCCGGTCGACGATCCGCGGCTGGATTCGCTGTGGGCCACGGCTGCGCGGACGGGCGCCGTGGTCGTCGTGCATGTGGCCGACCCCATCGCCTTCTTCGAGCGGCTCGACGCCCGCAACGAACGCTGGGAGGAGCTGCAGGCGCATCCCGATTGGCACTTCTGGCCACCGAGGTCAGAGGCTGGTGAGTTCGGCTTCGCCACCTTCGACGAGATCATCGCCGCCTTCGAGCGAGTGGTGGCACGACATCCCGAGACGACGTTCATCGGCGCACACGTCGGCTGCGCATCGGAGGACCTGGCGCTGGTGTCAGGCATGCTCGACCGCAACCCCAACCTCTTCGTGGATATCTCGGCGCGCATCAGCGAGCTGGGACGGCAGCCGTACACCGCGCGCGAGTTCTTCCTGCGCTACGCCGACCGCATCCTCTTCGGCACGGACTTCGGCTACGACCCCGCCATGTACCGCATCTTCTACCGCTTCCTGGAGACCTTCGACGAGTCGTTCGACTACGACCTGGGCGAGGTGCCGCTGCAGGGCCGCTGGCAGATCCACGGCATCGGCCTGCCCGACGAGGTGCTGGCCAAGGTCTACGCAGGCAACGCCCGGCGCATCCTGCTGCGGGGCCAGTGAACGCCCTTCGATCGTTCACTTGCTGGTCATGATCCCATCGGACGACATTCCGCGCTCCGTCATCGGCGCACCCGTCGAGAACCCCGGCCTGACCGGCTAGCTGAGCTGCAGCGAAGCGAGACGCGGATCCAGGTAGAAGGTGAACATGCGCTCGGGCTCGATGCGCGCATAGGCCACGCCGGAGTCCAGGAAGGCCGCGGCGTCGGCGCCGAAGCGCTGACCGTAGTAGTCGAGCAGCATGCGACGCACGGCGCCCGAATCGTGGCTGGCCTGGTCGATGCCGATGGCCCGGCCGTGGGTCGTGACGCTGAGCTCTTCGGCCGGCAGGTAGGTGGCGCTGACCTGCGGTCGCCGGCCGATGTGCCGGAATCGCAGCGAGTCGCGACTTGAGCCGAAGATCCACTCGCCGCGGTAGAAGAAGCCGTCCACGGGACCGTTGATGGGACGGCCATCGGCCGATCACCGTGGCGAGCGTGAGCAGACACATGCCCTGCAGCCGCTCGACCAGCTGCTCGGCGCTCAGCCGCCGCTCGGGCGTGATGACCTCGCGCAGGTGCGCCCCGGCCGACTCGTAGCTGCGGTCGAGCGTGGCCTGCAGCCGGGTCAGGTCCTCGGACGTCTCGTACATCGATGCCTGCGGTCCGGCTTTGCCGTGGCGTCGCCGGGGCTATGAGCCCGTGGCCAGCCCGTTGGCGGACAGGGCTGCAGCTTGTGCGCTGCGGTTGCGCTTGGCCTCCTCGGGCACCTGGTCGCGAGCGTGGTACGAGGAGCGCACCAGCGGACCCGATTCGACGTGCTTGAAGCCGAGCGCGAGGCCCTCCTCCTTCATCTCGGCGAACTCGTCGGGGTGGACGTAGCGCTCGACGGGGAGGTGCCTGACGGTCGGTCGCAGGTACTGGCCCAGGGTGAGGATGTCGCAATCGACATCCCGCAGGTCGCGGAAGGTCTGGCTCAGCTCCACGCGCGTCTCGCCCAGGCCGACCATGATGCTCGACTTGGTGTGCACCGTGCCGGGTCGTCCGGCGATGTCGAGGGCGAGGGCCTTGGCGTCGGCAAGCACCTGCAGGGAGCGGTCGTAGCGAGCACGCTTGCGGACGGGCTTCTGCAGCCGCTCGACGGTCTCCACGTTGTGGTTGAGGATGTCGGGTGCAGCGGTCATGACCGTGCGCAGATCGGCGCCGAGGTAGTCAGGGATGAGCACCTCCACGCCCATGCCCGGGCTGTGTCGACGCATCTGACGGATGGTCGCGGCGAAGGCACCGGCACCACCGTCGGGCAGGTCGTCGCGGCAGACGCTGGTGACGACCACGTGCTCGAGGCCCATCACCGCGACCGCCTCCGCCACGCGCCGGGGCTCGTCGTCATCGTTCCACTCGGGCCGGCCGGTCTTGACGGCGCAGAAGCCGCAGGCCCGCGTGCAGGTGTCACCCAGGATCATGACGGTGGCCGTGCGCTGCTCCCAGCACTCGCCGATGTTGGGGCACATGGCCTCTTCGCAGACGGTGTTGAGCGTCTGGCCGCGGACGAGGTTCTTGAGCTCGGTGTAGTTGGCACCGGTGGGCAGCTTGGCCTTGATCCAGTCGGGGTGGCGCTGGCGGTCGGGTCCGGTGCGCGCGGCGGAGGCATCGACCGAGCCGCCCATGGCGATGGTCAGTGGCTGATGCAGCTCAGGGGCGCTGCCGTGGGCATCGAAGATGGGGAGCTCTCTGCTCATGGCGCTACCAGATGGGGGTGTCTTGGTCGACCGCACCCAGCCATGCCGCAACGTCCTGCAGGAAGGCGCCCGCCTGGGCGCCGTCGGTGGCCCGATGGTCGATGGCGATACACATGTTCATCATCGAGCGGACCGCGATGGCGTCGCCCTGGTCCTCCAGCACGACGGGTCGCTTGACGATCTTCTCCATCGTGATGATGGCGACCTCGGGCACGTTGATGATGGGCAGCGTCAGGATGGAGCCGGTCCAGCCGGTGTTGTCGACGGTGAAGGTGCCCCCCTCGAGGTCCTCGGGGCGCAGCTTCTTGTTGCGGGCGCGGGTGGCCAGATCGTTGATGGCAGCGTTGAGGCCGTGGAGGCTGAGGTTCTCCGCGTTCTTGATGACCGGCACGACGAGGCCGTCGTCGACCGCTACGGCGATGCCGATGTTGACCGCCTTGCGCCGCCAGTGGCCTTCCGCGGTCCAATGGGCGTTGAAGTCGGGGTACTTGCGCAGAGCCTCCACGCAGGCCTTGGTCATGTAGGCCACGTAGCTCATCGACATGCCCTCGCGCGACTTGTAGTCGGCGTTGATGGCGGCACGCGCCTTCACCACGGGTGTCATGTCGACCTCGATGGTGATGTACGCGGCGGGCACCTCGAGGAAGCGCTCCATGTGCCTGGCGATGGCCTTGCGCATGGGCGAGAGCTGCTTGAGCGAGTCGCCGTGCTTGACGGGGGAGTCGGTGAGGTCGGCGGCCACGCGGGCAGAGGAGCCAGCCGGGGCGGGAGTGGCAGCGCTGGCGGCCTGGGCCGAGGCGGCGGGGGCTGCGGCGGCGGTCTCGACGTCCCCGCGCGTGATACGCCCGCCCTTGCCGGAACCGGCGATGGCGGTGACGTCCACGTTCAGCTCGCGTGCCAGACGTCGTACGGCTGGCGTCATGCGGATGTTGCTGGGCACGGCGACCGCCGTACTGCGGGCCGGGGCAGGTGCGGGGGCTGGCGTGGCTGGCTGTGGCAGGGGTGCGGGGGCCGGCTCGGCGGCCTGCGGCTCGGCGGCCGGCGTCGCGGGCGCAGCGGCTGCTTCGGGCGCAGGAGCGGCCTTCTCGGGCACATCGGCAGCGTCGGCAGCTGCGGGGGCAGCGGCGGCAGCCTCAGCGGCTCCGGCAGCTTCCACCTCCGCGATGGGCGCGTCGTTGGCGACCGTGTCGCCCTCGCCCACGAGGATCTGCGTCAGCGTGCCCTCGAAGGGCGACGGCACCTCGGCGTTGACCTTATCGGTCACGACCTCCACTAGCGGGTCGCCGATGCGGACGTGGTCGCCCACGCCCTTGAGCCACTTCCCGATGGTGCCCTCTTCGACGCCTTCACCGAGCTGGGGCATGGTCACCTGGGGCATGAGTCGACTCCTGGGAAGTTCGTTCGCTGGATCGTTGTGGGCGCTACAAGCATCAAGGCCGCTCATGATAGCGGCAGGCCCGGTTCGGGCCCGGCGTCGACGCCGACTGAGCCCGACAGCAGCGCCCTGGTGAGCCTTGCGGTAGCGCCGGGCTGAGCCACGTGGTTGAGCCGGGCTGGGCACCGCACCCGACTGAGGTCGAGCCATTGCATCCCGTGCCAAGTCGTGGAGAAGAGCCGATCATCAGCATGGTGGCATGGACGACGTGCGCATCGGCAGCACCCTTCGCCTCATCCGTATCCGCAAGCACCTGCGCCAGTCCGACGTCGCCCGCCGTGCGGGGGTGCGGAGAGAGACGCTGAGCCGTCTCGAACATGGCGCCTTGGGCAGAACACGGCTGGACGTCGTGCGGGCTGTGGCCGCCGCCCTCGGCGCGACCGTGGACGTGAAGCTTCGATGGCAGGGCGCCGAACTCGATCGGGTAGCGAACGCCGCTCACGCCGACCTCCATGAGGCGCTCTCGAGACTGCTCGCCCGCCGCACCGGGTGGCAGTGGCGCGGAGAGGTCAGCTTCTCGGTCTTCGGCGAGCGCGGGGTGATCGACATCCTGGCGTGGCACGCGCCCACCCGTAGCCTCCTGATCATCGAGCTCAAGACCGAGCTCGCCGACCCGCAGGAGCTGGTTGCCACGATGGACCGTCGTACGAGGCTGGCCCGCAAGATCGCGGCCCGCTTCGGTTGGGACGCGGCGACGATCAGCAACTGGGTGGTGTTGAGCGAAGGCAGTACCAACCGGCGTCGCGTGGAACGCCACAGAGGGCTGCTTCGTACCGCCTTCCCTGCCGACGGGCATGCGATGCGCTCCTGGCTCGCAGCACCCACAGGCTCGATCTCCGCTCTCAGCTTCTGGTCAGATGTCCGCGCTGGGGCCGTTAGGCGGACGGTCAGCCAGACCAGGCGCGTCCGAGTCCCGCGCGAAGCCCACATCGAGAGTGGCATATCGTCGACTACAGGCTCCAGGCATCCCCAGCCGGCCGACGGTGCGTCTACGGGTCCTCAGCCGGACGGATGACCAGAACCTGGCGCGGCTGGCAGGACAGCGTCGGCTGGCAGGACAACGGCGGCTCGCAGGACAACGGCGGCTAGCCGGCCAGCGGGCCGCCGCTGCCGAGCAGGCGACGGCTCGCTGCTGGGCGTCGGCCCGCAGATGCCCAGCTGGCGCGACGCCCGGCGCCGATGCCGAGCCTGGCTGCCGCCCGCAGGCGGCGCCTAGAAGTTGATCGACTTCCCGTCCACCGCCATGGCCGCCTCGCCCATCGCCTCCGAGAGCGTGGGGTGAGGATGGACCGCGGAGCCGACCTCCCAGGCCGTGGCCTCCAGCAGCATCGCCGTGGACGACTCGGCGATGAGCTCCGTGACGTCGTGGCCGATCATGTGTACGCCCAGCAGCTCGTCTGTCTCGGCATCGGCGATGACCTTCACGAAGCCCGTCGTGTCGCCCTCGATGACGGCCTTGCCGCTGGCCTGCATCGGCATCTTGCCGACCCTCGTCTTGATGCCGCGCTCCGCACACTGCTGCGAGGTCAGCCCGATCGACGCCACCTGCGGCCGCGAGTACGTCGCCCGCGGCATCTTCACGTAGTCGATCTCCTCGACCTCCTCGCCGGCGATGGCGTGCACCGCGGCGATGCCCTCGTGCGTGGCCACATGCGCCAGCCAGAGACCCCCGATCACGTCGCCGACGGCATAGAGGTGCGGATCGGCCGTGCGCATCCGGCCGTCGACCTTGATGACGCCACGGTCGACCTGGGCCCGCGTGGTCTCCAGGCCGATGTTCTCGACGTTGGCGGCACGCCCCGTGGCAACCAGCATCTGCTCAGCGCGCAGCTCCGATGGCTCCTCGCCCTCCCTGCCCACCAGCAGGCTGACGCCGGAGTCGTCGGCCTTCACCGCCGAGGTGTCGAAGCGTGCGGAGGTGATGACGTTGATGCCGCGCCGCTTGAAGGCGCGCTCCATCTCCTTGCTGACGTCGGCATCTTCCAGTGGCACCAGCGCGGGCAGGTACTCGAGCACGGTGACCTCGCAACCGACGTCGGCGTAGTAGCTGGCGAACTCGATGCCCACCGCACCAGCACCCACGACGATGATCGACGCCGGTACGTGCGCCGAGCGCAGCACATCGTCGGAGGTGACGATGTGCACACCATCGGGGACCAGGCCGGGCAACGACTTCACGCGTGAGCCCGTGGCCACGATGACGTCCTTCGCCTTCAGGATGCGCTCGCCGCTCGGCTTGCCCTCGGCATCGATGGTCTTGACGCGCACCTGCTGCGGGCCCTCGAGCCGGCCGCGCCCCACCACGTACTCGACCTTGTTCTTCCTGGTCAGGCTGGTGACGCCCTTGACCAGCCGGGCCACGATCTTGTCGCGACGTGCGGCGATGGCCTCGGCGTCCACGACCGGTTCGCCGGCAGAGACGCCGAACTCGGCGGCGTGCCGGATGCGGTCGATGAGGTCGGCGGAGGCGAGCATGGCCTTGGTCGGGATGCAGCCGATGTGCAGACAGGTGCCCCCGAGCCCGCTGGGGTTGTCGTCGACGAGCGCGACCTTGAGCCCCAGCTGGCCGGCACGGAACGCGGCGCCGTAGCCGCCGGTGCCGCCACCGAGGACGATGATGTCGAAGGACTGGGTTTCGTTGGGCACGGTGGACCTCGGGATGTCGGATGGTGCGGACGCGCTCGATGGTAGCAAAGGGTCCACGGGGGTGACCGACGAGCGACCTATACTCGGCCGCCGTGGACGGACCTCCGCTGACGATCGCGCTGCTCGCGCTGGGCTACCTCATCGGCGCACTGCCGATGGGCGTCATCGTGGCCCGTCTGAGCGGCGGCACCGACCCCCGCACCGTCGGCACCGGCCGCACCGGCAGCACCAACGCGCGACGGGCCATGGGGGCAGCGCGGGGCATGGCCGTGGCGCTGCTCGACGTGCTCAAGGGCGCGGTCCCCATCCTCATCGCCCGCCTCCTGGGCGCCGATGTCGCGGTGCAGGCGCTGACCGGCGTGGCGGCGGTGGCGGGCAGCTGGAAGTCGGTCTACATCGGGTTCGGCGGCGGCCGCGGTGTTGGCACCTGGTTCGGTGGCCTCATCGTGGCATCACCGGTGGTGGCGATCCTGTGCCTGCCGCTCTATGCCGTCGTCATCCGGCGGACCGGGCTCATCTCGCTGGCCTCGCTCATCGCGACCGTCGTCGTCGTCGCGGTCGTAGCGGTCCTGGCCGCCGTCGGCAGCCTCGACCCGGCATGGCTCCTGTACGTGACGCCCAGCGCCGCCCTCATCTGGCTCGCACACCGCGAGAACATCGGCCGCATCCGTGCTGGCACCGAGCCCCGGGTGGAGCGAGGGGTCCCCGACGCACCCCGTACCAAGGGCGCAGGGTAGCCCCCACCGTTCGGGTGGGCCCGTTCGGGATGCTCTCCGAACCTATACTCGAAGGACGTGGTTGATGTACCTCTGACCCTGCTGCTGCTCGCGATGGGCTATCTCATCGGCTCCCTGCCGATGGGCGTCATCGTGGCGCGCCTCACCGGTGGCATCGACCCGCGCACGGTGGGATCGGGCCGCACCGGTGGCACCAACATGCTGCGCGCGGGTGGCTGGGGGCGTGCCATCGCCGTGGCCCTTCTCGACCTTGCCAAGGGCGCCGTGCCCATCCTCATCGCCCGTTTCGCCGATGTGCCCGTCGAGGTGCAGGCCATCACCGGCCTGGCAGCGGTCCTGGGCAGCTGGAAGTCGGTGTTCCTGCGCTTCCACGGCGGCCGCGGCGTGGCCACCGGCGTCGGCGGCATGCTGGCCATCTCGCCCTGGATCGTGTTGCTGGCGCTGCCTGCCTTCGTCATCGTCATCTGGGCCACGCGCTACGTCTCGCTCGCGTCCATCCTCGCGACCGCCTTCGGCGCCGGCATCGTCGTGGTGGCGGTCCTGGCGGGCTGGCTCGATGTGGGCTGGCTGCTCTACGTCATCCCCGGCGAGATCATCGTCTGGGTGGCACACCGCGACAACATCGCGCGGCTGCAGGCGGGCACGGAACTGCGGTTCTCAGCCGGTGACCGGCAGCCCATCCCACCGCCCGAGTCGTAGCGCCACCCGAGCCTCGCCGCCCCGGTCGTCGCGCACCCGAGGGTTGCCACTGGCCGGAGTGCTTACCCCGGCCGCCGCGCCCCGCTCACCGCATCTCAGTCCTTGCGCCACAGCAACCGCAGCAGGACCAGGCCGGTCCCGGCCACCAGCCCGACGACGACGATGGGTGCCGATCCCAGGGCCACATCGAGCTGGGGGACCAGGGCGCTCAGCAGGTTCAGTGCCAGCACAGCCCCCACAAGCACGACGATGAGCAGGACCACGCGCCGATCACCAGGCGCGCGCCGGGGTTGCGTCATGGGCTAGCCGTGATCAGCCAGCAGCGGGATGCCGATGGGCGCGACGAGCACGCGGCCTGCGAGGATACGACCGAGGCGACCGCGGTGGCCCTTCTTGGGCCGGTGGAAGGTGATGGTGACATCCGCCCGCACGACCGGATCGGAGGGCTCGCCCGTCGAAAGGTCGACCGAGGTCGGCGTATCCACTGCCAGCACCGGCACCTGCTGCTCGCGTGCTCGCACCGCCACGTCCACGGCCGTGCGCACGGGCTCGCGCAGCGGTCCCCGGATGCCACTGCCCAGCAGCGCGTCGATGATCAGGCCGGCACGCTCGATGCCGTTGAGATAGAGCGCGACGTCGCTGTCGCGGGCCGTGGAGACACGGTGGATACGGTCGAGCTCGTCGAGCCGATCCCAGTTGAGCGCGGCGTCCGGCGTGCTTGGCCGGCCGCTGCTCGACAGCAGCACGACCTCCGAGCTGATGCCCTGCTCCGCCAACCGGCGCGCCGCTACCAGCCCATCGCCACCGTTGTTTCCGGGCCCGCAAAGCACGAGGATGAGCGAGCTGCGGGGACGGTCGGTAGAGACCATCAGTGCCCGTGCCGCGGCCGCGGTCGCGGTCCCCGCCTGCTCCATCAGCCACTCACCGGGAGTACCCATGCGCTGGGCGCGCGCGTCGGCACCGCGCATCTCCTCGCCACTCATGGGCTCCAGCGCGGACTGTCGCGCCCAACGCGCTGTCAGGGCATCGATGTCGATGTCGTGGCCGAAGAGGCCATCGTCGGCGGCAGGCAGCAGCAGTCCCGTGGCAGGGTCGTGGGTGATGGTCATGGCGCTCACGATGGTAGGCGCACCGATCCGTCCGAGTGCCGTTGGAGCAGACCGTCACGCTCAAGGCTGGCCACGGCGGCCTCCACCTCGGCCGGGCCGTGGCTGCCGATGGTGCCGGGCAAGCGAGTCCAGGCACCCTCGCCGAGCCCGCGCAGTCGCTCCACGATACGTCCGCGCAACCAGCGTGTCGTCTGCTCGAATGACGGCTCCGCGGCGCTGCCCAGGGGTCTCGAACCCCGGTCCTGCGCGGGGCCCGGGGTCCCGACGCTGGCGCAGAAGGTTCGCGCAGGGCACACCTCGCAGCGTGGTCGGCGCGCGACGCAGACGGTGGCACCCAGCTCCATCATGGCGTGCGTCCACGTCGCCACATCGTCTTGGGCCACCAGGCGTCGGCCTCGGCCTGGAGCGCTGACGGGGTGAGCGGCCGGCCCAGCAGTCGGGTCACGACGCGCCGGACGTTGGTGTCGACCGCAGCCACCGGGATGCCGAAGGCGATGGCGGCCACCGCGTGAGCGGTGTAGGGTCCCACGCCAGGTAGCGCGCGCAGTGCGACGATGTCGGCCGGCACGGCGCCCGCGTGCTCGGCCACGATGGCGGCGGCCGCGCGCTGCAGGTTGACGGCGCGTCGGTTGTAGCCCAGCCCCGACCAGGCCCGCACGCACGTCCGCCGTCGGTGCCGCCGCCAGCGAGCCCGGGGTGGGATAGCGCTGGATGAACGTCATCCAGGCGGCATCCACGCGCGAGATCTGGGTCTGCTGGGCCATGACCTCCGAGACCAGGATGGCCCACGGGTCACGGGTCGTGCGGATGCGCAGGTCGCGGGCACGAGGGCCGTACCACGCCAGCAGCGCCGCCCGGAATCGACGCCGGCGAGCGCCCCGCAAGGGCCTGCACTGCCCGGTACCAGGACCATCCTCACCCAAAGATGTCGGAACCTTCATCTTCAGAACACCCATCATCGGCCAAGGTCGGGCACAATCTCCGGTGCATGCCGTATCGCCCACAAAAACGCCGCGCCGTCCGAACCACCAACGGAACCGGGAACGGGACCTATCATCGTGGTTCGTACGCCGCTCGTCTTGCCATCGCTCGTAGCACCGCCCGCAAGAAGGCATCCAGCGGTCCCAACGCGGTCATCGTCCTGTTGCTCGTGCTGCTCGTCTCGGGCGCGACCGTGGTCTCCGCCGCTGCCATCACCGCTGGTGGCGCGGCGGCCGTCACCATCGCCACGCTCGACGAGGGCCTGCCGGACGTCCAGGCCTTCCGCGACATCGACTACGCGGAAGAGACGGTCATGTACGACCGCAGAGGGCCCGGCAAGAACGGCGTCGAGCTGGCCAAGTTCTGGGAGGAGCGCCGCTCGGTCATCGAGTTCGACGAGATCCCCAAGATCGTGCTCGACGCCACCACAGCGACAGAGGATGACACCTTCTGGGACAACCCGGGCGTGGACCTGGAGGCCACCATCAACGCGCTCGTGACGGAGGCCGCCGGAGGCGGTGGGCGCGGTGGTGGCTCCACCATCACGCAGCAGCTCGTGCGGGCACGCCTGCTGCCCCCTGACGTCATCGCCAACCAGGACACCAAGGAAGGTGTCTACCTGCGGAAGGCCAAGGAGATCCTGCAGGCCTACAAGCTGACCCAGGCATTCCCTGGAGAGGAAGGCAAGAAGCAGATCATCACCGCCTACCTCAACCAGATCCCCTATGGTGCCGCCTACGGCGTCGCGGCAGCGGCGGACGTCTACTTCGGCAAGGACCTGGACCAGCTCACCATCAGCGAGGCGGCCCTGCTCGCCGCCATCCCCCAGGAGCCGGGCAACCTCTATCCCTACGCCACCACCAAGAAGGGCAAGTACACCAACGTTGCCAAGGAGAAGTACGGCAAGGTCGTCAAGGGCACGGGCAAGAAGCGCACGCGCCTGGTCATCAAGGCCTGCGGCGACAAGCCCAACTGCACCGAGACCGAGCTCGTCAACCGCCGCAACTTCATCCTCAAGCGCCTCTACGAGGGCAAGGGTCGCTGGACCACCCTGACCGAAGAGCAGTATCAGGAAGCGCTGGACGAGAAGATCGTCATCAAGAAGCAGCAGAAGGTCCGCTACAAGGCACCGCAGTTCGTGGAGGCTGCGCTGAAGGAACTGGTCCTCATCCTGGGTGACCGCGACCCCTACAACGTAGGCGGCTACAAGGTCACCACGACGCTGGACTGGAAGGCGCAGCAGCTGGGCGAGAAGTACATCTACGCCGGGGCCATCGTGCCCAACCTTCCGCCGACCCAGTACTTCGAGGCCATCAGGAAGAACAAGCTCGGCCGCGACGCCGGCTGGATCGGCAACCTGCGCGGCCTGAACCTGCGTAACGGCGCCATGGTCGCGCTCGACTACCGCACCGGAGATATCCTCGCCTACGTCGGCTCGGCTGGCTACTACCGCAAGTCGCGCACCACCAAGTTCGATCCCAAGTACGACCACGCCGGCCTGGGCAAGCGGCAGCCCGGCTCCGCCTGGAAGCCCATCGTGTACGCCAGCGGCATCGACAGCCGCGCTCTCACCGCCGGGACGATCCTGCTCGATATCACGACGCCCTTCGGTGGCCGCACGGCAGACGGCAAGGTGTGGGCGCCCAAGGACGCGGACTCGCGCGACCGCGGCCCCATCCAGGTGCGTGAGGCGCTCCAGCAGTCGCTGAATGTGCCGGCCATCCGCGCACTCGACCGTGTCGGGGTCAAGACCGTGCGCAAGTACGCCGTCAAGGCCGGCTTCGAATTCCTGCCCACCTTCGGTAACCAGTCGCTCGACGTCGCCGGCCTGGCCGGTGCCATCGGCACGGTGGAGGTGCGCCCGCTGGACATGACCGCTGCCTTCGGCGCCTTCGGCAACAACGGCAAGGTCACTCGCCCGCGCTACATCCTGAAGGTGGAAGGCCCCAAGGGGGAGGTCATCTACGAGGCCGGCAAGCCGGTGACCACACAGGTGTGGAGCCCGCAGACCGCCTACATCATCGCGGACATCCTCAAGGGCAACGCCGATCCCCGGGAGAACGAAACCTGGGCGGGAACCTTCGCCATGTACAACACCAAGAACGCCCAGCGGCGCGAGCTTGCTGTCAAGACCGGCACCACGAACAACCTCAAGGACTACTCGACCTACGGTTTCCTGCCGCAGCCCAAGAGTGCCAAGCAGCCGGCCCTGGCGGTGGGCGTGTGGTACGGCAACAGCGACAGCACGCCACCCAACCTGAGCCGCCCCATCTATTCGCTCGACAACGCCGGCAAGACGTGGCAGGCCTTCGTGCGCGACTACATGAACAAGAAGCCGGCGCCCACGTTCAAGCGCCCCAAGTCGGGCGTGGTCACGGCCTCCATCCGCACGGTCACCGGTGGTACGCGCCAGGAGCTCTTCCTCCGCGGCACGCAGCCCGGCGGCAACCAGCAGGTGGATCCGGTCTACTCCTGTGGCACACCCATCACCGAACTGGAGAACCCCGGGGCTCCGTCGTCCTGGATCTCGGCCGTGAACGCCTGGGCCGGACGGGCCAACGGCTCTTCCAGCCCGTGGGGCTCGATCAAGACGGCAATCGGTGGCTGCTACTCAGGCGGCTCGGGACGTCCCTCCACGGACGAGGAACCGAGCTCCGGCGGCAGCAATGATGGTGGCACCAACGACGGTGGTGGCAGCAACGACGGCGGTGGTGGTGGAGGCGGCGCGCCTGCGCCCACCTGTCGGCCAGGCTTCACCGACAAGCCCAAGGGCTGCGTCATCTCCTTCTAGCGGCCTCTCACTGGGCTGCATCGCGTCGACACCGCCTGTCGTTGGCCGCTAGGCTTCCGCGATGTCGCTCGATGAGTACTGGCGCAAGCGCGACTTCGAACGAACGCCGGAGCCACGGGGCGCCCTGGCCCCGCCGCAGATCCCGTCGCTGCGGCGGTTCGTGGTGCAGCGCCATCGAGCCAGCCGCCTCCACTACGACGTGCGCCTGGAGATCGGTGGAACGCTCGTCAGCTGGGCCGTCCCGCGGGGGCCGTCCATGCGGCCGCTGGAGAAACGCCGCGCTGCGCGGACCGAGGACCACCCACTCGAGTACCTGGACTTCGAGGGCATCATCCCGGCCGGCGAGTACGGTGGGGGCGACGCCATCGTCTGGGATCACGGGGCGTGGCGGCCGGAGCTGGCCGACGACCCTGCCGCCTGCGTGGCGGCCGGCGAGCTCAAGTTCGTGCTTCACGGCACGCGCCTGGCGGGACGGTTCGTCATGGTACGTACCGGCAGGGCGAAGGACGGCGAGGACTGGCTGCTGATCCACAAGGACGACGCGCATGCCGACGCCGGGTGGGACATCGACGACCATCCCACGTCTGTGCTGAGCGGCCGCACCAACGAGGAGGTCGCTGCCGAGATCGCCGCTCCGGTGGGCCCCGACCGATCCATCGGCGACCTGGACCTCTCGGCTGCGCGGAAGGCACCCTGCCCGGATTTCATCGAACCCATGCTGGCCACGCCGACGGGAGCGCCCTTCAGCGACCCTGACTGGCTGTTCGAGCTCAAGCTGGACGGCTACCGACTGCAGGCAGTGGTCGGCAAGGGTGGCAGCAGGACCTGGACACGCAACCACAAGGATGGCGCGGCCTGGTTCCCGGACTTCAGCGGACTGCCCGTCGAGCGCTGGCTCGGGGCCGTCGAGGCCGTCGTGGATGGTGAGATGGTGGCGCTCGATGACGACGGCCGCCCCGACTTCAGCCTGCTGCAGGACCTCGCGGGCATGCGCGGGCTGGGTGTGCGGCGGCGCGAGCGCCTGCCCCAGGGGACGGCCGAGCGCCGCAACGGCACGCTCGTGTATCACACCTTCGACCTGTTGCACCTCGACGGCTGGAGCCTGCTCGACGTGCCACTCCTTGAGCGCAAGCGCCTGCTGCGGCTGCAGCTGCGCAGCCATCCCGTCGGTGCGCTACGTGAGCCACGTGCTGGAGCATGGCGAGGACTTCGCCGCCGCGGTCGCCGCACAAGGCCTCGAGGGCAGCATCGGTAAGCGGCGCAGCAGCCGCTACGCCCCTGGCTCGCGGTCGCGCGAGTGGCTCAAGGTGAAGGCACGCCGCGAGCAGGAGCTGGTCGTCATCGGCTATGAGCCCGGGCGTGGCAGCCACGCCGACCTCGGGTCGCTGCTGCTGGCTACCCACGAGTCGGACGGGTGGCGCTTCGCCGGGCATGTCGGCAGCGGCATGGACGCCGCCACTCGCGCCGAGTGGCGCGAGCTGATCGAGCAGGATCCCGTGCCCACGGCGCCCGCGAGCGGTGTGCCGCCTTCGACGAGTGCGCGCTATACCGAGCCACGCCACGTGATCCGTGCCGGGTTCGCGGAGTGGACGCCCGACGGGCTGCTGCGGCAGGCGGTGTACAAGGGTCGCGACCCGGGCCGGGAGCCGGCGACCGTCTCGCGCGAGCGACCCGCGATGCACGCTCCCGGAGGCCGCGTGGGAGCGGGCGCGAGCCCCGACGCGGCGACGGAGGCAGAGCTGGCGGCGCTTGATGCGCTCGAGGGCGGCGGGACCTGGGAGATCGGCGGACGACGGTTGCAGCTCACGAACCTCGACAAGGTGCTGTTCCCACAGTCGGGCTATACCAAGCGCGACCTGGTGCGCTACTACACGACCATCGCGCCGGCCATCCTGCCCTACCTGCGCGAGCGGCCGCTCAACGTGCATCGCTGGCCCGACGGGGTGGATGGCAAGCCCGGCTTCTGGCAGAAGCAGATTCCCTCGCACGCGCCCGACTGGGTGGCTCGCTGGGACCACCCCGAGGCCGGCCGCTCGCAGTCACATACCTACGTCGTGGCCGACCACGTGGCCACGCTCGCCTGGCTGGCCAACCAGGCGGCCATCGACCTGCACCCCTGGACCAGCCGGCTGCCGGAGTACCGGCGTCCCACGTACGCCTACATCGACATCGATCCCGGGGACGGAAACGACGTGGGAGCAGGTGCTCACGCTGGCGCGCCTGTATCGCACGGCGCTGGGCCATCTCGGCGTGCAGGGCTTCCCCAAGGTCACCGGGTCGCGCGGCGTGCAGGTCTGGATCCACGTGCAGCCGCGCTACACCTTCGATCAGACGCGCGACTGGGTCGGCGCCCTGTCGCGGGGCGTGGGAGCGGTCGTCCCGGAGCTGGTGTCGTGGGAGTGGTGCAAGGCCGAGCGTGGAGGTCGCGCACGCCTCGACTACACGCAGAACTCGCCCATCAAGACCCTCGTGGCGCCGTACGCGGTGCGACCGGTCCCCGCGGCCGCGGTATCGGCACCCATCACCTGGGACGAGCTGGAGGACCCGGCCCTTGGCCCGCAGCGCTGGGACATGCACAGCATCATCGAGCGCGTCGCCGAGCGTGGTGACCTCTTCGCCGGCGTCCTCGCGGACCCGCAGGAGCTGCCACCGATCTCGTAGTTGGATGGACAAGGCGCGACCGGTGGTCGCGCTGCGTGGAGGTCGCGTGCGTCGCAGTGCCAGTCAGTCGCGGCGGGTGATGGCCTTGGCCAGCACGAATGCGCCCAGCACGATGAGGATGACGGGCCACAGCCGCAGCGCGCCGGCGACGTCGGTACGGGTCAGCTGGACCAGGCCGATGAGCGTCAGGATGCCGCCCGGGATGAGCGGCCACCAGTGGTTCTGGGGCAGCCGGTAGATGGAGCCGATGACCCAGATCCCCAGGAAGCCGCCGGCGATGGCCAGCATCATCACGCCGCTCTCAGCCTCGCCGCTGGCCGCCGAGTCGAGCACGATGCCGATGCCGACACCGGTGAGGATGGAGCCGGGCACCAGGAAGCCGTATTCGCGGCGAACCACGAACACCGCCAGCAGGGCCAGCCCGATGAAGAGCGTGACGAAGCGGCCGATGTCCGGCTCCAGCTGTCCGGCGAGGAAGAAGAGGCCGATACCGGCGATGACGAGCCCCGCCACCAGGCCGCCGGGATCGCGGCGCGGTGCACGCTTCCTGCGAGCCGCCGGTGGCGGCGAGGAATACGGCGGATAGCCCATCGGCGGTGGCGGCAGGCCACCCGGGGGCCCCGGGTACGGCGGGCCGCCCGGTGGTGGGTAGGCCCCCGGGGTCGGCGGCCTGTGGACGGGTGGCGGTGACCCGCTGGGCGTCGCTGGCGGCAACGGCTGGTTCGCTGCGGACTGCGGCGGCCGCCGACCAGGCTGTCGCAGCGGGTCCGGATAGCCCAACGGCGCACTGGGGTCGATCACGTCCTGAATGCTGGCACGGGACCGCGTTCCTTGCTCGGCTGTGGGACTATTGGCTCCCGTCCAGGAAGCAGGAGGAGTGTCCTACATGTCCGACAACCGCAGGCGTGCGAGCGTGCTCGCCCTCGGCGCTGCCAGCCTTGCGCTGGTCGCCAGCCCGCTGGCCGCTCTCGCCCAGGACGACGAGGCGATGGCCACCGTCAGCGAGGCGTGCCAGGCGGCCAACCTCGGCGACATGCTCAAGAACCCCGGGCGCCTGACGCTCAGCACGGACATCCCGGCGTATCCGCCCTGGTGGGGCGGCGATCCGGACATCCAGTATCCGAACGAACCCGAAGCGGGTAGCGGCTGGGAAGTCAGCGACCCCTACTCGGGTGAGGGCTACGAGTCCGCGACAGCCTATGCCGTGGCGGCAGCGCTCGGCTTCGGCCCTGACCAGGTGGACTGGGTGCAGAACACCGTCTTCGAGCTGGCCTTTGCCCCTGGCGAGAAGCCGTTCGACTGGCACATGGCTCAGATCTCGATCCGGCCTGACCGAGCCGAGAACATCGACTTCTCCGATCCGTACTTCGACGCCAATCAGTCGCTCCTGGCGATGACCGCCAACGACAAGATCATCGGAGCAACGACCGTCGAGGAGCTCAAGGACCTGACGCTTGGCGCCGCCGTGGGCACCACCAGCCTGCAACTCATCGAGGAGTACATCCAGCCCAACACCGAGCCTCAGGTCTTCAACGACAACTCCGCCGCCCGGCAGGCGCTGGAGAGCGGCCTCGTCGACGGCTTGGTCGTCGACCTCAATACCGCCTTCTACATGCGCGACGCGCAGATGGAGGACTGGGATACGCCGGAGCCCGAAGGCACCATCGTGGGCCAGTTCAGCGTCTCTGCTCAGAGCGACCAGATGGGCATGGTGCTCGAGAAGGGCAGCCCGCTGGTCGAGTGTGTCAACGAGGCGCTTGCCGTCGTCAGGGACTCCGGGGAGCTCCAGGAGATCTTCGACCGCGAGATCGCCTCCGCGCAGGACATCCCGACCTTCGAATGACCGACCGGTCCGCGGGCCGGCCGTGAGCGGCTCACCCCGCGCACGGCTCTCGCGGGCCCGTCAGGCCATCAGCAGCTCCGGCGCAACGATGGCCGCGCCTGACCGCGCTCGTCATCGCGACGGCCAGCACGATCATCGTGTTGGCCGTCGTCGGGTTTCCTCGCCGTGAACGCAGCCGGTTGGCCCAAGTTCCAGAAGGCGTTCCTCGACGGCGACGTGTTCCTGGACCGTTTGCCGGAGATCACGTCGCGCGTTCGTGCTGAACGTGCGGCTCTTCCTCAGTGCCGAGGTGCTCATCCTCATCGGTGGCCTTGTGCTGGCCGTCTTGCGCGGCCTGAAGAGCCCGCTCTTCTTCCCGGTCCGATTGGCAGCCGTGGCCTACATCGACATCATGCGCGGGCTGCCCAGCATCCTGGTCATCTACATGCTCGGCCTGGGCATCCCGACGCTGAACATCCCGGGCGTTTCCAAGGATCCGTTCGTGTGGGCCGTCGTCGCGCTGACCATGGTGTGGAGCGCCTACGTGGCGGAGGTGTACCGCTCCGGTATCGAGTCGGTGCATCCGAGCCAGAACGCCGCGGCGCGTTCGCTGGGCCTCTCCGCGTTCCAGTCGATGCGCTACGTGGTCCTGCCGCAGGCCGTGCGTCGCGTCATCCCGCCCCTGCTCAACGACTTCATCGGCCTGATGAAGGACACGGCACTGATCGCGTTCATCGGTCCCATCGAGACCTTCCGACGGGCGCAGATCGCACAACGCCGCCACCTTCAACTTCACGCCTTACCTCGTCGACCGCGATGATCTTCCTGGTGCTGACCATCCCGATGGCCCGCTTCGTCGACTGGCTGGTCGCGCGCGACCGTCGTCGCCAGGTGGCGGGCGCTCGATGAGCGACACAGCCATGACGGTGAGTGCCTCCAGCTACGGCACCGGCGCATCGGGCCGCACGCCTGGGCAAGGAAGCCGTCCGCATCGAGGGCCTGCACAAGTCGTTCGGTGAGCTGCAGGTGCTCAAGGGGATCGACCTCGTCGTTGCCGAGCACGAGGTCGTCTGCCTCATCGGAGCCTCTGGCTCGGGCAAGTCGACGCTGCTGCGCTGCGTCAACCTCCTCGAGCCGATCGACTCCGGTCGCGTCATCGTCGAGGGCGAGGAGATCACCGCCCGCGGCGTCAAGATCGACATCATCCGTCGGCGCATCGGCATCGTCTTCCAGGCCTACAACCTCTTCCCGCACATGAGCGTGATCGACAACGTCACGCTGGCGCCGCGCAAGGTGCTCAAGCTCGACAAGGAACAGGCTCGGGCCGCGGCCATCGAGCCTGCTCCAACGCTTCGGCCTGTCCGAGAAGGCTGACCAGTACCCCGACCGCCTCTCCGGAGGACAGCAGCAGCGCGTGGCGATCGTGCGCGCGCTGGCCATGAAGCCGGACCTGCTGCTGCTCGACGAGATCACCAGCGCTCTTGACCCGGAGCTGGTGGCCGAGGTGCTCGACGTCATCCGCGAGCTGGCCGAGTCCGGCATGACCATGATCATCGCCACCCACGAGATGGGCTTCGCCGGCGACATCGCCGACCGCGTCTGCTTCCTGGACGCAGGCCAGATCCTCGAGGAGGGCCCACCCGCGCGATATCTTCGGAGATCCTCAGGAGCCACGCACACGCCAGTTCCTTGATCGCGTCATCCAGTCGGGGCGCATGGGAGGTCGCACCCGTGGGACAGGTCGATGACCTGGGCAGCTCCGTCGTGATGCATCCGGGCAAGAACTACTAGGCTCTGCAGGGGTCCCGATCGAACGCAGCCCCCGGAGGAGGATGGATGGCAGAGCTGAAGCGCCTGCAGGCGGCCGTCGAGGCGGGCGATCGCGACGTTGCGATCGAGATCACGCAGGCGGCCATCGACGAGGGCATCGCACCGCTGGACATCCTGGAGCCCATGACCGACGCGATGGGCGTCATCGGCGACCGCTTCAGCCGGCAGGAGATCTTCGTGCCGGAGATGCTCATCAGTGCCCGCGCCATGAAGGGCGCCGTGGTGCTGCTGGAGCCGCTGCTGGTCGGATCCGGGCACAAGCCGGACAAGGTGGCCGTGCTGGGCACCATCAAGGGCGACCTCCACGACATCGGCAAGAACCTGGTGGCGATGATGCTGAAAGGCGCCAACTTCAAGATCGTGGACCTGGGCACCAACACCAGCGCGGAGGAGTTCCTGGCCGCCGCGCGCGAGCACGAGGCGGACCTCATCGGCTGCAGCGCCCTGCTGACCACCACCATGGGCAACATGCGCGGCGTGGTGGAGGCGGTCCGGGCGGCTGACGACCTGCCCCACCTGCGCGTCATCATCGGGGGCGCCCCGGTCACGCTGGAGTTCGCCAACGAGATCGGGGCGGACGGCTGGGCGCCCGATGCGGCGGCCGCGGTGGGAGTGGCCAAGGCGGTCGTGGACACCGCTCGGGGCAGGACCACGTTCGAGGGCCTCATCCATCCCGAGGTGCTGGCGGTCGCCAGCTAGGCACGGAGGCACGACATGCGATTTCAGCTCATCACCTGCGACATGCTCATGCTGCCGGTCGAGCACCTGGCCGCCAGCTCGCCGCACGAGATCGTGGTCTCCGACCTCTCTGCCTCGCTGCACGTGGAGCCGCTGCCGCTGCGTGATCGCCTGCAGGAGGAGATCGATCGCATCGAGGCGACCGACCCGGAGGCGGACGCCATCCTGCTGGGCTACGGGCTCTGCGGCGGCGCGACGGCTGGCCTGGTCGCCCGTAGTCGACCCCTCGTGCTGCCCCGTGCCCACGACTGCGCCACCATCTTCCTGGGCAGTCGCGAGCGCTACGAGGAGGAGCATCGGACCACGCCGGGGACCTACTGGTTCACCGAGGACAACGTCAAGCGCGGTGATGCGCTGAAGGGCTGGCAGCTGGGCGACTCCAGCCGCTCCGACGGTGTCAACGCCACCTACGAGGAGTACGTGGCCAAGTACGGCAAGGAGAACGCCGACTACCTGATGGAGGCGCTCGGCGAGTGGCAGTCGCACTACGAGCGCGGAGCCTTCCTCGAGACGGGGCTGGCGCCGGATGACGAGGCGCAGCGCCGGGCGCGCCAGGAGTCGGAGCTGCGCGGCTGGCGCTTCGAGTCGGTGCTGTCCGACCTCACGCTCATCGGGCGCCTGCTCGACGGCGAGTGGGACGACGACTTCCTGGTGGTGCAGCCGGGCGAGCGGCTGGTGATGAGCTACGACGAGGGCGTGATCAAGGCGGTGCCCGCCTGACGCTGCAGCAGTCGGCCGCCTGACGCTCCGTCGGCGGCCTGCTAGCGCTTCCGGCGCTGCCGGGAGCGGGCCACCACTGGACTGTCGCACCACGATGCGCGTGGGCAGGATGATCTCGCGGACGGGGCCAGCTGGATCCTCCATCCGCTCTCGCAGCATGGCCACGGCCCGGCGGCCGATCTCGGCTGCTGGCTGCGCAGCGACGGTCAGGAAGGGGAAGGTGACCATGGCCTCGGGCAGGTCGTCGAAGCCGACCACGGCGACATCCTCGGGCACCGCGAGGGCGAGCTCCCGGAGGGCGTGCAGCACCCCGATGGCGATGAAGTTGTTGGCCGCGAACAGCGCCGTCGGCCGGGGTTCGGTGGCCATCACCTCGAGCGTCATGGCCCGGCCGCTCTCGATGCTGAACGACCCTTCCAGCAGGCGCGGTTCCGGCAGGCCGGCCTCATCCACGACCGCGCGGCGGAAGCCGGCAGCGCGATCGCGGGCGGTGGGCACGGAGGCCGGCCCCGAGAGCATGGCCATGTGTCGGTGGCCCAGCCCCACGAGGAGTCGCCCCAGCTCCAGCGAGCCCGCCTCCGCATCGGCGCGGACGACGTCCACGTCGGGCTGCTCCGGCCGTCGGTCCAGGCACACGAGGCTCACGCCCTGCTCCGCGCACAGCCTGATCGCACCCTGGCCAGAACCGCTGGGGATGACCAGCAGGCCATCGACCTGTCGCTGCAGCAGCACCCGGATGAGCCGCAGCTCCTCGTCCTCGTCCTCGTCGCTGTTGGCCAGGATCATGCTGACCCTGGCGTCGCGGGCCGCCGTCTCGACGCCCTGGGCGAGCGCGGTGAAGAACGGGTTCGTCATGTCCGGCAACAGCAGCGCGATGGTGTCCGTGCGCTTGGAGCGCAGGCTGCGCGCGAGCGTATTGGGCATGTAGCCGGTCTCGACGAGGGCCTGCTCCACGCGGGCCCGCATGGCGGCGCTCACGAGCGGCGATCCGTGCACCACCCGCGATACGGTCATGGGTGAGACGCCGGCACGCCTGGCGACGTCGATGAGCGTGGGCACCAGCGGATCCTGCCTAGAAGCCGCGCAGGTCGGTGCTGGAGCGAGCGGGCAGCCCCGCGTGGGGGACACGCCGCAGGACGACGTACTCGATGCCGTGCGCAGCACAGAACTCGCGCTTCTCGGGCTTGTCGCCATCCTCGTTGACGACGTAGGTGCGTGGGCCTGATGAGGTCGATCTCCGGCTCCGCGTCCATCCAGCCGGAGCCCGTCGAGACGAGGCACGCGTGGACCGTGCGCATGGAACCGATCATGTAGCGCCGCTCCTCCTCGCGTTGCAGGGGATGCCCCTCACCCTTGAGCAGCGCCACGTTGCGATCGCTTCCGACCACCACGTAGAGCGCGCCGTACGCGGCCGCGTCCATGAAGAAGCGCAGGTGGCCGGAGTGCAGCCAGTCGAAGCAGCCGGTGACGACGACGCGCGGCACCTCCGGTGGCGATCGTGGTGGGTCCCACACGGGGAACCCGGACCGGTCGGCCGGGAGCACGAGCGCGTAGGGCACGGCAGCCGCACGGGCGGCCTCGCGCAGGGCGGCATCAGCGCGCTCCTCACGCTCGACGAGCACCTGGCCTGCAGCGGCCAGCTCGGCGAGGTCCTCGCCCACCGGGCGCTCCACGAGGGCCGCGCTCGTCACCCAGCGGATCGACTGCGCCAGGAACAGCCGCTCTGCCGCCGGGAACCGCGGCGGCGAACCGGTGAGTCGCGCCACGAGGCGGTCCGTGGGAACGCGCACGTGCAGCGGTCCGCGGCTGGCCGCCTCCTGCAGGAAGCGGACATCGGCCGATCGCAGATCGTCGAGGTCAGCCTCGACGACGACGCGTGTCCCGCTCATGCGCGGATGGCGATGCCGGCCGAGCCGGGGGGCGCCTCGTCGGACGCGACGATGACGTAGCCGCCGCCGCAGCCGGAGAACATCGCGCCCGGGTAGGCGGCGTAGGCAGTCAGCAGGCTGCGCAGGTCGATGCTGATGGCGGGGTGCTCGTAGACCTGGGGCAGGATGGCGTCCCACGCGCGTGCGCATTCGTTGAGCGACGCTCCCAGCGCGTCGAGGTCCATGGCGACGACGGCCTCGTAGCAGGCCTGCCCGCTGGCCCCCAGCCGCGCGATCCAGGCAGGGTCGAGACGCTTGACGCCGAGCGGATCGTAGCCCGGTGGCCGGCCCCCGACGGGCACCAGGTGGATGACCCGCTCCAGCCAGGCCACGACCTGCGGGTCCGACGTCGATTCGACGTGGGCCGGGAACCAGCCTCCGTCGATGGCCGCGTCGTAGTCGAGCCGGCTGATGCCGGGGTAGACGATGCCGCACATGTCCTGTGATCCCGAGGGGTCGTGGCGCCCCTCGTTCTCGGCGCGATACAGCTCGCGCACCAGGTCTGCCGCCGGCCGGTCGGGTAGCTCGTCGCCCCACAGCGCCTGCGCCACGACACGTGTTCCGGTGGCCATGCCGCTGCGATCCATGTAGCGCACCGTCGGCAGCAGCGAGACCACCACCATCGAGCCGGGTGGCTCGGGAAGGTGCCGCGACACGAACGGCTGGTCGATCCAGCCGCCGGCCATCTGCAGCCGATACGGCATCCGGCCGATGGTCCCCGGCAGCCCGGCCGGCATCGCGGCGGCCGCACGGCGCATCGGTCCTAGCCCTCGACGACGCGCTTGCCAGCCTTGCGGTCGGCGAACTGCTGCGCGATCCAGGCGTACGTCTCCGCCATGCCATCACGCAGCGGCGTGCTGGGCTCCCAGCCAAGGACCTCCTTGATGAAGGTGTTGTCGCTGTTGCGACCGGCCACGCCCTTGGGCGCGTCGAGGTCGTACTCACGCTCGAGCTTCACACCCGCGATGTCTTCCACGATGGAGACCAGCTCGTTGATGGAGACCAGCTCGCTGGAGCCGAGGTTGATGGGCGTGGCGATCAGCTCCGGGCTGTGCATGATGCGGTCGATGCCGTGCAGGCAGTCATCGATGTAGCAGAACGATCGCGTCTGCTCCCCGTCGCCCCAGATCTCGATGCGCATGTCACCGCTGTCCTGCGCCTCGAGGACCTTGCGGATCATCGCGGCGGGAGCCTTCTCACGGCCACCGAACCAGGTGCCGTTGGGCCCGTAGATGTTGTGGAAGCGGGCGATGTGCGTCTCCAGGCCTCGCTCGGCCCAGTACTCCTGGCAGAACATCTCGCTGATGAGCTTCTCCCAGCCGTAGCCGCGCTCGGCCATCGCCGGGTAGGCGTCCGATTCCTTGAGCGCGATGACCTCCGGCGTCTTCTGCAGGTCCGTGTTGTAGGCGCAGGCGGACGAGCTGAAGAAGTAGCGCTCGACGCCGGCACGGTAGGAGGCCTCGGTGAGGTGCGTGTTGACGAGGATGCTGCGCAGGCACTCGACGCGGAAGTGCTCGATGAAGCCCATGCCGCCCATGTCGGCGGCGAGGTTGTAGACCTCCTTCGCCCCCTTGACGGCGTCGATGGCGTTCTGCCTCCACGCTGAGATCGGCTGAGATCGACTCGACGCCCGGTACACGCAGGTACCAGTCAGGCAGCGGCTTGCGATCGATGGCGCGGATGTTGGTGTACCCCTGCTGCGCGAAGTAGCGCGTCAGCGAGCCGGCGATGAAGCCGCCGGCGCCGGTGATGACGATCAGGTCATCCGGTGCCAGGTCACGCTCCACATCGGTCGCTGGGATGGTGCTGGAGAACGTCGTCATCGAATGGTCCTTCCTCGCCGAGCGGCTACCTGCGCCGCGCGTTGTTAACGTTACCATCCAACGTACCATCGAGCGCGCACGTTGTCCAGTCGACGTCAGGATCTGCCCGGCGGCGGGGCACCGCCCGGTTCGGGCACACCGTCGTGCGCCAGCCGCCGGAGCGGGCGGGAGCGGCTGAACGGACGTCGTCGTCCTAGCCGAGCGTGCCCGCGCGGTAGGCCTCGATGAAGGCCATACCGAAGGCGTCCTCGCCCGTGAGCATGGCAGCCGCCAAACGGTAGGGCTCCGAGTCGCGGTCGGGCTCCAGCGCTGCCTGTACGTCTGCCACCGGGTCGATGATGCCGCTGTCCTGCCCCGCCTGGACCGAGAGATCGAGGAAGACGTCGCTGATGAGACGCCGAGCCGGCAGGCCGAAGCTGATGTTGCTGACCCCGCCGGTGATGTGGATGTCCGCGCCGAAGCGCTCGCGGATGGCCCGCACAGCCTCGAGATAGGCGCTGCCGGCCATGGGGTCCACGCCGATGGGGATGACCAGCGGGTCCACGAAGAGCGAGTCGGCCGTCAGGCCCAGGTCGAAGGCCATGCCGACGATCTCCTCGGCGCGGTCGATGCGATCCTGTGTGCCCGATGGCATCGACGCCCCCGTGCACGAGAGCACCACCGGCGTGCCCCGCTGCTTGACGAGCTCGAGTACGTCGGGGCGCTCGGTCGAAGCCGAGTTGACCATGGGCGTGGCGCCCTCGGCCCAGGCGGGATCGATGGCATCGAGACCGGACTCCAGCACGGCGGCGTCCGAGGAGTCGATCGACAGGGGCACGCTCGATGCCGGACCCACGGCGGCCACCAGCCACTGCATGGCCTCGAGGCGTCCGCCGACCTCGGGGCTGATCTCGTCGACGTTGAGGTCGAGGTAGTGCGCGCCGCCGGCGATCTGGCGCTGCGCCATCCAGGCCACGTAGCGCGCAGCCACGTCGGCGTCAGCGCCGCCGGCGAGACCGACACGGACCGCCGCCATGACGTGCTTGATGCGCTCGCTGCTGCTGAACTCTTTGGACTCGACGATCGAGGCCGGCAGCGGCACCCACGCCTCGCCACCCTCGCCGTCGGGGAAGCGAACGCCGGGGCGCCCGTCGGGCGCGATCCCGCCGCGCGCCCCCTCGCGCTTCACCACGCGGCTGCAGTGGATGTTCTCGCCGATGATGATGAACGGGGTCTCGCCTGCAGCGTGGGTCACGAATCGTCTCCCTGGGTCTTGTAGCCGTAGTGGTCGCGGCCAAGGAACGTGTTGGCCCAGGCACTGCTGCCACGGAGGGCGTTGTCCTGCAGCACGGGCTCGCGTTCGAGCATGGTCATGGCCTCGCCGTAGGGGCGCAGCCGTTCGTAGGCATTGGTCCAGACGCAGGGCTTGCCGGGCACCTCGCACTCGCCATCGAGCGAGCCGCCGCATGGGCCGTTGCGCTGGTTCTTGGCGCAGGCGCCCTCCGGGCACTGGTAGGCGATGTCCGGCAGCGAGCAGTCACCGCAGTCCTTGCAGTCGAACATGGGCACCTTGACGGCCTGCTCCAGGACGTGTGCCGGCCACATCAGGTGCGCCGATTCCAGGCGTCCGTAGACCCCCCGGGCGACGGCGAAGCCACGCGCCTCGGGCGCGAAGGCGTGGTCGTGCACCAGCCGGTTGAAGCGATACATCAGCGGCACGCGCTTGGTCCGCGTCGGAGGCGTGGCCCTCGTCGAGGCCAGCTGCGGCACGTCGCCCGGCTCGTACAGGCGGTACGCCTCCGGCTCTGGGAAGTGGACCTCGGCGAGCAGCGCGCGCCAGTCGGAGGCGAAGGCGTCGGCCAGGCGCAGGATGGTGTCGATCTCAGCCGCGTTGCGCTGTCCGGCGAGGTAGCTGCCGGCGAAGCCCATGCCGCGGGCCACGGCGACCTGCTTGGCAGCGAGCTCGAGGAAGGCCGCGCGGCCCTTGTCATCGGCTGCGGCCTGCTTCTCGACCCACGCGAGCAGCTCGTCGGAGAGGCGGATCCCGGGCACGCCGTCGCGGTGGAAGACGTTGGCCACCGGCCGCGACAGGATGTAGATCGAGGTCATCAGCGGGATGGGTCGCGGCTGGGCGGCGTTCCAGGTCAGCAGCTCAGACCACGAGCGCGTGTCGTAGCCGACCTGGGTGATGGCGAGGTCCGCCCCGGCACGTACCTTGAGCGCCAGCTTGAGGTACTGCGGCACCAGGTCGCCCTCGAGGGCCTTGAAGGGGTTGATGGCACATCCGAGCGTGAAGTCGGGACCGTGATCGGACACGTCGCGAAGCAGGGTCAGGAGGCCCACCGAGTCGATGTCGAAGACGGCCCGTGAGCGACCGTGGAAGCCGTCCTTGGGGTAGTCGCCGCTGAGCGCGAGCACGTTGGTCAGGCCCTCGCTGGCCAGGCCGAAGGCGGTGGACTGCAGCGCCGCGCGACTGCGGTCGCGGCAGGCCAGGTGGACGACGACCTCGCCACCCAGCTCGTGGATGGCACGGCCCAGGGTCAGCGGGCCAAGGCGCACGAAGCCGCCGGCGTTGTCGGTGATGGTCAGCGCCGTGATGCGGGTGTCGGCAGCCATCTCCTCGGCCATCGCCCGGTGGCGCTCGCCGGCCTCATCCTGCAGCGGGCCGGCCCAGGGCACCAGCTCCACCAGCGTGGTGCTCCCGTCGTTGCGGGCGAGGGACTCGGAGAAGACGCTCACGAGCGCAGCGACTCGCGAACGACGTCGGCGATGCGCTCGGCCGAGGGGATGACGGCGTCCTCCAGAGGTGGCGCGTAGGGGATGAGGATGTCGTCGGGCAGAGCGACGGTGCGCGGAGGCGACGCGAAATAGGCGCCGCTCATGGCCAGCCGGCTGATGAGCGTGGCGCCCCAGCCGGCGTCATGCCACTGCTCCTCGGCGATGACGAGGCGGCCGGTCTTCTCGACCGAGGCTGCGACCGTGGCCACGTCCAGCGGCCGGATCCAGCGCAGGTCGATGACCTCGGCGTCGATGCCCTCGGCGTCCAGCAGCGCGGCCGCCTGCAGCGACCGTTCGAGCATCAGCAGCGTGGCCACGATGGTGACATCCGATCCTTCGCGCTCCATCGCGGCCTTGCCCATCTCGGCGACCGCACCACGGCGCACCAGGCCCTTGCGCGTGTACAGCAGCTTGTGCTCGTGGACGATGACCGGGTCGTCGGACGCGATGGCCGCGCGCAGCAGCTCGTACGCCGCTGCCGGCGTGCCGGCCGCCGCCACGCGCATGCCGGGCTGGCTCATGAACCAGGATTCGCCCGTGGCGCTGTGCTGCGTGCCGAAACGTCCACCACCACCGGAGATGACCCGCAGCGTCACCGGCACCGATAACTTGCCCCCGCTCATGAAGCGGTACTTGGGCAGCTGGTTGACGATGGCGTCGCCGGCGGTGGGCATGAAGTCGGCGAACATGAACTCGACGATGGGCCGCATGCCCACGACGGCCATGCCCAGCGCCACGCCGGTGAAGCCGTTCTCGCAGATGGGCGTGTTGAAGACGCGCTCGCCGTGCTTCTCGGCGAGTCCGGCGTTGGTCTTGAAGACGCCACCCTCGTTGGCCACGTCCTCGCCCATGAAGACGACCGCGGGGTCCTCCGCGAGCGCGTCGTCCATGGCCGCGTTGACCGCGTCGCGATAGGTCATCTCCACGGCCTCGTCCACGGCCCCATCGGCCCGCGTGTCAGTCTGCGTAGACATAGCTGCCGGCCTCCTCGAGTGTCAGGTACGGTGCTGCCTCGGCTCGCGCGATGGCGGCGTCGACGTCTGCCTCGGCCTGCGCCGCGAGGGCGGCCTGCTCATCGGGCGTCAGCAGGCCTTCGTCGACCAGGCGCCCGCCCAGGATGACCAGCGGGTCACGCTCCTTCCAGGCCTCCAGCTCGCCCTCCGGCCGGTACTTCGCCGGGTCGGTGCGGGAGTGACCGCGATAGCGGTAGGTCTTCATCTCCAGCAGGCTGGGGCCCTCCCCGCGTCGTGCTCGCTCGACCGCCTCGACCGTCGCAGCGTAGACCGCCTCGACGTCCTGGCCGTCGACGATGACACCGGGCATGCCGTAGGGGTCGGCGCGTCGGGCGAGATCGTCGATGGGCGTCGTCATGCGCAGCGGCGAGTACTCGCCGTAGAGGTTGTTGGCGACGATGAACACGACCGGCGCAGCCCACACCGCGGCCATGTTCATGGACTCGTGGAAGGTGCCGATGTTGGTGGCGCCGTCGCCCATGAACGTCAGCGCCACGTGAGGGTCCCCGCGCAGCTGGAAGGCCCTGGCGGCGCCGAGCGCGATGGGCATGCCGGCGCCGACGATGGCGTTGGCCCCGATGTTGCCCTTTTCGGTGTCGATGAGGTGCATCGAACCGCCGAGACCCCGCGAGCCACCGGTGGCCCGACCCATCAGCTCGGCAAGGGCGACTTCCGGCTCCATGCCCAGCGCCAGCGCCTCGCCGTGGCCACGGTAGGTGTTGGTCTGCACGTCGCCGGGCGCCATGGCGGCGATGGCACCGACCGAGACGGCCTCCTGGCCCTGGCACAGGTGCGTCGTGCCCTCGATCCGGCCGGCCAGGAACATCTGCTGCACGATGTCCTCGAAGGCGCGGATGAGCACCATCTGGCGGTACCACCCGAGGCGGCGGCTGTCCGGTTCAGTCATCGACTCCTCCCATCCACTCGAGCGCCGATGCGGACGGCCGACGACCACCGCAGCAGCGTGATCGACCGATGGTACCGCGCTGGTCAACCGGTTGACTCGCGCCTGCCGCACTGCTATACATCGGGCGGGGAGGACACCGCATGCTGCACGATCCCAGCCACTACGAGCCACCGCCGATCGCCCACGAGATCGAGGTCTCCGACCACGACAAGGAGGTCCTGCGAGAGCTGGCCTCGCGAGCTGGCGGAGTACGCGGCCCTGCCGGTGCACAAGGAGAAGGCCGAGCTGTGGCGCCGGCTCAACGACCTCGAGTCGGTGCGGCCGATGGTCTGGATCAACGAGATCCCCTGGCACGAGATGGACGTCGACGGCGAGCTGACGCTGCGGACACGCGACGCCTGGGCGCAGGACCAGGAGCGCGACCTGCGGCGCACGCTGTACCAGTGGCGGCACCTGCCCGGCGACATGATCCTCGACGACTTCCTGACCTGTCCGCTGGCCATCCACAGCACCGACTTCGGCATCGTCGAGGACGTCGAGCTGGCCCGGACCGACGAGGCCAACGACATCGTCTCGCGCGAGTTCCACATCCAGATCCGCGACTTCGACGACCTCGAGAAGATCAAGATGCCGGTGGTCACGCACAACGAGGCCGCGACCGAGTTCCGCTACCAGGCCATGTGCGAGGTCTACGAGGGCATCATGCCGGTGCGCAAGATGGGCCAGACGCACATCTGGTTCACGCCCTGGGACTACCTCGATCCGCTGGTGGGGCGTGCAGGAGGCGATGATGGACCTGGTCGAGCGCCCCGACCTGGTGCACGCCGGCGTGGAGCGCATGGTGGACGCCTGGATGGTCGAGCTGGACCAGTTCGACGCGCATGAACCTGCTCGCGCTCGACGCCAACAACACGCGCATCGGCTCGGGCGGCTACGGCTACACGCGCGGAGCTGCCGGGCGATGACTTCGACCCGGACCACGTGCACGCCGCACAACATGTGGGGCTGCTCCAACGCCCAGATCTTCTCCGAGGTCTCGCCGCAGATGCGCTGGGAGTTCGCGGTCGAGCACGACCTGCGCTGGCTCGACCCGCTGCGGCCTGACCTACTACGGCTGCTGTGAGCCGCTCGACCAGTCCATCGACGTCATCCGCCGCATCCCCAACCTGCGCAAGATCTCGACGACACCGTGGGCCGACACGGCGCGCATGGTGGAGCAGGTCGGCGCCGACTACGTCCTCTGCCGCAAGCCGAACCCCGACGTCTTCGCCCGCGACACCTGGAACCCCGAGCTCGCGCGCAGTCAGCTGGTCGAGTTCCTCGAGGCGGCGCGGGGCTGCCACGTGGAGCTGATCATGAAGGACATCTCCACCGTCCGCTACGACCCGCGGCGCCTGTGGGAGTGGGCCGCCATCGCCATGGAGGTGGCGCAGGACCACGCCTCCTAGATCGCCTGACAGCGCGCCTGCACCAGGGCTCAGCCAGCCAGCTCCGCGCGCAGCGTGCGCGCCGCGGCGGTGAGTGCGCGCATCTTGTCGACTGCCAGTGGCCGCGCGGTCTGGCTGTAGCCACAGTCCGCGGAGAGCCACAGCTTCTCGCGGCGCCACCGACCGCAGCAGCAGGCGGATGCGCTCGGCCACGATCTCCGGCGTCTCGGCATCGCGGCCCTTGACGTCGATGACGCCGGCCACCAGGACCTTGTCGGCTCCGTGCTCGGCCCACAGGTCGGCCTGCCACATGGAGCGGTTGGCGAACTCCAGGCTCAGCGCGTCGTAGGCGAGGTCGGCGAAGTGCGGCGCGAAGGCAGCGTACGAGCGGTAGGCGGTCGCGGGCCGGCCGCGGAAGTTGCCGAAGCACAGGTGCAGCGAGGTCATCGCCTCCACGCCCTCGATGCAGGCATTGGCGATATCGACCATCTCCGGCAGCCCGCCGGGCATGATCCAGAAGGCCGGCTCGTCGATCTGCACCAGGTGGGCGCCGGCCGCCACGGCCGCCTTCAGCTCGCGGTTGATGTCCGGCACCAGCGCCCAGGCCACCTTGCCCTTGTCGGCATAGGCGTCCCCGGGATCGATGCGGAAGGCCTGCGTCACCGGCCCCTGCAGGGGGGTCACGAAGGGACGGTCGGTCAGCGCCAGCATCGCCCGCGTCTCGTCCACCAGTCCGTAGCCCGTCGGGCGCGGCGATCGGCGAGACGGCCCGGAAGGCGTCCAGCTGGTCGGGTCCGGGATAGCCCAGGCGCCGCTCGTACTCGATGGGCTCGAGTCCGCGGATGTGCCCGTGGAAGTTGCGGGTGAAGTCGGCTCGCAGCATCTCGCCGTCGGAGACGATGTCGTAGCCGGCCTCCGCCTGGTCCAGCAGGGCGATGCGGGCGGCGTCGTGCAGCGACTCGGCGATGTCCGAGGGGCCCAACGCTCCCTCCCCCACCGCGTCCCGCAGGAGCCAGACCCAGGGTGGAGCGGCGGCGCTGCCGAGCGCCTGGACCGGGAGCAGTGGCAGATCGGCGAGTCGGGACATCGGTGACCTCCGGGTGTGATGGGGGCGTGAAGGTGGCCGTGCGGCGCGGGCTGCTATGCCGGCGCGTCGGGCGGTGGCGTGAAGCCCTGTCGCTCGTAGTGCACGCGACGAGGCTTGCTGACGTCCTTGTAGATGAACCAGCGGCAGGGCCGGTCGGGCAGGTCGCAGTCCTCGACCGGGCGCAGGGGCGGCTGGCCCTGCGACATCTGGATGTACTCCAGCGCGATCATCGAATGGATGCTGTACCAGCTCATGCCGGTGCGGCCCTGCGTCCAGGGATGCGGCTCCTGGTTGGTGGCCGAGGGGTGCGGCGGCCGGCCGCTGTCGGGATCGCCCCGTCGCAGCACGCCACAGCTGCCGCAGGGGTCGAGCGACATGACGTAGCGGTCGCCCTCGTCGCTGACCCCGACGTCACCGCGGTGGCGTGGCCCGGACAGGTGGCCACCGCGCATCCCCTCCACGCTGAGCTGCAAGCGCAGCTCAGGGCTCATGCGGCCCCACAGCGCGTAGCGCGGCTTCCAGATGTGCTCGTAGGCCAGGGTGACCGACTCGCGGATGGCGTCCTCCCCGAACGCCGCGGCGATCTCGGTCTGCACCTCCTGGATCCAGGCCACCAGGCCGTCGTGCTGTGCCGCCCAGCGCACGCGCATGAGCTCGACCGCCGCGGCTGCGGCCGCTCCGTCGCGCGCCTCGATGGCCTGCCGTGCACGCTCCAGGTCCCCGGCGCCGGGCTGGAAGCGACGGTAGCCGCCGAGCAGCTTGGCGCCCATGCCCGCCTCGGTCGCACCGGCCCGCGCCAGGCGATAGTCGAGGATGTCGGTCAGCCACACGAAGAGGACGTCGTTCATGATCGAGATCTCGTGGGCGAAGTACTCCACCAGCTCGAGCGCCAGGTCCCAGCGGCCCTCCTCGAGCGCGACCTCGGCCCACGTCTGGGTGCTGATGCCGAGCGTCTCCAGGCCGTCCTGGCGCAGCGGCCGGCCCAGCACCTCGCTGTGGCGCGATGGGGCTGGCGGGCCAGCCCGCGGGCCGGATGGTCGGATGGCTCATCTGGTCGCTCCCGGGGCAAGTAGGCTAGGTCCGTCGGGCGGCTGGCCCGAAGGCTGGGACAGGAGGTCAGGACATGGATGGTGGCCGCAGCGGGGTGGGGGCTGGAGGATCGCGCCGTCATCGTGACGGGCGCGGCGCAGGGCATCGGCGAGGCGACCGCGCAGAGCGTTCGCCGACGTGGGCGCGCGCGTCTGCGCCGTGGACCTGCGAGCCGACCAGGCACAGGCGGTCGTGGCGTCGCTGCCGGGCGGGCCCCACCAGGCGGTGGGCATGGACCTCAACGACCTCGACGCCCACGGTCGGCCTGGTCGAGGGTGCCGCGGCCGAGCTGGGCCCGATCCAGGCGCTCGTGCTGGCAGCCGGCGTGCTCAAGCGCGAGCCCTTCACCGACGTCACCGAGGAAGCCTGGGACTGGCAGCTGGACACCAACCTGAAGGCGTCGTTCTTCCTCTCGCGCACGGTCGGGGAGCACATGCGGGAGGCCGGGACGCACGGGCAGCATCTGCACCTTCACCTCCATCTCCGCCACCATGGGCGGCGTCAGCTCGGCACCGGCGTACGGCGCGTCGAAGGGCGGCGTCATCGCGCTCACCTACGCCATGGCCCGTCACTACGGACCGGCCGGCATCCGCGTCAACAGCATCGCTCCTGGTTTCATCGACACGCCCATGCAGCGAGCCGGCTTCTCGCCCGCGGCACAGGCCTACATCGACAGCACGCCGCTGGCGCGCCAGGCCGACCCGGCCGAGGTCGCCGTCGGTGGCGGTCTTCCTGGCCTCTGACCACGCCAGCTTCGTGACCGGCGCCATCATGAACGTGAGCGGCGGCGGCTGGATGGGCTGAGCGCGGCATCACGTCGCGCGGTCGCGGCGCCATTCGCTCGACGGCTCGCAGGGCGTCCTCGCGGGCCTGGCCGGTGTAGTCCGACGGGCTGATCTCGCGGACCGCATGCTCCGCCGCCGGCCATCTCCTCGAGCACCTCGCGCAGCTCGAGGCCTTCAGCCTTCGAGCGCGTGGCCGCCTCGTAGACGTGGTCGTGGGCGACCTCGCGCCCGAGCTCCGGCGCCAGCTCGAACATGTAGGCCTCGGCCAGGGTCCTCCCCTGCTCGGCCGCGAGATTGGCGGCCATGCGCTCCGGATCCACCTTCAGCTGCCGCGACGATCCTGCCGGCGATGAGCAGGCAGCCGGCGGTGAGCACCGCCACCTGTGGCAGCTGATGCCACTCGATCTGCCATTCGCCTGCCGCTCGCTCGTGCCCGGCCTCCATGGCGCGATAGAGGCTCGCTGACATCGCGGTCACGCTCGCAGCCATCCCCACGATGGCCTCCGAGTCGATGGGGTTCGCCTTCTGCGGCATCGTCGAGGAGGCACCGCGGTGGTGGCCCGTGGACTCGCTGACCTCGCCGATCTCCGTGCGTGACAGGTCGATGACCTCGCGCGCCAGCCGGGCCGTCATGGCCGCGGCGCGAGCGCACACCGCGCCGAAGGTCGCCAGCCCGTCTCGCGTGACGTGCCAGGGCGCAGGAGCATCGAGCAGGCCCAGGCGGCGGGCCATGGCGGCACGCACCTCGCCGATGCGAGGCCCGAACCCCGCCGACGTGCCCGCCGCCCCGTGGAGGCTCACCAGGCAGCAGACGCTGCGGGTGGAGGCAAGGTCGCTGCGCAGGCGGGTGCACTGCTGCAGGAACGTGGCCAGCTTGGCGCCGAAGGTGGTCGGAACGGCCTGCTGGCCGTGCGTCCGGCCGGCGATGACGGTGTCGGCATGGGCCTCCGCCTGGTCGGCCAGGGCATCGCCCAGCACGTCGAGGAGGGCCGACAGGCGGGTGATGGCGCCCTCGAGCTGCAGGCTCAGGCCCGTGTCCATGATGTCCTGCGTCGTCGCGCCGTAGTGCAGCGAGCCGCGTTCCGACTCGGGCAGGCGGTCGGTGAGCTGCCGCACCAGCGGCAGGATGGGATAGCCCACGTTGCCCATGTCGGCCCACAGCGCCGGCAGGTCCACGTGCTCCAGCGTACAGACCGCGGCGATGGCCTCGGCCCGGGTCGGGCTGAGCTCACCGACCTCCGCCTGGCTCAGGGCCAGCGCCGCCTCGGTGCGCAGCCAGGCGTCGACCGTGGCCTCCTCGGAGAAGACCGCCTCCATCTCGGCATCGCCGAAGGCGCGCTGCAGCATGGAGAAGATGAAGCCGGGCGTCTCTGCGGCGCTGGTCACGCTACGCCACCGGTGATCTCGTCGAGACGGACGCTGCGGCGCTCTTCGGCAGAGCGGTAGGCGGCCTCGCCGATGGCCAGCGTGGGCAGCATCCGGCGACCCGCGGTGATGGGCTCGCGGCCCGTGGCGATGGCATCCATGAGGTCGCTCATCGGGCCCAGGAACGCGTCCGGCAGCCACATCGTGTCGAACTCGAAGGACTGCACCTCCTCGGCCCTCGCGGTAGAGCGACAGCGTGTCCGGCCGGCCGTTGGGGTAGTCGTACATCAGCCCGATGGTGCCCGCCAGCATGCCCTCGGTGCCCAGCAGCCGGAACTCGGCATAGGGCGGTCCGTGCTGGTTGTAGTGGTTGGTCGCGACCAGCGCCTGGTGGCCGTCGGAGTACTCGAGCACCGTCTTGGTCACGGTCTCGCCGACGACCGGCGCCTGCTCCGGGTAGCGACCGTGGATGCTCGTGACCCAGATGGGCTCGCCCAGGATGGAGCGGATGGCGTCGAGGTAGTGGGTGCTGTGGATCTTGATGTCCAGGTGCGGCGACTCGGCGATCCAGGCCCACAGGTGCAGCGGCGTGGAGACCGAGACCTGGACCTGGACCTCGGTCACGGTGCCCAGGGCACCCTGGGCCACCAGGTCACGCGAGGCGGCGATGCCGGCATCCCAGCGCATCTGGTGGTTGACGGCGAGCAGCACACCGGCCGCCTCGGCGGTCTCGACCTCGATGACGCCCGTGGCGTAGTCCATGGCCAGCGGCTTCTGGCAGAGCATGTGCTTGCCGGCGGCGGCGACGACGGGCACGATCTCCGGCTGCACCCACGGCAGCACGGCGATGTCGACGATGTCGACGTCCGGCCTGGCGGCCAGCTCGGCGGCCGAGCCGGCCACGACCGGGATGGAGAAGTCGGAGGCCACGCTGCGAGCCTTCTCCTGGTCCACGTCGAACACGGCCACGACGTCCAGGCCGGCCGCCTGGTAGGCCGGCAGGTGCGCGCCGGTCACGATGCCGCCGCAGCCGATGATGCCGATGCGCAGGTCCCGCCCGGCGCCCGCCTCGATACGCCACGCGGGCTCGTACAGCGTGCTCATCTCGCTACCCCTTGACGGCGCCGAAGGTAAGGCCCTTGGTCAGGCTGCGCTGCATCAGCAGCACGAAGATGATGGCCGGGATCATCATCAGCACCGACATGGCGGCCATGCCGCGCCAGTCCACGGTGAACTGGGTGGTGAAGTCCGAGAGGCCCACGGGGAACGTCTTGGACGCCGGCGTCTTGGTGATGATGCGAGGCGATCTGGTACTCGTTCCAGGCGGCCAGGAAGGCGAACACCGAGGCTGCGCCCAGGCCCGGCAGCGCCAGCGGCAGGTCGATCTTCCAGAACGTCTGCCAGTGGCTGGCGCCGTCCACGTAGGCCGCGTCATCGAGCTCCCGCGGGATGCGCCGGAAGAAGCCGTCCATCAGCCACGCGGTGAAGGGGATGTTGAGGGCCATGTAGACGAAGGCCAGGCCCTGCACCGTGTCGATGAGCCCGATGTTGCGCATCAGCAGGAAGAGCGGCAGGCTCAGCGCCACGCCGGGGACGGCGCGGGTCAGCAGCAGCAGCAGCAGGAGCACCCGGCTGCCCACGAAGTCGAAGCGCGAGAAGGCGTAGCCGGCCGCCGTGCCGATGGGCACCGAGAGCGCCGTGGCCAGCAGCGAGATCGTCAGCGAGTTGGTCAGGTAGCGCATGACCGGCACACCGGAGGCCGTCGAGGGGTTCAGCCCGAAGAGCGACTCGAAGGCGTCGAGCGTGAGCGCCCGCGGGATCCAGATGGGCGGCGACGCGTTGACCTCGAGATTGGGCCGGAAGGCGGTCAGGATGATCCAGACCGCCGGCAGCGCCAGGATGGCGATGACGGTGAACGCCAGCCAGTTGGCACCGACGTCGCGCCAGTGGATGCGACGCCGCGTGGTCGGGCGTGGCTTGACGGTGCTGGCTTCCACGGTGGTCGAAGGCGCGCTGCTGGTCATCCCATGTCCTTGCGTAGTCCCATCATCTGGCGGAAGAGGATGAAGGTGAAGGCCACCCCCAGCACGACGCCGGTCATCGACATCGCCGAGGCCAGGCCGAACTGCGATCCGCGGATGGCCAGCTGGCCGGCGTAGGTCCAGATCAGCTCGGTACGGTGGGCGGGTCCACCGTCGGTCATGATGCGCACGATGTCGTAGGCGCGGGCGATGTCGAGCGACAGCAGCACCATGACGATGACGAAGAAGGGCCGCATCTGCGGCAGCGTGATGTGGCGCATGCGCTGGTAGACCGAGGCCCCGTCGACCGAGGCGGCGTCGTAGAGCTCGTCCGAGAGCGAGAGCCGCCCGGCCAGCAGCACGATGGTGACGACCGGCACGGTCATCCAGATGCTGGCCATCATCAGCGAGATCATGCCGCTGGGCTCGTCCACCAGCCAGGCCACGGGCTCCGATATCAGGCCCAGCGTGAGCAGGGCGTTGTTGACCAGCCCCACGGTGGCGTTGAAGAACCAGGCGAACTGGAAGCCGATGAGCACGGGAGCGAACATCATCGGGATCATCAGCAGCACCCGCACCGGGCCCATGGCGAAGGTCATGCGCGCCAGCATCATGGCCAGCCCGAAGCCGATGAGCACCGACGCGTTCACGGTCACGAACATGAACAGGATGGTGTTCCAGAGCGCTCGCCAGAAGACGTCGTCGCGGGCCAGGCGCGCGTAGTTGTCGAACATCTCTGCGGGCACGAACTGCGATGTCGTGTCCGGCCGCAGCAGGTGGAAGGGCGTGAACGAGACGAAGAGCGAATACGCCATGGGATAGATGACGACGGCCACCACCACGATGACGGCCGGCACCGTCATGAGGTAGGGGAACCAGTTGCGGCGCCGCAGGCGCGCGACGAACGAGTCGCGCCGTGGGTCCTGTGGCGGAACGCTCAGGCGTGCCGCGTCGGTGGTCATCGGTCAGCTGCCCCCAGCGATGTCTGGTCGGATACGACGAGAGGGGCCGCACCTGGTGGCACGGCCCCTCTCCTCACGATGGGCTAGTAGCCGAGGCTGTCCAGCAGGTCGGTCGCGTCCGCGACGCCCTTGGCCAGGCCGTCCTCGACGCTCAGGTCGCCGAGGATGATCGACTGCAGGGTGGGATACCACTCGTTGGTGAAGCTGATCCAGTCAGCGAACAGCGGCGGAGTGCGGAAGTCCTCGCTGACCTGCAGGTTGGCGAGCTCCCAGCGCTGGGCATCGAGCGGGTTGCCGGTGTCGGCATTGGCGGCCTCGACGCGAGCCGAGACGTCGGCACGCACGGGCAGGAAGCCGAACGTGTTCGACTCCTCGAACGAGACGGCCTCAGAGGTGAGGAACTTGATCAGCTCGACCGCGGCTTCCTTGTTCTGGGAATCCTTGGCCACGCTGAAGGCATGGGCACCGGCCCAGCCGGTGTGGGTGTCGGGATCGAGGCCCGTGGGACCACGGGTCATGTCGAACTTGCCGGCCACGTTGGGGCACGACGCGGGGTCCTGGAAGTAGCCGTACCAGCCGTACCACTCCAGGTAGAAGGCGACGTCGCCGTTGCACCAGTTGGCGGCCACGCCGTCCCACACGAGGTTGGGGGTGTCGGGCGGGACCAGCCCGTTGGCATAGAGGTCCTGCATCCACGTCGCAGAGGCCACGCCGGCCTCGGAATCGAAGACTGGGTTGAGGTCGGCATCGAAGTAGTCGCCGCCATTGGCGAAGAGCAGCTCATAGAAGCGGCCGGCGAGGGCCTCTTCCTTGCCCGCGAACTGGGTGCCGAACTTGACGACGCCCTCGCCCACGAAGAACTCGGCCATGTCATACATCTGGTCGAGCGTGGTCGGCGGCAGCAGCGGGTAGCCGTAGGCCTCCTCGAACTTGGCCTGCAGGTCCGCGTCACCGAAGAGGTCGGTGCGGTAGATCTGCGCGCTGATGTCCGCGTGCCGCGGGATGAGCTGCAGGTTGCCGTCGATGGTGGCGGCCTCGATGATGCTGGGCGAGAAAGCGGCCAGCTCTTCCGCGGTGAAGTAGTCCTGCAGCGGCTCGACGAAGTTGGTGAACTGCGACATGAAGCTGGTGTGGTTCCAGGCCACGTCGAAGTCGACCGTGCCGGCCGCGTAGTTGGTCTTCAGGTAGCGGTCGATCTCGAAGCCGTCACCGAGGAAGACGATCTCGACGTCGGCGCCGGTCGCCTCCTCGAACATGCTGATGGAGTCGTACATCGCCTCGTAGTTGCCACCGCCGATGGCCGCCATCTTGATGGTGGTCCCGGAGAGGTCCTTGTCGAGACCGGCATAGGCCGGCTCGTCCTGCGCCATCGTGGCGCCCGAGCCGACCGCGGTGGCCGCCAGGGCTACCGCCAGCGGGAGCGCCAGGCGCCCACGCTTGGTGAAGTTGGTATCTCGCACGTTTGTCCTCCTAGCAGGATCAGGTTCCCGGCTCTCCCTTGTGCGCCGGGTCTGGTCGTCAGCTGCCATTCCGTTGGTCATGCGTCAGTCCGTATGGAATACCTCCTCCATGTCGCTCCACCACTCTCCCTCGGCGCGGTCGCCGAGGGGTTCCTGCATGGGCTTCATCCAGTCCCACCAGCGCTGGGTCTCGGGGTCATCGGCCATCCTCTGCATGTCCGCGTCGAAGTCGTCGCCGACGTACTCGAAGTACGCGAACAGGAGTCCCTTGCGCTCGAAGATCGAATAGTTGCGGATGTTGCAGTCGCGGATCATGGCCAGCACACCGGGCCAGGCGTCGGCGTGGGCCTTGACGTATTCCTCGTAGTGCTCCGGCTTCAAGCCGATGAGCTGCCCGTATCGCCTCACGAGGTCCCTCCCATCGAGTACAGCGCTGCGGCGCTGTCACCAAGGATGGCAGCACGGTCGGCGCCTGTGATGCCCAGGATGTCAAGAGCACGGTTGGTCTCCGCCCAGACCTTGGCGTAATCGCCGGCGAGGATGGCGACCGGCCAGTCGCTGCCGAACATCAGGCGCGAGGTGCCGAAGACCTCCACGGCGAAGCCGATGGCCTCGACCAGGTCTGCTCCCGTCCAGGTCTCGAGGTCAGCCGCGGTGTTGAGCCCCGACACCTTGGCGTAGACGTTGGGGTGCTCGGCGGCGGCCCTCATGTCGGTCTTCCAGGCATCGTAGTCACCGCTGACGATGGGCGGCTTGGCCAGGTGGTCGACGACGATGCGCAGGTCCGGGCAGGCACGGGCGAGCGTCGGCACGTGGTGCAGGTGCAGTGGATGGACGGATACGACCTCGAACACCAGCCCACGCTCCTCGAGGACCCTGAGGCCATCGATGACGGCTGGCCGCACGAGCCAGTCGGGGTCGGCCTCCTCGTGGTTGAGGTGGCGGATGCCCCTGAACCAGGGGTTGGCGAGGTACGTCTCGTCGAGGGCTCTGGCGGCCGCTGCGGCGTCCTCGAGAGGCACCCAGCCCACAACCGCCCCGATCCACTCGTATTCGGCAGCCTGTGCCAGCATCGAATCGGTGTCCGCATAGGAGTTGGCGGACTGCACCAGCACGGTGCGCTCGATGCCGGCCGCGGTCAGCTGGGGCTCCAGCTCCGCCGGCGTGAAGGTGCGGTAGATGGGCCCGTACTCCGGCACCAGCCAGGGGTAGTCGACCTTGGCCAGGTCCCAGAAGTGCTGGTGGCTGTCGACGATCACGCTCGACCTCCCTGTCGCACGTCACATGTCGCATCTGCGCGGGCGTGGCCGCACGGTAGCCTGTCCCGGCTGGTCAAGTCAAGCGGTTGACCAATGCCGGGCGACATCATGCCGGCGTGGACTCGACGTCGGTCAGGGCATCGTCGAGGATGGCCACCATGCGGTCGATCTGGGCCTCGCTGGCGACGACCGCGGGCGCCACGAAGAGCACGTTGCCGGGGTGCAGCAGCAGGGTGGTGAGACCGCGCTCGCGGGCCGCGATGCGCAGCGCGTTGCCGGCAGCGAGGCGGTCCTCGAAATCCTCGCCGCTACCGTTGTCGCGCACGATCTCCAGCCCTGCCAGCAGCCCCTTCCCGCGCGCGTCCCAGAACGTGCGGTGATGCCCCAGCGAGCGGAGCCCGTCGAGCAGGCGCGCGCCCAGGCGCGCCGAGCGCTCGGCCAGGTCGTCGCGGATGACGCGGCGCAGCACGGCCAGTGCGGCCGCGGCCGCCACTGGATGACCGGCGTAGGTGTGGCCGTGCAGGAAGACACCCCCGTGCTCGAGGAACGCATCCCGCACCCTGGGCGAGATGAGCGTCGCCCCGATGGGCACGTAGCCCGAGCTGAGGGCCTTGGAGAGGGTGATGAAGTCGGGGCGGATGCCATCCCACTCGGTGGCGAACAGCCGCCCCGTGCGTCCCATGCCGGTGATGATCTCGTCTACGACCAGCAGCACGCCGTGGCGGTCACAGACCGCGCGCAGGTCACGCAGGTAGCCCACCGGCGGCACCGAGACGGCGATGGCCGTGGCGCATGGATCGACCACCACCGCGGCCACCGTCTCCGGCCCCTCCGCCCGGATGGTGGCCTCGATGGCGTGGACGCAGGCGAGGTGCCGGCCGGCCTTGCCGAAGTCACAGCGGGGGCAGGCACCGGCAGGCACGGTGCGGCCCCACGACAGGCCGCCGTCGTAGACCACGTTGCGCGAGGCGAAGTACTGTCCGTCGAGCGCCATGGCGCCGGCGGTGACGCCGTGGAAGGCGCCCTGGCGGGTGATGACCTTCATGCGGTAGGGCTCGCCGCGCAGCGCATGGTACTGGCGGGCCATCTTGATGGCGACCTCGTCAGCCTCGGCGCCGCCGGGCGTGAAGTGGGCCATGGCCATGCCGGGCGAGGCGGCCACCAGCTCCGCCGCCAGCTCCACCTGCGGTGGCGTGACGAAGCGGAAGACGTCCACGAACGACATCGTGCGCGCCTGTTCGGCGATGGCAGCCACGATCTCCTCGTCGCCGTGGCCCAGGATGAGCGCCTCGAGCGCACTGGTGCCGTCGAGGTACTCGTGGCCCTCGTCGTCCCAGGTGCGCACGCCCTTGCCGTGGGTCATGATGCGGATCTGGTCGCGCACCGAGCCCTGCGCCCCAGGTGGCGAGTACGGCATCCACAGGTGCTCCCGCGCGAGCTCGCGCAGCCGGGCGACCTCTGGCGGCGAGGCCGTCATCCGGAGAACGCCATCAGTCGAGCAGACCCAGCGATCGTGCGCGCTCGGTGAGGTTCTTCTTGGCCAGCGCGATCTGGCTGACCGGCAGGTGCTCGATGACGGCGTACATGTCGGGCCCGAGCGCCGCGGTCCGTCGCAGGACGGTGTCGAGGTCCATCATGCCGGTGCCGGGGATGGTCTCGCTGATGTGGACCACGAAGCGGTCCTCCAGGTAGTAGTCCTTGACCTGGACCGTCGAGCAGTGTGGCCCGAGAACGTCGAAGAAGTGGTTCACCATCGGCGCCGGGTCAAAGGCGGTCTGCAGATCGCGGACGTAGTTGACCGTGTCGATGTTCACCAGGACGTGCTCGGGATCGGTGCGCTCGATGACCCGTTTCACGCGCTCCGGCGTGTCGAGCGTGGTGGTCGTGTGCACCTCCAGCACGATGTTGACACCGGCCGGGACGGCGACCTCCAGGGCCTCGGAGATGCTCTGCACCAGCCGGTCCTCGCTGGCCGCGCTGTAGTTCTCCGGGTGCGGCCACCAGTCGCCGCGCGGGTTGTGGCTGGTGGGCCTGATGCCGGCCTCCGGCACGCCCATGCGGGCGGCCAGGCGCACGATGTCGCGGATGCCCTCCACGCCGGCGCGTCGGACGTCCTCGTCGGCGGTGATGATGGTCGGGTACGGACCCCACAGCTGGAGGAAGTCCAGCTTGTTGCCACTGATGCAGTCGCGCACGTTGGCCGCGACCTCATCGGTGATGGTGGCTGCCGGCACGGTCAGGTGCGCACCCATGCCGGCGAACCCGAGCTCCCGGGCGAACGCGACGGTCTCATAGGTGACGTCGGTCCAGTCGCTCCAGATGACGCCGAGAACTCCGAAACGCATGCTCCGCTCCTCCACTCCCTGATGCCGGCACGGTCGGCGCCGTTGAGCTCTGCCGACGGTAGCCTCGCGATGACCGCCACGTCAACCGGTTGACCACATCGGCCGCGCAGCCGCCGCACAGCCGGCTTCGCCCGCTAGGGAGCGAACTTGAGGCAGACGGGCGTGGGCACCTCGGCGACCGCGACGGTCTCGCCGAGCTGACCGCTCTGGGGGTCGATGGGCATGGTCACGATGGTGTCGCTGTCCTGGTTGGCCACCAGCAGGAAGCGCCCGTCCGGGGAGATGGCGAAGTTGCGTGGCGTCTTGCCCTCGGTGCTGCGGTGGCCGATGAGCTCGAGCTCGCCCGAATCGGCGTCGGCCGCGAACATGGCGATGGAGTCGTGACCACGGTTGGAGCCGTAGACGAACCGCCCGGAGGGGTGCACCCCGATGTCGGCGCAGTGGCTCTCGCCCTCGAAATCGGCGGGCAACAGCGGCACCGACCCGACGTAGCGGAGCTGACCGTGGGCCGCGTCGTAGGCCAGCGACGCGATCGACGAGTCGAGCTCACAGATGACGTAGGCGTGCCGGCCCGACGGTGCGAAGACGAAGTGGCGCGGTCCCGCGCCGGGAGGCAGAGCCAGCTGCGAGGTCCGCTCCAGCGCCATCCGCTCGTAGTCGAGGCGGTAGCCGTAGATCGAGTCTGTCCCCAGGTCGGCGCTGAAGGCGAAGGTGTCGTCGGGTGAGATGACGATGCAGTGGGCGTGGGGCCCCTCCTGGCGGGCCTCGTCGGGCCCGCTACCCTCGTGCTGGTCGACGCTCGAGGCCTCGGCCAGCGAGCCGTCCGCCCGCGCCGGGAACATGGCCACGGTGCCGGACCAGTAGTTGGCGACCACCGCGGCACGCGACCGCGAATCCATCATCGCGTAGCAGGTGACGGTGCCACGCGACCCCTGCACGCCGAGGTAGGAGAGCTGCCCGCTCGTGGGGTCGATGGCATACGAGCTCACCAGCCCCTCGGGCCACTCGAGGACCTCCCAGATGGCGTGGAGGCTGCGGCCATCGGGAGCGATGCAGAGGTACGACGGGTTCTCGATGCCCGGGACCTCGGCGCTGATCGAGACCGCGCCGGATGTCTCGTCGTAGTCGAGGACGTAGAGCCCCTTGCCGTTGGTCTCGGCCAGGTAGGGCGCGGGTCGCGTATAGGTGCCGACGTAGAGCTTCATCGGGTCGTGTACCTCCGGTCTTCCATCCTGGGTTCCTCCTTCGCTGACCGATCAGATCGTGTCGCGCAACTTCGCCTCTCGGCCGTAGATCGAGACGAGCGCGATGATGAGCACGCCCGTGGCGGCCTGGATGAGCGTCGACTGGACGCCCTGCGCCAGCAGCAGCGTGCCCAGCAGGATCAGCACGATGGCGCCGAGCACGGTGCGGGCGTAGCCGCCCATGCCGCCGATGAGCGAGGTCCCGCCGATGACGACGGCGGCGATGGTCTGGAACAGCAGCGGCTCCCCGACCGTGCCGGAGGCCTTGCCGGTGAAGCCGAGGTAGAGGATGCCGGTGATGCCCGCGAAGGCGCCCGACAGGGCGAAGGTGGCGACCCACATCCGCAGCGGCCGGACGAGGGCGAGCTCGGCTGCGCGCGGGTTGGAGCCCAGCGCGAAGAGACGGCGACCATAGGAGGTCGAGCGCTCCACCAGCACCACGCACACCGCCACGACGGCCCAGAAGATGACGATCGGCGGCAGCGGGATGGGCCCGGTGGACGCGGCCATGGAGATCACGCCGGTGATCCACTTGGGAGTCGTGCCGGAGGGGAACCCGGCCGTCCACCAGAGCACCGCGGCCAGGGCCGCCGTGCCGATGCCCAGGGTGATGATGAGCGGATGGATGTTGAAACGACGCGCCAGGAACCCGTTGACCGCTCCGATCGAGGCGGTCAGGCCCACGACCAGCACGAGCACGAGCGGGTCGGCGATGCCGGCCCCGAAGGCCTCGGCGGCGACGATGTTGGCCACGCCCACGAGGAACGGGATGGAGAGGTCGATGCCGCCCATGACGATGACCAGGCTCTGGCCGACCGAGGCAAGCCCGACGAACGACGCCAGCACGAGGATGGCGCGAACGCTGCGTTCGCTGGCGAACCCGGGGATGAGCACGGCTCCGAGGACGAACAGCAGCACACCGAGCATGACCGGCAGCGCGATGCTGGTCCGTAGGCGCACGAGGGCGTCCCGGCTCGCCTGGCTCATCGTCGCCGCGCCACGAGTGCGTTGAAGAGCACGGCAGCCACGAGCACCAGGCCGAAGATCATCTGCAGCACGAAGGTGGAGGCGCCTGTGCCGGTGAGCGCCAGTTCCAGGGAGAAGATGACCAGCGCGCCGACGCCGGCCCCGATGAAGCCGCCTCGCCCGCCCGCGAGGCTGACTCCACCGAGGGCCACGGCGGCGATGGCCTTGAGCGTGATGGGCGGGCCGATGTTGGGGTCGGCCGATCCGATGAGCGCGGTCAGGGCGAAGGCGGCGACGGCCGCGATGACACCACCCAGGGCGTACGCCAGCAGCTTCACCCGCGCGACCTCGATCCCGCTCGTATAGGCTGCCTTGGCCGAGCCGCCGATGGCCATGAGATAGGCGTACAGGGGCGTCCGCCAGATGACGAACCAGAGGATGCCGACGAAGACGAGCGGCAGGAAGGCAAAGTCGTCGCCCAGGCGCAGCAGCCACTCGGGAGCATCGCCCCCGGGCCGCGGCTGGATCCAGGGCGTGATGCCGAAGAAGACCAGGTAGGTCCCGAGCGTGGCAACGATGGGCTGGAGCCGCACGTACGCCACCAGGAAGCCGTTCACCGCGCCCAGCAGCGCGCCCAGCGCCAGGATCAGCGGGATGGCCACGATGGGCGACTCGATGCCGTTGCCGAAGAGGAACGTGACCATGACCACGTTGATGAAGCCGATCATGGGCCCGATCGAGATGTCGATGCCGCCGCCGCCCGACAGGATCGAGGGCGTCGTGGCCAGGGCCGCCAGCATCAGCGGCGCTGCCAGCCCGAGCGTGGTCAGGATGCCTGCCGGCGCCAGCCGCGCCGGATTGAGGAAGGCGTTGACGACGAGCAGCACGACCAGCAGCGTCACGACCATGCCGGCGCCGGCACCGAAGCTGCGCCGGACTGCGAGAGCTGTCACGTCGCCGCCTCCGGCGAGCCGTCCGGCACCTCAAGGCCGAACATGCCGGCGAGGATGGCCTCGCGCGTGAGCTCGCTCCGGTCGAGCTCCACTCGCGGCGCGCCTTCGCGGAAGACGACCGCCCGATGGCTGTGGCTGATGATCTCGTCGATCTCGGTCGAGAGCACGACGATGGACACGTCGGCCTCCACGGCGAGTTGCTCGAAGACCGCGAAGAGGGCCAGTCGCGTGGGGTAGTCGACTCCGCGCGTGGGATCGTTGAGCAGCATCACGCGCGGCTGTGCCTCCAGCAGGCGGGCCAGCAGCACCTTCTGCTGGTTGCCGCCGCTCAGGCTGGTGATGGGTGCGGTGGGCCCGGAGAGGATGATGTCGAGCCGCTGGCGATGTCGCTCGAAGGCCTCGCGCGCCCGGCGCCTGCTGACGACGCCGAAGCGGCTGGCCTCGCCGAGCGTGAGGATGCGGAAGTTGTCCAGGATCGACAGCGAGGGGAAGATGCCCTCGCTCTTGCGGTCCTGCGCCAGGTACACGACACCGTGCCGGTAGGCCGCGTGGGCGTCGGTGATGGCGTGCCTGGCAGCCCCGTCGGCGACCGTGATGCTGCCGGCCAGTGGCGGACGATGGCCGGCGAGCGCCTCCAGGAACGCGGCCTGTCCATGTCCCTCCAGGCCGGCCAGGCCCACGATCTCGCCTTCGGCCAGCCTGAAGTCGAAGTCGTGGGCGTGCTCGCGGAGCCTGATGCCGCTGGCCTCGATGACCACGTGGCCGCTCATATCCCCTCCGGCGCCATCAGCTCGAGCAGGCGGGCCGGCACGATCCCGTCGCGGCCGACGTGGTCCACCGCGCGGCCGCTGCGCAGCACCGTCACGCGGTCGGAGATCTCCACCACCTCGTCCATGCGATGCGAGACGAAGATGATCAGGACGCCATCGGCGCGCAGCCGCTGGATGACCCTGAACAGAGCGTCGCGCTCCACCAGGCCCAGCGCGGCGGTCGCCTCGTCGAGGATCAGCACGCGCGGCTCGCGTAGCAGGGCCCGTGCGATGACGGTGATCTGCTGCAGCAGCAGCGGCAGCTCGCCGGCCTCAGCCCGGACATCGGCGTCAGGAGCACCGAGCTCGGCGAACAGCTCGCGCGTTCGGCGCTCCTGCGCATCCCGGCTCAGGCGTGCCCGCAGGTAGGGGTGGTAGCCCAGGTACACGTTCTCGACGACGGATCGGTTGGGTGCCGTGAGCACCTCCTGGAAGACGGTCTGGATGCCGTGGCGCTGTGCCGTGCGCGGGTCGGCGTGGCGGATACGCTCGGCGTCGATGCTGATCGAGCCGGCGTCGGGCACGACCACGCCGGAGAGGGCCTTGATGAGCGTCGACTTGCCCGAGCCGTTCTCGCCCAGGACGGTGTGGACCGTGCCGCCTTCGAACTGGACCGAGACATGGTCGAGCGCATGCGTCGGTCCGTAGCTCTTGCTCAGGCTGTCGACGAGTACCTGCATCGGCCCTGCTGCTGTCCCTCCCCGTTGGCAGGAAAACGGGCCCAGAGGGTTCGATCCCTCCGGGCCCGCACGATCACCTCGTCAACCGCAGGGGTCGGGCGTGGTGGCGTAGTCGTAGGGCGGCGTCGCAGCCGGGTTCTCGAAGTAGGGATCGATCACCGCGTCCGGATAGGGATCCTCGACCGAGATCGGGAAGAGCGTCGAGGAATCCGACGTCATGCACTCGCTATACCAGTCACCGAGGTCGTCCTGGGTCACCTGGGGCAGCTCGAACAGCAGCGTGTTCAGCTTGGGGCCCTGGCCCTCAAGGATGCGCACGGCGGTGCGGACCATCGGGTTTCCGCTCAGGACCGGCAGGACGGCTTGGCCCGTGAAGCGGTAGCCGTCGGGGTTCTCGCTCCAGTAGCCCAGGCCATCGCCGGAGATGGAGCCGGTGACGAGCGGCACGTCACGGCCGGACTCGACGAAGGCCTCGGTCACGAGGCGGCTCTCGGAACCGGACGTCCAGACACCGTCGATCTCGGCCGGGTTGGTGGCCAGCGTCTGCAGCACGACCGACTTGGTCGTGGTCGGCGTCCAGTCGCCGTTGACGGTGGCGACCACGTTGAGGCCCGGCTGGTCTGCCAGCGCTGCCGCGAGGCCTTCGGCCTGCATGGCCACGATGGGGGCACCGGCGATGCCCTCGACGACGATGATGTTGCCCTCGCCGAGCTCCTCGCCCAGCGCCTGGCCCATGTCATAGGCCCAGCGATACCAGTTCCAGTCCACGTTGATGGCCTTGGGGTTGGTCACCGCACCGGAGACGGTCACGACCGGGATGCCGGCCTCGGCGGCGTTGTCGATGACCTCGTCGAGCCCGGTGGTCGAGCCGGGGATCATGGTGATGATGTCGCAGCCCTCATCGATGAAGGACTGCACCTGCGTGATCTGCAGCGGAACATCGCCGTTGGCGTCAGTCTGCTTCCATTCGGACAGCACACCGGCCTCGATGAACTCGTTGGCCATGCGCTCGATCTCGTTGGACAGCGCCACGCGCCAGGGGTTGCCCTGGAACGACTCAGAGTGGCACATCTTCCAGGGTCCCTCGCCGGCCGCGATCTCCGGCAACTGCGCCGGCACGACCTCGCCCGAGTAGTTGTCGTACAGGGATGCGAGTTCCTCCGGCAGACCGGCGATGATGTCTTCGGCCGACGCGTCCTGCGCCGCTGACGGCCGGGACCGACGCGACGACCAGCAGAGCGCTGGCCGCAGTCGTGAGCAAAGCCTTCCTCATCCGTTCCTCCTATCCCCCCTTGACCCGGGACAGCGGCCGTGTTCGACCGGCATGAGCCCCGTTGGACCGCCTAGGTATAGCCGCGTGGCACCGACCCGTCAACCGCTTGACCAGCGTGATCACGGGTCCCGTTCACAGGAGCAGGGGCGGGATGCCGCCCCGGTCGAGCGCGTCGATGGCCGCCTCCACGTGTCGCTTCCCATGGCTGATCGAGATCGTGCGGTGGCCCGGGAAGAGTCCCCCGAACTGGAGCGTGCCAAGGCGGCGGACCGTGCGCAGGTGGGCCAGCAGGTCGCAATCCCACGTGTCCTGCAGGATGATGCGTCCGCCGAAGAGGAGGGTGTCGCCGGTGAACAGGTCCGTGCGGCCGGCGCCGCGGACCAGGAACACGAGATGCCCGCTCGAGTGCCCCGCTGCGGCGACCGTCTCGACCTCCAGGTCGCCGACGCGGATCACCTGGCCATCGGCCAGCTCGGTGTCGACCGTCGTGGCACGGTAGCGGTAGTCGGGTGCGTAGGCTCCCTGGGCCTTGCCCACGTCCACGCTGGCCAGCGCCTCGTCGCCGGTGCGGATGATGGCTGCGACCTCTGGCGAGCAGCAGACCTCGGTGGCCAGCCGCTCACGCACGCTCGCGGCACCGCCGGCGTGATCGGCATGCGCGTGGGTGATGAAGAGGCGTCGGATGCGGTCGGTCGCGACGCCAATGGCGGCCAGCTGGGAGAACAGGCCCTCCGGCTCGACACCGGCACCGGCGTCGATGAGGGCGGCCTCGCTGCCGCCGTCGATGAGGTAAGCGTGACAGTCCGAGGGATGGGTGAGTCCGAAGCCCTGCGCGCCACTGGCAACGAGATGGATGCGATCGGTCAGCTGCATCGCCAGGTCCTCCCTTTCGTGCGCTTCCGGTCAGCCCGTGGACCGATGGTCGAGGGGCTGCTCCAGCAGTCGCCGGGTGATCGCCAGCATGACCGCCAGACCGACACCGATGGCCCGCTCGTCCACGTCGAAGGCGCCGTTGTGCAGCGGCGCGCACGGCGGCGCGCCGCAGGTGCCGAGCTTGAAGTAGAGCGAAGGCGCGAGCGCGGCGATGAAGGCGAAGTCATCGGCGGTCATGGGTGGCTCGCTGAGCCTGATGGCACCGTCCGGGCCCAGCAGCTCGCGAGCGACCTCCAGGCCGCAGGCGACGACGCGAGGGTCGTTGACGACGGCCGGCAGCGGCTCCATCCAGGTGAGCTCGCTCTCGAGGCCCATCGCTGCCACGATGCCGTCGGTGATGCGCTCGGTGGCAGCGGTCAGCCGCGCACGCACCCCGGGCTCCAGCGTGCGGATGGTGCCGGTGATCTCAGCCTCGTCAGCCACCACCGACTGCGAGGCACCGGCCCGCACCGTGCCCACGTTGAAGGCGGCCCGGTCGGCCGCATCGAGGCTGCGGGCGATGCCGGCATGGAGTGCGCTGATGAGCTGCGCGACGCCGAGGATGGCATCGCGCCCGCCCGACGGCGTGGCGGCATGCGCGCTGCGGCCGCGGAGCACGATGCGGTAGGCATCCTTGGCCGCCATGGCGATGCGTTCGTCGATGCCGATGGTGCCTGCCGGCAGCCCCGGCCAGCAGTGCAGCGCTACGGCCGCGTCTGGCACGCCATCGGCCAGGAGCCCGTCCTCCAGCATCGTGCGCGCACCGCTCTCGGTGCCGTAGGGCGTCTCCTCGGCGGGCTGGAACATCAGGCTCACCCGACCCCGCGGCAGCCCCGTGGCAGCCAGCTGCTCCGCCACGCCGACCATGATCGCGGTATGGACGTCGTGGCCGCAGGCATGGGCCACGCCGGGTACCGTGGAGGCATAGTCGACATCCTTGGTGTCGGCCACGGGCATGGCGTCCATGTCCGCGCGCAACAGGACGTGCGGACCAGGCTCGGCGGAGGAGGTACGTGCGAGCACGCCGGTCCGGCCCACGCCGGTGGTGACATCCCAGCCGACGGCGCGGAGGCGCTCGGCCACGATGGCCGCGGTGCGCTCGACGTCGAAGCGCACGCCCGGGTGCGCGTGGAGCTCACGGCGCAGGTCGATGAGGTGGGCCGGGGTTCGATCGCTCATGCGCGGCCGCGCGGTCGCCATCTCAGCTGGTGAAGACCGTGCCGCGGACCGCGGAGGCGGCATCCGAGACGAGGAAGGCCAGCACCTCCGCCACCGAGCGAGCGGGCGTGAGGCGGGCCAGCGCCGCTTCCGCGGCGCGCGGGTCGGCGCCGTGCTCCACGCCCTCCGCGATCGAGCGACGGTAGAGCGGCGTGTCGACATCGCCGGGACAGAGATCGTTGACGCGGATGCCCCTGGAGCCCAGGTGGCGGTCCAGCGTCAGCGCCAGCCCGTGGACGCCGGCCTTGCTGGCACCGTAGGCGATGGAGCCGCTGCCAACGGTCACCCCGGCCTTGGAGCCCACCAGGATGATGACCCCGTGTCCCTGCTCGAGCATGACGGGCGCCACCTGCCGGGTCACCAGGAAGGCGCCCTTGAGGTTGACGTCCAGCACGTCGTCCCAGGTGGCCTCGTCGAAGTCGGCGATGGCCTGCTGCTGGCCGCGCATGATGCCGGCGGCGCTGACGAGGACATCCACGCCCCCGAGCAGGTCGAGCGCACGGGCCACGCCGGCCGCGACCTCCTCCGCCTGCGAGATGTCGGCGCGCACGAACGCGAGGTCCTGGCCGGCTGCGGAGGCCACCCGCGCGAGCTCCACGCCAGCCTCCTGGTCCACGTCGATGACCACGACGCGCCCGCCACGCTCCGCCACCAGCTCCGCGGCGGCGCGACCGATGCCCGAGGCACCGCCCGTGAGGATCACCCGTCGGCCCGTGAGCTGCGTCATCGCCTAGGAACCTAGCACGTGCCTGTGCCCTCGATCGACCGGCGCCGGATCCTCTAGGCTGCGGTAGATGCAGACGCGTCGATCGCGGCCGCCCGGTCGCCTTCGGACACATCGGGCTCCACGTCTCCGACATCGAGCGCTCCATCCGCTTCTACCGCGACGTCATCGGCCTCGATGAGATCGAGCGGCGCGTGCGTGACGAAGGCTACCTGGGCACCTTGACGGGCTATCCCGGTGTCCGCCTCGACACCTGCCTGCTGGTCGATGCCGCGTCGGGGATCATGCTCGAGCTGCTGCAGGTCCTGACGCATGCCGGCGCGCCCGCGGAGCCGGGTACGGCTCACCCCGGGACAGCGCACATCTGCTTCATCGTGGACGACGTGGAGGCCATCTACCAGCGTGCCATCGAGGCCGGCCACGGAGCCGTCGCTACGCCCGTGACTCCCACCGCCGGGCGCTGGAAGGACGGGCGCAGCGTGTACCTGCTGGACCCCGACCGCATCCGCGTGGAGCTCGTCCAGCCGGGCTGACCGGAGGCGCATGGTCAAGCGGTTGACTCCGGGAGCGACGGTCGCCTACAGTCCATGCCAGCCGACATCCGTTGCCTGGCCGTTCGCGAGCGTGGGAGGTGCCGAGTGTCCCAGGAAGTCGCCATCATCACCGGCGCCGGCGGGGCCATCGGGACGGCCATCGCGACTGCGCCTTTCCGGGGTCGGCTACGCGGTCGGACTCCTCGACCTCGACACCACGCACACCGACGCGCTCGCGGCACGCATCCGGTCGTCCGGCGGCCGGGCCTGCGCCGTCGCCGTGGACGTGCGCGAAGCGGACTCCGTCGAGGCCGCGCTCGACGCTGCCGAGTCGGAGCTCGGGCCGCATCAGCGCCGCGGTGACGTGTGCCGGGATCATCAAGAAGGCGGACTACCTGGAGCTGGAGCCAGCGGCCTGGGAGCGCACCATCGGCGTGAACCTCACCGGCACCTGGCTGGTGTTGCAGCGAGCCGCGCGCCGGATGGTCGCCGCGGGGCACGGCGGCGCGATGGTGGCCATCTCATCGGTGGCCGGGCGGGGCCCGCGCGCCACGGCGGTCGACTACGCCGCCAGCAAGGCCGGCGTCATCAGCGTCGTGCGTTCGTCCGCGGTGGCGCTGGCGAAGCACGGCATCCGGGTCAACGCGGTATGCCCCGGCGTGGTGGACACCGCCATGACCGATGCCATCCACGAGCAGACCGCGCGCGAGCTCGGCATCACCGGGAGGAGTCCGTGGCGCGCATGGTCGCGGGCATCCCGCTGGGTCGCATCGAGTCGCCCGATGAGGTCGCCGCCGCAGTCGAGTTCCTGCTTTCGGACGGCGGCGGCCTACGTGACCGGCCAGTCACTCAACGTCTGCGGAGGCCTGGAGTTCGATTGAGCGAGACGCACACGACCATCGCCGATGTCGCCAGGCGCGCTGGCGTCGATCGCGCGGTCGTGTCCAAGGTCCTCAGTGACGACCCCACGCTGCGGGTGCGCGAGGAGACGCGCCAGCGGGTGCAGGGAGGCCGCGGCGGCGCTGCACTACCGACCCAACTTCCACGCCCGCGGCCTGGCGCGTGCCCGCGCCGGCGCCATCGCGCTGCTGGTCCCCTCCGGCAACCCGCTGATGGTGTCGGTCATCGCCGGCGCAGAGGAGGTGGCCGCGGAGCGTGGCCTGCTGCTGTGGACGGCCTCGCACGAGGGCGAGCTGACCGAACGGTACCTGCGGCTGTTGCGCGGCGGCGCGGTGGACGGTGCCCTGGTGGCCGGCCTGCGCGCCGGCTACGACGCCGAAGACCTGTTCCACGATCCGCGCGTGCCCACCCTGCTGGTGAACCGTCGCTCGGTCGGTGCCGAGCGCTGGGTCATCCTCGACGACGCACGTGCCGCACGCCTGGCGACCGAGCACCTCATCGCAGCGGGGCACCAGCGCATCGCCTGGGCCGGCGGCCCGGCCGGGGTGGACACGGCCGAGCGGCGCCAGAACGGCTTCCGTGACGCCATGGCAGCCGCCGACCTCTGGCTCGACCCGAGCTGGGTCGTCAGCGCCGACTACACGCCCGCCGGCGGCGCCCGTGCGGTGGACCAGTTCCTCACCAGCGCCGAGCCGCCGACGGCCATCGTGGCCGCCGACGCCAACGAGGGCCTGGGAGTCTGGCACCAGCTGCACCAGCGGGGCCTGCGGGTACCGCAGGACGTCTCGCTCATCGCCATCCACAAGCTGCCCGCGGAGGAGTACCGCCTGCCGGCCATGACCTGCGTGGAGATGCCGCTGCGGCAGCTGGGCCGCAGGGCAGTGGAGCTCATCCTGGACACGCCCTGGGACGCCCCCATCCGCGAGACGCTGAACGAGGAGATCGGCATCTCCGAGGGCGCGACGGTGGCAGCGCCGGCGGCCGGTTCGGGCGCACCGGCGAGGACGTCCTATCTCGCCGAGCGGCCGCGGGGCTGACCGCCCGATGGCTGCCTGGCCGACCACGCGGCCGCTGGCTGGGCAGCCAGGGTCCGATCGCGCTGCCACGCGTCGGCAGCCGTTGGTCAACCGGTTGACTTGGCTGCCTGACGTTGCTATACATGCGGCCATGGACGTGCTGAGCGTGGCAACGTGATCGGCCTGCTCGCCGAGATCGCCGAGGCCTGCGATCTGTCGCTGCCCGAGCGCTACATCCGACCCATCGGCATCGTCGGCACCGGCGCCATCCTCGACGTGGGCCACCTGCCGGTCTACAAGGCGGCCGGCATCCCGGTGCCGGCGATCTGGGGGCGCAACCGCAGCCACGCCGAGCGGCTGGCCCAGGTCCACGGCATCCCGCGCGTGCACGGCACGCTCGATGAGCTGCTGGCCGACCCGGACGTGGCCGTCGTCGACATCGCCGTGGTGCCGGAGGCGCAGGTGGAGATCGCCCTGCGCGCCCTCGACGCGGGCAAGGACGTGATGTGCCAGAAGCCGCTGGCCCTGGACGTGGCCGACGCCGAGCGCATCGTGGAGCGCGCCGACGCTCGCGGCCGCAAGGTGGCGGTGCAGCAGCAGATGCGCTACGAGGAGGGCATGCTGGCAGCCCGGGCGATGATCGAGCGCGGCTGGATCGGCGAGGTCACCACCATCTCCTTCGAGGTCAACATCGACACCGACCTCGCCGGCTGGGGCTGGCTGGGCACGGTCCCCCGGCTGGAGATCTACTTCCACTCCATCCACTACCTCGACACGCTGCGCGCCTTCCTGGGCGAGCCCAGCGCGGTCTTCGGGACACAGTGGCGCCTGCCCGGGCCAGAGGCCCGTGGGCGAGACGCGCACCGTCAGCGTGCTGCTGTATCCCGGCGACGTCCGCGGGCTGGTCCACTCCAACCAGGAGAACCTCGCCGGCGACAACGAGGCGCGCTTCCGTATCGACGGCTCCGAGGGCTGCCATCCGCGGCACCCTGGGTCTGCTCTCGGACTATCCGCGCGGCCGCCCCGACACGCTGGAGCTGTGGAGCCGCGTGATGCCCACCGACGGCTGGCTGCCCTACCCGGTGACCCGCCGCTGGGTGCCCGACGCCTTCCTTGGCCCGGTCGGCTCGCTGCTGCGCGCGATGAAGGACGGCGGCGAGCCCGAGTCGGGCGCCCGCGACAACCTGCGCACGCTTCGCCTGGTCGAAGCGCTGTACCGATCCGGCGAGACCGGACAAGTCGTCGAGATCCCCGGCAGCGAGCCGGCCGGTCCGACGTGAGCCACACAGGACCACGCCAGCGCGCGTGCCGGAGGGGAGGTCATCGTCGATGGCAGAGATGCACCCACTGACCCAGGCCATCATCGATGGCGACAAGGCACGCGCGGTCGAGCTGACGCAGGCCGTGCCTCGACGAGGGCGAGGAGGCCGGCTCGATCATCGAGGAGCGCCTGGTGCCGGGCATGGCGGTCATCGGCGAGAAGTTCCAGTGCGACGAGATCTTCGTGCCGGAGATGCTCATCGCGGCCAACGCCATGAAGGCCTCGCTGGCCCTGCTGGAGCCGCTACATCGCGGCCAGCGGGCGGAAGGCGCCCTACACCGCCGTCATCGGCACGGTCCACGGCGACCTCCACGACATCGGCAAGAACCTCGTGGGCATGATGTGGCGCGGCGCCAACATCGAGGTCATCGACCTCGGCGTCAACGTCTCCCCTGCCGCGTTCGCCGAGGCTGCGCGGGAGCACCAGCCCGACCTGGTCGGCATGTCCGCGCTCCTGACCACGACCATGCCGCACATGCGCGAGGCGGTCGCGGCGGTCAAGGCCACCGGTGTCGCCACCAAGATCGTCATCGGCGGTGCACCGGTGACGCCAGGAGTTCGCGACCGAGGTGGAGGCCGACGGCTTCGCCGCCGACGCGGGGGCCGCCGCCGACGTCGCGCGCGCGCTCATCGGCGCCGCCTGAACGAGAGGGGGATGACCAGCATGAGCATGTTCAGCACCTACGGCAGCGGCCAGGCGGCCGAGCGCAAGCCGGCGACCCTGGCCAAGCTGGAGCGGATGCGCAAGACCCTCGCTCACGAGGAGGCCGACCGCGTTCCCATCAGCGACTTCTTCTGGGGCTCCTTCCGCGAGCGCTGGCGCCGCGAGCTGGGCCTGCCCGACGACGCCGATCCCTACTACCACTACGACCTCGACTTCATCGTCACGGTCCCCAACATGGACCCTCACATCCGCGCCTTCGAGACCATCAGGGAGGACGACGAGGAGGTCGTCGTCAAGACCGGCTTCGAGACCACCATCCGCAAGCGCTTCGACCTGCCCATGCCCGAGCAGATCAGCTGGGAGACCGACACCATCGAGAAGATGGAGGCCTTCGAGTTCGACGATCCCGACGACCGGCGGCGCTTCTTCGAGGCCGGCGACAACCAGATCGCCGGCGTCGGCGACGGCTTCGAGCGCAACAGCCCGCCGTGGGTGGAGACGGTCAAGTCGCTGCACGTCGACTTCCCCGTCTACGGCAGCATCACCGAGGCGTCGGAGATCACCACGCGCCTGCTGGGCCAGCTCAACACGCTGACCTGGATCGGCGAGTACCCCGAGCGCTTCGGCGAGCAGCTGCTGCGCATCGGCGAGTTCAGCTACGAGGTCACCAAGGCCCAGATCGAGGCCGCCGACGGCTATCTCGACGGCATGGTCATCTGGGGCGACGCGGCCTATCGCAAGGGCCTCTTCATGGGCCCCGCCTACTGGCGCCAGTACTACAAGCCGACCATCGCGCGCATCATCGAGCTGTGCCACTCGCACGGCCTGCCGGTCATCTTCCACGGCTGCGGCAACGCCAACAGCTACCTCGAGGACATGATCGAGATCGGCCTCGACGGCTACAACCCGCTGGAGGCCAAGGCCGACCTGGACGTGGTCGAGCTGCGCGAACGGCTGGGGCACCGCCTCGCCTTCTGCGGCAACAGCGACATGCGCGTGTGGGAGCGCGGCGACCCCGACGAGATCCGGCGCGAGGTCCTGCACCGGCTGCGCGCGGCCTATGGTGGCGGCTATGTCTTCATGTCCGACCACTCGGTCTCGAGCGACGTCTCAGGCCAGACCTACGACCTCATCGTCAAGCTGGTCCGCGAGTACGGCACGTATCCGCTCGACCTGCCCGAGGAGTAGGGCCCGATGCCCGGCGACCAGTCAGTGGGCGGCGACCAGCCGATGACCGCTCGCGAACGCGTCCTCGCGAGCGTGGAGCACCGCGAGCCCGACGGCCTCCCCGTCGACCTGGGCTCCAACCCCAGCTCCGGCATCTCGGCGGTGGCCCACGCGGGCCTCGTGCGACACCTGGGGCTGGCCGACCAGCGCACGCTCGTCTACGACGTCGTGCAGCAGCTGGCACAGCCGTCCGACGAGCTGCTCGACCGGCTGCGCATCGACGCGGTGGACATCGGCCGCACCTTCAACACCGCCCCGGCAGACTGGCATCCGATGACGTTGCCGTCGGGCATCGAGATCGAGGTCCCGGCCTGGTTCCACCCGGTGCAGCAGGAGAACGGCGCCTGGGAGGCCTTCAACGCCGACGGCCTGCGCATCGCCTCCATGCCGCTGGGTGCCGCCTTCTTCGACCAGACGTACTTCCCCTATCTCGATGGCTATCCCGACGACTTCTCCGACCTGCCCCGAGTCATGCCCAACGTGCTCTGGTCGGGGCTGGTCCACAGCCCCTGGGACCACGCCGCTGACGAGGGCTTCTGGGAGACGCTGCGCGAGCAGACGATGGCGCTGCGGGCCTCCACCGACCGGGCGCTGATGGTGGTGGTCGGCTGCAACCTCTTCGAGTGGGGCACGTTCCTGCGCCGCATCGACAACTTCCTCATGGACCTGGTGATGGACCAGGCCAACGTCGAGCGGCTGCTGGACGCGCTGCTGGAGCTGCACTTCGACACGCTCGACCACGTGCTCGCAGTCCGTCGGCGACCTCGTCGACATCGTGCGCTTCGGCGATGACCTGGGCATGGACAACGGGCCGCTGATGTCGCCGGCGACGTATCGGGCCATCTTCAAGCCGCGCCATGCGGCGCTCAACGCCTACGTCCACGAGCGCAGCGAGCTTAAGACGTTCCTGCACTCGTGCGGCTCGCTCTATGACCTGCTGCCGGACATCATCGAGACCGGCGTGGACATCCTCAACCCGGTGCAGATCTCCGCGCGCGACATGGAGCCGGCGAAGCTCAAGGCGGAGTTCGGCTCCGACATCGCCTTCTGGGGTGGAGGCGCGGATACGCGCAAGGTGCTGCCGAAGGGCACCCCGGCCGAGGTGAAGGACCACGTGCGCCGCAACATCGAGGCCTTCGCGCCCGGCGGCGGCTTCGTCTTCGCCACGGCGCACAACATGCTGCCCGATGTACCGGCCGAGAACATCGAGGCGATGTTCGAGGCCGTGGACGAATACCGCTGATGGCGGCGGCACTGCTCAAGGGCGGGCCGCTGGCGGCCGAGATCCGCGAGGGCGTCGCCGCCGATCTCGCTGCCTTCACCGCGGAGTTCGGCTACACGCCACAGCTGGCCATCGTGGTGGTGGGCGCCGATGCGCCCTCGATGGTGTACCTGCGGCGCATCCTCGATGGCTGCGAACGCGTGGGCATCGGCGGGCGGCTGGTGGAGCTGGAGGGTGAGTGCACCGCCGCCGAGCTGGGCCGCACCATCGAAGCCCTGGGGGACGACCCGCAGGTGGCCGGCATCATCGTGCAGCAGCCGCTGCCCGAGTGCATTCCCCTGCGCGTGGTGCTGGACACGCTGGACCCGCGCAAGGACATCGACGGCATCCATCCGCTGAATGCAGGGCTGCTGGCCCTGGGCTACGAGGGCTACCTGCCAGCCACCGCACACGCCTCGGTGGAGCTGCTCAAGCGCTCGGGCATCGAGCTCGCAGGCAGGCATGCCGTCGTCGTCGGCCGCTCCAACGTCATCGGCAAGCCGGTGGCCCAGCTGCTGCTGCGCGAGCACGCCACGGTGACCATCTGCCACTCGCGCACCCCCGACCTCGCGGCCGTCGTGCGCGAGGCCGACATCGTCGTGGCCGCGGTCGGCCGGGCCGGGCTCATCCACGGCGACATGCTCAAGCCCGGTGCCGTGGTCGTGGACGTCGGCATCAACGTCACCGACGCCGGCCTCAGCGGTGATGTCGACTTCGAGTCGGCGGTGCAGGTGGCCTCGGCCATCACGCCTGTGCCCGGCGGGGTCGGCCCGCTCACCAACGCCATCCTGCTCACCCACCTCATGCGTGCCGCGCGTGACCAGGCCACGCGGTCGGTCGCCGTCGGGGCGCCCTCCGTTCGCGCCGGCTAGCCCACACCCACCCGGAGACTCGACCATGACCACGCTGACCGACCTCGACATCGCTCGCTCGGTGACCCCGCGACCCATCGACGACATCGCCGCCGAGCTGGGCCTGCGACCCGACGAGATCGAGCACTACGGGCCCACCAAGGCCAAGGTCACGCTCGAGGGCCTGGTGCGCGTCGAGCGCGAGAACCCGCGCGGCAAGTACGTGGTCGTCACGGCCATCACGCCGACGCCCCTGGGCGAGGGCAAGACCACGACCACCGTCGGCCTGGCGCAGGGGCTCAACCGCATCGGCCGGCGCGCCGCGGTGGCCATCCGTCAGCCCTCGCTGGGCCCGGTCTTCGGCATCAAGGGTGGCGCCGCCGGCGGCGGCTACAGCCAGGTCATCCCCATGGAGGACTTCAACCTCCACCTCACCGGCGACGTGCACGCCATCGGCGCTGCGCACAACCTCGCCTCCGCCTTCCTTGACAATCACCTGCACCACGGCAATGCCCTCGACATCGACCCGTTCAGCATCACCTGGCCACGGGTCCTGGACATCAGCGACCGCGCCCTGCGCAAGGTCAACATCGGTCTCGGCGGCCGGCTCAACGGGGTACCCCGCGAGAGCGAGTTCGTCATCACCGTGGCTAGCGAGGTGATGGCGATCCTGGCCCTGGCCACCGACGTGCGCGACCTGCGTGAGCGCCTCGGGCGCATCGTGCTGGCCACCGACCGCTCAGGGGCGGCGGTCACGACGGAGGACCTGGGCGTGGCCGGTGCCATGGCCGTGCTGCTGCTCGATGCCATCAAGCCCAACCTGCTGCAGACGCTCGAGGGTGGGCCGGCCTTCGTGCATGCCGGCCCCTTCGCCAACATCGCCCACGGCAACAGCTCCATCCTCGCCGACCGCGTGGCCCTGGCGACGTCCGACATCGTCGTCACCGAAGCCGGCTTCGGTGCCGACATGGGGGCGGAGAAGTTCTTCGACATCAAGTGCCGCGCCTCAGGCCTGGCGCCGGACGCTGCGGTCGTGGTGGCCACGGTGCGGGCGCTCAAGATGCACGGCGGCGTCGGGCGCATCGTGGCCGGCAAGCCGCTCGACCCGGCGCTGCTGGAGGAGAACCCCGAGGCGGTACGGATCGGAGGCGAGAACCTCGCCGCGCAGATCGAGCTCGTGCGCCAGTACGGCGTGCCGGTGGTGGTGGCCATCAACGCCTTCCCCGGTGACGCGGCCTCCGAGTTCCAGGCCATCCACGAGGTCGCGCTGGCGGCCGGCGCGCGTGATGCGGTGGTGACCACCCACTGGGCCGACGGGGGCGCCGGAGCAGAGGCGCTCGCCGCGGCGGTGTGGGAGGCGGCCGACGAGGCCAGCGAGTTCCAGCTGCTCTATCCCGACGAGATGCCACTGCCCGACAAGATCGAGACCATCGCCACCCGCGTCTACGGGGCCGACGGGGTCGACTTCGCGCCGGCGGCGGCGCGGGCGCTGCGGCAGTACGAGCAGCTGGGCTACGGCCACCTGCCGGTGTGCATGGCCAAGACGCACCTGTCGATCTCGCATGACCCATCGCTGTTGGGCCGGCCGAAGGGCTTCCGGGTGCCCATCCGCGAGGTGCGCCTGGCGGCGGGTGCGGGCTTCATCTATCCGCTGGCGGGCGACATGCGCACGATGCCGGGACTGCCCTCGAAGCCGGCCGGCGAGAACGTCGACATCGACGAGAACGGCAAGCCTGTGGGGCTGTTCTAGGGGATCGGGATGAGCGAGGGTCTCCGGTCAGGGGTGTCGCCACTCGAGGCCGCGATGGTCGGAGCCGGGCAACGGGGGCACGACGTCTTCGGGTCCTGGGCTGTCCAGCACCCTGACCAGCTCGTGTTCGTGGCGGTCGTGGACCCTGACCCTGCGCGGCGGATCCGTTTCGCCAGCGACCATCGCATCCCGCCCGAGCGGCAGTTCGTCGACGTGGCTGATCTGGTGGCCGCGCGGCTGGCGGTCCCCGCCGCGATCGTCGCCACCCCGGACCTGACTCATGCCACGATCGCGGCGCGACTGCTCGGAGCCGGCTACTACGTGCTGCTGGAGAAGCCGATCGCCGGCAGTCTCGGGGAGCTGCGTTGGCTGATCGCCCAGGCCGGCCCTGCCATCGACCGTCTGGGGGTCGTGGTGGAGCTGCGCCTGTCCGCCTTCTACCGGGCGATCCACCAGATCGTGACGTCGGGGCGCCTGGGCGACATCGTCATGGTGGCGCACGCAGAGAACCTGGCACCGTGGTTCATGGCCCACTCCTACGTCCGCGGTAACTGGGGTCGCCTCGAACGCGCCACGCCGGCGATCGTAGCCAAGTGCGTGCATGACTTCGACCTGCTCGCGTGGAACGCCCAGGCCCCGGTGAGGCACATCTCGTCCTTCGGATCGTTGCGCCACTTCAGGCCGGACCAGGCACCACCGGGAGCCGAGCTTCGCTGTACCGACGGCTGCCCGGTGGAGGCGTGCCTGTTCGACGCGCGCCGCATCTACCAGGGCCCGGACGCCGAGGACTGGCTCATGCCGGTCGTCACCGATGACCCGTCTGCCGCAGGCATCGCCGAGTCGTTGCGAACCGGGCCATACGGCCGCTGCGTCTACCGGGCCGGCTCTGACGTGGTCGATCACCAGGTGGTGAGCATGGAGCTGGACGATGGCTCGACCATCACGCTGCAGCTGAATGGACACTCGTACCAGTCCTATGCCTCGGCCCGCACCACGCGCTACGACGGCACGCTGGGAACGCTTCGCGCCATCCTTGGCCCCCAGCCGATGATCGAGGTCCACGACCATCGAGGTGGCATCGAGACGATCGACGTGCCCGCTTCGGGCGGCGGGCATGCCGACGCCGATAACGCGATGATGCGCGCCTTCGCCCATCACGCGTCCCACGGCGAGCCCATGCCGACCAGCGCGAAGAGCGCCATCGAGGGCCATCTGCTGGCGTTCGCGGCAGAGGAAGCCAGGATCAGCGGCGATGTCATCGCGGTCGATCCGATCAGGGCGGACCTGTGGGCGGGGCTGGCCCGATGACCAGCGGCATCGAACCCGAAGCGCCAGCGCTCACACATTGACAACTCATGCTCGTTTGTGCTCGAATGTAGGTTGTTCATGAGCGATAATGAGCGAGGAAGCCTCGCACCCTCGAACGTCGTGGCCTTTGCGCCCGAGCGGCGTGAGCGCCTCAAGCAGATCGTCCGTTCGCGCCACGCCGTGCGCGTGGAGGACCTGCGGGCCGAGCTGGGTGTCTCCACCGCCACCATCCGCCGCGACCTCGATGAGCTCGAGGAATCGGGCGAGCTGCGGCGCGTCCATGGTGGTGCCGTGTCGCTGGACATGCACCCCATCGAGGCCCGCTTCGAGGCCAAGGCCGCCGAGCACGCCGCCGAGAAGCAGCGCATCGCCGCGCGGGCCCTGGAGCTGGTGGAGCCTGAATCGACCATCTACCTCGACGCCGGCTCCACCTGCCTCGAGCTGGCGCGACTGCTGGCGCATCGCAGTGACATCACCGTCGTCAGCAACAGCCTGCCCGCCATCGTCGAGCTCGCCGGCAAGGGCCCACGCCTCGTCGTCATCGGCGGCGAGCTGCGCCCCCTGAGCCAGGCCATCGTGGGCCCCCTGACCACGCCCCTGCTCGACGAGCTCTTCGTCGACCGCGCCTTCATGGGCACGTTCAGCCTCTCGCTCGACGCCGGCCTCACCACCACCGACCCCGCCGAAGCCTTCACCAAGGAGCACGCGCTCTCACGAGCCCGTGAGGTCGTGCTCCTGGTGGATGGCTCCAAGCTGGGCACCCGTTCATTCGCCCATGCCGGCCGCCTCGACCAGGTCGACGTCGTCATCACCGACGCCGAGCTCGACGAGGAAGCCGCAACCACGTTCGCAAACGCCGGCGTCCGCGTCCTGGTCGCCTGAGGAGGATCCCTTGTCCGATACCCGCACGCTGTACCGCTCCGACCACCGACCGGAGTTCAAGCCGTTCACCATCGCGCCGCCCGAGGTGAGAGGCTTCCAGTACGACGGCGACCTCGCCTACGAGATGCGCAGCCACCACATCGATGGCGCCGCAGCCGTGGACCTGCTCGACGACATGCTGGCCATCCGTGAGCTGGAGGAGATGATCGTCCGGCTGCGCTCGGGTGGCTACGAGCCGCTGCAGGGCTACGCCTATCGCGGGCCGACGCACGTGTCGATCGGGCAGGAGGGAACCGCAGTCGGCGCCTCGTCCGTGCTGGGCATCAGCGACCGCATCACCTCCAGCCACCGCGGCCACGGCGACGCCGTCGCCAAGGGCTTCAGCGCCATCCGGCAGATGGATGACGCGCAACTCAAGGAGCGCGTGCCCTGGAGCAAGGCCAAGGACCACGAGGGCCTGCTGGCCGATGCGCTCCAGGAGCACATCTACCGCGTCATCGCCGAGCTCTTCGGCAAGGACGAGGGCTACTGCGCCGGGCGCGGCGGCGGCATGCACATCGGCGACTGGTCCACCGGGCACCTGGGCGCCAACGCCATCGTCGGCGGCTCCGTTCCCATCGCCACCGGTGCGGCCATGGCACAGCGCTACCTGCAGACCGAGGACGTCGTCGTCTGCTTCGCCGGTGACGGCGCCTACGCCAACGGCGTGGTGCTGGAGTCGCTCAACTGGGCCAGCCAGTACCAGTGGCGCAACTTCCTCGCCGGCGACAAGGCCTACGGGCTGCCGGTCATCTACGTCATCCAGAACAACCACTACGGCATGACCCACCGCACCGACGACGAGGTCATGGGCGTGCGCACGCTGGCCCAGCGTGGCGCCGGCTTCGCCGATGACGGCATGCACGCCGAGATCGTCAACGGCATGGACGTGCTGGCGGTGCGCGATGCGGTCGCCCGGGCGGCAGAGCTCTGCCGCGCCGGCGAGGGCCCGGTCCTGATCGAGGCCTCCACCTATCGCTACTACGGGCACTCCCTGTCCGATCCGCGCAACGAGTACCGCACCAAGGAGGAGGAAGAGGCCTGGAAGGCCGTCGATCCCATCGAGAACCTGGGCCGGCAGCTGGTCGCCAACAAGGTGCTGTCGGAGTCGGAGCTCGAGGCGGTCAAGAAGGCCGCGGCCGAGCGCAACGCCGTCGCCGCCAAGCGTGCCTCGGAGGCCACCGACCCCGCCCCGGAGGACGTGCTCAAGTTCATGTACGCCGGCACCTACAGCGAGACGGTGCCCGAGGAGTTCGCCTCCCCCACGCTCTACGACGACGCGCCCGTGCCCAAGGTCACCGACGCCGGCATGCTCCAGCGCGACGCCCTGCGCGAGGCGATGATCGAGGAGATGGAGCGCGACGCGCGCGTGCTCTTCTACGGCGAGGACGTGGCCGACTACGGCGGCGCCTTCAAGGCCTCCAAGAGCCTGCTCGAGCGCTTCGGACGCGACCGTGTCTTCAACACCCCCATCTCCGAGGCCGCCATCATCGGCACCGGCGTGGGCGCGGCCATGGCCGGCCTGCGGCCGGTCGTCGAGCTGATGTACATGGACTTCGCGCTGATGGCATCCGACCAGATCGCCAACCAGGCCGGCAAGTGGCACTTCATGAGCGGCGGCCAGACGACCGTGCCCATGGTCATCCGCTGCTCCGTCGGTGCCGGCAAGGGCTACGGCGGCCAGCACAGCCAGTCGCTCGAGTCGCTCTTCACGCACCTGCCCGGCCTGATCGTGGCCTACCCCTCCACGGCCGCCGATGCCAAGGGCATGCTCAAGTCCGCCATCCGCTCCGACGACCCGGTGCTCTTCTGCGAGAGCCAGGGCCTGTACGCCGCGCGCGGCCCAGTGCCCGAGGGCGACGTGCTGGTGCCGCTGGGCAAGTCGGCGGTAGCGCGCGAGGGTGGCGATGCCACCATCGTCGCCTGGGGCCCGGCCGTGCCGGACGCGCTCAAGGCAGCCGAGGAGCTGGCCGGCGAGGGCATCGAGTGCGATGTCATCGACCTGCGCACCCTGGTGCCGCTGGACATGGAGCCGGTGCTGGCCTCGGTGGCCAAGACTGGTCGCTGCGTCGTCGCCGCCCAGGCCATCCTCAGCGGCTCGTACGTCAACGAGGTCGTGGCGCGAGTGGTGGCCGAGGCCTTCGATGACCTCGATGCGCCGGTGGCGCGCATCGGTGCCGCCAACGGCATCAGCCCGCAGGCCGAGGGGCTGGAGGCCGCCTTCCTGCCCAACGCCAGCGACATCGCCAACGCTGTGAAGGGGCTCATCTGATGGCCACTCCCATCCGCATGCCGATGCCCGGCCAGATGACCGAGGAGTGCACCGTGCTCCAGTGGTTCAAGGCCGAGGGCGACACCATCGCCAAGGGCGACCCGCTCTTCGAGATCGAGACCGACAAGTCGAACATGGAGATCGAGGCCTTCGACGAAGGCACGCTGCTGCGCATCGACGCGCCCGAGGGGGCGACGGTGCCGGTGGAGTCGATCGTGGCCTGGATCGGCACGCCCGGCGACGAGCTGCCCGAGAAGGTCGATGCCGGTGGCACGGCCGCAGCGCCTCCCCCGGCCACGGAGGCGGCAGCGGTCACCGAGCCGACGGCTCCGGCTGCGACACCCAGTCCACCCGCACCATCGTCGCCCGCGACCCCGCCTCCCGCGGAACGCATCGCGCCCGTGCCGGCCCCTGGTGGCAAGCTCAAGATCAGCCCGCGGGCCAGCCGCCTCGCGGCCGAGCTGGGGGTCGATCCACGCTCGGTGACGGCCACCGGTCCCGACGGCCGGATCGTCGAACGTGACGTGCGCGCAGCCGCCGCGGCTGCAGCCGGCAGTCCGGCGACCGCGCAGCCATCGGCCGCTGCACCCACCTCCCCTGCCCCGCGGGCACCAGTCGCTGCACCCCCGGCGCCGGGCAACGTCGAAGGCGAGGGCGAGCCGCTCAGTCGGATGCGCCAGACCATCGCTCGCCGGCTGACCGAGAACACCTCTGTGCCGACGTTCACGGTGACCGTGGCCGTCGACATGACCGACCTGCTCGCCTACCGCGCGCAGCTCAAGGACGCCGGCTCCATGATCAGCGTGACCGACTTCATCCACGTCGCGGTCGTTCAGGCACTGGGAGAGTTCCCGCTGCTCAACGCCTCGACCGACGGGATGAGCGTGTGGAGACACGACCGCGTCCACCTCGGCGTCGCCGTGTCAGTGCCCACCGGCCTGCTCGTACCGGTCGTTCGCGACGCGGACATGCTCAGCGTCAAGGGCCTCCATGACAGGACCGCCGAGGTCGTCACCGCGGCCCGTGACGGCAAGCTCACGCCCGATGCGCTCAGCGGCTCGACCTTCTCGGTGAGCAACATGGGCATGTTCGGGGTGGAGCAGTTCACCGCCATCATCAACCCCGGCGAGTCGGGCATCCTGGCGGTGTCCAGCGTCACGCCGGAGGTGCGGCCCTACGCGGGCGGTATGGCCATCCGCCAGATGATGCGCATCACGCTCACCGCCGACCATCGCCTGGTCGACGGCGAGATGGGCGCACGCTTCGTCAACGCCGTCAAGCGTCGCCTCGAGGATGCCGACGGCTTCCGCGACCAGGTGCCGCTCGGCTAGCCGCATCGGGGCTGACAGCCCCTCCCCTCGTTCCTCCTCCTCTGACCGGCGGTCGGGCCCGAGCCCGGCCGCCGGTCCTCCATTCCCGGTGGCGCGGCAGCCTTGTGGCATCGCTACTCTGGAGTCCGAGCGCACGCAGGGACACCATGAGGGAGACAAGCAGATGAACGACTACCCGAGCTTCCGCCTCGATGGCCAGACGGCACTGGTGACCGGTGCCGCCCGCGGGCTTGGCCGAGCCATCTCCCTGGCACTGGCCGATGCCGGTGCGGACGTGGCGCTGGGGCTGCGCGTGGCGACCGACGCCGAGGACCTGGCGGCGGAGATCGAAGGCATGGGCCGGCGAGCACTGCGGGTGCAGCTGGACCTGCTGGACCTGGCGCAGATCGGCCCGGCCGTAGAGGAGGTTCGCGACGCCTTCGGCCGCATCGACATCCTGGTCAACAACGCCGGCATCGGCCCGGAGGAGAAGGCGGCCGAGGACTGGACGGAGGCCGACTTCGACGCCACCTTCGACCTGAACGTGAAGGGCCTCTTCTTCGCCAGCCAGGCGGTGGCGAAGCTGATGATCGAGCAGGGCTCGGGGCACATCGTCAACCTCAGCTCGCAGGCGGGCTTCATCGCGCTGCCGGGCGAGGCCGTCTACTGCGCATCCAAGGCCGCCGTCTCGCACCTGACCAAGTGCCATGCCGTCGAGTGGGGCCAGTACGGCATCAACGTGAATGCCGTCGCACCGACGTTCATCCGCACGCCCGGCACGGAGCCGGCGCTCTCCGATCCGGCCTTCAAGGCCGACGTCGAGGAGCGCATCGCGGCACTGCATCGCATCGGTGAGCCGGTCGACGTGGCCGGCGCCGTGGTGTACCTCGCCTCCCCCGCCTCGTCGCTCGTGACCGGCACCACGCTGATGGTCGACGGCGGCTGGACCGCGCGCTGAGCTCTTGGTCGATGCGGGGTCGCTACTCCCCGCGAGGCAGGAACTCGAGCGACTGGGAGATCGTCTGGAACTGGGGTTCGGAGGTGCCGGCACAGACGATGGAGTAGAGCACGTCGTGCTCGAGGCCCTCATCGTCCTGGTGCAGGCGCTCCCTCGACGTCATCGCGGTGTGCTGACTACCGCTGTCCTCCACTTCGGGCTGCGGAACCCACAGGAGACTTCGATCAGCAGGATCCCACTGCGGGGGCCCGACCAGGCCCGATGCGGTTCCCGAGGACGTCCTCAGCGAGACCTCGGCCACGCCGACCGCCACCGAACAGGCGGCGCCACCGTCGGGGTCGGTGGCCCGCAGCGCCTCCCAGGCCGTGCCCTGGGCTGCGCTGAAGACGTCGGTGTCCGGGTCGGCCAGCTCGACGGCCCAGTCGTCAGGGATGGTGATGGCAAAGGCCGAGCCGGGCATCTCGATGCGCCCGCCCGACGTCTCGGCGCCCAGCGGCTGCAGCGGCGGCCGAAGGATCTCGTCCACGCAGGGGACCTCGTCGTCACCTGCGACCACCGCCATCTCCCCGGGATCCCAGATGGCAGCGGTGGGCAGTGCCTGCATGCAGCCGGGCATGCTATTGATGCCGCCGACGATCAGGACGGTGCCGTCGTCGAGCCTCACTGCGGCGGGCAGCGCCCGGTTCCGCATCGGGTCGGCAGCCTGGAACGTGTCGGTCGCCGGGTCGAAGACGCTCACCATCGCCGGATCGCTACTGGAGATGACGCCCATGACGACGACGCGGCCGTCGTCGAGCAGGGTGGCGGTCGCCTGACCCGCCGAATACAGCGGACTATCGATCTGCTCGCTGCTGCTGGCGTCGGGGGCGATCAGCACGGCTCCGCGGCCGATGGCCGTGGTGAACACCCGGCCGTCGAGCAGGCGAGGCGCCTCGCGCGCACTGGGTGACGCCGGCAGCTCGCGCAGACGGGAGAAACGCTGTCGCTTCGGGTCATACACCTCCAGGGTGCGATCGGAGAGCCGGCCACCACGGACACCGCCGATGATCACGATGCGGCCATCGTCGAGCCTGGTGGCCGCGTGCCCAGCACGGGCCCTGCGCATCCTGCCGATGGAGGTCGAGGTGCCGGTGGCGGGGTCGAAGATCTCGGCCGAGGACTTCGGATCCGGAGGGTTCTTGCCATAGCCGCCGGTGATGAGCACCCGGCCATCGTCGAGCAGGGACGCAGTGTGGGCGAATCTGCGGCTCGTTCAGCTGGCCGACCTGGCTGAAGGTCTCGCTGGACGGGTCATACGCCTCCACGGAGGTGATGCCACGCGGGTTGCCGTCGAACGATCCGCCGGTGATCAGCACGCGACCATCGGGCAGTGCCGTCGCCCGGTGCCCGGAGCGCGGTGTGACGAGCGAGCCGACGACCCGGAACTGCTGCGTCGCCGGTTCGTAGACCTCGGCCGATCCGAGCGTGTACCAGACGTTGTTACCGCCGACGACCAGCACCGACCCGTCCTGCAGCACAGTCGCCGTGAACGAGGTGCGGCCGTCGTGCATGCGCAAGGGCCCAGGGCCTGCCCCCGCCGCCGGCTCCCCGGTCTGGGCCAGCGACGGCACCGCGGCGGCAACGACCAGCAGCGCCGCAAGCGCAGCCGAGATGACAGGACCCCTCATCGCACTCCTTCCGGCCGCCGTGCGGCCATGCTCGAGCTCGATGGTGCGCGGGGCCCCACCGTGTGTCGACTGCCGAACGGCCCACGGCTTGCCGCCGGCTCAGTGGCGCGTCAGCCGACGTGTCCGTGGTAGGCGCTCGTTCGGCGCTCGTGGTGGCTAGGCGGCGGCGGTGGGGATGGGGTGGAACATGCAGCCGTCGACGAACAGCTCGAAGAAGTCGGGCTCGGTCTCCAGCTCCACGTGCTCGATGCGACCGATGAGCTCGGTGAGTGCCACGCGACGACGGCGGGACAGCAGCAGCATGCTGGCTCCACGCAGGGCCGAGTTGCCCACGCGCTCGACCCGTTCGGGCCGGACCTGGGCGAGGAAGCCGATGGCGATGGCGTTCTCGATGTCGATGGCGTTGGCGAAGCCGCCGGCGAGGAACACGCGGTCGACCTCGCCGGCGTCCAGGCCCAGGCGTCGCAGCAGGATGCGCTGGCCCGAGGCGTTGGAGGCCTTGGCCTGCGCCAGCTGGCTGGCATCGGAGCGCGAGAAGGTGATGCCCTTGGCCGCGGCGATGGTGTACTCGACCGCACCGTCGTTGAACCTTCCCTCCGGCGCCATCCAGTCGACACGGCGCAGCTCGGCGAGGATGTCCACCAGGCCGGAGCCGCAGATGCCCTCCGGCTCGATGTCCGCCGATGACCTGGTACTCGAAGACGTCGTCGCTGATGTGGACCGCCTCGATGGCACCCTCGGCACCGGCCATGCCGAAGCGCAGCAGGCCACCCTCGAAGGCAGGGCCGGCCGGGCTGGATGCAGCCACGATGCGCTCGCCGTCGCTGACCACGATCTCGGTGTTGGTGCCGATGTCGATGAGCAGGCTGGTGCCGCGTCTGGGCGGCGAAGTCGGTGGCGACCAGGTCGGCCGCCACGTCCCCGCCCACGTGGCTGGCGATGAGCGGCGCGCCCACCACGCGCCCCTGCGGATGCATGAAGAGGCCCAGCTCGTAGGCACGGCGGGTGATCCAGGTGGAGTCGGACTCGCCCCGCAGCATGGCCAGCTCGGTGACCGACTTGTAGGGCATCTCGCCGATGGGCTTGACGTCGAGGTCGAAGAACAGGTCGCGCATCGTGGAGTTGGCCACGACCATCGCCTCGTAGACCTCGTGGCGGTCGATGCCGCGCTCCTGGTAGACCTCCTTGAGACCAGCGTTGAGCGCGCGGCGCAGCGACTTGCGCAGGGTGCCGGGGTGGGTGCGCTCGTACGTGATTCGGCTCATCACGTCGCTGCCGCCGAAGCGTTGCGGGTTCTCGAAGGCGCCGCCGCTGACGACGGCCCCGCTGGTGAGGTCGATGAGCCGGAAGACGACGGTGGTGGTGCCGACGTCGATGGCCAGGCCGAGGACGTGCTCGCGACGCAGATCGAGGGTGACGCCGTCGTAGAGGACGGCGCGCTCGTCGGTGGTGACGACGGGGTCGATGTCGGTGATGGGCTCGCCGGCGTCCTCCAGGATGCGCATGCGGCGGCGGATGACGGCGAACTCGATATCGCGCTCGGCCGACTCGACGTGGGCCTGGCAGGCGAGGCGGAAGCCCTCGGGAAGGTACGCCTCTGCCTCGGTACGGGGAGACAGCGACTCGGCCCCCTGGCGGATCTCGACGGCGCACTCGCGGCAGCGCCCGGAACGTCCGCAAGACTGGGGCACAGCGAGCGAGACCTCGTCGGCATAGTCGAAGATCGACTTGCCCACGGTCAGGGGGCGGCGATCGATGCCGTGGATGATCTCGGGCACGTGGACTCCAGCGAACAATGGTTGCCTAGCCCAACGCTACCAAAGTCCGGGGCGTGGGCAGCGACCGACCAGGAGGGGCCCTCGACGAGGTTTGGTATCCTGCACTCGTCGCTGGCGAGTGGCCAAACGGTAAGGCACCTGACTCTGGATCAGGGGATTGAAGGTTCGAATCCTTCCTCGCCAGCCATTCCCTTTCCTCGGGCGCAGGATCGGGCCTCGTCTCCGCGCGGCCGTGCTGAGCCACTCGATCGGCACGCCGCTCTTCATGACGGTTCGCAGACAGCAGGTCCTCCGTCTCGGATTCCGAGAGTCGGCCCCACTCTCCGCGCGTGACTGGGCGACAATGGCAGCCTGGGTCACTGCGAGCGCCCGGCGGACCAAGAGGAGCGGGGCATCAGGGACGAGCAGCCTGTCGAGCACGATCGAAGAGAGCCGGTCGACGCGACAGCCGTCAGATCCGAGAGCGGCATGTGGTTGGACCTTGCTCGTACGCAGCTGCCGACCGTCCGCCCAGGCGTCGTCTTGCGCTCCCACCTGCTCGATGACCTGAGGCGCGCCGAGGACGTTCGAGTCGTCACCGTCACTGCCCCGGCGGGCTACGGCAAGACGACCCTGCTGGCCCAGTGGGCTGCCCTGTACGGGTCCCATGCCGCCTGGCTGACACTCGACGGTGTCGACAACGATCCCGTCATCCTGCTGGCGCACCTGCTCGGTGCGCTCGGCGATCCCGATCCACACCAGGCGGGATCAGGTCTCGAAACGTTCATCCCGGGTCCAGCGGAACGAAGACTGCTCTACCGTGCCGTCGAGGCGGTCCGGCGACGGGCGCACGCGATGCTGATCGTCCTGGATGACGCTCACGTCCTCGAGGACGCCACCGCCATCGATGCGGTCGTGGGACTCGTGGACCGGCTTCCGTCCGGAAGTCGCATCGCCATCGGCGCGCGAACACGTCTCGCTCTGCCATATGGTCGCTGGCGGGCCATGGGCGGACTGCTCGATCTGGACGCCGATCATCTGGCTCTCGACCACGCGGAGTCCGAGGCGCTGTTGCGAGCGCTCGACCTCGATCTGTCCGCTGATGAGGTCGGAAACATCCGCGAACGGACGGGTGGTTGGCCGGCCGCGACCTACCTTGCCGGCCTCGCGGTCCGGGAGCACCACGCGACCAGGGTGGAGACCGTGGCATCGGGTAGCGCTGCCTATCTGTCGGACTACCTCGAGTCACAGGTCCTGCCGTCGATGTCCAGCGAGGAGCGCTCGCTCCTGACCAGGACGTCCATCCTCGACCGCCTGGATGGCTCGTTGTGCGATGCGATCCTTGAACGCACGGGCACCGGGGCGCTTCTCGAGTCCCTCGCCCGCCGGACGCTCTTCCTGGCCCCCATCGACCGGGGCGGCAACTGGTTCAAGTGTCACGACCTTCTTCGGGAGCACTTGCGCCGCCAGCTGGAGTCAGCGCAGCCTGAGCTGCTCCCCGGTCTGCATCGGCGCGCCAGTGCCTGGTTCCTCGAGCGGGGCGAGATCGAAGAGGCCGTCGCGCACGCGTTCACGGGCGGCCTGGTGGACGAGGCGGCGGTACTCGTGGCGGGGCACGTGAAGCAGCTGCACGATAGGGGTGCCAACGCGACGCTCAACCGGTGGTTCGCGCGGTTCGACGAGGACACCATCCGTCGGCACCCTCCGGTCGCCTCGATGGCGGCGTGGCTGGCCGCTCTGGATGGACGTCCCGAGGACTACGAGCGCTGGTCGACGGCCGCGGAGGCAGGTGAGGTTGGCGGGCCACCGGGCGACGGGAGCGCCTCCATGGAGTCGGCGCAAGCGATGGTGCGTGCCCTCGGCTGCCGCCACGGGCCGGAGGCCATGCTGCGCGACAGCCAGATCGCCATCGATGCCGAGCCGGCCTGGAGCCAGTGGAGGCCGGTGGCCCTGGTGCTCCGTGGATATGCGCGATCGATGACAGGCGCAGTGGACCAGGCTCGGATGGACTTCGCCGAGGTCGTCGCGACGGCGGCGACGACGTCGCCCGATGCCCGACGCGTCGCGCTCGCTGAGATCGTCCTGATGCACGAGGAGGCCGGCGATCGGCGCGCGGCCGACCCGCTCGTGCGCGACTTCTGGCGTTCCATCGCTCGGTCGGGGGCCCACGACTACCTGACATCGCTGCTCGGCATGATCGCCTCGGCGCGCATCTCGATCCGCCGCGGAGAACTGCAGCGAGCCAAGGACGAGCTCGCCCGAGCACAGCTGCTGCGACGCCTCGTGTCGTGGGCGATCCCCTGGCTTGGTGTGCGCTGTCTCACGGAGCTGGCGCGCACCCAGCTGAGGATCGGCGATGCCAGCGGTGCCGCGGCATCGCTGGCGCAAGCGCGAGCGGTACTCGCGCATCGACCGCAGCTGGGCACCCTGGTGCTCGCGGTGGAGGAGCTGGGTCGGGCCACGGATCAGCGAACCGATGCCGAGGGCGACCGCTCTGCGTCGCTCACCGACCGCGAGCTGCGCCTGCTGCCATTCCTCCAGACGTATCTCACCCTGGCGGAGATCGGGGATCGGCTGGGTGTGAGCCCGAACACGGTCAAGACGCAGGCTGGCTCGGTCTACTCGAAGCTGGGGGCGACGACCCGCAGCGAGGCCGTGGAGTCGGCGGTGGCGCGTGGCCTCTTGCCGCCGCTCGACATCCTCACGGAGCGCCCCCCGGGCGCCTGAGGTCAGCAGCTTCTCGAGCGCGGAGGAGCCTCACCCGAAACGGGTGAATACATCGCCCAGCGTGGTAGTTAGCGTTGCAGGAGTCCGACGCTGTCCGACCTCGTGGCCAGCGCGCTCACATCGGTCGGGCACGCGCTCCGGCGCTTCGTCATCTCCATCACCAGCCGGGACGCTCGATGCGCACGACCAGCCGCGCCGCGTAGCTCACGGCAGCAGCATCCGCCCCTGAGGAGGTATCCGATGTCAACCGGCCCACTCGAGCTCGTCGTCCTGAAGTTCCCAGGCAACCAGTTCACGGGCGAGATCATCCCGGAGATCCAGCGTGTCGTGGATGCCGGCGTCATCCGCGTCATCGACATCCTGCTGGCCATCCGCTTCGGCGACGAGCCGGTCCGCGTGCTCGAGCTGAACGAGCTCGAGGACGACGTGCGGCAGCGGTTCCAGCCGGTCGTCGGCGACGTCACGGCGATGCTCACCGAGGCCGACGCGCTTACGTTGAGTGCGGGGCTCGAGCCCGACTCTGCGGTCGCGCTACTGCTCTTCGAGCATGCCTGGGCCACGCGCATCGCCGACGCCATCGAGAAGGCCCGCGGCGAGGTGGTCATGCACGAACGGCTGCCGCGTGCGGTCGTCAAGCAGCTCTACGCGGACCTCGCAGCCGCACAAGCCTAGCCCCCGAGATCCAGAGACAGCCAAGGAGAACCACACCATGATGCGACGACGAGGTGGAAGAGGAGTCGTGGGGACGATGGCCGCCACGGCAGTGGTGGCCGGGACGGCCGGCGCGGTCCATCACCGCCAGCAGCAGCGCTGGGCCAACCAGGCGGCAGAGCAGCAGGCGCAAGCCGCCGCAGCGCAGCAGCAGCAGATGGAGCAGATGCGCGCCCAGGAGGCCGCCGCGGCCGCGGCCGCACCGGCCACTGCCGCCGAGTCACCCGCTGGCGCGAGCGACGATCTGATGGCCCAGCTCAATCAGCTGGTCCAATTGCATCAGGCCGGCGCCCTGACGGACGACGAGTTCGCCGCGGCCAAGGCGAAGCTGCTCGCCTAGCCAGCCCCACAGAACAGCAGCGCAAGGAGGCGACGATGTCGGAGCGCGTTCAAGCCAGCGATCTGGCGGACGTCCCGCCCGGATACAACACGCCGATCCCGCCGCGGATCATGACGCCCGACCGGGTCGAGACGAGGATCGGCGAGCTTGAGTTCGTCGATGGCGTCCCGACCTCTGAGACGGCTCGGAAGGTCTTCGACCAACTCGACTTCAGCCGGGGCGTGAAGGCCTTCCTCGACGGCATCCCCGCCGCTTCCCTCGAGGCCATGCGCCGGGCGCACGACGAGGCTGGTGTGAGCGCCTGCCACCAGGTCCTCATCATGGACCGCCTCCTCGACTCCAACCCGCTGTTCCTGACCGGCAATACCGATACGGTGTACCTCTCGGGCATCCTTGATCTCGAGCGGGACGGGCCGACCGTCGTCGAGGTGCCGCCCGACTGCGGGCCGGGCACCGTGAACGACGCGTGGTTCCGCTTCGTCGTCGATATGGGCAAGCCCGGACCGGATCGTGGCGCCGGCGGCAAGTACCTTGTCCTGCCGCCTGGGTTCGATGGCGAGGTCCCTGACGGCTACTTCGTGGCGCGATCGAGGAGCCGTATCAACTGGCTTATCCTGCGCGGGTTCCTGGTTGACGGGAAGCCGGACGCCGCCATCCAGATGTTCCGCGGCGGTCTCAGGATCTACCCGTTGTCGAAGGCCTCGACCCCACCGGCGATGGAGCTCACATCCGTGTCCGGTGCGTCATTCAACACCATCCACTCCAACGACTTCGACTTCTACACGGAGATCGCAGCGGTCATCGAGCGCGAACCCGTCGATCTCATCGATCCGGAGCTCCGTGGCTTGCTGGCCGCTGTGGGTATCCAGAAGGGGCGCCCGTTCCAGCCCGACGACCGCATGAAGGCCATCCTCGTCGAGGCGGCGGCCGTCGGGAATGCCACCGCTCGCAGCATCTTCTTCCACAACCGTGAGCCGGGCGCGTATGTCTACCCCGATCGCAGGTGGACCACGCCCTTCATCGGTGGGGACTACCGCTGGCTTCGGGACGACGGGCTCGGCGGTCGCAACCTCGATGCGAGAACGCTCTTCTTCTACGTGGCAACGGTGAACACGCCGGCGATGGCCATGGAGATGGTGGGTCTCGGCTCGCAGTACGTCTGTGCCGTACAGGATGCCGATGGCGCCTACCTGTCGGGTGATGTCGGATACCGGCTCCATCTGCCGCCCGACCTGCCTGCCAAGGATTTCTGGTCCGTCGTCGTCTATGACCCGCAGACGCGCTCGGAGCTCCAGACGCGGCAGCCGTTCCCCAGCCGCAACAACCGGCGCGATCCGCTGGTCTACGAGCAGGACGGCTCGGTCGACATCCTCTTCGGGCCCGAGCCGCCCGCAGATCGCTCGGAGAACTGGATCCAGACGGTGCCGGGCAAGGGCTGGTTCGTCATCCTGCGGCTCTACGGACCGCTGGAGCCCTGGTTCGACCAATCGTGGAAGCCAGGCGACGTCGAACGGGTCTAGCCAGGTGGCCTGCCGACGGAGAGCGGGATCCTCGGCTTCGTGCGTAGCGACCCGCTGACGACCACTCACACCTAAGCGAAAGGGACTGACCTTGTTCCAGGACTTCATCGACTCGTTGCCGATCGCGGGCGTGTTCCTCGCCTTCGCGCTCCTCGCGCTCATCCTCTACGAGCTCGGCTTCCGGTTCGGACGCTGGTGGCAGGCCCGCACGCCCGAAGAGAAGGAAGGACCCACGGGCATGCTCGTGGGCTCGATCCTGGCGCTCATGGCCTTCCTGCTGGCGATCACCATGGGCATGGCCACCGACCGCTTCGATACCCGCCGCGGGCTGGTGCTGGCGGAGGCCAACGACATCGGCACGACGTACCTGCGTGCCGGCTACCTGCCCGAGCCCGCCGCGAGCGAGAGCCGCGAGCTGCTGCGGGAGTACGTGCCGCTGCGCATCGTGCCCCCCGGCACAGCCTCGGCCGCGGAGCTCGCCGATGAGCTTGCCCGGTCCGGTGAGATCCAGAACGAGCTCTGGGCCATGGCCGCTGAGCTCGCGCGGACGACGCCCGAATCCGAGGTGCTCGGGCTCTACATCGCGTCGCTCAACGACACCATCGATGTCGCGTCTGCGCGCCAGACCGCCGGCATCTACGCGCGGGTGCCCGAGACCGTTCTGCTGCTGCTGTTCGTGGGATCGGCGCTGACGCTGGGCATGGTCGGCTACAGCGCCGGGCTGACCGGCCGCCGCAGCCCGCTCACCGCAGTCGCGCTCATCGTCGTCCTGGGTGCCGTCATCACCCTCATCATCGACATCGAGCGCCCGCAGGGCGGCTCACTTACGGTCAGCCAGGTGCCCCTCATCCAGCTCCAGGACCAGATCGGACCGCCCAGCGTCGCTACCACGGTGGAAGAGTCGAGCGAATGAAC